>CP025095.1 GCA_002831545.1 Streptococcus suis | reverse complement strand
TCCACAAGATGTGAATAAAAGTCAGAACCTTTGCTGGTCCTGACTTTTTGTAATGATTTTAATGTGGAAAAGAGTGTTTATAAAAATAAATTGTAAACAAGTCTATTTAAAATTGTTGATAATTCTTTCGAATTCATCGAGGTCATTAAAGCTAATCCGAATTTCTCCGCTCCCGTTTTTCTTCTTGATAATTTTTGTAGCTGTTCCAAGAGTTTTACGGAGTGAATCTTCCTGTTCTTTTAAAAATTGGTCGCGTTGTTTAAGCTTAGTGTGTTTTTTCTTATTTGCAGCTATTAATTTTTCAAGCGTACGCACACTTAAATCTTTTGATAAAATGAGTTGAACCCATTCGGCTTGCTTTTCTTCTGAAAATGACACCAATTGTCGCGCGTGCCCTTGTGAAATTTTTCCTTCTTCTACAGCTTGTTTAGTCTGAGATGATAGATTTAGTAGGCGCAATAAATTACTGATATATGGTCTTGATTTTCCCATGATTTGAGCAACTTCATCATGTGTTAACCCTCTACTAATCAATTTTTGATAAGAGACTGCTTCTTCTATCGGATTTAAGTTAGAACGCTGCAGATTCTCTATGATAGCCTGATAGAGTAAATCATCATCAGTTAGTTCTTTTACCACTGCTGGTATTGTAGTCAGTCCAGCTAATTGACTGGCTCGCAACCTTCTTTCTCCAGCTAATAATTCGTATCCGATAATAGAAGATTTTCTTACAATAATCGGTTGAATTAAGCCATTTTCCTTAATAGATTGAGCGAGCTCAAGTAGCTCCTTTTCATCAAAATGAATTCTTGGCTGATAGGGATTGGGATGGATTTCTGAAATATTTAGTGTACGTAATTCTTCCATATATCCTTATTCTAGCAAAAAAAACGAGACTTTACAATTGTGTAAAGTCTCATTTGTCAATTATTCGCTAAGTTCTTCTGTAGAATGTGTCAACTTAATGTCAACAGTTTGTTTCTGATTATTGCGGTAATAAGTTACAGTGATTGTGTCTCCAATTTGATGTTTGTAGAGAGCACTTTGGAGATCACTCTTATTTTGAATAGCTTCTCCGTCAATCTCAGTAATGACATCAAAAGTTTCTAATTTTCCATCTGCAGGTAGTCCACTTTGTGTAGAGACAATTACAACACCAGATGTTAATTCCGTATTTGATAATCCAGCTTTTTCTAATTGACTAGTTGACAAGGTCGTCAAGTTAACCATATGAACTCCAAGAGCAGGTCGGCTAACTTGTCCAGTTTTTTCAAGCTGATTGATAATAGCTACGGCATCATTTGCAGGAATAGCAAATCCCAACCCTTCTACAGCCACGCCTGAGCTATTTGCAGAACTTGAGGTAATTTTGCTAGAGGTAATGCCTATCACTTGTCCTTGGGTATTGATTAACGGTCCGCCAGAGTTTCCAGGGTTGATAGCTGTATCAGTTTGAATAGCGTTAGTTGAGATTGTTTGTCCATCTTTTGATTGTGAAGTAACTGTCCGACTTAGGCTAGAAATAATACCCTGGGTAACTGTATTGGCGTAGACGCTACCTAGAGGACTACCAATTGCGATAGCAGTTTCTCCAACTTTAATTGTATCGGAATCAGCAAATTCAGCAACAGCAGTGACTTTATCTGCTGATATTTTTATAACAGCTATATCAGAATAGGTATCGGAACCAACAAGTTCACCGCTAATTTTTTCTCCAGATGCTAAAAGGATATCAATCTTTTCTGCGTTATTAATAACATGCGTATTTGTCACAATATAGGCATATTGACCATCTTTTTTATAGATAACCCCAGACCCCTCTCCAGCAACAGCTAGTTCGTCAGATGATTCAATATTTCCAAAGATAACACCAAGACTATTGTTGGCTGATTTTTGGTAATTAATAACAGACACAACAGCATTTTGTACTTTCTCTACAGCTTTTGTGGTGGAAGTTTCATTATTGTATTGAACATTGCTGACACTAGTGATAGCAGAATTTGCTTGTTGAACCTGTGGTTGGAAGAAAGAGGCTGATAAGGCCCCGATAAGCCCCCCAAAAAATCCAATTACAAATAGAATCGCAAATTTCAAATATTTTTTCATATAAGGAATCCTTTCCATTTCTTTAATTTTCCTTAAGATTACTCTTGCTTTCTTAATTATAGCTTAAAGTTTTCAAAAATCAATCCACAACCTGTGGATAACTCTGTGAATTATGTGAAAAACTGTAGCCATATCCTGATTTTCTAAAAATATTTTCTGTCGTATGCTTGTGGATATGTTACAATTATTTTATGAAAATAAAATTGATTACCGTTGGAAAATTGAAAGAAAAGTACCTCAAAGAAGGTATTGCAGAATATAGTAAACGATTGGGACGATTTGCTAAGTTAGATATGATTGAGCTTCCTGATGAAAAAACACCAGATAAAGCCAGTCAGGCAGAGAATGAACAAATATTAAAAAAAGAAGCCGATAGAATTATGTCTAAAATTGGAGAGCGAGATTTTGTCATTGCCTTAGCGATAGAAGGCAAACAATTTCCATCGGAAGAATTTAGTCAAAAGATATCTGACATTGTAGTAAATGGGTATTCAGATATAACTTTTATCATTGGTGGTAGTTTGGGTCTCGATTCTTGTATTAAAAAAAGAGCTAATTTGTTGATGAGTTTTGGACAGTTGACGCTTCCCCATCAACTAATGAAATTAGTTCTCATCGAGCAGATTTATCGTGCATTTATGATTCAGCAGGGAAGCCCATATCATAAGTAGTTTCACGTGAAACAAGGAGTGAAAATGAATCAAAAAGAGTATCGTGTTTTTGAGGGATTGAGAATTGCTTGTTCATTAACGTTTATCAGTGGTTATTTAAATGCCTTTACTTTTGTAACTCAGGGTGGTCGCTTTGCTGGAGTACAATCTGGAAATGTTATTTCCCTAGCTTATTTTTTAGCTAAAGGTGATTTTGCGCAGGTAGTTAATTTTTCCATTCCCATTTTATTTTTTGTATTCGGACAATTTTTTACCTACTTAGCAAGAAGGTATTTTGAAAAACAAACATGGTCTTGGCACTTTGGTAGTAGTGTAATGATGTTAGTTCTTATTTTACTAACTATCATTCTCTCACCTATAATGCCTGCGTCTTTTACAATTGCTAGTCTAGCCTTCGTAGCCTCTATTCAAGTAGAAACATTTAGAAGGTTACGAGGTGCTCCGTATGCCAATGTGATGATGACAGGGAATGTCAAAAATGCTGCTTATCTCTGGTTTAAAGGAGTTATTGAAAAAGATTCAGAACTTAGAAAAACAGGTAGAAACATCTTATTTACCATTATAGGATTTATGCTAGGTGTCATCATATCTACTCACCTATCCTTCAAATTTAAAGAATATGCCCTTATTGGTCTGATTTTGCCAGTTTTATATATTAATTATGAATTATGGCAAGAAAAAAGACCTACTCGAGGTAGGTCTAAATGATTCCAGCAGGATTCGAACCTGCGACCGTTCGCTTAGAAGGCGAATGCTCTATCCAGCTGAGCTATGGAACCTTAACCATTTTATTTTACATTAAACAAAGCACTCTGTCAATACAATAAAAAATCAAAAAATGTATTGACAAACAAAGTCACATGTATTATACTAGTTATTGTTCTAAAAATGGTCCGTTGGTCAAGGGGTTAAGACACCGCCTTTTCACGGCGGTAACACGGGTTCGAATCCCGTACGGACTATTTCTTCCGCCATAGCTCAGTTGGTAGAGCGCATGACTGTTAATCATGATGTCACAGGTTCGAGCCCTGTTGGCGGAGTAAATAAAGACTAAGAAACCTTGAGAAATCAAGGTTTTTTGCTTTTTACAAGAAAAAACCGAGAAAGTTTAGTATTCTCGGTTCTTAGAATAATAGTATCCAATGAATTGATAGGAGAAAAATACAAAAACTGCACCAAAAGAAATCAGTAAACCTAGATAGAAACCATTTGGTACAAAGGTTAAAACTAGTTTAGTTTGACCTGGACTTACATCCACTTTCATAAAACCCTCTTGCGATTTTTGGATTTTGATAGGTTTACCATCAATGGTTGCATTCCATCCTTTATCATAGGGTAAAGTAAGGAGGAGTGAGGCTTCTTTATCGGTTACAAAATCAACGGTTACTTTATTACCATCAGTTTTTGTTACTACTTGTTTTTCTTGGAGAATGGAAATAGCCTGTTGGAAAGCTAATAAGTCCAATCGATAAAATTGTGGTTTATCAAAAGAAACTTGATTATTTTCAGGAAAATATACATCGACTTGAACTTGTACATCTGTAGTAAAGCTCCCCACATTGAAGAAAGAGAAAGCATTATCTAGTGTAAACTCACTTGACTGATTGTTGACAGTAATGACAACCTTTTTTTGATTCTCATTTGAGAATGTTAAATTTGGCAAATTTAAGTATACTTGGCTATTTGCAGGTATATTTACTAAGAAAGTTGCCTTTGCAGCATCCTCATTGTCAACTTTGTTGACAGTCATTCGATTGCTCAACTCAACTGTATTTTGTGAAACAACATCTGATAAAGTGTGGTAGTATTTTTGAGATAGCCCTGTTAGTTGATTAAGAAAATTTGTTTGATTATCGAGAGTCAGATTTGTAAAATTGACATCTTTGTAAATCCCTTTAGTCAATAGGGCTAACCCTAGATTAAAACTATTTTCGTAAAGATTAATAGTAGACTGACTCTGATTCAGTGTGAAACCAAACTTATTTGGGTCCGTAGTAGCTAAATTATATTTGACTCCGAATAGGCTATCAGCAATAATTGTATTATTCTGATAACGAAGATTCAAATTGGTACCGTCTGAACGGAAACCGAGCTTATCTAGTACTGAGCTGGAAGCACGATTTCGAATGGAGGAGAATTGAGAAATACCGTTGTAATTGAATTTCATGCTATCATTGCCAGTTTGTGGTAATAGACGTTCTATACGATAAAATGAATCAGTTGTAGTCTTTGTAGACTTTACAATACTGTCAATATCTGTCAATTTTTCTTCATAGTTTGATCGGCTAGGAAAATGCCATTCATCAGAAATCCCCTGAACCTGATAATGGCTATGTAATCCAAGTTCTAAGAAAGTGAAGAACAATAAAACAATATTAATCCATTTTAAGGATGATTTATAGCGAATCATTGCTACAAAAAGAATGAAGTAGGCTATTAGAAATTCTAGTGTGAGTAGGAAATTTACATCCGTTAGAAACTCATAATGATCTCTAAAAATAAAGGTAGAAGTAAAGCAAATGAGTAAAAATGAAACAATTAGAGTAAAATTTTTAATACTTACTTGACGTAGTCGTACCAATGTCTCTGCTGCTAAATAGATAACGGTTATTGATAGAGCCCATGCATAACGATAGAGGAACATGTTTGGCGCATGCATACCTTGCCAAAAAAGATTGAGTGGTTGTAGGTAGAAACTTGAAATAATGAATGTAAAGAATAGAGCATAGGAGAGTTTGACAGTTGGTTTTATTTCTTTTAATGTAAAGAATAGTAAAGCGAGTATTAATGGAACGAGACCAACAGAGATCATGGGAATAGAACTGAATTTTGTTGTATCAAAGCTACCAACTAAGTTTTTTGCAAAGAAGTCCAGATACCAAGAGTCCTCGGTTTTTAGGTTGACAATTTTTGTAAATGTCTCACCATGAGTTTTTAAATCCAAATAGGTTGGCAACAACATGAACATGCTGCTTAGAGCAGATAAAATTGACACTATTGTAAAGTTGATAAATCTTTTGATTCTCTGACTATCTATCCATGATAATTGAACCAATGTCCATAATGTTAGAAAAATAGCCACCATATAACCGAAGTAATAGTTTTGGATAAACAAGCATGTTAATGTTATGTAGTAGAGAATCGGACCCTGTTTTTTTAATAATCGATGCAATCCAAGAAGAACGAGTGGGAGGAGTAAAAAAACGTCTAGCCAGTTGTTTATTTCTAACTGACTTGTACTAAAACTCATCAGAGAAAAACTAGTAGCGAGTAATAGTGCCCATTCTTCTTTCAAATTTTTATGGATACCCTTTAGACTGAAATAAGTTGACAACCCAGTCAATCCAAATTTGACAATAGTGACAAGGTAGATAGCATCAGGCATGGATTGTAAATCAAAGAAAGAGACAATTGGAGATAGGAATGAGCCTAGGTAATAGGAGGATAGAGCATAAAAATTGAGTCCTAGACCACTTGTAAAGGTGTAAAAAAAAGAGCCGTCTCCGTGTAAAGTATTTCGTAATGTTTGATTAAAAATAACATACTGATGGAAACCATCACTGGCCAATATTGTTGTATCACTTCCCCACCAGATTCCTTGAAATGCTAAGACGATAGAAATAATAGTCAGCGGAATAAGGAAAGATAAGAGATAATAAATGGATGTTTTTGTAAATATTTTTTTCATAGATTTAAAAGAAAAGGCGAATAAATCGCCTTTTTATTATGCTTTCCAAAGTTCTTGTACTTTCGCTTGTACTTCAGCATTTTCCAAGAATTCATCGTAGGTTTCGTCAATGCGGTCAATCACACCATTTTTAGAGATAACAATAATGTGGTTTGCTAAAGTTTGAATAAATTCATGGTCATGGCTAGCAAAGATGATGGACTCTTTGAAAGCTTTCAAACCATCGTTCAGACTGGAAATTGACTCCAAGTCCAAGTGGTTGGTTGGATCATCTAAGACTAAGACATTTGACTTGAGGAGCATGAGTTTTGACAACATCACGCGCACTTTTTCTCCCCCTGACAAGACATTTACAGGTTTGTTAACCTCATCTCCTGAGAAGAGCATACGCCCTAAGAAACCACGTAAGAAGGTATTGTCATCTTCTTCCTTGCTAGCAAAATTACGAAGCCAATCAAGGATAGATTCATTGGTATCAAAGTCTCGTGTATTGTCTTTTGGTAAATAGGATTGACTAGTAGTGACACCCCACTTGACAGTTCCTTCGTATTCGATATCTCCCATAAGTGCACGAATCAATGCTGTTGTTTGGATGTCGTTTTGACCAATAAGAGCAGTCTTGTCACCTGGACGCAGGATAAAGCTGATATTGTCAAGAATCGTTTCACCATCAATAACAACTTTCAAGTTTTCAACTGTCAAGAGATCATTACCGATTTCACGTTCTGATTTGAAGTTGATAAATGGGTACTTACGGCTAGAAGGAATGATTTCTTCCAACTCGATTTTATCCAGCATCTTCTTACGTGAAGTAGCTTGCTTAGACTTAGAAGCATTAGCAGAGAAACGGGCAACGAATTCTTGTAATTCCTTGATTTTTTCTTCAGCTTTTGCATTACGGTCAGCTTGTAGTTTAGCTGCTAGTTCACTGGATTGTTTCCAGAAGTCATAGTTACCAACGAAAATCTTGATTTTACCGAAGTCAAGGTCGGCCATGTGGGTACATACCTTGTTCAAGAAGTGGCGGTCGTGGGACACGACGATAACCGTATTTTCAAAGTCAATCAAGAAATCTTCGAGCCAGTTAATAGATTGGATGTCCAGACCGTTGGTTGGCTCGTCCAAAAGAAGAACATCAGGCTTACCAAAGAGGGCCTTAGCCAAGAGGACCTTAACCTTCTCACCGTTGGTCAATTCGCTCATGTTTTGGTAGTGGAGGTCTTCTGAAATGTTGAGGTTTTGGAGCAATTGAGAAGCTTCACTTTCAGCTTCCCAGCCACCAAGTTCAGCAAACTCACCTTCTAACTCAGCAGCACGGACACCGTCTTCATCAGAAAAATCTTCCTTCATGTAAATGGCATCTTTTTCTTTCATGATGCTGTAAAGTTGCTCATTTCCCATGATAACAACGTCAATCACGCGCTCATCTTCATAGTCGAAATGGTTCTGACGTAGTACAGAGAGGCGTTCGTCTGGTCCAAGTGAAATATGACCTGTTGATGGCTCGATGTCACCAGCAAGAATTTTCAAAAATGTAGATTTACCGGCCCCGTTTGCACCAATCAAACCGTAGGTATTTCCTGCTGTAAATTTGATATTGACATCGTCAAATAATTTGCGGTCGCTAAAGCGAAGCGACACGTCTGATACTGTAAGCATAGTTTCTCCTCTATTTCTGTCTATTAGTTTTATTGTACTAGAAAGAACTTGAATTTTCAATGAATTACATTGGAATCAAAATATCTTCATCATAATGTTTATGGTCTTTTTGAAGACTGAAGCCACGTCCACGCACCTGACTCGCAGGCATAACAACCATAAAGGCAGTTTCATCAATTTCTAATACCGCTGTCTCCAGTTTCTGCATTTCTGGAATAGAGATGGTGGTCATCAACATGCGCTTGTCAACCCCTGTAAATCCACCGATAATTGGAAGTTCTGTTACACCGCGATCAGCAACTTTAGTAATATAGTCTTTAATTTCTTCTGATTTTTGAGAAATAATCATGACATTTCGAGAAGATTGGGTACCAGACATCATGCGGTTAACAATATAAGTAATGGTCATTAGGGCAATAATCGAGTACATAACAGTATCAGTATCGAAGGCAACAAATCCAAGACCAACGATAATACCATCAATAATAGCCATTGTCAGACCTAATGATAAAGGGGTGTACTTGTGAATAAATTGAATAAGAATACCTGTTCCACCAGTAGAAGAATTTCCAAGGAAGACAAGCCCAAGTCCAAAACCTAGGATAATTCCACCGAAAATAGCAGCTAGGAGAGGATTTTCTGTCAAGTTGGGTAAACCTGCTGTCAACTTGATGCAAAGAGGATAGATGATAGCTCCATAGACAGTTTTGATAAATACAGATTTTCCTAAGAAAAACCAACAGATGATTAATAAAGGGATGTTACAGTAGAGGACAAAGTCAGATGGACTCCACCCCAGAAGAGCATTGAGTGCGATTGCTAAACCTCCGACACCACCAGATACGATATTATTCTCTAGAAAAAAACTGTTAAATCCAATGGCCATGACAACTGATCCGAGTGTGACAGAGATAAAGTCCTTTATACGTTCTTTCATATATTCTCCTTGGTTAGTGTTATAAAAGCAATTTCTATTATCCCTAATTTAGACAGTATCGTCAAGGATTTGTCAGCTTGACTTTCTAATTTTTTGCGGTTATAATAGGAATCAATCAGAAGAGTAGTAAGTGGATAATTTTTAGAGAGTTTGTGGTTGGTGTAAACAAACAAGAGTCGCTTATGAATGGACTGAGTGAATAGAATCTGAATAAATAAGGATTCGGCTAGCAGGCCTTATGTGCAAAAAGATGTAAGCTTATTTAAAATGCTTATAAGTGAGGTGGCACCGTGTCCTTGACGCCCTCGCACAGTTTTCTGTGCGTGGGCTTTTATTATGTAAAAGGAGAACATTTTATGAGTAAACCGATTATCCTAACAGGAGACCGTCCAACAGGCAAATTACATATTGGACATTATGTTGGTTCGTTGAAAAATCGTGTTTTATTACAGGATGCAGGTCAACATGAACTTTTTGTCTTTTTAGCAGACCAACAAGCGTTGACAGATCATGCAAAGGAACCGCAAAAGATTGTTGAATCCGTTGGAAACGTAGCACTAGATTATCTAGCGGCAGGACTTGATCCAGCTAAGACAACGATTTTCATCCAAAGTCAAATTCCTGAATTGGCAGAGCTGACCATGTACTACATGAACTTGGTATCTGTTGCACGTCTAGAACGCAATCCGACTGTAAAAACCGAGATTGCTCAGAAGGGATTTGGCGAAGGAATTCCAGCTGGTTTCTTGGTTTATCCTGTGTCACAAGCGGCGGATATTACAGCCTTCAAGGCAAACTTTGTTCCAGTAGGAAATGACCAGAAACCTATGATTGAGCAGACTCGTGAAATTGTTCGGAGTTTCAACTATGCTTACCAAACCGATATTTTGGTAGAACCGGAAGGGATTTATCCTGAAAATGAAGCAGCTGGTCGCCTACCAGGTCTAGACGGCAACGCTAAAATGTCCAAGTCCCTTGGAAATGGTATTTATCTGGCAGATGACATGGATACGCTCAAGAAAAAAGTCATGTCCATGTACACTGATCCCAACCACATCCGTGTTGAAGACCCAGGTAAGATTGAAGGAAACATGGTTTTCCACTATCTTGACGTTTTTGGTCGCGAAGAAGATAAGGCTGAGATTGAGGCTATGAAGGAGCACTATCAACGTGGTGGTTTGGGTGATGTGAAGACCAAACGTTATTTGCTGGACATTTTAGAGAGAGAATTAGGCCCAATCCGTGAACGCCGTCTGGAGTTTGCACAGGATATGGGACAGGTCTATGCAATGTTGGAAGCAGGTAGCCAAAAAGCTCGCCAAGTTGCTGCGACAACTCTTGACCAAGTAAAGGATGCCATGGGAATCAACTACTTTAAATAAGGTTAACAATAAAAGAGCAATGTTGAGAAAATGTTGCTTTTTTCATTTGTTTTATAATAAAGCAAAAAACAAACGTTCGACTTTCTAAAAGAAAGTGGTAAAGAATTTTCTGAATTTTTATCGATGAGGAGATTAAGGCGAATAATGATTGACAAATGATTTCAAAATGTTATCATAAATAAAATAAAAACCAAACATTAATTAAAGAAAAGAGGAAGAAAATGTCAAACTGGGACACTAAATTTTTGAAAAAAGGTTTCACCTTTGATGATGTATTACTTATTCCGGCTGAAAGTCATGTATTGCCACATGATATTGATTTAAAAACACAATTAGCACCTAACTTGACTTTAAACCTTCCGATTATTTCTGCGGCTATGGATACAGTAACGGATAGCAAAATGGCCATTGCTATGGCGCGTGCAGGTGGTTTGGGCGTCATCCATAAGAACATGTCTATTACAGAGCAGGCTGATGAGGTGCGTAAGGTAAAACGTTCTGAAAATGGTGTCATTATCGATCCATTCTTCTTAACACCAGAACACACCATTGCTGAAGCTGAGAAATTGATGGCTACTTATCGTATTTCCGGTGTGCCAATCGTTGAAACATTGGAAAATCGTAAATTGGTTGGTATCATCACCAACCGTGATATGCGTTTCATTTCTGACTATTCGCAGCCAATTTCGACCAACATGACAAGCGATGAATTGGTGACAGCGCCAGTTGGAACAGATCTTGCGACTGCGGAGGCTATTCTTCACAAGCATCGTATTGAAAAATTGCCATTGGTTGATGAAAATGGTCGTTTGTCAGGCTTGATTACCATCAAAGATATTGAGAAAGTGATTGAGTTCCCAAATGCTGCGAAGGATGAATTTGGTCGTCTCTTGGTTGCGGGTGCTGTTGGTGTTACATCTGATACTTTTGAACGTGCAGAAGCCCTTTTTGAAGCGGGTGCAGACGCGATTGTCATCGATACAGCTCACGGTCACTCAGCAGGCGTTCTTCGCAAGATTAAAGAAATTCGTGAACACTTCCCAACTCGTACCTTGATTGCAGGTAATATTGCCACAGCTGAAGGAGCTCGTGCTCTTTATGAAGCTGGTGTTGATGTTGTGAAGGTCGGTATTGGACCAGGTTCAATCTGTACAACACGTGTCATCGCAGGTGTCGGTGTACCACAAGTGACAGCTATCTATGATGCCGCTGGTGTTGCGCGTGAATATGGTAAAACGATTATCGCTGATGGTGGTATCAAATATTCTGGAGATATTGTCAAGGCACTTGCCGCTGGTGGTCATGCCGTTATGCTTGGTTCTATGTTTGCAGGAACTGATGAAGCACCAGGTGAGACAGAAATCTTCCAAGGTCGTAAGTTCAAGACCTATCGCGGTATGGGCTCTATTGCTGCCATGAAACAAGGTTCAAAAGACCGTTACTTCCAAGCATCTGTCAATGAAGCTAACAAGTTGGTTCCAGAAGGAATTGAAGGTCGCGTAGCCTATAAAGGTTCTGTTGCAGATATGATTTTCCAAATGGTTGGTGGACTTCGCTCAGGTATGGGCTATGTAGGTGCTGGTAACTTGACTGAATTGCATGAAAATGCTCAATTCATCGAAATGTCAGGTGCTGGTTTGAAAGAAAGCCATCCACACGATGTTCAAATCACAAACGAAGCTCCAAACTATTCAGTTCAGTAAAACAAAAACAAGACCCTCTTGACAGGGTCTTTACTTTTTTGTAAACTTTATCGACAACAGTGTAAACAATCTTATTCTGACTCAGTAACCTTACCAGACTCAATATGGAAGATTTTTAAATTATCAGGTAGCTTATGTAAATGGTCTAAAGATGTCGTTGTAATAAATGTTTGAATCGTATCTGTAATAGTTTCTAGTAGTTTGATTTGACGATTATTATCCAGCTCACTCATAACATCATCTAAGAGTAGAATTGGGTATTCTCGTGTGACCTCCTTCATCAGCTCAATTTCAGCCAGTTTGAGTGACAGAACGAGACTGCGGTGCTGACCTTGGCTACCATAATGGGCATTCATTCCATTTATAAAGAAAGCTACATCATCTCGATGTGGTCCAACTCCTGTATTTTTCTTAAATAAATCACGTTTGCGATACCTTTCCAATTCCGTCAAGAATTTGTCAATTAAATTGACATCATCTGTCAATTCGATTGAGGTTTTGTATTCGATTGTCAACTCTTCCCGATTGCCAGATATTTCTTGAACTTTTCTATTTCCGAATTCCTCTAATTTCTTTAGAAAGTCAATACGATGTTGGATAACACGACTACCATATTCAGCAAGTTGCTGATCTAACACGGATAGGAAGTTCTCATCAATCTTATCTGTAGATTTGAGGTAAGTATTTCTTTGTTTTAAAACGTGATTATAATTCGATAGGTCAGAGAGATAGAGTGGCTTGATTTGCCCGAGCTCGACATCGATGAACTTTCTTCTCAAAGCAGGCGCACCTTTTATCAGCTGTAAATCTTCAGGGGCGAAGAGAACAACATTCATGTGGCCGATATAGTTGGAAAGCTTGGCTTGTTTGAGATGGTTGACCTTGGTCACTCGCCCCTTATCTGTCAAGTGAATGTCAAGGGGAACTTTACCGCTTGTGCGATGGAGTAAACCAGAAATAGATAATTCCTTTTCTTGAAACTGTAGTAGGTCCTTATCTGTCCGTGTTCGATGACTTCGTGTTAAGGCTAAAACATAGATAGATTCTAGAATATTGGTTTTTCCTTGGGCGTTTTCGCCTAAAAAGACATTGAGCCCTTTGTGGAACTCAATATCTAATTGGTTGTAATTGCGAAAATGTTGTAACTCTAATCGTTCTAGCCACATGTCTACATACCAGGGAAACGAACAGGTTTTCTTTCAGTATTTTTAGTTGCTTTTTTAGGAGTTTTTACCTGTTTCTTATTCTTTTTATTTTCTTGATTTAACTTTTTAACGATTGCAGCCACACGTTCTTTTTCAGCTTGATCCTCTTGGTGCTGTTTGATTTCCTCTGCACTAGGAGCGACGATTGTGATGCTGGTGTTGTGGTCTGGGAGTGTGATAACATCTCCGACACGGATTTTTTTACCGCGTCTTTTTTCATCCTCTCCATTGAAAAGAATGGTATTTTCTTCTAAGAAACCTTTAATGGCACCTCCTGAATGGAGAATACCAGTCGTTTTTAACAATGCTTGTAATGTGATGTAGTCATCAAATAATTTAAATTCCATAAGTCACCTCGTTACAGAATATTATATCACAAAATGGTATAATGGAAGGTACAATGTTTGAAAGAGGAAGACGATGAAATTACAAGAGGGAGTAGATCTTCATTTTATTGATACAGATCAGTTTACGACAAATCGTATACGTATTCGCTTTGCAGCTGAAATGAGTGAGGCTACAGTTGCTGGTCGTGTGTTAGTTGCAAATATTTTTGAAATGGGTAACCAAGAATTTCAGACTGCTCAGGCTGTTCGGAGAAGATTGGCAGAATTGTATGGTGCTCAGTTCTCGACCTCAGTTTCGAAACGTGGTAGGGTGCACTGTATAGATGTGACAATTTCATATGTCAGTCCTCGTCACTTGCCAGAAAATGAGGATATTACAGTAGAGATTCTTGATTTTTTATACACATGTATATTTAGACCACTGAAAAAGGGACGAGGATTTGATAGCCAGATTTTCGAGGTGGAAAAAACGAATTTAATCAATTTTCTTCAGTCAGAGATAGAAGATAATTTTTATCATGCAGATGTTGAAATGAGTAAGCTTTTTTATAAAGATCCCTCTCTTCAAATTCCACGCGTCGGTAGGCTTGATTTGGTTGAAAAAGAAACAGCAGAATCAACCTTTCAGATTTATCGGAATATGTTGCGTATGGATAAAATTGATATATTTGTCTTAGGGAAGGTTGACAGAGAACAAGTCAAAAGAAAACTTGAAGATTTTGGTTTTACTTATAGAAAACCAAAATTAGAGTTAGAATATCATCAGGAATACTCAAACATCACGCAAGAAAAAATCGAGCGTAAACAGGCAAGGCAGTCCATTTTAGAATTGGCATATCATTTACAAGTGGTTTACAACGATGTAAACTATCCAGCTTTGATGGTATTTAATGGTCTACTAGGTGCTTTCTCCCATTCGAAATTATTTATGAATGTTCGTGAGAAAGAAAGTTTGGCCTATACAATTGGAAGTCAGGTCTCTATTTTTTCAGGAATGCTGAAGGTCTATGCTGGAATTAGCCGTGAAAATAGACTCAGGGTAATGAAGTTAATTAGTAAACAACTACTTGATTTAAAATGTGGTAAGTTTACAGAAGAAGAATTAGAGTTGACAAAAAACATGTTGATTCATTCAGCAACCTTGGCTCAAGATAGGCAGAATAATTTGATAGAACAAGTATATAATCAAGTTACCTTAGGAAATAGAAATTTAAGTTGGTTAGATTGGATTGAGGCTATCAAATCGGTATCAATAGACGATGTCATTCGAGTAGGACAGATGATTAATTTACAGGCTGTTTACTTTATGGAGGGGACAGAAGAATGAAGTTAGTTGAGAAGAAGTATCCTTACATGAAAGAATCTGTCTTTTATGGGAAAGTTGACAATGGGTTGACAGTTATTTTACTTCCTAAAGTCGATTTCCATGAGACATATGGAATTCTAACGACAAATTTTGGGGGTATTCATACTCGATTTACATTGGCTAATGGTAATAGTGTTGTTTATCCTGCAGGGATTGCACATTTTTTAGAACATAAGCTGTTTGAAACTGAGAATGAAGAGGATATTATGAATGAGTTTGCTAAATTGGGAGCAAGCGCAAATGCTTATACCAGTTTTAGACAGACTAGTTACTTATTTTCAACGACTCAGAAAGTGTTGGAGTCTCTATCACTTTTACAATCTTTTGTTCGAGAACCGTATTTTACAGAAGACAATGTAAAAAGAGAACAGGGGATTATTGAACAAGAAATCGAGATGTATCAAGATGATGCAGATTATCGCTTGTTTACGGGAATTCTATCATCACTTTATCCAGAAAGTCCTTTGGCCTATGATATAGCAGGGACAGTTGAATCAATTGCTGCAATTACTGCGGATGATTTACATGAGAATTTTGATGTGTTTTATCATCCAAGTAACATGAATTTATTCGTTATTGGTAATTTTGATTTAGAGGCAGTTTGGAAACAAATTTCAAGTTATCAAGTAGCTCAGATGGATAATCCAGCTCAGTCGTTTGAATTGGCAGGTGTCCAAAAGTTGCCGATACAGGAACATCTCTCAGAGCAATTTGAAGTATCTACCCCAAAATTGGCTGTTGGTTTACGGGGAAATGACGAGGTTGATAAGGAGACTATTCAGAAATATCGGCTTAGTTTACAATTTTTATTTGCCATGTTGTTTGGTTGGACTTCAAAACGCTATCAACAGTTATACGAGCAGGGAAAAATTGATTCTTCTTTCCAGTTCCAATTAGAGGTTACACCTGAATACCACTATTTGATTATCTCGGGAGATACTCAAGAACCTATTACGCTTTCTAGTATCCTGATGAAAGCACTTAGGAAATTTGAGGATGATGCAGATGTGACAGAGGATCATTTACAATTGTTGAAAAACGAGATGTATGGAGATTTTATTCGTAGCTTAAATTCTCTTGAGTTTACAGCTAGCCACTTTGTTTCTCAGTATTCAGAATATGAAAATGTTTTTGATATACCTCAAATGATACAAAGTCTTCAGTTAGATGACATCAGAGAGGCAGGTCGTCGCTTTATTGATCACTGTGATATGACAGATTTCACGATTTTTCCAAAATAAGTGGGCGCAACCCGTCGAAATTTCCTTGGAATTTTGTTAGAATAGTATACTGTACATGATGAGCGATAGAGAGAGAGTATTATGAGACAAAAGAGTATAGGGGAAGTACTTAGAACAGCCAGAGAAGGACGGGGTTGGACATTTGTTGACTTGCAACGGATAACAAAAATCCAAGCTAAATATTTGCAGGCACTTGAGTACAATGATTTTGATTTTATTGCAAACTCAGATGATGTTCATTCTATTTTAAAAGCATATGCTGAGGCTTTGGAATTAGATGCAGATGTTCTACTGGATGCTTACGAGACCAATAGTTTAGTGAAATATTATGAAGATGGAGAAGAAGAACTACGATCTTCAGAATTGAAAAGAAGCTATAAGGTTCGTAAACGTAAAAAGAACTCATATCTTCCGTTGATTTACTTATTACTCGCGACGGGTTTGATTATTATTTTTGTGACTTATATTGTTCATAGCAGGCTTCAAAATAGAGCATCTATTACGCCTACTACAACATCATATAGTATAGTTGAGCAATCTGTATCTGAAGCAAGTAGTGGTACAGAGACGAGTTCTACTGAGCAGGCGCAGTCAAATTCAACGAGTTCAAGTAGTTCCGCTACAGAAAATGTGACTATTTCAGGATCAGGTTCTAACATTGTTGCGACCCTTAAAACAGTGAATTATCCAGTAGAAGTAACTGTAACAGCAAAAAATACAACGAGTTGGATCAGCCTTTCTGACACCTTGTTAGAGGGGGGTGTTACACTAACACCTGATAATCCGACAGTAACTACTACTATTGAAGAAGGAGTGACTTCTACTACACTTGTTCTTGGTGTTGTCAAAGGAGTAGAGGTAACTGTAGGTGGTAAAAAGCTAGATCTATCAGCCTTGACAGCAGATACAGGCTCAATTACAATAAATTTTGGACAATAAAGGTTTTATATGAAAAAAGAAAATATTCCCAATGCATTGACGATAGGTAGGATCTTGGTAATTCCAATTTTTATCTTGTTACTGACCGTTTGGGATTCAACAATTAGTCATGTCTTAGCAGCACTTATTTTTGCATTAGCTAGTATTACGGATTATCTAGACGGCTACTTGGCTCGTAAATGGCAGGTTGTAACAAACTTTGGAAAATTTGCGGATCCGATGGCAGATAAGATTTTGGTGATGACAGCATTTATCATGCTTGTAGAGCTTGGCTTTGCTCCAGCTTGGGTAGTTGCAATTATTATTTGTCGTGAATTGGCAGTGACAGGTCTTCGTCTACTCTTGGTGGAAAATGGAGGAACAGTTCTAGCTGCGGCTATGCCGGGAAAAATTAAAACATTTTCACAGATGTTTTCAGTGATTTTCCTGCTCTTACACTGGAACGTCGTGGGGCAAATAACACTCTATATTGCACTTTTCTTCACCCTATATTCAGGTTATGATTATTTCAAGGGTGCGTCCTTCTTGTTTAAAGATACATTTAAATGATGAATATTATTGAAGTAAAAAATTTAAAATATAAATACAACCAAGAGGATGAGCAATATACTCTAAATGATGTCTCGTTTCACGTGAAACAGGGAGAATGGTTGTCTATTATTGGACATAATGGTTCGGGTAAATCAACAACAGTTCGTTTGATTGATGGTTTGTTGGAAGCTGAATCCGGTGATATTTATATTGACGGTGATGCCTTAACCATTGATAATGTATGGGATAAGCGACGCTTGATTGGTATGGTTTTTCAAAATCCAGATAACCAATTTGTAGGCGCTACAGTTGAAGATGATGTTGCATTTGGTTTAGAGAATCAGGGAATCCCTTTGGAGGAGATGCGTAGTCGAGTTGACGAAGCTTTGGAATTGGTTGGAATGACTGATTTCAAAACACGTGAGCCTGCTCGTTTATCTGGTGGTCAGAAGCAGAGGGTGGCGATTGCTGGAGTGGTTGCCTTACGTCCAAAAATTATTATTTTGGATGAGGCTACGTCTATGTTGGATCCAGAAGGTCGTCTCGACTTGATTAAGATTGTCCGTGAAATTAAGGAGCGTCATGGTATGACGGTTATCTCTATAACACATGATTTGGATGAGGTTGCATTGAGTGATCGAGTTATCGTGATGAAAAATGGACAGGTTGAATCAATTAGCACTCCAAATGAATTATTTATGCGAGAAGATTTGGTAGATTTAGACTTGGATAGACCGTTTACGACAGAACTGGCTTCATCTTTGCGCCAAACTGGACTCGATTTACCGCTCCGCTATTTTACAGAGGAAGAATTAGAGGAAACTTTATGGGAATTGATCTCCAAGAAGTAAGCTATACCTATCAAGCTGGCACTCCTTTTGAGGGGCGTGCGCTTTTTGGTGTGGATTTGGAGATTGTTGATGGCTCTTACACGGCCCTTATTGGGCATACGGGTTCGGGCAAATCAACGATTTTACAACTTTTGAATGGATTAAATGTACCAACAGAAGGAAGAGTAGTCATTGATGATGTTGTGATTACAGCGACGTCTGAAAATAAGGATATTAAGCAAGTCAGGAAGAAAGTTGGGCTGGTGTTCCAATTTCCTGAAAGTCAAGTGTTTGATGAGACAGTTTTGAAAGATGTTGCTTTTGGTCCACAAAATTTCGGAGTTTCTCAGGAAGAGGCTGAAACGATTGCGCGTGAAAAGTTGGCCTTGGTTGGAATTGATGAAAGCTTGTTTGAGCGTAGTCCTTTTGAACTATCTGGTGGTCAAATGCGTCGGGTAGCTATTGCTGGGATTCTGGCAATGGAACCAAGTATCTTAGTTTTGGATGAACCAACGGCTGGATTGGATCCTGCGGGTCGTCAGGAATTGATGGATATTTTCAAAAAGCTTCATGAATCAGGCATGACAATCGTTTTGGTAACTCATTTGATGGATGATGTCGCTAACTATGCTGATTTTGTTTACATTATGGAAAAGGGAAAGCTGGTCCGTTCTGGTAAACCAGTCGATATTTTTCAAGAGGTAGATTTTTTAGAGAGTATTCAGTTGGGAGTGCCTAAGATTACTAAGTTTGCAGCTAATTTGGAGAGAAGAGGCTTTGTATTTGAACGTCTTCCTATTACAATTGAAGAATTTACGGGGATGGTGACACATGGATAAATTAATTTTAGGTCGCTATATTCCGGGAAATTCTATACTACATCGCTTGGATCCGAGAAGTAAGCTCTTAGCTATGTTTGGATTTCTCTTAATGATTTTTTGGGCTAATAACCTGGTAACCAATGCCTTGTTGATAGCATTTGTTTTAGGAATGGTTGTTTTATCTCGTATTCGCTTATCATTTTTTATTAATGGTTTGAAACCGATGATAGGAATTATTCTATTTACAACTTTCTTCCAGGTTTTCTTTACACCTGGAGCGACCATTCTATGGGAATTTTGGATTTTTAAATTATCTGTAGAAGGGTTGCAACAGGCGGCGATTATTTTTGTTCGCTTTGTTTTGATTATTTTCTTCTCAACCCTATTGACATTGACGACGACACCCCTTAGCTTGGCTGATGGTATTGAGTCGGGGCTTGCACCTTTGAAAAAATTTAAAGTTCCTGTGCATGAAATTGGTTTGATGTTGTCCATGAGCTTGCGTTTTGTACCGACCTTGATGGATGATACCACTCGGATTATGAATGCTCAGAGAGCTCGTGGAGTGGACTTTAATGAGGGAAATCTTATTCAGAAGGTAAAATCAGTTATTCCTATTTTGATTCCGTTATTCGCATCAAGTTTTAAGAGGGCAGACGCTCTTGCAACGGCGATGGAGGCGCGTGGGTATCAGGGCGGCGATGGGAGAACCAAGTATCGGATTTTGGAATGGAAGTTAGCAGATACGTTAGCAATTTTAGTTATGTTAGCTTTAGCTGGACTCTTATTTATATTGAAAAAATGAGTAAAAAACGCTAGAAATAGCGTTTTTATCGTCTAATCTCAATTTGTCTGTAATATTTGTAACAATTTCACAAAGTCTAAGTAATAGTTAGAGGGTATGATAGACACATGACAGAAAGGAATGTGACTATTATGAACATTACATTAAAGAAAAACTTAAAAACAACTATTGCTGGTTTGGTAGCGGGAATCTCCCTTTTGACTGCGGGTGTAGTCAGTGCAGAAACCTATACTGTAAAGTCTGGTGATACCCTGTCTGAAATTGCTGAAACATACAATACTACTGTTGAAAAATTAGCAGAGCAGAATAAGATTACCAACTTAGATTTTATCCATGTCGGTCAAGTTATCGAATTGGGTGATGTGACAGTGAAGGCAGTAGAGAGTTCAGTTGAACAAACTCAATCAACAACAACATCATCAACTTCTACTGCAACAGCAACAACTAGCACCTATTCTTCAAACTTGAGTGCTGAAGATGCAGCAGCAAAAGAATGGATTGCAATGAAGGAATCAAGCGGTAGCTATGATGCCCGTAACGGTATCTACATTGGTCGTTACCAGTTGACAAATACTTACTTGAATGGTGATTACTCACCAGAAAACCAAGAGCGTGTAGCAGATGCTTATGTTGCTAGTCGCTATGGTTCATGGTCTGCAGCCAAGGCTTTCTGGTTGGCAAATGGTTGGTACTAAGATAAATTAGAAGAGGTCTAGCACGATGCTCAATGTCATTAAGTTAAGCATTTAAACAATTAAAGGAACTATTCCCGTCCGAGCAATTGATGACCAAACGGGAATAGTTTTTGTATTTAGGGCGCACAAAAAGGATGTTTTTTAACCCAATTTTTCAACTATTATGTTACTCTATAAGTGAAGCTTACAGGTGCCTTGCTTTTTATCTTTCTTTGGAACGTTCGATTGGGTCGGATGATGGATAAATGTTTGGCAATGTAGGTTTCTAATTGGAAGGAAGTGAGTTTGTTTCTAAGAAATTTTCGACAGGCATAAACAGCGTCTGAAAAACAAATTTTATAAGCCTGTTTTAACTTTGATGTTTTAATAGCAACGTGTGAGGTTAGCCATTTACAAACATTAAAATTGATAAAGCGAGCGTAGATTTCTTGGAGAATCCCTTCCTTCTTTTTTGCATGAAAATGAGTCAGACCGATACTGTATTTTAGGTCACGAAAACTGGTCTCTATGCCCCATCTGTAGGCATAGAGATCTTTTAATTTTTCTGGAGAATAATCGGTGTTTGTCACCAAAGTTTCAAAGAAACCTGGCTTGATTTCGAGACGCACCATTCGAAAATGAAGTTCGTAAAACTGAACTGGGTCGCTTTTTCGGCTAGAGCTTGGTAGAAAGTCAAAGGATGTGTGATTAGGTAAACAGCGATAGTGATTAGGAAAATTTTGATACTGTTGCTTCATCTCATTGGTCTGTTTCCGACAGATGTTTAGGTCAAATTTTTCATCAAAACAAGGGGTGTCAGGGAGGTTAAATCCTGATTTCATAGAATGATTCCCGTCACGAATACGAATAATATAGGACCAATTTCTTTCTTGGCAGTGAGCCATGACATTGTAGGATTCATACCCCCTATCCATTATTACCAGAGCTTGTTTGAAAGAAGAGTTCTTCATCATGTCAATAAAAGCCGCACGTTCATCAACCTCTCGATTATCTTGGATCCGTAAATCATGATATATCTCTTGTTCAAGATTGTAAAGAGCATTGATATGAATAAGATTGTAAGGAGTGTGGTGTGGTCCAGTTTGAAAAGAGGTCGTTTTATCAAAACGATTTCTTGGTAGAATCACATCACTGCCATCAACAGCCAGGATAGGGAGATTATCAGAGATTGGAATTTTAGAAGTAATATCCCTAAAAAGTGTTTTAAAAGCTTGGTGTTTAATCTGATACCGTCGTTGAACAAAGGCAGATTGAGAGACAGGCAAATCTAAATCAAGTAGCTCTTTGGCTAAGGTATTACCACCCATGGTCAGTATGGCTTGAATCATGGTTTTCATAGTTAGCTGACTTTGCCGACTAAAATCTTTTTCAGGATGAAGCACAAACTGATTGGCACTAGAAACGATGTCGTTAATACTATCAAGTAAATGAGCTTTAATCTGATCTAGCATGACTTTTCCCTTTTTATTTTTAGTGTAACATAAAAACTAACCCACCACAAAACGTGATAGGTTAGTTAACTTAATGACATTGAGCACGATGCTAGACTTTTTTCTATTGTTGAAAGTTGTCTAGCTTTACAGATAGGGTTGTTTTGTTTATAATTGTGAAAAAATTGACTAGAAAAGAAGAACTATGAAATTACAAAAACGAATTTTTCGATTAAATATGATTATGCTTATTTTTTCCTTGGTTGCTATGCTGGGGGTAAGTGTTTATGTGGTTAATAGCATTTATCGTAACCAAGAAACATGGCAGTCCACTAGCCAGAAGACAGCAAGTAGTCAACAGAGTTTGGAAAAGTTTTCGGGATCAGATTTTGCAGTATTGGCAGATGAGTTAGCATCGAATGATGCACGACTCTATGTAGAAAGTAATGGTGAGGCTGTCTTTTCAAATCTGAAAGATGATGCGGATGAGATATTGGGAGTGACAGTATCATCAACTACTCACACCTCCTATGTAGATGGAGAAATTGTGATTAGCCGTAAACTCGCCACGGATGGGCAAGTTTATTATTTATATGCCTTGTTAGAAGATTTGGAAGACCAGCAAGAAAGCCAAGAATTTCAAGCCTTCCTGATACAGCTTTTGTTAGTTGGTGGAATAGGTATCGTGGTCGTAGTGGTGCTTAACTTCTTCTTTACTCGCCGTCTCCTAGGGGTTATCATGCGTCCTCTGGAGGAATTGCACAGCGGTGTAGAACGTATCCAGCAGGGAGATTATACAGTACCTCTGACCTATCAAGGTGATAAGGAATTTGAAGAATTGACCCAAGGGTTCAATCAAATGCAGACTTCTTTGTTAGATGCCCGTGAGAAAAATCGACTGTATGAACAAAATCGAACCCAGATGGTCGCAGATATTTCGCATGATTTGCGGACTCCCTTGACTTCTATCAAAGGTTATGCCAAGGGAATTTTGGATGGTATTGCCAATACGGATGAAAAACGTAATCAGTATTTGACTGTTATCTATCAAAAATCTCAGGTGATGGAGAAATTACTGGAAAAATTATTTGCCTTTTCACAATTACAAACAGATAAAATGCCGTTTGATAAAGTCAAGCTTGATTTGGCTATCTTTTTACAGTCCTATGTAAGCGAGAAAACTGAGGAATTAGTAGATGAGGACATTCGGTTTAGTTTGGAAGTATCGGATGGATTACCAGTTGAGATTGACCCAATTCAATTTCGTAGAATTCTAGATAATCTGGTGGACAATGCACGAAAATATGCCGCTGTAAAGCCCTTGATAATCAGTATTACTGGACAAATGCAGGAGCAAGAAGTTGTTTGGACTTTTACAGATAACGGAAATGGTGTAGAAAAGAATAGATTTGACTTGATTTTTGAAGAATTTTACAGGGCAGACGATACCAGACAGCAAGTAGAAGGCCATGGTCTAGGTCTAGCCATTGTAAAAAATATTATCGAACGCTTAGGAGGTCGAGTGTCTGTTGAGGCAACTCCAGGACTTCGATTTATCTTCAGATTACCTAGAAAGGATATGAAATGACACGGATTTTAATCGCAGAAGACGATGTAGAGATTGCTTATTTGGAGCGAGATTATCTGGAAATGCAGGGCTACCAAGTAGATTTGGTACATGACGGTGGTCTTGTAGAGGACCAACTCAAAAAAGAGGATTATGCTCTTTTAATGCTGGATGTCATGCTCCCAAATAAAACTGGCTACGATCTTTGTCGTGATTTACGGGATAAGGTGGACTTTCCTATTTTGATGGTTACATCCAAGCAAGAAACCATGGACGTGGTGAGAGGACTAGGCTTGGGAGCGGATGATTACATCAGCAAACCTTTTGATCCTATGGAGTTGGTGGCGCGTGTAAAGGCTCATTTGGCTCGCTACCAGCGTTTTCAAAAGGATAATGATCAGAATGAATTAACAGTTGGGAATATGACTATTTTCTTGGATAATTGGAAGGTGACTTTGGATGGTCAGGAAATCAAATTGCCCAATCGTGAATTTGAATTGCTGGTTTATTTAGCAAAACACCCTAACCGAGTATTCTCTAAAGATCACTTGTTTGAAACCATTTGGGGATATGACTATGTTGGAGATAGTGCGACAGTTGCTGTTCATGTCAATCGGCTCCGAGATAAATTGGGAGCCGATTTGATTGAGACTGTCTGGGGAGCAGGCTATCGTCTTAATGATTAATTTATAAGTGTTTAGAATTTGTTTAGAAAGTTTATCTAAAGTGTTAAAAACTATCCTCTATAATAGACTTATCAGCAAGAGCTGAAGAAAACAAGTTAAAAAGAGGACAAAATGGAAAATAACAATCAACAACAAGAAATTATTGAAGTGGCAGAAAATAAGAAAACAGGTGTCTGGGAATCAGTCAAACAGAAGGTTACAGGCATGAGTAAGAAATCGATTATCTTATTGTCAGTTGGTGCCTTGGCACTTACTACGATTGGCTTTGTCGCTGCAGAGGTGTATGAAAATAAACTAGAGGCATTAGGAGATCAAATTGAGCGACAAGTTGGAATTGCAGATGATGATGACAATCAACAGGAAATAGCACAAGCTAATGCATCATCAGCCTCATCAGTAAATACAACTTCTGCTAGTCAACTAGCAACAAGTTACGGTGTAAAGTTAGTTGACACTTCTGAATTAGATGGCACTTATACAGCTACATCTGGCAATGATGCCTACACATTGACTGTAAAAGGAAATCAAGCTACATTGACAGAAGTTGACAATGATGGGGACCAGGATATAGAACAAGTGATTTTTGACTTAGATAAAAAACTTGCCTATATTGACGGTGAAGCAGATACATATTCCCTGAATGGTCCAACTCTTACTTTGACAGAAATTGATGCCAATGATACAACTCTAGATAAACTCACTTTCACCAAACAATAAGAAAAGGGACCGTTAGGGTCCTTTTTGGTTTACATTATTGTCAATCCTCCCCAAAAATTTCTTGAGCCAGGCGACGACCCGTCGGTGTAGCTGCAAGGCCACCTTCGGCAGTTTCACGGAAGGCAGTTGGTAGGGTAGAGCCAACTTGGTACATGGCATTGATAACCTCATCTACAGGAATTTTTGATTCAATTCCTGCCAGTGCCATATCAGCAGCTACCATGGCATAGCTTGCTCCCATTGCATTACGTTTGACACAAGGGACTTCTACCAGACCAGCGACGGGATCGCAAATCAGACCCAGCATATTTTTTATGACAAAGCAGATGGCTTGGCTGGCTTGGTAGGGAGTTCCACCTGCTGCCAGTGTCAGGGCTGCGGCAGACATAGCAGAGGCAGATCCGACTTCTGCCTGACAGCCTCCTTCTGCACCTGAGATGGAGGCGTTGTTGGCAATGACCAGACCAAAGGCCCCAGCTGTAAATAGGAAGTCAAGTTGCTGTTCTTCTGTCAAATTGAGCTTTTCAATAGCAACTCCTAGCACAGCTGGTAGACAGCCAGCAGATCCAGCAGTGGGAGTGGCACAGACTAAGCCCATTTTGGCATTCAATTCGTTGACAGCCATTGCATTTCTTGCGGCGGATAGGACAGCGGAATCTGACAGGGTTTTACCAGATTTCATATAGGCATCTAACTTGGCAGCATCGCCTCCTGTTAAACCAGATACGGATTTGCTTTCAGTTAGTCCATCCACGATGGAGGCTTTCATAACTGTCAAGTTTCTTGACATAATTGTCAATATTTCTTCGCGACTACGACCGGTCAATTCAATTTCAGTAGCGATCATGAGTTCAGCTACATTACCAGAAAAGTTGTCTGCTTGCTGAACTAATTCTTCGATAGTATAAAACATGTCTTTCTCTTTCTAGTTGAAGAAGGTAACATTGTGCAAGTGGGGAATTTTTTCAATTTCTGCAATAGAATTTTCACACTGGCGAGCATCCACTTCGATAATCATAATGGCTTTTTCGCCAGCTTGTTCACGTGTCACGTTCATTTGGGCGATATTGATGTCATACTTAGAAAGAACATCGGTCACCTTGGCAATCATACCTGGAACATCCTGATGAACGATGATAATAGTCGGCGTATTCATATTGAGATTGACAGAGAAGCCGTTGAGCTCTGTTACTTGAATGTTTCCCCCGCCGATGGAAACGCCTGTGGCTGAGATGGATTTTTTATCGTTTTTTATGATGATTCTGGTGGTATTGGGATGTGGGGTATTGCTGTCCTTGTTGACACGCCAGTAAACCTTAATGCCTCGTTCTCTTGCAATATCAAGAGAGTTAGGAATGCGGGGGTCATCCGTATCCATGCCCAGAATACCTGCAACTAAGGCTACATCCGTACCGTGACCACGATAGGTCTTGGCAAAGGAGTTGTAAAGTTGAAATTCGACCTCGGTTGGTTCATCACCAAAGATGGAAGACACAATTTTCCCAATGCGGACCGCCCCAGCTGTGTGACTAGAAGATGGACCAATCATAACAGGCCCGATAATATCAAAGACAGACTGAAATTTTAAGTTGCTCATAATTTGCCTCGTATTTTTTTCTTATCCTTATTATACCAAATTTTCTAGTTAGGGAATATGCCTAGATGAATGGGTTTTCAATACCAAATTCCTGTTTCTTCTCCCTTATGTGTGGTATAATACAAGTTGTTCAAAATCGACCTTCAAATCGTTTTTTGAAAAAATTTTGGAATACGACCTTCAAATCGTTATTTCTACGAAAAGATGGGAGAAGATTATGTCAATCGACAATTCGAAAACCCGTGTTGTTGTCGGTATGAGTGGCGGTGTAGATTCATCGGTTACGGCTCTCTTGCTCAAGGAGCAGGGCTACGATGTGATCGGCATCTTCATGAAAAACTGGGACGACACGGATGAAAATGGCTTCTGTACAGCAACAGAAGATTACAAGGATGTGGCTGCAGTGGCAGACCAAATCGGCATTCCTTACTACTCTGTCAACTTTGAAAAAGAGTACTGGGACCGCGTATTTGAGTACTTCCTAGCAGAGTATCGGGCAGGACGCACACCCAATCCAGATGTCATGTGTAATAAGGAAATCAAGTTCAAGGCTTTCTTGGATTACGCTATGAACTTGGGTGCGGACTATGTGGCGACAGGTCACTACGCTCAGGTATCACGCGACGAGGACGGCACTGTCCATATGCTACGTGGGGCAGACAATGGCAAGGACCAGACCTATTTCCTCAGCCAGCTATCACAGGAACAGTTGCAGAAAACCATGTTTCCGCTCGGCCATTTACAAAAGCCACAGGTTAGGGAAATAGCAGAGCGAGCAGGCTTGGCGACCGCTAAAAAGAAGGACTCGACAGGAATTTGCTTTATTGGTGAGAAGAATTTCAAAGAATTTCTAGGGCAGTATTTGCCAGCCCAGCCCGGTCGGATGATGACCGTTGACGGTCGTGACATGGGAGAGCATACTGGTCTTATGTACTATACGATTGGTCAGCGGGGCGGGCTTGGTATCGGAGGACAAATCGGTGGGGATAATGAGCCTTGGTTTGTTGTCGGAAAAAACCTGTCTCAAAATATCCTCTATGTCGGACAAGGATTCTACCATGAGTCCTTGATGTCAACTTCTTTACAGGCTAGTCAAGTACACTTTACACGTGATATGCCTGAAGAATTCACGCTAGAATGCACAGCTAAGTTCCGCTACCGTCAACCAGACAGTCAAGTGACTGTCAAGGTGAAAGGTGATAAGGCAGAAGTTATCTTTGCAGAGCCACAGCGAGCCATCACGCCAGGACAAGCCGTTGTTTTCTACGATGGACAAGAATGTCTGGGTGGTGGCATGATCGACATGGCCTATAAAGATGGAGAGGCTTGTCAGTATATTTAATCAAAAATAAAAGCTTAGCACTCTCGTGCTGAGCTTTTTATCTTATCCCCAGAAAGTATCTTCGGCTTTTTGGTCGGCTGAGAAGAGCCAAACTTCCTTGATTTTGCCATCTTCCATACGGAAAAGATCGATGCCATTCATGTTTAGTTCTTCACCATCTGTTCGAGTACCGAGGAATGTTACGTTAGCGGCAACAAGAGTATCATTATCGGATACCCAGTTTGTCACTACTTTGAAAGTTCCATTTGTTTTTTCGGCGAAAGTTGCTAGATGTGCTCCGAGTACTTCCTTACCAATTTTAGCACCAGATGTTGAATGATTTCCGGGTTGATGCCAGATAATGTCATTAGCCATTGTTTCAAAAAGAGCTGCAAAATCACCAGCGATGAGAGCATTGTTATAGGCATTAAAAATTTCCAAGTTTGTTGACATTTGATGTCCTCCAATTTTTTTGATATAGTACAATTATAGCTGAAGCATTCCATTATGCAAGTAGGTACTTTTGCATTCGTTAGTATCAAAAGTGATACTATTGTGATAAATAAAGGAGAATTTTTTTGAAAAAAGTTAGTGAATATGGTATTTGCCCTTTTGCAACAACACAAAAAGTCTTGACTGGTAAGTGGGGATTGGTGATTATCTACCAACTCAGTACAGGAACGAAACGCTTCAATGAATTACAGCGACTGATTCCAGGTATTACTCAAACCATGTTAACAAGGCACCTTAGACAATTGGAGGAGGATCGCATTATTAGTCGCACGGTCTATGCAGAAGTCCCCCCTCGTGTAGAGTATAGCTTGACTGAAATGGGCGAAAAATTTCGTTCGGTGCTGGATGCTGTTGAGGCTTGGGGCTTAGAATACATTGAAACGTTAACGTAACACCAGATTTGAAATTCTACAAATCTTTTGATAGAATAAGAGTAACAATTATCATGATGGTCAAAGCTCATGGGAATTGTAGGCTTTTTTGTCCTGCAGTTTTCGAGAGTTTTGGCTGTTTTTTGCTATAGGGGAGAGAAGATGGATTTCAGAACGAGACACGACAATCAAATCTTCGGTGTTCGTGCAACGGGCTTGGTGGTACAAGATGAGAAGTTATATCTTGTTAAGTCGCCTGAAGGGCTATACTACACTTTGGGTGGAGCTATTCAGCTTGGCGAAACAACCGAAGAGGCTGTGCAACGAGAAATGAAAGAAGAAATCGGAATTGATGTGGAGGTTGGACCACTGGCTTTTATCGTCGAAAATCAGTTCACCTTACAGGAGAAATCCTATCATCAGATTGAATTTCTCTATATAGTTACCCCACTGTCTAATCCAGCTACCAATCTGGAAGAAGGGAATTCTGTTCGCCAGTGTGAATGGGTTACTTTTGCGAACTTAGAGAAACTGGATCTCAATCCAGCCTTTCTTAAGACCGAGCTAGCCAAATGGGACGGACAACTAAAGCATTTTATGAACAAAGACAACTAAAGTAGCGGAGGAAACCATGCCTGTTAAATTGATTGCCCATGTCTTGCTCACTGTTGCAGACAGCCACTTGATTATTCAACGTTCGCAGATTAAGCGTGGCAAACCCAATGTTTTTCCTCGATATTGGGACATTCCAGGCGGTCGTGTCGAGGAGAATGAGTTACCCCGTGATGCTGCAGTGAGAGAGTGTTTTGAAGAAACAGGTATTTCGATAGAAAAGGAAAATCTGATCATTATCCATGAAGATAGTCAGTTTGATGAAGAAAAACAGACGGTGTTTACAAGGCTGGTCTATGAAGGAACACTTACAGAACAGATAAAAACCATTCTTCTTGACCCAGAAGAACATACAGATTTTCTATGGTTAGCCCCTAGCGATAAAAATAAGAAAAACTTAGTTCCATATCTGGACGAAATTTTAGAAAAGAGAAGGATAAATGGATTTTAGAACCAAAGTTGACAACCAGATTTTCGGTGTCCGTGCCACTGCATTGATTATAAAGGATGGGAAAATTTTCCTGACCAAAGATTATAAGGACCGTTATTATACCATTGGCGGTGCGATTGCAGTCAAGGAAACGGCACAAGATGCGGTTGTTCGAGAAGTCAAAGAAGAATTAGGGATTGACAGTCGTGTCAACCAACTAGCTTTTGTCGTTGAAAATCAGTTTACACAGGAAGGTATGGATTTTCACAATATCGAGTTTCATTTTATCGTCGAACCTACTGGAGAAATGCCTAAGGAGATGATTGAAGGTAAGTTGAAACAAGCTTGTGAATGGATTGAACTTGACAAGCTTGTAAACCTTGATGTCGTGCCTGCTTTTCTGACACAGGAATTACCAATTTGGAATGGACAAGTTAAACACATTATGAACATGAAGGAGAAAACAACATGACACACACATTTGCAGAAAACTATGATGTCATCGTGATTGGTGCGGGACATGCGGGTGTAGAAGCGGGCTTGGCAGCCAGTCGGATGGGTTGTAAGACCCTGCTTGCAACTATTAACTTGGATATGGTGGCCTTTATGCCTTGTAATCCCTCCATTGGTGGCTCTGCCAAGGGGATTGTGGTAAGGGAAATCGATGCCCTGGGTGGCGAAATGGGTCGCAACATTGACAAGACCTATATCCAAATGAAGATGCTCAATATGGGCAAGGGTCCAGCTGTTCGTGCCTTGCGGGCTCAGGCAGATAAGGCAGAGTATGCAGCAGAGATGAAGCGGACGGTGGAGCGTCAGGAAAATCTGACCCTGCGTCAAACCATGATTGATGAGATTTTGGTGGAAGAGGGCAAGGTGATCGGTATCCGTACGGCTACCAACCAGAAATTCTCAGCCAAGGCAGTTGTGGTGACGACGGGTACAGCTCTGCGTGGTGAGATTATCATCGGTGATCTCAAGTATTCGTCAGGTCCTAACAATAGCCTAGCTTCTATCACGCTGGCGGATAATCTGAAAGAATTGGGACTTGAAATTGGTCGTTTCAAGACAGGGACACCACCGCGTGTCAATGCTCGTACCATTAACTACGAAGAAACCGAGATTCAACCAGGCGATGAAAAGCCAAACCATTTTTCATTCTTGTCCAAGGACGAGGACTATTTGCAGGACCAGATTCCTTGCTGGTTGACCTATACCAACGCGACCAGCCATGAGATTATCAACAGCAATCTTCATCGAGCACCTATGTTTTCAGGAATTGTCAAGGGGATTGGGCCCCGTTATTGTCCGTCAATCGAGGACAAGATTGTTCGTTTTGCGGATAAGGAACGCCACCAGCTTTTCCTAGAGCCAGAAGGTCGCAATACAGACGAAATCTATGTCCAAGGGCTGTCAACCAGTCTGCCAGAAGATGTGCAGCAGGACTTGATCCACTCCATTAAAGGTTTGGAAAATGCCCAAATGATGCGGACAGGTTACGCCATTGAGTACGATATGGTTATGCCTCATCAGTTGCGGGCGACGCTTGAAACCAAGAAGATTTCAGGGCTCTTTACAGCAGGTCAGACCAACGGAACATCAGGCTATGAAGAAGCAGCTGGTCAGGGAATCGTTGCTGGTATCAATGCAGCCCTCAAGGTGCAGGGCAAGCCTGAGCTGATTTTGAAACGAAGCGACGGCTACATTGGTGTTATGATTGATGACTTGGTAACCAAGGGAACGGTGGAACCTTATCGTCTCTTGACCAGTCGGGCAGAGTACCGCTTGATTTTGCGTCATGATAATGCCGATATGCGACTGACGGAGATTGGTCGTCAGGTTGGCTTGGTAGATGATGAACGCTGGCAGGTCTTCCAAATCCATAAAAATCAATTTGACAATGAAATGAAGCGTTTGGAGTCTATCAAACTCAAGCCAATCAAGGAAACCAACGAAAAAGTCGTAGCCATGGGCTTCAAGCCCTTGACAGACGCTCTGACTGCCAAGGAATTTATGCGTCGTCCAGATGTGACTTACGCAGATGCGGTAGCCTTTATCGGTCCTGCGGCAGAGGATTTGGACGCCAAGACCATTGAATTGATTGAAACAGAAGTCAAGTACGAGGGCTACATTGCCAAGGCCTTGGATCAGGTGGAGAAGATGAAACGTATGGAAGAAAAACGCATTCCAGCAGGCATTGACTGGGATGATATTGACTCCATTGCGACCGAGGCTCGTCAGAAATTCAAGCTAATTTCACCAGAAACCATTGGCCAGGCTAGTCGGATTTCCGGTGTCAATCCAGCGGATATATCCATTCTCATGGTTTATCTGGAAGGACGTAGTCGTTCCATTTCTAAAAACAAATCAAAGGACAGTCACTAAGGCTGTTCTTTTCTTATGCGTGCTAGCGAAAACTAGCAATTTCTTGTGATTTGTGGTAGAATGGCAGGCAGAGGTTAGTGATGAAAAGATTTCGATTTTCGACAATTCACTTTGTCATGATAGGTGTCATTTTATTTGGGTTGGTGGCTCTTGTCCACCGATTTTTTCCAATTGGTGCCAGTACAGTTTTTGCGCTACTCATCAGCCTATTGGTGTTGATTGCGCTGTTTATTTATCAAAAACATTCTTATGAATTTAGTGAGATAGAACAGATTGAATATCTCAATAATCAGGCCAATTCTGGTTTGATGATGCTCTTGGATAAAATGCCAGTGGGAGTTATCAAAGTTCGACCAGATAGTAATCAGGTAGAATGGTTTAATCCCTTTGCTGAGCTGATTTTTGCTCAAGAAAATGGTGAGTTTGATCAAAAAAAACTACGTGAAATTATTGACGTTGGTCTGGATGAGGAGCGAATTTATGCAAACTTTTCAGGCAAGAGATACGCTGTTAACGTTGATTTTGATCAAGGGTTATTTTACTTTTTTGATGCTTCATCAGAGTACTCAGCGACAAATAGTTTGATCGGAAGCCGTCCTGTTATAGGGATTATTTCAGTTGATAATTATGATGAACTCGAGGACACGGTATCTGATTCACAGATTAGCCAAGTCAATTCCTTCTTGGCTCAATTTGTTTCGGAATTTTGCCATGATTACGGAATCTACTATCGACGCGGCACAATGGATCGATTCTATTTCTTTACAGATTATGCTGTGTTGGAAAAATTGATAGAGAATAAGTTTTCAGTTATTGATAAGTTCCGCGAGGAGGCTAAAAAGTTAGATTTAGGTTTGACTTTGAGTATGGGATTGGCGTATGGTAATGAAAATCATCACCAAATCGGACAGGTTGCGCTCCAAAATCTCAATATGGCTGAGGTTCGTGGTGGAGACCAGGTTGTGGTCAAGGAAAATGATGAGAGTAAACAGCCACTTTTCTTTGGCGGTGGCTCGGCTTCTTCCGTTAAACGAACACGTACGCGGACTCGTGCTATGATGTCTGCTGTATCAGATAAGCTCAAATCGGTTGATGCTGTTTTTGTGGTGGGACATCGTAATTTAGATATGGACGCGCTTGGATCCGCGGTCGGTATGCAGTACTTTGCTCAAAATATTATGAACAATGCCTATACGGTGTATAATCCAGATGAAATGGCACCAGATATTGCACGTGCTATCAAGAAGTTGAGTGATGAAAATTGTTCTAATTTGCTAACGGTTGAGGAAGCCATGAAGATGGTCACTTTCCAGTCGTTGTTAATCATGGTAGATCATTCAAAGATTGGCTTGACTTTGGATAAGGATTTCTATGAACAATTTACCCAGGTTGTGGTGGTTGATCATCATCGTCGCGATACAGATTTTCCAAATAATGCAGTTTTGACTTATATAGAGAGTGGTGCTAGTTCTGCGAGTGAGTTAGTAACGGAATTAATTCAGTTCCAGAATGACAAACACCATAAACTTAATCGCATTCAATCTAGTTTATTGATGGCTGGGGTTATGCTTGATACAAAAAATTTCACCTCTCGTGTGACTAGTCGTACTTTTGATGTGGCTAGTTACTTGCGGACTCGTGGTAGCGATAGCTTGGAAATCCAGCAGATTGCTGCGACAGATTTTGAGGAATATCGTCAAATCAATGAACTGATTTTAAGTGGGCAGAGAATTGAGTCCAATGTTGTTATTGCGTGTGCAGATGATACTAAAGAATACGATAATATTATTCCGAGCAAGGCTGCAAATACAATATTGGACATGGCAGGAATTGAGGCGGTATTCGTTGTAACAAGAAATACCAAAGGGTATGTATCTATTTCTGCAAGGAGTCATAGTAAAATCAATGTTCAACGCATTATGGAAGAAATGGGTGGAGGTGGCCACTTTAACCTAGCTGCCGCTCAGGTATATGACCAGACAATCGCAGAAGTATGTGAAAAGTTGACGGATAAAATCCGCGAAGAAATAAATGGAAATTAGGAGAACAGATATGAAAGTAATCTTTTTAGCAGATGTTAAAGGTCAAGGTAAAAAGGGTGAGATTAAGGAAGTTCCAACAGGTTATGCCCAAAACTTCTTGATCAAGAAAAATTTGGCTAAGGAAGCAACAAACCAAGCGATTAGCGCCCTTCGTGGTCAGGAAAAATCTAAGGAAAAGGCTCATGCAGAGATGATTGCAGAAGCAGAGGCTATCAAGGCTAAGTTGGCTGAGGAAGCTACTTTAGTGAAATTTGTCGAAAAAGTTGGTCCAGATGGTCGTACCTTTGGTTCTATTACCAGCAAGAAAATTGCTGAAGAATTGGAAAAACAATTTGGTATTAAGATTGACAAACGTCATATCCAATTAGACCACCCAATTCGCGCCCTTGGTTTGATTGATGTTCCTGTCAAAATCTATCAAGATGTGACAGGTGTTATCAATTTGAGCATTAAAGAAGCTTAGAAGAGTTATCATTATCAGTGAGGAGGTGAAATCTTGGCAGACTTAGATGAATTGCGGGTGCAACCGCAGGATATTCTGGCTGAACAGTCGGTCTTGGGAGCTATTTTCCTTGATGAAGGCAAGTTGGTCTTTGTTCGTGAATATATCGAGGCAGAGGATTTTTTCAAACATGCTCATAAGCTAATTTTTAATGCTATGATTGCTCTTTCTGATAGAAATGAGGCAATTGATGCGACTACCATGCGCAACTATTTAGTGAACCATGGTGATTTGGAAAATATCGGTGGTTTGGCCTATTTGGCTGAAATCATTAGTTCCGTGCCGACGGCAGCCAATGCGGAATTCTATGCCAAGATTGTTGCTGAAAAGTCTAATCTCCGTAAACTGATTGCCCGTTTGACGGATGCAGTTAATCAGGCTTATGAGGGTGCGGATGGTTCAGATGACATTATTGCCAATGCTGAAAAAGCTTTGATTGATGTCAGTGAGGGAGCCAGTCGAAGTGGTTTCAAGCGGATTGATGATGTCTTGAATATCAACTTTGACAACCTTGAAACTCGTGCTAAGCAGACGTCGGATATTACAGGGATTGCAACTGGTTATCCTGCTCTTGATGCTATGACAACGGGTCTGCATGAGGAAGAGTTGATTATTCTTGCGGCTCGTCCTGCGGTTGGTAAGACGGCCTTCGCTCTCAATATTGCTCAGAATATTGGTACAAAATTAGGTTTGACCGTTGCCATCTTTTCTTTGGAGATGGGTGCGGAGAGCTTGGTGGACCGTATGCTCGCTTCTGAGGGGGTTATCAATTCGCGTTCCATTCGTACGGGTCATTTGACGCAGGAAGAGTGGAATAAGTATATGGTGGCTCAGGCTAATTTGGCACGGGCTAGCATTTACATTGATGATACACCAGGTATCAAGATTACGGAGATTCGTTCGCGGTCACGCAAGTTGGCTCAGGAAACGGGCAATCTGGGCTTGATCTTGATTGACTATCTTCAATTGATTACGGGAACAGGTCGGGAAAACCGACAACAAGAGGTTTCTGAGATTTCCCGTCAGTTGAAGATTTTGGCCAAGGAATTGAAAGTTCCTGTTATCGCCCTCAGTCAGTTGTCGCGTGGTGTGGAGCAACGTCAGGATAAGCGACCTGTTCTGTCTGATATTCGTGAATCGGGATCTATCGAGCAGGATGCGGATATCGTTGCCTTCTTGTATCGTGATGATTATTATGAGCGCGGTGAGCAAGAGGATGGTGGCATTCCAAACAATACGGTTGAAGTCATCATCGAGAAAAACCGTTCCGGTGCGCGTGGTACCGTGGAGCTTATGTTCCAAAAAGAATACAATAAATTTGCAAGTATTTCCAAGAGAGAGGATGGATAAAGAATGAGTGATGCATTTACAGATGTTGCTAAAATGAAGCAGATCAAGCAGGATATTAAAGAGCATGAGGGGCAGATTGTGGAATTGACCCTTGAAAATGGTCGTAAGCGTGAGAAGAATAAGCAGGGGCGTATTGTGGAAGTTTATCAGTCTTTGTTTATTGTTGAATTTGAAGATCCAAACAATACCTTTGTGGAATCTTATACTTACTCAGACATTTTGACAGAAAAGATTTTGATTCATTATTTGGATTAGGAATGGAAGCCTGTGATTGCAGGCTTTTTTGTATGATTTATAGTCATTTGAATTAACTTTGATACATCGTCACTTTCGGCTTGCCGTACTCAACGAAAGTGACTTACATCGCAAGTCTTATTTCCAACCTAGAACAGCCTCTAGGCTGTTCTAGCAACCTGCACCTCAGTTCCTTGTCTGAAAGCTAATTCATTCGACTATAACAAAACGATATATTGACTAAGGTAAAGCGGTGTGTTACAATATTAGTACATAAAAACGTTTTCAATGCTGTCTTTTGAGCTAGATAGAAAGGAGTTTATATGGAATTTCAATGGTTTACAGTTCTGGCTCTGTTTGCAGAAGGGCTCTTGTCTTTCTTATCACCCTGTGTTCTGCCAATTCTCCCTATCTACATTGGTTTGTTGGCAGGTGGAGCTGAAGGGAAAGAGGGAGAGAAGAAGGTCCTTGTCAATACGCTGAGCTTTGTAGTTGGGATTGCTCTGACCTTCTTCTTATTGGGATTTGCCTCTAGTTTGCTGAGCAGGGTCTTACAAGCAAATGCTCAAGTCTTGCAGATTATCAGTGGTCTATTGATTGTTCTGATGGGAATTTTGCAGTTGGGTTGGTTCAATATTCCCATGTTAGAGCGTGAATTTTCTGCTAAAAATAAGGTGTACCAAGCAGGAAAACAGGTCACTCCATTTCTAGCTTTCCTGATGGGTTTTACCTTTAGTTTTTCTTGGACTCCATGTATAGGACCTATTCTGGCATCTGTTTTTATTTATGCTAGCAGTCAGCAGGGTTGGTTGAGCGGTATCTTGCTGTTGGTCTATTGTCTTGGCTTTATTCTTCCCTTTATTTTGGTTGCCTTCTTTTCTCAGAAAATGTTGGCTTTCTTCAAGAACAATCGGCACTATTTGGCTTGGACCAAGCGTATTTCAGGCTATTTATTGCTCTTGATAGGCTTGAGTATTTTAACAGGTTTCTTCCAACATCTTGTGCGTTTTTTCCAGTAGGATAGAAAGGATTTATTTATGAAAAAGTTGGTATCAATTGCTGTTTGCTTACTTGCTTCTTGTTTTATTTTGACTGCTTGCTCTCTTTTACCATTGGTCGGTCCATCTTCTACTGAGTCGACTTTACAGGCAAATCAACCAGTCACGCTAGATTTTTCCCTAAAGGATAAGGATGGAAATGATGTCAATCTGGCGGATTACAAGGGGAAAAAGATTTATATCAATGTTTGGGCGACCTGGTGTGGTCCTTGTCAGAGAGAAATCCCAGAATTGGAGGAGGTCTATCAAGAGTATAAGGATAAGGAAGATTATGTTTTCTTGTCTATCACGTCACCTAAGGATGCTGAGTTTGCGAATACCAATCCTGCGGATGTGAGCAAGGATGAGATCTTGGAGAAGGCTAGTGAGCTAGGAGCGACCTATCCAGTCTTATTTGATACCAAAGTTCAGGCGATGACACATTTTGGTATTGCTGCTTTTCCGACACATATCCTTATCAATAGTGATGGAACCCTCAAGGTTTCTTTTGCAGGACAGGTTCAAAAGGATAAGCTGGTTGAATTATTGGAAGAAATGCAATAAGAACGATGAAAAAGGCTTTACAGAGCCTTTTTTTTGTGCTATACTAACATTTGTGTGAAATAACAGCAGGGCAAAATGAAGCTCGTCAACAGAAGGTCAGCAAGAAGAGTAATCGTTGCTGTTTCGATGAAGGCCTCCTGCACGAATCAGGTTTGCTTAAAACGTTATTTCCTACAAATAAGTCTTTTTTGTTTCCTTTTAGTACTAGGCAAGGAGGTGCAGGCTATACTGAGGTATGCCAAACCGACTTAACGACGTAATAAAAGAGAAACGAAATGACGGAAATTTTTATTTTAGGAGGACATAACTATGTCACGTTATACAGGACCATCTTGGAAACAAGCTCGTCGTCTTGGCTTGTCATTGACAGGTACAGGTAAAGAATTGGCACGTCGTAACTACGTACCAGGTCAACACGGACCAAACAACCGTTCTAAATTGTCAGAATACGGTTTGCAATTGGCTGAGAAACAAAAATTGCGTTTCTCTTACGGTTTGGGTGAAAAACAATTCCGTAACTTGTTCGTACAAGCTACTAAAATCAAACAAGGTACTCTTGGTTTCAACTTCATGCTTCTTTTGGAGCGTCGTTTGGACAACGTCGTTTACCGTCTTGGTTTGGCAACTACTCGTCGTCAAGCACGTCAATTCGTAAACCACGGTCATATCCTTGTTGACGGCAAACGCGTTGATATTCCTTCATACCGCGTTGAAGTTGGTCAAGTTATCTCAGTTCGTGAGAAGTCAATCAAAGTTCCAGCTATCCTTGAAGCTGTTGAAGCAACTCTTGGCCGTCCAGCTTTCGTATCATTCGATGCTGAAAAGCTTGAAGGTTCATTGACTCGCTTGCCAGAACGCGACGAAATTAACCCAGAAATCAACGAAGCTCTTGTCGTAGAATTCTACAACAAAATGCTCTAAGATTTGTATTGATATTTTAAAAGCCCTATTTACAAGGGCTTTTTGTCTGTATTTTAGGAGGGATTATGTGGCGTAAGTATTTTTTGCTAGTGCTAATAGCTATTTTGGTCGTAGGTGGGGCCTTCTTTCTATCTCAATCAGCGGCTACGCCAAATGAATCAGACTATGTGAAGGCTGTAAAGAGTTACCAGGCTATTTCGATAGACGAAGTGGAGCAAAAGGTCCAAGATGAGGAAGAATTTATATTATACATAGGTCGTGAGACATGCCCTTATTGTCGTGATTTTGCTCCGAAATTAACAGAGGCAGTAGAGCGATCACGTGCGACTATCTACTATTTGGATAGCGAGTCGGATCCGAATGGAAAAATACAATAATTTCGACAGAGTCAAGGTCTTGCTACGGTTCCTAGCTTAACCTATTATAAATCGGGTAAATTATCTGGAATACTTCGTAAAGGGAGTCAGGCAACAATTTCCGAAATAGCAAGCTTTTTAGCTCTTCAAGGGTGGTAAATAATTTTTATTAATGTATGATTTGAATTCTATGCATTTATATTATTGTGAAAAATGTTTCAAAACAGATTGAAAAACATTTCACAATCTTGTATAATACTAATATCAGATAAAAATTGGAGGTTTATCATGAAAAAGAAAGCTTGGTTAGGCTTATTATTGAGTCTACTTGCTGTTGTGTTTTTAGTGGCATGTGGAGGCAAGTCTGAAAAGACAGCTACATCTTCATCATCTACGACCTCTTCTTCATCAGAAGAAGCTGTTTCAGGTGCATCTGAGAAAGTTTATACAGATCCATCTGAGTTGAAAGATAGCTACGATGTTATCGTTGTTGGTTCAGGTGGTGCAGGTATGTCGGCAGCTATCTCAGCTAAAGATGCTGGTGCTAGTGTTGTTTTGTTAGAGAAAATGCCTGTTATCGGTGGTAATACGGCTAAATCATCAGCTGGTATGAATGCTTCACAAACCAAATTCCAAGAAGCGGAAGGTATTGCTGATTCAAACGATAAATTCTATGAAGAAACACTTAAAGGTGGTAAAGGAACAAATGATCCGGAATTACTTCGTTACCTTGTAGATAACTCAGCTGGTGCAATTGACTGGTTGGATGGAATGGGGATTACTCTTAGCAACCTAACTACAACTGGTGGTATGAGCGAGAAACGTACCCACCGTCCTGCAGATGGTTCAGCTGTCGGTGGCTACTTGGTAAATGGTCTTTACCACAATCTTGTTGAACGTGAAGTACCAATTTTTGTCAATGCAGATGTTACAAAACTCCAAGACAAGGATGGGGCTGTGACAGGTGTTGAAGTGAAGATTGCTGGTGAAACTAAGAAAATCTCAGCTAAAGCAGTTGTATTGGCGACTGGTGGTTTCGGTGCAGATTTGGAAATGGTTGCTAAATTAAACCCAGCATTGAAAGGTTATGTTACAACCAACCAAGAAGGTTCAACAGGTGACGGTATTGCACTTGCTGAATCAGAAGGTGCAGCAACTGTTGATATGGAACAAATCCAAATTCACCCAAGTGTTGAGCAAGAAACTTCTTACTTGATTACAGAAGCAGTTCGTGGCGAAGGTGCTATCCTTGTCAACTCAAAAGGTGAGCGTTTTGTTAACGAATTGGAAACTCGTGATAAAGTTTCTGCGGCTATCAATAGTTTGGATCCAAACTACGCTTATGTTATCTTTGATGATGCCTTGAAAGATCGTGTGAAGGCTATTGCTCAGTATGAAGAAAAAGGTCTTGTAAAAACGGGTGCTACTCTTGCGGATTTGGCTAAAGAAATTGGTGTACCTGCGGATGCTCTTCAAACAACACTTGATACTTGGAACAAGGCTGTGGCAGATAAGAATGATGCGGCATTTGGTCGTACATCAGGTATGGACCATGCTTTGAACACTGGTTCTTACCATGCCATTAAAGTTGCACCTGGTGTCCACCATACAATGGGTGGTGTGAAAATCAATACCAATACTGAAGTATTGAAAACAGACGGTTCAGCAATTTCTGGTCTTTATGCTGCTGGTGAAGTAACTGGTGGTGTTCATGGTCAAAACCGTATTGGTGGTAATGCTGTAGCAGATATCATCGTATTTGGTCGTCAGGCTGGTGAACAAGCAGCAGGATTTGCTAAGAAATAAATTGTAGACATAAGAGGCTCGGCAGAAAGAAGGTCGAGCTTCTTTTTCTTGTCCCTCTATCTCTAAGATGATATACTTTTAAGGTATGAAGAAGAAAATAGTATTATTGTTAGGAGCTATTGCAGTCATTGTTTTGATTTGGTCTGCTATTACTGGCCAGCGTCAGCAATCCTATGCCGAGGCTGAGTTAAGAGACCAGGATAAAATCTGGATTATCACTGATTTGCATTATTTGTCACAGGATTTATTTGATGATGGAGAGGCATTTTCTTATATCGAAAAGACAGCTGCTGGTAAGGATTTACGTTATGGAAAAGAGCGAATGGAGGCTCTGGTTGAGCAGGTTGGGCGTGAACATCCTTCCTTGTTACTAGTCAGTGGAGATTTGACTCTTAATGGAGAAAAGCAGAGCATGGTTGAGTTGGCGCAATATTTTACCCGGATTGAAGAAAAAGGAACGGAGGTTTTGGTGATTCCTGGCAACCATGATATTGCCAGTGGGTGGGCTAGGGCTTTTAAGGGAGACCAGCAGATAGTGACGGATCAGGTCACCGCTCAGCAATTTGCAGAGCTATTTGCCAATCACGGTTATCAACAAGCCAGCAGTCGTGACAAAGCCTCATTGAGCTATCTAGCCAAGCCATTTTCCAATGCTTGGTTTCTGATGATAGACAGCAACATCTACTCTGACGGCTACGGAAAAGGAGCTCCTCCAACCAATGGACGTATCAAAAAAGAGACCCTAGAATGGATAGAAGTTCAGCTTAGGTCAGCTAAGGAAGCTGGAGTGAGCCTGATACCTGTTGTCCATCACAATGTCTTGCAACAGCATGCCATGCTCTCAAAAGGCTATACTTTGGATAATGCTGCCGATTTGAAGACTTTGTTTGATCAGTATGGGATTCATTTTGGTTTTTCAGGGCACACTCATTCTCAGAATATTGTTAAGGAAGACTTGGGACAAGTTAACTATACTGAAGTGGTCAATGGAGCATTTTCTATTTATCCAGCTATTATCGGTCAATTGAGCCTTGATGATACAAGCATTCACTATCAAAAAACTCAACTTGATATGGCTTCGTGGACAGAAAAGCACCAACCTAGTGATCCAAATTTGCAGGATCACGTTACCTACTTACAAATTGTCTTTGACAATACCAGTGACATCATGGTCCACAATGTGTTAAACGATGAGCGTTGGTATGATGGGGAGACGGCAGATGCTATTTCACAATTTATCATGCCGGCCAACCGTGCTTATTTTTCAGGAGAAAAACTAGATCAGACTTGGCTAGATGAGAAGGTATTTCCAAGCCAGACTTATCAGACCTTGCAAGCAGCATCACCGAGAAGTTTCTTGGCTGATTATCTTGATGTGATTATAAAACGGAGCCAAAGTCGAGATGTGGAAAAACTAGAAATTACCACCAAAAACTGATAATAGTTATCCACAGAAACACAAAGAAATCCACAACTTATCCACAGCTTGTGAATAAGTTTGTTTTTGAAAATAATTGTGCTCTGCAACTTTCCTGAAAATATGATAAAATAGTAACAAATTGTGTCAAATGGAGAGAAAGATGACCTTACTAAGCATTGCTATTCCGAGTTATAATTCGGAGGCCTACCTTCATTACTGTGTTCATTCCCTTGTAATGGGCGGTGACAAGGTTGAAATTCTGATTATTAACGACGGGTCGACCGATCGGACTCAGGAAATCGCAGAGGGGCTAGAGAATCAATTTTCAAACGTACGTGCCATTTATCAGGACAATAAGGGCCATGGCGGAGCTGTTAATACAGGGATACGTGAGGCCAAGGGGAAGTACTTTAAAGTTGTAGATTCAGATGATTGGGTCGATACCAGGGCCTATTTGAAGATCCTAGAGAGTTTGCAGGCTTTGGAAGATGAAAATACTCCAGTTGATGCCTTTATCTCCAACTTTGTTTATGAAAAAGAGGGACAATCTCGCAAAAAATCCATGTCTTATCAATCCACTCTACCTGAGAACCGTATTTTCGGTTGGGAGGATGTAGGTGCCTTTTCCAAGGGGCAATACATGATGATGCATTCCTTGATTTACAGGACAGATTTATTGCGTGAGGTTGGTCTCGTTCTGCCAGAGCATACTTTTTATGTGGATAATATTTTCGTATTTACCCCCTTACAAGCAGTGAAAACGATGTACTATCTTCCAGTTGATTTTTATCGATACTTTATTGGGCGAAATGACCAGTCTGTCAATGAATCCGTCATGATTAAGCGCATTGACCAGCAGTTAAAAGTCAATCGAATCTTGGTAGATAATTTAGACTTGGAGGCGATTGACAATCCTGATTTGCGAAGTTACCTGCTCAATCATGTGGAGATTACGACCATTATCTCCTGTGCCCTTCTCAATCGTGCTGGAACAGCTGAACACATGTTGAAAAAGCAGGAACTCTGGCACTATATTCGGGATAATAATCCAGCTCTATTTAAAATCGTTCGAAAAGGGTTACTTGGGCAATTAACCAACCTTTACGGTTATCCAGGTCGAAAAATTTCCAATGCCGTCTATAAAATCGCGAAAAGAATTTATGGTTTTAACTAAAACTCAGTTTCGGCTGGGTTTTTCTGTTATAATAAGGAATATGAAAAGCGTTTACAAAGGAGAAGATAAATGCAAAGATTAGGACAAACAGGATTAGAAGTTTCACGAATTGGTCTAGGTTGTATGCGAATGGCTAGTCTGACAGAGCAGGAAACTGCTAAAGTGTTAGATACAGTGGTTGGACAGGGAATTAACTTTTTTGATCATGCGGATATTTATGGCGGTGGTCAGTCAGAAATCCGTTTTGCTCAGGGGGCAAAATTGGCAGGAATCAAACGAGAGGAAATCGTTCTTCAATCAAAATGCGGTATTCGTAAGGGCTATTTTGATTTTTCAAAAGAGTATATTTTGGAATCTGTGGATGGTATTCTCAAGCGCTTGGATACAGAATATCTAGATGTTCTCGCCTTACACCGTCCGGATGCTCTAATGGAGGCAGAGGAAGTGGCAGAAGCCTTTTATCTTTTGAAAAAAGCAGGGAAAGTTCATCATTTTGGCGTCAGCAACCAAAACATTTACCAAATGGAGTTATTACAATCCTATCTCGATCAACCGCTTGCAGTTAATCAATTGCAGCTATCTCCTGCTCACACGCCTTTGATTGATGCTGGATTACATGTCAATATGAAAGATGATCCTGCGACTATGCGTGATGGTGGACTGATTGATTATTGCCAGCTAAAAAAAATCACTATCCAAGCCTGGTCTCCTTTCTTGATTGATTTGCAACGAGGTATTTTTGCCAACCATCCTGACTATGCTCTTTTAAATCAAACTATTGGGGAAATAGCAGAGCGATACCATGTTTCACATGAAACCATTGTCGTAGCTTGGATATTACGTCATCCAGCAAAGATTCAAACGATTGTAGGTTCTATGAATCCAGATCGCCTGACAAAGATTGCCCAGGCTAGCCAGATTACCTTGACTCGACCAGAATGGTATGAGATTTACAGAAGTGCAGGGAACATTCTGCCCTAGGAGGAATGTATGAAGTGGGAAATAAAAACATTTGAACAACTTAGTTTACAGGAACTTTACAACATCTTGACACTTCGGCCCGATGTATCAGTCATTTAGTTTTTCTTTTATTACTTCGACGGACGAGGAAACTCCGTTTCCTTATTTCCAACTTCAAACACTCCACTGGAGTGTTTGAACTTACTTTACCGTACTTTGTAGAAGTAACTTGCTTCGCAAGTGCTATATCCAACCTTGTACAGTCACTCGACTGTACAAGCAGCTTGCAGCTCGTTGCCTCGTACTAAAAGTAAACTAAAAGACTTAATTTTTGCTTGAACAAGCCTGTCCCTATCCAGAAATAGATGGAAAAGATCCAAGTTGTCTTCATCTTTTAGGAACAGACAATGGGGAGTTAGTGGCTTATTTGAGAATACTGCCGGCTGGTATAAGTTATGATGAAGTTTCCATCGGTCGTGTGGTCATCAAGCCAAGCCATCGTGGTAAAGGATTGGGTCGGCCAATGATGGAGCAAGCTATCCATTACATTACAAATGAATGGAAAGAAAGTCAGATTAAGATCGGTGCCCAAGCCCATTTAGCAAAGTTCTATGGCTCGCTAGGTTTTGAGGCAGTTTCAGAAGTCTATCTAGAGGATGATATTCCGCATTTAGATATGTTATATAGTAAACCAGTCCTTTAAGGCTGGTTTTTCGATTTTTCTCGGCAATTTCCCCCAAAAATCAGCCATTTTATGGTAGAATGAATAAGTATAAAATCAGTAAAAGAGGAAGAATATGAAACGTTCTATGTATGCTGGACGTGTTCGTAAGGAACATGTCGGTCAGGAAATTACTTTGAAAGGTTGGGTTGGCCGCCGTCGTGACTTAGGTGGCCTGATTTTCATTGACTTGCGTGACCGTGAAGGCATTATGCAATTGGTGATTAACCCTGAGTCAGTTGAAGCTGAAGTGATGGCAAAAGCGGAGAGTCTTCGTTCCGAGTTTGTTATCGAGGTAACAGGAACGGTTGTGGAGCGTGAGCAAGCTAACGACAATATCCCGACAGGAGCTGTTGAACTGCAAGTAACCAGCTTGACAGTGTTGAACACGGCTAAGACAACTCCGTTTGAAATCAAGGATGGCATTGAAGCCAGCGATGACACTCGTCTTCGTTACCGTTATTTGGATCTTCGCCGTCCAGAAATGCTCAACAACTTCAAATTACGTGCGGCTGTAACCCACAGCATTCGCAATTATCTGGATGACTTGGAATTTATCGATGTGGAAACACCAATGTTGACCAAGTCAACACCAGAAGGTGCGCGCGACTACTTGGTACCATCTCGTGTGTCCAAAGGTCATTTCTATGCTTTGCCACAAAGTCCACAGATTACTAAGCAGCTTTTAATGAATGCTGGTTTCGACCGTTATTACCAAATCGTTAAGTGTTTCCGTGATGAAGATTTGCGTGGGGATCGTCAACCTGAGTTTACACAGGTGGACTTGGAAACCTCATTCTTGAATGAAGTTGAAATCCAAGACATCGTAGAAGGCTTGATTGCTAAGGTCTTGAAAGATACCAAAGGAATCGATGTAACCTTGCCATTCCCTCGTATGTCCTATGACAATGCGATGAATTTCTATGGTTCAGACAAGCCAGATACTCGTTTTGACATGCTCTTGCAAGACTTGACAGATACTGTCAAGGAAGTTGACTTCAAAGTCTTCTCAGAAGCACCTGTTGTAAAGGCTATTGTGGTCAAGGGTGCGGCGGATAGCTACTCACGTAAAGATATTGATAAATTAACAGAATACGCTAAACAATTTGGTGCCAAGGGCCTTGCCTGGGTTAAAGTTGATAAGGGAGAATTAGCGGGCCCAGTTGCTAAGTTCTTGACGGGTATTACAGAAAACTTGACAGCAAGTTTACAACTTGAAGACAAGGACCTGGTCCTCTTTGTAGCAGATGAATTGGAAGTTGCCAATAATACCCTGGGAGCTTTACGGAACCGCTTGGCAAAAGAGCAAGGCTTGATTGACGAAAGCAAGTTCAACTTCCTCTGGATTGTAGACTGGCCAATGTTTGAGTGGTCTGAAGAGGAAGGTCGCTACATGAGTGCCCACCACCCATTCACCTTGCCGACGGAAGAAACAGCTCATCATTTGGATGGTGATTTGGCGCAGGTGCGTGCAGTTGCCTACGATATTGTTTTGAATGGTTATGAATTGGGTGGCGGTAGTCTTCGTATCAACCAAAAAGACATGCAAGAACGGATGTTCAAGGCGCTTGGCTTCTCTGCTGAAGATGCGCATGAGCAGTTTGGTTTCTTGCTAGAAGCTATGGACTACGGCTTCCCACCACACGGTGGATTGGCTATCGGTTTGGACCGCTTTGTCATGTTATTGGCTGGTGAGGATAACATTCGTGAAGTTATCGCCTTTCCGAAGAATAACAAGGCATCTGATCCAATGACCCAGGCGCCAAGTACAGTTGCATCAGCTCAATTAGAGGAATTGGCTCTAGACATTACACTTGAAAATGAATAAATTTTTCAGAAAACAGCGTGTACGCTTCTTAAGAAAGGCCAGAAAGAATAAGTTTTGGTCGGTCATTTTGGGAATTTCTCAGGAAAAATATGCTGAACGGATATCGGGGTCCATTATTTATGGACTCCTATCTAGTATTGCGGTGAATTTTTTCTTTAGACCAGGGAATGTTTATTCGTCTGGAGTTACTGGTCTTGCCCAGATTGTCTCTGCTCTGGCAGCTTCTTACGCTGGTTGGAATGTACCGATTGCGGTGGTCTATTACGGTCTGAACATCCCCTTGCTTATCTTAGCTTGGTATAAAATTGGTTATAAATTTACTATCTTTACCTTTATTACGGTATCCTTCAGTTCTTTCTTTATCCAATTTATGCCGCCAGTTACCCTGACGACAGACCCTTTAGTCAATGCTATTTTTGGCGGTCTCATGCTGGGAACTGGGATTGGATTTGCGCTTAGGAACAATGTATCTAGTGGTGGTACTGATATTGTCTCTATTATTATTCGCAAGAAGACGGGACGTCAAGTTGGCTCCATTTCCTTAATTGTCAACATTATGATTATGTTGATTGCAGGGATGACCTTTGGCTGGCAATATGCCCTGTATTCAATGGTTGCGCTGTTTATCTCCAGCCGCATGACGGATGCAATCTATGTCAAGCAAAAGCGGATGCAGGCTATGATTATTACCAATCAACCAGAACGAGTTATCAAAAAAATCCATAAAAAGCTAAATCGCGGTGTAACCATTATCAATGGTGCCGAAGGGGCGTATAATCATGAGCAAAAAACGGTTCTGATTACCATTATCACACGTGCGGAGTTTAGTGAATTTAAGCAAATTATGAAAAAAGCAGATCCTCAAGCCTTTGTATCTGTAGCTGACAACGTCAATATTATTGGTCGGTTTGTGGAAAGTGACTGATTGACAAACACTACATGTAGGAGTAAAATAGTATTTACAGTCTACATGTAGTGTTTTTATTATAAAGAGGAAATGTATGAAGAAGAAAATATATTTGGTTTACATCAGTTTGAGTGGCAATACAGAGAGTTTTGTGAAACGTCTAAAGTCTTTTTTCCAATTTCAAACTGACTGGGAGATTGAACTGGTCCATGTTAAAGATTTGGTCAAGCAGGATATTCCTTTCTATCAGCTAGATGCTCCCTTTGTCGCCTTTCTTCCTACCTATCTGGAGGGCGGAAATGGTGTCGATAACGGAGATGTGGAGATTTTGACCAATCCTCTCGGAGATTTTATCGCTTTGGGGACCAATGCAGAGCTCTGTCTGGGTGTCGTTGGCTCTGGCAACCGCAATTTTAACAACCAATATTGTCTGACTGCCAAGCAATATGCTGAGCGATTTAATTTTCCTGTTATAGACACCTTTGAACTCAGAGGGATGCAGAATGACATTGAACGCATTGGTCGGAAGATAATGGAATTGATGTAAAGAGCCTCAACTCAGCTTTATGCTGGGTTGTTTTTTGGTCACACAAAAAAACTCACCAGAGTGACCAGTGAGTTTTAAGGAGATTATGAAAAATATTTAGGATTGACTATAGTATACCTCAGACTATATCGTGTTTCATCGGTCTAAAGTCCTATTTGTCTTCTAAAATGCAAATACTCTGTCCTGCAATCGTGATTTCTTGCTGATCACGCTCTTCGACTGGAGGATAGTTGTAGAGAACTGCCTTATCTTTTTCACGTTCATAGGTAAAGTCGCTATCCGCAAAGTTGATGATAAATTGAATGGTCTTTTCTTCACTTGTTACTTGATAGCGAAGAACATATTCAGTTAACCAGTAGAAATCACAAGTTTCTTGGATACTTTCGTAGTTATCCTGGCTGAGTATTGGATTATTTTTGCGGAAGGTAATTAATTCCTGAATGAACTCGATATGTTCCTTATAACGAATAGCTCGTGTCCAGTCCAGACGGTTGATAAGGTCAGGGACATTGTAAGTATTATCTAATTCATCTTTTGTACGGAAAAATTCCTGCCCGCTGTGAATGAAGGCCATACCCTGAGAAATCAAAATCAGTTGAAGTCCAAAGCTAGCAGCACGTTTCTGCTGTTGAGGTGTCCAGTTTGGATTCTCAATATGGAAATAGTCAAATGCTGTAGCATTATCATGGCATTCGATGTAGTTGAGGGACTGTTGAGGCGTTAAGAAATGGCTTAATCGGCTACCAGTTAGGAGATGTTGTACCTTTTCGTGCAATTGCTTATCTACTAGACGGCTTGGATTGAGCAAGAGTTTCTTAAAGGTATCACGGTAATCGTCATTGAAGAAGCTGATTTCAGGTAACTGCTCTGCATTGTACTGGTGAGCCAGCTTTTCAAATTCGAGGCCTGTTGCCATTTTCCATCCTTCACCATAGAGGTAGACATTTGGGTGAATGGCAGATAATTCAGTTTGAATCTGGTTGATTGTTTCGCTATCTAAAATACCCATAAGGTCGAAACGAAAGCCATCAAAACCATAGAGTTCTAGCCATTGGCGAAGGGATTGTTTGATGTAGTTGCGGACCATACTGCGCTCGCTGGCAACGTCGTTACCGCAGAATGTCCCGTCTGTTCGCATGCCGTGGTCATCATAGCGATAGAAGTAGCCTGGAACGATGAGCTCAAATGCGTACTTTTCAGCATGATAGACGTGGTTGTAAACAACGTCCATAATAACTGAAATATCTGCATCATGGTAGGCCTGGATAGCTTCTTGTAGCTCTAGAATACGTGCGTAAGGATCGTTTGGTTGGCTAGAATAGGAACCTTCTGGCAGATTGTATTGCATAGGATCGTAGCCCCAGTTGTAAACAGCTTGGGGTTTATTTTCATCCACACTGCCAAAATCATAAACAGGCAATAATTGAATATGGGTAACGCCTAGTTCTCTGATGTAATCCATTCCTAGCTTCATTCCATCCATGGTAGGAGACTCTGTCAATCCGAGAAATTGACTGCGATGCTTGAAACCAGCTTCTTTTTGCCATGAGAAATCACGGACGCTCATTTCATAGATAATGGCCTGAGAAATAGGTCGTTGGGTCTTAGCACGACGAATTTTATGAAGTTTATCTGGATTGATAACGTAGCTGTCACCTGAGTTGGCTGTGGAAGACAGGGCGTAGGGATCGTGAACGGAAATCCATTCACCGTTTACTTTGTGGAGATAGTGATAGCTGTGCGCTTCTAGGTCTCCTTCAACAGTAATTTCCCAAACTCCTTTTGCTCCCTTAGTCATTGCATGTGGGTTTCCTTCTAGAACAAGAAAAACTTGCTTAGAAATAGGTGCCCATAACTTAAAGGTTGTTGCCTCTGGTCGATAGGTTGCTCCCAAGTCTTGCCCATTGTATGTATAACTTTGTTCAAAAAGTGTAGAGCGAACGATATGACCATAGCCGAGTTCAGCTTTATTACGATCCTGGTCGTAGATGGTATAGTCCTTGTCCAATGTCAATGCATGGAGGCTGGTTAGATAATAGATAACGAGATTGTCTACTTCTAGACAGGAATGGATAAAAAGTTGAGACGTAGCATCATTTGATTCGAGTGAGAAGCTCATATGTTCGGAGTCGAATCGTTTTTCCATGACCAAGCGAATAGTTGCTACATCATCAAGGAATGCTTGGAATTGTCGTAATGCCATGAGCCAAAAGGCTCCTTTCTAAGTTAGAGTTCGGTGATGGTATGTGGAATGACACGTCGGTAGCAGACTTGCTTGTCTTCCTTGTTGTCATTGATGATTTGGTGCAGAGTATTGAATGCGACGCGTCCTAGCTTAATAGCGTGGACGTCAACGTAGGCTTCAATATCTAGTTTTGGCTTGACGGAGTCAAAAGAAATGATAGGAAGTTTTACTCCGACTTCGTTGAGATATTTGACAACACCTTCGGCAACGGAAGTGTCGGTTGTGACGATTGCATCCAGGTCTTGTTTGAGTAATTTCTTAGAAATTTTGTAGGCACTGTCTTCGAGAAGGAAGCCAGACACAAACTTGACCTTGTTTTCATCCAGGGGAATATTGTGCGATTTAAGGGCGTTCTTGTAACCAGTATAACGGTCTTGAGATACGACCAACTCTTTGTTACCAGCGACGAAGGCAATGTTTTTGTAACCTTTATTGATGAAGTAGTTGGTAGCTTCAAAGCCGGCCTGGATATTATCATTATCAACTAGTGATATGAATGGAGAATCCGCCTTACCAAGAATGAGGAAGGGGAATTTGTGTTGGATAGCCAATTGTACCAATGGATCGTCGGGCTTGGAATAGAGGAAGATAAGGCCGTCCACTCGTTTGCCGTAGACCATCTGAGAAATTGCTTCTAGACGTTGTTCTTCATTCTTTCCTGTGGAGATTTGGATGGCATAATTATGATCTGCCGCAACTTGAGAAATTCCTCGTAAGGCAGTAGGGAAGAAGGGGTTTTGATAGAAAACATCCGAGTCATCTGGCAAAACCAGTCCGATAACCTGTGTATAGCTAGAAACCAGGCTTCGAGCGTTGAGGTTTGGATGGTAGTTGAGATCCGCCATGGCTTTCCTAACCAAGTCTTTCGTTTTTTGGCTAATGGCAGAGCTATTTTGGATGACACGAGTAACTGTAGATGGCGAGACACCAGCTAATTTAGCCACATCTTTGATGGTTGCACGCATATAGACCTCCTAGATTTCATCTCTGAATTTTGTTTTGAAAAATACCCATAACAAGCATAGCACAAATAGGATGTTTTGTATGGTCAGAAGGGTAGTCACAGGTTGACCAAATAGTCCAATTAGACAGGCTATAAGAGTAGGCAGGCCCAGACAGTTGAGAGCAAAATTATAGCACTCTGCAAACGTTTCAAAATGGAAGAAACGAGACTTTTTAGTCAAAAAGAGGAAGAAGCTGGCTCCTAGTAGGATGAAGAGTAGGTTTGTTGTTAAAATAAAGGTCGAAATAAGAGTGATGGACAGTCCGACAGCTGCTCGGTTGGCTTGATACCATTTTTTAGAGATGGTTGCAGTCAAGGTCTCCTTACTAGCAAAATCGTCAGTATTCAAACCTTCATAAGTCAATTCGCTTAGAATATCACTTCCTTTACGAATAGTCAGAGACTGATTGGCGAATTGATAAGTAAAGTCAGAACTAGAGCTAACGGTATCACCAAATGTCACTTGCTCCCAGTTAGTATTTCCAGTATAGGTTAGGTGGTTGTTTTCAATGACTGCATGTTGACGGAGGTCATCTACGACCTGATCTGTCAGAGGTGCATAGATACCTTCTACGAAATTTTCTAAAGGATAAGTTTCGAGATTGACAGTCTGTAGGGAGCTCGGAATGAGCAAGAGCGCCACTAAAAAAAGCGTTGTAAACAACCGTTGCCAAAGGTTCATTAGTCTACGATTGGCAAACATATTTCTTGGAGAGAAGATACTAGAAAAATAGGAAAAAGGATATGGGAGCATTCGTTGGACCTTTCATAAATATCAATGTTTCCCCTGAAAAGGGAAAAGGTGGGACAGGGTTATCCCTTGTCGCCACCGCTTGTTAAACCAGATACAAAGTTCTTTTGTAGGAAGAAGAATAGGATACTGATAGGGAGGGCAATAAGAATGGCACCTGCCGCAAAGTAGGCAATCTTCATATTCTTCACATCACTGATGAAGGTTTGAAGGCCGACAGCTACAGTATAGAATTCTTTTTCACGAAGCAAGAATTTGGATAGGATGTAATCTCCAAAAGGTCCCATGAAGGCCCAGAGCGCTTGTACAGCAATCATTGGACGAACGAGTGGGAGGACGATTTGCCAGAAACGTCTGAAGTGACCGGCACCGTCTAGTTTTGCAGATTCATCAAGTGAGATTGGCACCGTATCGAAGTAGCCTTTCATGAGCCAAGCGTTCATTGGGATACCACCACCGACATAAAGGAAGATGAGGAACCAGCTTTGGTTGAGCGCATTGAGCATGAGGGCCATGACGAAGAAGGCGGTAAGAGCAGCCATTGTTGGTACCATTTGGATAATCAAGAAGAAGACCAAACTCTGCTTACGAGCGATGAAGTTATAGCGACTATAAGCGTAACCCGCTAGTACCACTATACTTGTTTGAATAACCATTGTCAAGAGAGCAATGATAAGCGTATTGAGGTACCAGGTTCCGTATAGAGTCTCGCTAAAGAGCTTGCTGAAATTGTCTAGTGTAAAGTTGATATTGCTATCCAATTTGAAGGCAACCACGTTACCAGACTTGAAGGCGGACATGATTGTAATCAAGAGAGGATAGATGATGATAACAGACAGAACAATCAGATAGAGATAGGTTAAGGTCTGATTGAGTATGCGTCTAGTTTTTACAGATACTTTCATCTTATACATCCTCCATTTCAAAAGCATTTAGTTTTTTGAAGGCAATCATGGAAATACTGATGACAATCATTGAGATAATCAATGTAACTGCTGCCGCCATTGAGTATTGAGGTGATGTACCTGTGGTTAATTTATAAATCCATGAAATCAAGATGTCAGTTGAACCTGCTCCACCACCGACGCTACCAGGACCACCATTGTTGAAGAGGTAGATGATAGAGAAGTTGTTGAAGTTAAAGGTGTATTGACTGATTAGTGTTGGAGCTGCTACTGCTAAAATCATCGGAAGGGTGATGTTACGGAATTTTTGAATGGCACTTGCACCATCAATGTAAGCAGCTTCATACAAGTCGTTTGGAATGGATTGCAAAATACCCAAGGTCAAAACATAGATATAAGGGAAACCAAGCCAAGCCTGCATCATAATGAGGGCAACTTTAGTCCAGAATGGGTCGGTCTTCCAAGGGATAAGGAAATTATCGATGAATGGTAGGAATTTGCTCAGGAATGGCAATACCTGTGTGTTAATAGCGCCGACACTATCGTTGAACATGTTACTAAAAGTCAAGATAGTTACGAAGGCAGGAACAGCCCATGGGAGCAAGAAGATAACACCGAAGATGCGTTTTCCTTTGATGAATGGCTGATTTGCGATGATGGCTGTCAAGATACCGATAACAATTTGAGCTGTTGAAGCGCAGAGTGCCCAGATAATTGTCCAGCCAAGTACAGAGCCAAATGCTGTACGGAATGTGCTTAGTTTCCAGATGTTTGTAAAGTTGGTAATACCAATCCAATCCAACAAGGCACCTGGTGGCAGGTGTTTGAAGTCGTAGTTTGTAAAGGCGATAAACAATGTAACGACAACTGGGAAGATGATAGCAAAGGTCATCGCAATATATGATGGGATAATCAAGAGATATGGGAAACCATTCTCATAGATACCTTTTACCATTTCTTTTAATGTGGTAGCTACTGGCATCCCTGAATTCCATCGTTTCGCAGTATCACGTGCATCTTTTAGGTTGAGTGCATAGAAAGCGAGATAGACAACCGTGATAATCAAATGGAAAGAACCGCGAATCAGCATGAATAGTGAATTATCTTGTCCACGAACACTACCGAGGGTAATCAAGTTGCCTAATTCACCAGCTGCAATTGTAATAAAATAAACAAGGAAGGCAAGGGTAACACCCAAAAAGATGTATCCTTTTGCTTTTTGTTTATTGTAGATTTGTCCGAGACCAGGGATCAGGGACAAAAGGAGTGCCTTACCTGGATTTTGTTTCATAGTCATAGTCTCCTTATATAGTTTCTGAATAGATGGTCGATTTTATCTATTCAGTTTATCGTTAAGTAATAAAGTAGACTGGGAGGAACTCCCAGTCCAACTTTAAACTTGACTAGTTGCTGTGTTTTTGAGCAATTTCGTCTGCAATAGCTTTCACAGCGTCTGTTGCAGCAGTTTTAGCGTCTTTTGCCCCACTTGCAGCTTCGAAGAGCATGTTACCAGCTGGTGTCCAAACTGAACCCATTTCTGAGATGTTTGGCATTGGTTGAGCTGAAGCGAACTGGTTGATAACTGCAGTTGTCAATTCGTCGTTTTTGCTTACAGCATATTCACGAGCGTCAGTGTTAGCTGGAACTTCGTTTGTAGCGTCGTAAAGTGCTTTTTGTTGGTCTGTAGCAGTCAAGAAGTCAACAAATTTTTGAGCCATTTCTTGGTTTTTAGCGCCTGTAGGAACAACCCACGCTTTACCACCACCGAATGCTGAGTAGTTTTTACCGTTTACAAGAGTTGGGATTGTTGCTACACCGTAGTTTACGCCAGCTTCCTTATATGAAGCTGCTTTCCAAGGTCCTTCGATAATAGCAGCTGCTTTACCATCTGTAAATTGAGTGTTAATCAAGTTGTTTGCAGCAGTACCGTCTTGAAGACCTTGAGGCCATTTTTCATACCAAGTTTTAGCGTATTCAATCGCTTTGATGGCACCTTCATTAGCAAGACCGATGTCTTTTGGATCAGTACCGTTTTCGCCAAATACGTAGCCACCGTAACCAGCTAGAAGTCCGTAAGTGTAGTAGAAGTTTGTCCAGTCAGCAAGGAAGGCAGTTGTTTTACCAGCTTCTCCTTCGAAGGCGTATTTGCTATCTTTAGCAAGTGTTTCAAGTTCTGCAAATGTCTTAGGAGCTTCAGTCAACAAGTCTTTGTTGTAGTAAAGAACAAGTGTTTCGATAACTGCTGGTGAACCGTAAACTTTACCACCGTTTGTTACAAGAGCAGTTGTTGTGTCATCTGCTTTGCTATCATCTGCAAGTGTCAATTCAGATAATTGACCTTCAGAACCAAGGCTACCTACACGGTCGTATGGTGCCATCATAACGTCTGGAGCTGAACCAGATTGGTTGTCCAATGACAAGTTATCCAAACCAGTCAAAGCATCACCAGTTTTAACTGTAACAGTCACACCATTTTCTTTTTCGAAGTCAGCTTTGACGTCGTTGATATAAGATTCATAACCTTGGTCAACGTAGACAGTCAATTCTTTACCACCTTCAGCAGACTTAGATGCCTCTGTTGATGAACCTGAGTTTGAGCAAGCAGCTAAAACAGCAGTTGATGCAGCAAGAAGAGCAACGCTCTTAAGGAGATTGTGTTTCATTTTCTTCCCTCCGAAGATAAATAGTTTTGTGTGACGTCTGCTTTGCGCAAACGTTTTCCTAAGTTGACTTTATTATACACCAGATTGAATCCGTTTGCAAGCGTTTTTATAAAAAAATTTAAAAATTTTTTTGAGTTTAAAAAACATAAGAATTTTTTTGTATATATAATGAAGAGAAATATGAAATGGTATAGGAACGAACAGAATTAAAGGAAAATCCCTTGATTTGTTACCGTTTTCAGTATATAATGAAAAGAGAAAACGTTTGCGTCGTGTAAGCGGATTAGATAGGAGAGCTTATGAAAGTAAGACAGAGTGGTGTGCTGATGCACATTTCATCATTACCAGGAAAATATGGAATTGGTTCCATGGGACAATCGGCCTATGAATTTGTTGATTTTTTGGTAAGAACTAAGCAGCGCTACTGGCAGATTTTGCCTTTGGGAACGACCAGTTATGGTGACTCGCCTTACCAGTCATTTTCAGCTTTTGCAGGGAATACTCATTTTATTGATTTCGATATATTGATTGATAAAGGCTGGCTAGCAGCAGAGGATTTACACGGTGTTGACTTTGGGCAGAATCCTACAGAGGTAGATTACGCAGCCATTTTTTATGCTCGCCGTCCATTACTGGAGAAGGTAGTTGCCAACATGAAGGCACAAGGCTTGCCAGAAGATTACTGGATGTTCTTAGGGGAGAATGACTTTTGGATTCATACCTTTGCGGAGTACATGGCTATCAAAGAGCATTTTGACAATAAGCCCTGGATTGATTGGGAGGATCAAGGAGCTCGCCTGCGCTATCATGATACATTAGAGTATTACCGTCAGCTCTTGGCAGATCGAATTGATTATCACCGCATTACACAATATTTATTCTTTTCACAATGGAAGGCTTTAAAGGCTTATGCCAATGCCAAAGGTGTTGAGTTTGTTGGGGATATGCCGATTTATATCGCGGCTGATTCTGCTGATATGTGGGCCAACCCTCATTTCTTTAAAACGGATGAAGAAGGCAAACCGAGTGTGGTTGCAGGATGCCCACCAGATGCCTTTTCGGAAATTGGTCAGCTTTGGGGCAATCCGATTTATGATTGGGAAGCGATGAAGCATGACGGATTTACTTGGTGGGTTGCTCGTTTACGTGAATCCTTTAAGATATACGATATGGTACGTATCGACCACTTTATCGGCTTTGCCTCCTTCTGGGAAATTCCAGCGGGTGAAGAAACAGCTGTAAATGGCTATCGTGTCGAAGCACCAGGTTTCGAACTCTTTGAAACCATCAAGTACCACTTGGGCGATTTGAATATTATCGCGGAAGATTTGGGAACAGTGACAGATAAGGTCATTCAATTGCGTGAAAGGACTGGTTTCCCAGGCATGAAAGTCTTGCAGTTTGCTTTTGATCCAGAAGGAGACAGCATTGAAATGCCGCATAACCATCCTAATAATGTGGTGGCATATACGGGAACCCATGACAATGATACGATTCTTGGCTGGTACGAAAATGAAACAACGAAAGAATCGCGTGCATTCTTAGATAAGTACAGCAATCGTCGTGAGGGCGAAACGGTCAGTCATGCCATGTTCCGTTTGCTTTTCGGCTCACCTGCCTTTATGGCGGTGGCTACCATGCAAGACTTGCTCGGCTTGGATGGGTCAGCTCGTATGAACTTGCCAAACACCCTTGGTGGCAACTGGACTTGGAGAATGACGGCAGATCAATTGACACCAGAGATTGAAGCGGAATTGCTTGATTTGACAGTGACCTACCGCCGTGAGAATGTTCTTGTAAAAGCTAGTGAATAAGAAACCACAGAAACATCAGCTTAGGCTGGTGTTTTTTGTAAAGGTTTGCAAGATGTGGTATACTGTTTAGGTAAGGATAAATAGGTGCAGTGGGGGACTGGTATGGATTTAGGACAAAAAATCGAGCAACTGAGGCTAGAAAAGGGACTGAGTCGCCCAGATTTTTGCAGAGATGAATCCGAGTTGACGGTACGCCAATTAGCTAGGATAGAAAGTGGACAATCGCAGCCCTCTATTCCAAAGCTAGAGTACATTGCCCAGCGTTTAGGCATTCCAGCCTATAGCCTGATGCCAGACTATAAGGAATTGCCACAAGGTTATTTGGAACTCAAGTACAAGTTGCTGCGGGAGCCGATATATAATAAGGTGGAGGTGTTGGATAAAAAGGAGCTACAGTTAGAAGACCTTTATAATCGTTATTACGAAGAGCTACCTTTAGATGAACAGCGAGTGTATAGCATTCTGCAAGCAACGATAGATACGACAAGTAGTAGAAATCCAGAATTTGCTAGTGCTATACTAGATGAGTATCTACCGAGCTTGGAAACTAAAACAGTCTATACTATTAATGAAATCTTGTTAATTCGTCTCTTTTTCTTTCAGTTGCTAGAAAGAAAGGACATCTATCAGTACGGACAAAAGATAGATTTATTTATGTTACGGCTTGTTGAGCAGTTTAAAATTACTCGTCAAGAAGATTATTTTATTGTGCGTGATGTACTCTTTTCAGGTCTATGCTGCCTTGAAATGATTGAGCACTATGATTATTTTGATACCTATCTGGAGTGTTTGCAGGATGTTATGGAAGCGACGGAGGATTATCAGAAAAAACCACTTGTATTGATGCTCATTTGGAAGCAACTATTGAGAAAGACACAAGATTTTTCAGCTGCTGAGCCGATGTTTCAATCAGCTAAAACTTTTGCCAAAATCATCGGAAACGACCATTTGGCACATAAATTGACAGAAGAGTGGCAAGAAGATTTGAAAAAATATTTGTAACTATAATTTATCGGTGACATGAATGTCATCGCTGAAAGACCTAAGAGATATGATTGTTCGTCTTTTAGGTCTTTTTCTATCTCTTGAATGCCTTTTTACGATTTATAGACTATTTTCGATGACATTGTTGTCATTGGTGATTGTAAGAATATGGTTTATAATCTGTGATGTAAACAAGTATACTGGTGGTGGAAGTAATTACCATGGTTATCAATATGTAAACATTCCAAACTGGTCACGTTACGCTGGTTCTAGCCGTATCTTTGTCAGTCAAGGTTGGAACTATACAAGGTATCAACACATTAACTACTATTCAGGTGGTTACTAAGATTTTCAGCAGGGGAGAAAATCTCTCCTGCACTTTTTATGAGAGGTGAGGATAATGACTTTAGAGATTAAAAACATGACCATTGCGACACGGCATCCTGTTTTGACGAATTTTTCCTATCAATTCCACAAGGGGAACTTGTACGGCATTGTAGCTACCAATGGTTCTGGAAAGACAACATTTTTCAGAACGGTGGCAGGCTTGCTGGCTCCACTTGCTGGTCGGTCGAATTGGTCTAGCACTGCTGGTCATCCAAATCGGGACTTGTTTTACTATGAAACGAGCGAATGGTTTGAGGGAAATCTTTCTGGTCTGGACTATTTACGATTTGTCAAACAAACTTGGCAGTCTTCGGTGGATATTGACCAAGTGATTGCCTACTGGGAAATGGAGGACTACATCCACCTACCTATTCGCCAGTATTCACTGGGGATGAAACAACGGGTCTTGATTGCCATGTATATGGTCAGCGACGCGACCTATCTCTTGATGGACGAGATTACCAACGGTTTGGATGAAACAAGTCGGAAGCTTTTCTTTAAAGCCTTGCACCAACTTTGCCAAGAAGACAAAATGATTATTTTGACCTCTCATTATAAAGAGGATATTGAAGAATATTGCAATGTGACCTTGAAACTGGTCAATGAAACCATGCAGGAGGTAGACTGATGACTTACAAGAAATTTCTGTTTGCTCAATTAGTAAAAAATAAGTTGACCTATGTCCCTCTAGTATTATTGTTACTTGCTTGTTTGGGAACCCTGTTCCTCAATCATCAGGCTTCACAAGCCAATAACCTTGGGGCACAAATTCGGCAGAATCAACTGACCAATGCCCAAGCTATCGAGGAAAATAAGGCTCGTTTGGAGAGTCTGGATCCAGAATCTGAGGAATATGTTTATATTTCAAAAAGTATAGAAGATGGGCAAGCAATTATTGCCTCGGATGAAGAGTTTCTAAAGGCTTTTACAGCTGGTCAATGGGACCAAGTCTATGACCGTCAGCTAGATTATCTGTCGTCTGCCAAGGCTTCCTTGGAAGCTCATAGTCCTGAAAAGGATGTTTTGGATGCCTTGGATAGGGAGATTGCTTATTATACGGCTCTTTCTAAGATTGATTTACCGTTTGAGGATACCCATTTCCCACATACAGCCTTTCAATTTCTTCCGTCCTTGTTTACCTACATCTTCCCTGCCCTTCTTCCTGTCGGAATTGCTTTTGTATTGACCAATGTTTATGGAGGTGCCTATGCTGGAAAATTGGACAAGTATCGGATGTTGCCCCTGTTTAGGGGACAACGTATGGTGCAGGAATTAGCAGTTGGATTTGTTTTTTCTCTTTTGCTATTTGGTTTGGTTTCTCTAGTCTCCTTTCTAGCCGCAGGTTTGGTATTTGGTTTTGGAAGTCTTCACTATCCGACACTTTCTTATAGTTTGAATAGTTTCCAGCTTTCCTTTGTTAGTATTGGCTCTGTCCTCCTGCCGACCTTGCTTCTCCAAGTCCTCTCCCTTGTCTTCATTAGTAGTCTTGTCTATCTGATTAGCTTGGTGACTAAGAATCGTATGACAGCCCTCTTTTTGTCCACAGTTAGCCTGTTTTCGATGGTCTGGCTACCAAGTCTGCTCAATCCCCTCTTCAAAATTGCTCATCTGCTCCCGACGACCTATATGAGAAGTTTTGAAATTGCAACAGGTGTCTTCCAAAAAAGCATTGAAAACCATACATTGAGCTGGGGCATGGGAATTCCTGTTATTCTGGTCTGGGCTGGACTTATTATTGGTCTATCCTATGTGTTTTTGGGAAGAACAGATAAGACATAGAAGGAGATTAGACGTATGGAGCAGCAAATGGTGGTGCCTATTCAAACTATTATCACAGCAGTCGCTACCATAGTTCAACAGTGGTAAGTCGATGGACTGGAGCCTCAAGTAAAGGGTCTGCACAGGCAGGACAGACCTCTCGTGCATGGATTAGTACAAAACGGGGAGAGAAAGCAGCTTTCTATTACAACTATTAACACAGTACATTTTGCTGGAATCTTACAAGATTGTCATTTCTTTGTAAGGTAGAGCGATGGCTGGCTTTGTCATTATTGGATACAATGGTTGTTATAGGAATGTTATCAATCTATTCTTGGATTGGAGGAGACGATGAAACGTTTATTTATTCTAGTGTCGACCGTATTGGTAGCGATTTACCTGGGTATTTCTTTGGCTGGTCAGGTTAGTCTTGTAGAGTTTGGTTCTTATCAGGCAGTGGATATCGTCGGGAAAGATACCAATAGACAGACAGCCAATCGTGACCAGGTGACAGAGGTATTGACCGACTTGGCAGATGAACATAAGAGTGTGATTGCTAGACGGATTGTCGAGCCTAATGCTTCTGGGGAAACCAATTTTACCTACGCCATCTATGGTAGCGGACAGGTTCCAGAAGGTTTGACCGTTTCCTCCAAGGAAAGTGCTGAAACCAGCGACTTGGTTAGTTCTTATCTGATTGTTTCAGGAGATTTGGACAACCAAGTCTTGAAAGAAAGTTTGGAATCACTGGGTTACAGTGGCATGGTCCATCATGGCTATTCTCTTTTTAGCATCTTCCTATCCACAGTCGTTTCAGAAGTAGCCATGCTGAGTTTCTTTGTCTTTCTCTTGACCTTCATGGCACTCACCTTAATCTATCGGATTAAGACCTTACGATTTGCAGGAATTCGTCTGATTTCAGGTGAAAGTTTCTTACAGGTGGTGGCTCGTCCTTTATGGGAGGATATTCGTCAGATTGCGATGGCTACATCGGTGGGGGCTATAATCGGACTTCTTATTCTCTATCTTCAAGCTGGATTTTTACTATCCATCTTGCAGGTCTTTTTCCTGGGGCTTTTCCTCTATGCACTGGCTCTTACTAGCATTTCTGTCCTACTTAGCCTAGTGTATTTCCTAGGGTTGAGGCAAAATAGCTTGGTTGATTTGCTCAAGGGAAAACTTCCTCTCAAACGGATGTTGGCTATGATGATGGTTGGGCAACTTCTAGCTATTTTGGTAGTCGGTTTTAGCTCTAGTCGTCTATTGCAGGGCTATCAGGAAATTCGCTTGCTTGAACAGGCACAGGAAGAATGGGCATTGAGAGATAACTATTACAAATCTGTTTTTAGTTACAGCTCTGCTATGATGTCTGAAGAGGAAGTCGCCCAGCAGAATAAAAAGTGGCGGGAGTTTGCCAAGGGACAGCTAGAATCTGGGTCGGCTCTATTTGTCAAAAGCAATGTAGACCAGTATCTCTTTGGTAGCGAGGTGGACCCAGAGGGCAATCGCCTGACGGATTATAGTCCTCGTGGCAATGTCCTATATGTAACGCCAGCATATCTGACCGAGCAGAAGGTGGCAGTGGATACCGCATTCTTGGAGAAGATGAATCACTTGACTTTAGGGGAATATGGCTTGATTTTGCCAGAGCGCTTGCGACATCAAGCGAAGCAAGTAGAGGAGATGTTTCAGGCAGAATTAGAAGGATTTTCTCGTGAAAGCTTGGAAATAAGTAGCCAGCAGTTATTTGAAACCAAGGTCAGTCTGACTTATACAGATAGCGGTCACCAGCGCTTCCTCTATAATGATGGTGAGCGTAGCCAGCTTCAGTATCTGACAGATCCGATTATAGTTGTCTTGACTCCCGAGTCCACAGGTGCAACACCGATTTCAGATATGTTCTGGGGAACCAGTGTTGATATGGGGATGAAGTTTAAGGATTATCAGGCTACGATTGAAGCCATGAAGGAACAAGGTGTGTATAACTGGGTGTCATATCTGGTCAATCATCGCTTGACTTTTGTCGGTGTCTTGAACACCAAGCGGACAGAGTTTTATTCGTTACTCATTGGCACTGTCTTGACTTTAGCAACGGCTATTTTGCTCTTTGATGCCATGAACTTACTCTATTTTGAGCAATTCAGACGGGAAATCTTTATCAAGCGCTTGGCAGGAATGACCTTCCGTGAGCTTCATGGACAGTATCTCTTGGGACAACTAGGGGTATTCCTAGTAGGCTTGCTTGCATCAGTTTGGTTGACAAGCGATCTTGTTATGAGCAGTTTGGCAGTGGGCTTGCTTGCTATCAATGCCATGGTGATATTGAAACTGCAAGATAAAAAGGAACAAACTGCCAATGTCGCAGTATTGAAAGGACAATAAGATGATTGAGATTCAGGGATTGAAAAAGAGTTTTGAACAACGGGTGATTTTTTCAGATTTGAATATGAAACTTGAAAAAGGGAAAATATATGCCTTGATTGGTAAAAGTGGTAGTGGCAAGACGACCTTGTTGAATATGCTGGCCAAGCTGGAAGCTACTGATGGTGGGCGGATTATGTATCAGGGACAGGATTTGTCCACCTTATCTTCGCAGGTTTTCTTTCGGCAGGAGATGGGCTATCTGTTTCAACATTTTGGCTTGTTGGAAAATCAGTCCATCAGAGAGAATTTGGACTTGGGATTTGTTGGGCAGAAGCTATCAAAAGCTGAGCGCCTGCAAAGGCAGTTGGTGGCTATGGAACAGGTCAATCTGGGCTATTTAGATATGAATAAACCTGTCTATACTCTATCAGGTGGAGAGGCGCAAAGGGTTGCCCTAGCCAAATTGATTTTAAAAAATCCTCCCTTGATTTTAGCGGATGAACCAACCGCTGCACTTGACCCCAAAAATTCTGAAGAGGTCATGCAGCTCTTGACAGAACTAAAAAATGACAAGCGTGTGATTGTCATTGCGACCCACAATCCTGCTATTTGGGAAAAAGCAGATGTGGTAATTGATATGAAGGAGATTGGACATGGATAATAAATTTAGGTATTATCGCAATCCAGACTATACGATCGGACGTAGAAAGATGGATATGCTGGTCATTGAAAATTTAACGGATAAGTTGATGTTGTATCAAGTTCGGGTAAATGGGTATTTGCTGGACTTTGTCAGTGCGGAGGGCCGAGTAATCAGACGTTATAGACTGAAGGATTTGCCCTTGGATGTCGAATTAACCGTGGCAGATGTAGAAGACGATGTGGATTTGACCTTACCGGAAAATCAAACCTACCGCCAATTTGACTTTTTCCAAAATCTTACCTCTAAATAAAAATCATCTCCTCTAAGTATAACTTAGAGGAGCCTTTGTTATCTCTGTTTACGGACATAGAGCCAGTAGGAAATCCAGTAGTAGATTGTGTAGGCTAGCATGGCGACTAAAGACCAGGAGCCGATAGTAATTATGATAGCCGCTAAACTAGGAAATAAGAGCTTTGCTAGTAAATAGAAGAGGAGATACAGGAAACAGTATTGCCAGTAGTATTTTTTGAAATGTTTCATCACTTTTCCTCCTTGCTACTTTTCTTTATTATAGCATTTTAATATACATTTATCAACTTGTTCACAAAATCACATTGACAAAGCATGGTTTTTGGAGTAGAATAAGACTAAAATTAGGAGGTGCTTATATGAAAAGACCGATTCATTTGTATATTTTTGTTGTACTGTCATCTATTGCGAGCGTATTGCGTGGCTTTAATATATTTTTTGCGAAGTACGATGAGGCTGTTGTGCGTCAATTGTTGCAGAATTTTAATGTTGAGGGGATTGATGAGGCATATTTTACCTACATGAGAGAATCTATCAATTTCCAGACGAATCTTGTCAATAAGGCATTTGCAGTTGTGTTATTACTTGCTGTGATTGCGACGATTGTGTTGCTTTTCCTCAAGAAAAATGAGCAGGCTTCTTATACCTACCTGGGTTATCTTTTTGTAACTCTCCTATTTTCGACCTACGCTTTTATTGGTGAGAAAGGGTTGAGTCAAATTTATACTGATTCAGTTATGCGTCAGTCAGTAGAGGCGCAGGCAATGATGAATTATATTATTCGAGTTGTCCTATTTGCCATCTATTTTGGGGTAACTATTTTCTTCCATCTGCGTAAGCCAAAAGAGAAACCAAGTACAGCTATCAATTCTACTGATATTTAATCATCTAAAAAACTGCATGGTGCATAGTGAACCTGCAGTTTCTTTTGTTTTATGGGATGGCGATGTAGCGACGGGCTCCTGAATAGCTGATATAGCTGATCCACTGGCGTCCTTCGGATGTGACAACTCGATCATAGCGGACAGAAGAACCAGCACCGTAGTAGGTGATTTCACTTGCGGACTGGCTAGGGCGATTGCGGACAATGGCTTTGCTCTTGAAATAATAGGTACCCGATGCTGGTAAATTACTGTTTGTTTGATTGGTTTGTTGAGATATTGCTGTTAGTTGAGTTGTAGTTCCAGTAATGAATTCGAGTTTGTTTGAGGAATCTGTGTAATAGACATGGATGTGGTAGAGTCCTCGGTCATTTTTATGTTTACTTGCTTGAACGTTTACCTTGTAGCTGCCATCGCTTTGTCGCTGAGCAGGATACCAGATGATATCATCTTGCCCATTATTATCTGACCAAATTGGAATAGATACTGATTTGATAGTCTTGGGAGATTTTACATTGGTGACGATAACTTCAAAACTACCCTCTGCTTGATTGATATTTGTAATGTGGATTGTTCCTTGAGGTTTTGTAGGAGTTGATACAATTGGCTGCTGTGGTGCAGGGGAGGACTGTACCTGTTTGATAGGAATGTAGCGTCTTTGACCACTATAGCTGACATAGCTAATCCACTGGTAGCCGTCAGCTGTTAGAACCCGATCGTAGCGTACGCTCTCACCAGCATAATAGTAATCCAAGGTTGTGCTAGATTGTTTGGCTTCATTTTTAATTGGTGCTTGCTGGGTAAAGGTATAGGTACCACTGTTTGCTAAGCCAGATGTGTGCGTCTGAGTAGGTGTAGGACTGGTCTGACTGACAGGAGAGCCAGCTAGGTCCTTGAAGTGAATATAGCCACTGACAGAGTTCTTATGGATCAGACGGCGATTGTAGGTGTATCGAGTACCGTAGTTGTATTCTTCGATTTCGACCATGTCTCCTTGGATGCTAGATACCCAGGCAACGTGCATAGGGGAGGTCCACCAAGCTACTGATCCCACGGCAGGGCTCATATCCACGCGATACCCTTCACGCTGCGCTCGGTATCCCCAGACATCCGCATTACCGTAAGCTGGTGGGATTTCAAAACCGTTGACTTTACTGAGTCGAAAGGCTACAAAGGAGGTGCACTGGCGTGTGTAGAGTCTCCAAGGGTCAATAGCGTCAACCGCTGTATAAGGATAATCATCCCCCAAGGCACTGGTGGAGCTAGAGCGCGTGCTAGTGGTGCGAGCCTGGGTGGTCAGTCGATTTCTGTTGGTGTTGGTTTGTGTTTGGGTGTTTGTTTTTTGGGAAATAGCAGAGCTACTTGTTGATGAAGTATTAGTTTGAATTTGGTTGGTACTTGTTTGTCTAGTCTGGTTTTGACTTTGCTGTGAGGAAGGTGTTGTTTGTTGAGAACGTGTTTGACTAGCTGGACTAGTTGATGGTGTAGTGGTTTGGATTGGTTGAATTGCTGACGTTGTTGTACCCGTAACGTTTTTTTCTTGCGATATTTGTTCTGTATTGGACTTAGTGGATGGTGTAGTGTTTGTTTGGTTTGTACTAGATTGACTAACTTGATTGTTTTTTTGTTCAGTAGTGCTATTTGTTGTTTGGGCTATAGTTGGGCTTGTAGATGGATTAGTTGTCGTATTGGCACTAGCTACTGGAGCAGCTGCCAGACAGGCATAGGCTAGTAGGACAGAAGCGGCACCGAGAGAATAGGTGCGGATAGAAAAACGAGGTTGGTTTGCTGTAAGTGATGTTTTTGTCATTCAGACTCCTTTGATGATTTTTTGTAGGGGTCTTAGAACCTGTATTCACAAGTAAAGTGCTTTTAGATAAGAGATAGTTTTTCGCTAATCAAGGCAGTTTTTTGAGGGAATACTGACTGTATTTTGAAAAAAACGAACGATGAGTAACTGGAAAACTAGCCTTAGGTGAACGTGCTGAACTGTGAATACAGGTTCTTACTCCCCCTCGCTAAATCTATTCGCAAGAAGTTGGATAATTTTTTGGCATTTTATATTTGTTTTCTGAAATTGATAAATTATCGCAAACGAAAAATCCTCAACCAGTAGGATTGAGGATAGTTTAGTATTACATTTTTTCTGGTGCTTTTACGCCGAGAAGACGTAGAGCTTCTTTGAGGACAAGTCCTGTTGCGTAGGCAAGTGCTAGACGGCTGTCACGCTCTGGGCTTTCATCCAAGATACGAGTGTGTGCGTAGTACTTGTTGAAGGCTTGCGCCAGGTTGATAGCATATTTAGCAATGAGGGATGGGTCAAATTTATCACCAGCACGTTCTACAACGTTTGAGAAGTTTTGGATGTGCTTGATGATGTCCCAGCTTTCTGCATCAGCCAGTTTGTAGTCATTTTCTGCGCTTGGTACAAAGTTGGCTTTGCGCAGGATAGACTGGATGCGGGCGTATGCGTATTGTACATAAGGACCTGTTTCGCCTTCGAAGGAAACCATAGCTTCTAGGTCGAAGTCGTAGCCGTTGTCACGGTCGGTTTTGAGGTCGTAGAACTTAACAGCGCCGACACCAACTGCGTGTGCCACTTCTTCCTTGTTTTCAAGGTCAGGGTTTTTAGCTTCGATTTGAGTAAGGGCACGTGAAATAGCTTCATCTAGAGTTGGCTCGAGCAGGATGATATTTCCTTTACGAGTGGATAGCTTTTTCTTGTCCTTGGTAACCAGACCGAAGGTGATATGGGTCATATCGTCGCTCCAGTCGAAATCCATTTCTTTCAAGACAGCCTTGAGCTGTTTGAAGTGGTTGATTTGCTCCTGGCCAACGACATAGATGCTTTTCACAAAGTCGTAAGTGCGTTTGCGGTACATAGCTGTTGCCATATCACGTGTGATGTAAAGTGTTGCACCGTCTGTTTTCATGATGAGGGCTGGTGGCAGATTGTAGCTTTCAAGGTCAACGATTTTGGCACCTTTAGACTCTTGAAGAAGTCCTTTTTCTTCTAAGATTTGGATACCTTCGTCCATCTTATCGTTGTAGAAGGCTTCGCCATTATAGCTGTCGAATGTTACGCCGAGTTTGTCGTAGATGCGGTTGAATTCGACCAAGCTTTCATCACGGAACCATTGCCACAATTCATGCGCTTCTGGGTCGCCGTCTTCCAATTTTTTGAACCATTGGCGTGCTTCTTCGTCCAACTCAGGTTTTTCTTCTGCCTCAGCATTGATACGGACATAGAGTTTAAGGAGTTCTGAAATTGGGTCTGCTTCGACCGCAGCCTTGTCACCCCAAAGTTTGTAGGCAACAATCAACATACCAAATTGTTTGCCCCAGTCACCCAAGTGGTTGATACGGATTGGCTTGTAGCCTAGTTTTTCGTGGATGTTAGCAAGGGCATCGCCGATAACGGTTGAGCGCAAATGTCCAACTGAGAATGGTTTAGCAATGTTTGGGCTAGACATGTCGATGGTTACGTTGCGTCCTTGACCAATGTTGAGTTTACCGTATTGGTCTTTTTCAGTAATAACATCTGTCAAGACTTGGTGGGAAATCGCAGCCTTGTCCAAGAAGAAGTTGACGTAAGGACCGGTAGCTACAACCTTCTCAAAGCCAGTTGTATCGAGTTTTTCAACGATGTCCGCTGCGATAGCCTGTGGAGCCTTGCGTTCCACTTTAGCAAGTGAGAAGGCAGGGAAGGCAATATCGCCCATTTCTGATGATTTTGGTTTTTCTAGCAGATTGTAGATAGCTTCCACTTCCAAACTCGGAAGGATGGCAGCCAATCTTTCTGCAATCACTTGTTTTTGATTCATATAGGATTTCCTCCAAAGTTATTGATTCTATTTTAACACATTTCTAGGCTAATAGCGGGGAAAAGTGTTATAATATTTCTATAAATATACATTTTGAGGTAAAATGATGAATAAAGCAGGGCGACATGATTTAATAAAGGCCATGATTCGTCAAGAAAAAATAGGGCGACAAACGGATATTCAGCAAGGTTTAGAGGCTCGAGGGGTAGTGGTAACCCAGACAACCTTGTCCCGTGATTTGCGTGAATTGGGTGTCATCAAAATTCATGAGAATGGTCGTTCCTTCTATTCTTTAGTGATTGAAGAAGAGGGAGTGAATTTCGTTGAATTATTGGCCCAATATGCTTATAAGGTTGAGCGGGCGAGTTTTATTTTGGTTCTTCATTCTGACTTGGGTGAAGCGGCCTTGATGGCTAATATTATTGACGCAGAGAAGCCGTCGTCTATTTTGGGAACCTTGGCTGGTGCAGATACGCTGTTGGTTATCTGTCGTGATGAAGAGGCAGCCCAGCAGGTCGAAGCTGAGATCAATCATTATTTGGAGTAGAATTGAGAGGAAGAATGGCAGTAGAGAAAATTTCTCCAGGCATGCAGCAGTATCTGGATATCAAAGCAAACTATCCAGATGCTTTTTTGCTCTTTCGCATGGGTGACTTTTATGAATTGTTTTACGAGGATGCAGTAGAGGCTGCACAGATTTTAGAACTATCCTTGACCAGTCGGAATAAAAATGCGGAAAATCCCATTCCTATGGCAGGTGTTCCCTATCATGCAGCCCAGCAGTATATTGATACCCTTGTTGAGTTGGGGCACAAGGTAGCCATTGCCGAGCAGATGGAAGATCCTAAGCAGGCAGTTGGTGTGGTCAAACGGGAAGTAGTACAGGTCATCACACCTGGTACGGTTACGGATTCCTCAAAAATGGGAGCCGACAGCAACTACCTGGTCACCATTGACCGTCATGGCGTGCAATTTGCTCTTTCTTACATGGACGTGTCAACCGGTCAGTTTTTCGTGACTAGCCTAGATGATTTTACCAGTCTTTGCGGTGAAATCCGTAACTTGCGGGCGCGTGAATTGGTTATCGGCTATGCTCTGTCGGAGGAAGAAGAGCAGGTCTTTTCGAACCAGATGAACCTCCTGCTCTCTTTTGAGGATGAGGTGACGGCAGATGTCCAGCTGATTGACAACTCCCTGACAGACTTGGAAAAGGCTGCGGCAGGTAAACTCCTCAGCTACCTACATCGAACTCAAATGCGAGATCTGAGCCACTTGCAGAAGGTGATCCACTATGAAATCAAGGACTATCTGCAAATGGACTACGCTACCAAGTCTAGTCTGGACTTGCTTGAAAATGGACGGACAGGCAAGAAGCATGGTAGCTTGTACTGGTTGTTAGACGAAACTAAGACAGCCATGGGTATGCGGCTTTTGCGGGCTTGGATTGACAGACCGCTGATTGACCTCAAGAGGATTGAAAGCAGGCAGGCTGTGGTGCAGGTTTTTCTGGATTACTTCTTTGAGCGGAGCGATTTGGTGGAGGCTCTAAAAGGTGTCTATGATATCGAACGCTTGGCCAGCCGAGTGTCTTTTGGAAAAACCATGCCCAAGGATCTCTTGCAGCTCTCCCAGACTTTGGGAAATATTCCAGCAATCAAGAATATCTTGCAACAAATCAATGAGCCTGCTCTAGGCAATCTGGTAGCTGGATTGGACCCAATCCCAGAACTGCATGCTCTGATCAGCTCTGCTATTGACCCAGAAGCCCAAGGGACTATCACAGATGGAAATATCATCCGTACGGGCTTTGATGAAACGCTGGATCAGTACCGTCTGGTCATGCGTGAGGGTGCGGGCTGGATTGCGGAGATTGAGGCCAAGGAGCGTGAAGCGTCTGGTATCAACAATCTCAAGATTGATTACAATAAAAAAGATGGTTACTATTTCCATGTGACCAATTCCAATCTGGGCAATGTGCCGGACCATTTTTTCCGTAAGGCGACCTTGAAAAACTCGGAGCGCTATGGAACGGAAGAATTGGCTAAGATCGAAGGGCAGATGTTGGAGGCGCGTGATAAGTCTGCTAATTTGGAGTACGAGATTTTCATGCGGATTCGCCAAGAGGTTGAGAAGTATATCGGTCGCTTGCAGAAGTTGGCTCGGACCATTGCAACCATCGATGTTTTGCAGGCCTTTGCAGTTGTGGCGGAGCAGCAACATTTGGTTTGTCCACGCTTTACAGATCAAAGAGAACTGACCATTGATCGTGGTCGTCATGCGGTGGTGGAGAAGGTCATGGGCAAGCAGACCTACATTCCCAACTCTATTCACTTGAATACCGATACGCATATGCAACTAATTACAGGTCCAAACATGAGCGGTAAGTCTACCTATATGCGGCAGTTGGCGGTTATTGTCATCATGGCACAGATGGGTTCCTATGTGCCTGCGGATCAGGCTGAATTGCCGATTTTTGATGCTATTTTCACCCGAATTGGGGCGGCAGACGACTTGGTCAGCGGTCAATCGACCTTCATGGTCGAAATGATGGAGGCCAATAAGGCGGTCCGTCTGGCGACAGATCGTTCGCTCATCCTCTTTGACGAACTTGGACGGGGAACGGCCACCTATGACGGTATGGCTCTGGCCCAGTCTATCATCGAGTACATCCACGACAAGATTGGTGCCAAGACTCTCTTTGCTACCCACTACCATGAGTTGACAGACCTTAGCCAGACCTTGGAACACTTGGAGAATGTCCATGTATCGACCTTGGAGAAGGACGGCCAAGTTACCTTCCTCCACAAGATTGCACAAGGCCCAGCTGACAAGTCCTACGGGATTCATGTGGCTAAGATTGCGGGAATGCCAGAGGAACTATTGCAGCGGGCGGATAGGATTTTGCAGACGCTTGAAAACCAAGCCCCTACTGCACCAACTCACCCAGTTCCGACAGTTGTGGAAGAGCCGTCTGGTCAAATCGACCTCTTCGCAGACACGCCTTCTCACCCAGTCCTCGATGAACTGGAAAAACTAGACATCTACAATATGACCCCAATGGAAGTCATGATGGCTGTGGCGGAGTTGAAGAAAAAAATATAAGACAATGAAAGTCAGGACAGTTGTTCTGGCTTTTTGGTCAAAAAACGAACGATTGGAAGGTGATTAAATAAAAAAATTGTCTTTTATGAATAAGTGATATAGAATATGTTTGTATCGATACATTTGTGATTAAGATAATGTTTTTATAAAAATTGAAATTTTAATTGTTTTTTGCAAAGTGATAAATCAACAGAATTCTAAAATATTAAAACGCTATAATTTTTAGGGTGATTCTATAATTCTATTCTGATTAGGAGATAAAACATATGAAAAAAAAGCTCGGTATTTTTAATTTATTTACAGTAATTATCATGCTATTTAACATATTGAGTGCTACGATTGTGAATGTAGATAGTGTTAAAGCAGCTGAAGTTGCGGTGGCTGATGAGAAACCTATAATTGATTTATATAATGACTATGTAAGCAAAACAGGAAGTCTTTATATTAGTAATTCACAGTATAAGCAAATACGAGATTTAGCTAGAAAAGAAGGATATAGTGTAAATGCATACAGTGATAATTCTAGGGTTGGTGCAGGAAAAAGTGCACGAGTTATCGCTAAATGGATACTCAGAAACAGACAGTTTCTTACGAATATGGTAGGAAAAGTACTTGGACGAAAAGCCGCAGTAAGATTTGGGCATGCGTTACAGTATATCACAGGTCCTTTAAGAGTAATTGATCAAACAATTGATGGTGGTTTATATCAAATTGAGCAGATAATCATAAACGGATTAGTAGCGTCAGGATTAGATAATTGGTCTGCTCGAACATTGGCTGCAGGAGTTCGTGGGATATTAAGTGTATTAGTTTAGGAAGAATAGCTACAATGGATTCAAAAGATACAAAATATATTACAGATAAACTGTTTCAATTGGAACAATTGGTTTTGGATATATATGCTGAACTAGAAAGGCAAAATCCGCAATTTGCTCCGATTAGCTGGTATGTGTATCATCTGGGTTTGGATGATGAGCAGGCCAGTGACATCATGCAGTATTTTCTCTTCCAACAGGATAAACCTCTTGAGGAATTAACGGTTTGGTTGGAAGAGTGGGTTGCGACTAATCGTTACCCTTATCCTCGTGATTTTATTGAGAAGATGGCTCGTCGCTACTATGAAGAAGTCACACGGGCAGTGGATAGGTCGGATGCCAGTCTGTCCTTAGAAGATTTGGAGCAGTTGAAGGCAAGCGGAGCCTTCGATGGGCTAGATGAGTTTGAAGAGTAAAGCTCCAGAGGTTTTTAGTTCCTCGCATAAAAAATGTTGATATAACAGACTAAGTCAGGACAGCTGTTCTGGCTTTTTTGCCGTTTAGCTTAGGAATATGACCACATAGTCAAAAGCCCTTGAAACCAGTTAAGAAATGGTGTTTAATAGGGACAGAAGGGAGAGAATATGAAAGTAAAACGTAACCGCCCAATAACAAAGTATCTATCTAATCACTCCCTCCTCCAGTATACTGTTATAAAAAACAAAACTGGAGGATTTATTATGTCACACCCCATCGTCCCATTGACTATTCCCCTATCTCGCCGCTTTGAGAAGAAAGGCAGAAACGATATTCTGATGAAAATTCGTCTCGGAAAAGTGGAAGTCACATTCTTTCACTCTATCAACCAAAAAATATTAGAAACAATCTTGGATAAGGTACTGCACTATGACCATCCGACTCAGTGATTTAGGTCAAGTCTACTTGGTTTGCGGTAAAACGGACATGCGTCAAGGGATTGATTCTCTCGCCTACCTTGTCAAAAGTCAATTCAATCTGGATCCCTTTTCAGGTCAGGTCTATCTCTTCTGCGGAGGTCGAAAAGACCGATTCAAAGCTCTTTACTGGGACGGACAAGGATTTTGGTTATTGTATAAACGTTTTGAGAATGGAAAATTGACCTGGCCAAACAATGAAGAAGAGGTCAAGGCTCTAACTTCCGAGCAGGTGGACTGGCTCATGAAAGGATTTTCTATCAATCCAAAAATAAATCTTTCAAAAAGTCGTGATTTCTATTGAAATCATGGCTTTTCTTTGTGTATAATGAGATAAAAAGAAGGAGGTAAGTCCATGGAGTCACAAGATAAAGTGATTGAAAGTCTAACAAAAACCATTGAAATCATGACCAACGAGTTGAGCCTCCTTCGTGAACAGATTGAGTATCTGAGACAGAAACTCTACGGAAAATCATCAGAGAAGGTTGTGTATCAACCCGGTCAGCTGAGCTTGTTTGGGGAGGAAATTCTCCCTGAAGAAGAAGCTGACTTACCCAGTTGAAACAGAAACGATTACCTATAAACGCAAGAAAGCTAAGGGAGTTCGTCAGGCTATTTTCAGCCAATTCACTCCAGAGATAGTGCATCACGAATTGCAAGGCGAAGATTGTACCTGTCCAGACTGTCATGGTCAATTAAAGGAGATTGGTTCAACTGTTCAACGACAAGAGTTGGTCTTCATTCCTGCACAATTAAAGCGGATTGACCATGTTCAACACGCATACAAGTGTCAGGCATGTAGTCAGAAGAATCTGAGCGATAAGATTATCAAGGCTCCCATTCCTAAGGCACCTTTGGCACACAGCTTGGGTTCAGCCTCTATCATTGCCCACACCATTCACCAGAAGTTCAATCTGAAGGTGCCCAATTACCGTCAGGAAGAGGATTGGAACAAGCTCGGTCTGCCCATCAGTCGCAAGGAAATAGCCAATTGGCACATCAAGTCTAGTCAGTATTATTTCGAACCGATTTATAACCTGTTGCACGAGAAATTGTTGGAGCAGCCTATTCTCCATGCGGATGAAACCTCCTACAAGGTCTTAGAAAATGATAGCCAGTTGACCTTCTACTGGACTTTCTTGTCTGGGAAGCATGAGAAAAAGGGCATCACCCTCTATCATCATGACAAACGACGGAGTGGCTTGGTTGTGGAGGAAGTTCTTGGGGACTATGCGGGCTATGTACATTGTGACATGTGGTCAGCCTATCGGCAGTTAGACAAGGCTCAGCTGGTTGGCTGTTGGGCTCATGTCAGAAGAAAATTCTTTGAGGCGACTCCTAAGAAGACAGACAAGACTTCTTTAGGAGCCAAGGGCTTAGCCTATTGCGACCGCCTGTTTGCCTTGGAGAATGACTGGACTGACTTGTCTACTGAGGAGCGGCTGCATAAACGGCAGACAGAGTTAACTCCCTTGATGGACGAGTTCTTTGATTGGTGTCGCAATCAGGCCGTTTTGCCAGGCTCCAAATTGGGCACTGCAATGGAGTATAGCCTCAAATACGAAACCACCTTCCGAAACGTTCTCTTGGACGGCGACCTAGTCCTATCCAACAATATGGCTGAGAGGGCTATGAAGACCTTGGTGATGGGCAGAAAAAATTGGCTGTTCTCTCAGAGCTTTGAGGGAGCCAAGTCGACAGCTGTCATTTTGAGTCTTTTGGAAACAGCTAAGCGACACGGACTTGATGCAGAGAAATATATGACCTATCTTCTAGAACACTTACCCAACGAAGAGACGCTCGCAAAAAAAGAGGTGCTAGAGGCTTATTTGCCATGGAAGGAAACAATTAAGAGAGCGTGTAAATAGAAAAAGGTTCCAGAGTCGACAGGACTTTGGAACCTTTTCAATATACCTTGTTATTGGGCGGTTACAGTAAAACTAGCTATATCACCAGAAATTTTGGAAGACTTAGTGACTATTGAAGCACAGGCTATGTCTGAGCAGATTACACAGTTGGTGGCCTATGTTCAAAACCTAGACAAGCAGACATCTAGGCTGACAGTCAAAAAAGGGGAGCAGGTCTATCTTTTGGAGCATGAAGAGATTGTCAGGCTATATCTAGAAGATAGGCTCTTGCAAGTGGAAACAGTAGAAAATGTCTATACTTCCAACCTACGCTTGTATCAGGTCAAGGAAGATTTACCAGCAAACTTCTTACAAATCTCCCAGTCGGAAATCATTCACATCAAGCAACTGGACCACCTCAAGCTGACCTCCAACGGTCTGGTCAAACTGGTCATGAAAAACGGATCAGTTACCTACTCATCCCGTCGCTATCTAAAAGTTATCAAAGAAAGGTTAGGACTATGAAAAAATACATTTTATCAGCCAGTTTAGGCATCGCTATCGGAACCATTATCTCCATTATCACATCAGCCGTCTTCGGACAGGGAACCTATTTTCCTCTAAATCCCTTTTCAACCATGGGGGCTTACTACCTGAGCAACTTTAGTCAAGTAACCGTCATGTTGATTTGTGTAGTTATTTGGGCGGCAATCGGTCTCTTGTTCCAGCTGGCAGACACGATTTTTGAACAGGATTGGAGCCTTCTACGAATGATAGCAACGCATTTTTGCATCACAGCTTTAGGCTTCACACCGCTGGGCATTTTGGCTGGTTGGTTTCCCGTGAAACTTGGGGCTCTTCTCTTTTTCTGGTTTATCTTTGTCTTGATTTACGCTTCTCTCTTTTTCCTAAATTATCGGAAAATGGAGCGGCAGATAAAGGACATCAATGGTCGTTTGTAGTATAATAGCACTATCATTTTGTTGGAGTGTTTTATGAAAATTATTTTGACGATTGTTTATAGCTTGGGAGTGGTGTGGAATACTCTCTATATTGCCTACAATGTCGGTAAACTTCCTTTGTTAAATTTGCTTTGGCCTGCTGTGATTTTAGTGGCCTGTGCTATTAACCTGTACTTTTTATGGACTAGAAAACAAGAGTCAGAATAGGCTCTTGTTTTCATTTGTTTTTCAGAAACGAAGGCTATATTTAGTGTAATTTTTCTATTTTTATATTTTTTTACACAAGATATTGATTTTTATTTTGTGAAGTGCTACACTAATAGAAGTGAAGAATTTTGGAGGTTTGTCAGATGAATGTGCAAGAAAATGTCTTACCGAGTATAGAATTATTGGTTTTGAAACGTGATGGACGGACAGTATCCTTTGACCAGGATAAGATTTTTTCTGCTCTTCGGCGGGCAAACCAAGAATTAGAACATCCTGTTTCAGAGGCAGATTTAAAAATTGTATTAGAAGCTGTTTTGGCTGAAATTGGTCGCCGATTTGAGAAAGATGTTCAAATTTACGAAATTCAAACGGTCGTTGAACAGGAATTGTTAAAGGCTCATTTATATGACTTGGCGGAGCTTTATATTCAATACCGAACACGCCGTGATTTTCGCCGTCATCAGGCTACCGATATTAATTTTGAAATTCATAAGCTGTTGAGCAAGGACCAGTCTGTGGTCAATGAAAATGCCAATAAGGACGCGGATGTGTTCAATACTCAACGGGACCTGACAGCGGGGATTGTTGGCAAGTCAATCGGTCTCAAATTATTGCCAGCTCATGTGGCCAATGCCCATCAAAAAGGGGATATCCATTATCATGATTTGGATTACAGCCCTTATACACCAATGACCAACTGTTGTTTGATTGATTTCAAAGGTATGTTGGCACAGGGCTTCAAGATAGGAAATGCCGATGTAGAAAGTCCAAAATCAATTCAAACTGCTACAGCTCAGATTTCACAAATCATTGCCAATGTGGCCTCTAGTCAATATGGTGGTTGCTCAGCTGACCGTATCGATGAAGTTTTGGCGCCCTATGCGGAACTTAACTACCAAAAGCATTTGAAAGACGCCAAGGATTGGGTGTTAGCAGACAAGCAAGAAGAATATGCGCGTGCTAAAACGCAAAAAGACATCTATGACGCTATGCAGTCTTTGGAGTATGAAATCAACACCCTTTTTACTTCCAATGGACAAACACCCTTCACCTCACTCGGTTTTGGCCTAGGGATATCATGGTTTGAGCGAGAAATTCAAAAAGCGATTTTGAACATTCGTATCAAGGGTCTAGGGCGCGAAGGGCGGACAGCTATCTTTCCTAAGTTGATTTTCACAGTTAAGCGTGGCTTGAACTTGGAGCCAGATTCTCCAAACTATGACATCAAGCAATTGGCGATTGAATGTGCAACCAAGCGTATGTATCCAGATATGCTTTCTTATGACAAGATTGTTGAGTTGACAGGTTCCTTCAAGGTGCCAATGGGTTGCCGTTCTTTCCTTCAAGGTTGGAAGGATGAAAATGGGCAGGATGTGACATCCGGTCGGATGAACTTGGGTGTCGTAACCGTCAATTTGCCACGGATTGCCATGGAGTCTGCTGGAGATAAGGATAAGTTCTGGGAAATCTTTGCAGAACGTATGGCCATTGCCAAGGATGCCCTGATCTATCGTGTGGAACGAGTGAAAGAGGCAACCCCGGCCAATGCTCCAATTCTCTATCAATATGGGGCATTCGGAAAACGCTTGGCTAAGACAGACGCAGTAGATGAAGTCTTTAAAAATCGTCGAGCAACCGTATCTTTGGGGTACATTGGTTTGTATGAAGTCGCAACAGTATTTTACGGTGGCGAATGGGAGACCAACCCAGAGGCAAAAGATTTCACGGTGGATATTATCAAGAAAATGAAAGCCTTGGTTGAAGATTGGTCGGATGAATATGGTTATCATTTCTCAGTTTATTCGACACCATCTGAAAGCCTGACAGACCGCTTCTGCCGTATGGATACAGAGAAATTTGGCATCGTTAAGGACATTACGGATAAAGAATATTACACTAACAGTTTCCACTATGATGTCCGAAAAAATCCAACACCGTTTGAAAAACTGGACTTTGAGAAAATTTATCCTGCTGTAGGTGCCAGTGGTGGATTTATCCATTACTGTGAATACCCTGTGCTGCAACAAAATCCAAAGGCCTTGGAAGCTGTTTGGGACTATGCTTATGACCGTGTTGGCTACTTGGGGACCAATACCCCGATTGACCATTGCTACGCTTGCGATTTTGAAGGTGATTTTGAGCCGACGGAGCGTGGCTTCAAGTGTCCAAATTGCGGGAATAGCGATCCTAAGTCGGTGGATGTTGTTAAACGAACTTGTGGTTATCTAGGCAATCCACAGGCCCGTCCGATGGTAAAAGGCCGTCACAAGGAAATTTCGGCGCGTGTGAAACACATGAATGGGTCGAGCTTATAAGTAATAAACAGACTATGTAGAGCTTCCACAGTTCCAGTTAGCTGTGGAAGTTTGTTATAAACAAATAAGAGATAAAAAAAGAGGAGAAAACAATGGGAAAATATCAATTAGACGATAAGGGGAAGGCCCTGGTGACACGCTATCATGAGAAGAATTCTAATGTGAAGCAGGATAAAAAAGCGCGTGTGCAGGAATTGCTCAAACAAGCAAAAAACAAGAAAAAATAGTATGGACTATACAGATATTAGTATTCTCCATACCAATGATATGCATTCCTACATGGAGAATTTTCCAAAGAAGGCGCAACTGATTGCGAACATTCGGGATGGTAATGAGAAAAAGGGGGTTCCGACCTACAGACAGGTCTCCACCCTCAGATGTGGGGCATTGTTCCAAAGCGGTGAGGGTTTTGTGGTCAATGGCAGAGCAGTCGAGTCAGATAAGGACTATCAGATTGTGACCAATTCTTTTGTTTGGAGCGGTAAGGACAACTATGATGATTTCCACAAGGCAGAAATTGTGCAGGACTTGGGACTGGATATAGACATCATCAGTGAATTTTTCAAGAGACAATATGGAGACTAAAATGGAATTAAGAAGACCGACTATAGCGGATAAGGAAACGATTTTGGAGATGCTGGCAGAATTTGAAAAAGCAGGCTCAGCTATGGATGGGGGCCATTATCCGAAGGATTTGGTCTATGAAGAATGGTTAGAACAGAATCTCTCAAATGAGATGGGTCTAGATTTACCTAACGGTTATGTCCCTGCAATTCAGTATGTTTCTTTTGATCAGACTGGTAAAGCACTTGGCTTTTTACATTTACGTTTACGGTTAAATGATTTTTTATTGCAAAAAGGCGGTCACATCGGATATTCCATTCGCCCGACGGAGCGAGGAAAGGGCTATGCCAAGGAACAACTTCGACTTGGTTTGCAGGAGGCGGCTAGTAAAAATATCACCAAGGTTCTCGTGACCTGCTCGACAGACAATCAAGCCAGCCGTCGCACGATTGTGGCTTGTGGTGGCGTTTTGGAAGATATTCGAGATGGAATAGAAAGATACTGGATTGAATAAGAGAGGAGGTAGCTATGCGAGAGCAGACTTGGAACAATCCCAAGCCAGGTGAGTGGAAGAGTGAAGAACTCAGTCAGGGACGGATTATGGACTACAAGGCCTTTAACTTTGTGGACGGCGAAGGCGTGCGTTGTTCCCTCTATGTCAGCGGCTGCCTCTTTCACTGTCCAGGCTGCTACAATGTCGCCACCTGGTCCTTCAAGGCCGGCATTCCCTACACCAAGGAGCTAGAAGACCGCATTTTAGCAGACCTGGCCCAGCCCTATGTGCAGGGTCTGACCCTCTTGGGTGGTGAGCCCTTTCTTAATACAGGAACGGTCCTCCCACTCGTCAAGCGGGTTCGGAAGGAATTGCCAGACAAGGACATTTGGTCTTGGACAGGCTATACATGGGAAGAATTGATGTTGGAAACGCCAGACAAACTGGAGTTGCTCAGCCAGTTGGACATTCTCGTAGATGGTCGCTATGACAAAAACAAACGCAACCTCATGTTGCAATTTAGAGGATCGACCAACCAACGCATCATTGATGTGCAGAAATCATTGCAGGAAAAACGAGTTGTCCTGTGGGATAAGTTAAAAAAATAGCCCTTCACAATGTGAAAGGGTTCTTTTTGACCAATTCACTCAAAAAACGAGAAAAAGCCTTGATAAATCAAGACTTTCCTCATATCAACCAATATCCTCCCTGTAGTCTTTAGGGGTTAATTGGATTAGATTATTAAATGTTAAAAAACTAATGAAATCAAGGGTTTATCAATTTATTTTTTTATTAGTTTTTTATTGAAAAAATATTTTTTTTGACCAAATTTTGACCAAATTTAGAATATACCAAAGGGAATTAGTTTGACTAGTTCTTTTTGTTATGTTTTAAAAAGAGCAGATATTGAAAAAACAATAAAAATAGTCATCTTTATTGAAATATAACTCAAAATATGATACAATATATATACAATATATAACAAAGAGGTATATGTTATGTCAACTGTTGTAGTAAGAGTAGATGATAAACTAAAAGAGGATGCTGTGGACTTGTTTCAATCTTTAGGGCTGGATATGAGTACTGCTGTCAAGATGTTCCTTATCCAATCTGTTAAGACACAAAGTATTCCTTTCGAAATTAAGAGTAATACAGTTGTATCTGATGAAGAGTTTCAAAAATTGGTAGAATTAAAATCAAAGGGTATCTTAGTTAGTGCAGATAATCCTAGAAGTATTGAAAAATTCTTTGGAAATGAAGATTTTTCTGAGTATGAGGAATATTTTAAATGAGTCAGATGGAAGTTTACTCTGTACTGGTTTCACGATATAATTATGCAGATGGTACAGGTTCAAAAATTCGTCCAGGGGTTGTTATCAAGTTTAATAATGAAATAATTCGAACTTATAGACTGACTAGTCAATACGAAAATAAGTCAGAATATATTAAGAGTCGGTATTTAGAAATCATAGATTGGGCTAAAGCAAAATTGAAAAAACCATCTTGGATAGATACAATACAGTATTATGATATTGAAAATAAAGGATTCAATATCAAAATTATTGGCAAGTTGAGTGATAGGGATGTTGCTCGATTGAAAGAGTTTATTAGGGATAGGGAGTTGTAAAATGAAAAAAATTTTAGGTTTAATTGCATTAGTGTTTTCTATACTCGTACTAACCGCTTGTAGTACGTCAACCGTTGATTCATTGGAGGGAGAATATGCAAGGTTAGTGACTGCTTCTAATACAAGGGAAACGGAGTTATATAGGTCAGAAGATAATCCTATGGTGATAAAAGGAGCAACAGCATCAATACCAGGTATTGATGATAATTTAGCAGTTGATACTGAAAGGAAAATTTTTATCGGTAGCAGTTATAAATATCCCTATGTATATGAAGATGGTATTTTACAGGTTAATGGTGACACTTATTATAAAATAGGTTCTAAAGCTTATGAAGAAAAAGCTAAGGAATTAGGACAAGAATAAAAGACTAGGCTATCTAGTCTTTATTTTTGGTTCGGATTAGAGTTAAAAAGACATCTTAATGATTTTATATAAAAATATCCAAATAGATTCATACAGCAGATATAGAAAATTGTTAACACGGTTTTTTGATTAAAAATATTTTTCGAGGTAAATTCTGAGATTGTTTTAGCAGATTGTATGCTTAAGTAAAAAACATTGATATTTTGATGGAAAGGTAAAGTTCCTATGTAAAAGGTAAATATGAATGGTAGAGTCATTGTTAAGATCCAATGGGTTAGAAGAATTAGAAGTATGCTTAGAGTGTTAGAAATTAGATTTTCATTATTGAAAAAACTTTCAAAAAAATGAATTGATAAGTTGGACGAAATCATGCTAATATACAATATGTTGAATTGAACGATGATAATGTTTTTGTATTTTAAAAAATTGATATTATTTTTTATTGAGTTGATTCTATAACTATCGAATACTTGATGTAGTAGTGTATTAACTCCAATAAGGATAGCTATATCTAAAATGTTTGAGATAATACTATCTGTCTTATCTTGTAATAATGAATATATGGTTAAAATGGCAAAATAAATAAAGACGGGAATAATGTAGATAATACAAAAACTCAGTGTTGTATATATAATTTTTTTATAATTATAGTATTTTAATTTCTCAAAAAATTAATCAATGTTTCTTTCATAACTTATCCTAATATGCTAGTCTAAACCAGGTATCGTTGCCTAGTTTTTGTGCTTGTTCTTGTGATAGATTCTTATTGTTCCAGGCGTAGTAAAATTCTATATTTCTACCAAATTGCCAACCAACTGAGTATTGGGCTGGAAGTTGATTTCTAAAATCATTGTTTTCTAGTGCAGGGACTTGTAGACTAGTAACAATGTCATTATGCTCTAATAGGTATTCTATGTGCTCAATAGGGTCAATTTCAACCATTTTAAAGTCCTGTATAAAACGGTTTGATAATTGCTCTAAACAGTCTTTAAGGTCGTTATTTTTACGTGTGAGGTAGTCTAGGATGATCGATTCTATTTCATTGATAGAAAGGTTGCTTTTGTCAGCTAGTATTTGTTTTAGTCTGATTTTTAAGGCTTCGGATGAAATTCCGAGGTCTTTTATGATATCTTGAAAAGTTCTTTTTTCAATGACAATCTTACCGTATAGGACAATGTCAGGTGCTAGTATTTGTCCTGCAAAGATGTTGGCTTCAATTTCCTGTGGGATATTTTCCTCTGAATAGGTAAAAATACTTCCCTGGTGCTCTAATAAGAAATGCCCAAGTTCATGACACTTGGTAAAGTTTTGACGATATGTGTGATGATCACTTTGATAGGAAATAGAAGAATGGCCATTCTTATCAATAATAGAAAGTCCTGCAATATCGTTGTGTAGATTGTGCTCCATAACAAGAATATTGAGTTTGGTTGTTATATAATGAAAAAATGAATGATAGGAATACTGATGTGTCTTTATATCATTCATCTTCATATACTTATAAATAAAGTTCTGGGCAATTGATGTGATGTGCTTAGTCACGCTTTGCTAGTTCTCTTTCATTGATTAGTCGTTGTCTTTCCAAAAGGAATTTTTTTAGGTCAGATGCCAACTGATTTTTTTCTTCGGTAGAAAGTCCTTTGGAAGTATTTCGGTAAAGTAACTCAAAATCATCCAGATTAATTTCTTCTTCTGGATTACGAATATCAGAGTTTCCTAAAAGATAGTCAATTGAAACGTTAAAAAGAGAAGCAATTGGTTCTAGTTTATCTGGAGTTGGTTTTTTTATGCCTTTTTCCCAATTTGCATAGGCAGGTTGAGAAATATTTAAATGTTCAGCAACTTGTTTTTGTGTTAATCCAGCCTCTTTGCGTAGTTGCTTTAGGCGTTCTGAGATCATAAACTAGCCTTTCAAAATATTTTTTAAATTTTTAAAATAAAAGTATTGACAATTATAACTAATAGTTATATACTAGATACATAACCAATGGTTATAAAACAAAAACAATTATAACATATATGAAATATGTAATGAATGTTGAAAAAAGAGGAATGAGAATGGATAATAAAGCAGATATTTCAAGTCATGTACGATTGACTGAGTTTGAAAAAGGAAAGATATATTTGGCAATACAATTTCTGCATTCGACAAACTTTGTTTCTTTAAAACAAGGAGAACTTGACCTCCCGAACAGTATTAGGGAGACAGTTAGGAATAACGCAGATAGCTATAGCGAGTATATTGAAAAAGGTCAAAAAATCATTGATGACTTTAAACAAGCAATGAAAGAACTATCTGATGAGATGATTGAGTCAGTAGTTAGTCCTGAGTAAGTGCATTAGCAAATTCAGTACAGAATCCTTCATAATAACGGTTAAATTGATGTTCGTCACTATTTTCAGTATAAGCTCGCAACTTGGAACTAAAGTAGCTAACCAGTTCATGTAGGTTTTCTTCATCTGGATTGATAGTAGAATCAGAATGGATATATTCTTTTAAATCGCTTTTAAGGGAATTCAAGGGTTCGTCAAGTGCATCTGGATTCCCTGCTTTAAAAGCGTTAATAAAATCACCTTTATGATTTTTAAAGGTAGTATTGATATTTTCTACTATAGCCATACTTCTAATCTCCTTTAATAGTTACAATCATACAATCAACACCATTCTCTTGGTTGTATGATTCTAGCTATTAAGCTAGAAGGATTTAATTTTTGTTTATCTTGTTCAAAAAGTAATCAAAACAATATCTGACAATATTAGAAATGATTGCAGAAATGAACATATGAAAAATATTCATTATTATCTCCTTACAATTTTGAATTGTACATTGAAAATAATAAATAAAAAGTGCGTCAGACAACCTGTACTAGACTGGCTGATCCAACACACGTATAAAAAATGTGGTAATTTAATTATACGAGTTTTGAATTAATAAGTCAATAATAAGTTAATTATAAATAACTTTATTAATTTATTAATTATTAGGTTCAAGTTTGAATGATTAGCGCTAAGGTTTATGCTTCTTTACCTGTGTAGAGCGAAAAAGAAGAACTGCTGGCTACCAAAAGGGGTCGGAGACAAAGCCTGTGTGACATAGTGAGATGGTGAAGCAGGAACTGTGGGCGGTGTGTGAGTCATGTTGTGACTTGCTAAAGGACTAGGTGAGAAAGACTGAGCGTTGAACTGTTTGGAAATTCGTGACTAGTCCGAAGTAGTAACTCTTTTTTTGTCATGCAGAAGAAAGAGTGAAACTATGCGAAGATACGAGCATATTCCATGTATGGTTGACGATTTGTAAAAACAAGTCGTCTTTTTATATTTAAACAACAGGAAAAGTCATTGCTTGCTGATATAGGTTTCGTCCTTGCAGGTGATGGCTTTTATTTGTTTAAATAGGGTAGCAATTCATTTTTCCAGTTTGAGACACAAATCTCCTCCCCTTTAACACCAGATCATTGCTACCCTATTTAAATAAATAAACGATTGAGATTATTTATTAAAATTAAAAATGAAAGGAACATTATGCTTGGACGAATTTTAACTAGAAAAGACAATATACCTGGCTATTATTTAGGCAAGGCAGAACATACGGTTACAGGCGAAGTATTCGGTATAGCACAGAATTCAAATGGAAGTCCAATTATTATCTATAAGAATAAACGTGTCATCTTTGAAATGTGTGATCTAATCGAACGAGCAAAAGAAATCATAGAAAATGAGGTAGTTAATGAGAACAATGCAGAAGTTTTAGAGCAGGAAGTTAGAAAGAAGGGATTATCATTTGTGAGTTGAGAGTAGTAAGAAAGGGAGTATTAGATACACGTGGCTATGTAAATTCGTATATTTATGGACTTGAAGTGATTAGGAGTGAAGGAATTTCACACCCTGTTTATCCTTATGCAAGCAATAGAGAAGTATTAGAAGAGTTTGTTAACTTGTATTATGAAGAGTTAGCAAGCTTTTTTGATTTACATCAGACGTGGTTTACCAATTACCTATTAGGTTTTGATACCAGTAAGAAAGAAGAGTTTAAAGATAGATGGTTTGATAGAGGGTTGCTGATAATGTAGTTGCCAAAATAATGGAAATAATTAAAAATGCTTAAATAGAAAGGAATTAAAATATGTTAGGGGAAAGATTAAGATCCTTACGTGTTGATAATGGAAAAACCAAGGAGGAATTATCCATTTATTTAAACATGACAGTCGATGCATACAGTAGATATGAAACAGGTAAACGTCAACCAGGTATAGATGGTTTAATTAAATTATCCATATTCTATAGAGTTAGCTTAGATTATCTCTTAGGTCGTGATGATATTAAAATGCCTGTTTTTGACCGTGAAAATGTTGTATCTTATAGAGATTTGGTTGAATTAGGAGTAAATTCTAAGTTAGCTCATGGGCTCGTATCGCAGATTGATAGTTTAAAACCATTTGAAGAACGTATTCGTCGTTCTGTAGATGATAAGACAAAGTTTGTCACCAAGGGAGAGGTAAAGACTTTATTAAAAACTTTGATTAATTTAATGTAATTATAAATAAAGACATATCTCTAACAAACACTTGACAAATATAATAAAAACAATCATAATTTATATGTAAAAAAATAAAAGGAGTTAGGTTGTGAAAAAGAAAATTCAAAGGTTAAGTAGTATTGCTACAGTTTTTGTTAGTGCAGGGATGATAACCAATGTCCATGCAGAAGAAGTACCACAAGCAACTGAACCAAAACCAATTGCGGAAACAAGCGCAAGCCAACAAGCTACAGTCACAGAAACCGACGTGGCAACCACTAAAGCTGAACTTGATAAAGCTAATCAAACTGTAACAGCACAAGAAGAAGTTGTGAACCAATCTCAAAAAGACGTTGATACAGCTAAAGAAACAGTCAATCAAGCTCAAACCGAGCTAGTAGAGAGTGCCGAGTTGGCAGAACAAGCTACACCAGAAAATATCTCTAAGGCAAAAGCATCGATTAAAAATGCAGAAGCTACCGTTACGGAAACTAGTCAAAACCTAGAAGACAAAAACCAAGCAGAAGCGGATAGCCAACAAGCTGTCAAAGACCAGAAGACTGTTGTATCAACTGCTCAGGCAGATGTCAACGAGAAGACACAAGCTGTCACAGAAGCACAAACAGATGTCGATACTGCCCAAGCTATCCTAGATGGTACAGGTCAGGCAGAAATTGTCGCTAAAGCTGAACAAGCTGAAAAACAACTAACAGAAGCCAAACAAGCTCTAACTACAGCTCAAACAGAATTGACTACTGCTAAACTGGCAGATGAAAACCGTCAAACAGCTATCGAAGAAGCTAACCAAGCTCTTACTCAGGCAAATCAAACACTTGATGTCAAAACACAGCTAGCCAACGTGGCTATAGCACAGGCTGAGGAAACAGCTAAGCAACTTGTCACAGCTCAAACTGCCTTTCAAGAAGCAGAAAACGAGAAAAATGGTATCAATACCATCACACTCAGTCCTGAATACATCGCTGCTCTGAAAGAGTACGGAAAGACCTACAGTAAATCTGCGAAAGAAAAACTCGAGAACCTTATCGCTGATTTGCGCAATCAAAATACCTTTAAGACAAACCCAAATGATAGTCAGGAGCTACTTGATACCAACAACCTTTCAGAAGCAGTGCGCACAGAATTGTCTCTCTTCGCCTCTGACTTAATCAACCAGATTCGTCAATTAGTTGGCACAAAGCAGACAGTCGTTACTCCGGGAGCGCTACAATTGGCGGATGCAACAACAGACGGTTATGTGGCAGATAACTGGTCTTGGAAGGATGCAGGTCATGATAAACAAGCTATCCATCAAGCTGCGGAAACACTAGGTTTGAAAACAGGTGGTCAGTATTACGAAAATCTGTTCACGGTCAGTCAACCAAATCCCACAATGACCCTCTCTCAAGCAAAAGCTATGATCCATAGAGGTCTACTTGATTTTATGATTGGTGGTGTTGAATACCTACACGCATTATCTATCTCTGGATTGTCAAATGACATAATCTATTTTGGAGTAGATATTTCCTCTCGACAAGATGCCTCCTCTGTCCATTTCTTAACAGTTGCGGATGCACATATCCAAGCAGACTCCACGTTTGACAAAACAGTTATTGAAAATCTTCATACAAGTGACCAAATCTTGGCCAATTATCGTCAAGCTCAAGGAAGTCTTACCCAAGCGACTACCGCAAATAATCAAGCTCAGGAAGCTAAAACAAAGGCTCTTAACGAACAGACAGCTGTACAAGCACAAGTAGCTACTGCTCAATCAAGACTGGCAACTGCCAATACAGTGCCAATCTTGACACCAAAAGCTGAAACTAACCTTGTATTGGCCCAAGAAGCCGTTCAAAAGGCTGAAGCAGAACACAAAGAAGCACAGACAAACCTAGCTAACCTCCAAGCAGACGTCAAGGTGAAACAAGCGAATCTAGCGAAAGCCAAACAAACCTTAGCTCAAAAGCAAGCTATCTTAGACAAATTCAAAGAACAATTGTCTATTGAACGAGAAAAGCTGGCACGATTACAATCGGACTTAGAAACAGCTCACACAAATGTAGTGGCTGCTCAAACCCAACTCTCTACAGCTCAATCGAAACTGAAGGAAGCGCAAGCCTATCTCGTCAAGCTAGAAGAAGCTCCTGCTCGACTAGAAAACGCTAAAGCTCGTCTCTTACAGGCTACGAATAGCCTACAGGCCAAAGAGGTTATCTTGACAGAAGCGCTTGAAACCCTAGCTGGATTGAAACAGGAAGAAGCGAAAGCATTGAATCACTACCAAACTGTCTTATCCGCTTATCAAGCCGTCCTAGAAGCCCAGCGTCAAGTAGAGTTAGCTAAACAGTATGAGACTATTATCCGTGAAGGTGGTCAACCAGTTCCAGTTGTGGATGAAACAGGTCGTATTACAGGCTATGTGTCAGAAGTTCCTGAAGTACAAGCCTTGGTAGTTAAAACAACACAAAAAATTATATCGCCTAAGCTGACAAATTCAAGTTTACCAAGTACAGGTGAGCAATCAACTGTTTTACTACGAATGTTAGGCTTGGTTGGTCTATTAGGTTTAGCGACAGCACATCGTAAGAAAAAATATTAATATCGTTTATTCAAGTCATGATTCGTCATGACTTTTTTATTTGACCGGAATGTCATTAAACTAAGAAAAAAAGAAAGCAAAGGAGATATAAAATGTATCAAAAAATAACAACAGTTAATGGGCACGGATTCTTCCGCAAGTCGAAAGCCTACGGACTTGTATGTGGGATTGCCCTCTTTGGCGCAATGGTTACTACATCTGTTAGTGCAGAAGAAATCGTAACCGAAACAACTCCAGCAGTTGAGGTGGTTAATCCCAATCCTGCCACCAACCTTGAAACGGTCCAAGAAACTCCATCGGCTGAGAGTCTAGCGACGCAAGCAGAAGCCGGTCAGAAGACAGGTGAGCTGACAAGTCCTGTAATGTCTACTGAGTTAGACCAGATTGTGACAGATGCTAAAGAAGCAGGTGTTACAGTCACAGAAGAAAGTAAACCTGCAGTCTACGATAACCTAGACCAAGCTCAGGCAGATCTAGCTAAACAAGCTGAAGCTGTGAAAGAAGCTACTGTCAAACAAGAAGACAATACAGAAGCTATCAAGAAAGCAGAAGACCACAATGCGGAAATCGACCGCAAAAACAAGGAAGAAGCAGAGCGTATCGCTCGTGAAAATGCGGAAATCGATGCCCGAAACAAGGCAGCTCAAGAAAAGGCAGATAAAATCAATAGCGAACGCAAGACTCAGGTCATTGAAAATGAAAAAGCTCGTCAAGAAGCCATCGCTTATAACAAGGCAGAAGTAGAGCGAGTAGAGCGGGAATACAAAGAAGCTCTTGCGGAGTGGGAAAAGACTAAAGCAACCACAGGTGTCAATGACCCAGAATATATCAAGGCCAAAGCAGAATACGATAAAGCAAAAGCATTGTACGATATTCAACTAGCTAACTATATCAAAGAGAAAGCTAAATATGAAGCTGAATTAGCTGAGATGCAAGCTAAAACAAAAGAAGAAGGTCATCTTAGTGAAGCGGTGGGTCAGAGTCTTATTTATCGTTCTGAGCCAAATGTAACAATCGGAAGTATCGATGGTGTTACAAAGTATGTAAACTCTGAAAAACGTAAAGAAGTTAGTAATGCAAATCGTAATCTTGTTCACACGGTATCTAGTTACTCGGAAGGAGATTATGTAGGCACTGTAGATTATTCAAATGGAACAACATTTCTTCTTGCAGTTGGGCAGACCGCAACGGTAACGTATGTAGGGGATTTTTCTGGAACAGCTAACGGAGAAAAGATTACAAAGGTTGTTGCACGTTATACAGTTGTTTCATCAGAACAAGGAGCATCTATTGTGACTGTCTCCAAAGATCCGACTGAAACAGTCATCTTTGGTTCAGATGCAACACAAGGATTTGTAGGTTTTGGCGATGAACTACGTATAGAAAAAACTTTTTATACTGCTTCTGGTAAGGTAGTCGCAACAAAAGAAAATCCGATTATCTTTTCTATTTCATCAATGAACTCACTAGGAGAGGACGGCTACTTTGAGTATGTCAAGGACTTAAGTGCAAATATGCGTTTTGTTCCGATTACTGGCAGTCAAGTCCAAAACCATAATGGTTATATTTATGCTAGTACATCTATTGATACGATTGCTCCATATAGTGGTCACGATAGTATTGATTCACCTGTACGCTACTATGGTTCAGGTGCTATTGTTTCGGAAAGTGGAGATACATTTGGTTTGACAGTTGGAGCATCTAAGCATCAAACAGGTCATTGGTTCGCAATGAATACAAATGTTGCTGCTTCAATTTTGGAGAAAAAAGATATTCCAGAACCTGAAAAGCCAACTCCACCAGAACCAAAACCGGATGATACTCCAAAACCAGAGCCAGGTACACCAAACACCAAAGAAGTACCACCGCTTGAAAAGTTTATCCCAGTGACGGTGACGCTTGAGCCACCTAAGAAACCAAACTTCTTGCCTCATATTCCTGTACCTGAGAAAGAAACCTATGAAGCAACAGTCCATCCAGTTATTGTGAAACAAACTCCAGCTAATATCAAAGCTGTAGTGAATGAAGATGGTGTCGATGTCAATGGTAAACTTGTTCCAAAAGGCTCGACTCAAACATGGGTGCTGACAAACAGTCCACTAGTCGCAGGTCGTGAAGTGGTCATTAGTTATACCATGCTTGATCCACTCCCAGCAAGCTTTGAGATTGACCGTGAAGCGACAGAAGCGAAAAACACAGCTTGGACTATCAGCTATGATGAAAACGGTAAGGCAACTGTACTAGCTACACAAGCAACGCTTGACTACCTTAATGCTAAACGTGACCAAGATGTGACGATTCCACTAGCCTATTTCGTTGGTCGTCCAGTTAATGATGGCGGTACATACAAGAATACCTTTACAACCTTAATTGCCACACCTAAAGGCGAATACAAGGTTGTTTCAAATATTCCTGTTATCTATACGCCAGGAAATGACCCAGAAACACCACGTCCACCACACACACCTGGAGGAGAAAATCCAACTCCAGACGACAACTTGATTCAACCGAAGAAAGATGTAGTTGATGAGAAAGGAAACTCTATCAACGGTCAATCTGTCCTACCAAATACTGTCCTAAACTATGTGGCAGAACAAGACTTTGACCAGTATAAGGGGATTGTGGCTTCTAAACATGCGATTGGAAAAGGTTTCCTGTACGTAGATGACTACCTAGATGAAGCGATTGACGGAACTTCCTTAGTGGTCAACTCTATCACAGCCGCTAACGGAGATGATGTCCGTGAACTGTTTGATATGATTCACGTTCTTTCGAAAGACAGCCTAGATGAAAAACTCCAAGCTCTTATCCAAGACTCCGGTATTAGCCCGGTAGGTGAGTTCTATCTCTGGGTGGCTAAAGACCCAGAAGCCTTTTACAAGGCCTATGTCCAACAAGGCTTGGATATTACCCGCAACTTGTCATTCAAGATTAAACAAGACTTTGTAGGTACAATTACCAACCAAACACACCAGGTAGATTTTGGCAATGGCTACTACGGTAACATCGTCACAAACGAAGTACCACAACTCGTCGTCCATAAGGATGTGCTGGATAAGGACGGTAAGTCTGTTAATAATGGTACTGTCCAAATTGGCGACTTGGTGACTTACAAGCTAGAAGGTTGGGTGATTCCAGCTGGACGTGGCTACGATATTAAAGAGTATCGCTTTGTGGACCTTCTCCAACACAGCCACGATGGTTACCAATCATTTGTGATTGAAGCTAAGGTAGACTTTACGCTACCAGATGGAACAATTATCAAGAAAGGTGATGACTTATCATCATATACAGAAACAGTCTACAATGCCCAAACAGGCAAATTTGAGACTCGTTTCAAGGAAGCGTTCTTGGCGCAAATTACACGTGATCAGGCATTTGGTGCGGATGGCTATATCACAGTGAAACGGATTGCCTCAGGCGAGGTTGTCAATGAGTATACGCTCTATGTCAACGGGAACCCTGTTATCTCAAACAAGGTTGTGACGAACACACCTGAGCCACCAAAACCAGAAACTCCAAAACCACAAGCACCGGCAAAAGTAGAGAAAGCTCAATTGCCTAACACAGGTGATGCGGCATCTTACAGCTTGTCACTTGCAGGTGTAGTAACCTTGTTTGCGAGCCTGGTTGGATTCCGTAAGAAAAAAGAAATTGATTAAAACATTAGAACGCTGCTAAACCTGGTCATGTTTTCAAACTGACCAATTTTTATAAAAGAGGTAAAATGAATATGAAATTTGAACAATTAGTGTTGAAGAAGGGTGCTATTAAGAATTTACTGTATGTAGGAATTAAAGAACAAATGGATCATTTTGATGGTGAAAAAGGTACTTTTACACGTCATGAGTTGATTGCAGATGGACAACCGTTCTTTCATGTTATTACAAAGGGTTCTGCGGATAAAATTTCACCATTTACTAAAGTTGAAATTATTGGTGGAAAGCTAGTTATTGATGCAGTACACGCTCAAAATATGACTCCAGCTTTGAATATTAAAGCTGAAAGCATTGTAGTTGTTAAGTAGTATAGAGAAAAAGTGAGGTAATTTTAAATGGCAGTTAAAGGTATTGGATTGAATTTAGGAGAACGTCTTACACTTGCAGGTAAAAAGTATGAAATTTTGAATGATATTGTTGATGTTCAGGCATCTATCGGAAAAGTACGTTTTTTGAGTATCGGTGATCCTGTAATTGGTACTGAGCAAGTGGAAGAAAACGGTCGTATTATTGAACATACAACAGGAGAAATTGTTGGTCATTCTGTTAACTTTATGTTTGAATCAGATGATTCGGAAGCAGATTCTGTGACGATTCTTGAAATGTCACGTGTTGATATTGAGGAATTAGGTTTGAAGCCAGGTGATTATTTTGAATTGGTTGATCCAGTTATCACAATTTCACGTATGCCACGTGGCAATTCTAATATGAAGTTGTTTGCAGGTTCTTTGAAAAAGGCAGGGCAACCACAACCAGATCAACCTAAAAAGCAAGAACAACATAACGAACAAAAATAGTAGCAGGGGGTAGTCAATAGTGGGTATATTTACATATCGAGGTTGGCGTGTTCGCCCCTTTCATCAACATATTAAGGCGATAACATTTTCTATGATGTTATTGCCTTTTTTAATTTGTTTGGGAGTATATGGCTATTTTGAGTATCAAGACATAATGCTAGAGCCAGTTTTATATGGATCTGTTATTAGTATTGTCTTACTTGTACTTTTATTAGTGATTTTTATTATAAATCGGTATTTATATGAACACACCGTATTTTTTGGTCGTCTGGATAATTTGAGAGTATTATCAAATTTTTTGGTACAGAATGGATATAGTTACGTTAAGAAAAGTGGAGATACTCAAAAAATAAGATTGCCAAAAGTTTACATAATGAGAGATAAACATGGTTTATCAGCGACTTTTATTTTACAAGGTAATAAGTTCCAAGACAAATTTTTAAATGTTAGCAAAGACCTGGAAACAATGTTTGATGGCGATTTTATAGATAAGACCTTTACAAAAGGTTTTGTGACTTTTACAGTTGCTTTTGGACGGATTGAGGGTCGTATTCATGTAAATGATGTAAAAGTTACTGATAAGGGTATTCGTCTGATGGATAATATTTATTGGAACTTTGACGAACATCCGCATTTGTTGCTATCTGGTGGTACTGGAGGTGGTAAAACAGTATTTTTGATGTCATTAATTAAAGCGTTGGCAGAGTATGGTTACGTTGATATTTGTGATCCAAAAAAGTCAGATTTTACAGGGTTGAAAGATATTCCTGTTTTTCATAAGCGAGTATTCTTTGAAAAAAAAGATATGATAGCTTGTTTGAAAGAGAATGTAGATTTTATGGATAAACGTTATCAAGCCATGACGAATCATCCTGATTTTAGTCCTGGGAAACGATATAGTGCCTATGGCTTTAAACCTAAGTTTATAGTATTCGACGAATGGGCTGCATTTATGGCTAGTTTAGATAATGATTATAAGTCTTTGAGTTTAGTTCAGGAATATTTAACACAGATTATATTAAAAGGTCGTCAAGCAGGTGTATTTTTTATTTTGGGTCTACAAAGACCAGATGGAGAATATATCAAAACATCCTTACGTGATAACTTTATGAAACGAGTTTCAGTAGGTCATTTAGAAGATACTGGTTACACGATGATGTACGGTGATGCCAATAGAAATAAAGAGTTCAAGAAGATTGATAAAATCAATGGGAAAAAAGTCCATGGTCGAGGATATATTGCAAATGGTGGTGAAATTGCCAGGGAGTTCTTTAGTCCTTTTGTGCCATTTGACGAAGGTTTTTCTTTTATTGAACTGTTTCAATCAATGCCAGTTATTCCATTTGAAGGTAAGGAGTTTGAAGTTTTTAAAGGAACAATTGTAGATCCTGAGCAAGCAGATCATAATGATAGTGTTTTAGATGAATTGTTAGATGAGGTTGATGTTGAAAGTGAGGAAAAAGAAATGCGTAGTCTAAAAGAATTTTCAGATGAAAAGGGTTATGATATCAAGGCTTTGAGAAAAATTATTGATATTTTACGATCGGAAAGAGGATTTGAATTTGAAAAGAATGAAAATGGCTTAGTTCTAACTGATTTTCATGAAGTAGTGTTAGAAGGTGTCATTGGGAAGTTTAATGAAGGCCAGGCAAGCTATAAGAAGGCTGTTGAGGTATATTTTGAAGGAGAAAATCAGTAGGTCTCACGAGGGCAAGAGCGAGGGCAAGGACTGCGGAGCAGTCCGAAGCCCGAAGCTTGAAGCCTGAGTTGAAGACTTGCTGATTTTCGATATCAACCCCCTAATTCTAATAGGGGGGTAAAGAAAGACGAAAACCGTCAGAAAAACCTCCGAAATGCCAGGCAGGTAGCGGAGTTAGAAGATTTTGAAAGTGTACACTTTTTGCCAAAAAAACGTACACCTAAAATAATAAGGCAGATACATGGTAAAGGATAGAGTAGTAAATGGTCGATACTTGAAAAAATTTAGAAAAGAGCGTATTGGTGTCAGTCAAAATGACTTTGCGTCAATGGTGGGCTTATCAGTCAACACCATAAAATCATACGAATCGAATAGAAGGATGTTAACGACTGAGAAATTCTTAGAGATGAAAGAGCAATTGGGTTATTTGAATAATGAGTCGAATCGCTTAGAAGTCCTAATTGATTATGTGAGAATTACGTTTATGGATGTGAGGGATTTAGAGTACTTTGTTGAACGTTATTTGTATTGTCCTTTGTCAGAATTTGAGTCGAACGAAACAAGGTTGATGATGTACACTTATCTTTGGAAGCGAGGAGATATTTGGATATTTGATTATGCAGATAAGTCCAGGACGGATAATTACCAGATGACTTTGCAACTATCAGGAAAAGGTTGTAGGCAGATGGAATTGATTATGGAACGTGAGGGGATAACCTGGTGTGAGTTTTTTCAAAAAATGCTGTTTGAACGTAAGGATATGCGAGTGCGACGGTTAGATATTGCGATGGACGAACTTTATCAGGGCATTGATAAAGAACATGAACAAGTCAAACTGTCAGATTTAATTCGTAAGTTGTATAGTAAGGAACTTTATTATGAAAAAATGAAAACCTGGAATGCAGTTGACGGTGGCAAGTTAGATGGTAGTGCTAATCAAGGGCTTTCGCTATATTTCGGTAGCAGGCAATCCAACATGTATTTTAACTTTTACGAAAAACGGTATGAGCTAGCAAGAAGAGAAGGTATGACTGTTTCTGAGTCCTTGGGAGTGTTTGGTGTATGGAACCGTTATGAAATACGTCTAGCACGTGAGAAAGCTGAAGCTGTTGTAGAAGAATTTACAGGAGGAGTTGATTTGGCAGAGATTGCACGTGGTTTAATAAACAGTCGCTTAGAAGTGTTTGATGGGACTAACGAATACGGTGGTTATGTGCCAGATGAAAAATGGCAGAAGTTGTTTGGTGGTGTTGAGCCTTTAACTTTATCGGTCAGACCAGAACCATACGATATTGAATCTACGGTCAAGTGGTTGATTTACCAGGTATCGAATAGCTTATTGTTGGTTGATGAAGCGGATAAGATTTTGAATACTCAATATTTGCAGATGATATTAAGTGCAGGAGAATTGACAGACAAGGCTAAGGCAACTTTGGAAGCACTAGCGTATTCCAATAGAGATTATCAGCAGGTCAATTTTTAGGAGGAGATGGAGGAAACGTATTGAAATTTCTTGACCTATTTGCTGGCATTGGTGGTTTCCGTCTTGGTATGGAACGTGCCGGTCACGAATGTGTCGGTTTTTGCGAGATAGACCAATTCGCCAGAAAGAGCTACAAAGCAATTCACAACACAGAAGGAGAACTTGAATTTCATGACATTACAAGAGTCACAGATGAGTCTGTTCGAGGAATCGGACGTGTGGACGTTGTCTGTGGAGGATTTCCGTGCCAGGCTTTCAGCATTGCTGGAAAGCGAGCAGGATTTGAGGATACTAGAGGGACTTTATTCTTTGAGATTGCTAGGTTCGCATCTATTCTCAGACCTAAATATCTATTCCTTGAAAACGTCACAGGATTGCTCAATCACGACAACGGAAATACATTCGAGACCATCCTCGGAGCATTGGATGAATTGGGGTATGATGCGGAATGGCAAGTGTTCAACAGCAAGAATTTTGGAGTCCCCCAAAACAGAGAGCGGGTGTTTATTATCGGACATCTTAGAGGAGCAGGTGGACGAGAGGTTTTTCCTTTCGGAAGAGGCGACAAGGAAATTGGTAGCCTACAAGGACAATCAACAAATACCATTACCGCTAGGTACGGAGAAGCACAAGGGAGTGGGTCGTACATTATTGAGGGTCAACAGCCGAAAATTATCCAACGAGGCCACGGCTACAATCAAGGTGGAGAACACGATACAGCACCTACATTAACTAGCAATAGCTGGCAGGAAAATAACTTGTTAGCCATCAAAGAGGCAACTACCAAAGGTTATTCTGAGGCAACGGTTGGTGATTCTATCAATCTGTCACATCCCAATTCTGCCACACGACGGGGACGTGTTGGGAAGCAGATGGCGAATACTCTCTTGACAGGCGAGGAGCAGGGTGTTGTTGTGTATGATTTTTACAACCGAAAAACCAAAGACGAGGTTGGCACACTCACTGCCAGTGGCCATCAGGGGAATACCAAAGCAGGGACATTCGGCATATTAGATGGTATCCGCATCCGCAAACTGACACCTCGCGAGTGTTGGAGGTTGCAAGGTTTTCCAGATTGGGCGTTTGATAGAGCCCAGGCAGTAAACAGTAATAGTCAACTATACAAGCAAGCTGGCAACTCGGTCACGGTTAATGTGATTGAGGAGATAGCAAAGAGATTGGAGGAAACAGATGAATAAAATGGAGGAATAGTATGAAAGAGACATTTGATAGAATGATAGATTTGGAAATATTGGAAAATCGTCAGCGTTCTATACGGTTCAGTGAAAGTCAAGTAAAAGTTTTAGAGTCTTTGTCTAGAAAGTCAAAAATGAGCTTTTCTGCTGTTGTAAGGGTCGTTTTAAGAGTGTTTTTGGATAACGAGGAAGAAATACAAAAGACTCATATACAAAAGAAAATGAGCGAGAGGGAATCTACTATATTACATCCTATACGGATTTATGCTTATCAAGGGAAGAGGTTAACAGAATTGTCTAAACAGACTGGTTTGTCAGTAAGTTATATCATTCGATACATGATTGATGAAATACTACAGTGAATTGAAATATGAATACTATTGAACAATATCTTGTGAGGAATTTAGATAACATTGACTTGATTGTTGAGCAAGTCATTTTTTTATTGCCGGATTCCTACTTTTACAAGCCAGAAATTAATCAAGGCGAGCTAATGGAGTTGAGATATGATCTTGATTCGTATAGAGCGAAGTTGAATTTTTGGGCTTTTAAGAATGATAGGGGTATCCAACATAGATATGCTGAAGCTTTGGCAAAATATAATGAGCAATTATCGATTCTAGCAAGTGAAAAACGTAAAGCGTTGAATGATGAGTTGTTGCAGGAAACATTGGAAGTTAAATGTGCTTGTATGATGAATTTGATTCGGCAGTATCGTTTATTAAAAAGATTAAGAACTTATTATTGAAAGGAGAACTAACTTGTTTATTACCTATGAGCAATTTCAGAAAATGTTAGTTGATGCAGTTTATTTAGTTTTTTTAGACTGTTTTAATCCGATGCTTGTTAAGCGATGGAAATGTTTTGTGCTAATATTCTCTGAAGTACATATTAGAAGCCCAACTATATTAAAGATGATAGAAGCAAAAATAACAAATAACAAGAAAGAAAAAAGGTAAAGAATAATGGCAAATAATCGTACAGACGCAGATAAGAAGTTGTTGGCAGTATCTCAGGAATTGTCCCAGGCATTGACTAGTCATAAATATGATGATGCGTGGACAAAGGCTGGTGAATTGAATGGTTTGCTTAAAAATCGTGATGAGTATACATTGCCAGGTTACATGCTAGATATGATTGCTAAGCATCTGAAAGATTTCTATTGGCAAAATAATCAAGTCAACAAAGCTCATAAGGCTATGTCGACAATCGGTCATAAATTAGAAGAATTTAAGTAAGAATGATTGAGAGGTAGGATTAAACCTACCTTTTTTGCTTTTGATAAGGAGAAATTGATATGGAATTGATTTGTACGTTTCGTGATGTGAAACGTTGGGCGACTGTGACAGTTGATTGTCCGATTAGCTATGAGGAACTAAAATCTCGTATGGGCTTAAATGACAGTCAAGAGCTGGAATATATTGTTATTGATTCTACTAATGACTTGGTGGGAGAAAATGACTCTCTTGATCTGATCAACAAATTTGCAGAAATGGTCGAAGATGTAGATGATGATTTGGTACTTGCAGTCAATGAGATGTTAGGATATCATGCAAAAGAATTTGTTCGTGAAGGTGAAGATTTCTTTGATAAATGCATTCTTTTGCCGGAAGTGAACTCTCAACGTGATTTAGGTCATCATTATGTTGATGATATTGGTATATCTAATCTATCTAAAGATACTTTGGAGTCGTATTTTGATTATGAAGCATACGGACGAGACCTTGATATTAATAATCAAGGTGGATTTAGTTCGTATGGATATTTAGAAGTTCAATAGAGAGGTGTAGTTAAATGGCTGTGAAATTATATCAAAGAGACTATGCTCGTTCAGATGAGAAATGCTTCTATTCAATGGATAGGAACCATGAAACGTTGCGTGAGTTAACCTATGCTGAAATGTGTTCTGAAATGCAAAAGGATTTGGAAGAAATGGTTGATGCAGAATTTCTGGAAAAAGGGACTGCATTTGACCTGGTAGGGGATATTCCTGCTTACAATGAAGTTGCAGAAGAATACATTCGTTCATTTTAGATGGGTAATGAAATATGGCAGATATTTTGATTAAAAATCCTTCTAATGGTCAGAGAGCTTGGTTTAAGTTGCCATTATACTTCGGTCAATTGAGTAGGATTGGTCATTCTTGTTCTTATGATGATGAGGTCGAGATTTTGAAAATAAACGGAAATGTTTTATTATCTGAAGGAAGAGCAACTTTATATGATTTAGATGAAGCGAATCGACTTTTAGAGAGGATTGATTAAATAATGTTGGTAAAAGTTCGTTTCCATGACAAAGGCATTGGGCATACTTTACCAAAATTGATTGATTTAGCACGATTCAGTGAAGAAGATATTCGCCAACGTATGGTCGAGTACGGACATGATTATCATTCTACATTGATAATTGTTCGTATAGATGATTGGGCTGTTGATTGCAACATATCCTTGCCAGAAGCATATCGTTTATTGAAATTGGTAAATGATGTTTATGAAGGAGATGCATATTTGGTAAGCTACTTGTTAAAAAAACGAGTAGCTTTTTCTGAAATATTGTCTAATCGGTATACATTTCTATCAAAGGATGAAGTAGAGACCATGTCAAAGGTTGCTGATTATTATGATAGTGATGTATTGGTAAAAATCTTCTTTCAGACAAAATCTTGGGTTAATTTTATGTATGCCTTTATTGATCGTGGAGATTTATTAAATACAAGTAGAGGTTTTTATTGGAGAGTAGATAAAGATGCAAGTTGAAATGTTAGTTCCAGATACGGGTTTACTATCGGCTAAGGTATGCAAATTTGTTTCAATATATTTGGAAGAGAATAAGCAAATGTTAGAAAAACTTTCTGTTGGCAGTATGATGCGAACTCATAGAGTTTTTGAAAATGAGAATGAACGATTTGAGTGCCTATTCTGTTATTTCAAAAAAGGAACCTTTAGTCTTTCACGAATAGAGGTCTTTATTAATGGTAATTATGTTGCAAATGTTTTTAAGTAGTAAGGAGAGAAATGGAGACAAAAAAGAAAAAAATCTCTTTTAATTTTTTGCCTGTGCGAAAGAAAAAAGAGAAGTTGGAAGTGAAAATGATAAGTCAGAAACGAATGGATAGTTATTTTCTATTTGGACTGATGGCTATTTTAGTGATTGTTCCGCTGGTGCTATATTTGGGTATTAGTAATTCTATAAGGAAAGATGAAATTGTTACTCCTATTGCAGTTGAACAAGTAAAAACGGATGATGTAGATTATCGTTTACATGCTTTTTTAGAAAGTTATATCTTAGCATATTTTTCAGTTAGCGAGGATACCACCAAACAATTGGAACAGGCAGAAGAATTAGCAAAGTTCTATAATTCAGAGCCAGAAGTACGAACACAGGGTCAGTCAAAACTTCCGACAACATTGGTGCAGTCAAAATTAATGGAAATAAAAGATAATATTGCAGTTTACCGTGTTACTTATGAAACAGGTTCGGATAATAAACAACGTGTGACAGTTTTGTTCGGTGTTCCTTACGGTGGTAAGGATGGTCAATATTATGTTTCAGGTTTACCGTTTTTTCAAGCTGTTAATGATTTGAAAGCCCGTGAAGTAAGTAAGGAAGCGGTATTAGTTTTAGCAGATGCCGATGATGTGACTGATGAAGATAGAGAAACACTTACGTCATTCATTAATCTATTCTTTAATAACTATACTACCAGTCAGGAGAACTTAGATGTTATTTCCAAAGGAGTCAAATCCGTTAATGGGGAAATTTTTAAGTCACTTGATTATACATATTTTAAAATTGGTACTGATGGAAATATTATGGCTTATGTTCAAGCAACGTTTGAGATTGCAGGAACAACTCATAGTGAGAATTTTACATTTTATATTAAAGAAAAAGATGATGGAAGCTTTTTTGTAGAAAAGTTGGAACATGTGATTCCAGTGAACTATAGTAAATAGGAGAAGATAAATGAAGGCATTGTTTGATTGGTTTGTGACGGATGTTGCTGTATGGATTATTGCAGGTTTTGCATCATGGAAAGCTATTAATGCAGTTAAAGAACAAAAAATTGGGAATGCAGTGATGGCAATCTTGTTAGGTGGAGCTGCTTATTATTTTGTGAAGAACCCAACAACAGTATTCGATTGGGTTGCTAATATTTTTGGCCGTGCTTTTTAAGAAAGGATAGGATATGAAAGAAACAGAAAAGCGTGAAGATAAGAAACTGTATTCTTATAAACAAGCTTTGAGTCAGCCATATTGGATTCAGAAATTTAATGATGACTTTTCATTGAAACAACCAATCAAATTTTCAAGAGTTGTATATTTCATTCTGATTTTTGGGTTATTGTGGATATTGCTTGATAAACTGTTTTCATCATTTCCTATAGGTTTGAGAGGGATAGGCATTACAATGTTATCATTAAATGCCTCTGCCTTTCTATCTGAGATGGTATTAGATGGGAAAAGTGTAGTTATCTATATAAAAGATTATCTATTGTTCTATTTTAATCACGGTCAAAAATCGAAAAGTCAGTATATAAATAAGGGACAGGTTTACACTAAACCTATTCCAAGAAAGATGGGTGAGAAATGAGTCTATTAACAACAATTGGTGTTGATGATCAAGTTAGACAGTCAGCAATTTGGGATATTCATGATAACCTTATTTTAAAAAAGGATGGTAGTGTTTCAGCAATTTATCGTATACCATCTAAAGTTATTAATTCGGTTGATGATGAAGCAAAAGAAGATTTTAAACAATTGGTATTTTCAGCTTTGTCAAATTTACGTACTTATAATGATTTCAATATACGTATGATACCAGTTAATCAGGAATTGTTGAGTAAGTTTTATAAATTATCATTGGATATTGATTGGGAAAGTCCAATAAATGAATTAGCTGATGAAGTTTTAAATAGCATGGTGTATAACTTAAAATCATCACTTAGAGAGGTGTTTGAATATAAGTATTATTTAGTAGTACCATTGAAGTCAATACATGTATCGGTGGATTTAAAATCAGTACTGAATCAATCTTATCAAACGGTTAGAAATAAAGCTTTGTCATATTTTGGATTTGGAGAAGCTTTGCCTGTTAATTGGTATGATAAGTATAAAAATCAAAAAGAAGTGCTGGATAATGCAGTAAGCTTGCTAGAAGCACGACCTCTTGATACTGAAGAGAATATCTTTATCAATCGACTTCAATATTTGCGTGGAATGGAATATGAGAAGGATTTTGAAATAGAAATGGTAGAATCATCCATTGAAAATCTTGATGACGTAAATGTTGAGTTTGAGCATGTGAATGTGATGAAATTGAGTAACTTTGATAAGGCATCTTATATAGCTATGTTGCCATTGGATAAATTGCCAGAAAACGTGTCTTATATCCATTTACAAGAAGAAATTCAAACCTTGCCATTTCCAGTAGAGGTAAGTTATTTGACTCAGTTCAGTTTACCTAAAGGAGTTTTCAGTTTACTTGGTAAGGCTACCAGGGCTCGTCAACGATTGAAAAATACAATGGAAGAAGCCGACGAAACTGACACCGTTCAAAAGACTTCTGTTATCCGTAGTCGCTTCCTTTTAGAAGATATTCAGGAACGATTTGATGAAGACGAGCCTATGGTTTCGTATCTCAATACTTTGATTATTACAGGGGAATCTATTGAGGATATAAAGTCGCGATTTGAAATTTTATCAAGTCATTTGAATCAGATGGGAATAGGTGTTGTTCGTGCGAATGCAGATCAATTATATTTGTTTTATAAGAATATGATTGGAAATGTACTAGATACTGCAGATAAAAACTTTATACAGTCAATGACATTGGAGGCATTTTGTGAGAACCTCTTTTTTATTACTCGAAAAGTAGGGACTGATGTAGGTTTTTATATTGGACGTGTAGATAATCAAATTGCATCGTGGCAGGGAGATTATCAAACAGCTATTCAATCTAGCAACAATCCTGTTTATACAAACTTATTACAAGCAAATAAGTTAAAGGTAGATGGTAAAGTTACTAATAATCCTCATGTTGCAATTATTGGGGAGACAGGAACTGGGAAATCGTTTCTGACAAAGTTATTATTTACGTATCATTCTATGTTAAAATCAAAGATTTTATATATAGACCCAAAAGCTGAAATGCGAAAACAATACCAGAAAGTACTTGAAAAACATAGGGACAATAAAACGAATGAAAGTTTGCAACGCTATATTGAGTCAATTGATTTTGTGACTTTGGATGCTAAAAATCCGGAAAATTATGGTGTATTAGATCCTATTGTATTTTTGACAGGAGCGGAAGCCGTTGACTTGGCTGATTCAATGATTGATAGCTTACTTGGAAAAGATAACAATCCAATCGTTCAAGCTGGATATTTAGAGTCTATTGATAAAATCATGAAGAAACGTGCAGAAGGTCAAAAGGTCGGAATGCAACATGTTTTTGAAGATATGCAGTCTGAAAGTCAAGAACAAGAAACACGTAACGCAGGAAAGTTGCTAGAGCGTATTGTAAAGAACTCGATTCTTTCATTATGCTTTTCTGATGGTCAAAATGATTCTATTAGTCTAGATAATAAGGTCACTATCTTAGAAATTACTGGATTGGACTTACCTAAAGCAGGCACCAATCATGAATTGACTAAGACTCAACAAAAATCATTGACGGTCATGTATGCACTTGGTTATTTCTGCAAACGATTTGGCGAAAGGGATAAGTCAGAAGAGACTATCTTATTTTTTGATGAAGCCTGGTTTTTCAATTCTACTTCAGTGGGTCGTTCTATTCTGATGGAATTGAAACGTATTGGACGCTCATTCAATAACTTCATGGTTTATATCACTCAATCTGTGCATGATTTAGCGACGACGGATGATTCAACAGGATTCGGTACAGTTTTTGCATTTTTGGAAAAAACAGAAATTGATGCTGTTTTGGATTACTTAAAGATTGTAAAAACGAAAGAGACACGTTCTTGGATAGGGAACATGACGACAGGTCAATGTATCTATTTCGATACCTTTGGACGGAAAGAACGTATCACGGTTGATGGTATGTTTCCTGAGATTGCAGAACTCTTTGATACTGTTGAAACTAAACTTCAGTCAGTTGCATAGAGTCTAGTGGTAAAAAGTCAATAGAAAGTTGATTAATTTTTAGATGATTTTCTAGACAAAAGGGTGCACTAAAAACACCTAGCGAAAAACGCTTTTTTCGCCAGCTTATCCAAGGACATGTGCCGATAATCACTTATCTTCCATAAGCCTCCTTGGTGGCGTATAGAGTTGGCGGTTGCGTAGTAGCGCATCCACCAGACGCACAAATTTTCTAGCGGTTAAGACGATGGCTCGTTTGTGTTGATGTTTAGGAACTTCTTGATACTTCTTCATGTAAAAGGTTTGATACTCACTGTCATGTCGCCTCACCGAGTTGGCGGCTTCAACCAAGTAATAGCGAAGATAGCGATTGCCTCGTTTTACAAGTTCCGTATTTTGAGAGTTAGTGTTCCCAGATTGATACTGTTTCCAATTCAATCCTGCATATTTAGCGACTTGAGGATGATCTTTAAATCGCTCAATCTGTCCAATTTCAGCGATAATTCCTGCAGCGTAAACTTTACCAACACCAGGCACAGAAGTTAAACACTGGTATTCGGGAATGACTTCTACCATGTCTTCAATAGCTTTATCAATATCCTTAATCATTTGTTCCAGATTTCTGATTTCTCGAGCTAATAGCCCAAGAATGACATTGACAGAATCCTGTTGGAGTTTAGAGAGACGATAAGAACCACGAATGGCCGCTTGAATAGCTTTCGCTAGCTTTTCAGGAGCTTTGAATCGTCCTCTTCCTAGTTTCTGGAGAAATTCTGCCAGATCTTCGAGAGCAATAGTGGCTAATTCGTCTAGGGAGTAGTCTTCTGTCATAAGAGAGATGATTGTGCTAGACCAGAGATTGGTTGAGAGGTTCTCATTCTTGATTTCAGTTGATAAGGTATTGCACTTGTAGTAGATATTCTCAATAAAGTGCTGCTTGGTCTTGGTCAACTGCTCAATGAGTTGAAGCCTGGTTCTGGTCAAGTGCTGGAGCGCCATGTATTTCTCTTCCTTGAGAAAAGCAGGTGAGAATCGCTCGATACGGAAATAATCGGCAATATAGAAGGCATCAAGGGTATCATTCTTGTTTTCTTCAAAGGCTTCCCGGTATTTCTTAATCTTATTGGGCTGTTCGACCATGACCTCAACCTTTAGAGCTTTCAAGTCGCTGTCTTCATGAAAGAACATGGCAGGGTGAAAGCTGTAGAGACTGGTGGCTTCCATACCAATGACGATGCGTTCAAATGAATAGGAGTCATTGAGTTCAAGAATTTGTTTCTTGATTTCAGAAGCACCTACTAGGTCATTGGTAAGAGAAGCTGTAAAGGGAGTTGTTGTATCACTAAGCATGATACAGACATCTAATTTGGTAGAGCTAACGTCTAAACCGACAAAACATTTCATTTGGAAGTTCTCCTTTCATTTGTATTTGGAAAGTTTCTTGACTACTGTAAGGTTCCCCAGAAACACGTTGGACCAACAGCCTCGCATAAGAGAATTCTAATCACAAGCTCACCTGCCGCCTGTACGCTACTACGTACAGAAGTGAGCGTAATGGAAACAGTTAGTGTGTTGGAAGTAGGAACAACGCTTGGGTAACAGACTTTAAAATGAAGTCTAAGCAACAAGGAGGAAAAGAAACAACCGTGAGTCCATTCCATGACTCTATTGTTCTGGAAAACCTTGCAATAGTCAAGTTAATGTTATTACAATTGTTAAAAATTTGGGGTTGAAAAATCCCCATAAACTTATTTTACGAGGAGGAATAATGAGAGAAAAGTGGAAGAAAAAATGTATAGCTTTTCAACTATTTATTTCAACCTTGTTTCTATTTGGGAATAAAATTGTTTATGCAGACGATACTTCTTATAAGACAGGTATAGAACAGCTAGATAGATACACGAGTAAATTGTGGGTTCCATCAGAATTTATTGGTTTTGGAGATAAGACAGCTTATCTGATTAACAGCCTGGTACAAGCCATTTTTTGGCTTACTAAAATAATATTCTTTGTATGTGCCAAAATTTATGAACAGTTGTCTACGACAGATGGATTTGATAAATATATCACTATTGCACTAGACATTGGAGCACAGATTTATTCTGCTCTTGCCCCTAGGGGGCAGTTTGGCTTATTAAGTTTTATTGGCGTTTTTATAGCTCTTTATGTTGCATATATCTTTTTTGTGAAAAATGGTAGTTTTGTAAAAACATTGTTGAAATTATTACTTGTATTTGGTTTGAGTAGCTCGATTTTCATGAAGGCAGATAATGGTCAATATGTGTTGAAGAATATCTATATAGGTATAAATACAATAACTACAGAAATTGCAGGACTTTCTGAAACAAAAGTTGCTAGTTTAAAGCAGGGAGATACAAGTGTAGTTCTGAATCAGTACTTTAAGATGGCTGTATGGGAATCATACAAGTATCTAAATGCAGAAGCGACAGAGGTTGATGGAAAGGTCACGTTTTCTCCAAATGAGGAAGATTTAAAAATACTCCTTAAATACGATTCTGGGGATAAAGAATTTAAAGTTGGTGAAAAATATATTTATGATTATGTTGGAGAGAAAGATAAGGTAAACTATCCTATGCTTGCAGGTCAATGGGGGAAGAAATTTACATATGCATTTGTAAGTGTGATTGATAGTTTGATTATGGGTATTATTTTAGATGTATTTGCAGTGGCATCCTTCTCTACTCGACTTATGATTATATTGATGTTAGGTTTATCTGGATTTATTGCGATTCTATCTATGATACCAACTCTAGAAAATATTTTATTTAATTTCTTTAAAAAACTATTTGGCTTTATTATGGCATCTGGGCTCTTTACGTTGGGTTCTATTATGTTTTTATGGCTATATAGTCTTTTGAATGAAATTATTACAACAATTTTTCCAGGCAATCCATTACTCATAGCTTTTTCAAAAGTTCTTGTTCTTTATTTTCTTTGGAAACAACGTGATTTCATTTTGTCAATCTTAACTGCTAATCGTGTATCTCAGTTGTCAAATAATGTGACAAGACGAATTTCAGGTGCAGGAAATTACTTAAAAGATAAGGCTTCTAATAATGCGATGAAGCGTCTAAAAACAGTTCAAGGAGTTACTAGACGAATGGGGCGGAACGGAGTGACTACTGCAGGTGTAGGACTCACTATGACGGCAGGTGCTATGAAATTAGGAGGACGTAAGTTATTAAACAAAGGCGTATCTAAGATAAAAGAAAGTCAACCAGGACTATCAAATACTGTAGGGTTATACAAGTCTACGTTGGGAGATGTTGGTTCTAGATTGTCTAGTGTAAAACATAGATTAGTAGGCAAAGCACAACATTTACAAGCAGAAGGTTTAAAAGGTAGTTATAAGCATCCAGATCATAAAGAATTGCGTGAATCCAGTGAAAGGAATTTACAAATTGCTCAGGATAAGAAAAATCAATCTTTGGGCTATAAGGTTCGCAAGCATAATCAAGAGACCAAAGAACGTTTGCTTGGGCATCGTCAAATGAGGGATGGAGTTAATAGTGGATTTAGGGAATATGCCATGCGAGAGCGTGCTTATCAGACTGAATTATCTAAGAATGAATCAGATAGGTTAGCGTCACAAAAGGCATATAATCAATCAACTAAAAAGCGGTTGCAACAAAGCAGGCAAATAAAATCAAGTAGAAGTTTAAAACCTACAGGGTTTAAGGAATATAGAATAAAAGAAAATCAAACATTATCAAAACTGCGAAAATCAGAAAGGAAACGTAAATGAATAAACGAAAAATTATTAACGTATTAATGATGTCTAGTATGTTGTTACCGACTACAACAGTTCTAGCAGAGGAATCAAGTGTTATTGTTGGACCCGCAGAAACAGTTGTTGAGTCGTCTGTAGATGACTCAGGTACAGTTGTAGGTGATACTGATGCAACTGTTCCTACTCAGCCATCTGATAGTGGTTCAGGTATTATCACAGAGCCTAGTCAACCAAGTGAACCAAGTTCAGAAACGCCAATAGATGATTCAGGAACAATTGTAGGTGACGGTGATGCAACTGTTCCTACTCAGCCATCTGATAGCGGTTCTGGCATTATCACAGATCCTAGTCAACCTAGTGTCCCAACAGAGCCAATTACTGAAACTCCTGGTGATAAAGAAGAACCAGTTGTAGAAGAAATCAAGAAAGCAGAAGAGAATACAGGAGTATCCTCAACTGGACAAGCTAAACCTATTACTGATCCGGTTATTGAAGTACCAATTGTTACCAATACTGGTCATGTAGTAGTGAGTACACAAGATGGAAATGTAGTAGTTCAAACAGAAGCAGGGATGGTGGTAAAAAGAGCAGAAGAAATTGGTGCTGTTAAACAGTCTGATGGCACAGTAGCATTAAAAACGAATGATGGTCAACTGAAAGTTTTGCCGAATACTGGCGAAGAAATGTCAGTTATCCTTATCGTTTTAGGAGTGATTATTTTGCTAATGACTTTATTAGCTCATAAGAAAAAAGTGATTTTGCAGTGGTTCAAGAATAAGTTCAAAAAATGATGAAAAAGAATAGAAAAAGAATAGCGGTATTCTTAATAACCGTAGCAGGATTCCCTATTCTCTTTTCTTTGTTTTTACTACTAACGTTAACGAGTACGATTTTATCAAATGGTAGTGCTTCGAGTGGGGAGTATGCAGCTCATTGGTCTACAGGTGATCCTTATACTCACAATTTATTCGTTAAACGATATGGGATAAAAGCAGAGCAACTAGATGGATTTTTAGAATCTACTGGGATAAATTATGATAGAAGCCGAATCAATGGACGCTTGTTACTACAATGGGAAAGGTCGTCTGATGTCGATGTGAGGGCTATTGTAGCAATTGCGATGATGGAATCATCGTTTGGTACTGCTGGAGTGGCTACATTACCAGGTGCAAATATGTTTGGTTTTGGAGCATTTGATAGTAACCCTGAAAATGCAATTCAGTTTAACGATGAAACAGCAGTTGTCAGTCTTGCGAATCAAAATTTAAAGGCTAATAAAAATGAGACCTTTAAGATACAAGATGATAAAGCAATCAAGTACTCTAATGGTACATTGAATGTCGCTGTTGATGGTGGTGTATACTTTACTGATACTTCAGGTTCTGGAAAAAAGCGTGCCCAAGTTATGGCGGACTTGGACAAGTGGATTGATGAACATGGAGGAACGCCATCTGCACCTGCAAGTGTAAATCGGATTATAGGTACAGCAAATGTTAATCCTGGAACAATTACGTTAGAGTTGCCATCAGGATATTCTTTGGATAAACCAATTAATACAACAGGATATATAGCTCAATCATACCCTTATGGGCAGTGCACGTGGTTTGTATTTAACAGGGCGAGAGAATTTGGTATAACATTTGATCCGTATATGGGGAATGGTGCTGATTGGAAACATAAGGCAGGTTATGTGGTGACAAATGTTCCTACTAAACATTCTGCAATATCTTTTGGACCAGGGGAATTGATTTCTGATCCAAAGTACGGACATGTTGTGTTTGTGGAAGATGTAAAAACAGACGGCTCAATCTTGATTTCTGAAAGTAATATACAGGGATTAGGAGTCATTAACTATCGCGTGATTGACGGAAATACAGCAAAAACATTAAGTTATGTTATTGGAAAATAAGAAAGGAAAATGAAAAATAATAAGCAGGTCACGTGGCCTGCTATTTTTTATTAAAGCTAAAAGTTCGGATAAACAACATGTTCCCTGGGACTGCAGAAGAAAAATAGTTCGGAGTTGTTTGCGAATTCGGGCGTTCCAGGAAAGGATTTTGTTCGGAAATTGAAAGGAGTAATAAATGGTAGCGTTATTAGAGAGAAGAGATGTAAAACAGAGTCAAGTTTTTAATGTTTCAATTCCTATTCCAGAAAATTTGGTAGTAGTTGATAAAGATGAGTATTTACAGTTACTTTCAAAAACTGAAGAGGGAAAATGGTGGGTTGTTGATGATGTGTTAGAACTATTATCGGTTAGTCGGAGTACATTGATTAACGATATTCTGTTAAATCCAAGGTTTAAAAGTGAGATAGATATTGAACAAAATAAAGATGGATTCGTCTTATATCCATCAGGTAAAGGCAGTCCATATAGATTTTTGGCAAGTAAAACTCGGAAATATTTTGAAGAAAATTTTGCGTCAATATTATTGTTTAAGTAAATATGATATACTATCAGGGATAAACTCCTTGATTAAGAAAGGAGAAAAATGTCAATATCGTATAGAAAAAGAGGAAAAAATAAGACGTGGGATTATAGGGTATTTGATAAAAATGGAATAGTCATTGCTAGTAATTCAGGTTTTAAAACAAAAAAAGAAGCCAGCTATGAGGCTACTGATGTTGAACGCAAGCTACTTTTAAGTAATGTATTTACTCCAAAAGCAACTCTGTACGAATTATGGGAAAAATGGTATGAGTTAATAATTGTTCCGAGCAAGTTATCACAATCTTCTAAAGATAAGCACGTTCAAAGAGGTAAGGTGATAAAAGAATATTTTGATGATGTAGTAGTAACAAAAATATCACATAGTAAATATCAACAATTTATCAATGATTATTGTAGTAGAGTTTTAGTAGACCAAGTAAGACGATTTAATAAAGTGGTCAAAGAAGTAATTTTAATGGCTCAACGTGATGGGGCTCTAATTACTGATTTTACAGAAGGTATTAAATTTGAAGGCGAAACGAGTAGAAAAAAGCCAGAAGATAAGCATATTGGGAGCATAGTTGCTTATGAGAATTTATTGATTGCTTTGAAGAAACGAATTTTTGAATCTAATTCTGTAACACCTTGTTTATTGTATTTATATTTTACAACGGGATTTCGCCCTGGTGAAGGAGCAGCAGTTTGTTGGCCAGATATTGATTTTGAAAATATGGAAATAAAAACCTATCGAAGATATTCTGGTGATAAAAATAAATTTTATCCTCCGAAAAATAAATGGGCGGTTAGATCTGTTCCAATGAGTAATGATTTGGCAACAATTTTAAAGCATCTCCAAAATAATCAGGAAAGAATGCTCGCTGAAAAAGGTGTTATTAATTCTGAGAATTTAGTCTTTTTTGACTGGCTACATGGAGTTCCTACAAGTACTGCAATAAGTAAATACTTAAAAAGACTATTAAAAGATATTGGTTATGACTATAAATTGACAGCTTATAGTGGAAGGCATAGTTATGGAAGTTACTTGTTGGCTGAAAAAATTGATATTTGGGTGGTATCAAAAATACTTGGTCATAAAGATATTTCACAACTGATTGAAACTTACGGTCATTTATTACAAGAGATTGAAAAAGAAGGACATAAAGAAATTAGAGAACTGTTGAATACTGGAGAAAGATATAAGAAAATCAGTCTTTGACCAAATTTTGACCAATTCTCTCAAAAAACGAGAAAAAGCCTTGATAAATCAAGACTTTCCTCATATCAACCAATATCCTCCCTGTAGGGATCGAACCTACGACCCACGGATTAAGAGTCCGCTGCTCTGCCAGCTGAGCTAAGGAAGGTAAAAAATAAAAATGCTGTATTGGTACCGGTTATTCAAAGATTGTATTGATCCCGCACGCTAGAAGCAGGTGGGTGACGTGTTTCTGACTTAGTTGCTTCTGGGTGTGCCAGCCTGCATACTGCCAAAAGATCTTTGTCTCCCTAGTAATACAAAAATAGTCGGTCAACACATAGGTATGAATTCGTATACCACAGCAGTTCTTATTTATGATTTAATATTACCACATTTTAAAAAAAAATCAAGAGAAAATTGGCAAAAAATGAAAACGGTATCAACTTTTTTTCTTGTTTTGTTTTAGCTGCTTAATTTTTTCTTGGGTCATGCCCAAGGCACGCTCGTATTTTCCGGTGTTGTTGGCGGTGAAGTAGTCCGCAGCTAGTAACTTATCAGGCAGGTATTGTTGGTCCACCCATTTCTCAGGATAGGCATGCGGATACTGGTAGCCAATAGCATTTCCCAGCTCCTTACTTCCAGCATAGTGACCGTCCCGCAGATGATTTGGGATGGGCAGGTGACCGTTTTTCCGCAAATCAGCCAGAGCTGCATCCATAGCCAGATAGGCAGAATTGGACTTGGGAGAAAGAGCCAAATCAACGACCACGTTGGCAATCAAAATCCGTGCCTCTGGAAATCCGATTTTCTGGGCCGCTTCAAGTGCAGTCACCGTATGAATCTGAGCCTCTGGATTGGCCAAGCCGATGTCTTCGTAGGCAATGACCGTCAAGCGACGGGCCAGGCTAGGTAGGTCTTCGGCCTCAATCAAACGAGCTGCGTAGTGGAGGCTGGCATTGACATCGCTACCTCGAATGGATTTTTGCAGGGCGGAGAGGATGTCGTAGTGGGCATCGCCGTTCTTGTCCATGCTGATGTAGGACTTTTGCAGGCTATTTTCCACAGCGTCCAAGTCGATATGGCGTCCGCCCTCGCTTTCCTTGGTAGAAAGTACAGCCAGTTCCAGCGAATTGTAGGCAGCACGGAGGTCACCATTGGTCGCATTTGCTAGAAAGTCCAGAGCCTCAGGCTCAATGGTGATAGGGAAGTCAAAACCACGTTCGCTGTCTGTCAGAGCCAGTTCTAAAGCCTGTCGGATGTGGCTGGTTTGCAAAGGTTGCAATTCAAAAATCTGCACCCGACTGCGAATGGCAGGCAAAATAGAGAAAAATGGATTTTCTGTCGTCGCTCCAATCATGATGATATTGCCATTTTCCAAAAGAGGAAGTAGGAAGTCCTGCTTGGTTTTGTTGAGGCGGTGGATTTCATCGAGCAGGAGAACCAGACCGCCAGAAAACTTAGCCTCTTCAGCGATTTCCTGCAGGCGTTTTTGGTTGTCGGTCGTAGCATTAAAGGTCCGAAAGGCATACTTGGTCGTACCAGCAATTGCGGACGCAATTGAGGTCTTGCCAATCCCTGGCGGACCGTAGAGAATCATGGACGACAGCATATTGGCATCGATCATGCGGCGGATAATCTTTCCAGGACCGACTAGGTGCTCCTGACCGATGACTTCATCAATGGATTTGGGCCGCATACGAAGAGCGAGATTGGCTGGCATAGACTTCCTTTCAGTACATTTATGGTATAATCATTATACTACAATTTTAGGATTTGGAGAGAAACGAAGATGGCGGAGTTGACGGTGAGTGTTTTGGAAGAATACTTGCGTGACCACTATGGGACGACAGTTCCCGAGCAAAGTCTCTTTATGAAATTAGTGGAAGAAATTGGTGAAGTGGCAGAGCTGCTGAACAAGCGTGCAGGCCGCAAGATGATGGACGGCGAAGAAGACAGCTCTGCTCGTTTGGCAGAAGAATTAGCTGACGTTATTCACTATGCTGTAGCCTTAGCAGCGGTAAATCAACTAGATTTAACCAAGTCCATTTTGGAGAAAGACAAACGGGCTTCCGTCAAATACGGTCGAGAAATAAATTTATTGGAATTTATCGTCATTTAGTTTTTCTTTTATTACGTCGTTAACTCGCTTTGCCGTACTTCAGTACAGCCTACAGCTCGTTGCCTAGTACTAAAAGTAAACTAAAAGACTATATAGAAAAGAGGAAATAGAATGGCAAAACATGGCTTTTTAGATGTGCTGGAGGCGGCACTGAACAAACATTTTACTTATGATTATGAGCTCAACTGGGACAAGAAAAATCATGCTGTTGAGTTGGCGTTTATCTTGGAAGCGCAAAATGTGGCTGGGATCGAAACGGTGGACGACGAAGGCAATGCGTCTTCTGAGGATATTTTCCTGGAGGAGTATGTCCTTTTCTACAACCAGGACAAGTCTCGCTTTGACGAGGAAGACTATCTGGTCGCTCTGCCATTTGACGCCAAGAAGGGCTTTTCAGCAGAGTTTCTGACCTATTTTGCAAGCTTTCTCAAGGACACCGCAGACCAAGGCCTAGATGACCTCATGGACTTTTTGGCGGACCCAGAAGCCCAAGAATTTGCGATTGCTTGGGATAGCGAGGCCTTTGAAAAAGGCAGAGCAGACTTGGCGGAAGGGGAATTTTACCCATATCCGAGGTATTAGGAGGTTGGAGCAATGGTTAACCGTAGCAAAAATATCAATATGTTCTTGATGGATGGTGAAGTAACCGGGAAAATCAAATGTACCTTATCCAATTGGACGGGAGTTATTTTCAAAATACCACGCATTCACTTAGGGGATTTGAAAGAACGTTCGGAGATGAAGCAAAGTGGTATCTACTTTCTTTTGGGGTATGATGATGAAAAGAGAAAAGATATTACTTACATAGGGCAGGCTACGACTCGTAAAAATGGAGAAGGAGTGCTGCTCCGTATTCAAGAGCATACACGTGATAACCATGCGGATTATTTTAATGATGTGATTGTACTAACAACTCAGAACAATTCCTTTGGTCCAACAGAAATCAGCTACCTAGAAAATAAATTTACTCAGCTTGCCAAGGAGGCGGGGCGTTTTATAGTGAAAAATGGTAACGAACCCAATCCAGGAAATGTAACGGAAGAAAAGCAGTCAGAATTGGATGAAGTCGTTGATAATACCATTACGATTATTGGAACTTTGGGGTATCGTTTATTTGTTCCAATGGTGCAAAATGTGCCTAGTGACAGGGAGACGACAGATGCATCGAGTCAGTTGCTTTATTTGAAACGAAAAAGTAAAAAATCAAACACAGAAATTCAGGCGACTTGTAAGCAAACTACAGAAGGATTTGTTGTGTTGAAAGGGAGTATGATAGAAACTATTGATTCTCAAAAGATACCATCTGTTTTAAAGGAACGACGAGCAGAGTTACAGAATAGCGGGGTGATAGTTGATGGTCTTCTACAAGAAAATCAACTTTTTAATAGCCCTTCTTATGCAGCTGGATTTGTGCTTGGAATGCATACAAATGGTCGAACTGACTGGAAAGATAGAGATGGTCGAACCTTGAAAGAATTAGAAGAGACAATATAGGTTTGGTCTGAGAGAATGAAAGGAAACAAACATGAACTCATGGCAAGAATTAACGATTCACGTGCATCGTGATGCAGAAGAGGCAGTTTCAAATCTGATGATTGAAACGGGCAGTCAGGGGGTGGCCATTAGCGACTCAGCTGACTATGTGGGGCAGGAGGACCGTTTTGGTGAACTCTATCCCGAGGTGGAGCAGTCGGATATGATTGCGATTACGGCTTACTATCCTGATACTGTAGATATTGAGGAAGTTAAGGCAGACTTGGCGACTCGCTTGGCGGATTTGCCAGGATTTGGCTTGGAAACGGGTCAGGTCAGCTTAGAAAGTCAGGAATTGGCAGAGGCAGACTGGGCGGACAACTGGAAGAAATACTATGAGCCAGCCCGCATTACCCACGATTTGACCATTGTACCGTCTTGGACCGACTATGAGGCGACTGCTGGTGAGAAAATCATCCGCCTGGATCCAGGTATGGCTTTCGGTACGGGAACCCACCCGACCACTAAGATGAGCCTTTTTGCTCTTTCTCAGGTCCTGCGTGGTGGTGAAACGGTCATCGATGTCGGTACAGGCTCAGGCGTTCTCTCAATCGCTAGCTCTCTTCTTGGGGCTAAGGAAATCTTTGCTTACGATTTAGATGAAGTGGCGGTGCGTGTAGCTCAGGAAAACATTGATCTCAATGCCAATACTAGCAATATTCATGTCGCGGCAGGTGACTTGCTTCGTGGCATTGACATTGAGGCAGAAGTCATCGTTGCCAACATCTTGGCGGATATTCTCATCCATCTGACCGAGGATGCCTACCGTCTGGTCAAGGACGAGGGCTACCTAATTATGAGCGGCATCATCGCGGACAAGTGGGACATGGTGCGAGCATCTGCGGAGGCGGCTGGCTTCTTCCTTGAGACTCACATGATTCAGGGCGAGTGGAATTGCTGCGTCTTTAAGAAGACGGCTGACCGCTCAGGTGTGATTGGAGGCTAAGATGCAGCAGTATTTTGTCAATGGCAGAGCGCCGCAGGGCGTGTTCCAGATTAGCGATAAGGACACAGCCAAGCATATGTTTTCTGTTATGCGATTGCAGGCAGATGACCAGATTGTCCTAGTCTTTGACGACGGGATTAAACGCTTGGCACGGGTAGTAGACAGCCAGAGCCAATCTGTTGAAATCATCGAAGAATTGGCAGACAATGTTGAATTACCTGTCTCCGTTACCATTGCTATGGGCTTTCCCAAGGGAGATAAGCTCGAATTTGTTGCCCAAAAGGCAACGGAATTAGGCATGACAGCCCTCTGGGCCTTTCCAGCGGCCTGGTCAGTGGTCAAATGGGACGGTAAAAAATTAGGCAAAAAAGCAGAGAAGCTAGAAAAAATCGCCCAAGGAGCAGCCGAGCAAAGTAAACGCAATCGGATCCCTGCAGTTCGCTTGTTTGAGAAAAAAGCGGATTTCCTAGCTCAGTTGGCAGGCTTTGATCAGATTATTTTAGCCTACGAAGAAGCTGCAAAAGAAGGCGAACAAGCAAACCTGGTGAAAATCTTGTCTGGCTTAGAAGCTGGACAATCAGTCCTGGTTATCGTCGGTCCAGAAGGCGGCGTGTCGCCTGAGGAAGTAGCCGCATTTGAAGGAGCAGGAGCGGTCAAGACAGGTTTTGGTCCTCGTATCCTCCGAGCAGAAACGGCTCCACTCTATGCTCTTTCTGCTATTAGCTACGCGGCGGAATTGTTGAGGTAGATTCATGTTTGCTTTAGGAACAATTATCAATACCATCGCCATCGCCCTAGCAGGTGTGCTAGGATCTTGGTTTGGACATTTGCTGAAAGAACGCCATCAATCAGGTTTAACGGTGGCGAGCGGGCTAGCTGTTTTATTTTTAGGAATTTCAGGTAGTTTAGAAGGACTGTTGACAGTCGTTGACGGTCAACTCAAAAGTCAGAACACCATGCTCTTTGTGCTGAGTCTAGCCTTTGGGACCTTTCTGGGCGAAGTCCTGCATATTGAAGGCTGGTTTGAACGACTGGGGATTTGGCTCCGAGAAAAGTCGGGCAATGGTCAAGACTCTCAGTTTTTGGATGCTTTTCTAACTGCCTCCCTGACCGTCTGTATCGGTGCCATGGCCATACTAGGAGCCATCCAAGATGGATTGACGGGTGATTATCGCTTGTTGGCCGTTAAGAGTATTTTGGATTTTATTATCATTTTGATTATGACCTCGAGTTTGGGCAAGGGAGCAGGCTTTTCAGCAGTACCGGTCTTTCTCTTTCAAGGAACAATTACGCTCTTGGCTCATTTGATAGAGCCTCTGATGACGGATCAGGCTCTTGCAAATCTTTCCTTTATCGGCTCCGCCCTCATCTTCTGTGTCGGTGTCAATATCATCTGGGACAAAAAGATTCGCGTGGCCAATATGTTGCCGGCCATCGTGATTGCAGTTATTTGGTCATTTTTTTAATAGACTAAAAGAGCTCGGTTGCTTATCCGAGCTCTTTACTATTTTACATTAGTTTTCATTTTTCTTGCGGAAAGCACCGACAAGGCCCATCAAACTGATGCCAATCAGGCTAAGCATAGAATTTATCTCACCTGTTGCAGGGAGTGTTTTTTGTCCTGCTTGAGTTGTTGAGGAGGAAGTGCTTGTCTTAGCTGTAGTAGCAAGTTGGTGTTTTGGTGCAGGTGCTGTTGTTTTTTCGGCTGGAAGGGTAATGACCTGACCAGACGGAAGTGTAATTTGAACACCAGATTGACCAGATGAAGTTTGATTATCAGTAGCTGTTTGTCCAGTTGGAGGTGTTACGACTTTTGGCTCAGTGTAGACAAACTTGAACTCACCAAATCCTTCGTTTTCAGCTGAGGCTTGGAGGTAAACCAGACCTTCTTGGTCAGCAACTAGAGATTTCGCACGATCTGCTGTCAAGAAGCGGAGGTCGAGTCCCTTGATGCTATCTGTAAAGGTCCAGTTATTGTCTGCTGTAGGGTTGATAACTTTCTCAGCGATAATATAATTGATGATGGCTTGGCGGTTTTCCAGGTTGAGCAAGTAATTGACAGAAGCTTCGCGGACCCCAGGGAAAGTACCGTTTGCACGGTAGTTGTTGGTAACCACGATGAATTCTTGATCAGCTGTCACATCTTGCCCATTGTATTGCAGATTCCGAACTCTGCTGGCAGTTTCGTTGATTACCTTACCGTTACGATCGTATTTATTTGGTTGCGTAATATCGTACTGATAAGTTACTCCGTCAATAACGTCAAAATTGTAAGTGCGGAAATCTGTGTTGACTAGGTTTTGTGGCTCTGTTGAGCTTGGGTCAACTTGGTTGAATTGCCCTGCGGACATTTCCAACCATTCTTTGAGTTGGGCACCGTTGACTTTCAAGATAGCTACCACATTGTCATAGAGGTAAAGGTCTGCTACGTTCTTGATAGCGATTGGACCAGCAGGGATATCTGTATAGGCAGTTGCATCGCCTCGAGTACCAGCCTTAAATGGTGCAGCCGCAGATAGGATTGGCAGATTAGCTTCTGAAGTACCCGCCAACTGTTGTTTTGCATACCAGATTTGGGCATTGTTGACGATTTGAACAGATGGGTCGTCTTGCACCAAGGAGAAGAAGCTGTTGATTGGTGCAGTTGTTTCACCGACTTGCTGGCGAACATAGTTGATAGTTTCAGTGTGAGCTTCTTTAGCGAGGTCAATGATACGACTGTCCGCCACAGATGACTTGGTGTCAATCTTGCGGATAGCTGCCTTACTAGAAGTTGTGGTCCATTTACCGTCGGTGTAGGTCAGGTTGAGGTCGATGACGCCGAGGTGATCACCGTATTTACCCGCCATGGTGACAGGAGTGCCGTTGATTTTACCATTTGTATCATCCACGCCAGAGTATTTAGCATAGAAGCTTGGTTTTTCGGCTGTTCCTGGGAATTCTGCGTGGGAGTGACCTGTGATAACCGCATCAACTCCTGACAGGCTGGCGATTTGGTAACCGACATTTTCCTCACCGACTTCATATTGGTCATCGCCGATACCTGAGTGGGAAAGGACCAGAACGATGTCTGCGCCATTTTCTCGCATGGTTGGGATAATATCGCGAACGGCTTCAACTGCATCACGAACAATCACTTTTCCTTCTAGATAAGCTTTGTCCCAGTTGAGAATTTGAGGGGGAACAATCCCTGTAACACCGACATTTAGTGTAACCTTTTTACCCTCGGTGTCTGTGAATGTCTTTTTCACAATGGTATAAGGGGTGTAGAGAAAGTCTTTCGTAGTCGGATCGAGGACATTGGCATTGACTAGAGGCATGTTGGCTGTACGAATTACTTTTTCGAGGTAGGCAAGGCCGTAGTTAAATTCATGGTTTCCAAGTGTGCCTGCGTCAAAGCCCAGCGTATCCAAGGCAGCGTACATCGGATGCTGTTCGCCTTCTTCAATTGGATCGATGATGGATTTGTAATTTCCAAGTGGTGTTCCTTGGATGGTATCGCCATTATCTACAAGAACGACGTTTGAGTTTTCAGCCTTTGCTTCTTCAATTAGGACAGCCGTTTTAGCCAGACCGAGTGTTTCCACAGGCTTGTCTTGGTAATAGTCATAGTTGACCAAGTTCGTATGGAGGTCAGTTGTTGCGAGAATGCGAACATCAATAGTTTGTCCTTCAACAGGCTGACTAGTTTCAGTTGCAGCAGGAGTGACCGTACGTGCTTCTGAAGCAGTTGTGTCAGTTGTCTCGCTTGTAGGATCACTAGTTTCAGCTGTCTCGGAAGAGCTTGGATTTTCAGCTTCGGTAGTGGCTGGAACAGGAGATTCTGTATTATCAGCTTCCTCTGTGGTGTCAGATTCAACTGGTACAGCCTGACTTGCTTCTGTTGAAGAAGCTGGAGTTGTGTTGAGAATCTCTTCGGCTTGAGCTAATTTTGGATTGCTTGCAGCTAAGAGAGCTAGTGTGAGCGCTACGGCACACTTACTGAAACGAAAATTCATAAGAATCCTCCATTTTCTTTTTGTAATAATCTTCTACAATCATTATACAGCTAATAAATGCAAAATTCAAGACAAATTCTGAACGTTTTGTTGAAAAACAAGTGAAAATAGTAAGAAAAATAACAAAAAAAGGAACGTTCGCCGAATCTGAACTTGGTTTGGATTGTTTGTAATTAGTAGTCTTATGTTAGATTCCTTTTTCTTTTTTCGTGAAAATGGTAGAATAGTAGGAAATATAAGAGGAAGAGTAGAGATATGAAAGAAATTAACTACACTGGGGAGGAAGTGGTTGCTTTGACAGCCACCTATTTACCGGAAGAAGATGTTATATTTGTCAAGAAAGCTTTGGATTTTGCGACAGAGGCACACAAGTCTCAATTTCGTAAATCGGGCGAGCCCTATATTGTACACCCGATCCAGGTAGCAGGTATTTTAGCAGGACTCAAGCTGGATGCTGTGACGGTTGCCTGTGGTTTCTTACATGATGTGGTTGAAGATACGGATGTAACCTTGGATGATATGGAGGCTGAATTTGGACCAGAGGTTCGCCATATTGTCGGCGGTGTGACCAAACTGGGTAAGGTTGAGTATAAGTCACATGAGGAGCAGTTGGCTGAAAACCACCGCAACATGCTGATTGCCATGTCCCAAGATATGCGGGTCATTCTGGTTAAACTGGCAGACCGTCTTCACAACATGCGGACCCTTAAGCACTTGCGCAAGGACAAGCAGGAACGTATTTCACGTGAAACAATGGAAATCTATGCACCGCTTGCCCACCGCCTGGGTATTTCTTCGATCAAGTGGGAATTGGAAGACATGTCTTTCCGTTACCTCAATGAAGTTGAGTTCTACAAGATTACCCACATGATGAGGGAGAAACGACGCGAACGGGAAGAGTTGGTCAATGAAGTCGTCGACAAGTTGAGAGAATATACAGAGGAACGTCATCTGACTGGTCAAATCTACGGTCGTCCCAAGCATATCTACTCCATCTATCGAAAGATGCATGACAAGAAAAAGCGTTTTGACGAACTATATGATCTGACAGCTATTCGCTGCTTGATGGATACACCAAGTGATGTCTATGCCATGCTTGGCTACATCCATGAATTATGGAAGCCGATGCCGGGTCGTTTCAAGGACTACATTGCCAGTCCCAAAGCCAATGGCTACCAGTCCATCCATACGACAGTCTATGGACCAAAAGGTCCAATCGAGTTCCAAATTCGGACGGTGGAAATGCATCAGGTAGCAGAGTACGGGGTGGCGGCTCACTGGGCCTACAAGCGTGGTGGCAAGGCAACTGCTTCTGAAAAAGAGCTGCGTTGGATCAACAACCTGATTGAACTCCAAGAAGGGGCTGGGGATGCGCAAACCTTTGTAAATTCTGTCAAGGACGATATTTTTACAGAACGTATTTACGTTTTCACGCCAGATGGTGCGGTGCGTGAGTTGCCTAAGGACTCCGTGCCCATTGACTTCGCCTATGAGATTCATACCAAGGTCGGTGAGCGAGCAACAGGTGCCAAGGTAAACGGCCGTATGGTGCCTCTGACGACCAAGCTCAAGACGGGCGACCAGGTGGAAATCATCACTTCTGCCAACTCATTCGGTCCAAGTCGTGACTGGGTCAATCTTGTAAAGACTCACAAGGCCCGCAATAAAATCAAGCAGTTCTTCAAGAATCAGGACAAGGAATTGTCTGTTTCAAAAGGGCGTGAGATGCTTCAGAATCTGCTCCAAGAAAACGGCTACGTTCCCAACCAATACCTGGACCGCCGCCACATGGACGAAGTCCTGCAAAAGACCAGCTATAAAACCGATGAGGCTCTCTATGCAGCGGTTGGTTTTGGGGAAATCTCTGCCGTGTCCGTCTTTAATCGCCTGACAGAGAAAGAACGCCGTGAGGCAGAGCGGGCTAAGGCCAAAGCTGTCGCGGATGAATTGGTCAACGGTGGCGAAGTCAAACACGACAACAAAGATAGTTTGAAAATCCGTCATGAAGGTGGCGTGGTCATTGAAGGGGCGTCAGGCTTGCTGATACGGATTGCCAAATGTTGTAATCCAGTACCTGGCGATGAGATTGTCGGCTACATTACCAAGGGTCGTGGGGTTGCGGTTCACCGTGTGGACTGTATGAACCTCAAGAGCCAGGAAAACTATGATGTCCGCCTGATTGATGTCGGTTGGGAGGATGAAAATTCGACCAAGGAATACATGGCAAACATTGACATCTACGGGCTCAACCGCTCAGGACTGCTCAACGATGTCCTTAAGGTCTTGACCAATGCCAGCAAGAACATTTCCTCGGTCAATGCCCAGCCAACCAAGGATATGAAGTTTGCGACTATCCATGTTTCCTTTGGCATTTCCAACCTGGCAACCTTGACCAGTCTGGTGGACAAGATTAAGTCGGTGCCAGAAGTTTACTCAGTGAAAAGGACCAACGGATAAGATGAAAATTGTATTACAACGTGTATCACAGGCCAGTGTGACCATCGAAGGAAGTATCCATGGGCAAATTGATCAGGGACTTTTGCTCCTAGTCGGTGTGGGGCCAGATGACAGCCAGGAAGACCTGGACTATGCTGTTCGGAAAATTGTCAATATGCGGATTTTTTCAGATGAGGCAGGCAAGATGAACAAATCTGTTCAAGATGTGGCGGGCAAGATTTTATCCATTTCCCAATTTACCCTTTTTGCGGACACCAAAAAAGGTAATCGCCCTGCTTTTACAGGAGCGGCAGCTCCTGCCCTAGCCAGCCAACTCTATGATGCTTTTAACCAGGCCTTGTCAGCCTTTGTGCCGGTTGAAGTGGGCGTTTTTGGTGCGGATATGGCGGTTAGCCTGGTCAATGATGGTCCGGTAACCATTGTGTTAGATACCAAAAATCGCTAGACTACTATACATTTTTAAGGAAATTTGATATACTAACATCAAGAAAATGTGGAGGTGCCGAATGAAAAAGTTATTGACCAATCATTTTTTCTACCTAGTGGTAGCATTTACCTTGATTTTGGTGATTTACTTTAGTGGAATTGACAAACGCTGGATTATTCTGGCAAGTTTTCTCTATTTCATCCCTTCGCAGATTTTATACCGTCGCCGCCTTAAAGAGCGACTACAAGAAGACCAGCCCAAGTAGGCTGGTTTTTTGATGTGTAAATTGGACTACAATTCTTTATTAAATATGCTATAATAGTTTTTGCAGAAAAGTAAAGACGGTGGCTCTAATTTCTGAAAGGTAGGTGGGAGCGGTACAGAACTCAACTTGTAGAAATTGAGTTCCCTTTGCCTCCATATTTGTAGCTTCAGGCTAAAATAGTCCACTGGACTATTTTACTACCGCCCCCGCACAGCTCAAAAGGTTCAGTGAACATTTTGAGGTTGGAAATGGAGCGAACTTGTTCGCAACAGTCGTATAGGTCAGATTTGGAGTGCGAAGCACGAACAAATCTGCCAATCAACCACTGCGCTGAGATGTTGACGCGAATTAAGAGAAGTGGAATGGAACTTTTTGTTCTACTATGCAAATCATCAAAATCTAACAGAAGGGCTAGCCCAAGCCAGCTGGTAAGTGAACTTACTCATCTGGCAACGACAAATCCTATAAGATTTGTCTAGGGCTCGCACTAGCTCGAGTTTTGAAAATTATCGTTTCAAAACTCTCACGTCGAAAGTCTTTAGCTTGTCAACCTTTGAGTGGCTAACACTCATGTTTGTAGCTGGTACAGTCATCCAGTTTTTCTTTTATTACTTCGACGAGCGAGGAAACGTCGTTTCCTTATTTCCAACTTCAAAGACACCACTGGAGTCTTTGAACTCGCTTTGCCGTACTCTGCAGGGGTAACTTGCTTTCGCAAGTGCTATCTACAACCTTGTACAGTCACTCGACTGTACAAGCTGTCTGCAGCTCGTTGCCTAGTACTAAAAGTAAACTGGGTGACTATTATCTTTTATCGCTCTCGTGATGTTAGTGCTTGAATTGGTAAAATCGACAAAAAAATAACCGTCTATAACTTTGGCGAGTTAACGGTTATTTTTTAAATAATTTGTAAACAGCCACCGTCTTAAACGGTTCTGCAAGGGGTAGTTGTTTCCAGCAACTACCTTTTTCTATGTTTATTATACATCGGTGGGTCTATCAAGTCAAGTTGGACATTTATCTTTTACCTAAATATGCTATAATAATGATTATAACTTACAAAAAGTTTAGGAGATAATCTATGCTTAATATTTTTGTATTAGAAGATGATTTTTTTCAGCAGAGTAGGCTAGAAAATGCTATTAGGCAGTGTGTTGAAGAAACGTCAGTAAGATATAAATTCCTAGAAGTTTTTGGTAAACCAAATCAATTATTGGAATCAATTGAGGAAGCAGGCAATCACCAATTTTTCTTTTTAGATATTGAAATTAAAGGCGAAGAAAAGAAAGGAATGGAAATCGCTAAAGAAATCCGTGCTCGAGATCCTTATGCTGTTATTGTCTTTGTAACAACTCACTCAGAATTTATGCCGGTAACGTATCGTTATCGGGTTTCTGCTTTAGATTTTATAGATAAAGGCCTGGAGGATAGTGACTTTCAAAAGGCAGTATCAGATGTGTTAGTGCATGCTTTTGAAAATATTGATCATACTATAGCTGAAAATTCTTTTGTATATAAAACTGAAACTGCTCATATTCAAGTTCCTTTTAGTGACATCCTTTATTTTGAAACATCATCAACAATACATAAAGTCATTTTAAAAACGAAAACAGGTCAGACTGAATTTTACGGGAAAGTATCGGATTTAGCGAAAGCTGACGAACGACTTTACCAAGCACATCGTTCTTGTGTAGTGAATCCTTTAAATATAACGAAGTTGGACAGAGCAAACCATATTGCCTATTTTGAGAACGGAGATTCTTGTTTTGTTTCTCGTTTGAAGCAGAAGAAACTTGCAGATTTGTTGGAGATTGATTGATGAATATTTTTATATCTCCATTTTATGACACTGTATTCTTTATTGACATGCTGATTCGTTTGATGATTCTTCAACAAATTAGCGGTTTATTTTTAAGTAAGAAGAAAAAATGTTTTATAGCTTCTTGCTTAACAGTCTGTCAAATAATTCTTTATGATATTTACTTATTATTAGAACCATTTTCTTTTCTGATTGTTATACCATTTTTTAAAACAAATTGGAATAGAACTCAAAAAATATTTTATGGATTATTACCATTTGTGATAGGGGATATGTTTCAACGTATCATCAGCCTTTATTTACGTTTTATTTTTGATGTAGATATTGTATATGCAAATGCTAGTGCTATGTTCGAAATCTTATTGCCTATTTTATTAATTCCTTTTTATTATGGATTTTTCAAGGGATTACGAATAGAATCAAAATATCTTCAAGTTGATACTTTGGACAAAAAATTTAGAGGTATATTTTTTGGATTAAATATTCTATTTATTACTTATTTTCTTTTAATAAGAGGTAATTTATTTTTGGAAGTATTGATGGATAAAGGAATAGTGGATATTAAGATAGATACATATTTTATTAGAACTAATATACTACTATTATACTTTATTCTATTTACAGTTAGTATGTTGTATTTAAACTATCAGAAGAAAGAAAAGCAAGAAAAAGAAATCCAGGAGTTGAAGGACAAACAATTAACTGACTTAGATCGTTATAGCCGTCATGTTGAATCACTTTATAAAGAAATTCGAAGTTTCCGACATGACTACACTAATATTCTTATTAGTCTGAATGAAGCAATTAAGGAAGAGGATATTGTTGCGATTCGAACGATTTATAGTGAGGTTATTGCAGATTCTGATAGAAAATTCTATGATGGAAAGTATGATATAGCTAGATTGTCCAATATACAAAATCCTGCAGTGAAGAGTTTACTATCATCTAAGATGTTGGAGGCACAAAAAAAAGGTATTGCAATTTCTGTGGAAGTAGATGCTGAAATTGAACCACCTGATTTAGAGTTGATAGAATTCATAACGATTCTATCTATCTTATTAGATAATGCGATTGATGCTGCAGAGCAGTGTGCAAATGGAAATATTGTATTTGCCTACTTCCAGGAAGATGACCGAAAAATTGTGGTTGTAGAAAATACTACGGTTGAAGATAAAGTATCTACAAGTCATATTTTTGAATATGGTCATTCTACAAAAGGAGATAATCGAGGAATTGGCTTGGCCAATGTAAAAACTATCTTAGATAACTATCCTAAATTTTCTATATCAACGAACAGTAGCAATCATCGATTTGTTCAGGAGTTGGTGTTTTTGGAATAAGATTTATAGATGTAAGTCCAGTCGAAAGGCTAGATTTTTTTGCATTTGCTCGAAAAAATGGTCATTCATTACAAAATATCGACAGTTCATGACATGGATGAAAAAATGGTGGTGTGTTGGTCTATACTAAGAGTGTAAAGAAAACAAAAGGAGATACGAACATGAATACTTTAAAAACATACTTCAAAGGAAATAAAAAAACAATCTACATGGTGTTGATTATTGTTGGCTTATTGACCATTTATCCGCCTATTTTTCAAACCATTTACCAAGCAGGTAGAGATTTTGGGCGTAGTTTTGTGAATGCAGTTTTACCGTAAAGATGTTGATAGGATAGGAAATTTTAAAGGAGAGAAAGCGATGAAAAAAATGAAAACTGTTAAGGATAGTCAACCGTGGTCAGAGCGTGAAAAAGTTTTGCTCTTGTTACTTTTGGTTAGTGTGATTGATATTCCGTCTCTCATTGATACCCTATATCAAATTGGTTATGAATTTGGTCAGGCTCTTGCACTTTGGTTTTAGTAAATGATGAGATGATTTTACGGAATGTGTTTGTTGGTGCATTTTATACGCGTATCGTAAGAGGAATAATTTTATGATTTGGCTTATTAAACTTCTATTGGTTGTTGTAATTTCCATTCCTGTAACAAGTATTTTACAGCCTTTTCAAAATCATTACTTAAATGGGTTCACGGTTGCGGTCATTTCCGTCATTGTGTCCCATTTAGTGGATAAATATGGGAAAGGTGGGGATGAAGTATGAGTAAAGAGCTGAAAAGGATGTTGAAACTCGGGACACTTTTCCTTGCCTTATTTATCTTTAATATGTTTTTTCTTAAATGGTTGTCTGTTATAGGATTTGTTATTCATTTTAGCGAAATTAGTTATTTGGTTCCACCGCTGTTTTCAGTCATCGTTCTATCAATGATTGAAAAAAAGAGAAGTATGAAAACGACTTAATAAAAAAATGGTCATTCATTACAAAATATCGACATTTCATGACATGGATGAAAAAATCGGGCTGATTTGGCTTATACTAAAGGTGTAAAAAACAAAAAGGAGACACGAGCATGAATATTTTAAAAACAATTGTTAAACACCGTCATTTCCGCTCCCTACTTGTAGGACTCGGAGCAGGAGCTATCATTTGTCTATGGGGAGTGTATTATGGAATGATTTACCTATTCAGTTACCTTGTCATTAGAGGGGTGATTTATATGTTTAAAAAATAAGAATAAGGAGAAACGAGATGACAGTAAAAAAGAAAATTGCTATGACAGAAGAACAATTGCTACATGTCGCGATGATTGTCTATACCTTGTATGTGCTGTACTTACTCGTCACTAAGAATTTTACATCTCGCTTCATAACTCCCTATGGACTGTATCTATTTATTCTCGTCGAAGAAAAATTAGAGAAATTTGTCAAAAAACTATATCACAACTTGATGAATCAATAAAAAATGGTCATTCATTACAAAATAACGACCGTTCATGACATGGATGAAAAAATCGGGCTGAGTTGGCTTATACTAAATGTGTAAAGAAACAAAAGGAGACACGAACATGAATACTTTAAAAACATACTTCAAAGGAAATAAAAAAACAATCTACATGGTGTTGATTATTGTTGGCTTATTGACCATTTATCCGCCTATTTTTCAAACCATTTACCAAGCAGGTAGAGATTTTGGGCGTAGTTTTGTGAATGCAGTTTTACCGTAAATATGTAGATAGGATAGGAAATTTTAAAGGAGAGAAAGCGATGAAAAAAATGAAAACTATTAAGGACAGTCAACCGTGGTCAGAGCGTGAAAAAGTTTTGCTCTTGTTACTTTTGGTTAGTGTGATTGATATTCCATCTCTCATTGACACCCTATATCAAATTGGTTATGAATTTGGTCAAGCTCTTGCACTTTGGTTTTAGGAGAATTTGAGGTGTATTTATGGAATGATTTACCTACTCAGTTACCTTGTCATTAGAGGGGTGATTTATATGTTTAAAAAATAAAAACAAGGAGAAACGAGATGACAGTAAAAAAGAAAATTGCTATGACAGAAGAACAATTGCTACATGTCGCGATGTTTGTCTATACCTTGTATGTGCTATACTTACTCGTCACTAAGAATTTTACATCTCGCTTCATAACTCCCTATGGACTGTATCTATTTATTCTCGTTGAAGAAAAATTAGAGAAATTTGTCAAAAAACTATATCACAACTTGATGAATCAATAAAAAATGGTCATTCATTACAAAATAACGACCGTTCATGACATGGCTGAAAAAATGGAGCTGATTTGGCTTATACTAAGAGTGTAAAGAAAACAAGAACAGGAGAAACAAAGATGAAAGAAAAAAAGGAACTTGTTATTACAGGGAAACATGTATTACACACAACAATGATTGTCTATACATTCTTTATTGGATTTGCATTCATGAGTCAGAATTTTGAGTTGTCGCTGTTGATACCATACGGATTTTATCTACTTACCCTTATTCTTGAGAAAATGGAAAAAAGTGGCAAAACGTTATTTGAAATCAGAATTGAGCGATAAGTAAAATGATAGTGAGGAGAACTGAAGATGAAGAATAAAAAATTCTATGCAGTTTTGATTCCCGTTGTGCTTTGGATAGTTTTTAAAATCTGTGCGAATTTGTCAGATGAAAACATTAAAGACTATTTCAATATTTTAGCAGTCAGTAATCCAGGTCTAATCATCGCTTTTGCCATTTTTACAAATAAGGAACAAAACAAGGAAAAGTAAGTTTGTAAAGAAAACAAGAACAAGGAGAAATGAAAATGGAAAACAAACTTCAAATGATGACTATCAAAGAAAGAATAAAATTATGCAGTTCTTGCAAGGGCTTGTTGAAGGAATTTTGGTCACTGCCGTTCTTATTCACCTAGTGGTTTGGCTTGTTCTTGGAAAAACAGTAGATGTTTTCTCATCTAATTTCTATCCAATGCTCTTTATTACATTGTATTTTCTAATGAAAGTGAATAAGACTAAAAAGGAGGACTAGCTTATGAAATGTGTTAAAAATATTTTAAAATTTATTGGTTTGATTCTTGTCATCGTTGCGATTAACATAACTCCGATGCGATTGATTGCCATACAGGATTCGATGTCAGGTGCCATGCAGTGGGTTTCTGGCATTGGCTATCTAGTCATTGCGACAGCTATTGTGGTGTGGACTTGGAAACGGTATAAGAAAGGTCTACCTGACCAGCAAAAACGGTTCACATTTACTTGGAAAGATTTTGGGTTTGCTCTGCTATTTTTCTTAGCCGGACGAGTTGTCGGTATTGGCGGAACGTTATTGACCCAGTTGGTAACTGGCAATGCCACCACAGCCAACGATGCAGCACTTTTGGCTACAAATGAGCAATTGGCGAAGATGTTTCCGCTATACTTTGTTGCCTTTCATATTGCAATAGGTGTCTTTGCTCCTTTTATGGAAGAGCTTGTTTTCAGAGGTTTGTTTAGCAGATATTTCTTCAAAGAACATCAAAAATGGCTAAAATTGATAATCAGTTCAGCTGTCTTTGCTCTTCTTCATGCGATTCATCCAGTTGAGTTGCCACTTTATTTCTTGCTTGGGGCAGTCTTCTATTTGGCTTATGCTCGCCGTGGCAATATTGTGGATGCGATTCTTGTTCATATCTTGAACAATAGCTTGATGGTTATCTTCTCAATTATTGGTTACTTATTGGTACTGTTTGGTTAGTGATGTTAAAGGAGTTCAGTTATGACAATGATGGAAAAATTAGATAAAAAATACCAAGAATTTGAAACAGCTTATGAGTCTTCCCCGTTTGCAATGAAATTCTTGGTCTGGGTAGGAGTAGCACTGACCTTGATGACACTTGGATCAGTTCTTGTACCAGCGATTTATTCAGCAGGGCAAGAATTCGGGGAATTTCTATATTCTGTTTTTGGATGAGGGAGTGGCAGAAAATAAAATGAAAAAGCTGAGCAATCAGCTTTATGTTTACGCTTGTTTCGTTAGACTTGTTGAAGGTGGGGGAGTTGCTCGTTATTTGAGGGTTTGCTTGAATAGATTGTCTAGGTTGTTTAGGTAGTCTGTCCTTGCTCCTCTAATGCGAAGGATATCTACACGAGAGCCACGAATCAAATAGAAGATGAGGTGCTGTTTTCCAGGAATCATCCTTGTTTTTCCTTCCGGGAATAATGCTTGTCCCAGACGAGCGTCAAGGTCAATATATCCCTCTGGAAATATTTCTAAGGTCAAGATAGCTGTGCTCAGAGATGCAAGCACCTTTCGAGCACTTGATTCTGAAAATTCACGGACATAATACTGGTAGATTTCCTCTAAATCTTGTTCGGCTTTAGCAGATAAATGTACTTCATAGACCATATTTGGCGAATACCTCACGAGCAGGTGTCGTGTCTCCTGATAAAACTTCTTGGTAGCCTTCATCAAGCTCTGCAATCAATTCATCTAGAAAAGCCTCTGCACGTGCCTCTTCTACCGTTTTTATTGGCAAATCTTGCTCTTCAACCACTCTTTCTACAAATAAATTAAGAGCATCAGAAAGGGTCATATCTTTTTCTGATAAGATTATTTTTGCTTGTTCCAGTATTTGTGCATTTACTCTAAAATTATATTGTCTATCCCTAACCAATCCTGTCATTGTCTTCAACTCCAAATTCTAATATGTATAACAATAGTGTAGCTATTTGTTTTACATCTGTCAAGCGATAATCTGGCACTGAATATCTTGGATAAGATTCGGTGACTTTGAAAAAATGGTCATTCATTACAAAATAACGACCGTTCGTGACAGGAATGAGAATAGTGTGTTGATTTGCTATATACTAAGTTTATAAAAAGATTGGATTAGAAAGGGAGAGTAGCAATGGTTCATTGGATAAAAAGCATCGTACAGGTTTTATTGTTAACCTTAGTCATACAAGTCCCCTTCATTGCTGAGATGAGTTGGGGGAATATAGATGAACACCTACTTGGTTATATCCTACATGTGTTTTGTTGGATTCTTCTCACTCTTTTCGTTTTTGGGTTATTGGAAACTCTTCGGAAAAACTGTCGTGACAATAGTTTAGAGGCAAAAGGCTATAGCTATGGTAAATTGTTTGGATTGGTTATTTTGGTAATCATTATTAAAATTGTACTATTAAATGTTTCCTTGCGATTATCTGGATCGACGGTTGATAATAGTAGTATGCTTGAGCTATTTCAGTCCAAATATGGCTGGATGGTCTTGCTTAGTACAAATATTCTCTCTCCTATCCGAGAAGAGTATCTCTATAGGGGAATCTTTCAGGAGAGAATAAGGAGTAAGCACTATCCAATCATTAGCGTGTTAATTACAGCCATTTTATTTGCTTTTGTACATAGTTATGAAATTTCTTTTAGTTTCTGGTCGGCACTTTTTCCAGGATTTTTGTTTTCTTGGATTTACTATAAAACGAACCATCTCAAATATCCGATAGTGGCACATATCTTGTTGAACAGCATTGTGACCATTTTAAACGTTATAAGTGTATAAATGTGTGAACAGTGTGAAAAACAATTGAATAGGTTATAATTGACAATGGAAAGGAGAGAGAATATGAAAATAATAAAATCAATCGGTTTAGCTGTGGGTACCTTGCTACTCACTTTGCTCATTCAATTTCCAGTTTATGTGGGGATAACAGCCTTTCAAGAGAATGTGCTACTAAAACTTGCAGTCATGATAGGGCTTGGTCTTGCAATATTGGCACTACTTTCTGTCATCAGACGAGGAATGATGAAGCATCAAGTCTTTTCAAGAGAGAAGCTGAATGTTTTAAAAATAGTCGGAATGACAGCACTGGTATTTACTGGAGAAACTGGCCTGAACCTCCTTTGGCAGTATTTGGGTCTTAGCCCTAGTGATTCTAACGCCTTGGATATAGTCAATCAGTTAAATTCGGACAATTTTTGGGTGATGGCTCTCTCAGTTGTCTTGTTTGCTCCAGTTTTAGAAGAATTTCTTTACAGAGGAATTTTGTTAGAAAAGACAGCCCAGTATTTTCCTAAGCATCCTCAAATAGTCATCGTATTTTCTGCCCTTCTATTTGCCTATTGTCATACTTGGAGCTTTTCAGTGGCATTTTTAGGTCACTTTATCACAGGGGCTTATCTGGGCTGTCTGTATATGTGCAATAGACGAATGACGGATACTATCCTTGCACATAGCTTCTATAATGCCTCCATTTTATTCCTCCAAATTTTATTTGGTTTGGTGCAGGTTGGTGGATAAAAATTGACAGTAGACATTTTTGGGAAATGCCTGTATACTAAGAGGAAACCAGCAATTTTATAATTGCTAACTATCAAGTGCAGAGGTGGGCAGAAATATGAGAAAATTTTTTCAAGACCTTAATCAAGAGTATCTGGAAACCAGGAGTTCAGTTGGAGAAGATAGACTGGAATGGTTGATTCAGAGAAAGATGACCTGGGGCATGCGGTGGGGCTTGGTAGGGATTCTCATGTTTGTCCTGCAACCTCTAACCTTTCATCCACACTTTCTCTTGGGCTGTTTTTATCTAGGTTCTTTTTTGGGTTTGGTATATATCCTAGGGCAAGTGTTTTTTGCAACCAGATCTATTATCCGTAATTGGAAGAAAAAATAATCGCTCAGCTTATTAGGCTGGGCGATTGCTTTTTTCGATGAATAATTGTTGAGCGATGGCTGTTGGGATGGCGAGCTCTTTGTCCTTGTACTGGATGGTGATGGTCTGGGCAAACTGGTCGAAGGCTGTGACGGTTAGTAAGTCGCCGACAGCTAATTCATGTTGTTCCAAGTACTGAAGGAGTTGATAGAAGTCATGGATACGGACAAGCTGGTAGTTCCCTGTCTCAGTTAGCTGTGACAGCCGTGTCTGGTAGCGTTCGATGAGCGGTTGTCCTGCTTGAGGAATGCTTCCCCCGTGAGGACAAGTTTGAGGCTGTTCCAGTAGCAGGTCTAGGCGGTTGATAAAGTGATCTGAAACGGTGTGTTCTAAAATCTCAGCCTCTTCATGTACTTCTTCTGGAGAGTAGCCAAGTTGCTCAACTAAGAATACCTCAATCAAGCGGTGTTTGCGATAGAGGCTGGCTACCATTTCAAGGGCAGTTTGGCTGAGGAGATAACCTGCCTTGGTATCCTTAGAAATGAGCTCTTCGGCTACCATTTTTTTGAGCATTTCGGAAACGGCTGGTGCGGAGAAGGCCATCTTCTCTGCGATGAGTTTATTGGTAATTTTTTGGTCTAATTGACCCAGTTCATAAATACATTTTAGGTAATCTTCTTTGTTTGGTGTCATGAGAACTCGCTTTCTACTGAAACTATTATATCAAAAAATTTAAAAATCAGTTGACAAAATGAATTTTTTAGCTTAATCTAATTATATAGTTAGGTATGCTTAATAAAAATAAAAGGAGAACCTATATGAAGAAAATATTGTTCAGTTTTGCTCTGCTATTGTCCCTAATAGGGCTAGGAGCTTGTCGTCCATCGCAAACCACAGAAGGCTCTAGTAAGCCAAGAGTGGCTGTGACTACTTCCTTCCTCGATGACATGGTCTATCAGTTGGCGGGTGATGAGGTGGAACGTGATTTGCTGATTCCAGCAGGAGAAGACCCTCATTTGTACGTAGCCAAATCTAGTGATTTATCAAAATTACAAAAGGCTGACCTTGTTCTCTACCACGGTTTGCACTTTGAAGGTAAAATGGTTGAAGCTTTGGAGAAGACCGGAGTAGCTGTTTCTAAAAACTTTAATGCAAAAGACTTGAATACGATGGATGAGGATGGAGAAGAGATTGTCGATCCGCACTTCTGGTTTTCAATTCCCTTGTACAAGTCAGCTGTAGCTGTAGCTTCAGAGGAACTACAAAAACTCTTACCTGCTAAAGCTGAGATGATTCAGAAAAATGCAGAAAAATACCAAGCGCAGCTAGATGATTTGCATGCCTGGGTAGAAAAAGAATTAAGTGTGATTCCAAAAGAAAGTCGCTATTTGGTAACACCACATGATGCCTTTAATTACTTTGCTGCTAGTTATGACTTCACTCTCTATGCTCCTCAAGGCGTGAGCACCGACTCAGAAGTGGCTAACAGTGACATGATTGAGACAGTTAACCTAATCATTGACCATAATATCAAGGCTATCTTTACAGAGTCTACAACTAATCCAGAACGCATGGAGAAATTGCAAGAGGCAGTAAAAGCCAAAGGCGGTCAGGTTGAAGTTGTTACTGGCGAAGGTAAGGAGTTGTTCTCAGATTCCTTGGCACCAGAAGGCGAGGAAGGGGATACCTTTATCGACATGTACAAACATAATGTTAAACTGATGGTTAAATATCTGAAATAGTACAAATCCAACGGACTTACTATTCAATGAAGACTAGAGATATTACCAAAGATAGAGTTGATAGGTACCGATATGAGGGACAATCAATTGTTTCGAGCACAAGCGGTATAGGACTCTTTCTATTGGAGGTGGCAACGCTTGGGGGAGGATAGGCGTTAGTAGCAAATCACACCAGTTATTGAGGTCCTTGACTAGAAATACTGTTTGTAGACCTCGATGATCTTGGTTCACAGCATCAGTAGTCTGTGCGTGAATAGGGATTTCAAATGAGTAGTAAAAAGGACTCGGTCTAGGTCGAGTTCTTTCCGTTTTTGGACCGTTTTTAACAGATTTATAAACATACGATTGAAGGAAGCATTGGTGCTCTACGAAAATCAAATTCATGTACTGATGTGTTGAAATAAGCGATGTATAGGGTTTGCCAGCAATTTGTTGGTACGGTATCTTAATCTTATCGACTTTCTCAACTTGGTAGGTTGGTCCGATTTTGATTTTCATTGAGTATGAATGAGGTATATCATTTTAAAAAATAGGAGGAAATATGTCAGCAATCATTGAATTAAAAGATGTCAATTTAGCATATTCAGCCAGCCAGACCATGGCTTTAGAAAATGTCAATTTGGTGATTCCCAGAGGGAGTCGGACGGCTATTGTTGGGCCGAATGGTGCTGGGAAGTCTAGTCTATTCAAGGTCATTTTGGGGTTGGAAAAACCTGACACAGGGCAGGTTCGCTTGCTTGGTCAGGAGGCAGGTCTAGAGAGGTTGATTGCTCAAAAAGTAGCCTATATTCCCCAATCCAGTCAAGTAAACTGGCAATTTCCTGCAACAGTTTTTGAAATTGTTCTGATGGGACGCTTCGCTCATAGTAAGGGAATGTTTAGAAGATCGACTAAGGCTGATAGACAGATTGTTGAGCAGGCTCTAGAACGGTTAAAAATTGCGGATTTACGCCATCGTCAGATTGATCAGCTTTCAGGCGGGCAGCGTCAGCGGGTCTTTCTAGCCAGAGCCCTGGCACAAGAAGCAGAATTGTATCTTATGGATGAGCCTCTGGCAGGGATTGATCAGGCAACAGAAATCATGATCATGGATATGCTCAAGGAGTTCCAATGTGAAGGGAAAACTTCCATTGTCATTCATCATGACTTAACGACGCTGGATGCCTACTTTGATCACCTTGTCTGGCTTCATAAGCATGTGATTGACTCTGGTCCGATGGATGAGACTTTGACAAGTGAGAATTATCAGGCGACCTACGGCATAGGAAATGGGCTGTTTTTAGGAAATGCCAAAGGAGGCAGTCATGTTTGAGGTTTTCAAAGAGTATTCTTTCTGGACAGTTGCTTTAGGGACCGTCAGCCTAGCTGTAGCAGCCAGCACTATCGGAAGTATATCTGTTCTTACTAAACAGAGTTTGCTTGGGGATGCTCTGGGGCATGCTTCTTATCCTGGAGTGATTGTCTCTTTCATGATTTTTCAGTCGCGACATCCTCTCTACTTGCTGTTAGGAGCAGTGTTGTCAGGCTACCTTTCTTATGCACTTGTCCATTGGCTGCGTCGAAAAGGTGGTCACAGTCTAGTCAATGCCCTTTCATTGGTGTCTGCTTCTTTCTTTGGTTTGGGAATGGTCTTGAAAAATGCTATTCAGGGAAATGAAGCCTTTGCAGGGGCTTCCCAAGCTGGATTGCAAACCTATCTATTTGGACAGGCAGCCTTTATTCAGCTGGATGATGTGATACTCATCGGAATTATTTCACTATTGGCTTTGGCATTGTTTGCTTTCTTTTATCAAGACTATAAGCTATATCTGTTTGATCAAACTTTTGCAAGGGTTATTGGTGTTCGTGTAAGGTACTTGCAGCAGTTGACGATGTTTTTGATGATTTGCCTAATTGCAGTAGGATTAAAGCTAGTCGGAGCTATTTTGATGAGTAGTTTTTTGATTGCACCAGCTGTCTTTGGCTTGATGCTGGGAAAATCGTATCATAAGAGTCTGTTACTGGCAGGAATCGTTGCAATTGGGTCGGCTTTCGTAGGGACCTGGATTAGCTCCAGTGTATCTGGTTTGTCGACCGGACCGACTATTATCGTCTGTCTGACAGGTCTGACCCTGTCTGCATTTGTGTATGTTACCTATGTCAGAAAGGAGAATGGTCGTGTTTGAAGTATTACTCATTTTGATGGTTATTGCTAGTTCTTGTGGCTTGCTCGGCTCGATACTGGTTGTAAAAAATCAATCAATGTTGGCAGATGCGCTATCGCATTCTGTCTTGCTTGGGATTGTTCTGGGATTTTTTATTAGTCATAGTTTGGATTCGCCATTGCTAATAGTTGGTGCCAGTCTGTTTGGGTTATTATCGGTTCTTGCCATTGACCGTCTGCATAGTCGAAAGATAGCGCATGATGCCGCAACAGGTCTAGTTTTTTCTTTCTTTTTTGCGGTGGCGGTTTTGCTTATTTCTCTTTTTGCTCGCAATGTTCACTTGGATGTGGATCTGGTTTTGCAGGGGGAAGTACTTTTTGCTCCGCTCCATCGTATGGATGTTCTAGCCTGGTCACTCCCTGTTAGTCTGGTCAAGTCGAGTTTGGTTTGGTTGGTTATTGTTCTATTTTTTGTTTGGGCTTACCATCGTTTACAAGTGCACCTATTTGACAGCAACCATGCTCGTTTGTCTGGCTTACGAACAAGGATTTTAGAAATGGTTATTTTGATTCTAGTTTCCTTAACCACTGTTCTGGCCTTTGAAGCGATTGGCTCGATGACTGTTATTGTTTTCTTGGTGGCACCAAGTATGGCTGCCCTACGTTGGGTCAAATCCTTCTGGCAATTGCTTCTTTTAGGGCAAGGTATCGCTATTTTAACGGTTGTGCTAGGTTTTTTAGTGGCCAATCAACTGGATTTAACCATGTCAGGGACCTGTGCCGTTGTCAGCCTTCTTGTGGTTTGTTCGAGTATTATTCTAAAAAATACTTGGTCATGGTCACCTGATAAGTGAAATTGTCAGAATTTTTTGTTATTATAGTCATTAAGAAAGACAAAGGAGAAAAATCAATGACACGTTTACAAGATGATTTTTACGAATACGTCAATGGTGAATGGGCAAAAACAGCCGTGATTCCAGACGATAAGCCAAGAACAGGTGGTTTCTCAGACCTGGCGGACGAGATTGAAAAGCTCATGATTGACACGACAAACGCTTGGTTGGCGGGAGAAGATGTCCCAGAAGATAGCGTTTTGCAAAACTTTGTGGCTTTTCACAAACAAGTAGCTGACTATGAAACCCGTGACCGTTTGGGGGCAAAACCAGCACAAGCCTTGATTGCAGAGTACAAGGCACTCAACTCTTTCGAAGAATTCACCAGCAAGTTGGCAGAATATGAGTTGGCAGGTAAGCCAAACTTCATGCCTTTTGGGGTGTCGCCTGACTTTATGGATGCCCAGACCAATGTGCTTTGGGCCTATGGCATAGCGACCATTTTGCCGGATACGACCTACTATGCTGACGGGCATGAGAAGGGAGCTGCACTGCTCAAGACTTGGCGAGAGTGTCAGGAAGCTCTCTTGCCTAAGTTTGGTTTCAGCGATGAAGAAATTGCAGAGCTCTTGGATAAGGTCTTGGCCTTGGATGCAATTGTAGCTAAATATGTTCTGTCAAACGAAGAGGGGTCAGAGTATGCCAAGCTCTATCATCCATACAAATGGGAAGAATTTGCGGCCTTGGTACCAAACCTGCCTTTGACAGCTTTCTTTGAGGAACTTTTAGGACAGGTGCCTGATAAGATTATCGTTCCAGAGGAGCGTTTCTGGCAGGCGGCTAATGAGATTTACAGTCCTGAAAACTGGGACTTGCTCAAGGCTGGTTTGGTATTTGCGGCGACTCGTTCCTATACCTCTTTCCTATCAGACGAGATTCGGATTTTGGACGGAGCTTATTCTCGTGCCCTTTCTGGTACGCCGCAGGCTCAGAATAGGGAAAAGGCAGCCTACAACCTTGCTCAAGGTTTCTTTAGTCAGGCCTTGGGGCTCTGGTATGCAGGGGAAAAATTCTCACCAGAGGCTAAGGCGGATGTGGAAGCCAAGGTTGCCAAGATGATTGAGGTGTATAAATCTCGCTTGGAAACGGCAGATTGGTTGGCTCAAGAGACGCGTGACAAAGCCATTGTCAAACTTAATGTCATCAAGCCTTACATCGGCTACCCAGAAGCCTTGCCAGAGCGTTATTATAAGAAGATTATTGACCCAAGCAAGTCCTTGGTGGAAAATGCCATTGAGCTAAACAAGATTGACATCGCTCATGGTTGGAGCAAGTGGAACAAGCCTGTGGACATTAAGGAATGGGGCATGCCAGCTCACATGGTCAACGCCTACTACAATCCACAGAAGAACTTGATTGTCTTTCCAGCAGCCATTTTGCAGGCGCCATTCTACTCTCTGGAGCAGTCTTCATCAGCTAACTACGGCGGTATCGGTGCGGTTATTGCCCACGAGATTTCCCATGCCTTTGACTCAAACGGTGCCTCCTTTGATGAGAATGGTAGTCTCAATAACTGGTGGACAGAGGAAGATTATGCAGCCTTTGAGGCCCGTACCCAGCAGGTCATCGACCAGTTTGAGGGTCAGGATTCTTACGGTGCCAAAATCAATGGTAAATTGACCGTGTCAGAAAATATTGCCGACCTTGGTGGGATTGCAGCAGCCTTAGAAGCAGCGAAGTCGGAGGACGACTTCTCCGCAGAAGAGTTTTTCACCAACTTTGCTCGCATCTGGCGGATGAAGGCCCGTCCTGAGTTCATGCAGATGTTGGCTAGTGTGGATGTCCACGCACCAGGTCACCTACGCACCAACATCCAGTTGCCAAACTTCGATGAATTCCATGAAACGTTTGGCGTTCAAGAAGGCGACGGCATGTGGCGTGCAAAAGAAGACCGCGTGATTATTTGGTAAAACAGACAAAGAAGCTGGGCATAAAGTCCAGCCTCGCTTCTTAGAGTTCGTGTCAACATCTCAGCGCAGTGGTTGATTGGCAGATTTGTTCGTATTTCACACTCCAAATCTGACCTAATCAACTGTGCGGGGGTGGGAAGACGAACTCTTTTTTTGACTAGTCGAGTTCTTTCCCACTCCCTTTTTCTTGTGGGGAATAGCCCTCTCTAGTCGACATTGTTCCAGAATATTAATTATGGTACAATAACAAAAAATGTTTTTCGGAGGAGATATGAAAACAGGAAAGAAGGTTTCAACCAGTTGGGCTTTTCGTGGTCGGATCGTCTGGCTCTTTACCAAATACCAATTGCTTAGTAAGGGGCTGTTGGCTCTGGTTATTTATCCCTTGTATTCCTTTGCCATTGATACTTTTTTAGCCTTATCTGGGCGGACAGGGATTTCCAGTGGTGACTATATATCCTTTCTCTTGAGCTTCCAAGGAGTTGGTTTCCTTTTGGCAACCCTAGTCATGATGGTGATTTTGATTGGCTTAGATATCAACACCTTTATCTTGACCAGTGCTCTTGTAAAGGAAGAAAAGATTGAAATGACTGCTCGGCACATGCTCTGGCTGGGCTTGACCTCCCTCAAGTCCCTCTTTAGTCCAGCTGGTCTATTGCTCATGGTCTATGTGTCCTTGATTTTCCCGCTCTTGGGCTTGGGTGTCACCATTGGCCCCATGAAGCAGTTCCAGATTCCCAACTTTATCACTTCGGTGATTTATGCCAATCCTCTTTACCTGTCACTTTATGCAGGGGTACTCTTGGTTTTGACCTATCTGAGCTATCGACTGATATTCACCTTCCACTATGTCCTCATTGGTGGGAAAACGATTGGTTCAGCTATTCGCTCCTCTCTTGATTTGACAAAGAAATACGGTCGAGCGCTCATCAAGCGACTTGTCGGGATTTTTGTGAAAAATGGCCTTGTCTACTTTGTCCCTCTCCTTGTTGCCTTGGTAGCCCTACTTGCCTATGTTTTGGTCAGTCAGGCAGAGCAGACCAATCAAAGTCGTTTGTATCTCTTGTTTATCCTCCTTGTAGTCGTGGATATTGTCAGCTTTCTGACCTTCCTCTTTCCGCCGATGATGATTTATCGAGTGACGGATGCCTTTTATGATTACGAAGAGGCTGAGGGACGTACTGTAGCGGTTCCTCTTTCGACCAAGGCCAGTAAGTGGCGGGAGGATATTCTACCGACCATTCGCCTGCGTACCAAGTTTTGGGTGACCGGTTTGATTCTCTTTATCTTGGCAGGAAATTTTTGCTTTGCTTACTTGTTGGTGCAGCATTTTGACACGATTTTCCGTGTGAATCGTGAGATTGCCTTAGTCGCCCACCGTGGTGGAGGTGACCTGGGTGCTGAAAATACGATTGCAGGTATTTTAGCGGCTGCGGAGGAAGGGGTGGCTTGGTCTGAGATTGATATTCAACGGACCAAAGACGGTCACTATGTCCTCAATCATGACGGTGATTTCAAGCGTGTTGCTGGCGACAGCCGTAGCTCTAGCCAGATGACTCTGGCTGAAATCCAGAGCTTGCAGGTTGCGGATGCTTTTGACAGTAGCCGTCCAGCTCAGCCTGTTCCCACGATTGAGGAGGTTATCGAAGCAAGTAAAGGCAAGATCGGCCTCTTTATCGAACTGAAGGGGAAAACAGCAGATAAGCAAATGGTGGATGACATTGTTGCCATGGTCAAGGCCTATGGTGTTGAAGAGGAAGTGGCTCTGCTGTCCTTGGACTACAAGCTGATTACCTACATCGAAGAAACCTATCCTGAGATGGTGTCTGGTTATCTCTATTACTTCTCCATCGGTCAGACAGAAGATTTGCAGGGCGATTATCTGATTATGGAAGAGGCAGAAGCTAGTCCAGAAAAGGTTGCCGACCTAAAAGCCCAAGGCAAGAAAGTTATCGTCTGGACAGTCAATACGGAAGAATCCATCCAACGCTTTGTCAATTCGGAAGTTGACGGTATTATCACGGACTATGTTCTTGATGTCAAGGCTGGCATCAAGGCGCGTGATGAACGGACGGATTTTGAAGTCATTGTGGATTCGGTTCTGGGTGAATAATATGAAAAAGGATAAGTTGCAACCTACTCGGTAGAATGCAATTATCCTTTTTTGTGTTGGTTCTTACGTAACTTTAGGAAGGTTTATCGTTTAGAGAGAAGAATTTGCCTTGATATACTACGTATACCAAGTATTGACTTACCAGTCAATACTTAACCCATAGGTAAAGGAGAAACTGATGAACACTTTGACCTTAAAAGATTTATTTCATTTTTCTGATGAAGCCTTACCCAAAGTAAAGCTACGTTTCCATGTCTGGGAAGGTAGTGTGGATTATACTAAGTCCTACTATCTAGCGGACAAGGAACAAGTAAATAATTGGAATATTTTTTACAATCCAGAAGGAAAAAACTATTTTCGTGTTGGAGAGATTGTGATCAACTTTATTAAAGTCGGTCACAATAAATGGTTATTAACAACGGTGAAGGAAATAACAGAACAGCTACCTGTCATCTCTGGGAAGTCTTATGAAGGAAAGGTGCAGGAGGAGTTTGCTGCTTATTTCGATCGCCTGATTATTGATTTTAAAGTTGGAATTTCAACGGTGCGTTATTTTGAACGTTCTGCAAAGGACATCGTTATTCGAGAACTGCTTCCTACACCTTGGACGGGGGATGACTTTCCTGGTTATGATAATATCCGTCTATCTTATTACCAACTGGATAGTATCTTCCGACTGCAAAAGCAGGATTGGTTAACAGCCCTTGGCAATCAAAAGGCTGTCTATTTATTGACAGATAGACAAACGGGCAAGCATTATGTTGGTTCTGCGACCGGTGATAGCGGCATGCTTTTGTCGCGTTGGCAATCCTATGTCAATAATGGTCACGGAGGTAATAAAGAATTACGTCAACTAATTAAGGATGAAGGTTTTGACTATATCAAGACCAATTTTCAATATAGCCTTTTAGAAAATTATAATGGAAAAGTAGATGATCATCTCATCTTAGCTCGTGAAGCTTGGTGGAAGGAAACCTTGCGGACGAGAGTTTTTGGTTACAATGCTAACTAGGGAGAAGCCATGAAGGTAACGAAAGTTGTTTTTACACCGCGTGTATCATTCGCGGATCAGGGGACGCTGAAATTTGTACTAAATAAATGGCGGCCAGAAGGATTTTTTGTCAGAGAGTTGGGAAAAGGAAATGGTAACTGGACGATTTATCGCCCAGGAAAAATAGAAGTAGAAATAGATGATGGTGGTGAAATCATCTGTTTAGATGTCACACGGCGGGTAAAAGAATTGTACAATCGTCAGCGTCTAACAGAGAAATTTGCTAAGGATATTGAATGTGATTTGCGAACAGGTAAACTATCTCTAGACGATTTATAAATGATGCGAAGGGAGGTGAGCATTATGCAAGAATGGATTGTGGTGGACCAATTTGGAAACCAGATTGCAGGACCATTTTTTGATAAACAGTCAGCAGAATTTTTTGCGAAAAACATTCCAAATGCAAGTGTGGAACGCAAGAAGTAATCTTTCTCTGTTAGCAGGTTTTTATTATCCTGCTTTTTTCTTTCCTAATTTCATGATATAATAGTAAAGATAATTTATTGACATGGAGAAATGACATGAGATTCTACAATCACAAGGAAATCGAGCCCAAATGGCAGGAATTTTGGGCGAAAAATCACACTTTTAAGACGGGAACAGATGCGGACAAGCCAAACTTTTACGCCCTAGATATGTTCCCTTATCCGTCTGGTGCGGGCTTGCACGTTGGTCACCCTGAGGGCTATACTGCGACGGACATTCTCAGTCGTTACAAGCGTGCCCAGGGCTACAACGTTCTTCACCCAATGGGTTGGGATGCCTTTGGTTTGCCAGCAGAGCAATACGCTATGGACACAGGTAATGACCCAGCTGACTTTACGGCGGAAAATATTGCCAACTTCAAACGTCAGATTAACGCCCTTGGCTTTTCTTACGACTGGGACCGCGAGGTCAATACGACAGACCCTAACTACTACAAGTGGACTCAGTGGATTTTCACCAAGTTATATGAAAAAGGCCTCGCCTACGAGGCAGAAGTGCCTGTCAACTGGGTAGAAGAATTGGGAACAGCTATCGCCAACGAAGAGGTCCTTCCTGACGGAACGTCTGAACGTGGTGGCTACCCCGTTGTCCGCAAGCCAATGCGTCAATGGATGTTGAAAATCACTGCCTACGCAGAACGCTTGCTCAACGACCTAGATGATGTTGATTGGCCAGAGTCTATTAAGGATATGCAACGCAACTGGATTGGTAAGTCAACTGGTGCCAATGTGACCTTCAAGATCAAGGACACAGACAAGGACTTCACAGTCTTTACAACTCGTCCTGACACCCTTTTCGGTGCCACCTATGCAGTTCTTGCTCCTGAGCATGACTTGGTAGATAGTATCACATCAGCTGAACAAGCAGAAGCTGTGGCAGAATACAAACGCCAAGCCTCTCTCAAATCAGACCTGGCTCGTACTGACTTGGCTAAAGACAAGACAGGTGTTTGGACTGGTGCCTACGCCATCAACCCTGTTAATAACAAAGAAATTCCAATCTGGATTGCGGACTATGTGCTGGCAAGTTACGGAACAGGTGCTATCATGGCCGTTCCCGCTCATGATGAGCGTGACTGGGAATTTGCCAAGCAGTTTGGCTTGGACATCATTCCAGTTCTGGAAGGTGGCAATGTAGAAGAAGCTCCTTACACAGAGGATGGTGCCCATATCAATTCTGATTTCCTAGATGGTCTTAACAAGGAAGAAGCTATTGCCCAAATGGTAGCTTGGCTGGAAGAAAATGGTGTCGGTCAGGAGAAAATTTCTTACCGCCTCCGTGACTGGCTCTTCAGCCGTCAGCGTTATTGGGGTGAGCCAATTCCAATCATCCACTGGGAAGATGGCACTTCCACAGCAGTACCAGAAAATGAGTTACCTCTGGTATTGCCAAAAACCTCAGACATCAAGCCTTCAGGTACAGGCGAATCACCGCTTGCTAACCTGACAGACTGGTTGGAAGTGGTGCGTGAAGACGGTGTTAAAGGTCGCCGTGAGACCAACACCATGCCACAATGGGCGGGCTCTAGCTGGTACTACCTCCGCTACATCGACCCGCACAACGATGAGAAATTGGCAGACGAGGAGCTTCTCAAAGCTTGGTTGCCAGTGGACATCTACATCGGTGGTGCTGAGCACGCAGTCCTTCACCTGCTCTACGCTCGCTTCTGGCACAAGTTCCTCTATGATATCGGCGTTGTGCCGACCAAAGAGCCCTTCCAAAAACTCTTTAACCAGGGCATGATTTTGGGGACCAGCTACCGTGACAGCCGTGGTGCCCTTGTAGCGACAGATAAAGTTGAAAAACGTGACGGTTCCTTCTTCCACATCGAGACTGGTGAGGAGTTGGAGCAGGCACCTGCCAAGATGTCTAAGTCTCTTAAAAACGTGGTTAACCCAGATGATGTGGTCGAGCAATTCGGTGCGGACACCCTCCGTGTCTACGAGATGTTCATGGGCCCACTTGATGCGTCAATCGCCTGGTCAGAAGAAGGACTCGAGGGCAGCCGTAAGTTCCTTGACCGTGTTTATCGCCTCTTGACTACCAAGGAGCTTGTGGCGGAAAATAGCGGAGCGCTTGATAAAGTTTACAATGAAACTGTGAAGACAGTGACTGAGCATATTGAAGACTTGAAATTCAACACGGCTATCGCCCAGCTCATGATTTTTGTCAACGCAGCCAACAAAGAAGACAAGCTTTACGTCGAATACGCCAAAGGCTTTGTTCAATTGATTGCCCCATTTGCGCCACACTTGGCAGAAGAACTCTGGCAGGGTCTGGCAAATACTGGCCAGTCAATCAGCTATGTCGCATGGCCAACATATGACGAAAGCAAGCTGGTAGAAAGCGAAGTGGAAATCGTTGTCCAAATCAAGGGTAAAGTAAAAGCTCGCTTGACTGTAGCCAAAGACCTAGCACCAGCTGAACTTGAAAAAGTTGCCCTTGCGGACGAAAAAGTCCAGGCTGAAATCGCTGGTCAAACAGTGGTGAAGGTGATTAGTGTACCAAATAAGTTGGTTAATATTGTTGTGAAGTAACCAATTTATTTGCTCATTTCCTACCTCCAACAGTCTATCCGCAGACTGTTGGAGCCAAACAAACTTGTCAATATCGTTACCAAATAACGCTTGCCTCGTTTGTTTGTCTATTTCCAACCTCCAACAGTTCACTGGACTGTTGGAGCCAACTAAATTGGTTAATATTGTTGTGAAATAAATGTAAATAATAAGAAAACGACTTCCGTATTGGAGGTCGTTTTTGGCTGTCTTGAGGGGAGTTTCCTTTATATTACGGAAAAAGACAGGAAGTGTACGCGTTTACAAAAGGTAGAAACAGGAATATAATAAGAATATATGAATAAAAAAGGAGAACAGGTCGTGAAATCAATCAAATTAGTCACGCTCGGTGGCGGATCGAGCTATACTCCTGAGCTAGTTGAAGGGATGATTTTGCGGCATCAGCAACTACCCATTCGAGAATGGTGGTTTGTAGATGTTGAAGCTGGGGTGGAAAAGCAGAAGATAGTTGTTGATTTGGCACGTCGAATGGTCAGAATGGCTGGATTAGACTGGAAAATAGAGGAGACACTGGATCGAAGGGCTGCTTTGAAGGGAGCAGACTTTGTGACATCTCAGTTCCGAGTTGGTCAGTTACAGGCACGCTATATCGATGAGACAATTCCTCTAAGTCATGGTCTACTTGGACAGGAAACCAATGGGGCAGGTGGCATCTTTAAGGCATTTCGGACCATAGAGGCTTACAAGGGTATCATTGCAGATATGAAAGATCTATGTCCAGATGCTTGGTTGATTAATTTTACCAATCCTGCAGGCATAGTAACGGAAGCGATTGTTAATGAACTGCAGTGGAACAGGGTAATTGGCTTATGCAATATTCCGATTGGTCAGAAAAAGACGGCAGCTCAGCTTTTGAATCTGCCTGAGGAATCGATTCAAACCAATCATGTTGGATTAAACCATTTCCATTTTCATGAAGTTTGGGATCAGACTGGCCAGAATCGTACTGGTGAAGTCATGGAAGCTTTATACGGTGACTCAAGAGGGAATCAGGAGGTTGTTAAAAATATTACCAATTTAGATTTTTCATTCCCCTTCTTGCAGTCGATTGGTCTGTTGCCCTGTGATTACCACCGTTACTACTTTTTAGAAAAGGAGATGTTGGCAGATACCTTAGACCAGTATCGTCAAGGGAAGGTGCGGGCTCAGGTTGTTCAAGAGGTCGAAGAAGAGTTGTTTGAGCTCTACAGGGATTCAAATTTGGACTATAAGCCTAAGCAACTGGAGCAACGTGGTGGTGCTTATTACAGCGATGTTGCCTGTCAACTCATTTGTGCTATATACAACGACAGCAAGGAAATTATGACGGTTTCGACGGTTAATAGGGGAGTGATTTCTTATCTGCCAGAGGATTGCGTAGTTGAAGTCTCATCTGTCATTACTGCCCAGGGTGCGCTTCCTTTGGTATGTCCCAAAACACCGATGGTGGTCAGGGGTTACTTGCAGCAAATGAAGCAAATGGAGTTGGCAACTGTTGGGGCTGCAATGACAGGAGACTACGCTTTGGCTTTACAGGCTTTTGCTCTCAATCCTCTGATTCCGAATGGAGAATTGGCAGAGCGTGTCTTACAAGAATTACTAGTGGCACATGAGGCGTACTTGCCACAATTTAGGAGTGTCATCGATCAGATAAAGAAGAAAGGAATTGGTTATGACAGAGGATAAGGTAGTTTATCAGTTTCCAGAAGGTTTTTTGTGGGGGACTTCTACATCGGGTCCGCAGAGTGAGGGGACTGAGCTGGGCGATGGAAAAGGACAGAATAATTGGGACTACTGGTACAGCATTGAGCCAGAACGTTTCCATGGGAAAGTAGGTCCAGAGAGGACTTCCACTTTCTATAAGAATTTCAAAAAGGATATCGAGTTATTGGTTGAAACTGGACACACAGTATTTAGGACATCGATTCAGTGGTCACGGTTATTTCCCAAAGGCGTTGGTGAGGTCAATCAGGAGGCTGTGACTTTTTATCGTTCTGTATTTTCTTTGATAAAAGAAAAAGGGATTCAGTTGTTTGTTAATCTCTATCATTTTGATCTTCCCTATGCTTTGCAGGAGCAAGGAGGCTGGGAGAACAAGGACATTGTTTGGGCATATGAAGCCTATGCTCGTACTTGTTTTGAATTGTTTGACGACCTAGTAGATCGTTGGATTACCTTTAATGAGCCGATTGTTCCAGTTGAGTGCGGCTATCTAGGGGATTATCATTATCCTTGTAAGGTAGATGCCAAGGCGGCGGTTGCTGTTGCCTACCATACTCAGTTGGCTAGTTCCTTGGCAGTAAAAGCCTGTCATGAAGTGAATCCGGAGAAGAAAATTGCAATTGTCCTGAATCTGACACCGGCCTATCCTCGAAGTGAGCATCCTGATGATGTCAAGGCAGCTAAAATAGCTGAGCTCTTCCAAACCAAGAGCTTCTTAGATCCTTCTGTATTGGGAGAATACCCGAGGGACTTGGTTGACTTGATTGAGGAATACGGATTGAGTCCTGAAACCAGCGAGGAAGAGCTGACGATTATTAGGGAAAATCGGGTAGATTTTTTAGGTGTCAACTATTACCAACCCCTTCGTGTACAGGCGCCGACAAAGGTCTGGAAAGAGGGAGAGGTTTTGACTCCAGAGCACTTCTTCGCACCTTACGATATGCCAGGGAAAAAAATCAATCCGCATCGAGGCTGGGAAATCTATGAAAAAGGAATCTACGATATCGCAATCAATATTCGGGACCAATACAACAATATTGAGTGGTTAGTCACTGAAAATGGTATGGGAGTAGAGGGTGAAGTGGCTTTCCGGCAAGATGAGGTCATTCAGGATGATTATCGGATTGAATTTATCGAAGATCACTTGATAGAATTACATCGGGCTATTGAGGAAGGGGTTAACTGTAAAGGTTATATGTTGTGGACCTTTATTGATTGTTGGTCGTGGCTCAATGCCTACAAAAATCGTTATGGGCTGGTCGAGTTGGATTTGGAGACTCAGGAGCGTAGGATTAAAAAATCAGGTCGTTGGTTTAAGGCACTGAGTGATGCCAATGGATTTAGTCGTTAGGAGGAGTAATGGTTCAATTTGGTTTTTCAATCTATCCAGAAAACTATTCATTGGAAGAGTCTAAGGCTTATATAGACTTGCTGGGGCGTTATGGAGCACGGCGAATGTTTATGAGCCTCTTGCAGCTTGGGGGGAATGCCCAAGAAGCCTTGCAACTCTATCGGGACTTGATTGCCTATGCTCATCAGTTGGGGATAGTCGTGATTGCGGATCTTAGTCCGAGTTTTATAGAGGCACAGGGCTGGCAAAAATCACTCATTGAAGAAGCCCATGGTTTAGGGCTGACAGGGATTCGTCTGGATGAGGCCTTGCCTTTGGAGGAGATTGTCAGCTTGACACAGAATCCTTACGGGCTCAAGATTGAACTAAATCTGAGTACCGATAAGGTCTTACTGACGCAACTGCTAGCTAGTGACGCAAATAGGGATAACATTGTTGCCTGTCATAATTTCTATCCACACGCCTATACAGGACTAGCAGAAGAGCATTTTTTAGAAATGTCTTCTTTCTATCACCAAGAAGGCATACAGACGGCAGCTTTTGTGACTGCCCAGTCTGCAACGGAAGGACCGTGGCCTTTATCTGAAGGTCTACCAACTTTAGAAGACCATCGGTTCCTGCCTCTTCCTTTGCAAATTGCTTGGATGAAGGCGACAGGTTTAATTGATTCAATTTTGATTTCCAATCAGTTCATCTCGGAGGAGGAGCTACAGTCTATTCAATCTATCTTGGAAGAAGAGGACATTTGTTTACCTGTAGAACTTACTGGGCAAGTGACAGCTGTGGAGCGGGAAATCATTGAGTTTGATCATGTTTATCGTGGGGACATTTCAGCTTACCTACTTCGGTCGACCATGCCCCGTATTGTCTACAAGAATGCTGCTATTCCTGCACATACAGACAGGGAAATACTTGTGCAGCGAGGGGATGTCTTGATTGACAATGACCTATATGGTCGTTACAAGGGAGAGTTACAAATAGCTTTGAGGGAGTTCACCGTTAGTTCAAAAGTGAATCGGGTTGGACGAATTTGCCCTGACTATCTGCCCTTGCTCACTTTTATCAAGCCTTGGCAATCCTTTCGATTGCGAATCGTTGCGTCCGATTCCTTTCATTAACAATACGGAAAAAAAGAGAACCCTTGTAGCCTGAGGATATGCTACAATAGAAATATAAAAATATGTTTTTATCAACAGGCTCTAGCTTACTAGTCTTGTTATATTTCGTATAAATCTTGCGGAGAGGAGGGAGTATGCTATCTAAAAAAGAAGTTCGTCTGGCAGATTATTTACTGACAAAACAAGGGGACTTTGTATCTAGTATAGAACTGGCAAAGGCTTTGGGTGTCAGTGATCGAACAGCAAGAAAGTATGTCCAACAACTCTCTCTTTCGCTAGAGGCTAGCGGTGCTTCTATTTTGTCCAAACAAAGTAAGGGCTACTGTTTGCTGGTAGAGAGACCGGTTGAGTTTGAAATGTTTTGGCAAGAACAGCTACGGTTGAAAAAGCAGGTGACGGACTTACGGCAACTGGAGGAAGCGACGGACCGACAACGGTATGTTTTAAGTAAGTTATTATTTGAAAATCCAATTCAGTCCATGGATCGTTTGCAACGAGAGCTGTTTATCGGAAAAACAACCCTGCATTCTATCATCGCGGATATTCGCAATTTATTTGCTCCTTACCAACTGGAACTGTTGTTCACACGGAGAGGTGTAGAATTAAGCGGGGAGGAGCCTGCTATTCGGCACTTCATCATGGATTACTTTTTTGGACAAGGGAATGGTCAGTCTCTTTATGGTTTGGTGGAAAGTCAGCTCCTACCAGACATTCGGTTTACAGACCTGATGTTGATTGTCTTGGATGAGTGTCGTGATGCCAAACTTCGCCTGTCTGATTTTGTGATGCAAAACCTGGTTCTTCATATCGCTCTGCTCTTACAACGAATGAAGGGGGGAGCTAGTTTAGAGCGATTTCCAATATCTGATCAGATTCAATCTTCCAAGGAATATCAGGTTGCTGGACGAATTATCGAACGAATTGAAACAGAATTTCAAGTGGCGATTCCTGTAGAAGAAGCTAACTATATTGCTCTACACCTGAAGGTCAAGTTGACGGGGAACCCTAGTCAGCTTTCAGACTTGGAGGACGGTTTGGAGGAAGAAGTTGAAACTTGTTTACAGACTCTCTCTCAGTTGACTGGTCTGGATTTGGTAAAAGATCGACAGCTTTTCAAGGGGATTGTCGCTCATTTGCTTCCCTTACGGACGCGGTTGGAGCACCAGATTCAGTTGGCTAATCCCTTGGTGGCTGATATCCATAGGGATTATATAGAAGTATTTGAGCTGACCAAGCAAGCTTTTGCTTCTATGCCCACCTTGTTGGCCTATAGCATTTCGGATGACGAATGGGCCTACCTGACCCTGCATGTATTGGCTGCAATTGAGCGATACGAGGGGCGGAAAAAGTTGCGGGTATTGGTCGTCTGTGCGACCGGAATTGGAAGCGCTTTAATGTTGCGAAATCGTTTGGAAAAGGAATTTGCAACAAGCTTGGAAATTGCAGATGTTGTGAGTTACTACGAGGTAACAGAGGAACGTTTAAGAGATGTAGACCTGATTATTTCTTCGATTAGCTTGTCCAATTTAATTTTCCTGACACCTGTTATCACCGTCAGTGTTTTCCTATCGGAGCAGGATATCGAGGCAATTCGCTCCTATCTTCAACAAGTGACACCTGTCCGAGTTGAGCAGAACGAGGCTTTGCCTATGGAGGAAGAGCAGGCGAGACAGATTGCAGAGGCTGTATTTTCACCCTTGCGAATAGTCTCTTTGGACAAAAAGATGAGTCGAGATAGGACCTTGTTGCAACTAATAGCGTGTTTGGATGAAGCCAAGGAATCAGGCTTTGTGGAACAATTTAGGGAGCAGGTAAATGTGAGAGAGTCCTATAGCTCGGTCGTTTTTGGAGAACTGTTGGCCTTTCCGCATCCAGCTATTCCCCTGACTTTCTCTGAGCAGATTGTGGTTGGAGTTTGTAAGGAAGCGGTTGAATGGGAAGAGGGGAAGAAGGTGCAGTTTGTCTTTCTTCTATCTCCGTCTAAAGGTCGGAATCCGCATCTGAAGTATATTTCACCTTGTCTGGTTGAATTTGTCCAAGACAGGTCCTTGCAAGAAAGGCTAGTGCAAAATCCTAGCTATCAGGAATTAGTCGATATATTTATTCCCTTGATTCAGAAACAGGGGTAGGAGGAGTTTTTTATGAAACAAATTATGTTAGTGTGCAATGCTGGTATGTCTACTAGTATGTTGGTGACCAAGATGCAGAAAGCGGCAGAAGAAAAGGGGATAGAGGCAACGATTTGGGCAGTCCCTGTATCAGAAGCTGATAGTGAAGTTAGTCAAAAGGAGATTGATGTCCTTTTGCTAGGTCCACAGGTTAAATTTTTGCTAAATGACTACAAGGCTAAGTTCGAGCCTGCAATCAAGGTTGATGCAATCAATATGATGGATTATGGAGTGATGAATGGTGCTAAGGTGCTCGATGCTGCTTTGGCACTAATGGAGGACTAGTATGAACTCTCCGGAATACTTAGAAGCGATTATGGGGCTTATTATGTATGGGGGAGAGGCAAAAGGCTATGCTGTTCAGGCGATTCAAGCGGCCAAGCAGGAGGATTTCCAGACGGCAGAGCACTTGCTTCAAGAAGCAAACACCTCCCTAAATATTGCCCATAAGTCACAAACAGGTCTACTAGCCAAAGAGGCTGGTGGGCAAACGGTGGAAGTGACCTTGCTAATGGTGCATGGACAAGACCACTTGATGAATGCCCTGACTTTTATTGATATGGCCAAGGAAGTAGTGGAGCTCTATAAGCGTTTAGCTGAACAGAAGAATTGTGGCTAGGCCACCTTGTTGGATAACGGAGATAGGAGGACAGGTATGAAAATCAAAAAAATAGGACAGGTTCCAATTGAACAATTGTTTGCTACGATTGGTCGGTCCTTGAAAGAGGATTATCAGCAAAATACTGGACGTCCTCTTCTTGATCAAGATATCCAGAAGGGGTTGACCTATGTAAAAACATTTGGAAACAAAGGAGAGCATAGTGTCAAGGTGCATGTAGAGGAATTTCTTGCTCCCTATCGTTATGCTGTTTGTTTTCATTCCAATCGAGGAAAAGAGTATATCCGCTATGATTTGCACGCTTTGGGGGACAATCAAACAGAGATTGAATACTCTTATGAAATGGAAGCGGCAGACTTATTTATGAGAGGGAACTACTTTTTAATGGAGAAAGTCTTCTCTAAGAGTTTGAAACGGCAGACAGATGCTCAATTAGAAGCACTGATTCGGTATTCTAAAGAAGGTGCTTCGACATCGTGATTTTGTTTATACAACAATAAAAAAATAGAAAAGGAGACAGATTATGTCAAATATTTCTGAAAAGTTCATGGAAATATCAGGAAAAATCGGCTCGCAACGTCATTTGATTGCCATTCGTGATTCCTTTATCTCCATGATGCCGATTACAATGGCTGGTACGGTGGCCGTCCTGCTCAATGTCTTTTTGAGGGATATTCCAAACAATATGGGTTGGACAGGCTTTGCAGAAGCTATGCAGCCTATCATTAACATCAATGGCTATGTTTATTTTGGAACCATTGGGATTATGGCGCTTGTCTTTGCCTTTGCCTTTGGTTACAACTTGTCTCTGATGTACAAGGTCAATCCTTTAGCGGGCGGTTTGATTTCCTTCGCATCCTTCATTTCAACCATTCCTCAAAGCCTTACCATTTCAACTGCTTTGGAAGGGGTGGATAAATCGGTTATTACTGCTCTGGAAGGGCTTGGTTTGACCATTGTCACTACTGATGGTGTTTCTATATTGGAAACCAGTGAATGGGGAGCGATTGCGCTGAAATATGGTGGAGCAACAGGTCTCTTCACAGCCATGTTTATTGGCTTCCTGGCGACTTTTGTCTATGCAAGCCTAGTGAAACGCAATATCATCATCAAGCTACCAGACACTGTTCCACCAGCAGTCAACAAGGCTTTTGCGGCTATTATTCCTGGTACAGCAGCTATCTACGCATCTTCAATTGTGGCTTATCTCGTATTTTCTGTATCTGGTCAGTCCTTGAGTGATGTGGTGTCAACCTATATTCAGATGCCTTTACTTGGTTTATCGCAAGGACTTGGCTCAGTCGTACTCCTAACCTTCCTCGTTCAACTTTTCTGGTTCTTTGGTTTGCATGGACACAATGTCTTGGCACCGGTCATGGATGGAATTTACCTCATCGCCCTGAATGAGAATACTGCTGCCTATGAAGCAACAAGAAGTGTTGCAGATTTGCCTTGGCTTTGGACACGTGGATCCTTTGACGCCTATGCTCAAATGGGGGGATCAGGCGTGACCCTGGCTCTGATTATTGCAATTTTCATCTTCTCTAAACGGGAAGAATACAAGATGGTTGCCAAGCTATCAGCTCCGATGGGAGTCTTTAACATCAACGAGCCGATTACCTTTGGTATTCCGATGGTCTTAAATCCGCTCTTTGTTATTCCATGGCTTATTGTACCACCGATTTGTGCAGCGATTGCTTATTTAGCGACTGCTGCTGGACTCATTCCTCCTGTCTTTCTAGCTGTACCTTGGATTACCCCGCCAGGTCTATACGCTTATTTGGCAACAGGTGGTAACATTATGGCGGCCCTGGTTTCGCTCTTCAACCTCTTTGTTGCCTTCTTGATTTGGACACCATTTGTCATTGCGGCCAACAAGGTTAAGGCTGGTGAGGACTAATGTTTTCCAAGAACAAATCTCCTTTCTTATTGGCGCTAGGATTTTTCCTTATCGCGACTAGTCCGCTTTATGGGAATAAATATCTAAACATTATATCTGGTTTGGTGTTCATTTTACTCAGTGTACTTAGAAGTAGGAGAAAATAATTACGCTAAATAGAAAACGACTTCCGTATTGGAGGTCGTTTTTTGACAAAAAGTTCGGACACTGTGATTGTTAAGAGATTGCAAGTTGTCTGTAATATTTGTTACATTTCTTTAAGCTCTCTGCAAGGATTATCCCTTAGGATAGATAGGGCATAAAAAACACGAAGGAATTAAATATTATGAGTTATCAAATGATAAAAAAACAATTCAAATTGGGACTGTTTACAGCCCTCATAGGAAATCTTTTATGGTCGGGAATGGTGAATGTCAGTGCAGATGACACAGTTATAAGCGATAGTCCGACAGTATCAGCGTTAACAAAAAAGGTTGAAGCTGCAAAAAAAGCAGCCAAAGCTGCTGCCGCTGCAAAGGCTGCTTTGGCTACCAATATGGTGTCAGAGGTTGCTGTGGAATATACGGCTAATACCTATCCAGCGGGTCAGTGTACTTGGGGTGCCAAAGAAATGGCTCCTTGGGTTGGAAACTATTGGGGTAATGGTGGAGATTGGGCAGCTAGTGCGGCAGCGCTTGGATATGAAGTGGGAACGACTCCAAAAGTTGGCGCTATTGCTGTATGGACAGATGGAGGCTACGGTCATGTTGCCTATGTAACAGATGTGGCAGCTAACGGTCACATTCAAGTTAAGGAATCAAACTATGGTGGAGTATACTACCCAAGTAATGTCCGAGGTTTCTTTGATCCAACAACAACTAGCGAAGGAACAGTCAGCTATATTTACTCACCAGCTGGAGTATAATTAATATGAGATATAAAGACCGAGATTATCTATTTTGATGAACCAACCTCGGCCTTGGATCCTGAGTTAATCGGTGAGGTCTTGGCTGTCATGATGCAGTTGGCAAAAGAAGGTATGACCATGGTGGTTGTGACGCACGAGATGGGTTTCGCGCGTGCAGTGGCAGACCGAGTGATTTTTATGGGTGGCGGCCAGATTATTGAAGAAGGCCGACCAGAAGACATTTTTGACCGTCCACAAGAAGAACGTACTAAGCAATTCTTAGCTCGCATTCAAAAGGTAGATGTTGAGTAAGCTAAGCAAGTAATTTATCTTATTCATTTCCATAATCGTACAGAAAATGGACAGAATTTAACAATGATACTTCAATTGTTAGACATTGATTGGTCTAGCGGTTGGAGTATTTTTTGTTTAGAGGGAATGGATATTCTTAGATAGTACTTTTAGCACGAGGCGATGAGCTGCAGGCATAGATGAAGTTAGGCAAGGAGTAATAGAAGGAAAACTAAATGACGATAAATGTATTCGAAAGGTCTTTACTTTTTAGTAATAAATAGTATATAATAACCTAAAGAAAACGTTTGCACAATTTTGATTGTTTGCTTGCTAAAAGATAAGCAACAGAAATAGAATTAGGGAGGAGTTCTATGACGACATTAACTGATGTGGCTAGGTTAGCCAATGTATCAAAGATGACTGTTTCGCGTGTCATCAACCATCCAGAACAAGTTACAAAAGAGTTGCGGACGCTCGTAACAGCTGCGATGGAAGAATTAAACTATAAGCCAAATGTGGCGGCCAAGGCCTTGGCCCAGCAACGGACGCTGATTGTTCAGGCTGTCATTCTCGAAAAGATGGATGTGGTAGAGCCGTACTATATCGACCTTCTTGCAGGAATCGCTGATGAGCTCAATCATCGAAATTATACTTTGCAGTTGGTGACCAATCCAAGTCAGATTACTGATCAATGTGATGGTTACATCGTGACTGGCGCTCGCAAGGATGACTACCCTTGGTTGAAAGGGCTGCGGAAGCCATTGATTTTATTTGGGGAGAATCAAGAAGGCCTTCCTTTTGTAGATTCAGACAATCGTTTGGCGACTAGGTCCGCAACCCAGTTTGCTTTATCAAAAGGTTATGAGAGGATTGTTTTTGTAGGGATTGACTTGCCAGAAGCCTTTGAAAAAGGGAGAGAAGAAGGCTACAAAGATGCGATGCAGGGCCGAGAAACTCATCTCTATCGATTGGAAAATCGTTCTCGTGTTGCGGAAGAATTTGTGAAAAATCTTGATTATTTACCAGAAAACACCTGTTTTATCTGCGCATCGGATCGTCTCGCTCTTGGGGTTACAAGAGGTTTACAAGCTCTAGGAAAGTCTATTCCGAATGACGTTGGGGTGATTGGTTTTGACGGCTTCTTTTTAGATCGGATGTCCAGACCAGCCTTGACGACGATGAAGCAGCCGATTCGTCAAATGGGGGCTCTTAGCGTCAAACATTTAATGACGATATTGGATGGCAAGCCTCTGGCTAGACAGGGGCATTACTGCCAGGCAACCTTAATTGAAAGGGAGACTACACCTCAGTAGTCTCTTTTTTAATCGGCAGACCGTGTAGGAGCAAAAGAGGAGGGGGCTGTTTATTCTATTTTTGTTAGATAGTAGCTTAAAAACTTGTTACCGCTAACATTTAAGAAAACGTTTGCAAAAACTCCTTGGAATTGTATATACTGGTAGTGTACAATTCAAACTTATTTATACTCTTCGAAAATCAAAATCAGACGTTGTTGACTTGATTTGATGAACTTCAGTTCTATCTGCATCTGCGTCGCCTAGTCTGTTTTTGATTTTCATTGAGTATTATATGGAGGAGTCTATGAAAAAGAAATCCGTTCAGAATATGAAACGAACAGGGATGCTAGAGAAGAAACAGATTTTTGGCATTCGTAAACTAAATGTAGGTGTAGCCTCTGTTGGGATTGCGGCTGCTCTGTTTTTAAGTGGAGCAGGTCAACTAGTGCAGGCAGAGGAAGTTGTCCTCCCTGCGTCAACTAGTTCAACGATTCTTTCGGAACAGGATGGCGGCGCGGTAGAAGCGACCACAACTGCGATAGAAGCTACAGATTCTATGGTAGCTGAAGCGACAGCGGTAACAGAAACAGCCGATGCAGTTGCTCCAGAGGAAGTTCCTATTGAAGAAGGCAACATTCGTCTGCACTTTGAAAATGTAGATGAAACAGCACCAGAAAGTCAAGGACTTTGGACTTGGGGAGGAGTGGCAGAGCCGTCCGATGGGAATCAATGGCCAACGGATACAGCGAACTTTTCAAGCAGTCAGGTAGATGACTACGGCCATTACGTTGATATTAAAAAATCTGAGACACCAGGCACAATCGGTTATTTGGTCCTTAAAGATGGGGAAAAAATAACAGAATCGGACCAGAAAGTGGAGCTTCTTGTTCCGGAACAAAATGAGGCTTGGATTGCTAGTGATTATACTGTTTCTAGCTATGAGCCGCTCAAAGATGAAAACGTCCTCCGTATCAACTACACACGTGAAGACAACAATTATGAAGGTTGGGGCGTTTGGACTTGGGGCGATACGACTGAAGCGAGTGATGGCTGGCCAACAGGTGCCGTTGATTTTAAACTTGGGAAATACGGCGCTTATGTTGACATTCCTCTATCAAACGGTTTAGATTCCAAGCTTGGATTTCTGCTAATCAATCAGAATAATCCAGATTTGGCAGGCAATAAAACCATTGATTTAGCCTTTGCAGATCGTAAACGGCATAGCCAAATTTTCCTTCGCAATGACGACGACAAAGTCTATACCAATCCATATTTTATTGAAGAAAAAGTAGAACTTGATACAAGTAAAGCTACTCCGGGTACAAAAAATGTGACTGTTGGGGCAAGTGTGAAAGCACCATTCAACTACAATGAAAGCGGCTTGGTATCTGTAACTGTCACCAACCCTGAAAATGCTGAGATTGTCAAAATGGAAGTCGATACAAGTGCCATCGGTGGAGGCCTTGTGCCAATCTCTACTGAGCTCAATCGTGTGACCATTAAAGCGACGTCTAGCACAGCGCCAGGTACATATAGTCTTCCTGTAAAGGTCTATGACAAGGACAACGGCTACTATGAAACTAGCCTAGATGTAACCATTACAGAGCGTATCAAGGCAGAAGGTGAAAAAGACTGGGACGAGCAAGTCATCTACTTCATGATGACAGACCGTTTCTATAATGGAGACACCAGCAATGATAAGCTGGTGGAAGGAACGGTCACCAACCCACGCGGTCTTTACCAGGGCGGTGACTTCAAAGGAGTGACAGCCAAGCTGGACTACTTGAAAGAACTGGGTGTGGACTCTATCTGGTTGACTCCGATTGTGGAAAATATTCCACAGAATGTTGGTAGCGTAAAAGATGGAGAATACTATGCTTATCATGGTTATTGGGCATCCAATTTTGAGAAACTAAATCCGCATTTGGGAAGTTTAGCTGATTTCCACGAATTGATTGATGCCGCAGCCGAAAAAGGTATAAACATTGTTGTTGACGTGGTGCTGAACCATGCTGGCTATGGTACAGAAGAAACCTTTGCAGGTATGGTACGGACTAAGGAAGAAGACAAGCAGGGAGATGACCAATTAGGCTCATTATCTGGATTACCAGACTTCAAGACAGAAGAAGCAGCTGTTCGCAATCAGTTGGTTGCTTGGCAAGCATCTTGGTTGGAACGCTCAACAACTGCCAAGGGCAATTCTATCTATGCTTTCCGTGTCGATACAGTCAAACACGTTGATGATACCACATGGCAACATTTCAAAAATGAATTGGTGGATAGAGATCCTGACTTCCACTTGATTGGGGAAACTTGGGGAGCGAATTATAAGGATACCAAGGGTGACTTGGGAATCGGTACGATGGATAGCTTGTTGGACTTTGGCTTCAAGGATATTGCCAAATATCTAGTCAATGGTCAACTAAAAGCAGCTGGAAAAGAGCTGGAAGAACGTAGCAAGGTTCTGACTAGTGCAGCTTCTCTGGGTCAATTCTTGGGTAGTCACGACGAAGATGGTTTCCTCTACAGTCTCGGTGGGGCAGAAAAAGAAGGAAATCTGGATAAACTGAAATTGGCTGCTAGTCTCTTGATTACTGCTAAAGGTCAGCCAGTCATCTACTACGGTGAAGAATTAGGTCAATCTGGACAAAACAACTGGCCAGTTTATGACAACCGGTACGATTTCGATTGGAGCAAGGTAGAGACGAGCGACATCACAGACCACTATCAGAAATTATTGGCTTTCCGCAATGCCAATTCAACATTGCTCTCACGTGGTGATACAAGCACCCTTGCTGGAAATGATAGCCAAGGTTGGCTTATTAGCAAACGCAGTTACCAAGATCAAGCTGCCTATCTTGTCTTCTCAACCAATACCGAGAACAAGGAAATGGCGCTTGAAGTATCTGGTCAGGAGGTAGTTGTCACAGATGCCTACACAGGAAAATCTTATCAAGCTATCGAGAAAGATGGTAAATGGGTTGTTCAAGTCGAACTGCCAACAATCGGTCAAGGTGGCACCATGCTCCTTCAAACTCAAGCAGGCGACATCGTCAATGCAAGTGTGCAAGGAGCGACTGAAGAACCAATTGAAGCAGGCTACTTCCGTGTTCACTTTAAAACTCTACCATCTGATAATTTATCTAGCCTAGGTTTATGGACATGGGATGATGTCGAAAAACCATCGTCAGATCTTGGTGCTTGGCCAACAGGTGCAACCAATTTCAGCACGGCTAAACAGGATGACTATGGCTATTATCTGGACATCAAGATGAAAGATGAAACAGCTAGCAAGATTAGTCTGTTGATTAATAACACTTCTGGTGATAACATCACAGGTGACAAGACCATTGAGCGAATTAGCACCAAGATGAATGAAGCTTGGTTTGATGAAAACTATCAACTCAGCCTCTATCAACCGCTCAAAGAAGGCTACATCCGTATCAATTACTTCCGTACCGATGGCAATTATGACCAAAAAGGTCTCTGGATCTGGGGAGATGTGACTGATGTTGCCTTGGGTGACTGGCCAAATGGTATTGATTTTGAAAACCAAGGCAAGTATGGTGCCTATATCGATGTTAAATTGACAGATTTACCAAGTTCCATTGGCTTCTTGCTATTGGATGAAAGCAAGTCAGGAGATGATGTGAAGATTCAACAGAAAGATTATAGCTTTACAGATTTGAAAAATCAGACACAAATATTCCTCAAGGATGATGATGCGACTATTTACACCAACCCTTATTTTGTCAATAATGTCCGTGTGACAGGTGTTTCTCACGTTAGTTTAACAGCTTTAGAAGCAGCCTTTACAACGCTGGAAGGTGCGGATAAGGATAGCATCTTAGAGAAATTGTCTGTAACAGATAAAAATGGTCAGACAGTTGCTGTGACGGACCTTGTCTTGGACCTTACTAGCAACAAGGTGCGAGTCCTCGGGGATTTCAACAAAGAAAATGCGGGCTATACCCTCAAATATGGCAATGATAGCTTCACAACAACTATGAGCTGGCAATTGAAGGATGAGCTCTATGCTTACGATGGAGAGCTTGGTGCGCGTGTGCATCAGGCTGGTAGTGTCGTTGATATGACTCTCTGGTCTCCAAGCGCAGACAGTGTAGCAGTTGTTCTTTATGATAAGGATGACCAGTCTAAGGTGGTCGGTAAATTGGCCATGACCAAGGGCGATAAGGGACAATGGGACCTCGAATTGAACAGTCAATCAGATCTTGGTATCGCGGACTATCGTGGTTACTACTACCATTATGAAATCACTCGTGGGGATCAATCTGTTCTTGTTTTAGACCCATATGCTAAATCTTTAGCGGAGTGGAATAGTGATTTGGCTGATACAGATCCATCTTATCGGATTGCAAAAGCTGCGATTGTGGACCCAGCAGAAGTTGGTCCAAGTGATTTGAACTATGCCACAATTCCTAACTTCAACCAGCGTGAGGATGCCATTATCTATGAAGCACATGTCCGTGACTTCACATCCGATCCTGCTATTTCTGATGAATTGACAGCTCAGTTTGGTACTTTTGCGGCCTTTGCAGAACGTCTCAGCTACCTCAAAGACCTAGGTGTGACCCATATTCAGCTGCTCCCAGTTATGAGCTACTATTTTGTCAATGAATTGAAAAATGCAGAGCGGATGAGTGAGTACGCGTCAAGCAACAGTAACTACAACTGGGGTTATGATCCACAGAGCTACTTTGCCTTTACAGGTATGTATTCTACAGATCCGACAGATCCAATGAAACGCATCGAGGAATTCAAAAACCTAGTCAATGAAATCCACAAACAAGGCATGGGTGTGATTTTGGATGTGGTCTATAACCACACTTCTAAGACCTTCTTATTTGAAGATTTAGAGCCAAACTATTATCACTTCATGGAGGCAGATGGTACAGCTAAATCAAGCTTTGGTGGTGGTCGTCTGGGAACCACTCACTACATGAGCCGTCGTGTCTTAGTTGATTCCATCAAGTATCTTGTGGATGAGTTTAAGGTAGATGGTTTCCGCTTCGATATGATGGGGGACCATGATGCCGAAGCGATTGAGCTGGCCTTTACCGAGGCTCAAAAACTCAATCCAAACATCATTATGCTTGGTGAAGGTTGGAGAACCTTTACAGGCGACGCCAATCAGCCTGTTCAGCCAGCGGACCAAGACTGGATGAGTTCAACAGATACTGTTGCGGTATTCTCAGATGAGATTCGCAATACACTTAAATCTGGTTATCCAAACGAAGGTCAGCCAGCCTTTATCACAGGCGGTGCTAAGAGTGTTGAGTCTGTCTTCAATAACATCAAGGCACAGCCAGGCAATTTCTTGGCAGATGATCCAGGTGATGTGATCCAGTATATTGCTGCGCATGATAACTTGACCCTCTTTGATATTATCGCTCAGTCCATCAAGAAGGATCCGTCAGTTACTGAAAACTATACTGAAATTCACCAACGTCAACGCTTGGGTAACTTGCTAGTTTTGACTGCTCAAGGGACACCGTTTATCCATTCTGGTCAGGAGTATGGACGGACCAAACAGTTCCGCCATCCTGATTACAAGGAGCCAGTTACAGAGGACAAGGTGCCAAACAAGGCGCATTTGTTGACCAATGCAGATGGAACGCCATTTGACTATCCATACTATATTCATGATTCTTACGATTCATCGGATGCGGTCAACAAGTTTGACTGGACCAAAGCGACAGATGAGGTGCTCTATCCAGAGAATACCCGTACTCAGGCCTTTACAAAAGGATTGATTGCCTTGCGCAAATCTACAGATGCCTTCCGTTTGGGAACAAAAGAAGAAGTTGAACAGAAGGTTAGCTTGATTTCAATTCCAGGTCAAAATGGCATTGCCAAAAATGATGTGGTCATTGCCTATCAAACCATTGCAAGCAATGGGGACCGCTATGCTGTCTTTGTCAATGCCGACAGTAAGGAGCGCAGCTTTGTTCTTTCTGATATTTACAAAGAATTGCTTAAGGGTCAAGTGCTGGTCGATGGTAAGCGGGCTGGAATAGCAGCGCTGACTGATTTGGTAGGTGTGACATTGACAGATGATGCAGTTGTGCTTGCACCGTTGACTGCAACGGTGATTCGCTTGCCTTACATCACTACGGCAGTTCCAGATATAGCGCCTACTGCTGAAGAAAAACCAAGTCTAGACTTTACTACCAAGGAACGTACAGAGGAAAAAATTCTTCCTATCGTAGAGGAAATTCGCTATGATGAAACTCTTGCAAAGGGGCAATCTTATGTGCTTCAAGAAGGTAAGGCAGGTAAGCGAGTCTTGGTTTATCAAGATGTTTTGGTTGATGGTAAGGTAGCAGCAACAAATCTGTTATCAGAAACAGTTGTTGATAGCGAAACACGTATTGTTGTGAAAGGCAGTATGGAGGCTAAGAAAGAGGCTGAAAAACCAAGTCTCTCTACTCCACCAGCTCAAGTGTCTGGACAAACTACAAGTATATCAACCAAAGAAAGCCTACCAGCTACAGGTGACCATCAAAGTGATTTGGCACTTCTAAGTCTCGGACTTGCTGGACTTGGTTTGACAGTTGCTGCGCAAGGAAGAACTAAAAAATCAGAAGAATAGTATGCTTTCCTCCCAAGAGGTTAGGGACCCTATGGTTCTTGACCTCTTTTTTATTTTGTGGGCAGAAACCAAATCGTCTTTTAAATTTTACGATTTAGAAGTAGTCAATAAAAACTTTGGTAAATAGTCCAAGAGTGAACACAAGCCTGTGCTTTATTTGGTCTTTTTGTTTCCGCTTACATAACTTATAATAAAACCATAAAAATCATTTCAAAAAAGGAGAATGAAAAATGGATTTCCTTCAAACCCCATTAAACTGGTTCTCACAGAATATCCTGCAGAATCCAGCCTTCTTCGTAGGTCTTTTGGTATTGGTGGGCTATGCCCTCTTAAAGAAAAAGCCTCATGATGTTTTTGCAGGGTTTATCAAAGCGACGGTTGGCTACATGATTTTGAACGTAGCTGCTGGTGGTTTGGTAACAACCTTCCGTCCAATCTTGGCAGCCTTGAACCACAAGTTCCAAATCGATGCGGCAGTTATTGACCCTTACTTCGGTCTTGCAGCAGCAAACGGAAAAATTGCTGAAGAGTTTCCTGATTTCGTATCGGCAGCTACAACAGCTCTCTTGATTGGTTTCGGTGTCAACATCCTCTTGGTGGCACTACGTAAGGTTACCAAAGTACGTACTCTGTTCATCACTGGACACATCATGGTACAACAAGCGGCAACAGTCTCATTGATGGTGCTCTTCCTTATCCCGGCTCTTCGCAATCAATTTGGTACAGCAGCGATTGGTATCATCTGTGGTATTTACTGGGCAGTCAGCTCAAACATGACAGTTGAGCCAACCCAACGATTAACAGGTGGCGGTGGATTTGCCATCGGTCACCAACAACAATTCGCTATCTGGTTTGTCGATAAGATTGCACCAAAACTTGGTAAAAAAGAAGAAAACTTGGACAACTTGAAGTTGCCTAGCTTCCTCAACATCTTCCATGATACAGTTGTTGCTTCAGCGACATTGATGCTTGTGTTCTTCGGTGTGATTTTGTTCATCTTGGGGCCAGAAATCATGGCAAATCCAGAAGTTATCACTTCAGGTGCTCCATACAACCCAGCCAAACAAGCCTTCTTTATGTATGTTATTCAAACAGCCTTCACTTTCTCAGTATATCTCTTCATCTTGATGCAGGGTGTACGTATGTTCGTAGCAGAATTGACAAATGCCTTCCAAGGTATCTCAAGCAAATTGCTTCCTGGTTCATTCCCAGCAGTGGACGTTGCAGCTTCTTACGGCTTTGGTTCATCTAACGCAGTTCTTTCAGGTTTTGCTTTCGGTTTAATCGGTCAGTTGATTACAATCGTTCTCTTGATTGTTTTCAAGAGTCCAATCCTCATCATCACTGGTTTCGTACCTGTATTCTTCGATAACGCAGCTATCGCAGTGTACGCTGACAAACGTGGTGGTTGGAAAGCAGCAGCCATCCTTTCCTTCCTCTCAGGTGTCCTTCAAGTAGCCCTTGGTGCAGTCTGCGTCGGCTTGCTTGAATTGAGCGGTGGTTACCACGGAAACATCGACTTCGAAATCCCATGGTTGCCATTTGGATTTGCATTTAAGTACCTCGGTATTGCTGGTTATGTTCTTGTTTGCTTATTCTTATTGGCTATTCCGCAACTTCAATTTGCGAAAGCAAAAGATAAGGAAGCTTATTATCGCGGTGAGGCGCAAGCTGACTAACACTCTTCGAAAATCAAAAGGATACGTCGTCAACTTGCCTTGGTGAACTCTACGAAAGACACTTACTATTGTAAGTAGGATTTCCAACCTTCAACAGTCTACTAGACTGTTGAAGCTACCTCGACTGCGTTTCCTAGTCTGCTTCTGATTTTCATTGAGTGCCTGTTCTTCAGTAAGACGAGAGATATTCGAAAATCAACAGAACAAAACTTCGTTTATTACTTGGTTCATTAAGAAAAACAACAAAATATATTTTATAAAAAACAAGGAGAAAATAAGATGGTTAAAGTATTAACTGCTTGTGGTAACGGCATGGGTTCATCTATGGTCATCAAGATGAAGGTAGAAAACGCCCTTCGTCAACTCGGCGTAACAGATTTTCAATCAGCTTCTTGCTCAGTCGGTGAAGCAAAAGGTTTAGCGGCGGGATATGATATCGTAGTTGCTTCAAATCACTTGATTTCTGAGTTGGAAGGTCGCACGAAAGGTCATTTGGTTGGTCTTGACAACCTGATGGACGACAACGAAATCAAAACAAAATTACAAGCAGTGCTATAAATAGCCGTTAGGGGTAGGGAGTCTCCCTCCCCCTTTCATATAGCGTGTAGAAGGGAAAAACTATGAATTTACAAAAATCATTTACGGAAAATAATTCCATTCGCTTGGGATTGACAGCGGAAACCTGGCAGGAAGCTGTTCACAAGGCTGTTGAGCCCTTGATTGAAAGTGGCGCTGCGACAGAAGAATACTATGATGCCATCATTGCATCGACAGAAGAATATGGTCCCTATTATGTGCTCATGCCAGGTATGGCTATGCCACATGCCCAGGCTGGTGTCGGTGTTTTGAAAGATTCCTTTGCCTTGATTACCTTGACAAAACCAGTAGCCTTTTCAGATGGTAAAGAGGTTTCTGTCCTATTGACCTTGGCTGCGACAGATCCAAAAATCCATACTTCAGTAGCTATTCCGCAGATTATCGCCCTCTTCGAATTGGAAAATTCAATCGAGCGTTTGATTGCCTGCAAAACTCCAGAAGAAGTATTGGCAATGGTGGAAGAATCAAAAAATAGCCCATATTTAGAAGGTTTAGACTTGGATAGCTAGGAGGAAGAAAAGATGACAAAACATATCCCAAATTTACAGGTTGCATTGGATCACTCAGATTTGCAGGGAGCGATTAAGGCAGCTGTGTCTGTTGGTCATGAAGTTGACGTGATTGAAGCAGGTACGGTTTGCTTGCTCCAAGTTGGTAGCGAATTGGTGGAAGTTCTTCGCAGCCTTTTCCCAGACAAGATTATCGTTGCAGATACCAAGTGTGCGGATGCTGGTGGTACGGTGGCTAAAAATAATGCCGTTCGTGGTGCGGACTGGATGACTTGTATTTGTTCTGCGACCATTCCAACCATGGAAGCTGCTTTGAAGGCTATCAAGGAAGTGCGTGGTGACAAGGGTGAAATCCAAATCGAGCTCTACGGTGATTGGACGTTTGAACAGGCTCAACTCTGGTTGGACGCAGGTATTTCCCAAGCGATTTACCACCAATCTCGTGACGCCCTTCTTGCTGGCGAAACGTGGGGCGAAAAAGACCTCAATAAAGTGAAAAAATTGGTTGACATGGGCTTCCGTGTTTCTGTAACAGGTGGTCTTGATGTGGATACACTCAAACTCTTTGAGGGTGTAGAAGTCTTCACCTTTATCGCAGGTCGCGGTATTACAGAAGCAGCAGATCCAGCAGCAGCGGCACGTGAATTTAAAGACGAAATCCGTCGTATCTGGGGGTAAGGCCTATGGCACGACCAATCGGAATATATGAAAAGGCAACGCCCAAGCATTTTACATGGAAGGAACGCTTGGAGTTTGCCAAAGAATTAGGTTTCGACTTTGTGGAGATGTCGGTGGATGAGAGCGATGCTCGTTTGGCTCGTTTGGAATGGACCAAGGAAGAGCGTTTAGACTTGGTCAAGGCTATCTATGAAACAGGTGTCCGCATTCCGACCATTTGTTTCTCAGGTCACCGTCGTTATCCACTTGGATCCAATGACCCTGCTCTTGAAGCTAAGTCTTTAGAAACCATGAAACAGTGTATCGAACTGGCTCAGGACTTGGGTGTCCGTGTCATCCAGTTGGCTGGTTACGATGTTTACTATGAGGAAAAATCACCTGAAACTAGAGAACGTTTCATCAAGAATCTCCGCAAGGCTTGCGACTGGGCAGAACAGGCTCAGGTCATGTTGGCTATCGAGATTATGGATGATCCATTTATCAACTCTATTGAAAAATACCTAGCCGTTGAAAAAGAAATCGACTCGCCTTATCTCTTTGTCTACCCAGATACGGGAAACGTGTCTGCTTGGCACAATGACATTTACAGCGAATTTTATCTGGGACACCGTTCTATCGCAGCCCTTCACCTCAAGGATACCTATGCGGTAACTGAAAATTCCAAAGGTCAATTCCGTGATGTCCCATTCGGTCAGGGCTGTGTGGACTGGGACAATATGTTTGCAGTCTTGAAAAAGACCAACTACCAAGGTCCATTCTTGATTGAAATGTGGTCAGAAAATTGCGAAACGGTTGAGGAAACACGAGCAGCGATTAAAGAGGCACAGGATTTCCTCTATCCATTGATTGAGAAAGCGGGGTTGAACTAATGCCAAAAGATTTACAGGAAATGCGCCAACGGGTCTATGAAGCCAATATCGCTCTACCTGCCCACGGTCTTGTCAAATTCACCTGGGGTAACGTATCAGAAGTCTGCCGTGAACTTGGTCGCATCGTTATCAAGCCTTCTGGTGTGGATTATGAAAAATTGTCACCAGAAAACATGGTGGTGACGGACTTGGATGGAAATGTGGTAGAAGGTGACCTCAATCCTTCTTCTGACTTGGCGACTCACGTTGCCCTCTACAAGGCTTGGCCAAACGTACATGCTGTCGTGCATACCCATTCGACAGAAGCAGTGGGTTGGGCTCAGGCTGGTCGTGACATTCCATTTTATGGTACGACCCATGCGGACTATTTCTACGGTCCAGTACCATGTGCCCGTTCTTTGACGGCCGAAGAAGTGAATTCTGCCTATGAAAAAGAAACAGGCTCAGTCATCATTGAGGAATTTGAGCGCCGTGGCATTGACCCAGTTGCTGTTCCGGGTATTGTTGTCCGAAACCATGGGCCATTCACCTGGGGCAAGGATCCTGCTCAGGCAGTTTACCACAGTGTTGTCCTAGAAGAAGTGGCTCGGATGAACCGCTACACAGAGCAAATCAATCCACGGGTGGAACCAGCACCAAGCTACATCATGGACAAGCACTATCTCCGTAAGCACGGTCCAAATGCCTATTACGGACAAAAAGGTGATGAACATTAAGTTCTTGTGTGAAAAAAAAGTAGGGAAAAGTAGCAGACTCCCCAAAAAGGAGAACTGCTTTTTCTCTTTTGATGAGGAGAAAGATGAGAAAATTTTTACAAGATAGTCTGACAGAGGTTGCCTACTATCTGGAGTTGATTTTATCAGCCATTTTAGGATTAGCCCTCCTAGCACTGTCAGGATTGTTGTTGGCGGATTTAGTTGGTTCACTGACGGGTGGTATTCAAGCGGATACGTTTATTCAAAATTTTCTGAGTCGTGCAATGACCTTGGCAGTCGGGGTCGAATTCATCAAAATGCTTTGCAAACAATCGCCTAGTACTGTCATCGAGGTGCTCTTGGTTGCCATTGCCCGTCAACTGATTGTGGAACATGGGTCTAGTATGGATTACCTGATTGGTATTGCGTCGGTTGCCATCTTATTTGCAGTGCGAAAATATCTCTTTACCCAGTTTGATGATTCCAACAACATCATCATGCGGGCTAGCCAGAAGGTTAAGGTTGCCAACATCATTGCACGGGTAAAAATTCCAAGTGAAGGTAGCGAGACTTTGAGAGATTTTGTGACCCGCAAACTCAATGAAGAAGAAAAAACCATTGCCATCGGTGCCTGTATTTATCTGAAAAATGTGGCTATACGGATTGATAATATGCATGGAGATTTGATTACACGGGTGGAGATTATCAAGAGTATCTATTGACTGGAAAAATAATACCTATTTATATTGTTGTTGGAATTTGTGTTATAAATATGTTAAAATAGTAAGAGAGGAGGGAGAAACGGTGTTACTAGATAAAAGTAGTTGTGCCTTATTGCGGCATTTGATTGGTATCCAAGAGCCAGAAACCATTATGGCTATTTCCAAGGAATTGCAACAATCGCGTAGAAAAATCTACTACCACTTGGAAAAAATCAATGCTGCTTTTCCAGACAATGTTGAGCCAATCGAAAGTCTGCCTCGGATCGGAATCCGTTTGTCCGAAGAGCAAAAGCAAGCCTGTCGTCAACTCTTAGATTCCATTGATTCCTATAGCTATATTATGAATATGGATGAGCGGATGCAGTTGATGCTCCTTTATATCTGCATTGCACACGAACGAATTACCTTGGAAAAAATGATGGATTTGACAGAAGTCTCACGGAATACCGTTCTCAACGATCTAAATGAAATCCGTAGTCGATTGAGCAAGGAACAGTATCAGATGACCCTCTATGTTTCTAAGTCACAAGGTTACGATCTGGCCTGTCATCCCTTGACAAAAATCCAGTATATCCACTCTCTACTCTATAGTTTGTTCACAGAAGCGAGCAAGAGTTTTGTCAGCATTTTGGAAGACAAGGTTAGTCTTTTCAGTGGTTGCCAGTCCCTTTTTTCAAAAGATTTGGCCCAATTTTTGTCCCACCAGGTATATGGTATTGAAAAAGACCTTGGTAAGAAAATCAATCGATCTGAAATTGAACTGATGCTCAAGATTCTACCCTATATGTTGCTAACTTATCGCAATATGAGTTTGGAGCAAGAGGAGAAGGATGCGATTGTCCGTGAATTCGCCTTGGTCTATGAACGGATTGAGTACGGTGTTGCTCAAAAAATTAGCCAGTCCCTAGAAGAGCAGTTTGGTCTTGATTTAGACGAGATAGAGGTGTCGCTAATCGCCGTCTTGCTCTTATCTTATCGAAAGGATCGGGATGCCCATGTTACTAGCCAGGATTTTGCGGATTTGAAGAAGGTGGTCGATGCCTTTATCCGTCATTTTGAGTTGCATTCAGATTTTGAATTGGAGAAAAAAGAGGAGCTAGCCCATGATTTGCTGGCTCACTGCAAGGCCATGCTATTTCGAAAAACCTATGGGATCTTATCGCGCAATCCCTTGGTTGACCAGATTCGCTACAAGTATGATACCCTCTTTCGATTGACAAAATCTTCTAGCCATATCTTGGAAGAGGCCTGGCAAATCCAGTTGACAGATGAGGACATTGCCTATCTGACGGTGCATTTGGGTGGAGCCCTTCGTCGAAGCAGTAGTCGAAAGCTGACCAGTTCGACTGTCTTTCTTATCTGTGATGAGGGAGTTTCTGTGCAGAAATTGTTGATGAAACAATGCCAGCACCACCTACCTGAAAAAACCATCTCTGCCGTCTTTACAACAGAGCAATTTAAGAGTGTGGAAGACCTGTTGGAGGTGGACTTCTTGATTTCGACCAATGAAGTGACGGATACGGATTTACCTGTGATTCAGGTCCATCCGATTCTGGATTTTGATGATGTCTTGCGTTTGATTCATTTTGCCAAATACCGCAATCTGACAGACAGTCAAAAAGGTTTTGCCATAGAATTGGACAAACTCCTAGCGTCATATGTTGAAAATGGCCAGGAAGCCCTGGAATTGAAACAGCGTTTGCAAAATCTGATTGCCAATGAATTATTGGCAAGCTTAGCTAGTTCCGATCTGGAAACAGATTTGTATTAGCCATCTACGTGCAAAAGTCCAAATGTGAACACAAGCCTGTGTTTTATTTGGTCTTTTTTTTGTGACCTTTTGCGCATATACTAGAAGCATAGAAACACAATCAGCCTTATAGGAGGAATGAAAAATGGCTAAAGTTCAAGATATTACAAGAGAATCCTGGATTCTTTCAACCTTCCCAGAATGGGGAACTTGGCTCAATGAAGAAATTGAAGAAGAAGTAGTGCCAGAAGGCAACTTTGCTATGTGGTGGTTAGGCAACTGTGGTGTCTGGATTAAGACGCCTGGCGGAGCTAACGTGGTTATGGACCTGTGGTCATCTCGTGGTAAGTCTACTAAAAAAGTGAAAGACATGGTTTGGGGACACCAAATGGCTAACATGGCCGGCGTCCGTAAATTGCAACCAAACTTGCGTGTGCAGCCAATGGTTATCGATCCATTTGCCATCAATGAATTGGACTACTACCTAGTATCGCACGTCCACAGTGACCACATGGACATCAGCACAGCCGCTGCCATCATCAACAATCCAAAGTTGGACCACGTCAAATTTGTCGGTCCAGTTGAAAGTGGCGATATCTGGGAAAAATGGGGTGTACCCGCTGACCGTATTATCCGTATCGCACCAGGCGATAGTTTTGAATTCAAAGACATCAAGGTCCACGCAGTAGAGTCCTTCGACCGTACTTGCTTGGTGACCTTGCCAATCGAAGGCTACGAAGAAAACGGTGGCAAACTAGCAGGACTTCCTGTGACAGATGAACTCATGGCTCGCAAGGCAGTCAACTATGTCTTTGAAACACCTGGCGGAACCATCTACCACGGTGCAGACTCCCACTTCTCAAACTACTTTGCAAAACACGGTCGTGACTTCAACATCGACGTTGCTATCAACAATTACGGTGACAACCCAATCGGTATCCAAGACAAGATGACATCAATCGACCTTCTTCGTATGGCAGAAAACTTGCGTGCTAAGGTAATCATCCCTGTTCACTACGACATCTGGTCTAACTTTATGGCCTCAACAGATGAAATCTTGCAGCTCTGGAAAATGCGTAAAGAACGCTTGCAATATGACTTCCATCCATTCATCTGGGAAGTTGGTGGCAAGTACACCTATCCACTTGACAAAGACCGCATTGAATACCATCACCCACGTGGCTTTGACGACTGTTTCTTGGAAGATTCGAACATTCAATTCAAGGCCTTGCTATAAGAAGATAAGAGGGGCGGGACGAAAGTCCTGCCTTTTGAAACAGACATAGAAAACGCTTTATGGTATAATGAAACCATGACTTTTTAAAAGGAGAAAAACATGTCACAACTTTCAGTAAACGCAATTCGTTTCCTTGGTATTGACGCCATTGAAAAATCAAAATCTGGCCACCCAGGTGTTGTCATGGGTGCGGCACCAATGGCCTATAGCTTGTTCACTAAAGAGCTCCGTATCAACCCAGCTCAACCAAACTGGATCAACCGCGACCGCTTTATCTTGTCAGCAGGACACGGCTCAATGTTGCTTTACGGACTTCTTCACCTTTCAGGTTTTGAAGAAGTAAGCATGGACGAAATCAAAAACTTCCGTCAGTGGGGTTCAAAAACACCAGGTCACCCAGAATTTGGTCACACAGCTGGTGTTGATGCGACAACAGGTCCTCTTGGTCAAGGTATCTCAACTGCGACAGGTTTTGCTCAAGCTGAGCGTTTCCTTGCGGCTAAGTACAACCGTGATGGTTTCCCGATCTTCGACCACTATACATATGTAATCTGTGGCGATGGCGACTTGATGGAGGGTGTTTCTGCAGAAGCGGCTTCTTATGCAGGTCTTCAAAAATTAGAAAAACTCATCGTTCTTTACGATTCAAATGACATCAACTTGGATGGGGAAACAAAAGACTCCTTCACAGAAGATGTGCGCGCACGCTACAATGCTTATGGCTGGCATACAGACCTCGTAACAGACGGTACAGATGTAGATGCCATCTTTGCTGCTATTGAAAAAGCTAAGGCAGCAGGTAAGCCATCTCTTATCGAAATCAAGACTGTTATCGGTCATGGTTCGCCAAACAAACAAGGTACAAATGCCGTTCACGGTGCGCCGCTTGGACCAGAGGAAGCAGAAGCAACTCGTAAGGCGCTTGATTGGAACTATGGTCCATTTGAAATTCCAGCTGAAGTCTATGCGGACTTCAAAGCTAATGTAGCTGATCGCGGTGCAGCAGCCTACGATGCTTGGGTGAAATTAGTTGAAGACTACAAAGTAGCACATCCAGAATTAGCAGCTGAAGTAACAGCTATCTTGGAAGGTCGTGACGTAGTTGAAATCAAGCCAGAAGACTTCCCGGTTTACGAAAATGGCTTCTCACAAGCAACTCGTAACTCATCACAAGATGCCCTCAACGCAGCGGCTAAGGTCTTGCCAACTTTCTTAGGTGGTTCAGCTGACTTGGCTCACTCAAACATGACCTATATCAAGGAAGATGGTTTGCAAGATTCAGCAAACCCACTCAACCGCAACATCCAATTTGGTGTGCGTGAATTTGCTATGGGTACTATCTTGAACGGTATGGCAGCCCACGGAGGACTTCGTGTCTATGGTGGTACCTTCTTCGTCTTCTCAGACTATGTGAAGGCAGCAGTTCGTTTGTCAGCCCTTCAGGGTCTTCCTGTGACTTATGTCTTCACGCATGACTCAATTGCAGTTGGTGAAGATGGCCCAACTCACGAGCCGATTGAGCACTTGGCAGGACTTCGTGCTATGCCAAACCTCAATGTCTTCCGTCCAGCAGATGCGCGTGAAACGCAGGCAGCTTGGTACTTGTCATTGACTAGCAAGTCTACACCATCAGCCCTTGTTCTCACTCGTCAAAACTTGACAGTTGAAGAAGGAACAGACTTTGACAAGGTTGCTAAAGGTGCTTATGTAGTTTATGAAGTAGCAGGTTTTGACACAATCCTTCTTGCATCAGGTTCAGAAGTGAACTTGGCTGTTAAAGCTGCCAAAGAACTAGAAGCAGCTGGTACAAAAGTTCGTGTGGTTTCTGTACCATCAACTGAGCTCTTCGATGCTCAAGACGCAGCTTACAAGGAAGAGATTCTTCCAAATGCTATCCGTCGTCGCTTGGCCATTGAAATGGGTGCAACTCAAAGTTGGTACAAGTATGTCGGTCTTGATGGTAAAGTCCTTGGTATCGACACATTCGGTGCCTCAGCTCCAGCCCAAACAGTTATTGACAACTACGGCTTCACAGTAGAAAATGTTGTGAAATTAGTTGGCGAATTGTAATAGAAAATGTCAGAGACAGCCTTTCGAGGCTGTTTTTGACATTTTTTAAAAAAATTTCTTGACAATATCGACAATAGATGATATATTAATATCTGCAAATATCAATATTGCTCCCCCTACCTTCTCGACTGAGGAGGTATTTTTATATTTTTAAGTTAATAGAAGGGCAGAATTTTGAAAGAAATGTGTGGTAAGGAAGAAGCAGTGTTAGATTGATTTTGATAGCAGCGAATAAAGAAGTGATTTTGAACTGTTATCAGGGCTGTGCTATAATAGATTTATGAACTATACACATGAAGAAAAAGAGTATTTTATGACTCAAGCATTGCAGGAAGCTAGAAAGTCGCTAGAAAAGGATGAAATTCCAATTGGTTGTGTGATTGTCAAGGATGGCCAGATTATTGGCAGAGGTCATAATGCCCGCGAAGAGCTCAATCAGGCTATCATGCATGCCGAAGTCATGGCCATCCAAGAGGCTAACAATGTTGAGGGGAATTGGCGCTTGCTTGATTCGACCCTCTTTGTGACGATTGAGCCCTGTGTTATGTGTAGCGGAGCAATCGGTCTTGCCCGCATTCCTCAGGTAGTGTACGGTGCTACCAACCAAAAGTTTGGTGCGGCAGGCAGTCTCTATGATATTTTGACAGATGAGCGACTCAATCACCGTGTGGAAGTTGAGACGGGCATTCTGGAAGAGGCTTGTGCTAAGATTATGCAAGATTTTTTCAGACAGAGGCGAGAAAAGCAAAAGGCTGAGAAAGAGGCCTTGAAGGCGCAAGAGGAAGTCGCTACGGATAGCTAGTTTGTAGTCCAAACTTGCACTTTAGTCAATTTGTGTTATAATAATAAACGGAGCAACATTCGTGCGTGAAGCGGGTCAGGGGAGGAATCCAGCAGCCCTAAGCGAGGTCGAGTGTGTGCTCTTTTTGCGTACAGTCTAAAAACCCTTTGAAATCAGGCTTTCAGAGGGTTTTCTTTGGCTTGTTTTTAGAAATAGGGGTAAAATAGGGGCAACTACTTTAGCAAGTACATTTCTCTCCGTCTGGGGACTGATTTTGTTGATTTTCTATTGATTTATAGGGAAAAAGGAGTAAAATAGATTTCCTCTTAAGAAAACTTTTTGTTAGCTCTGCTATTCTACAGAGGAAAAGGAGGAAAGCCTATGTTTATATTTGCTTTTCCAGGTATGGGGAAAACGACATTTGCCCAGCAATCTTCACAAATTGTAGATTTAGAAATGTCGGACATCAAATATGATAATTCTAGTGTTCGTCATTTGAATAAAGAAGAAAGAAAATCAACTCCACGCCCGATTAAAGATAAGAATTATAAAAACATCTACGTGGACAAAGCCTATGCCTTGCACGAGGAGGGGAAGACGGTCCTTGTCGCCATGAATTTTCTAGTAAGGATGTTGTTGGTTATGCTTGTACGTGGCGCTGTCCCGTTTCACATTTACATTCCCCACCCATCATTAAAAGAAGAACACCGACAACGCTATATTCAGAGAGGGAATAATAGCAAATTTATTTTTGAAGTGATGACAATCTGGTATGTGAGCCTGGTCCCACTATATTTATTGTCAAAAATATTACCAAATATGATAACAGTGACACAGTCGGGTCAGGTCTTAGCAGACTATAAAACTCCTCATTACGACACTATGTTTGTGAAAAATAAACAAGTTACGCAAACCATTTCATGAAAATAAATGAAAATTCATAAATCCCTTGAAAAAAAACTGATAAAGCGTTATCATATTATGGTACATAAATGGAGGAATGACATGACACATATTACATTTGATTATTCAAAAGTTTTGGGCCAATTCGTTGGAGCTCAAGAAGTTGACTACATGCAACCACAAGTGACGCTGGCTGACCAAATGCTCCGTCAAGGAACAGGTCCTGGTAGCGACTTTATCGGCTGGTTGGATTTGCCAGAAAACTATGACAAAGAAGAATTTGCTCGCATCAAGGAAGCGGCGGCTAAGATCCAAAATGAAAGTGAAGTTTTGGTGGTTATCGGTATCGGTGGTTCTTACCTTGGTGCCAAAGCAGCCATTGATTTCTTGAGCAATGCCTTTGTAAACTTGCAAACTCGTGAAGAGCGTAAAGCTCCACAAATCCTTTACGCTGGAAACTCAATCTCATCAAGCTACCTTGCTGACTTGGTGGACTACGTGGCAGATAAGGACTTCTCAGTAAACGTGATTTCAAAATCAGGTACAACAACTGAGCCTGCTATTGCTTTCCGTGTCTTCAAAGAATTGCTTGTCAAGAAATACGGTCAAGAAGAAGCCAACAAGCGTATTTATGCGACAACTGACAAGGCAAAAGGTGCTGTTAAGGTTGAAGCGGACGCAAATGGTTGGGAAACCTTTGTAGTTCCAGATGATGTTGGCGGTCGTTTCTCAGTCTTGACTGCAGTTGGTCTTTTGCCAATCGCGGCAGCTGGTGCAGACATTGATGCCCTTATGGAAGGTGCAAACGCAGCTCGTACGACTTACACATCAGATAAAATTGCCGAAAATGAGGCTTACCAATATGCTGCAGTGCGTAACATCCTTTACAGAAAAGGCTATGTAACAGAAATCTTGGCTAACTACGAGCCATCACTTCAATACTTCAGCGAATGGTGGAAACAATTGGCTGGTGAGTCAGAAGGTAAGGACCAAAAAGGTATCAACCCAACATCTGCTAACTTCTCAACAGACTTGCACTCACTTGGACAATTTATCCAAGAAGGAAACCGCAATATCTTTGAAACAGTAGTTCGTGTTGACAAACCAAGAAAAAATATCTTGATTCCTGAAATGACAGAAGACCTTGACGGTCTTGGCTACTTGCAAGGAAAAGATGTTGACTTTGTAAACAAAAAAGCAACGGATGGCGTATTGCTTGCCCACACAGATGGTGGCGTACCAAACATGTTTGTCACTCTTCCACAACAAGATGAGTTCACACTTGGTTACACCTTCTACTTCTTCGAGTTGGCAATTGCAATCTCTGGTTACCTCAATGCGATTAACCCATTTGACCAACCAGGTGTAGAAGCCTACAAGAAAAATATGTTCGCTCTTCTTGGCAAACCAGGATTTGAAGAACTCGGTGCAGAATTGAACGCACGTTTGTAATAGAATGAAATTTTAAGCCCGCCTATCAGAGTTCGTGTCAACATCTCAGCGCAGTGGTTGATTGGCTTAAACAGTCCGGGGGACTGTTTAAGGTTGGAGATAGGATTTGCAAAGCAAATCTCAGCAGTTCGTGTTTCACACTCCAAATCTGACCTAATCAACTGTGCGGGGGTGTGAGGACGAACTCTTTTCTATGTCTTGAGTTCTATCACACTCCCAGTTTTTCTTTCCTTTAGAAATATGGTAGAATATTCTCTATGAAAAAAGAATTTTTTGTAGTAGGAGATGTCCATGGTAAGTTTGAACTCCTGCTTGATATTTTAAAGAAATGGAACGAGAATCGACAACAGCTTATTTTTCTGGGTGATTTGATTGACCGCGGAGAAAATTCCAAAGCTTGTTTGGAGTTGGTTTGGCAATTGGTGCGGGAAAAGGGGGCAATTTGTTTAACGGGTAACCATGAACGGATGTTTCTGGCCTGGTTACGTGATCCGGTTGACCGCTATGACCACTATCGGAGAAATGGTGGCGATACGACCATTAACTCCCTTCTGGGGCGACCCTTGGATGCGCCCGTTGATGGTCTAGTAGATGCCAATGCAGTGATGGAACAGTACGAGGATCTGATTGATTTTGTCAAATCTTGTCCTTATCATATAGAGACTGAACGCTATATCTTTGTCCATGCTGGTGTGGACTTGACCTTACCAGACTGGCGCGAAACCAGCAATCATGATAAAGTCTGGCTTAGAACTCCTTTCCATGAGGCCGAAAATACCACAGGGAAAATGATTGTCTTTGGGCATACTCCTGTTTATAACCTTTATCAAACAAAACTCCGCATTAGCCAAATCTGGACCAGTTCAGATGGGAAAATGGGGATTGATGGTGGAGCTGTTTACGGCGGAGTTTTACATGGGATTGTACTGGATGCCACAGGTTTAGTTCAAGATTATATCGTTGGAGCTGTTAATCCCAGAAAAGAAATTGAAGATTAGATAATGATTGAAAATTAGGAGGTAAAACTTCTAATTTTTTTGTTTTTCATCATCAAATTTTCAGAAAATTTTGATATAATAGTAAAAATATTATTTTTAGATTGGAAACATTATGACTGCACAAAAAATGACTGCACAAGAAATCATTGCTTTTATCGGCAATGCTGTGAAAAAGACGACTGTTAAAGTGACCTTTAAAGGAGAACTGGCAGGTCCAGTTCCTGCTGAGGTGACAAAACTAGGCAATGTCCTCTTCGGTGACTGGAAGGACGTTGAGCCACTCTTGGCAAATTTGACTGAGAATGTGGATTATGTGGTGGAGCAAGACGGCCGCAATTCAGCTGTGCCTTTGCTTGACAAACGCAACATTAACGCCCGTATCGAGCCAGGTGCCATTATCCGTGACCAAGTGACCATTGGTGATAATGCCGTTATCATGATGGGGGCGGTGATTAACATCGGTGCGGAAATCGGTCCAGGTACCATGATTGACATGGGTGCTATTCTCGGTGGTCGTGCGACGGTTGGTAAAAACAGCCACATCGGAGCAGGAGCGGTCCTTGCGGGTGTCATCGAGCCAGCTTCTGCCGAGCCAGTTCGTGTCGGCGACAACGTTTTGGTCGGTGCCAATGCCGTTGTCATCGAGGGTGTGCAAATCGGTAGCGGATCTGTTGTGGCAGCTGGTGCCATTGTGACTCAAGATGTTCCTGAAAACGTAGTGGTAGCAGGTGTGCCAGCCCGTATCATCAAGGAAATCGACGCTCAAACCCAACAAAAAACAGCCTTGGAAGAGGCTTTGCGGACACTCTAAGAGGTAGCTATGCTAGATTTAATTGCGACACGCCGGACCCTCCACCAGATTCCAGAGCTGGGGATGGAGGAGTTCAAGACACACGCCTTTCTCATAGAAACCATTGAGGACTTGCTGCAAGACTGTTCTTTTGCCCAAGTCCGCACTTGGAAGACAGGAATCTTGGTTTATCTGACAGGCTCTGCTCCAGATAAAACGATTGGCTGGCGGGCGGATATTGACGGCCTGCCGATCGTGGAGGAGACGGGCCTAGACTTCAAGTCCCTCCACCCAGATCGTATGCACGCCTGTGGACATGATTTTCACATGACCATTGCCTTGGGGCTTTTGGAGAAAATGGCAGAGCAGCAACCGAAAAATAATCTTCTCTTCTTGTTTCAGCCTGCGGAGGAAAATCTAGCAGGTGGCATGCTCATGTATAAAGCGGGAGCTTTCGGGGATTGGTTGCCAGATGAATTTTATGGGCTCCATGTCCGACCAGACCTCAAAGTCGGTCAAATGGCCACCAACCGTGCGACCCTCTTTGCCGGGACCTGTGAAGTTAAGATACGGTTTACAGGAAAAGGTGGCCACGCAGCATTTCCCCATACTGCCAATGACGCCTTGGTGGCAGCAAGCTACTTTGTGACTCAGGTGCAGTCGGTGGTCAGTCGTAACGTTGATCCGATTGAGGGAGCTGTGGTCACCTTCGGCTCCCTGCACGCGGGTACGACCAATAATGTCATTGCGGAAACGGCTTTCTTGCATGGCACCATTCGGGCTTTGACCCAGAGCATGAGCCTTCTTGTGCAAAAACGGGTGCGGGAAGTGGCAGAGGGAATCGCCCTGTCCTTTGGAGTGGACTTGGAGATTGAGCTTAATCCTAGCGGTTATCTGCCTGTGGAAAATAATCCCCAGCTGGCGGATGAACTGATAATTTATTTTGAACAAGTCGACGGCGTGGAGATGATTGACTGCCCACCAGCTATGACGGGTGAGGACTTCGGCTACCTGCTCAATAAGGTGCCGGGTGTTATGTTCTGGTTGGGTGTGGATACGCCTTATCCCCTTCACAATCCTCGTCTCAGTCCCAAAGAGGAAGTGCTTCCCTTTGCTGTGGATAAGTTGAGCGATTTTTTGAAAATGAAAGCAAACTAGACTGGTTTTCCAGTCTTTTTCTGAAAAGAAAGGAGTTTCTGTGGATAAAAAGAGCATTCGGCAAGAGGTCCTGCAGAGCTTGAAAGACCTGACTAGTAGTCAGCGAGCAAGATGGAGCCAGCAGCTAACGGAACGCCTCCTTGCTTCTGAGGCCTATCAAGGCACAAAGTCGCTTGGGACCTACCTTTCCATGCCTCATGAGTTTGATACTTCTTACCTGATTGAACAGGCTCAAAAGGATGGAAAATGCATTTTCATTCCTAAGACCTATTCACAAGGCCGCATGGATTTTGTAGAATATAATCCTGATGATTTGGTGAAATCTAGGTTTGGAGTTTGGGAACCTGGGACTTATTCACAACCTGTGGATAAGTCTGTGGTTAAGTTGATTCATGTCCCTGGTTTGGCTTGGAATCAAGCGGGTTTTCGAGTGGGCTATGGAGGTGGTTTTTATGATCGCTACCTAGTAGATTATCAGGGGGAGACGGTATCGACCGTGGCAGAATTTCAAGTCTATGATTTCGAACCAGATGTATTTGATATTCCAGTGAAGGAGTTGTTGATTTTTGAAGAACTTTTTTGATAAGCGCTACCCTGTAACCAATGGCCTGTTGGCGGTTACGGCTCTTGTTTTCCTATTGATACAAGTATTTCGCTTCGGACAGACGACGGCTGCCTATACGATTTATGAATTCGGTGGTATGTTTGGTGAGGTAGTGCGGTATGATCCGACTCAGTTGTGGCGGTTGATTTCCCCCATCTTTGTCCACATTGGTTGGGAACATTTTATCTTTAACAGCATTACCTTGCTTGGTTTGGGTTATCAATTAGAAGGGCTGTTTGGGTCAAGGCGTTTCTTCCTGCTGTATATCTTGTCTGGGATAATGGGCAATCTTTTTGTTCTCTTTTTTACACCAGATGTGGTTGGTGCAGGTGCATCGACCTCGCTCTTTGGTCTTTTTGCAGCTATGGCACTTTTGAGAAAATTTAGTCGCAGCCCTTATCTGCAGGTTCTTGGTCAACGCTACATGGTCCTTTTGGGATTGAACTTGGTTTTGGGACTTTTTAATCCAACCATTAGTATGGCAGGACATATTGGAGGAGCTGTTGGAGGTTGCTTGGTCGTGATGTTCCTTCCACCTCTTGTGGAAAAAGATCTCTTTACAGGAAAACAGATTTTTTACAGTTTCATTGGTTATTTGGGTTTGATCGCCTTGCTACTAGGGATATTCTATGTGATATAAGAAAAAAACTAGCACTTGCTAGTTTTTCTTTGTATCTAATTTTTTACCAAGATCGATCAAGTATTGTTTCAAATCATCTTTTACTTGAGGGTGTTGGAGAGCGTAGTCGATAGAAGTTTTCATGAAACCGAACTTATCCCCAACATCGTAACGGTTGCCTTTGAATTCACGAGCAAACACGCGTTGCGTTTTGTTCAGAGTATCAATGGCATCTGTCAATTGAATCTCGTTCCCGGCACCTGGTTTTTGGTTTTCTAAAATCTCAAAGATTTCAGGAGTGAGTAAGTAGCGTCCGATAATAGCCAGGTCAGAAGGAGCATCTTCTGGTTTTGGTTTTTCCACAAAGGTTTCCACACTATAGAGACCGTTGACACCTTCACCTTGTGGAGCGATAACACCGTATGCAGAAACTTCTTCATGAGGAACAGGCATAACTGCAATGGTAGAAGCGTGTGTTTTTTCATAGTCGTTCATGAGTTGCTTGGTCAATGGGACAGCTTTTGTATCTGTGATGTCCATGAGGTCATCGCCGAGCATGACAACAAATGGCTCGTTCCCGACAAATGCTTTAGCTTGAAGAACGGCATCACCAAGTCCACGTGGGTGGCTTTGACGGATGAAGTGGAGGCGAATACCTGTAGTCTCATCAACCAGTTTCAACAAATCATTTTTGCCTTTTTCTTTGAGGTTGTACTCCAACTCAAAGTTTGAGTCAAAATGGTCTTCGATAGAACGTTTTGATTTACCAGTGACCACCAAAATATCTTCGATACCAGAACGGAGGGCTTCTTCAACAATAAATTGGATGGTTGGTTTGTCAACGATTGGCAACATTTCTTTGGCAAGAGCCTTAGTAGCAGGTAGGAAACGAGTTCCTAATCCAGCAGCTGGGATAACGGCTTTTCTAACTTTTTTTGTCATGGTACAATCTCCTTGTTATTTTGTTAATGACTATTTTTTAAACCCACTCGTTTTCATGACGGAATTCACCAGACATGATTTCCTTAATCGCGTCTTGGATGCTTGCGCCTTGATAAATCACGCTATAGATGGCTTGAGTGATTGGCATATAGACATTCAATTCTTGTGCCAACTCGTAAGCTGCCTTAGTAGTAGAAATTCCCTCAATAACCATTCCCATGTTGGCTTCGATGTCTTCAAGTTTCTCACCTTTACCGAGTAGGTCACCAGCCCGCCAGTTGCGAGAGTGGACGGAAGTACCAGTTACAATCAGGTCACCGACACCAGAAAGTCCGCTATAGGTCAGTGGGTTGGCTCCCATTTCTACACCGAGGCGGGTGATTTCAGTCAAACCGCGAGCGATAATAGCTGCCTTGGCATTGTCACCATATCCCAGACCGTGAAGGGCGCCAGCACCTACAGCGATGATGTTTTTCAAAGCTCCTGCTGTTTCCACGCCGATCACATCGTTATTAGTGTAGAGGCGGAAGTAGTTGTTGCTGAAGAGGTTCTGTACATAGCTGGCTGTTGTCAAATCCTTAGAAGCTGCAGAAATCAAGGTCAAGTCACGGACGATGGTTTCTTCTGCATGGCTTGGTCCAGAAACCACAACGATTTCTGAACGGAGATCTGCAGGAATTTCTTCTTCTAAGACCTCTGACAAGCGTTTGTGGCTATCAGGTTCCAAACCTTTTGAGGCATGCATGACAATCACCTTGTGCTTGAGAGCTTGGGCCACTTGCTTGGCAACCAGACGGGTTACCTTGGTCGGCACAACGAATAGAACTGCATCCACACCGTTTAAGGTTTCTGCTAAATCCTTGTAGCCTGTGATTTTATCATCTAGGACAATATCCTTGAAGTAGCGAGTATTGGTATGGTGTTCATTGATTTCGTCAATTTGTTCAGGGATATTTCCCCAAATACGGACAGTATGACCGTTATCGTTGAGAACTTGGGCAAGGGCAGTTCCCCATGAGCCTGGTCCCAAGACAGCAATGGTTTGTTTGGTCATAGAAAATCCTTTCTAGGTTGAGTTGATTTGTCTATATTATATCATAATCCATAGATAAAATCTTGCAAGTCATGTCAAATATTGCTGTTAGGAAGAAAAATGTTAGCAGGGTGAGCTTTGAAAATAGAAGTTAAAATGATTGACAATAGTTCCCAAGAGAACTATAATAGTTCTCATGCTAATTAATTGATTGGAAAGGAGTTATCGTGGGACATACCATTGCAGATTTTCGGAACCTGCTCAATCAGATTGAACAAATCAGTGAAACTATTGCTAAAGAATACGATGTGGAGCACTTAGCTGGTCCACAGGGATGGGCCTTGCGTTTCATTGCGGAACGGTCGGAAGCCGAAACCTTTGTAAAAGATATAGAAGCGGAATTAAAGATTTCCAAATCCGTTGCCAGCAATCTGGTCAAGCGAATGGAGAAAAATGGCTTTATCCAAGTCCTGCCTTCTCAGGTTGACAAACGCTACAAGCAGTTGGTTTTGACAGAGAAAGGGCAAGGGAAAATCTGTCACCTGAAAGCCTTCCATGAAGAAATGCACCATTCACTTTTTTGGGGCATTCAAAAAGAGAACTTTGATTTGGTCAAACAGGTAGCTAATCAATTAAAAGAAAATATTCAACACTATAAGGAGAAGAATCATGTTTAAAGAAGCCATTTTACGTTATAAATGGTACGCCTTAGCATCGGTCTTGCTGACGTCAATTGTCGTAGCAACGACCTTGATGCAACCTAGTTATTTGCAGGATGTCTTGACGGCAGTCTTGGTCAATGACAAGGATGAAATTGTTCGTGTAGGCAAATTACTGCTGATTATTGCTGGAATTGGTCTTTTGGCAGGGCTTGTCAATACCATTTCAGCAGCTAAGATTTCTCAGGGAGTATCTGCGGATATTCGTGAGAAGACCTTTCGGAAAATCCAAAGCTTCTCTTATGCTAATATCGAAGAGTTTAACGCAGGGAACTTGGTTGTTCGGATGACTAACGATGTCAATCAGATCCAGAACCTTGTCATGATGCTCTTCACAGTGTTGATGCGGGTTCCATTGCTGTTTGTCGGGGCCTTCATCATGGCGGTGCGGACCATGCCAGAACTCTGGTGGATGATTATTGTCATGGTGGTCTTGATTATGGTCATTATGGCAGTTGTCATGGGGCAAATGGGACCACGTTTTGGGAAATTCCAGTCCCTCATGGACAAGATGAACAGTATTGCCAAGGAAAACCTACGAGGAATCCGTGTGGTCAAATCCTTTGTTCAAGAGAAAAACCAGTACAAGAAATTCAAGGATGTATCCAATGAACTCTTGGACCTCAACCTCTTTATCGGCTATGGTTTTGCTATCTTGCAACCCTTGATGATGTTTATCTCTTACATGGCGATTTTTGCATCGCTCTACTTGGTGTCCGGGATGTTGGAAACCAACATGGAAGCAGTTGGTGGCTTTACTTCCTTTATGAGCTACCTCATGCAAATCATGTTTGCCATTATCATGACTAGTTTCATGGGGATGCAGGCTTCTCGTGCGGCTATTTCAATTAAGCGGATCAGCGAGGTGTTGGATACGGAGCCTGCTATGACCTTCAAGGATGTGGCGGATGAAGAATTGACTGGTAAGATTGTCTTTGACAATGTTAGCTTTACCTACCCACATGATACGGAGCCGACTTTGAAAAATATCTCATTTGAGATTGAGCCAGGGCAAATGGTCGGTGTGGTTGGTGCAACAGGTGCGGGTAAATCCACTCTTGCTCAACTGATTCCGCGTTTGTTTGACCCGCAAGAAGGAACAGTATCCATCGGTGGTCGGGACTTGAAAGAAGTCAGCCAGAACACCCTGCGTGATACGGTATCGATTGTCTTGCAAAAGGCTATTCTCTTCTCGGGAACCATTGCAGACAACCTGCGTCAAGGGGCACCTGGTGCTGATTTGCAACGCTTGGAGCGGGCCGCAGGTATTGCCCAAGCCAAAGAATTTATCGACCGCTTGGATGATACCTACGAGAGCCAAGTAGAAGAACGTGGAAATAACTTCTCTGGTGGTCAGAAGCAGCGGATGTCTATTGCTCGTGGGGTGATTGGCGAGCCTAAGGTTTTGGTCTTGGATGACTCGACTTCTGCCCTGGATGCCAAGTCTGAGAAACTGGTCCAAGAGGCTCTCAACCATGATTTGAAGGGGACAACCACTGTCATCGTTGCCCAGAAGATTTCTTCTGTTGTCAAAGCTGATAAGATTTTGGTTCTTGATGAAGGTCGCTTGATTGGTCAGGGAACACACGCAGAATTGGTAGCGACAAATGACGTCTACCGCGAAATCTACGAAACACAGAAAGGGAGGGAGGAATAGATGAAAACACTTAGATTTTTCTGGTTTTATTTTAAACGCTATAAACTGTCCTTTGCTGTGATTTTTCTAGCCATTGTGACAGCGACCTACTTGCAGGTTAAGACACCTGTTTTCCTTGGAAATGCCATTGCGGAGATGGGGAAAATTGGGCAAGCTTATTTTGCTTCGGTGCAAATGGGTCAGTCAGATTTCAAACCTGACCTGTCTGATTTTAATGGGGTTATGCTCAACCTTTTCTTCGCTTATGCGGCGACGGTCGTGGCAACCTTGATTTACACCCTCCTCTTCACGCGTATCGTGGCTCATTCGACCAACCGTATGCGTAAGGGCTTGTTTGGCAAGCTGGAACGTTTGACAGTTGCCTTCTTTGATAGCCACAAGGACGGGGATATTCTTTCTCGTTTTACCAGTGACTTGGATAATATTCAGAATGCTTTTAACCAGTCCTTGACCCAAGTGGTGACCAACATCGCTCTTTATGTCGGTATGGTCATCATGATGTTCCGTCAGGATACTCGCTTGGCCTTGGTGACCATTGCTTCTACGCCAGTTGCCTTGATTGCCTTGGTCGTTATCATCCGCCTATCACGGAAATATACAGACAAGCAACAGGCTGCGGTATCTAAGCTCAATGCCTACATGGACGAGAAAATTTCTGGACAAAAAGCGATTATTGTACAAGGTGTGCAGGAAGAGACAATTGATGGTTTCTTGGAACTCAATGAAGAAGTTCGCCGTACGACCTTCAAAGGTCGCTTGTTTGGTGGGATTCTCTTCCCATTTATGAATGGGATGAGCTTGGTTAATACGGCTATTGTTATCTTTGCAGGTTCTAGCATTGTTCTCAATGATAGTTCGCTGGAAACAGCTGCCGCACTTGGTCTGGTAGTGACTTTTGTTCAGTATTCGCAACAGTATTACCAGCCTATCATGCAGATTGCCTCTAGCTGGGCAGAATTGCAGCTGGCTTTCACAGGTGCTCACCGTATTCAGGAAATGTTTGATGAGCCTGAGGAAGTTCGCCCTCAAAACGCTCCGCTATTTACCGAATTAAAAGAAGGTGTTGAAATCAAGGACATTGACTTTGGCTACCTGCCAGGTCAGAAGGTCTTGGACAAGGTATCTATCTCTGCTCCTAAGGGCAAAATGGTGGCAGTCGTTGGTCCGACGGGGTCTGGTAAGACTACCATTATGAACTTGATCAACCGTTTCTACGATGTCAATGGTGGTAGTGTGGCCTTTGATGGTCGCGATATTCGGGAATATGACTTGGACAGCTTGCGGGATAAGGTCGGCATTGTCTTGCAGGAGTCGGTGCTATTCTCGGGTACTATTGCGGACAATATCCGCTTTGGTGATGAGAGCATTTCGCAGGAAATGGTGGAAACCGCAGCTCGTGCCACCCATATCCACGACTTCATCATGAGCTTGCCAGAGGGCTATGAAACCTTTGTGACCGATGATGAGAATGTCTTCTCGACAGGTCAGAAACAGCTGATTTCCATTGCCCGTACGCTCTTGACAGATCCTCAAGTCTTGATTTTGGACGAAGCAACCTCAAACGTTGATACCGTAACGGAAGCTAAAATCCAAAAGGCCATGGAGGCTATTATCGCAGGACGGACCAGCTTCGTCATTGCCCACCGCCTCAAAACCATCCTCAATGCGGACGAAATCATCGTCCTCAAAGACGGAAAAGTGATTGAGCAAGGCAACCACAGCCAGCTCCTCAAACAGGGCGGCTTCTACGCCGAACTCTACCACAACCAGTTTGTGTTTGAATAATATATAGAAAAATAAACAGCCAAGATAAGCAGACCACAATCCTTAAATGTTTAGGACGTGGTTTATCTTGGCTGTTTTTGTGGTAGGCTTACTGCTCAATATGGTTGGTTTTGGTTTGATTGAGCCAAGCGTAGGCGATACCGATAAAGAGACCGGCTCCGAGCCAATTTCCAAAAAAGACCACAATCCATTGACGAAGGATATTGATCATATTGAAGGCTTCGACATTGCTTCGAGTAGCGTTAAAAGCTAGGAGCATGAAAGATGCGAAATTGGCGACCAGATGCTCATTGATGAGGAAAACGAACATAAAAATGGAGGAAATGATGACAAAGAACTTAGCAGACTGTTCTTTGATGAGCATGAAGCCAAGTATTGCCATATTTACAAACATATTAGCCGTGATCCCTTCAATAAAATTACTCCAGTCAGATTTTCCAAGTTTGATGGTAACGGCATTGACGACAAAGCTCTTATCAGAGAGATTGAGGTAGGAGAAGGACTGATTGAAGAGCCAGGCTAGAATAGTAGCGCCTACAAAGTTAAAGAAAGTACAGTATAGCAGCATCAGTGTCACTTTTTTCCAGCTAATTTGCTTATAGTAGGCACCAGTTGTGAGATACATCATGTTAGATGTGGCTAATTCACCACCAAAAATAAGAACAAAAACCAGCCCAATAGCAAAGATGAAGGTAAAGACAAAGCGCGACAAACTTGGAAATTGACTGGCAATAACGTCTGCTCCGATAATACCGACAGCTGTTGACATAGTCAGGTAGGCTCCTGCATACATAGAACGCAAGGCATAGCGGCCTAGACTTTCGTCAAAAAGGGCTTCTTTTTTTGAAACTGCAGCTGAAATTTTTTCTTGAAATGGTGACATAGGAACTCCTTGTGAAATCAATATCAATGTTTTGTTTGAAAAATATGGGAGTGGGAAAGAACTCGACCAGTCTAAAAAGAGTTCCCCTCGCTTCCAAACAGTAGGTTCGGGCTAAAATAGTCCACTGGACTATTTTACTCCCACCCCCGTACAGCTCCAACTGTCTGGGAGACAGTTGGAGGTTGGAAATGAAGCGAACTCTGTTCGCATCAGTCGTAGAGGCCAGATTTGGAGTGTAAAAAACGAACAAATCTGCCAATCAACCACTGCGCTGAGATGTTGACACGAACTCTGAGAAGAGGTGCTGGGCTTTCTGCCCAGCCTCTATATGTGAACGATTAGTGAGCGGATGCACCAGAATCTGCATCTGTCGGTGTGGAAGTAGCAGGGGCACTACCAGCATCTGATGCACCAGAGGTTGCGTCAACATGTGCAGGAGCTGCGGCAGTTCCCGAACCACCAACCAAGCGTTGACCAGTAGCTTCAAGATACCAATCTAGCCATGGTTTGAAATTAAAGATAATTTCATTGATACCAGCGTAGGATCCGTCAGGATAGTACATAGCTTGGTAGTTGTGGGTGTTGATAATTTCAGCAGGGGTACCGGGTACAATGGTACGAACATATTCCTGGTTACCATTACGCAAGGTACCGACAACCCATTCAACATTCTTCATGCGGGCAGGAGGTAGCGTACCGTGGACAGTTGACAGGCGATTTCCTACTTGAGCAAGTACCCGTTTACCCAACATGGTATCAGGTTCTTGGTGACTATTGTTGTAGTAGAGGAACTGGTTATTATCATCTGCATAGGTCAATTCAAATGGCATCGCATTGAGGAACATATTGAGTTGGTTAACGGTCAACAGACCATTGTCCAGTTTAACATAGGTGTCTCCCTCAACTGCGTTAACCAATTTAGAAGCCTTTTCTAGCCAATCTGGATCATCGGGATCCACACCAGTGATGGTCGTCGCAATCGGCTTTCCACAGTCCAAATCTTCTGGTGCGATTGGTTTTGGTTTTTTCAATTTGGATACAACACCGACATACTTGATAAAGTTGTCTAGACAGCTTTCTAAGAATTTCACGGTGCCTTCATTGATGATATTGCCCTTATCGTCAAAAGCTTCTTTGGCCTTACCAAGGAGGAATTCATTACCTGGTAGTGTGTAAGCATTGACACCTGGTGCATCTAAAATTTTCCGTAGGTGAACTTGGGCACGAGAAGTTCCTTGATCGTAGTAAGATGCCCCGATAATCATAACTGGTTTATTTTCGAATGGGTGCAAATTAAAGCTGAGCCATTCCAGAGTACTCTTAAGGGCAGGGGTAATAGTATGATTGTGCTCAGGGGTAGCAATAATGACCCCGTCAGCACGGGTGATTTTGTTGTAAAGGTATTGAATTGCAAAACAATCAGACTGGTCTTCGTCCTGATTGAACATTGGAACATCTTTGATTTCCAAAAGTTCTAGTTCAAACTTCACTTTAAAGTGGCGTTGAATGAATTGCAATAGCATGCGGTTATAAGATTGATCTGCATTTGATCCAACAATTCCGACAAATTTCATAGTATATTCCTCTCTTACAGGTTTTCCCAATCGAAGTTTTCAGCTTCTTTTTGGAGTAATTTTTTTGCGTTAGACAGCTTGCCAGTCATGGTGACAAAGAGGCGGAAGTCATCAAAGATGGCATCCAGTTTTTGACTAGTTTCTAAATCAATGAGCTCCCCATTGGTATCAAAGGCTTGCAAGGAATGTGACAATAAAAATTCATCTGGCAAGACAGTGGCCTTGAGTTCAGGAGCGTTGAGAATTTGACGTAGCTGTAGTTGGGCACGAGAGGAACCAAGTGTTCCATAAGAAGCACCAGTAATCATAACTGGTTTGTTTAATAGTGGATAGACACCGTATGATACCCAAGCAAGGGCATTCATAAGGACAGCTGGAATAGAGTGGTTATATTCGGGAGTTCCGATGATGACTCCGTCAGCAGCCTCAATTTTTGCGACCAATTCTTTGACAATTTCTGGTAATTCTCGATTGGCTGGTTTATTGAAGATTGGGAGTTCCTTGATTTCAACCAGTTCGATATCTGCCTTATCAGCGAAGTGCTGTTCAATGTACTGCAAGAGTTTGCGGTTGGTTGAGCGAGCGGAGTTTGTTCCGACCAGTCCTAGAAGTTTCATAGCGTCTTCTCTCTTTCCTAAATTTGGTACTTTTATCATACCCGTTTATTCAATAAAATGCAAGCGTTTTCTGAAAATGTGATAAAATTGTTCAAAAATTCACGAGTTCTTTTGGTATAATATTAGTATGCAGAGAATATTCTATCTAGTATTTGGTTTTGTTAGTTTGATGCTTGGTGTCATTGGGATTGTTTTGCCGATAGTTCCGACAACTCCTTTTTTACTTTTAGCTGGTTTTTGCTTTGCGAGAAGTTCAAAAAGGTTTGAAAAATGGCTACGCAATACAAAAATTTATCAATTTTACGTAGCTGATTACGTTGAGACCAAATCCATTTCCCGCAAACGAAAAAAGCAAATCATCTGGCAAATTTACTTACTCATGGCAATTTCTATCTGGCTGGCTCCTATTTTATTGGTCAAAATAGGACTGGGACTATTAACAATCTTCATCACTTACTATTTGTTTTGGGTCATACCGGAGAAATAAAGTCAGATTTGAGGGGTGATCATCGTCCTCAAGGATGGAAAAGTAATCGAGCAAGGCAACCATAGCCAACTCCTCAAGCTCAACGGCTACTACGCCGAACTCTACCACAACCAGTTTGTGTTTGAATAGCACACCTCAAAAATCATAGCCAATTTCATTGAATAAATAGGAGGGCCAGAGTTCCATCTGTATCGTTTAGTCTGATTTTGAATGTTATTTGGTATAAGAATGTGAACAGCAAAAACCAGTCAATCTCTATTTCTGTGATTGACTGGTTTTTAATACTCTTCGAAAATCAAAATCAGACGTTGTTGGCTTGATTTGATGAACTTCAGTTCTATCTGCATCTGCGTCGCCTAGTCTGTTTTTGATTTTCATTGAGTATAAGTATTTGTTCTATACGACTTCAAGATTAAGCTAGATAACTTGATGCATTCAGTCTTGTATAGATTTTCTCGGAATGTTTTCATATTCATCTGATGTAGTTTATTAGCAATTTTCTAGTTAGTGAGTCGTTGATGGCTAGGGGTCATTTTTTGTTACTAAGAGATAAGCAACTGAAAAACCGACACTAATCCCTAGGGTAATCCACCATTTGAAGGGTTGGTGCAATATCCAAGAGCGAAGTCCACTAAGTAGGAAGACAACTAAGTGGAGGCCAATCAGAGTGAAAACTGTCGATTTTTTATGAAAGAGTTTGATTGGTTTCATAACTGTTTTCCTTTCCAAAATACTCTATGTGGGATTAAAATAGAAAAGAAAGTGAACTTGCCAGAGCAATAAGTAGGAAAATCCCTTTCCAAATTGGGAAATCTTTCTGAATGAACTTGTCCCCGTACAATGCAAGGGCTAGAGAAATCCAGAGAATGATTATTTTCAAGTAAACTATGTCGAGCACCTCCTAAGAAAATGGTTGGATTTATCCCTGAGATTAGTAGATAATCAAGATGTTTATGTTGGTTATGTCCATTCCTAATTATTTAGTTTTTGGAACAAGAAAATTCCAAATCGCGGCAGCTCGTGTTGCTGGGTGCTGTCTGTTTATTTCAAGAAATAACTCTGAAACTTCTGGAGTCAATGAGTTGCTTATTGCAAGAGGCGAAAGTTCTTGTTTTAAGTAAGCGATGACCTTTAAAAGGTATTCGTTGTGTTGAAGGGCAGTTTGTGTATGTTTCAATATCGCAAGTTCTTTGACCGATAAGAGCTGTGTGTCAAGGATAGTCTCAATTTGCCTTAATAAGGTTTTGTTCGTTTTGATATCTATTATTGTCTCTCCTTACATATATATCACAAAATTCGAAGCCTAAGTATTGATTCCCAGTACGACAACAAATGTTGCAAGATAGGCTACGATAAGCAAAAATAGGCTATAGAGACCAATGATTCCCCATTTTTTTGCAGGAGATACTTGCTTTTTATTTAATGTTTTAACTAGTTTATAACCTAGAAATAAACAAGCAAGGAATAGAATGAGAGCTAATACTTTTATGATTAAAAAAATGATGAATGCAGCAGTCATGGTTGTACCTCCTGGCTGTATTTTATGAAAGAACTAGATAAGTGTTGTGTTTATTTATCGTAAACTTGGGTCAAGTGATGCATGGCATACGTTCTAGAGCATTGATTTTTGCAGTTGTAGTGGAATGCCTGATTCGCCAAGGGTGTAGAAACTATCTAAATCATAAACGAACAATCCGCTGACACTTATCGGCAATATATGGATCGTGTGTGACGATAATCACTGTCTTACCACGATTATTCATTTCTATGAGAAATTGTAGGATTAAGTCCCTATTTTCTTGATCTAATGATCCCGTTGGCTCATCTGCCAAGATAAGATTGCTTGGTTTGAGTAGAGCCCGAGCGATAGCAATTCGTTGCTGTTCTCCTCCAGATAGCTCGGAAATTTTTTGTTTTAGCGTGTTTGCTAGTCCGATTTTTTCTAGTATATTTTTTATAGACTCTTCCTTTTCCCTTTTTGATAATCTGGTATATTTCAATGCCATCAGGAGATTATACTCGACGCTTTCGTTCTCAATTAGTGCAAAATTTTGGAATAGATAGGAAATTTGTTCCCGAATTATTTTTTGAGATGTCCTAGTGTTTACAGGTACGTTTGAATGACCAAATAGGAGGTAATTTCCTTCGTATTCACCGTCAAGCAAGCCAATGATGTTTAGTAATGTTGTTTTTCCGCTGCCACTTTTTCCAACAATTGCGACTAATTCACCTTGTTCAATGTGGAGGGAAAAATCATGTAGGATATGTTTTTGACCAATCTTTTTAAAGATATGTTCTAAATGAATCATAAGTTCTCTCCTTTCAAGTATTGTACAAGATTTTTTTGCTCCATGCTCAGCGATGTAAATAGGAAGATACCTCCATCAGCAATGGCAAATAGTAAAAAAAGTACAAGAGGAAATAGTGACTTACCAGCTATTAAAATAACTGGAAGAGGTAGCAAATAAAGTAATGCTAGTCCAATTAGAATTGGTTTATAGCGGTCAAGGAGTGACCATCCTAAAAATTTCATTGTGAAGATATGAGATTTTCTCCATAGGAACATACTCCTCACGATAAAATAGGAAACAACAATGCTCAGTAAGCAGATAATCGCAAACAAGGTGATGAAGTTACGACTAGCATCGCGGAAACTATCTACACATCCTTGTTGAATAGATTTTATTGATGAGAACTTGAAATAGCTATCATCAGGCAATTTCTGAAGAATTTGTTCGATTTTTTGTTGATTTTGAGGGGTATTTGCAATTTTAATTGGGCTACTTAATCCAGTATTTGACAGGTGTGCTTTATCTTCCCACGACATGTCGTTGTCATTGACCAGACTAATGATTGGATTAGTGAAATTGTTGGATAAGGTTTCATTGTAAGGGAAGAATGTCCAATCACTTTCATAATAAATGCATTCAACATCTACTTCGCTGATTGTTTTTATCACTTGTTCTTCATATTTCAGTGACAGCAAACCAATCAATTTTGCTAGATTTTCGTCAGACTCTTCATTTTCTTTCATTGATGCTGGAAAGAGTACGGTCAATTGTTTACTTGTATGTGGGATAGGAAATCCTATACTCTCGAGATAGGATTTGTTGGCATATAGAACAGGGATGTCATTAGCCAATGTTGAATGTTCAAATTCTTTGAGATGTGAGAAATTGCTAGGGTTTATGATACTAGAACGAATATAATAAGTTGGAAGATTTTCTGTCAAATTCTTATATAAGGAGTAATAATATTGATGAGCTTTGTCGGAACCAGACAGGCTATCTTGCCAGAGTTGATTTCCTGATTTTACGGTTTCGAGTGTTAGGAAATCTCCTTGTTTTTCCCACTGTTCTTGATAGTTCAACTCTTGATGTTCCTCATACATGCTATTTCCGACACCAATCATCAAAATAGTGATAAGAAGTGTGAGACAGCATTTGAAGAAATTATTGATATAGAACCCTGTTTTGAAGGAAACAAATCCTTTTATGATGGATGCTGCATTAATGCGTTGGATAATTGTGATGACTAAAATGTTGATGAGTAGATAGACTTGAAGGAGGATAAAATGTGCTAGCAGCATCATAGCTGAAAAACCTTGAGGAATGTAGTCAAAAAACAGAAATGGTAAACTATTTAGAATGATACTACCGATCCCTATGATTAGTATGTTTTGTTTTACATAGCGATAGAAAATCTCTAAGTTACTGTATCCAAGTATTTTTTCAACGCCGATATGTTTGATATCTAAAATTGGTTGATAGACAGAAGTTAATGAAAGGAGTAAAAATGCGATACAGCAGATGAGTGCTACTAGTAGCAAGTCTCTATTTATCAACTCTACTGCTGTTTCAAAGGTTGGTGTCAATAGTGTGGAAGAATCAATATTGAAAAAATGACTCAATTCCTGTACTATTTCAGTATCGTTTATTGATTTTGTTGATGTGACGGTATACTGACCATTTAGTGTATGGGATGTATCTTGAAAATAGTTTTTTAAAGTGATGAGCCGTATCGTCTTAGCCTGCAAAAATGTTGGGATATGCCCTAGTTTGTCGGAGGATTGTATATTTGTATAAGATCCACTTCCGTCTTCGTTAAAAGTAAGTTGCTGGATTCCAAAATCTTTATAAGGAAAGGTCTCATGAGAAAAAACACCTGCTTTTATTACCTCGGTGTTGCTATCTGTTTTGACAATTGAAACGTCGTATTTATCAGCAATTTTTTCAAAAAAATGCAGTAAATCCTGTGAAGGAACGGCACTATCGCGTAAATAAAATTGAAATGAATAGTCAGTCGTTCCTAATTCGCGTATGCGATTGATTTCCTTAGTATAGTGTAGATTTACAACGATAAAACTGACACAACACAGAAGTAGAATCATACAGAAATGGTTTAGCCTTTTCATCTGAACACCTCCTTATATACGTTTTCCGACCAGCACACCAATAGAGCTGGTCGGAAACTAACTATCTTTTTGAATTTGACTATCAGTCATTTAGCAATTGATGAGTAACAGTTGTTCCCGATTACCCTACTATCAAACATTTCTGAGCATGGTAATCGTTTGTTTCACAATTCCATCATTTGTGGATTCCTGATTTATTTTTAGTGTACACCTAGTGTTTATCAAAAACCATAGAAATATTCCATACCAGTTGGAGGGATTTTGGTAATTGATGCTTTAGCCCATATACCCGCACCTTGGCGTTGACGGTTTTCATGTTGCCCATTTCTTACAGTAGCAGTATGAGAACGTGTTGGATGATGGTAGTTGGAATATCCGTAGGTTCCTGTCCATCCGACTCCATAATGCCATTCACCACCTTCGACAAAGTCTGCAAAGGCGACTGTGGATGCCATTAAACTACAAGCGATTCCCACCGCAAAAACTAATTTAGCAAACTTTTTCATGATAATTTTCCTTTCTAAGTGTATTTTTATTTTTAAGATTAGCTTTCCCATCCCCTCCACCCAACATATAGTTTTCAGTCATTTTCCTCCTTTCCAGAGTGGTGAGATAGTGGTAGCTTATTTATTGATAACTGGCCAAATGATAACCCATCCACCCCCTAAAAGTTGAGGGGCTAGTAGGATGGCTGAGTAAGTTAAAAGCAAGAGATAGTTTTTCCAATTTTTCATAAAAGTGCCTCCTATTATTTTGTTTGTTTTTCTTTACTATTATGGTATCATAGAATAAATGCAAAAGATGAAAACGTAAACATTTCTCACATTTTTTGGAGGTCTTGCATGAAATGGGATTTTGGAACAGTCTTAAAAGAAATTCGTAAGTCCAAAGGGCTTAGCCAGCAGGATGTTTGTGGAGATGCCTTGTCACGGACGACCCTATCAAAAATTGAAAACAACAAGGAGTACCCTACCATTGCCCACTTTTCCCATATCCTCCGTCAGTTGGATATGACCTTTGCGGAGTTTGACTATATCTGCCATGCCTATCAGCCTTCGGAGCGTTCGTCTATCATCCATCGCTTTGAAAATCTGAGAGGACAATTTTTTTCTGAATCAAACTGTCAAGATTTTTTGTACCAAGTAGAGCAGTATTTGAAGAGGCAGGAAGATATACGGGTTCAGCGGATAGAACAACAGATACGGTTAGCACTCTCTATTTGTCAGACAGGAGATGGGGAGCGGACCAGACAGTTGGGGCAAGCACTCTGGAAAGAATTGGAGAAGTCAGACACTTGGTATTTAGCTGATTTTCGTAAGTTGGGTCTGGTACTTCCAATCATTCCTATATCCCAATTGAAAGGCTTTGTAGATAAAATCTTGCTTTCCTTGGACAAGTATAAGGACTTCAGAGATGTACAGGTTAGTCAGTTTGCTTTTCTTTACAATCTATCGACTGTTTTGTTGAAAAATGAAGAGTACCAACTTTGTGTTTCAGTAATGGAAAGAGTTTACACTATGGCTCAGGAAAGTATGCGGATTGATTATGTAGGCATGGCCAATGTTCGCATGGGTATCTTTCGGCAGGATAGAGGGATGGTGGACAAGGGACTTGCCATTCTCCGAGCTGCAGACTTGCTAGAGTTGGTTGAACAGTTGGAGAAAGAAGTCGAGGAGTGTTGGGAGATTTTTGGCTCGGAAGTGGTTTGAACTGCTTGAGCTAGTTTATAGTAGTAGCACCTGTTTATCAGGTGTTTTTTGTTGAAAATCGCAGGCTTTTACGAATTAGTGTATAATAGAGCTAGTAGCTGACAATCGTGCTATTAAATCAAGTCCTCAATACTGTATCATTTGACAATCGAATAAAGGGGTGCTATACTGATGTTGTTAACAAACGCGGTAAGAATGTTAGCACGGTATCAAAAAAGCCCCCAACGCTGCAACGTTGAGGGTTTTTCTTTTGCCCCTGGGGCTACTTTCTGCGATTGTTTAGCCAATATTCAAACAACGATGTCAGAATACTAACCAACAACGGCAGAAAAAACACGGTAAGAATGATTTCCGCCACGGTATCACCTCCCTTCAAAAAAGTCCGGGGGCTTGTCTATCATATCAGATAGCATGATGCATTGTCAAAGGGATTGTGCATATAAACCTAAGTACGATAAAAACCAATCTAAGAAACCTTATTAAATTACCATTCGAAAGGATAAAAGAAAAAATATTATGAAAATCCGTGGATTCGAACTGGTCAGCCAGTTTACAGATGAAAACTTATTGCCAAGACGTGAGACAGCCCACGCAGCAGGTTACGACCTAAAGGCTGCGGAGACGGTCAGCTTGGAGCCAGGCGAAATTAAGCTAGTGCCGACAGGTGTTAAGGCCTATATGCAGGCAAACGAAGTCCTCTATCTCTACGACCGCTCGTCCAACCCTCGCAAGAAAGGCCTGGTCCTGATTAACTCTGTTGGGGTTATTGACGGCGACTACTATGGCAATCCAGCCAATGAAGGTCATATCTTTGCCCAGATGCGAAATATCACCGAGGAAACCGTCGTGGTGGAAGCTGGCGAGCGAATTGTGCAGGCTGTTTTTGCCCCCTTCCTTTTGGCTGACGGCGATCAGGCCGACGGCGTTCGGACAGGTGGATTTGGCTCGACAGGGAAATAGACTACTATGCAGATTCTTTTTGTGCGACATTCCGAGCCCGACTACAGCATGTTTGACCAGCATGATAATCCTCGGCTGTATGCAGGTTTTGGGCGGGATTTGGCTCCTTTAACTGAAAAGGGGCGAACTTTAGCTCAGGAAATTGCTAGTAATCCTATCTTTTCCCAAGCTCAAGTAGTCATCGCTTCAAGCGTCACGCGGGCCTTGGAGACTGCAACTTATATTGCTCATGCCAACCAACTGCCTCTTCTGGTCGAGCCCTTTTTTCATGAGTGGCGACCAGATATGACGGGGCAAAATGCCAGTCAAGATGAGGCTGTCTTAGCTCATCGATTATTTTTGGAAAATGGCGGAGCAGTGCCTGAGTCTTCACCTGTTCGCTACGAGACTGCTGCGGAGATGAGAGAGCGATTTTTACAGGCCCTTGAAAAATACAAAGCCTATGACCGAATCGTTATCGTCTGTCATGGTATGCTGATACGCCAGTTTGTTCCCAAAGAAATTATAGCCTACTGCGAAATCCTAGAATACACTCTATAGGAGGAAATGACCATCGCTAAGAAAAAAACAACCTTTGTCTGTCAATCCTGCGAGTACCACTCGCCTAAGTATCTGGGCCGTTGCCCCAACTGTGGCTCCTGGTCTAGCTTTGTCGAGGAAGTGGAAGTCGCTGAAGTTAAGAACGAGCGGGTCAGCCTGACAGGTGAGAAGACCCGTCCGATGAAGCTCAATGAAGTTTCCTCCATTCAAGTGGCCCGTACCAAGACCAATATGGAGGAGTTTAACCGCGTCCTCGGTGGTGGCGTGGTGCCGGGAAGTCTAGTTCTCATTGGAGGCGATCCAGGGATTGGCAAGTCCACCCTGCTCTTGCAAGTATCCACCCAGCTGTCCACCATCGGTACCGTCCTCTACGTGTCGGGGGAGGAGTCTGCCCAGCAGATTAAGCTCCGTGCCGAGCGTTTGGGCGACATTGACAGCGAGTTCTATCTCTATGCGGAGACCAATATGCAGAGCATTCGGACCGAGATTGAGAAAATCAAGCCAGATTTCCTGATTATCGACTCTATCCAGACCATTATGAGTCCGGACATCTCCAGCGTGCAAGGTTCTGTCAGTCAGGTCCGTGAAGTGACCAATGAACTCATGCAGATTGCCAAGACCAACAATATCGCAACCTTTATCGTCGGCCACATGACTAAGGAAGGCACCCTGGCTGGACCGCGGACCTTGGAGCACATGGTAGACACCGTTCTCTATTTTGAGGGCGAGCGGCAGCACACCTTCCGTATCTTGCGGGCGGTCAAAAACCGCTTTGGCTCCACCAACGAAATCGGCATTTTTGAAATGCAGTCACAGGGTTTGGTCGAAGTTCTCAATCCAAGTGAGGTCTTTCTGGAAGAGCGTCTGGACGGGGCGACAGGCTCTGCGATTGTCGTGACCATGGAGGGTACCCGCCCAATCCTTGCGGAAGTGCAGGCTCTGGTGACGCCGACCATGTTTGGCAATGCCAAGCGGACCACGACAGGCTTGGATTTCAACCGTGCCAGCTTGATTATGGCGGTTTTGGAAAAACGGGCAGGCCTGCTCCTCCAAAACCAAGATGCCTACCTCAAGTCAGCAGGCGGTGTCAAATTGGATGAACCAGCTATTGACCTGGCGGTCGCAGTTGCCCTTGCCTCCAGTTACAAGGATAAGCCGACTAACCCACAAGAGTGCTTTATAGGCGAAATCGGTCTGACAGGTGAAATCCGCCGCGTCAATCGGATTGAACAACGGATTAACGAAGCCGCCAAACTAGGCTTTACCAAGGTCTATGCCCCTAAAAATTCCCTGACAGGAATCAAGGTACCAAAGGAAATCACTGTTATCGGCGTGACCACCATTGGCGAAGTCTTGCAGAAAGTGTTTAAGTGACGAAAATATTCGGGGGAGTGGGAAAGAACTTGACAGGTAAAAAGAGTTCGTCAACAAGTCCTTTTTTCCAGTTGTTGAGCTGAAACAGTCTATCCCCAGACTGTTTCACTCCCACCCCCCGCACAGCTCAAACTGTCTGGGAGACAGTTTGAGGTTGGAGATAAAGCGAACTTTGTTCGCAACAATCGTAATGGTCAGATTTGGAGTGTTGAGCACGAACAAATCTGCCAATCAACCACTGCGCTGAGATGTTGACACGAACTCTGAGAAGTGATGCTAAGCTTTTTATTACTCCTCTTTTTGCGACAAATAGTCGGGAATATGATAAGCTAGAACCAACTTATTTTCTGAAAAATTCAGAAATTCTTATCAGACAAGGAGGTCCTATGTCTTATTTTCAAAACTTTATGAAGGCCAACAAGGCCTATGTTGACCTACATGGTGATTACCATTTGCCTCTTCGTCCAAAGACCAAGGTGGCTATCGTGACCTGTATGGACTCACGGCTTCACGTGGCGCAGGCTTTGGGCTTGGCTCTGGGTGATGCCCACATTTTGCGGAACGCAGGTGGGCGTGTGACGGAGGACATGATTCGTTCGCTTGTCATTTCCCAGCAGCAACTCGGTACACGGGAAATCGTGGTGCTCCACCATACAGACTGCGGTGCCCAGACCTTTACCAATGAAGACTTTACGGTCCAACTCAAGCGGGATTTGGGGGTGGATGTGGCTGGTCAGGACTTTCTTCCTTTTACAGACATTGAAGAAAGCGTGCGGGCAGATATTGCCCTTTTGAAACAATCTCCGCTCATACCTGACGACGTTGAAATTTCAGGGGCTATTTATGATGTGGATACGGGTCGTATGACGGAAGTTATCTAGTCATTCAGTTTATCTTTTATTACGTCGTTAACTTGCTTTGCTGTACTCTACGAACGTTACTTACTGTCGTAAGTATGATTTCCAACCTTCAACAGTCCGCTGGACTATTGAAGCAACCTGCAGCTCACTTCCTAGTGCTGAAAGACTATGTAATAAAAATGGGGGAACAGATGGTGCGGTTTCCCGTATTTTTTATAAAAATACTTGACAGGGTTTGGTTTTAGTTGTAGAATTGTGTTATATAAATAACACAAAAAGGAGACCTTCTCATGTCAGATAACCGTATGAAATACACAATCGATAGCAATATGCAATTTCCTTTAGTGGAAATTGCCTTAGAGGCTGGTGAATCAGCTTATATTCAACAGGGGAGTATGGTTTACCATACGCCGAGTGTGACTTTGAATACCAAACTCAATGCGCGTGGTGGTTCAGGTTTTGGTAAATTGATGGGGGCCATCGGTCGGTCAATGGTATCAGGCGAATCTATGTTTATCACGCAAGCCATTTCCAATAGTGACGATGGAAAAATTGCACTTGCGCCTTCAACGCCAGGTCAGGTTATTGCCTTGGAACTTGGTGCAGAGCAATATCGACTAAATGATGGTGCCTTCCTTGCCCTTGATGGTTCTGCTCAATATAAAATGGAACGCCAGAGTGTTGGGAAAGCTTTCTTTGGCGGTCAGGGTGGACTCTTTGTGATGACGACAGAGGGGCGCGGAACACTTTTGGCGAATGCATTTGGTTCTATTAAGAAGCTAACTTTGGATGGTGGAAGTATCACCATTGACAATGCTCATGTGGTTGCTTGGAGTCGTGATTTGGACTACAATATCCATATGGAAAATGGTTTTCTCCAATCTATCGGTACAGGTGAAGGAATCGTTAATACCTTTACTGGTTATGGAGAAATCTATGTACAGAGTTTGAACATTGAGACTTTTGCTCAGGTCATTGGTAATCATATTGTCGGTGCAGGTGGTGACGGTGGTGGTGGAAGCACATCATTGCTGGATGCAATTTTTTAATAGTGGAGAAATAGAAGCTGAGGGCTACAACCTTAGCTTCTTTTTAGTTATATTTTAAATCGTACAAATAGAATCTTTAAAAATTCTCTAATATTTTTGGGGACCTCCAAAAACTAATTTTCTAAAATTTAAAATGTTGATTTAACAAGGCTTTCGTAACTCCAAATTTGCAATTTTGGGAGTTTATAGAGGTGCCCTTATTTAGTTACCAACTTGTCCCATAGTAAGTTCTACCTTATTTCTTTGTCTCAGTCTAATTTCCAGTTTTTAAGACACACTAGAACTTACTTTGGGAATTTAGCACTGAAATTTTTCATGCGTATGACGTGTACTTCCAGAAATTTTGCTTGAACTTTCTAAATAGGTATGTTATACTTGTAAACTGGATAAGGAAATTACCTCTCCTTAAATATTTAAGGGGGGGTAATTTTTTTTCTATTTTTACGAGGAGAGAGAAAAAAGTTGAAATCGTGGGTAAAAGTAGTAAGCAAGTTTCTATTTGCTTTGTTAGTCATAGACTCTATAACGACAACAGCTATCGCCTTATCAGAAACGACTTCGGAAGAAGCAATGATACGCGATACATACTTAAAATCCTATCAAGAGGATACCACTAAGTTATCGCTCACCATTGATAAGGAACAAACGAATTCCGAACAATTAGCTGTTAAACTTAAAGTTGCGGAAGGAGTAATAGATGAGCAAGGATTAACCTTGATTCTGCAAAGCGGTCTGGCTTTGGGTCAAAATGACCAAGGGCAGGACATACTTCCTGAAGGTTTCTACCGAGATGAGACTTATAATGAAGATGACAGAAAAGCTACTACAGAAACTGAAGAAACGGACGATTCCCTTGCGAAAGGATTAGAACAGTTGCCTGTTTATGGTGAAGGGTACTATTCTTTAAGAATCAAACCGAATGCCAATCGCTCTGTTGCTTTAATTACTGACACAAGTGACAGTAGTAAGCGATTTGAGGAGCATGTCTTTGTTTTCAAAAAGGTTTCCGAGGTTCAGACTGGGGAAATGGTCGCAGTGACCAATGAGCACTATCTGACAATCCTTAAAGAAAATCAATCTGTATTTACCAACCAAGAGACAACGGAAATTAATGCATCAACTGAGATTCCTAGAGGTCCCGGTAGTATTACCATTCAACTGAGAGCATACGAAGAGAATAATCCAGACCCTCAGGTGCCCTTGACCGAAAGTGAGTTTGAGATCTCATTGGTAGACCATCCAGAGCAAACGATGAAAGGGACGACGGACTTAAACGGAAATGTGACCTTTGAAAATATCGCACTGGGGTCTTACACGATAAAGCAACTCACTTCCAATTCAGATTATACAATCGCTGAACAGATTGAAACGGTGGAACTGACAGAGGCAGAAACAACCAAGACAGTTGGTGTTACCAATACTGAAAAGAATGCATCGGAACGACAGAATGTTGGTATTAGCCGTTCTTCTCGGAGCAGGAGAGCTGTCACAGAAGCAACTTCTAATTCGACCACAACAACTGTTACAAACCCAGATGGAACAACAACTACTTATACACGTGAAGAGTCTATCTTCAAGTACATCTTCAAGCCAATCACAATTTCAACCCCAGGTTTCTATCAGAGTTATGCACAAGATGGTGTCTTGAAGAAAAAGGAAGTAGTGGTTGACTCAGCTACTAATACCACAAAAATCATCTGGGAGTATACGACTACGGTAGGGGGCGCTAATAGCAATATCACCTCTATTAGAAATGCCTTCTCCACCACAATGGACTCAGGTCTAGGAGAACCACGAATTACCTCAGTCAAAAAAAATGGCACTCCGATAACAACCAATACGACCTACTATGGTAGCTCAGATAACTTCAAGTCTGCAACAGATAACTTACCAGTTGAAAATGGAACATACGTCTATACGATTGAAACTCCTGTAGTGATTCCAAGTGATAACTATAGTTTGGATTATCGCTCAGAAGTAACGGTTGACGCACCAAAGGGAAGTAAACTGACCTATAATGATACCTCTGTTACCTTAAGTCAAGCTGAAACGCGTACCTTATCAACAGCAGATACCATCACACTTCCAGCTGGAAATGACGGAGGTCCTTTAGGAGACTTAAAAGTTGATACGGTCAATACTTCAAATGTCAATCGTACGATTGGGAAGTATCGTGATGGCGATGACAAGGTCATCGAATGGACAAGCTCACGGTTGAATGATACGTCAGAAGCTCAAACCTTCACATTTGATGTCGCTTTAGACAATTCACAGGCGGTTCATGAGAACAAGGTTTATATCTATACACCGACTGCTACAGGTAGCTACATAGAAAGTTCTGCAACTGTTGTAACACCGACAAATAATCAAATTACAGTTACGGATGTTCCGCCAGGTGCTATTGCTCTAGTCAAGACGATAACGAATGTCACAAACGAGAAAGCTAACCATACTATTTCAGGAGCACAACTAGAAGCCCTGAAAGGTGATATTACCATACAGAAAAACTGGGAGACTGGTAGTGATAAGGTCGATGTGACCTTTACGGCAAATGGTGGAAGTTTAACCAATCGCACGGCAACAATTAGCGCAAATACGAAACAAGTTACGATTGCTAATGTTGACAAGTTTTCTGGTACAGGAAGCACAGCGACTAAAAAGAGGATATACTATGAAATAACCGAAGCTGTCCCATCAGGCTACATTCTTTCTAGCAGACAGACAGACTGGAACACTCTTACCTATCTCTTTACAAATAAAAAAGACAATACAACGACACCGATATTTCCAACGGGTACTTGTGGGAACTATGGCGTAACCAGTATAGACCCTGTCAGTATCAATTACGTTATGTATCAGTCAGGTTCTACTATTTGGGGCGGTTTTGATGGTTCGATGAGAGTGAACTTGAAAATACCTGCTTTTGCGCGTGCAGGGGACTCATTTACGTTAGAACTGCCACCAGAGTTAAAGTTGAGTCATGTTGCCAGTCCTAATTATGTATGGTCCACTGTATCTGCAAATGGTAAGACGATAGCTAATGTATATCATGAAAAAGATAACTTACTTCGTTTTGTATTGACAGCAGATGCTTATTCTGTACAGGAATATTATGGTTGGTTTGAGATTGGTACACCAACCAGTAAGGTGATAAAAATTAACAACAGAGCAACGAACGAACTCTATAAAACAGGGGTCATCCCAAATCTTCCAGATTGGTACACTACGGCTACTCGTAATCAGACATATGTTAGCAAGAAGCTGAATTTCAAATCCACTTACAATGGAAGTGGGATGAATTGCGAAAAAACGGTACAGACAAATGGGACTTTAGATGCTACAAACACTGATGGTAGTGAAGGAGGACTGTCTAGGTTTGGAGGAATGAATAAATACCAATATAGTCAGACTGCCGATACGTTTACTTGGGAACTGGTCTATAATGCAGTTGGCGCAAATATAGGTAGTGCTAGTGGGGATCAGCGAAAATTTTGGGATTTTTTACATCCAGGTTTAGAATTATATCCTAATGGAAACGTAGCAAGTAGTATTCCTCAATCTATCGAAATCTATGTAGCAGATGGTACCAAGGCTATGTCCTATTCCAAGGATAGTTTGGTGAAGTTAGGTTATAAAGGGACTTCACAAAATGGAGATGTCCATCATTATGGTTTACCAGACAATAGTATAGGTGTATCGGTAAAGGTTTATAGCGAAAGAAATTCCGATGCTGCATTTGATAATTTTACTAGTACTCACACAATTGAATTTTACCATGATGGAAATACGGCCAATAAGGCAATTGTAGTTCGATTGACGGAGAGGAAAAAGTACCAAACGAACGGACTGTACTATAATGGTATGAGTGTTAAGTATGGAAATCCAGTTCTGGGCAACGGAAGAACAAGAAGGATTTATCGTCGTGAAGGAGATACAGTCTCACAAGGTGGTGCTTATCCTGTAGATTGGTATAGCCTGAAATTGAAAAAAGTTACGAATGAAAATGGTCAAAAACGTCCACTAGCAGGTGCAGTTTTAACACTGTATAGAGGGACTGCGCCGTATCGAACTGCAGTTTCTGATGATGATGGGAATATTCAGTTTTCAGAGATAACTGCCGGTACTTATACCTTTAGAGAAACGCAAGCTCCACCTGGCTATATCTTAGACCCGACAGAGCACAAGATTGTTATCACTAATAGTCAAAACATTACCATTGATGGCAAACAATACGATGCCAATAGTCCAACAGAAGTTGTCAATACCAAGCCAGCTACACTCCAAATCAATAAGTTTGAGCTTGGTGAAATTCAGCCACTAAAAGGTGCGGTCTTCAGACTTAAGAGCAAAAATGGTGGAAACTATGACATCACCATCGGAAATACCCTTCCAGCGAGTCAGTTTATATTTGCCAACCTCACAAAAGGGACTTATACCTTGACGGAAACAAAAGCTCCAGCAGGTTATAAAGCTATTTCTCCGATTGACATTGAAGTCTATGAAGAGAATGGAGAGCTGAAAATACGTAAGTTAACAGATACTGGCAATACTCAGACAGGAGCCATTGAAGCTATCAACGGTAACTTTAGCATCAATGTTGTGGATGAGGACTTCAGTACCGAGTTTACCAAGGTAAACGAGCAAGGTCAGCCACTCGCTGATGCAGTGTTTGAACTTCGTCAGATGACCCAAACAGGCTACAAACGAGTGTTGACAGGGTTGACCTCAAATGCACAAGGGAAACTTCGAGTAGATCACCTGCAAGGTGGGACAACCTATGAACTCTGGGAAACCAGTGCACCATCAGGTTATAGCAAGCTAACCACAGCTGCCGCTCGATTCACCGTTTCTGACACAGGTACGATTACCTTTGCATCAGGAGGCAGTCAAATCACTAACCGCCCTCCAACTTATAAGGTGAAAGTGCAGAAAGTAGATGCACTGACTGGACAAAAAGTAACTGTGCAGACCCGCATCGGTATCACTGATAGCCAAGGGCATGTCATTGAGGGACAAATTTCAAACTTTACCAATGGAGAAGTAAGTTTCCCTAAAAACTTTGCCCCAGGAACATACTACATCAAAGAAGAAACAACTCCGTCTGGTTATATCGGCTTATCAGGTTTGGTACCATTTACCATTCGGGCAGATGGTGTAGTGGAAGTATCTAGTGATTATCTTGAAGGTATTGACGTGACGACGAGCTCACCAGATACGATTACGATAAAAGTAAAGAACTATCCACTCGGAAAATTCAAAGTTAGCAAGCGTGTCAAAGGGATTAGTGATATGACCAATCTTATCACTGGGCAAATGACCTTTACGTTGACCAAGAATGATGATCCAAACGTCACCATCGTCAAACAGCAAGCTGCTAACCAAGACTTTGTCTTTGAAAACCTCCAGCCTGGGGTCTATACTCTGACAGAAACCCAAGCCCCATCTGGCTACATCAAATCGACAGAAACGTACACGATTCATGTTGATAGAGATGGCAGTGTGCGCTTCTATCCTAATTCAGACACTAGTAGTCACCTTGCGACTGGTTTACGTGTCATCAAGTCAGCTGAAATTGCAGCAGCCGCAACCCATGGTTCTAGCACAGAAGATAAGGCGCTAGACGGTACTTTGACAACTGGAGCCTTGTACCGATTGCCGAACTCGACATTGAATGAAGGTCAATGGTGGGGAGTGGATTTAGGTTCGGTTCAACGCGTGACGCAAATCCTCTTTGCGCAAGGTAAAAATGCTACAGATGGTAGTGACCGTGACAAGATGGATAGCTATACCCTTGAGTATTCATCAGATGGCATCACCTACCAATCACTTGGTGATTTCACAACGCTTGACCTTACTCAATCGGTAGATATCTATGCACGATACATTCGTGTACGAAATCTACAGACAGGAACAGGGAGATGGTTGGGAATCAGAGACCTGCAGGTAAGTGTTCGAGATGCTACCCAAACGATTGACGCAGGTGGAAGTAATGATACAGCCAATATTATTAAAATCGGTAACATCGAAAACCCAGAGTTCAAAATTGAGAAGGTTGATAGCAATAACACCCAAATCTCAAAACCTGTCATCTTTAAGCTCTACAAAGTTGACGATAGTACAACAGCAGATACTGTATCAAGTGTTACTCTTAATGACAGCAATCTTGTGCAAACCTTGACCTTTACAGGTCAAAGTAGCATGACTAGGTTAACTGCGACAGCTCTGGGCAAATATGTTCTTGTGGAAGCGCAGGCACCAGAAGGCTATGATGGCTTGACTGCCCCAGTCTTGCTGGAATTGGAGGAAACCACACGAGCCTATGACGTGACCCAACAAAAAGCTGTGACACGTTTTAGAGTTTTAAGTCAAACGAATTCGGTCAGCGTAACAGATTTACCAGCTGTTAGCGGAGTTCTTGCGAATGCTATTAGCATTAAAGTAAAAAATACGCAAAAAAGCTATAACTTTAAAGTCATCAAGAAAGACTTGACGACAAATGCTGGACTGGATGCCCGTTTTGAACTTTATCGTGAAAATGGTAGTCGTGTCGATGCCGGAAATACGACGTCGTCTGGTGAGAACCTTGTCTTCCGTAATCTCAATCCTGGTGTTTATGTCCTCAAAGAGGTACGGACACCAAGCAATTACAATGGAATTACGGATATTAAGGTACAGATTGCTGCCAATGGAACTCTAACCGTTCTTGAAGGACCAGCAGAACTCTTGACGACCAGCAATGCAGATGAAAATCGAGAAATCCGCCTGACTGTAAAAAACGTTCCATTCCTTGAGATGAGCGTTCAAAAACTGAAAAAGGCGACAGGTATCAGTCTGGCAGGCGTTCGATTGAAAATAACTGCACTGGATCAAACACCTGCTCCAAACTTTAAAGATGTGACATGGCATCAAAATCATTATAGTGGTGTTGCTAACTCGACTGCTAAGACAGTAGAATGGACGACACGAGCTGATGTAGATGCAGTCTTCTTGCTTCCACAGGGGCGCTATAGATTGGAAGAAATGAGTGCTCCAGGTGGTTACAAACAGTTAGAAGCATTTACATTTACTGTTAATGCTTCCAATCAGATTGTACTTGGGGTGGATGCCCCTGCAAACCTAGTGGGGACTACAACCAAGGATAACCGTTTGTCTATCGTCCTTAAAAATGAGTTTGAGAAGAAAATCAAGGTTAAGAAAATAGACAAGACCAAACAAACGCTTCTCGCAGGAGCCAAGTTCAAGCTCTTTGCTTCTGACCAAACAACCCAGATAGGGGATGAAAAGACAACAAATAGCCAAGGTATTCTTGAATTTACTGTTACAGATGCAGGAACCTACTATCTCCAAGAAAGCCAATCACCAACAGGTTATGTTACCAACGGTAAAAAGTACAAGCTGGTGGTTGCAGAAGATGGTAGCGTAACGACAGATAATGGAGATGACAACTTTGCTATCGGTGACATTGATGCGACGGATCGCTCAACAACGATTACCGTTAAAAATGAACGTCGTAGCATCAAAGTGAAGAAACGGGACTACCATAATCCAGCGACTGGATTGAACGCTCGATTTGAACTCTTTACAGAGGATAATCGACCTGTAGTCATTGATGGTGTCGGTATGAAAGGCACTACCAGCAATGCTGATAACAGTATTACCTTCTCAAACTTGCCAGTCGGCATCTATATCTTGAAAGAGACAGTCGTTCCGACCGGTGGTTATAGACCAGTCTCAGAATTACAAGATATTAAGTTTGAAATTCAAGCAAATGGTACCTTGAGACTGATTACCGCAGATACCAATATGGTCAGCGTTGACGCTTCTCAAGGCAATACCATCGAACTCACCATAAAAAACTTTAAACAATTTACCTTTAAACTCCAAAAAACCGACAGCGGTGATGAAAATCATCTACTGGATGGCGCACGGTTTACCATCTATCGAGATGCAGATAATAATGGTGTGGAGGAAGAAGTGGTAGCGAGTGGTGTCACCACAAACGGTGTCTTTGAAACCCCGCTCAGCTTTGGTTACTACATTTTACAAGAGACCACTGCTCCGACAGGTTATCAAGTAAACACCAAAAAATATCGCTTCCAGATAAACCATGATGGCACGACCTTCCTGCATAATGGAGACGACACGGTGACGCTAGCGGAAAGAGCAGATGGGAACAATATTGTACTCTTCACCATGAAGAATACCAAACAAACCAGCTATTTCAAACTCGCTAAACGTGATTACAGAGATAGCACTCAACGCTTGGAAGCCACCTTCGAGTTGAAGGAAGCAAACAAGGCAGACGCTATCCCGATTGTCAAGCAAACGGCGACGACAGGAGATGACGTCAGCTTTGAGAATTTGGATTTAGGAAAAACCTATATCCTCAAAGAAACCATAGCCCCAGACGGCTATCAACTCATTCAAAAAGAATACCGTATCGATGTCGGAACAGACGGAGCCATCACCATCCACGATGGAGGCGACCTTGTCAGTCTGGACGGTACGGATACACACCTGATTATCGTGAAAAACCTCCGCAAAGGAGAATATCCGCAAGCAGGTGGAATGGGTGCAATCCCATATATTGCATTAGGGGGGGTGATGATGTTAGTAGCTTTAGCCGTTGAGCGACGTCGCAAAAACAGTCTATAACCCCTAATGGAAACACAACTAAAAAAATAGGAGAATGTTCATGAAAAAACTAACGAAATTATTTTCCCTCTTGACCGTCTTAGTGACAATCCTAGGTCCATTGGGAAATATTCGCCATCTGGTACATGCTGATGATGCACAACCGCAGCAAACGAAAGTTTTTGTTCATAAAATTTTATTGAATAAGGAACAGTTCGCTGATTTTGATCACGAAGCCAAAAAAGATGGCTACAATGGTAATCGGATTGGCACAATTACTGATTATTTTGGTAGTAGTGCTAAAGATATAGGCGGAGTAACCTTTAAAGTCTATAAACAAGTTGCAGATACTGAAAATGGAGAAGGTGTAGTAACTGGTAATAGCTTACTTGGCTTGGAGGATTCTGCACCAAATTCAGATACAAAAAAATATAAGTTACATACAGACTCAAATAAAGCTAGTATTACTACCGTAGAAAACACAGGTGCAGAAGTTGTCCTTGAAAACGGCATCTACATCTTTGTAGAAGACAAAGAACACTCACCATATTATAATAAACAAGAAGGTGATACCAAGGGTAGTGAATTGACCGAAGCAAAAGCTGTTCCGTTTAAATTAGAGTTACCAGTAACGAAACCAGATGGAACAGGCTATTTTGATAATGACCGCAACCCCCTCCATGTCTATCCAAAAAATACAGAAGATAAACCGACAGTGACGAAAGAGTTTGCTGAAGGTGGCACTCAAACTAAAAATGTCGCAATTGGTGAAGAAGTAACCTACAAGATCACTACAAAAATTCCAAAAGGCTCTTCTTACAAGACGATTGTCTGGGAAGACTTGATGGTTGAAGGTTTGGACTTTGTAGAAAATTCATTAAACGTGGCTTCTAAAGAAGTTCCAAATCTTAATGGAAATGATCACTACACTATCACTCAAGACAAACGTGGATTTATGGTGAAAGTAAATGAAACAGGTCTGAGGGCTATAGAAGAGGCTGCTAAGACTCAGGATGTTAACATCACTTTGACCTATAAGGGTGTCCTCAACGACTCAGCTAAAGTGGATACTGAAATCCCTAACAAAGTGAAATTCCACTATGGTAACCGCCCACGTGAAGATAAAAATGATGAGCCAGATCCGGTTACACCAAAAGAAGATGGTGGTCAGCTGAAAATTAAAATCAATAAAACTTGGAAAGATGGCAGTCGAGATAAATCAGCGACTTTTGTTGTTTACGAAAAAGAAACTGGTAAAAAGATTGGTGAAGAAATTACAATTCAACCAGGTCAAACAGAAATTGAGTTTACTCATGCTGATTTAAAATCAACAAAAGAATACATAGTTGTCGAAAAGGATATTAACGGTTACATTCCAACTTATACTGTTGAAACTGGAGCTGATAAAGGTCATATCCTCACTGTAACCAACAACCCATCAGACAACCCACCACCAATCGTACCAGACCAACCAAAAGTCATCACTCACGGAAAACGTTTCATCAAGACAGATGATAAAGAAGCAGATGAACAGGGAATTGAGAAACTCCTTGGTGCAGAGTTTGTAGTGAAGAATCAAGAAAACAAATATCTTGCATTGAAGAATGCTCAAACCCAACAAGAACAATTGAACAAATATAAGCAAGCAGAGGAAGCGTATCGAGCAGCTGTAAAAGCTAAAAATGAAGTTGACACCAAAAAAGCAGAACGTGATGCAGCTTATGAAGCCTTGAATATGCAGTGGGAATGGGTGGCTAAGGATCAGGCATTCACTTTTGTATCGTCTGCAGATGGTAAATTTGAAGTTAAAGGTTTAAAAGCAGGTCAATATGAACTTGTTGAAACCAAGGCTCCAGAAGGCTACGCATTGCCAAGTAGTACTATACCGTTTGAAGTTCGCGAAGGTACTTGGAAAGACACTTCAGCGACTGCAATTGATGAACATCAACGCGTTGTCAACAAGAAAGTAACCATTCCACAAACTGGTGGTATCGGTACACTTATCTTTACAGTTGTCGGTTTGAGTGCGATGGTATTCGCCTTCATCGCGATGAAAAAACGCCAATCTGAAGAAGAAGCATAATTTATACTAGAAAAGGAGGGACAGATGAGACGACTAATACAGCTGATAAGTTGTTTTATAGCAGTTATGTGTGTAGTATCACTGCCCTCTCTTTCCCTTCAAGCCCAAGATTCCTTTGATGTTCAGGTTCATATTCCTCTTCCAGACGGAATAGATGCCAGTCAAGTGTCAACCGGCTTGGAGGCTTGGTATATTGCTGCAGAAGAGCCAGCCTCTTCTGGACAGTTGGCAGATACTTTATATGAAAAAAGTCGGTCAGAATTAACACAGCACTATGGTGAGCCAATTTCCTCACAGGCTCTCACTTCAGATGGTCAAGCCAGCTTTCAGGGCTTGGCTAAGGGATGGTATTACGTTCGACAAGTAGGGACTCCTACAAAACTCGAAGTCATTCCATTCGTCATGAAGGTAGATGGAAGTGTGTTGAAGATTGAGGCAAAAGTCAGAAGACCAAGCAAGGAAACCGGCAGTAAAACCTTTCTGAAGGTCTCAACAAGCACCGCTCCCTTATCAGGGGCAGAGTTTGTAGTCCTTGAGGAAGTGAATGGAGAACTGAAGGAAGTGAATATCGACGGCAATTCTTATCATGTCACTTCAGGCTCAGATGGTCGTTTTCAAGTAGGTCCTCTTCCTTATGGTCGTTATTACCTAAAGGAGGTGCAGGCGCCTACAGGGTATCTTCTGTCTCACGATACGATACCGTTTGAGATTAGCTCGGATTCCCATGTTTCTGAGATTGTAAAAATCAAGAACAAGCCCATCACACCGCCCGGTATTGAGATTCCATATACGGGGAATGCGGTGGTCATAGCGGTTTTATCGCTAGGCATTATCCTCTTCTTGCTGGGCTATCGTTTGGTTACTTATACGAAACGATAGTGCCTGACAGACTAAGAATAAAGAAAAAATCTCATTGTCAGGTTGAATCTGTGGCAATGGGATTTTTTCGGTTTAAAGGAGAGGCCTTGCCCATACTATGGGAGGGGGTTTGTGGTATAATATAGGGTGAGAAACAGTCTTATATCGTCATTTAGTTTTTCTTTTATTACTTCGTTAACTCGCCTTGCCTAACTCCAGTTATGCCAGCGGCTCGTTGCCTAGTACTAAAAGTAAACTAAAAGACTATATATCGTCATTTAGTTTTTCTTTTATTACTTCGTTGACTCGCTTTGTCTAACTCCAGTTATGCCAGCGGCTCGCTATCTAGTACTAAAAGTGAACTAAAGGACTATACTCCTCGAAAATCAACAGTATCCGTTGTCAAGAACTTATCAACAAGTCTTTGTCTTCGGTTTGGGTTTTCGTTGAGTTTAGACTGAAAAAACTCTAGAAGATTCAACGTGTGTTCACAAAGTTGAAGGAAAGACGATGCAAGATGCTTGCAGTGGCATCATAACAAAAATGTAGAAAAGTCATGAAAAAAAATAAGAATCAAATACAAAAAAAGTCAGATAAAGTGACAAAGAAAAAAAAGAAGAGTAACCTCCCATTTTATCTAGTATTTTTAATCGGACTGGGGATTTTACTCTATCCACATATTTCCAATTTTTATTATCGGTACGAGGCTGATCAACTAACGACTTCTTTCGACCAAGAAAAACAAAACTTAACGACCAAAGAGGTTCAAGAACGGATGGATTTGGCTCGAGCTTTTAATGAAAGCTTGAATAATGTGGTCTCTGAAGACCCCTATACCAAATCACGTCATGAAGCTGGACGGGCGGAGTATGCACGGATGTTGGAATTGCATGAGAAAATGGGATATGTTGAAATTCCAAAAATTGATGTAAAAATACCTATTTATGCAGGAACCTCTGAAACCGTGTTACAAAAAGGTGTTGGTCACTTAGAAGGAACTTCTTTACCAGTTGGGGGAAGTGATACGCATACAGTCTTAACTGCTCATACAGGTTTGCCGAAAGCTCGCCTATTTACGGACTTAACCAAGGTAAAAATCGGCGATACTTTCTATATTCACAATATTGCAGAAACGTTAGCTTATAAAGTAGACCAAATATTGGTTGTTGAGCCAACTCAGTTTGACGAACTTTTGATAAAACCTGGGCAGGATTATGCGACGTTATTAACTTGTACACCTTATATGGTGAATACACACCGTTTATTGGTTCGTGGTCATCGTATTCCTTACGTTGCGGAAGACCATCTTAAAGCAGCTGAAAATGCAGAGAAGCGTATTCTTATCCGTTATCTTCTGTATGCTTTGGGAATGTTGGTGATTATTTTGTTGATTATCTTATTTACAAGAAGACGGAAAAAGAAAAAGCAGGTAGAGAAGTTTGAGAATGATAAAACGCTCACAACATAAAACGAAAAAGGGGAAATCCAAACAATCCATACTCCTGAAACTCCTATTTCTCTTTGGTTTAATAGTGACACTGTATCCTTGGATTTCACAGTTTTACTATCGCTATGATTCTGATCGTGAAATTCAGTCGTTTTATGAACAAGCCCAACAGTTACCGAGTGAGGAAGTTTTAAAAAGATTGGAACATGCTAGGGCCTATAACCAGACATTGGACCCTCGCAAGCTGCAAGATCCCTACACAGAGGAAGAAAAGGCTGGAGTTGCAGAATATGCACGCATGCTTGAGGTTAAGGAAAAAATTGGTTTTGTGGAAATTCCAAAAATCAATGAGCGGATTCCCATTTATGCTGGGACAACTGAATATGTATTACAAAAAGGGGCCGGACACTTAGAGGGGTCGTCATTGCCGGTTGGTGGTGAAAGTACTCACACTGTCATAACAGCCCATCGTGGTTTGCCCAATGCTTCCCTGTTTACCAATCTCGATCGTCTCAAAGTCGGGGAACAGTTTTACATTCATAACATCGCAGAAACACTAGCTTATGAGGTGGATCAAATCTTAGTTGTTGAGCCGAGTGACTTCGATCCTGTCTTGGTACAGGCTGGAAAAGACTATGCTACTTTATTGACCTGTACACCGTATATGATCAACAGTCATCGTTTGTTGGTACGTGGCCACCGTGTTCCTTACGAGCCTGAAGTTGCCAAAAAGGAAAAACCAGTATTCTTTTTGGACATGCTAACGCTATCCTACTTAATAGCTTTACTGATTATACTAGTGATTGTTGCTATCCTCTATCTTCGCAGTAGGAAGAAGAATCGGAAGGTAAAAGTGAAATGATGAAAAAAATTGGCTACATTCTCATGCTGATTGGCTTATTACTGCCGTTAGTCTTACTGACGAATATGTCCTTGCATGAGTTTCAGACCTATCGACACTATCAGTCTTACCAAAGCCGTTCGACATCATTTTCGTCAGAGCAAAAAGCGGCAATTGATACTTATGAAGAACAAATCAGTAGCGGAGATATCCCAACAATTGACCCTTTTGCAGAAAAGAATAGTTCGGATAGTAATTCTGTTGTTGTTCCTAATTTGGAAGGCGGTGTGATTGGTTATCTAAGCATTCCAAGTATTGAAATTCGCCAGCCAATATATATCGGAGCGACTAGCCAGCATTTAAATGATGGGGTGGCTTCTATTATTGGAACAGATTTACCTGTTGGTGGTATGGGGCACCGAAGTGTCATTGCAGGTCATCGTAGTTGGTATACAGATCTTCGTTTTTTCCGTTTAACGGAGCTAAAAGAAGGAGATAAGATTTTTATTGAAATCGGTGGGACAACACTGACATATTTGGTCAAAAATACAGAAGTGATAAAGGCGACCGATTGGCAAAAATTATTGCCTGTTGAAAATCAAGATATGTTAACGCTGTTGACGTGTGATCCGCTAGTTCCTCCTTTTGACTATCGCTTATTGGTTAACGCCTATCGTCAGCCGGATGTAGCTGAGGAAGATGCTCAATCAAAACAGACAAGTCAAGAAGAAATGAAGCAGTACCAACAACACTCATTCAGCTTCGTCTTTTATATAACGATATTTGGCTGGCTCTTATTATGCTATATTCTTTATCGTTTTGTCACCTTATTGACTAATACTCTTCGAAAATCAAAATCAGACGTTGTTGACTTGATTTGATGAGTGAGGCTGGGCAAAAAGCCCAGGACCACTACTCAGAGTTCGTGGTAACATCTCAGCGCAGTGGTTGATTGGGTTTAACAGTCCAGTGGACTGTTAAAGGTTGGAGATAGGATTTGCGAAGCAAATCTCAGCAATTCGTGTTTTGCACTTCAAATCTGGCCATTACGACTGATGCGAACAGAGTTCGCTTCATCTCCAACCTCAAACTGTCTCCCAGACAGTTTGAGCTGTGCGGGGGTGGGAAGACGAACTCTTTTTATCTTGGTCGAGTTCTTTCCCACTCCCAGCCTGTTACCTTGAAACAAAATAGTAACAGGGTTCTATCTGCTGAGTAGAAACGAACTACGTTCGCTCTATCTCCAAGCTCCAAAGGTTCCCCAAACCTTTGGAGCTAGTCTGTTTTTGATTTTCATTGAGTATAAAAAGTAATCTGTTAGAGGTGAACTGTCTCTGAAAAGATGGAGAAATAGATACTTGAATTCTAGCGACTTTTAATGATGAATGTTTACCACTTACCTGTCTAATTTTACCACTTACTGAAATGCCCTTGTAATTGTGGTTGGAATTGGTATAATAGAGCTATCAAAAAGGAGGGAGCTATGAAAGTTAGGATTGAATTTGATGACAGCTTAGATCAGGTTGAAGTTGTTATCCGAACCAGTCAGCTGGGACCAGAGATTGAACAGATTCAGCGGGCTCTGCAACAAGTTAGCCGTCCCTCGCTTGTCTTTTACAAGGGGAGTAGTGAGTATTTTCTTTCATTGGGTGACATACTTTTCTTTGAAACGGATGGGACCAAAATTTATGCCCATACAGCCGACGATGCCTATGAGGTCAAGATGAAGCTCTATGAGCTGGAAGAATACTTGCCAATCTACTTTTGTCGGGTTTCCAAGTCAACCATTGCAAATAGCAAGGCCGTTTATTCGCTGGACAAATCCTTTTCAGGAACTAGTCGGATTTCCTTCTATCAGACCCACAAGGAAGTCCACGTGTCGCGGCATTATTATCATTTATTAAAAGAAAAGTTACGAGAAGTGAGGTAGAAAGATGAAAAAATATGGTTTAGGGATTGCCCTGCTGGTCTTGGCAGGATTGGTCTTGTTTCAAGACTACTTGCCGGCTATTGAGCTCCCTCTTTGGAAATTGGCACTGGTAGTCGGTTGGAGTTATCTTCTCCTAAAAGCAATAATTAGAAGACAGTTAGTTACAAGCTTTGTGTGGGGAACTTTGGTCTTTATTATTTTGAACAACCACTTTGACTGGGTGGACATTGATACCTGGACAGTAATTCTAGGATCGATACTAGCTTGTGCAGGGTTGAAGTTATTGATAAAACCTAGGCGGAGCAAGAATATGGTCGATACAAAAAGTTTTGTCACAGGGGTGATTGGCGACAAGGGACGGGAAACGGCTTTTGGCTCTTCAACTCGCTATATTCATGACGATAATTTTCTCCATGATAGTGTGGAAGTAGCCTTCGGCTCTAGTACAGTTTACTTTGATCAGGCGATTATTCTGGGAGATAAGGCTGAATTTCATATCGATGCGGCCTTCTCATCGGTTGATCTTTATCTGCCGGCAAATTGGCAGGCGGTCGTGGAGCTAGATAGTTCCATGTCTGCTGTCAATAACTATGCAACTGGTATGGGAGAAAAGATGCTACATATCACAGGAGATATGGCCTTCTCCACTTTGAATATCTATTACACCTAGAGTGAACAGAGAGCAGTCTATTCAGGCTCCTCTGTAGAATAAAAAGTCGGAATATTCTGGAAATTGGTCAAAAGAAAGGGATTATCATGAGAAAGATTTTGAAAAATGCTACTTACCTATGGGTACTGACTGCGGATATGTTGTCCAATTTTGGCGATGTGGTCTATTATCTGGCCTTGATGAACTATGTTTTGCTGGTGCCCAACAGCCGTCTGGCTCTGGCGATTGTGACCTTCTCGGAAATCTTCCCTAGCTTTATGGGACTCTTTACAGGCTATCTGGCAGACAAGACGGTCAACAAAATCAGCACTATCAAGCTGACCCTCCTCTTTCGTGTGGTCCTCTACGTCATCCTCGGATTCTGCATGGGCTTTGAGCCAGCCCTCTGGATTGTCGTAGTGGCTGCAACTTTCAATGTCTTTGCAGACTTCGCTGGCTTCTATGAAAATGGCCTCTATACACCTCTGGGATTACGCGTAGCGCCCAAGGAAGAGCGGGAGCAGTACTCGGCCTTTCGCCAGACCGTGACCAGCCTCCTCAACATCGCCTTTCAGGCCCTCTCTGCCCTCTTGGTCGGCCTCCTCTCCTACCAAAACCTGGCCTTTCTCAACGCCGGAACCTTTTTAGCCGCCCTTCTTATCATGCAGCTGCTGACACCAGTCTTTCGCAAACTCCTGACGGAGCAGCCTTTGAAAATAGCAGAGCAGCCGAGCCATACTGAGCAAAAAACCAAGGGACCAGGCATTCTAGCTTCCTTCAAGCAAGCCATCGTGGAGCTGCGCAAGATACCCGAGTTCCGCCTGGTCTTGATTACCAACCCTCTTATCAACGCCTGTGGAGCTATTCTCTATCCTATTCTGGTCTTGCTGATTAGCGAAGACCCAGGCCTTGTCTTCCTTAATGTTGAAACAACCCTTGCCCTGACCATTCTAATCTTCTTTGTTGGCAATATCTTGGGATCGACCTTGGTCTTTAGCCTCTTCAAAAAGACCAGCATGGTGACGCTGGAAGTGGCAGCCACTTTCTCTCTTCTTGGCGTTTTTGTCGGAATGTTGCTACATCAACTGCCAATTATTTTCTTCTTCCTTACTACAATGGGAATTAGTTCTGGAGCTAGTGGACCTAAATTTAACGCTAAGTTTGTTAACTCCATGCCAGAGGAGCAGTTGGCGACCATCGGCGGAGCGGTATCGACCTATTTTATGCTAGGTCAAGCCTTTACTCGACTACTGGTTTCGGGTTTGGTCTTAATCTTGACTGTCAATCAGATTAGCGGATTTTTCCTAACGGCAACTGGCATCTTGGTCCTATACGTCCTCTACTGGCTGGCACGCAACCAAAAAACACCTCAAAATCAGTCTGCTTAGGCTGATTTTTCTGTTTTCTTATGCATATCTATGCTATAATGTTCTTGATTGCTACTCTTCGAAAATCAAATTCAGACGTCGTTGACTTGACTTGATGAACTTCAGTTCTATCTTCGTCTGCATCGCCTAGTCTGATTTCGATTTTCATTGAGTATGAAAATTTTACAGGAGAGAAACATGACTAAACCAATTCGTGTGCGTTACGCACCAAGTCCAACAGGACTTTTACATATCGGAAATGCCCGTACAGCATTGTTTAACTATCTTTTTGCTCGTCATCATGGCGGTACTTTCCTCATTCGTATCGAGGACACAGACCGCAAACGCCACGTAGAAGACGGTGAGCGTTCTCAGCTGGAAAACCTGCGTTGGTTGGGCATTGATTGGGATGAGAGTCCAGAAACCCATGAGAACTACCGTCAGTCTGAGCGTTTGGATATTTACCAAAAGTATGTTGATCAGCTCTTGGCAGAAGGCAAGGCCTACAAGTCTTATGTGACAGAAGAAGAGTTGGCGGCGGAGCGTGAGCGTCAGGAAGCGGCTGGTGAAACACCTCGCTATATCAATGAATACCTGGGCATGTCTGAGAATGAAAAAACTGCCTATATCGCAGAGCGTGAGGCGGCTGGCATTGTCCCAACTGTCCGCTTGGCTGTCAACGAAGCTGGTATCTACAAGTGGAATGACATGGTTAAGGGTGAGATCGAGTTTGAAGGTGGCAACATAGGTGGTGACTGGGTTATCCAAAAACGTGACGGCTATCCAACCTACAACTTTGCCGTGGTTATTGATGATCATTTGATGAAAATCTCGCACGTTATCCGTGGGGACGACCACATTGCCAATACACCCAAGCAGCTCATGGTCTATGAAGCACTTGGTTGGGAAGCGCCAGAATTTGGTCACATGACCTTGATTATCAACTCTGCAACGGGTAAAAAGTTGTCTAAACGTGACACCAATACCCTTGCCTTTATCGAAGATTACCGCAAAAAAGGCTACCTGCCAGAAGCTGTTTTCAACTTTATCACGCTTTTGGGCTGGACTCCTGGTGGTGAGGAAGAAATCTTCTCCAAAGATGAGATTATCCAACTCTTTGATGAAAAACGCCTCAGCAAGTCACCAGCTTCCTTCGATCCGAAAAAGTTGGCTTGGATGGGCAATGAGTACATCAAAAATGCTGATTTAGAAACTATTTTCAACCTTGCTAAACCATTCTTGGAAGAAGCGGGGCGCTTGACAGACAAGGCAGAAAAATTGGTGGAACTTTACAAGCCACAGATGTCATCTGCGGATGAAATCGTTGGTTTGACAGACCTCTTCTTCTCAGATTTCCCAGAATTGACTGCGGAAGAAAAAGAAGTGATGGCAGGTGAGACTGTTCCGACTGTCCTCAATGCTCTTAAGGAAAAATTGGAAGCTATGACGGACGAAGATTTCCAACCAGATAATATCTTCCCGCAAATCAAGGCTGTTCAAAAAGAAACAGGCATCAAGGGCAAAAACCTCTTCATGCCAATTCGTATCGCCGTTTCGGGCGAAATGCATGGACCTGAGTTGCCAAATACCATTTACCTGCTCGGCCGTGAAAAATCTATCCAGCATATTGATAATATGTTGAAGAGTTTGTAATGAAAAAATCCCCGCTGTCCTGTGATAGTGGGGATTTGTTATAACTTAAAACTATATAAACAAACTTGAAAACGATATAACCAGTTTCTGAAAATCCATGATATGATAGAATAATCACAAGAATTTAGGAGAGTATATGGAAAATCATAATTTTGAAAATCAAGGGACCTTTAACCGCGAGATGAACAGTCGTCATTTGCAGATGTTATCTATCGGTGGGGTTATCGGGACAGGTTTGTTCTTGAGTTCAGGCTATACCATTGCACAGGCTGGGCCTTTTGGAGCTGTTGCGGCTTATCTTTTCGGAGCTGTCATGGTCTATCTGGTCATGTTCTCACTTGGTGAGCTTTCGGTAGCCATGCCGGTGACAGGTTCTTTTCACACTTATGCCACCAAGTTCATCAGTCCTGGAACAGGCTTTATGGTGGCCTGGATGTATTGGCTTTGCTGGGTCGTTGCGCTAGCTTCACAGTTTGTTGGGGCAGCCCAGCTCATGCAACGCTGGTTTCCTAGTGTACCGATTTGGATTTTTGCGACGATTTTTGCAGTTATTGTCTTTGGGCTAAATACCCTTTCTGTTGGTTGGTTTGCCAAGGCGGAGGATGCGTTGTCGTCAATCAAGGTTTATGCTATTGCAGCTTTTATTGTGCTTGGGACTTTGGCTATTTTTGGTATTTTGCCATTTGAGGGAACCAATGCTGCGCCGCTCTTTACTAATATTACAGCACAAGGCTTACTTCCTAACGGCCTAGTTGGGTTGATTTCAGTTATGCTGTCGGTTAACTATGCCTTTTCAGGTGTGGAAATGATCGGAATTGCGGCAGGGGAGACAGATAATCCCCAAAAAGCTGTACCGCAAGCTATTAAATCAACAATTGGTCTTTTAGTTATCTTCTTTGTCTTGACAATTGTTGTTTTGGCATCTCTACTTCCTATGTCAGAAGCAGGTGTGACAGAAGCGCCATTCGTACTTGTATTGGATAAAATCGGTTTTCCTTACGCTGCAGATATTATGAACTTCATTATCTTGACGGCTATTTTATCGGCCTCTACATCAGGGCTATACGCTTCAAGCCGTATGCTTTGGTCTTTGGCTAATGAAGGCATGATCAGCAAGGAATTAGTCAAGATTAACAAGCACGGTGTTCCAATGCGGGGCATGATTCTGTCCATGATTGGTGTTGTTATCGCTTTGATTGCATCAATTTATGCAGAAGATACCATCTTCCTTGCTCTGGTTTCCATTGCTAGTTTTGCAGTTGTGATTGCTTGGTTGGCCATTCCATTGGCACAAATCGGTTTCCGTCGTGAATTTTTGAAAACTCATAGTGTAGATGAATTGGAATATAAGACACCATTTTCACCGACCTTGCCATGGATTACCGTCATTTTGCTGGTTATTTCCATCATCGGAATCGGTTGGGATCCTTCACAGCGTGCCGGTCTTTACTTTGGTGTGCCATTCATGATTGGCTGCTATATTTATCACTACATTCGCTTTAAAAAGTGGTAGGAGGTTCTATAATGGGTCGTTTTAAGGAATTATTAGAAAATCAAGAGTTTGTCATCTTGCATGGTGCTCTGGGAACAGAATTAGAGTTTCGAGGTCATGATGTATCGGGCAAGCTCTGGTCTGCCAAGTATCTATTGGAAAATCCCCAGTACATCAAGGATATTCATAAGGACTATATTCTAGCTGGAGCAGATTTGGTGACGACTTCAACCTATCAGGCGACCTTTGAAGGATTAGCAGAAGTTGGTTTGTCACAAGCAGAGGCAGAGAACCTCATTCGCTTGACCGTTGATTTGGCGAAGGAAGCGCGGGATGAGGTTTGGGCAGAATTGTCTGAAACAGAGAAAGCACAACGAACCTATCCTCTCATTTCAGGTGACGTGGGTCCCTACGCGGCTTATTTGGCCAACGGTGCTGAATATACGGGTGAATATGGCAACATTAGTCTGTCAGAGTTAAAAGATTTCCACCGTCGCAGAATCGAACTCCTCTTAGAACAGGGAGCGGAACTCTTAGCTTTGGAAACCATTCCCAATGTTCTTGAAGCACAGGCTTTGGTAGAGTTGCTGGCAGAGGATTTTCCAGAGGCTGAAGCCTATATCAGTTTCACCTCACAAGACGGTCAGTCGATTTCTGACGGAACGTCTATTGAAAAAATAGCAGAGCTGGTCAACAGCAATGAGCAGATTTTGGCGGTTGGTCTTAACTGTACGGCTCCCTCGCTGTACTCAGCTTTCCTTAGCAAGTTGAGAGAAAAAATGGATAAACCATTTGTGACCTATCCAAATTCTGGAGAAGTCTATGATGGAGCCACTCAAACTTGGAAGGAAAAAGCAGACGACAGCCATTCTCTTCTGGACAACACACTTGAATGGCACAAACTGGGTGCCAAGGTAGTTGGAGGCTGCTGCCGCACCCGACCAGCCGATATTGCTGACCTAGTTGCAGGTTTGAAATAAAAGTATCCCCACTGTCCTATTCAGTGACGACGGGGATTTTGTTATAGATTCTGTAATTTTTCCTCAATCTGCTGGAGTAGATTTTCTAGATTTTCCTTCTGTTCTTGGAGCAGGAGGATTTGTTTTTCACGGTCGGCAATTTCATCCAGTATGACCTGTTTGTTTTCTTTTAGCTGTTCGAGACTGCCGCATTTGGTGTCATGTAGTTCCTTGATGCGGATAATGGCTTTGACGGACAAACCTAATTGGCGAAGTCCTAGGATATTTTCTAGGTTGTTGATTTCTTCTTCGTTCCAGTAGTAATTGCCGTCAATCAGTTGCGGTTGTAAGAGTCCTTGTTCTGTGTAGAAACGAAGCGTATCACGTTTGATACCAAATTGTTGCATAACTTGTCCTGTTTTCATAATGTCCTCTTGACAGGGGCTTAGCCCCTCATGATAAATTGGTGGGGAAAGGAGTTCTATATGATTATTGTTGTTAAATGCTTGATTGTGCTCTACTTGGGGCTACTGCCTGTATCTGCTTGGGTTTATCGCAAGCAACTTCCTAGCTGGTTACTGGTTTTATATGCTTGCCCAGTATTGCTCAGTTTGTTGGACTGGCAGACAGTTTGGGGATTTATTTTCAGTTTAATCTTGGCTTGCGGTGTGCGTGTCTTAGGTGGTCGCATTCTTTTTGGGAGAAATCGTCTCAGTCACTTTTTATCTCATGTTTTACTGAGTAGCATTCTCGCTCTTGCCCTGTTCTTGTTCTAAAAACAGCCTCTCCACATAGTCTTTCTGCCTAGGAATAACCAACTCATTCTCAAGAAACTCTTTTAGTTTTTCTTGTGGGACCCAGATATAGTTGCTGGTTTCTTCGGCTTGGAGTTGGATAGCAGCTTTGTCCCAATTGGCTTCGGCCCAGTAGCAGCGGAAGATACACTGGTCATCATGGGCGACAAAATGTGTATGGTGGCGGAGTTGGTCAGCTGTTAGTTCAATTCCTGTCTCTTCGCGGACTTCGCGTAAAATAGCCTGCTCTGCTATTTCCCCAAACAAAGCTGAACCTCCTGCTGTCGCTTCATAATAGTCAGGGTAGGAGGGCTTGGTGCTGTCGCGTTTCATGAAGAGGGTGCTGCCATCGCGGTGGCGGATGATGCACTCGACGACCAGGTGGTAGAGGCCATTGGGAATGGCTTCTCCGCGTGTGAGAGTGTGGTCGGTCAGCTGACCGTCGGCTGTGTAGGCGTTCCAGATTTCCATTTCATTCTCCTGTCAATTTTGTAGTTATTCAGTATAGCACACATGGAAGTGTTAGACAAGTATCTTGCGGGTATTTGCGTATTGGAATGATTGGAGGATTGATTGGAGGATTACTGAGCTAGAAAGCTGACGTCAGTCGCCTCTTTCATTTGCTTATTTTCAAATCAATATTGAAAATATACAAAAAAAATTCAATTTTTTGTATATTTATGTTGCAAAAAGTATAAATATACACTATAATAGTCACTAAGTTTTATAAAAATAAAAAGAAATGAGATTGCTTATGACAAAAGAAAAATTGATTTTAGCCTATTCTGGTGGACTTGATACTTCAGTTGCGATTGCTTGGTTGAAAAAAGACTATGATGTGATTGCGGTTTGTATGGATGTAGGTGAGGGGAAAGATCTTGACTTCATTCATGATAAAGCACTGTCCATTGGTGCCATTGAGTCCCATGTATTGGATGTAAAAGAAGAATTCGCCCAAGAATATGTCCTACCAGCCCTGCAAGCTCATGCCTATTATGAGCAAAAATATCCGCTGGTATCAGCTCTCAGTCGGCCCTTGATTTCCAAAAAGTTGGTGGAAATGGCTCATAAGACAGGAGCAACCACTATCGCCCACGGCTGTACTGGTAAGGGAAATGACCAGGTGCGGTTTGAGGTAGCCATTGCAGCCCTGGACCCAACTTTGAAAGTTGTAGCCCCTGTTCGGGAATGGAAATGGGCGCGTGAAGAAGAAATCATCTTCGCCAAGGAAAATGGTGTACCAGTCCCAGCAGATTTGGATAGCCCTTATTCCGTTGACCAAAATCTTTGGGGCCGTGCCAATGAGTGCGGAGTTTTAGAAAATCCATGGAATGAAGCGCCAGAAGATGCTTTTGGTATTACAACTGCACCAGAAAATGCACCAGATACTCCTGAGTATGTCGATATTGAGTTTCAGGCGGGCGTACCCGTTGCTGTAAATGGTGAAGAGTTAAGTCTTGCTAATCTCATCCAAAAACTCAATGTCATTGCTGGTAAGCATGGTGTAGGCCGGATTGACCATGTGGAAAATCGTTTGGTCGGAATCAAATCGCGTGAAATTTATGAGTGTCCAGGAGCCATTACCCTTTTGACTGCTCATAAGGAAATTGAAGATTTGACCTTGGTGCGCGAAGTATCGCATTTCAAACCGATTGTTTCAAATGAACTCTCTAACTTGATTTACAATGGTTTGTGGTTCAATCCAGCTACTCAGGCATTAAAAGCATATTTACAAGCAACTCAATCAGTCGTGAATGGTACAGCAAAAGTGAAATTGTATAAGGGAACAGCTAAAGTTGTCGCTCGGAAATCTCCAAATTCACTTTATGACGAAGATTTGGCAACCTATACCAGTGCAGATACCTTTGACCAAGATGCAGCAGTTGGTTTCATCAAGCTTTGGGGCTTGCCAACCAAGGTCAATGCAGAAATTCATAAGAAAGACTAGAAAGTAGGAGTGTATGGAAGCAAAGAAATTATGGGGCGGTCGCTTTGAAGCCAGTCTTGAGGAATGGGTAGAAGAATTCGGAGCTTCCATCCGATTTGATCAAAAACTGGCCAAGTATGATATTCAGGGTTCTTTAGCCCATGTCAAGATGCTCGGAGCCACAGGGATTATCAATCAAGAAGAAGCTCAGGCTATTCAAACTGGTCTGGAAGAATTGTTAGCAGGCTATGAGGCTGGCAAGTTAGTGTTTGATGTTCGTAACGAAGACATTCACATGAATATCGAAAGTCTATTGACGGATAAAATAGGCTCAGTTGCAGGTAAACTCCACACAGCTCGTTCTCGTAACGATCAAGTAGCAACGGATATGCACCTTTATCTGAAGGATACACTCTTTCAAGTTGTAGACAAATTAGCCAACCTACGTCAGATTTTAGTAGACCTTGCACAGGAGCATGTGGAAACCATCATGCCCGGCTATACCCACTTGCAACATGCCCAGCCTATTAGTTTTGCTCAGCACTTGTTAGCCTATTACAACATGTTCAGCCGAGACAGTGAGCGCTTTGCATTCAACATGCAGCATACAGATGTATCCCCACTTGGTGCGGCGGCCTTGGCAGGGACAACCTTTCCGATTGACCGTCAGATGACGTCTGATTTGATGGGATTTGCTAAGCCCTATAGTAATTCTCTTGATGCCGTTTCTGACCGTGATTTTATACTGGAATTCCTCTCCAATGCCAGCATTCTCATGATGCACATGTCGCGTTTGTGTGAAGAAATCATTAACTGGTGTTCACATGAATACCAATTTGTCACCCTATCCGATACCTTTTCAACAGGTTCTTCCATCATGCCTCAGAAGAAAAATCCAGATATGGCTGAGCTGATTCGGGGGAAAACTGGTAGAGTTTATGGGAACTTAGTTGGCCTACTGACAGTCATGAAATCCCTGCCTTTAACCTATAACAAGGACTTGCAAGAGGACAAGGAAGGCATGTTTGATAGTGCGGAAACGATTTTAGTATCTATCGATATTTTGGCAGGGATGTTGCAATCTATGACAGTCCATAAGGAAAGGATGGCTCAATCGACAGAGAAGGACTTTTCAAATGCGACAGAGTTGGCAGATTATCTGGCCAGCAAGGGCTTACCCTTCCGCCAGGCGCATGAGATTGTAGGTAAATTGGTATTAGAATGCAGCAAGGCAGGCTATTATTTACAAGATGTTCCTTTGGAACGTTATCAAGAGTTGTCGCCTGTCATTGGACCGGATATTTATACAGCTCTAGAATCGGAAACAGCCGTTTCACGCAGAAATTCGCTAGGTGGAACTGGATTTGAATCCATTCGTCAGCAAATTCAGCAAGCAAAAGCACAAATAATCGCTTCGAAAGGCCTCTAAACGGTATGTTTATTGGTTTTTTTGAATTTTATGGTATAATAGAAGTAATTTTGAAAGATGGAGTGGCAGTTTGAAAAAAAGCTATCGTGTCAAGCGTGAACGAGATTTTAATGACATTTTTACAAAAGGAAACAATGTAGCTAACCGAAAGTTTGTTGTCTATCATTTAGCTGGGGAACAGAAGCATTTTCGAGTAGGGCTATCTGTCAGCAAAAAATTGGGAAACGCTGTCATGCGAAATAGGATTAAGCGCAGGATTCGTCACATCTTAATTGAATGCCAACATCAACTGGTAGCAGATGACTTTGTTATCATTGCTCGAAAAGGTGTAGAGGAATTGTCCTATCAAGAAATGAAGCAAAACCTCATCCATGTTTTGAAACTAGCTAAACTATACCAGGAAGGTGTTGTGATTGAAAAAGAAAGTTAAATGGGCAGGTCTACTGGTAGCATCTCTAATTGTTTTAACAGCCTGCGGAACAGGGCCAGTGACCAGTCAATCTACAGATGCGTGGGATAGATTAATTTACTGGTTTGCCAGCATTATTCAGTTCCTATCTATCAACGGTCAAATTGGAATCGGTATTATACTTTTTACCATTTTAATTCGAACCCTTCTGTTGCCGTTGTTCCAAATACAGATGAATTCCTCACGGAAGATGCAGGAGCTTCAACCTAAGCTGAAAAAGTTGCAAGCGGAGTATCCAGGAACGGATATGGAAAGTCGCCAGCAGCTCTATGAAGCAACGCAAGCTCTCTATAAAGAGAATGGCGTCAGCATGAGAGCGTCCATGATTCCGCTCTTTATTCAAATGCCAATCCTTTTGGCCCTCTTTCAAGCTCTGACGCGTGTTGAAGCCTTGAAAGTAGGTCACTTCCTTTGGTTAAATCTTGGGGAGCCGGATCCGCTCTTTATTTTGCCGATTATGGCTGCAGTGTTTACATTCCTCAGCTCATGGTTGACCAATAAATCAGCAATTGAGAAGAATATGGCTATGACAATTATGACCTATGCCATGCCCGTGGTGATTTTTTTCTTTGCTGTGGCAGCTGCTAGTGGGGTGGCTTTGTATTGGACAGTGTCAAATGCCTATCAGGTTGCTCAAACCTTGGTGTTCAATAATCCTTTTAAAATAATAGCAGAGCGTCAAGCGAAAATTGATGCGGAAAAAGAGCGTCAGGCAAAAATCCGACGGGCACAGAAAAAAGCACAGAAAAAGAAATAGGAAAACTAGGAGAGAGAAGATGAAATTTACAGGAGCAAGTGTTGAAGAGGCCATCCAGAATGGCTTGGTAGAGCTAAATATTCCTCGAAAAAAAGCACATATTACTGTGGTTGCGCGTGAGAAAAAAGGTTTCCTTGGTTTCGGTAGAAAGCCAGCGATTGTGGATATTGATGTCATCAATGAAACAACGGTTGTTAAGGCTAATCAGAAAGCAGTTCGTGGCGTTCCAGATGAAATCAATGACCTCAATGAACCAGTGAAGAGTGTGTCAGAAGCTACAATTGACCTTGGGAAAGTTGTTGCAGCGGTGAAAGAATTTGAAAAGTCTGGTCAAACGCTTGATGATGATATTAAAGCGCAGATCTTGAAAAATGAAAAAGAAGCGACAACGATTTTGGAAGAAACAGGTCGGATTGAAATTCTTTCAGAGGATTTACTAACTACTACAGAGGCAACAACATCTGCTAAGGAAGACGTAAATCAAGAAGTCGTCTCAGAAAATCAAGCAGATAATTTTGCTGATTTAGATATTAAGATTGAGCCCCAGTATGATATTGAACAAGTTGTTTCGGAAGTGACAGCTTATGTACAAGAAATTCTGGATGATATGGATGTTGAGGCGCGTATTGATACAAGTCATAATCGCCGTACAATCAATATTCAAGTGGATACCAATGAACCAGGTCGTGTTATCGGTTATCACGGAAAAGTCTTAAAGGCCTTGCAACTTTTGGCTCAGAACTTCTTATACAACCGTTATGAGCGTAATTTCTATATCACAATCAATGTGAATGATTATGTAGAACACCGCGCAGAGGTTCTTCAAGGCTACGCACAAAAATTGGCAGAACGTGTTTTGGCAGAGCAGGAAGCCTACCATACAGATCCGATGTCAAGTAGTGAGCGTAAAATTATCCACCGCATTATCTCTAAAATGGATGGTTTGACAAGCTATTCAGAAGGCAGCGAGCCGAACCGATATGTCGTCGTAGATATTGAAGGGAATCATGATTAAAAAGAGGCTAGTCCTCTTTTTTCAATGATTTTCTGATTCTTTCCTAAAAGTATGGCAGAATAGCTTGACAAACGAACAGAATTTATATAAAATAGTTTGGTATGTTTAGTAACTGATCAAAACTAGCCGGCTAAACGAATACAAGAATCTAAGAGGAGGTATTCATCGTGAAACGTACTTTTCAACCAAGTAAAATCCGTCGCGCGCGTAAACACGGTTTCCGTAGCCGTATGGCAACTAAAAACGGCCGTCGCGTGTTAGCTGCTCGTCGCCGTAAGGGACGTAAAGTTCTTACAGTAGCATAAGAAGATGAAAAGAGAAGCCAGCAGAAACTCGAGTCTGCTGGTTTTTTTCTTCTCATAAGAATCTTCTGAAATATGTTACAATAGTAGGAAAGAAAGTGATGGAACGATGATACAAATTTTTGATACACATACCCACCTCAACGTAGAGCAGTTTGACGGTCGGGTCCAAGAAGAATTAGACTTTGCCAAGGAAATGGGGGTCACTCTCCACAACGTTGTCGGTTTTGACCGAGCAACCATTGACAAGGCTATGGAGCTTGCTGATCAGCATCCTGAAATCTATCTGACATTGGGTTGGCATCCGACAGAGGCTGGCACTTATGACGAGGAAGTTGAATGTTATCTACTCAAGGCTCTCCAGCATCCCAAGGTCATTGCCCTGGGAGAGATTGGACTGGATTACTACTGGATGACGGCAGATAAGGAAACCCAGGCCCGTGTCTTCAAGCGGCAGATGGAGCTGGCCAAGCAGTTGGATTTACCCTTTGTGGTTCATACGCGTGATGCTTTGGAAGATACTTACCAGCTCATCAAGGAAGTCGGCGTCGGTCTACGCGGAGGCATCATGCATTCCTTCTCTGGCACTCTGGAGGAGGCTCAGGCCTTCATGGACCTGGGCATGCACATCTCCTTCTCGGGAGTGGTGACCTTCAAAAAAGCTGTCGAACTTCAGGAAGCGGCGCAAGCATTGCCCCTAGAAAAAATCCTGGTCGAGACGGACGCACCCTACTTAGCGCCTGTTCCCAAGCGGGGTCGGGAAAATCGCACCGGCTACACCAGATATGTGGTGGAAATGCTGGCCCAGCTTCGCAACCAGTCGGTCGAAGAAGTGGCGAAAGCGACCTACGAGAATGCAAGGAGCTTGTTCAGAATTGACTCAGAAAATTAAGATACAAGAAGTCCTCGTTGTCGAGGGCAAGGATGATACGGCAAACTTGAAGCGGTTTTACGAGGTGGATACCTACGAAACCAGAGGCTCTGCCATATCAGACGATGACTTGGAACGCATCGAGAAACTCCATGACCTGCGAGGCGTCATTGTCTTTACTGACCCAGACTACAATGGCGAGCGGATTCGAAAGATCATTATGCAGGCCATTCCCACGGTCAAACACGCTTTCTTACAGCGGGACGAGGCTACACCTAAGTCCAAGACAAAAGGGCGGTCCTTGGGCATTGAGCACGCCAGCTTTGAAGACTTGGAAAAGGCCCTTGCAGGCCTGCGTGGCTATTATGATGATGAAAATAACTTTGATATCAGCAAGTCAGACCTGATGCGTCTAGGCCTTCTTATGGGCGGTGACAGTCGCAAGAGGAGAGAGTATCTGGGAGAAAAGCTCCGTATCGGCTACTGCAACGGCAAGCAACTGCTCAGACGCTTGGAGCTGTTTGGGATTGGTCTGGCGGAAGTGGAAGAGGCTATGGAGAGCTATCATGGATAGGGTCTACGCTGTTAAGTGCTTGGTTAAAAACGAGTTTGAACCTTCTTATGAAAATTATTCATCTTATGAAGAAGTGACCTACTTGCTGCCGGCTGATGTCCTTGTTTGGGAGGATGAGCAGGTTGATAAGAACAAACTAGCAGACTATTTGCGTGGTTTAGTTGAAGATGGCTATGTCAATGCGGATGGTATTTGGAAGCAGAGCCGTTTGTTTCATATTGCCGGTGTGCAAGAAATGGACGACAGGGTAGAGTTTGATGGCCCAGCCGTGGAAGTCTATCGCTGGTTTTACAATTTTGAACGTCCTGTTACTGAGGAAGAATTTTTGAATCTCTATTATTTTGATGATTTGGGGAGATAGGGAATCTAGAGCGGAAATATTACTATTTCTGCTTTTTTGAAGATTGCTACTGAGATATATTCATGTTACAATATAGAAAACTAGGAGGCGGACTAGATTGATAACTATAAAAAAAGATGCCCAAGTAAATTTTAAAACTGACTCCAGACTTTTGGAAAAAGCCAAGGAAATATTTGCTATGAACCAGTTGGATTTGACGGCTGGTTTCAATCTCTTTTTGCAAAACATTGCTGTAAAAAATGAGTTGCCAATTCTGACTGAAGAGGAATTGGAAAGAGAAGAGTTATTTTTACAGCTTCAGAAGGAAATACAGGAAAACCAACAGGCGATTGAGGCAGGTCAAGGGATCAGCCTAGAAAGTGTCAAAGAGAAGTATGGAATTTGAGTCATATTCAGTGATGCTTGCTCCAGCAGTGGAGAAGGAATTGGCAGTTATTTACGCCTATTTCTCGGAACAGTTCTCAGAAGAAATTGCCAAAAGACGAATCGGGATGATTGTCGAAGCATTGGAGAGTTTGCAAATTTTTCCTGAACGTGGCTTTAACGCCGATAACCGTTTTGGTAAACAGATAGACCCGCCTCATCTGACCCGAGGCTATGTCATTGGAAAAGACTACATTGCCCTCTATCGCGTGGTAGAAAATGAAGTGCGAGTTGGTCACCTTTTTGCGACCAAGAGTGATTATGTCAAGTTGTTGAAGTGAGAGAGTATGAGTAGGACAGAACAAGTCATCCTAACCAATATGTGTATGATTACAGATGGTCAGCAGGTATTGGTCCAGGATAGGAAATCTGAAAAGTGGCCTGGAGTCACGTTTCCTGGTGGTAATGTTGAACGTGGCGAGAGTATCATTTCCTCCGTCATCCGTGAGGTCAAAGAAGAAACAGGCTTGACGGTATCCAATCTTGAACTCTGCGGCATTCAAAACTGGACGGATCCTACTGACCATTATCGCTATCTGGTATTTTGCTACAAAACCAGCCATTTTTCAGGAGTTCTCCAATCTTCTGATGAGGGAGAAGTCTTTTGGATTGATCGTGCGACCTGAAGAATGTTCAGCTGGCAGACGGTTTTGAAGCTATGTTGGAAATCTTTGAACAGCCACAGCTGACGGAGAATTTTTTCTGGTTTGAAGACGGTGAGTGGAAGGTGGAGAATCGATAAAGAGTTGTACAATAAGTTTGACAACTCTTTTTTTCTATGCTATAGTAAGCCTAGAAATGATAAGAGGTATTGCTTATGGAAGCTATTGTATATTCCCATTTTCGAAATCACTTAAAGGACTACATGAAAAAGGTCAATGACGAGTTTGAGCCTTTGGTCGTGGTTAATAAAAATCCTGAGGAAGATATTGTTGTACTCTCAAAGAGCGAGTGGGATAGTTTACAAGAAACCCTCGCTGTTGCTCGGAACGCCTACCTATCTCAGAAAGTCTTGCGTGGTATGGCTCAAGTCAAAGCGGGACAAACCCAAGAACGCAATCTGATAGAGGCAGACTAACATGGGAATTCATTTTACAGAGGATGCTTGGGAAGACTATCTTAATTGGCAGGGTCAGGATAAGAAAACACTGAAGCGAATCAATAAGATTATCAAGGATATGCAACGACATCCTTTTGAAGGAATTGCCAAGCCAGAACCTTTGAAGTATGATTATCAGGGTGCCTGGTCGAGACGGATTGATGCGGAGAATCGGTTGATTTATATGGTAGAAGCAGACCAGTTGTATATCTTGTCGTTAAAGGACCATTATGGGTGAGAGTAAAGAAACAAAGATAAAAGATGTAGAAGATAAAATTCGCTGTGTAGGGAAAGCTATAAATTAGTTGCACAAGTAGTTGGAGTGGTTTGGAGCAAACATAACTATTATTGTATTATGTAATTATTGAAGGAGCTATGATGGAATACAGATCAAAAAAAGACTTAGGGATTGTTGATAACAGTGATGTTAAAATCAGTAAAGTTAAGGGAATATTGATTCGTAAGTTTAGGAATATAGAAAATAAAGAGTTTATTCTATCCGATAATATAACAATTGTTTCTGGTCGTAATGGAACTATGAAATCAACTATCATGGGATTGATTGCACATCCGTATAATACGGATTTTACAGATATATTTAATAATAGTTTGAAGACGCAACTAAGTCAGGTATTTAAATTATCTGGGAAAACAGACACTGAAAAATATGAATATGATCTTAATTTGGAAATTATCCAAGATGGTAGTAAAGAACTATTGAGGGAACCTGTTCGAGTGTATCCAAGTAATAATTCAACAACAGGAAATTATGAAAGACATCGCGTGGTTGTAAGTGGTAGTCAGAAAGGTGATGGGAATTTCACGTTACCTTCAACCTACATAAATTTGAAACGATTATTCCCACTAGTGGAGACAAATATTTCAAATAATAATGTGGCTAATTATACTGAGAGTGAAAAGACGTTTATTGCTGATTTTTTTGGTAAAGTTTTGTTAAAGGAAGAATTTTCTGATTTTGAGACATTTGATGCTAGTGCTACAGGAGCGGTTTTAAAACAACCTATAGGTCCTAAAAATTCTCATTATGACATTGATTCTATCTCGTCTGGAGAGGATAATTTAGGTACTATAGTTAATATTTTAGTTTCTTATATGCGATTATATGATGAAAATATTAATCGAGGACACAATAAAATCTTAACAGGACTGATATCGATTGATGAATTTGAAGCCAGTTTACATCCGATTTCTCAGTTGAATCTGTTTAATTTTTTACATAAATGGTCTAAAGATTACAATGTACAGATAATTATCAATACCCATTCATTATTCCTGATTGATGAAGTCATGAAAAAGACTCATGAAATTGAAAGAAATGAGATAGCGGTTAATTTTATTACATTAGCATATGAAAAAGGATTAGAGATTTGGCATAACCCTTCGTATAAAAATGCTAAAAGAGAGCTAACTTTGACAGAAAATGAAGAAAAGGGTAATCTAACAAAAATAAAAGTATTATGTGAAGATGATGTAGCAGTAGGTTTAATTAAAGCAATTATAGGAACCGAATTAGCTAGGAAATGTGAGTTTCAAGCTAATTTATCACCTTCAAAAGATGGGAACAGTTGGCCTTTTTTAGAGAAATTAGCGACAGAAGCAACGGCATTATTAAAAGATTCGATGTCAATGATTGTATTTGATGGTGATGTAGATAACAAAAAATTGAACAATAGGAATTTTGATAAAATACTAAAAATACCTACGATTAGAGAATCTAATTTTGCTTTTGAGAAAGAAATTGTCAATTATATCCTAGAGAAAGAATCTGATGATAGCTTTTTTAAAGAAGTATCCAAGACAAAGGAGCAATTTAAACAATCGATGATTGATTGTGGGATTAATATTAGAAATTATAGAGATAATAAGTCTGACGTGTGTAAAAAATGGTACAATTCAGTAGATGGTCGGACGATTAACAAATATAGACGATTATTAATAAAAGAAAATAAAGAAATATTTGATAATTTCAAGTTGGAGTTTTTGAAAAAAATGAATCAAATATTGAAAGAAAATGGATTTCCAACGATTGAATAAAATGGAGGTAAATAATGATAACCTACACTCCGTTGAGGTATCCTGGAGGGAAAACTCAAGTTTACGAATATATTAAAGAGCTAGTGGCGGTAAATCAATGTAGAACATATATAGAACCTTATATGGGGGGAGCCGGTGTAGCATTAAAATTACTTATAAATGGTGATGTAAGGAAAATAATGGTTAATGATTATGACAAGGCTATTTATGCATTTTGGTATTCTGTATTAAATTATACGGATGAATTAATTGACATGATTGAGAAAACAAGTGTCACTATAAGTGAATGGGAAAAGCAACGCGAAGTCCAAAAAAAAGAGATTGATGATTTGTTAAAGTTAGGTTTTTCCACCTTATTTTTAAATAGAACGAATCGCTCAGGAATTTTAAAAGCAGGTGTTATTGGTGGAAAAGAGCAATCTGGAGTATATAAATTGGATTGTAGGTTTAATAAGGAGTCGTTGATTAAAAAAATAAGGTTAATTGCTAGTCATAGATCTCAAATTAGATTATATAATATGGATGCAGAGAAATTTATTAAGTTGTCAATTTCTAAAACAAAAGATTCTCTAACATTTTTTGACCCACCATATTATGTCAAAGGTTCGGCACTATATACTAATTTTTATTCTCATCAAAATCATGTAGATTTAAAAGAAGTTATAACATCACATATGAGAGAAAAAAAATGGATTCTCACATATGATTTATGTCCAGAGATAAAAGAATTATACTCAGATTTTGATAATATAGAATATTCTCTTAATTATTCAGTTGCCAATAAATCTAAGGGGACGGAATTTATGTTTTTCTCAAAAAATATTGACAAAGGTAGATTAGGAGAGTTGTTGAATTTACAAAATTCATAGAAAGAACACACATGAGAATCGCAGACAAAAACGTTACTCGGGCCGTCCTTGAACGCCACGGGTTTACCTTTAAGAAATCCTTCGGTCAGAACTTTTTGACCGATACCAATATTTTACAGAAGATTGTGGACACGGCAGAGATTGACCAGAATGTCAATGTCATCGAAATCGGGCCTGGAATCGGGGCCTTGACCGAGTTTTTGGCGGAAAATGCCGCCGAAGTCATGGCCTTTGAGATTGATGATCGCTTGATTCCGATTTTGGCGGATACCTTGGGTCGCTTTGACAATGTGACCGTGGTCAACCAAGATATCTTGAAGACCGACCTGCAGACCCAGATTCAGAATTTCAAAAATCCTGACCTGCCTATCAAGGTCGTGGCCAACCTGCCCTACTACATCACCACCCCTATCCTCATGCACCTGATTGAGAGCAAGATTCCTTTCAGCGAGTTCGTGGTCATGATGCAGCGAGAGGTGGCCGACCGTATTTCTGCCGAGCCAAACACCAAGGCTTACGGTAGCCTGTCCATTGCGGTCCAGTACTACATGACTGCCAAGGTGGCCTTCATCGTTCCTCGCACCGTATTTGTTCCCGCACCAAACGTGGATTCCGCCATTCTTAAAATGGTCCGCCGCGAGCAACCCCTGGTGAGTGTCAAGGACGAAGATTTCTTCTTCCGAGTGTCCAAGGCCAGCTTTGTGCACCGCCGCAAGACCCTGTGGAATAACCTGACCAACCATTTTGGCAAGTCCGACGAGGTCAAGGACAAGCTGACGCAGGCACTTGGCATGGCAGAGCTGGAAGCCAGTGTCCGTGGAGAAGCACTTTCTATGGCTGACTTCGCACGTTTGTCTGATAGCCTCCAAGAAGTTGGTTTATAAGTAGGTATTGATTGTGGAGGAATCCGCAATCAATATTTATTTTAATGGAAAATTTTTTTCTGTTTGCCTTGTTCGTTGACAGTGGGTGGAAAGCTTGCTATACTGAAATGTGACTAACTTTTGAAAAATATTGTCTGCAAATTGGCAGAATATTTACAAAAACAAGAGAGGGTTTCCCTCTTTTTTTATGAAGGTATCTATATGTTAAAAACTATGCTGAAAAAGCATCCCCATTTAGTAGCCCTGGGCCTATTTGTGGGCTTTTCTTTATTATTATTGGTTCCCCACTTGCTAACCAAGGGAATGGTGACAGGTGCGGACTTGATTTTCCACTACAATCGTTTCTATGATGCGGCTATGCAGATGAAGGAGGGCAATTTCTCCTATATTATCAGTTTGTATGGTTACCAGCAGTCAGGACGGATTGTTAATGCTCTCTATGGGCCTTATTTTGCCTATCTACAGGGCGCCTTGGTACTCTTGAGTGGGACCTGGTTCCGCTATCAGATTTTATCCAATCTTCTCTTGGGAACTCTGAGTGCCACCTCTCTCTATCTCCTCATGCGTGAGGTCAAGGTCAAATATACTCATTCTATTCTCTTGTCTCTCTTCTTTGTGACGACCTACTCCATTCAGTATTGGTGGGCGACCCAAGGATTTACCAGCTGGGGAGTGGCTCTCTTTCCGCTTTGTTTAATCCCTGCAGTCCGTTTCCTACAGACTAAAAAAGTACCGATATTCCTCATGGCAGGAGCGGTAGGGCTCATGTTGCAGGTTCACATGCTATCGACCTTGTTCTTGGTCATTGCCTATGGTGTACTCTTCCTTATTGGTTGGTGGAAATCAGACCAAAAAATGAAGATTATTGGGCAAGTAGCTCTATCGGTAGGAATTTTTTTACTTCTGACCATTAACATCTGGTTGCCGCTTATTTATATCAACGCGACCAACACTTTGGTACCACCATTTGTTAACAAGAAATTTGTCCTCAATACCGTAACATGGCTCAAAACGGCCTTTCTCTACTATCCATATCCATTGCCAATTTTCTTTGGAATCTATCTCTATTTCTTGGTGAAAAATTGGAAGAAACAATCGCTGGTTCTGGGTGGTCTTGCTTTGACCTACGCAGTATTTTTAATCTTGTCAACCAACCTCTTCCCTTGGCAGTTGTTTGCAGGAAAAGGAATTACACTTGTCGAATTGATTCAATTTCCTTTCCGCTTCTTCCTATATGCCAATGCCTTGTTGTTGGCAGTTGTGGGGGTACAGGTTTCAGGCTTGTCAGAAAAAATGCAGAAAATCTTTTCTGGTTTGACTGTTATTTCTTTGCTTGTTTCGGTTGGTTTCCTCTGGAATCAGAGTTATAAGGAAATCAATGGGCATTACTATAGCGATACCTTCCTGCAAAAACGAATTCATACGACCTTGTACGGGACGACGGAAGAGTTACGGGCTTCTTTCCATTCCAAAGACTTGGGTGAATTTATCCACATTGCTCAGAAATCCACGCCTGACTATGTGCCAGATTTATCAGAAAAGACTGGACATCTGACCAATGAGGAGTCGGATAATACTTACTACACTTACCGTGACCAAGTGATTTTACCAAATCAAGAATTTACCAAAGAAGTTGATGGTAATCAGCTGGTGGTGACTTGGACGGCGTCAGAAGCAGAAGAAACTGCGGTACCAGTTATTGTTTACCAAGATAGTCAGCTTATTTTGAATGACACCGTTTTAGATAGAGAGGATGTGGAACTTTCCGAAATCGGTGTGCCAACGGTTACCAGCAAAAAAGGGCAGAATACCCTTGTCCTATCCTACAAGCAACAGTGGTGGTTACTGCCTGTTATCGTGATTAGCTTGACTGGATGGCTAGTCTGGTCGATGTACTACGGCTTTATTTACCGAAAATCAACCCTTTCCTAAGAGAGAAATGTTATGAAACAAATCAATCCCAAGGCAAGCAAGCAATTTATTCTAGTTATGATTATGACCGTTTTGCTGGCGATGGGGCGGGCCCTTTTGTTAAGCGGTGTATCTTTTCCGCTCTGGTTTATTCCTCTGCCCTTGCTTGCCTATCTTATTTTTACTTTTTATATCTTGGTCCTGCTGAATAAGTACGAACAGTTTATCAAGACCAAAACCTTTGCCAAGTATGTCGGCTATTTTCTAGGTTTTCTATATCTTGTCAACCTGGTCTATCGGCTCAATGCCAAGAAGTATCAACCCTGGAATATTTTCCGTAATAATCTCTTTCAATTTGAACTTCTATTGATGTTGGCTCTTCCTGTATTATTGGCATTTTTGTGGCGGAAGAAGACGAGAATTCGAGAAAAATTAAGCCAGTGGTCAGCCAATCACTTGGTACCAGATGGCTATTTGCTCTTGACCAGCTTACTCTCGCTCAGTCCTCTCGCCATATCTTACTGGAAAGATAGCCATTATGAGAGTTTGGTTGAGAAAGGCTCTTATGTAGAGTTCTTTAGTCAGACACCCTTGTTTGCACCTATTCATTTTATAGGAACTTACATTTTTCTTCGCTATCTTCATAAGGCATTTGTAGAGTTTAAGGCCAATCGGACCAACGTTCACAGTATGCTCTTTATCAGTCTGGCTCTGGCTATGTTGTCGCATATCGGTTATCAGGCTTCTATGGCTGGCGGAACGGGTTCTTATTTCACACGCCACCTCTTTCCAGGGGCTATTGTCTTCCAAATTGCCTGCCTCTTTTTCCTCAATGTCATCATTAGCCTAGTTATCAATCGCCAAATCTTATCTGTTGCCGTGATTGCTAGTCTAAACGTCATTTTGGTTACGGCCAATTTTCTCAAATTCCGCTACCGTTCGGAGCCATTGACCCCCAATGATTTCAAATGGGTCGGGAACTTGGGGATGATTCTCAGCTTTATCAGTCTACGTGTTGTCTTGGTATCGCTCGTCTTTATAGTCCTCCTTGTGTTTATCTACCGACGTATTCACAAGAAGTACTTCCAAGGAAGGATTGTCGCTTCTATCTGGAAAAGGCTGGCAGGAGTTTCAGTCATCGTATCCCTAATTTTAGGGATGGGTTGGGCTATTCGCAATGAAAAAGACCATAAGATTGCTGGCTGGATTCCTATTCTTTCTCAGGTTAATAACTGGCGGAACGTAGACTGGAAGGGCTACGCCTTTGTGGCTCGTTATCGCACTCTTTCATTCCTCTGGTTGCAGCAACTCAGCAAGACCAGTATGGAAATGCCTGAGAATTACTCTGAGAAGACCATGAAGGCTATTGTGAAGAAGTATACCGCCTTGGCTGAGGAAATCAATGCAGAACGGACAGGTCAATTGACTGACCAGACGGTTATCTACATTCTTAGTGAGAGTTTGGCTGACCCGCGTCGGATTCCCGGTGTGACCCTAAGTCAAAATGTCCTTCCAAATATTGAGTACATCATGAGTCAGACTACCAGTGGTTTGATGAAGAGCGACCACTATGGTGGTGGGACTGCCAATATCGAGTTTCAGGTTTATAGTGGTTTGCCATTTTACAATTATAATTCTTCTATTTCGTCAGTCTATCTGGATGTGGCGCCAAATATGAAGAAGTTGCCAAGTATCAGCGACCTCTACCCTGCAGATAGCCGTGTGGCTATTCACCCCTACTTCGATACTAGTTACAATCGTAATTCTATCTATAAGCAGCTGGGGATTGAGCAATTCTACACTCTCAATAGTGCCAAGTATCCTCTTACTGTGACGGCTGAGGATTATCAGGGGAATTTTGTCAGTGACAAGAAGACCTATGACTTGATTTTGGAGCAGGTACGTTCAGGAACGAATACATTCGTTTCTGCCATTACCATGCAAAACCATGTGCAGTGGAACTCTGCTGAGCCTGCAAGTATTACAGCTTCGGGTGAAGGCTTCACGGCTGAGGAAAATGAAAACCTCAATAGCTATGTTCGTTTGCTGTCCTTTACGGATCAGGCAACCAGAGATTTTCTAGACCAGCTTAAGACCTTGGATAAGAAAGTGACAGTTGTTTTTTACGGTGACCACCTACCAGGTTTGTATCCAGAGTCTGCCTTCGTGACGGACCCAAGCGCGCAGTACAAGACAGATTATTTCGTGTGGAGTAATTTTGAAACGGAAGACTACCATTATGATTTGGTCAATTCTAGCGACATGAATGCACTGATGCTGGAGACGACCAATAACAAGGTCAGTCCTTACTATGCCCTCTTGACAGAAGTACTTCATAAGGACCGAGTAGGACAGGCTGAGCGGGATGCGAAAGTTGCAGAAGAACTCAAACTGGTCCAATATGACCTATCCACAGGAAAAGGCTACCTTTTGAAATACAAAGATTTTTTCAAAGTAGCGACTGAAACGACAGAATAAAAATAGGGAGTGGGAAAGAACTCGACTGGTCAATAAAGAGTTCGTCAACAAGTCCTTATTTCCAGTTGTTGAGCTGAAACAGTCTATTCCCAGACTGTTTCACTCCCACCCCTGCACAGCTCAAACTGTCTGGGAGACAGTTTGAGGTTGGAGATGAATCGAACTCTATTCGCATCAGTCGTATAGGCCAGATTTGGAGTGTAAAATGCGAATTGCTGAGATTTGCTTCGCAAATACTATCTCCAACCTTTAACAGTCCACTGGACTGTTAAACCCAATCAACCACTGCGCTGAGATGTTGACACGAACCCTGGGAAGCGAGGTGGGGCTTTTTGCCCAATGTCATTAAGTTAACTAACCTATCACGTTTTGTGGTAGGTTAGTTTTTTCTATGGTACACTAAAAATAAAAGGGGAAAAGTCATGCTAGATCAGATTAAAGCTCATTTACTTGATAGTATTAACGACATCGTTTCTAGTGCCAATCAGTTTGTGCTTCATCCTGAAAAAGATTTTAGTCGGCAAAGTCAGCTAACGATGAAAACCATGATTCAAGCCATACTGACCATGGGTGGTAATACCTTAGCCAAAGAGCTACTTGATTTAGATTTGCCTGTCTCTCAATCTGCCTTTGTTCAACGACGGTATCAGATTAAACACCAAGCTTTTAAAACACTTTTTAGGGATATTACTTCTAAAATTCCAATCTCTGATAATCTCCCTATCCTGGCTGTTGATGGCAGTGATGTGATTCTACCAAGAAATCGTTTTGATAAAACGACCTCTTTTCAAACTGGACCACACCACACTCCTTACAATCTCATTCATATTAATGCTCTCTACAATCTCGAACAAGAGATGTATCATGATTTACGGATCCAAGATAATCGAGAGGTTGATGAACGTGCGGCTTTTATTGATATGATGAAGAACTCTTCTTTCAAACAAGCTCTGGTAATAATGGATAGGGGGTATGAATCCTACAATGTCATGGCTCACTGCCAAGAAAGAAATTGGTCCTATATTATTCGTATTCGTGACGGGAATCATTCTATGAAATCAGGATTTAACCTCCCTGACACCCCTTGTTTTGATGAAAAATTTGACCTAAACATCTGTCGGAAACAGACCAATGAGATGAAGCAACAGTATCAAAATTTTCCTAATCACTATCGCTGTTTACCTAATCACACATCCTTTGACTTTCTACCAAGCTCTAGCCGAAAAAGCGACCCAGTTCAGTTTTACGAACTTCATTTTCGAATGGTGCGTCTCGAAATCAAGCCAGGTTTCTTTGAAACTTTGGTGACAAACACCGATTATTCTCCAGAAAAATTAAAAGAGCTCTATGCCTACAGATGGGGCATAGAGACCAGTTTTCGTGACCTAAAATACAGTATCGGTCTGACTCATTTTCATGCAAAAAAGAAGGAAGGGATTCTCCAAGAAATCTACGCTCGCTTTATCAATTTTAATGTTTGTAAATGGCTAACCTCACACGTTGCTATTAAAACATCAAAGTTAAAACAGGCTTATAAAATTTGTTTTTCAGACGCTGTTTATGCCTGTCGAAAATTTCTTAGAAACAAACTCACTTCCTTCCAATTAGAAACCTACATTGCCAAACATTTATCCATCATCCGACCCAATCGAACGTTCCAAAGAAAGATAAAAAGCAAGGCACCTGTAAGCTTCACTTATAGAGTAACATAATAGTTGAAAAATTGGGTTAAAAAACATCCTTTTTGTGCGCCCTAAATACAAAAACTATTCCCGTTTGGTCATCAATTGCTCGGACGGGAATAGTTCCTTTAATTGTTTAAATGCTTAACTTAATGACATTGGACTTTATGCCTAGCTTCTTTTTCTTTATGTGAAAACACACACAAACATGGGAAGTTGTGGTATAATAATTATGTTTACAAATGATTTTTTAATCGTGAGTGTAGAGGTGAAGCATGAATCGTTTTGGTAGGACATTAAAATTGATAAGAGAGGGAAAGGGGAAGAGTTTGGCGGAGGTCGCCAAGGGACATATTTCTACTTCTCAACTTTCTCGGTTTGAAAATGGGGAATCCGACATTACTGTTAGTAAATTATTTGGTGTGCTGGCAGAAATGAATGTGGATGTGGACGAGTTCGTGTATGCCAGTCAGGATTTCAAAAAAGATGAGCTGACTAGAATTTTGGAACAACTAAAACAATCCATCTATATCAGAGATGTTGTAACCATAAAGAAAATCTTGTCTGAACAATTAGCAAAAGCAGAAAGAGATTCTCGTAGGGAGTTTCATCGGTTGAATGCTATTTTAATCGCGTATAAACTGAGCGACTTAGATAAGACAGTAGTTGTTTCGAAAGAAGATACAGCCTTTTTAACGGATTACTTATTTCAAGTGGACAACTGGAGTTATTACGAGCTCTTGCTATTTGCCAATACCATGGATGAATTAGAACACCAGACTATGATGCTTTTTTGCAGGGAACTAGTTGGTCGTACACAGTTTTATCGTGAAATGAAACTACATCGATTGGCAGTTTCTCAAATTTTACTTAGTGCCTATCTCGTCAGCGTTCAACATAAGGAACTTGCCGACGCAATCTTTCTTGAAAAGACCATCAAAGGTCTGTTTTTCGATGAAACGGAAATTTTTGAACGGATTTTATTTAAATTTGGTAAGGCTTTTTATGATTATCGAAAAACAGGAAGTGCCAATGCTATTTTGGAGATGAGAAAGTGTATCGGACTTTTACGAGCGGTCGATAGCCAGAATATAGCAGATTGGTATGAAACGATACTTGAAAAAATAGCGAACGAGAAATAGTTGCATATAGGGGACGAATAAAATCGTCTCCAATTCCTATTCTATAATATAGATGAAAGCGACCAAATGTTTGCTTAGAAATCTATCAAACGATGGAGGGGAAATGAAAAAGAGGAATTTTTGGCTAACCTTAACTTGTATTTTTGCAGTAGCCCTGCTCAATGTTGGCTTTCTGTACCAATATCGCTACATTATTGATGCTATTGCGGCTGGAGATAGACAAGCCTTTGTGTCTTATTTTGTGCTGATGGGGCTAACTGTCCTTGTCATGCTGATCTTTGAATACATTCGTCAGATTGCCAATGTCAGCTATCTCAATCAAGTAGGTTTCCAATTGCAGGCGACCTTTATTGGGAAAATGTTTGATTTACCTTTTAGGCAGTTTGTTGAGCAGGGGGCAGGAGCCTATATTTCTCAGCTCAATAATGATTTGGAGACGGTGAAAGAAGATTATTACGACGCTTTCTTTACGATTTTTCAAGGTGCTTGTACCTTTGGCATTGCCAGTTTGGCCCTTCTTAGCTTGGATGGTCTGACAGCTATTTTCTTGATTCTGATCTCATTCTTGCCAGTTGTGATTCCCTATTTGTTTAAAAAACGGAGAAGGCTCAATCAGGAGGCGATTTCGGACAGTCAGCAGGTCTATAATACAAGGGTTTCAGATGTCTTTCTGGGTTATTTGCAAGTGAAAAATAGCCGCCAAAGACAGCAAGTTTTAGCTGGACTGAATGATCGCTATCAAGCAGTCAATGACAAGGTCAATCAGGCCAATCGAACGACAGTAACCATGCGGCTCTTAGTCGGTTTGGTCTTTTATCTGACCACGCTTTCGATTATCTTTATCGGTGGTTTTCAAGTCTTTTCTGGTGCCTTGACCATCGGTGGCTTGACAGCTATTCTGACCATTTCAGAGCAGTTGGTGGATCCCATAAATAGCATTGCGGCAGCCTTTTTGGATAGGCATGCCGTTAAGAAATTGAAGCAAGAGTTTGAGCTATCTACTTGGGGTCAAGAAACGAAGGGGCAGGAACTAGCTTCAGCTTTCCAGAGTATTCAACTGGTCAAGGCTAGTTATGCCATCGGTGAGAAGCAGGTCTTTGAAGACCTGACCGTAAGGTTTGAGCGTGGCAAGAAGTATTTAATTCTTGGGGAAAGTGGTTCTGGCAAATCTTCCTTGGCTCTTATTTTGACCAAGAATAGCCAACTGCAAGCAGGGGATATTTACTTTGATAAAACCTCTCTATCAGACTTGTCCTACCAAGCCATTCAAGACAAGATTGCCTATCTGCCACAAGAGGGAACCCTTTTCCATGATACGGTTCTTTACAACTTGACCATGGGACGGGAGGTTTCAGAAGATAGGCTGATGTTTCTCATTAAGACCATGAACCTTGATAGTCGTTTCCCAAGTTATGCTTCTTTGAGCGAGGAAATTAGTGATGATAGCGGACTGTCTGGCGGACAAAAGCAGCGCCTACTCTTGATTCGTGCCTTGCTGCAAGATAAGGATGTCTTGTTGCTGGATGAAAGTCTGTCTGCCTTGGATCAGGAAACCTATGCAGTGATTGAAGCCTACCTTACCTCTCTAGCTGATAAGACGCTCATTCATATTTCCCACCGTGTATCTGATGAGGTTCTTAGCCGTTATGATGGGGTGGTACGGATTGGGGAGAGCAATTAATTTTTGTCAGATTGTTCCTATCTAGGAGGAGTTATGAAAAAAATCATCTATCAATTGAGGTCTGTTATTGCCATTCAGTTGATTTTCCATATCTTATATAGTTTGGCCAATGTCGCTTTGCCTGAGTTAAATAAGTATCTTTTTGACCATATTTTTCAGATGGGCTGGACAGGACTTGTCTGGCTCTTGTTGGCCTACGCTTTGACCATCATTGCCAATTCAGTCTTTCAGTACATTTCCCAGGTTTATGAGTGGAAGGTGTCTCAGGGGTTCTATGTCACGGCTAAAAAAGGTCTGGCAAACAGCTTGTTATCACAGCCTTTAGCCAAATTTTCAGAGAAGAATGTCTCTGCCTATCTGTCCATTTTTGACAACGATTTGGAAACCATTGAGGAGAGTTACCTGAGTCCCCTCATGGACATTATCCGCTCTAGTTTGAGCATGTTCATCTATGCGGTTTCCCTCTTTCTTTTTGTTCATCCGCTGGTTGCGGTAGGCATTATTTTGTCATCTGCCTTGGCGGTTTTCATTCCCAAGTGGATTTCGGGTCCTCTTTCTCAGCGTCAGCGGGCATTTTTACAGAGTTTGGAAGGCTATTTTCAGGTGGTGACTGACCTCTTTTCTGCTAAGAACCGCGTTAATAGTGAAACCTTCGGTTCCATCAGCCGTGTCCACCATCGGTCAGTAGAAGAAAGCGAACAGGCCCGTTTTCGCTTTGGGCAATTCAAGACCCTGGCGAATGTCGTCAATGGCTTCTCCATGTTTTTGGTGCAATTAACGGCTTTTGGCTTGGTCGGCTATCTCTTGCTGCAAAAAGAGTTGACCATCGGTGCTGCCATTGCAACCTTTAGCTATGTTGAAAATTTCATCTATCCTATGAAATATATCCTCTTGGATGTCAATTATATCCATTCGACCAAGGAAACGGTCGCCAATTTAGAAGGTTATCTTGCTGGTCAGGTCTTGTCTGAGCAAGTGCCAAGCTATCCCAATGTGACAGCTTTAGAAGTCAGGGACGTGGCCTATCATGTGGGAGAATTAGCGGTAGCAGATTTTTCCTATCGGTTTGATAAGGAGAAAAAGTATGCCATCATTGGTCCGTCAGCCAGCGGAAAATCCACTTTTTTACGAGTGTTGGCAGGAGAACTGGCTCTGGACAAAGGAAGTGTTTCCTATCTGGAAAACGATGTTTTGCATGAAATGGAAGCAGCTACCGCCTTCTATCTCAGCCAGTTTGAGAATCTTTACCATACTGATTTTGAAAGCAATGTGTCTGTTTTTGGAACCTATGAGAAGGGAAGAGATGTCATGCTTGGCTTGTTAAGGAGCTTGCCAGCGAGTTTACAGGACACATTGATGACCGCAAGTAATCCTAGTCTCTTGAGTGGAGGCGAGAAAAATGTCCTGTGCCTGCTCCGTGCCTTGATGAGTGGTAAGGAGATCTTGCTCTTGGATGAACCGACCGCTCATTTAGACCCTGCCCTGACTAAGCAGGTTTTGACCAAGCTCTTGCAGCTGGAGGACAAACTTATCATTACTATCTTGCATGAATCAGACTCTGCCATCCTTGACATGTTTGATGTGATTTTGGAAATGCGTGATGGGAAATTGCGTGAGAAGATATAAAAATGACCCCAAGTCATCAACTTTGACTTGGGGTTATTTAGCGAATATCTTGACCAACTTCTGAAAAAGGGGTAAACTGTATGTACAAAACGTCTATACAAAGGAGTTGGGAATAATGGGAGCAACACAACAGGTAAACTTTAGGGCAGATTCATTTTATTATCAGCAAACAAAGGAGCTATTAGCAGGAGAAAGCATGACAGTTTCAGATGTGCTGAATGCGACCTTGAGAAAAATTGCGACAGGTACTATTGATGCCCAAGAATTTGTCACAAAAGACAGTAGGGAGGATAGCAACAAGATTGCTTTTGAAGAGTTAAAGAAAGAAATCTTGTTAGGGCATCAGGATATTCTAGCAGGTAAGACAAGTTCTCTCGTGGCTGTCAGAAAGGAATTTGGTCTTGACTGATAAGAAAAAATATGAGCTTGTTATTTCTGATAGAGCCAAACAGGATTTGCAGGCTATATATGATTACATTCTGATCAATTTTTACAGCCAACAAGCAGCGGCTAGCAAAATTGATTTGATATTGAAGGCTTTGGAAATATTAGAGCTATTCCCTGAAGTCTGTCCCTTGGTATCTAGCAGAGGATTTGGCAACCTAACTGCCGATGGAAAGCCCTACCGTTATATGCCGATAGAACATTATCTCGTTTTTTATTTCATAGAGGGCTATCAGGTTTTTGTAGCCCGTATCTTGCATTCAAAGCAAAACTGGATAACATTACTTAAATGATTTGAAGCCAAATAATTAGCATAAAGTATCACCCCAAGTCATCAACTCTGACTTGGGGTTTTTCGTTTATCATGCGGAGGAAGGGATTTGAACCCTCACACCCGATGGGCACATGCGCCTGAAGCATGCGTGTCTGCCGTTCCACCACCTCCGCTTGTTTTTTATTATACTATTTTTTTCTTGACTTGGCTAGGGGAAAATGGAATGATTATCAAACCATGATCACATGTTCATCAGACCTTTTATACCAACCCCCGCTACAATAGTAGAACAAGGAGGAAAATATGAAGAGAATCATCAAGCAATACCAAGAAAAAGGCTCTGTTGTCATTGGCTACGCTCGTGTGAGCTCGAGGGATAATCGGCAAGAACTGGGGCTAGAAGTGCAAAAAGAAGCCCTACACTTCTGTGACAGACTCTACATGGAAAAGGAATCGGGAGGTCATCAAGACCGCCCACAACTTCAAAAAGCTATCAGGCTAGCCAAAGCCTGTGCTGAAAGCGGTATAGAGACCACTTTTGTAGTCTATAAGCTAGACCGCCTAACCAGAAAGATGCTCCATCTGTCTGCTATCATCTCAGACTTGACCAGCCACCATATCCGCCTGCAATCCATCCACGAACAAATCGAAACAGACTCGCTAACAGGTCGATTCTTCTGCCTCATGTTAGGCTATGTGGCAGAATGGGAACTACAAGCCATTTCTGACCGCACCAAAGATGGTCTACGTAAAGCCAGAGAACGTGGTGTAAAATTGGGCAATAAGGGTATATCAAAATCAAAAGAAAAACAAGTGATTCAGAGCTATGTGGCAGAAGAAACAACTATCCGAGACATGGTCAACCAGTTGAATATTTCAACAGCGACCATCTATCAGGTCTTAAAACGAAATAATATCCCATTTCGTCGTCAAAAAGCACATAATTCTTTGACAGAAACAGGAGAAGATGATAGACTGTAGGCGAATACATTTGTTTTAGCAGACGGTCGTTTGCTAAAACAATCAAAGTTATCAATAGAAAATATTCAAAATGCTGATTTGACGGGCTTTTCAAGCCTTATCAAGTTGGCATTTTTTTGATTTTTCTATGTTTTAGTTAACGACCCTTAACTAAAACAGGTACAAACCCTATTGTAGCAGGGGATTATAAGGTGAAAAAGAAAGGAAAGGTCGATAAGACCTTGGGAAAATAGAATGCAGGTAAAAAAATTTGCTAAATGGGGCCTTGCTCTTACTTCAACCCTTGTTTTGAGTGGTGTGGTTGCTCAGGTGGGTGGCAATTTGGTGAACAACTCCACAGTTGTTCATGCGGAGGAGATACAGTCAAGAGTTGCCGTTCATGCGGGATATTACTTTAATGGCGAATTGGTGTTTGCTGCATTTGACCTGGAGGAGTTTTGGGTTAGTCCTGGAGAGAGTAGATCCATAGTAGTTCCGGCGGTTGATGGGTATGTTTATGAAGGTAAATACCTCCTTTCCAATAGAAATGGAGAGAGATTACTTCAGGGTAGCCCAAGCGCTCGATATGAAGATACTGTTGGCAGTAGGTTTGTGGACGTCATCTTGATCTATGCTCCAGTCGACAAACCAGTTGACACTCCAACTGAACAACCAACTGAACAACCAGTTGCAACCCCAGCTGACCAGCCAGTTGAAAAACCAATTTCGGTACTAATAGGTGCAATTTCAGAAGTTGATGGTCCATTATCTCATTACTATGTTACCATCAACCCGGGAGAAACAAAGACGGTAGAAACACCCAAAGTTGATGGATACAAGTTGGACCAATACACTAGTCCAACCTATGAACTTACCTATGATAATGCCTTAAAGCAACTAAACTCTGCTGGTTTTGCATGGGTTCAATTCTGGATGATTAAGGACGCCGCTCCAGAAACCCCAGTCGAACAACCAACTGAACAACCAACTGAACAACCAGTTGAACAACCAGCCGAACAGCCAGTTGAACAACCAACTGAAAAACCTGCGGAAACTCCAACAGACAAACCAGCTGACCAGCCAGCTGAACAACCAACTGAACAACCAGCCGACCAGCCAGCTGAACAACCAACCGAACAACCAGCTGACCAGCCAGTTGAACAACCCGTTGAAAAACCTGCTGAAGTTCCAGTTGAGCAACCAGTTGAAACTCCAGCTGAAGTTCCAGTTGACACTCCGACAGACAAACCAGTTGAACAGCTAACAGATGCCTCGTCCTTAACTGACCAGACAGCTGACAAGGTTCAAGCAGTGACACCAACAGATAAGAAAACGGTAGACAAGTCCGCTCTAAGCACTCCTGCTGTTAAACCAGAGGAAGTATCACAACCTGTTGCCAAAACCTTGCCAAAAACAGGTGATAGCAGCTCTATGCTCCTAGTCTTAGGGGGCGTCTTGTCCGGTCTTTCAGGTCTAGGATTAGCTGCCACATCACGCAAAAGAGACTAGTCCATCTATGTATCCCAAGAAAGCTCTCGTTTGAGGGCTTTTCTAGTGCACATATTTCCATTGGCAAGAAAATACTAGCTGTGCAGGACTTGGCTTTACTCCCTTTTTCCTAGGAAATTTGGTATAATAGGAACAAGTACACACAAAGGAGTCTTCATTGCAAGGAAGAATTATCAAGGCCTTGGCAGGTTTTTACTATGTCGAGGCGGATGGACAGATTTATCAAACCAGAGCCAGAGGAAATTTTCGTAAGAAAGGTCAAACGCCCTACGTGGGTGATTTTGTGGACTTTTCTGCGGAGGAAAACTCAGAAGGCTATATTTTAAAAATCCACGAGAGAAAGAATAGTTTGGTTCGACCTCCAATTGTCAATATCGATCAGGCGGTGGTTATCATGTCGGCCAAGGAACCTGATTTTAATGCCAATCTACTGGATCGTTTCCTAGTGCTTTTGGAACAAAAGGACATGGACCCGGTTATTTACATCTCTAAGATGGATTTGGTAGAAGACAGGACAGAAATGGATGACTTTAAGGCTATCTATGAGAAAATTGGCTATCCATTTGTCTATCATTTGGAGGAATTGACTCCATTATTGCAGGATAAGGTGACGGTCTTTATGGGGCAGACAGGGGTTGGCAAGTCGACTCTCCTCAATCGCATTGCACCAGAATTAGCCTTGGAAACAGGGGCGATCTCAGATAGTCTGGGGCGTGGGCGCCATACCACTCGTGCGGTCAGCTTCTACAATGTCTTCGGTGGGAAAATTGCGGATACGCCCGGTTTTTCATCCCTAGACTATGAAGTCAAGGAGGCTGAGGCTCTGACAGATTGTTTCCCAGAGATTGCGGAAAGCAGCCGGGGGTGCAAGTTTCGGACCTGTACCCATACCCATGAGCCGGATTGTGCGGTCAAGGAAGCTGTTGCCAGCTCTGCCATTTCCCAAAGCCGCTTTGATAATTACCTCCAATTCCTCAGCGAAATCCAAAATCAGCGTGAAACCTATACAAAGGTTAGTAAGAAATTCAAATAGAAAGTTGGTACTCTATGTCACATTATAAGATTGCGCCGTCTATTTTGGCGGCAGATTATGCAAATTTTGAAAAAGAGCTCAAGCGTCTAGAAAAGACAGGTGTGGAGTATGTGCACATTGATGTCATGGATGGTCACTTTGTGCCAAATATCAGCTTTGGGGCGGATGTGGTTGCGGCCATGCGTCCTCATAGCAAGCTGGTTTTTGATTGCCATCTTATGGTGTCCAATCCTGAAAATCATATCGAAGGCTTCGCCCGTGCGGGTGCAGATATTTTAACCATTCATGCAGAAGCAACGGTTCACCTGCATGGAACACTGCAAAAAATTCGTGCAGCTGGTATGAAGGTGGGTGTTGTCATCAATCCAGGCACGCCGCTTGTAACCATTGAGCCTGTGCTCAACTTGGTGGATCAGGTTCTGCTCATGACGGTCAACCCAGGTTTTGGTGGACAAGCCTACATTCCAGAAGTGGCTGAGAAGATTGCGGATTTGGTTAAAATGCGTGAAGCCAAGAGCTTGAACTTTGACATCGAAGTAGACGGCGGGATTGACGACAAGACCATTCATTCAGCCAAAAATGCGGGTGCCAATGTCTTTGTGGCTGGTTCCTATCTCTTCAAAGGAGACTTGGATGCCAACGTTGCCAAATTGAGAACTGCCCTACATGTTTAAGATTGCTGTTATTGCAGGCGGTTCCTTTGACCGCCTTCCTGAGCCTGCCGACCTCTATGTGGGGGTAGATGCAGGCTCTCTTCGTCTTCTGGACCATTCCCTGCCTCTTGACTGGGCTATCGGTGATTTTGACTCGGTGACACCTGAAGAATTAGGGCGGATAAAGGATCTAGCAGAGCGTTTTTTGCAAGCTCCTGCCGAAAAAGACGATACCGACTTGGAGCTGGCTTTAAAGGAAATCTTCAAGGCCTATCCGCAGGCCCAGGTTCGCATATACGGAGCCTTGGGTGGTCGCATGGACCACATGATGAGCAATCTCTTTCTGGCTGCTGAGCCGGACTTGGCTGCCTATATGGAGCAGATTGAATTGGTGGACAGTCAGAACATCGTCCGATTTCGACCTGCAGGTCAGCACCGTTTGTCACCGATTGCTGGTATGAAGTACATTTCCTTTATGCCGTCGGACCAGAGTCGCCTGACCATTCGTCATGCCAAGTACCCGTTGGATGCCAGCAATTATTTTTTCAAAAAATGCTATGCTTCTAACGAATTTATAGATAGAGACATAGACATTCAACTGGATCAGGGTTACGTGGTCCTGATCTACAGTAAGGACAAGGATTAGATGGATATTGTATTACTTATTTTGCTGATACTGGTCTTGGTGGCCTTGGTTTTTCTTTATGGAAAATGGCAGAGCTTGGCCCTGCTTTTGCAAGATCAAGCCGAAGATACAGCAGACAACTTGTCTGATCAGCTCAGCTATCAACTAGAAAATGCTACCCTCAAACAGCAGCAAGCCATTCATCAGGAGGTGGAAAGACTCCGCACGGAGCTTTACCAACAGCTAACCGACATTCGCCAAGAGCTGAATAAGAGCCACTTGGAAACGCGAGATGCCACTGACCGTCGCTTGCAGGCCATTCAGGAGTCTAATGAAAAACGCCTAGAAGAAATGCGGCAGACGGTTGAGGAAAAGCTGGAGAAAACCCTGCAAACCCGCCTACAAGCCTCCTTTGAAACGGTGTCCAAGCAATTGGAATCGGTCAATCGTGGTCTGGGCGAAATGCAGACGGTAGCGCGTGATGTGGGCAGTCTGAACAAGGTTCTGTCTGGTACTAAAACCCGTGGCATCATGGGTGAATTGCAGCTGGGACAGATTATCGAGGATATTTTGACACCTAGCCAATATGAGCGAGAGTTTGCCACAGTTTCAGGCTCTAGTGAGCGTGTGGAGTATGCGGTCAAGCTACCAGGACGGACCGAGGGAGACTATATCTACTTGCCAATCGATTCCAAGTTTCCGCTGGCGGATTACTACCGCTTGGAAGATGCCTACGAAAGTGGGGACAAGGACCAGATTGACCTCCATCGCAAAAATCTCCTAGCAGCTATCAAACGTTTTGCCAAGGACATTCAGAGCAAGTACCTCAATCCGCCTGAAACCACCAACTTTGGCGTCTTGTTCTTGCCAACCGAAGGGCTGTATTCGGAAGTGGTCCGCAATCCCATTTTCTTTGATGAGCTTCGCCGTCAGGAAAATATCGTGGTAGCAGGACCGACCACCCTGTCTGCCTTGCTCAATTCCCTATCCGTCGGTTTTAAGACCCTTAACATTCAACGGTCGGCCGATGATATTTCCAAGGTCTTGGGCAATGTCAAGCTGGAATTTGGCAAGTTTTCTGACCTCTTGCTTAAGGCTCAGAAACAACTCAATCAAGCCAGCAGCAATATTGACAAACTCCTAACCACTCGCACCAACGCTATCGAGCGTAGTCTTCGTACCATTGACCTGTACGAAGATGACCAAACCAAGGGGCTGCTTAGCCTGTCCCCATTAGATGAGGAAGATAATGAAAATTAACCAAATGAAAAAAGATGAATTCTTCGAAGGGTTCTATCTGATTAAGACCGCTGAAGTCCGTCAAACACGAGCTGGCAAAGACTACCTAGCTCTGACCTTCCAAGATGATACGGGCGAGATTGAAGGCAAGGTCTGGGATGCCCAACCAGGGAAAATCAAGGATTTTACTGCTGGGACAGTTGTTCACATGCAGGGTCGCCGTGAAGTTTACAATAATACCCCCCAAGTCAATCAATTGGTTCTGCGTTTGCCAAAAGCTGGCGAGCCGAATGATCCTGCAGATTTTAAGGAAAAACCTCCTGTTGATGTCAAGGACACCAAGGAATATCTGAGCCAGATGATTTTCCGCATTGAAAATGCCACTTGGCAGCGGATTGTCCGTGCTCTCTACAGCAAGTACGACAAGGAATTCTATTCCTATCCAGCAGCCAAGACCAATCACCATGCCTTCTACTCAGGATTGTCCTTCCACACGGCGACCATGGTACGTTTGGCGGATGCTATCGGTGATATTTATCCTCAGCTCAACAAGAGCCTGCTCTTTGCAGGGATTATGCTGCATGACCTAGCCAAGGTTATCGAACTGACAGGACCTGATAACACAGGCTACACTGTACGTGGCAATCTGATTGGGCACATTTCCTTGATTGATGAAGAGATTACCAAGGTCTTGGTGGAATTGGGCATTGACGATAGCAAGGAAGAAGTGACTGTTCTGCGCCACGTTATCCTCAGCCACCACGGCCTCTTGGAGTATGGTAGCCCTGTCCGTCCACAGATTATGGAGGCAGAAATCCTCCACATGATTGACAACATCGATGCCGAAATGATGATGTTGTTGACGGCCTTGGACAAGGTCGGACCAGGCGAGATGACTAGTCGCATCTTTGCTATGGACAACCGTGCCTTTTATAAGCCCAATATCGACTGATGGCAGTTAAGGTTTTATCACGTGAGCCTCTCACAAAAGGCTGGTCCACGGACCAAAAGTTCAAGGTCCGGCTCGATGACGGTCGCTTTTGTCTTATGAGAATAGTAGAGCAGACATCCTATGAGGCTAAGCAAGCAGAATTTCGATTGGTTCAAAGCTTGTTTGGACAAGACTTGCCTGTGGCAGAGCCACTAAGTTTTTGGGCGGATGAGGAGTCAGTCTACACCCTTTATGAATGGATGGAAGGTCAGGATATGAATGAAGTGGCTTCTAGCCTATCTGATTCTGTCTTATATGATTTGGGCTGTCAGTCAGGGCAGTTTTTGCGAACCTTGCATGCCCTACCGATTGACCAAAGTCAACGGGACTGGAACAGTTTTTATCAGGCTAAGATTGATAATAAATTAGCTGCCTACCAAGCAGCTAGTCATTCCTACCCAAATGGTTCTGCTATGATAGACTTTGTTCAAGCCAACCGTCACTTGCTGGCAGGAAGACCAATTGCCTACCATCATGGAGATTTTCACACAGGTAACTTCCTACTGGGTGCGGATGGGAAACTGAAAATATTAGACTTTGATCGCTACGACATAGGAGACCCCTGGGAAGAATTCAACCGTTTGATTTTCACGGCAGATTTGTCTCCAGCCTTTGCGCGTGGTCAGGTAGATGCCTATTTTGAAGGCGCTATTCCAGAGGAATTTTGGAGACTCATGGCTCTTTATGTAACAGTAAATAGTCTAGGCGCTCTTTCTTGGGCAGAGCGCGTAGATCCCCTCCAAATCCCCTTGATGCAGGAACAGGCGGCCACCATCTCAGAATGGTATGCGGACTTTACTCGCTGGATTCCAACGTGGTATCTACAAGTTTATAGCTAAATACGAAAAAGCGAACTTTTTCAAGAAAAAAGGTTCGCTTTTTGTGTTTTTATGTGCTATAATAGGAAAAAGCCAAAAAGGAGAACAATATGAAATTAAGAAGAAGTGAGCGTATGGTTGTCATTTCCAATTACCTCATCAACCACCCTTATGAATTAACTAGTTTGAATACCTTTGCGGAAAAGTATGAATCTGCCAAGTCATCTATCTCAGAGGATATTGCCATCATTAAAAAGGCTTTTGAGGAAAGCTCTATCGGGCATATTGAAACCATTACTGGTGCCAGTGGAGGAGTTGTTTTTACTCCATCAATCTCTAAGGCAGAGTCTGTCGAAATTGCACAGGCCCTTCGTGATCAGATGGCCGAAAGTAATCGTATCTTGCCAGGCGGTTATATCTATTCATCTGACTTGCTGTCTACACCGCATATTTTGAAAAATGTTGGCCGTATTATTGCTAATGCTTTTAAGGAAGAAAAGATTGATGCGGTCATGACAGTTGCGACTAAGGGGGTCCCTTTGGCCAATGCTGTTGCCAATGTCCTTAATGTACCGTTTGTTATTGTGCGTCGTGATTTGAAAATCACAGAAGGTTCAACCGTTTCTGTCAACTATGTGTCAGGATCTAGCGACCGTATCGAAAAGATGTTCCTGTCTAAGCGTAGTTTGAAGGCAGGAAGCCGTGTCTTAATCGTCGATGACTTCTTGAAAAATGGTGGCACCATCAATGGTATGATTAGCCTCTTGTCTGAGTTTGACTCAACCTTGGTAGGCGTGGCTGTCTTTGCAGAAAACCAAAAAGGGGACCGTAGCGTAGCTAACTACAAGTCTCTACTCGCTGTGACCGACATCAATGTCAAGGAAAACCGAGTCGATGTAGAGTTGGGAAATATTTTTGATTAATCGTTAAGCCTCTCTTGATGAGAGGTTTTTTGTTGTTTGTCTGCTAGGGCTTAACCTGTTATAATAAATATAGATTGGATTCTGAGAGGTTGATATGAAAGTTCTACTAGCAACAAGGTTAAAAAATAGAAGAAAAGAATTGGGTTGGTCGCAGAAGGAGTTGGCAGAAGGGGTCTGTGATCAGGGGCAGATTAGCCGGATTGAGAAGGGAACCTACATGCCTGGTGCAGACTTGCTTCATGCCCTTGCTAAAAAACTCCAAGTCAGAATGGACTATTTTTTTGATGAAGAGGAAAGCGAAATTGTCTCTGACCTGAAACACTTTAGAAAACTTGCCAAAAACTGTCTTATGCAAAGAGATTATGAGGCTTTGGGCTTTCTATATGAAAGGGAAAAGGGCACCCTATCTCATCTGACCTTTCCAGACCAAGTTTATTTGGAATGGGTGGAGGCTGTTTTAGCAGAGAATTTGGAAGCAAGGCGAGAAGATGCTATTCAGAAATTGAGGGAGTTGCTGGAACGAGTTGGGGAGAATAGGAGAGGCTACCTCTATCTGTACAATAGTTTATTGATTCTATTGATTCGAGATGAGAAGAATGCTGAGGCAGAGCAATTCTATAGTGAGGTAATCGAAAAGATTGATAAAAATAAGTTGGATTTATTGGTGGATATAGATGCTTACTTCAGTATTCAGTCCAACTACATCCGCTACCTATGGTTGACAAATCAGTTGGAAAAGGGAATTGAGCTGGTTACAGCCTGCATTGAGGAATTCAAGTCAATCTATCCTATCCATTTCTTGGCAGATTTTTATTGTGACTTAGGAAATGTGACAGAAGACTTTGCGGATAAGCAACTGGTCAAAAAACGCTATGAACTATCACGACTTCTTTACGAGTTAGCAGGCATTGATGCTATTGCTTTGAAAATAGAAAAATACCTCAAAGAAACCTATACAGATTGAGCTTGCTCCAGAGGGGCAGGCTTCTTTTTATATCAAAAATATAACAATAATAAATTTTGTTAGAAAAATATCAAAAAACATTGACAATAGGTAACGAAACGGTTATACTATAGAAAAGAAAGGGGTTACAAAATGAAAAGAATAGTTAAGAGTGTTTTGGTGGTGGGATTACTAGCGGTTATTTTAATTAGAGTTCCACAATTGCCGAGAGTTTTTGGTGTAGATAGAGAAGAAATATTTATCTATGCAAAATAGTTAGGGCGGAGTATATATGTTTAAAAAATATGCTTGCACTTTGCAACATGACCAGTCAGATTGTGCAGCAGCTGTTGTCTCCACTGTATTATTGACCTATAAAAAAGAACTTTCAATAATGAAAATTCGGGAAATTATTGGAACAGATATGTATGGAACGACCGTTCACGGAATTGTTTCTGGTCTTGAAAAGTTAAATTTTACCGTAAAGGCAGTTCGAGTATCCTTGGATGACTTAACTGGAGATATTAGCTTTCCAGCTATACTACAAATACGGAATAGTCTGGGGCAGAATCATTTTATAGTGATTCATAAGATAAAGAAAGATGGTAATTATTTGGTAGCTGATCCAGCAAAAGGACTGGATATGCTTTCAATTACAGAACTTGAGGAAGTTTATCAAGGAATAGCCATTTTCATGGTTCCAAATAGCGAGTTTGAAAAAGGAAACATGAAAGGCAAAGGACTATTTGACTTATTTTCAGCTCTGATATTAACACAGAAAGGACTTGTGGGGACAATCATCTTAGCATCATTCTTGCTAAGTATCGTTGGTATTTTGTCTAGTCTTTTTTCCAAAGTTATTATGGATGAGATTATTCCCTTTGGATTAAAGAACAGCTTATACTTATTCTTGATTGTTTTTGGCATCGTTTCTTTAGTGCAGAGTCTCTTATCTGCTTTTAGGCAACATATTTTGCTCTTCCTATCAAGAAAAATTGATATTCCTGTGCTCCTGGGCTATTATGACCATATTATTCACCTACCTTATAGTTTTTTCGGTAGCAGAAGGGTGGGTGATGTCTTGACACGGTTTCAAGATGCCATGACGATAAAGAATGTTTTTACCTCGGTTTCTATTTCGTTAGTTATGGATATTAGCCTATCACTGATAAGTGCCTTTGTTTTATGGCACCTCAACCCCACTTTATTTCTAATATTGGTTATGATGGTGATTGTGAATATCGTGTTAATTTATTGCTTCAAGAAACCTTATAAGAAGATTAATAATGAGCAGATGGAAGCAAACTCTATGCTTAATTCGCAATTGATAGAATCTATTCGTAACATAGATACCATAAAATCACAGCATGATGAACGACAACGTTTGGATAAATTGGAAGAGAATTTTGTTCACACCTTAGAAATTGGCTATAAAGAAGGTGTTTTACAAAATATTCAATCTACAATTTCTTCTATAGCTGGAACTCTAGGGAATTTGATTTTTATGGGAGTAGGTGCCTTATTTATTATTGATAACAAGATGACAATTGGTGATCTTCTTGTTTTTCAGACCTTGAGTCAGTATTTTACTGAGCCTGTTCAGAATTTGGTTGGTCTCCAACTTACTTTTCAGGAAGTTCAGGTTGCTGTTAGCCGACTTCAAGAATTGATGGATGTTGAGCGCGAAGATAGTCAAGTAGGGAATAGTATCTATAATTTTTCGCTATTGGAAGATATTGCTTTCAAAAATGTTACCTTTGCATATGGGTCTAGACCCCCTATTATTCGCGATTTTAGTTTGACTATCAACCAAGGTGAAAAAATCGCTTTTGTAGGTGAAAGCGGAGCAGGAAAGAGTACTCTTGTACGACTTCTTCTTCATTTCATTCAGCCTATTGAAGGTCAAATAAAGTTTGGTGAGTATGACTTAGGGGATTTGGATTATGGAGAATTACGGAAAAAAATAGCTTATATCCCTCAAACAGTCGAGCTCTTTTCAGGGACTATAATTGATAATTTAAAGATAGGAAATCCAGAAGCTAGCTATGAGGATATGATACGTGTATGCCGAATAGTAGGGATTCATGATACAATTCAAAAATTACAAAACCGATATGGTTCTTTTGTTGAAGAAGGTGGCCAGAATTTCTCAGGAGGAGAAAAACAACGTCTTGCTATTGCCCGAGCTCTTCTTAGTAAAGCAGATCTTTATATTTTTGATGAAGCAACTTCCAATCTAGATTCCTTTAGTGAACAGATTATCCAAAATTTAATATTTGAAAAAATTATTGGCAAGACGACAGTTGTAGTGGCCCACAGATTATCAACGATTCTACGTTGTGATAAAATCTGTTTTTTGGAAGACGGGAAAATTGCAGAATATGGGACGCATGATGAGTTGATGAAGTTGGGTGGCCGCTATGCAACAATGGTTGGTTTACAAAGCATTCAACTAGATAAGCAAGAAAAAACAGTTGCTACTAGCTGGTCAGAAGAGGTGGTATATGAGTAAGTTAGAAGTATTAGAAAACAAGAAATTAGTTTTGAAAAAAGTGATTTGTAAGAAGCTAAGTAGCCTTCAGTTTGAAGACTTGGAACAAGAAATAGATAAGTTTTATCAGCACTTACAATTACTGAAAGTGCAAATGTTTGGCCCTTTGATTGTAAAAAATAGTGGAACTATTCTTCATGAAGATGGGACTATTACTGTAGACTATGATTTGTATGTCCAAGCTCATGATTTTCGCCAGTATGATAAGTTTTATACTGTTTATGAAGAAATTGTTTGTCCACATTGTGTCTATGTACGATTTGAAGATAGTCCAGAGTATTTGCAATATGCATATTCTAAACTAGATTTACATTTCTATGAAAATGATTTGGAAACAAATGGCATTATTTACACCGTCTATGTCAATACAAATAATGAAACCATGACGGTGGATATTTTTAGACCGATTATTAGCTTATGAAACTATATAACAAATCTGAACTTCGTTATTCTAGAATCTTCTTCGATAAGCGTCCTCCAGCCTACGCGTTTATCCTAATCTTTAGTACACTAGCTACTTTGATTATAGCTTTTGCAGTATCTGCCTATTTGCCTAAAAATTACATAGTCAAAGCTAGGGGGACTTCCGTGATAACAGGAACAGAGTATGTATCTGCTCTGAGCAATGGGAAGATTGTGACACTTCATAAAAAGGAAGGGGATAGTGTAAAAGCTGGTGAGGTTATTCTTTCTCTATCTAGTGGACAAGAAGGACTTCAGACTGAATCTTTAACTAAACAATTGGACAAGCTCAAAGCTAAAGAGAGTCTCTTTCAAAAGTATGAACAGTCTCTGAATGAAAAAGTTAATTATATGGCAAATTCAGGTGAAGAGCAGGAGTATTACGGGAAGGTAGAATATTATCTATCTCAACTTAGCTCAGAAAACTATAATGATGGTAGTCAATATGCTAAGTTGCAGGAAGAGTACACTAAGTTGAATAAATTAGTGGCGGAGAAAAGTCAATTAGAAACGGACTTGTCTAGTTACCAATCGCAACTTGCTAATCTAGAGGCAGAATTAGCAACTCTCTCTGTTCAAGAGACAGCAGAAACGAATTCCGATAGTGAGACCAGTTCATCATCCGCTGACACTTCTTCTAATAGCATTCAGCTGGAGCAACTAAATACAAAAATATCAGAAGTCAAAACAAAAATTGAAACGACCACTTCTTCTATACAAGGAAAGGGGACGGAAATAGAGTCCTTACAGTCTAGTATTAGGGAGATGGAGCGTTCTTACAACGACCCTACTTCTCAAGCTTACAACACCTATGCTCAGTTAATCAGTGAGTTAGGTACAGCAAGGGCGGCCAATAATAAAAGCATAACAGAGTTAGAAGCCAATTTAGGGATTTCCATAGGTCAGGATAGAGGGCTAACTGTTTCTGCCTCTAGTGATGGAACCCTACATTATGTTACTCCGCTCAAGCAAGGTATGTCTGTCCAACAAAACCAGACTATTGCTGAAATTGCTGGTAGTGATAGAGAAGCCTATATAGAAGCTTTTGTTCTTGCGACAGATATTTCCCGTGTTGCTGTTGGTGCAGAGGTAGACATAGCTATTACGGGTGTAAACAGTCAGAAATTTGGTACCTTAAAGGGTGCTGTAACTCAGATTGACTCTGGAACGATTACTCAGGAAACTCAGAATGGTAATGTTAGTCTTTACAAGGTGGTTGTTGCTCTTGAAGAATTGACTCTAAAAAAAGATGAAGAAATTGTAGTTTTACAAAAAGATATGCCAGTGGAGGCTCGTATCGTTTATGATAATGAAACCTATTTGGATTGGATTCTAGAATTGTTGAGTTTTAAACAATAGTGGTTTTACATCTTTACAGTAGATAAATTCCAACAGTATGGATGAAAGGTCCTTCTGCTATCTAGGTAAAGAATGAGAAACGTTGATTATATCCAGTTAGAGGATTGTGTCTAACTATGATTTTTTAAAGGAGAATTTTTATGGAATTAGTAATGCCGAATAATTATGTAGTTCTTGAAGAAGAAGAAATGATGTACCTTGATGGGGGTGAAATAGCCACAGCTACTGTATTAGGGATAATATCAGCTGCCGTAGCTGCGGGTGGAGCAGCTTATGGAGCTGGCTTAGCTGCAGGTACTAGAGTATACTATGCAGGGTTAAGAAATTCGCAATATCAAAAAATCAAATGGCAAGTTCGGGCGGTGGCACTAGTTGTTGGAAATGTTTGGGGAGGTATTTTTATGACCGGATTTGAAAACGCTTTCTATGCAAAAGTAACTGGGAAGTAATCATTTATGAAATATTTACCTTTGTTCTTATTCATAGAAGGCAGTATTGTTCTTTTGTTATGCGGTACAATATATTTTTCGCAAAATGAGTTTAATCAGTTATCGGGGGTTGCACTTATTGTTACATTAGCACAAATTTGTATGCTAATTTCTTATTACTTATTGATAAAAGTAAAATAGCTTTGTATTAAAAGGTTGTAACATTATTTGTCAATAATTTATTTATGAAGATAAATCTAATGGTACTATCTTTATAAAAAATATTAAAGAAACCTATTTGGATTGGATTCTAGACTTGTTGAGTTTTAAACAATAATGGTTTTACATCTTTACAGTAGATAAATCCCAACAGTGTAGATGAAAGGTCCTTCTGCTATCTAGGTAAAGAATGAGAAACGTTGATTATATCCAGTTAGAGGATTGCGTCTAACCATGATTTTTAAAGGAGAATTTTTATGGAATTAGTACTACCAAATAATTATGTGGCTCTTGAACAAGAAGAAATGATGTATCTTGACGGGGGTGATTGGAATAATTTCAGAAAAAATATTCAGGGTCTGTGGGCAAGAACTGCTGCCTTGAGATTTGCGTTAAGAGAGTCGGGATTGACCAATTATGCTGGTCAAGTAATTGTAGCAAGCTACCCTGTTTTAATGGCTAAAGTTGCCTCGATTTCTACTACAGTTCTTGCGATAACTGGAATAGCTGGGTTGGTAGCAGCTGTTGGATTGGGGGCTGCACTTTACGGCTGGCGTCTGTTTTATTGATGATTGTAAATTAGACAGTTTAGCGAGGTGAGACAAATGTTTAGCCTCGTTATTGCCCATAATGATATCAAACATTTAGAATGGAATTAAGAAGATGAAACTGCGGCATTATTTCGTGCTATTAGTAGGAGTACTGATATTCTCTCTTGTTTGTATTCCGCCGATTTTTATCGGCAGATATGGGGATGGTTTGTTATTATTTACTCTGGTGTTTTTTCTAGTTGGTACGCCAATCTTTTTATTTATCAACCAACTCATTTCTACCTTATCTTTTATGCTGGCTTCATTTTTGACAAACCAGAAGATTATTTATAGCTATTTCTGCACCTATTTATCTTTTGATAATGTACATATACCCTGTTTCTTGTTCTTACAATTTTTCGGTCTTTCTCCTGCCATTTATTTAGAAGACAGAGGTTCTACGAAATATAGGGGATATTTTCAAGTTTATACAACCATATTTTTTACTTTTCAGTCCCTCCTATTTATTTTAGGTGTCCATCTTCTAGATTTTAGGGGAAGTTTACTCCCGTTACTTCCATTTTCCCTCCTAACTTTCTTTCACACTGGATTTTTTTTGAAGGAGTATCGAAATTTTTATCGGTACAAATCAAGAATTCTGACAGCTTTAGTCAGAAAAGAAGATCAAATTCATCTGAAAGAATTTTGGGATGAGAGCGTTCTTGGTAACAAGGACTTGGTTTATCAGTTGCTTTGTTACCTGATTTTGATAAAAAGTAGGTTGAACCGGGAAGAAGTTGAAGCGATAGAAAGTTTGGAAAAGTCTTATTTTGAAAACATAGAAAATAGTAGGGAACACTATAGTTTCTTAGATACCATCAAGATAAATCTATACATGCAGAGGGAAAATAAGGAAGAATATAGGATTTATAAAAAGATACTGGATTCGTGGACTGGGGAGCGTCCGTATTATTATTTGCTGGTAGATGAAATATATAGGAACATCGAACTTGAGAATAAGTTGGATCTATCCTTGGCTGTTTCGGAGATTCCAATTATTTTGGATGTATTGAAATGAGAATTGCTTTTCTATCCAGGCTCTTCCACGTTGTGAGGTAATGAAACGATGAAAATTGAAAAAATCTTTGTACTTGTCTTTTTTGGCTGTCTGCTTCTCTCATCATTTACATTTTTAGCTTATGATCATGTGAGCGAAGAGGTAAAACAATGGATTATAGGGATAAATATTCTCTTCTTTCTTTTGATTCTAGCCACGATGTTCTATGCGAAATTGATGTGGAAAAAATGATATACACTTGTAGAAAGGACGCTTGCTGTAATTGCTAGTGCAGTAGCTGTTGATGCAGTTGTGTATTTAACAGAGAGATAAGCTATTCGTTTATTGTAACGTCATAGAGAAAAGGAGAGCCTATGGAAATGGGATTGCTAGATCATTTTATTGAAAGAGTAGTTGAAAAAAATCGGTGTCTTCAAGAGATTATAGGGATAGGGCAGTAAGATGATTCAAAAAATAACTATTCTACAAATTCTGTTGATCGTTCTGATACTTATTTTAGGAGCCTTTTCTACTCTGCTGTTAGAAATATCAGGCTTAGTCTTAGCTGGTCTGACTTTTGTATATATCCTGTCAACAGTACCGATTTATTACACAAAATCGAAACAGCTTCGCCTGTTGTTAACGGTCAATTCCTTCCTCCTTTTGAGCTTGTGCCTCAGTTTTGGGGAATTGGCTTTCTATCTAAGATTAGGAATCGTGTTTTCTGTAGCTGTATTGCAGTGCTTGATTTGTTTCTTCTTAGCTAAGGAATCGCCTAGCGATTTACAAGAAGAATTGAGACATGTTCAGGCTTTCGAATCAAAAATTGACAAAAATGGTCAGTTATCAAGCCTGACAAAAATCAGTTATGGCCTTATGCTAGTCAGTCTATTGGTCCAGAGTTTTGTCCCAACTTTGTTTCTGATTTTTCTATTGGTTGTGAAATATCTAGTTGACTGCTACGCAAGGGTTAAACTGGTTGAGCTGGTTAGAGGGAGTCTGCTACTCAACTACTTGGTTGGCTTGATTCTTCTGGAACAGTTGGTATATATAGGCTTATTTTGTCTACTATGGACGGGTTCTCATTTGACTCTGTATGTAGGGGTTCTAGCTTTTTCCAATTTCCTGATTCCCTTATTAAAACAGAGGGAATACAGGCTAAGTAGGCAACTCATTGCTGGTAAAGGACAAGATTTTCCAGATTCGTAATGCGACAGTTTAGACTCTTGTTCTTGGAGGTGCTATGGCAAAAATAAAATTTTGGAGAAAGATAAGCTACGTGATTCTGGTAGTGATACTGATGGCAGTCTTTCTCTACCGATTGGGCTTGTCCGATATCGGAAGGCTTGAATTGGTGATTTACGTCGTATTTTTCAACCTTGCCCTTATGCAACTGTTGAAACGAAAGAAGAAAAATAGCTTTATATGAGGAGAAAACGAATGCCAATCTATCTATTATTTGTTATCCTATCGCTAAATGTGCTTGTGCTACACCAACTCTATCTCTATTCCAAGAAACAGGAAGAGTTGAATGCCACAGTTGCTTTTCTGGTTTGCTTACTTGTGACGGTTCTGCCTAATGCAGAAGATTTCAATGCGATTCTTGGCTTGATTACAGGCTCTATTGTGATTATCTATTTGGGAAGTTTCGTCTATTCCAGACTGGCTTCTCGGAGAAAACATACAAACGAACCGTAGTTGCGAATATTTTATGGAGATCGACCTGTGATGAAAGGATAACGGATATGACGCCTAGAATTAGTAGAGGTTTACTCTTTCTTTCTATGTATGGACTGTGGTTGGAGCTATATTTGCTGATGAATAAGCTGTCATTCAGTCTAGCGGCACCCTTTGATTTTATAGCAGTTATGGCTCTGACGTTTTTAGTCTTGCTGCTGGTAAAAATCCTTCTAGACCTGCTATTCGCATGTAGAGATGTGTACAAGAGAGAGCGGATTATTACGATCTTCCCTTTTATTTTTATCAGAGGAGAAACAATAAACGTGAGATTCTCGCCTTATTTTTCCTTCCATCGTAAAACGTTGTCAACAGATAGTTTAAAATATGGATCGAAAATCAGTTTTCTTCTCTTACTGTTGATTTTCCTAACACTTATTTTGAATAAGCCTGTTCTATCTATATTGTTTACAAGCCTGTTTTTGTGGAATATAGTGGACATCACTCATTTGACTTTTAATGCCATAGAACCAGTATTCAACCAGTATAGGTGGAAAAGAGAAACTTCAGTTGAACCTTATTTGCATCAAAGTATGACGAAACGACTACAACAATCAGGGCTGGATTACTCTGATTTGATGTGCCTTCTTCTTTACGATGCGATTCACCAATGCTGCTGTTTAATTGACAGTGATTTAGTTGAACCGATTCTGGAAAGAGTTGTAGATACCAAGAATGTTATTTTGTGTACAGGCTTGGTAGAGCTACTTCTGTATGAACTATCTATTAGCAATCATCAAGGTAGTTTAGAAAAGGTCGAACAGATTAGAAAGCAACTGATCGTCATCAATCAACTAGATTTTTTCTGTTATACAAGTTGGTTACGCTACAATTTTGAATGCTGTTTGAATCGGGAGTATGATGAGATTAAGTCACGCAAGTTATTGATAAGCAACCGTCAAATCCTTTAAGGTTGAGATAATTGTTTTGCTTAAAATGCTTCATCCGATAAAAAAGGAACAATAAAACCTCCAAAGTTTTGTCTAACTCTTGGAGGTTTTTTGGTTTCCTTAATTGCTTTTTTGTAACCGCCCAATAACAAGGTATCTATCTAATCACTCCCTCCTCCTGTATACTGTTATAAAAAACAAAACTGGAGGATTTATTATGTCACACCCCATCGTCCCATTGACTATTCCCCTATCTCGCCGCTTTGAGAAGAAAGGCAGAAATGATATTCTGATGAAAATTCGTCTCGGAAAAGTGGAAGTCACATTCTTTCACTCTATCAACCAAAAAATATTAGAAACAATCTTGGATAAGGTACTGCACTATGACCATCCGACTCAGTGATTTAGGTCAAGTCTACTTGGTTTGCGGTAAAACGGACATGCGTCAAGGGATTGATTCTCTCGCCTACCTTGTCAAAAGTCAATTCAATCTGGATCCCTTTTCAGGTCAGGTCTATCTCTTCTGCGGAGGTCGAAAAGACCGATTCAAAGCTCTTTACTGGGACGGACAAGGATTTTGGTTATTGTATAAACGTTTTGAGAATGGAAAATTGACCTGGCCAAACAATGAAGAAGAGGTCAAGGCTCTAACTTCCGAGCAGGTGGACTGGCTCATGAAAGGATTTTCTATCAATCCAAAAATAAATCTTTCAAAAAGTCGTGATTTCTATTGAAATCATGGCTTTTCTTTGTGTATAATGAGATAAAAAGAAGGAGGTAAGTCCATGGAGTCACAAGATAAAGTGATTGAAAGTCTAACAAAAACCATTGAAATCATGACCAACGAGTTGAGCCTCCTTCGTGAACAGATTGAGTATCTGAGACAGAAACTCTACGGAAAATCATCAGAGAAGGTTGTGTATCAACCCGGTCAGCTGAGCTTGTTTGGGGAGGAAATTCTCCCTGAAGAAGAAGCTGACTTACCCAGTTGAAACAGAAACGATTACCTATAAACGCAAGAAAGCTAAGGGAGTTCGTCAGGCTATTTTCAGCCAATTCACTCCAGAGATAGTGCATCACGAATTGCAAGGCGAAGATTGTACCTGTCCAGACTGTCATGGTCAATTAAAGGAGATTGGTTCAACTGTTCAACGACAAGAGTTGGTCTTCATTCCTGCACAATTAAAGCGGATTGACCATGTTCAACACGCATACAAGTGTCAGGCATGTAGTCAGAAGAATCTGAGCGATAAGATTATCAAGGCTCCCATTCCTAAGGCACCTTTGGCACACAGCTTGGGTTCAGCCTCTATCATTGCCCACACCATTCACCAGAAGTTCAATCTGAAGGTGCCCAATTACCGTCAGGAAGAGGATTGGAACAAGCTCGGTCTGCCCATCAGTCGCAAGGAAATAGCCAATTGGCACATCAAGTCTAGTCAGTATTATTTCGAACCGATTTATAACCTGTTGCACGAGAAATTGTTGGAGCAGCCTATTCTCCATGCGGATGAAACCTCCTACAAGGTCTTAGAAAATGATAGCCAGTTGACCTTCTACTGGACTTTCTTGTCTGGGAAGCATGAGAAAAAGGGCATCACCCTCTATCATCATGACAAACGACGGAGTGGCTTGGTTGTGGAGGAAGTTCTTGGGGACTATGCGGGCTATGTACATTGTGACATGTGGTCAGCCTATCGGCAGTTAGACAAGGCTCAGCTGGTTGGCTGTTGGGCTCATGTCAGAAGAAAATTCTTTGAGGCGACTCCTAAGAAGACAGACAAGACTTCTTTAGGAGCCAAGGGCTTAGCCTATTGCGACCGCCTGTTTGCCTTGGAGAATGACTGGACTGACTTGTCTACTGAGGAGCGGCTGCATAAACGGCAGACAGAGTTGGCTCCCTTGATGGACGAGTTCTTTGATTGGTGTCGCAATCAGGCTGTCTTGCCAGGTTCCAAATTGGGCACTGCAATAGAGTATAGCCTCAAATACGAAACCACCTTCCGAACCGTTCTCTCGGATGGCGATTTAGTCCTGTCCAACAATATGGCTGAGAGGGCTATGAAGACCTTGGTGATGGGACGTAAAAATTGGCTGTTCTCTCAAAGCTTTGAGGGGGCCAAGTCGACAGCTATCATTTTGAGTCTTTTAGAAACTGCTAAACGACACGGTCTTGATGCAGAGAAATATATGACCTATCTTCTAGAACACTTACCTAACGAAGAGACGCTCGCAAAAAAAGAAGTTCTGGAGGCTTATTTACCATGGGCTGAAAATATTCAAGAAAAGTGCAAATAGAAAAAGGTTCCAGAGTCGACAGGACTTTGGAACCTTTTCAATATACCTTGTTATTGGGCGGTTACGCTTTTTTTCAAGACCTTTTCAAAACTCTCCGACCGTGCTTCCACGCTGATTTTTTCGAGTGTCAGCGGGTGGGTCAGGCTGAGTTTTTGGGCGTGGAGCATGAGGCGGGGGGCAGCGACTCGACTGTAAAGCGGGTCACCAATTAGGGCATGACCATGGTGGGCTAGGTGGACCCGAATCTGATGTGTCCGCCCTGTCTGAAGGCGACAGGAAACGAGACTATTTTTGCCAAGGGGCTTCAAGAGGCGGACCTGGGTCAAAGCTCCCTGTCCCTTGCGGTTGTCGACCACCCGCTTTCTGCGGTCGTGTCGGTCCCGTCCGATTTTATCAGTGATAGTCCAGTCTGTCTTTCTTAGCTGCCCTTGGCAGAGGGCCAGGTAGTCACGGTAGATGACCTTGTCCTCCAAAAGCCGATTGAGAATGGGCAGGATAAAGGGATTTTTGGCAAAGAGAATGGCTCCGCTGGTTTCCATATCCAGCCTGTGGACCACATAGCAGATCTGACCGACATAGGCGGATACATGGTTGAGCAGGGCGATTTCCGTCGGCTCATTGCCGTGGGTTTTCATGCCTTCGGGCTTGTTGACGATAATCAAATGCTCATCTTGATAGAGTTCCTCCACCAAGTCCGCTTGTCCCAGAGGAATGCTTTTTTCAGGATAATCTTCCTGGTCAAAGGTCAATTCTAACAAGTCGCCTGCTGTAATCGGGCTCTGCCAGTTAATCAGCTCGCCGTTGACACGGACATGCTTCTTGGTACGGAGGAAGTGGCGGATTTTTCTGGGAATGAGAAAATAATCTTCCAAGACTTTCTTGACAGTCAGCTGCGGAAAGGCTTGGGGAATGCGAATATCAATTTTCATCTTATAGGCTGGTCGAGTGCTTGGGTTGCACTTTTTCATTTGGATTGAGGTAGTTCATGGCATTGTTGACTGCGGTTGGGGCTTCGCCTAGTCCAGTCGCAATCAGGTCAACCTTGCCTTCATAGAAGCAACAGTCACCGATAGCATAGATACCAGTGACAGAGGTTTCTTGCTTGCTGTTGACGACGATGCGGTGGCGATTGAGTTCCAATCCCCATTCTTTCAGCGTACCGACAGATGATTTGAAACCGTAGTTGACAAAGAGGTGGTCGAAAGACAGGCTGAGCTTGTCCCCGCTCTTAACCTTGTCAAAATGAATGCTAGAAGCTCTGCCATTTTCCCCAGAGAGCCCTTTAGGAACAAAAGGTGTGTGGATGCTGACGCTGGACTGCTTGAGCTCTTCCACGCTGTGCTCGAGGGCTCGGAAGTTGTCACGACGGTGGACGATCTGGGTGGTTTTGGCGATTTTTTCAAAGGCCAGGGACCAATCGACCGCAGAGTCACCGCCACCCAAGACGACGATGTCCTGGTCGGCATACTGCTGGATATTAGACACGTGGTAGTGGACGTTGTCAAAGCTGTCGGCACCGTCAATCTCCAACGGACGAGGCTTGAAGGCCCCGCCACCCATAGCGATAATCAGGGTCTTGGTTTGGTGGTTTCCCTTGTTGGTTGTTAGGGTAATGGTTTCTCCAGGCTCGATAGCAGTCAGGGTTTCATTGAGGCAGATTGTGGTGTCAAATGGAGCCAGTTGGGCAAGGAGGTTGTCGGTCAATTCCTGTCCGGTCAGACTTGGAAAGGCTGGGATGTCTAAAATAGCTTTTTCAGGATAGAGAATGGCGGGCTGGCCACCCAGTTGGGGCAGGGAGTCAATGATTTTGACCTTGGCTTGACGGAGATGAGCGTAGAAGGCGGCGAAGAGACCGACTGGTCCGCCACCGATGATAGTAATGTCATATACTTGTGTCATGGGAATCCTCTTTTTTGTTCAGAATGACCCTATTTTATCATATTTTTGAGAAAATTTCTCTCCTCTCTCAGCTGTCACAAGTGTCAAGAGGGGCTTTTTCTTAAGGAAATGTGCAAAATGTAGTATAATGGAAAAAATTCAAACAGAAAGGAAGAGATGATGGACCAAGATTTACAAGAAACCATCCAGATAAAGGGATTAGATGAAAAAGAAACAATGGATAGACCAGTTCAGTCTGGACAAGAGGGACCTTCCCGTCGCAGTCGACGAGGGAGTGGTAAGTCGTTAGATAAGCCGAAGAAAAAATCTCGCATACCGGAACCCGTCCGCAAATTTTGGCGTCGTTACCAGTTGACTAAGATTTTGATGATTTTGGTCGGGCTTATGGTGTTGACAGTTGGTGGCTACCTCTTCTTCCTAGCAAAAACAGCTAATGTTGGTGATTTACAGGAGGCCTTGAAGGCTACAACCATTATCTATGATAAGGACGGGGCGGAAGCCGGAACCTTGTCGGGACAAAAAGGGACCTATGTCGAATTGGACGCTATTTCGGACAATTTGGAAAATGCCGTTATCGCGACAGAAGATAGGAGTTTTTATAAAAATTCAGGGATCAACTACCAACGGACGATCTTGGCTGTTTTGACTTTGGGGCGTTCAGGCGGGGGATCCACCATTACTCAGCAGTTGGCAAAAAATGCCTTCTTGACCCAGGAACAAACCATTAGTCGTAAGGCTAGAGAATATTTCCTTGCCCTTGAAATCAATAAAAAATACAGCAAGCAAGAAATATTGACCATGTACCTCAACAATGCCTATTTTGGTAATGGGGTATGGGGAGTAGAAGATGCCAGTCAAAAATATTTCGGTATTCCAGCCAGCGATTTATCGATTGAGCAATCAGCCGTATTGGCAGGGATGTTGAAGGGGCCGGAAATTTACAACCCTTATTATTCACTTGAAAATGCGACCAATCGTCGCAATACGGTCTTGCAGGCCATGGTGGATGCTGGAGTTATTGATCAGGCGACAGCAGATGCAGGTTTTCAGGTGGATTTGGCCAGTCAATTGGCAGATACCTATTCTGGGAAACAGAGTAACTATTCTTATCCGTCCTATTTTGACGCTGTGATTGCAGAGGCTATTGATCGGTATGGTTTGAAGGAATCAGATATCATCAATAACGGCTATCGAATATATACCGAAATGGACCAAAATTCTCAAGCGAGTATGCAGGTTATCTTCAATGATGAAACTATGTTCCCGACTTCAAGTTATGATGGAACCTCGGCTCAAGCTGCAAGTGTAGCTTTGGATCCTGCAACTGGCGGGGTTCGAGCCTTGGTTGGGCGCGTGAATAGTTCGGAAGATGCTGTGTTTCGAACATTCAACTTTGCGACCCAAGCTAAGCGTAGTCCCGGTTCAACTATTAAGCCCCTTGTTGCCTATGCGCCAGCGGTAGCAGCGGGTTGGGCAATTGATACACCATTGGATAACCATACAGAAACCTATGGGGATTATACCTTACACAACTATGACTATTCAACTTCGGATACCATTCCAATGTACCAAGCTTTAGCTTTATCTTACAATCTGCCAGTTGCATATATTGTAAATACCTTTGGGATTGACAAAGCTTTTGAATTTGGTCAAAAGTTTGGTCTTGATATGGAAAATGTTGAAAAGGTACTTGGTGCGTCAATCGGATCAGGTGTGGAAACGAACCCCTTGCAAATGGCTCAGGCCTATAGTGCTTTTGCGAATGATGGTGTAATGAAGGATGCTCATCTAATTACACGTATTGAAACAGCGAGTGGAAAGGTATTGGCTCAGCATCGCGAGACAAGTACAAAAGTAATTGACCGCTCGGTTGCAGATAAAATGACCTCTATGATGCTTGGGACCTATACGAATGGTTTAGGTGTATCTGCAGATGCGACGAATTACTATCTTGCAGGAAAAACGGGAACAACCGAAACAAGTTTTGATGTAAATCTTGTTAATGACCAGTGGTATATTGCTTATACACCTGATTTGGTTATCAGTCAATGGGTTGGTTTTGAACAGACGGATGAGAATCATTACATTGATAGCAGTGGCTACTGGATGGCACCGGCCGTCTTTCAAACGGTTGCTAATTCGATCTTGCCTTACACAGCTGGGACACAGTTTGATGTAGAGAATGCCTATGTTCAAAATGGAATTGTAGAGGTTGCTGAAGAGTCCGTAACACAGTCTGAATTTGGAATCAATCAAAAGCAGGTGCAGGAGATTTCTGACCAGGCGCGAAACTTGATTGAGCAGACTAAGCAAAACTTGATTGATGCACAGTTGCCAGAGCGAGCAAAGACCTTGTGGGATAACATTACGTCTTGGTTTGGAGAGTTGTCAAATCCATAAAAACATGGTAGAATGAAAAGGATGGAGGGCTTTATGGCACTAAAAAAAGCAAGCCTAGCCTGTACTGTTTGTGGTTCTCGAAACTATTCAATCAGCCTTTCGAGCAATCCCAAGCCAACACGGTTAGAAGTAAATAAATTTTGTAAACACTGTGGACAATACACTGTTCACAAGGAAACCAGATAGGAGTCGCGCATGAAATTTATCAAAGACATTATCCGCATTTTAAAAGATACGTCTTGGCCAACTCGTAAGCAGAGCTGGACGGATTTCGTGTCTGTAGTGGAATATACTGCCTTTTTCGTAGCAGTGGTTTACCTCTTTGACTTGATTTTGTCACGAGGAATCATGAGCTTGATCAATCTTTTCTAGAAAATACTTGCCATTTGTAAAATGGAAGTGATATAATAAAGAAAAGCGAAAGCCTTCGGGCTTTTTTTAGCGTCTAAAAAATGCAGTGTTTCCAAAGAAAGGAAGTTAAAATGTACGATAGTTTTGATAAAGGCTGGTTTGTTTTACAAACCTATTCAGGATATGAGAACAAGGTCAAGGAAAACTTGCTCCAACGTGCCCACACCTATAACATGTTAGAAAACATTCTTCGTGTAGAAATCCCAACACAGACTGTTCAAGTTGAGAAAAACGGTGAAGTCAAGGAAGTAGAAGAAAACCGTTTCCCAGGTTATGTATTGGTAGAGATGGTTATGACAGATGAGGCTTGGTTTGTCGTTCGTAACACACCAAACGTTACAGGTTTCGTAGGTTCACACGGTAACCGTTCAAAACCAACGCCACTTTTGGAAGAAGAAATCCGTCAAATCTTGGTGTCTATGGGACAAACCGTTCAAGAATTTGATATTGATGTCAAAGTTGGCGATACAGTTCGTATCATTGACGGTGCCTTCACAGACTACACAGGTAAAATTACAGAAATCGACAACAACAAGGTTAAGATGGTTATCTCTATGTTTGGTAATGATACCATTGCTGAAGTTAATTTGAGCCAGATTGCTGAGTTGTAATAAGTTGTTAAAGCGCAGGGAGACCTGTGCTTTTTCTTGTTTTTGAGGGCGCAAATTCAAAAAAAACTTGCCAAAGATTTAAAAATTTTATAGAATTAGGTATACCTAACTTATAAATTAATTAATCTTAAAAACGGAGGTTTTATGAAACAGAAGTGGTCTCAGATTGAGAATAAACAACGCTTTAGTATCAAGAAGTTAAGTGTCGGTGTGGCATCGGTATCAATAGGATTTTTTATCACAGGTATTCCGATGGTTCAAGCAGATACTAGTGGAGAAGGATTGGAGTCTACGGTTGCGGTCGCAACGGATATGGATAGTAGGCCAGATTCTGTGGCAGAGAAAAAAGAAGATGGACCATTATCAGATGAGCCAGTTAACATGGATCAGGTGGATGAACCAGTTGCTGAAGAGGGAGGGGTCGAAGAAGTTGTAGATACAGAGGCGGGTGAAGAATCAGGTCTTCTCACAGATCGAGCTGCGACCGAGATAAAAACTACAGCTGGTAAGACAACAGATGAGTCAAGGGAAAAAGAAGACTTTAACGTAAAAGAAACCAGTGCTCCTCAAACAAGCCCGCAGGAATCACAGCTTGAGCCAGAAGAGGTGACAAGAGGGCGCTATATTTTACAATTTTCCGACGAGAACCGAAATCTTGTATTGGATAAATTAAAGAAAATTGATGGTGTTAAAATTGTTCATGAATATAAGGAGGTTTTAACGGGAGCATCTGTAGAGGTGGGGAAAGAAAGTTTGTCTGATGTGAAGGCAATTACCGAATTAACCTCTTTAGAAGAGAGTCGCCGTATCCGACCGACTCTTCATACTGCTAAACAGCTGGTTGGTGCCTTAAAAGCAAGTTCTAAATACCAGACAGATGGTCGCGGAATGGTGATTGCTGTCATTGACTCTGGTTTGGATATTAAGCACAAAGACATGAGGTTGGATGAAGGTGTCGTCCCTAAAATCAAGGAAATTACTCCATCTACGACGGGAACATACACACTGAAAGTTCCCCATGGCTATAATTATGTATCTGGTAACGATAATCTCTACGATGATACCCACGAACCACATGGTATGCATATTGCAGGAACCCTGGCTGGAAATGCAACAGATGAAGAAGTTGCGTCTAAACAGGGAATTGACGGGATTGCCCCCAATGCACAACTACTAGTCTACAAGATTTTTTCAAATGACCCTAAAAATTATAAGGCTGAGACGGAGGATGCGGCCTATGCTGCTATTGAAGATGCTATCAAACACGGGGCAGATGTCATTAGTTTGAGCGTTGGTTATTATGATAGCGGGCTGCCAGGGAATGCTTACTACACGATTGCTAAGAGGGCAGCAGAAAAGGGGATTATCATTACAGCAGCTATTGGTAATGCTGGTGCCTCCTCCTCAGACACCTCCTTTGACTTGCATACAAATAATGCCTTAGGAGCTGTGGATACGGCAACAACAGTTGGTGTGGCAGCGACTCCCGCAGTTATCGCGGTTGGTTCGGCGAGAAATACCCATCTTGTTCAACGAGAATTTATGCTGAATGGACAGTCTTTTGGTTACTATCCTATTGGCTATACAACGCTTCCAGAGGGAAAATATGAATTTGTAGATGCTGGAAATGGTCGCTGGGAAGAAGTGCAGGGACTTGATTTGGCTGGTAAAGTAGCGATTATCAAAAAAGATAAGTTTGACTTGAAAGATGCCGTTCGTAATTTGAAATTCAAGGATGTTGTTGGACTTGTTGTGGTAAACACTGATCAGGGATGGAACAAGGATTATTATAAGACCCATCAGTTATTGGTAGATGATAAGACTTTGCTTTCCTATTCCTCTATCTGGGGAATCAGTCTTAGTGGGGAAGATGGAAGGCGATTATTGGAAGTGGCCAACCAATCGCAAGACAAGGTAGGTTTGGTTCTTAAACCTACAATTGGAATGAAGAAATTGATTGAAGTGCCGACTGTATCAGGATTTTCTAGCTGGGGACCGACGGTCAACTTAGAATTGAAACCAGAGATTGTGGCGCCGGGAGAGGATGTTTATGCAACCTTGAATGACAATCGTTATGGCTCCATGTCAGGGACTTCGATGGCTTCGCCAATTGTGGCGGGTGCCAGTGCACTTTTATTGCCACGGATTCGCCAAATGACACCACCAGAAGGCATGACTAGGATGGATTTGCTGAGAATCATTTTGATGAATACTGCTACCCCTTTGGTTGATGTTCTAGATTCATCTGGGAATGCTTTGGAAAATTCTCCGAGACAACAAGGTGCTGGTCTGTTGCAGATCGATAGAGCCTTTGAAACAGACGTGATTCTTCACCACCGTCTAAAAGGAGGGGTGGAATTAAAAGAAATCGGGCGTGAGACAGAATTTGAGGTGACCTTGGAAAATCTGGGAAACCAACAAAGAAGCTTTGCTATTTCAGCAGGGAAAGTATTGACTAGTCAAGATGTTCCTGTTGATAGAATAGGACGTTCTGGAAAAGTAGTTAAAGAGATTCATGCGACAGAAATCAAGGGATCGAGTCTTCATCTTTCTGAGCAATCCATTCAACTAGGTCCGAAAGAGAAGAAAACCATTCGCCTGAGACTGGATGCAGGAGAAGCGAAGGACCAGTTTGCAGAAGGGTACATTTACTTCAAATCATTGACGGAGGGGCAGTCTGACATCAGCATTCCTTATTTTGGCTTTGTTGGTGATTGGTCAAAAGAAAGGATTGTTGATGCACCGGCTTGGGAAAACAGTTCTAAATTGAAACTGACCTCAGTTTTATCTAGCTATAAATACAACAAGTCTGGGCGCTATATTGAACTTGGGCGTGAAAAGATTCAAGATAATCAATCGCCTCTCAATCCAGAAAATATCGCAATTCAAAACCAGCATTCGGACAGTCAGATTGGAAATGCCTTTGTTCGATTTGCGCTACTGAGGGATATTACCAACTATGACTTGGATATTGTAAAAGAGGCTACAGAAGATGCTCCTGTTCTAAGGCGGATTGACACAGGAACCATGCTATCTCGCATTCGCTATGTAGATTATTTTGAAAGTCTTTCGGAGTATTCCAAGTTTCGTACCCCGATAGAATTGCACCGCTGGGATGGAAAACTGTACGATGCAAGTCAGGATGAAAACATACCAGCACCAGAAGGACAATATTTCTTCAGATTGCGGGTAAAAAATAAAGAAAATGGGGCCTATCAGTATACCTATCTGCCAGTCAAAATTGATAATCAAAAGCCAGAAATTGTCGCGATTGATACCAATCGTCTAACCAGCCATAGAGAACTAGTCGTTACAGCCAAGGATAATAATAAAGTTTGGGAGGTTCGAGCTAATCTAAATGGAGAAAATCTTCTTGTTGAAAAGGTTGTAGATGATTCAGGTCAACTACATTACCATCTCAAAGAAGTGGAATTGCCACTCGATGCTAAAAATCATCTCCGTGTTGAGGTGATGGATATAGCGGGTAATGTGGTTGCTGTTGAAAAAGACTTGGTGGCGCCTGTAATCCAGTTTAAAAATTTGGAAGATTTGATGGCAACTCGCAGTAAGAAAACTGTAGAAATTAAAGCGAACGTCTCAGCGCAAGTTTCCGATGTGCAGGCTAACTTGGATGCTCAGGCTGTGAATTACTCTCTTGAGAATGGTCAACTATCTCTCCAGATTCCAGAGCAATCAGATGGACGTCATAGTTTTGAATTAATCTTGAAAGATAAAGACGGCAAGCTTATTTACACTAAAACCTTGAATTATTTGGTGGATAATGAAAAGCCGACGATTGATCTTGATATTGATATTGAAAAAGATGAAGAGGATGAAGAGGTTATCCAGATTGGTAAAAACGGGCGTTTTACATTGAAGGGGAAAGTGAGTGATAATGTTAGTCTTCCTAAGAACATCAAACTTTACTATTCCAATCTAGACATTGGTAAGGGAGAGCTGAAATTCATAGATGTAAAAGAAGACGGCAGTTTTGAGCAAGACTTCTTTAAATCTGATTTTCCTAGAGCCATCATGTTAACTGCGGTAGATGAGAAGGGCGATAAATTAAAGGACCTTCGTATCAATACAAGTCCAGAGAGTCTGGATGAGGAGGAGGAAACAGAAGTTCCGATTACTGTTAATAACTGGTTGATTGACCCGATTCGTTTCAATAAAGAAAGTCTTGGTCGTGAGCTAGATAGCGAGTTGGTCGACTTCAAAAAGCAAGAAGATGGGACTTATCTATTTACATTTGAAATAGAAGCAGAAACGGATCAAGCTCATTCTGTGCGCATCAATGGTGGTGAAAAACGCTATTTTGAGGATGGCAAGTTGACCTATCCAGTTACTCTGATTGAAGAGGGAAATGTTGTGGATATAAGTGTGTACAATGAGGCGGATGAGTTGACTTACACGAAGAAATATCAGATGTTGGTTGATACAGAAAATCCTGTTTTACAGCTGGAAAATGAGGTGCTACCATTGGAAAGACAGGTAGTGGATAGTGAAGAAGATGAAGACGAGGAAAATCAGTATGCAGGAGTTCTCCTGGCAGATGCTGATGGGCACTTGACACTTACCGGAAGCGCCAAGGATAATGGAATTTATTGGTCCTTGAAGATCAACGAAGATTTTGTAGCTCGAGGAGGCTTCTGGAGGCAGTATGGAAATAATGAAAAATCCTTTCGCTATGAGCTACATAGTCTGAAAGACGGGGATACAGTCAAACTTGATTTGAGTGACAGTTTTGGAAATGCTGTTGTGAAGAAATATAAGGTACGGTTAAATGACAAGGAAGTATCTGAGCAGGTTCCTGAAAAAGACCTTCATGTGGAGCAATCAGATAAGGATCAAGCCCCAAGCATTCCTGTTCCGAAATCGGAAGCGCATGTACCAATGCCAAAAGAAGAGAATTCACTTGCTCCGCAAACAGGATCCACTGAAATCGCGCTGTTAACTGGCGATACAAGAGAAGATGGTGTGGAGCATTTGGGGAGACTTACAAAACATGAGGAGGCACTAGGAATTTCTGACGAGAGAATAGAAGTGTCCGTACCTCACAGAGAATTCTTTGAAAGAAGCGGAAGAGGAGAGACAGGTGCACTAGCGGCGGATACTAGTGGGAAACTGCCTCAAACTGGGGATAGCCTTGGAAGTGTCTTTATAAGTGCTTTGTTAGGTCTATTTGGTGGAGCTATGGCCCTCGGAAATCTGAAGCGAAAAGAATAGTAAAAAACCTAGGAAGATTCCTAGGTTTTTTAGAATATTAAAAGGCGGTAGACGGATTTGAACCGACGATCAAGCTTTTGCAGAGCCGTGCCTTACCACTTGGCTATACCGCCATAACAAAGAATATTGTACCTTAAATAGTGAAATTGGTCAAGTGGAAATTTTCGTATCAGCCCCATTTCTAATTTTGGGGTTAGACTGGAACTTACTTTGGGAATTTAGCCAAGGCAATTTTCATGAATTTCTCTGCTATCTTACTTGAAAATATACAGGTATTCTGATATACTAATAGAGTTGCTGTGCAACAAATACTCATCTCGGACCAATTGTGGTCTTGTTGCCGAAAGGTTGGGCTGCAAGTCGAAGTCTGAGAGAGGAGAAAAAACAAAAAGGAGAAATACTCATGGCAGTAATTTCAATGAAACAACTTCTTGAGGCTGGTGTACACTTCGGTCACCAAACTCGTCGCTGGAATCCTAAGATGGCTAAGTACATCTTCACAGAGCGTAACGGTATCCACGTTATCGACTTGCAACAAACTGTAAAATTGGCTGACCAAGCTTACGAATTCATCCGTGACGCTGCAGCAAACGACGCAGTTATCTTGTTCGTAGGTACTAAAAAACAAGCTGCTGAAGCTGTTAAAGACGAAGCTATCCGTGCTGGTCAATACTTCATCAACCACCGTTGGTTGGGTGGAACTCTTACAAACTGGGGTACAATCCAAAAACGTATCGCTCGTTTGAAAGAAATCAACCGTATGGAAGAAGATGGAACTTTCGACGTGCTTCCTAAGAAAGAAGTAGCATTGTTGAACAAACAACGTGCTCGTCTTGAAAAATTCTTGGGCGGTATCGCTGACATGCCACGCATTCCAGATGTAATGTTCGTTGTTGACCCACACAAAGAGCAAATCGCTGTTAAAGAAGCTAAAAAATTGGGTATCCCAGTTGTAGCGATGGTTGACACAAACACAGATCCAGATGATATTGATGTTATCATCCCAGCTAATGACGACGCTATCCGCGCTGTTAAATTGATCACAGCTAAAATGGCTGACGCTATCATCGAAGGCAACCAAGGTGAAGACAGCGTAGCAGCAGTTGAAGCTGAATTGGCAGCTGAGCCAGCATCTACAGAATCAATCGAAGAATTGGTTGAAGTTGTAGAAGGAAAATAAGTAACGAAGGCGTTTAGAAATCTGTATGAGTTTTACAGTCCAGTGGACTGTAAAAGTTTGAGCCTAAAAACTCAAAAGCGAAAATAGGAAACTGACGCAGTATGCTTGCATACAAGGAAGTTTATCTTTTTCACTAAGATTTTAGCCTGAGTACAATAAAATAAGTAACGAGGACGTTAAAAAAAGCGTTAGATTTTAGAAAATGGACGTAGCAGTCTGGGGACTGCAAGGAGATTTGTCTAAATCCTAGCTTTTTAGTCCGAGTACATTCTACATCATTTATCAGACACAAAAACAATCCTAGAGGGGCAGGGCTGAGCCCGCTCCTCTATTTTATAAATACAAACAAGGAGAATAGACATGGCAGAAATTACAGCAGCTCTCGTTAAAGAATTGCGTGAAAAATCAGGTGCTGGCGTTATGGACGCTAAAAAAGCATTGGTTGAAACTGAAGGTGATATCGAAAAAGCGATCGAATTGCTTCGCGAAAAAGGTATGGCTAAGGCAGCTAAGAAAGCTGACCGTGTAGCAGCTGAAGGTTTGACAGGTGTTTACGTTGATGGTAACGTAGCAGCAGTTGTTGAAGTTAACGCTGAAACAGACTTCGTTGCGAAAAACGCTCAATTCGTTGAATTGGTAAACACTACTGCTAAAGTAATTGCAGAAGGTAAACCAGCTGACAACGAAGCAGCTCTTAAATTGGTTATGCCTTCAGGTGAAACTCTTGAAGAAGCATACGTAAACGCAACTGCAACAATCGGTGAGAAAATCTCATTCCGTCGCTTTGCTTTGGTTGAAAAAACAGATGCTCAAGCATTTGGTGCATACCAACATAACGGCGGCCGTATCGGTGTTATCTCAGTTGTTGAAGGTGGCGACGAAACTCTTGCTAAACAAATCTCAATGCACATCGCTGCGATGAAACCAACTGTTCTTTCTTACACTGAATTGGATGAACAATTCGTTAAAGATGAGTTGGCACAAATCAATCACAAGATCGAACAAGACAACGAAAGCCGTGCAATGGTTGACAAACCAGCATTGCCTTTGTTGAAATACGGTTCAAAAGCTCAATTGACTGACGAAGTGATTGCAGCAGCTGAAGAAGCTATCAAAGCAGAATTGGCAGCAGAAGGCAAACCAGAAAAAATCTGGGATAAAATCATCCCAGGTAAAATGGATCGTTTCTTGCTCGACAACACTCAAGTTGACCAAGCTTACACACTTCTTGCACAAGTGTACATCATGGACGACAGCAAAACAGTTGAAGCTTACTTGAACTCAGTGAACGCTTCAGTTATAGAATTTGCTCGTTTCGAAGTGGGTGAAGGTATCGAGAAAGCTTCAAACGACTTTGAAGCAGAAGTTGCAGCGACGATGGCAGCAGCTCTCGGTAAATAATTGCTAGTCTTCATTTTATCTTTTATTACTTCGACGTATGAGGAAACGCCGTTTCCATATTTCCAACTTCAAATACTCCACTGGAGTATTTGAACTCGCCGTGCTGTACTTCAGTACAGCCTACGGCTCGTTTCCTAGTACTAAAAGCAAACTGATAGACTATCCAAAATCACAAGAACTTCCGAAAGGGAGTTCTTTTTTGGAAAAATCGGTCTTAAGGCTGATGCCTGAACAGGTTGAGTGAGTTATACTAGTATCAATCCTAAATATTTTTCATAATCTCCTTAAAAAGCACCGGCCTTGTGGTCGGTGCTTTTTGCTAGCTTTCTAAGATATAAGTATCCCAACTAGGCTTGTTTGGTTGTTGGAATTGGTCAGCCAAACACATGGCGATAGGATCGCAATCATCGGCCTCAAAGCTAATTTGCTCATACTGTTCAAATAGTTGGCAAATAACTGCTTGGATGAAGGAATCAAAGCTTTGTTCATCTTTTCCGCATACGTAGGCAACTTCATTGTTTTCTACGAAGGCACAATTTTCTGAGTCTGTATAAACTAGGTCAGGTAAGTCCTTCTCGAATTCTTCTTGACTAGCAGTCCAAGGATTGATGTCTTGGTGGACTGTTTGATAGTGGTCAAAAATTTGCTGACAGGCTATTTGATAAGGTGCGGTGCCTTTGCGGACTATGCTTAAGTTGGAAGTGCCTGTTTGACTGAGATAATCTTGTTTGGTCACTTCAAATTCGTAACATTTTCGTTTGCAGACAAAGCCAGCTGCGGTAAGGAAATGAATTTTTTCCTGCTCTGCAGAGGAGAGCATAACTTGAAGAGGTTTTCCACCCAAGGAAGTCTGTAGGGACTGGAAGAGTTGCTTTGCTATGGTGCAATCGTAATTGAGCAAATCTAGTCGCAAATAGATATTGGTCTGGTGGTAGGGGTTGCTGTAGGTATGGATGCTGCCGACTGGTCTTCCGTGATGAGATATGTGGAAGGTGTTGGCTTGGTAGGAAATGTCTAGCATTAGTTCTCAATAAAAGCCGCAATCTCATCTTCCGTCATGCTGGAATCGCAGCGGACTTGGACGCCGTTTGCTTTTGCGACGAGAAGGCCTGGGACGGTAGGAACTTGGTAGTGGTCGCGAAGGGTCTGGAGTTCTGGACTGATTTGGCTGGAGTCGAGGAAGTGGACGGTCACTTGCTTGTCTTGCGCGACCTTGTGGAGTTTTGGTGCAAAGCGGTTGCAGTAAGGGCAGGTGCTACGTCCGATGAAAAGGACGTCTCCGTCTTTGGCGGTCAGAATGCTTTGTGCTTGCTCCACGTTTATGCTGGTAAACTCTTGAATGTAATCTTGAAAGTTCATGGTATAAGATCTAAAGGGCCTTAAGCGGACACGGAAAAAATAGGAAACAGAACGACGACTAGTTCTCGTTTATCTTTTTGGCCTAGTCCGTAGTCCGTATTCAGTTCAACTAAATACGGAAGCCCTAGTCCTTTCTGTTTTTTTCTTTTATTATAGGATAAAGCAGAGCAGATTTCAAAATTCTGCTACGCTAGTTGCTAGGCTTTTGCTTTCAAAATTCGTCATTTTAAGGTATAATGGTCAAAGATAGTCAAAGAAAGAGGCGATACTATGGCGATGAAGAATACATCGGATTATATAGAAGAGCATATTAAAGCCATCTTGGACCAAGTCAGTGTAGCTGAGTTGCGTCGAAGTGAGTTGGCCAGTCGGTTTGAAGTGGTGCCAAGTCAGATTAACTACGTCATTAAAACCCGTTTTACAGCTAGCCGTGGCTATATTGTTGAGAGTAAGCGTGGTGGTGGTGGTTATATCCGAATTGGGCGGATTACCTTTTCGGATAAGCACGAACTGGTCCATGATTTGTTAAACAATATGGGTGAGCAGTTGTCTGCGACGGTTTATGCGGATATTTTACAGCTCCTTTTTGATGAAGGATTGATGACAGAACGAGAAGGCAATCTCTTTTTGTCTACAGGATCTGATGAAATATTAGGAAAAGATGCAAGTACTATTCGAGCGCGCATGATGCGTCAAATACTACGACGTTTAGATAGGAAAGAGGAATAATTCATGAAAATTTCAACTGGTTTACAGCGGGTTTTTGAAGATGCCCAGTTAGTGGCCCAACGTTATGCCTGTGATTACTTGGAAACCTGGCATGTTCTCTTGTCTTTCGTTATCAACCATGATACAGTCGCCGGCGCTGTTTTGGCAGAATATCCTATTTCAATTTCTGACTATGAACATGCAACTTTTGTTGTGACCGACAAGGTCTATCGTGAAGAGTTGGATAGTTTTCGTATTTTACCATCTTCTAAACGTTTGGATGAAACGGCTAGTTTTGCCAAGAAAATTGCAGAAGTCGTCAAGGCTAAGGAGCTGGGAACGGAACATTTGTTTATGGCTATGTTGTTGGACAAGCGGTCAACAGCTAGTCAGATTTTGGACAAGGTAGGTTTTTGTTTTGAAGACTCAGATGATAAGTTTCGTTTCTTGGATTTGCGTAAAAACTTGGAGGCACGTGCGGGATTTACCAAAGAGGACCTTAAAGCTATCCGCAGTGTGATGAAGGGTGGCAAAGCCAAACCTGCCAATATGGGACAGATGATGGGAATGCCCCCAGCACCTCAAAGTGGTGGATTAGAAGACTACACTCGTGATTTGACAGCTTTGGCGCGTGAAGGGAAGATTGAACCTGTCATCGGTCGAGACGCTGAGATTGCACGGATGATTCAAATTCTATCACGTAAAACTAAGAATAATCCAGTTCTAGTTGGTGATGCTGGTGTCGGAAAAACTGCGCTTGCTTTGGGTCTTGCTCAACGTGTTGCTGCAGGTGATGTCCCTGTCAGCTTGGCTAAGATGCGGGTTTTGGAACTTGACTTGATGAACGTTATTGCTGGAACGCGTTTCCGCGGTGACTTCGAAGAGCGGATGAATAATATCATCAACGACATCGAGGAAGATGGTCAGGTCATCCTTTTCATCGATGAGTTGCATACCATTATGGGTTCTGGCTCGGGGATTGATTCGACCTTGGATGCAGCCAATATCCTCAAACCAGCTCTTGCTCGTGGCACCCTCCGTACGGTCGGAGCGACGACTCAGACAGAGTACCAAAAGCATATTGAGAAAGACGCAGCCTTGGTTCGCCGTTTCGCCAAGGTGACGATTGAAGAGCCAACAGTTGAGGACAGTATTGCCATTTTGACTGGTTTAAAAGGTACTTTTGAAAAATACCACAGGGTCCGTATTGGACAAGCAGCTGTAGAGACTGCTGTGACCTACGCTAAGCGGTATTTGACCAGTAAAAACCTGCCAGATTCTGCCATTGATCTGCTGGATGAAGCCAGTGCAACGGTACAAAATCGAGTGAAAGGGCAGGCTGAGGAAACAGGACTGACGAGCATAGACAAGGCCTTGATGGATAAAAAATATAAGACTGTCAGCAAGCTTTTGATTAAAACGAAAGAAGATGCCGAGGCTAGTCAAAACTATGACCTTGAAGTAACAGAAGAAGATGTTTTAGAAACACTTAGTCGCTTGTCAGGTATCCCAGTAGCCAAGCTTAGCCAATCAGATACTAAGAAGTATCTGAATCTGGAAGCAGAATTGCACAAGCGTGTGATTGGGCAGGAAGAAGCTATTTCTGCAGTTAGCAGAGCTATTCGTCGTAATCAGTCAGGGATTCGTACAGGTCGCAGACCGATTGGCTCCTTTATGTTCTTGGGACCGACTGGTGTCGGTAAGACAGAGCTTGCTAAAGCCTTGGCGGAGGTTCTCTTTGATGATGAATCTGCTCTTATCCGTTTTGATATGTCTGAGTATATGGAGAAATTTGCGGCCAGCCGTCTCAATGGAGCGCCTCCAGGCTACGTGGGCTATGAAGAAGGTGGCGAATTGACGGAAAAAGTTCGTAACAAACCTTATTCTGTTCTTCTTTTTGATGAGGTTGAAAAGGCTCATCCAGATATTTTCAATGTTCTCTTGCAGGTCTTGGATGATGGTGTTCTGACGGACAGTAAGGGACGTAAGGTTGATTTCTCAAATACCATTATTATCATGACGTCAAACCTTGGAGCAACAGCCCTTCGTGATGATAAGACAGTTGGTTTTGGTGCCCTTGATTTATCTAAGGACCACAAGGAAGTGGAGAAACGCATTTTTGAGGAATTGAAAAAAGCCTATCGTCCAGAATTTATCAACCGTATTGACGAGAAAGTTGTCTTCCATAGCCTAACGGAAACTCATATGCAGGATGTTGTCAAGGTCATGATTAAACCTTTGTTGGCTGTAACAGCTGAGAAAGGAATTACTCTTAAACTGCAACCGTCAGCCCTTAAGTTATTTGCTAAACAAGGTTATGACCCAGAAATGGGAGCTCGTCCTCTTCGTAGGCTCTTACAAACCAAATTGGAAGATCCGTTGGCAGAAATGTTACTCCGTGGTGACTTGACTACTAGTTCGACCTTGAAGGTTGGGGTCAAGGGTGAAGAGCTCAAGTTTGATGTGGTAAAGGGATAAGGAGTGCTTGTTGTTGCTATCCTTTCCAGATGCAGAATTGTTCTTCAGTTTTGAAAAACGCATGAAATAGTTGGAGAGGTGAGCTTGCTCGCCTCTTTAACTATTAGAAAGGAAATCTATGAATCAAACCATAGCTGTTGTTTTCGGAACCTTTGCCCCCATGCACAAGGGACATTTGGATTTAATTGAACGAGCAAAGTTGGATTGTGGTCAAGTTTGTGTGGTGGTTTCAGGCTTTGATAGGGATCGTGGGGATAGGATAGGTTTAGACCTGATCAAACGATTTCAATTTGCTCAAGAGCAGTTTGAGGGTGATGATTTTGTCGAAGTTCGTGCCCTGGATGAAACGGACTTGCCTCCCTATCCAGATGGTTGGGACCTTTGGTTAGAACGCCTGCTTGCTTTGTTGGACTTGTCAGAACATCAAGTACCAGTTTTCTATGTGTCTGAGGAAGAATACGCTCAGGAACTGCACAGTCGAGGCTATCAAGCGCATTTCAGTCCTAGAAAATTTGGTATTTCAGCAACCCTCATTCGTGAACATCCTCAACAATACCAGGATTACATTGCTCCTGCCTTTGTTGACTTTTTTGCTGAGCAGGAATAATGTGCTCATACAGAAAAAACGCATAAAATCAAGTTATCATCTTGGCTTTATGCGTTTTTCTGTTTCATTGTTAGCGAGTTTTAACCTGCCAGTTTATCTTATTTAGCAATCCGTTCTTGATAGGCTTCTCGTGCTTGGTCAAAGAGTTCTTGGACCTGCTCGATAGTCTCTGCTCGGGCAACGGCTCCACGGATCTTGGCAGCACCTGCTGAACCACGGAGGTAGTGAGGGGCAAGACCACGGAATTCACGTACGGCAATGGATTCGCCTTTGAGATTGGTCAATCGGGTCAGGTGGTCAAAGGCGACATTGAGTTTGTCGTCAAAGGAGAGGTCGGGCAGGACTTCTCCTGTTTCAAGATAGTGGTTGATTTGGTTGAAGATATAAGGATTGCCCATAGCAGTTCGTCCGACCATGACGGCATCAGCTCCGACTTCCTCGATTCGCTGGCGGGCATCTTCTACAGTGCGGATGTCGCCGTTTGCGATGAAGGGAATCTTGGTCAGGCTGCCAGCCACCTTGGTGAGGGTTTCCAGGTCAACCGTTCCTGTGTACATCTGCTCGCGAGTCCGTCCGTGCATGGCCAGGGCAGACACACCGGCACTTTCTGCGGCCAGGGCATTTTCGACCGCCAGGTCGGTATTGTTCCAACCGGTCCGCATTTTAACAGTCAAGGGAATGTCGAGGACTGAGGTCACTTCCTTGATGATGTGGTAAATCTTGTCGGGGTCCTTGAGCCACTTGGCACCAGCTTCGTTTTTAACGACCTTGTTGACAGGGCAGCCCATGTTAATATCGACGATATTAGCCTTGGTGTTGGTTTGGATGAAGTCGGCAGCCCGTTTTAGTCCTTCGGCATCGCCGCCGAAAAGCTGGATAGACATAGGGTATTCGTTGTCGTCGATATGGAGCATATGGAGGGTCTTCTCGTTGTTGTAGAGAAGGCCTTTTTCAGAAATCATTTCCATAACGACTAGGCCAGCGCCCATTTCTTTGGCAATGGTACGGAAGGCCGAGTTGGTCACGCCAGCCATTGGGGCCAGCACGCAGCGATTGGGGATTTCTACATCACCAATCATAAAAGGGGTATTGAGATTAGCCATTGATGAGTTCCTCCAAATCGTTTTCGTCAAAGTGGTAATGGGTCTGGCAGAATTGACAGGTGATGTCCACACCTTTGTCTTCTTCCTTCATCTCTTGCAGGTCCGCTTTTGGCAAGCTGGCTAGAGCATCGAGGAAGCGGTCTTTAGAGCAGTCGCAGACAAAACCGATTTCTTCTTCTGACAGGCGTTTGAAGTCGTCGTCGCCATAAATGGCGGATAGCAGAGCTTCCATGTGGTTTTCAGAAGCCAGCAAGCTTGAAATGGCAGGCATTTCTTGGATGCGTTTCTCGAAACGGGCAATTTCAGCCTCGGTCGCACCTGGAAGAACTTGCAGCAAGAAGCCACCAGCTACCTTGACCTTGTCTTCCTCGTCCAACAAGACATTTAGTCCCACCGCAGATGGTGTCTGCTGGCTGTCTGTCAGGAAGTAAGCAAAGTCTTCACCGATTTCACCAGAAATCAAGGGGGTCATGGAGTTGTAAGGATGACCTGTTCCGTAGTCTGTGATAACTAGGAATTGACCATTGCCCACGAGAGGCCCAACGATGACTTCGCCAGTCGCTGTCCGTTTGTAGTCTAAGTCAGGATTTTGAATGTAGCCCTTGACCTGACCTTTGGTATTGGCAACGGAGATGATAGCCCCAACAGCACCGCTAGCTAAGATTTTTAGGGTGATCTTGGTGTCGCCTTTTTCATTGGCAGCCAAGATCTGATTGGCAATGAGAGTGCGACCCAGAGCAACGGTGGACGACGCCATGGTGTCGTGTTTTTCTTGGGCTGTTTTCACGGTTTCTGTGCTGTCTAGCACAAAGGCACGGAAATGCCCGCTTTTTGATAGTGTTTTAATAATTTTATCCATAAGGATTATTATAGCATAAGTGGGGAAAATGGGGAAAGGGAGTGACCGAAAGAAGAAACTGACTATGACTAGCCAGTTTACAGTTCAGGAAATAACTTTCGCAAGATTTTCGGTGTAATGCTCTGCCCAGGTCCTGCGTATGTGTAGGTGTGCAGGTACATGGCAGGGTTGAAGTTGAGTTCGATGCAGGTGCAGTTGGGCTCGTCCTTGCTGGCTGGCTTGGTGCGGTCGGGGATAATCAAGTCCACACCACAGGCCCAAGCTCCCATAGCAGTCGCCATAGCGGCAGCCAGTTGCTTGTAGGACTCGTCCATCTGGTCGGTCATATCGATGGAGTCACCACCCGTTGAGATATTGGAATTGCCACGCAGAAAGGCTTGGACGCCTTCTGGCAAGACCGTATCAGGTGTGTAGCCCTGTTGCTCCAACATGAGCAGTTCGATATCACCCAGATTGATGATTTCAAGTGGCGAACGATGGTCACGCCCTCGCAGTGGATCTTGGTTTTTTTGGTCCACCAATTCACGGATGGTTGAGCTACCGTCACCCACGACATTGGCCGCGACGCGGAGCAGGACAGCCTCGCACTTGCCATCAAGGATAAAGAAGCGGTACTCAGTTCCCGCTACGAACTCCTCCACGAGCACATGGCTATCTTCTGAAAAGGCGATGTCCAGGGCTTTTTCATAGTCCGCAAGGCTGGCTGGCTCCTGGAAGATAGAGATGCCAAGGCCGAAGTTGGTAGATTTTGGTTTGACAACAATGGCAGAGCTGGCTACCTGTCCGTAATACCGCAGGGCATCTGTCTTGTTTGCAAATTCAGCTCCCGCAGGTACTGGAAAACCAGCCTGGTCCAAGATTTTCTTGGTCACGACCTTGTTGGCCATGGCTAGAGGAATGACGTAATTGTCCTTGGAGGTCATGTTGCCATTTTTGATGTACTCGACATGGTCACCATGCCAGAGTTTGAGAAATTGGTCTTCTTCATCCAAAATCTCGACATGCAAGCCCATTTGAATGGCGTCAAAGAGAATCAACTGGGTGGAGAGTTCCATGTTTTCATAGCCCTTGAGGGCGTAAGGGGCTGTCCAAGCATAGTCATGAAAGACTTGTCCCTGCTGCTGACCAAACTTTTCCAGAGACCCATCTTCAACCTGCTCTGCTATTTTTCCGGAAAGGGTCAGATGTGGGTCTTGAAGAGCGGCCTCCACATGTGCAATGAGCTGGCCATAGTAGTCGTCCAGCCCAAAGTGGGCAACTATGGCTTTCATGGCTGTCAAGATTGGCGTGGCATCGGCCTCGCTAGGTAGAGGTGTGTGGGGGTGGCTAAGGGCGATGAGGTTGTTAAGTTTATCTGCTTTTGCTAGGGTGTTATCAACATCTGTCAGTTGGTCTAGCCAAAGAAGAGATAAGATAAAGAGGTGGACTGTATCAAGGGTTTCCTGACTAATAGCAAGCGGGTCATAGGGGTTAAGGTCGAAGGAACGGAATTCTAAATAAGAAATCCCCTTGCTGAGGTAGTCACGGCTAGTCTTGGCACCACGGAGGCGGACAGCTGAGTAAAATTCCTTCTCAGCGGATAGTTGACCAGACTGGACAGCTTGTTCGATGTCAGCCACGTATTGTTCGAGAGAAGAGAAAGAAATATGAACGTCTTCGGCATTAACATAGCCATGTTTGGAGTTGCGAATGGAACGAACGCAACCGACTTCCTCGGATAAAAATCCTTTTTCGGCTAAACTACTTGCTCCATATAAGTAAGTTAAGAGCCAGCGGTAGCGTAGGAAATTCTGAGCCAGCTTGAGATAGAGGGCATTTTTGAAGGTGATGAGGTCGTCGTAATCGCTGGCTTCAAAGAGTTGCTGGGTCAGGTCCTTGCCGAGCTCGAAGTTGTAGTGGATGCCTGACATAGACTGGAGCAACTTACCATAGCGTTCTGCCAAGCCGACACGGTACTGATACTCATAGTCACTTTCCAGTTGAGCAATTTGGATTTCTTCTTCTGAAATCACAGGTGGCATGGATAGGGGCCAGAGGTATTCCGTTTTTTCCATAGACCGCACCGCTACATCTGTGATGGCTCCGAGGAAACGACGTGCTTCCTTGGTCGAATGAGCCACGGGTGTAATCAGTTCTAGTTGTGGCTCGCTGTAATCGGTCTGAATATAGGGGTGAAAACTGCGTGAGCCCAGTTTTTCAGGATGTGGTGTCTGAGCCACGCGGTTGTCGCTATTTATTCGTAAGGATTCCCGTTCCAAACCAAAGGTGGCTTGGAGGATGGGACTATTTTGGGATAATTTCTGTAACATAAGCAATCCGTCCAATTTCTGATAGTGTCTTATACCAATTTTATCTAGTTTGTAAAACAAATACAAATTTCTGCTACGTTTTGAAAGAAAAAATGAAGTTGGTAAGAGGACAGGATTGGGAGGCTTCGGAAATTCCTGTCAAAAACAATTTTAAAAATGTTCAAGATAAGCGTTTGTTCGTATTTTGAGATTGAAAATAATGCAACAAGAAACAACATCCGATATAAACGAAAATATTGGAAATTCTTGAAAAAACGTTCGTTTTTTGATAGAATAGATTGTAAAACGAAACTTGCAGGTGAGATTCCTGCCAGAAGTAGAAGAAAGGCTGGACTGGTCAGCCAGTTCAGAGAAAGAGTGAATATGACATCAGTAGTTGTTGTAGGAACCCAATGGGGCGACGAAGGTAAGGGTAAAATTACAGACTTCTTGTCTGCTAATGCTGAAGTAATCGCGCGCTATCAAGGTGGAGATAATGCAGGACATACTATCGTTATCGACGGCACCAAGTATAAGTTGCACTTGATTCCGTCTGGAATTTTCTTCCCAGAAAAGATTTCGGTTATCGGAAATGGTGTAGTTGTCAATCCAAAATCCTTGGTTAAGGAAATCAACTACCTCCACGATTCAGGTGTGACGACAGATAATTTGCGTATTTCAGACCGCGCACATGTCATCTTGCCATATCACATCAAATTGGACCAGTTGCAGGAAGAATCCAAAGGTGAGAACAAGATTGGTACAACCAACAAGGGTATCGGTCCAGCTTACATGGACAAGGCTGCACGTGTTGGTATCCGTATTGCAGACCTCTTGGACAAGGAGATTTTTGCAGAGCGTTTGAAAACAAACTTGGCTGAGAAAAACCGTTTGTTTGAGAAAATGTATGAGTCAACGCCAATCGAGTTTGATGAAATTTTTGAAGAATACTACGCTTACGGTCAAGAAATTAAAAAATATGTAACAGATACATCTGTTATCTTGAACGATGCCCTCGACCAAGGCAAACGTGTCTTGTTTGAAGGGGCGCAAGGGGTTATGTTGGATATTGACCAAGGTACCTATCCGTTCGTTACTTCTTCAAACCCAGTTGCTGGTGGTGTGACCATCGGTAGTGGTGTCGGACCAAGCAAGATTGACAAGGTAGTTGGTGTATGTAAGGCCTACACTAGCCGTGTTGGTGACGGACCATTCCCAACTGAATTGCACGATGAAATCGGAGACCGTATCCGTGAAATCGGTAAAGAATACGGTACGACAACTGGCCGTCCACGCCGTGTCGGTTGGTTTGACTCAGTGGTGATGCGCCATAGCCGCCGTGTGTCAGGTATTACCAACTTGTCCCTCAACTCGATTGACGTCTTGTCAGGTCTTGAGACCTTGAAAATCTGCGTGGCTTATGACTTGGATGGTGAGCGGATTGACCACTACCCAGCAAGCTTGGAACAACTCAAACGCTGCAAACCAATTTACGAAGAAATGCCAGGTTGGTCTGAAGACATCACAGGTGTACGTAGCCTGGATGAACTACCAGAAGCAGCCCGTAACTATGTCCGTCGTATCAGCGAATTGGTAGGCGTTCGTATCTCAACCTTCTCAGTAGGTCCTGGTCGTGAACAGACCAACATCCTTGAGAGTGTATGGAGCTCAAAATAAGATGGATAAAGGCTGAACGAGAGTTCGGTCTTTTTCTGTTTGGTCGAACTTTGCTTTCTTGTCCAGAATTTGATATAATCATGCTTATCAAACAATAAAAGAGGTAAACAAATGGAAGGTTTATTTTTGCCGCTTGTCATGGTTGCCATGATTGGTTTTATGTTCTATTCGCAACGTAAACAACAAAAACAACGTCAAGAAGCACTAAATCAAATCAAAAAAGGTGATGAAATTGTGACCATTGGTGGGCTATTTGGTATTGTCGATGAAATCGATGATAAAAAGGTTGTTCTCGATGTTGATGGTGTTTACTTGACATTTGAACGTGGTGCTATTCGTAATCGTGTAGCAAGTTCAGGTACTACATCTGCAGTTGTTGAAGAAGTGGCAGTTGAAACGACAGAAGCAACTCCAGAAGCTGCAATTGAAGAATAAGGATGAAAAACCGAGGGAAACCTTGGTTTTCTCTTGTTTTAGCCCTGCCTGATTTTTGCTATCCTAGGTAAAAATATGGTATAATGAAACGATTATACAATAAGGAAAATACCATGTTTAAATTTAATTTTAAAAAGAAAGAAAGCATTGAAACAGCAATTGAAGTCCCTAAGCATATCGCTGTGATTATGGATGGCAATGGCCGTTGGGCGAAAAAGCGGATGCAGCCACGTATTATGGGGCATAAGGCTGGTATGGATGCACTTCAAAAGGTTACCAAGACGGCTTCTGATTTGGGAGTAAAGGTGTTAACTGTCTATGCCTTTTCTACAGAAAACTGGTCTCGACCGGAAAAAGAAGTGAAGTTTATCATGAATCTACCTGTGGAGTTTTATGATAAGTATGTTCCTGAACTCCATGCCAATAATGTTAAAATTCAGATGATTGGTGACCATTCAAAACTTCCTGTCCCGACTCTCAATGCGCTTTATAAAGCCGAACAAAAGACAAAGAGTAACACTGGTTTGATTCTCAATTTCGCTCTTAACTATGGCGGTCGTGATGAGGTGACTCGCGCAGTCAAGGCTATTGCGCAAGATGTCTTGGATGCCAAGTTCAATCCTGGAGATATTGATGAGAAATTAATAGCGGATTACCTCTATACAGGAACCTTATCACCAACGTTACGCGATCCCGATCTAGTTATTCGTACAAGTGGTGAACTTCGTCTTAGCAACTTCCTGCCGTGGCAAACAGCCTACAGCGAGCTGTACTTTACAGATATTGCGTGGCCTGATTTTGATGGAGAAGCACTTAAATTAGCGATTAAAGAATACAACCGTCGCCACAGACGTTTTGGCGGTGTATAAGGAGAAGGTATGACAAACGATTTACAGAAACGAGTGATATTTGGCGGCATTGCTCTAGCTATTTTCATTCCCTTTTTGTTGGCTGGTGGGATGGCATTTCAATTTTTTGTAGGCCTGTTAGCCATCATTGCTACGGCTGAATTGATTAAAATGCATCGCCTAGCACCAAATTCTATCGAGGGTGTCTTAGCTATGTTGGCCAGTTTAGTCTTGGCTCTTCCGCTCCAGAATTATCTGACATTTTTACCGACGGATGGAAATTACACAGCCTACGCCATTGTAGTATTTTTACTGCTTGGTTCGACGGTTTTTAATATCGGTCATTACAACTATTCAGATGTGGTCTTTCCAATTGCATCAAGTTTCTATGTTGGTATCGGCTTTCATAGTTTGATACTGGCTCGTATGGCTGGGCTCAATAAAGTCTTCTTTGCCCTCTGTTTAGTCTGGGCAACAGACATTGGTGCCTACTTAATCGGTCGTCAGATTGGTCGGAGAAAATTATTGCCGAAGGTTTCACCGAATAAAACGGTTGAAGGCTTTGTAGGCGGTATTCTTTCTGCGGTGGTAGTTGCTATCATTTTCTTGATTGTCGATAAGTCCTTGTTGGCGGGCTATTCATTTGGCATGATGTTGTTGTTAGTTGTGATTTTCTCGATATTCTCACAATTCGGAGACTTAGTAGAAAGTGCTATTAAACGCCATTTTGGTGTGAAGGATTCTGGAAAAATTATTCCAGGACACGGTGGTATCCTGGATCGTTTTGACGGTATGATTTTTGTCTTTCCAATCATGCACTTCTTTGGATTATTTTAAGGAGGTACTATGAAGGGAATTTTAGCATTTATATTTATATTTGGTGTGATTGTGGTTGTCCATGAATTTGGTCATTTCTACTTTGCCAAGAAAGCTGGTATCCTTGTGAGGGAATTTGCGATTGGGATGGGTCCCAAAATTTTCGCTCATACGGGTAAGGATGGGACGCTTTACACCATCCGTATTCTTCCTCTAGGTGGCTATGTTCGAATGGCTGGATGGGGTGAAGATAAGACAGAGATTAAGACAGGTAGTCCTGCCAGCCTCAGCTTGAATGAATCTGGTGTTGTGACGCGGATTAATTTGTCTGGTAAGCAACTGGATAGTCTCAGTTTGCCAATGAATGTAACCAGTTTTGACTTTGAAGAAAAATTGGAAATCACAGGCTTGGTCTTGGAAGAAAGCAAGACCTATAAGGTTGATCACGATGCCACGATTGTAGAGGAAGATGGGACAGAAGTTCGGATTGCTCCACTTGATGTTCAGTATCAAAATGCGACAGTCTGGGGACGGTTGATGACCAACTTTGCGGGACCCATGAATAATTTTATTCTAGGGATTCTAGTATTTATTATTTTGTTCTTCATGCAAGGCGGGGTTGCCAACCCATCAAGCAATGCAGTAAGTATTACTGAAGGTGGTGCTTTGCAGGCTGCAGGTGTTGTCACAGGGGACAAGATTCTTTCGGTCAATGGGAACGCGACAGACAGCTACACAGAAGTTGCAACGATTATTAGCAAAGCAGCGACAGATGCAACAACAGCCCCAAGCTTTGATTTGGTTGTTGAGCATGATGGGAAAAACCGTCATGTCTCCGTTACTGCTGAACAAGTAGATGGGGCCTATCGAATTGGTATCTCACCGATTTTGAAAACTGGTTTCGTTGATAAAATTGTCGGCGGTTTCCAAGAAGCGGGAGCGACAGCTCTTAGGGTTGTGACAGCTTTGAAGAATCTTATTGCAAACTTTGATGTTAAGCAGTTGGGGGGACCGGTTGCTATTTATAAAGTAAGTTCTCAAGCGGCTGAATTTGGTTTGGTTTCTGTATTGGGGCTAATGGCTGCGCTCTCCATTAACCTTGGAATCTTCAATTTGATTCCAATTCCAGCCTTGGATGGTGGTAAGATTGTTATGAATATTCTGGAAGCCATTCGCAGAAAACCACTCAAACCAGAGACGGAATCTTATATCACTCTAGCAGGTGTAGCCGTTATGGTGGTTCTTATGATAGTAGTCACTTGGAATGATATTATAAGAGTCTTCTTCTAAGATAATTTGAAATTTATGAAAGGAATTGAATGCGTGCTAAACGCAGGATGTTCTGAAAACTACGAAAGGAATTGAACACGGGCTGAAACCTGTGTCTTCCTGTCAAACAAATGATGAAAGGAACTGAATGCGTGCTAAATGCAGGATGTTCTGAAAACTACGAAAGGAATTGAACACGGGCTGAAACCTGTGTCTTCCTGTCAAACAAATGATGAAAGGAACTGAATGCGTGCTAAATGCAGGATGTTCTGAAAACTAAGAAAAAGAAAGGAACAGAGAGTTTTCATATTTGAACTCGAGCGAAAAGCTCGGAATTTAGATAAACGACTTCTGAAATCAGGATTTCAGGTCGTTTCCTAAAATTCAGTCGCTTTTTGGTCGCTCTCTGTATCATCAACATGAAACAGTCTAAAATGATTATCCCTACTTTGCGGGAGATGCCTTCGGATGCGTCGGTGATTAGCCACGCTTTGATGTTACGTGCGGGTTATGTCCGTCAGATTTCTGCTGGTATTTACAGCTACTTGCCATTGGCTAACCGTGTGATTGAAAAAGCAAAAAATATCATGCGTGAGGAGTTTGATAAGATTGATGCTATTGAATTTTTGGCTCCAGCTCTCTTGTCAGCGGACATTTGGCGTGAGTCAGGTCGTTACGAAACATATGGCGACGATCTTTACAAGCTCAAAAACCGCGAAGGTTCTGACTTTATCTTGGGACCAACTCACGAAGAAACGGTGACTCTTTTGGCGCGTGATGCGGTCCAGTCTTACAAACAGTTGCCGCTCAACATCTACCAAATCCAATCTAAGTATCGTGATGAAAAACGCCCTCGTAACGGTCTTCTCCGTGGTCGCGAGTTCATCATGAAAGATGGTTACAGCTTCCATGCTAGTTATGAGAGCTTGGACCAGACCTATGATGACTACAAGGCGGCTTACGAGGCAATCTTCACTCGTGCAGGCTTGGAGTTCAAAGCTATCATCGGTGACGGTGGTGCCATGGGCGGTAAGGACAGCCAGGAGTTTATGGCTATTACACCAGACCGTACTGACCTGGACCGTTGGGTTGTCTTGGACAAGTCGGTTGCTTCTTTTGAAGAAATCCCAGAGGACGTTCTTGAAGCAATCAAGGAAGAACTCTTGGCATGGTCTGTGTCTGGTGAAGATACCATCGCCTACTCTAGCGAATCAGGCTACGCTGCAAACCTAGAAATGGCGACTAGCGAATACAAACCAAGTACAGCAGTTGTTGTCGAAGAAGACTTGGTTAAAGTAGCGACGCCAGATGCCAAAACCATCGACGAAGTTGCTGCCTTCTTGAATGTTGCGGAAGAGCAAACCATCAAAACCATGCTCTTTATGGCAGACGGTGAGCCAGTTGTTGCCCTCCTTGTTGGCAATGACCAAGTGAACGATGTCAAATTGAAAAACCACCTCGGAGCAGATTTCTTTGATGCTGCTAGCCCAGCGGATGCTGAAAACATCTTCGGTGCAGGTTTTGGTTCCCTTGGACCAGTCGGCTTGCCAGAAAACATCAAGATTATTGCAGACCGCAAGGTGCAAGATGTGAAAAATGCTGTTGTCGGTGCCAACGAAGACGGTTTCCACTACACAGGTGCCAATGCGGGACGTGATTTCCAAGTGACTGAGTATGTGGATATTCGTGAAGTCAAGGAAGGCGAACCTTCTCCAGATGGACACGGGGTTCTCAACTTTGCCCGTGGTATCGAGATTGGTCACATCTTCAAACTCGGTACACGCTATTCAGACAGCATGAATGCCAACATCTTGGATGAGAATGGTCGTTCTATGCCGATTATCATGGGATGCTACGGAATCGGTGTTAGCCGCCTCTTGTCAGCCGTTCTTGAGCAACACGCTCGCCTCTTTGTTAACAAGACACCAAAAGGTGAATACCGTTACGCCTGGGGAATCAACTTCCCTAAAGAATTGGCTCCGTTTGATGTGCATTTGATTCCAGTCAATGTTAAGGACGAAGAAGCTATGGCCTTGACTCAGTCTATCGAAGCAAGTTTGGTTGGTGCAGGCTATGAAGTATTAACTGACGACCGTAATGAGCGTATCGGCGTTAAGTTTTCTGACAGTGACTTGATTGGCTTGCCAATCCGTGTGACTGTTGGTAAAAAAGCAGCTGATGGCATCGTCGAAGTGAAAATCAAGGGCACAGGTGATACTGTAGAAGTTCATGTGGACCAACTCCTTGAAACTCTTAATATTTTGAATTAGTAATTACAAAAAGCCGAAGTTTTTATACCTCGGCTTTTAAATTTGTATTTATTTTTTGATTTCAAGCTCTTGTAATTGTTCAAGAATAGTCTCCAAGTCAGCTCCAGCCTGTAAGAGAGCTGCGGCAGTATAGCAACCTTCGACGACTGGTACGGTTTGGATTAGAATTTGTTTGTCTGTAAAATCGGCAGCAAGTTCCATGTTCATTCGGGCGCTACCTAAGTCGAAAAAGGCAAGGAGGGTATCAGCAGGGGTTGCCTCAATTCGCTCTTGTACGATTTCAAAGCTAGTACCGATGCTACCATCTTCTAGTCCGCCACAGTAGGTGATGGGAATATCTTTTGCGACTTCAGATACTAGGTCGATGATTCCCTGGGCCAAATTTTTTGAATGGGATACGAGTAAGATACCAACCTTTGTCATAGTCCTGCCTCCAACATTGCTTCAAAGAGAAGTCCAGATGAGAAAGAGCCTGGATCAATGTGTCCAATAGACCTTTCTCCAACATAGGACGCGCGTCCCTTGGTCGCAACAATATCCTTTGTCCCTTGAACGGCTTTATGGATAATTTCCGTTGTCAGCTGGCTTTCTCTTAGGGCAGCAATGACGGGAATCCACACGTCTACCATGGTTTTCTCGCCCAATTCAGCCTTGCCGCGTTTTTGGATCATCTCCAAACCTGCTTGAAGCGTGTCTGCCAAATCAGCACCAGCTTGACTGGCTTTAGTAATACCCATAAAGGCAGAGCCGTAGAGAGGACCGGAAGCACCGCCAACCTTGCTGAGAAGTTGCATGGCAACCACCTTAAAGACTTGGTCAGCACTCTCGTAGTCTTTTTCAGATAGCTCCTGCATGACGGCAGCCATTCCGCGCGCCATGTTGCCCCCGTGATCTCCATCTCCGATTGGAGAATCGAGTTCGCTCAAATAATCTTTGTTTTCTTGAATTTTTTTGTTGAATGTCTCCATCCAGAGCAATGCTTATTTTGCATCCATAGTCTTTCTCCTACCAAGCTACCACTTCAACAGGGGCCTGCAAAGCGTCAATCCAGCTTGGGTCTTCTAGTTTGATTAAGGTCAATGACAGTCCAGCCATATCAATTGATGTCATGTAGTTACCGATTTTCTTGTAGTCAACGACCACACCTTTTTTAGCCAGCAATTGAGCAACGTCGTTGGCAAAGACATATTGTTCCATGAGAGGGGTTGCGCCGAGACCGTTGATAAGGACACCATAGTGCCCGCCATCTTGAATATCAAAGCCTTCTGCCAATTTCTCAACCAATTCTTCAGCCAATTTAGCAGATGGTTGGAGTTTTTCTTTCTTATAGCCAGGTTCACCATGGATACCGACACCGTATTCAAATTCATCCTCTTCAAGGACGAAGCCTGGTTTGCCCACTTCTGGTACCGTAGCACCTGATAGGGCTAAGCCGATAGTCTTGATTTGTGGGACGAGACGGTCAGCCAGTTCCTTGATTTCTGCTAGGGATTTGCCAGTTTCTGCAGCGTGACCGAGAATCTTGTGGACAAGGATGGTACCAGCTACACCACGACGGCCTTGGGTATAGAGACTATTTTCCACAGCGATGTCATCGTCCACGATGACACTGGCCACTTCGATGCCCTCCATTTCCGCCAATTCTTGTGCCATCTCAAAGTTCATGATGTCGCCAGAGTAGTTTTTGATGACCATAAAGACGCCAGCTCCCTCGTCAGCAGCCTTGATGGCTTCCAAGATTTGGTCTGGTGTTGGTGAGGTAAATACTGCGCCACATACAGCGGCGGACAACATGCCCTTGCCGACAAAGCCTGCATGAGAAGGTTCGTGACCAGAGCCCCCTCCTGAGATGATGCCGACTTTACCAGTTTTTTCAGCCTTGCGGATAATCACATCAAATCCATCGATACGATCGACAAGACCTTGGTGCATAAAGACAAGTCCTTTTAACATTTCATCAACGACATGTTCGGGTTGATTGATAATTTTTTTCATGAGAAAACTCCTTTGTTTTGTTTGCGTTTTCATTTTACATTGTCCAAAAGAAAAAAGGAAGGGACAGATTGTCCAAAGTGTCCCTTTTGTTCCAAAGAAAAGCATGATAGGGTATAATGGAGAGGAAGCGAAAGGAAGTGACATATGCCAACCTCGTTGATTACAAAGAAAAGGATTGCAAAGGCTTTTAAAAAACAGCTATCCCAAAAATCCTTTGATAAAATCTCAGTTGTCGACATCATGCAGGAAGCAGGGATTCGTCGTCAAACCTTTTACAACCATTTTTTAGACAAGTATGAGTCGCTGGACTGGATATTTGAGACAGAATTGCAGGAGCAGGTAACTGACAATCTGACCTATATTAGTGGAATCAAGCTTCTGGATGAGCTCTTGTACTACATCGAGAGTAACCAATCTTTCTATAGGCAACTCTTTGAGATTAAGGGGCAAAATGATTTTGTCAGCTATTTAGAAGGCTACTTTATGGTTTTGATGGAGAAAATTATCAACGAGTACCAGCTCCAGGAGGGTAAAATGATTTCCCAACAGGATAAGCATTTTTTGATTCTCTATCATGCTAATGCTTGGATTGGACTGATAAAGGAAGGACTGATGCAGTCGCCTTGTCAGATTCACGGTTATTGGAAGCAAATGGTGGCTCTTGTTCGCGAGTCGTTTTTGATTTTGTAGGAGTTAATGTATGGTGTTTATTAGAAATAGACAGGCAACAATTATTGAAGATTATTTGGATGGTTTCTGTCGAACCAATCCTAAAGTGAAGAAAGTGAAGGGGCTTCCGATTGTGCTTCAGAAAGTGCAGGATGACCATTTAGTTCCAATTATTTCAGGAGGTGGTTCGGGGCACGAACCGGCACATATTGGATTTGTCGGAAAGGGTATGTTGACTGCTGCAGTATATGGTGAAATATTTACGCCCCCAACCGCTGAAGAAGTCTTGGTAGCCATTCGTGCAGTAGATAAGGGCAAGGGAGTTTTTCTGATTGTAAAAAACTTTGAGGCAGACCTTGTCTCTTTTAGAAAAGCTATCGAATTGGCTCGGCAGGAGGGGATTGCAGTCAAGTACATCGTATCCCATGACGATATTTCGGTCGATACTAAGAATAATTTCCGTATGCGGCATAGGGGGCTTGCAGGGACCATTCTACTTCATAAGATATTAGGAGCTGCTGCCCTTACTGGCTATAGCTTAGATGAATTGGAACAGCTGGGACTGTCTCTGGCAACAGAGATTGCGACCATCGGTTTTGCAACCAAGTCGGCCTATTTGCCCAATGCTGCCCTGCCTTTGTTTGATTTGGAGGAGGGACAAATATCTTACGGCATCGGTATCCATGGAGAAGAAGGCTATCGGACCGTTCGTTTTGAATCCTCTGAGCAGTTAGCCAACGAAATTGTGAACAAATTAAAATTAAAATTCCGTTGGAAGGAGGGCGAGGAGTATATTCTTTTGGTCAATAATCTTGGTTCTATGTCGGAGATTGAGCAAGGAATCTTTTTGAATGACATTTGCCAATTTCTAGAGCTAGAAGGTTTACAGCTTTCCTATATTAAAATAGGTAAATTTATGACCAGTCTTGATATGGGAGGAATTTCTGTCACCCTCTGTCGTGTCAAGGATCGAAAATGGCTGGACTTTTTAGAAGCACCGACAGAAGCTGCGGCTTGGTAAGTTAAGTATCAAATGATGAACCTCTTTTGGAATGCCGAAGAGGTTTTTTCTCTCTCCCAAGAAATTTTCCTCTATTTATGGTAAAATGTTTCTAACGAACTACAAAGGAAATAAGTATGTCAGATAAGTTTCAACTCTTGCTACAACAAATCGGAATGCCTCTTGATGCACAACAATCAGGGGCTTTTTCGACTGCAACGATTGAGAAAGTAGTCTTGCACAAGGTCAGCAAACTTTGGGAATTTACCTTCCGTTTTGAAACCCCCTTGCCGCTCATGGACTATCAACTCTTCAAGGCTCGTTTGGCGACGGAGTTTGAAAAGGTGGGCAATAAGATTCAATTTTCTATTGTCAGCGATGCGGAGGCTTTTGAAGCTGGTTTGGTAGAAGCATATTATCCAGAAGCTTTTACGGAAGATTTGTGCCAGAGTGCAGGCTTCAAGGCTCTTTTTCAGCCATTAGAGGTGGCTTATAGAGATGGTGTTTTGTGGATAAAAGGTCCTGAAACCATTGATACGATTCATTTTCGGAAGAATCACCTGCCAAACCTTGTGGAACAATACAAGCGATTTGGTTTTGGCAATCTTGCGGTGGACATTGAAGTTTGCCAGGAGATGACGCAGCAGCAGGCTGCGGCTTTCCATGCGCAAAATGAAGAAATTTACCAGCAGGCTAATGAAGAAAACTTGGCGGCCCTTGAACAACTGGCTCAAATGGCGCCACCACCAGAGGCAGCTCAGCCATTTGTCCCAGAATATAAGAAAAATCGTCCTGCCAAGGTCAATATCGAAAAGGCTGAGATTACGCCTATGATTGAGGTGGATAGCGAAGAGAATCGGATTGTCTTTGAGGGATTGGTCTTTGAGGTCGAGCAGAAGACGACCAAGACGGGGCGGGTCATTATCAACTTTAAGATGACCGACTATACTTCGTCCTTCACCTTGCAGAAGTGGGCTAAGAATGAGGAAGAGGCCCAGAAGTTTGATATGGTCAAAAAGGGCAACTGGTTGCGGGTACGTGGAAATGTGGAAACCAATAATTTCACTCGTGATTTGACTATGAACGTACAGGAAGTCCAAGAGGTCAAGAAGGAAATCCGCAAAGATCTCATGCCTGAAGGTGAGAAGCGGGTTGAGTTTCATGCCCATACCAACATGTCTACCATGGATGCCCTGCCTGCCGTTGAGGACTTGGTGGCACGTGCGGCGGCTTGGGGACACAAGGCGGTAGCGATTACCGACCACGGCAATGTCCAGTCCTTCCCTCATGGCTATCATGCTGCCCGTAAAGCTGGGATTAAGCCCCTCTTCGGGATGGAGGCTAATATTGTCGAGGACTCTGTGCCCATTGCTTACAACGAAGCAGATGTAGTCCTGTCTGATGCGACCTATGTGGTCTTTGACGTGGAAACGACCGGTCTGTCTGCGGTCAATAATGCCCTGATTCAGATTGCGGCGTCTAAGATGCACAAGGGCAATATCATTGCAGAATTTGATGAGTTTATCGATCCGGGTCATCCGCTCAGTCAATTTACAACAGATCTGACAGGAATCACAGATGAGCATGTGCGTGGTTCTAAACCTCTAGAACAAGTCCTGCGTGAGTTTCAAGATTTCTGTCAAGATTCCGTCATGGTTGCCCACAACGCGACCTTTGACGTTGGCTTTATGAATGTCAACTATGAACGAGCAGGCTTACCTATTATTAGCCAGCCTGTCATTGATACCTTGGAATTTGCTCGTAACCTTTACCCCGACTTTAAGCGTCATGGTTTAGGTCCTCTCACCAAGCGGTTTGGTGTTGCTCTTGAACACCACCACATGGCCAACTACGATGCGGAGGCGACAGGGCGCCTGCTCTTCATCTTCCTAAAAGATGCCTTGGAGAAGCACAATTTGACCAATCTCAACCAGCTAAACACGGAGCTGATTGCGGAGGATTCCTATAAGAAGGCTCGTGTCAAGCATGCCACGCTCTATGTGATTAATCAGGTTGGTTTGAAAAATATGTTCAAACTGGTTTCTCTTTCCAATACCAAGTATTTTGAGGGAGTTCCACGTATTCCACGGACCGTTCTCAATGCCCATCGTGAGGGTTTAATATTGGGAACAGCCTGTCAAGAGGGCGAGGTCTTCGATGACTTGCTCTCCAAAGGGATAGATGAAGCGGTTAAAACGGCAGCCTATTATAATTTTATCGAAGTTATGCCACCTGCCCTCTATGCTCCCATGATTGCCAAGGAGCAGTTTAAGGACATGGCAGAGATTGAAGAGACTATCAAGCAGTTGATTGAGGTAGGACGTAGGGCAGGTCTGCCTGTTCTGGCGACTGGAAATGTCCACTACATTGACCCAGAAGAAGAGATTTACCGGGAAATCATTGTTCGTGCTCTAGGTCAAGGGGCACCGATTAACTGGACCATTGGAAATGGTGAGAACGCTCAGCCAGCACCACTGCCAAAAGCCCACTTTAGAACGACCAGCGAGATGTTGGACGAGTTTGCCTTCTTGGGCGAAAGCCTGGCGCGTGAGATTGTCATTACCAATCCCAATGCCATGCTGGACCGGTTTGAAGATGTTCAGGTGGTTAAGACCGACCTCTATACGCCTTATATTGAGAAGGCCGAGGAAACGGTTGCGGAATTGACCTATCAGAAAGCCTTTGAAATTTATGGTAATCCTCTTCCAGATATTATCGACCTGCGGATTGAGAAGGAATTGACGTCCATTCTGGGTAATGGATTCGCCGTGATTTATCTGGCGTCGCAGATGTTGGTGCACCGTTCCAATGAGCGGGGCTACCTGGTGGGTTCACGGGGGTCTGTAGGCTCCAGTTTCGTTGCGACCATGATTGGGATTACCGAAGTAAACCCTATGCCTCCTCACTATGTCTGTCCAAATTGTCAACACAGTGAATTTATCACAGATGGTTCCTATGGTTCCGGTTTTGACCTACCAGACAAGGATTGTGAAGAATGTGGCACCAAGTATAAAAAAGATGGTCAGGACATTCCCTTTGAAACCTTCCTTGGTTTCGATGGAGACAAGGTTCCCGATATTGACTTGAACTTCTCAGGGGATGACCAACCGTCTGCCCATTTGGATGTTCGGGATATTTTCGGTGAAGAAAATGCCTTCCGTGCAGGAACGGTAGGTACGGTAGCTGCTAAGACTGCCTATGGTTTTGTCCGAGGCTATGAGCGGGATTATGGCAAATTCTACCGTGATGTAGAAGTAGAACGCCTGGCTGCTGGTGCGGCTGGTGTCAAACGGACGACTGGTCAGCACCCAGGGGGAATTATCGTATTCCCTGACTACATGGATGTCTATGACTTTACACCTGTTCAGTATCCTGCCGATGATGTGACAGCCAGCTGGCAGACCACCCACTTTAACTTCCACGATATTGATGAAAACGTCTTGAAGCTCGATGTCCTGGGCCACGATGATCCGACTATGGTTCGGAAATTACAGGACTTATCAGGTATCGATCCGCAGACCATTCCTGCTGATGATAAAGGGGTTATGGCCCTCTTCTCTGGTACGGAAATTCTAGGTGTTACACCAGAACAGATTGGGACGCCGACAGGTATGTTGGGCATTCCTGAATTTGGAACTAACTTTGTACGGGGGATGGTGGAGGAAACCAAGCCGACCACCTTTGCGGAACTCTTGCAGTTGTCTGGTCTATCCCACGGTACAGACGTATGGTTGGGCAATGCCCAGGACTTGATTAAGGCAGGAATTGCCGATCTATCTACGGTTATCGGTTGTCGGGATGATATCATGGTTTATCTCATGCACGCAGGTTTACCACCTAAGATGGCCTTTAACATCATGGAGCGGGTGCGGAAGGGCATGTGGCTCAAGATTTCCGAGGAAGAGCGAAATGGCTACATTCAAGCCATGAAGGATAACAAGGTGCCAGACTGGTACATCGAGTCCTGTGGGAAAATCAAGTACATGTTCCCTAAAGCCCATGCGGCTGCTTACGTTATGATGGCTTTACGGGTAGCCTATTTCAAGGTTCATCACCCAATCTACTATTACTGTGCTTATTTCTCTATTCGTGCCAAGGCCTTTGATTTGGCAACCATGTCAGGTGGCTTGGATCGAGTCAAGGCCAAGATGGAAGAAATTGCTCTCAAGAAGAAGAACAATGAAGCCTCAAACGTTGAGCAAGACCTCTACACTACTTTGGAGTTGGTCAATGAGATGCTGGAACGTGGCTTTAAGTTTGGTAAGTTGGACCTTTACAAGTCCCATGCGACCGATTTCTTGATTGAAGATGATACCCTCATCCCACCATTTGTTGCTATGGATGGCCTTGGGGAGAACGTTGCTAAGCAGGTTGTGGCGGCGCGTGCAGAGGGAGAATTCCTCTCCAAGACAGAGCTCCGTAAACGAGGAGGGCTGTCGGCTACTCTTGTTGAAAAAATGGATGAGATGGGTATTCTCGGTAAAATGCCAGAGGATAATCAGCTCAGTCTCTTTGATGATTTGTTTTAAACTTGTTCACTGTTTCTTTTGGAAGCAGTGAATTTTTTTATAAAAAGAAGTCAAAACTCTTGACTAATGTTTTTGATAGGTATATAATCTCTACATAGTGATAAAAACTACTATGTAGTAACAATAAGAAAAGAGGAAACTATATGTCAAACTTTGCAAAACTTCAAGAAACTCGCCGTTCAATCTACGCACTCGGTAAAGACTTGCCAGTATCAAATGAAGAAGTAGTAGCACTTGTTGAGAAAGCCATGAAAGAATCTCCATCAGCTTTCAACTCACAATCTAGCCGTGCAGTGGTACTTTTTGGTGCGGAGTCAGAAGCTTTCTGGAACGAAATTGCCTACAGCGAATTGGAAAAAGTAACGCCTGCAGAAGCTTTTGAAGCTACAAAAGGTCGCTTGGCTAGCTTTGCAGCTGGTGCTGGTACTATCTTGTTCTTCGAAGACCAAGACGTGGTCAAAGGCTTGCAAGAGAGCTTCCCGCTTTACGCTGAAAACTTCCCAATCTGGTCTGAGCAAGCTCACGGTATCAACTTGTACGCAGTATGGTTGGCTTTCGCTGAGAAAAACATCGGCATGAACGTACAACACTACAACCCATTGGTTGATGCACAAGTTGCTGAAAAATACGGTATCCCAGCTAACTGGAAACTCCGTGCCCAAGCACCATTCGGAAGCATCGCAGCGCCAGCAGCAGACAAAGACTACATGGCGGATGGGGACCGTGTAAAAGTTTTTGGTAACTAGTAAAGTTTACAGTTTGCTTTATTACGTCGTTAACTCGTTTTGGCGTACTTCAGTACAGCCTGCTCTCTTAAAACAAGAGAGGAGCGGGGTTCAACCTTCGGATTGCTGACACGAACTTCGTTCGTTTCATCTCCAACCTTCAACTATCTTCCAGATAGTTGAAGCTAGTCTGATTCCAATTTTCATTGAGTATATATAATTTATTTCAGTTTGCTTTATTACGTCGGCAGATGAGGAAACTTCGTTTCCTTATTTCCAACTTCAACCTCGCTTTTGCGTTTTTAGGCTCAGGCTGACACAGTTCCCCGAACTGTTTCACTCCACTGGATTGTTTGAACTCGCTTTGCCTGATTCTGCAAAAGCGACTTGCTCCGCAAGTTTTATCTCCCACCTTGCACAGTCCATTAACTGTGCAAGCAATCTGGGGGACTGTTTCAAGTCAATGCCTAGAAATAAGAGAGTATTGAGTTATGCATGCGGCTTGTTGACATGAACTCCGTTCGTTTCATCTCCAACCTTCAACTATCTTCCAGAGCTAACTTCCTGCATCAGCAGGAAGTTTTTTTGTCAGCCCAGCTTCAAAATATGATACAATAATCTAGTATTACATTTCAAAGGAGAAAAAGATGGTATTACCAAATTTTAAAGAAAATCTCGCTAAATATGCTAAACTTTTGGTTTCAACAGGTATCAATGTGCAACCAGGTCACACGATTCAATTGACAATTGGAGTAGATCAGGCTGAGTTGGCTCGTTTGATTGTCAAAGAAGCTTATGCTCACGGTGCTAAGGAAGTCTTGGTCAACTGGTTGGACGATGTGATTGCGCGTGAACGTTTGGTCAATGTTGATGTGGAACTCTTGGAACAAGTTCATCCACAACGTGTTACTGAAATGAACTACCTCCTAGAGCGCAAGGCAAGCCGTTTGGTGGTCTTGTCTGAAGATCCAGGAGCTTACGACGGTGTGGATCCAGAGAAATTATCTCGCAACGCTCGTGCACTCAGCCAAGCATTGCAGCCAATGCGTCAAGCAACGCAAGCTAACAAGGTTAGTTGGACACTTGGTGCAGCCTCTGGTTTGGAATGGGCTAAAAAAGTCTTTCCAAATGCAGCGTCTGACGAAGAGGCAGTGGACCTCCTTTGGGATCAAATCTTCAAGACTTGCCGTATCTACGAAGAAGATCCAATCAAGGCTTGGGAAGAGCACGAGGCACGCTTGGTGGCTAAGGCTAAGGTTCTTAACGACGAGCAGTTTGTCAAATTGCACTACACAGCACCAGGAACTGACCTTGTTCTCGGTATGCCGAAAAACCACTTGTGGGAAGCGGCTGGTTCGGTCAATGCCCAAGGTGAACACTTTATTGCCAACATGCCAACAGAAGAGGTCTTCACAGCACCTGACTACCGTGTAGCAGACGGCTATGTAACGTCTACAAAACCACTCAGCTACAATGGTAACATCATCGAAGGTATTAAAGTAACCTTCAAAGATGGTGAAATCGTGGATGTAACAGCTGAAAAAGGCGATGAAGTCATGAAGAAATTGGTCTTTGACAATGCTGGTGCACGTGGTCTCGGTGAAGTTGCCCTTGTGCCAGACAAGAGCCCAATCTCTCAATCAGGCGTGACTTTCTTCAATACTCTCTTTGACGAAAATGCCTCAAACCACTTGGCGATTGGTCAAGCCTATGCCTTCTCTATCGAAGGTGGTACAGAAATGAGCCAGGAAGAGCTCAAAGAAGCTGGTCTCAACCGCTCAGATGTTCACGTGGACTTCATGATTGGTTCAAACAAGATGAACATTGACGGTATCCGTGAAGACGGTACCCGTGTACCAATCTTCCGTGACGGTGAGTGGGCTATCTAATGATATTATATAAGACTGGGCAACCAGTCTTATTTTGTAAGAATAGGAGGAACACAAGATGTTAGCAAGTATTGTCGCAGGTGCCATTATTGGCTTGATTGCAGGTGCTCTTACTTCGTCAGATGACCGTCGTGGTTGTCTGGGGAATATTATTCTTGGACTTGCTGGTTCATGGATTGGGCAGTTGCTCTTTGGTGACTGGGGTCCACAGTTTGCTGGTATGGCCCTGGTACCATCAGTCTTTGGAGCAGTATTACTGGTGGCAATTTTTAGCAGTTCCAGACGGAATTAAAATGAACTGTAAACCAAACTTCTGATGAGGTTTGGTTTTATTTGTGGAGGGATTTGCGTGAATTGCCGCATTGTTCGGATTTTTCAGAAAATTTCAACATTTGTATTGACAAGTGAAAAAAAGTAAGGTATTATTGTAAACAACCAAGAACCTGTATTCACAAGTGAAGTGCTTGTATATAAGAGAAAGTTTTTCGCTAATCAAGGCAGTTTTTTGAGGGAATACTGACGTATTTTGAAAAAAACTAACGATGAGTAGTAGCTGAAATACTAGCCTTAGATGGAAGTGCTGAACTGTGAATACAGGTTCCAGAACACTGAAAGGAAAAGTCAAATGAAACCTGTCACTACAAAATTCTTTGCTTTGTTGTTGCGACGGTCGGGCTAGTGCTGAAAGAATGCATTAGTCCTGTTTGGCTTACCAAGCGGGCGCTGTTGACAACATCTCGCAGGTAGGAGTCCTCGAGGTGTTTTCTTTTTCTTAGTATACTTTGAAAACTAAGATAGAGAACCTAATATTGAAGTTAGGGTTATTTAGAAAGGTATTCTTATGCGTGTGATTGAATTTTTAGATACGACTTTACGAGATGGTGAACAGACGCCGGGTGTGAATTTTTCTATCAAGGAAAAAGTGACCATCGCCAAGCAGTTGGAAAAATGGGGGATTTCTGCCATTGAAGCGGGTTTCCCAGCGGCCAGTCCTGATTCGTTTGAAGCGGTCCGTCAGATTGCGGCAGCGATGACCAAGACGGCTGTGACAGGTTTGGCACGGTCAGTCAAATCAGACATTGATGCTTGTTATGAGGCCCTGAAAGATGCCAAGTATCCGCAGATTCATGTTTTTATTGCGACCAGTCCGATTCACCGTGAATTTAAACTTCAAAAGACCAAAGAAGAAATTTTGGCGCAAATCACAGAACATGTCAGCTATGCCCGTGAGCGTTTTGAGGTGGTGGAGTTCTCGCCAGAGGATGCGACACGGACGGAGTTGGAGTATTTGCTAGAAGTAGTGCAGACAGCGGTAGATGCGGGTGCGACCTACATCAACATTCCAGATACAGTCGGCTTTACGACTCCTCAGCACTACGGAGAAATTTTCCGTTACTTGACAACAAACGTCAAATCGGACCGTGAGATTATTTTCAGTCCGCATTGCCATAATGACCTAGGTATGGCTGTTGCCAATACCCTTTCAGCTATTAAAAACGGTGCAGGTCGTGTCGAGGGGACCATCAACGGTATCGGTGAGCGAGCAGGGAATGCGGCCCTTGAAGAAGTAGCTGTTGCCCTTGAAATTCGGAAAGATTTCTATGATGTGACTAGTTCGATTGTTCTAAAGGAAACCCTCAACACTTCAGAATTGGTCTCTCGCTTCTCTGGGATTGCCATTCCACGCAATAAGGCGGTTGTCGGTGGCAATGCCTTCTCACACGAGTCAGGTATCCATCAAGATGGTGTCTTGAAAAATCCATTGACCTATGAAATCATTACACCTGAGTTGGTAGGGGTCAAGAAAAATTCGCTGCCACTGGGTAAACTATCTGGTCGCCACGCTTTTGTGGAAAAGCTGAAAGAACTAGACCTGTATTTTGAAGAAGGAGACGTTGCTAGCTTGTTTGCTCGTTTCAAAAAACTGGCAGACAAGAAGGAAAAAATTACGGATGCGGATATTCGAGCTCTAGTAGCTGGGACAGAAATTAGCAATCGTGATGGCTTCCAATTTAAAGATTTACGTTTGGATAGTCACTCTGACGGAAGTATTCAGGCTCAGGTCATCTTCATCAATCAGGATGAGGAAGAAGTGGTTGTTGCAGAGTCAGGCAAGGGTTCTGTTGAGGCTGTCTTTAATGCCATTGACCAATTTTTCCACCAAGAGATTAGCTTGGAACGGTATCATATTGACGCCATTACCGATGGAATCGATGCTCAGGCGCGTGTGCTTGTCGCTGTAGAAAACAAGGCAACGGAAACAATCTTTAATGCCTCTGGTATTGACTTTGACGTGGTGAAGGCTTCTGCCATTGCCTATATCCATGCTAATGTCATGGTGCAAAAAGAAAATAGTGGACAGATAGATAAGAAACTATCTGAGAAGGACATGCCACACATCTAGGAGGAAGTATGACGAAAAAAATTGTAGCCTTGGCTGGTGATGGAATCGGTCCTGAAATCATGGAGGCTGGCCTAGCAGTTCTCGAGGCTGTTGCTGGGCAAGTAGGATTTGATTATGAGATTGAGGAGAGAGCTTTTGGTGGTGCTGGGATTGATGCGGCTGGCCATCCTCTACCAGATGCTACCTTGCAAGCCTGCCGTCAGGCGGATGCGATTTTGTTAGCAGCTATCGGTAGCCCTCAATATGATGATGCGGCGGTCCGTCCAGAACAAGGTCTTCTTCAACTTCGGAAGGAATTGGGTCTCTTTGCCAATATCCGTCCGGTGAAAATTTTTGATAGCCTGAAAGACTATTCTCCTCTGAAGGCCGACAGGCTGGATGGTGTGGATTTGGTCATGGTACGGGAGTTGACAGGTGGGATTTATTTTGGAGAGCATATCCTTGAAACTGACCAAGCCAGCGATAGCAATACCTATCAGGTAGAAGAGATTGAACGGGTTGTCCGCTCTGCCTTTGACCTAGCCCAAAAAAGACGAAAAAAAGTCACCAGCATTGATAAACAAAATGTACTGGCGACGTCAAAATTATGGCGGAAGGTGGCGGATGAAGTGGCTAAGGACTACCCAGATGTGACCTTGGAGCACCAGTTGGTGGATAGCGCAGCCATGCTTTTGATTACCAATCCTAGTCGGTTTGATGTCTTGGTGACGGAAAATCTTTTCGGAGATATTTTGTCGGATGAGGCCAGCGTATTAACAGGAACGCTAGGGGTTCTGCCTTCTGCCAGTCACGCGGTGGCAGGTCCTAGTCTCTACGAACCTATCCATGGTTCGGCACCGGATATTGCAGGTCAGGGCATTGCCAACCCTGTCAGCATGATTCTATCTGTTGCCATGATGCTGGAAGAAAGTTTTGATTTGGTCCAAGCAGGTCAGACTATTCGCCAAGCCGTTGAAGCGGTCTTTGCAGAGGGCATTTTCACTAAAGATCTAGGTGGTAGCGTATCTACCAAAGAAATGACAGCGGCTATTATTGAACAGCTTGAAAGGAGGTCACCATGAGTGGCAAATCCATTTTCGATAAGCTCTGGGATCGCCATGTGATTACAGGGCAGGAAGGACAGCCCCAGCTCCTCTATGTTGACCAGCATTATGTTCATGAGGTGACCAGTCCCCAGGCCTTTCAAGGATTGAGGGATACAGGGCGACCTGTTCGGCGCCCAGACTTGACCTTTGCGACTTTTGACCACAATGTCCCAACCGTTGATATTCACAATATCCGTGATGTCATTTCCAAGGCTCAGATGGATGCCTTGGCTAAGAATATAGAAGATTTCGGCATTCCCCACGCAGCCCACGGTTCGGAACATCAGGGGATTGTCCACATGGTTGGACCAGAAACAGGCAGGACACAGCCAGGTAAGTTCATTGTCTGCGGAGATAGCCATACAGCGACTCACGGAGCATTTGGAGCTATCGCTTTTGGGATTGGTACTTCTGAAGTGGAGCACGTTCTCGCTACCCAGACCATTTGGCAGGTTAAACCTAAGCGACTCCTAGTGGAATTTGTCGGTCAGGCGCAAAGAGGCGTCTATGCCAAGGACTTTATCCTGGCTCTGATTGCCCGCTACGGCGTGGATTGTGGTTTGGGTCATGTGGTGGAGTTTGCTGGTCCAGTCATCGACCGACTCAGCATGGAAGAGCGGATGACTATTTGCAATATGTCCATTGAGTTCGGCTCTAAGATGGGCATTATGGCTCCAGACCAGACCACTTTTGACTACCTGCGAGGTCGGGAGTGTGCACCAGCGGACTTCGATGCGGCGGTGGCAGACTGGAAGGAGCTCTACTCGGATGCGGACACCGTCTATGACAAGCATCTAGTCCTTGATGTGTCAGACTTGGCCCCCATGGTCACTTGGGGGACCACACCTGCTATGGGGGTTAGTTTTGACGAAACTTTCCCAGCCATCTGTGACCACAACGACGAGCGGGCCTATGCTTACATGGACTTGGCTCCTGGGCAAAAGGCTGCGGACATTCCCGTTGGCTATGTCTTCCTAGGCTCCTGTACCAATGCTCGCCTCAGCGATTTGCAGCTGGCAGCTAGGATTGTTAAGGGGCGGAAAATAGCAGAGCAGGTCACGGCTATTGTCGTACCAGGCAGTCGCCCTGTCAAGCGAGCTGCAGAAAAGCTTGGGCTAGACAAGATTTTTATGGAGGCTGGTTTTGAGTGGCGGGATCCCGGTTGCTCCATGTGTCTGGGCATGAATCCAGATAAGGTGCCTGCAGGTGTCCACTGTGCCTCCACAAGTAATCGGAACTTTGAAGACCGACAGGGCTTTGGGGCCAAGACCCATTTGTGTAGTCCTGCTATGGCTGCCGCAGCTGCGCTTTATGGACGATTTGTTGACACTAGACAGCTAGACATTCTCAAGGAGGGAGTCTAATGCACCAATTTACCACATGGATAGGGACGACTGTTCCGCTCATGAATGATAATATTGATACCGACCAGCTCTTGCCCAAGCAGTTTCTCAAGCTGATTGACAAAAAGGGCTTTGGCAAGTATTTGCTATATGCTTGGCGGTACTTGGACGATAACTACACGGACAATCCTGATTTCATTCTCAACCAGCCTGACTATCAAGGCGCTAGTATCCTCATATCTGGGGATAACTTCGGAGCAGGTTCTTCTAGGGAACACGCTGCTTGGGCTCTGGCAGATTATGGCTTCAAGGTTATCATTGCAGGCTCCTTTGGAGATATTCATTACAACAATGACTTGAACAATGGCATTCTGCCCATTATCCAGCCCAAAGAAGTCAGGGACCAACTAGCTCAGCTGGCTCCTGACCAAGAAATCACGGTTGACTTGGCAGAACAGTTGATACGGACGCCTTTTGGGGAATTCCCATTTGACATCGAACAAGACTGGAAACACAAGTTGCTCAATGGCTTAGATGATATTGGGATTACCCTTCAGTATCAGGATTTGATTACTGAGTATGAGGGGAATCGCCCAAGCTACTGGCAAGAATAAAATAAAGATTAGAAAACAAGCAGATCGCTCTGCTATGGAACAAAAGAAAAGAGGAAACTATTATGACGAAACAAATTCACTGGGATGGCGCACTTTCACAAGAAGGATTTGACATTATCAAGGGGGAGGGAGGCGTGATTGTCTGCCCGACTAAGGTTGGTTATATTATCATGACTGCCGACAAGGCTGGTTTGGAGCGGAAGTTTGACGCTAAAGAGCGTAAGCGTAATAAGCCGGGTGTGGTGCTCTGTGGGAGCATGGAGGAGCTTCGTGAGTTAGCTCAGTTGACTCCTGAGATTGATGCTTTCTACCAAAAACATTGGGATGAGGACATTTTGTTGGGTTGTATCCTGCCTTGGAAACCAGAGGCTTATGCTAAGTTGCAGGCTTATGGCGATGGTCGTGAAGAGTTGATGACCGACGTTCGTGGTACTTCTTGCTTTGTTATCAAGTTTGGTGTAGCAGGCGAGCAGATTGCTAAGGAAATGTGGGAAAAGGAAGGCCGTATGGTCTACGCTTCTTCTGCCAATCCATCAGGTAAGGGAAATCGTGGCAAGGTAGAAGGTATCGGTGAGCGTATCGCTTCTAAAGTGGACTTGATTATCGAGGCGGATGACTATGTGGCCTCTATCCAGCCAGATAAGACCGTTGAAACCCGCTATGAGCAAGGGGTTATGGTGTCTATGGTAGACAAAGATGGTAAACTGATTCCAGAACAAGGTGCAGATAGCCGTTCTATCAGCCCATGCCCAGTTGTTATCCGCAAAGGGTTGGACATCGACAAAATCATGATGCACTTGTCAGATCATTTCAACTCTTGGGACTACAGACAAGGGGAATATTATTAAGATATAAAGTAGAACGATCCGAAAGGGTCGTTTTTTCGTACTCACATAAAAAACTGACCGAGATTTCAGTCAGTTTGGTGCTGTTTGATAAGAAATTGGAGGTTGTCGACTAGCCTTTTCTCGTCTGTCAGTTCCAAGATTTGTAACCCTTTTTCCACCAGTTCTTGCTTGTTTTGGGCTATACCTAGATAGACATAGGCACGGGCTAGTTGGTCATAGCGTTTTTCCTGCTTGGCTAGGTCCATGAGTTTGGTGGCAAAAAAAGTAGACTTGTTGTACTGTTTTTGCTCCAAGAAAAAATAAGAAAGAGACTGATAGTATGACAGTATGGTGGGCTGGATTCGCTTGTAATCCTTGTATTTTTCCAATCGTTTAAGAAGAAGATTGGCAGTTTCTTCAAGGCTATCAAGGGAAGAAATCTTAGACAGAAGAGTTCCGACCAAGATAATATCGTTATGGTACCAGTTGTCATATCGTTCCAATTCTGACCAGAGGAGCTTAGAAAGGGTTTCAGCTTCTTCGGAAAGTTGATTGAAAGAGGTACTGTTTCGAATTGCCACTACAGTTTCTAAAAGTTGACATTTTCGACGGATAGGACCATCATCTGGTTCTTTGTTCAAGTGGTCCTGGCAACGCTTTATCAAATTCTCCATCATCTTAGTGGTCGGATTTCTGAGATTATCTATATCATAGAGCAATTGTTGGCGTTGGCTGGGCTGGTAGTAGTTACAGAGGTATTCAAACTCCTCGAAGGTCATATCCACCTGCTTGAGCAAGAACCGCATGAGCTCATAGCTAGGAATAGTCTGATTTTTCTCAAAACGAACCAAAGTAGTCCGATTGAGATAATCCCCACAAATCTGCTCCTGACTCAAACGTTTACTTTTCCGAATGCTCTTATACACACTTCCGTAATCCCACCGCATAATCTACTCCTTTCAAAAAACTGTGAAAATATGTAACAAAATAGACAATATTTGTAAAAATAGTATATCATAATGGTATAAAAATATACATCGATTTTTATCGGGTAGAAAGGAAAAACGGAAACGATATTCTTGGTAGGAGTTGAGGTATTCAAGAAAAATCCCATCAGAGAGGAGGAAGGGAAAGATGAAAAAGAAGGTTGTATGTACGACAATTGCTATATTGGTCTTACTTATCTCGGTCATTCGTATTTTTGGTCTGCCAGAAGAAAATCCATTTGAAACCCAGCCGGCCACTCATCTGGTGGGGTAGGGAGCCGTAAAAGTGGCTATATGAGGATGTCAATATTTAGTGTAAGGGTTCGTTTTGATACTATCTCTGAAACATATTTTAAATTGGGGTCTTCTAGCAAATCTACTAAGCATAAACATATATAAGAGAGGAAACCTATGTTAGAGATTGATGGAATTATTCTTAGATATGGTTCTAGAATCCTGTTAAATGAGACTTCTTTACAGTTTAAGAGAGGAAACGTATATACGATTTCAGGCCCTTCAGGTATTGGAAAGTCGTCATTACTAAACAAAATTGGTCTAATAGCAACTGATTTAGGAGATATGAGTTATTCTTACGATGGTCATCCGCTTAACTTGACTGATGGGGAAGCAGTTTCAAATTTCATTGCCCAACATATTGGATTTATTTTCCAAGAAAAGAATTTAATAAGGCAGTTCAGTGTTTATGATAATTTAGCATTGTTAGTCAAGAGTCAAAGTGAAGCTGATGACTTAGATGACAGAGTGGATGAGTGTTTAAAAAAATTAGGTTTATTAGATAAAAAATACACTTTCCCTTATGATTTATCAGGTGGCGAGGAACAAAGAGTTGCCATCGCTAGAGCTATTGTTACAGATAAAGATATTATTTTAGCAGATGAACCCACAAATTCGCTTGACAAGGAGAATAGAGAGAAGATTACGAATCTTTTAGTAGAATTGGCACATCATTATCAGAAAATAGTCATTATTGTTTCTCATGATGATGAAGTGATAAAATACGGAGATGTTCATATTAGATTTTTAGATCAAAGAATTGAACAGGAAGAAAAAAATACATTTAAAAAAGAGGGAGCCAGAGATATCTACAATCTTTCGATCAAACAAAAAATTGATTTACCAAAGAGAAAATTCCCTATTTCCAAAATTGTGACAGGCTTACTTATTTTCTTTGTTGCCCTGAGTAGTATGATGTTTAATATTACTGGTTTATTTCAGTCTCACTATCAGCAATTATTGGATAATTCTTTAGAAAATGGATTTTTAGTCATGAATGACAACTTGGGGATTAAGGGGAAACAAGTTTATGATGATTTCTTGTCATTTACGACTGATGAGGTGGAATTTTTAGCGGATTCAGTGGCTATTTTGAATGTCACCCCGTACTTAGAATTTCCTTATCAAGGATTGACTTTTGAAAATCCTGAACAATCAACTCAGCAAATCAATCCTGAAATAACTCTTAATGGAAAAACGATTACTTTGTCTTCTCCGTACAGCATACAGCCACTATTTCAAACGAATATGACCGAGAGAAATATCGAGTATATTGATAGAGCTACGAAACAAGGATTGATTGTATCTGAAAGTTTTATTGCAACGCAAAACTTATCTTCAGAGTTGGGAACTTTTCCAAGAATAACATTAGATTATTATGTACCAGTAGCTCTTTATGAAGGGGAAATGACCACTGATACAGGGGAAATCCTAGATAGTGACGGCAACATCTACGTTAAACAGAGAAGAGAGTTCAAAATAATTGGGATATTAAAAAATTCCTACCCTTTCCAATATTCAATTTATGGCAATAGTTTCTTCATGATGGCTGATGAAATGCTACATTTGCAGCAGGAATTACAACAGGACGAGGAACTTCCAGAAGTATTAGGAGGGCTATCGGTCTCTAGTTGGCAATCAAGTGCCTATCATATAAAAATAAAAAATAGCACAGCTGTTTCTGAGGAAATAGACCGCATTAAACAACTTCCTAGTGTAACAATTGTTTCCTCGGCAGAAGATTATCAGAGTCTGAAAGATATCCTAGCTTATGTCAGAAAAGTATCGACATATATAGGTCTAGTCATCCTGTTGCTTATGGGGTTATGTTTATTTTTCGTTTTTTTCCAAGTGAGTAATACTCGTAAAGAAGAAGTAGGTATATTGAAAGCGATTGGGTTTAATAGTAAGGCAGTCAGACGTTTTTATTATAGAGAGTTGGTCCAATATGCTATATCGGTCGGTTCAATGGCTTTATTAGTATCATTTTTATTAGTGGTTCTGCTAGCTTTTTCGTTAGATTTAGACATAAGGGATATTGTGAGAGTTATGATTTTAAATGTGATTACTTTACCTCTAGTTAGCTTTGGTGTGATTGTCACAAGTGGACTATTACCGATTTACAAGGCATGTCAAAAATCCCCAGTAGATTGTATTAGATTGAATAGGTAGGTGTTTCTAATGAAAAAATTTTCTCTAAAAGCAATTTTGATAACTTTACTGGTTATCTGTTTTCAGGCTCAGCCTGTTTCAGCGGGCTATGTAAATGCAACACGACATATAAATGGTCATTCTCTAGCGGGGTTACACGTTCTTAATGTAACTTTCCATGCTTCTGGATACTCTAATCCTACATCTGGGAGTGTAACGAATATGTATTTTACTGATTGGGCATGGTTTCCAAATACTATTTCTGACAGAAAAACTTGGACAAGTTCTATTCCTTATGGACAGAGAGCTAATGGTTCGGTATTAATTGGTGTAGGAGTAAATTCTCCTTGGGGAGCTGTCAATCTATTTGGAGGTCAAAAATATTTATCAATTGATTTTTAAGAAAAATTAATTAAATATTTTATGTGTTGTAATATTGGGGTAAAGTATTATTAAGTGGAGAGACACTTTCTTTCCACTTTTTGTTGTTCTGGATACTTTTATTTAATATTATTATATTAAACAAAACCTGCCATTTCCCAAAGAAAGGAGTTTCTATGCTAAAAGTAGTTGATGTCTGCAAGCGATACGGTGCCCACCAGGTCTTGTCCTACGTGTCCTTTGAGCTACAAGCGGGGGACTTGGTTGCCCTAGTCGGTCCCAATGGTGTGGGAAAATCCACCCTCCTGAATATCATCAGCAACACAGAAACCGCTGACCGTGGGTCGGTAACCATCAATGGTCGTCCTAATAGTGACCGAGCGATTTTTCAGGATATGTCTGTCATGTTGGATGCCCAAGCCCTTTATCCACAGTTGACGGGTTACGACCATCTGACCTATGTGGCTGCCACCCACAAGCTGGGGAAAAAGGAAGTGGATGCGTTAGTGGAAGAATTGGGGATGGGCTACTATGTCAAAAAGCGGGTGGCTGGCTATTCCATGGGTATGAAGCAGAAGCTGCTCTTTGCCATGGCTGTCCTTCCCAAGCCCAAGCTCTTGTTGCTGGATGAACCCCATATCGGCTTGGATCCGACCAATATTATTCAACAGCGGGAATTTCTTCTAAACCTACAAGCAGAAGGTGTTGCCATTTTGCTTTCTTCCCACCATTTGTCGGAGATTGAGAAGCTGACTAATCAGGTTTATTTCCTCAAGTCCAGCAAGTTGATTGCCACAGAAGTGGAGTTGACGGCGGATTATGATTACCATCTTGCTGTGGAAAACTCCAAGCAGGTTCAGGAATTTTTACGGGATTATCCTCAACTCTTGTGGAAAAAGGCAGAGCAGGGTCTGGTGGAAATCTTCTTGCCTGAGAGAGATTTACTAGACTGTCTGGATCGTATTCCAATCCAGCAGGTGGCGGGCCTTACAAAAGCCAGCGACTATATGGAATCCCTCTACCGTGATCTCTACGTGGAGGAAGGTGGTGAGGGGACATGAGGCTGAACTTTGAAATCAAGAAAATCCTCTGGTCGCCTCTCTACTGCCTGCTCTTGCTGGGTTTTCTAGGTCTGGCCTACCTTCCTATTTCTCAGCGCCAAGTCCACCAAGCGACCTATGTGGAAACCTATAAAAAAGAACTGAGTGAATTGGCCAGTGTCTTGGCAGAGATAAAAATTGAGGAGGGCACAGAAGAAGCACCGCGGATGCTGGGCTTGAAATCCGATATAGAAAGTGTCGGTCAGGCCTTAGATGAGGGGAAGTTTGAAGCTATCCCCAACTACCGCAAACTCATGTATCAAGACCTGGATTATTTTATCAGCCGCAATCGACAGCTTTTTCAAACTCGGAATTCCTTGACACAAACGGAAGTCGAACGTTTGGCCAGATGGAATGACTGGCTGATTGAGTATCAAGTGCCTGATGGTCCTGAAAACAAGGCTTGGTCAACAGGGCGTATTGTTCAAGCCTACTTAGAAAGTTTGTTTGGTTTTCTTCCTGTATTTTTGGTGCTTGGTTTTCTACTTGCCAATCAACTGTCAGAAAAGACACTGGCGCATCAAGTTTGGCAGTTGCGGCAGTGGGATAGTCTGAGTTTGCAGGGGATCAGGCGTTTGGTTGCCTCCATGCTATCGCTACTCTTTGCAGTTGGGCTGAGCTTGCTTTTTATCCTGGTCTATGATGGGCTGACAGGTCAGTTGGCTTTATCTAGTTTTCAAGCTCCTCTTGAGATTTTAGGTCAGAGTCAGTTGATAGGCTCTTGGCTTTACGGGCTTATCTTGCTTGGTTTTTGGCTGGTCTTGCTTCTAGCTGTTCGCCTACTTTTTGGATTTTTGGACCACTTGTTAGCCAGTCGGCTGACATTTGTGGTGACGGGGTTACTATTGGCTGTGGTTCTTTCCTATCAGGCTGGTGCAGTAGCTGGTTGGTCAGGTCAAGTTTTGCCTTTGTTAGCCTTTCCGAGTTTTTTAGACACAGGTGCATTTTCACAGGTCTTTGTAGCGGTGGATGTCTTCGTCTTGCTGACCATTGGGCTTTTCGTTGCTTATTATGTGCTGACAGAAAAGAAAAGGCTGGTCCTGACCGTGGGGCATCAGAAGGAGTTGGACACAGGGCGTTTGGACAAGGTTTGGTCTTTTGAAATACTCATCCTTAGTCGGCTCAAGACTTGGAAAGGGCTCGTCTTAGGAAACTTGCTCTTAGCTCTGCTATTTTCCCTACTGACGGGACTAGAAAAGCAAGAGGTTGCCCAGGAGGAGAGGGTTTCGATGGAGTTGGTTGCCCAGTCCTATGAGCAGGATGGGGTCTATGTGGAGAGTTTGCAGTCGGAAATCAACCGTCTGAGGCAGTTGGTCAAAGAGGACGCGAGCTATCAGGAGGAGTTGGAGCTGAGAGTGGAGCTTCTGCAGGAATACCATATCTATAAGGACCTCTATGTCAAGCAATGGCAGGTTTATCAGGAAAAACCTCAGGCACTGCCGGCCAGTCACCTTGCTATGCTGGGGGCAGAGCAGGTCTATTTATGGGCTAGAGAGGAAAGGGCTTTTGCCAATGGTGATATTGGGGTCAGCCAGACGGTAGATAATCTTCGCCGTTACCAGACCCGCAATCAGGTCAGTCAGTATTACTGGCAGCAGCTGATGGAGGCTGGGGTGCCAGCAACTAAGCGGGGCAAGGATGTCATTTTGACCAGCTTGGAAAATCGTTTTGACACCAATGATGCCTTGGTTCCAGTAGACGATCCCTCTTGGGACCGCTCCAGAGATTTGTCGGGTATCGGCAGCCTGCGCTCTCTTTTTGATGGTCCGACCTATTTGGTGGTGCTCTTGCTGGCGGTTTGGCTTGGCAGTCGGGGTAAGGCGGTAGAGGTTGCAGGGAAAAACTGGCGTCTCTATCAGACCCAGCCTGTGAATTTGCGCAAGGTTTTACTCACCAAGTGGTTGCTGGGACTGGGCCAGGCACTAGGATTTACAGTGCTCTTTCTAGTCAGTCTTTTCCTAGTCAATAGTCTGATCGGAGGAATTGGTTATCTGGAAGATGGCCTTGTCTTGCTTTCTCATTCGGAGAAGGGGATTTTTCTTGAACTCTTGAGGGGACAGGAACTCTGGGCTTGGTTCCTGCCAAATGCTCCTTATCTCTTGTGGATGGTGCTTGGCTTGCTTGTCTTGGAAATTGTGCTAGTCAGTCTCAATCATCTTTTGCAAGTTCGGTTTTCAAACCGCTTAGTGGTTTTCATCCTACTAGCTGGTTTGCTGGCTCTGCTGGACTATCTCCTCTTTCAAGACCTGATTTTGGATGGGCAGGAAATTTTTAGGCAGTTTGCTCTGCTATTTTCATAAAAAAAAAGAAAAACTGGCTGAAAATCAATTCAGTCAGTTTCTTATGTTTATTCAATTACCAACATGCCTTCTTTAACGGCAAATGGGTGTTCTGGGTCAATGCGGTCGTAGAACATGACACCGTTGAGGTGGTCGATTTCGTGTTGGACCACGATGGCATTAAAGCCTTTGAGTTTGATACGGTGTGTTTCTCCATTTTTGTCCATGTAGTCAACAGTCACGCGCGCATGGCGGACTACGTAACCTTGGACTTCGCGGTCAACGGATAGGCAGCCCTCGCCTCCTTCCATAGCCGCTTCTTGGACAGAATGTGCCACAATTTTAGGGTTGTACATGACCTCTTGGAGGGAGTAGGCTTGGGCAGGTGGATTGCCTTCCTCATCTTCTGGATTTGGGACTAAGACAGCAATGATGCGTTTGGAAACGTCAATCTGAGGTGCTGCTAGACCAACTCCGCCACGGAGTTTCATTTTTTCAGCCATGACAGGATCCTGCGAATGTTTGAGGAACTGCATCATTTTTTCGCCTAAAATAATTTCCTGATCAGATAGAGGAAATGCAACTTCTTCAGCGACCTGGCGTAGGGTTGGATGCCCTTCACGGATGATGTCATCCATGTCAATCAAATGGGCAGCTTTTGTCAATCGTTCAATAACAGACATGATTCTCTCCTTTGAATATAGTTAAGATAAGTATAGCATGAAATGGGAGAGAATAAAAGTCGGACTTTTCTATCCATTCGCTTTCAAATCTGTTATACTAGTAAAAGACGAACGTTGAAAGGGAGAAAAATGAAAAGAATTTTAGAAAAAGCCAGTTTGCTGGCCCTATCCACCATGCTGGTTTCGACATTTGCTGTCTCGCCAGCTATTCCACAGATGATTGAGCATTTTGCCCAGCAGGGAATTGCAGCGGCCCAGGTGGAAAACTTAATTACGGTGACCTCTTTTGCTATTATGGCTGCCCTCTTGATGAATGGCTTGGTTGTCCGTTTCTTGTCTGAACGAAAGATTATCATTGTAGGGCTCTTGTTGATGGCAATCGGTGGAGCTTTACCGGTGTTTCTAACCGCTTATCCTCTGATTTTATTGGCTCGTATCTTGCTTGGTTTGGGGATTGGTTTGATCAATGCGCGTGCTATTAATATCATCGGTAATTTTTTCACCGGTCAGGAACGGGTGCAGATGATGGGCTTGCGTGGTTCAGCAGAGGTTTTGGGAAGCGCAGGGCTTACCCTCCTTGTCGGTTGGTTGACCCAGTTTGGTTGGCAATCTGCCTTCTTGGTCTATCTTTTTGCCTTGGTCATCTTGGCTCTCTTCCTTCTCTTTGTTCCCAAGGAAGAATTGCTGGCTCGCATGGAGGTAAAGGTTGAGGAGAACGCGCCCAAGGTCAAACTGGGCAAGACCATGTGGATGATGGGGATTTACCTAGCCTTTCTAGCCTTCTTTGTTATCAATGTCAATACCTTCCTGACCATTCGTATCCCTCAGATTGTTTTAGCCAAGGGCATCGGCACTGCTCAGCAAGCCAGTCTCATTCTCAGTCTTATGCAGGTCATGGGGATTGTGGCAGGGACGGTCTTTAGTAGCCTGGTTGGTCGTTTGAAGGGCTGGCTTTTAGCGGTTTCCTACGTGGTCTTTGGACTCGCGGTTGTCGGCATTGCCTTTGCGGATAATCTCTGGGTGCTGGGACTCAGTGGCATGGTGTCAGGATTTTTCTACAGCATCATTCTAACCATTGTCTTTAGTCAGGTAACAGACCGAGCGCCGAAGGCCTTGCTAAATGCAGTCATGACAATCGTCCTTATGGGCTGCAATATCGGCGGAGCCACATCTGCCATCTTGCCGACTTATCTGGAAAAACTCAACCCAACCCCAACAGGAGCCTTTGGCATTTACGCCATCGGCTGTGCCTTGATAAGCGCAGGCTTGATTTATAAACAACTGAAGAAGTAGGAGCGGATTTCCGCTCTTTTTTTGGTATAATATTCTTATGTTAGAAAACAACCGCTTAAATGAATTAATACTTCGCTTTCCCGAGGATGTTCAGTTGATTTTTAAGGACATGATTCCCTCCTATCAGTTGGGCTATGCGGATTATGTCTATCAGACAGATCATTACGCCACCCAAAACCGGCGGATTAAAAATTTGGCAAAAAATTTCCGAAGAATGGATTATTTTTACATCATGCCCTTACCCCAGGATCTGGCATTGGAAATTGCTAATCAATGGCGCTATCAACCACCTTTGGATGCCTATACGATTAGTGCAAACCCCAAGATTTATGCTGAGATGATTTCACCAGAGGCGCGTGGGGATCGCTTTTTTGCAGTCATCCGCAATGCCGCCCTCATGGGCTATTTCTGTCTTGACCAAGATGGCGAGGCCGTTGACATTCATTTAGGCATGAAACCGTCTTTGACAGGTCAGGGAAATGGCAGAGCTTTCTACCAGACTATTGAAGACTACATAGTGGAACATGTTCAGCCAGCTAGTATCAAACTGACAGTTGCCACCTTTCATCAAGCAGCTCAAACCCTCTTTCATGCTCTTGGATTTACAGAAAGAGAAAAGCAAGCAGAATATATCAAAATGGAAAAGAAACTCGTATGCGATTAGATAAATTTTTAGTGGATTGCGGTGTTGGCAGTCGGACAGAAGTTAAGAAACTCCTGAAAAACAAGCAAGTCACAGTCAACGATCAAGTAGAGACGTCCCCAAAGCAACAGATTGACGAAAAGACGGACCAGATTGCAGTAGCAGGCCAGGTCTTGAGCCATGAGACATTTGTTTATTATGTATTGAACAAACCCAAAGGAGTTATTTCAGCAACCGAGGATGACCGTCATCGGACTGTCTTGGACCTGCTAGATGATACAGCTCGCCAGAAGGAAGTCTTTCCAGTTGGACGCTTGGACATCGATACCCATGGCTTGCTCCTCTTGACCAACAACGGTCAGCTGGCTCATGCCATGCTTTCTCCGAAAAAACATGTTGATAAACTCTACCGTGCCCAGGTTGACGGGATCATGACCCAAGAGGATGCCGAACGATTTGCGGCAGGAATGGAGCTGAAAGACTTTACCTGTCAGCCAGCCCAGTTGACCATCCTCTCTACAGATGAAGCTAAGCAGACCTCGCTCGTTGATATCACCATCCGAGAAGGGAAATTTCACCAGGTCAAACGCATGGTGCAGGCCTGTGGAAAGACGGTGACAGACTTGCAACGACTATCAATGGGGCTCTTGGTATTGGACGACAGCTTAGCTTTGGGGGAATACCGCAGGTTGACTGCTGCCGAATTAAAGCAATTAGAAGTCTTTGGGGTGGAATTATAGATAATCATGACCACCCGTCAAACGGGTGGTTTGAACAAGGGCTATAAGCCCACATCACCAGCCAGCGCCTAAAGACGCTGGCTTTCACTTTGTTCAAGCCTCACTGCTTTTGACTCGTCACTAGCCTCTTAAAGAGGCATTCGTACTACTTGCCATTATCCCTAAAGGGATCTTCATACTCTTTTACACTTAACTTATCAAGTGCTATATCATGTTTTTCCTGTTCTTGTATATATTTCTTAATTGTGGCTTCATTAAGTCCAACCGTACTTACATAATATCCCTCTGCCCAGAAATGACGATTACCAAATTTATAGGGAGATTGGCGTGTTTATCAAACATCATAAGAGCACTCTTGCCTTTTAAATAGCCCATAAAACTTGATACACTTAGCCTTGGAGGAATACTGACTAACATGTGAACATGGTCTGGCATCATGTGTCCCTCAATGATTTCCACGCCTTTGTATTGACATAGATGACGGAAAATATCAATTAAGTCCTGTCTAATTTTGTAGTAAATGGATTTTCTTCGGTACTTAGGTGTGAAAACTATGTGATATTTGCACATCCATTTGGTATGTGATAAACTGTAACTGGTTTTAGCCATGCTAAACTAGTCCACTGGACTAGTTTACTCCTCCTTATCTAACCTGAACAATTAGATTATAACAGGAAAAAGAAATGGAGGCTCAAAGCCTTGGCAGCCACCAGCATAGCTGGTGGTTTTCTTGTTTTTCTCTACGAGAAAAACTGGCTCGAAGCCATAATAGAAGAGACTTGCTCCCGATTGGAAGCAAGTCCTTTTAAATATCCGCAGCTGCAAAAACAACCTGTCCATCTTGAAATTTTTCAATACGAGCGAGTGAAGTAACAGGGACACCTGCATCCAGTAAGAGTTGGCGACCGTCTTGGAAGGATTTTTCGATGATGATACCAACCCCAGCCACTTGCGCTCCAGCCTGTTGGATAATGTCAATCAAGCCTTTTGCTGCTTGTCCATTGGCCAAAAAGTCATCAACGATTAGAACACGGTCCTCAGGTGACAAAAACTTGCTAGCAATAGAAACGGTGCTAGTAACTTGCTTGGTGAATGAGTAGACTTCAGATGTCAAAATGCCTTCGGTCATAGTAATATTTTTATGCTTTTTAGCAAAAATCATTGGCACATCTAGGCTTTCTGCAACATAGACGGCTGGTACAATACCAGAGGCTTCGATTGTGACAACCTTAGTAATTTCTTTAGAGCGATAGGCATCTGCCAAGACCTGCCCCATTTCTTTCATCAAGCGAAAATCAACTTGATGGGTCAAAAATGAGTCAACTTTTAAGATATTTTCTCCTAATACCTGACCATCTTTTAAAATGCGTTCTTCCAAAGCTTTCATGCTTATCTTCTCCTCCAAATGATACTTTTGTGTATTATAGCATTTTTTTGCCAAAATCAAAACAATAAGCGAATTTTAATGTTAAAACATTGTATATAAGAAGAGGAAACAAGATGTAAATACGAACGTTTTAGAAAATATTAGTTAAAATGTATTGAACTTGTTCATATTTTCTGATAGACTAATACCATTATTTAGGAATAAAGAAGGAGAAATCATGTCTCAGGAAACAACAAATGAACATTCTTCAGAAATGCTCTATGGAATTGATGAACAACCACCAAAAGGGATGGCTGTTTTGCTTGCTTTTCAGCATATTTTAGCAGCTTTTGCAGGAATCATCGCAGTTCCTCTAGTCGTTGCAAGTGCCTTAGGATTGTCAGTCGAAGATACTTCAATTATGGTATCAGCCTCTATCTTTGTTGCTGGTATTGCTACCATTTTGCAATCTAAAGGTGTTGGGCCAGTAGGTTCACGTGTCTCTGGTATGATGGGGACGGACTTTACCTTTGCCAATCCAGCTATCAGTGTTGGTAGCCAGCTCGGGATTGCAGGTATTGTAGGAGCAACCATTGCTGGTTCATTTGTAGAGATTGCTCTCAGTCGTTTTGTCAAACCCTTGATGCGCTTCTTTCCGCCATTGATTACAGGGACTGTTGTATCTCTCATCGGTATTACCCTGATGCCAGTAAGTATGGACTGGGCAGCTGGTGGAGCTGGCGCTTCAGACTATGCTTCAGTTGAAAATATCAGTATTGCCTTTATCGTCTTGGTCTTTACTCTGGCATTAAATCATTATGGTAAAGGAATGCTGAAAACAGCCTCTGTCTTCTTTGGGATGGTTTTTGGATATGTCCTCTGTATTCTGCTTGGAAAAGTAGATATGTCTGCTGTTGGAGAAGCAGCCTGGTTTGCTCTTCCTAAAATTTTCCATTATGGTGTAAAATTTGACCTATCTTCTATTCTAGCCTTCATTCCAGCCTATGTCGTATCTTTGATTGGTACGGTGGGAATTATGATGGCCATTGGAGAAGCTTCAAATCAAAAGATTTCTTCTGAGCGGGCAGCAAATGGTGTTCTGGCAGATGGTGTTGGTTCCTTGATTGCAGGTGTTTTTGGTGCTGGTCCAAATACAGCCTTCTCACAAAACGTTGGCCTCATTACTTTGACAAAAGTTGCTAGTCGTCATGTCATGATTTTAGCAGGTATTATCTTGGCTCTACTTGGTGTCTTTCCAAAATTATCAGCCTTGATTTCCATCATGCCTCAGCCTGTTCTTGGTGGTGTTGGGATTATCATGTTCGGTTTGGTTGCAGCCCAAGGGATTAAGACTCTTGCAACTGTAAAAATTGGGGATCGTGAGCTCTTGATTATTTCCATTGCCTTTGCGCTGGGGATTGGAGTGACCGTTCGTCCAGAATTATTGAGTCATCTTCCATCAGCTCTTCAAATGGTCTTCTCATCAGGTATTTCAACAGGGACCCTGGCTGCCTTGGTGTTAAATCTGGTGTTAAAAGAGGAAAAATAAGATTTATTTTATTAGTTTGCTTAGATGAAAAGAGAAGGCTGGGCAAAAAGCCCAGGACCACTACTCAGAGTTCGTGTCAACATCTCAGCGCAGTGGTTGATTGGCAGATTTGTTCGTGTTTTGCACTCCAAATCTGGCCATTACGACTGTTGCGAACAAAGTTCGCTCTATTTCCAACCTCAAAAGGTTCAGTGAACCTTTTGAGCTGTGCGGGGGTGGGAGTGAAACAGTCTGGGGATAGACTGTTTCAGATCAACAACTGGAAATAAGGACTTGTTGACGAACTCTTTTTATCTTGGTCGAGTTCTTTCCCACTCCCCTTTTTGGGGTAAGTAAAAAATGCTAAGGGTGTACAGTTGTCGTATCTGAAATTCTAGCCCCTGCTTGACCGTACTTGGTATAACATATTACAATATATATAAGAACCTGTGTTCACCGTTCATCGCTTCCATTGGAGTGTTTGAAGGTGGAGATAAGGAAAGGAGATTCCTGACAAATTAGGTGGTAGGCGAAAACTGCCACAGGAGCTTTTTACTCGTCGAAGCAATAAAGTGAAACTAGTCAAGTATTCCTTCAAAAAATTGCCTTGATGAGCAAAAACGATTTCTTGCATAAGAACACTTTGTTTATGAATATAGGTTCTAAGATTTGTCCAAGAGAGGTTATTATATGTTGAAATATATCCGTGCCCTTCCCCTTGTTATAGTAGCGGGAGCGGTTGTTTACTTTACTATTTTTATCTGTATTGATAATGGTGATTGGACCTATGTTGTGACTAGAGCGCTAGGGCTTAAGGAAGAACATGCCAATAATGTTTCTTTGATTGTAATTGGTGCCCAATCACTTTTTCTGACTTCGGATTGGTTTTACAAGCGGATTCGTGCCTTTCTCAATCGTCGTTTGGAAAAGGCCAAAGGGCTTAATCGGCAGATTTATCTGGGCTATAAGGCAGGGATTGAGTTTTTGATGGCGTTACCCAAACGAACTATTTTATTCACATTCTATCTACTTTTAGTAGTTGCTGAAAGTGTTGGTCTGATTGAAAAAGCCAAGGACTATGCTGCGGTAATCATCTTCATAATTGCTGTTGACCGCGTGACCAAAATCTGGCCGGAGGAAAAGCGGAGGATGATTGAGTTTAGCCAGAAGATTAAGAAACGGATTAAGAGTGTGGGATAAGTCAAGATTAAATATTTTAAGAAGGCAGGACTGTCTTCTTTTTTGTTAAAAAACCAAACAAAATGTAAGGTATATATTGCAAAATAGAAAATATAGTGTATAATATAACTATAAAAATACGCAAGGAGGACGGCTATGATATGAAGAACATACGGCTTAAGCTGGCTCGTGTAGAAAAAGACATGACCCAAGGGGACTTGGCAGAGGCTATCGGAGTGACCCGCCAGACCATCGGTCTGATTGAGGCGGGGAAATACAATCCCAGTCTTAGTCTTTGTCTATCGATTTGCCATTGTTTAGGGAAAAGTTTAGATCAATTATTTTGGGAGGAACCAACTAATGAAAAAAATTGTGACTGATGAACGTGTGCGACAAGAAGAAAACCAAGTCTTTGCCTGGGTGGGCAGGACCATGAATATTCTTTTGCCTCTCTCATTTCTCATCAAGCGCCTTGTCTTAAAATGGTCGTTTGATACCTATGTTTTTGAACTGCTTGCCATGTTGGTAGTTTCGGTCTATCTCTTTTACGGTTACTGGAAGAAGGGGATAGATATGGAACGGGGGCCTGCTTGGAAAGGTTACCTTTATCTAGGAGGGATAATTGGTGGCACAACAATTGTAATAGCTTGGACCAATTACCAGACCTATGGTCATCATTATACTGGTATTTGGGATGGACATTTTTGGGCAGTCGTTTTAATATTCTTTATTTCTATGACCTGTCTTGTTCTGTTATTGCTGAACATAGTATCTTGGGTAAATACCTACCGTCAGAAGCAGGTGGAAAAAGAGTTGGAAGAAGAGCTTGGATAGACAATTGAGTTCGCCTTTCCTGCTCTGCCATTTTCCTAAAAAATAAAAATTTACAAAATTCCTTGCAAAAAACTTCCTCTTTATGCTACAATACCAAAAGCGTAGGTTTTTAAACTCATCCCGTGAGGTGAGAAAGACAACAGGATAATTCATTAAGGGCCTATGACTATGTATATTTAGAAAGTCTGGGTCTTTTTGTGTACCCAGAATGGGAGATTTATGAGTACAAAAGCCAACCTTTTGTTTGATGTCCATGAGAAGCCAGCCCCGCTTCAAGGGATTTTGTTGAGTTTCCAGCACGTGTTCGCCATGTTCGGTGCGACGATTTTGGTGCCGCTGATTCTCGGTATGCCCGTGTCGGTTGCCCTCTTCGCATCAGGTGTCGGAACCTTGATTTACCAAGTGGCAACCCAGTTTAAAGTTCCAGTTTACTTGGGTTCATCCTTTGCCTACATTTCTGCTATGGCGCTTGCTATCAAGGAAATGGGTGGCGATGTGTCAGCTGCTCAGACAGGTATTCTCTTCGTCGGCTTGATTTACGTCTTGATTGCTGCACTTGTCAAAGTTATCGGTACTAAGTGGATCGACAGCCTCCTACCCCCAATCGTTATTGGCCCTATGATTGTTGTGATTGGTCTGGGTCTTGCCAACTCTGCCGTGACTTCAGCGGGCTTCGTCGCAGACGGCGACTGGAAAAATGTCGTCGTGGCGATTGCAACCTTCTTGATTGCGGCTTTTGTCAATACCAAAGGGAAAGGCTTCGCCAAGATTGTTCCTTTCTTGATTGCCATTATCGGTGGTTATGTGATTGCCATCTTCCTTGGCCTGGTTGACTTTACACCCGTTCTGGAAGCGGCTTGGTTTGAATTGCCAGGTTTCTACCTACCATTTGAAACAGGAACCTTCAAATCCTACAATTTCTACTTCGGTCCAGAAATGATTGCTATCTTACCAATTGCCGTTGTGACTATCGCAGAACACATCGGAGACCATACCGTTCTCAGCCAAATCTGTGGCCGCCAGTTCTTGAAAGACCCAGGCCTCAGTCGTACCTTGATTGGTGACGGTGTGGCGACTGCCGTATCTGCCTTTATAGGTGGACCTGCTAACACGACTTATGGTGAAAATACAGGGGTTATCGGTATGACCCGTATCGCATCAGTATCCGTTATCCGTAATGCAGCCCTGATTGCCATTGCCTTCTCATTCTTGGGTAAATTTACAGCCCTTATCTCTACTATTCCAAGTGCCGTTCTTGGTGGTATGTCTATCTTGCTTTACGGTGTTATCGCCTCAAACGGTTTGAAAGTTTTGATTGAACACCGTGTTGATTTTGGTCAAGTCCGCAACCTGATTATCGCAAGTTCTATGTTGGTCTTGGGTCTCGGTGGTGCAGTTCTTAACATCGGTGCCATCACCCTGTCAGGTACAGCCCTCTCAGCCATTGTAGGTATTATCCTCAATCTTATCTTGCCAAAAGCAGAAAAGGCTGAGTAAATGTGATATACAAGCAGAAAGTCAGCTTCGGCTGGCTTTTTTTGAAAATAGCAGAGCAGCTCAGCTATTTCTCAAATCAGTTGACAAAAGAGCTATTCCTTGATAGAATGGTTAAGGTCCAAAAGGACAAATCTAGCTTTTTCTTGGTTACAGGTCGCCAACCTGTCACTCGGATTAGGCTCAAAAACAAAGGAGAACATATCATGGCAATCTCAAAAGAGAAAAAAAATGAAATCATGGCACAATATGCTCGTCATGAAGGCGACACTGGTTCAGTTGAAGTTCAAGTAGCAGTACTTACTTGGGAGATCAACCACCTTAACGACCACATCAAACAACACAAAAAAGACCACGCAACTTACCGTGGTTTGATGAAAAAAATCGGTCGCCGTCGTAACTTGTTGGCCTACCTACGCCGCACAGACGTAAACCGTTACCGTGAATTGATTCACTCACTCGGACTCCGTCGTTAAGATAGGATATAAAAGCCGTCAAAAACGGCTGAAAAATAGGAAACTGCCATGTCTTCGGACCTTGGCAGTTTTTCTTATGTTCCATTATGGAAGTGTAGTGCTCTGAAAAGCTAGGTGTTCTTCGTTTGATTGAAGAGTCTTCGTTTCGATCAGTTGTTTTTATGGCAGGTTAGATTTTCCCTCAAATTCCTTCCTCAATTCCCCACATTTTCCGTCAAATATGATAAAATAAGGAGTATGCGTGGTTTTGTGCAAAAGAGAGTGAAACAATCTTGTTTGATTGTCTTTTGTAGAAAACACGCAAGAAAAATTTCAGAAAAAATAGGAGACAATTCATGTCAAAACAAGTATTTGAAACGGTTTTTGCTGGCAAAAAATTGGTCGTTGAAACAGGTCAAGTTGCCAAACAAGCCAATGGTGCGGTGGTCGTTCGCTATGGCGATTCAACAGTATTGACTGCGGCAGTTATGTCCAAGAAAATGGCGACGGGTGATTTCTTCCCCCTCCAAGTCAACTATGAAGAAAAAATGTACGCCGCTGGGAAATTCCCAGGTGGCTGGATGAAGCGTGAAGGTCGTCCGTCAACTGATGCGACTTTGACAGCTCGTTTGATTGACCGTCCAATCCGTCCAATGTTTGCGGAAGGCTTCCGAAATGAAGTCCAAGTCATCAACACAGTGCTTTCTTACGATCCAGATGCTTCTGCTCCAATGGCAGCAATGTTTGGTTCTTCATTGGCATTGGCAATCTCAGACATCCCATTCAACGGCCCAATCGCTGGTGTCCAGGTTGGTTATGTCAATGGTGAACTCATCATCAACCCTGATAAGGCTCAGATGGAAGTGTCTCTCCTAGACTTGACAGTTGCTGGTAACAAGGATGCCATCAACATGGTAGAGTCTGGTGCCAAAGAATTGTCAGAAGACATCATGTTGGAAGCACTCCTCAAAGGTCATGCGGCTATTCAAGAACTCCTTGACTTCCAAAATCAAATCGTAGCAGCAGTCGGCAAGGAAAAAGCAGATGTGGAGCTTCTTCAAGTGGACCCAGAATTGCAGGCTGAGATTGTCGCAGCTTATAATGATGATTTGAAAAAAGCGGTGCAGGTAGAAGAAAAATTAGCCCGTGAAGATGCGACCAATGCCGTTCGTGAGACCGTCATCGCAGCCTACGAAGAAAAATACGCTGAACACGAAGAATTCGACCGCATTATGCGGGATGTCCATGAAATCTTGGAACTCATGGAGCACGCAGAAGTTCGTCGTTTGATTACAGAAGATAAGGTCCGCCCAGACGGTCGTCGTGTGGATGAAATTCGTCCGCTGGACGCAGAAGTAGACTTCTTACCAAATGTTCATGGATCAGGTCTCTTTACCCGTGGTCAAACGCAAGCTCTTTCTGTCTTGACCTTGGCTCCAATGGGTGAAACCCAAATCATCGACGGATTGGACGACGAGTACAAGAAACGTTTCTTGCACCACTACAATTTCCCACAATATTCAGTTGGCTCAACTGGTCGTTACGGTGCCCCAGGTCGTCGTGAGATTGGTCACGGTGCCCTTGGTGAGCGTGCTCTCGAGCAAGTCTTGCCAAGCCTAGAAGACTTCCCTTACGCTATCCGCTTGGTAGCAGAAGTTTTGGAATCAAACGGTTCTTCATCACAGGCTTCTATCACAGCCGGTACCCTTGCCCTCATGGCAGGTGGTGTGCCAATCAAGGCACCAGTTGCAGGGATTGCTATGGGTCTGATTTCAGACGGTACCAACTACACCGTCTTGACCGATATTCAAGGTCTTGAGGACCACTTCGGCGACATGGACTTCAAGGTGGCTGGTACCCGTGATGGTATCACAGCTCTTCAAATGGACATCAAGATTGACGGTATCACACCGCAAATCTTGGAAGAAGCCTTGGCACAAGCTAAGAAGGCACGTTTTGAAATCCTCGATGTCATCGAAGCGACCATTCCAGAAGTTCGTCCTGACTTGGCACCAACTGCACCGAAGATTGACACTATCAAGATTGATGTGGACAAGATCAAGATTGTTATCGGTAAGGGTGGCGAAACCATCGATAAGATTATTGCAGAAACTGGCGTGAAAATCGATATCGACGAAGACGGTCTAGTGGCTATCTTCTCACCAGATCGCGATGCGATTGAACGGACCAAGGAAATCATAGCAGGTCTTGTTCGTGAAGCAAAAGTGGACGAAGTCTTCCAAGCAAAAGTGGTTCGTTTGGAGAAATTCGGTGCCTTTGTCAACCTCTTTGACAAGACAGATGCTCTGGTCCACGTTTCTGAAATGGCTTGGACCCGTGTCAATAAACCAGAAGATTTGGTTGAAATTGGCGATATGGTTGATGTCAAAGTTATCAAGATTGATGATAAAGGACGTATTGACGCTTCTATGAAGGCTCTTCTTCCAAAACCAGAAGGCTATGTGGAGCCAGAAAAACGCGAGCGTTCTGACAGACCACGCCGTCATAAAGACAACAAAGAGAAAAAAGATAACAACTTTGGTGAATTCAAATTCCACAAGGTTGAAAAGAAATAAGCTGAGTAGACAAGTTCGGTAGCGGGCTTGTCTTCTCGCTAGAAGGAGTGACTATGGGTTGGTGGAAGGACACCATTGAGATTGTAAAAGAAAAAGATCCGGCAGCACGGACGACCTTGGAAGTTCTTTTGACCTACCCAGGTGTCAAGGCCTTGGCTGCCCACCGTCTGTCCCATTGGATGTGGAAAAAAGGCTTTAAATTACTAGCTAGGATGCACAGCCAATTTTGGCGCTTTTGGACCAATATTGAAATTCATCCAGGTGCCGAGATTGCTTCGGGGGTCTTCATTGACCATGGAGCTGGTTTGGTTATTGGTGAGACAGCTATTATTGAGTCTGGTGTCATGCTTTACCACGGCGTAACGCTTGGTGGAACGGGTAAGGATTGTGGCAAACGCCACCCGACCGTACGAAAGGGTGCCCTTGTCTCTGCACACGCACAGGTTATTGGACCTGTTGAAATCGGGGAAAATGCTAAAGTGGGTGCAGCTGCCGTTGTCCTAGCCGATGTTCCAGCCGATGTGACAGTAGTCGGTATGCCAGCTAAAATTGTCCGTGTGCACGGTCAAAAAGATGAGAAGGTCATTCATGACATGGAAGGTGGCCGTGAACACTACACGACTAAGCTTGCGGAATTACGAGAAGCCAGCCACCATTCGTCGCATTTGTAGGAAAGCCTTCCTATGTGAGTAGTTATAGAGATAAGAGGTAAGCATGATAATAGCAACGAATGTCCTAAATCCCAAGCAGTTATCCGCAGCAAAAACTCTGATAAGCACTGTACAATCCCATGACGGCACCTATCGTGCCCCTTGCCTGTCAAATATGCTCAACTTTGACCCTGAAATGCCAGCTTTTTTCTTGGCCTATCAAGGTAAACAGTTGGTGGGACTCTTGACTGTGTATGCCGATGATGAGGATGTGGAACTTGCGATTATTGTGCACCCAGCCTACCGCAGACAGGGGCTGGCACGCAAGCTCTATGATTGCTACCAGATGAAGACGGCTAACTATCCTATCGCTAGTGTGACCTTTCAGACTGAACGTGTCTTTCTAGATAAGCACCCAGACCTTGCGACAGCCTGGGGCTTGGTAGAAGATACGGATACTGAGACATGGTTGGGTCGTGAACGAGTGCCTTATCAGCTCTCACAACAGGCTGAACTCACAGTAAGTTTGGCACAGGCTCACCATGCAGATAACATTGCACGTTTTCAGACACAGGTCTTTGATAGCGACTATGAGGTGGCTCTTCGTTACGCACGCGAAGCCATTGCGGATGCGGATAGCTTGCTTTATCTTTTGGAACATAGCGGAGCAGTTATCGGTTCTTGCACAGTAGATATCTCGACCGATGATAACTACCTTTACGGTTTAGCTATCGCCCCAGACCAGCAACAAAAAGGTTACGGCACTTACTTAGTCAAAGCTGTCATCAATGACCTTATCACGAAAAACGATAAACCTTTTCAAATCGCCGTCGAAGATGACAACCTCATCGCTAAGCGGCTGTATGAAAATATCGGTTTTACCAAGCAGACACAAGTGGTCTACTTAGACCCGAAAGAAGGTTGATATGCTACTAGAAGAATTTGAACCAAGTCCTGCAGTCATTGAACCGACGGACAAAGCCATTCGTGGTGGCGGTGAGGTATGTGAAACCATGATTTTCTCCTTCAATGGGGAAATCGTAGACCGTGTCCATCAGCTACCTGAAAGCAGAGAAGGTGGCTACTTAGAAAGCATTAACGGTCGCCATCCTTGGTATATCTTGGAAGGAGATGGGGTGCGAGTTGCGGTTATGTTGGCAGTCGTCGGTGCTCCCATGGCGGTTGGTCACTTGGAGGAACTGAAAGCCTGTGGCTTTGAGAATTTTATCGTTCTGGGTTCTTGTGGGGTGCTGGATTCGTCACTTGCTGCGGATAAGATTATTCTTCCTAGCTCTGCCCTACGAGATGAGGGGACTAGCTACCACTACGCCCCTGCTAGCGATGAAATCAGCTATGACCCTGCTCTGCTATTGACCATGGAAAAGGCCTTGGACCAAGCAGGAATCGAACATATTCGGGCTAAGACCTGGACGACGGATGCCTTTTATCGGGAAACGGCTGCCAAGGTCAAGCGTCGCCTAGCCGCGGGTGCCATGGTGGTCGATATGGAAGCCTCTGCTATCATGGCCTGGGCAAACTTTCGTCAGGCCAAGGTCTATCAGTTTTTCTACACGGCAGACTATGTGGACCACCACAAGAACGAGTGGGATGCCCGTCGAGAGGAAGGGACGGCTGACAGTATGACCTTCTTTGAAGTGGCCATGGCGATTGCAAGAACATTAGAAAGTACATCATGTTAAAAAAATTAGTAAGACAAAACTGGCCTTATGTGTTGACCGCCATCGGTGGAACAATTCTATCTATCCTTAAGTTTTTCCAAGGAAACTGGCAGCTAGGGATGATTTGGTTGGCAGCGACAGCTTATTGGCTGGTCAGATTGTATCAAAAGTATCAAGTCCTAAAGAATATTCAGAAGTAATGGAGAAGCTATGATTAAAATTTACGATACCATGACTCGTAGTTTGCGTGACTTTGTGCCCTTGGAAGAGGGCAAGGTCAAGATGTATGTCTGCGGACCAACGGTTTACAACTATATCCATATCGGCAATGCCCGTAGTGTCGTGGCTTTTGATACCATCCGCCGCTATTTTGAATACCGTGGCTTTGATGTAGCTTACATTTCTAACTTTACGGATGTGGATGACAAGATTATCAAAGCTGCTAATGAAGCAGGCATGACAACAAAGGATTTGTCTGATAAATTTATCGCAGCCTTCAAGGAAGATGTGGCAAAGTTAGGTGTCAAACCAGCTACCAAAAATCCTCGTGTTATCGACTACATGGATGAAATCATTGATTTTGTGCAGGTCTTGATTGACAAGGGGTACGCCTATGAAGCGGCTGGCGATGTTTATTTCCGTGTGGAAAAGGCTGAGAATTATGCTCGTTTGGCCAACAAAACCTTGTCTGACCTAGAAGCTGGGGCTTCTGGTCGTGTTGAGGGAGAAGGTCAACTCAAAGAACATCCTTTCGACTTTGCCCTGTGGAAAACTGCCAAGCCAGGCGAAGTGTCTTGGGAAAGTCCTTGGGGAGCAGGTCGTCCAGGTTGGCATATCGAGTGTTCGGTTATGGCAACAGAGATTTTGGGAGATACCATTGATATTCACGGTGGTGGTGCGGACTTGGAGTTCCCCCACCATACCAATGAAATCGCCCAGTCTGAGTGCAAAACAGGGGAAACCTTTGCCAACTACTGGATGCACAATGCCATGCTCAATATCAATGATGAGAAGATGTCCAAGTCCTTGGGCAATTTCCTGACAGCCCATGATATGTTGGAACAAATTGATGGTCAGGTCTTGCGATTCTTCCTATCTACCCAGCACTACCGCCGTCCACTCAACTACACTGAGAAGGCTATTTCAGATGCGGAAATCAATCTCAAATATCTGAAAAATACTTATACACAACCTGTGCAAAACTCTGTGGATAAGTCGGTTCTTGAATTACATCTGTCGGCCTTTGAAGCGGCAATGGATGATGATTTCAATGCGGCAAATGGGATTACGGCTATCTTTGACTTTGCCAAATGGATCAACTCAGGCAACTACGATGAAACTGTAAAAGAAGCCTTTGGAAACATGCTGCAAGTGTTCGGTATTGTCTTTGAAGAAGAAGTCTTGGACAGCGAGATTGAAGCCTTGATAGCAGAACGTCAAGCAGCGCGTGCCAATCGGGACTTTGCGACGGCTGACCGTATTCGTGATGAATTGGCAGCCCAGGGCATCAAGCTCTTGGATACCAAGGATGGTGTGAGGTGGACACGTGACTAAGGCAGTAGATGTCAATCTCATCAATGGAATTGCCCTGGCTTTTGAAGGGGATGCTGTCTATTCTATGTATGTCAGACGGCACTTGATTTTCAAGGGGCTGACCAAGCCTAATCAATTGCACGGAGAGGCTAACAAATACGTCTCTGCCAAGGCTCAGGCAAGCCTAATCTCTGCCCTCTTAGAAGCTCAGCTATTGACCGAAAAAGAGGAAGAAATCTACAAGCGGGGAAGGAATAGCCATAGTCACACCAAGGCCAAGAACGCGGACGTGGTCACCTATCGGATGTCCACAGGTTTTGAGGCGGTCTTGGGCTACCTGCACATGACCGAGCAAATCGAACGCTTGGAGGAGCTGGTGGGCTGGTGTATTGAGTTTGTAGAAAATAACTAACTAAGATAATGAGGAGGGAAACTTCCTCTTTTTTGTTTTCTCTAAACTAAAGTTCTTTTTATCTGATTTAAAGAAGGGAGCCATAAGGACTTGAAGGCCATATTTTTCCTCTGTACAATGGAGTTAATAAAACCTGATAAACTTCGTGTGATAGCTGTTCTATCAAAGGTAGCATGTGCCAACTATGATCTGGAAAGGAGGAAATTGAGAACAGCTGTTGCACTACAATTGTGTAGGAGGAAAATATGACAAAATATGATTTCGACAAACGTGAGCGATTCGGTATTCGAAAATTTACAATAGGTGCTTGTTCTGTTTTGATTGGTGCGACCTTATTTGGAACACAGGTTTCTGCGGACCAGCTAGAAAATGTGGACAGCTTGTCAGAGCCAGCTGTTGAGCTCTCTTCCGTTGTGAACGAATATGTGGAAAAGACCGAAGCTGAAGAAGGAATATCACCAAATTCAACAGATGAGAAAGCGGTGACCGAAGAGTTGAATGGAGAAGCATCTGTATCAGATAGTAGAGAAGAAAAACTGCCTTCAGCTCCGTCTGATAATTCAGAAAATAAACTAGAGGATACAGAGGAAGCGGAAGATAAAGAGGTAGATTCTTCAGATTCTGGTCTGTTGCTTTCTGATTTTCCTCAGGTAGCGGATCAAGGAATTCGTCCGAAAGAGATTAAGTTTAACAACTGGGATCAGGTGCTTGCTTGGGAGCCGGGTGCTCGTCCAGATGATGATTTGAACCGTGCTTCTGTAGAGCTGGTTGAGCGCTTTAGAGGGCATGTCGTCAATGAGAGAGCCAATGAGAATGCAAAGGTAGAAGCTCTTTCAAATACCAACTCTAAGGCGAAAGACCATGCCTCTGTTGGGGGAGAAGAGTTTAAAGCCTATGCCTTTGATTACTGGCAGTATATTGATTCAATGGTATTTTGGGAAGGCTTAATTCCTAGCCCAGATGTCATTGATGCTGGACACCGCAATGGTGTGCCTGTTTTGGGAACGATTTTCTACAATTGGTCCAGTAGTATTGAAGATCAAGAGAAGTTTGTGTCTTCTTTGAGACAGGATCCTGATGGAAGTTTTCCTGTTGCTCGTAAGTTGGTAGATATGGCTAAATACTATGGTTTCGATGGTTATTTCATTAATCAAGAGACTACAGGAAGCATGGTTCAACCACTAGGGGAAACAATGAGAAACTTCATGCTCTATACCAAGGAATATGCAGAATCGATTGGTTATCCGATAACGTATTCTTGGTATGATGCCATGACATATGAATATGGACGATATCATGAAGATGGACTTGGAGATTATAACTATCCATTTATGGAAAAAGAAGGGGAAATGGTACCGGCAGATCATTTCTTTGCAAATTTTAACTGGAATAAAGAAAAAAATGATTATTCAGTTTACATAGCAGAGTATCTTGAACGCGATCCATTCGATATCTTTGCAGGCTTAGAATTACAAAGAGGAGGCTCCTATAATTCTCAGATAAATTGGGATGCTCTGTTTGATGAAAATGGGAAATTGAGATTATCACTCGGTCTGTTTGCGCCAGATACCATTACAAGTTTGGGTGCGACGGGTGAGGATTATCATGAGAATGAGAATATCTTCTTTACAGGCTATCAAGGTGATCCAACCAAACAGAAACCTTCGGATAAAAATTGGTATGGCTTGGCCAATCTCATTGCGGATAAGACGGCTATTACAAGCAGTAATTTTAATAGTTCCTTTAATACAGGGCACGGGAAAAAATGGTTTGTAGATGGCAAGGTTGCCAAAGATGGGGAATGGAATTATCGCTCTGTGTCTGGTATTTTACCAACCTGGCGGTGGTGGATTGAAGCAAGTGGTGAAAAGCTTGCTGCGGCTTATGATTTTGATGATGCCTATAATGGGGGCAACTCTCTTCGTTTTACAGGCGATTTGGAAAAAGATGGTAAGCAGGAAATTAAGTTGTATTCCACCAAGATTCCTCTATCAGAAACAAGTCGTTTGAGGGTTGCGCACAAAGGAGGGCAAGGTACAAATATCTCCCTAGCTCTAGCGCTTGAACCAGATTATCAATTTGCGAATAAAGAAGCGTGGCGCTTGCTTAAACTATCAGGAGATTGGCAAGATCAGACCTTTGATTTATCTAGTCTGGCAGGAAAGACAGTGTACGGTGTCCAAGTGGTTGTTGAAAATGAAGCAGCGCTGTCAGATTTTGATTTTCGTTTAGGGCAGTTGGCTATATATGACCAGGAAAATTCACCTACTGCACCGAAAGATGGCCAAGTCCTTGCTAAGCGATTGAAGAATGCCCAAGATGCTGAAGCTGTGATTAGCTTTACAGGGACAGATGATGCAGACTATTATGAAGTATATGCGCAGGTCGACGGACAGTGGAAATTGCTGACAGGTTCTTCTAATACAAGGATTTACCTCCCTCAGCTAGTTCGTTCTGCACAGGCAGAAGGTCGAACCCAAGCTTTGAAAGTTCATGCCGTTGGGAAAAATGGTTTGCGTTCGGAAGCAGGGGAGTTTATCTTTGATTGGGAAATGACGGTGAAAGATACTAGCCTTCCTAAACCATTGGCAGAAAACATTGTTCTCGGAGCAGAAGTCATCGGTTCAAGTTTTGCTAAAAAAGAAGGTGGAGAAGGCATTGAGGGCATGTTGAATGGGACCATTACCAGTCTGTCAGATAAATGGTCTTCCCATCAATTGAGTGGCCATGTAGATATTCGTTTGACCCAACCTCGGACAGTCGTGCGATGGGCTATGGATCATGCTGGTGCAGGTGGTGAATCGGTCAATGATGGCTTAATGAACACCAAGGATTTCGATCTCTATTATAAAAATGAGAATGGTGATTGGGTGTTAGCCAAAGAAGTTCGTGGCAATCGTGATCATGTGACAGACATCGTATTGGACAAGCCAATTCGAGCGCAGGAATGGCGTTTGGATGTCTTGACTTCTGATAATGGTACTCCTTGGAAGGCCATTCGTATTTATAATTGGCGTATGTATGAAGAATTGGACATGGAGACACCAAATATTCCGATGGTCCATGCTGTTGCTCGTCATCTCGGTAATCATCAGATTCAAGTAGGTTTCAAGGATGTCCCTGCCAATCGGAAAATAGCGCTTTATTCTAGTCCAGATGCCGTAAAACCACTAGCAGAATTGGAAACGACAGAGTCAGGAAATCTTATATTCGACCCGATTCGCTTTGAGTCCTTGCCTGAGTTCATTTACTACCGTACTCTGGAGGAAGGAAAGGATTGGAGCAATCTATTGGCCATTCGCGTTCCGCAAGGTGAAAAAGTCGTGAAAGCGATGGAATGGATAGCTCCCCTAGAGAAAAAAGTTTACCGACAAGGTAGTCCTTTATCGCTTGCAGGAGCACAATTCCGTGTAGTTTTTGAAGGAGATTGGCCTGCTGAACGGGTGAATACCACCAATCCGGCAGTTACAGTAAGGGGATTTGATCCGCAAAAATTAGGTGAACAAACATTGACCGTTTCCTATCTAGGAGAAACACTTGCTCAGCCACTGATGGTATATGTTGTTGAAGATATAGCCCAGGGTGAGAAAAAAGCAGTCGGTCTAGAAATCCAACAGTTACCAAAAGTGCAGTATGTTGTAGGAGATGATTTGGATGTCACAAATGGTCGATTTGCTATTATCTATGACGATGAGTCAACTCAGTCCTTCTCTTTGACAGAAGCTGGAGTAGAAATTGTTGGTTTCGATTCCCGTAAAGAGGGGCGTCAGAGCCTAGGTTTGCGGTATGCTGGTTTGGAAACTTCATTTGATGTCCTTGTTTCACCGAAGCCAATCGTCAATGATGAGTATCTAAAGCAGAAAATAGCAGAAATTGAGGCTCTACAAACCCAAACAGCCTATCTCTATTCTAGTGAGCAGACACAACTTGCCTTGCAAACTGCCTTGGAAGAAGCTAAGTCTGTGGTAGCAGATACCAATCGGACAGTCGAGCAGGTTGAAGCCGCTCAAACTCTTTTAGAGAAACAGTTAGGAGAGCTGGATGGGGAGAAACTTTACCAAGCAGATCATGGGCGTCTCAATCAGCTAATTCAAGAGGTGAAAGGAATAGATAGGCCTATAAATTCTTCTGAGCTGAGTTCTTTACATGAAAAAACTGAGAAAATTTTGGGTTCGGATAGTATTCGTCCAGATGAGATGAAGGAGCTGCTCAGTGAATGGACTGATTTGTTTGAACAGTCTAGTCTGGTAACGCATGTCGGTACAACAGATTTAATGGAGTCTAAGAATTTACTAGCTCCTGAAAAACCGAGGATGGATTTGACCTATGAGCTGGTGCCGAGACAAATCATCAAACGGATCAGTACTGATTTGCCACTGGGCAAAGAGCGAATTGTTCAGGAGGGGGCTGATGGTCAAATGATGGTAGCTCACCTAGTCTATAGTGATGGCCGTCGCGAGCTGTATTCACGAACAGTTGCTGATGAGAGTCAGCCGAAAATTGTGGAGGTCGGCAGCGGTTTGCCTATCCAGCAAGAGAAGAATTTAATGGTAGAAAATAGCCTGCAGGTTGAAAAGCAGTTCAGAGATGTTTCTCTGCAGAAGGGCGGTCTTCCACAAACTGGTGATACCTATCAGGAGAAGTATGTCCTTCTTGGGTTAGTTGGTGTGGCTCTGGCTGGCCTATCTCAGTTAGCTAAGCTTAGAAAACAAGGTGAATAAAATAAATAGTCAGGGGTTGCTCCCTGACTATTTATTTTTCTAAGAGTGTGCCTCGTTACTTGGTAGTATAGATAGGTCAAATTCTAGGCAGTTTGATTTTATCAGTTGGTCATGCTTGATGGTTTGGACGACTTGTTTGTCTAATGAAACTTGCTTGACAAACTGGAAATTTGCATCGCTTTTTGGAGTAGAAATGGTCAGCTTGTGTTGATCTGCAAGTAGCAAGTCTACTTCCTTAAAATGCGGTAGTCCGATTTGGTAGTCGGCTTTTCCAGGACAGACAGGGTAGAATCCTAGACAGGAGAAAATGTACCAGGCTGAGAGGCTACCGTTATCCTCGTCACCTGGATAGGCTTGAAAACCTGTCTTGAAAGCTGTTTGTCTGATTTTGTGAATGAGTAGACTAGTGTATTCTGGTTTTGTGGACCATTGGAAAAGATAAGGGATATGGAAGCTCGGTTGATTTGAAATAGCAAGCTGACCGAGATTGACTTGCGCCATTTCCGACATTTCGTGGATTTCGTAGCCGTATTGTTCAGGTGAGAAATAGGGCTCCTGATTACAGAGCTGGATCAGATAGGTGGTAAAGGCTTCTTTTCCGCCCATCAATTCTATCAGTCCATCGATGTCTTGAAAGACGGACAGGGTTGCTTGTAGGACAGAGCATTCGGCATAGTCTCTTCCCCAGCTTAGAGGGGAAAAATCTGCTCGGAATTGTTTCTGTCTATCCTTGGCACGCATGAGACCTGTTTGGCTATCGAATAACTGTCGGTAGCCGAGGCTCATTTGAGCGTATTGTTTAGCCAGTTGGTCCTGCCCCAGTTTTTCTGCTACTTGGCTGATAGCCCAATCACTGTAGGCATAATCAAGAGAATGGCTAACGGATTCATTGAAATCTAGAGGGAGATAGCCTAATTGGCGATAGATCTGACTACCATGGCGACCGTAACGTTGATCCGCATCGGTCTTTTGACTGGTTTCAATCATGGCTTGGAGAAAATCTTCCATCAAATCAGGAACAAGTCCCTTGCAGGCCGCATCAGCAATGACTCCATCCACAAGAGTTCCTGGCATGATACCGCGCTCGTCTGGCGATAGCCATTTGGGTAAAAATCCAGTATCTCGATAGTGTTGGAGAATGCCGTGGAGAAACTCTTCCAAATAGTCTGGGTAGATAAGTGAAAGCAGAGGATAGGAGGAGCGGAAGGTGTCCCAGTAGCCGTTGTTGGTGAAAAATTTACCTAGTTTGGCCTGATTGCTGATAGGGTCGAAATGAATGGCTTGTCCATCAGGACTAGGTTCATAGAAAGTCTGTGGGTAAAGTAGGCAACGATAGAGGCAGTGGTAGAAGAAGTTAATGTCCTCTGTTTTTTTGTCACGAATTTGAATACGTCCTAGTAGTTGGTTCCACGTCTTTTCGGCTTGTTTTTGGGCTTGGGGGAAGTCAGGAACATCTTTTAATAGAAAGGCGGCCTGCTCAGGGCTGATAAAAGAGGTGGCCAAACGCCCCTTGATAGAAGTGCTTGAGAAGTTGATGCGAACATGCAAATCTTCTCCCACCACTTCCGTTTTAGCTATCTTGCGATCCTTGACCAGATGATAACATTCTGTTATTTCCTCTTCAAATTCTAGGAGAGCATACATGCAGAAATCAGGTGATTGGCAGGCGCTGACCTGAAAAATCTGAATGAGGAGTTGGTGAGGATTGAGCAGTCGATAAATGGATTTTCCAGATGAATAGAAGACCATTCCGATAGGCTGGTTAGCAAAAGACGCTATCTCAAAACTGGCTCCGTATCGGCTGGGAGCTAAACGGCTTATCAAGCGAAAGCGATTGGATTGTAATTGGAGGAGGTCAGGTCGAAAAATAGCCTGATCCAGTTGGTAGCTAGATTGACGGTGAAAGAGGCTATCTCGGCTCAATTCGCCTGTGACAGGCGTCAATAGGAGGGAGGCAAAATCTCCCAACCAAGGACTGGGTTGATGGGTTAAGCGAATGCCCTGATAGACAGGTTCATAGGGATTGAACCACCAGTTTCCAGTCTGGTCGCTGGTCTGGGGAGCAAAATAATTCATGCCGAAAGGGACCCCTGTCAATGGCAGGGTGTTACCGTTTGAAAAGGCATGTGAGTTATAAGTACCATAGCGGATGTCAATGGTTGAAACGATGGAGGTATACATAGGCTATCCTTTTCTTTTTTTATTGATAATAAGTGGTGTCTCCTTATTATATAGAGAAAGGGAAAGAAAAGAAAGCGTTTTCCAAAACTGGCAATATTTGTGTAAAAATGCGTTTAATTTGTGTATAGGATTTGCATATAGAATTGTATAGACTGATACTAGGAACCTTGTATCTAATGAAAATTATATGGATTTGCCAGATAGAGGTTGGAAGAACTCTGAGCAAAGGATAAAAAGGAGAAATCATGTTTTACACAAAAGAAATCATAGAGAACTGGCTGATAGGCATTCAGAAGAAAACAGCAGACCACCCAAGCTGGGGGAGTGTATTTGAAAGGTGTTATACGGATACGCTTGACAGGACCATTAGTCAACTGGAAGATGGGACTACTTTTGTCTTAACGGGGGACATTCCAGCCATGTGGTTGAGGGACTCGACAGCTCAAGTCAAACCCTATTTAGCCTTGGCTAGAAAAGATGAGAAATTACGCCAGATGATTCTAGGTCTGGTAGAGAGGCAAATGGCTTTTATTTTGATGGATCCATATGCCAATGCCTTTAATCAGGCAGCCAATGGGCGGGGGCACCAGACCGACCACACTCAGATGGGACCCTGGATTTGGGAGCGGAAATATGAGGTAGATTCTCTCTGCTATCCCCTTCAATTAGCCTATCTACTTTGGAAAGCGACAGGGGAAACCAGTCATTTTAACCAGACCTTCTTTGGGGCAGCTGAAAAAATTGTTCAACTCTGGAAATTGGAGCAGCACCATGAAAACTCCCCTTATAACTTTGAACGGGACACTGATCGGCTAGAGGATACCCTCACGCACCAAGGAAAAGGGGCTCCCTGCACCTATACAGGGATGACTTGGTCCGGTTTTCGTCCAAGCGATGACGCCTGTATCTACCCTTACCTCATCCCCTCAAATATGTTTGCGGTCGTCGTCTTGGGTTATTTAGGGGAAATAGCAGAGCAGTTTGCCAGTGAGGCATTCTCAGATTTAGCAGAGCGTGCCAGACAGTTGGCGCAGGAAATTGACCAGGGGATTCGGACCTTCGGGCTGACCAAGAATCAGGCGGGAGAAACCATTTTTGCCTATGAAGTAGACGGCTTGGGCAATCAGTCTATCATGGATGACCCCAATGTCCCTAGCTTGTTGGCGGCTCCCTATCTAGGATACTGTCAGAAAGATGATCCCATCTATTTGGCAACCCGTCGGACTATTTTAAGTCAAGAAAATCCCTATTACTACGAGGGCGACTATGCTGCGGGTCTTGGTTCCAGTCATACCTTCTATCGCTATATTTGGCCGATTGCCTTGGCTATTCAAGGATTGACAACGGATGACAAGGAAGAAAAAGCGCGCTTGCTGGATACCATGATAGCCTGTGATGGCGGTACTGGGCTGATGCATGAGAGTTTCCATGTGGATGATCCGACGCTTTACTCCAGAGAGTGGTTCTCCTGGGCAAATATGATGTTTTGCGAATTGGTTTTAGATTATTATGATATACGACCGGAGGAATAAAATGGGAAAAGAAACGGTTCATATTATTTCACATAGCCACTGGGATAGGGAGTGGTATCTTCCTTTGGAAGAGCATCGGATGCGCTTAGTAGAGCTGTTTGATGACCTATTTGACTTATTTGAAACAGATCCTGAGTTTAGGAGTTTTCATCTAGATGGACAGACCATTGTCCTAGATGACTATCTGGAAATTCGTCCGCAGAATCGAGAGTTATTGAAGAAATACATTCAAGACGGTCGGTTAATTATTGGTCCCTTTTACATCTTGCAGGATGATTACCTCATCACCAGCGAGGCCAATATGCGCAATACCCTTCTGGGTCACTTGGAAAGCAAGAAGTGGGGACGGGCTCCGAAGATTGGCTATTATCCAGATACTTTCGGCAATATGGGACAGGCTCCTCAGCTACTGCGTCAGGCTGGTATAGATGTGGCCTTGTTTGGTCGTGGGGTCAAACCAGTTGGCTTTGATAATCAGGTTCTGGGAGATGACCAATTCCAGTCCACTTTCTCGGAGATGATTTGGGAGGGGGCAGATGGCAGTCAGGTTCTGGGAATTTTATTTGCTAACTGGTACAGCAATGGCAATGAAATTCCAGTTGATGAGGAAGAAGCGCGTGTTTTTTGGGAGAAAAAATTGGCAGATGTCCGCAAATACGCATCAACCTCCCACTATCTGCTGATGAATGGCTGTGATCACCAGCCTGTCCAGAAAAATCTCAGCCAAGCTTTACGACTGGCTCGAAAACTGTATCCAGATATAGACTTTGTTCATTCAAGCTTTGAAGAATATATTGCAGCTGTCAAGGAAGAGTTACCAGTAGACCTCAGTCGTGTCAAGGGAGAATTGACTAGCCAGGAAACAGATGGCTGGTACACCTTGGCAAATACGGCCTCTTCGAGAATTTATCTCAAGCAGGCCAATGATCAGGCCAGCCAGCTCTTGGAACAAGTTGTAGAACCCTTGGTGGTGATAACAGGAGATAAGGTGCCCAGAGATGAGTTGCGCTATGCCTGGAAACTCTTGTTGCAGAATGCCCCCCATGATAGCATCTGTGGTTGTAGCGTAGACCAAGTGCATAGTGAGATGGAAACCCGCTTTAAGAAGGTCAAGCAAGTCGCTCATTTCCTGAGCCAGCGCTCCCTAGACAGGTGGGAAAAGCAGGTGGATTCTAGCCAATTAGACGGCTTACTATTTACGGTTTTCAATACTACAGCCTGCCGACAAACCCAGCTAGTAGAGCTTGATTTGGTGGTTGAACAGGAGGATTTCCGAGATGGGCAGTTAGAACAACACTTCCAGTCCATGGCAGCTATTCCTCTGCCAGCCTTGGGTCTCTTTACCAGTCAAGGCCAAGAGGTAGAAGCGACCATCGAAGATCTAGGTGTCAACTTCCGCTACGATTTACCAAAAGATGCTTTTCGCTCTGCCAATTTTGCCCGCCAGATTAGTGTCCGCTTTGTAGTGGAAAATCAGGCACCATTTTCATGGCAGACCTACCAAGTCAAGCCGATTGTTGATACTCGGGTGAGCAATAGTTTAAGTGAACAGTTTGAGAATGATTACTACCGTATTGACGTGGTGGATGGTCAGCTCTTGCTAGAAGACAAGAGAACGGGTCAAACCTATAAAGACTGGCTCCGCTTTGAAGATTGTGGGGATCTGGGCAATGAATATATCTTCATGGCGCCTAAGAATGACCAACCACTCTATGGTCAGATAGAGGACTTCAGTCTTGTCTACCAAACAGAAGCGGTCAGCATTGCCAAGGTCACTCACCGCCTACAACTGCCAATAGCTATGGAAACAAGTCTGGAAGATGAACAGAAGCGCCTGGTAGAATTTAAACATCGAACATCTCAAAGGAGTCAGGAAAAGAAAGACTTGCTCCTTACCACCTATCTGACCCTCTACCGCCATCAACCCCAAATTCGCATTCAGACCGATTTCCACAACCAAATCAAGGACCATCGCTTACGAGCAGTCTTTGATATTGGAATAGAAGCAGAGAACCACTTGGCGGATTCCATCTTTGAAGTCGTTGAACGCCCAAATCAGCCACATCCAGCTTGGGAAAATCCGTCCAATCCTCAGCGTCATCGCAGTTTTATTAGTCTATCAGATGGTCGACAAGCCATGACCGTTTCGAGCAAGGGCCTACATGAGTATGAAATCCTAGATAGGGGCAAGATAGCTTTGACACTACTTCGTGCGACTGGAGAGCTAGGAGATTGGGGCTACTTCCCAACACCAGAAGCCCAGTGTTTGAGAGAATGTCAGTTGGATTATGCCCTTGAAATTTGCCCAGTAGAGGAAGGTTTTGCCAGTTTCCAAAGAGCACAAGCCTTCCAAGGACACTTGCTAACCAAACAGTTGACCAACCATAGTGGGCATCTGCCATGTGATCATCAGTTTTTGAGCCATCCAGCACTGGAAGAGGACCGCTTATGCGTGACTTCTTTGAAGGTGGCAGAGACTTCGGACCGCATTCTGCTCCGTTACTACAATATGAGTCAGGAGCAGTTAGCAGATTGGAGCGAGTGGACTGAGGGGGTTGATTTGCTAGAAGAACCACTAGAGGATTTGCCGGCTAGGATTGAACCTCAGGCAATCCGAACAGAGGTCATTGGCTATCTTGAAAAGGAGAAAGAATATGGTAGTAGCCTGTTTTGACATTGGAGGTACGGGTATAAAAGCGGCCCTGATTGGTTCAGATAAGCAGATCAACCATCGACAGGAATGGTCAACACCGGCCAGTTTAGAGGAATTGTTAGGGCTTATGAATAGTGTTATTCAGCCTGTAGAGGACTTGGAGGCTATTTCTTTAAGTATCCCTGGAGCGGTAGACCTTGAAACAGGTGTCATCCAGGGGCTGAGTGCCGTTCCTTATATCCATGGTGTATCTTGGTATGAGTTATTAAGTCAGTATGGCTGTCCTGTGTATTTGGAAAATGATGCCAATTGTGTAGGGCTGAGTGAATTGGCTGTTGATGACCAGTTATCGACTTTTGCCTGTGTCGTCTGTGGTACGGGTATCGGTGGTGCCTTGATTGTGGATAGAAAACTCATCCGAGGGAAACAAGGTTTCGGTGGCGAATTTGGCTACATGCTGATTGCTACTGGAAAGGGACCTCTCAAAAACTGGTCCCAACTGGCTTCGACAGGGAGTTTGGTCAGACAGGTTGCTAGTCAGTATGAGGAAGCTGTGGAAGATTGGAATGGCAAGCGGATTTTTGAACTAGCAGAACAGGGAGATGAGGTATGTCAATTAGCCATTGAAGAAATGACACGCAATCTGGCCTATGGCATTTTAAATATCTCCTATTTCCTTGAGCCAGAAGTGCTGGTTATGGGTGGTTCTATTAGTCAAAATCCAGTCTTTATTCAAGCCATTCAGGAGCAACTAGAGGCTATTCAAAAGGAATATCCAGAAGAATTTCCTTATCTACCTGCCATTCGTGCCTGTCACTATCAGCAGGATGCCAATCTCATGGGTGCTTATATGAAAACCCTACAATAAGGAGAAATGATGATGTTACAGATAAACCATTCGTTACAGCAGTCGGAGGGAGTCTTGGATGAGATTTGTTCTGGTCTGGGCTTGGATTGCCAGTTAGAACTTGTGGTCGATGGCAAGGAGAGTTTGCGGATTGAAGGTTCAGCAGGTTCTTACCGTATCCGTGCGCCTAAAGAACACATGATTTATCGAGGCTTGCTTGTTTTGGCTAGTCAGTTGGCTCAGGGGGAAACTGAAATTCATATTTTAGAAAGACCTGTTTACCGTCAACTTGGTTTTATGGAAGATTGTTCTCGAAACGCTGTGCTGACGGTTGAAGCCAGCAAGACCTTGATTAGACAACTGGCTTTGATGGGCTATAGCCATTTCCAGCTTTATATGGAAGACACCTATGAACTGCGTGAGGAGCCCTATTTTGGCTATTTCCGAGGAGCCTATACAAAAGAAGAGTTGCAGGCTATTGAGGAGGAGTGCCACCGTTACGGTATGGAATTTATTCCCTGTATCCAGACCTTGGCACATCTGATTGCCTACCTCAAGTGGAACATTTCGTCTATTCAGGCCATTCGAGATGTGGATAATATTCTCTTGATTGGGGATGAGAGGACCTATGCCTTGATTGATAAGATGTTTGAGGCCTTGTCCCATCTGAAAACACGGACCATTAACATCGGTATGGATGAGGCTCACTTGGTCGGGCTGGGTCAATACCTCAATCAACACGGCTATCAGAAACGAAGTCTGATTATGTGCCAACACTTGGAACGGGTTTTGGATATTGCTGACAAGTATGGCTTCCATTGTAGTATGTGGAGCGATATGTTCTTCCAGTTGTTGACAGCGAGTAAGGATTACACTGGTCAGTTGGAAATTGATTCGGAAATTCAGGCTTATTTGGATCGTCTCAAGGACAGAGTGACCTTGATTTATTGGGATTACTATCAGACCAGTCGTGAGAGTTATGCTCAAAAACTGGCAAGTCATCAGCAGTTGGGAGAGCAGATTGCCTTTGCAAGTGGTGCCTGGAAGTGGATTGGTTTTACTCCTGATAATGATTTCAGTATGCGGATTGCACCAGAAGCACATGCCGCCTGCCAAGAGTATGGTGTCCAAGAAGTGACGGTGACCGCTTGGGGTGATAATGGTGGGGAATGCGCAACCTTCTCGATCTTGCCGAGTCTTCATGCCTGGGCAGAACTCCAGTACCGAGGAAATTTGGACTGTCTGGCTGAGCATTTCTATCAACTACACCAAGTTTCCCTAGATGACTTCCTGCAATTGGATTTGCCAAATAAGACACCTAGCCACCCAGGTCCAGGTCATCACGGTTTCAATCCCAGTCGCTACATCTTGTATCAGGATATTCTCTGCCCCTTGTTGCAGGAGCATATTGATGCCGAAAAAGACAGTGCCTTTTATCAGGAATTAGCGCCTAGATTGGCAGAGATTGGAAGCCGAGCCAAGGGCTATGCCTATCTCTTTGATACTCAGGCTAAGTTGTGTCAGGTTTTAGCGACCAAGGCGGCAATTTCAGTAGGTATTCGTCAGGCCTATCAGGAAGGAAATCGTCAGGTCTTGGCAGAACAAGTTGACGGTTTGCAGCAACTAAGGATAGACCTAGAAAGCTTCTATCAGGCACTCAGCTACCAATGGATGGTAGAGAAGAAGGTGTTTGGTCTGGATACGGTGGACATTCGCCTCGGTGGCTTGGATGCCCGCATTCGCCGTGCAATCCAGCGGTTGCAAGCCTATCTGAACAATGAAGTACCTAAACTAGATGAACTAGAAGTGCCAATTCTCCCTTACGATGACTTCTATCAAGACAAGGGATTTATTGCGACAACTGCCAACCAATGGCAGATTATTGCGACGGCTTCAACCATCTATACAACCTAGTGATGTTCGAGCTCGAAAGGGCTCGATTTTTTATGCAAATTTTGATTGGCAACCCAGATTTTTTTGTTTTTCACAGAAGATATATCGGTTGTTATATACACCTATAATTTGTAGAATTTTGCCTATAATGTGGCAATTCACAGTTGGCTCAATCAGGAGTAAACTAATAATGTAAAGGTTCATAATAGAAAGGAGCCATGATGAAAGACCTCATAAAAAATCTAAAACAAAACGCCATTTTTTTCCTAATGGTATTGCCAGGAGTCATCTGGCTCATTCTATTTTTCTACATTCCAGTATTTGGCAATGTGATTGCTTTTAAGGACTATCGCCATACAGGTAATGGTTTTTGGGATAGTTTGGTACAGAGTGAATGGATTGGTTTAGATAATTTCAAATTCCTCTTCCAGTCATCTGATGCCTATATCATCACAAGAAATACCATCCTATATAATCTTGGTTTTATCGTACTCGGACTGATTTTTGCAGTAGGTATTGCCATTATCTTTAGTGAGATGCGGTCGAAGAAGCTGGTAAAGATCTATCAGACCACAACCTTGTTCCCTTATTTCCTTTCTTGGGTCATTATCAGTTTCTTCGTTTACGCATTTTTGAGTCCAGATAAAGGATTGATAAACAATATTCTCAAAGGAATGGGGATGGATCCCATCAACTGGTACAGCACACCGACCTATTGGCCCTTCATCTTGCTTTTCCTAGGAATTTGGAAAGGTTTGGGCTACAACAGTATTATTTATTATGCAACCATTATGGGCATTGACCCAACCTATTATGAGGCTGCTATTGTGGATGGAGCGACCAAATGGCAACGCATCCGCTATGTCACCCTTCCTCAGTTAATGCCTCTGATGACTATTTTAACGATTCTGGCTGTCGGAAATATCTTCCGAGCAGACTTTGGCCTTTTCTATCAAATTCCGAAAAATTCAGGTCCTCTCTTCAATGTGACTCAAGTCCTTGATACTTACGTTTATCGTGGAATTGCAGGAACAGGGGACATCGGTATGGCTATCGCGGCAGGTCTCTATCAGTCTGTTGTCGGCTGTATCTTGGTGGTAGTGACCAACCTGATTGTTCGTCGCTTTGATAAGGAATCAGCCTTATTCTAGGAGGGGAGTATGAAAAAAAAGAAACAAATCACTTCTGTTTCTATTCATTCATTTAGTAAGAAAACAGATCTATTTTTCTCAAGTTTACTAGGGATATTTGCCCTATCTTGTACCCTTCCCTTTATATTTGTTATCATCATTTCTATGACAGATGAGACAAGCTTGGCTATCAACGGCTATTCTTTCTGGCCAGAGCAATGGAGTTTGGCAGGTTATGAATACCTCTTTCAATTGAAAGATCAGATTCTCCAAGCTCTCTTTATCACCTTCTTTGTGACTATTGTAGGGACGAGCTTGAATGTCTTCTTCACCGTTCTTTACGCCTATGCCATTTCGAGAAACAGTTTCAGATACAGACGATTTTTTACCCTGATGGCTCTCTTTACCATGCTGTTTAGTGCAGGGACCATCCCAACCTATATCGTCATGACCTCGTTTTTAAACCTCAAAGATACAGTGGCAGCCTTGATTCTACCCATGCTGCTGTCTCCTTTCAATATCATGGTGATGAGGTCCTTCTTTAGAAAAACTATTTCTGAGTCTATTATCGAATCTGCCAGGATTGACGGGGCAAGTGAATTTCGGATTTTCTTCCAAATCTGCTTACCACTAACCCTACCAGGTATCGCAACCATCGCTCTCTTTACAGCCCTCGCTTTTTGGAATGACTGGTACAACGCTCTCCTCTATATCCAGAGCGATAACCTCTTCCCTCTCCAATACCTGCTGATGAAAATTCAAGCAAACATTCAATATCTCTCTGAAAATGCTGCCGCAGCAGCGGCCATGTCATCAGAAATTGCAGGGGCCCTTCCAAAAGAAGCAACACGGATGGCTATTGTGGTCGTATCGACTCTACCAATTGCCTGTCTCTATCCTTTCTTCCAACGTTACTTTGTCAAAGGTTTGACAATTGGCGGAGTCAAGGAGTAGAGGTATCACTCTATCTTAACAATCGTATTCCATACTTCATTATCTAAAAAATAGAAAGGAACAGCCAAATGAAAACATGGAAAAAATTTGCCTACTCCTGCGTGACCCTTGCGTCCGCAGCTGCCCTTGCCGCTTGTGGTAGTCTGACTGGAAATAAGACCGCATCAAGTAGCGCTACAACAGAAGATGGATTGACAAACATCCTCATGTATCAAATCGGAGACGCACCGAAAAACATCGATGTTCTTTTGGAAAATGCCAATAAGATTATCGAAAAAGAAGCAGGCGCCCATCTAGACATCAAGTATATCTCATGGGGTGACTATAAGGATAAAATGGCCATTATTACCTCATCTGGTGAGGAATATGATATTGCCTTTGCAGATAACTATATTATCAATGCGCAAAAAGGAGCTTATGCTGATTTAACAGAACTTTATAAGAAAGAAGGCAAGGCTCTCTATGATATTATTGACCCTGCCTATATCAAAGGAAATACCATCGACGGAAAAATCTACGCAGTCCCTGTCATCGGTAACGTAGCAAGTCAACAGATGCTTTCCTTCAACCAAGACTTAGTTGATAAGTATGGTTTCGATACTTCTAAGGTAGACAGCTACGATGATATTGAACCAATGTTGGCAACCATCAAAGAAAAAGAAGCAGATGTGACACCATTTGCCTGGGTAAAATCTAGCAAACCATCAACAGACGGCTTGGAATTTCCAGCTGGGAATGAGTTACCATTTGCTATTGACTTGAAAGGTGACACTACAAAAGTGGTAAACCCATTTGAAGTGGACCGTCACATGGATAACCTTCGCACCATTCACAAATACTATAAGGCTGGCTACATTATGGCAGATGCAGCGACTACTGACGCAACCTTCTCACTTGATGTAGCAAACTGGTTCGTTCGTGAAGAAACACAAGGACCAGCTGACTTTGGTGATAGCCTCCTTTCAACAGTTGCAGGCTATAAGATTACTTCTAAACCAATCACATCTGCCTATAAGACAAGCGGATCTACCCAAGTAGCAAACTTTGTCATTTCAAAAACATCTAAGAACAAAGAAAAAGCTATGGAAGTATTGACCCTTATCAATACAAATCCAGAATTGCTGAACGGCTTGGTATTTGGTCCAGAGGGAGTCAACTGGGAAAAAGACCCAAGTGCTGAAAATCGTATCAAGTTGTTGGATGGTTACAAAGGCGATACTCGTATGTCAGCTTGGAACACAGGTAACAGCCAAATTCTCTACATCACTGACAAGGTAACTGATGAAGATGTGAAAAAAGCAGAAGAATTGCTGGCAGGTGCAGAAGAGTCTCCACTTCTTGGTTTCAACTTCAATGCTGATGCAGTTAAGACTGAAATTACAAGTATCCAAAATATCATGAGCCAATATGCAGCAAGTATCAATACTGGTACTGTGGATCCTGATGTTGCTGTTCCAGAAATGCTGAAAAAATTGGAAGCAGAAGAATCCTACAAAAAAGTAAAAGAAGAAATGCAAAAACAATACGATGAGTTTTTAGCAAATAAATAATACGATACAGGTGATGAAGTGTGAAAAGAGGTTGGGTTCAACATCCAACCTTTTTGCATTTGTTTTATGTTAATATATACAAAAAGCACCGATTTTTTGATAAAATAGATAAAAAAGGAGGAATATACAATGTTAGGGTGGTTAGACAGGCTTTTTACTCTTCTTTTCTTCCTCATGAAATTGAGTGCCATCTATTTGGTTCTTCTATTGCTAGGAGGCGTAGTGCTGGGCTTTTCACCAGCAAATGGAACTATACTTTACCTCTACGATAACTATCGTATGGATGCATCTAAGTATAATTTTCGAGAGGCGTTTGGCTATTTTAAAGAGCATTTTATTCGGCTTAACCTTGGTCTTGGTCTTGTCCTATTATTGATTGGTCTTTTATTTAGCGGCATTTGGCTCTTGATTCAATTGCCCCAGACCTGGTGGATGCCAGTAGTTCTTATTACAAATGCTTGTGGTCTTTTCTATATTTTTGCACTCTATGCTCTCTTTTTAAAACTTCAAGTACATTTTGAATTTAGTCTAAAAACAGGCTTACAGTTGGCGGCTGTCTCGCTTTTTCTTGATTGGAAAGCCCTGGTCAAATTTTTGTTGGGCAGTCTCGTCTGTGGGTTCTTGCTATTCAAACTTCCCTTGATTTTATTCTTCTTCCTACCGGTCCTATGGCTCTTGTTTCTCTATGATGCCTTTGATCCAGTTTATAAGAAAGTTGACAAGGATTACTTATGAAAAAAGTTTTAATTCATACTCTTTTGAAAAGTTATTCTTTATTAGTGATTGGGATTGTCATTTTCTTTGCCAGTATTCTTTCCTACATCAGCTGGTATCAGTATGACACCAATCGCATCCGCATTCAACAGGAAGTAGCAGATGGTCTAAAAGAGGAGTTGGATTATTATCAAGGACGGGTTGGGAATTATCTAGCAGACTACATTACGGACAGGGATCGTCTAGACAGTCTTTATCACTATTTTCAATTATCTCCTTCTCAGTACCAGGTCTGGTTACTGAGTCACCCACACCTGATGGTCAAACGGATTTCCTTGCAGGATTCTGTTCGCACTCTCTATCTCTATTATCCCTTCGTAGAAGGAGTCGATATTGCTCCGATGGATGCAAATACCGTCTTTGTTTCTACCTCTGACTTAAAGTCTGGTAAAAAGGTCGCGGCCGAAAATTATAAGGCTCCACAACATAGTATTTCGATGACCTTATTTTCTCCATCGACAACAGAAGGTATTGCGACCATCTATGTCACCATCGATGCGGATTTGCTCGAACAATATATTCAACGTAAGACGGATCTCCCCATGACCGTTAGGGTTCAAGATTCTCTGGATCGGGAATTTTATAGTCTGCGACCAGATGTTACCTCGCCTCCGCTCTCCTATCGAATGAGTGGGGATTTGCAAATTGCAGTTGGAGTTGACCAGCAGCATGCTATTGAAAAAGTTGGCAGCCTAGTCGGAATCATTTTTCTAGGAAGTAGTTGCCTCGTTGCTCTTTTACTACTGGTCCTGAGAAGGGTGTTTAAACGATATGAAGTTCAAGTACTGGACATTGTTGATACCATGCAACAGATTCGTGGCGAAGACAGGCATCTTCGTCTACAGACGGACAATAAAGAGCAGGAAATGTATCTCATTTCATCAGAAATCAATCAGATGCTGGATGCTATGGACCAGAGTATTCAAGACATCTATCGCTTGCAGTTAGCTCAGAAAGATGCCAATATGCGAGCCTTACAAGCCCAGATTAACCCCCATTTTCTCTACAATACCTTGGAATTTTTCCGTATGTATGCAGTCAGCAAGCAGATGGATGAGCTAGGGGATATGATTTATGAATTTTCAAGCTTGCTTCGCAGTAGTGTGACACAGGCAAAAATGACAACGGTGGCAGAAGAACTTTCATTTTGCGAAAAACATAGCTACATTTGTCAAATTCGCTATCCCCGTTCCATTGCCTATGCTTATCAAATGGATCCTGGGTGCGAAAGAGTTGAAATTCCTCGTTTTGTAATCCAGCCCCTGGTAGAAAATTATTTTGTCCATGGAGTAGACCTCAAACGAAAAGACAATGCGCTTAGTGTCAAAGCTCTCAAGCATGGACAGGATATGGAAATTCTCATCAGAGATAATGGTAAGGGAATGAACGCAGAAACTCTGGAAGCCTACAAACACCTATTGGCAAGTCGAGAACTGTCGCAAGAAAATCGGTCACAATCAATCGGATTACGAAACGTTCACGAACGGTTACTTCTCTATTTTGGAGACCGTTACCAGATAGAATTAGATTCTAAAGAAGGGGAAGGGGTGACATATTCAATCTTATTTGAAGGTGTCTTCCCCCAAGGAAATGAGCATGATGCACAAGATGTTAGTAGTTGATGACGAATATATGATTTTGGAAGGGATGAAGCATCTTCTCCCTTATCATGAATACAATGTCGAGATTGTTTATACGGCAGAGAACGCCGAAGAAGCGCTGGATTATTTTTCACAGCATACTGTGGACCTTGTCCTAACCGATGTCAGCATGCCAGATATGACAGGCCTAGAAATGGTTCGACGAATGAAAGAACAATCGCCTGATACCCACATTATCATCATGTCTGGTTTTCAAGAATTCGAATACGCCCGTAAGGCCATCTCCCTCGGGGCAATGGATTATCTCCTTAAGCCTATCAATAAACAAGAACTGGCTAAGCTGCTCCAACAGCTACCAACCTTGAAGAAAGAGACGGATAGGGAATATACCAAGGGCTTCTTGGCAGGAACCCTGACGGCGAGTGAGTTATTAAGTCACTCCCAGAAAACATGGTTTGCCGCTAGTGAGACTCCAAACCCAATGGGCTACTGTCGTGAAAAAAATATTTTACACCAAGTCTACTATTTTCAGTTGACAGAAAGTCGACCAGAGGGTAGTCTATATACAGAAGAAGTTACCCCGACGATGACCATACGGCAGTTGATTGACAAGGTAGAGAGGCGCTTATTTTATAAGCAACTATCAGAAGATCTGACGGCTACTACCACTGAACTCTATAAAGATATGGAACCGCTTCTACGTACAGGAAGATTGTCAAAAATCGTTGATGTTTTACCACATTTGGCTGATAAATTACGAGAAGCCACTCCGGCGGTCTACCTAACAAAACAATTTTTTAATCAGATGATGTCGGATGTGTTTTACTATTTTAATGAAGAAGACCATCAGCGCTTGGAAGATTTCTATGTAAAGGTAGAAGCGAGTCGAGATTTACATCAACTAATGGAGTATTTTTGTCATTATCTGAAAAAATTTTCCGAGAGTTCCACTTACAGTCCACATGTACAGGAAGTCGTTACGATTGTTCGTGAACGCTTTGCAGAGGAACTGTCTTTGAAAGATATGAGTGCTCATCTCTACCTAAATACGGTTTACCTAGGTCAACTTATCAAAAAAGAGACCGGGCATACTTTTGCAGAATTGCTCAATCATCAGCGAATCAAGGTAGCACAACAGCTTCTCTTGAACAGTCAGTTGGGAATCGAAGAAATTTGTTTTCAAGTTGGATATACAAATGTCGGTTACTTCTATAAGATTTTTAAACGCATTTGTGGGGAATCTCCCAAAAATTACCGACAGAAAATCGGTCAATTACAGACAGAATGAAAGTGAGGCTAGATGACTAGCAAGGATCGATTACAGCAATTATTTCCAAAGGGAAGAATCTCTATAAATAGGAGAGAAGGTGAAGAGCTCCAACTTCCGCTATCAGACGGGGTTTGGTTTACAATACCAAAAGAAGACTTGACTGAGCGTGAACTTGGTTTGGTAACTTTATTGTTCGGGGAATTAAGTCAGGATGATATCCATCCCTGGGCTCGCTATTTTCATGGAATAGGGTCCATTCCCCAACAATTAATCACGCTTCAGGTCATTCATATCCATATTTGGACGGTATTGGACGAGGATACTAGGCAGACATGGCTCGATATGATGACCAAGTTATTGCCTAATCTCAAGGCCTTTTATACTACCAATGGACATGATTTTACATTTGTTTTGGAACAATCTACCCAATTTGATGTTAGGGAGATTCTCGGGGATACCCTTTCCGCGATGGAATTTGATTTCGGTATCAGGATGACTGTATTCCTTGGTCAAATATGGCCTGAAACTGTGGTTGGTTTATGGCCAGATTTAGTAATGGCAGAACAATCGATCTTTGCCAAATGGAGGAAACACCACCATCAATCGAGTTTACTTACCTTTAGTCAATTGTATTTGTGGGCAGGTCAGCATTACCCTGTTTTTAGAAAGGGATTGACTTCCTTGATTGTTCATCAGCAATTAGAAAAGGAAATCCTGGCTCTCTGGAAAGAAGGAGCCGTCTTGACAAAGGCGGCTCAGTCCCTCTACATCCATAGGAATACTTTACAGTATCGTTTGGATAAGTGGTATGATTGGACCGGCCTGCAGTTAAAGGATTTAACGGATTTAGCTGTTTGCTATATGGTAATTGCAGATATGAATCTATAATAGGAGCTTGGTTTGAGAAAAGCGATTGTTTTAGCAACAGATAAAAATTATTTAGAAAAGACTTTAGTTACCATAAAATCGATATCTGTTTATAATCGGGACATTGATTTTTACATCTTTCACCAAGGTGATGTTCCTGTAGAATGGATTCGTGTGGTTAATAAGCGCTTAGTACATCTAGGATCAAGTCTGAAACACATCTTTATATCTGATGAAAGGGTCAATGCCTTCCACTCTTTTTTACCTTCTAGCTCATGGCTACGTTTGTTTATTCCACAGTATGTTGCAGAGTCGAAAGCTCTCTATCTAGACTCGGATATTATTGTTAATGGGTCTTTGGATGCCTTGTTTGCAATAGATTTAGAAGATAAAATGTTGGCTGCTGTCGAAGATCCCAATATGAATGAAGCTGGTAATTTTAATTCAGGTGTGTTATTGTTGAACTTAGACTTGTGGCGTCGAAAAGGTCTGACCAATATCCTTTTGAAAGTTGCGGCAATCAAGAGTTCTTCAGTTCGAAATGGCGATCAGAGTATCTTAAATCTAGTAACTGGTAATCAATGGATTCCTTTAGACAAGCAGTACAATTATCAAACTTACGATGTGGTCAGTCGCTATGATCATAGAGCATATCTCTATGAAGATATTGGTTCTTGGACCCCACTTATTATTCATTTTTTGACTGCAGATAAACCGTGGAACGAATATAGTGTTGCTCGATTTAGGGAGCTCTGGTGGTATTACGCTAGTTTAGAATTTAGCTCCTTGGATGGAAGAAGATGCGAGGCTGTTTCGTTTAAGGATGCTCTGGATGCTTTGACAGTTCCAAGTAAACATGCCTTTCTTTTGACGGAAACGGATCGGTTGGAACACATTGAGTATCTAGTTTCCAACTTGCCTAACATTCAATTTCATATTGCAGCCTATACTATGGTGTCATCACGTTTGAAATCATTAATGAATTACGACAATGTACAGGTCTATCCTGAAATAATTGATGCGAGAGTCGATAAACTCTTGGATTATTGTGATATTTATTTGGATATCAACCACTATTCAGAGGTTAAGGGAATTGTTTCAAAAGCAAGAGAGAAAGGGAAGTTGATTCTTGCGTTTGAGAATACAGTCCACCATCCGGAGCTTGCTTCAGAAATATTTTCATCTCAACATCCGGAAAAATTTTTAGAGTATTTACAAGCGATGTTGATGATTCAATAAGGTATTTTGTGCAACCTGCACAGAATATCTTTTTTCTTTTGTTCACATTGACAGAGAAAAATAAAACGTTTTCATTTATAATAAAACTATCAAAGAAAGCGAGGATTGAACATGGTTCAATTGAATTTAAAAAATATCTATAAAAAATACCCAAACAGTGAGCATTACTCAGTTGAAGACTTCAACTTGGACATCAAGGACAAGGAGTTTATCGTATTCGTAGGTCCTTCAGGATGTGGTAAGTCAACGACTCTTCGTATGATTGCTGGTTTGGAAGACATCACAGAAGGGGAAGCATATATCGATGGCGTTCTCATGAACGATGTGGCTCCAAAAGACCGCGATATTGCCATGGTATTCCAGAACTATGCCCTCTACCCACACATGACTGTATTTGACAACATGGCTTTCGGTCTGAAATTGCGTAAATACAGCAAGGACGAAATCAAAAAACGTGTAGAAGAAGCTGCTCAAATCCTTGGTTTGACAGAATTCTTAGAACGTAAACCAGCAGACCTTTCAGGTGGTCAGCGTCAGCGTGTTGCCATGGGTCGTGCCATCGTTCGTGATGCAAAAGTATTCTTGATGGATGAACCTTTGTCAAACTTGGATGCAAAACTGCGTGTATCTATGCGTACAGAGATCGCCAAAATCCACCGCCGTATCGGTGCGACAACCATCTACGTAACCCACGACCAAACAGAAGCTATGACCTTGGCAGATCGTATCGTTATCATGTCTGCAACTAAGAATGAAGCCGGTACAGGTACAATCGGTCGTATCGAACAAATTGGTAGCCCAGAAGAGCTCTACAATAAACCTGTAAACAAATTTGTTGCCAGCTTCATCGGTAGCCCTGCAATGAACTTCTTTACAGTGACTCTTCAAGAAGGTGTGCTTGTTGGAGATGGTTTCAAAGTAGATCTTCCAGAAGGTCGTCGCAAGCATTTGGAAGAAAAAGGCTACAACGGCAAGAGCTTCACACTTGGTATCCGTCCAGAAGACATCAAAGCTTCTCAGTTGGAATTGGACACTTATCCAAGTTCAATTATCGAAGCGGAAGTAGTTGTGTCTGAACTTCTCGGTGCAGAAACTATGCTTTACTCTAAAGTGGGTAGCACAGAGTTTGTATCTCGTGTCGATGCACGCGACTACCACAACCCAGGAGACAAAGTTCGCTTGACCTTCAACCTCAACAAAGCTCATTTCTTTGATGATGAAACAAGCAAGGCGATTGTCTAACCTTTCTAAAATTGTTCATAAAACACCTGACCGTCGGATGAAAATCTGGCGGTTTTTTTGGGTTGAGAACGCATAAATACTTGTTATTTTTATTAAATTCTATATAATAAATATAGGAAACACTTACAGGAGGTTCCTATGAAGACACTATTGAAAAAAATTCGTATAACGGCTCTTTATATTTTGCTTTATAATCTCATTTTAATCCTCTCCATTTGGCTAGGAAAGGTATCTTCCAAGGAAGAATTTATGATTGCAGTTGCAGGGAATGCGGTCATGATGGGGATATCTTTCTTGCATTTGCACAACCAAGTATCGTCATTTAGTTTATCTTTTATTACGTCGTTAACTCACCTTGCCTAACTCCAGTTATGCCTGCGGCTCGTTGCCTAGTACTAAAAGTAAACTAAAAGACTATATCAGATGAATTTCATGGAAAAGTAGAAGAACCGTCGGTTTAAACTGACGGTTCTTGGTCTTTATAAACTTCATAAAAATCAACCTTGAGGCGAATAAAAGCCTCCATATCGTGGAGGAGTTGGAAGAGGGTGGCCCGGGTTTCAAATTCTTCCCTGGTTTGTGGCAGAGGTCGTTCGCGGAAGGTGGCATGGAAGAGCTCGATGTCCAGGAGCAGTTCCTTGGCAGAATTTTCTCGGCTCAGTTGCTGGGCTGCTCGCTCAAAGAGGCTGGACAGGATGACATTTTCTCTGCCTTCCAGTAAACATTTGTTGATATTTCCTGCCATGGTTCGCAGGATTTTGTTTTGTGCTGCCCGCATTTCAAAGTAATGGACCTGGTAGTTGGTCTGCTGGAAGAGCTGGTTGTGGCGGTCTAGGTAGACGACCTTCAGGGCCTCATCCAAGGTCTTATCCAGCTGCGTAATCAATTCTGCCTCGTTTCGTCCGTCGCCATTTAGCAGAAAGGCTTCAAAGCGAAGGAGAATCTGCTTGAGCAGGTCTTCGACTTGGTCGTGGTAGGCCTCGATTTTCTTTTCTTGCGAGGGCATATAGAGGTTAAATAAGAGTGCCAGTCCTGCCCCAATCAGAAAAAGCGTCAGCTCATTTCCCAAAAAAATCAGCGAAATATCCTGCTCCAGCAAGAGGTGGGTAACGAGGACGGTCGAGGGGGCTATGCCAGCCTCCCAGTTGAATCGGTAGGCCAGAGGGACGTAGAGTGCCAGGTAGATGCCCAGGGTCCAGATGCCAAAGCCAAAGAGGGCGAAGGTCAGGACGGCTATGGTCAGGGCCAGGATGGTGGAGAAGAGGCGGTTGCGAGCCATTTTGAAGCTGGACTTGCGGGTGTCGAGGACGCTGAGAATGGCGATGATGCCAGCCGCTGTCGCATAAGACAAGCCCAGGGCGGTCGCTAGGTAAATAGCCAGAACGGTGGCAAATATCAGTTTGATGGTGCGAAGGGAGAGGGACATGGGGGCTCCTTTGGTTTTAGTCTATTTCTATTGTATCATAAAATAAAAACCTCCTAAGGATAGGAGGGAATTGCTTATGCAAATAGAGCTAGGATACCAACTACTAGGTAGCAGACTAGTTTGTAGCTTTCGTTGATGAGGATGAGGTTGATAGGCCGTTGCTCAAAGACGTAGTTTTTCAATGAAGCAAGGATCGCAATCACGCCCATGCCACCAGCTGCGTGGAGTGGTGAAACATCAAGGGTTTTGATGAAGAAAATAGCCACAACAGCAGTCAGTACTTCAATGACAAGGGAAATCACCATTTCCTTCTGACCATTTTTTCCAGCCTGACGGTCTGCTTCTACCTTAGCCATGTCAATGCCTGAAGCCTTGATCCAAGCATCGCGGAAAATCAAACCATACCACAAACCACCGATGGCAAAGGCGATCAGACCTGCCACAATTCCAAAAATAAGTGTCATAAAATCTCCTGTTTCGATTCCGTTTGTACGGACAAATTGATAGAACTAAGGATAACATAGATTGTATAGGCGGTCAAGTTTTTCAGCTGGAACACAGTGAGCGCCTATTTTCAGTCAACCTATGCTATAATCCCAAGTTTATCACTTAAAAAAGCATAAAGAACAGCTAACCCCTTGTCTATCAAGGGATTTCACTGTTCTTTTCTCTTATTTTTTTGTTGTGTATGGACGTTTCCCATACTTCTTAAGCGTTTCAAATTTGACAATTCCATTGGTCCAATCAAACCCCAAAAGCTTATTTAACTCCTGCATATCGGAATTCTCTTGAAGCCTATAGTAATCATCCCTCAATCTTGTGGCCTTTGCACTATTTAGAGCAGAAGTAATCCGTTCTGGACTCATTTTCCAGTCAATCTGATGTTGGAGTAAGCGTAAGTGAACCAAGGCAATAAAGCATGTTAAAAAGTGTGCTTGAATATGTTCTTCTGTCCAAACATAGACTGGACGACTTTCTAACTCCATCTTAGTTACACGGAAGCAATCCTCAATTTTAGACAGTTCCTTGTAGGAAGCAAGCATAGCCTCATCGCTCATCTCAGTCTCACTGGTCACAAGGACATGAACTCCATCAAATTGAGCATCAAATTCGACCTGTTCTTGGTCAATTCGGATAAGTGGCGAAAATGGTTTAACCTCTCCGGTTTCCTTATCCAAATAGCTCAATTCAAGATATTTCTTTCCGCCCTTCTTACTCGTTTGTCGAAACAATTCCGCATCAGTTAGCTTATTGGCATAGTCAAGAGCCCCTTCACGTCGAATCCGTTCTCTATCTTCATATTTCTTTGACCAGGTCATTAGTACTTTTTCTCTAACGGTTGGAGAATCCTTCTTGGTCCCAAGTTTTCTCTCTCGAATGTAAGACTTTTTAGCGAAAGTGATCTCTTGATTAAACTGCCAACCAGATTCTTCCAATATTTTTTCTTGAATATCCTTCGGAGCACCACGTTTCCCACGGTGCTTTTGTGAGAAGATCCAGCCATCTCCTTGCTTCTCCATAGCTGAAACATTATTTTGACTATTCATTGCCTTATCTGCCACAACTACAATTCGTTCAATCCCAAATTGTTTCTTTACTTCTTCAACAGCAGGAAGATAAGTCACAGGGTCTGTCTGATTGCCTCTGAATAATTTATAGCTGATTGGAATACCGTTGGTATCCATAAACAATCCCAGTTGCACTATAGGCTTAGGTCTGTGTTCCTTACTCGGTCCCCTCCTACGCAAGCCCTCTTTGAGAATTGTTCCGCTCTCTGATACCTCTTCACTATCAGGGATATCTGTTTCAAAGTAATAGTTAGTAACATCATAGAAAACCAGACGAGCTTCACGCTTTGTCAGTCGACTTACTTCCTTGTGCAGATGTAGTTGAAGGTCCTCTTTTAGTGAGTTCAAGAGATCCAAAGAACGGTAGATAGCATTGCGACTAACTGACCAATCTCCAAACAAATCACCCTGAGAAGCATATGTCGCAAGTTTACTATTCGGATGTAAGATACGCTGAAAGACAAGTAGCTTTAGCACTTGAACCAAGTCGTAGTCAGCCTTATGAGGTCGGGATTTTAAAAAATGAGATAACTCCAATTCCTCAAACAAACCATCTAGTACCATCCAACCATAAGACTTATCTGGTTCATACATAGGAGCAAGCAAATCATAGTCAACTGTTAGAGTTTTCTTATCTGTTAAAATCCCTTGCTTAGCTTCTTGTTTTAATCGGTCAAGAATAGCGGGATCGTCTTTTTCAAGTTCGTCCAATAAGCCATATTTTTTTAGGATCCGTTGTTTGACCTTGCCATCTTTACGATATCCCTCGACTAGGTAGACATGGGTCCGACCTTCTTTGTTCGTTGTTGTTTTGATAAATGCCATAGTTACATTATAACATACATAACCATATACAACAAGAATAATGATAAAAATTATTCAAAAAATTCAACTATATCAAGCACTTATGGCATTTTTTTGAAAAAATAAGTGAGAAAGTCGGGTAGGCGGTCAAGTTTTTCAGCTGGAACACAGTGAGCGCCTATTTTCAGTCAACCTATGCTATAATAAAACCATGGAACATAATGATATCGTATATGGCGTGCATGCTGTGGTAGAGAGTTTGGAGGCCAATACCGGCAACAAACTCTACATTCAGGATGATTTACGCGGAAAAAATGTAGAAAAAATCAAGGCGCTGGCGGCAGAGAAGAAGGTGTCGATTTCTTGGACGCCGAAGAAGACCCTGTCTGACATGACAGAAGGTGCCGTTCACCAAGGTTTTGTCCTGCGGGTCTCTGAGTTCGCCTATGCGGACCTGTCGGTGATTTTGGAAAAGGCAGAGCAGGAAGATAATCCCCTCATTCTCATCTTGGACGGTCTGACAGACCCCCACAACTTCGGCTCGATTTTGCGGACCGCAGATGCGACTCAGGTAGCAGGCATCATCATTCCCAAGCACCGAGCAGTTGGCGTGACGCCTGTTGTGGCTAAGACCTCTACAGGTGCGGTGGCCCATGTCCCAATCGCTCGAGTGACCAATCTCAGCCAAACCCTTGATAAGCTCAAGGAGGCTGGTTTCTGGGTATTTGGCACGGATATGAACGGAACCCCAAGCCACAAGTGGAATACGACTGGCAAGCTAGCCCTCATCATCGGCAACGAAGGCAAGGGCATCTCCAGCAATATCAAAAAGCAGGTGGATGAGATGATTACCATTCCTATGAAGGGACATGTCCAATCTCTCAACGCCAGTGTGGCAGCCGCTGTGCTGATGTACGAAGTATTTCGGAAGAAAATCTAAATGAAAGAAAAAGTTCTCATTGTAGATGGCTACAACATGATTGCCTTTTGGCAGACCACCAAGCAAGATTTTAAAAAGGGAGACTTGGATGCGGCCAGAACGACCTTGCTTCGAACCCTGTCTCACTACGCAGCTTTTGAACAGATTGAGGTAATTTGTGTCTTTGATGCCCACCATGTGCCAGGTCTTCGCCAGCAGTATGATGAATTCAAGGTATCGGTCATTTTTACAGAGGAGGAAGAGACGGCAGATAGTTATATCGAACGGCTCAGCGCCCAGCTCAATAGTGACCGTCGCAAGCAGGTTTCCGTCGCAACCAGCGACCTCAACGAACAATGGGTGGTCTTTTCACAAGGGGCTTTACGGGTTTCGGCGCGTGAGTTAGAGGAGAGAACCAGGGTTATCAAGAAGGACTTGGACAAATTTGTGGACCAGGTAAAACTCTACACCCCGCGCCTCAATCCCTGGTCAGATGGGAATTTTCAAGCTTTAAAAGAAATGATGGAGGAAATGAAAGAGTGACATTTACAATCGTAACCGATTCGACATCGGATTTGCCAATCAGCTGGGTCCAAGAAAATGATGTGACCGTGCTTGGTTTGACAATTAACCTAGACGGCGTAACCTATGAAACCGTTGGGGAAAACCGCTTGACCTCTACGGATTTGCTTGCAAAGATGGAAACAGGAGGCCTTCCGACAACCAGTCAGGTCAATGTTGGTCAGTTTGAAGAAGTTTTTGAAGCGGCAGCCAAGGAAGGTCAAGATGTACTCTACCTGGCCTTTTCATCGGCTCTTTCAGGAACCTATCAGAGCGGAACCATTGCACGCGATATGGTCTTGGACAACTACCCAGATGCTGTTATCGAAATTGTAGATACTAAGGCTGCGGCTATTGGTGAAGGTTACTTGGTCATGCAGGCTGCCCAAGCACGTGCAGCGGGCAAGTCATTAGCTGAAACTAAGGCGCTCATCGAGGACTTGGTGCCACGTTTGCGGACCTATCTCTTAGTTGATGACCTCAATCACTTGGTACGTGGTGGTCGCTTGTCCAAGGCAGCTGCTCTCATTGGAGGATTGGTCAATATCAAACCCCTTCTTGCTCTCAATGCGGAAGGGAAGTTAGAAGCCATTGCCAAAATCCGTGGCCGTAAAAAAGGGATTAAGGAAATGCTGAACCTGACCTTGGATGGTTTGGATCATTCCACGGTCATGGTGGCCTATACAGGTGATATTGAGGCGGCTGAAGCGATTAAGGCAACCTTGTTGGAAGACAGCCGTGTTACTGATGTGCTCTTGACAGAGTTGGGGCCAATTATTGCTACCCATACGGGGACGGGAGTTCTAGCTATCCTATCCATCAATAAGAAAGAGAGATAATCTCTTTTCTTTATTTACACAAAAAGAAAACGATTACAAACAACAAAACATATCCATTTGGAGGTTCTTATGAAACGTTTATTGTCATGCTATGCTAGTGATATGGTGGGAGCGACCAAGGAGGAGCTCAAGCAGTCCATCTTGTCCAGTGAAGGTCGGATTATCATGGGAGAAACAGTGGTCACAGCGGCTCCCTTAATTGCGGGGGTGACCAATGCGGAGATGATGGCTGCCTTTGGTTGTGACCTTTTGGTGCTCAACGAATTAGATGTCTTTTATCCGGAGATTGTTGGCTTTTACGACTGTGACAATCCTATCGCTGAAATCAAGCGGTTGACGGGTCGATTGGTTGGGATTAACTTGGAGCCTGTGGATACTAGTCAGGAAGTCCAAGACCAGCAGGTTTTTCTAAAACCAGGTCGTCAGGTTAGTCCAGAAAGTCTGCGACAGGCCCAAGTTCTTGGCGTGGACTTCATCATGCTGACAGGTAATCCTGCTACGGGTGTGTCCATGGCTGCAATCCGCTCTGCTATTGGCCTTGCCAAAGAATACTTTGAGGGCCTCATCTTTGCGGGGAAAATGCACGGTGCAGGTCTGGGAGAGTCGGTCGTGGATAGTCAAGCCCTGCTAGATTTTGTGGACTTGGGGGCAGACGGTGTCCTCATACCTGCAGTCGGAACGGTGCCGGGTGTTCGTGAGGAAATCGTGGCACCGATTGTCAGTCAGGTCAAGGCGCGTGGGGCTTTGGTTATTTCGACTATCGGGACTAGTCAGGAGAGTGCGGACAGTCAGACGGTGCGGGAGTTTGGGCTCAGCAACAAGCGGGTAGGTTCGGACATTCACCATATCGGAGACGGGGGCTACGGTCGGATGCCAGACCCTGAAAATATCTTGGCCCTGTCCTTGGCGGTTAGAGGTAAGCGGCACACCTATTTTAAAATGGGGCAGTCAGTGAGGAGATAGGGTTATGATAAGGTTTTCATTCTCAGCAGTTCTGCTATCTTTCAAAAAATAAAAAAAGTAAAGTAAAATGGCTTGACGGAGACTAGTAGATTTGATAGAATGGTAGACGGTATTGTTTACCCCATTTGAAAGGCCCCGGAACCTTCCAAATACCCGCGGACCGGAACATCCGCCCAGTAAACAAAAACGATTCGTATAGGAGAAATCATGAACAAAACAACTTTTATGGCTAAACCAGGCCAAGTTGAGCGCAAATGGTATGTAGTAGACGCTACTGATGTACCTCTTGGACGTCTTTCTGCAGTAGTTGCTAGCGTACTTCGCGGAAAAAACAAACCAACTTTCACACCTCACACTGATACTGGTGACTTCGTTATCGTTATCAACGCTGAGAAAGTGAAATTGACTGGTAAAAAAGCAACTGATAAGATTTACTACACTCACTCAAACCACCCAGGCGGATTGAAATCAATCTCAGCTGGTGAATTGCGTTCTAAAAACGCTGTTCGTTTGATTGAAAAATCAGTTAAAGGTATGCTTCCACACAACACACTTGGTCGTGCACAAGGCATGAAGTTGAAAGTGTTTGTAGGTGCTGAGCACACTCACGCTGCACAACAACCAGAAGTACTTGATATTTCAGGTCTTATCTAAGGGAAAGGACGTAATCTAAATGGCACAAGCACAATACACAGGTACTGGTCGTCGTAAAAACGCGGTTGCACGCGTACGTTTGGTCCCAGGTACTGGTAAAATCACAGTAAACAAAAAAGATGTAGAAGAGTACATCCCACACGCTGACCTTCGTTTGGTTATCAACCAACCATTCGCAGTAACTTCAACACAAGGTTCATACGACGTTTTCGTTAACGTGAACGGTGGTGGTTACGGTGGTCAATCAGGTGCGATTCGTCACGGTATCGCGCGTGCATTGCTTCAAGTTGACCCAGACTTCCGCGATTCATTGAAACGCGCAGGCCTTCTTACACGTGACGCTCGTATGGTTGAACGTAAGAAACCAGGTCTTAAGAAAGCACGTAAAGCATCACAATTCAGTAAACGTTAATATACCGCGATATATCAACGTTTCAAAGCGCTCGCAGGGTTTTCCCTACGGGTGCTTTTTTCGTGTAATTTTTGAAAAGTATTTTTTCAAAAATTGTACACCAATTTTATTTGAGGTTTTCTTTGGATAAGGCGCTAATGAAATCTAGTAGTGTTCGTTGGAAAATGGTATAATAGGTGGAGATATAAACGTTTTCAAGGAGTAGGTTTTGGAAGAGAGCTTAATTAAATCAAAACAACGTGTTCAAAAACATGGAGAAGTCTTTACACCTGCTTGGATGGTTCAGAAAATGCTGGATACTCCTGGAGTGAAAGAAGCTTGTGAAAGTGTATATAAGACCTTTTTAGAGCCATCTGCAGGCGATGGAAATTTTTTGCAAGCAATTTTAGAGAGAAAGCTAGAGGCTGTGGTCAGACAGTATGACAAACGAAATTGGAAAACAAAGTCTTTAGTTGCTCTCTCGTCCATCTATGGCATAGAGTTTTTAGAAGATAATTTGGAAGTGGCACGTTCACGGATGTTTCTTTGTTATTTAGACTGGTACGAGCAAGCTTTTGGAACTAGACTAAATAGCAAAAATGATATCTATCAATCAGCACACTATCTTATTCATAAAAATATTGTGAGAGGAAATACTTTGACTCAGCAGCATCCAGTTACAGGGGAGCCTATCAGGTTCAATGAGTGGCAACTGGTCAAAGGTCATCCAAGTTTGGTAAGAAAAATTCCTTTTGCACTTTCAGAACTTTTGGGTAAGGAAGTAGAAGACGATCGGACAGTCGTGGAAGGACAACTGAGTTTTTTTGATATAGATGATGAATTTATGATTGAGAATGAATCTGTTAAAAAAGCAGATACGATAAAAGAGATAACCATTCAAAAAGTGTATTTACTAGGAGATTAGGCTATGTTTTCAAATTTTGATTTTTTGGCAATTGATATAGATACAGCCGAGCTTTTTAGAACCATAAATATGGCTGAAGAAAATTATACACATGGGGACTATGAAGGCACGCTGACTAAGGTGAGAAAAGTTGCTGAGAATACAGCGAGGTTGGTTGCCGATAGAGAATATTTAGATATTAGTGAGCGCGCCACCTTTAATGACGTACTAAGAGAGATAAGAGACTTTATTCCCAATAAAACAATCGTTGATCACTTTTATGATATCAAGGGAAAAGGGAATAATTCTGCCCATGTCCTTAATCCAGAAGATGCGACAAAAGAAAATGCCCTAAAATCACTAAAACAAGTCTTTGACATACTAGCTTGGGTCATGCTGACCTATATTGAACCGGATATTAAAGCCAGTGCAATTGGTCATTTTTTAGAACCGAGAGCACAAGAAATGTACACTACGGCTGAGCGGAAGTTTATCTATATTCAAACAGTTAACAATGAAAGTGGACTATTTAATGCCTTCGAAGGGACTCAAAAAATTGGTGAGGGTAGCGTTTCTTCGGATGATATTGAGACAGATTGGTCGCCAAATAGTGACTTTTTACGTACTGTTGCCCCAAAACGTATTAATCAATACATGAAAACATCTGGTCTGCCTTACACGCTTGGTTGGGTAGAGCTTGCTTACAAAAAGGCGACCAAGTCCTGGTTTCATGATTATGATGTGCATAATGTCTTGAAGCGTTCAGGGATTAAACAGGCTGAACAACTGGAAGGAACAGAGTGGTTCAAGACGGATTTAGAGACAGCTAAGGCTGCTATTAAAGCTGTTAAAGAAGGTAGAAATTATCTAAATATTACTGCCAAAGAATCATTTATTGAAGAACCAGTTATCACCCTTCGTCCAGAACAAGAGGCAGCGGTCGAGCAGACGCAAAAAGTCTTTAAGAAAAAAGACCGAATGCTCTGGAATGCTAAAATGCGTTTTGGCAAAACTCTGACGTCCTTGCAATTAGTCAAGAATGAGGCTTTTCAAAAAGTTCTCATCATGACTCATCGCCCTGTTGTGGCGGATTCTTGGTTTGATGATTTCAAGAAAATGAAGATGAGCGCTGATGGGTATGATTATGGCTCAGTCAATCAAGGAGAAACGCTTGAAAACCTGAAGCGAGGAGAAAAACCTTTTGTGTATTTTGCTTCAATCCAATTGCTTCGGTACAATGGCGGACAAACCAATCTGAAAGATTTTGCAGATGTGGATTGGGATTTGATCATCATTGATGAAGCGCATGAGGGGACTCAGACAGAGCTTAGTGATTCGGTAATGAAAGAATTGGTCAAAGAGCATACAAAGATACTTGAACTATCGGGGACACCTTTCAATCTTTTGGATCAATTTGACGAGGAGCAAGTCTATACTTGGGACTATGTCATGGAACAACAGGCTAAGAAGAAGTGGGAATTAGAACGTCCAAGTGAGCCAAATCCTTATGAAACTTTGCCAAAAGTATCGATGTACACTTTTGAAATGAAGCATAAGGAACGTTTTTCTGATGAGAGTAAATCGTTCAACTTTAGGGAATTTTTCCGTGTGGCTGAGGATGGTCAACTTGTTTATAAGCAAGAGGTTCGCCAATTCTTAGATAATATCACACATCCAGATAGTCGTACGAACTACCCTTTTTCAACGAAGTCTTATCGTGAAGAGTTGCGTCATACGCTTTGGCTTATGCCAGGTGTTAAAGAAGCTAATGCTTTTGAGGACTTGCTTAAAGAACACCCTATTTTCGGGAAAGAATATAAAATTGTTAACGTTGTTCGAGGAGCAAGTAGCGATGATGGAATTGCTAACGATGCGGACATAGAGAAAGTTCGTTCTGCTATTGGTAAAGACCCTTCGCAGACAAAAACCATTACCTTGACGGTTCGTAAACTAACTACAGGTGTTAATATCCCAGAGTGGACAGCAGTCTTGTTTTTGTCAAATACCAATAGTGCCATGAACTACCTACAAGCTGCCTTTCGTGCCCAGACGCCTTTTTCTCATGAGAAATTGGGAATGAAGACGAATTGTTATGTTTTTGATTTTGCCCCTGATAGAGCCTTGACTGTGATGGCGGAGAGTGCCCAGATTAACTCAGGTGTAGGTAAGAAAAATACGCAAGCACAAAAGCAAGCTATGGCTCGTCTTCTAAACTTTATGCCAATCTTAGGGGCTTCAGACAATGGAATGAAGACCTACGATGTGGATAGAATGCTGACACAGCTCAAGAAAGTTTATGCTGAAAAGGCAGTGCGGTCAGGTTTCGAAGATGACAGTCTCTATAATGATAATCTTCTAACTTTAACCGCTGATGATGCAAGCATGTTTACCAAACTAAATGCTATCGTTGGTAAGACACAGAGTCAAAAAACGCCTAAGAAAGTTGTAATCAATGAAAATGGATTGACAACTGAAGAGCATGAGCAAGCTGAAAAAGCTAAAAAGAAACCAAAAGCTAAACGAACAGCAGAAGATCTAGAGGTTATCGAAAAACAAAAAGAAGCGAAGAAACAGCGGAAAAATATGATTTCTATTTTACGCGGGGTTTCTATCCGTATTCCAATGATGATTTACGGCATGGCGGTCGATTTATCAAAAGATATCACCATTCAAGACTTTATCAAGCAGGTGGATGATGAATCGTGGAAAGAGTTCATGCCAAAAGGTTTCACCAAGGGAATGTTTAGTGAGATTACCAAGTATTATGATGCTGAGGTCTTTATCGAAGCGGGTCGTATCATTCGTCAGCGTGCCAAATCTACAAGTATCTAAGTCTGTCGGTGGTTTGAACTTCTATGATGATAACTTTGAGTCGGTGACAGATGGTGCGACGTCAAATCTTCACTGGGTGTCTAATGAAGTGACTCCATCAATCTATCAACGAGATACGAAAATCTTAGACATTAACTCGAAGACAGGTCTCTACCCTCTTCATAGCGCCATTAGCTTGTATTATCAAAGAGTGGCAGAAAATGATGACAACCATTTTGAAGCTGACCAAGTCTATCAAGAGATTTTAGCGAATAATATCTACGCTATTGCCAAAACACCAATGGCAAAAACCATTACTGAACGTACACTGACAGGCTATCGGAAGTACAAAACCAATGTGACTTATATAGAAAGCCTGACAGATACCCTAAAAACAGATGGTGAACAAGGTAAGAAACTAGTTGAGGAGGCATTTAACAAGGTGAAATTTGATGTAGTGATAGGAAATCCTCCGTATCAGGAAGAAACGAAAGGAACAAGTGATAATCCTATTTATCATAATTTTATTGACTTATCTTATCAAATAGCAGAAAAGGTCTGCTTGATTACTCCTGCTCGTTTCCTATTTAATGCAGGAAAGACTCCAAAAGTATGGAATCAAAAAATGTTGACTGATGAACATCTTAAAGTGATTTACTTCTCTCAAAAGTCAGATGAAGTCTTTCCAAATACAGACATCAAGGGTGGTGTAGCAGTTACTTACCGAGATTCAAACGAAGATTTCGGTGCGATTGAAACATTTACTCCATTTGATGAATTAAATGAAATGTATAGATTAGTTACCCATCATAAAGATTTTTCATCTTTAAGTGAATTGGTATATGCACCTGAAAGTTACAAACTGACAAGCCAATTACATGAAGAATTTCCACAATTGGAATCTCGATTGAGTAAGGGGCATAAATTTGATGTCACAACAAATATTTTTGAGAAACTTCCTGAAATTTTCAAAGATATCAAGTCGGATTCAACTTATGTAGAAATAATTGGACGTCAAAATAATGAGCGAGTAAATAAGTTTGTGAGAGCCGATTATATAAAGGGGCCTGATAACTTTGAGAAGTATAAAGTCTTTCTTCCGAAAGCAAACGGAAGTGGGGCGATAGGCGAAGTTCTATCGACCCCACTCGTGGGTCACACACAGACGTTTTTATCTATTGGCTCATTTAATACTGAGTACGAAGCTCATTCATTATTGAAGTACATAAAAACCCCTTTTGCTAGAACGTTGTTAGGTATTTTAAAAATCACTCAAGATAACAAGAAATCAGTTTGGAAATATGTTCCAGTGCAAAATTTCACTAATAAATCTGATGTTCCATGGGATAAGTCAATTGATGAAATTCATGATTATCTGTGCAGTAAATATCATTACGAAGAAAGCCATCGAAAATTTATGGATTCTTATATTAGTAAAATGGATTAGAAATTGCGTCTAACTCGGACATTGATTGGTTACAATCAATAGCTGAGTTAGACGCACAACTCTATCGAAAATATGGACTTTCGGATGATGAGATTGAATTTATTGAAAGTAAAGTGAAGGAGATGGAGGAATGACATTGATGGGCAGAGGTGTAGATGACAGAATTTAAATTCAATAAATTAACGCCATTAAGCAACGTTAACATCGACCCATCGCATGATGCAGCGATGAAATATGCGTTAGAAGATAAAGGTATTAAGAATGTAGCGATATCTGGAAATTATGGTTCAGGTAAAAGTAGTTTTATAGAGACTTATAAAAGTAAAAATGGAAGTTTTAAACCATTACATATCTCGTTGGCACACTTTTCTTCTCTGAATCACCTTGAAAATGGGAGCAATGCTCAATTGGAAATATTTCAAGGGCAGATTGAAAATAGTGATTCGCTGGAGCAAATTAATATCATTGAGGGGAAAATAATTAATCAATTGTTACATCAGATTGATGCAAAGTACATCCCAATGACTATTTTTAAGTCAAAAAAGAATCCTGTATCATTTGAAGTTGTTAAACTTTCTGTCGTAATATTACTATTTTTATTACCCACTTTATTTTTATGGAATTATACTCAATTAGCCATTTTAGTTAGAGAAGGATTCCCAAACTTTCCTCACCTTGGAAGTATTATTCGTTTGTTAGCCTATCTAATTTTAACGTGCAATATGATTTATGTAGTATATAAATTATCTGAATTACAGTTAAAAAGACGATTAATCAAAAATCTTTCTTTTCGTGGGGCAAATATCTCTGGAGATATTGAAGTATTTCAAAGTGAAGAAGACTCCTATTTTGATAAATATTTAGATGATGTTTTATATCTCTTTGATAACTGTCAGAGTGATATTGTCATCTTTGAAGATATTGATCGATTTGAAACAAACCTAATCTTTGAGAAACTAAGAGAAATAAATACGCTTGTTAATAATAAGAGAAAAGATGGGAAGAAACTTTTATTCATCTATCTTATCAAAGATGATATGTTTACTTCGCAAGATAGAACTAAATTTTTTGATTTCATCATTCCAATTATTCCAGTAATTACTTCATCTAATTCAGGTGAAAAACTAGGAGAAATACTAACAAATTTAGGTGAATCACACAGTGTTAGTAAAACATTGTTAAAACAAGTGGCGATTTACATTGATGATATGAGACTGGCGTATAATATCTGTAATGAGTTTGTTTTATATAAGAATAACTTATTTAGTCAGAAAGAAAATGATAATAATAAGCTGAATCTTTCATCAGATAAAATTTTTGCAATCATTGTTTATAAAAATATTTTTCCTAAAGATTTTTCATTACTCCAGAAAGACTCAGGATTTGTTCATCAACTTTTTAGTAAGATTGATAATTTGAGACAGCGTAATCTAGATAAAAAATCAGCAGAAATTGAGAAAATAGAAGAAAAGATAATTTCTTCTGAACAAGAATTTTCTAGGAATAAACTTGAACTTTATTCAACGTATCTGAAGGTTCCTGAGGGAAGGGTAGCTATTCGAGTAAATGGTAAAACCGAGAGTCAATTTCCTAATAGGCTAGATTTTATACGTGAAATTCTATCGGAAGATGCTGAAATTGAATCAGTTAAAGCAGATTATTATTCTCAGCTAAATGGTCGAAAAGAAGAATTAGAAGATATATTCCCGATGAATGATATTAGTTTTCAAGAGCGGTTGAGTGCTTTAGATAATCAAAATCATCTTAATGAGTTGAATTCTAATTTAGAAAAATTACGCGAAGAGTATGGAAATATTAAATCAGAAAAGTTATCTGTACTCATTAACCGTCATTTTTTCGATACTATAATGGAAGAATATTCCTACTTAAAGAAAGAGAAAAACTCTCTAATCATGCATTTATTGAGAAATGGCTATATAGATGAGAGTTTTCCAGACTATATTACTTATTTTTACCCTAATAGCCTGAAGAAGCAGGATAAAGAGTTTTTAAATGCGGTGCAAGGAGAGATTGAACTCGACTGGGATTATTCTTTGATAGAAGTTGCAGAAGTCAATGAAAGACTTGATGACTCCGATTTTACGAGAATTTATGCCTTAAATTTTGATCTGTTTGAATATCTTTTACAGAGAGAAAGTAAGAAAAGATTGGAAAGTTATTTATCAGAGACTAATGTAAAATTTGTTAACAAGTTTTTACAACAAAACTCACGACCTCTTGCAGCAAAAATTTCTGTCCTGCTCTACTTAACTGATTTAAATCAGGAAACATTAAAATTACTTTTGACATCTGATGACATTCTTGAAAAAGAAAAAATTCAGATAATTGTTTTACTGTTATCATTTATTGACTTTTCTAAAGTCGGTTGGCAAGAAGAACTACAAGAGGTAATAAACTCTTTTGTAAATAGTAACTGGTCAGATATCCAAGAAATTATTGATAATTTTAACGAGCTCCTCAATAATACTCAGATTCAAGATAATTTGAAGTTTATGGAAGTTAAAATTAAAGATTTAAGTTTTGAAGATAGCCATAAAGTGATGAGTGATTTTGTTTATGACAATAATCTTTATGATGTTAATGTTAAAAACGTTCGAAGTTTAGCTTTTTATTTGGATGATAATTTTAAACAAGACAGTTTGATAAAACAACCAATTACGACTGTTAGAAAGTTTGATAAGCTCTTTAGTTATATTGAAAAAAATATTGACCGATTTGTAACAGAGTTTATACCCTATATGAGCGATAATTTATGTGATAAGTGGCTAGATATGTATTATTTACTTAATCATAACGAAGTAACCAGTGATAATAGAATAGAGTACTTGAAGAGAGTCCAAAATAATATTTTGGATTTTGAACAATTGGATGATGCTATAATCAAGGACGCAGCTATTGCATTCAATAAAGCAAGATTTAGTACGAAAAATATTCTAGATTACTTCTGTGAATATCATAGTTGGAATGATCGATTGATTGAATTTGTAAATAACGGGGAGCACTTGGATTTTTTACAAACAGAGTTCAAGGGATTTTCAGATGAATTTCAAGAAGAATTTTTTGAAGAAACCGTTAAATGTAACCAATTAGCTAATGATAAATACAAAGAGATTCTTTCAAAATTGGGATGGTGTTTTACAGAATTTAAGTTGGCAAATATTGCTGATGAAAAAATGTCAATTCTAATTAGTACAAGAAGTATATCGGATAAATTTTCAGTAAATACATTAAATTTCCTCAGAGATAATTATCAAAATCATGTTATTGAATATTTGATGGAATATATTGATGAGTATCTTTTAGAAAATGTGGAGGATACGGATATTTATCAAGAAACTGAAATGTTCAATCTTTTACAAGAAGGATTAACTGATGAACGGAAATTTAAAATTATTGATAGATTTCCTACTAGGATATCTATTGAGGGTAAAGACTACTCTACACCTCTAGTTAATCATATTTTACAAAATAAATTTGATGAATCTGATTTAGAATATATTCTGTGTGGGTACACTTCTTTTGAATTCAGTACTAGAAAGTTAGTAGAAAAAATCTTTGCGGATTATTTCGATGACATTCTAGAGGAAGGATACTCAGTCAATAAGGAATTATTGCAATCAGTCATCGAAAATACTGATATAGATTTAAGTGAACGTCGATTAATATTGGCAAAATACCTTAATGAGTTTACATATGATGAAGTTTTGAGTTTATTTAGAGTTTTAGACCTTACCGAAATTATTTTGGCGTTAACTGATAGAAAGAATCCTAAGATTAAAAATACAAATTATAATAAATCAATCCTCCAGTATCTAAAAATAAATAAAAAAATTGCCTCCTACCAATTAGAAGGTGATGGATATAGAATATATAGCCGTAAAAAAATAAAGTAGAAGAGGTGTTACAAATTGGAAAATAAGGAATATTTATCTAATGATTTATCCCTCTACCAATTCTCTCCAGAAAGCCAATACCTAGATCGAAAATCAGCCAGAAAGAAACCGTCTGAACTTCTCAAACACCTGATTGCTTTTGCCAACGCGGATGGCGGTCAACTGGTTATTGGTATTGAGGATGAGAAACAGGAAAATATTATCACTGGTTTCAAGGACGGCAGAGCTTATCCCATAGACGATTTCAAAAAGATTGATCGTGGGATGCGTGAGACTCCTTTGGATTTATCTTTTGAGGAAATCCCTGTAATCAATCATAAGGGTGAAGAAGATTTCATTTTAGTTATCTCTGTGGAATTGTCATCAAATCGTGTGATTGCAGCACCAAATGATGATGTTTATCTTCGTCAAGGAGATGACTCTGTCAAGTTGAGTTATGAGCAACGAACTCAACTCAGTTATGATAAAGGACAACGCTTCTTTGAAGATGAGGTCGTCCCTGATGCCCGTCTGAAAGATATTGACGATAGCTTGGTTCAGGATTTTAAAAATCGTTTTGATATATCAGAGCGTTCTGTGGAAGAAATCCTTAAAGCACGTCGATTTCTAATCAATGGGAAATTAACCAAGGCAGCAATTTTACTCTTTGGCAAATATCCGTCAGCATTCTTCCCTCAAGCGCGTGTCCGATTCCAGCGATTTGATGGTACAGATATGGGAACTGGAAGTAGTTTTAATGTTATCAAGGAAGTAACCTTTGATGATGCTCTCCCAATTTTGATTATCAAGGTACGAGATTTTATTCGTACTCAGCTTCGTGAATTTCAGTATTTGGATGACAATGGGCAATTCCAAATTTTGCCTGAGTATCCTGAATTTGCCTGGTTTGAAGGTGTTGTCAATGCTGTAACTCACCGTGATTATTCTGTCTATGGTGATCACATTCGTGTGCTTATGTTTGATGATCGACTAGAGATTCATAGCCCAGGGAAATTACCCAATATCGTCACCGTTGACAATATCAAGCATGAACGCTTTTCGAGAAATCCACGTATTGCTCGAACTCTGACCGAGTTCGGTTGGGTACGTGAGATGAATGAAGGTGTTAAACGTATCTACTCGGAGATGGAATCTGCATTTCTCCATGAACCTAAATTCTCAGAACCTGGGAATAAGGTTGTCCTGACGCTTGAGAACAACATTGTCAGCCGACATCTCCGTACAAGAGACAGCTTGGAAAAACAGTTCTCTGATTTTGATAACCTAAACTCAGACGAGCAGGCTATTATCCACTATATGTATAATTCAGGCGAGAGAATGACAACGGCAAAAGCTGTTGAATTGACTGGTAGAAGCAGACGTCATATAGGAAAAGTGTTGCAAAAATTGACAGATCAAGGACTCTTGAAATGGTATGGCAATAGTAAAAATGACAAAAATCAATACTACACTCTTGCTTCAAAATAGATTTCATTTTATACTGAGAACGCAGTAGAACGCAGTAGAACGCAGTAGAACGCAGTAGAACGCAGTAGAACGCAGTAGAACGCAGTAGAACGCAGTAGGATACAGTAGAATACAGTGTTGCTAGGGCACCAAATTATTCAATATGTTGGATAATTTTGATTATAGGTGAAAAGTATCTAGATGAGGAATGGAAAGAGGAAGAGATGATTTTTATTAGTTATAATCACGGAGATCAAGATGTAGTAGATATGATTGCTAAACGATTAGAGATTGAGTTTGGACGAGATAATATTTTCTACGATAAATGGTCTATGCAACCAGGAGATAGTATTATAGGCAAAATGGATGAAGGGCTTGAAAAAGTTACAACATTTTTTTATTTTCTATCATCAAATAGCTTGAATAGCAACATGGTCAAAAAAGAATGGCAAGCGGCTCTAACTAAGTCTCTCTATGAGGGAGTTAAATTTGTCCCAATAAAGGTTTCTGATTGCAAGATACCAGCTATTTTAACAGATGTATACTACATTGATTTATTTAGTCAAGGATTAGATAATACTATTGAACAAATGCGAAGTGTGATAAGTGGCAGTTCGAGATATACACCCTTACCTGATATAGAGAATTTACAAGTTTCTATTAAATATATATCAACTAATGAGGTTGAGTTTAAAATTTTTACTACACATTTTGTGGAAAGTGATGCATCTTTTGGTTTTGTTTGCAAAAATCCAATTGACTCATATGAAGTTCGTCCCTTAACAGAAACGATATACCGGAGTATGCAAGGGGAAACATATAAGAAATTAAGTGATGGTAGAGAGAAAGCATTTAAAATGCAAATTGGAATTCTGCAGCGTTCTATTACGCCAAGTCAACCTTTTATAGGCAGGTTGGTCTCTAAGCAATTACCATTACAGCTAGAAGGTATTTTGCATATAAAGTCATTTGAACCGGTAAATTTTAGGGAATTAAAGATAAATATTGAGCAGTGATTAGTATTTAAAATAACTCGAATCAGGGAATAAAAAAACAAGTCATTCTATGACGACTTGCTTATCCATTTCTCAACTATATAAGCTCCGAAAACGAGTTTTTGGTAATCTATTTGAAAGTTTGCTTTAATAGGCTTTTATTGAGATTTTACTTTTGGAACCCAAAACCAGGTCTTAATACTATTCAAAAAACAAAAACTAACCTATAATAGATTTATGAAACTTACTATCGAACAAACGAAAGAATTAAAAACTTATTTGAAAGATAAAACCTATTCTCCATTTCATAGACGACTTCAAGTTATCTTGTTCAGAGCAGAAGGTCTTAGCTATAAGGAAATCACTAACCTCATCGGCTATTCAAAGTATACAATCTGGTCCTTACAGCGCAAGTACGAACTTGAGGGGATTTCAGCTCTAGTAAGAGAAACGCGAGGTGGACGGAACCGTCAATATTTAACCCTTCAAGAAGAGGAAGCGTTTCTAAAAGAACAGTTAACAGCCTCACTAAATGGCGAATTTGTGACGATAAACTCTCTCTATGAAGCTTATCAGAAACGGGTTGGACACCCTACGACCAAGGAAGGATTCTATGCCATTCTTAAACGCCATGGTTGGCGCAAAGTGACGCCAAGACCAGAACACCCTAAAAAAGCAGACGCCGAAACGATTCTAGCGTCTAAAAATAAAATCTTCATTCACGAAAACAGGAAAGCGCTTCAAGAATAGTCGTCGCTATCATAAAGTCAGGCTAATGTATCAAGATGAGGTGGGTTTCGGTCGGATCAGTAAAATTGGGAAGGCCTGGGCACCAAAAGGGGTGAGACCGCATGTACATAGTCACTATATTCGTGAGTATCGCTATTGCTATGGTGCTGTTGATGCCCATACAGGAGAGTCCTTCTTCATTATCGCTGGGGGCTGTAATACAGATTGGATGAATGTTTTTCTCAAACAACTATCTGAAGCTTATCCTGACGATTATATTTTATTAGTGATGGACAATGCCGTTTGGCATAAATCAAGTACCTTAGAGAAACCACATAATATTGGTTTTGAGTTTATTCCTCCCTATACTCCTGAAATGAATCCAATTGAACAAGTTTGGGCTGAGATTCGAAAGAGAGGGTTTAAGAATAAAGCTTTTAAAACACTAGACGATGTGATAAACAAGCTTCAAGAAGTAATACGAGAGTTAGATTGGTCTATTTTAAAACCAATTGTTAGTAGACAATGGTTTAAAAACACTTGACTGGTTTGCTTTTGATTTTTGTTGAGTATAAGAAAGCACGTAAAGCAAACCTGTTTAGTAAACGTTTACATACCTCGATATATCAACGGTTCAAAGCACTCAAGAGTCGCTTTTTTATAATTAGGTAGTTTTTATAGTTACAACGGATTTTGATTGATGTCATAATCGGTTCAGAGTCAAATCTATACCAATTGGAAATCAAAAGGGTTGAGGAACCTTTGAAGGTTGAAAATGAAGCAAACATAGCTACCTTCTTTAATGGTTCTGTCAGTAGGGAGTTGTTCATGAAACACTTTCACCATTTCTATCAATATCCCACTTAACATTTTCGCTTGTTTTTGATATACTTTAGAAAATAGGTGTTTTCAAGGGGTGATACCATGGAACTAAAAGATATTATGCATATTTTGGAAGATATGAAGGTTGGAGTTTTTGCAACTCTGGATGAGTATGGAAATCCACATGCTCGTCATGCTCATATCATTGCAGCAAACGAAGAAGGGATTTTCTTTATGACAAGCCCAGAAACGCATTTCTATGATCAATTGATGGGGGATCAAAGAGTTGCGATGACTGCTATTTCTGAGGAAGGGTACCTTATCCAGGTAGTGCGTGTAGAAGGGACTGCCAGACCTGTGGAGAACGACTATCTAAAGACAGTTTTTGCGGATAATCCTTATTATCAACATATCTATAAAGATGAGTCTAGTGATACAATGCAAGTATTTCAGATTTATGCTGGTCATGGCTTCTATCATAGCTTGACTCAAGGTCATAAGTATATCTTTTCTATTGGTCAAGGTGAGAATTCAGAGGTTCGTACACTTTGAAAACTAGATGAAAACATCTGATAAGACAAGTATATTTCAAATAATTATGATACAATACTTTTTATAAATGTTTTAGGAGTATTTGGATAAATGAGAGAAGATATTCAGATCAATGAGCGAGCCCTTGTTTTGTCAGAACAGTTGGTAGAGGTTTTGGAATCTATTTACGATCCTGAAATTGAACTAGACATCTACAATTTGGGTTTGATTTATGAGATTCATTTAGATGAAGCTGGATTTTGTAAGGTTATCATGACCTTTACGGATGCAGGCTGTTCCTGTGCCGATACTATGCCAGGAGAGCTTGTTACAGCCTTGAAGACCATTGATGGCATTGAAGATGCACAAGTTGAAATTGTCTGGTCTCCTGCTTGGAAAATGACACGCATCAGCCGTCTAGGACGGATTACATTGGGTATTAGTCCGAAAAGAAAATGAGTTGTACTGAGCAACTCATTTTTTATATGTTTCGTCATAACGTTTATCAAGTTTTTCCATGGTTTCATAAATCGGTTTTGGAATCATAATAACCTGGGGTTCGAGGTCAACCATACCATAGCTTGGATCGATGCACTCTTCCCAATATTCCAAATGTTTTTTGTCGATATAGGATTCTGAATCTTCGACTTCATTCCCTCCTTCGGCTTGAACAGAATACCAGTAAAGGTATTCGCGTCCGTCCAATACCTCACGGAAGATGGTTTCGACATACATTTTCTCTCCTTCAAGAGTGAGAAGGGTGTCTTCCATGTGCTCGTTGAGAAAGGCCATCCATTCATCTACTTGAACGGTTTTGCCTTCTTTAACACGAAAGCGGGAGAGTTCGACAGTTAGTTTCATTTTTTCTCCTTTTGGAAAACCCTGCCGCGAGGACAGGGTCGTTGAGTTCTTTTATTTTTTCCCAGTTTGTTCCGGTCTCCAGAAGTCGGTAACGGCTCCTTTAGAGGCAGAGGATACAGTGTGGGCGTATTTTCCGAGAACACCACGAGAGTAGAGTGGTGGAATAACAGTTGTTTTCTTGCGTTCTTCGATTTCTTGGTCAGAAACGTGCATGGTGATTTCTTTGGTATCTTGATCAACGGTTACCAAATCTCCAGTACGAAGGTAGGCAATTGGACCACCGTCCTGAGCTTCAGGTGCGATGTGTCCAACAACCAGTCCATAGGTACCACCAGAGAAACGACCGTCTGTTAGAAGGGCAACCTTGTCACCTTGGCCTTTTCCGACAATCATAGAAGAAAGGGACAGCATTTCAGGCATACCAGGACCACCTTTTGGTCCAACATAGCGGACAACGACTACATCGCCATCTACGATTTCATCGGTCAAGACGGCTTCAATTGCTTCCTCTTCTGAATCAAAGACCTTGGCTGGACCTGTATGGTTGCGGACTTTCACACCAGAAACCTTGGCAACGGCACCTTCAGGAGCAAGATTACCTTTTAGGATGATGAGTGGGCCATCTGCACGTTTTGGATTTTCAAGTGGCATGATGACATCTTGACCTGGAGTCAAGTCTGCAAAATTCTCTAGGTTTTCAGCAACGGTTTTACCTGTACATGTGATGCGATCGCCATGAAGGAAGCCGTTTTTGAGCAAGTATTTCATAACCGCAGGGACACCGCCGACATTATAGAGGTCTTGGAAAACATATTTACCAGATGGTTTGAGGTCTGCCAAGTGAGGTACGCGTTCTTGGAAATCGTTGAAATCTTCAAGAGTGAGGTCGACATTAGCAGCATGGGCGATGGCTAGAAGATGGAGCGTAGCGTTGGTTGAGCCGCCCAGAGCCATTGTGACTGTAATAGCATCTTCAAATGCTTCACGAGTCATAATGTCAGATGGTTTAATGCCAAGTTCTAGCATGCGTACAACAGCACGACCAGCTTCTTCAATATCAGCCTTCTTCTCAGGAGATTCAGCAGGGTGAGAAGAAGAGCCAGGAATAGACATGCCCATAACCTCAATGGCAGTAGCCATGGTATTGGCCGTGTACATACCACCGCAACCACCAGGTCCAGGGCAAGCATTACATTCGATTTGACGAACTTCTTCAGCGGTCAAGTCGCCATTGTTCCATTTTCCGATTCCTTCAAAAACGGATACCAAGTCGATGTCTTTACCATTGAGATTACCTGGCGCAATGGTTCCACCGTAGGCAAAGATAGCAGGAATATCCATATTGGCGATAGCAATCATAGAACCAGGCATGTTTTTGTCACAGCCACCGATTGCGACAAAGGCATCGACGTTGTGTCCTCCCATAGCTGCCTCAATAGAGTCGGCTATGATATCACGAGAAGTCAGTGAGAAGCGCATACCAGGCGTTCCCATAGCGATTCCGTCTGCAACGGTGATGGTACCGTATTGAACAGGCCAGGCACCTGCATCTTTTACCCCTTCTTTGGCTAATTTTCCAAAGTCATGAAGGTGGATGTTACAAGGTGTATTTTCAGCCCATGTCGAAATAACCCCAACAATCGGTTTTTCAAAACTATCGTCGGTCATTCCTGTTGCTCTTAACATAGCACGGTTAGGTGATTTGACCATCGAATCATAGACAGAACTACGATGACGGAGGTTTTTTAGTGTATCTTTTTCGGTCATTACTCTTCTCCCTATCTTATTTTACCCATTATATCATAGATATGAAAGAAACGATAAAAGATTTGATAACTAATTGGAAATTTCCGAATTTTTCAATAATTCATTCTACAGTAAAAGGCACCTAAGAATGTTAAGTGCCCTTGCAATTAATTTGTAGATTAAGTGGTTGTTCTTTGACGATTATTTGCGGATGGATTGATGAAAAGACCGACTAACGATAGAACTAGGAAGGCTGCGCCGATGTACCAATAAGGTTGATCTAAGGTGGTTGAACGTCCAGATAGGTTGATAATACCTCGGAGAAGACAACCAGCTGTAATAGTTGCAACGCCAGAATTCCACAAATTATAAGAGAGACGTGAAAGAGTAGGTATAAGTTGCAGCAAACCGAGTAACACAGCTCCGCCAATTAATGGTACACAGAACATATAATGCATAAAGACAGAGACTTCGCCATAGCTGAGACTTTCATAGATTCGACTGAAAATAAACAGGAAAGCTGTTATTGCTAAGTAGGAGATAAATGTTCTTGAAACTCTTGTAGTTGAATTAGTAACCGATGTAGACAATGTCACTCACCGCCCTTTCTGAGATAGTATTTCCATTTGTTGTTGGATTGTTGATGACTTGGCCGTTGAAGTAGAGGGTTGACGAACCACCACCGTCAAGGTTATAGGCTGTTTGGGCACCATACTGCTTCATAACCTCGGCCATTTGATAGAGAGAAAGTCCTTGGCTTTCAGACGTACGTCCATCTGCTACGACGATGATATAATGATTTTCATCGATAATTCCGATAGCAGAACGAGGATTGGATGACATTGCACGTCCGACTTCTGTTGATGTATCAACGACAATTTCACCATTCTCTACCAATGATGGACCAAATGCTAAGAGGTTGACAACGCCCTTGTCAATCAATTCCTGGGCAGTGATTTCATTTTCATAGATGACCTCAAATGAGCCATCTGTGTAGATTGCCAAGTCGCCGTAAGCTGCATTGTCCCGAACGGTGTCTCGATACAGAACTCCATTCTTAATAACATAACCAGTCGAGTTGGCTCCGTAGTAGTCACCGTTAACAGCTAAGATAGCATTGTTTGCTGCCGCAGTTTCAGAAGTTTTAGCTGTTACGTTTGTACCGTAAGTGTTTTGTGCAAGTGCTGTTTTTAAATACTCGGGTGAGCTGACCTGAATATCTGCGACGTAAACAGTTGTGTTGTTGGTAGTGATGGTCTCTAAGTTGATTTGGATATTGTCATCAGTATAACTAGTATCCGTTGTAGAGACATTAGTTGCAGTGGTTGCGGCAGTTGACGACGATGAAGTAGCAGTGTTCTGGCTATTGGCTGTGGCATTACTTGCAGCAACCGTTGTGATGGCCTCGGAAAGCACGAAGGTTTTTAACATGGAGTAAGTAAAGCCTCCTGTCAAAAGTATTCCGAAGATGGATGCGTAGGCAAAGGGTTTTTTAAGCAATTTCATGGGAAAATGATTTCCTTTCTTTAAAAATAATATTCTTTTGAACAAACCAAGAGGTTAGGAAAAGGAAGATACCAACTGCAAGTTTGACAATGTAGAGGTTGAGTCCTAGAATTTGGTGGAAGAGATAGAGGAGGGCTGTATCGCAAAGGAAGAGGACAAGGGCTAGTGTAAAGTAGCCTGCGCCTGTTCGTGCGATGCTCTCTTCATTGTTAAAGACTAATTTCTTATTAAGTGCAAAATTACAGATAGCACTACAAATGCGAGCAATCGTGTTTGCGACCAATAAGCGTAGAGCAGTTGGTAAGTTAGTGAGTAACAATAAGGCAAGTGCATATACTCCGTAGTCAACTAGAAATCCACCAAAAGATGCCAGGGCAAATTTGAAGAGATTCTTGTAAATGAGCAGTCCATCTTTTATGGGACGAAAATGTGAACTGGCATTATCATCGATATAAATAGTTTGAATTGGAACTTCCGTGATTTTATAGGCTTGACTTGCTTGGGTCAGCATATTCATTTCATATTCGTAGCGGTCCCCCTCAATGTCCAACATAAATGGAATCATGTCGGTGTGGAAACCACGTAAGCCAGTTTGTGTATCGGATACATTGACACCGGTTTGTAGTCTGAACAAGACTCTAGTTAGTTTGTTACCAAATCGGCTACGGAGCGGGATGTCTTTGGTAAATTGACGGACGCCAAGGATGAGGCGACTTGGCAGATTCATAGCTGCATGTGCGACACGGTCAATATCATTTACAGCGTGTTGACCATCTGCGTCAGCAATTACGATAACACCTGGTTTTCTCAAATCTTGGATGAAACTAAAGGCAGTCCGTAAGGCTTGGCCTTTTCCTTTGTTGACATCGTGGTGGAGAACAATGGCATAGGTTTTGGCGATTTCAAGAATATTTTTGGATGCGCCAGTACTACCATCATCCACAACGATGACCTGACAATTTAGCCTGTTTTTCATTATTTCTAATAGTTGGATTAATTTTTCATCTGGCTGGTAAGCCGGTATCACTACATAATACATATCCTAAACCTCATTTATTTTTCTTGTTGGGACTACTATACTGAAGTTTTCTAAAAGCAAGCTAAAACCAAGCCAGTCAAGGGATTTGCTTAAGTTTTGCTTAAGAAAATGTTAGGAAATAGTTAAGAGGACCTCTAAAAACTAATTTTCTAAAATTTAAAATGTTGATTTAACAAGGTTTTCGTAACTCCAAATTCGCAATTTTGGGAGTTTTTAGAGGTCCCCTTAAGAAAACGAACAAATGTAGGAATTTTCAGAAAATTTCTTGACATTCTACTTCCTTGTGATAATATAGTAGATAACAAATTTGCAGAGAGGAGGAATATTCGTGCAAGAAATTCAACTAGACCAACCGCGTTCGGGGTCCTATCTCATTTTGGACACCCTGCATCAGCTAGGAGTAGACCTTGTTTTTGGTTATCCTGGTGGGGCAGTTTTGCCTCTATATGATGCTATCTATCAATATGAGGGAATCCAACATATTTTGGCTCGTCATGAACAAGGAGCGGTCCACGAGGCCGAAGGATACGCTAAATCATCAGGAAAGGTGGGCGTAGCCATTGTCACTTCTGGTCCAGGAGCTACCAATGCCATTACTGGAATTGCGGACGCAATGGGTGATAGTGTTCCTCTTTTAGTTTTTACTGGTCAAGTAGCTACACGGGGGATCGGTAAGGATGCCTTTCAAGAGGCCGATGTTTTGGGCATGACCATGCCCATTACGAAATATAATTATCAGATTCGAGATACGGCAGATATTCCTCGTGTGATTACAGAGGCGCTTCATATTGCAACAACTGGTCGTCCAGGTCCGGTTGTCATTGACGTTCCAAAAGATATTCAAGAGAGAGTAGTTGATTTTTATCACGATCCAACTGTTCAACTTCCAAGTTATCAACCGACAGTTGAACCAAATGGTTTGCAGGTTAAGAAAATTTTGAAACAGCTTAGCCAAGCTCAAAAACCAGTTATATTGGCTGGTGGTGGTGTCAATTATGCAGATGCCAATAAAGAATTAGTTGCCTTTGCAGAGCGCTATCGTATTCCAGTAGTTTCAACCCTCCTTGGATTAGGTGCAATGCCCATTGAGCATGAATTATCCTTGGCTATGGGGGGGATGCACGGTTCATACGCTGCCAATATGGCTATGGATCAGGCTGATTACATTATCAATATTGGAGCGCGATTCGATGACCGCCTAACAGGAAATCCAACAACCTATGCGCCAAATGCGACGGTAGCACATATTGATATTGATCCCGCAGAAATTGGTAAAGTTGTCAAAACGGCTATTCCAGTAGTGGGCGATGCTAAGGCAACCTTGAAAGCTCTGCTTGCTTTAGAAACAGTCGAAACAGGCTATGCTGATTGGACGGCACAAGTATTGGAAAACAAACGTCGGGCGCCATTTTGGTATGATGAAGATGAAAAGGTTATTAAGCCACAGGCGGCAATTGAATTAATTGGTCAGTTGACGCAAGGGGATGCCATTGTCGTGACAGATGTTGGTCAGCATCAAATGTGGGCCGCTCAATTCTATCCCTACAAACATGCACGCCAACTTGTAACATCTGGTGGCATGGGAACAATGGGCTTCGGTATTCCTGCGGCTATCGGCGCCAAATTAGCCAATCCAGATAAAGAAGTAATCATCTTTGTCGGTGATGGCGGCTTCCAAATGACCAACCAAGAATTAGCTATTTTGAATGGCTATGGTGTACCGATTAAGGTTGTATTGATCAATAACCACTCTCTTGGAATGGTTCGTCAATGGCAGGAATCCTTCTATGAAAAGCGCCGCAGTCAATCCGTCTTTGATGATGAACCGAATTTCCAATTGTTGGCGGAGGCCTACGGAATTAGTCATTATAGTTTTGACAATCCAGCGACTCTAAGTGAAGATATGAAAGTTATCTTAGAAGATAAACCAATGCTCATAGAGGTTCATATTTCTAATCGTGAACATGTTCAACCGATGGTGCCAGCAGGTAAGAGCAATGCAGAAATGTTGGGGGTGAAGTTCAATGCGTAGAATGTTAACAGCTAAATTGCGAAATTCATCTGGTGTTCTGAATCGTTTTACAGGTGTCCTATCTCGTCGCCAAATCAATATTGAGTCCATCTCCGTCGGCCCAACAGAAGTAGATGGTATCTCACGTGTGACGGTGATTGTAGACGTGGCCAGTCACGATGAGGTCGAACAAATCATCAAACAGCTAAACCGCTTGATTGATGTGGTCCGTGTCCGTGATTTGACGGACATACCCCACTTAGAGCGTGAGGTGATTCTTGTTAAAATTTCAGCTCCGCCAACAAAACGAGCAGAAATTTTAGCGATTATCCAACCCTTTAGAGCAAATGTTGTTGATGTGGCACCGCACTCCATTACCATTCAAATGACAGGTGATGGAGATAAGATTGACGCCCTCCTGCGGGTGATTCAGCCTTATGGCATTAAGAATATCGCAAGAACGGGTGCGACTGGATTTAGTAGAGACTAATCCTTGTCGATACTAAAACCTAACCTGCGTTGACTTGGCTTGATGAAGGTTAGTTCTATCTTCGCCTACATCGCCTAGTCTAGCCTTCATTTTCTTTGAACATCCAAAACTACAAATAAAAATAGAAAAGAGAAAAAATTATGACAGTAACAATGCAATATGAAAAAGATGCAACAGTAGCAGCACTTAACGGTAAACGTATCGCCGTGATCGGTTATGGTTCACAAGGTCATGCCCATGCTCAAAACTTGCGTGATACAGGGCACGATGTCATCATCGGTGTGCGTGCAGGTAAGTCATTTGACAAGGCAAAAGAAGACGGTTTTGAAACTTTTGAAGTAGCAGAAGCAGCAAAACAAGCAGATGTTATCATGATCTTGGCTCCAGACGAAATCCAAGCAGACCTTTACAATGACGAAATCGCTCCAAACTTGGAAGCGGGCAATGCTCTTGGTTTTGCCCATGGTTTCAACGTTCACTTTGAATTTATCAAGGTACCGGCAGATGTGGATGTCTTCATGTGTGCACCAAAAGGTCCAGGTCACTTGGTCCGCCGTACCTTTGAAGAAGGTTTTGGAGTACCAGCCCTCTATGCTGTTTACCAAGATGCAACTGGCAATGCAAAACATATTGCGATGGACTGGGCAAAAGGTGTTGGTTCAGCCCGTGTTGGTCTTTTGGAAACAACTTTCAAAGAAGAGACAGAAGAAGATTTGTTTGGTGAGCAAGCTGTTCTCTGCGGTGGTTTGACAGCCCTTATGCAGGCAGGTTTTGAAGTCTTGACAGAAGCTGGTTATGCACCAGAATTGGCTTATTTCGAAGTTCTCCACGAGATGAAACTCATCGTTGACCTTGTCTACGAAGGTGGCTTCAAGAAAATGCGCCAATCTATCTCAAACACTGCTGAATTTGGTGACTATGTATCAGGACCACGCGTGATTACAGACCAAGTTAAAGAAAACATGAAAGCAGTCCTTGCAGATATTCAATCTGGTAAATTTGCAAATGACTTTGTAAATGACTATAAAGCAGGCCGTCCACGTATGGAAGCTTATCGTAAAGAAGCAGAGAATCTTGAAATCGAAAAAGTAGGTGCAGAACTCCGCAAAGCAATGCCATTTGTCGGACGCAATGATGACGACGCATTCAAAATCTATAATTAAACACTAACATGGTAGATAGGGGGATAGTCAGCTTTACTTTGAGTGATGGCAATACATTTAAGGTTTGAGTTGGCGGATGAGGGGATGTCATTCCCTTTTTCCCTTATCTCCGAAAATGAATAAAAGAGCTGGTTTTTCCAGCTCTTTTGCCCATTTTGTTCATAAATAGATCTTTACAAAATTAAACATTCGTTTTCTGTTGAATAACATGCTAGTAGCTTGAATATAAGTATAAATACTAGGATTTTCTAGGGAATAATGATACAATAAATATAGAAAGAAATTAATGGAACTATGATTACAGCAAAAAATGTAGAACAAGCATACTCCGTTCTTAAGCGCGTGGTAGTACGTACCCCCTTGGATTATAGTCGATACTTGTCGGAAAAATATGGTGCAACTATTTATTTAAAAAGAGAAAATGAACAGCGTGTTCGCTCTTTTAAAATTCGAGGAGCCTATTATGCTATTTCACAATTGACAGATGATGAGAAGTCACGCGGAGTGGTCTGTGCTTCGGCCGGGAACCATGCTCAAGGTGTGGCCTACACCTGTCAGGAAATGCAAATTCCTGCTACGATTTTCATGCCCATTACAACTCCGCAACAAAAAATAGGGCAGGTTAAATTTTTCGGAGGAGACTACGTAGAGATTCGGCTCGTAGGTGATACCTTCGATGAGTCAGCCAAGGCGGCACAAGATTATACTCAGGAAAGTGGGAAAACCTTTATAGACCCATTTGATGATGAAAATGTGCAGGCTGGTCAGGGAACAGTAGCCTATGAAATCTTGGAAGAAGCGGAAGAGCAAACCATTAGTTTTGACCAAATTTTAGTTCCCATAGGAGGAGGTGGTCTGGTTGCAGGCGTTTCGACCTATCTGAAAGAACATGCACCTGAAATTAAGATTGTTGGTGTTGAAGCAAGTGGGGCACGGTCAATGAAAGCGGCTTTTGATAAAGGTCGTCCGGTTAAATTAGACCAAATTGATAAATTTGCTGACGGTATTGCGGTACAGAAAGTTGGTAAGTCGACCTACGAAGTGGCTCGGAAATACATAGATCGGCTGATTGGTGTGGATGAAGGATGGATTTCCGGGACTATTTTAGACCTCTATTCTAAGCTGGGTATTGTTGCTGAGCCAGCAGGAGCAGCAACGATTGCAGCTCTTGAGGTAGTCAAGGACCAAATCAAGGGGCAAACCATTTGTTGTATCATTTCTGGTGGTAATAACGACATCAACAGGATGCCGGAAATGGAGGAACGCGCGCTTATCTACGAGGGAATTAAACACTACTTTGTTGTTAATTTTCCACAACGTCCAGGGGCTCTTCGTGAATTTGTAAATGAAATTCTAGGGCCAAATGATGATATTACTCGTTTTGAATATATCAAACGTGCCAATAAGGGAACAGGACCGGTTCTAATCGGTATTGCCCTAGGAGATAAAAAAGATTATGTGCAGTTTATTTCTCGCTTGGAAGAATTTGATCCCCAGTACATCAATCTTCATGAAAATGATTCGCTTTATAAAATGCTAGTTTAGGAGGTCATTATGGTGCTTGGTCCAATTGTTTTTATTGGTAGTTTCTTGTTCTTTGTACTGATTGCTTTGATTTTGATTGCTTCAGGGCTATACGTTGTTAAGCAGCAGACGGTCGCTATTATTGAGCGCTTTGGGAAATACCAAAAAACATCTACTTCAGGTATAAACTTTAAAATACCATTTGGAGTCGATGTCATCGCAGCCCGCATTCAATTGCGGATGTTGCAAAGTGAAATTGTGGTAGAAACCAAGACGCAGGATAACGTTTTTGTCACAATGAATGTGGCAACTCAATATCGAGTAAATGAAAATAATGTGACGGATGCCTATTACAAGCTCATGCACCCAGAAGCACAGATTAAGTCCTATATTGAAGATGCCCTGCGTTCATCTGTGCCTAAATTGACCCTGGATGAGCTCTTCGAGAAAAAGGATGAGATTGCACTTGAGGTACAAAAACAAGTAGCAGAAGAAATGTCAACCTATGGTTATGTTATTGTCAAAACCTTAATTACCAAGGTAGAGCCAGACGCCGAGGTTAAACAATCTATGAATGAAATTAACGCAGCTCAGCGGAAACGGGTTGCGGCCCAGGAATTGGCAGAAGCTGACAAGATTAAAATTGTCACAGCAGCAGAAGCGGAAGCTGAAAAGGATCGCTTGCATGGTGTAGGTATTGCACAACAACGTAAGGCGATTGTAGACGGACTGGCAGATTCGATTCGTGAACTGAAAGAATCAAATGTTAGCCTATCTGAAGAGCAGATTATGTCTATCTTGCTGACCAACCAATACTTGGATACTCTCAATAATTTTGCACAAGGAGGTAATCAAACTATCTTTCTTCCAGGGAATCCGGAGGGGGTCGAAGACATAAGGACACAAATACTATCATCACTTAGGGCAAAATGATGGTAAAAACCGAACAATTTACTTGACAAAATAGGTTTAACTGTATTATACTTAATTGCACGAATAAAAAGGAAAGGGGTTTCTCATGACAAGTTACGAAAAAGTAGCCGCAGTTGTTGGCTGGGTTCGTGAAAAGAAAATCACAGGTTACCGTATCAGTAAGGAAACAAATGCTCGTGAAATGTCAGTTATCGCTCTTGCACAAGGTCGCGCTAAGATCGACAATATTTCATTTGCAACTGCCTTGGGTTTGATTGATTTTTACGACAAAAACCACAAGAAATTTGAAAACTAATCTAAATGCTTTCATTTAGAGATGTCCAAAAAGGAGGGGAATTCTGCGAATTCCTCTTTTTTTAGTCTAAAAAAACTTACCAGCTTTGAAACTGGTAAGTAATAGTCTCCTATGGAACAGATTGAGTTTATCCAAGAAAACGCTGAAGGAATTCACGTGTGCGTTCTTCTTGTGGATTTTCAAAGATTTGTTGAGGATTGCCTTCTTCGGCGATGACTCCCTTGTCCATAAAGATAACGCGGTCAGATACGTCACGGGCAAATTCCATTTCGTGAGTTACGATAAGCATCGTCAATCCTGATTTTGCCAAATCTTGCATAGTTTTGAGAACTTCCCCAACCATCTCTGGATCGAGAGCAGAAGTCGGCTCATCAAAGAGGATAACTTCTGGGTCAACAGATAGGGCGCGTGCAATGGCCACACGTTGTTTCTGTCCACCAGAGAGTTGACTTGGTTTGGCTTGCCAGTACTGTTCGGTCATGCCAACCTTGTTGAGATTTTCCTTGGCGATGTTCTCTGCCTCAGCTCGATCTCGTTTCAGTACCGTAGTTTGTGCTACAATGGCATTTTCCAATACATTTAGATTGTTGAAAAGGTTGAAGGATTGGAATACCATACCTAGTTTTTCACGGTAAGTCGTCAAATCATATCCTTTAGCCAAAACATCTTGTCCGTGGTATAGAATCTGTCCTTCTGTTGGTGTTTCCAAAAGGTTGATAGATCGGAGGAAGGTTGATTTTCCCGAACCAGATGAACCGATGATTGAGATAACCTCGCCCTTTTCAACGCTAATAGAGATGTCTTTGAGGACTTGATTTTGTCCGTATGATTTCTTTAGATTTTTGATTTCAAGAATTACATTTTTAGTCATGTGGCACCTCGACTTGCATTTGGTTTGCACCTGTTGTGTATGTATCTGTATCAAAATGCTTTTCAACTGCGCGTAAGATACGTGTCACAGTAAAGGTTAGGATGAAGTAGATAATAGCAATAACCGTAAAGGTTTGGAAATATTGATAGGTTTGGGTTGCGACAGTATTTCCTGAGAAATAGAGTTCAACAACTGAGATAACGTTCAATACAGAAGTATCTTTGATATTGATGACAAATTCATTACCAGTCGCTGGTAAGATGTTACGAATAACCTGTGGAAGGACAATCTTCCGCATGGTCTGATTATGGGTAAATCCGAGAGCAGTAGCAGCTTCAAATTGGCCCTTATCGACGGCAAAGATACCACCGCGGACAATCTCACTCATGTAGGCACCTGTGTTGATGGATACAATGAAGATAGCGGCAAGTGTGCGGTCAAGATTGAGTCCGAATGCTTGGGCGGTACCATAGTAAATAACCATGGATTGTACAATCATCGGCGTACCACGGAAAATTTCGATGTAGATATTGATAATCCAACCGAGTACTTTTTGACCAATAGCAAGTGCCTTGTTTGCTGCTTTTGGAGCTGTACGGAAGACACCGATGAGGAGACCGATAGCAGTACCGATAATTGTACCGAGGATGGAAATGAGTAATGTCATCCCAGTTCCACGCAGAAGTTGTTGCCAGTTGTTAACAACAATATTCCAAACTTGGGCGAAGAAACTAGGTGTTTCGCCCTCGCTGGCTTCTTCAACAGGCTGGTTTTCAATCATATCATCCATAAGTGCGATTTGCTCTTCTTCTGAAATAGTTGCTAAGACTTCGTTGACCTGAGCGATACGCTCGTCATCTTTGCGCATACCGACAGCAATGGTCACGTCTTCGGCATTGGTTTCAAAACTGTCTGCCAATTCAACCATTTTGAAAGCTTTATTTGCAGCTTCTGCTGTACGACCTTCTGGACGTTCAGAAACATAAGCGTCTATAATGCCAGATTCTAAAGCTTGACGGATTTGGGAGAAATCTCCCATGGCAGTTTGTTTGTTAGCCCCTTCAATTTGGTTAATCAAATCATAGAGGTAAACCCCTTGCTGGGCAGTGATTTTTGCGCCAGCAAAATCTTCCAAGCTGGTTGCGTTTGCGTACTGACTATCAGAACGAACAACCAGGGTAGGAATTGAAGTGTAGTAGCTATCTGAGAAGGCGATTTCTTTCTTGCGCTCTTCTGTCGGGCTCATACCGGCGATAATCATATCGATTTTACCAGATGTAAGAGCAGGGACCAAGCCTTCCCACTTGGTTTTAACAACCAAGAGTTCTTTGTCCATGGATGCAGCGATTTTTTTTGCAACCTGAACATCATATCCGTTGGCAAATTGATTGGTTCCCTCAATCGGAATGGCACCGTTGCTATCATCTTCTTGGGTCCAGTTAAATGGTGCATAGGCAGCTTCCATACCGACCCGCAGGTATTCGTCTGCCCGAACCCCTGTTGTTACAGAAAAAACAGCGATTAGGGTCAGCAGAATTATACTGAGTTTACGTTTCATAATGTCTCCTTTAAAATGCTATTACACCATTTTATTAAAAATTCTGACAAATTTCAATATCCTTGTACTATGAATAGGGAGTTTTTTATGATATAATATAGAGAATTGAAAAAAGGAGTTTATTATGATTTTGGAATTGTTGAAGGCTATATTTTTAGGAATCATTGAAGGGGTAACGGAATGGTTGCCAGTTTCTTCAACTGGGCATTTAATTTTGGTTCAAGAGTTCGTGAAATTAAACCAAAGTAAGAACTTCCTAGAAATGTTTAATATTGTCATTCAGCTAGGAGCAATTCTAGCAGTTATGACCATTTACTTTAAAAAATTGAATCCATTTCAGCCTGGAAAAACCAAGCGTGATATTCAGTTGACTTGGCAATTATGGGCCAAGGTTGTCATTGCCTGTATTCCGTCCATCCTAATTGCAGTCCCGTTGGATAATTGGTTTGAAGCGCACTTCAATTTTATGGTACCGATTGCGATTGCTTTGATTGTCTACGGTATTGCCTTTATTTGGATTGAGAACCGTAACAGTGGTGTAGAGCCACAGGTGACGGACTTAGCGAAAATGTCTTATAAAACTGCCTTGTTGATTGGGTGTTTCCAGGTCTTAAGCATCGTTCCGGGGACTAGTCGATCAGGTGCGACCATTCTGGGAGCGATTATTTTGGGGACCAGCCGATCTGTGGCGGCAGATTTTACCTTCTTCCTTGGGATTCCAACCATGTTTGGTTATAGTGGCTTGAAGGCTGTTAAATATTTCTTAGATGGCAATAGCCTGAATATGGAGCAGGTATGGATCTTGCTAGTCGCTAGTGTGACGGCTTACTTGGTATCCTTAGTTGTTATTCGTTTCTTGACAGACTTTGTTAAAAAACATGATTTCACGGTTTTTGGTTACTACCGCATCATTTTAGGGGCTATTTTATTGGTTTATGCCTTTATTACATTTTTATTTTAAGAGCAGGGAGACCTGCTTTTCTTTTGTCTTTCGAGCTTGGTTTTAGTATAATGGTGGAAGATATGTATGAGTATTGAAAATGATCAATCAATTTTAAGAAATTGATGAATCAATGAATGAGGTAGTTATGAAAGTAAAGCAAATTAGTGATTCAACCTTGAAAATCACTATAAAATTAGATGATTTGGAAGAGAGAGGAATGGAACTTTCGGACTTTCTCATTCCGCAAGAAAAGACAGAGGAGTTCTTCTATACTGTTTTGGATGAATTGGATTTACCAATGACTTTCCGAGAAAGTGGTATGCTGAGTTTTCGTGTAACTCCGAAGCCAGATCGGGTAGACATCTTTGTTACCAAATCTGATTTGGATCAGAGCTTGAATTTCGATGAATTTACAGATTTTTCGGAACTTGGTGATGTTGCAAGTATGACTCCAGATGAGTTTTTCAAGAGTTTGGAGCAAACCGTTCGTGAGAAAAGTGCACCGGATGCAACAGCCGTTCGTCATTTGGAAGAGGTAGAGCAAGAGGAAGAAGTAGATGAAGAGGAGCAGGAGCGCTATATTTACTATATTTTGGAATTTCCAACGATAGAGGATCTGTTTACTTTTGTTGGTACGGTTGATTATCCAGTAGAAGAATCGGAATTATATAAAATGGATGGTCACTACTACTTGACCGTTCTTATCAATGTAGAAAATCGTTCCAAGCAGTATCCAGGCTACATTCTCTCACGAATGTTGGAATTTACCAATGATACTAAGTTGACCAGACCTGCTTTACAAGAACACGGAACTTTGATGCTTCCGCTTGCGGCAATCGAGGAGCTTAGGAAGGTTCCGACAGTATGATTCCTTTTGCTCTAAAATACATAATGGTCATTATTACAACCATGGTCATATCAGCCATTGCGACTCCCTTGGTTCGTTTTATGTCCCTGAAGGTTGGAGCAGTCGATAATCCCAATGCACGGCGGATAAATAAGGTGCCCATGCCTTCAGCGGGAGGGCTGGCTATCTTTGTGGCATTTACCATTTCTGTCCTATGGTTTTTACCAGGAATTGTTACCCGTGTCAATTACCATGGCACTTACTTGCATTATATCTGGCCCCTGGTCCTAGCATCCAGCATTATCGTTCTTACGGGATTCATTGATGATGTCAAGGAGCTAAAGCCTGCACCTAAAATGTTTGGTATTCTAGCGGCAGCGACGATCATTTGGATTTTTACGGAATTTCGTTTTGATAGCTTTAAGATTCCTTTTGGAGGACCTTTCCTTCAATTTCCTGTCTGGCTCTCTTTTCTATTAACGGTCCTTTGGATTGTTTCTATTACGAATGCAGTCAACTTGATTGATGGTCTGGATGGTCTGGTTTCGGGAGTATCGATTATTTCCCTGACAACGATGGGAATTGTGTCTTATTTCTTTTTGCATGATAGCAATATTTTTTTGACCTTAACCATCTTTGTTTTGGTCGCAGCGATTGTTGGATTTTTACCTTATAACTATAATCCTGCCATCATTTATCTTGGCGATACAGGTGCCCTCTTCATCGGGTTTATGATTGGAGTCTTGTCCCTTCAAGGACTGAAAAATTCGACAGCTGTTGCAGTGGTTACTCCGATGATTATTCTTGGAGTGCCTATTACGGATACTGTAGTAGCCATCATTCGTCGAAAATTGTCTGGGCAAAAAATCTATGAAGCAGATAAGATGCATCTGCATCATCGCTTGCTCTCTCTGGGACTTACTCATCGTGGCACAGTATTGGTGATTTACGCCATCTCTTTCTTATTCTCCCTGACCTCTCTTTTGCTCAATGTTTCGAGTAGAATAGGAGGGGTTCTCCTATTGGTGACCATGGGACTGGGAATTGAGATTCTCTGTGAATTGATTGGCATCTTTGGTATCAATAGAACTCCGTTGCTCAATCTTCTTCGGTTTATTGGTAATAGTAGTTACCGTCAAGAAAAAATCGCAAAGTATAAAAAGTGCTATGAAGAGAAAAAAAGAAAATAAGAATCTTTCTAAACAAGATAAGAGCCGTCAGGCTCTTTTTTTGATATAATATAGTGGATATGGTTAATTAATATTCAATGAAAATCAAAAGTAGCCTAGGAAACGAAGCCGAAGATAGAACTCTGTTACTATCTTATTTCAAGGTAACAGGCTGAAAACCTCCACTGGAGCTTTTCACTCATCAAGGTAAGTTGACAACGGATAATTTTGATTTTCGAAGAGTATAAAATTGTCAGAAAAGACTATTTTATAGATTAACACTCTCTGAAAATCATCATTAACAAGAAAAGAGGCTAGGCTCAAGCCCCGCACCACTTCTCGAAGTTAGCGTCAACATCTCAGAGCAGTAGTGGTTGATTGGGTTTAACAGTCCAGTGGAGTGAGGCTGGGCTCAAGCCCCGCACCGCTTCTCAACGTTAGTGTCAACCTCGCAGCGCAGCAGTGGTTGATTGGCAGATTTGTTCGTGTTTTACACTCCAAATCTGACCTCTACGACTGAGGCGAACAGAGTTCGCTCTATTTCCAACCTCAAAAGGTTCACTGAACCTTTTGAGCTGTGCGGGGGGCGGGAGTGAAACAGTCTGGGAATAGACTGTTTCAGCTCAACAACTTAAAACGAAAAATTGTTGACGAACTCTTCTATGAATGGTCGAGGAATAGTCGAGTTCTTTCTCCACTGTCAAAGTTGAGTCTTATCGGTGTATCTAGTTAGCTTGGTCAGTTAATGTGGTTTTTGAAGAGGACAAAAATGAAAAGGAGCACAGCATGTCAGTATTAGAAATCAAAGACCTTCATGTGGAAATTGAAGGCAAAGAAATCTTGAAGGGTGTGAATTTGACCCTTAAAACAGGTGAAATTGCAGCCATCATGGGACCGAACGGAACAGGGAAATCCACCCTTTCAGCAGCCATCATGGGCAATCCAAGTTATGAAGTTACCCAAGGTGAGATTCTGTTTGACGGTGTCAACATTTTAGAATTAGAAGTCGATGAACGTGCCCGTATGGGACTCTTCTTGGCGATGCAATACCCGTCAGAAATTCCAGGGATTACTAATGCGGAATTTCTTCGTGCCGCTATGAACGCTGGTAAGGAAGACGAAGACAAGATTTCTGTTCGTGATTTCATTACTAAGTTGGATGAAAAAATGGAACTCCTCAACATGAAAGAGGAAATGGCAGAGCGCTACCTCAACGAAGGTTTCTCTGGTGGTGAGAAAAAACGCAATGAAATTCTGCAATTACTCATGTTGGAACCGACTTTTGCCCTTCTTGATGAGATTGACTCAGGTTTGGACATTGATGCCCTTAAAGTCGTGTCAAAAGGAATCAATGCTATGCGTGGTGAAGGCTTTGGTGCCATGATTATTACTCACTACCAACGCCTGCTCAACTACATCACACCAGATGTAGTCCATGTCATGATGGAAGGCCGTGTCGTGCTTTCAGGCGGACCAGAATTGGCGCAACGTTTGGAAAAAGAAGGATATGTCCAAGTCGCAGCTGAGCTTGGCATCGACTACAAAGAAGATGACATTTAAGTCTTTGGAGGAAGTTATGACCAAAGAAAAGATTCAAGAATTTTCAGCCTTGCAGGCAGATCCAAGCTGGTTGACAGACCTGCGTCTTAAGGCTTTTGACAAAATAGCAGAGCTGGACTTGCCGGTTATTGAGCGGGTCAAATTTCACCGTTGGAACCTTGGTGACGGAAGCCTAGCCACAAATGATGAAATCGGGGCTGTTCCAGATTTTACAGCTATCGGTGACAATCCTATGTTGGTTCAAGTTGGCAGCCAAACGGTTCTAGAACAGTTGCCGGTTGACCTTGTAGAGAAAGGTGTAGTCTTTACAGACTTTGCCTCAGCCATGGATGTCATTCCAGATGTCATTGAAAAATACCTCGGTGCTGCCGTAGCCTACGATGAACACAAATTAGCAGCCTACAACACAGCCTATTTTAACGCAACAGCTGTCCTCTACGTGCCAGATAATGTTGAAATCGACCAGCCAGTTGAAGCTCTTTTCTACCAAGACAGCACTAGTTCAGTCGCTTTTAACAAACGTGTCCTCATCATCGCTGGAAAAAATACCAAGCTTAATTATCTAGAACGCTTTGAAAGTCTGGGCGACGGCGCAGCAACAACTTCAGCCAATATTGTCGTGGAAGCAATCGCCCTTGCTGGTAGCCAAATCAAGTTTGCGGCTATTGACCGCCTTGGTAAGCATTTGGATACCTACCTCAATCGTCGCGGATATCTCGGAAATGATGCAACGATTGACTGGGCCATTGGTCTGCTCAACGAAGGAAATATCATTGCGGACTTAGACAGCGAATTAAAAGGAAACGGCAGCCATGCCAACCTCAAAGTTGTCGGACTGTCATCAGGTCGTCAGGTCCAAGGTGTGGATACGCGGGTGACCAACTACGGTCATAATTCTGTAGGTCACATCCTGCAACATGGGGTTATCTTAGAAAGTGGAACCTTGACCTTCAATGGCATCGGACACATTGTCCGCGGTGCTAAAGGTGCGGATGCCCAGCAGGAAAGCCGTGTCCTCATGCTGTCTGACAAGGCTCGCTCCGATGCTAACCCAATTCTCCTTATCGATGAGAATGAGGTCACAGCTGGACACGCAGCCTCAATCGGTCAGGTAGATCCAGAAGATATGTACTACCTTATGAGTCGTGGTCTGGACCGAGCAACAGCTGAACGCTTGGTTGTTCGCGGTTTCCTTGGTGCAGTCATTACAGAAATTCCTGTCAAGGAAGTTCGTGACCAACTGATTGCCGTCATTGAAGAAAAATTAGTAAAGAGATAAGATGATTGATTTTGAACGCATTCGCAAGGATTTTTCAATCCTAGACCAAGTTGTTAACGATGAGCCGCTGGTCTATTTGGACAATGCGGCGACCACTCAAAAACCGCAGCAGGTATTAGATGTGCTGGCGGATTATTACCAGAAGGACAATGCCAATGTTCACCGTGGCGTTCACACCCTTTCGGAACGGGCAACGGCTCGCTACGAGGCGGCTCGGCAGAAGGTGGCTGATTTTATCCAGGCCAAGTCTAGCAAGGAAATTCTCTTTACCAGAGGAACGACCACTAGTCTTAACTGGGTGGCTCAGTTTGCCAGAGAAATTCTCCAGCCAGACCAGGAAGTGATTATCTCGGTCCAAGAGCACCACTCCAATATCATCCCTTGGCAGCAAGCCTGTCAGCAAACAGGTGCTAAGCTCCGCTATGTGCCCTTAAAAGACGGCGAGCTAGACATGGACCACCTGCGGTCGCTACTATCTTCTAAGACCAAGTTTGTCTCCCTAGCACACGTATCCAATGTCCTGGGCAGTGTGGCTCCTATCGGAGAAATAGCAGAGCTGGTGCATCAAGTCGGTGCCTACTTGGTGGTGGACGGAGCCCAGTCAGTTCCCCACATGGCCGTCAACGTGCAAGAATTAGACGTGGATTTCTATGCCTTTTCAGGTCATAAGATGTTAGGTCCGACAGGAATCGGCGTTCTTTATGGTAAGGAAGAGTTGCTCAATCGCATGTCGCCTGTTGAATTCGGCGGTGAAATGATTGACTTTGTCTATGAGCAGTCAGCCACTTGGAAGGAATTACCTTGGAAGTTTGAAGCAGGAACGCCCAATATTGCCGGTGCCATTGGTCTAGGAGCAGCCATTGATTACCTGACCGAAATTGGTATGGTTGCTATCCAGGCCCACGAGGCAGAACTGGTTGACTATGTCTTTCCAAAATTGCAGGCTATTCCAGGTTTGACCATTTATGGCAGTCAGGACCTGTCCAAGCGGACGGGGGTTATCGCCTTTAACTTGGACGACTTGCATCCACACGATGTGGCAACTGCTCTGGACTATGAAGGGGTTGCGGTGCGGGCGGGCCACCATTGTGCCCAACCGCTTCTTAGATATTTGCAGGTGCCTGCTACTGTACGAGCAAGTTTTTACATCTACAATACCAAGGCTGACTGTGATAAGTTGGTCGAGGCAATTATCAAGACAAAGGAGTTTTTCAATGGCCCTATCTAGATTAGATTCTCTTTATATGGCAGTTGTGTCTGAACACTCTAAGTCACCTCGTCATCGTGGGAGCTTGGACGGAGTGGAAAAGTTGGAACTCCACAACCCAACCTGCGGCGATGTGATTGAACTATCAGTCAAGATTGAAAAAGATGTGATTACCGATATTGCTTTTGACGGCGTTGGGTGTACCATTTCAACCGCATCAGCTTCTATGATGACTGAAGCAGTGCTTGGCAAAGAAATTAGTCAGATTCAAGAGCTGGCGGAAATCTTCTCACAAATGGTCCAAGGCCAAGAAGACACACGCCAGAAGGAACTGGGAGATGCCTCTCTCCTCGCAGGTGTCGCCAAATTCCCCCAACGAATCAAATGTGCCACATTACCGTGGAATGCCCTGAAGAAAGCACTGGAACATAGTGAGAGTGCTAACTGAGCATCAATATAGTCATTTAGTTTTTCTTTTATTACTTCGTTAACTCGTTTTGCCGTACTCCAGTACTGTCTGCAGCTCGTTGCCTAGTACTAAAAGTAAACTAAAAGACTATAAATAAACAAAAAATGAAAATCATACAGAAAGGATTGTTCAGTTTCTGATTGGAAATGAAATTGAACAGGCCCAGCAAGTATTTAAGAGAGCGTAACTGCTATTTTCATACTTTTTGGGCCATGTATCTTATATTATGTCAGAAGAAAGAATTGAACCAACCCCGATTGACCTTGGGGAATACAAATTCGGTTTCCATGACGAGAACGTGGAACTGGTAGCTTCAACTGGTAAGGGCTTGAGCGAAGAAGTGATTCGTGAAATGTCCCGTATCAAAGGCGAGCCTGAATGGATGTTGGAATTCCGTTTGAAATCCTACCAAACTTTCAAGAAAATGCCGATGCAGACTTGGGGAGCCGACTTGTCTGAGCTGGATTTTGATGACATTGTTTACTATCAAAAACCGTCGGATAAGCCAGCACGTAGCTGGGATGATGTACCGGACAAAATCAAGGAAACCTTTGAACGCATCGGGATTCCAGAAGCTGAGCGTGCTTACCTGGCAGGAGCTTCTGCCCAGTACGAATCAGAAGTGGTCTACCACAATATGAAGGAAGAGTACGACAAGCACGGTATCATCTTTACTGATACCGATACAGCCCTTAAGGAACATCCAGAACTCTTCAAAAAATACTTTGGAAAACTTGTTCCGCCGTCAGATAATAAACTAGCTGCCCTCAACTCAGCGGTTTGGTCAGGTGGTACCTTCATCTATGTACCAAAAGGTGTCAAGCTGGATATTCCACTGCAAACCTATTTCCGAATCAACAATGAGGGGACAGGTCAGTTTGAACGCACCCTCATCATCGTGGATGAAGGAGCAAGTGTCCACTATGTAGAAGGCTGTACCGCTCCGACTTACTCAACGGCCAGCCTCCACGCTGCTATTGTGGAAATCATCGCCCACGAAGGTGCCTATATGCGTTACACGACCATTCAAAACTGGTCTGACAACGTTTATAACTTGGTAACCAAACGTGCCCGTGCTGAGAAAAATGCCACCGTTGAGTGGATTGACGGCAACCTTGGTGCTAAGGCGACCATGAAATACCCTGCGGTTTATCTAGAAGGTGAAGGGGCTCGTGGTACCATGTTGTCCATTGCCTTTGCTAATAAGGGGCAGGTCCAAGATACCGGTGCTAAGATGATTCACAATGCACCGCGTACTTCATCTTCTATCGTGTCTAAATCCATTGCCCGTGGTGGTGGAGAAGTCAACTACCGTGGTCAAGTAACTTTTGCCAAAAACTCAGCCAAGTCCATCAGCCACATTGAATGTGATACCATTATCATGGATGATATTTCCAAATCAGATACCATTCCATTTAATGAAATCCATAACTCACAAGTGGCCCTCGAACACGAAGCAAAAGTATCAAAAATCTCAGAAGAACAGCTCTATTACCTCATGAGCCGTGGCCTATCCGAATCAGAAGCCACAGAGATGATTGTCATGGGCTTTGTCGAACCATTCACAAAAGAACTCCCAATGGAATACGCAGTCGAACTCAACAGACTGATTGCCTATGAAATGGAGGGGAGCGTGGGTTAAGGCAACAATTCGGGGAATTGTTGCCTTCCACGCTCGTTGTTTTCTGTAAGAAAACGATATGTAGCTAGGAGTTTCGTAGAAACTCTCTCCAACCGACGTTGGAAATAGGGAGCGACGGCAGTCGCTCTTCTTTGTAATCATATAAAAATTCTATACCTTCCACGCTCGTCATTTTCTGTCGGGAACTCTCTCCAACTCACTCTCCATCCGAGGTAGTAGATAAGGAATAGCGGATGTCACTCTGCTATAAAAAATAGTATGTCGAAAATCGTTCGACATACTATTTTTTTATAATTTTTCATTAACATAGCGGACAAATTGATTCCACCAAGAGAATGGCCAGGATGCTTCTTTCATATCGCTAGGGATAATCATATCGACACTGGCTTGCTCAGAAATATAACCTTTTCCTATGAGATCTTGATCTTTCAGTTGCAGTTTGCCAACCAAGGTCCCTGCTTTGAGGGGAGCATCAATTTCTTTTATATCCGTTGTGAAAGTTGCGGTGGGGACATTATCAGTTTGATTTCGTTGAACAACAGTTAAATCTGCTGCCGCAACAACAGGACTTGTTTCTTTTTCACCATTGAAAACCTTTATCTTACTATCTTCAAAAGCTTCACCTTTTTTTACTAGCGTAACAAGCGAAAAGTTAGAATAAACATAGTTCATCAAATCATTTGTCGCGACAAAACGATTTTCTGGAGAGGTCAGCCCATCAGTGGCATTCAATACTACTGTGATGATGCGCATACCAGCTTGTTGAGTTGTTGCAAGAAAACTTGAACCTGCTGAGTTTGAGGTCCCTGTTTTTAAGCCGTCAACCCCTCCACGAGCGTGAGTACCATCGCTTAGCATTTGGTTGGTGCTATAGTAAGTGTAGCCACCAAAATCGTAGGCGTTTAGCGAGGTAATGTCGAGTACCTGAGGATAGTCGAGTATTAATCGTCTTGCAATGATAGTAACATCTAGGGCTGAAAACATATTTACATCTTCAGGACTGGAGCCTGGATAAATATTTTCACCCAAGTCGGTATTGTCTAGTCCAGATACATTGACAATCTTTGCGTCGGTAATTCCCCATTCTTGGACTTTTGCTTTCATTCGATCTACGAATGCAGCTTCGCTACCGGCTATTTTTTCTGCCAGAGCAATAATAGCACTATTGGATGATGTGATTAAAGAAGCGTTTAATAGGTCTCTTACTGAATAGGACCGTGCATCCAGGTTTACATTACTTAATTCTGTATTAGAAGTGAGGCTATAGGGATAATCAGAAATGTCTACCATAGTATCTAAAGTGATTTCACCCTTTGCCAGTGCTTCGTAGACCAGGTAAATGCTCAATGTCTTACTGATAGAAGCAATGCTTGCTTTGGTTTCGGCATCTTGCTCATACAAGATTTTGCCGCTACTTACTTCAACTGCGATAGCATGCTTAGCTGCAACAGAAAAATCTTCTGCCAAAATAGGTGTGGAAGTGAAAAAAAGAGCAATAACTGTAGTGAGTGTTAGTAAAAATTTACGCATAATCATTCCTTTGGCTGTTATTTTATTCTATTATATCACAAGAAATGTGAGAAAAATTTGGAAAAAATATGTAAAAAATAAGAAAATGCTGAAAAATTATGTTTTTACAAAATTTTCTGACAAAAAAGACTTTATTTAAGAAAATTTTATGATATAATTATTTTTATAAGACATAGTAATCAGTGTCAAAGAAAAAGAAAAACAGAGGTGTTTTATGAAAAAGACAACAAAACTCTTTGCTTTAGCAGGAATTTCTCTGCTGTCGACAGCAGTTCTTGCTGCTTGTGGTTCAAAACAATCAGGTGCAGCAAAACAGGAATTGTCATTCCCATCTGAAGTAAAACAAGATGGAACAGCAGTCGCAGATGCTCAATTGAAATATGCATTTGTTTCAGCTACAACTTCATCAGGTCTCTTGATTGACGAGTTGACTGAAAACACAACTGACTCAACATTTGGTGGAATGGTTGATATTTCAATGTTTGGTTACGATGGAGATCGTAAGTTAGATGATTCTGGTCTTGCTAAAGCTGAATTTGATGTAAAAGGTAAGAAAATCACTGTTAGTTTGACAGGTAAAGATTACAAGTGGTCAGATGGTGAGCCATTTACAATCAATGACTACATCTTTACTATCAAGTCAATGGCAAGCAAAGACTATACAGGTGTTCGTTTTGACGATAAATTCTTGAACATTGTGGGTATGGATGAATTTGTTGCTGGAACAGCTTCAGATATCTCAGGTCTTAAGAAAATTGATGACTACACAGTAGAATTGACTGTAAAAGAAATGTCACCTTCTATGATGTATGCCGGTGGTGATGTACCTGCCTATATCCAACCAGAACATATCTATAAAGACATCCCTGTTGCAGATTGGGAAAAGAGCGAGTACTCACGTACAGCTAAACTTGTTGGTATGGGACCTTGGAAAATCAAGGAAATCGTAAACGGTGAGTCTATCACTTATGTACCAAACGAATACTTCTTCAAAGGTACAACGCCAAAAACAAGCTCATTGAAGATTGACATCGTATCTCCAGATACTATTGTTTCTGAAATGAAAGCTGGTAACTATGACATCGCAGATATGCCTGTTGACCAGTTGGATTCATACAAGGATGCTTCTAACTTGAATATCGTTGGTTCTTTGGACTCAGCTTATGAATACATTTCATTTAATTTTGGTAAATATGACGAGTCTGCTAAGAAAAACGTCATGGATGAAAATGCTAAGATGAATGATGTGAAACTTCGTCAAGCAATTGCCTATGCGATTGATACTAAGACAGCTGGTGAGTCATTGTACAATGGTCTTTACCACCCTGCAAACTCATTGATTATCTCATTCTTCGGCGATATTCATGATTCAGAGTTGGAAGGCTATTCATACGATCCTGAAAAAGCGAAAAAACTCTTGGAAGAAGCTGGCTACAAAGACGTAGATGGCGATGGTATCCGTGAAGGCAAAGACGGTAAGGAATTCAAGATTACCTTTGCTGCTCGTAAACGTACGGAAGCTAACGAAGCGCTCGTACAACAATACATTGCTTGGTGGAAAGAAGTTGGCTTGAATGTCGAACTTTACACAGGACGTACAGTTGAAGGTAAGTCGTTCTATAACTCAGTTCAGGCTAATGATGCTGCTATTGATATGTATGCTGGTGGATGGTCAACAGGTTACGATCCAAACCCAACAGGACTTTGGGGTCCAATCGCAGCCTTCAACATGTCACGTTTCGTGTCTGATGAAAATACTAAGTTGTTGAATGCAATCAGCTCAACAGAATCATTTGACGATAAGAAAAATGTTGAGAACTATAAGGCTTGGCAAAAATATGCTCACGAGCAAGCATTTGCTATTCCAACATTTGAATCTGAGTCAATCACAGCACTTAACAAACGTGTGAAAAACTATGATTCTAACTATGGTTCAGCTTCAGAAAAAGGTATCGCTTTTGAAAATATCGAACTTACAGCTGATAAAGGTGTAGCGGCAGAATAGTTTTATAAAGAAGATAATAGAATCTGAAAAAGCCAACTTGCTTGGCTTTTTTCAGATTGCTATTGGAATTTTCTGATAATTATGGTATAGTAGACTCAGTACACAAAAAATGAGTCACTACTAACAAAAACTCAAGATGGATCACATTAACCTACTCAATTTCTAATTGAGTCAGTAATAGGGATGGTCTTGATTTATGATTGGATATAGTACTTTTTTTACTTCTGGGTAACCGCTATCAAATGATAATTGATAGAAATATGTTATTCTAGAGTAGTTATATAAAGTCAGTTAATCAAACATTATATGAACTTGATAATCATAAGGATATTGAATTGATTGAGCTTGATTAGCTGGCACATAAAGGAGGAAAAAGCGTGGCTACCGAAAAACCGCTTTTAGACATTAAAGATTTACACGTCGGTTTCCGTATTGGAGATGATTATTTTGACGCTGTTGACGGTGTTGACATCTCATTGCAAAAAAATGAAATTTTGGCAATTGTAGGGGAATCTGGTTGTGGTAAATCAACTTTGGCAACGACCATTATGGGCTTGCATAACCCTTTGAATACCAAAATCACAGGAAGCATCCAGTACAATGATATGGAATTGATTGGTATGGATGAAGCTAAGTACAATACGGTACGTGGTAATGATATTGGTATGATTTTCCAAGATCCCTTGGCTTCTCTGAATCCATTGATGACGATTGGTGCACAGATTGATGAGGCGCTGTTCTATCACACTGATTTGGATGCCAATGCTCGTACAGAGCGAGTTTTGGAACTCTTGGCTCAGGTAGGTATTCCAAATCCTAAGCGGACATTTAAACAGTATCCACATGAGCTTTCAGGTGGTATGCGTCAGCGTATCATTATTGCGATGGCCTTGTCTTGTAAACCCCCAATTATTATTGCGGACGAACCGACAACAGCCTTGGATGTTACAATTCAAGCACAAATCTTGGATCTCTTAAATGATATTCAAGCGGAGACAGGTTCGGGTATTATTTTGATTACCCATGACTTGGGAGTAGTTGCAGAGACTGCTGATCGTGTGGCTGTCATGTACGGTGGTCAGTTTGTTGAAGTGGCACCAGTAGAAGAGCTCTTTACCAATCCAAAACATCCATATACACGTTCGCTCTTGAAGTCAAATCCTCAATCAGGTAGCGAAGGAGGCGATCTTCATGTTATTGAAGGTATTGTGCCACCGATTACAAAAATGGTTCGTAAAGGTTGCCGTTTTGCTCCGCGTATTCCGTGGATTGGAGCAGAGGCTCATGAAGAGAATCCGAGCATGCACGAGGTAGGTCCAAATCACTTTGTTCGTTGTACCTGCCATGAGACATTCTATTTTGAAGGGGAGGCCTAATAGTGGGATTTATTGAAGTAAAAGATTTAAAAGTCCATTATCCAATTCGTAGTGGCTTCTTTAACCGTGTGACGGATCATGTCTATGCTGTCGATGGCGTTAATATTGAGTTTGAAGAAGGAAAAACCTATGGTTTGGTAGGTGAGTCAGGTTCTGGGAAATCAACCATTGGTAAGGCAATTATCGGTTTAGAGCGTGCCACTTCTGGTCAGATTATCTATGAAGGACAAGATGTAACCAACAAATCACGTGGTAAAAAAGGAAACTTTAATCGTGATGTTCAAATGATTTTCCAAGATTCTCTTTCAAGTTTTAACCCGAAAAAACGTATTTTGGACATCATTGCAGAACCAATCCGTAACTTTGACCGTTTATCTCCAGATGAAGAAAAGAAAAAAGTTCTTCAACTCTTGGATACAATCGGTCTAAATGAAGAAGCTCTGATTAAATATCCTCACGAATTCTCAGGTGGTCAACGCCAACGTATCGGTGTTGCTCGTGCCTTGGCTAGTAATCCTCGTTTGATTATTGCAGATGAGCCGGTTTCTGCCTTGGATTTGTCTGTGCAGGCACAGGTCTTGAATTATATGAAACGTATCCAAGATGAGTTTAAGCTCAGCTATCTCTTTATTTCCCATGACCTCGGTGTTGTGCAACACATGTGTGATGAATTGTTCATCATGTATCGCGGACGTTTCGTAGAAACAGGAAATAAGAACGATATTTATAATAATCCACAACACATTTATACTAAACGTTTGTTGTCAGCTATTCCAACGATTGACCCACTCAATCGATTGAAGAATAAAGAAAAGCGTTTGGCTGCTGAAAAAGAATATCAAGAAATGCAAGGTCAATACTATGATGAAAACGGTCGTGTGTACGATTTGAGATCCTTCTCAGAAACTCATCAAGTAGCCCTTCCAGAAGGAGGTCAGAACTAAGATGTGGAAAACAGTATTACGTCGTTTACTCATGATGATTCCGCAGATTATTATTTTGAGTGTCATTGCGTTCTTTGTTGCGAAGATGATGCCGGGGGATCCCTTTACAGGATTGATTGACCCCAATATTGATCCAGCAATCATTGAACAAAAACGGATTGCGGCAGGTTATTATGACCCAATCCCTGTTCAGTATTTCCGTTGGGTAGGCAATCTTTTGCAAGGAGATTTTGGTCAGAGTGTTATTTTTAAACAACCAGTTGTTGATGTTATCATGCAACGTTTAAACAACACTATTTGGTTGTCTTTATTGACGATGGTGTTGACTTATTTGATTGCCCTTCCATTGGGGATGATTGCAGGTCGTTACCAAAACTCGCTTGCAGATAAAATCATTGGCGTGTATAACTTTTTGACATTTTCAACTCCAACTTTCGTTTTTGCTATCCTTATGCTTTGGATGTTTGGCTTTAGTTTGGGTTGGTTCCCAACACGTGGGTCGATTGACGGTGGTGTAGAAGGATTTGCAGCCATTCTCAGTCGCTTACACCATATGATTCTGCCAGCGATTACAATGGCAATTTTGTCAACAACAGTAACTATTCAATATCTTCGTACGGGGATTATCGATGCGAAGAGCCAGGACTATGTTCGTACAGCTCGTGCCAAAGGTGTTCCTGAGAGAGTTGTTTATAACCGTCATATCTTCCGGAATTCTATCTTGCCAATTGCATCTTTCTTGGGCTATGAATTGACAGGATTGATTGGTGGTTCTATCTTCATTGAAAATATTTTCACTTATCCAGGTATCGGTCAGTTATTCTATAACTCTATTTCTAGTCGTGACTATAGTGTCATCTTGGCTTTGTTGTTGATATTTGGTATGGGTACCTTGTTGGGGACATTGATTTCAGATATTATCATGAGTATCGTGGATCCACGTATCCGTGTGAAATAGAAGGAGGAGTAAGGTGAGTAAAGAAAATAAAAAACAAGTACAATCTGCTTCAACTCCTCCAGGTGGCTTCCGTGTCATCGCGCGGGAGTTTATGAAGGATCGACTTGCATTGACCTCATTAATTATTTTAGTGACGGTTCTCTTGGCAGTCTTTATCGGAGCGCTTCTGTTGGATCAAGAACAAGTTATGAAAGTCAACCTTTTGGGACGTTACTTGGAACCAGGTGTTAATGGCTATATCTTGGGGACAGATGAAGGTGGTAAAGATATCTTTGGTCAGCTGATTATCGGTGCTCGTAACTCGATCATTATCGGTTTTACCATTACGATTATTACTAGTATTGTTGGTATCTCTATCGGTCTGATTTCTGGTTATTACGGTGGTCGTTTGGACGGATTCTTGATGCGTATTGTCGATTTCATCATGATTTTGCCAGTGACTATGTTGATCATTGTGTTCGTAACAGTTATCAAGAACTATACGATCTATCACTTCATTCTCATCATGAGTGCCTTTTATTGGACGGCCAAGGCTCGTCTATTCCGTACAAGGACTTTGTCAGAGGCAAGCTTGGATTATGTCAATGCATCAAAAACATTGGGAACAAGCGACTTCATGATTATGTTCCGTGAAATTTTACCAAACTTAAGTTCATTGATTATCGTTAACTTGACCTTGAACTTTGCGGGAAATATCGGTATTGAGACATCGTTGACTTATCTTGGTTTCGGTCTACCATCGACAGTACCAAGTTTGGGTACCTTGATTGCCAACGCCCGCAATGCAGATATTTTGGAAAACAAGACATGGATTTGGTTGCCAGCAGCCATCTTCATCCTTGTGATGATGCTCTGTATCAACTATGTCGGACAAGCTTTCCAACGTGCAGCAGATGCTAAACAGCGTTTAGGTTAATTGTGAAAAGGGTTCCTTTGGGAACTCTTTTTTTGTAAAATCCGATGTAACAAGCTTGTTTTTTACAGAAAGCAGAAAATGTGGTAAAATGGAGTGATAAAACTATTTGAGGTAACGAATTATGACTGTTAAAATCAATACTAAAGACGGCCAAATCGAATTGACTGACGACGTGATTGCCACAGTTGTTGGCGGTGCTACGACTGAGATTTTCGGTGTTGTTGGGATGGCTAGTAAGTCTGCGATCAAGGATAATTTTCAAGCACTTTTGAGAAAAGAAAATTATTCTAAAGGTGTTGTGATTAAGACTTTGGAAGATGGTCGCATTGCAGTCGATGTTTATACTGTGATGAGCTACGGTGTAAAAATCAGTGAAGTATCTCGCAACATCCAAGAACGCGTTAAGTTCAACTTGGAAAATCAACTAGGTATCTCTGTAGATGCCGTCAATGTCTTTATCCAAAATATCAAAGTCGTAGGAGAATAATTGTGTCTAAAATTACAACTAGTTTATTTCAAGAAATGGTGCAGGCAGCATCAACTCGTCTGAATAAACAAGCCGAATATGTGAACTCACTCAATGTTTTCCCAGTTCCAGATGGGGATACTGGTACCAACATGGGGATGACTATTACCAATGGTGCTAAAGAAGTAGCAGATAAGTCTGCTTCTACTGTTGGAGAAGTTGCGCAAATTCTTTCTAAGGGCTTGTTGATGGGAGCTCGTGGAAACTCAGGTGTTATTACGTCGCAATTGTTCCGCGGTTTTGGTCAATCTGTTAAAGGCAAGGTTGAATTGGACGGTAAGGATTTGGCGCAAGCCTTCCAACATGGTGTTGAGGTGGCGTATAAGGCTGTAATGAAACCAGTTGAAGGTACAATTCTTACTGTTTCGCGTGGGGCAGCCACTGCAGCTTTGAAAAAGGCAGAAGAGACTGATGATGCGGTTGAGGTCATGCGTGCCACTCTTGATGGTGCTAATCGTGCTCTTAAGAAAACGCCAGAGATGCTTCCAGTATTGAAGGAAGTTGGTGTTGTCGATTCAGGTGGACAAGGTCTTGTTTACATTTATGAAGGCTTCTTGTCAGCTTTGACGGGTGAGTATATTGCTTCGGAAGATTTTGAGGCGACACCTGCTGTTATGTCTGAAATGATTAATGCTGAGCACCACAAGTCAGTTGCAGGTCATGTAGCGACTGAAGATATTACCTTTGGTTACTGTACAGAAATCATGGTAGCTCTTCGCCAGGGTCCTACTTATGTCAAGGACTTTGATTATGAAGAATTCCGTGACTACCTTAACGACCTTGGAGATTCCCTCCTTGTGGTCAACGATGATGAAATCGTTAAAGTCCATGTCCATACAGAAGATCCAGGTTTGGTCATGCAAGCGGGTCTTCAATATGGTAGCTTGGTCAAGGTAAAAGTGGACAATATGCGTGAGCAACATGAAGCTCAGGTTGAGAAAGAAGAAAGTTTCCAAAAACCGGCTGAACAAAAAGAGTATGCTATTATTGCGGTAGCTGCTGGGGAAGGTTTGACAGAAATCTTCAAATCACAAGGTGTTGACTATGTGATTTCAGGTGGTCAGACCATGAACCCATCAACAGAAGATTTTGTCAATGCTATTGAATTGGTCAATGCCCGCAATGTCATCTTGTTGCCAAACAACAAAAATATCTTGATGGCTGCTCAGACGGCTGCTGAGGTTGCAGAAGTTGCGGTTAAGGTTGTGGAAACTAAGACCCTACCACAAGGTTTTACTAGCTTGCTTGCTTTTGATCCAAGTCGTGATTTGGAAAGCAACTTTGAAGCGATGACGGCATCTCTCGCAGAGGTGAAAAGTGGTAGCGTGACAACTGCAGTCCGCGATACAACCATTGACGGTCTTGAAATCCATGAGAATGACAACCTTGGTATGGTTGATGGCAAGATTGTGGTTTCTAATCCAGATATGATGGAAACACTTGTCGCTACATTTGAGAAAATGCTCGATGAAGATAGTGAAATCGTAACGATCTATATCGGTGAAGATGGTAATGAGGAACTCGCTCAAACTCTTGCTGAGCAGCTAGAAGAACAATTTGAAGATGTTGAGGTTGAAATCCATCAAGGAAATCAACCAGTCTACCCATATCTTTTCAGCGTAGAATAAACAAAATCGCAGGCTCTGGCTTGCGATTTTTTTTGTTGATTTGTCTACAATTTCCAGTAGACCTATGACAAACTACTGGGGCTATGGTATAATTAAAGACATGTATAGTCAGAATGAAAATGAATTGATTGCCATTGGTGAGAGAATTGGAAAAGCCTGTAAGCCAAATCAAGTTCTAGTATTATCAGGGGATTTGGGTGCTGGGAAAACAACTCTGACCAAGGGTTTGGCCAAGGGATTAAAAATTGAACAGATGATTAAGAGTCCTACTTATACGATTGTGCGAGAGTATGAGGGGACCATGCCACTCTATCACTTAGATGTTTATCGAATTGGAGATGACCCTGACTCGATTGATTTGGATGATTTTCTCTATGGAGGAGGTCTAACGGTTATCGAGTGGGGAGAATTACTGGATGTCAGTCTATTTGATGACTATTTGCTCATTCGTATAGAGAAAGAGGGAGATGGTCGACGATTGACAGTCGAATCTCATGGGGCTCAAAGTAGCGATTTAGCGAAGGAGTTCCAAAATGTCTGAAAAAGAAGTGTATTTTAGTGAAGCTGAACCAGCTGATGCAGCAGCTTTTATTGATTTTATGAATCAAGTTGCTAGAGAAACGGATTATCTGGTCATGGATGAGACTGGTTTTCGATTTAGTGTTGATGAAATGGAGACCATCTTCGAAGCAGGAATTGAAAATCCTCGTGAATTGTGCCTGTTGGCTAAGGTTGGTTCGGAAGTCGTCGGCGCAATTTCTGTTAAGTCCTCTAAGCAGTTTCGCATTAGCCATATCGGAAATATTTTTATTGCAGTAAAAAAAGCCTACTGGGGTCACGGTCTAGGGACGATTTTACTGGAGGAAGTATTGCATTGGGCAGAGGAAATGGATGTATTGAAGCGTTTGGAATTAACGGTTCAGGTTCGCAATGAGGCGGCAGTACATTTATACCAAAAACTAGGATTCAACATTGAAGGAACCCAGATACGTGGGGCTAGAACAGATGAAGGAGAATGGCTTGATCTTTATTATATGGGCAAGTTAATTGGTGAAGTATGACAATTGGAAAAAAAATATTCTTAATGTCTTTGGCTATTGTTGGTTTAACACTAGGTGCCGGCTTAATATACGGGGCCAGCTTGTTAAATTTTTCTACAGGTACTATTTCAAAAACCTATAAGCAGCTAGATGGAGAGGAAGAAATCACTCCTATTGATGCGACAGAGCCCCTAACTATCCTACTGATGGGGGTGGATATGGACCAAGCGACCCGCGGGGGAGATTGGGAGGGTGGCCGTAGTGATTCGATGATTTTGGTAACTGTTAATCCCAAGACTAAGGAAACCAATATGATGAGCTTGACTCGTGATATTATGGTTGAGATTGCAGAAGCGAATGGGGAGTCTTCAGGAACGGTTGAAAAACTAAATCATTCTTATAGCTACGGACAGGCACCGATGGCCATTGCCACGATCGAAAAGATGATGGATATTACCATTGACCGCTATATCGAAATAAATATGGATGGTCTGGTTGAGCTTGTTGATGCGGTTGGAGGTATTGAGGTAAACAATACTCTTGGCTTCCCTATATCCATTTCGGAACATGAGCCTGCCTACACCTCTATTGTTCAGCCGGGGAAACAGTTGGTAAATGGGGAACAGGCGCTGGTTTATGCTCGGATGCGCTATGATGATCCTGAGGGGGATATTGGTCGTCAGAGACGTCAACGTGAAGTTATAACGGCTATTATAAAAAAACTCCTTCAGTTAGACGGTTTTACCCAGTATAAGAAGATTCTGACTGCCATTTCTAATAATATGCGAACCAACATTGAGATTAGTCCTGCGACAATTCCAAATCTCTTGGGGTACAAGGACTCTGTCTCCAAGTTGAATTCCTATCAGTTGCGCGGTGTGGATCAAATGGTTGATGCAATCTATTATCAATTACCAACCAGCGAACACCTATTGGAAATGCAAAATATTTTGAAAAAATCTATCGGCTTAGAAGAAAATACCGGCTTAGTCACAAACGTGAAGGTCTACGAAGGACAGATGGGATTGCCAAGTCCAATAAACGTTTATGATGTATATACAAATCTCTTGTTGTTAGAAGCAAGTCCATGGGCAGAAAGCTTGGATCCAGAAATAGGGAGTCCATCGGCTACTACGACTGTGACAACAGAAGAGCAGGTAACCGATTTTTCAACAGAGCCAGTACTTGGTGATGAAAACGGGTCACAATAATGTTGTCATTCAGTTTTTCTTTTATTATAGTCATTTGAATTAACTTTGATACATCGTCACTTTCGGCTTGCCGTACTCTACGAAAGTAACTAGCTTCGCAAGTCTTATCTCCAACCTAGAACAGCCTCTAGGCTGTTCTAGCAGCCTGCACCTCAGTTCCTTGTCTGAAAGCTAATTCATTCGACTATACTTTGACGAGCGAGTATAAAAGCCCATAAAAATAGAGGTTGTAAGCAACCTCTATTTTTATGGGCTTTTAGTTTGCTTTTAGTACGAGGCAATGAGCCGCAGGCATAACTCAATGCTTTCTTATTTCTAGGTGACCAGCTGATGTACTTCGCTTTTTTGTTTTCAGGCTCAGGTACGAATAGTCCACTGGACTGTTCGTACCCCCAGATTGCTTGCACAGTCAATGGACTGTGCAAGGTGGGAGATAATACTTGCAAAGCAAGTCACTTTTACAAAATCAGGCAAGGCGAGTTCAAACAGTCCACTAGACTGTTAAACCCAATCAACCACTGCGCTGAGACGTTGACACGAACTCTAAGAAGTGGCGCTGGTTTTTTTGCCTAGTCTTGTGCTATTCTCATTCTGGTATTTTTTGAGAATCTGTTGGATTTCTTCCAAGTTTCCTGCAATACTTTGCTGATAGACTCGAGTCTTATATTGTAAGTCAGAAGCCATTTCCTGCAAGGGTTCTTGAAAACTTTGGATAATGGCAAGTTGTTCCTGAATATTGTCCTTGCTCAATTGAATATCTGATAGAAGTTGTTTGGTTTCCTGTACTTCTTTAGCGATTTTATCCCGATGCGTGACTGCAAGGAAGCTGGCGGTAGCGGCGCTTACGGCTAAAATGATATTACGAAGTTTCATATTATTCTCCTAGATAGAGATCTTGTGCCAGTTGAGCCAGGGCTGGGAAGTCAGGGTCGTTGGCTTTAAATTGAATGCTCAATCCATCTTGATTGTTAAAGCGTGGTAAGAGATGAATGTGTGTATGAAAGACGGTTTGCCCAGCGGCCTCCTCGTTATTATTAACGATGTTTAGACCACTAGCTCCAAGTTTTTCTTTTAACTGACGAGCGATGGTTGGCACAACAGAAAAGAGTGTGGCTGCAGCTTCCTTATCCATATCAAGCACGTTTCGGTAGTGTTTTTTAGGGACAACCAATGTGTGTCCTTTTGTGACCTGAGTGATGTCTAAAAAGGCTAGTACTTGGTCATCTTCGTAGACTTTTGAAGCTGGTATTTCTCCAGAGATAATTTTGCAAAAAATACAATCCGACATAATGGCAACCTCTTTCTAGGATTTTTGTTATAATAATTATATCAAATTGTAGGAAGAAATGTATGTTAGAAGTAAAAAATGTAACTGGAGGATATGTCAATATCCCAGTTTTGAAAGATGTATCTTTTACCGTTGAGGATGGTCAATTAGTTGGTCTAATTGGTTTAAATGGTGCAGGGAAATCAACGACTATTAAGGAAATTATCGGTCTTTTGACCCCCTATCAGGGACAGATTGCAATTGACGGCCTAACTTTGCTACAAGGGGCTGAAAATTATCGGAAGAAGATTGGGTTTATCCCTGAAACACCAAGTTTGTATGAAGAACTAACCCTCAAAGAGCACTTGGAAGTGGTAGCAATGGCCTATGATTTATCCTGGGAGCAAGCTTGGGGACGTGTCGAGCACTTGTTAAAACTGTTTCGCTTGGATGAGAAATTGGACTGGTTTCCTGTCAATTTTTCAAAGGGAATGAAGCAGAAGGTCATGATTATTTGTGCTTTTATGGTGGAGCCGAGTCTATTGATTGTTGATGAGCCTTTTCTGGGATTAGACCCTGTGGCTATCTCTGACTTGATCGCTCTTTTGGAGGAAGAAAAATCTAAGGGCACTTCAATCCTCATGTCCACTCACGTTCTTGACTCAGCTGAGAAAATGTGCGACTCTTTTGTGATTTTACATCAGGGACAGGTCCGTGCAACTGGAAATTTGGAGGAGCTACAAAGCGCATTTGGTATGGATGGTGCAAGTCTGAATGAAATTTATCTGGCCTTGACGCAAGAAGGAGTGGCTGGATGAAAGAATTGTTTCAACAACGCCGACTAGATTTTTTAAATCGTTGTTCCAAGTATCTGCGCTATGTTCTGAATGACCATTTTGTTTTGGTTCTCATGGTTTTACTAGGCTTTTTGAGTTTGCAATACCGTCAATTATTGTTGTCATTCCCTGAGAATCCGTTGCCGATTATTTTTGTGGTTATTGCAATCAGTCTACTGGTACTAGTGTCCGGAAGAATTGCGACTTATCTAGAAGAAGCTGATCAAATCTTCCTATTGACTAAGGAAAAAGATATTCTGCAAGGACTCGAGGGTGCAGCCAGACGCACGGTCTTGTTTTGGTCCTCTATACAGGTGGTGGTTCAGCTTGTTTTGTTACCAATCTATTTGAAACTGGGTTTACCGGTGTGGATGATTGTAGCTGGTCTTCTTACTTTGTTGGTTTTAAAATGTCTTTTTGTCAAGCGCCAATTAGTGGCTTATCAGTCACAGGGAGTATTGGACTGGTCTAAGGCTGTTCAAGATGAACAAAAAAGGAAACAGTCTATTTTACGTTTCTTTGCCTTATTTACGACGGTTAAAGGAATCAGTACGACTGTTAAACCGAGAAGCTATCTCAATGGAATCTTGCGTCTCGTCAAGTCGAGACAGACTTGGTTTTATCTCTACTTACGGGCTTTCTTGCGTTCAGGAGACTACTTGGGCTTGACGATACGTCTACTGTTGTTGGCGATTTTGTCCCTATTTGCCATTGAAGAATCGTGGTTATCCATCGGCCTAGTTCTAGTCTTTCATTATTTGCTTGTCTTCCAGTTGTTGGGGCTTTACAAGCATTATGATTATCAATATGTAACACAACTGTATCCTCTGGAGAAAGATTCCAAGAAAATCGGTCTTCAGAATTTGCTTAGAGTGATTTTATATAGTCTATTACTGGTGGAATTGGGCTTTGCTCTGCTATTTTCTAAAGAGAATGCGATGGTAGTCGTCTTACTTCTCGTGGGGATTTTCTTGCATGAAATATATTTGCCTCTAAAATTAAAAAAATTGATTGACTAAATAGACGAAAATTAGTAAAATAGTAAGGAATTTTTAAAGGAGGAAAGGCATGCAGTTTGATACCAGTGGGCTACAATTACAGTCTATTGCAGGAAATAGTGGCAAAGCGTTTAAAGGCCTACGGTCAGACGGAACGCCAGTCTTTGTGAAGTATGAGATGCCTCCGATAGTGTCTGCTCTTGCGCGTGAGCAAATTACACCACCCGTTTTGTCAGCAAATCGTGAAGTAGGAATGGGGCATCGTGTAGAGCAGGAATGGTTGAATGGTCGTACCTTGGAGCGTCAAGATATGACTAGTAAACAGATTCGTCAAATACTGGTGAGAATGCACTATTCTCGCATTTTGCTCAATCAGGCTTTGCAGATGAATTATACCTATATGGAACCTCAGGATTTGGTTTATCGTTGGCAAAAAGAGGCGCCAACTAGATTGGGACAGAATTCTTATCTGCAATCTATCTGTCAAGATTTATTGAATAATCTACCAAGATTCCGTCAAGAGGTGGCAACATTTGTTCACGGAGATTTGCATCATAGTAACTGGGTAGAAACGACGTCTGGTTTGGTGTATTTGACAGATTGGGAGACCGCTTGTGTAACGGATCGGATGTTGGATGTTGCCTATATTTTGACGCATTATATTCCTCGTCAGTCCTGGGAAGAGTGGCTTCGGGCTTATGGCTACAAATATAACAGCACAGTATTAAATAAGGTTTATTGGTATGGCCAGCTTGGCTATCTAAACCAAATAGCTAAGCATGTAGAAAGCTACAATGTTTTGGCTGCAAATAAAGAAATTTATGCTCTACGGCAATTCCGTCAGAGTTTCTATAAGGAAGTATGAGAGTTAGAAATCGTAAGGGAGCGAGTGAGCTTCTAGCAAACAATCCCCAGTATGTTATCTCCAATCCAGAGGAGTGTAAGGGGAAATGGGCAGAGATTTTTGGAAACAATAATCCTATCCACATAGAAGTTGGTTCTGGTAAAGGTCGTTTTGTCACAGGTATGGCTGCGCAAAATCCAGATATTAACTATATTGGTATTGATATTCAAATGACCGTGTTAAGCTATGCCTTGGACCGTGTGCTTGAAGCTGGCTTACCAAATATAAAATTATTGCAGGTGGATGGCTCGAGTTTGACCAACTATTTTGCACCGGCAGAAATAGATCAGCTTTATCTGAATTTTTCAGATCCATGGCCTAAGAAACGTCATGAGAAACGCCGTTTGACCTACAAGTCATTCTTGGATACCTACAAGGAAATCCTACCTGAGAAGGGAGAAATCCACTTCAAAACAGATAATCGTGGTCTGTTTGAGTATAGCCTGGCTAGTTTTTCTCAATATGGCATGGTCTTGAAGCAAGTTTGGCTAGATTTGCATGCGGATGGTTTGGAAGGTAACGTTATGACAGAGTATGAGGAGAAATTCTCAAACAAGGGTCAAGTCATCTATCGTGTGGAAGCAAGATTTTAATTAGAAAAGCAAATAAGGAATCCATTTGGACTCCTTATTTTTCTTTGGTAAAATGAATCAGATAAATGATGCAGGCGGTAATGGCTGAGCCTACGAGTAAATAGGCTACTGGTTTCAGAAACTCTAAACCATATGTTAAATGGCTATCAACAAAGAGAAAGACAGCGAGGGTAATGGTGAGAAACACTAGACAAAGTGTGAATAATATACTTTCTTTTTTCATGATGCACCTCCAAGGATAGTATAACTGAAAGATTCCCCAATTTCAAGTTATAGAAGATGAAATTAAAAATGGATAACGTTTACAATGTTTGGTCTTATCGTTTTCCTTTACAAATAGGGATAGATATGATAGAATAGTGTAAGTGAATAATGAGAAAAGGGGTTGGCGTCAGTCAACCCTTTCCCTGTACACGGATTTCTGTATATAGAATGATAGTACAAGGGAGTTTACTGTCAAAGGAAATAGAGAGTCCTGGATAGTGCGAACTATTTGAGTAATGTATTTCTAGCGACTATAAAAATAGGAGGTGTTTATGTCATCAATTATTGAATTGGTCACAGCAGCAATTACCCCCGCTATTCAAACTCCTTACGAGTTGGTAGATGTGGAATATGGTAAAATGGGCGGTGACTATGTCCTATCGATTTTTGTCGATAAGGAGGGTGGAATTTCCCTTCAAGATACGGCAGATTTATCCGAAAAGATCAGTCCGATTTTGGACACTATCAAGCCAGACCCATTTCCAGACCAATACATGCTGGAGGTAACAAGTCCAGGTTTGGAACGTCCTTTAAAAACGGCAGATGCTGTTGAGAAGGCAGTCGGAAAGTACATCCATGTCAAACTCTATCAGGCAATTGATAAAATCAAGGTTTTTGAAGGAACGTTGCTCTCCTTTGATGGAACAGACCTGATTATGGAGTATATGGATAAAACTCGTAAGAAGGAAGTGACTATTCCTTACCAGACGGTGGCTAAGGCCCGTTTGGCTGTTAAGTTATAATGCTCTTTCATGAGTATTTTATAAAGATATTAGACTTTAAGAAAGGACCTTTTGAGCGCAAAAGGAAAACAACATGAGTAAAGAAATGCTAGAAGCCTTCCGTATTTTAGAGGAAGACATGGGTATTAACAAAGCGGATATCATTGATGCAGTTACAGAGTCGCTTCGTTCAGCTTATAAACGCCGTTATGGTCAATCAGAATCAGCAGTGATCGAATTTGACGAGAAAAAAGGCGATTTCCATGTATTTACTGTTCGTGAAGTAGTAGATGAAGTATTTGATAGCCGACTAGAAATTAGTCTAAAAGATGCCTTGGCTATTTCATCAGCTTATGAAATGGGTGACAAAATTAAATTCCAAGAAGACCCAGCGGAATTTGGACGTGTAGCAGCCCAATCAGCTAAGCAGACCATCATGGAAAAAATGCGCAAACAAAAGCGTGCCATTACCTTCAATACCTACAAGCAACATGAAAATGAGATTATGTCAGGTACGGTAGAGCGTTTTGATAATCGCTTTATCTATGTCAACCTTGGTACGATTGAAGCACAATTGTCAAAACAAGACCAAATTCCTGGTGAGGTTTTCCAATCTCATGATCGTATTGAAGTCTATGTCTACAAGGTAGAAGACAATGGTCGTGGTGTTAACGTATTTGTCAGCCGTAGCCATCCAGAAATGATCAAACGTCTCATGGAACAGGAAATTCCAGAAGTATACGATGGAACAGTTGAAATCATGAGTGTTGCCCGTGAAGCTGGAGATCGTACGAAAGTGGCTGTTCGTAGCCATAATCCAAACGTAGATGCTATTGGTACTATCGTTGGTCGTGGTGGTTCAAATATTAAGAAAATCACTAGTAAGTTCCACCCAGCTCGTTATGATGCTAAGAATGACCGTATGATTCCTACTGAGGAAAATATTGATGTCATCGAGTGGGTCGCAGATGAAGCGGAATTTATCTACAATGCCCTTGCACCTGCTGAAGTTGACCAAGTATTGTTTGACACGGAAGATGGGAAACATGCTACAGTCGTTGTACCAGATGATAAGTTGTCATTGGCAATTGGTCGTCGTGGTCAAAACGTTCGTTTGGCAGCGCATTTGACAGGATTCCGTATCGACATCAAGTCAGCATCGGAGTATGAAGCAATTGAGGCTGCTCAATATGCGGCAGAAGAGCTTGTAGAAGAAGTCGCGGAAGAATTTACAGAAAAACAAGAATAGAACAAAAGGAGCAACCATGGCAAAAGCTAGAAAAATACCCTTGCGCAAGTCTGTGGTGTCCGGTGAAATCATCGACAAACGGGATTTGCTCCGTATTGTAAAAAATAAAGAAGGTCAAGTATTTATCGATCCAACAGGCAAGGCAAATGGTCGTGGAGCTTACATCAAGCTTGACAATGATGAGGCAAGCCAAGCTAAGAAACGTCGTGTCTTCGATCGTTCCTTTAGTATGGAAGTGGCCGAAGAATTTTACGATGAATTAATTGCCTATGTTGATCATAAGATCAAGAGGAGAGAACTTGGACTCGAATAAGAGACAGAAAATCTTAAATTTATTAGGTTTGGCCCAGCGAGCTGGTCGCCTGGTTTCGGGTGAGGACCTGGTTGTTGAAGCTATTCAAAAAGGGCAGGCAAAGTTGGTGTTTTTAGCCGAAGATGCTGCTGGAAATTTAAGTAAAAAAGTAACAGATAAAAGTCATACCTATCAAGTAGAAGTTGTAACAGTGTTTTCAACACTGGAATTGAGTGCAGCTGTCGGCAAGGCTAGAAAAGTTCTTGCAGTGACAGACGCTGGATTTACAAAGAAGATGAGGTCTATTATGGAATAGAACAGGAGGACAAGGCATTGTCTAAGAAGAGATTGAATGAAATAGCCCGTGAATTAGGCGTAAGCAGTAAGGAAGTTGTTGCTAAAGCTCAAGAATTGGGTTTTGAAGTCAAAAGTCATGCTTCAAGCGTAGATGAAGCAAGTGCTAAACGCCTTGCAGAAAGCTTTGGGGGACAAAAATCAGAGGCAACTAAAGTTGCGGCAAAAGTTAGCAAGCCTGAGAAGGTTGATGAAACTCCAAAAGTGGAAACAGCTAAGGTAGAAAAAGCTAAGGAAACACAGCCAGTAGTAAAAGAAGAAGTTGCGGCAAGCGCAGTACAATCAGTTCCACATCGTCCACAGAGTCGAAACTTTAAGGCAGAGCGTGAAGCACGGGCCAAAGAGCAGGCTGCTAAGCGAGCTCAGGGTCAAGGAAAAGGTGGTCAAGCTAAATCTGGTCAGGACCGTCGTGACAACCGTCAACAAGGTCAGGGACGTTCAAACAATGAGCGAAATGATCGACGCGACAATCGTCGTGACCAGCGTTCAGAAGAGCGGAAAGACAACCGATTTGGTGATCGTCGCGATAATCGTGACAACCGTCGTCAGGACAACCGTTCAGGTCAGTCAGCTCGCTTTGAACAAAGAGCGGTTGCAAAACCAGCAGGACCTAAAATTGACTTCAAAGCGCGTGCTGCTGCTTTGAAAGCAGAACAAAATGCGGAGTATGCTCGTACCAGTGAAGAACGTTTTCGTCAGGCTCAGGAAGCTAAAAAGCAACCTAAGAAGCCAAAAGAAATTAAGTTTGAAGAACCGGTTGTGGAAAGCAAACCATTTGTGAAGCCTGCACCTGTTGCATCGGTACCAGAGCAAGTTGCAGAAACTACTGTAGATACCCGTCGTAAGAAACAAGCTCGACCAGATAAAAAACGTGACTTTAATAGTGACGAAGAAGATGGTCCACGGAAACAACAAAGAAATCGAAATAGTCAAAATCAAGTGAGAAATCAAAGAACAAGTAACTGGAATAACAACAAGAAAAATAAAAAAGGCAAGGCTAACCAACCTGCCAAACCTGTCACAGAACGCAAGTTCCACGAATTGCCAACTGAATTTGAATACACTGCTGGCATGACCGTCGCAGAAATTGCAAAACGGATCAAACGTGAACCTGCTGAAATTGTGAAAAAACTCTTCCTTATGGGAGTTATGGCGACTCAAAACCAATCTTTGGATGGAGATACTATCGAACTCCTCATGGTTGATTATGGTATTGAAGCGAAAGAAAAGGTAGAGGTCGATAACGCAGATATTGAGCGTTTCTTCGTAGAAGAGGGCTACCTCAATGAAGAAGAGATGACAGAACGCCCACCTGTTGTGACTATCATGGGACACGTTGACCATGGTAAAACAACCTTGTTGGATACCCTACGTAATTCTCGTGTTGCTACTGGGGAAGCTGGTGGTATCACACAGCATATCGGTGCCTACCAAATTGAGGAAGCTGGTAAGAAAATTACCTTCTTGGATACTCCAGGACACGCGGCCTTTACTTCTATGCGTGCACGTGGTGCATCTGTTACCGACTTGACCATCCTAGTCGTTGCAGCAGATGATGGTGTCATGCCACAAACGATTGAGGCTATCAACCACTCAAAAGCAGCTAATGTGCCAATCATTGTAGCTATCAACAAGATTGACAAGCCAGGTGCAAACCCAGAGCGTGTCATCGGTGAATTGGCTGAGCACGGTGTTATCTCAACCGCTTGGGGTGGAGAATCTGAATTTGTAGAAATCTCAGCTAAGTTTAACCAAAACATTGATGAATTGTTGGAAACTGTTCTTTTGGTCGCTGAAATCCAAGAACTGAAGGCAGACCCAACTGTTCGTGCGATTGGTACAGTTATCGAAGCGCATTTGGACAAAGGTAAAGGCGCTGTCGCAACCCTCCTCGTTCAACAAGGGACACTTAATGTTCAAGACCCAATCGTTGTCGGTAATACCTTCGGACGTGTTCGGGCTATGACCAATGACTTAGGTCGTCGTGTCAAGGTGGCTGGACCATCTACACCGGTTTCGATTACTGGTTTGAACGAAACACCAATGGCTGGCGACCATTTCGCGGTTTATGAAGATGAAAAATCTGCGCGTGCAGCAGGTGAAGAACGTGCTAAACGTGCTCTTCTTAAACAGCGTCAAGCAACGCAACGAGTTAGTCTTGAAAACCTCTTTGATACCCTTAAAGCAGGTGAGGTTAAGTCAGTTAATGTAATTATCAAGGCCGACGTACAAGGTTCAGTTGAAGCTCTTGCATCATCGCTTCAAAAGATTGAAGTCGAGGGAGTACGTGTCAATATCGTCCACTCTGCAGTTGGTGCTATCAATGAATCAGATATTACTCTTGCGGAAGCTTCAAATGCTCTTGTGATTGGTTTCAACGTTCGTCCAACAGCTGAAGCGCGTAGCCAAGCTGAAGCAGATGATGTTGAAGTACGTCTTCACAGCATCATTTACAAGGTTATCGAAGAGATGGAAGATGCCATGAAAGGTATGCTTGATCCAGAATATGAAGAAAAAATCATTGGTGAGGCAATCATTCGTGAAACCTTCAAGGTATCCAAAGTTGGAACGATCGGTGGATTTATGGTCGTACGTGGTAAGGTTACCCGTGATTCAAGTGTTCGAGTTATCCGTGATGGTGTTGTAGTATTTGATGGTAAACTAGCTAGTTTGAAACGCTATAAAGATGACGTGAAAGAAGTTGGTAATGCCCAAGAGGGTGGTTTGATGATTGAGAACTACAACGACTTGAAAGTTGATGATACCATTGAAGCTTACATCATGGAAGAAATCAAAAAATAATATTTTCTCATTGTCAAAGTCATAGACAAGTGATTTTGTCGAGGAAGTGATAATTTAATAGATTTTAGTAGGTTTTAAAGCAATAGTTTTTAATCTACTTGGATTATTCAAGCTGGGGAAACTCAGCTTTTCTATCATCTAAGAAAGGAGAGAATATGGCGAATCATTTTCGTACAGACCGTGTCGGGATGGAAATCAAGCGCGAAGTCAATGAGATTTTGCAAAAGAAAGTTCGTGATCCACGTGTGCAGGGAGTGACCATTACAGATGTTCAGATGGTCGGCGATTTGTCAATGGCCAAGGTTTACTACACAATCATGAGTAATTTGGCATCCGATAATCAAAAAGTACAAACGGGTCTTGAAAAAGCGACGGGAACCATTAAGAGAGAACTTGGTCGTAAGTTAACCCTTTATAAAATTCCGGATTTAGTCTTTGAAAAAGACCAATCAATTGAGTACGGCAATAAAATTGACCAAATGTTGCGTGCTCTTGATCAGAAAGATTAACAACAAAAGTCGGATGGAAACATTCGGCTTTTTCTGGCTCGGATGCTTTGTCCAAATATGGTGGCGTTTACAAGCCCTCGGAAAGATGTTATACTAAGACCAAAGATAGAGCACAGGAGGAAGTTATGAAAAAGTTTATTAGTCGTATAATGTTGGTATCCACGGTTGTGTTATTAGCAGCATGTCAATCCATTCAGACCAAGGAGGATGAAACTTCCAATACTAGTTCATCGAGCCAAGTTACAACTAGTTCGGACCAACAATCTACCTCAGAGTCTTCCTCAGAGACTACATCTAGTTCAGACTCACAAACCGAAGCATCTTCTACAAATACTCAGGCGATACCGACTGTGTACCAGTCCGTTATCGATCGTTACCAAGCCAATTTAGGTCAGGTTTCTGAAGCGATTAATCAGGACGAGGTTAGTAGTTATCTAAGTTTACTGACGAGTCAAGGCCAAGAATACAGCGGAGCATTTTATAGCCTATACGATATTGATCAAAATGGGACAGAGGAATTGCTCATAGCCTTGAATAAATCTGGTGACTATATCCTCATTGATCTTTACACGCAGCTATCTGGGGAGAATTTTCGTTTAGTAGATAATTTCCGAAATATTGGTTTTGAAATTGGCCCGGATGCCATTCTTCGTCCCTTACAGGATGGAACCTATTTATTTGAAGGGGGTGGAGTATACCGGATTTATCAGTACAATGCAATGATTCCAGGATTGAAACGGATTTCTGAATCGGATACTAATCCTGAAACATCCCCCTTGCTTGAGTTGAAAAGCTTGCATTGGGTTAAGCTATAGATTTTATCAATGATTATTCCTAGGCTGGGTTTCCCGGCCTTTTGTAGTTCCTAAGCACTTTGAGTACATCGGTATGTCGTAAATCGGAGGAGCAAGTCCTCTGTGGGCACCCACAGCCCATGAACCCAATAGCGACTCCCAAGTCTGACTATCGTGAGGTCGAGACCTAATACTTAACAAAAATCAAAAATAGCGATATGATAGTATTATGACAAAAGAATTTACCCAGACACAAGTTGAAGAATTAAAGCAAGCACTTAAAGATAAAAATAATGCTCCGCATCATAGAAAAATCCAGGCACTCATTCTTTATTCTGAATGCCATAATTTAACATCCGTAGCTAAATCAGTAGGTTTTGTCCATCAGACAGTCCGAAACTTATTGAATCGCTATCTAAGTGGTGGCTTAGAAGCCCTCTTAAAGGAAAATCGTGGTGGTCGCCGCCGTTCGTATATGACGCATGAGGAGGAAGAAGTTTTCCTTAAAGAGCATCTCTCTTCCTCTTTGAATGGAGAATTCGTTACTGTTAACACCCTCTTTAAAGCCTATCAAGATAAACTTGGTTACGCAACGACTAAAGACGTTTTTTACCAACTATTGAAACGTCATGGATGGGTCAAAGAATCAAAAGATTCTTTGAGAGGGGAAATAAAGCTTACGCAGTAAGCAACAAAAGTTAGCCCACGTCCCCAATATCCGAAAAAAGCAGACGCCGAAACCATTTTAGCGTCTAAAAATAAAATCTTTATTCGAGGAGAGAACGAGTAAGCGCTTTATTGATGGAAAAGAATATCAAAAAATCCGCCTTATGTATCAAGATGAGGCGGGTTTTGGGCGTATCAGTAAACTTGGCTCGTGTTGGTCTCCTAAAGGTTATCGTCCTCACGTAGCAAGTCATCATATTCGTGAGTACCGCTATTGTTATGGAGCTGTGGATGCCCATACAGGCGACTCGTTTTTCATCATAGCAGGCGGATGTAATAGTGATTGGATGAATGCATTTCTACGCCAACTATCGGCAGCTTATCCAGAAGATTATATTGTTTTAGTCATGGATAATGCCATCTGGCATAAATCTCAGACCTTAAATATCCCTAAGAATATTGAATTTACCTTCATTCCACCCTACACACCTGAAATGAATCCTATTGAGCAAGTCTGGACTGAGATTCGTAAACTTGGTTTCAAGAATAAAGTATTTAGGACCTTAAATGAGGTAATCGATAAACTTCAAGAGGTTATTCAAACCTTAACCGCTTATCAACTCAAATCAATTGTAGATAGAGACTGGACTTCCGCTATTTTTGATTTTAACTGAGTATAAAATCAAAATGAGTATAATTGGAAATTTTTATATCAGATATGTAAATTTAATGATAAACTACCTAAAAATTTTCTAGTTTCAGTACTTTGCAAAATGTAATGAATAGTTGTTGGTAGCTATGCCGGAACGGTTTGTGAAATTTGATTCTAATTTAGTATAAGGCGTATATAGCGAATAAAGTATCTGGATAGGGTGACCGTTATCCATTAGTGGCTCAGAAGTCGGTATTGAAATGTGCCATATCAAAACCAGTCCTCGCTAAACATGGACTGGCTTCTTACTTAGATTATTATCTAGAACGACATGCGTTAAAAATTAGTTGAACCGCCGTTTACCGAACGGTATGTACGGTGGTGTGAGAGGGGGTGGTGAGTAGCTCTTACTCGATTTTATCCTACACCGATGACGATAATTCCTTCTAAAATAACAAAAAGAAGAGTTAATAAATGGTATTTTTTCATGTGATAATCCTCACTTTTATTTTTCTTTATTGTATGCTATTATAGGATCAAACAAAAATTATTCCCATATATGCGTGATGGAGGAGGAGAGATGAAAAATTTTGGAGAAATTTTTAAAAAGTTTCGAGAATCGAGAGGATTAAAATTAAAAGATGTCGCAAAGGTTGGTATCTCAACGTCTCAGCTCTCTCGATTTGAGAAAGGAGAGACTGACTTAACGATTTCAAAGTTCTTACTCATATTGGATGAAATTAACATGCCGATCGATGAATTTATGTATGCGGTTCATGATTTTCATAGAGATGAACTAAATGAGCTCCTGTCAAAAGTACGTTATTATGTATCTACTCGTGATGTCGAAGGCATGAAAAAACTTCTTTATTCTCAGATAGAATCGGAGGATAAACGGGAGAAATTTTATCACATCAATATCATTTTATTAAAGATTCGCCTGCAAGATTTGTCAGGGGAAAATTATTACAATGATAAAGACTTAGATGAATTAACTGACTATTTATTTAGTGTGGAATACTGGGGCTATTATGAACTTTTGATTTTCATGAATACTTTAGATGTCTTGAAATATGATGTTTTCATAGTATTAGCGAGGGAAATGTCTAGACGGTCAGACTTTTTTAAAGAAATCCCTAATAATCGTCGTCTTATTTCTACGATGTTACTTAATGCCTATATCACCTGTATCGAACGGCAAAATCTTATAGATGCTTTGTATTTTGAGAAGCAATTGAAACAGTGCTTTTTTATCGAAACAGAAATTTATGAGAGACTTGTTTTTCTCTATGCTCAAAATCTTTATCGCTATCGCAAAACTGGAAGTAAATTTGCGATTGTGGAAATGAGGAAGTGTATTGGAGCGATGAAATTAGCAGGTAGTGATCATGTGGCACAGATTTATGAAGAACATTTGAAAAAAATTTTAACAGAAAATAGTTAATTGGCATATATGGGAACATTTTATTGTAATTGATTTAAAAGAATATACTTACAGTATCACGTTCGAAAGGAGTAGCAATTATGTCAAAAGAACTTGAAAAAGTCCTTGAGTCTAGTGCTATGGCAAAAGGCGACGGTTGGCATGTATAAAGTAATTTATACATAGGTTAAGCAGAGGTTATTTTCCTCTGCTTTTTTAAAGAGGTGTTCAAGATGAGGACAATTTCAGAAGATATTTTATTTAGATTAGAAAAGTTTGGTGGAATTTTAATAAACAAAACAAATTTTGAAAGAATAGAGTTAGATGAGACTGAGGCTTTCTTTCTATATTTAGTTCAAAATCATGGTATTGAAATTGCAACTTCTTTTTTTAAAAAAGAAATTGAGATGGGGAAACTAGAGAGAGCATTATCATTAAATATCTATTCTGATAATAATATTGAGGATTCATCGAACAATCCTTACGAGACTCTTCAAAATGCGAGAAAGCATGTAGCAAAATTAAAAAAACATAACATACTGAGTTTTCCGCTTGAACTAGTAATATACCCCAGTATGTACTGTGATTTAAAATGTGGTTTTTGTTTTTTAGCAAATCGTGAAGATAGAAATGCCAAACCTGCTAAAGATTGGGAAAGAATTTTGCGCCAAGCAAAAGATAATGGAGTGTTAAGTGTTTCAATTTTAGGAGGGGAACCGACTAGATATTTTGATATTGATAATTTGTTGATAGCTTGTGAGGAACTAAAGATAAAGACTACTATAACAACTAATGCCCAATTAATAAAGAAAAGTACAGTAGAAATTCTAGCTAAATCTAAATATATTACACCGGTTTTATCTTTGCAGACTTTAGATTCTAAATTAAATTTTGAATTAATGGGGGTGAGACCTGATAGACAAATAAAATTAGCGAAGTACTTTAATGAGGTTGGAAAAAAATGTAGAATTAATGCAGTGTATACAAAGCAAAGCTATGAGCAAATTATAGAATTGGTTGATTTTTGTATAGAGAATAAAATAGATAGGTTTTCAGTAGCTAATTATTCTGAGGTAACAGGATATACGAAAATAAAGAAAAAATACGATTTGGCTGATTTGAGAAGGTTGAATGAGTATGTTACAGATTATATAACTCAACGTGAAGCAAATTTAAATTTTGCTACTGAGGGATGTCATCTTTTCACCGCTTATCCAGAGTTGATAAATAATTCAATTGAATTTTCAGAGTTTGACGAAATGTATTATGGATGTCGTGCAAAATATACTAAGATGGAAATAATGTCTAATGGGGATATCTTGCCCTGCATTGCTTTTTTAGGAGTTAATCAAACTAAGCAGAATGCCTTTGAAAAAGATTTGTTAGATGTTTGGTATGATGATCCGTTGTATGGAGGGATTCGTTCTTTTAGAACGAAGAATTCTAAGTGTTTATCTTGTGGATTGTTAAAAATTTGCGAGGGTGGCTGCTATATTAACTTGATCAAGGAGAAGAGTCCAGAATATTTTAGAGACTCAGTTTGCCAATTATGAGTAAAAGATTTTTGAACTTATACATGATGAATATATTTTTGTCCGGATTGCCCTACTATTTTATAGGTGTATTGCTCTTAAAGCATCTGGGCTTCTCTTTCACAGAAATAGCTACTTTATCAGTGATTACTGAGTTATGCGGCTCAGTTTTTGATATTCCTTTAAGTTTTCTTTCAAGTAAGTTTGGCTATAAGAAAATTTTGATTTTATCAAATTTGTTATTAACTTTAGCCCTATCTTGCTTACTGTTAGGACAATCAAAAATAATATATATTTCAGCGATATTTTTTGGCTTGTCAGAATCCTTATCTTCAGGCGTTCTTAATGCTTATAATTTTGAATTAATTGGCAACGAGCTAGTATATCAATCTTTTTTGAAATACCTCAATACGGTAAAATACATTTTTATAGCGATTATTACAATTATATCTCCCTATCTACTGAATAGGAATTATATTTATCCGATTATTATTTCGATTGTATTTGTCATTTTCAGCCTCTTAAATGTGATACAATTACCTGAAATAAAAAATGAATTACCTAATGATTCAAGATTTTTTAGCTTTGATGATGTTAAAACGATTCCATGGTATTTACTACTGTTAGGAGTAGCATTCTCAACTCTAATTATGATCAGCAATTCCTATGCAGGCATTTTTCTAAATGAACAGGGACTTTCACTAGATATGTTGGGCATAGTACTATTCATGTTTAATATAGCTATGGCTTTGGGGAGTTACCTAAAAATGAAGTTTGAAATCAGTTTATTACTACCAGTGCTAGCTATTTTTATGTTTTTTCAAACGAATGTATTCATAGAAATTGTATTATTTTTATTGATGCGTGTTCTCAATTCAAGTTATAATAATCATTTTTATTCTATGTTTAATAGTTCGATAGAAAAAAATAGAGCAGTATCATGGTCGGTCTATAATTTATTTATTTCCATTAGTTTTATGGTATCGGACTTTCTAGCTGGTATTTTCGCAGATAACTTTGGTATAAGGAGTAATTATTTACTATTTGGCATCATAACTTTGTTTTCCTTTTTATTCTTTTCATTTTCAAATAGAGAGGAAAGGACGTAAGTTCAAATTCAGGCAGTCTACATCAGGGGACCCAATTTTAATAGGGTATTCCTTGAGGGGAAGGGTAATCATGGAACGAATGTTGAATGGACGGTAGTGGAAGGAGCCTAGGTAGTACAAGCATACTGGTAAAAATCAGACTTTAAGTTTTCTTTTGGTAATCTTTAATCTTTCTTTTAGGTAGGGAAGGTAAACTAAGAGCATATCAGGAAGGTATCCAAAAACCTCCTAAGAAAGAAAAGGAATCTATTTATGAAAACAAATTTTAAAAAACTACTTTATTCGGGTGTCACGTTGATGAGTATCGGTATCTTGGTGGCATGTTCATCAACTTCTAGTTCAATGACAACATCAAGTTCTGCAGCTACAAGTCAATCAAGTGCATCAACTACTTCCAGCAATAGCACATCATCTGACTCAAGTTCATCATCATCTTCGATTGACTGGTCAGCCCTTCCTACTACAGAAGTAACACTTTCAAACGATGGCTTGAAAATTACAGAGGGTGGTACCTACATTTTGACAGGTTCAACAACTGCTGGTGTAACGGTTGAAACAGATGCCAATGTTCGCATCATTCTAGCAGGTGCTGAGATTTCAAGTTCAGATACTGCAGCAATCAATGTTATTAATGCTGACAATGTTGAATTGGAAATCAAAGATGGTACGACGAATACAGTGAAAGATACCAGCAATCATACAGACACCAATATTGAAGGGGCTATCCATGTTGAAGCTGATTTGACCATTACAGGAAATGGTAGCCTGACCGTTGAAGGCAACTTCCAAGATGGCATCGTATCGACAGATGACCTTGTCGTGAATTCAGGAAACATTACCGTCACTGCAGTGGATGATGGTATCCGTGGCAAGGATTCATTGACAATCAATGGTGGTACAATCAATGTCACAGCAGGTGGTGATGGTATCAAGTCTACAAATGATACAGATACTACCAAAGGTTATACAACTATCACAGGTGGTGAAATTACTGTAAAAGCAGGTGATGATGGTATTAAAGCGGAGACGGCTTTGACAATTGACGGAGGTACCATTACAGTATCAGAATCAGTAGAAGCCTTGGAAGGAACTAATATCACTATCAACGGTGGTACAATTGATGTCTATGGCTCAGATGATGCTATTAACGCGTCAAGTACAACTTCATCTGATATCTATATCAAGGTAACTGGTGGTGACTTGAAAGTTGCGGTTGGTAGTGGGGATACAGATGCTTTTGATGCCAACGGTGATATCTACATTTCTGGGGGTACTATTGCTGTAACAGCTCAATCTGCTTTTGACTTCGACGGAACTGCTGAATTGACAGGAGGTACGGTAACCGTTAACGGTGAGCAGATTACTCAAATCATTGCGACAGGACCAGGTGCTGGTGGCCACGGTGGCTGGTAATCAATAATAATAATAATAATAATACAAAAAGGTCTGAGTTGACGAACTCAGACCTTTCGTTTGCTTTCCATGTTGGGAAGATTGATTTTGTATTTAATTACCAATAGTCGAATGATTAAAGAAATGGTAAAAATAGTGATGAAAGTTGGAATTTGTGGTAATTTCCAATTTACAACGCAAAGATGATAAAGGATTCCAGAGAAGAGTGCAAGAACAGCATAGACATCTTCTTTAAGAACGATAGGCGTTTCATTAACAAGCATATCGCGCGCTATGCCTCCTCCGACACCTGTTAAAGCTGCCAGAATACCACTGGTTAGAGCGTTTAGCTGGAGAGAGATGCCAGTACTGGCTCCAATGAGGGCGAAGATGGCTAGACCGATTGCATCAAAGATAAGGTTTGTCTGGGAAAGGAAATGAATCATCTTCTTATCAAGTGGTTTGTCCTGCTTTAGATTGATAACAATCAAGTACATGCTAATCGCTACTCCGAGAGATAAATAGATGGCTGTAGGATCAGTCAAGGCGGCAGGAATGCGATTGGCCATCGTATCTCGAATAATTCCCCCACCAACGGCGGTAATGATACCGAGCAAGCTAATTCCAAAAATATCTAACTTTTTCTTAAATCCTTTTACGGCCCCCGAAACAGCAAATGCAATAGTGCCTATGTAGTTACAAATCATAAGAAATAAATCAAATTCCATAAGTACCTCCAACTATATATTAACAAAAAGGGAACTGGCTTTCAATAGTAGATGAAGTTTGTGAAAAATATTTCAAGGGCAATTTGTAGTTTATGACTAAATTGTGAAAAAACGCACTAAATCAAGGTTTTCACGAAAATTTCTGTAAAAAGAAAACGGTTCAATTATTTGCCATTTGTGAAATATTGGTCTATCATAGTACAGAAAGAGAAAAACCTTTGGAGGAAATTATGGTATCTATCTCAAAAGAACAACATTTGGATATGTTCCTAAAAATGCAACAAATCCGTGATGTTGATATGAAATTAAACAAATTAGTGCGTCGCGGTTTCGTACAAGGTATGACTCACTTCTCAGTCGGTGAAGAAGCTGCGGCTGTTGGACCTATTGCTGGATTGACAGATGAGGACATCATCTTCTCACACCACCGTGGTCACGGTCACGTTATTGCAAAAGGGATTGACATCAACGGTATGATGGCTGAGCTTGCTGGTAAGGCAACTGGTACATCAAAAGGCCGTGGTGGTTCTATGCACTTGGCCAACGTTGAAAAAGGAAACTTTGGTTCAAACGGTATCGTAGGTGGTGGTTATGCCCTTGCGGTGGGTGCGGCCCTTACGCAACAATACCTCGGTACAGATAACATTGTTATTGCCTTCTCAGGTGATTCGGCTACTAACGAAGGTTCATTCCACGAATCAATGAACTTGGCAGCTGTTTGGAACTTGCCAGTTATCTTCTTCATTACAAACAACCGTTACGGTATTTCAACTGACATTTCTTATTCTACTAAGATTCCTCACCTCTACCAACGTGCAGCAGCATACGGTATTCCAGGTCATTATGTTGAGGATGGTAACGACGTTATTGCCGTTTATGAAAAAATGCAAGAAGTTATCGAATATGTTCGTGCAGGTAACGGTCCAGCCATGGTCGAAGTTGAATCATACCGCTGGTTTGGTCACTCAACTGCCGATGCAGGTGTTTACCGTACTAAAGAAGAAGTCAATGAGTGGAAAGCAAAAGACCCACTTAAGAAATACCGCAAATACTTGACAGAGAACAAGATTGCGACAGACGAAGAATTGGATGCTATTGAAGCACAAGTGGCAGAACAAGTAGAAGCATCTGTGAAATTCGCACAAGAAAGCCCAGATCCAGACATCTCAGTAGCTTACGAAGATGTGTTTGTAGACTAAGTTGTGAGGTCGTCTAAAAAACGACTGAAAAATAGGGAACTGACACAGTGTGCTTGCACACAAGGAAGTTCATCTTTTTTCCGAGTTTTTAGACCGAACACGATTGTAACGTAAGAAGTTTGACTAAGCTCTAAAGAAGCAAGTCAAACTAGGGTAGCCACTATGGTGGACTACCTACTTACGGGAGGAGAACAAAGTTCTCCCTATTGGGAGACCTCCAAACATTTCCCAAATGTTTGGAGCTAACTTCGCCTATTCAGCAATATCGGCTGAATAGTCTCCGTGTCGTAAGTGATGTGATTAGTTTGACTACGTTCTAAATAGCAAGTCAAACTAGGGTAGTTCACCAAGGTAGACTACCTACTTAAGTTCGAGTACAATTCTAAGGTGTCTTAAGCTGGGACAATAAACAATTACATCGTTGTAATTGTTTGGTTTTCCTTAGTTCAGTATAGATAAATTGATATAAATTAGGAGTAAAAAATGGCTGAAACAAAAGTAATGGCCTTGCGTGAAGCGATTAACTTGGCTCAAAGCGAAGAAATGCGTAAGGATGAAAAAGTATTCTTGATGGGGGAAGACGTCGGTATCTACGGCGGTGACTTCGGTACATCTGTTGGTATGTTGGACGAGTTTGGTCCAAAACGCGTTCGCGACACACCTATTTCTGAGGCTGCAATCGCTGGTTCTGCGGTTGGTGCGGCTCAAACTGGCCTTCGTCCAATCGTTGACTTGACTTTCATGGACTTCATCACAATTGCCCTTGATGCAATTGTTAACCAGGCTGCCAAAACAAACTACATGTTTGGTGGTGGCTTGAAAACACCTGTAACCTTCCGTGTGGCTTCAGGTTCAGGTATCGGTTCTGCTGCCCAGCACTCGCAATCTCTTGAAGCTTGGTTGACTCATATTCCAGGTATCAAGGTGGTTGCACCTGGTACAGCTAACGATGCAAAAGGTCTCTTGAAATCATCTATCCTTGACAACAACCCAGTTATCTTCTTGGAACCAAAAGCTCTTTACGGTAAAAAAGAAGAAGTAAACTTGGATCCAGATTTCTACATTCCACTTGGTAAGGGTGAAATCAAACGTGAAGGTACTGATGTAACCATTATTTCATACGGTCGTATGTTGGAACGTGCCTTGAAAGCAGCTGAAGAAGTGGCTGCAGAAGGCATCAGCGTAGAAGTGGTAGATCCACGTACCCTTATCCCATTGGATAAAGAATTGATCATCGAATCTGTTAAGAAAACTGGTAAGGTTATCTTGGTCAACGATGCTTACAAAACAGGTGGTTTCATCGGTGAAATCGCATCCATCATCACAGAAAGCGAAGCCTTTGACTACTTGGATGCACCAATCATCCGTATCGCTTCAGATGATGTACCAGTTCCTTACGCAAACATTCTTGAAAACGCAGTATTGCCAAACGTAGAGAAAATCAAAGCGGCAATCTATAAGCAAGTAAACAAGGGTTAATCTTATCGTCATCCGCATATCTTTTCTGGCTGTGTTGATTTGGCTTGCCTAACGTAAGTTATGCCTGCACCAAATCGCCTTGTCAGAAAAGCAATCGGAAAGACAATAACCCTAATGGGAGTGGGAAAGAACTCGACCAAGATAAAAAGAGTTCGTCTTCCCACCCCCCCGCACAGTTGATTAGGCCAGATTTGGAGTGCAAAACACGAACAAATCTGCCAATCAACCACTGCGCTGAGATGTTGACACGAACTCTGAGTAGTGGTTCTGGGCTTTTTGCCCAGCCTCGACTAAGAATGCTTGAAAAAGAATTAAGCCACTTCGATTATCGAAGTCTGGTTTGGTTCTTGACAAGGTAAGAAACTGAAAGAAAGGAATTGAACACGAACTAAATGCTCGGAATTTAGATAGTCCGCCTTGGATGTGAAGCATCCTGCGTTGGACTCCTAAAATTCGGTCGCATTTGGACGTTCTTTGTATCATAATTATGGCTATTGAAATCATTATGCCTAAGCTCGGTGTGGACATGCAAGAAGGTGAAATCATCGAGTGGAAAAAACAAGAGGGCGATTTCGTCAATGAAGGCGACGTCATCTTGGAAATGATGTCTGACAAGACCAGCATGGAGCTGGAAGCAGAAGAGTCAGGCGTCCTATTGAAAATTGTTCATGGAAACGGTGCTACTGTTCCCGTAACAGAAGTTATTGCCTACTTGGGTGCTGAAGGTGAGACAGTTGAAGCAGGAGCTTCATCTGCTCCAGTTGCTCCTGCTGCAGCAATCGAAGAAGTGCCTGCAGGTCGTACACCTGTAATCGTTGCTCCTGCAGCGGCTGCCAAACCTCAAGGTGGTGGCAAGGTTCGTGCGACTCCTGCAGCACGTAAATTGGCGCGTGAGCTTGGAATTGACTTGGGTCTTGTTCCAGGAACAGGTGCTAACGGCCGTGTTCACAAGGTTGACGTTGAAGACTTCAAGGGAGCAGCTCCAAAAGCAACTCCGCTTGCAGCCCGTATTGCAGCAGACCAAGGTGTTGATTTGTCAACCCTTACAGGTTCAGGTGTCAATGGTAAGATTGTCAAGGACGACGTTCTTGCAGTACTTGCTCCTGCAGCTGTAGAAACTGCTGCTCCAGCACCGAAAGCAGAAGAGAAACCAGCTAAAGAATTGCCAGAAGGCGTTGAAATCATCAAGATGAGCCCAATGCGTAAAGCGATTTCAAAAGGTATGGTCAACTCTTACTTGACAGCTCCAACCTTTACGCTTAACTACGATATTGACATGACCAACCTCATGGCACTGCGTAAGCAGGTTCTTGAGCCAATCATGAACAAGACTGGTTTGAAAGTGACATTTACTGACTTGATCGGTCTTGCGGTTGTTCGTACTTTGATGAAAGAAGAACACCGTTACATGAACGCATCTTTGATTAACGATGCACAAGAAATCGAATTACACAAGTTTGTCAACCTTGGTATCGCAGTAGGTCTAGATGATGGCTTAGTGGTGCCAGTTGTTCATGGTGCAGATAAGATGAGCTTGTCTGACTTCGTGGTGGCTTCAAAAGATGTCATCAAGAAGGCTCAATCTGGTAAGTTGAAGGGTGCAGAAATGTCAGGTTCTACCTTCTCTATCACCAACTTGGGTATGTTCGGTACTAAGACCTTCAACCCTATCATCAACCAACCAAACTCAGCCATCCTTGGTGTTGCAGCAACTGTTCAAACACCAGTTGTTATTGACGGTGAGATCAAAATCCGTCCAATCATGGCACTCTGCTTGACCATTGACCACCGTATTGTTGATGGTATGAATGGTGCTAAGTTCATGGTTGACTTGAAGAACTTGTTGGAAAACCCATTGGAATTGTTGATTTAATATAAGATGTAATAGGCGTTAAGAAAACCGTATGAAAATAGGAAATCAACGATGTGCCTTGAGGCACGAGGCGATTTATCTTTTTCAATAGGTTTTTAGCCTGTGCTCAATTTGGTAAAGAGAAAAAACAAAGAAAGGATGTAGAACGAGTTCGTGACATTTGAACACGAACTAAATGCTTCGGAATTTAGATAGTCCGCCTCGGATGCAAGCATCCTACGTTGGACTCCTAAAATTCTGTCGCATTTGACGTTCTTTGTATCATAACTATGGCAATTGAAATTATTATGCCGAAACTTGGTGTAGATATGCAAGAAGGCGAAATCATCGAGTGGAAAAAACAAGAGGGTGATTTTGTCAACGAAGGCGATGTTATCTTGGAGATGATGTCAGACAAGACAAGCATGGAATTGGAAGCAGAAGAATCAGGAGTTCTTTTGAAAATCGTTCACGGTAACGGTGCAACAGTTCCTGTAACGGAAGTCATTGCTTACCTTGGTGCAGAAGGCGAAACAGTTGAAGTTGGTGCTGCACCTGCTCCAGCTGAGGTTGCTCAAGCAACTGCTGACTTGAAAGCAGCTGGTTTGGAAGTGCCTGCAGCTCCTGCAGCAACTCCACAAGCTCCTAAGGCTGAATTGGCGGCTGACGAGTATGACATGGTTGTTGTCGGTGGTGGTCCTGCTGGTTACTACGCTGCCATTCGCGGTGCTCAACTGGGCGGTAAAATCGCTATCGTTGAGAAATCAGAATTTGGCGGTACCTGCTTGAACAAGGGTTGTATCCCAACTAAGACCTACCTTAAAAACGCTGAAATCCTTGACGGCTTGAAGATTGCGGCTGAGCGTGGTATCAACCTTGCTTCAACAAACTACACCGTTGATATGGACAAGACAGTTGACTTCAAGAACAAGGTTGTGAAGACATTGACTGGTGGCGTTCAAGGTCTCTTGAAAGCTAACAAGGTAACAATCTTCAACGGTCTTGGTCAAGTAAATCCTGACAAGACTGTTGTCATCGGTGACAAGGTCATCAAAGGTCGTAGCATCATCCTTGCAACAGGTTCTAAAGTATCACGCATCAACATCCCAGGTATTGATTCTAAGCTGGTATTGACTTCTGATGATATCCTTGATTTGCGTGAAATTCCTAAGTCACTCACTGTTATGGGTGGTGGCGTTGTCGGTGTGGAACTTGGTTTGGTTTATGCATCATACGGCACAGAAGTAACAGTTGTTGAAATGGCTGACCGTATCATTCCAGGTATGGACCGCGAAGTATCTGTTGAATTGCAAAAAGTCCTTTCTAAGAAAGGTATGAAATTCTTGACATCAGTTGGTGTATCTGAAATCGTTGAAGCCAACAACCAGTTGACCATCAAGTTGAACGACGGCTCAGAAATCGTTTCTGAAAAAGCCCTTCTTTCAATCGGTCGTGTACCACAATTGGCTGGTCTTGAAAATCTTAACCTTGAATTGGATCGCGGTCGTATCAAGGTCAACGAGTACCAAGAAACATCAATCCCAGGTATCTACGCCCCAGGTGATGTCAACGGTACTAAGATGTTGGCTCACGCTGCTTACCGTATGGGTGAAGTGGCAGCTGAAAATGCTATTCACGGTAACCACCACAAAGCGAAGTTGGACTTCACACCTGCAGCGGTTTACACACACCCAGAAATCGCTATGGTTGGTTTGACAGAAGACCAAGCTATCGAGAAATACGGTAAAGAAAACATCCTTATCGGTCGCAACAGCTTTACTGGTAACGGTCGTGCCATTGCTTCTAACGAAGCACATGGTTTCGTAAAAGTTATCGCTGAGAAGAAATACCATGAAATCCTTGGTGTTCATATCATCGGACCAGTTGCAGCTGAAATGATTAACGAAGCAGCAACTATCATGGAATCTGAGTTGACAGTTGACGACGTGGCAGCATCCATCCACGGTCACCCAACCTTCTCAGAGGTTATGTATGAAGCCTTCCTTGATGTTCTTGGTGTTGCAATCCACAACCCACCAAAACGGAAATAATATAGCATTCAGTTTATCTTTTATTACTTCGTTAACTCGATTTGCCGTACTCTACAGAAGCGACTTGCCTCGCAAGTCCTATTTCCAACCTAGAACAGCCTTGAGGCTGTTCTAGCAACCTGCATCTTTTGATGCGAACGCAGTTCGCCTTATTTCCAACCTCCAACTATCTCCCAGATAATTGGAGCTAGTACTAAATGCAAACTGAAATGCTAACATCTAAAAGAAAGTCCATGTGGCTTTCTTTTTGTATGTTCATAGGATAGTATCAATCTTTCGCAGTTTTTGACTGTTATTTGATAGAAAAATAGACTATACTTGTAGTAGAAAAAGGCAAGGAGAAAACAGATGCGCAAGATTATTTTTTTAGATGTGGATGGAACCTTGGTTGACTATCATAATCGGATTCCAGAATCTGCCATTCGTGCTATTCGACAGGCCAGAGAAAATGGACACCTGGTCTATGTTTGTACTGGTAGGAGTCGAGCTGAAATGCAGCCAGAACTATGGGAGATTGGTCTTGACGGAATGATTGGTGGCAACGGCTCTTATGTCGAGCATCAAGGTCAGGTCATCATGCACCAGCTCCTATCAGAAGAGGATAGCAGAGCGATTGTGGACTGGCTCCATGAACGCGGCTTGGAATTTTACCTGGAAAGCAACAACGGCCTCTTTGCCAGTGAAAATTTCCGTGAACGTGCCCGTGAAACCCTGCGAATTTATTCCATGAACAAGGGGAAAACTGCAGAAGAGGTGGCCAATCAAGAAGTAGAAGATGTCATACACGGGATGGTGTTTGATGGAGAATTGTATCGAGATGATTTGAATAAAGTCAGTTTTGTACTCGACTCCTACCAGGATCATTTGGATTCCAAGCAAGCCTTTCCGCAACTGGTCGCAAACACCTGGGGAGGTCGCGGGGAGTCAGCTCTCTTTGGTGACTTGGGGGTGAAAGACATCGACAAGGCCCATGCTATTTCTGTTTTGCTGGACCATTTGGGTGCTAGTCAGGCCGATACTATCGCCTTTGGTGACGCTAAAATTGATATTTCCATGCTGGACTATTGTGCAGTTGGAGTGGCTATGGGCAATGGCGGAGCGGAAATCTTGGCTATGGCAGATATGATAACGGACGATGTAGAAGAAGATGGCCTCTATAATGCCTTTGAACGATTGGGACTACTTGACAAGTAGCTCTCAGAATAAATCATAGCAAATCTTGCAAAACCGCTTACAATCTGATAAGATAAGAGTAGGATTGTTACTGATAAGCAGGCAAAACCTAAGCAGATAGTGAAGGGTCTGGGAACAGCCTTATTTGCTATGTGTTTGGGTTCTTTTTTATCAGTAGAGTAATGAGGTGGTGAAAATACATGCATATAGATAAAGTCTACAACAATAACGTTGTTCAAGCGATTGATGATCAAGGAAGTGAACTGATTGTCATGGGGAAGGGATTAGGTTTTCAGAAAAAAGCAGGGGAAGAATTAGACACCAGCAAAATCGAGAAAACCTTTGTGCTACAAAATGACTACCAACAATCAGATTTATCGAGTCTGTACCTGCAAATGGAGAGCAGTGAAGTCGAAGTAGTCAATGCCATTATCAATAGGGCAGAAGAAACTTTAGAAGTTCAGTTTGATTTGTCTTTGTATCTAGCCTTAGCAGACCATTTACATTTTGTATTTCAGCGATGCCGTGAAGGTATCTTTATTGAGAACCCGCTGTCTTGGGAAATCCGTAAATTTTACCCCAAGGAATACCAGATTGGTTTGCGGTCTCTTGATTTAGTCAAAGAAAAATTAGGTTTGGAATTGGAGGTGGCGGAAGCTTCTTCCATTGCTCTCCACCTGATCAATGCTCAGAAGAATGGTGCTTTTGGCAAGGAAAACCAAACCATTAGTAAAATCGTGACTCAGATTTTAGACATTGTCCGCCTTCATTTTGGTAGTGTGACCTACGAGGAGGATACCAGCTACCACCGCTTTGTAACGCACGTCCAGTATTTTGCACAACGGGTGGCAAATGGTGTGGTTGAAGGAGTCAATGATGCCTTTCTCTATGAGCAGGTCAAGGCTAATTATCCAGATGCCTTTGCTTGTACGGAGAAGATTCGTCAGCATATCAGTCAGGTTTATGACTTTCAAATGTCCAAAGACGAGCAGGTCTACCTGACCATTCATATCCAACGATTGAAGGTCAGCTAGACAAAATTAGCGAAAAAATCAAAAAAACTTTAGAAAACGCTTGCAAAACAATTTGCAATGTGTTATCATAAATTTATCAAAAGGATTGTTACTGGTTAGCAGGCAAAACCTAAATATATACAAGATACTCTTTTTGACGTAGTTCAAGGGGCAGTGTTTGGTATATGTTTAGGTTTTTCTGTTTTTCCAGAAAAGAAAGGAGCCGAAAAATGGCTAAGGATTATACAGATTTAGCTACAGATATTGTAGCTCATGTTGGTGGAAAAGAAAACATCAGCAGTTTGAAACACTGCGTGACTCGTCTCCGTTTTGGTCTCAAGGATGAGAGCAAGGCTGATACAGACTACTTGAAGGCGCGTGATGGCGTTGTGACAGTAGTTCAAGCAGGTGGTCAATACCAAGTGGTTATCGGGAACCATGTACCAGACGTTTATGCGGCTGTGCAAAAAGTTGCAGGGATTTCAGGAGATGGCGCCTTGGATATTGATGAAGGTGACGGACTAAAAGGAAATCTCTTTGAACGCTTTATTGATTTGTTATCAGGTATCTTCCAAGCCTTTTTGGGACCTTTGGCTGCTGCTGGTATCATTAAAGGTATTGTTGCCATTATGGCTTCGCGAGGCTTGACGAGTGATAATAGTGCTATATATGCTATCTTAAATGCGGCAGGTGATGGTTTCTTCCAATACTTACCATTGTTAGTGGCTCTGACATCTGCTCGCAAGTTTAAGATGAATGAATTTACAGCCCTAGCAATCGGTATGGCCTTGATTTACCCAACCTTGCCAGGATCGCTTGCAGCATTGAAAGAGGCAGGACTGGATAATGTATTTGGTATTCCATTTGTTTTACCAACAGCAGGTAGCTACTTGTCAACGGTTATCCCAGCTATTCTCGCAACGTGGGTGGCTTCAATTATTGAGAAAAACATCCGTAAAGTAACACCAGATGTTGTCAAACTCTTTGTTGTTCCATTTGTAACTATCTTGCTTGCTGTTCCATTGACCTTCTTAGTGGTTGGTCCTGTCGCAAACTTCATCTCTGATGTCTTGTCAAATGCATTTACTGCAATCATGAACTTTAGTCCATTGCTCTATGGTTTGATTCTTGGTGCGACTTGGCAAGTTTTGGTTATGTTTGGAATGCACTGGGCAGTTGTCCCATTGGCAATTATGCAAGTAGCATCAAACGGTATGTCTTCAATTCTTGTACCAGCCTTACTTCCAAACTTTACACAGACCGGGGTTCTTTTGGCAATCATGTTGAAGACCAAGGAGTCTAAGGTTAAAACAGTTTCTATGCCTGCATTGGTTTCATCTATTTTTGGTGTGACTGAGCCAGCTATCTACGGTGTGACCCTTCCAATGAAAACACCGTTCTTTATCTCATGTGCTGTTTCAGGTGTGATTGGTGCTGCCACTATGTTCTTCAATGTAACAGGTTACTCTGTAGGTGGTATGGGTGTCTTCTTGTATCCGTCTCTAGTTAATCCAGCAAACGGTGATATGTCAGGTATGAATGCTGCCATTATTTTGACAGTAGTTGCAATCGTCGCATCCTTCGCTATCCAAATGGCGCTTCCAGTACCTTACTTATATGGAGAACCAACTGAAAAAAAGTCCGTTGAAGAAACAAAGGAGTCTGTTCCAGAATTAAAAGAAATCAAGCAAGAGATTATTGCTAGTCCACTAATCGGTAAAGTAGTTAAATTAGAAGGTGTTCCTGATGCAGTCTTTGCTTCAGGTGCAATGGGTAAAGGGATTGCTATCGATCCCCTAGATGGTATCCTTGTTTCTCCAGCTAAGGCTGAAGTAACTCTTGTATTCCCAACCAAACATGCTATTGGGCTTCGAACGGAAAATGGGGCAGAGCTTCTCATCCATATCGGTATGGACACAGTCTCTCTAGCTGGTAAAGGCTTTGAATCCTTCGTCCAAGTAGGTGACCAAGTTGAAGCAGGACAAAAATTGCTAGAATTTGATCTCCACCAAATCAAAGCAGCTGATCTACCGGTCATCACTCCAATTATCGTGACCAATACAGCTGACTATGAGGACATCTTGGTAACCCAAGAAAGCCAAATCAACAGTGGTGATTACCTGTTGACAACGGTGAAATAAAAAATAAAGTGGTTGGCATTGCCGACCACTTTATCTTTGTATCTTGTTTAGCGTTGAAGAAAATCCTTATCTCGCTCAGGAATGCCTGTCTCATCACTCCTATATCGTTCAGCGGTGACAGTCAGCTGGTACTTACTGCGTAAGTCTAAGATTTCCTGCATCATTGGAGAAGCATGGTGGATATCCAGAGCGGCTTGGTCTGTCCAGCTATCAACCAAGAGGATAGAATGGGGATCATCGAGCGGTGCAAAGTATTGGTAACACCGGTTACCAGCCTGCTTGCGAATGCGGTCGGCAATGCCACTAGCCTCCATTTCCTTAGCGAAGGAGCGTGCATTGCTAGCTGGTCCAGTGTAGTAGAGGTGCATGGTAATCATAGCATAAGATATAGAGGGCGCTAAGCGGACACAGACAAAATATAGTCTTTTAGTTTACTTTTAGTACTAGGAAATGAGCTGCAGGCAGTACTGTAGTACGGCAAAGCGAATGAACGAAGTAATAAAAGAAAAACTAAATGACGTAGGAAACAGAACGACGACGCAAGTGTCCAGTTCTCGTTTATCTTTTTGGCACAGTCCGTAGCCCGTATTCAGTTCAACCAAATACGGAGGCCCTAGTCCTTTCTATTATTTATTAAAATTAGTATAGGCCCTATTCTTCCGCAATTGTTTGCGGTAGCTACTAGGTGTAGTATGGTAGTATTGCTTGAACTGGCGGTTGAAGTTGGACAGGTTATTAAAGCCAACTTCGGTCGCAATTTCAAGCACAGGCTTGAGAGTGTTTGTCAGGAGCTCAGTAGCTGCCCGCAGTCGGACTTGGATGATAAATTCCATACAGGAAGTTCCTGTTTGTTGCTTGAAGATTGTCATAAAATGGGTTTTTGTATAGCCCATTTGCTCTGCTAGCTGCTCGATGGTGAGATTTTCTGCATAATGTTGTTGGATGTATTCTATCAATAACCGCAGTTTTTCATTTTTCCGATACATATCATCGGTATTTTTCCGGACAATGTAGCGGTAGCGGTAGAGCAGGTAGAAGAAGTCAAAGAGTCGGCTCTTGAGAGGCAGTTCAAAGTACGGTGGCTGGTGTCTGACCAACTCAAAAATGGTGAGCAGGCATTGTCTAATCTCTGCGTAGCCAGGGTCTTGGGGCTGGATGCGTGGAATACACTTGAAAACATCTGTCTGTAAGGGTTGCAGGTAGAGCATACTGGTCTGATCTAGGTGAGATGCCCCCAGCATATCCAAGTGAAAGAGAAGAGTATCCGTTTCATGTCCCCGTTGTTCAATCGGATGGATGGAATGCAGTGCATTGGGCCGCATGAGAATAATATCACCAGCCTGACTATTGAAATAATCATAGTCGATATGGTAACGGGCTGTCCCTCCGTAAACATAGTTGATTTCAAATTCATTGTGCCAATGAAAGAGAATGTCAGGAATACCATCCATGACACAGGTATGGTAATACTTGTAGGGCAATAAACGACTATCGTAATCAATGGCGTGCTTAAACTGTTTATCCGTTAATGGCGGTTGCATACCTTCCTCCTTTTCGTAGGATAGTATCATTATAGCATATTATTTGAGAAGAAAAGGGTTTCAAATCTGTTTATACTATATTTGTTAGAAAAAATAAGGGAGAAGTAAGATGTCACGTTTTCCAAAAAAATTCCTCTGGGGAGGAGCTATTGCAGCTAACCAGGCAGAAGGTGCCTATAATGTGGACGGACGCGGTTTAGTCCAGACAGACGTTACAACAGGAGGATCTGTCAACAGCCCCCGCTATACAACCTACATTGATAAGGACGGCAAGCCAGGTAAATATGCTTCCATGGGACATTTGGGAGGTCATCTGCCAGAAGGGGCGACCTATGCCGTCCTAGAAGACCACTATTATCCAAACCACAAGGCTGTGGACTTCTACCACCGCTATAAAGAAGATATCAAGCTCTTCGCAGAAATGGGTTACTCCGTTTTCCGCTTGTCGATTTCATGGGCACGGATTTTCCCAAATGGTGATGATGCAGAGCCAAACCAAGCAGGTCTTGATTTCTATCGTTCAGTTTTTGAAGAATGTCGCAAATATGGCATTGAGCCATTGGTTTCCATTTGGCATTTCGATACACCTTTGAGCTTGGAGCAACGCTATGGTGGTTGGAAAAATCGTAAGCTCGTTGATTTTTATGTCAAGTATGCAGAAACCATTTTCAAGGAATACAAGGGTCTCGTTAAATACTGGTTGACCTTCAATGAAATTAACGGCGGTATCATGTTCTTGGATCTCTTTGGTGATGAGATGACTGACCAGGATTATCAAGATGCCTACCAAAGCCTTCACCATCAATTTGTTGCCTCAGCCAAGGCTGTTCAAATCGGGCATGAGATTGACCCAGAATACAAGATTGGGAACATGATTTGTGGTATTACCTTCTACCCTGGCACCTGTGACCCAGCAGATATCCTTGCCAACCAACACGCTTGGGAGCAAAATATCTACTATTGTGGTGATGTACAGGCCAAAGGAAAATATGGTACCTACGCTAAACGCCTCTGGGCAGAGCATAATGTGGTGGTTGAGATGGCTGAGGATGACTTGGAAGTTCTGGCCAAAGGGAAAGTCGATATGTACACCTTCTCATACTATATGTCTACCGTTGTGACTACCCACACATCTGAAGACACGGTTTCAGACAATTTCTCAGCAGGAGCCAAAAATCCTTACTTGACTTACTCAGACTGGGGTTGGGCACACGATCCATCTGGACTCCAATACTACCTTGAAAAAATGTATGATCGCTATGAAATTCCACTCATGGTTGTAGAAAATGGTTTAGGAGCCTTTGATACAGTTGAAGAAGACGGCTCTATTCACGATGATTACCGTATTGACTACCATCGTGCCCATGTCAATGCCATGGCAGATGCCATTGCCAATGGTGTTGATTTGATTGGCTATACGACTTGGGGCTGTATTGACCTAGTATCAGCAGGAACAGGTGAAATGCGAAAACGCTACGGCTTTATCTACGTTGATATGGATGATGCTGGAAATGGGACACTTGCTAGAACACCAAAAGATTCATTCTACTGGTACAAGAAAGTCATTGCCAGCAATGGTGAGGATGTAGAATAAGGAAGACGGCAATTAGCCGTTTCAGATTGAAGAAAAAGTCCATTTTGGACAATTTTCTTCAATCTTTTTTTCTTTATGTTGAAAATTAAAAACTCTCAGAAACGCCGAAAAATCAATGTTTCTAAGAGTTTAATGACTTGCTATCTTTCGCAAACTTCTTCAATTTTTTATATTTTTAGGAGTTTGTCTACGTTCTGAGACGGCATTTTGCCGTTTTTCTCTTAGGGAAAGGTTTGAAAATGAAAATAGAACATGTAGCAATCTACACTCAGGATTTGGAAGGTATGCGTAATTTCCTTGAAAACTATTTCAATGCACATCCAATCAGCTCTACTATAATCTAAAAACCAGTTTCAAGTCCTATTTTCTTACCTTTGAAGACGGGGCTCGTTTGGAAATTATGACCAGAGACGATGTGGTCGACAAACCAAGTCAACTCAATTATCTAGGACTCATTCATTTAGCCTTTAGTCTAGGGAGTGAGGAAGCTGTGGATGAAGTTAACAGAGCGACTTGTTGCTGCAGGCTACTTACTTCTTAGTGGACCACGAATAACTGGGGACGGCTACTATGAATCGTGTGTGTTGGGATTTGATGATATACAAATTGAATTAACAGTGTAATGTTGGCAAGTAATACTGCTAGGTCAATGTTTAACGAATTAGCTTTCAAGTCTCATTCATTAGCAATTTCCTTACTGTTACGGAAAAAACTGCAGTGGTTATTTTTGTAACCGTTTGCTAAACTAATAACTATAAAATATACAGGAGGCAATTATGTCTAAATTACCTAAAAATTTTTTATGGGGTGGAGCAGTAGCAGCTCACCAACTTGAAGGTGGCTGGCAAGAAGGTGGAAAAGGGATTTCTGTAGCAGATGTGATGACTGCTGGGAGACACGGGGTACCTAGAGAAATTACAGCTGGCGTATTAGAAGGAAAATATTATCCGAATCATGAAGCGATTGATTTCTATCACCGCTATAAAGAAGATATTGCACTCTTTGCTGAGATGGGCTTCAAGTGTTTCCGTACTTCAATTGCATGGACACGTATTTTTCCAAAGGGCGACGAACTGGAACCAAATGAAGCTGGCTTGCAGTTTTATGATGACTTATTTGATGAGTGTTTAAAATATGGGATTGAACCTGTTGTTACCCTATCACACTTTGAATTGCCTTACCATCTGGTAACTGAGTATGGTGGTTTTAGAAATCGTAAAACCATTGAGTTCTTTGTTCGTTTTGCAGAGACTTGCTTCCGTCGTTACAAAGACAAGGTCAAATACTGGATGACATTTAACGAGATTAATAACCAAGCAAATTATCAGGAAGATTTTGCACCTTTTACCAACTCAGGTATTGTTTATCAAGAGGGGGAAAACCGTGAAGCAGTTATGTATCAAGCGGCTCATTATGAATTGGTGGCTTCTGCACGTGCCGTTAAGATTGGGCATGAGATTAACCCTGATTTCCAGATTGGTTGTATGATTGCCATGTGTCCGATATATCCTGCGACTTGCAAACCATCTGATATTTTGATGGCACAAAAGGCCATGCAAAAACGGTATTACTTTGCAGATGTTCATGTGCATGGTTTCTACCCCGAGCATATCTTGCGCTACTGGGAAAGAAAAGGTATTAGCGTTGATTTCACAGAGGAAGATTGCGAAGATTTGCTAGAAGGAACAGTTGATTACATCGGTTTCTCATACTATATGAGTTTTGCTATTGATTCCCATCGTGAGAATAACCCTCACTATGACTACCTTGAGACAGAGGACTTGGTGAAAAATACCTATGTGAACGCTTCTGATTGGGAATGGCAAATTGATCCCGAAGGATTGCGCTATGCATTAAACTGGTTTACAGATATGTATCATCTGCCACTTTTTATCGTAGAGAACGGTTTTGGTGCAATTGACCAAGTTGAAGAAGATGGCATGGTGCATGATGATTATCGCATTGACTACCTTGGAGCACATATCAAGGAGTTTATCAAAGCAGTTGATGAGGATGGGGTTGATTTGATGGGATATACTCCATGGGGTTGTATCGATCTGGTGTCAGCAGGGACAGGTGAAATGCGCAAACGCTATGGCTTTATCTATGTTGATAAAGATGATGAAGGCAATGGAAGCTATGCCCGTTCTCCTAAACGCTCATTCGCATGGTATAAAAATGTCATCGCAACAAATGGTGAGGAAGTTTAATGAGAAGACCTCTGTAGCGTAATGGCTACAGGGGTCTTCATTTATGTTTTTTAGTATTGGTATGTTAAAGGAGAAAATTGTATGGTTGGTTTTATCGCAGCTTGCTTAACTACCTTTGGATTTGTACCTCAGGTTATCAAGGTAGTTAAGACAAAGGATACAGAGTCGATTTCGTTAGGAATGTATATGATGTCTGTGATAGGGATGTCCTTATGGTTGTTCCATGGTATTATTCAAGGAGATACGGCCCTCATTATTGCTAATAGCCTATCTGTAACATTAGTAGGTATTATTTTGGTCTATAAATTAGTTTACAAATAATGCACTATTCCATCGATAAAAGAATTTTTAGCAACAGTGAAAAACATTGAAAATGCTTGACTTTTTCTGTGAAAGGAATATAATGATGACAAATAAATATTGGAAGTGTGATTACCATGTTATTTGTACCACTTTTTTTAAGGTTTAACCTTTTTAAACCACCAAGATAAGTGTTTTTTCTAGTTGTTTGTAAGTGTATCGTATCTTGGAAAAGAGGTTTATTATGGAATCTATAGTTGGAATAATTGTTATTGTAGTTGTTATGGCTGTTCTGGTTTATTTATTGATTAATATGTGGAAAATCAGAGCGACTTCAGCTGGTCAGACGGATGACACTACGCTATACTTTGTAAGATTTAAGGGGGTAAATCCGCCAGATTTAGCAAATAGTAGTGTTTTTAATCAAGTAGCCAAAATCAAATGTGCTAAAGGAGATACCTATCAAGTCACTTCAACAGTCAATGATGTGAAACTGAGAGACGTGATTATGGATGAGTTTCAGCTCAAATCTTCTGAGGTTGTAGTTTACTATCCTCCTCGTCTTTTCTTTTATGCATCATAGTGGCAACTCTTCGGAGTTGCTATTTTTTTGTTTCTGGAGAGTAGCGGAAAAGCGGTTTATTTTAGTAGCGAAATTTCCGTAGTGGTAAGGAAATACTTCCTATGGAAAATGTAAGCGTGTTCATGTAAAATAAAATCATAACAAAAGTAAATAATAAAATAGTTGGAGGAAAATCCTATGGTAAAAGCTTTGATTATCTGTGCAGGAGGCATGTCTTCTTCACTTATTGCAAAAAAAACACAAACTCTTTTGGAAGAACAAGGGCATACAGTAGAAATGAATGCTGTCGGTGTTCCAGAAGGTGGTAAAAAAATAAATGCGGCAGAGTATGACTTGTACTTGATTAGCCCGCAGACAAAAATGCATTTTAAGCAATTTGAAGAAGCAGGTAAGAAGGTAGGGAAGCCAGTTGTCCAAATTCCACCTCAAGCCTATATTCCAATTCCGATGGGAATTGAAAAAATGGCTAAATTGGTCTTGGATAATATCTAGTTCTTTGCTATCATAGATGGTATATTGATTTGAAAAGAGGCTAGTTATGCTAAATACTAAGGAAAAAATGATATTACAGTATCTTTATCAGCACCAGAATGGTTTTTCAACCAGTAAAGTATTGGCAGAGCATCTTTCTTATACGGATCGTACCATCCGAACCTATATCAAAAAATTAATTTCCGAAATATCCGAGGAAGAAACAGGTTTTGCGATTTTATCCAAACAAGGTTATGGCTATCAGCTTCGAATTAGCGATGAGGAAAAATACCATCGTTTCTTATCTGAAAACCAACTAGTATTTGGGGTGGATTATAGTGATGCAGAAAATCGCCATAAACAAATCCTGAATAAATTGATATTTGAAGAAGAATGTATCTTATTTGATGATTTGGCGGACCAGCTGTTTGTCAGTAGATCAACCTTGTCTCATGATTTCAAGCACATTAGGGAGCATCTTGCTTCTTATGGTTTGAGCATCGAGAGCAAGCCCTATAAGGGAGTCTATGTGGTTGGTGAAGAACGTCAAAAACGTCACTTCATCATGGACTATTTCTTTAGTGAACATTTTTATCAGAATATCCATCATTTTTTATCCAATGATAAAAGTCTAGCCTTACCTCTATCTTTTGAAGAGCTAACAATTGTAGTCTTAGATGAGTGTCGTGATAGTCAGTTGAAACTATCTGATTATATTATCCAAAATTTAGTTATTCATTTAGGTTTAGCTATCCAACGCTATCAAAAAGGTTTTACAATTTCTCCTGTCACCATCGATAAGGAAAAGTATGCTGAAGAATTGGCAGTAGCTACAAAGATTGCTAGGCGATTATCCCATCGACTGGAACCTCAGAATAGGTTTCCTGAGGAAGAAGTGGTCTACATTGCTCTACACTTGATTTCAAAAACACAATTAGAGGTGGAGAAGTCATCGGACCGCCTCTTGTTGCGCCAAGAACTTTTTGAAGTTTTAGGGCGTTATGATGATGAATATGGTTATCAATTTTCACATGATTTTTCCTTGATAGAAGGTTTGCTAACACATCTGGAGGTTCTCATAGAACGACTCCGTCACAATCTCCATATTGATAACCCCCTACTTGATGATATTAAAACAACTTATCATGATATCTTCGATTTGACACAATCACTAATGGCTGAACTTTCAGTTTTTCACTCTTATAGCTTGTCCGAGTCAGAAATTGCCTATGTAGCTCTACACTTGATGGCTTCCTTGGAACGGCAAAAAGAAAAATACAAATTAAATGTTCTGGTTATCTGTGCAACAGGCTACGGTAGTGCTCAGATGCTGAAAAATAGGATTAAAAATGAACTTGGGCAACAGGTGTCCATATCAGATGTCATCGGTTACTATGATTTAGATAATCAAAAGTTGCAGGGGATAGATGTGATAATGTCAACCATCGACTTATCTGGTTTGGTGTTTAAGGTCCCTGTTATAACTGTCAGTGTCTTTTTAACAGATCAGGAAGTTAAGGAAGTTAAACAACGATTGGCGGACTTGAGACCTAGTCTCCAAAAAACACAGGTAGTGGAAAGAGAGAGTAACTTGGAGAAATACTTTGATCAGTACTTCTCAGAACAACGATTTTTAGTTGTTGAGTCAGCTGAAAAAGAAATGTTATTAAAGCAAATGATTTCACAGTTGGAGAGCGAAGGTCTTGGAAATCACCAGGAATTTTATAAATTAATTGAGGCGCGTGAAAGCTTGAGTACATTGGTATTTGATAAAGATATAGCTGTTCCTCACCCCCTAAAACCCATTAGCGAAAAGCACATGATTTCTGTTGCGGTTATAAAAAATGGTCTATATTGGGAAGAAGACTATGGGCAGATTAGATTGGTTTTCTTAGTGAGTCCATCTATATATACAAATGAAGGTCTATCAACCATTACCAATCGATTGGTAGATTTGGTAGATTTACCAGAAGTCAAGAAAGACATAATAAACTCTCCTGATTTTGAAACATTCAAACACGTTTTTTTACAAAGAGAATAGAAGGTGACATATGAATACAGAAGAATTACAAATGGCTGCATTTGGGATCATCCTCAGTAGTGGCAATGCAAGAAGTGTTATCCACGAAGCTTTTGCTGCTATGAGAGAAGGTGATTATGATAAGGCAGAAGAGTTATTGGAAGCAGCCAATGCTGACATGCTTGAAGCCCACCATTCTCAAACGGGTCTCTTACAGGAATACGCAAGCGGTACTGAAGTGAAGGTAGAGATTATTATGGTTCATGCGCAAGATCATTTGATGACAACAATGACTTTACGTGAGGTAGCGCTTGAAATGTTAGCTTTGTATCGTAAAGTTGGTTAGAAAGAGGATATGGGATGAGTAAGGGAATGGCAAGTAAAAAGCTACAGAAAACACCAGAACAATTAAAACAAGAGTCTAAACGCAAAAGTCAGCTCTTTAATCGCTATATGCTGTTTCGTTATAGTTTAGCAGTGTTCTTCTTTGCAAATCTATACTGGCTTCTGGTTCAATTATTTCAACCAAGTTTGTATCTAATCCTGCCCTCGCTTATGCTGATTGCAATAATCATTGCGACGGCAGAACAATTTAAGTTGTATAGTGCTGAGGAGTCTCGATTGACAAAGACAGAATTTGTATTAAGGGCACAAGCAATCTTGCAAGGGTTAATTGTGGTTTTAGTGATTTTGGGTCATATCTCAACCCTCTTTCCAACTTTTTCAAACCATACATCTGCTAAACTCTTTGTTATTGGCTTGCAGTTGTTAGGTCTTGCTTTAGTTGTTCTCAATATAAAAAGGTTGGAGCAGGTAAAGCAAAATACCGATAAATACTACCTACGTTTTCAAATAATAAGAAAATATCTTTAAAATTTTAGGAGGGTCTTCTCATGGAAGAACAAAAAGGGTTCTTTGGACTATTAGATAAATATCTGATGGGACCAATGGGTAAACTGGCATCTTACAAAGTTGTACGTGCCATCACAGCTGCAGGTATGGCTGCCGTACCATTTACGATTGTTGGTTCGATGTTCTTGGTTTTCAGTATCTTACCACAGGCATTTTCATTCTGGCCAGTTGTTGCAGATATTTTTGCGGCATCATTTGATAAATTTACCCCACTCTATATGGTTGCTAATACTGCTACTATGGGGGTGCTATCACTTTATTTTGCACTTGCTATTGGATATGAATTGACAAAAATTTACGCTGAGGAAGAAGAACTTAATTTGACTCCGCTTAATGGGGCGCTCTTATCCCTCTTTGCTTTCATCATGACCGTTCCTCAAATTATTTTTGAAGAAGGCGCGATGTCGGCAGTCAGCTCTCTTGAAGAAGGCGCAATAATTGTTGATGGTTGGGCAATGGGTGGTGGCGTAACACGCTTTGGTACAACGGGTATATTTACGGCAATCATCATGGCTGTTGCGGCAGTTCTGCTATATCGGATGTGCGTGAAAAATAATTGGGTTATCAAAATGCCCGATTCAGTACCAGAGGGTGTATCACGCGGATTTACAGCTTTGATTCCTTCATTTGTCGTAGCCTTCTTTGTAATTTTCTTGAACGGTGTATTGGTTGCGCTTGGTACTGATATATTTAAAGTTATTGCAATTCCATTTAGCTTTGTTGGAAATTTAACAAATACTTGGATTGGTTTAGTTATTATCTACTTGTTGACTCAGGCACTTTGGGTAGTAGGTATTCACGGTGCAAATATCATCTTTGCTTTTGTTAGTCCAATTGCACTTGCAAATATGTCTCTTAATGCAGCTGGTGAACGAATGATTGTTGCAGGGGAGTTCTCAAATATGTTTGTCATTGCAGGTGGTTCTGGTGCAACACTTGGGCTATGTATTTGGTTAGCTACTCGTGCTCGTTCTGAACAATTGAGTGCGATTGGTAAAGCAGCAATTGTTCCGGGTATTTTCAACATCAATGAACCACTGATTTTTGGTTTGCCAATCATCTATAATCCAGCACTTGCAATCCCATTCATGCTTGCTCCAATTGCATCTATGACAGTGTATTACTTCTCTATGAAGTTGAATCTTATCAATGCAGTTGTTGCTCAAGTACCATGGCCAACTCCAGTTGGTATCGGTGCCTTCCTTGGTACAGCTGACTGGCGTGCAATTGTTGTTTCAATTGTTTGTGCAGTTGTTGCCTTCCTTGTTTACTATCCATTCATTCGTGCATACGATAAACAGTTGCTAAAAGAAGAAGCGGCAAATGCTTAAACTAGAGAAACTCCTTGACTTCTTCTAAGTCCAAGGAGTTTTTCTATAAGAGAATATCAGGAGACATTGTTAGATAAACATAAGATAGTATCATATTTGCTTTCTTCTTTCTAATCAGAGGAGTTGAGGTAGGGCAAGAGAAGAAGATTTTTTTAGCTGACTTGATGAAGCGACTATCAATACACATGGAGGTTTAAAAAATCTCTACTACTTTTGCTAATACTGATTGAGAGAAAACCTCTCACTTGTTACAAGTTTTAATTGGGATATTATCTAATGTTTTAAGATTAGTGATAATTGGAAATAGCATAGAATAGTATCAGTTTGGCATATTATCACGTAGGAATGAATGGAGTTCTTTTGCTATTATATAGCTAATAAAGTCAGAAGGAGTATTGTGCTATGACAAAACAATTTCCAAAAGGATTTCTTTGGGGCGGTGCGACAGCGGCCAACCAATATGAAGGTGGTTGGAATTTGGGAGGTCGTGGTCCAGCCACTTCCGATACCTATATAGCGGTCGATCCAGATAAGCGGAAGGATATGAGTCACTTTGGTAAGCCTGTCTCGCGGGCTGATGTGGAATTTGCCTTGGCAGATCAAGAAGGACTCTACCCAAAACGTTGGGGTTCTGATTTCTATCATCGCTACAAGGAAGACATCGCCCTCTTTGCAGAAATGGGCTTCAAGACCTTCCGCTTGTCGATTGCCTGGTCTCGTATTTTTCCAAAAGGAGACGAGTTAGAACCGAATGAAGAAGGGCTGGCCTTTTATGATGCGGTCTTCGATGAGCTGAATAAATATGGTATCGAGCCACTGGTGACCCTATCCCACTATGAATTTCCTCTTCATCTTGCTCTGGAATACGGCGGCTGGAAAAACCGTAAGGTCATTGAGTTCTTTGTTCGCTATGCCGAGACAGTATTCAAACGCTATCAGGGTAAAGTTAAGTATTGGCTGACTTTTAATGAGATCAATATTTTGGGCATGGTTGGTTATCTATCAGGCGGTCTCCTCTTTGAAGACGGAAAGAATGACCTAGAAGCCATGTACCAAGCGGTTCACCATCAGTTTATCGCTTCTAGTTTGGCAACAAAAGCTGCCCATGAGATTGACCCAGAAAACAAGGTTGGTTGCATGCTGGCACGGATGGAGAACTATGCAGCCACCTGCAATCCAGACGATGTCTTGGCGGCCTTGAAAAAAGACCAGGAAAATCTCTTCTATACAGATGTGCAGGTGCGTGGAGCCTACCCAAGTTATATGAAACGTTTCTTCAAAGAAAATAATATCCAGATCGTGTTCGAGCCGGGAGACGAAGCGATTTTGAAACAATATCCTGTTGATTTCATGAGCTTTTCTTACTATATGACATCCATCACCCGTGCTCTTCCAGACAAGGACAAGGCAACGGCAGGTAATTTGATACTAGGAGAGGCCAATCCTTATCTGGAAGCGTCGGACTGGGGCTGGCAAATTGACCCTGTCGGACTTCGTATCACCCTCAACAAGCTTTATGACCGTTACCAAGTTCCCCTCTTTATCGTGGAAAATGGTCTGGGAGCCTTGGATAAGGTGGAGGCAGACGGCAGTATTGAGGATGGCTACCGTATTTCCTACCTGGAAAAACACATCCAGCAAATGTATGAAGCTATTGAAGATGGTGTGGAGCTCATGGGCTATACCCCTTGGGGCTGTATCGATCTGGTTTCTGCTTCAACCAGCGAAATGTCCAAACGCTACGGCTTTATCTATGTGGATGCGGATGATCAAGGAAAGGGCAGTTTTGACCGATCACGGAAGGCATCATTCTACTGGTATAAAGATGTCATTGCCAGCAATGGAGCAAATGTATTGACAGAAAAATAGGAGGTCTTATGACAAAAACGATTTATCTCATGCGTCATGGTGAAACCCTCTTTAATACGCAAAAACGAGTGCAGGGTTGGTCGGATTCTCCCTTGACAGAACGTGGTATCGCTCAGGCCCAAGCCGTTGGTCAGTATTTTAAGGAGCAGGGAATCGTCTTTACCAGTGCCTATTCTTCCACGCAAGAGAGGGCTACTGATACACTAAAATTAGTTACGGATGCTCCCTACCAACAGCTCAAGGGACTCAAGGAGATGAACTTCGGGATTTTTGAAGCAAGAGAGGAAGAATTACTTCCCAAGCCTCGTCCTGGAGCTCGTTCTTTCGAAGACCTCTTGGTGCCATTTGGAGGCGAGGACATTCGAGCAGTTGGAAGTCGTGTCAAAGAGGCGATTCTCTCTGTCGCGGAAAGCGATCCAGCTGCTCCAATCCTCATGGTCAGTCATGGTGCAGCTATTTGGGGATTGGTGCAGGTTTTGGAGGTCACCTTCCCACCAGGCGTCTTCCTGCCCAACTGTGCCATTTGCCGGCTGACTGTTGAAAATGGGCAAATAAGATTTGAAAAACTGATTGATTCCGCACATGATTTTAAGGTTTATGACTTTAAGTAGGGAGGTTTAGTATGAACTATCTTTACTTGATGCGTCATGGACAGACACGGTTCAACCTCCAAGGACGGATTCAAGGTGCTTGTGATTCTCCCCTGACGGAAGAAGGAAAGGAACAAGCACGGGCTGCTGGTCGGTATTTTCAAGAGCAGGCTATCTCTTTTGATAAGATTTATTCTTCCACTCAAGAACGGGCCTGTGATACGGCAGAATTGGTTACAGGGAGGACGGACTATGTCCGCTTGAAAGGATTGAAAGAACAGGATTTCGGAGCCTTCGAGGGTCAACAGGAATACCTCAATCCTCCCTTACAGGGAGACATTGGCTATGGTGATTATTTTGTCACCTTCGGAGGCGGATCCTATCGAGATGTCCGAAAACGTATGGAAGAAACCATTGGAGGCATTATGGAAGAAGCGGACAATTAATCCGTTTTAGTAGTTAGCCATGGAGCCGCCATTGCCCAATTTTTCAGACAGGTATTGACAGATTTTCCGCAAGTGCGGATGCGGAATTGTGCCATACTGACTTTTACTTATGAAGACGGTCACTACGATTTGCAAAGCATTGTGGATCCCGTTCATAAAGAAACTCTCTATCAAAAAGAAGGACAGGAAAAGGAGAAAAGATGACAGTAACAAAAGTATTTCCAAAAGGATTTTTATGGGGTGGTGCCACAGCAGCCAACCAATGTGAAGGAGCTTACGATGTAGACGGACGTGGTCTTGCCAACGTCGATGTTGTGCCGATTGGCGAAGACCGATCTGCCATTATCACGGGACGTAAGAAGATGTTTGACTTTGAGGACGGTTATTTCTATCCAGCCAAGGAGTCTATTGATATGTATCATCATTTCAAGGAGGATATTGCCCTCTTTGGTGAAATGGGCTTTAAGACCTATCGTCTTTCAATCGCCTGGTCCCGTATTTTCCCTAAGGGAGATGAGCTAGAACCTAATGAAAAAGGCCTGCAATTCTACGAGGACTTGTTCAAGGAATGCCACAAGTATGGTATTGAGCCCTTGGTGACCATTACCCACTTTGACTGCCCGATGCACTTGATTGAGACCTACGGTGGCTGGCGAAATCGCAAAATGCTTGAATTTTACGAACGCCTTTGCCGTACCCTCTTCACACGCTACAAGGGCTTGGTCAAATACTGGCTGACCTTCAACGAAATCAACATGATTCTCCACGCACCATTTATGGGGGCAGGTCTGTATTTTGAAGAAGGTGAAAATGTGGAGCAGGTCAAATACCAGGCAGCCCACCACGAGCTTGTTGCTTCTGCCATTGCCACAAAATTGGCCCATGAAATCGATCCAGAAAACAAGGTTGGCTGTATGTTGGCCGCAGGTCAATACTACCCACACACCTGTCATCCTCGTGATGTTTGGGAAGGCTTGCAAGAAGACCGTGAGAACTATTTCTTTATCGATGTTCAGGCACGTGGTTACTACCCAAACTATGCTAAGAAGAAGTGGGAGCGTTCAGGTATTGAAATTGAAATGACAGACCAAGACCTAGCACTCTTGAAAGAGCACACCGTTGATTTCATTTCCTTCTCTTACTACTCTAGCCGTGTGGCCTCTGGAGATCCAGCAGAGAAGGAAAAAACAGCAGGCAATATCTTTGCTTCCATTAAGAATCCTTACCTAGACGCATCAGAATGGGGCTGGCAGATTGACCCACTCGGTTTCCGCATTACCATCAACTCTATCTGGGATCGCTATCAAAAACCACTCTTTGTGGTTGAAAATGGTCTGGGAGCAGTCGACACGCCAGATGAAAACGGCTATGTGGAAGACGACTACCGTATCGACTATCTCCGCCAACATGTCCTAGCCATGCGTGACGCCATTGTCGAAGACGGTGTTGAACTTCTAGGTTACACCACTTGGGGCTGTATTGACCTGGTGTCTGCTGGAACGGGCGAAATGAAAAAACGCTACGGCTTCATCTACGTTGACCGTGACAATGAAGGAAAGGGGACCCTCAAACGTTCCAAGAAAAAATCATTTGACTGGTATAAAAAAGTCATTGCAACAAATGGAGCAGATGTGGAATAAAGTAGAAAGACAAGTCTTGGGGCTTGTCTTTTGTTATCGTTTCCACTATAATAAAAATTAGTTAACAATAAAGGAGTTTTGCATGAAATACATCGTAAACAACAGCAACGACCCAGCCTATAACATCGCCCTCGAAGCCTATGCTTTCAAGGAATTGACAGAGATTGACGAGATTTTTATCCTTTGGATCAATGAGCCTGCCATCATTATCGGTAAGCACCAGAATGCTATTGAAGAAATCAACAAGGAATTCACAGACGAAAAGGGCATCCATGTGGTTCGCCGTCTGTCAGGTGGTGGCGCTGTCTATCATGACCTCAACAACCTTAACTATACCATTATCTCTAACAAGGCAGACGAGGGAGCCTTTGACTTCAAGACTTTCTCTAAACCAGTGATTGATACCCTTGCAACACTGGGTGTGGAGGCCAATTTCACCGGCCGTAATGACCTGGAAATCGAAGGCAAGAAAATCTGCGGTAATGCCCAAGCCTATGCCAAAGGCCGTATGATGCACCACGGTTGCCTGCTCTTTGATGTGGATATGTCAGTCCTAGCCAGTGCCCTCAAGGTTAGCAAGGACAAGATTGAATCCAAGGGTGTCAAGTCAGTCCGTGCCCGCGTGACCAATATCAACAACGAATTGCCAGAGAAGATGACCGTTCTGGAGTTCAAGGACGCCATCCTCAACCAAATGAAGCAAGAATATCCAGATATGGACGAGTATGTCTTGTCAGAAGATGACTTGGCTCGTATCCAAGAAATTCGTGACAGCCAGTTTGCGACTTGGGATTGGACCTACGGTCAAACACCAGAATACACTGTGGAGCGCAGCGTTCGTTACCCGGCTGGTAAAATCACAACCTACATCAAGGCTGAAAAATCAGTCATCGAATCTATCAAGATTTACGGAGATTTCTTCGGAATTGGTGATGTATCGGACATCGAAGACTTGTTGGTCGGTACTCGCTACGAGTATGCGGATGTTCTTGCCAAATTGCAAGAAATTGACACAACTCACTATTTCTCACGCATGACGACAGAAGAAGTGGCAAAAGCGATTGTAGCTTAATCCATAGGGCTGCCCTTTGTTTGGGCAGTCTTTATTTTTTGTGAAAATGTTTTCGGCAAACTGTTTTCACTTGCACATTTTCTATATTATGGTATAATTATTTTCTGTGAGTATCCCTCACTTACTCGTGGCTAGACCATGAGTCATTAGACCAAAAGGAGGAACATATCAATGGCTAAATACGAAATTCTTTATATTATTCGTCCAAACATTGAAGAAGAAGCTAAAAACGCTTTGGTAGCACGCTTTGACTCTATCTTGACTGACAACGGTGCAACTATCGTTGAATCAAAAGCATGGGAAAAACGTCGCCTTGCATACGAAATCAAAGATTTCCGCGAAGGTTTGTACCACATCGTTAACGTTGAAGCTAACAACGATGAAGCTCTTAAAGAGTTTGACCGTTTGTCAAAAATCAACGGCGACATTCTTCGTCACATGATTGTCAAACTTGACGCGTAAGAAGGTAGATTATGATAAATAATGTAGTATTGGTTGGTCGTATGACCCGTGATGCAGAACTTCGTTATACTCCGTCTAATCAAGCTGTTGCGACTTTTACTTTGGCGGTTAACCGCAATTTTAAAAATCAAAACGGTGAGCGTGAAGCGGACTTTATCAACGTAGTCATTTGGCGTCAACAAGCTGAGAATTTGGCGAATTGGGCTAAGAAAGGTGCTCTGATTGGTGTTACAGGTCGTATCCAGACACGTAGCTATGACAATCAGCAAGGGCAACGTGTCTACGTTACTGAGGTAGTTGCAGAAAGTTTCCAACTCTTGGAAAGCCGTACTGCCCGTGAAGGTCAAGGTGGAGGCTATTCGGCTGGCAACTCGTTTGCTGGAGGAAATGACTATAACTCGCCTTATCAAGCGCCTGCACAATCTACACCAAACTTCGCTCGAGAAGAAAGTCCATTTGGAGCAAGCAATCCAATGGACATATCAGACGATGACCTACCATTCTAGGTCAAAAATTAATAATATAAAGGAGAACACACATGGCTCAACAACGTCGTGGCGGTTTCAAACGCCGTAAAAAAGTTGACTATATCGCAGCTAACAAAATTGAATATGTTGATTACAAAGATACTGAGCTTCTTAGCCGTTTCATTTCTGAACGTGGAAAAATCCTTCCACGCCGTGTAACTGGAACTTCAGCTAAAAACCAACGTAAAGTAACAACAGCTATCAAACGTGCTCGCGTTATGGCTCTTTTACCATTCGTAAACGAAGATTAAAAAAATGACCCCAACGGGTCATTTTTTCATGAGCATGAAAATACGAAAGCGAATTACAGTCCTTGAATGGACTGTTTTTTCATGAGCTCGGAAATTAGAAGGCGAATCAAGACCCTGATGGGTCTTTTTAGCTTGCGCTCTAGAAATGGGAAAAGCGCAATAACAGTATGGACCATTTTTCTTGCGCCCTAGAAACTGGAAAGGCGCAACGGCGAGAGTGGACCATTTTTTCATGAACTCGAAATTAAGAAAGCGAATTAAGTCCTTGAATGGACTGTTTCAACCCGAGCCAAGAAGTTAGAAAGCGAGGCACAGTCTGGGGATAGACTGTTTCCGCAGATTACATAGACAAGTGACAGCGGATAAAGTTCTTGGGTGATTTGATAGCTGAACTGTATAGATAAACAAAAGCGACTGGAATATTCCAATCGCTTTGTTTTATTATTGAACTGGGGACATGGCATTGCGAATGTTATATTTCTTTTTCAAGAGGTAGCGTGCACCGAAAGCAGCAGCTCCGATAAGAATAGTAACAAGCGGAGGGAGAACTGGGTTAAATGCGGCCGGAATCAGTGCTGCCAGAATGAAAACGACTGACCAAGCCAGAGTAGCAAGTCCGAGAAAAGCGATAGCTTTCAGCAATTTAGGACGTTGCCCAGTTTTAATTTGTTCTCTGTAAACAAAGTGATACATAAAGTACATACCAGCGCCGACACCAAAACCAATGACTAATAGTGTGAGCAAGCCATATTGGGCACCTTGACCAAAAAGATTCATCAAACCATTGATACCAGCAATAATTGCAAGCATGAAAAGACTGGAATCGAGCCACATCAACCATGGATTTTCATTGTATTCCACATGGTCTTTCTTTTCCTGTTCAGAAATTGTCTTACTAGCAGCCCACTCACTTGGTGCTCCATAGAGATTGCGGGCAGTCACGCCAGTTTTTTGCTTTTCAATGATAGTTGGTAAAATTTCTTCCAAGAGTTCTTTGATTTCGCTATCAGACTTTCCATCTTTAATCAGTTGGTTGGTCGCAATATGGATAAATTCTTGGTTCTTTTTTGTTAATCCGTTGATTTCTGTAAATGACATGTTAATCTCCTTAGGTTAAAACCATCTCTTACGGATGAAGTAGAAGGTGAGTGATAGGCTGATTGCAAATGCGAAGAGGATGATCCACCAAAAAGCATAGGGAATATCGTTAAAAGGAATGATGTTGTCCTTAAAGTTCATACCGTATGCAGAGAAGACCATGGTTGGGATAGAGAGAACGATTGTCACTAATGCCAAGGTTTTCATGATGGTATTCTGGTTGTTGGAAATGATAGATGCGAAGGCGTGTGTCATAGAGTTCAAAATAGAACCATAGATATCTGCCATCTCAATGGCCTGTTGGGTCTCGACCAAGGTATCTTCCAGCAAATCTTCGTCCTCTTCGTATTTTCGAAGTAAACGTGAAGAAGAAGCTAATTTCTTAACCAAGCGTTCGTTGGTTTTGAGGGAAGCCTTGAAGTAGACGATGGTTTTTTCCAATTCCATGAGTACAATTAATTCTTCATTTCGAGTGGCCTCATGGAGTTGCTTCTCAATCTCTTCGCTCTTTCTGTCAATGGTCCGTAGGGCTGATAAGTAGAGTTGAGCATTTCGGTAGAGAATTTGGAAAACGAAACGAGACTTCATGAAAGTGAAGAAATTCCGTAGACGACGATGGATAAACTGCTCAAACAGTGGCAATGGTTCCAAACAAGTCGTGATAATCGCATCATCTGTTAGAATAATTCCCAAAGGAATAGTAATATAATATGTCTTGTTGTTTCGTTCTTCAAGAATTGGGACGTCGACCAGGATGAGCGTATAGTCATCTTCGACAGTGATACGAGAGGATTCTTCTGCATCGAGTGGTGCTCGCAGGTCAGCGATGTCAATTTTATAGTGCTCAGCAACTTCCATAGACTCGCTCTGGGAGGGGTTGACCAAATTAATCCAAGCCCCTGGTTCAAAGGTTTGAATTTCTTCTAAATCAGTCATGGTTGATAGAAAAATTTGTTTCATATCTTTGCCCTCCTTTTATCTTTGTTGCGTTAACGCAACCTCTATTATACCAAAAAATGTGCAGTTTCGGAAAGGTTTTATATAGAAATGTGATATAATATGTAGACATTTAAGCGAATTAGTTGTACGGATTTTTCCTTGTTCCGTATACCATAGCTTATAGCCTCTTAAGAAAGGATTCGAATGCGTGCTAAAAGCGTCAAGTTTTATAGGGTTTTCTTAACGTGAGATTTTCAAAACGATATTTTTTGAAAATCGAGTTAATACAAGATATAGAAATTGCCCATAGGCAGTTTCGTCTGGTGACGCGGAGTTAATTGACCGTCACCAGTTATCTTGTGAACGCACTTATATCTAGAAAGGAATTGAACACGCCCTAAACGCTGTGTGAAAAAGTGATGCTTCTTCGTGTTCAAACATGGAGAACAGGCTTCTGCGTCGTAGACATCTGTGCTTTCTTCGGTTTTCGACCTGTGAAAGCACTAGTTGTCTTGACGGGGGTGCGTCTTCGAAATCACAGATTTCGGACTTACCGCCTATTTTCACCTTGCGTTTTACGGGCTCTGTATCTTTAGAAAGGAATTGAACACGGGCTAAACGCTGTGTGAAAAATTGCTGGTTTCTTCATGTTTAAGCATGTGGAACTGGCTTCTGCGTCGTAGACATCTGTACTTTCTTCGGTTTTCAACCTGTGAAAGCACTAGTTGTCTTGACGGGGGTGCGTCTTCGAAATCACAGATTTCGGACTTACCGCCTATTTTCACCTTACGTTTTACGGGCTCTGTATCTTTAGAAAGGAATTGAACACGGGCTAAATGCAGTGTCAAAAATTGCTGGTTTCTTCATGTTTAAGCATGTGGAACTGGCTTCTGCGTCGTAGACATCTGTGCTTTCTTCGGTTTTCGACCTGTGAAAGCACTAGTTGTCTTGACGGGGGTGCGTCTTCGAAATCACAGATTTCGGACTTACCGCCTATTTTGACTGTGCATTTGACGCCCTTTGTATCTTAAACTATGCAAGAAAATATTGTGATTCATGGGGCGCGTGCCCATAATTTAAAAAATATTGATGTGACCATTCCGCGTGAGAAGCTGGTGGTGGTGACTGGGTTGTCGGGGTCTGGTAAGTCGAGTTTGGCTTTTGATACTCTGTATGCCGAAGGCCAACGGCGCTACGTAGAGTCCTTGTCTGCCTATGCTCGTCAGTTCTTGGGCAACATGGACAAGCCAGATGTGGATTCCATAGAGGGTCTCAGCCCTGCTATTTCCATCGACCAAAAAACGACGTCGCGGAATCCGCGTTCGACAGTCGGTACAGCGACGGAAATCAATGATTATCTCCGTTTGCTCTATGCTCGAGTTGGGGTGCCTTACTGTATCAATGGCCACGGAGCGATTGCGGCTTCTTCGGTGGAACAAATCGTTGATGAGGTCTTGGAATTGCCAGAGCGCCAGCGTTTGCAGATTCTAGCTCCGATTGTTCGGAAGAAAAAGGGGCAACACAAGACTATTTTTGAGAAAATCCAGAAGGACGGCTACGTTCGGGTGCGGGTCAATGGTGATGTCTATGATGTATCGGAAGTACCAGAATTGTCCAAGAGCAAGGCTCACAACATTGAGGTCGTGGTCGATCGGATTGTCATCAAAGAGGGCATTCGTTCGCGGCTTTTTGACTCCATTGAGGCGGCCCTGCGGATTGCGGACGGCTATGTCATCATCGACACCATGGACGAGAAGGAAATGCTTTTCTCTGAGTACTATGCCTGCCCAGTTTGTGGTTTTACGGTACCAGAGTTGGAGCCTCGTCTTTTCTCTTTCAATGCGCCTTTTGGGTCTTGTAGCGATTGTGACGGTTTGGGGATGAAGCTGGAAGTGGATACGGATTTGATTGTCCCAGATGCCAGCAAGACCTTGCGTGAGGGTGCCTTGGCTCCTTGGAATCCAATCTCATCCAACTACTATCCTCAGATGTTGGAGCAGGCCATGAACCACTTTGGTGTGGACATGGATAAGCCTTTTGAGGAATTGACGGAAGAGGAGAAGAACCTGATTTTCAACGGCTCGGACGGCAAAGAATTTCATTTCCATTATGAAAATGAATTCGGTGGGGTGCGTGATATTGACATTCCATTTGAAGGTTTGATTACCAACATTAACCGTCGCTACCGTGAAACCAATAGTGACTATACGCGGACGGTTATGAAGACTTACATGAATGAGCTGACCTGTGGAACTTGCCACGGCTATCGCCTCAATGACCAAGCCCTGTCTGTCAAAGTTGGTGGCGAAAAGGGACTGCATATCGGACAATTATCAGACTTGTCCGTGGCGGATCATTTGCAAGTCATTGAACATCTGACCTTGTCTGAAAATGAAGCGACGATTGCGACGCCCATTGTCAAGGAAATCAAGGATCGCCTGTCCTTCCTTAATAATGTGGGTCTTAACTACCTGACCCTTTCACGAGCAGCGGGGACGCTTTCTGGTGGTGAAAGCCAGCGGATTCGTCTGGCGACTCAGATTGGCTCTAACCTGTCTGGTGTTCTTTACATCTTGGATGAGCCATCGATTGGTCTGCACCAGCGGGACAATGACCGCCTGATTGCTAGTCTTAAGAAAATGCGGGACTTGGGTAATACTTTGATTGTAGTGGAGCATGATGAGGACACCATGCGTGAGGCGGACTGGTTGATTGACATTGGTCCAGGTGCGGGTGTGTTTGGCGGAGAAATCGTGGCCTCTGGAACGCCTGCCCAAGTAGCTAAAAATAAAAAATCCATTACAGGCCAGTACCTGTCTGGCAAACGTGAAATTCCTGTACCTCTAGACCGTCGTGTTGGAAATGGTCGATTCTTAGAGGTGACCGGTGCCAAGGAAAACAACCTGCAAGATGTGACTGTTCGTTTCCCACTCGGAAAATTTGTGGCGGTGACAGGGGTGTCTGGCTCTGGTAAGTCAACCCTGGTCAATTCCATTCTGAAAAAAGCTATTGCTCAGAAACTCAATCGCAATTCGGACAAGCCAGGCAAGTTCAAATCCATTTCAGGAATTGAACACTTGGACCGCCTGATTGACATTGACCAAAGCCCGATTGGACGAACACCGCGTTCCAACCCAGCTACCTACACAGGTGTCTTTGACGATATTCGTGACCTCTTTGCCCAGACTAATGAAGCCAAAATCCGTGGCTACAAGAAAGGACGGTTCTCCTTTAACGTCAAAGGTGGACGGTGTGAGGCTTGTTCTGGTGATGGTATCATCAAGATTGAAATGCACTTCCTGCCAGATGTCTTTGTACCTTGTGAAGTCTGTCATGGACACCGTTACAATTCTGAAACCTTGGAAGTACATTACAAGGAGAAAAATATCGCCCAAGTCCTTGATATGACAGTCAATGATGCGGTCGAATTCTTCAAGCATATTCCAAAAATTGAGCGGAAACTTCGCACCATTCAAGATGTGGGCTTGGGCTACGTTACTCTAGGTCAGCCAGCAACGACCCTATCAGGAGGGGAAGCCCAGCGGATGAAGTTGGCTTCGGAACTCCACAAGCGGTCAACTGGTAAATCCTTGTATATCTTGGACGAACCAACGACAGGTCTGCATACGGAGGACATTGCCCAGTTGCTCAAGGTCTTGGCTCGCTTTGTTGATGATGGCAATACCGTGCTGGTCATCGAGCACAATCTGGATGTTATCAAGACAGCCGACCACATTATCGACATGGGGCCAGAAGGCGGTGTAGGTGGCGGTACCGTTGTCGCGACAGGAACGCCAGAAGAAGTGGCGGATAACCCAGCCAGCTTTACAGGACAATATTTGAAAATGAAGTTGAAATAAGCAAGTAAAAAAGAGCCATCGGCTCTTTTTTACTGTTCTTTATCCATATTATTCAAGGCATAGTCACAAGCCTGAATGACAAAGCTTGAGAAACTGACATCTTTTTTGACGATTGCTTCCTCAATTCTATCTACCAACTCTGACGGAAATCGAATGGTTTTGATTTCTGTTTCTTTTTTATCTGATTTTAATTTAAATGCCATTTATTTGCTCCTTGTTACAAGTGTATAGCGAAATAAATGAATATTAAATATTACAAATTGTATTACTAAATGTATTGCAAAAATAAAGAGTGTATAGTAAAATATTTTGGAAGACTATTTCATAAAAGGGAGAATTATATGGTTTATAGTAGAACTCAGCGCATCCAAGAAGAAAAGAATCAGCGTTTACGATATGGGATTCGTAAATTTACAGGCTTAGGAGCCGCATCTGCTCTATTAGGAGTGGGTTTACTAACAAGTTTATCGGTTCATGCACAGACTAAGACGGCAGAGGTTCGTTATGATTATGTAACGACTGAGGAATTGACTGAGGCAGAGAAAAAGGCGATTTTTACAGAGCTTCCAGCTCAGGTGACAGAAGATGTGAACTACTATCTTGTGTATAGAAAAGTAGGGTCTTCAATTTTGCCACAGACAGGAGAAAGCACAGGTGTATTAGCTGGAGCTATTGGGGCAGGCTTGCTACTGGTTGGTGTAACTGTTGGTCGGAAAAATCAACGGATGGTTCGCTCAGCAATGACCTTGACCTTGGTAGGAGGAAGTCTAGTCTTTACTTCTGTATCTGCCGTGACGGTTGCCCAGCTGGCTCAGTATGGTCAAGCTCAAACCTTGACAGTAGGGGCGGCACTCCCAGATGGAAAGATTTCAATTGCAGGTTATGAGTTTGTAGGTTATTTGGAAGGGAAAAAGCAGAGCAGAGAGACAAGTTCAGCACTGCCTATGGGTTCAATAGATAAGGCAGAAGAAAATGAGAATCTACTTGTCCAACCAACCCAACCAGCAGATGAGAACAAATCAGACATCCCAACAGAATCAATTCCGTCAGAGGACAAGGTAACAGACAGCCCAGCAGAATCAACTCCGTCAGAGGATAAGGTAACAGACGCTTCGGCAGAACAGAAACCATCTGAAGACAAGGTTGAAGAAGTTCCAGCAGAAAGTAAGCCAGCGGAGAAACCTGTTGAAGAAACAGGAGGTGGTCAGGTTATCGGTACAGAAGACAAGGTTATTTCAGAAACGGAGAAACCAGTCCAACCAGAAATACCTGCGTCGGTGGAAAAACCAGCTGTACCAGGGGAAACGGAAACGACTGTTACACCTGGTGAAGAGAAACCTGTTAGTCCAGAACTTCCAACTAATCCAGCAGAACCAGATCGACCTGTTGATACAGTTCGAACAGATGTAGAGAAACAGGTTACGGTCATCAAGTATGGAACTAGCTATGTGAAAGATACAAGTTTGCAAGCTGGAGAAAGCAAGGTTCTTACACAAGGTGTGGATGGAAAGGAAATAGTCACCACTAAAGTAACCTATACCAATAATGTAGAGACCGCTCGTGAGATCGTTGCGACTGAAACAATTGAACCTGTTACAGAAGTAATCGCCTATAATGATGAGGTTTCTAAAAATCGAGAAGAGCTTGTCGAGAGCTTGACGACTATTTCATTTGCTACAGAGCGTCGTGCCAATGCTGATCTGGAAGTAGGTTCCGAACGTGTACTGGTAGCAGGAGTTAATGGACAAACCAAGACCCTTACAAAGAAAGTCTATGATTCTACAGGTGCAGTCATTAGTGAAGAAGTGGTCAGCACGGAAGTTATTGCTCAACCAGTTACGCAAGTCATTGAATACGGTACTAAGCCAAAGTCTGTTGTTGAAACAACAGAGGAAACCAAGGTAACAGAGCTTGACTACACTGTTGAAACTCGTCAGAATCCAGACTTGGAAAAAGGTCAAACTCGTACACTTACAAAAGGAAGAAAGGGAACACTAACCCAAACCTACCGCATTACTAAGACAGACGGCAATGAAACGGCGCGCGAACTAGTAAAAGAAGAGCGTGTCGAACCGATAAATGAGATTATTGAAGTCGGTACAAAGGCTGTTGTTCGTTATCAAACTCGCCAAGAAACAAGTGTCATTCCATTTACTACAGAAACTCGTCAGGTGGATAGCTTATTTGAAGGTGAAAGTCGTGAGTTGGTAGCAGGAGTAGATGGTCAGCAAACACAGACCTATAAGGATACCTATGTGGACGGCGTCAAGGTTGCCTCTGAAATGGTGGGTCAACCAGAGGTTATTCAGCCAATTAAGCGTATAGTAGAAGTTGGTATCAAGAAAGAAGAGACGAGTCAAGTTCTGACAGAAACGGAGGTGCTTGCCTATACTTCAATCAAAGAAGAAGATCCGAATCTCCCAGAAGGTGAAACAAAAATCAAAGTTCAGGGAGTAAACGGGGAGCGTAAGGTCCGTATCACACGGGTCACCAATAACCGTACTGGTCAAGTAAGCGAAACCCGCGAGGTTATCTCCGAGACTGCACCAGTCAATGAGGTCCTTGTGGTCGGAACTAAACCTGCAAGCACCAACCTGCTCGACAAGAAGACGCTAACGCTGGATGAGTTCATGAGCCTCACCGAGGAGCAGCAGGACGCCTTCATCGCTAAGAAAGGAACCGTGCCTGGCACGACCATCCGAACTGGCGCAACCAAGGACACCCTTGAGAAGGTGGAGCAGCTCATCAACCTCGACAAGCTCAACGCTGAGTTCGTCAGCCTGCTTAACGCAGCCCGTGCGGCAGAAGGCCTATCGGCTGTAACATACGCAGGTCAGGACTCAGACGCTCAAAACGCGGCGACTGCTCGTGCCAACGAAATGGCGGACCACGGTAGTCTTCGCTACCAAGGGACAGCGGATGGTGCTCACAAGCGCCCAGACGGCTCTAAGTGGACCACCATCTACACAGCAGAGCAGACAGCTCGACAAGGCTGGCGTGGTGAAAACGCACTCCAGATGGGCTCATCACTCAGCGCATACAGCGCCATCAACGAGAGCCGCATCGCCAACAACCTCTTCACTGAGTGGATGAACTCCGCTGGCCACAAGGCCGTCATGATGAAAAACCTGGACAACCTCCAGGTGGCAGTAGGTATCGGACTCAACGACAAGGCTATCGAGACCACCTTCAACCAGGGTGTGACCGTGGCCATGCTGGAATTGGTTGAGCCGAAACCGTAAAGGAACTGAGAAAAATTGTCGAAATTGCATGGATGGTATTATACTATAGGAGAACATATGAAAAAGAATCTTTTAAAATTGTTGGTAGCAATATCAACGTTAAGTCTAGTAGCTTGTAGTCAGACGGAACAGACTAGTCAAGTGAACCAAGAAACTTCTAGTAGTACACAAAAGGTGACGGAAAGCTCAAGTACAACGAAGAGTGAGAAAGTAGTCAGCAGCCCAGATGATTTTCCTCGTGTAGATGAACATACTGAAATTGATGCTGAAGCAAAGCAAGCTGTAAAAGACTATGTAGGATTTTATTCAGGAATAGTTGACATTCCGTCAGCTGAAACAAGTCATGCTCCCGATGATAATTTGACCGTATTTTATAAGATTGATTTTGCAATCAACGAAGATGGTAGCTATGAATTGTATCTAGAGCGAGATGTTCCTGGAAGTCAAATAGGGCATTTGTATGTCACAAAAGACAATCAAATGAATGCTAAACTAAAGGTTGGGGAACTTCATCAAGGTAAGTTCGAACTAGAATATGGACAACTGTTGCTTTCAGAAGGTCCTAGCCTAACTCAAGGTTTTCTTGGAGAAGATGGAGAATTACTGCCAATGTATGGCTTTTATGGCAGTGATACACCAACAAACTATCTTGGTGTAACAGATAATGATGAAATTGTTGTAAAAGACGGTAAAGTACAGGCTACCTTTTACTTATCTGCTTATACCGACAAAGCAACTGTCATTGACCTTGAAAAACAAACAACAAGACCAACATCATTGAAGTACAGTACAGAACAGATTAGCCAATATTCAGCGGAACATTACAAAGAATTGGGGATGGCATCTGAAGTGACCTATCAGTACAATACAGTAAATGAGTTTCTACAGGCACTCAGATTGCGTCATACGACTCAGAAAAAAACGTTAGAAAAAATAAAAGTTGTTGATGGTAGTAGTCTGACTGGCTATTATACTTCTGATAATAAGGAAATTAAAAATATCAAGTTTGCGATATTCGATGGGATATCTAACTCTTACTATGTTTATACGGGAGATAAGGTTTATCAACTCGAAAATGAACACGAAGCCAAAGAAATAAAAGTTATACCTGAACTCATTGATTACATTAGTTACTCTGTAGGTTAAAAGGAGAGTAGGATGAAAAAATTATTAACCCTTATTTTAACGAGCGTCACCGTATTTTTCTTAGTTGCTTGCGGAGCTAAAAATGATAACGGGACCTATACCTATTCAAGGGAAAAAGACGGCACTACTTACACGGTAATTATCAAAATTGAAAATAATACTGGGACCCTTACGTTTGAAGAAAAAGGGGAAGATGGTCAAACTCAATCTGAGGAACAGGGACTGACTGTTGATCAAGAAAGAAAAACGCTAACAGCAGAAAATGATAATTCGACCGTGGATTATGAAATTGTTGATGGGGTCCTAACGTTAGACACTCTTGATTCAACTTTAGCAAATGCAGAGTTTACCAAAGAATAAACGTAAATACTCTGTTCCATTTGTCAGAAAAGTCGCTCTAGCGGCTTTTTTGTCTGATTTTTTCTACGCTTGATAAGCTAGTACAAATCAGATATAATATAAAAAATAAGTTACTTAACAAGGAGACCTCCATGCAATCGGAATACGTTTTATTGTGCAGTCCATACAGATACAGTTCAGTTTTTGCCAATTCAGTCAATAGACAATTTATCGAAAAAGAACTAATGAGTGTCGTCATGCCAGGTGTCAATATGATGACCAGAGGCCTGTTGCGAACCATGTTAGAAACAAACTATGGAATTACAGATTATTCAAGTTTAAAAGAAGAAATTGATAAACTGGAAGATGGTCGTTATCATGCTTTAGAAGATGTTTCTTCATTTATTGATGGAATAGGCACTCCTGATGTAAAAGACTTTTACCTTTCTTTAAATTCATTAACAGGTTCTCAACTAATCAAAGGCTTTGACGACTGCCGTATAATTGATGTCTTGACGAAATCGTATGCTACTCGCTTGATTACTAAAGAAGAATTTGAGGAACTGTTTACCAAGCAAACAGAGCGTATCAAAAATAGTTATCAGACTTGGGAACAATACCTAGCATCTTGTGTAATGGGAAAATTACTTCAGTATGTTCCTAGCTCAGAAACGATTACAAGCGTTGAGGAATATGTGGTAGATGTTTATTCTTTTTGTATTGCACCGACGAATGTCTTTTCTTATGGTACTTTTTGGGCAAATCATGAGTTAGCCAACTTGACAGCCTTGTTAGAAAACTTCTTACCTGAAGAAATTGTTAAAGAGTTAAAATCAAGGCAAGATCGTGTGGATTATAAGGGTGAGATTCCGGGACTTACTGTGCCTTCAAATGATTTGCTTGCTTCCCTAGAAGGAACCTCTATAGACCCAACTTTTATCGATTATGAACGCTATCAGTACCTGAGCGAACTTGCAGATTACGTTTTTTGGACTCCCCTTATTGAGAATAATCTTGAATGGATGATTGCAGAAAAAAACTTGCAAGAACAAGATACAATTCTTTTACCAAAGGAGTATGCAAGCCTTTATTCGGCTAGAGTATTTTGGTATCATTATCCAAGCTACAAGGAGTTGCATGAAGAACATATTTTTGCCATGTTTGAAGGAACTCTAAGTTTAAATCTTATCTTTACAGAGGAAGCTGTCTACACCTTTAAGAAGAAATTATTCGGCAAACCAGCACTTGTCAGAATCCCTTGGGAACAAGTTGAGTTAAGCTCCTCACTTAATTTATGGATGGAAGAAAGTAAAATTCATTTTGGCAAAAAGACAATCTCTAATGTCAGTCCAGTTTTAAGCGAAATCGGCCTAAATAGTAAGGTTATTGACGACCTAGATTCTCAAGAAAGGAAAGCTCTTGAAAATGAATGGCAACAAAAAATGAATCAATTTTTAGAGGGTATTCCTCAACGGATTCGTGAATTTAAAGGGAAATGAGAAGAAACTCTTAATGCTGTTTTGAAAAGTCGCTCTAGCGGCTTTTTTGTCTGCTGAAAATAATTGGTAAATCCTAGTATTTCTGCTATAATAGTTTAAAAATCATTGGAGGAACAGAATGCAAAAAAGACTTGGGAAATTTGAAGCAAAATTAACTCAATCAACTGTTGATGGAATCTTGGTGACTGGTCAAAACAATATTTACTACCTAACTGGTTTTTGGGGAACTGAGGCGACTGTCTTCATTAGTGGCAAGCGTCGCTTGTTTGTAACTGATTCGCGTTATACCTTGATAGCTAAGGCATCAGTAAAAGGTTTTGATATTATCGAGAGCCGTTTTGCCCTTGAAGAGATTGCAAAGGTGATTAAGGAAGATGGGCTTGAAACCATTGGTTTTGATAGCCAGGTGACCTATGGTTTCTATCAAAGTCTGACCAGCATTTTTGAGGGTTATCAACTAGTTGCCATGTCCAACTTTATCGAAGACTTGCGCATGATTAAGGATGAGAAAGAAATTGCAACCATTCGCCGTGCGTGTCAGATTTCAGATCAGGCTTTTATTGATGTTCTTGACTTTATCAAGCCAGGTCAGACGACTGAGATGGACGTCAATCATTTCCTTGACCACCGCATGCGTCAACTCGGTGCAGAAGGGGCATCATTTGAGTTCATCGTGGCATCTGGCTACCGCTCTGCTATGCCTCATGGAAGAGCGTCTGAAAAGGTTATCCAAGCTGGTGAGACCTTGACACTTGACTTTGGTTGCTATTACCAGCATTATGTCAGCGATATGACACGGACCATCCATATCGGTTATGTGACAGATCAAGAGCGTGAGATTTACGATGTGGTCTTGCGTGCCAATAAGGCTTTAATTGAGCAGGCCAAAGAAGGCGTCACCTACCGCGAGTTTGACGCTATTCCTCGTGAGATTATCAATGCGGCGGGTTACGGAGCCAACTTTACACACGGCATCGGTCACGGTATCGGCTTGGATATTCATGAATATCCGTATTTTGGAAAATCTGACGAGACTATCAAGGCAGGTATGGTCTTGACGGATGAGCCTGGTATCTATTTGGATGACAAATATGGTGTCCGTATCGAAGATGACCTATTGATTACGGAAAACGGTTGTGAAGTCTTGACATTAGCACCCAAGGAATTGATTGTCATTTGAGAAATTTGACAGTTTGTGGTAGAATAAAACGAATAAATAAAATTTGAAGAGGTATTCAATACAATGATTGAAGCAAGTAAACTTAGAGCAGGTATGACCTTCGAAGCTGAAGGTAAATTGATTAAAGTTTTGGATGCAAGCCACCACAAACCAGGTAAAGGAAACACCATCATGCGTATGAAATTGCGTGATGTACGTACAGGTTCAACCTTCGATACAACTTACCGTCCAGATGAAAAATTTGAACAAGCTATTATCGAAACAGTTCCAGCACAGTACCTTTACCAAATGGATGACACAGCTTATTTCATGAATACTGAGACTTATGATCAGTATGAAATTCCAGTAGCGACTATCAAAGAAGAATTGCTCTATATCTTGGAGAATTCTGATGTGAAGATCCAGTTCTACGGAACAGAAGTGATCGGTGTTACTGTACCAACAACTGTTGAATTGGTCGTTGCAGAAACACAACCATCTATCAAAGGTGCGACTGTTACAGGTTCAGGTAAACCAGCTACGATGGAAACAGGTCTTGTAGTCAACGTACCAGACTTTATCGAAGCAGGTCAAAAACTCGTTATCAACACAGCTGAAGGAACTTACGTATCACGTGCTTAATCGTTTCCTCTTAAGAAAGGAGAGCCTATGACAACAGAATATCAAGGCGAGATTGTTATCGCACCTCGCGTCCTTGAAGTAATTACAGGCATTGCTGCAGCGAAAGTTGATGGAGTGCATTCCCTTCAAAATAAGCGTGTAGCAGACAGTTGGTCAAAAACATCGTTAAATAAAGGTGTTTATCTTGAAACTGATGAGGAAGGTCGAGTGACTGCGGATATTTACGTCTATCTAGAATATGGTGTAAATGTTCCTGCTGTATCAATGGACATCCAGCGTGCAGTCAAGACAGCAGTTTACAACTATGCAGAAGTTCAAGTGGTTGCGGTTAATATCCATGTCAGCGGCATTGTTCCTGATAAAACACCAAAACCAGCATTGAAAGATTTATTCGGAGAGGATTTCCTTGATGAAGAATAATAGACATGCCCTGCGTAAGTGTGCTTTGCAGGCAATCGTATCACTCGAATTCGGTCAAGAACCTGTTCAGGCAGCTCAGTTTTCTTATCTTTATGATAGAGAGGAAGAGCAAGATGGAGTTGAAATTCCGCTCTTTCTCCTTAACCTTGTCAATGGTGTAGCAGACTATCGTGATGACTTGGATAAGGAGTTATCTAGCCGATTAAAAGCAGGATGGACCTTAGACCGTTTAACCTTGATTGACAAGAATATCATGCGACTAGGCCTATTTGAAATCTTACATTTCGAAGAAACGCCAGACCGTGTTGCTGTTAACGAGGCTATTGAATTGGCTAAAGAATTTTCTGATGAATCTTCAGCTAAGTTTGTCAATGGAGTTTTGAGCCAGTTTATTAAAGAAGAAGCCTGATGAGCTTCTTTTTTACTTGAGAAATAAGAGAATGTATCACAAAAAAACTGTACCTAATTTTTTTATTAGGCACAGCTTTTTTTATATACTAGCTCCTGCTAGTAGGCTAATCGGCAGGATATAGTCTGTTTTTGTCAGTTTTTTTCCTTCGATTTTATCAACTAATAGTTCAACCAGCAGTCTAGCTATTTCGGTTAATGGTTGCTTGATGGTTGTCAGTTGAGGATAGTAGTTTTCGATGAAACTTGTTCCATCATAACCAATCAATTTAATATCTTCTGGAATAGACAGTTTCAATGAACGAATGACGTTCCATACCAGCATAGCCGTTGCATCGCCAGATACAAAGATACCATCTGGTTTTTGCTTTTCAAGAATGGCTCGGATTTCCATCTCCTTGCGCACAGGTGAGAAATCACTGGAGATATGAAAAACTTCGGCTTTGTTCAAAATAGATGTGAAACCTACTTGGCGAAGGCCGGTAGGTGAATTGGAATCATCGTTTCCGGTAATCATTAATGGATTGTGACATCCCGCTTTTTGTAAGGTTTGGGCAGCTAATACCCCGCCAGCAAAATTATCGGAAGAGACAATGGGAATGGAAGGAGAGAGATTGCGGTCAAAAGCGATAATTGGAGCTACGACACGGTCGTAGTCTTGGATACCGAGATTGTGACTGCCCGAGATAATCCCATCTACTTGGTTAGCTGCCAACATTTCTAGATACTCACGTTCCTTATCGGACTCGTGCTGGCTATTGCAAATAATGGTTTTATAGCCTCGATCAAAAAGCTCTTTTTCTAAATGGCTAATCAATTCAGAATAAAAAATATTGTTTATTGTTGGGAAGATGAGACCAACTAATTTTGCAGATTTACCTTGTAAACTACGAGCTAAATTATTAGGTTTGTAGCCTAGTTCACGCATAGCCTCTTCGACATTGCGAATGGTTTTTTCAGATAGGTATCCTTTTTTATTGATAACGCGCGAGACAGTTGTTGGGCTGACCCCAGCTAACTGTGCGACATCAGTTAGTTTTGCGACCATAATCTAAATGGTAGTAGGTTCCGGTCGGATTACCAGTCGTAATGACGATACCAGACTGATCCGCATCAGGGAAGACACGACCAGAAAATACTTTCTCTCCTTTATTGATAAAGATTTCAAAGACAGATTTGTCGATGAAGATATTGGCTGTAAGAGCTCCTGGAGAAATCTCGCAAGAGCGACTTGTACCGAAATCGAGTGCGAATGGCTGACCACAGTTGCCACGGTCTAATGTAATTCGGCCTTGTTCAGTGTCTACAGACAAGACCAAGCCTTTTTCTTCTTCATTTGCGAACAATACGATTTCGTGTTTCGTGCCCGCTGAAAAATCAAGTTCCAATTCGTAAACATTATTGGTTTCTTTTTGGGCTGAAAATGGCTGAGCTTCTTTACGAAGACTGGTAATCGCATCGACTGGATATTGGTAGAGCTTACCGTCCTTGATGGTTAATTCTTTAACCAATGACAGACAGCCTTGGTAGTCATAAGCATCGGTTGGATATTCCACATCTGGAAGAGCCAACCAGCTAACAGATAGAGTTCGACCGTCTGGTGCATTAAAGGCCTGGGTTGCATAGCACTCAAAACCATAGTCCAGATTGATCAATTCACTCGGTTCGACAATGCTTGCTGTTTCAGGATCGAAACTCTGACCAATCTTGTACATATTTGGATAGATATTGTCATAGTCCAATACCTCTTTGTCTAAGCCTTGTGGACAGTAGAGGAGAATTGGTTGTTCGCCAACGAACGCAATATTCGGGCATTCCATCATATAAGCGGTCATATCATTGGCAAAATCTAGGTCACCAATATAGGACCAGTTGAGGTAGTCGTTATTTTCAGCTTTATAAAGTTTGACAATTCCCTTTTTATCCAGATTTTGTCCACCGACGATAGCGTAATATTGCCCTTTATAGTTGAAAATTTGTGGATCACGGAAATGGTCGGTGGTATCTCCTGGTTGCTCAATCAAGACTTTATCAATCTTTTCAATCTTACCATCTTTATCCATCAAGGCACCGATTTGGTATGGATGGCGAACCCAATTTTCATCGCGGACATTTCCAGTATAGAAGAGGAAGAGCTTGTCGCCAAATTCCATAGCTGAACCAGAGTAGGCACCGTGGCTATCAAGTGGTGTATCTGGGTACATAACCGTACCAGTTTCTTCAAAATGGACCAAATCCGTTGATTCTGTATGGACCCAAGATTTTAATCCGTGCGCAGCACCGAATGGGAAGTATTGGTAAAAAAGAGTCCATTTTCCATTAAAATAAGAAAATCCATTTGGATCATTTAATAGTCCATGTGGTGTTTCAATATGGAAATTTGTCCTCCAAGGAGAACTCTCTGTATTCTTCTTTATTTTTTCAATATATTCGGGTGTCCAGTCAGCATAAGCTCTGTAACGCTCCTCTGTTGTAAATGCCATAATTTTCTCCAAATTTTCTAGTTTTTCATTAATATAGTAAACGTTTTCTTGAAAAAAATCAAGTTTTAACAATGTTTTTAAGAAATTCAAAAAAAAATGTGATAAACGTTTGACATATTTTATAAAAGTGATATAATAAAACCATCGAAAGTTTGAAAACACTTTCAAAAAGCAAAAAAATTTAATAAGGAGATTTTTGCAAGATGAATAATACAGAAATTGCAAAAAAAGTCATTGATGCCCTTGGCGGACGTGAGAACGTACGTAGTGTTGCCCACTGTGCGACTCGTCTTCGTGTTATGGTTGTTGATGAAGGAAAAATCGACAAGGATACAGTCGAAGACATCGAAAAAGTACAAGGTGCTTTCTTCAACTCTGGTCAATACCAAATCATCTTTGGTACTGGTACAGTAAACAAAATCTACGATGAAGTGGTTGCCCTTGGTTTGCCAACAGCGACTACTGGTGAACAAAAAGCTGAAGCTGCTAAACAAGGTAATGCTTTCCAACGTGCGATCCGTACTTTCGGTGACGTATTCGTTCCAATCATTCCTGCTATCGTAGCAACTGGTCTTTTCATGGGTCTTCGTGGCTTGTTTGCCGCTCTTGAAATGCCCTTGACGGGGGATTTGAACACTTACTCACAAATCCTAACAGATACAGCCTTCATCGTATTGCCAGCCTTGGTGGTATGGTCAACCTTCCGCGTATTTGGTGGTAACCAAACCATCGGTATCGTTCTTGGTATGATGTTGATTGCAGGTCAATTGCCAAACGCTTGGGTCGTTGCATCAGGTGGTGATGTGAAGCCATTGATGTTCTTCGGATTCATCCCAGTCGTTGGTCTGCAAGGTTCTGTCTTGCCAGCATTCATCATCGGTTTGATTGGTGCTAAATTCGAGAAAGCTGTTCGCAAGGTTGTTCCAGAAGTTCTAGATCTTTTGGTAACTCCATTCATTACCTTATTTGTAATGTCAATCCTTGGCTTGTTTGTCATCGGTCCAGTCTTCCACGTGGTTGAAAACTACATCTTGGCTGCAACACAAGCTATCTTGAACTTGCCAATGGGTCTAGGTGGTCTCCTTATCGGTGGTGTTCACCAAGTTATCGTCGTATCAGGTGTTCACCATATCTTCAACTTCTTGGAAGCTCAATTGGTAGCTAACACAGGAGCTAACCCATTCAACGCTATTATCACTGCAGCTATGACAGCACAAGGTGCGGCCACTGTAGCGGTTGGTGTGAAAACTAAGAACCCTAAATTGAAAGCTCTTGCTTTCCCTGCAGCTCTATCTGCTTTCCTTGGTATTACTGAGCCAGCTATCTTCGGTGTTAACTTGCGTTTCCGTAAGCCATTCCTTCTTTCATTGATTGCAGGTGCAATCGGTGGTGCCTTTGCCTCAATCCTTGGACTTGCTGGTAACGGTATGGGTGTAACCATCATTCCTGGTGCGACACTTTATGTTGGTAACGGTCAATTGTTCCAATACATCCTTATGGTAGTAGTATCATTTGCTCTTGGTTTTGCTCTTACTTACCTCTTCGGTTATGAAGATGAGGAGAAAGAAGTAAAAAAGCCTAGTGCTTCAACACAAGAAACAGCTGAAACGCTTGAAGAAGCAGAAACAGGACTTGTAGCTGAAGAAACTCTTGTATCTCCACTTTCAGGTGACGTTGTTGCCCTTGAAAATGTTAATGATCCAGTCTTCTCATCAGGAGCTATGGGTAAAGGTTTGGCTGTTAAACCATCTGAGGGTGTTGTTTACGCTCCAGCAGATGCAGAAGTAACAATTGCTTTTGAAACAGGTCATGCTTACGGATTGAAAACAGCGTCTGGTGCTGAACTTTTAATTCACATCGGTATTGATACTGTATCAATGAACGGTAATGGATTTGAAAAATTAGTAGCAGCAGGTGATAAAGTAAAAGCTGGTACTCCGATTGCTAAATTCGATGCTGCGAAAATTGCTGAAGCAGGTCTTGATGATACAACTATGATCATTGTGACAAACACAGCAGACTTTACAGAAGTTTCACCACTTGCTGAGGGAACAATCGCTCACGGTGTAGAATTCTTGAAAGTAGCTAAGTAATCTTATATAAAATCGATTTGTAGAGCATGACTCTACTACATAATTAACAGGAAAAAGGCTTTCAGCCTTTTTCTTCTGTTTGCTTATATGTTATAATAAAAGTGATAAAAATTTTGGAGACAATCAAATGACAAAATTATATGGTAGCTTAGAAGCTGGTGGTACAAAGTTTGTTTGTGCAGTAGGTGATGAGAACTTTCAAGTTGTTGAAAAAACGCAATTTCCAACGACAACTCCTTATGAAACGATTGAGAGAACGGTTGAATTCTTCAAGCGCTATGAAGATCGTTTGGCAGGTATTGCGATAGGTTCTTTCGGTCCAATTGATATTGATCAAAACTCACAGACTTATGGTTATATCACTTCGACACCAAAACCACACTGGTCAAATATTGATTTACTTGGTCTGATTGCTAAGGAATTTAACATTCCATTCTACTTCACGACGGATGTGAATTCATCAGCTTTTGGTGAAACATTGGTTCGTAAAGGGGTAAAGAGCTTAGTTTACTATACAATCGGTACAGGTATTGGTGCAGGTGCTATTCAGAATGGTGAGTTTATCGGTGGCTTGGGTCATACCGAAGCGGGTCATACTTACGTTTCCCTACACCCTTACGATGTAAAACATGAATTTAAAGGAATGTGTCCATTCCACAATGGGTGTTTGGAAGGCTTAGCTGCAGGTCCTTCTCTTGAAGGTCGTACAGGTATTCGCGGAGAATTAATTGAACTTAATTCAGAAGTGTGGGATGTTCAAGCCTATTATATTGCTCAGGCAGCAGTACAGGCAACCTTGCTTTATCGTCCGCAAGTCATTGTATTTGGTGGAGGAGTTATGGCTCAAGAGCACATGCTTAATCGTGTACGTGAGAAGTTTGTCGGTTTGATGAACGATTATCTCCCAACGCCAGATGTCAAAGAATATATCGTAACGCCAGCTGTTGCTGAAAATGGTTCTGCAACTCTTGGGAACTTTGCTTTGGCAAAACAGGTATCAGAAAAGTAACATAAAAAGTTAGGGACTAGAAATAATCCCTAACTTTTTTCTTATTCTGTAAAAATACTAGTTCTATAATCAGGCTCTTGATTTTCTGTAATGGAGAGAGCAGTATACATATTTTCAGAACGAAATTCAACCGCTTGTAGGCTTGGAACTACCTTGTCTAGAATGTCAGAGTAGTCTTGTAATGTTTGGAAAGGTGAATAAGTAACTCCCCAATCCGCTATTTGGTAGTAAGCACGTTATCTTTGTTTTCTGTATATTGGAGCGGGAAAAATAAGGTGCTGCCATCTTCAAAGTGATCTAGGAGTGTACTGATGTTTTCTTCTCTTCTCTTCCCTGTATATCAGAAATAATGGTATTGTCGGTCATGGGGACAAGGCTGATCATTTTACTACTAGCCAATTTGTGGTCTGCGCCAATATTGTTGGCAGCCTTTTTTAGTTGCTGATTGTCGCTTGTTGGATCTAATTTTTTTAGATTGAAGAGCAAAGTTTCATTATTTATAGCACTATCGGTACTATCTTGCTGCTGAGATGATGCAGTTGTGGAAGAGCTCTCTTTATTTTCGGTAGATTGCGGACCTATATCCTTGTCAGTGACATAGCCTACATACTGATACTGCTTTATGTTACTTGGATTAGGAAGTTGGTCTCCGACTTTTAGCTGATGAACCTGATTGTAGTCTGCAAGTAAATTGCTTTCTAAAGCCTGGATGCTCTGGATAGGTAGAATAGAACCAGTGGCGGTCAGAAGAAGAATGGATGAAATAATCCCTTTCTTTTTGCCTTTTCCGACCAAACTTATTCCTAGAACTAGAAGAAGTCCCCCTCCAATCGTTAATAGATTGATCCCGGTCTCCCCTGTAGCTGGAAGAATCCCAAATATTTTTTTAGGTTCGGTCTTGTAGATGAGATAGATTGTTTGATTCTCCGTAGCTATTTCTTTGGAAGGTGAGACAGTTTTCGGCTTAGATAAGACAGAATCCTTCTCTGAACTTGTTAGTTCATCTTGTGCAATATATTGATATTGAACAGATACCGTCGATGCATATAGGAGGCTGGCTTCCCCATAGGCCACTCACTATGGCTACTGTAGTACTAGACATGGCTAGTTGTTTAAGAGCGATTTTCTTGGTATACATTTTCCTCTCCTTTTTAAATATTTACTTGTACAATCAGATTATACTACTTGTACGAAGAAAAAAATGCCAAATCGTTCACATTTTTGGGGCAATAGTGCATATTTTTTTAAAATTTTAAATGGTATATTTTTACTAGAGATAGAGGATGGTATTCTGGTATTTATTTTAGTAATTGGTGTCTTAATCATGTTCTTTTTAGCAATGTAGTATTACTGTGTAGAAATTTTTCCAGATTATGGTATTTTTATCTAAGAATACTGTGTATCCTAGTGCCAAACCTTGAAAATTGCCTAATTTTCTGCTACAATATATTATTGACTAAAATTGAAATAGGATGAATGATATGGTAACAAATGTACTTCGTTCTCTCATTGAAAATGATAAGGGAGAGCTAAGAAAACTTGAGAAAATGGCAGACAAGGTCTTCTCGTATGCCGATGAAATGGAAGCGCTGACTGATGAACAGTTGCAAGCTAAGACAGCAGAATTTAAGGAGCGATACAATAACGGTGAATCCCTCGACGATCTTTTGTACGAAGCTTATGCGGTAGTCCGTGAAGGAGCACGTCGCGTATTGGGCCTCTATCCCTACAAGGTTCAGGTTATGGGAGGAATCGTTCTTCACAACGGTGACGTTCCAGAAATGCGTACAGGTGAAGGTAAAACTCTGACTGCAACGATGCCTGTTTATTTGAATGCCTTGTCTGGTCAAGGTGTTCACGTAGTGACGGTTAACGAGTATCTTTCTACTCGTGATGCGACTGAAATGGGTGAATTGTATTCATGGCTTGGTCTATCAGTTGGTATCAACTTAGCTGCTAAATCACCCTTGGAAAAACGTGAAGCCTATAACTGCGATATTACTTATTCGACCAACTCAGAGATTGGTTTTGACTACCTCCGAGACAATATGGTTGTTCGCGCAGAAGACATGGTTCAACGTCCTCTCAATTACGCCTTGGTCGATGAAGTTGACTCAATCTTGATTGACGAAGCTCGTACGCCGTTGATTGTATCTGGTGCACAAGGTTCTGAAACAAACCAGTTGTATTTCTTGGCAGATAATCTTGTTAAATCTTTGACAACAGAAGATTACATCATTGACATTCCATCTAAGACGATTGGTCTGTCTGATTCAGGTATTGACAAAGCAGAGAAATTCTTCAAGTTAGATAACCTCTACGATATTGAAAATGTAGCCATTACCCATTTCTTGGATAATGCACTTCGTGCCAACTACATTATGACCTATGATATTGACTATCTGGTCAATGAAGACCAAGAGGTCATGATTATCGATCCATTTACAGGTCGTACGATGGAAGGTCGTCGTTATTCTGATGGACTTCACCAAGCCATCGAAGCTAAGGAAGGTGTACCGGTTCAAAACGAGTCTAAGACAAGTGCCTCTATTACCTACCAAAACCTTTTCCGTATGTATAAAAAATTATCAGGGATGACGGGTACTGGTAAAACAGAAGAGGAAGAATTCCGTGAAATCTACAACATCCGTGTCGTACCAATTCCAACCAACCGCCCAATCGCGCGTGTTGACCACGAAGATTTACTCTATCCAAGTCTAGAATACAAATTTAATGCCGTCATTGCTGATGTGAAGAGACGCTATGAGAAAGGGCAACCTGTCTTGGTCGGTACAGTTGCGGTTGAAACTTCTGATTTGATTTCTCAAAAATTGGTAGCTGCAGGTGTCCCTCACGAAGTATTGAATGCTAAAAACCACTATCGTGAAGCGCAGATTATTATGAATGCTGGTCAGCGTGGTGCGGTCACTATTGCGACCAACATGGCGGGACGCGGTACCGATATTAAGTTAGGTCCAGGTGTACGTGAACTTGGTGGGCTATGTGTTATTGGTACTGAGCGCCATGAAAGTCGTCGTATTGATAACCAGCTTCGTGGACGTTCAGGTCGTCAAGGTGACCCAGGTGAATCACAATTCTATCTATCTCTCGAAGATGACTTGATGAAACGCTTTGGTTCAGAACGCATTAAAGTATTTATGGAGCGTATGAATCTAACAGAAGAAGAGTCCGTTATCAAGTCTAAAATGTTGACACGTCAAGTTGAATCTGCTCAGAAGCGTGTGGAAGGGAACAACTACGATTCACGTAAACAAGTCCTTCAATATGACGATGTGATGCGTGAGCAACGTGAAATCATCTATCGCCAACGCCAGGATGTTATTACTGCTAACCGTGATTTGGCTCCTGAAATCAAAGCGATGATGAAACGGACGATTGAACGCCAAGTTGCTGGTCACTTCCTTGGTTCGAAAGATGAAGCTATTGATGGAATTATCAAATTTGCGCATGCAAATCTCGTTGACGATGATACCTTGAGTAAAGCTACTTTTGAAGCAATGAATCAGAAAGAGATTGTCGAAGAGCTCTATGAACGTGCTTTGAGAGTCTATGATTCGCAAGTGAAAAAATTACGCGATGAAGAACGTGTACGCGAATTCCAGAAAGTTCTTATCCTTCGTGTTGTGGATAACAAATGGACAGACCATATTGATGCCTTGGATCAATTGCGCAATGCAGTCAGCCTTCGTGGATATGCTCAAAACAATCCAATCGTTGAATATCAATCGGAAGCATTTACTATGTTCAACGATATGATTGGGGCTATCGAGTTTGAAGTAACCCGCTTGATGATGAAGGCGCAAATTCATGACAATATTGAGCGTGAGCGCACAAGTCAAGAAGCACATACGACAGCTGTTAAGAATATTATGCCGAACCAATCGCATGCAATTCAGGAGAATGTATCTTTTGAAGGTGTTGATCGTAACGATCCATGCCCATGCCAGTCTGGTAAGAAATTTAAAAATTGTCACGGCCGTAAATAGGAATGACGCGTGGACTGGACGGCTGTCCAGTCCTTTTGCAATTTTTAGACAAGTCACTAGAGTCAGTTCGTTTATTTTGATAAATGAAATGACTATGCAAAAGGAGACCGATTAATGATAGTAGGACATGGCATTGACCTTCAGGAGATGGAGGCGATTGAAAGTGCCAGAATCAAACACCAAGGGTTTCCCCAAAAGATTCTCACAGAGAAAGAATTTGAACGGTATCAAAGTCTGTCCGGTCGCCGTCAGTTAGAATATTTAGCTGGACGTTGGTCAGCCAAAGAAGCACTGACGAAGGCCTTGGGGACAGGCATTGGTAAGATAGGATTTCATGATATTGAAATTCTGAATACCAGCAAAGGAGTTCCCTATGTGACGAAGAGTCCCTTTGATGGGAATATTTGGCTCAGCATTAGCCATTCAGGAAATTTTGTACAAGCTAGTGTGATTTTGGAGGAGAAAGATGATTGAAAGTGAACATCGACCCACGCAAATTCGGGTTAACTTAGATGCGATTGCGGAAAATTTCGAGCAAGTAATGACCAACTTGCCCCATAAGACCGAAGCATTTGCTGTTGTTAAGGCGAATGCTTATGGTCATGGAGCTGTTGCGGTAGCGAAAAAGTTATCTAGTCAAGCAGCTGGTTTTTGTGTTTCGAATTTGGATGAAGCATTAGAGTTACGTAAAGCAGGTATCGAGCATCCTATCTTGATTTTAGGAGTGGTTCCTGTACGTTTTTTACCAGTAGCTCATCAACTCAATATCAGTGTGACAGTTGCCAGTCTGGACTGGTTGCAAAATACAAAAGACTTAGAGGCTGATTTATCTGGTCTAACTGTTCATCTTAAGCTAGATACAGGTATGGGGCGGATTGGTTTTAGAAAAATAGCCGATTTGCTACAAGCGATTGCTATCCTTGAAGAATTAGAGTATGACATCGAAGGAGTTTATACTCATTTTGCTACTGCGGATGAGGTTGAACAGGCGCACTTCGAGAGTCAACTGTCTATTTTTAAAGAATTTTTGGATGTTCTACCAATTACTCCGCGCTGGATTCATGCCAGCAATTCAGCAACAAGCATTTGGCATGCTGATACAGTATTTAACCTGGTTCGTTTGGGAAACATTCTTTATGGACTTAATCCAAGTGGACGAGTGCTAGAACTCCCGTTTGATGTTCAACCAGCCTTATCTCTCGTATCTGAAATTGTTCATGTAAAGCAGGTTGAAGCTGACACAACAATTGGCTACGGAGCTACTTATCACAGCGCCGATTCAGAATGGATTGCGACCGTTCCGATAGGATATGCAGATGGTCTCGTCCGAAGCTTACAAGGCTTATCAGTCTTAGTCGATGGGCAGGCTTGTGAAATTGTAGGGCGTATTTCGATGGACCAGATCACCATTCGTTTACCTCATGCTTATCCACTTGGTCAAAAAGTCACCCTAATCGGTCAAGATGGAGATAAAACGATCTCTGTTCAGGAGTGGGCTGATCGCATCGGAACCATAAATTACGAGGTGGTTTGTCTTTTGACAGATCGCCTACCTCGAATTTTTGAATAACAGCGATAGTAAAAGTGACGATAATCCGCCTCTTTCACTAGAATAGAAGGCTAAAATATTAGAGAAGTGTTACCTAGAGATTGTCTATAATACAAATATCGTCATTTAGTTGACTTTTATTACTTCGACGTAAGGGGAGTGGGAAAGAACTCGATCAAGATAAAAGAGTTCGTCTTCCCACCCCCGCACAGTTGATTAGGCCAGATTTGGAGTGCAAAACACGAACAAATCTGCCAATCAACCACTGCGCTGAGATGTTGACGCGAACTCTGAGTAGTGGTCCTGGGCTTTTTGCCCAGCCTCTATTTCCAACTTCAAACACTCCACTGGATTGTTTGAACTCGCCTTGCCTGATTTTGTAAAAGTGACTTGCTTTGCAAGCAATCTGGGGGATACGAATAGTCCAGTGGACTATTCGTACCTGAGCCTGAAAACAAAAAAGCGAAGTACATCAGCTGGTCACCTAGAAATAAGAAAGCATTGAGTTATGCCTGTGGCTTTTGATGTGAACATCGTTCACTTTGTCCCCCAGTCTCCAACTATCTCCCAGATAGTTGGAGCGAGTACTAAAAGTAAACTAAAAGACTATAATGAGGCTGGTCAAAAAGTCTAATACTCTTCGAAAATCAAAATTATCCTTTGTCAACTTGCCTTGATGAACTCCAGTTCTATCTTGGACTTCGTTTCCTAGGCTACTTTTGATTTTCATTGAGTATAAAAATAAAAAATAGCTTAGAATTGCATCGTCAGAAACGTTGATTCTAAGCTATTTTTGCTTATTCAAATTTTAATTGCTACTCAATGAAAATTAAAATCAGACTAGCTCCAATGGAGCTTGACACTCATCAAATCAAGTCAACAACGTCTGGTTTTGATTTTCGAAGAGTATGAAGAGGGAACTGACCGACCTCGTTGTGATTATTGCTCGTTAAAAAAAGCTTCATAGAGTGCGTGCAGAGCGCGTTTCTTTTCTTCGGTTTTGACAACGAACATAACAGAAACTTCACTGGCTCCCTGTGAAATCATTGCCAAGTTGACATTTTGTTTAGAGAGGGCAGTGGTAGCGGTAGCTGTTACACCGACATGGCTCTTCATATTTTCACCAACAATCATGATAATAGATAAACCATGTTCGATTTCGGCCTTGTCAACTTCCATTTTCGTATTGAGTTGACGAAGGATCTCTTCTTCCTTAATAGGAGTCAATTCACGCTCACGGACTACGATGGATAAATCGTCAATACCGGTCGGCATGTGCTCCCAGCGAATATTGAGATCTTCGAGAATTTGCAACACCTTGCGACCAAAACCAACTTCACGGTTCATCAAGTATTTGGACAAGTTAATGCTGACAAAACCATCGTCTGCAGCAATACCGACAACAGGAACTGTTTGCTCGGTATGTTTGTGTACAATTCGGGTACCAGGGTGAGTTGGGTTATTGGTGTTTTTAATAACCAATGGAATTCGTCCGCGATAGGCAGGAAGGAGGGCTTCATCGTGGAGGACGGAGAAACCTGCATAAGCTAATTCTCGCATTTCACGATAGGTCAATTCTTTGATTGAATGTGGATTTTTAATGATGCCAGGATGGGCAGCAAATATACCATCGACATCTGTAAAGTTTTCATAGAGGTCAGCCTTGACTCCGGCAGCAATGATGGAACCTGTAATATCCGATCCACCTCGTGAGAAGGTACAAATCTGGTTATCAATAGTTACACCGAAGAATCCTGGGATAATGAGTACTTCATCTGTATCACGAAGCTCTTCGATTTTGTCATAACTTGAAGGCAAAATGCGAGCATTTCCTGGTTCAGAGCTGACAATAATACCAGCTTTTTTAGGATGTACATAGCGTGCAGGCAATCCTCTGTGGGTAAAATATTCGGCAATCAATTTGGCATTATTATCTTCACCAGCTGCTAAGAATGCGTCGTAAAGGAATTTGTTATCATCAATTGGTAGGCTGGCCAAAGAGACGATGCTGTCTGCGATTTTCTTCATGCTGTTAGCTGTGAAACCAAGTTCGTCAACCATTGCCTGATAACGGTTGATGATCCATTCTTGACTGGCAGTCACATCTTTTCCGTTAACATATTCTTTATAATATTTAATCAACGCATCAGTAACTTTAGTATCCTCAGCATTGCGTTTTCCAGGTGCAGACACCACAACAAAGCGACGTTCTGAATCAGATTGAACAATATTGAAAACTTTTTCTAACTGTCCAGCTGAAGCAAGTGAGCTTCCTCCAAATTTAATAACTTTCATTCTCATCTCCTTGGATATTTTTTTCTATTATAGCAGAATGATATGAAATTGTCAGTATGTTCAGACAAATCTTGCCAAGAATTTTATCGAAAAACGAACAAGAGACAAGTATGAAAATTTCAGAAAAACATTTTTTTCTTTCAACTGTGTTACAATTAAAGGAATAGGAGGCGAGTATGGTAAAAGCAATTATTTTCGACATGGATGGTGTACTTTTTGATACAGAAACATTCTATTTTCAACGTCGAGCGGATTTTTTAGCGACAAAAGGTTTATCGGTTGATCATTTGGATCCATCTATATTTGTCGGTGGAAGGGCTAGTCAAATTTGGCAACGGATTTTAGGGGATGATTATGATAACTGGGATGTCCCTGCCTTGGAAGAAGAATATCGTGTGTATAAAGAAAAGCGACCAACCCCTTATGCAGAGCGGATTTTTCCTGAAGTTAAAGCGGTATTGGAGAGACTAACTATCCAAGGTATTCTTGTAGTTTTGGCTTCAAATACCGACCGTTCAGATATCGAACGTGCTCTACTAGATGCTGGTATACGCTCTCACTTTAGTCATGTTTTCTCAGCGATGGATTGTGAGGCCCCAAAACCAGATCCCGCGGTTTATGTGAAAGCAGCCAGTGCAACAGGAGTAGCTAAATCGGACATTTTAGTATTTGAAGATAGTGCGAAGGGGATTGAAGCGGCTAAAAAAGCAGGTTTGACAGTTTGGGCTATTCGAGACCAGCATTATGGAATTGATCAGTCGAAAGCAGATAAATTGGTAGACAATCTTGAAGAGGCCTTTGACTTATTGCGATTTTAAGAAATATGATATTGTATCCAAGTATTAGTTCTTGGTGAAAAATGGTATTTCTAGCTCAGAATCCAGTTAAATCTTCCAAAAGTATTAACGTGAAAAAATGATAGTTGTAAATTAATCTTAGATCCTATATTTACAGTTCAGACTTGCATATTGAGGTTGTTTTTTTCAAAATACAGTCAGTATTTCCCACAAAACCTACCTTGATGAGTGAAAAAAGCCAAGGCGCTTTGCGTGTGAATATAGGTTCTTAGACACGTTATTTTCTAGCATATCTAAATTTTATATTTCGATGATAGCCCCCATCTTTTTCGGATGTCACACTTTCCTTGCTAGAAAAAAGTGACAATTTTAAAAACTGTGTTACAATGGAAAACAAGAATTTGAAGTTTGATATTCAAATCTTTTAATTATCAAACTATTTTGAAAGGAGCAAGGGAATGGCCTACCAAACAATTCGTTATGAAGTAATTGATTCCGTAGCGATTCTAACTTTAAACAGACCGGAAGTGGCAAATGGTTTTAATATTCCTATGTGTGAAGAAATCTTAGAAGCAATCCGCCTTGCAGAAGGGGATGCCTCCGTCAAAATTTTACAAATTCAAGCACAGGGTTCCATTTTCTCCGTGGGTGGAGATTTAGTTGAGATGAAGCGTGCAGTTGATGATGATGATATTGCTTCTTTAGTAAAAATAGCAGAGCTGGTGAATGATATTTCGTTTGCGATGAAGAAATTGTCTAAAGTGGTCATTATGGTGACGGATGGAGCAGTGGCTGGAGCCGCGGCTAATATGGCAGTGGCAGCTGATTTTGTTATTGCCTCCAGCAAGACAAAATTCATCCAAGCCTTTGTAGGCGTTGGACTTGCGCCGGATGCGGGGGGGCTCTTTCTACTGAGTCGTGCTATTGGGGCTAATCGTGCTAGTCACTTGGCGATGACTGGAGAGGGCTTATCAGCGGATAAGGCTTTAGAATATGGGATTATTTATAAATTGGCAGAGCCAGAAAAACTAGAAAAGACAGTTGCCCAGGTCATAAAAAAACTCTTGCGAGGCTCAGTAAATTCTTATGCAGCAATCAAACAACTGACATGGGAAAGTCAATTTAAAGACTGGGAGTCTTATCGCCGATTGGAGCTGGATTTGCAAGAAACATTGGCCTATAAAGAGGATTTTAAAGAGGGAGTTCGAGCGCATGCAGAACGACGTAGACCAGTGTTTACGGGAGATTAATTTTTAAATTAGTAAAAAAAATGTTTGACAATCAAAGTTTTATGGTTTATACTTTGACTATCAAAGTAAAGGAGGCCTGTTTTGGAAGATCCAAAAGTAAATGAATATCTAACGGCCATTTTTAACAATGTGTTGGTGATTGAAGAAACAAGTCTGCGTGGTAGCCGATTCAATGATATTTCGATTAAGGAAATGCACACGATTGATGTGATAGGAAGTATTGATGGAGCTACTCCGAGTGATGTTGCTCGGACTTTGATGGTAACCTTGGGTACTGTTACAACTAGCTTGAACAATTTGGAAAGAAAAGGATATGTTGAGCGTATTCGTTCGACCAAAGATCGGCGAGTTGTTCATCTCTATCTGACCAAAAAAGGTCGACTGGTCTATCGTTTACATCAACGATTTCACAATGAAATGGTGAAACAGATTACAGATGGCATGGATGATGCAGAGTATCAGGTAATGAAGAAAGGACTCATGAAACTCTATCACTTCTTGGAGGATTTGAAATGAGAAACCATGCTAAAATCAGTCAGGTGGCCCACTATCTTCCGAAGAAGATTGTGACCAATGATGATTTGGCCCAGCAAATGGATACCAGTGATGAGTGGATTCGTAGCCGTACAGGTATCGGTCAACGACACATTGTTACTGGAGAGACGACGAGTGATTTGGCTAGTCAAGTGGCTAGAAAATTACTGGAAAAGTCTCAGCTAGATGCTAGTGAAATTGATTTCATCATCGTAGCAACGATTACTCCAGATGCTTCAATGCCATCTACGGCAGCTATGGTTCAAGCAGCAATTGGCGCGAAAAAGGCTTTCGCCTATGATCTCGTTGCAGCTTGTTCAGGATTTGTTTTTGCGCTATCAACAGCGGAAAAATTACTTGCTTCAGGAGTCTATAAGAGAGGACTTGTCATTGGTGCAGAGACCCTATCTAGGTCTGTCGACTGGTCAGATCGATCAACGGCTGTTTTATTTGGAGATGGTGCTGGAGGAGTTTTGCTGGAAGTGTGTGAACAACCGAGCTTTTTAGCAGAAATCTTGCGAACGGATGGCGGTCGAGGTGCGAGTCTGACAGCAGGGATAGACCAGAAAGAGACGCCATTCTCGACACAAAGCCGTCAACAACCCTTTATCCAAATGGAGGGCAGAGCTATATTTGAATTTGCGACAAGGGATGTCACGGCAACCATGGCAGAGCTGCTAGAACAAGCTGATATGACTGTGGATCGTGTTGATTATTTCTTGCTCCATCAAGCCAATATACGTATTCTGGATAAGATGGCTCGTAAATTGGGAGTGGCGCGTGAAAAATTTCCAGCAAATATGGATAAATATGGCAACACCAGCGCAGCAAGTCTTCCTATTCTCTTATCAGAATGTGTAGAGAGCGGAATGTTGCGATTGGATGGAAGCCAGACTGTTCTCATGGCTGGTTTCGGTGGAGGCCTCACATGGGGAACTCTACTCTTACAACTTTAGTTAATTCCTTGCCCTAGGCAAGATTAAAATATTTTATTTTCCAAAAGGAGACACATATCATGGCAGTATTTGAAAAAGTACAGGAAATCATCGTTGAAGAATTGGGTAAGGATGCTGAAGAAGTAACTCTTACAACAACCTTTGAAGATTTGGACGCAGATTCATTGGATCTTTTCCAAGTTATCTCTGAAATCGAAGATGCATTCGACATCCAAATCGACACTGAAGAAGGTTTGACTACTGTAGGCGATTTGGTTGCCTACGTTGAAGAAAAAACAAAATAATGACTGTTAAGGAAAGTGCTATTTAGCATTTTTCTTAAGTTGAATACTTTGATAATCAAAACATTGAAATATCAAACTATTTTTTTAGTGAGGGGCAACCCTTCACTTGTTTACCTAATGATTTGATATTCAAATGATTAGGTAAGCAAAGAAAGATTGAGGGAAATATGAAAACAAAGATTACAGAATTATTAAACATTGATTATCCGATTTTCCAAGGTGGGATGGCCTGGGTTGCTGATGGTGACTTGGCAGGTGCGGTTTCAAATGCTGGTGGTCTGGGAATCATCGGTGGTGGAAATGCTCCCAAGGAAGTTGTCAAGGCAAATATTGACAAGGTGAAGTCTATCACAGATAAGCCTTTCGGTGTCAATATCATGCTTTTGTCTCCTTTTGCGGATGACATTGTTGACTTGGTCATCGAAGAAGGTGTGAAAGTTGTTACCACAGGAGCAGGAAATCCAGGGAAGTATATGGAACGTCTCCATGCTGCAGGGATTACGGTTATTCCAGTGGTTCCAAGTGTCGCTTTGGCTAAACGCATGGAAAAACTGGGTGTGGATGCAGTCGTTGCAGAAGGGATGGAAGCAGGTGGTCACATCGGTAAACTGACAACTATGACCTTGGTTCGTCAGGTTGTGGATGCCGTATCCATTCCTGTTATTGCAGCAGGTGGTATCGCAGACGGTGCTGGTGCTGCTGCGGCCTTTATGTTGGGAGCAGAGGCGGTGCAAGTTGGAACTCGTTTTGTAGTAGCTACAGAGTCCAATGCCCATCAGGCTTATAAGGAAAAAGTTTTAAAAGCTAAGGATATTGATACAACTGTATCTGCTTCTATTGTTGGGCATCCTGTGAGAGCCATCAAGAATAAGTTGTCATCTGCTTATGCAGCTGCAGAGAAAGATTTCTTGGCAGGTAAAATTTCGGCAGATGCTATTGAAGAACTTGGTGCGGGAGCACTCCGCAATGCAGTTGTTGATGGTGATGTGGTCAATGGTTCAGTTATGGCAGGTCAGATTGCTGGTTTGGTGACTAAGGAAGAAACCTGTGAAGAAATTTTGAAAGATATCTATTATGGAGCAGCCAAAGTGATTAGAGAAGAGGCAAGCCGTTGGGCTTCGGTTGGAGAATAGGATGACAAAGACAGCTTTTCTTTTTGCAGGTCAAGGGGCTCAGACACTCGGTATGGCCCGTGACCTCTATGACACCTATCCCATTGTCAAGGAAACTTACGACCAGGCTAGTCAGATTCTGGGATATGATGTGCGGGACTTGATTGACCATCAGGAAGACAAGCTCAACCAGACCCGCTATACCCAGCCTGCGATTTTGACAACTTCCCTTGCGATTTATCGCTTATTGGCAGAAAAAGGGATTAAACCCGACATGGTGGCTGGTTTGTCCTTGGGAGAATACGCAGCCTTAGTTGCTTCAGGTGCTCTGGCCTTTGAAGATGCAATTTCCTTGATTGCCAAACGGGGTGAGTTTATGGAAACGGCTGCACCAGCAGGGACTGGGAAGATGGTCGCTGTCCTCAATGCAGATGTTAGCCTGATCGAAGAGGTCTGTTCATCAGTTACCTCTGGGATTGTTTCCCCAGCCAACTACAACACACCAGCCCAAATCGTTATCGGTGGAGAGGTAGCAGCTGTGGATGAGGCGGTTGAATTGCTGAAGGAAGCTGGTGTCAAACGGATGATTCCCCTCAATGTGTCGGGGCCTTTCCATACGGCTCTCTTGCGTCCAGCGTCGGAGCAACTGGCTCAGGCTCTGGAAGAGGTGGAGTTTGCGGACTTCCAAGTAGACTTGGTTGGCAATACAGAAGCCAAGGTCATGAAAAAAGAAGACATCAAGTCTCTCTTGACCCGTCAGGTCATGGAGCCTGTTCGCTTTTACGAGTCCATCGCAACCATGCAGGCGGCTGGTGTGACCAAGTTTATCGAAATCGGTCCGGGTAAGGTCTTGGCAGGATTTATCAAGAAGATTGATAAGACGGCTGATGTTATGACAGTGGAAGATGAGGCTAGTTTGCAAGGTTTGTTGGCCAGCCAATAAGGAGGAATCATGGAATTAACAAATAAAAATGTTTTTGTAACAGGTTCAAGTCGAGGAATTGGCTTGGCCATTGCCCATAAATTTGCTAGTCTTGGTGCTAATGTGGTGCTAAATGGTCGTGGTCAGCTGGGTCAGGACTTGCTGGATAGCTTTGCAGATTACGGTGTCAAAGTAGTTGCGATTTCAGGCGATATTTCCAGTTCGGCAGATGCCAAACGGATGGTGGCTGAGGCAGTTGAGGCTCTTGGTAGCGTCGATATCTTGGTCAACAATGCAGGAATTACCAAAGACGGCATGGCTCTGCGAATGACGGAAGAGGATTTCGAGAGCGTTTTGAGTATCAATCTAACAGGGACCTTTAACATGACCCAGGCTGTTTTGAAACCTATGACCAAGGCGCGTGAAGGTGCTATTATCAACCTTTCCAGTGTGGTCGGTCTGACTGGGAATGCTGGCCAGGCCAACTATGCCGCTTCTAAGGCAGGTGTTATCGGCTTTACAAAATCCATTGCCCGTGAAGTCGCTAGTCGCAATGTTCGTGTCAATGCTATCGCACCAGGCTTTATCCAGTCAGATATGACAGATGTTCTATCTGACAAAATCAAGGATGCCATGTTGGGACAAATTCCTATGAAACGCTTTGGTGCGACAGAAGAAGTGGCAGATGTCGCTGTATTCTTAGCCAAGCAAGAATATCTAACTGGACAAGTGATTGCGGTTGACGGCGGCTTGACCATGCAATAAGAGAGGTTTGAAAATGACAAAACTAAATCGTGTAGTGGTGACAGGCTACGGTCTGACATCTCCAATTGGAAATACACCAGAAGAATTCTGGGATAGCCTGGTCAATGGTAAGGTTGGTATCGGAAAGATTACCAAGTTTGACACTAGTGAATATACTGTCCATAATGCAGCGGAAATTAAGGATTTTCCTTTTGACAAATACTTCGTTAAAAAAGATACCAACCGTTATGACAATTACTCCCTCTATGCTCTCTATGCAGCTCGTGAGGCAGTAACTAATGCTGGTCTGGATACAGAAGCCGTTGACAGCGACCGTTTCGGTGTTATCTTGTCAACTGGTATCGGTGGGATTTTGGAAATCGAAGAGCAGGTTGCTCGCATGAACGAAAAAGGACCAAAACGCATTCGTCCTATGGCACTCCCAAAAGCTTTGCCAAACATGGCGGCAGGAAATATTGCCATGCAGGTCGGTGCCAATGGTGTCTGCAAGTGTGTCATCACAGCCTGTGCTTCGTCAAATGATGCCTTGGGTGAAGCCTTCCGTGAAATCAAGTTTGGTTTCCAAGATGTCATATTGGCAGGTGGTTCAGAAGCGGCGATTACGCCTTTTGCAATCGGTGGTTTCCAGGCTTTGACAGCTATGTCGACGACTGAGGATCCAAGTCGTGCTTCCATTCCTTTTGACAAGGACCGTAATGGTTTTGTCATGGGAGAAGGTGCTGCGGTCTTGGTCTTGGAAAGTTTGGAGCATGCAGAAGCACGTGGGGCAACCATCTTGGCTGAAATCGTTGGCTATGGAAATACCTGCGATGCCCACCACATGACCTCTCCACACCCAGAAGGTTTGGGTGCTATTAAGGCTATGAAGTTGGCCATTTCAGAAGCTGGTTTGGAGCCAGCTGATATTGACTACATCAATGCACACGGTACTTCGACACCGGCCAATGAAAAAGGAGAAAGTCAAGCTATCGTATCCGTCTTCGGCAAGAACACGCCAGTTTCTTCCACCAAGTCCTTCACAGGTCACTTGTTGGGGGCGGCAGGTGCCGTTGAGGCAGCGGCTGTTATTGAGGCTATGCGTCATTCTTACGCACCGAAGACAGCAGGTACGACGGAATTATCTGACTACATCGAGGCAGATGTTATCTATGGTCAAGGTCGTGACATGGAAATCCGTCATGCCATTTCAAATACATTTGGCTTTGGAGGTCACAACTCGGTGATTGCTTTCAAACGTTGGGAGGCTTAAGTGAATATTACAGAAATAAAGGACTTGATGAGTCAATTTGACCAGTCAAGTTTGCGAGAATTTTCATATAGCAATGCTGGGGAGACCTTGCATTTCAGTAAAAACCAGCAGGTGACAGCGGCTCCGAGTCCAACAGTAGAAGCTCCGCTTGTTCCGGTAGTTGCAGCAAGTCCAGCTACTGTACAGGCAGTTGAAACCAGTGAGCAAGCTCCAGTAGAAGTTAGCTCAAGCTCTGTAGCGGAGGGTGCGGTAGTGGAAAGTCCACTGGTTGGTGTGGCCTATTTGTCACCAGCTCCTGACAAGCCAGCCTTTGTAGCAGTTGGCGATACGGTCAAAAAAGGACAGACCCTCATGATTATCGAAGCCATGAAGGTCATGAACGAAGTACCTGCTGACCGTGACGGCGTAGTCACAGAGATTTTGGTGGCCAACCAAGATGTTGTAGAATTTGGACAAGGATTGGTACGCATCAAATGATTGATATTGTAAAAATTAAAGAGGCTCTTCCTCATCGCTACCCTATGCTCCTGGTCGATCGTGTCCTTGAAGTATCAGAAGATGAGATTGTCGCCCTTAAAAATGTGACCATTAACGAGCCCTTCTTCAACGGGCATTTCCCAGACTATCCTGTTATGCCAGGCGTTCTCATCATGGAGGCTTTGGCTCAAACCGCAGGTGTCTTGGAGTTATCAAAGGAAGAAAACAAGGGCAAGCTGGTTTTTTATGCCGGCATGGACAAGGTTAAATTTAAGAAGCAGGTTGTACCTGGTGACCAGTTGATCATGACAGCTAAATTTGTCAAACGCCGTGGAACCATTGCGGTCGTTGAGGCAAAGGCAGAGGTGGACGGAAAACTAGCTGCGTCGGGGGTGTTGACTTTTGCTATTGGAAAATAATACTCTTCGAAAATCAAACTCAGCCGTTGTTGACTTGATTTGATGAGTGTCAAGCTCCAGTGGAGCTTGACAGCCTGCTACCATAAGATAAGAAAGTAGCAGGAGTATATATGCTCTTGGAGAAACGAACTTCGTTCGCTCTATCTCCAACCTCCAAAGGTTTCCCAAACCTTTGGAGCTAGCCTGATTTTGATTTTCATTGAGTATGAATCGGTCCGTTATTTTGCAAACTAGTTAAGGGCTGAGCTTGTGATAAATAATTATTCTATATTAAAAAGGAGATAGGATTCATCATGTTTGAGAAGATTTTGATTGCCAATCGTGGTGAGATTGCGGTGCGGATTATTCGTGCGGCCAGAGAGTTGGGGATTGCGACGGTGGCTGTCTATTCAGAGGCTGACAAGGAAGCCCTCCACACCATGTTGGCAGATGAGGCTGTCTGTATCGGCCCAGCCCGTTCGACAGACTCCTATCTCAATATGCAGGCGGTCATCTCGGCGGCAGTTGTGACAGGTGCTCAGGCTATTCATCCTGGCTTTGGCTTTTTGAGTGAAAACTCCAAATTCGCCATCCTTTGTGAAGAGGTCGGTATCAAATTTATCGGCCCTTCTGGGACAGTCATGGATACCATGGGCGACAAAATCAATGCACGGGCAGAGATGATTAAGGCTCAAGTGCCTGTTATTCCTGGGTCAGACGGCGAAGTTTTGACCAGCCAAGAAGCTCTTGCAATTGCTGAAAAGATTGGCTACCCTGTCATGCTCAAGGCATCGGCAGGTGGTGGTGGCAAGGGGATTCGTAAGGTTGAAAAAGCCGAAGACCTAGTGCCTGCCTTTGAATCAGCTTCCAGCGAGGCCAAGGCAGCTTTTGGTAACGGAGCCATGTATATGGAGCGAGTTGTCTATCCCGCCCGCCACATCGAAGTACAGATTTTGGCGGATCAGCACGGTCATGTCATTCATCTGGGAGAACGGGATTGTTCCCTTCAACGCAACAATCAGAAGGTCTTGGAAGAAGCTCCGTCTATCGCTATTGGTCAGACCATGCGGGACCGTATCGGTCAAGCAGCAGTGCGGGCAGCCCAGTCTGTTGGCTATGAAAATGCGGGGACTATTGAGTTCCTCTTGGACGAAGCCAAGGGCGAATTTTACTTCATGGAAATGAACACACGGGTGCAGGTGGAACATCCTGTTACCGAATTTGTTACCGGTGTGGATATTGTCAAGGAGCAAATCAAGATTGCGGCTGGTCAGGAACTCAGTGTCCGCCAAGAAGATGTGAAGATTACTGGTCATGCCATTGAATGCCGCATCAATGCTGAAAATCCAACCTTTAACTTCGCCCCAAGTCCAGGTAAGATTTCCAATCTCTACCTGCCAAGTGGGGGAGTCGGTCTGCGTGTAGACTCAGCTGTTTACCCAGGTTACACCATTCCGCCATATTATGATTCGATGATTGCTAAGGTTATTGTGCATGGGGAAAATCGTTTTGAAGCTCTGATGAAGATGCAGCGAGCTCTCTATGAATTGGAAATTGACGGAGTGGTGACCAATACAGACTTCCAGCTGGACTTGATTTCCGACAAGCGAGTGGTGGCAGGTGACTACGATACTGCCTACCTCATGGAAGAATTTTTACCTCGCTATCAAGCAGAATTATAGTCTTTTAGTTTACTTTTAGTACTAGGCAACGAGCCACAGGCATAACTGGAGTTAGGCAAGGCGAGTTAACGAAGTAATAAAAGAAAAACTAAATGACGATAAAAAAGTAAACTAGGAGAATGCAATGGCTTTGTTTCGCAAAAAGGACAAATATATCCGCATCAATCCCAATCGTTCGCGGATAGAGTCAGCACCTCAAGCAAAGCCAGAGGTGCCAGATGAACTATTTTCCAAATGTCCTGCTTGTAAGGTCATTCTTTACAAGAATGATTTGGGATTAGAGAAAACCTGTCAACACTGTTCCTATAATTTTCGGATTACAGCCCAGGAACGCCTGGCATTGACAGTTGATGACGGTTCGTTTGAGGAATTGTTTACAGGGATTGAAACCAAAAATCCCTTGGACTTCCCCAATTATTTAGAGAAATTGGCAGCCACCCGTCAAAAAACGGGCTTGGATGAAGCAGTTTTGACAGGCAAGGCGACAATCGGTGGTCAGCCAGTTGCCCTTGGAATCATGGATTCGCATTTTATCATGGCTTCAATGGGAACGGTGGTCGGTGAGAAAATTACCTGCCTCTTTGAGTTGGCGATTGAAGAGCGTTTGCCAGTTGTCCTCTTTACCGCATCTGGCGGTGCTCGCATGCAGGAAGGCATTATGAGCCTGATGCAGATGGCTAAGATTTCGGCAGCTGTAAAACGCCATTCTAACGCTGGCCTCTTTTACCTGACGGTCTTGACAGACCCCACAACAGGAGGTGTGACAGCTAGTTTTGCCATGGAAGGCGATATTATCCTAGCAGAACCGCAGACCTTGGTTGGTTTTGCAGGACGGCGGGTTATTGAGTCAACCGTTCGGGAAAATCTACCTGACGATTTCCAAAAGGCTGAATTTTTACAAGAACATGGCTTTGTTGATGCTATTGTCAAACGACAGGACTTGCCAGCGACCATCAGTCGCTTGCTGAGAATGCATGGAGGTGTCAGATGACCAGTGATGTAGCACGTATGATCCGTTTGGCACGTGACCAAGCTCGCCTGACGACCTTGGACTATGCCACACAACTCTTTGATGACTTTATCGAACTGCACGGCGATCGGAATTTCCGTGATGACGAAGCGGTTGTCGGTGGGATTGGCTTTTTAGCAGGTCAGCCTGTGACAGTTATCGGTATCCAAAAGGGTAAGAACCTCCAGGATAATCTCAAGCGTAACTTCGGTCAGCCCCACCCAGAAGGCTACCGTAAAGCCCTTCGTCTCATGAAGCAGGCGGAGAAATTTGGCCGTCCCGTTGTCACCTTCATCAATACTGCTGGAGCCTATCCCGGTGTCGGTGCCGAGGAGCGAGGACAGGGTGAGGCCATTGCCCGCAACCTCATGGAGATGAGTGACCTCAAGGTGCCCATTATCGCTATTATCATCGGAGAGGGCGGCTCTGGTGGAGCTCTGGCTCTAGCAGTCGCAGACCAGGTCTGGATGCTGGAAAACTCCATGTACGCCGTCCTTAGCCCCGAAGGTTTCGCCTCTATCCTCTGGAAAGACGGTAGTCGGGCCATGGAAGCAGCAGAACTCATGAAGATCACGTCATACGAGTTGGAGAAACTCCAAGTGGTCGATCGGGTTGTTTTGGAAAATGGCAGAGCGACCAAGGAAGTCTTGTCTGACATCAAGGAAAACCTGGTCAGCCAGTTGGATCAGTTACAAGCCTTGCCACTTGATCAACTACTCGAAAACCGCTATCAACGCTTTAGAAAATACTAGGAAGACCTAGTATTTTTTTGATAGATTTGATACAATGGATAAAATAATTTCAGGAGGTTTTCCATGTTAGTAAAAGCAGATCTATCAAACGCAGAAGAATTGCTACCTATTCAGCACCGAGCATTTGCGGCTTTATATGAAACCTATCAGGACCAGTACAACCCAGCCATTGAAACCATGGACTATTTCCAGTCACGCTTTGCACGACCAAATTGCACCTACTACAAGATTGTGGAGGAAGGGGACACAGTCGGTTTAGTGCGAACAACGGTCGCTGAAGATGCTGACCAGGGCTGGCTAGGCTTGATTGGCATTGTTCCAGACCACAGGGGAAAAGGCTATGGTCACAAGGCTATGCTCGAATTGGAAAGCCTCTATCCGACAATTAACCGCTGGGTGCTCTGTACCGTATTACAAGAGCCTAGATTGGTCGCTTTCTATGAAAAACTCGGCTATAAGGCTATCAAAACCGAGCCTGAGCAGGAGGGTATAGATATGGTCTATATGGAGAAGTGGATAGGATAGGAGGTTAGAAATGCTAGAAACATTCAGTCAACGATTGGAATGGATTTGTAGGAAAATCTGGATTTTATTACAGGTCTTTCTATTATTGCTTCTGGAACTCATTCCAACTTTCATATTGCAAAAATCCACCTCGCCAGTCGCTCAATGGACTGCCGGCCTATCTTCTATTGGAATAATGGTCTTTATGTGTTGGTTGGCAGAAAGGAAAGGGCTTGCCATTTGGGATAGAAAATTCCTGACCTGGAAGGGACTTGGATTGGTTGCACTGACCGTACTATTTACCAGCCTTTCTACTGTCTTAGGGCATACTATCATGGACCTTCAAGGGATTGAAGATACGGCTAATCAGATTGGTATTGACAAGCTGTTGCGAATGATTCCCTTTGGGTTAGCCTTTGTTAGAATTGCCTGTCAGGCAGCTATTTCAGAGGAGATCATTGTCAGAGGCTATCTATTCAAAAAGTTTTTTGAAAAGCACAAGATTTTGGGAATTGTGGTGTCTGGTTTGGTATTTGCTTTTCTGCATGGACCAACAGATTTGGGCTCTTGGATTATTTATGCTAGTCCAGGTTTTATCTTGGCTTACTTGTACTATAAGACAGATTATCTGATTTACCCAATAGCAGTTCATTTCATAAATAATGCTTGGGCGGTGGTGGCTTTCTACTATTTATAAAACTGCAATAAAATATAGCTCTTGAAAGCTGGAAGAATGCCCTCTTAACTAACCTTGTTAGGAACTATCAGATTTTCCTATTGGATAATTAATCAACGCTTTAGAAAATACTAGGAATACTTAGTATTTTTTATTGGTTTCTATTGACAAATACCCTGTATCGTTGTATTATAAGTATATTACAAAAGCTAATTACATAATCCTTTGATTATGTATCAGAATAGGGGATTGATATGAAAACATTTTGTCAAGGGATGAAATGGCTTGGTCGAAAACTTTGGGTATTACTGAGAGCGTTTGGTTTGTTATTAATTGCTGTTCTTCCAGATGCTATTTTAGAGGTATCTACTTCTCAATTAGCCCAGTGGGGAGCAGCCTTAGTATCCTTCGTGATTATTGTCTTTATGTACTGGAGAGCTGAGAAGAATGGTATCAAGATTTGGGATAGAAGTTTTTTAACTTGGAAAGGTCTTGGTTTAGTTGTCTTAACATTCGCGGTAGCTCAGCTGTTTAAACACCTTGGCTATTACATTCTGGAACTTCAGGGGATTGAAGAAACCAGCAATGAGCTTGAATTGACAAAGTTATTAGAAAACATTCCATTTTGGTTAGCTCTTATCAATATGGCTTGTTTGCCTGCTATTTCAGAGGAGATCATTGTCAGAGGCTATCTTTTCAAAAAGCTATTTGAAAAGCACAAGATTCTAGGAATTGTAGTATCTGGTTTGATTTTTGCTTTCCTGCATGGACCAACAGATTTGGGTTCATGGATTATTTATGCTAGCCCAGGTTTCTTGCTGGCTTACCTCTACTATAAAACAGATTATCTGATTTACCCTATTGCAGTTCATTTTATCAATAATGCCTGGTCGGTAGTGGCATTTTACTATTTTCAATAAGTAAGAAAAAAGACGATTCCGTTTGGAGTCGTCTTTTGCTATTGTCAGTACAAGCCTTGTTACGATAGAGATAGGAATGTCAACAAAGTCCTGATAGTGACCGCATAATTAAATCAACATCTTGGTTTTCCAACTCACGAATGATATGAAGATAGGTTTTTTGGGTCGTTGTTATGCTTGCATGACCAAGTCGTCTAGCAACACTTGCGATAGAGACCCCGGCAAATAATAAAATAGATGCATGGGTGTGTCGCAGGGCATGAATGGTGATGACAGGAAGGTTTGCACTTAGGCAACGCTTTTCAAGAATGGCATTGATGGTAGAGTTGTATATCCGCTCTTTCTTCACGAAAAGTAGGTCATCGGGTTGGGCGTGCTGCAATAAGTTGGCGAATTGGGTGCTGGTTTGCCAGTCGAGTTGGATTTTTCGAATTGAAGATTTATTTTTTGTAGGTAAAAATCCGCCGTCTCCGTTATAATTCCATGTTTTATCAATGGTCAATAGCTGTCTGTGAAAATCAAAATCTTGAGTAGTGAGAGCAAGGGCTTCTGAGAATCGAATACCTGTTTTAGCAATTAATAAGATGAGCCAATCCCAATTCAGCTCCTCTCCGAGACGTAATTCTTGTATCAACTGATGAAGTTCAAATTGGTTGAGGTATTTTGTCTTTTTCTTTCGAGGAAGTCTTCCTTTGATAATCACCTTACGTGTCGGATCTCGTTCAATAATTCCTTCATCTACAGCGTCTAAAATAGCTCCTTTCAACTGGTGATGAAAATCCATGGTTGTCTGTCGTTCATGTGTTTTAGCATAGCTGTTAATCAATTCTTGGTAACGAACCCGATTCAAATCTTCCAACAACAGACTAGGAGCTAGCCTGATAAGCCACTGCAATGTCATTCTATATTTCTTGAGAGTGACTTCTCGAATGGCTCCTTCCTTGTAAATCCGAAGCCAATTTGCATAATAGTGATGGAAAAGCTGTTTTTCTTTTGATAAGTTCATGGCAGAACCTCCTTTTTAATTTTTAAAAATTACATAATTTATTGACGGATTTCCGAGGAGATGCTATACTTATTTTAGCGAAAAAATGTAATTATGAAAAATTTCAAAGAAAGGAAAGTTATGAAACTAGAAGAATTGGCTCACTTTACGGGAGGTAGTTTACAGGTTCGCTTGGATACTACTAGCTGGGAAGATGCTAGAGACTATATCCTCTACAATCAGCAACATCATCAATTGGATGGTTATGAGGTGATAGAAGAAGTGATAGATAGTCGGACCGTGACGACAGATAGAGAAGTGACCTTGCTTGAGGAGGGAGACTTACTCTTTAGTTTACTATCGGGGAAGGCTGTTTTAGTGAGAGCAGAGCACGCAGGCTTACTCTATACACAGAACTATATCAAAATTGAACCCATTGCAAAGCTGGATAAGGTCTTCTTGCTGTATCTGATCAATGAATCCTCGGCTATTAGACGGCAGTTTTACCAAAGCTTACAGGGGAGTGAGGTAATGAAATATACAGTCAAGCAACTGAAAAGTTTACAGCTAGGCGCCTTGCCTCCTTTAGATAGTCAGCAAAAATTAGGAAAGATTTATTTAGATGGATTAGCTTTACGGCAGAAGCGGCAAGCTTATGCGCAAGGAGATTTTTTACGACTAACATATTTGTTAAAGGAGGTTTACGCACATGAATGAATTAGCATTTGAAACAGAATTGATTCAATATATTACGACAGGGACTATTACACAGCCGGAGCACCTAGAAGGTCTAGAATGGTCTGTTAGTGATTCTTCGCCCCTGTATGCAGTCAAATCTAAACTGTGGACTCATGAGCCGGGTATCAAGACAACGGAGCAATTATGGGAAAATTTTCGTAATATTCTCTGGCAACACAACCAACATCGATTGGACAAACCCTTGAGCGATACCGAGTTTGCTCAGGTCAAGCAGATTATTTCAGATCTGAAGACACCTTATGAGGCTGGTCAGTTTTTATATGGAATTAGCGGTGTTTCCGAATTGGAAATTACGCTTGATGATGGACGGCATACATTTTTGACAGTATTCGACCAACGTAAGATAGGCGGTGGGGACACTGTCTACCAAGTGGTGAACCAAATCCGTAGGGCTCCTAAAATCCCTGGACGACGAGAATGTATATTCGATACAACCTTGTTGATTAATGGCTTACCTATTATTCAGATTGAAGAGAAAAAGGATACGGTAGATGTGGACAAGGCATTGAACCAAATGCATCAATATATCCAGGAACGGCAATATACGGATATTTTTTCTACCTTGCAGATTCTAGTCGCTATCGCCCCCAACAATGTTCGCTATATGGCCAATACCACTGCGGAGAAATTTAATAAGGACTTTGCTTTCCACTGGCAGCGTAAATCTGACGGTAGTAAGGTTCGGAATTGGAAAGAATTTGCGGATTCCATGCTCAGCATTCCTATGGCCCATCAGATGGCGACCAACTACATGATCTTAGACGGGACACCGCAGAAACAAATGCTGAAAGTCATGCGTCCCTATCAAGTTTATGCCACTCAGGCGGTCATTGAGGGGATAAAAAAAGTCGATTTTGAACTAGGCTGTAACAAGGTTGGCTACATCTGGCATACGACAGGCTCAGGGAAGACGATTACTAGTTTTAAAACAGCTTGGCTGGCAAGTCGAATGCCCAAGGTAGACAAGGTTGTCTTTCTAGTGGATCGTATCGCTTTGACCAATCAGACTAAGGATGATTATCTGGCTTATGATCCAGAAGCTGGGGAGAATAGTTTTGGCAGTATTCGAGAAACTCAAAATACCACAGCCTTGGCACGGCAGTTGACTAGTAAGGATAGTGGGATTATCGTTACTTCTGTGCAAAAATTGGATACACTGGTGAAGAGAAAATCCTTCAAATCACCAGATAAGCATATCGTGTTTATCGTTGACGAAGCTCATCGCTCAACTGGTGGAGATAGTTTTGCAGGGATTCAAAAGGCCTTTAAGAAAGCGGCTTGGATTGGCTATACAGGAACTCCCAACTTAGATGATACAGGTGCTAGTCTGCGGACGCAAGATATTTTTGGTCCTCTTCTTCATGCCTACACTATTAAAAATGCCATTAGTGACCGCAATGTGCTAGGGTTTAAGGTGGATTTTGAGACAACCATTGATCAGGAAAAACTAAAAACAACTTACTTACCAGATTTTTATCGGCAAAAATACCCGAAGTGGACAAGTGCACAGATTGAAGAAAAAATTGCCTATCTAAGTCCAGATGATATGGATGATGCGGTGACTTCTAGCATCTATGATGAAAATCCAGAGCATGTTCGACTGGTAGTCGAAGATGTCTTCAAACACTGGGCGAATCGCTCTGGCAGTGGCCGTTACAATGCCTTGTTCACCACCCACGTAGGTGGAGGCAGGGCCTCCACACCCATGGCTATGATGTATTTCCGAGAGTTTCAACGAATCAATCAACTGCATCGAGAGCAAGGAGGTCTGGTCTTGAAGGTGGGAGTGACCTTTGCCTTGAATACTCAAAATAATGATAGTATGGTCGAGTCAAATACTGGTTTGCTTGAAGCTATTACGATCTATAACACAGAATTTGGGACATCCTTTGGCTTGTCAGATGTTGCCTCTTATACAGAGGACCTGGTTAGTCGCCTTAATAGAACAGCCAAGGACAAGAACTACTTAGATTTGGTGATTGTCGTGGATCAGTTGTTGACAGGTTTCAATGCTCCTGAGCTCAATACTCTTTATGTTGACCGAACCCTAAAAGGAGCCAGTCTTATCCAGGCCTATTCTCGTACCAATCGTGTGGAGGATATGGATAAAAAACCTTTTGGACGGGTGGTCAATTACCGCTGGCCAGCTCATAATGAGAAATTGATGAATCAGGCCTTGGCCATCTATGCAGATGATAGTGCTGCCGATTTATCAGATGCGGAACAAAAAAATAACAATGAAAAAAATGGACTGGTGGCTAAGCCTTTCAAGGATGTATTTGCTGAAGTCAAACAAACGGTCGACCAATTGAGAGAGTTGACGGGTGATTTCAATGATATTCCGAAGTCTGAGAAAAAGCGTGAGGCTATGTTAGAATTGCTCCGTGCTTACAATCAAGGATTGTCTAAGCTGAAACAGTATCAGCCAGAGGAGGTTGATGGGGTGATTGAAGGATTTGATTACAATCAGCCGGACCGCTTTATTGAAAGTTTGGGAATGTCTGTAGAGGAAGAAAACCTTTTGACGACAGTCTTAGCCAACGAATTGAAACGAACCTTGGCGAAAGAACAAAAAGTTAGCATTCACCAAATTGAACTCAAGATGACTCACATCAAGGAAGTGACAATTGACTACGATAAATTGACCGAACTGGTTGAGCTCTTGCTGAATCAGGTTCACGAAGAGAAGATGGTAGAAGCCGCAGCTACCAGGGATGAATTGGATAGATTTGCAAGCGGTTTGGAAGACCTCAACTATGCTGACCAGATCCGTCAAACAGGGGATGCAATCTATCGAGGTGATTTTCCGACACAAGATATGAACTTTGCTTATCCAGTCAAGGGGATTGATAGTCAGAAGATTATCCAAGAAGCCTCGCATGTTTACATTGACAAGAAGCTCTTTGCATTCCGAATCCAATGGGGCTTGACGGAACATATCCGCAACCAAGAACTACGTGAGTTGTTGGCGAGACATCGATTTGGTCAGAATGACTTGGATGATACCGGACACTTACGTACCTTGATAAAAGAAGCTAGTCGCGATTACCAGACCTGGGCAGAAGGTGATGCTGTTAAAGGCTTGAGCAAGATTCAGTACCGTAATCAGTTAAGACAAGCACTATATGATTTGGCTGACGACTTGGTTGGGCAATAGGTTGCGATTTTGTTGGATGATAGCGTATAATAGAATGGAAATCGTCCGAAAAATTGCAAAAATAACTTTCAAAAATGAAACAAAAAGAAAGTAGAAAAGGAGGGACTATGACAAAAGAAAAATCAACAGTACCACGATTGCGCTTCCCCGGATTCACGGACACTTGGAAACAGCGTAAGTTGGGGGAGGTGGCGGAAAAAATTAGTCAAAAAAATCTAGATAGACAGTATGTAGAAACTTTTACAAATTCTGCTGAATTCGGTATCATTTCTCAGAGGGATTTCTTTGAAAAAAATATCTCTAGTTTGGATAATATAAGTGGATACTATATTGTGAGTCCTGATGATTTTGTATATAATCCAAGGATTTCAAATTTAGCTCCAGTTGGTCCAATAAAGCGGAATAAATTGGGAAGAGTGGGGGTTATGTCGCCTCTTTATACTATATTTAGATTTTCAGATATACATTTGGATTTTGTAGAGAAGTATTTTGACACAACAATTTGGCATAGATATATGGAGCTGAATGGGGATAGTGGAGCTCGCTCAGATAGATTTGCCATTAAAGATTCAGTTTTCAAAGGTCTACCTATTCCCCTCCCCACCCTCCCCGAGCAAGAAGCCATCGGCAGCTTCTTCTCCGACCTAGATCAGCTTATTACTCTTCATCAGCGAAAATTAGATGATGTTAAAGAATTGAAGAAGGCTTTGTTACAGAAAATGTTTCCGAAAGGGAATGGAAACGATTTTCCTGAGCTAAGATTCCCAGAATTTACGGACGCTTGGAAACAGCGTAAGTTGGGGGAGGTTAGTAAAAGAGTTACTAGAAGAAATAAAGAATTGATTTCTAGTTTACCGCTAACTATTTCCGCACAACATGGATTAGTAGACCAAGAAGAGTTTTTTAATAAGCAAGTTGCAAGTAAAGATGTATCCAGTTACTATCTAATTAAGAAGGGTGAATTCGCCTATAATAAATCATATTCAAATGGCTATCCGTGGGGAGCAATAAAAAGATTAGATAGGTATGAAATGGGAGTACTTTCCACACTTTATATTGTATTTAAACCGACTTCTTTGATTTGTTCTGATTATCTAGTGAGTTACTACGATACTGTAAACTGGTATAAAGAAGTATCTATGATTGCGGCTGAAGGGGCAAGAAATCATGGGTTATTGAATATAGCTCCTAATGATTTCTTCAAAACTAGATTATTCATCCCCACCCTCCCCGAACAAGAAGCCATCGGCAGCTTCTTCTCCGACCTAGATCAGCTTATTACTCTTCATCAGCGTCAGTTGGATCATCTGAAACTGTTGAAAAAGGCGCTGTTACAGCAGATGTTTATATAGAAAGAGGTTAGTATGACATATTCGCAAGATTATTTAGATGACCTTCTGGTACGAATGGCCTATCATTCCAGCGGGATTGAGGGGAATACCATTTCTCTGCCTGAGACGGTTTCGATTATTTTGGAAAGTACGCTACCTGGCAAGCACAAGAGTATCCGTGAATTTTACGAGATTGAAAATCACAAACAAGCCTTCCAAGCTCTGCTATTTGCCTTAGATAATGGGGAAGAGCTGAGTTTGGGACTGGTTAAGGATATTCATGCCTTGTTGATGGACCGCCTACAGCATGATCGGGGGCAGTTTAAGTCGGTGCAAAACGCTATTATTGGTGCGACCTTCAAGACTGCATCGCCAGAGGAAACGCCTTTTCTCATGCAACAGTGGGTGGACAATGCCAACTATCGCTTGGGGTTGCCTTTGGAAAAAGCTGAGCTGTTAGAGGTGTTGGCAGATGTGCATATTCAGTTCGAGCGTATTCACCCATTTAGTGATGGGAACGGCCGGACAGGACGGCTGATTTTGATGTTTCAAAGTATGCTCAAATTGGGAGCACCCGTACTGATTAGTAAGGAAGATCGAGCTCTTTATATGGAGTTGCTAGCGGAACAAGATGTGACTGGATTATCCCAATTACTCAAACGCTCCTTGGAGTTTGAACAAGAACGAAAAGACCAGTTTTAAGTCGAGTTTTCAGAAAGCGACTTTCAATCGGAACTATTATTTTTGCCTGAAAATACAATGAAAGCTCTGCTTTCACAACTACTTGGAAACAGCGTAAGTTGGGGGAATACTTTGTAGAGAGGTTAGAATGTTCAGCTGAGGGGGAGTTGCTATCAGTAACTATAAGTGATGGGGTCAGAAGATTTTCAGAGCTTGGTAGAAAAGATAATTCAAGTGAAGATAAAACGAAATATAAGGTGTTGAAGCAAGGAGATATTGTATATAATTCTATGCGAATGTGGCAAGGGGCATCTGGTTATTCTATATACGATGGAATAGTTAGCCCTGCCTATACAGTATTAATTCCAACTTATCTTAGTTATGCGTTATTCTTTTCCTATTTATTTAAGAGAAGTAGTTCACTACAAATTTTTCAGGTGAATTCACAAGGTTTAACATCTGATACATGGAATCTTAAATATAAACCCTTTAGCAATATAGTATTCCCGGCTCCCACCCTCCCCGAACAAGAAGCCATCGGCAGCTTCTTCTCCGACCTAGATCAGCTTATTACTCTTCATCAGCGAAAATGAGATTTTGAGTAAAAAATGAAACAACATGAAAGGATTACAAAAACATGTCAAAAACTATTCAAGCCATTACCAATCAGATTTGGTCTATGGCCAATGAATTACGAGGAAACATGGATGCTTCGGAATATAAGAACTATATCCTAGCCTTCATGTTCTATCGCTATCTATCTGAGCATCAAGAGCGTTTCTTGATGGAAGATGAAATTATCAGTCCTGCTCCAGGAGAAACTGTTCAGGATGCCTATGCACGAGAAGCAGTTGGGAATGACTTGGTGGAGTATTTGGAAAATACAGCTTCTCACCTTGGATACGCGATTGCACCAGAAGATACCTGGGCAAGACTGGTAGCCAAAATTGATAACAGTGAGATTGTAGCGAGTGACTACCAGACGATTTTCGATCATTTTAACGCCAATGTCGAACTCAATCAGGATGCTATGGAAGATTTCAGAGGTGTCTTTAATGACATCAATCTAGGGGACTCTCGTTTGGGCAATTCAACGGTTGCGCGTGCAAAATCCTTGAACAGTATTGTGAAGCTGATTGACAGCATTGAGTATAAAAATGATGAAGGAAAGGATATTCTGGGGGAAATCTATGAGTATCTTATTGGACAGTTTGCCGCTTCGGCAGGTAAAAAAGGTGGAGAATTTTATACCCCGCATCAAGTAAGTAAGATTTTAGCCAAGATTGTTACTTTAGGTTTGGAAAAATCAGATACTAGCTTCTCTGTTTACGATCCAACCATGGGTTCAGGGTCTTTGCTACTAACAGTGCGTAATGAACTACCTCAGGGCCAACATATCAAATTCTATGGCCAAGAAATGAACACAACTACTTATAACTTGGCGCGGATGAACCTGATGATGCATCAGGTCGGCTACAGCAATATGATTTTGAATAATGCTGATACCTTAGAAAGTGACTGGCCGGACGGGGTGGATGAACTTGGAATCGATCAGCCACGTAGTTTTGATGCGGTCGTCGCAAACCCACCCTACTCTGCTAAATGGGACAATCGTGAGTCCAAACTGAAGGATCCACGGTTTATGGAATACGGTAAGTTAGCACCAGCTTCTAAAGCGGACTTTGCCTTTATCTTACACAGTCTTTATCATCTGAATAATACAGGAACCATGGCCATTGTTTTACCACACGGAGTGCTCTTTAGGGGAGCAGCAGAAGGTCATATTCGCAAACTGATTATTGAGAAAAATTACCTGGATGCAGTTATTGGCTTGCCAGCTAACCTGTTTTATGGCACAGGCATTCCAACCACTATTCTAGTCTTCAAAAAAAATCGTCAGACCAAGGATGTCTTCTTTATCGATGCGAGCAAGGAGTTTGAAAAAGGGAAGAACCAGAATCACCTTTCCAATGACATGGTAGAAAAAATTGTAGAGACCTATCACAATCGTCAGTCTGTTGACAAATATGCTCATTTGGCATCAATAGAAGAAATTGTAGAAAACGACTACAATCTAAATATTCCTCGTTATGTCGATACTTTTGAGGAAGAGGAAGAGATCGATCTCGGGCAAGTAACGCAGCAACTAGAACAAGATAGACTAGAGATTCGGGCTCTAGAAGATAAGATTCGTCAACAATTAAAGACTTTGGGAGTAGATTTTTAGATAAATGAAAAGAGCGAGTAGAATTTTCCTCGCTCTTTCTTTGTATATCTTAAGGCTTAATCACATCAACCCCACCCATGTATGGACGGAGAACTTCTGGAATGGTGACAGAACCGTCTTCATTTTGATAGTTTTCAAGGATTGCCGCAACCGTACGGCCAACTGCCAGGCCAGATCCGTTGAGGGTGTGGAGCAATTTGACCTTGCCGTCAGCAGCATCGCGGTAACGGATTTGGGAACGGCGGGCTTGGAAATCTTCTGTGTTGGAACAGCTGGAGATTTCACGGTAGGCATTTTGGGCAGGGATCCAGACTTCCAAGTCATAGGTCTTAGCAGCTGAGAAGCCCATATCGCCTGTACAGAGGGCTAACACGCGGTATGGCAAGCCTAATTTTTGAAGGATATTTTCTGCGTTTGCGGTCATTTTTTCCAATTCATCGTAAGACTGTTCTGGTGTGGCAAATTTGACCATTTCAACCTTGTGGAATTGGTGGAGGCGGATCAGACCACGGGTATCACGACCAGCAGAACCAGCTTCAGAACGGAAAGATGGACTCATGGCTGTGAAGTAGATTGGTAGGTCTTTTTCTTCCAAAATCTCGTTGCGGTAGTAGTTGGTCAATGGCACTTCCGCAGTTGGGATGAGGACGAAGTTGGTATCCGCCAACTCAAAGGTATCTTCCTTGAATTTTGGATATTGTCCAGTACCAAACATAGAGTCATGGTTGACCATGTAAGGTGTGATGATTTCCTGGTAGCCTTCTGCGATATGCTCGTCCAACATGAAGTTGTAGAGGGCACGCTCCAAGCGGGCACCCAAGTTTTTGTAGAAGAGGAAGCGGGCACCGGTTACTTTTGCCCCACGTTCCCAGTCCAGAATATCCAGGTCTTCGCCCAAGTCCCAGTGTGCTTTTGGCTCGAAGCTAAATTCACGAGGAGTGCCCCAACGGCGAATTTCCACGTTTTCTTCTTCATCCGCACCAACAGGAACAGAATCATGTGGCGTATTTGGAAGAACAGTGAGAATAGCGTTCAATTTTTCATCGATTTCCAAAAGCTGAGCGTCTAAGTTTTTCACTTCCGCAGACAATTTCTGCATAGCAGCAATCTTGTCGTCAGCATTTTCCTTGTTGCGTTTTGCTTGGGCAATCTCTGCTGAAACTGTGTTGCGCTCTGCTTTTAATTCTTCTACAGTGACCAAGATTTCACGGCGTTTTGCATCCAATTCCTTGATGTCTGCCAAGGTTTCGGCAGCCACACCACGAGTAGCTAATTTGGCAGCCACTCCGTCAAAATCTGTACGAATACGTTTGATATCTAGCATAGATGTCTCCTTTAGAATAAAAAACACAGAATGAGAGATGCTGGAGCGATAGTTACCGCGGTTCCATCCAGCTTCACATTCTGTGCACTTTAAGTATGTCATTTTTAGCCAACGGTAGAATTTCATATCCCTTGTTTATCTGCTCACAGCGACCGCAGACTTTCTGAAAAACGCCTGATATTACTTATCCGTTTGTTTTATTATACTTGATTTTTTATTTTTTTGCAAATAGATTTGAGATTTTCTGTCCTAGAATTTGCAGGAGAGTTGGCAGTTTGACAACTTTCTCATTGCCAATATGTTCACGAGCAATTTTTAGAATTTTACCAGAATCTTTAGAAGCAAAAAGGAATTTGCCGCTATCAGTATAGACTTCGAAGTGGCGACTGATTTTTCGGGAGTTTGACAGTTTGAAACCACCAAAAGTGTCACAAACGTTGATGTGACGCTATTTTTTTGTCAAATTCTCGCACATTTTTATTGCGTACTTTCTCGTACTGTGGTATAATAGAGTGAGGTGCGAATCCATGAGAGTTAAAAAATCAGTATCTAAAAATACTATCAACTATGCCATTATCAAAGATATCAAGGTCGGAAACAAACGGACATCAACCATTGTCGAAAATCTCGGCAATCATGAAACTCTTCAACAGCTACATCCCGAAATGGAACCAATGGAATGGGCAAAATTGCGGGCTAAAGAGTTAACCGAACTTGATAAAGAAGATAAACAAGAAATATTAGTCAAACTTCATGAGAATAAACAGTTGAAACAAAATCAACGAAATGAATATCATGGGGGATATTTATTTCTACAGAATATCTATTATCAGTTGGGATTGGATAAAATCTGTCAAGATATTCAGAAGAGGTATCACTTTAGTTTTCACTTAGATACCATTCTTTCTCGTCTCCTCTACGGCAGAATCCTATTCCCATCCTCTAAACGGTCTACTGCTCATTTTTCACAAACTCTCCTAGAACCTAAAACTCTGGAACTCCAGCACCTCTACCGAGGATTAGAAATTATTGCCAAAGAAACTGACTTTATTCAAGAACAACTCTATAAAAACTCAACTGCACTTTCCTCTCGTAAAACTGATGTCCTCTATTACGACTGTACAAATTTCTATTTCGAAATTGAGGAAGAAGATGAGGAGGGGCAACTGAGACAATATGGCTATTCTAAGGAACATCGACCGAATCCAATCGTTCAAATGGGGCTGTTTATGGATTCTCAAGGAATTCCATTAGCTTTCTCCGTCACACCTGGTAATACGAATGAACAAACGACTATGAAACCTTTGGAGAAGAAGATTATCAAGGATTTTGAAAAAGCTCAATTTGTGGTCTGTACAGATGCTGGACTATCTTCTATTGGAAACAAACGCTACAATAATATCAGCGGGAGAGCCTTTGTCACAACTCAATCTATCAAAAAGTTAAAGAAAGAAGACAAAGACTGGGCTACAGCTTCTACAGGTTGGCGGTTGATGGGAGATAAGTCCGAGACATTCTATGATATTTCTGCACTAGATGAAAGTAATCAAGACTTTCTCTATAGACAAGTCTTTTACAAAGAATGCCCCTTACCACAAGATGGGCTAGAAGACCAACGATTGATTGTAACCTTCTCAGCTAAATACAGAGATTACCAAAGAAAGATACGCGAACGCCAGATTCAACGTGCCTCAAAATGGATTGGAAAACCAGCTGACTACAAGAAGAAACAATCTACAGATCCTAAGCGTTTCCTAAAAGTAACAGAGACAACAAGGGATGGAGAAATAGCTGAGAAAACGTTTATTGAGTTGGATGAAGAACGAATTGTTTCTGAAGCTAGATTTGATGGAATTTATGCGGTAACAACAAACTTAGACGATACGATTGAGACCATTGTTTCCATTAATCAGAGAAGATGGGAAATTGAAGAATGTTTCCGTATTATGAAGCATGAATTGAAAGCTAGACCAGTTTATTTAAGTCGAGAAGATCGCATTTCTGCTCACTTTACAACTTGCTTTCTTGCTCTTATACTCTATCGTTACTTAGAGCTGGCGGTTCAGAAGCAATTCACATGTACTGAACTCATTGAAACCTTACGTTCATACACCTTTAAGTATCTGCCTGGTTTTGGTTATCTACCTAACTACACTCGGACGGCTATTACTGACCAGCTGCATCAGACATTTGGATTCAGAAGTGATTATCAAATTCTAAGCGAAAAAAAGATGAAAAAAATTTTACAATCGTCAAAATCGAGAAAAAGTACGCATTTTTGATATAAAAAGAAAACCTCGCTAAACCCTTGATATGCATAGGGTTAGGGAGGTTTTTGTCTTGTAAAACTGTCAAAGACGGGATTATACTTGATTTTTTATTTTTTTGCAAATAGATTTGAGATTTTCTGTCCTAGAATTTGCAGGAGAGTTGGTAGTTTGACTACCTTCTCATTGCCAATATGTTCACGAGCAATTTTTAGAATTTTACCAGAATCTTTAGAAGCAAAAAGGAATTTGCCGCTATCAGTATAGACTTCGAAGTGGCGACTGATTTTTCTATTGGAAACATTGGCACCAATCTGAATGATAGATGTCCAAGGGATTTGAACATAATTTTCAACGTTGTTATCAGCATAAAATTCCAGAGCTTGATCTCCTAGCAGGAACTTACCAACCGTTCCACCTGCAAGACTGAGATAGGAAACGCCTGTTGTGGATAGTTCGACGTGTTTATTTAATGATTGTGCCATAGTTACCTCATTTCTTGTTTTATTATACCATAAAACCCCGCATGAGCGGGGTTTCTTAATGGATTACATAATTCCAAATAGGCGAGCTACGATACCGAATGCAAACAAACCAACGATGATAGTGATTGGAGAAACTTTTTTCTTCAACAACCACATGCATAGGAAGGTAAGAAGCAAGTGCATGAATCCTGGGATAAGACCGTTCAAGTTTTGTTGGAAAGTAGTAACTTTAGTTGGAGTTTGTGACAAACCTTGACCAACCAATTCAAAGGCTTTTTGGATACCTTCGTAGCCTTCTGGCAATTTATCCCACTCGATGTAAGCACCTTCTGAGAGTGGAACTTCAGAAACCGTGAAGTTGAAGCCGATAGATACCCAACGTTGAGCAAGTACGGCAAGGATGAACATACCGAGGATAGAAGCACCTTTAGTGATGTCTTGGAGGATACCACCTGACATATCTTTAGTGATTTCTTTACCTGATTTGTAACCAAACTCTTGAGTGTACCATAGGAAGCCCATACGGATAGCGTTCCAAAGACCGAAGAAGAGGATTGGGCCAAGGATGTTACCTGACACAGCAAGTGAAGCACCTAGGGCACCGAGGATAGGACGTACTGTAAACCAGAATACTGGGTCGCCGATACCAGCGAGAGGTCCCATCATACCGATTTTCACACCTTGGATAGCAGCGTCATCGATGTCAGCACCATTTGCACGCTCTTCTTCAAGGGCAAGTGTTACACCGACGATAGGTGCAGCAACGTATGGGTGTGTGTTAAAGAATTCCATGTGGCGTTTAAGAGCCGCAATTTGATCTTCTTTCTTAGTGTAAAGTTTTTTGATAGCTGGAACCATTGTGTAAGCCCAACCCAAGTTTTGCATACGCTCAAAGTTCCATGATGCTTGAAGGAAGGTTGAACGCCAGCAAATCGCTTTACGATCTTTTACTGAAAGTTGAATTTTTTCTGTCATGATTGTGTTCTTCCTTTCTTCTTAGTAGTCTTCTAGGATGTCGCCGATTGGGTCGTTGGAACCAGCTCCCCCACCGTTTCCACCTTTTTTAGAAAGGTTAAGGTAGATGAAGGCAAGAGATACACCGATAGCACCAAGAGCGATAAGTGTCAACTGGCTAACAGCAGCAAGAGCGAAACCGATAGCGAAGAATGGCCATACTTCGCGAGTAGCCATCATGTTGATAACCATAGCGAAACCTACGGCAACAACCATACCACCACCGACGTTCATACCACCTGACAACCAAGCTGGCATAGATTCAAGAGCATCTTGAACAGCCTCAGTTGGGATAGCAAGAAGAAGGGCAGCAGGAACAGCAATACGAAGACCTTGAAGTGAAAGGGCAATCAAGTGGTAGCGCTCAAGTGCACCGAAATCACCACGTTCTGCAGCAGCGTCAGCACCGTGTACAAGGGCAACAGATGCAGTACGTACAAGCATTGTAAGGAAAAGACCTGCAACAGCAAGAGGGATAGCAAGACCTTGAGCAACTGAGATAGCAGTTGCTGAGAAGTCACCACCCTTGATCAAGATGATAGCGGCAGCAACAGAAGCAAGGGCAGCGTCTGGTGCAATCGCAGCACCGATGTTTGACCAGCCAAGGGCAACAAGTTGGAGAGTTCCTCCAAGCATAACACCTGCTGTAAGGTTACCGGTAACGAGACCGATGAGAGTACATGCAACGATTGGTTGATGGAATTGGAATTGGTCAAGGACACCTTCCATACCTGCAAGAAAGGCCACGACAACGACCAAAATTGCAGAAATAATTGAAATATCTGACATAGTTATAATCCTTTCATATTTCTGATAATCACACAGTGTTAATCAGTTATTATTTAACATCTGCCTTGTTAATCAAGTCAAACAAATCTTTTGGTGAATCGTTTGGAACTTTACGAACATCGAATTTGACACCGAGTTCACGCAAGCGTTCAAAGGTTGCAACATCGTCCTTATCCATAGAAAGAACAGTGTTCACCATTGTTTTACCTGTTGAGTGAGCCATCGAACCAACGTTCAATTCCTTGATTTCTACACCACCTTCGATTGCTTCAAGAGCTTCTTGAGGTGTTTCAAAGAGAATCAAAGCGTGTGTGTTACCGAAACGAGGATCTTTAGAAACCTCAATCAGTTTCTTGATAGGAACGACGTTTGCTTTAACGTTTCCTGGAGCTGCTTGCTTGATCAATTGTTTACGAAGGTCATCTTGTGCCACTGTATCTGAAGCGACAATGATACGGTCAGCTTTAGAAGCAGGAGTCCAAGCAGTAGCGACCTGACCATGCAAGAGACGAGTATCGATACGAGCTAAGTTGATTTTCAACTTACCATCACCGATAACAGTTCCTGGAGGGATTGCACCTTGTGGAGTAGTTGTTGCTACATCTGCTACAGGAGCGGCTTCAGTTGGTTGTAGTTCTTCTGGAAGAACCTTCACACCATCCTTGGCTTCCTTAATAATGTTTGCCGCAACTTCCTCCACGCCAGCAGCAGCGTTAATCATACGCTCTGTGTAAGCTTGGATAAGCATTGGCAAGTTTAGACCGGTGATGATAGCAAACTTACGATCTGGATTTTCACCAGCTACACGGCTTGCTTGGTTGAATGGAGAACCACTCCAAAGGTCAGCCAAAACCAAGATTTCATCATCGGCATCGAATGCGTCCACGGCAGCATTGAGCTTAGCATATAAATCATCTGGTCCTTCACTTGGCATGAAAGTAACAACCTGTACTTTATCCTGTTCGCCAAAGATCATTGAACCTGACTGATGAATACCAGCAGCAAATTCGCCATGACTTGCAATAATGATTCCAATACTCATTATTGATCCTCCTAAATTTTTCTTGTTCATGTAAAAACCATTGAATGGGCTTTCATGTTCGAACTATAACAGTATAAAACGTTTTCAGTGCATTTGTCAAGAGAAATTATGTTAAAAGTGCAAAATGTTTCCAAAACTTTTCATAATCATGTTTCAGAAAAGTGATAAAAATATGCAATGAATATGATAAAAACCTGACAGTTTATCAGGTTTTTTGATGTCTATAAAAATAGGTTTTCTAGTTCACGTGCGACACCATCTTCAAAATTAGCAAATGCTGTCAATCTGTCGGCATGTGGACGAAGTGTATCGCTACAATTTTTCATGGCATAGGCTGTGCCTGCTAGGTCTAGCATCTCAACATCGTTGTGCTCATCGCCGAAGGCAATTAAGTCGCTAGGAGTGGCTTGGTAGAGGTTAAGAACATAGCTCAGAGCGGTTGCCTTATTGACACCTTTTGCACAAGTTTCGAGGATATTCAATGGTCCGCCCCACGTATTGATTTCTAACTCATCCTTGAAATAGGCATTCATTTCTTTTGCAAGTTCATACTTATCAGTTGCACGAGTCTGCATAAGGATGGAATGAGGATCACTAGTGATTAATTCAGGTTTGATGAGTGTATCTGGAGTAATCTGTTCAACCCCCATCAGAGCCGGATCGATCTTGTCTAAGTTCTTTTGAGTGATGTAGAATTTATTCTTGTATTCACCAGCAATAAAATCTGCCTCGAATGTTTCTTCTTCTTCTTTTAGAAATTCGAGTAGGTATTTTTTGTCGATTAAAATATTTTGTTCCCATTGCCATTTCTTTCCAGGGATGTGGACTAAAGAACCGTTGAAATTAATCATGGGAGTATCCAGTTCTAGCTGTTGGTAAAATTTTTCAGCCATTCGATAGGGGCGACCTGTGGCGATAAGAACGGTGTGTCCTGCTTGGCGGACCTTCTTTATAGTTGAGATGGTATAATCAGATAATTGGCTATCATTATTGAGCAATGTGCCGTCCAAATCGATAGCTATGATTTTTTTCTTCATATTTAGTAGCATTCCTTTCTAGATTCGTTATGTTAGCTTTTAATAGTGAATAATGTTTAGGTAGTAGCTAGATTGCTGAGAAATTGTTTTATGCGTCAAAGAATACGACTTGTAGGTAGCCATATCTTGAACTAATAATTTCCAGTATAACAAAAGGAGATAATAAAAGCAAAGAAGCGATAAATTTTGTATAGATTTTTGTAAGTCTGCAACGTTCGGGATTTACGAATGTTTTGGGTTGGAAATTAATGAAATAACGTTTTCAAGATTAAAAAACTTGAAATTAGAATGTTTTTTGATTATAATGTTTTTATCGTTCGTAAATTAAAAGGAGAAATGAAAAAAATGGATCAATTTTTTAAATTGAAAGAACAAGGAACGACTGTTTCTACGGAAATTATGGCAGGACTTACGACTTTCTTTGCCATGTCATATATCTTGTTTGTTAACCCGAGCGTATTGAGTGTGGCAGGTATGCCAACTCAAGCAGTCTTTTTAGCGACTATTATTGCGAGTGCTGTATCAACGCTTGTTATGGGATTATTTGCTAACGTACCTTACGCCTTGGCACCAGGTATGGGGTTGAATGCCTTCTTTACCTATACAGTGGTTATTGGTCTTGGTTTTACTTGGCAGGAAGCCTTGGCAATGGTTTTCCTCTGCGGTTTGTTTAACGTTTTTATCACCGTTACAAAGGTTCGTAAGAGCATTATCAAGGCGATTCCGATTAGCTTGCAACATGCCATCGGTGGAGGTATCGGGGTTTTCGTTGCCTATCTTGGTTTTAAAAATTCAAACCTGATTACTTTCCTGACTTCTGGCTCAGACATTATCACTGTCAATGGTGTTGCACCTGCTGAAGCGACAGCAGAAACTTTTTCAAATGGTGTCTTCTCTGTTTTGGCGGGAGGTGGTGTAGTCCCATCTATCTCAACATTTACAGATCCAAGTGTTCTCTTGACAGTGTTCGGTCTTCTTTTGACAGCTGTTCTGGTTATTAAGAACGTGCGTGGTGCAATTTTGATTGGTATTATTGCAACGACTTTAGCTGGTATTCCAGCAGGTGTTGTAGACCTTTCTACCATCGACTTTGCAAACAATAACATCGGTACAGCCTTTGCGGAGCTTGGTACAACTTTCCTAGCGGCTTTTGATGGTCTATCTTCGCTCTTTGCTGACTCAAGCCGTCTACCACTTGTTTTGATGACTATCTTTGCATTCAGCTTGTCAGATACCTTTGATACACTTGGTACCTTTATCGGTACAGGTCGTAAGACTGGTATTTTCTCAGAAGAAGATGAGAAAGCTCTTGAAAATGGTACAGGCTTTAACTCTAAGATGGACAAGGCGCTCTTTGCAGATGCGATTGGTACCTCTATCGGTGCACTATTTGGTACTTCAAATACAACAACGTATGTTGAATCGGCTGCAGGTATCTCTGCAGGTGGTCGTACTGGTCTGACAGCTGTTACAACTGCCATTCTCTTCTTACTATCAATTTTGATTTTACCATTCATTGGAATTGTGCCAAATGCTGCAACAGCTCCAGCCTTGATTATCGTCGGTGTTATGATGGTTTCATCCTTCCTTGATGTTGATTGGAGCCAGTTTGAAGACGCTCTTCCAGCCTTCTTTGCAGCCTTCTTCATGGCGCTTTGCTTCTCTATCTCTTACGGTATTGCAGCAGCCTTTATCTTCTATTGCTTGGTAAAAGTTTCGACAGGTAAGGCTAAAGAAATTCATCCAATCCTTTGGGGTGCCACAGCTCTATTTATTCTGAATTTCATCATTCTAGCCATCTTGTAATCTGTTTATTATCCTTGAACTGATCTTCATTTGAAGGTCAGTTTTTTTATTTACGATTAAAATATATGGGAATCAATGTGATTTATTCAGCAGAATGCTGTATTGAATATTGTAAATTGTAAACGGATGGAGTTTATAGTCGAATGAATTAGCTTTCAGACAAGGAACTGAGGTGCAGGTTGCTAGAACAGCCTAGAGGCTGTTCTAGGTTGGAAATAAGACTTGCGATGTAAGTCACTTTCGTTGAGTACGGCAAGCCGAAAGTGACGATGTATCAAAGTTAATTCAAATGACTGATATGTAAAGCCCTTTGTCAAGTAAAAACAATCGAACTGATTAAAAAATGAAAAGTATCTAGAAAGAGCCTAGTTCTTAGCTTCGGGCATTGGCCACTCTGATATTCGTGGATTGGTTACCTACAGGTCAATGGTTCTGCCGCGAGTCCTACTCTCTATAAGCGTGGATCACAATTGTGCCACTTAGTCATTTCGTAGATGACTCAAACCTTGAAGTCCTAAACTCCTTCAAGATACTTTCCATTCAAACATGATTTCAATCCTTATTTCTGTCCAAATTCACCCAGTGATTTTGGATAGAAATAGGGATTCCTCATCGCTCTGCGATGATAAAACTTAATGGTCAAAAGTGTACATGAAAACAAGCGCTAACTTCAAGCTATTCTTCCTGTCATCATCCCCCAAATAAAACCAGACAATTCTCGTGCAATAGCTGTTTTAGCAACATTTTGTTTCTTATTTTTTCCTAGAACAAGTGTGCGATAACGTCTTCTTAAGCGTTCATTAGCCTTATCCGCATAAGCAATCACCTCCACTCGGTTTCCACTTTGTCTCCGTTTCAATTCTTTGGATTTATACCCAATCGTCCCCTTAGCCAATGATTGTGCAGCTTCTATCAGAAGTCGTCTCACATGGCTATTCCCAGCTTTGGTGATAGCACCTCTTCTCTCCTTGTCACCGCTAGAATTTTCGTTAGGAGTTAGCCCAAGATAGGAAGCAAAATGTTGAGCTGTCGCAAAGCGGTTAAAATCACCGATTTCCGTCACAATGGAAAGTGCGGTTAGTGTTTTAATGCCAATAAAGCAAGAGAGCCATGAGACCTTCTCTTGATAACTGTCGCTTTGACCCAGTTGCTCAATTCGCGCATCATACCGTTCTATTTGATCTACTAATTTCTCATAGGTCAATAGGTATTCTGTCAAAATCTCTGCGTAAAGTCCATCAGGATTTAGGGAATGGAGCCAGCGGACATGTTTCTGTGTCCAATTACTGCTTCCCTCGGTATAGCGAAAATCATGTCGGAGACAGAAGGCAAGAATTTGTTGTTTGATTTTCTTCAGAGCCACTTTGTGGTCTGTTCTCATGCGGATATATTCTTTGACTTGTTCATCCTCAACAGTAGGAATATGAACAGGCCGATAGCTACGAAAGGCCAGAGCTTTTGCGAGCTGAGCTGCATCTTTTTTATCAGTCTTAACACGCTTAGATCCTTCCTTCATCACCGTTGTAGGCGCCATCACGATACAGGGAATCCCGTGAGCTTGTAGCTGGTGATATAGGGTAAATCCAAGACATCCGGCTTCGTAGCCACATAACACTTCTGCATCTTGACCATATAAACGACGAAGCTCATTCACATAGTTCACAATATAGCTAACATTTGGACCAACTTTAGTGCTATGTTTGAATTGATTCGCCATCATATCATAATAGCAGAGTGAAAAACTTTCTTTGTGAACATCCATTCCGATGAAAAGTGTGGTAAAATGAAACATATAAGACCTCCAATTGAGTGTGGTAATTCCTGTTAGAAGTTGATTGTTTTTTTTATTCTAGTGTACAGGTAAATCCACGAATTCTCAACTGGGGGTCTTTACATATTGTCTATATTTTTCCATTTCATCGCTTCTCTGTCTCCTCTTAGTGCCATTTTTACTCCTTGTGACTGTATTTTAAATGGCTGTTCGTTATTGTAAGCAAGATGTCACATACCTAGACATCTGCTGGATTAATGTCATGATGGGGTGAAAAAATTATCATGTAGTCTTTGGGAGTCACAGGGCATAGAATAACCCCTGAGCTTGGGCTCAGGGGAGTTTTCTAACTATAATGTTTGAATAGCGAATGAGTTGCTTGATGGATGGTGCGGGCCGTTTCGGCATTGTTCATGGTATAAAGATGAACACCTGCGACATCATTGGTCACTAAGTCAACAATCTGATCTACAGCATAGGCCAGACCTGCTGCGCGTAGGGATTCAGGATTGTGCTCGTATTTTTCCAAGATGGCCTTGAATTTACGAGGGAGGCGGATATTCTCACAGGTTTTCAAGAGTCGAAGTGCCTGATTCCTGTTGATGATAGGCATAATACCTGCGATAATAGGCACTTCGATGTCTGCTAGAGAACATTTCTCCTGAAAGTTATAAAATGCTTCGTTATCGAAGAAGAGTTGAGTTACCAAGGTTGAGCAACCGGCATCAACTTTCTTTTTCAAATTTTTGATGTCTGAAACAGAATTTGGTGATTCTGGATGTACTTCTGGATAACAGGCTCCAATAATGTCAAAATGTGGGGCTTCTTCCTTGATAAAGGAAATCAAGTCAGTTGCATACTGGAAGTCCTCTTTAGGGGGAAGACCTTCAATAATATCGCCACGAAGTGCTAAAATCTGATGCACACTAATTTCATCGAGAGAATGAAGAACGGATCGGACCTTTTCTTTTGTCAAGTAAGCAGCTGGCAAATGTGCGATAGTTGGAATATGCAATTCATTGCGAACATGGTTAGCCAACTTGACAGTCGTCTCTTCTACGTTCAAATTGTTATTGCTGCATGTAACACTGATAAAATGAGGGGCCAAACCTTGCATCTCATCGAGAGTTTGGATAATCTTTTCATTGCCTACTGCTGGTTTTGGAGGAAAAATTTCAAATGAGAGACTTGGGGTTTGACCAATCATAAATTAGAGTTCCTTTCTTGCTGCCTTAGCTGCTTGGGTCAAGTGGATAAGACTAGCTTTTGTTTCTGATTCGCCACGAGTCTTGAGTCCGCAGTCTGGGTTAATCCAAACTTTTTCTTTCGGTACTTTTGCAAGGATGGCTTGGATGGTGTGTGCAATTTCATCAACGGCAGGGACACGTGGAGAGTGGATGTCATAGACACCAGGACCTACCTGAGTTTGGAAATTTTTAGCCTTGAGTTCATCTAGAATAACAAGATTTGAACGGCTGGCTTCAAAGGAGATAACATCCGCATCCATATTGTCGATGGCAGGAATGATGTCAGTAAATTCGCTATAGCACATGTGAGTGTGAATTTGTGTATCTGGTGCAACAGTTGAGTGTACTAAACGGAAGGCAGGGATTGCCCAATCAAGATACTCGCTGTACCAGTCGCTACGACGGAGTGGTAGTTTTTCACGAAGGGCTGCTTCGTCGATTTGGATGATCTTGATACCCGCTGCTTCAAGGTCGAGAACTTCTTCCTTGATAGCAAGGGCAATTTGAAGGGTCGATTCTTTGATAGAAATATCTTCACGTGGGAATGACCAGTTGAGGATGGTTACAGGTCCTGTCAACATACCTTTGACTGGTTTATTTGTACGGCTTTGAGCGTAGCTAGACCATTTGACAGTAATTGGGTTCAAGCGTGTTACATCACCCCAGATGATTGGTGGTTTTACCCCACGCATACCGTATGATTGTACCCAACCGTTTTTACTAAAGAGGTAGCCAGACAGGTTTTCGCCGAAGTACTCTACCATGTCGTTTCGTTCAAACTCACCGTGAACTAAGACATCGAAGTCAACTTCTTCCTGCCACTTGATCCACTCATCCGTACGAGCTTCTACAAAGGCATCATACTCAGCTTCGGTAATATCTCCACGGCGGAAGGCCAAGCGTGTGCTACGAACTTCCTTGGTTTGAGGGAAGGAACCGATAGTAGTGGTTGGAAGTAGTGGCAGGTTCAATTTTTCGCGTTGAATGGCTTCACGTTCCGCAAAGACTGGAAGGCGAGTGTAGTCTGCATCTGTCAATCCTGCCAAACGATCAGCAAGCGCTGTGTCACGCCCCACACGTTCAAGGGCAAAGAGTTCCTTGTTAGCTGTGAGAGCAGATTCGCCTTGTCCATTGCGAATAGCATCCAAATCACGCAATTCGCTCAGTTTTTCAACTGCAAAGGCAAAGTGGTTGAGGATAGCTGGTTCAAATTCTTCATTGGCTGTTGTAAATGGTACATGAAGTAGTGAGCAAGAAGTTGTCAAGACAAGATTTTCAGCAGGGATAGCCTCCAAAACAGCTAGGCTCTTTTCATAATTGTTACGCCAGATGTTCTTACCGTTTACAATACCAGCGTAGAGGGTCTTGTCAGTTGGGAAACCTGTCGCAACAAGGGCAGCAGTTTCTTTTCCCTCAACGAAGTCAAGGCCGATGGCATCAACTGGGAGGCTGGTCAATTCTGTGTAAATATCACGCACATCGCCGAAGTAGGTTTGAATAAGGACTTGCAAGCCTTTCTTGTCTGCCAAGAGTGTTTGGTAGATGTTTAGGAAAAGGGCTTTTTCTTCTGCAGTCAAGTCCTTGACCAAGCTAGGCTCGTCTAACTGGATTTTTTCAGCACCGAGCTCTGCCAATTTTTCAAAGACTTGTCCGTAGGCTGCAACTAAGCTATCAGCGAAATCAGTAGCAGTTAAACCTTCTTCAAAATCAGTTAATTGTAAGAGTGTGAATGGACCAATCAAAACTGGACGAGTTGTGATGCCCAAGTTCTTTGCTTCTTGGAATTCATCGAAAATCTTATGACCAGCTAGTTTGATTTCTGTGTCTTTTGCAATAGCTGGAACGATATAGTGGTAGTTGGTGTTGAACCATTTTTTCATGGGTCTAGCACGCACGTCCCCTTTTTCTCCTTGATAACCACGTGCAAGAGCGAAGTATTTTTCAAGGTCGGTCAAGTCAAGGTTCTGTACTGCTTTAGGTACGATGTTGAAGAGAACAGCTGCATCCAAAACATTGTCATAGTGGGAGAAGTCGTTGCTTGGGATTTCAGTAATGCCTGCTTCTTTAACAATATTCCAGTGCTTAGCACGTAAGTCTTTAGCTGCTTCCAAAAGCTCTTCTTGTGGAATTTCATTTCTAAAGTATTTTTCAGTAATAAATTTTAACTCACGGTGTTCTCCGATACGTGGGAAGCCGATAATAGTAGTAGTCATGGTTTTTCCTCCAAAATATTTCTATGCCCCTATCCTAACAGAAAAAACGACTCTTGTATAATTGTAAAAAATTAGATGTTGTTATAGTTTTTAGTTATAACAACCTTGGTATGGATTTCGTGTTTAGAATGTCTACTATATAATGCAACTATTTTCTTTTTCAACACTTCATAAAACAGGGTAGATAGTATCGTTATAGTTTTTCTTTATGAGTTGATAAATATTATATATTTGTCAAAATTTTAAATCCTTGATAGACTAGTACTACTTTTTGAAATTGGAGGAAGTGCTATGAAAAAGAAGTGGCTCACAGGCTTATTATCTACAGTAGCGGTACTAACCTTGGCAGCTTGTGCTAGTAGCGGTTCATCAACTGCCTCATCAAGCTCAAACTCAGTTGCCGATTCGGAAACTTTTACTTATGCAATTAATGGAGATCCTAGTTCGACAAACCCAATCAACACTAGTGACCGTTGGGGCTTAACCTTAACTAACTTTATTTACTCTCCACTTATTCGTGTTGAAGCAGATGGTACTTATGTAAATGAATTGGCAGATTCCTATGAAGTTGCCGAAGATGGTCTAAGTATCACCGTTAAACTCCGTCAAGATGTCAAGTGGTCTGATGGGGAAAGTTTCAATGCTGATGATGTCATCTTTACTTATGAACAAAAAATTAAAAAGGAAAATGGTGGTTCAGACGGTCTTTATATAAACGACCAACCAGTTACGCTTGAAAAGTTGGATGATTACACGGTTAAATTCGTTCTTCCAGCTATTTCTGCACCAGCCTTGGACAATATTGTTACGGAAACATACATTATTCCACAGCACGTTTTCAAGGATGAGGCAGACTTCTCAGCAAGCCAATTGACAGCGACACCAGTGGGAACTGGTCCGTACAAGTTTGTAGAATACAAGCATGGTGAATATATCAAACTTGCTGCTAATGAGTACTACTACAAGGGAAAAGCTGAAATTGATAACCTTGTTTTGAGGATAATTGAAAGTGCTGATACGACTAAAGTAGCCTTACAAACAGGTGAAGTGGACGCGGCATTTGTCCTTCCTTCTGATATTCAAGATTTGAGTACGGATACTATCACAACCTATGCCTATAGTGAGAATCGTGTCGGTTATCTTGGGCTCAATACTTCGACTGAAGAATTGAAGGATGTAAAAGTTCGTCAAGCCTTGCTGTATGCCTTAAATAAAGAAGAGTTTAACCAAGCTGCTTACTTGGATAAAAAATACTATGAAAATCCATATTCATTCTTGCCAGTTGCCAATCCATATGTGACCGAAGATGTTGAGAAATATGAGCAGAATCTAGAAAAAGCAAAACAACTCTTATCTGAAGCAGGTGTTAGCAATTTGACTTTAAATCTTGGTTATGCAGGTTCTGATGCAGCTCAAACCTTACAGGCTACCTTAATTCAACAACAATTGTCAGCTATTGGTGTGACAGTTGAATTGGCAGGTGGGGACTCTACAGCACTCTTTACAGAGTTGAAAAAAGAAGGTTCAACAGCTTATGACCTCTTCTTGGGTGGCTATATCATGGGAAATGACCCTGATCAATATGCCCGCCTATTCAAAACAGGTGGAGCTTCAAACTACTTCAAATTGTCTTCAAACGAAGTGGATAGCCTCTTTGAACAAGGAGCTGTTGAATTGGATCAAACAAAACGCGAACAAATCTATGATGATTTGCAAGCGACACTGGCTGACCAAGCTGCTATCTACCCAATCGTTGATAACAAGAAAGTGTTGGCGGTGAACAATCGTGTGAAAAATGTAGAAGAAGCGGGTTTGATTCCAATTTATACATTTGAAGATCCGTCGAAGTTAACAATTGAATAGTCTTTGTATGCTGGTATGACCAGCAAAGAGGAGAAGGAGTGGTAAAAAGTGGAAACTCCTCCCCTCTTTTTCGTGTTTTTGGAGGATATATGTTTCGATATATTGTAAAAAGAATCTTGCAGGCAATTCCTCTTTTGCTGCTGATTTCTTTTATTGTCTTTTCATTGATTCAATTGGCACCGTTTGATGTCATAGATTCGATGACAACGCCAAATATGAGTCAAGAACAAATTGATTTATTAAAGGTAAAATATGGTTTGGATCAACCGTTTCTCGTTCAATACGCTGTTTGGCTTAAGGGATTGTTGACAGGAGATTTAGGTTTTTCACTGATGACTCAACACTCGATTGGGATTGATTTGGCTGAAAAAATTCCCAACACCATTTCATTGGTCTTGCCTGCATATGTGACGGCCCTAATCCTAGCGATTATTCTGGGTTTACTTGCGGCGTCCCAAAGGGGTAAATGGGTGGACAAGTTCATTGATGCCTTTGCTTCTGTAGGAATTGCAGTCCCGACCTTCTGGTTTGCCATGATTTTAATTTACTTTTTTGGATATAAATGGCAGGTTTTCCCATTTATTGGGATGCATACCTTGGGAAAAGAAGGAAACCTTCTTGATTTTCTGGCACATTTTACCTTACCCTATGTGACCTTGACAATGGCATTCCTACCAGAATTGATTCGATTTATCCGAGCCTCAGCAATTGTAGAAGTTGAGAAAGATTATGTGACCGTTCAAGAGGCTTTCAAAGCCAGCCGATTTGAGATATTTGGGAAACATGTGGCCCGCAATGTTTTGATTCCTATTGTGACTCAAATTGGGATGGCCTTGCCGATGCTGGTAACAGGTGCTATCATTACAGAAACCATTTTTGCATGGCCGGGAGTTGGTCCTTATTTGACAGCAGCTACTAAGAGTTTGGACTATCCAGTGATTATGGCAGTCATGCTTTTGTCTGCGACCTTAGTTATTCTAGGGAATCTCTTATCAGATATTCTCTATGCTGTGGTGGATCCGCGTATTTGGAAAGGAGGAGAAAGTCAATGATTATGAAGCAATTAAAGGAAACTATAAAGAGTTCGCCACTCTATTTATTCTCGATTTTGTTTATTCTTTTTCTACTATTTCTATCCTTGATTGCACCACTGATACCGATAGACCCCAATGTGACCAATGTAAGTCAGATGAACCAGGGGCCTAGTGCAGCGCATTGGTTTGGTACAGATCAGGTAGGACGTGATTACTTCATTCGAGTGATTTATGGTGGTCGCATCTCACTCTTAGTTGGTTTATTGGCAATGACTGCATCTGTTACGATTGGAAGTCTTGTCGGTATTACAGCAGGCTATCTTGGAGGAAAATGGGATAATGCTATTATGCGGTTTGTCGATGTGCTATCATCCATACCTTGGTTGGTTTTAGTTATCGTCCTCAGCGTCTTTCTGAAACCAGGATTGACTACGATTATCATTGTAATAGGTGGTTTTTCTTGGATGAGTATTGCTCGGATGTTGCGTGCTGAAACGTTGAAAGCCAAAGTGGCGGATTATGTTGGGTATGCTGCCTTTATTGGATTAAAGAAACCAGTGATTGTCTGGCGGCATATCTTTCCAGCAATCCTTCCGACTTTGATTGTGACCGCTTCAACTAGTATTTCATCTGCTATTATGACGGAATCAGCCCTCAGCTTCTTAGGAATGGGGATTCAACAACCTCTAGCCTCCTGGGGAAGTCTCTTGCAAAATGCCCAGTCTACCTTGCAGAGTGCTCCTCATATGGCAATATTGCCTGGACTTTTTATCCTATTGACCATTTATTCATTTAACAATATCGGTGATCTGATACGGGATTGCCTTGAAAGAGAGGTCTACTAATGTCAAAACAGCTAGTCGAAATAAGTAACCTCACCATTGTCAACAAAAAGAGAAATGGACAATCGATACTGGTGAAGGGGATTGACCTGTCTATTCCCAAAGGAAAAATTGTTGGAATTGTTGGAGAATCTGGTTCGGGTAAGAGCTTGTCGATGAAGTCTCTGATGGGGATTTTACCAAAAGGTTTGGAAGCAAGCTATGATCGATTTGAATTGGATGGAAAGCAAGTACGTAATCCAAAGCTACTTTCCTTATCGATGATTTTTCAAGATCCAATGACCTCTCTTAATCCCTTGCGGACAGTAGGATATCATTTGCAGGAAGTTTTAAGACGTTTTCAACCTAAGTTAACCAAGGAAGAACGGGATAGAACTATCCATGAAATGTTGGAAAAGGTGGGAATTCCTGATCCAGAATTACGTCTCAAGCAGTTTCCTTTTGAATTTTCAGGAGGTATGCGTCAAAGGATCATGATTGCCATGGCCTTGTTGACCAAGCCAGATATGCTCATTGCAGACGAGCCAACAACAGCATTAGATGTAACCATTCAGGCTCAAATCTTGGCCTTGCTCAAAGAATTACAGGAACAGTTGGGGTTGACAGTTGTGATAGTGAGTCATGATTTCAGTGTTATTGCTGGAATCTGCGACTTGGTTTATGTCATGAGGAATGGATTGGTTGTGGAACACGGAACGGTTGATTCTATCTTTTCACAACCCTTACACGCATATACCCAGTCTCTATTAAGAGCAGCTCGTTTGGAAGCCAGTCTTGGAGCGGTTTTAGCCGACTCCGAAGATAGTCAGTTGATTCAAGTTAGTCCAGGACATTGGGTTAGAAAGGAGGAGAAGAATGGATAAGGAAGTTCTAGTACAGGTTTCGGATGTGAGCAAAACTTACTCTAAGAAGAATTGGTTTGGGCAAGAGCAACGTGTCGATGCTTTGAACGGTGTAAATGTATCTATTTATAAAGGTGAGACACTTGGTCTGGTTGGTGAATCTGGCAGTGGCAAATCAACTCTTTCTAAAATTGTCTTAGGTTTGGAAAAGGCTAGTCAAGGCCGAGTTGATTTTCCAGGTTTGACATCAGAAGAATTAAATAATCAAGCCCTGCAAGTGATTTATCAAGACCCCTATTCTTCTCTCAATCCCTACCTGTCGGCCTTAGAACTGGTCAAAGAACCTCTCTACTCACTTCCTAAGAAGGAGGCGGAAGAGAAGGCTCTAGCTATGCTGGAAAGGGTGGGAATTCTGGGGGATGATGTACACAAACGCCCTAAATCTTTTAGTGGTGGGCAACGCCAGCGAATTGGCATCGCTCGTGCAGTCGTTTCTCATCCCCAATTTATTGTCTGTGATGAACCTACTTCGGCTCTTGATGTGTCGATACAGGCGACCATACTGGATTTGTTGAACCAGTTGCAAGAGGATTTAGGACTGACCTATCTCTTCATTTCTCATGATTTAAACTTGGTGCACCAATTCGCAGATCGTATTGCGGTTATGTACAAGGGAAGCTTGGTTGAAATTGGTCCAGCACAGGATATTTTTCAAAATCCCCAACATCCCTATACCCGCTACCTCTTGCAATCCAATCTGAGCCTTGATCCGCTGGAGGCACGGGCTCAGTTGCAAGAGCTATCTCAAACTGGGCTTATAAAGGATTTTGTAACGACAGGTAAATGGTCACAGGTAGACAAGGAACATTTTGTACTAAAGGTAACTGATAAATAATTTTTATCAGCCCATAAAACTTCTATATTAGACTGGCTTAGTTAGACATGTTACAATATATAAAATCACAGAAAGGAGTTTCTTATGGGAAAAGTTATCATTGGAATTTCAGGAAATGAGCAAGAATTTCCAACTAAATCTGGTCGCGTATATGTAACGGTAGCGCGTGAATTGGCAGACAGCGTTCGTCAGGCAGGTGGTGTGCCAATGGTTATTCCTATGGGAACTCCTGACTTAGCCAAGGATTATATCGATATGATTGACAAGTTGATCTTGTCAGGTGGTCAGCATGTGGATCCAAGTTTGTATGGCCAAAAACGTTTGATAGATAGTGATGACTACCTCTTGGAGCGGGATGAATTTGAACTGGCTTTGATTGAGGAAGCCCTTCGTCAGGGAAAACCAATTTTTGCAGTCTGCCGAGGGATGCAGTTGCTGAATGTTGCTCTAGGCGGAAGCTTGGAACAAGAGGTGGCTCATCATTGGCAAGATGGTATTGCGGGGACATCCCATCGTTTACAAGTGAAACCTAAAAGCCGAATCGGTCAACTGTTTGCCCAAGGGAGCCCTATTAATTCCTTCCATCATCAGCGAATCAAAGAATTGGCTCCAGGACTGGTGGCGACAGGTTTGGATCCTAGAGATGGTACGATAGAAGCTTATGAAAGTAGGGGGAACCAAGCTTTGTTTGGTATCCAATGGCATCCAGAATTTTTATACAATGATTGTAAGCAACATCGAGACTTGTTTCAGTATTTGGTGGATGTGTTTTAGTCACATCATGGACACTCAGAATCTGGGTGTTTTTTTGTTAGAAATTAAAAACGGATACTTTATTATTGAGATCAAATGATATATAATGTATATTAATAGCAAATAATGGAGGGGTATATGATTAAGAAATGTCAAGAATCCAAAGGTTTTGGAAGTATTAGAAAAGGAATCCATGGGGCAGTAGGAGTGCTGGCTCTAGGTTTGCTGTTTTCTACCACGGATGTTGTCTTTGCTGATGAAGTGAGTGAGAATACTCCCACAACAGCAAGTTCTGAACAAGTCATAAATACTTCAGAAACTCTTATATTAACTGCAGAAAATGATGTCGAAATACCAACCGAAATTGTAGGAAACGAGGGGACTTCAGAGGTTGAAACCACGACAGGTACAAATTCTCCGACAGTAGGAGCTGTTCCTTCAACTGATGTAGAAGCAAGTAATGTAAGCGGAGAGTCAATTTCGACTAAACCAGAATCAAATACGGATTTAGAGGCCAATATTTCATCGACCAGCTCTCCAGCAACAGATAGAGCAGCAGAGGTATTGGAAGACCGTACAGCACCAAAACTGGTTTCTTATACATTAGATAAAACAGAGTACCAGGCGGGAGAGATCGTAACTCTAACAATTGATTCAGAGGATGAGAGTAATCTCACTTACGTATCATCAAAATTAATATCTTCAGATGGAACCCAGAGTCTCTACTTTTCTTCTAGCAATTTCGAAAAGTTAGCAAATGGCTTATATCGTTCAGTATTAACAGGCTCCATTCCAGAAAATCGTCCAAGTGATGTTTATTATATAGAATATATAAATCTTGGAGATGAGATTGGCAATAATGTTATTTACTACGATTCTTCGAAAAATACATGGGCAGAACATACATTTGCACCACTTTCGATGACGGTTAATAGTATTACTTCAGGTTCAGTCTTGATTCATTATCAACTTGAAAATGGGACTGCCATAGCTGAAGACAAGAGAATTTCAGGCGTGGTGTCGACGTTAGCATTTGGTTCGGAGGCACCAGTTGCGACAGGGATTACATACGATACTAGTAGTGAAGCTCCATTGTTTCTGAATGGTATGGATGGTAGGCAGTATTATAAGGTTAAAGTAGACGGTGTAGAGCAAGGGCTTTTGAAAGTTGGTTTGACGGAAGTAACCTATACTTACACTCCTTATTTGGTATCTACAGAGCAGGTCGAAAAGAAAACGGGCCGTGTGATTGTTCAGTATCAAACAAGGTCAGGGCAAATTCTTAAAGAATCAGTTGAAGCCGTTCCAGAAACATTAATTAATTATCGTGAAAAGACGGTCTTTGCAGATGGAACAGAGAGCTTATCTGAACCAATTCAAAGCTATCCAAATTTCAATGTCTATGATTATCAAGTACGGACAATTGAGCAAGATGGAAAAATTTATAGATTATCATATGAGAACCAACCTTCTCTTTACGGTGAACTTGTAGAAGGTGATACGGTATTGACTCTACAGTATATTCCTGTTCCTAAATTGGAATCCCTGACATTTGATAAAGAGTCTTACCAGCCGGGAGAAAAACTGACTGCTAGTTTTGTGGTTTCGTCTGAAGAGGAAATGGAGCGTATTTACTTTGGTCTATCTGATAAAAAACTGTCTAGTCAATATGTGCTTAGAGGAGAGAGTAATAACCCAATCAAGATTGCAGACGGACTGTATCGCTTTGATGTTACGGTACCAATAGCAAGTGATTATCCTAAGTCAGACTTATCTTTGGACTTTATATATTTGAATGCTAAAAACGAAAGTTCATCAAATAGCCTTTCAGAACCTGAAATTATTCAAAATATTGCTACCCAGGCTATCATCAACTCACCTAATATCGTTACTGATTTTTCAGCACCTAAGTTTATTGAGTTAGAAACTAGTCGAAATGAAGCTAAACAAGGTGAGACAGTTGAAGTGGTACTTTTAGTGGAAGATAATTCGAATATCACATCTGTTAATCTCGGATTTGAAAGTGAGTCAGGAACACTCCGATTTGGCGAAAATATTACGAATATTGAGCAATTGGAGGGAAATCGAAAAAGACTGACTTTATCTGAAACAATTCACTATTCTTATTTACCAGGACAATATGATCTGAGATATTTATATCTGACAGATATTTATGGCAATACGAGTTACTTATCCACTGTTGATAGTTTGCCTGCGAAAACCATTGTTGTCAATCAGGCTAATGATGTAGAAAATTTAAATCCGGTTGTTGAAACGACAATAGTAACCGATATTGAGGTTGTTGAAAAATCAAGTGGGCGAGTACTGATTCGCACAAATTTCCATGGTGAAGACCTTGAAGCAATGAAACAAGTGATTCGTGAGGCAATTTCAGCATATGAAAATGAACATGGTGTAACATTTGATTTACTTGGTGCTGGTGGGACTCAAATCTCTTCAAGGTCAGTTACTGTTGGAAATCGGACTCAAACAGAGGTAATACGTTCATACCAGCAACTAGTTGTAAATACATCGGATAACCCTCTGCCTGAAATTGAGAAAAAACTTCTACCAGAAGGTGTGATCTACGATAATTCAACTATCAGGCAAGCCTTATATACTATTCAATTTAAAGATGGTGAATCAGTAGTTAAAGAGAGTCGTCGAGTTGCGAACTCCACAATTGATAATGTCATTCGTGATGAAAGTAATGGTATTGATGAGAGGGCATATTATTTTGAATCTGTTGAGGTAAGTCAAGGTTTCACTACAATTTTTAGTAGCGATTTGAATTATAATGGTCCCTTTTATGAAATTGTTGTCAATTTGAAATCAAGCTCGAAAGTTGACAATATAGAAGTAGACTCACCAGTCGAAGAAACGCCGCCAACATCAACAGAAGTCGAACCGCCAGTCGAAGTAACTCCGCCATCTCCAACAGAAGTCGAACCGCCAGTCGAAGAAATGCCACCATCTTCAACAGAAGTAGACTCACCAGTCGAAGAAACGCCGTCATCTCCAACAGAAGTCGAACCGCCAGTCGAAGAAACACCGCCAACATCAACAGAAGTCGATCCGTCAGTCGAAGAAACGCCGTCATCTTCAACAGAAGTCGATCCGCCAGTCGAAGAGACACCGCCAACATCAACAGAAGTCGATTGGCCAGTCGAAGAAACGCCGCCAACTTCAACAGAAGTCGAACCGCCAGTCGAAGAAACGCCGCCATCTCCAATAGAAGTCGAACCGCCAGTCATAGAAACACCTGTTGCACTAATCAAAGGAGTATCAGCAGTTACTGAATCTTCAAGTAACCTAACTAATCTAGTGTATCCAGTTATCGAAGTATCGACCCAATTGACATTGGGAAATACTAATAACGAGGCTTTATATTCAGCAACTACCGTTTCGAGACAGAAAGTAGAATCTGAAAAATCATCGGCCTCAATCTTACCTAGAACAAATGGACATCAGTCCAAGCTACCAATTTTGGCGGGACTCGCACTTCTTAGCTTAACTGTAGCTAAAAGGAAAAAAGATTTCTTAGGCTAGCAAGCTGGGAAAATATTACGAAAGAGGGAAATAGCTTCCCTCTTTTTATTATCGATACTTATAATTGCAAGGGTATTTGTTATAAAATTTAGTTATAACGAACTATAAAAAATGCCAATTGGTCAGATTGTCGTTTCTGTGTTAAGATAGATACAGTTCTAATTTAAGGAGATCATTTTATGAAATTAAAAAAATTGTTTAGTTTGGCAACAGCTGCTTTATCAGTAGGTGTACTTGCTGCATGTGGTAGCTCGTCTTCTAGCTCTTCATCCGATTCTTCAGCAACAACTGTTCGTGTGGGTGTGATGAGCTTGAGCGATTCTGAGCAAGCCCGTTGGGATAAAGTTCAAGAAATACTTGGGGACGAAGTGAAGTTGGAATTCACTCAATTTACAGACTATTCACAACCAAACAAGGCAGTAGCTGAAAACGAAGTAGACATCAATGCTTTCCAACACTACAACTTCTTGAATAACTGGAATGAAGAAAATGGTGAAGATTTGGTTGCTATTGCAGATACTTATATCGCACCAATCCGTCTTTACTCAGGTACAGCTGATGGAAAAAACAAGTACACTAAAGTGGAAGAAATTCCAGATGGTGCAGAAATTGCGGTTCCAAACGACCCAACAAACGAAAGTCGTGCTCTTTACCTTCTTCAAGCAGCTGGTTTGATCAAGGTTGGTGTATCTGGTACAGAATTGGCAACTATTGCTGACATTACTGAAAACAAGAAAAACTTGAAAATTACTGAGTTGGATGCAAGCCAAACAGCAAGCTCACTTAGCTCAGTTGATGCAGCAGTTGTAAACAACACATTTGTGTTGGAAGCTGGTTTGGATTATAAAAATGCCCTTTACAAAGAGCAAAAAGATGAAAATTCAAAACAGTGGTACAACTTGATTGCAGCTCGTAGCGATTGGGAAAAATCAGAGCAAGCAGCAGCGATTAAGAAAATTATCGAAGCCTATCACACGGATGAAGTGAAAAAGGTTATTGAAGAGACTTCAGACGGTATGGATGAGCCAGTTTGGTAAAATGTAAATAGGTTGAGGACTGGGCAGAATTGTTCAGCCCTCTATCTGTTTTTATAGAGATAAGAAAAAATCTCTTAACCAAAGTCAGAAATGCGGGAGAATATTTGATTTTGGTTAGTAGATTTAATTGGTTTTCATTGAGTATGAGGAGGAAGTATGGCAGATAGTAAAGTTCAATTATTTGAAAATGATGCGATTATTCAAAACTATTTTGAAAAGTTGAAGGTCTTGATTTCAAAGAAATCCATTTTTGCTCAGCAGATTGGTTTGTTGGATGTGGCGACTTACTTGAAAGATATGTTTGAAGAAGCTGGGGCAGATGTTGTTTTAGACGACAGTTATGCAGCACCCTTTGTCATGGCTACGTTTAAGGCTTCGGTGCCAGATGCGAAAACATTGATTTTTTACAATCACTATGACACGGTTCCTGCTGATGCCGATCAGGTTTGGGAGAAGGGCAATCCTTTTGAATTGACTATTTCTGAAGGCTATATCTATGGTCGGGGGGTAGATGATGATAAGGGCCATATCACAGCTCGTCTGTCGGCCTTGAAAAAATATCAGGCTAGACAGAATGGCCATTTACCAGTCAATGTGATTTTTATTATGGAAGGGGCAGAAGAGTCAGCTTCTGTCGACTTGGATAAGTATCTTTCAAAATACAAAGAACACTTGATTGGTGCTGATTTGCTGGTCTGGGAGCAGGGGCATCGCAATAGCCTACATCAGCTAGAAATTGCTGGGGGAAATAAGGGAATTGTGACCTTCGATCTTCAGGTCAAATCAGCTGACTTGGATATTCATTCTTCCTATGGAGGTGTCATTGATTCGGCAAGCTGGTATTTATTATCAGCACTTCAATCCATGCGGGCTGCAGATGGACGAATTTTGGTTGATGGTATTTACGAACAAGTGCAAGAACCAAATGAACGTGAATTGGCCTTAGTTGAGGAATTTGCACTTGCGACCAGTCAGTCTGTGACGGATATTTATGGATTAACCTTTCCAACCTTGGTAGAAGATCGTCGTGAGTTTCTGAAGCGTTTGTATTTTGAGCCATCGATTACCATTGAAGGCTTGTCAACTGGCTATCTTGGTCAAGGTGTCAAGACCATCATACCAGCTCAGGCTTCTGCTAAGATGGAAGTCCGTCTGGTACCTGGGTTGGAGCCGCATGATGTTTTGGACAAAATTCGCCAGCATTTGGACAAGCATGGTTTTGATAAAGTTGAGGTTGTCTTCACTCTAGGAGAGATGAGCTACCGAAGTGATATGTCCCACCCTGCCATTGTCAATGTGATTGAATTGGCCAAAAAATTGACACCAGAAGGAGTTGCTGTCTTGCCGACGTCACCGGGGACGGGCCCCATGCACACCGTCTTTCATGCTTTAGGAGTGCCGATTGCAGGATTTGGTCTAGGAAATGCCAACAGTCGTGACCATGCCGGTGATGAAAATGTCAGCATCGCTGACTACTATAGCCATGTTGAATTAGTAGAGGAGTTAATTGCAAGTTATGAGTAAGGAAATGATTAAGCTAGATAATATTGATGTAACCTTCCAGCAGAAAAAACGGACCATTGAAGCGGTAAAGGATGTGACCATCCATATCAATCAAGGGGATATTTACGGTATCGTAGGTTATTCTGGAGCCGGGAAATCTACCCTTGTCCGTGTCATCAATTTGTTGCAGGTTCCTACAGCAGGTAAGATTACCATTGATGAGGATGTGATTTATGAGGGAGAAAAGGTCACACTTACCCCAGCTCAATTGCGGAGCAAACGCCGTGAAATCGGCATGATTTTCCAGCATTTCAATCTGATGGCGCAGATGACGGCAGAAGAAAACGTAGCCTTTGCCCTTAAGCATTCGGGTTTGAGCAAGGAAGAGAAGAAAGAAAAAGTTGCTAAGTTGTTGGACTTGGTTGGGCTTTCTGACCGTGCTGAAAACTATCCAGCTCAGTTGTCTGGTGGTCAAAAGCAACGTGTTGCCATTGCGCGTGCCTTGGCCAATGACCCTAAAATCTTGATTTCTGATGAGTCTACTTCTGCCTTGGATCCGAAAACAACTAAGCAGATTTTGGCACTCTTGCAGGAATTGAATGAAAAATTGGGCTTGACCATTGTTATGATTACCCACGAGATGCAGATTGTAAAAGACATTTGTAACCGTGTGGCTGTTATGCAGGATGGTCGTTTGATCGAAGAAGGTTCAGTTTTAGAAATCTTCTCTCATCCAAAAGAAGAATTGACTCAGGATTTCATCAAAACAGCAACAGGAATTGATGAGGCCTTGGTGAAAATTTACCAGCAGGATATTGTTAAGAATTTGCCTGAGAACAGTATTTTGGTGCAACTCAAGTATGCTGGTTCCAATACGGATACGGCGATTGTGAATGATTTGTATAAATTCTATCAAGTATCTGCCAATATTCTTTATGGCAATATTGAAATTTTGGACCATACGCCAGTCGGTGAGATGGTGGTGATCTTATCAGGAGAACCTGGTCAGTTGCACCGTGCGATTGAGGCAGTGACGGAGGCGCGTGTGGAAGTGACGATTTTGAAAGGAGCAAACTAGATGTTAGAATGGATTCAAACGAATTTTCCAGATATTTATAAATTAGGCTGGGATGGTCAGACAGGTTGGTTAACACATTTTAATTTGACCCTCTATATGACCTTTGTTTCCTTTGCTTTTGGTGGCTTTATGGGCTTGGTATCTGGTTTGTTCTTGGTATTGACTGGTCCTCGGGGTGTCATTGAAAATAAGACGGTTTACTGGATTTTGGATAAGGTGGCTTCGATCTTCCGTGCCATTCCTTTCATTATTTTGTTGGCGGCCATTGCTCCTTTGACAAAAATTATTGTTGGGAAAACGATTGGTACTGAGGCAGCTTTGGTTCCCCTTGCTCTTTCAGTCTTCCCCTTCTTTGCCCGTCAGGTTGAGGTGGTCTTGTCAGAATTGGATCGTGGTGTCATTGAGGCGGCTCAGGCTTCAGGAGCGACGTTCTGGGATATTGTCCTTGTCTATCTGCGGGAGGGTCTGCCTGACTTGATTCGGGTAACGACCTTTGCCCTAGTTTCCTTGGTCGGCTATACAGCCATGGCAGGAGCTATCGGAGCAGGTGGTTTGGGACAGGTTGCCCTTTCCTACGGTTACTTGCGTTACAATGACGATGTGACCTTCCTCGCTACATTTTTGATTTTGGTCATCATCTTTGCTATTCAATTTGTTGGTGATTTCTTGACCAGAAAGATTAGTCATAGATAGTTATTTGGCTGTGTTTTTTCAAATTTTGGATAGTCCTTGACTTATTTAAAGCATTTTTATACAATAATGTTAATTAAATAAACACTGCCACCGGGTAGTCATGCAACAGCATTTTATGAACATCGTTAGGTCTTAGAAGATGTTCATAGGGTGCTGATTTTTCTATAAAAGGAGTTGGAATATGTCACAATTTATTATTGATTCATCTTTTTGGAATTTGTTTCCAGATGCAAAAATCGGAGTTCTCTTATTGAAAGACTATAAGGCTCCATCGCAATCGCCAGAAGAACTTGTGAATTTGCTCGAGGAGAGTAACAGCATTGCCCAGAAATTTCTTACGGAAGATACCTTTAGTGAAAATGAGGTGATCCAGACCTACCGTCAAGCCTATCAAAAGTTCAAAACTAAAAAAGGCGCGCGTTCTAGTATCGAAGCGCTTTTGAAGCGTTCTGCTAGTGACCGTCCAGTTTCAACTATCTCTCCGCTAGTGGACATCTATAATGCGGCAAGCTTGCGTTTCGGTCTTCCATGTGGTGCTGAAGATTTAGATACATTTGTAGGTAATCTTCAACTAACGGTCACTGAGGGTGGGGATGAATTCTATCTCATTGGTGATGAAAACAATAATCCAACTTTACCAGGTGAAGTTTGCTATAAGGATGATAAAGGCGCCGTTTGTCGCTGTTTCAATTGGCGCGATGGTGAGCGAACCATGATTACGGATGAGACAAAGAATGCTTTCTTGGTCATGGAGTTGGTCAATTCTGATAGAGTAGAAGATTTGGAAAATGCCCTAGATTTTATCAGTCAACACGCAGAAAAATTCTTGGGAGTAGTACCAGAAAAATATCTACTAGATTGCGATAGGCCTGCAATAGCCTTGTAGGATTTGTCAGTGGGATTGTGTTCGGATAAATAGTGCTCTTTCTAGACAAAATATTCTTTTTCTGCTACAATACTAAGCATGGAAGAAGGTTGTTTTAAAAGCCTGTCTAGCGAGCTTGGGAGAGTGAAAGCCAAGCCAGTCTTGAAATAATTGGCGCTTTCCCAGTCGTGACCATGTCCGACTCAATCAGAATCATACAAATGAAGTAATAAATTAGGGTGGAACCGCGTTCTCAACGCCCCTATGTCTGTTGACAGGGGAAGGGAATGTGGTTCTTTTTGTCTGCCGACCGAGTATTTCTTGTTTTTCATCTCAAGGTGGAAGACAGCTACTATAAAGAAAGGAGACCAATGTTCACCTTAGAAAACATCAATCGAGGTCATGTACAGTTTACTGGGCCTGATTTTCCCAAACTGATTGCCTATTTTAAGGACTTGAGTATGGTAGAAAATACGGTGGATATTCAGTCTGGGCAGGTTACCTATCGCTCACAGACAGGGCAGACTCTGGAAAAACAGGGCTATCAAGCGACGGTACCTGTTTCGGACCAAGCCAATCTGGACCAGTTTGTGACTATCTTACGCAATCACCAGGCTGGACAAACAGATTTTCTCACCTTCTGTCAAGAAACAGCAGAAGCAGGTATTTACAAGTGGGTCACTGACCTAGAAGCTATGACCTGCTCCTATGTGGACAAGGTAGAGCAGCCTGTCTTTGTGGAAGCTGTACCGAGTGTGAAGAACTAGCAATTTTACAATATAAATAGAAAGAAGGAAGAATATGTCAAAGAAGTTGACTTTTCAAGAAATCATTTTAACCTTACAACAATTTTGGAATGAGCAGGGGTGCTTGCTCATGCAGGCTTATGATACGGAAAAAGGTGCGGGGACTATGAGCCCTTACACCTTCTTGCGTGCTATCGGTCCTGAGCCATGGAATGCGGCTTATGTGGAGCCATCTCGTCGTCCAGCTGACGGTCGTTACGGAGAAAATCCAAACCGCTTGTATCAGCACCACCAATTCCAAGTGGTGATGAAACCGTCGCCTTCTAACATCCAAGAACTTTACTTGGAATCTTTGGAGCGTTTGGGCATCAATCCTTTGGAGCATGATATTCGCTTCGTTGAGGACAACTGGGAAAACCCATCAACAGGATCAGCTGGTCTGGGCTGGGAAGTTTGGTTGGACGGTATGGAAATCACGCAGTTTACCTATTTCCAACAGGTTGGCGGCTTGGCGACTGGCCCCGTTACAGCCGAAGTAACCTATGGTTTGGAGCGTTTGGCTTCCTATATTCAAGAGGTTGACTCCGTTTACGATATTGAGTGGGCTGACGGTGTTAAATACGGCGAAATCTTTATTCAGCCGGAGTACGAGCATTCAAAATACTCCTTTGAAGTATCAGACCAGGATATGCTCCTTGAAAACTTTACCAAGTTTGAGAAAGAAGCAGAGCGGGCTTTGGAAGAGGGGTTGGTTCACCCAGCCTTTGACTATGTTCTCAAATGTTCTCATACCTTTAACTTGTTGGATGCCCGCGGTGCCGTGTCTGTAACCGAGCGTGCAGGCTACATCGCCCGTATCCGCAACCTTGCCCGTGTCGTTGCCAAAACCTTTGTGGCAGAGCGGAAGAAACTTGGCTTCCCACTTTTAGACGAAGCAACACGAGCAGAATTGTTGAAGGAGGACGCAGAATAATGACAAAGAATTTACTTGTTGAACTTGGCTTGGAAGAAATTCCTGCCTACATCGTAACCCCAGCCATGCACCAGTTGCGTGATCGCATGGCAACCTTTTTGACAGACAATCGCTTGGCTTTTGACAGCATTGATGTCTTTTCAACGCCACGCCGTTTGGCTGTTCGTGTCCGTGGTTTGGCAGACCAGCAGACTGATCTTACAGAAGATTTCAAGGGTCCTGCTAAGAAGATTGCCTTGGATGCAGACGGGAACTTCACTAAAGCTGCAGAAGGCTTTGTCCGTGGCAAAGGCTTGACGACAGCGGACATCGAATTCCGCGAAATCAAGGGCGAAGAGTATGTCTATGTGACCAAGCATGAAGCGGGTCAGCCAGCTAAGACCGTTCTGGCGGCCATTCCAGAGGTCTTGAAGGCTATGAGCTTCCCTGTCAGCATGAACTGGGCGTCCAATAAATTCGCCTACATCCGTCCTGTCCACACCTTGACCGTTCTCTTGGACGACGAGGCATTGGATATGGATTTCTTGGACATTTCATCCGCTCGCATCAGCCGAGGTCATCGTTTCCTTGGAAATGAAACAGAGATTGCAAGTGCAGATTCATACGAGGCAGACTTGCGTGCACAGTTTGTCATTACAGACCCCGCAGAGCGTCAAAATATGATTGTTGAGCAAATCAAGGCTATCGAGGACAAACACAATGTGACAGTTGAGATTGATGAAGACCTGCTCAATGAAGTTCTCAACCTGGTCGAGTACCCAACTGCCTTCATGGGTTCTTTTGACACCAAATACTTGGAAGTACCAGAGGAGGTTCTGGTTACTTCTATGAAAAATCACCAACGTTACTTCGTGGTGCGGGATAAGTCTGGTAAACTCTTGCCAAACTTCATCTCCGTTCGTAACGGGAATGACCAGTACCTTGACAATGTCATCAAAGGAAATGAAAAAGTCTTGGTGGCTCGTTTGGAAGATGGTGAATTCTTCTGGCGTGAAGACCAAAAACTCAAGATTGCTGACTTGGTGGAACGCCTAAAAGTCGTGACCTTCCATGAGAAAATCGGCTCGCTTTACGAGCACATGGCACGCACAAAAGTCATCGCAGAAAAACTGGCTGACTTGGCAGGCTTGTCTGCGGATGAAAAAGCAGATGTGGCACGTGCGGCGGACATCTATAAGTTTGACCTCTTGACAGGAATGGTCGGCGAGTTTGATGAATTGCAAGGGATTATGGGTGAGAAGTATGCCCTTCTTGCAGGGGAAAAACCTGCGGTGGCAGCAGCAATCCGTGAGCACTACTTGCCAAACTCAGCAGAAGGCGAATTGCCTGAAAGCAAGGTCGGTGCGGTCTTGGCACTGGCTGATAAATTTGATACCCTCCTATCCTTCTTCTCAGTTGGCTTGATTCCGTCTGGTTCAAACGACCCTTACGCTCTTCGTCGTGCGACACAGGGTATCGTGCGGATATTGGAAGCCTTTGGCTGGGAAATTCCATTGGATCAGTTGATTGCGGAGTTGTACAGCTTGAACTTTGCCAGCTTGACTTATGACAACCAGCCAGCTGTGATGGACTTTATCCGTGCCCGTGTAGAGAAGATGATGGATAAGGCCATTCCGAAAGACATCCGTGAGGCTGTGCTTGCTAGCTCAACCTTTGTGGTCAGACTACAACTGGCAGCCAGCTCTGCTATTTTCCAAAAATCAAAAGAGGCTGACTACAAGGAAGCCGTGGAAAACTTGTCACGGGTCTTCAACTTGGCTGAAAAGGCGGAGGCGACTGCGATTGACGAGGCCCTCTTCGAGAACGACCAGGAAAAAGCCCTTGCTGCAGCAGTGGCTGGCTTGGAGTTGACAGAAGATATGGCGGGCAACTTGGACAAGCTCTTTGCTCTCAGCCCAGTCATCGCGGCCTTCTTCGACAACACTATGGTCATGGTAGAAGACGCGGCAGTCAAAGCCAACCGCTTGGCTCTCTTGAAAGCCTTGGCGGATAAGGCAAGTGCTGTGGCGATCTTCAATCTCTTGAATAGCAAGTAGGAGGCAAATATGGAACAAGCAAAAATTGATCGTATCAATGAATTGGCTAAAAAGAAAAAAGCGGAAGGCTTGACAGAAGAGGAGTTGCAGGAACAGGCAGCTCTTCGTGAGGAGTACATCGAGGGCTACCGCCGTAGCGTGCGTGCCCACATCGAAGGTATCAAGGTCGTCGATGAAGATGGCAATGATGTGACACCTGAGAAACTCCGCCAAGTCCAACGTGAAAAAGGCTTGCACGGACGTAGTTTGGATGATCCAAATTCCTAAGAATAAATGATAATAAACAAGGAAAGACTAGGTTTTCTAGTCTTTTTTTTTGTGCTTTTGAGAACATATATTTACTTGTTCATTCGATTCATAAATGATAAAATGTATATAGATAAATAGGCTCAGGAGGGCTTTGTCATGAAAAAACTACTCTATTTTCTCTTGTTTCTTACTGCCTTTTATGTACTTTTCTGGAATTGTTGAGGCAACAGGAGTTGGTCTGGGCCTAAGCTATTCCCTACATCAAGAAGTCAAAAAGTATCCTGAAAAACAATTGTCAGAGTATTTACCGTGGGGATCTAAGAGGGACAAGATTATGGTAGTAACCATTCTACTTTTCTCCATTTTGGTCAGTTTCATTTCATACTCAACAAAAATCAAAAGCAAACCAGTCAAGTGTTTTTAAACCATTGTCTACTAACAATTGGTTTTAAAATAGACCAATCTAACTCTCGTATTACTTCTTGAAGCTTGTTTATCACATCGTCTAGTGTTTTAAAAGCTTTATTCTTAAACCCTCTCTTTCGAATCTCAGCCCAAACTTGTTCAATTGGATTCATTTCAGGAGTATAGGGAGGAATAAACTCAAAACCAATATTATGTGGTTTCTCTAAGGTACTTGATTTATGCCAAACGGCATTGTCCATCACTAATAAAATATAATCGTCAGGATAAGCTTCAGATAGTTGTTTGAGAAAAACATTCATCCAATCTGTATTACAGCCCCCAGCGATAATGAAGAAGGACTCTCCTGTATGGGCATCAACAGCACCATAGCAATAGCGATACTCACGAATATAGTGACTATGTACATGCGGTCTCACCCCTTTTGGTGCCCAGGCCTTCCCAATTTTACTGATCCGACCGAAACCCGCCTCATCTTGATACATTAGCCTGACTTTATGATAGCGACGACTATTCTTGAAGCGCTTTCCTGTTTTCGTGAATGAAGATTTTATTTTTAGACGCTAGAATCGTTTCGGCGTCTGCTTTTTTAGGGTGTTCTGGTCTTGGCGTCACTTTGCGCCAACCATGGCGTTTAAGAATGGCATAGAATCCTTCCTTGGTCGTAGGGTGTCCAACCCGTTTCTGATAAGCTTCATAGAGAGAGTTTATCGTCACAAATTCGCCATTTAGTGAGGCTGTTAACTGTTCTTTTAGAAACGCTTCCTCTTCTTGAAGGGTTAAATATTGACGGTTCCGTCCACCTCGCGTTTCTCTTACTAGAGCTGAAATCCCCTCAAGTTCGTACTTGCGCTGTAAGGACCAGATTGTATACTTTGAATAGCCGATGAGGTTAGTGATTTCCTTATAGCTAAGACCTTCTGCTCTGAACAAGATAACTTGAAGTCGTCTATGAAATGGAGAATAGGTTTTATCTTTCAAATAAGTTTTTAATTCTTTCGTTTGTTCGATAGTAAGTTTCATAAATCTATTATAGGTTAGTTTTTGTTTTTTGAATAGTATCAGATGTGAATTGGCATAGAGGCCTGGCAATCCTCTTAGGTATCAGCTATGTACTCCTTTGGCAAGCTGTGCTTATCCAATTCCTACGAAAATATTATTTTAAAAACGCATGAGAGCTTCATGCGTTTTCTTTATATACTTTGTCCAGCTTTTAATTTTTTCATAAAGATGATGGAACTTGGAATCAGGACGATGATACTACCAATCCAGGCGGCGGGGTTAGCGGCGGCGGTTCCATAGAAGCCGAAATACTGCATGCCCAGAACGGCTACGATAGCACGGAAAATCAATTCTCCAAAGCCTGCTAGTGTTGGGATAAAGCCCTTGCCAAGTCCCTGAATAAAGCTACGAAGAATAAAGAGGGAAGCAACAATCCAGTAACAAGAGCCGTTAATGATGTAGTAAACAAGAGCCAAGTCCAGCACTGTTTGACTGGCATTTGGCAGAAAGAGACCAGAGAAGAAGCGATTGCCCAAGATGAGAATGACCGCAAATACAATGGCCCAAGCAATGCTGAGGAGTAATGAGTGGCGCACTCCTTCTCGAATACGGTCATAGAGCTTGGCACCGTAGTTCTGAGCAGTAAAGGTTGCGATAGCCAATCCCAGATTGACCATGGGCAGCATAGCCAACTGGTCAGTACGAAGGGCAATGGCCTGGGCGGCGATGGCGTCTGTTCCTAGTTGGTTGACCATAAACTGCAAGGTCATGGCTCCGATGGCGATAATACTGGCTTGAAATCCCATTGGAAAAGCAAGCTGGGCATGTTTCTTGAGATTACCTCTATCCAATTTTAAATCAGCTAGTCCGATATGATAGTGAGGTACCTTGTGGATAATGTAAAAAATAAGAAAGAGGACCGAACAGGCTTGGGCAAGGATAGTTGCAAAGCCAGCTCCGAAAACGCCCCAGTTCATAACTAAGATAAAGAAAAAATCCAGACCGATATTGATTAAACAAGCGATAACTAGAGCCAGTAGAGGTGTTTTAGAGTTTCCGAGACTGCGTAGGGCTGAAGACAGGAAATTATAAAAAATAGTAAAGGTCAATCCTCCAAACATGGCCGTTAGAAAGGCATGGGAGTGGTCGATGATACTCACAGGTGTTTGCATTAAGACCAAGATAGGTTTCAAAAAAGCTAAGGCTGAGACTGTTAGTAAAAGGCTGATGAGGGAAGCGTAGAAGAGTCCGTGGACAAAAGATTTTTTAAGCCCCTCTAAGTCGCCAGCTCCAAAGCGTTGGGCAGAAATAATGGTTAATCCATTGGTAACACCTTGGGCAAAACCGATGATTAAAAAAATCAGGCTAGCTGTCGAACCGACACTTGCAAAGGCATCCTTTCCCAAAGTATGCCCTACAATCATGGAATCAGCAAAATTATAGGCCAGTTGAAAAAAAGATCCAATCAACAAGGGAATAGCGAATTGTAAGATGACCGCAATCGGCTTTCCTTTGGTTAAATCATTCATAATCTCTCCTTTTGACAGATGATAAGCCCACTAGATAAATGATAGTCTAGTAGGCTTTCTAGGGATAAAATATTTCTCCTGAAAACGGAGTATAGGGCGTAAATTTGTTATTTATACTCTTCGAAAATCAAAATCAGACGTTGTTGACTTGATTTGATGAGTGAAAGGCTCCAGTGGAGCCTTTCAGCCTGTTACCTTGAAACAAAATAGTAACAGGGTTCTATCTGCGTAAGTAGTAACGAACTACGTTCGCCCTATCTCCAATCTCCAAAGGTTCCCCAAACCTTTGGAGCTAGTCTGTTTTTGATTTTCATTGAGTATTAATTTGTCAGCTCTTCAAAATGATCGACAGTATTATGGTCTGTTACTGCTAAGATGAGTTCGTCAGATTTGAAGACATAGTCAGGAGTCAGTTGGATGTTTAATTCCTGATTTTTGCCACTTCGGTAACCGATAATATTGAGTTTATAGTGTTGGCGGAGTTTTAATTCGCCGAGTGTTTTGCCAATCCATTTTACTGGCGGGTGAAACTCAACAATGGAAACATTACCGTCAAGCTCAAAAAGGCTGGTTGTGTCGCGGTGGAGTAATTGTTTTGCTAGGGAAATACCTGTTTCGCGTTCAGGAGAAATGACCTTGTCAGCACCAACACGGAGAAGGACTTCTTTCGCAGTTGTTCCTTTGACTTTGGCAATGACCATAGGAACGCCTAGGACCTTGCTATGCATAACAGCAAGGACACTGGATTCCAAGTTTTCGCCAGTAGCTACAACAACAGCATCGCAGTTACCGATTCCTGCTGCACGTAGGAGCGAGCGATCGGTAATGTCTCCGACAATACCGCGCGTGAGAATAGGTTCTAGATGATTGATACGTTGCTCATGATTATCAATAGCAATGATATTGCAATCGTAATTGTGTAATGTTTTTGCAATGGTAGTACCAAAAACTCCCAGGCCGAGAATTCCGATAGTATAGTTTGGCATGATTTCTCCTTTTAAACAAGCATAGATGATTTTGCGTATTGAAGACTTTCGGTTTTAGATAATTTTCGAACAGAAAGGCTTGCGAGAATAGAAAGTGGACCGATACGGCCGAAGAACATGAGCGCCATAATGACTGCTTGACCGGCCATGGTTAGGCTTGGGGTCAGATTTGCTGTAACACCCACAGTGGCTAGTGCTGACATGACCTCGAACATTAAAAATAGAAGTGGTTGTCGGTCATCTGTTAAGGCAAGTGCGAAGAGTCCTATGATAAACATAAGCAGGAAGACTGAGAATGTCGCAAAAGCTTTGCGGATGCTGAGGTTATCAATGGTTCGTCCCATAAAGTTGGTATGAGGGAGGCCGAGAATTTCACTACGAGCATAGAGTACTAAGGTTAGGAAGGCGGTTATTTTAATACCGCCGGCTGTTCCACCTGGGGCCCCGCCAAGCATCATCTGAAAGATATAGAGCAAGAGGGTGATTGGTTCAGCCTTCGTGTAGTCGATACTGGCAAAACCAGCGGTTCGCATGGTGACCGTCTGGAAAAAGCTGGCTAATAATTTATGACCAAATGATAGTTGCCCGATAGTAGAAGGGTTATTCCATTCGGTGAGTAAGGTTGTTAGAGTTCCGAGGGTTAGTATAGTAGCTGTTAGACCTAGAACAATCTTTGTATGGAACCCTAGTTTTCGTAGGCTACGTTTTTGCCCGATTTGTGTCTGAAGGTCAAACCAAACCGAGAATCCAAGACCTCCCATAATAATGAGACTGGCTAATGTTATGTTGATTAGAGGATTATCCACATAGCGCATGATGCTAGTTGCGCCAAAATTATCAAAACCTGCATTACAAAAGGCTGATATAGCTACGAAAATCGAGGTAAATAAACCTCTCGCCCATCCAAATTCAGGTACAAAATGAAAGGACAGTAAGAGGGCTCCAAAGGCTTCGACCGCCAAGGTAAAACCAAAAGCTGATTTGAGGAAGTTACGAAAATATTTTGTGTCAGATCGGTTTAGAGCCTCTTGTAAGGTCGCCATATTGATGAAATTCATTTTACGACCACCGCGTAAAGCGAAGAGACCGATGAATCCTATCAAGCTCAAACCACCAATTTGGATTAGCATCATACAGATAATCTGTCCAAAAGTAGAATAGGTTTCAGCAACGGCTTTGGTAAATAGCCCTGTCACACAAACCATGGAGACAGATGTGAAGAGATGATCCCAATAACTTGCTGTAGAGGTGCTGATTTGTGAGATGGGAAGACTTAGTAAAATTGATCCAGTCAGAATCACGAATAAGAAACTGATAATGATTCGCTGACTGGGAGAAAGTTTGATCCTAAATGGTGACATAATTCTACCTTTTCTCAAAAAAATAAAAGATGAAGATATTGTAGCACAAAAGAAAGAAAATGTACGACTAAAACACGCAAAGAACCTGAATTTTTCTCTTCTTGAAAGCTTCATTATTTTTTATTACCATGGATTTTATAAGTGGTGTTTATATGAGGTGGCTCATTTTATTTGTGACACCAGGATTATGGGGAAATTATTATGGGTAATGAAAAAGTAGTGCGGACCATAAAAAGAATCTCCTTAGTTAACCTAGGGAGATTTATTTCCATTCTGCTAAGACTTGTTGATGATAGTGACGTAAAGGTCCGACCTTTTGGAGGAGGTAGGTAGCAGCCAGTCCGACCAATAAGCCTGATAAAATTCCTGTAAAAGCGAGGATTGGCAGGTAGTTCAGTACATAGAAAGAACGGGCGATGGTAGCAAAAACAAGAAGCTGACCAAGATTGTGCAACATCCCACCCAGAATAGAAATTCCAATAGGACTGACACGGTTTGGACCGAGCTGCTTGGCAGAGAGCATTCCTACATAACTCAGTGTTGTTCCAGCAAAGCCATAGAGGAATGTGGAAAAGGTGCCTCCCAGAAAGGTTGAGATGAGCAAGCGTAGTGCGACAACCTTTAGACTATCTTTGGTAGGGAGGGTAAAAATAGCAATTAAGCTAATCAAATTTCCCAGTCCTAACTTGGCACCTGGAGCAAAAGCAAATGGGGGGGTGATGAGTCGTTCAATCAAAGAAATGACAACTGCCTGAGCTGCCAGCATCGTAATAAAGTTAAGTGTTTGACGTTTAGAATTCATGGGTGTAGAGAAAAAACTCTTTCTAGTCGATTATCTATTTTACTATCATACTTGTTTTTGTTCACTATGGCAAGTTTTGTTTGTGTATATTACTAATTAATGAAATTCGCTTGTCAACTATCTTGGAATACGATATAATGGAAACATGTAATTTGTTTTGATTTTCACAAGGAGGAAACATTGTGACGAAAAATATTGTGATTGTCGGTGCTGGTTATGCGGGGATTGCAGCAGCTCGATTGCTAGGAAAAACTTTTAAGAAGGATCAAGATGTAACGGTTACCTTGATTGATAAGAACTCTTTCCATACCTATATGACAGAGTTGCATGAAGTTGCGGCTGGGCGTGTAGAAGCCAATGCAATCAAGTATGACCTTCAACGTATCTTCAAAAAATATCCAAAGGTTCAATTGGTAACAGACAAGGTTGTTGAGATTGACTACGATAAGAAACAAGTAGTTGCGGAACACCAAACTCTGGATTTTGATTACCTGCTCCTTGCAATGGGTGGTGAGGCTAATGACTTTGGTGTGAAAGGTGTTAAAGAACACGGTTTTACACTTTGGTCTATCGAAGCAGCTGAGCGTTTGCATGACCACATGATTGACGCTTGCTATCGTGCCATGCGTGAGCATGATGAAGCCAAACGTCGCGCTCTTTTAACCTTTACCGTTATCGGTGCTGGCTTCACAGGTATCGAGATGATCGGTGAGTTGATTGACTGGGTACCAATTTTGGCGCGTGAGTTCAAGTTGGATCCAAAAGAATTCTCACTTAAGGTTGTTGAGGCAACGCCAAATATCTTGGCTATGGTTACTGAAAAAGAGCAAGTCAAGGCTCGCAAATACCTTGAGAAAAAAGGTGTTGAATTGGTTCTTGGCGATGGTGTAGCAAGTGTACAAGAAGATAGCTTGACACTTTCATCAGGTCGTCAAATTCCTACCTATACCTCTATTTGGACAGCTGGTGTTCAAGCCAATACAGACGCAAGTGAATTTGGTATTGAAAAAGCACGTGCAGGTCGTTTGGTAGCTAATGAGTTCATGGAAGCGAAAGGAAAGGAAAATGTCTATGTAGCTGGCGACTTGGTTTACTTTGAAGAATCAGAAGGAAAACCAACTCCACAGATTGTACAAGCAGCTGAACAGACAGGTCATACTGCGGCAAGTAATATTATTGCAGCAATCAAGGGTGGCGAAAAACATAGCTACAAAGGTAAATATGATGGGTTTATGGTATCTATTGGAGCACGCTACGGTGTAGCCTTCTTGATGGACAAATACCACATGTCAGGCTTTATGGCAATGGCTGTCAAACACATGGTAAACCTACTCTACTTCTTTACCATCCGTAGTTTCTTCTACATGGGTTCTTATGTTCGTCATGAATTCTTTGACATTCAGAATAAGCGAAACATTTTTGGCGGTCATACTTCAGGCAAAGGAAATCTTCTCTGGTCTGTGCCAATGCGTGTCCTTTATGGTTCAGTATGGCTCTACGAAGGTATCAAGAAAGCTTTTGGTCTATTTGGAACAACATCATGGTTTGGGGATCAAGTTGTCTTCCCATTCCCTTGGTTAGCTGATCCAGTATCTGGTGCATCTGCTGCTGAGGCGGTTTCAAGTGCCTCACAAGCGGCAACTGCTGCGGCAGAAGCAGCTGAACCAATTTTTGGTTTGAGCTATGCCTATGGTGAAGCACCGATGGCTGTTTTGGATAAAATGCCTGATTGGTTTGCTACTATCATGGAATTTATGATGCCAAACCAAGAAGTAGCACTCTTTATGCAAAAATTTATGACAGTAGCAGAAATCGGTATCGGTCTAGCATTGATTGCTGGTGCCTTTGTATGGATTGTGTCTGCTGCAACCGTTGCTTTGGTAGTTATGTTCAGCCTGTCAGGCATGTTCTACTGGGTAAATATTTGGTTCATCCCAGCAGCTATTTCTCTTATGAATGGTGCGGGTAGAGCCTTCGGTCTAGACTACTGGATTATGCCGTGGTTGGGTCGTTTCCTAGACAAGAAGATTTATGGAAAGCCCAAGCATATTTACCGTATCAAGGATAAAAAATAAAGGAAATATAGAAAGTTAGTGGTACATCAAATTTGGAATGCATATCCTGAGATTGAGAGGGGACTTGAAGAGGTAAAATCCATCATCTTATCTGAGATGATGGTCCTGCATCCAGCAGTTACATCGAAGATTGTTGAATATGTAGCGGCGCCAGGGAAATACCTGCGTGCCGGCCTCTGTCTGCTCTTTGCACAAATGACGGAAGGAAAGATTAGCCGTTCAAAGCTATATTTTGCTGCCCATTTAGAAGTTCTGCATCTGGCGACTCTTATTCATGACGATGTGATTGATGGCGCAGATAAACGGAGGGGAGTCACGGCGGCTCATCAACAATTTTCGAATCGAATCGCTATCTACACGGGTGATTATCTTTTGGCCTATTCAAGTCGACTATTTGGAAAAGGGCTTCGTTTGCTAGAAGTATCACGTGATGATTTGGATTTGGGCAATGATAAGCTGATGGAAACAATTCTTCGAGGGGAATTATCTCAGCTACTCAATCAATTTGATGCCAATATGACTATGAAAGCCTATCTCAAGCAAATTCAGGGTAAAACAGCTTTTCTATTTGGACTTGCCTGTCAGTTGGGGAGCTTTGTACCAGGCCAATCTAGGAAAGACAGTAGCATGGCTTTTCGGTCTGGGCAAGCACTTGGCATGGCCTTTCAGCTACGAGATGACTTAATTGACTATCAGCTGGATGTAGCAGAATCAGGAAAACCTAGATTGCAAGATATTCAAAACGGTATCTATACTGCACCGCTACTATTTGCTATGCGAGAAGACAAGTCTATCCAGCAACAATTGCGGGCTTATATTCAATCCCCTACGGCAGAAGGGTTGGAAATCCTTACAGATAGGATTTTTGCAACGCATGCTATTGCCAAAACAGAGAAACTGATTGTTAGCTATTTGGAAAAAATGATGAATTTTGTAGATAGAATACCACAGTTATCGACTGCATCTATGCAAAATTTGGTGGCAATAGTTTTTAGTCATTATTTTTAAAAAATGACTAGACTTTTTCTCTAATTAGGTATATCATTATACATATAAACTATTTAATAAAAAAAAGGAGTATTGTTATGAAAACAACTAAAGTTGTGTTGAAAAGTTTGGTAGTTCTTGGTGCTGTATTTGCACTTGCTGCTTGCGGTTCTAAACAAGAATCTACTTCAACTTCATCTTCAACTACAGAAACAGTAGTATTGAAAGATGGTACTTACAAAGCTGAGTCAGACAAAGACGATTATGGCTACAAAATTGTTCACACATTGACTGTTAAAGACGGAAAAATCAGTGAGTCAAAATTTGACTACGAAGCTGAAGATGGAAGTCTTAAATCAGCAAATGAAGAGTACAACAAAAACATGAAAGATAAAGCTGGAGTTTCTGCTGGTGAAGCAATCGAACAACTTAATGCAGCTTTAGTGAAAGAACAAGACCTTTCAGCTGTTGAAGTTGTCTCAGGTGCAACACAGACTTCAGAAGACTTCAAGAAGAGTACAGAAGCCCTTCTTGCAGCAGCTGCTGAAGGAAAAACAGAAACTGTAAAACTTGACTAATCAAGTCTATACAGAAAAGACACAGTCGCACTTGTTTGGCTACTGTGTCTTCTTATTTTTGGGGGAAGGTAAAATCAGTGAAAAAAATTGCAAGTCTATTGTTCGTGGGTCTACTGATGGTTTTGCTTGTTGCCTGTGGTGCTAAACAAAACGAAAGTTTATCTGTTGTGAAAACTCCGTTGACTCGTAGTGAAAGCTTACTTCACACAGTAGTGCAATTGAGCATTTATCATGAAAATCAGGAAGAAGCGATGGATGAAGCTGTTTCCTATATTAAGGAGATGGAAAGTCTGTTGTCCACAAACTTGGAAGGGGCAGATGTCTACCGTATCAATCAGGCAGCAGGAAAAGAAGCTGTCAAGGTTGATGAACGTACCTTTGAAGTGATTGAAACAGCTATTGACATGAGTAAAGAAAGTCAGGGGCTATTTGACATTTCCATTGGAGCTGTGAGCAATCTGTGGAAAATTGGAGATGAGGATGCACGTAAGCCGAGTGATGAAGAAATCAAAGCTGCTCTGCCATTTATCAATTATAAAGACATTACTTTAGATAAGGAGAAGAAGACTGTCTTTATCAAAGAAGGAATGACGCTAGAATTAGGAGCCATTTCCAAAGGTTACATTGCAGATAAGGTTAGAGAATTGTTTGCCAGCAAAGGGATTACGACTGCTATCATCAATCTAGGTGGGAATGTAGTGGTTATGGGGGATTCGCCAACGACACAAAATGGTTGGAATGTGGGAGTTCAAGACCCAGACCAAGTGCGTGGAGCAACGGTTGGTTCTGTGCCAGGGACACATGATTCGGTTGTTACCTCAGGGATTTATGAGCGCTACTTAGAGGTGGACGGTGTCAAATATCACCATATTCTTGATCCCAAAACTGGATATCCTGTGGAAAACGATATTTCAGGTGTGACAGTCTTTTCCAAAACATCTATCCAAGGAGATGCCTTATCCACAACTCTCTTCTTACTAGGTGTGGAAAAAGGTCTTGACTTTATCAATCAGATTGACGGTGTAGAAGCTGTTTTCATCGATAAGGAGCAGGGTGTTCATCTGAGTGATGGCTTGAAAGAAAGCTTTGAATTAACGAATGAGGAGTATCATCTTGTCAATGAATAAATCAACTAAAGGGCTCAGTCTGCCGGTATTTCTAGAATTTGTTGAACTAAAAACTAAAGTTGCCAGTGTATTTCCCATGACCCTGGGGATTTTATGGAGTCTGTATCGCTATCAAGCATTCAATTGGCTCAATACTCTCCTCTTCATTATTGCCGTTCTCAGCTTTGACATGTGCACAACTGCCATTAACAATAGCATGGATTACCACAAGGCCAAGGATGAAATCTATCGTCAAGAAAGCAATGTGATTGGAAAATTCTCTCTAGATTTCCGTCAGATGATTGGAATCGTCCTTGCCCTACTTGTTTTTTCTCTATTGGTTTCATTAGTACTAGTTTGGCGGACCAGTTGGCTCCTCCTACCGATGGGAGCTCTCTGTTTCCTCATTGGTATCTTCTATACCTTTGGACCTATTCCGCTTTCGAGAATGCCACTGGGTGAAGTTTTCTCTGGAGTAACCATGGGATTTGGCATCTTCTTTCTTGCTGTATTTATTCAGCAACCAGATTTGCTACTGACCAGCCAAGTGAGCGGCCAGTGGATGACCTTGCAATTCTCTTGGACAAAAATAATAGAAATTATTTTCATGTCTATTCCTTTGGTAACCTTGATTGCCAATATCATGTTGGCCAACAATACCTGTGATTTAGAAGAAGATATTCGCAACCATCGTTATACTCTGGTTTACTATATTGGCAAGAAAAATGCTCTTAAATTGTATTTTGTCTTGGCAAGTTTACCATGGTTGCTGTGGATAATCTACTGTCTGATAGGATTCTTACCAATTTGGGCACTGATCGGTTTAATCGGAGTTCGGCCTGCTTATAAGAGTCTAGAAACATTTTTGAAAAAGCAAGTCAAACGGGAAACCTTTATAGAAGCAGTGAAGAGTTTTGTACTCTTTGCACTGCTATATGTGGTGATAATTGCTTTAGCACTTATTTTCTAAAAAGGAAAGACACAGTCGTTCATCAGGCTGTGTCTTCTTTCTTATAGTGGCAAAATAAGTTCTTCTTCGTCAGTAACCTCTCCACCGACGGATTTGATTTCAATCAAGAGATTATGGGGCAGGCAGACGGAGAGCTGACCCGGCTGGCTAATCCAGCTGGTCATAACGGCAATTTGGTCAGGGCTATTGTCTTCCTTGACACGAATGCGTTCGCCATCAACTTCAATGATATTGTATTGCCCTTCATTGGGATAGTAGGTCTTTTCTTGATGGGGTGTGTCCTTTGATAATTCAAATTGGTCGACCACCTCACCATTGATGCGGACATAGGCAATTGTTTTTGCCTCATTTGTATCTGTTGTCAGATGTATATAGGTAAAAATTGCTGGAAGAAAGGATAAAACAAGGGTGAATCCGATTAAGATATAATCAAATAGTTTGAGTTGTTTGAGAATGGATTTGAATGTCATATACAATCTATTTTATAGAAAAAATCCTACTTTGTAAAATGTTGGATACAGATTACTTTTTCAATTGTCTAAAGAAGAGTAGGATGGCTAACATTCCCCAAAATCCAGCATGAAGTGGCTGAATTTTCCCAGCGAAAAATACAATGGAGAAAGTTAGGGCAAAACCTGCAAAGAGAAACCAGAGCAGTGGTTTATGATAAAGATAGATAGCTTTTTGGAAAGCATTTGCTTCTGGGCTGCTAGTCTGCCAGTCACTATTCAAGATTGGAAGCATAGTGAACAGTAAGATAAAGATTGGTGGATTGTCCCCAGTCAGGTAGCTATGTATATACAGGCTACAAATTGCTGTATAGGAGAGGACAATCAAAGTGAGTATAAGTTTCGGTTTGTTAACGTTCATCTGTTTTCTCCTTTTTGAAATACAATCGATAAAGAATAGCCAGAGCAAATCCAGCAGGAAGGATGAGGATATGTGGTTTGACATGTCCTAGCCAAATGCCCACGGAATAGGTCAAGGTCATGGCAAACAGGGCAAAGATGGCTTGAATGATAAAGTAGCGTTTTTCTTCTGCTGTTTGATAGGATTTGATGATTTGAATGGCTGGAAAAGTAAGTAAGAATGAACCACTAATCGGCTCATTGACCATGTAAGAGTAGATGAAGAAGGCAGAAAATAATCCATAAAATAGAACAAAAAATCGACAGGTTTGTTTGGGTGTAAAAGGTTTATTCATGATGGTAGCTCCTTATTTTTTCTTAGTAGTTTCTGCTTCCAGTTTATGCAGATAGGCAAAGGCAGACAGGGCAATGCTAGCAAAGATACCCATCGTGCCACCGAATAGGAGGGATTTGACGTGGAAGATGGAAGCCAGTAGGGGAAGCTGGAGGCTAAAGAGGTCTGCCAGCCCCGCAAAGAGGCTAGATAGCAGGGTAACTCCCAGTCCCCAAACCAGTGGATTGAGGGTCTGTCCTTGTCTTTCCTCAGGACTTAGTTCTTCCATGTCATATTGAGGCAGGTCAGCATGGAGGGTGCGCATATTAACGATACCAATTAGGATAATACTGAAGAAGGCAATGATCATTGGATAGTAGGCAGCCACCTCGACAGGATAGCGGATAGCTAGGAAGTAGGCGACAGCATTTCCAAGAGCTAGGAAGTAGAAGTGGTAGATAAAGGCTATTCCCCCAATCTCATCGGCCTTAGTCCGTCGGTACTCGTTTAAAGGACCACGGATACCATAGAAGTGTCGTATCATATTTTTGATCCACTTAGGTTCTTCTTTGGAAATAGCAGAGCTGACAGTTAGTTTTTCTGCCTTTTTCATGCGCTTGCGTAACATGATTTCAAGAGCAATGCCTGTGAAAACTCCACCTAGACAGGCTGCTAGAAATTTTCGGAGGTCAAATAGGTGGTCGAGAGGATTGAGCCCATCCATCCAGGCCCCAAAAACAACCACCCAAATGTACATAACGGTAGTGAAATAGAGGGCGAATTTGATACTTGCTCCCTTGAGTTGTTTCTGTTCCTTGGTAGTCAGTTCTTCTACATCTAAACTGTCCACTTGGCTGTGACGCATCTTGGATGTCATATACATACTGGCGGAAAGAGTGGATAGGAGTAGAGCCGTTGGGTAGCCATAGGCAACGACTTGAGGGAAGCGTTTGGATAGGGCAAGTGCCAGCAGGGTTATAGCCATGGTGCCCCAAAAGAGCAGGATAAAGCAGGAATTGCCTAGTCGGAAGGCTTCTTTTTGGCGAAATTCATCCAAGGGCCCTGCGATACCGTAAAATCGTTTGATTAATTTATCTTGAAAGGTTTCTTTTTTCATACGCAGCTCCTTATTTTTGATCGAACAATGGTAAGATGTAAACAAAGCCTAAGAAGTAGATGGTTCCAGCAATCAGCAGTTGTATCCAGAATTTGGCTTGGCTGATGGTATGCAAGATGTCTGCTCCGCTATTGCCCCAAAGCTGAAAGAGTACAAAGAGCGGGATAAAAATTAGAGTAGAGATAAGGGCTTGACGTGTATTCTTTTTCATGGTTTTTCTTCCTTTTATTTGTTTGCGAGAATTTTCTTTTGTAACTGCTTCTTACAATAGTAGTAATGGATGAAGGTGATAGCTCCTGCAACAATTAACCGACCTAGTAGGAGGGTCGGGTCTGTTAGTTCTTCAAGAAATACAGACCATTCTTTATAGAAAGCAGGGGCAGTCGTGGAAGCCAGGAAGGCCCCGAAAAATATAGCACGACTATTCTTTAAAAGGGATTTATTGAGTTTGGCGACATCAATCTCATCCTCATAGCTTTGACTAATGCCATTTTTCAAGGCAAGGTGGGAAGCTAAGGCTTGCGTGAAACCAATGATCAGTATATTGGTTAGGGGGAGCAGAAAGCCAACTTTTTCAGGTTGTCGTAAGGCGATAAGAAGTGCAATTGTATTTCCTATTACCAGGATAGGAAAAACAATCATGACAATGGTGTTACTGAGGCGATAGCTTTCTTGCTGCCGCATTTCATCCATGGGTCCGCTGATAGAATAAAAATCCTTGGTTGCTTGATTGAGAATTTTTGTAAATATATCTTTCATGATAAACTCCTTATTCATTCCAAAAGAGACTATTAAGATCGGTCTGTAAAGCTTTGGCTAGGTTGATACAGAGGTCTAGTGAGGGGTTGTACTTGTTATTTTCAATCATATTGATGGTCTGCCTGGATACGCCGATGGCCTTGGCCAGATCCAGCTGGGAAATCCCTAGCAGTAGGCGGTAATCTTTGACACGGTTCATGGGTTCTCCTTTCGTGTAAAATATATGCGACACTCTATTGTAAAGAGAGAGGATAGACTAGCTATCCTTAGGCACGATGTCAATTATATGCGACAGTTGGTTGTAAAAAAATGTGGGAGACCTCCCTGTTGATGTCAACTATACTTGACATTTATCTATAATGTTATTATAGACCTATCCAAAGATGTTGTCAACTATATTTGACATATTTTTTGTAAAAAGTTTGCAACAACTTTTTGTATTGTTTTGTGGTACAATAGAAAAGATATGAGCAAGGAATTTAATCACACAACTGTTCTCTTGCATGAGACAGTCGATATGTTAGGCATCAAACCAAATGGAATTTATGTAGATGCAACGCTGGGGGGAGCAGGGCATAGTGAGTATCTGCTCAGTCAGTTGACGGATGGTGGGCATCTTTATGCCTTTGACCAGGATCAGACGGCCATTGACCATGCCCAAATCCGCTTGGCAGACTACATTGAAAAAGGACAAGTGACCTTTATCAAGGACAATTTTCGCAATCTCAAGACTCGCTTGGCGGAGCTAGGTGTAACAGAGATTGATGGGATTTGTTATGATTTAGGAGTATCTAGTCCACAGTTAGACGAACGAGAGCGAGGTTTTTCCTATAAGCAGGACGCACCATTGGACATGCGGATGAATCGAGATGGTCAGTTGACGGCATATGATGTGGTCAATAACTATGACTATCACGACTTGGTACGGATTTTCTTTAAATACGGTGAGGATAAATTTTCCAAGCAGATTGCTCGTAAGATTGAACAGGCGCGTGCGGTCAAGCCGATTGAAACAACGACTGAGTTGGCAGAGCTGATCAAATCTGCCAAGCCAGCCAAGGAACTTAAGAAGAAGGGGCATCCTGCTAAGCAGATTTTCCAAGCGATTCGGATTGAGGTCAACGATGAGTTGGGAGCAGCAGACGAATCTATCCAGCAGGCCATTGACTTATTGGCTTTGGATGGACGAATTTCTGTTATTACTTTCCATTCCTTAGAAGATCGTCTGACCAAACAACTCTTTAAGGAAGCAAGTACGATTGATGTTCCAAAAGGTTTGCCATTTATTCCAGACGACTTGAAGGCGCCACTTGAATTGGTCAATCGTAAGCCGATTTTGCCAAGTCAAGAGGAGCTAGAAGATAATAATCGTGCGCATTCAGCCAAACTGCGTGTAGCTAAGAAAGTACATAAATAGGAGAGAGTCTATGTTGCAAGAAAAACGTAGAGAAGCCACTATGCGGGTTATCGGTGATAAAATTAGAACCTTCACACGTGTAGAAAAAGCCTTCTATTCAAGCATCGTATTATCTGGATTAGCCCTTGCGATAGGAATTATCTTTATGCAAACGCGGCTTTTGCAACTTCAATCTGGCATGGCCAAAGTCAATCAAGATATTAGTCAAAAACAGATTGAAATTAACGATGCAAAGCAAGCTGTCAATGAATTGACACGTTCAGCTCGCTTGATGGAAATTGCTGAAAAAGCTGGATTAACTTTTAATAATGACAATATTGGAGTAGCCGAATAATGCCCAGAAGAAATAATAAACTCTTGCGGTATGTCTTGAAAAAACGATATGTTCCGTCAAAAAATCGTCGGAGAGTAGGTCAGCATTTACTTCTCTTGACGGTTTTCGTCTTTTTTATCTTTTTAATCAATTTTGCTTACATTATTGGAACGGATAGTCGTTCAGGTGTGTCTTTGTCAGAGCGAGCTGCTGCAGTACATCAGCAAGAAGTTACCATTCAGGCAAAACGCGGAACAATCTATGATCGCACTGGCGTACCAATCGCAGAAGATTCAACCACCTACACTATTTATGCGATTATTGATAAGGAATACGTGTCTGAATTTCAGGAAGTACTATATGTTGAATCGTCTCAGTTTCAAAAGGTTGCCGATATTTTTAATAAGTACCTTGGGATGGAGACGGATTATGTTAACAAGCAATTAAATCAGCCTGATTTAAAACAGGTCTATTTTGGTACGCTTGGTAAAAATATTTCCTATAGTACAATGTCGTCAATTCAAGAAGAGATGAAAGCAGCTGGTATTAAAGGGATTGCCTTTAATGCCAGTCCTGGAAGAATGTATCCTAATGGAAATTTTGCCTCAATTTTTGTTGGCTTGGCTAACTTAATTGAAAATAAGGATGGTAGTCATAGTCTTCAAGGTATGAGTGGGATGGAATATTATTTGAATGACATCCTTGCAGGTCAAGATGGTAAGGTTATCTATGAAAAAGATAGTCAAGGTAGGATACTGCCTGGTACGGAATCTGTCGAACAAGAAACGGTTAATGGCCAAGATGTATATACAACAATTTCGGCAGATTTACAACGTTCCTTAGAAACCAATATGAATACATTCTTTGATACGGCAAAAGGTAAATATGCAAATGCAACTCTTATTTCTGCCAAAACAGGAGAAATTTTAGCGACTACACAACGTCCCAGCTATGATTCGGATACCAAGGAAGGACTTGGTGAGGAAGGGATGATAGAGCGCTCATTGCTCTATCAAGAGGCATTTGAACCTGGTTCTACCATGAAGGTGTTAACTTTAGCTGCAGCGATTGATAATGGGACCTTTAATCCAAATGCCTATTACACAAACTCTGAGTATACGATTGCTGATGCAAAAATTAACGACTGGACTGTGAACGACGGAAAAGAGGCTGTTACGTTAAATTTTGCTCAGGGTTTTTCACTCTCAAGTAACGTTGGAATGACGTTGTTGCAACAAGAAATGGGGGATGAAAAGTGGTTAAACTACCTTGCTAGATTTCGCTATGGTTACCCAACACGATTTGGTATGGGGGACGAGGCACCAGGAATGGTACCAGAGGATAACATTGTTTCTATCGCCATGTCAACGTTTGGTCAGGGGATTTCTGCAAACCAAGCACAGATGCTTCGTAGTTTTACCGCCATTGCGAACAATGGTATTATGCTAGAGCCTAAATTCATCTCAGCTCTTTATGATCCTAATACAGATACAGCTAGAGTTTCTTCGAAAGAAGAAGTCGGGAACCCTGTTTCGGAAAAAGCGGCGGACGATACTCTCGGCTATATGATCAATGTCGGAACAGACCCTGTGTTCGGAACACTCTACTCTCATGATTTGCAGGGTCCAGCTATTCAGGTGGAAGGCTATGATATTGCCATGAAATCAGGATCAGCCGAAATTGCCAGCGAAGATGGTCAAGGGTACATTAAAGGTGCCTACACCAACTCTGTAGTAGCCATGATCCCTGCTGAGGACCCTGAATTTATCATGTATGTGACCATTCGCCAACCGGAAGTATTAAATGTCCTGTCTTGGCGTGACATTGTCAGTCCCACATTGAAAGAAGCGATGCTGTTGAAAGACAATTTGAATCTGGATTCACCTGCGCCAGCATTGACCCGGGTTGCTAATGAGACAGAGTATCAATTGCCAGACCTCATTGGTAAGGCACCAGGCGAGTCAGCTGAGGAACTTCGCCGTCAATTAGTTCAACCAGCTATCCTTGGAAACGGTGCTGAAATTAAAAAAGTTTCAGTCGAAAAAGGAAGTAACGTAATCGCCAACCAACAGGTTCTACTCTTGACAAATAAATTCGAAGAAATGCCAGACCTGTACGCAATCACCAAAGAGAATATGGATATATTTGCTGAATGGACTGGTATTGAAGTGACCTATAAAGGAACGGGTTCAAAAGTAGTCGACCAAAGTGTAGAGGTTGGTACCGCTTTGAATAAAACCGAGAAAATAACAATAACCTTAGGAGACTAACATGCAATTCGCACTTATGTCGGGATTGGTAGCTTTTCTAGCAACCGTTCTTTTAATCCCACGATTTATTACATTTTATCAAGCCAAACGCATCGAGGGGCAACAGATGCACGAAGATGTGAAACAACATCAGTTTAAGGCAGGTACACCAACAATGGGGGGAACCGTTTTTCTCGTTGTTGCGATACTTGTCAGCTTGTTGTTTGCAACGGCCTTTCAACTGTTGACGGGTGGTGTCCTTGCCATCCTCTTCATCCTTGCCCTTTATGGTGTAGTAGGATTTTTGGATGACTTTTTAAAAATTTTCCGTAAAATAAATGAAGGTCTTAATCCTAAACAAAAGCTTGCTCTACAAATTTTAGGAGGTATTGTCTTCTACTTTGTACACGTAAGAGGAGCAGGTAGCGGAGAATTGAATGTATTTGGTCACATGGTACATCTGGGAGTTCTTTATTTCCCATTTGTTCTGTTCTGGCTGGTCGGTTTTTCAAATGCAGTTAATTTGACAGATGGTATTGATGGATTGGCTTCTATCTCAGTTGTTATCAGTCTTCTAGCTTACTCTGTCATCGCCTTCAATGAGCAAAAATTTGATATTCTTCTAGTTTGTGTGACCATGATTGGAGGCTTGCTCGGTTTCTTTGTTTATAACCGTAAACCAGCGAAGATTTTCATGGGGGATGTGGGAAGTTTGGCTCTCGGTGGTATGTTGGCAACTATTTCAATTGCTCTCCGTCAGGAATGGACCCTCCTCCTTATCGGCCTGGTTTATGTCATTGAAACGTCCTCTGTTATGTTGCAAGTTTCATATTTTAAATACACCAAAAAACGCTTTGGAGAAGGTCGTCGTATCTTCCGTATGACTCCTTTTCATCACCATTTGGAGCTTGGAGGTTTGACCGGAAAAGCTGAAAAATGGAGCGAGTGGAAAGTTGATTTTTTCCTCTGGTCAGTCGGTCTCATCATGAGCTTGATTACCCTAGCTATTCTTTATCTATAAAATGTCAGAAACAGCAGAAATGCTGTTTTTTTACCTTGACAAATATGGTCGAGGGGGGTAAAATAGAGAGAGAATTGGTGGAGGATAAAAATGGAACAATTCAATCAAGAACAGTTATATGGAGTGGTTATTCAAACCATGACAGCTGCTAGTCAACTTCCTATGGTTAAAGTCAATCGGGAAGAATTTTTGAAGACTCGTTTCAAAGATAGTCCCTATCTAGATAAAATTATTGCGGATGGACCAACGGCGGTCTTCACTACAAAAGCTTTGCGTAAGGAAGCTGAAAAAATCATTAATGATATGACTACGAAAACATCTTTGATTTCTTTCGCAGCTGGTTTACCGGGGAATCCATTTACAGCGGTGGCGGCAGGTACTGCTGATATAGCTCAGTATTTTGGTTTTGCCTTGAATTTGTCGCAACAAATCGCTTATCTTTTTGGTGAAGATGAATTATTTGTTGGTGAAGGGAAGGAAATTTCAGAAGAGGTTCAAATCCGCATTATTGCCTACATTGGTGTCATGTTTGGAGCAGGTGGTTCAGCAGTTCTTCTCAATAAAGTATCCAAGACAGTCGGAGCTAATATCGGTAAAAAAGTAGCTATGCAGGCTTTGTAGGCTGGGCAAAAAGACCAATCTCGCTTCGCAGGGTTCGTGTCAACATCTCAGCGCAGTGGTTGATTGGCAGATTTGTTCGTGTTTTACACTCCAAATCTGTTCTAATCAACTGTGCGGGGGCGGGAAGACGAACTCTTTTTTTGACCAGTCGAGTTCTTTCCCGCTCCCATCCCTTGGTGAAAAAGGTAGCCGCAGTGATTGGTGTGAAAATTACCAAAAAGACTATTGAAAAGACCATTGCCAATGCAGTTCCTATTTTGGGTGGTCTGATTTCAGGAGGTTTGACCTATTTTACCTTCCAGCCCATGGGAGGGATGTTGGCAGACACATTTGTGAAAAAAATAAATGGTGATTTTGATGGAGAATTAGAACTCACTGAGGCCTTTAAAGCAAGTTTGGAAGAAGAGAAGGAACTTGGAATTATTGAGGCAGAATTTACTGAAGCAAGCGAGAGTTGATTGAGGCTGGGCAAAAAGCCCAGGACCACTACTCAGAGTTCGTGTCAACATCTCAGCGCAGTGGTTGATTGGCAGATTTGTTCGTGTTTTGCACTCCAAATCTGGCCTAATCAACTGTGCGGGGGTGGGAAGACGAACTCTTTTTATCTTGGTCGAGTTCTTTCCCACTCCCTTTTGCTTGTCCACCTAAATCGTGCTATAATAGAGGGCAGTACAACTAAAGAGGGAACTATGAAATTTACAGATATGAAACTCAAGCCTTATATTCAGGAGGCTTTGAAAGAAATTAACTTTGTCCAGCCGACAGAAGTTCAGGAGAAATTGATTCCTGTTGTTTTGTCAGGGCGAGACTTGATAGGGGAATCAAAAACAGGTTCGGGTAAGACCCATACCTTCTTGATCCCGATTTTCCAAAAATTAAATGAGGAATTGGACCAAGTTCAGGCTGTTATTACAGCCCCATCTCGTGAACTGGCTACTCAGATTTATCAAGCGGCACGCCAGTTGGCTAGTCATTCGGACATCGAAGTTCGTGTGACCAATTATGTTGGCGGTACGGATAAGAACCGTCAAATTGACAAGCTTCAAGCTAGTCAGCCTCACATTGTTGTTGGGACACCAGGGCGTATCTATGATTTGGTCAAATCAGGTGACCTTGCTATCCATAAAGCCAAAACCTTTGTGGTGGATGAGGCAGATATGACCTTGGACATGGGCTTTTTGGAAACAGTTGATAAGATTGCTGGCAGCCTGCCAAAAGACTTGCAATTTATGGTCTTTTCAGCGACCATTCCGCAGAAACTCCAACCGTTTTTGAAAAAATACTTGTCCAATCCAGTCATGGAACAAATCAAGACCCATACGGTCATTTCAGATACAATTGAAAACTGGCTGATTTCAACCAAGGGGCGTGACCGTAATACTCAAATCTTGGAAGTAACCAAGCTCATGCAACCTTACTTGGCCATGATTTTTGTCAATACAAAGACACGTGCAGATGAATTACATAGCTATTTGACTGCGAATGGTCTTCGTGTCGCAAAGATTCATGGGGATATTCCTCCACGTGAGCGCAAGCGGATGATGAACCAAGTGAAGAACTTGGACTATCAGTACATTGTTGCAACGGATTTAGCAGCACGTGGGATTGATATTGAGGGCGTCAGTCATGTCATCAATGATGCAATTCCTCAAGACCTTTCTTTCTTTGTTCACCGTGTAGGGCGTACAGGTCGTAATGGTTTATCAGGTATTGCCATTACCCTTTATCAGCCAAGCGATGATGCAGATATTCGAGAGCTAGAAAAACTCAATATCAAATTCTTGCCAAAAGAAATGAAAAATGGCGAATTTGTCGATACCTACGACCGTGACCGCCGTGCTAACCGTGAAAAATCTCGTGAAAAGCTAGATTTGGAAATGATTGGCTTGGTCAAGAAGAAAAAGAAAAAAGTCAAACCAGGCTACAAGAAGAAAATTCAATGGGCTGTTGATGAAAAACGTCGCAAGACCAAGCGAGTTGAAGCGCGTGCAAAGGGTCGTGCAGAACGTAAAGCCAAGCGTCAAACCTTTTAAAGTAATCGAGGAAAAAGATGTTACAAAACATTCTCAGTTTTTATTTACAAGGATTGCTAATAGCTTCCTTGTTGATTATCACTTCTAGTCTGGTCTGGTTTATCTGGCGTGCGACAAAGGGTGTGGATAAAACCTTGCAAGAACGACAAGATTTCTTGTTTGATTTGTTGATGATTAATGTGATGACAATTCCCATTGCAGCCTTTGGAGTAGTGGGAATCTTATTAATGTTTAAAGCGTAGAAGGAAAAAGTATATGTACGATACAGTTGTAATTGGTGCGGGTCCCGCGGGGATGACTGCAGCTCTTTATGCAGGGCGTAGCAATTTAAAGGTAGCTCTTTTGGAACGTGGTATTTACGGTGGTCAGATGAACAATACCGCGGAAATTGAAAACTATCCAGGCTATGACCATATTTCAGGTCCAGCCTTGGCTGAAAAAATGTTTGAACCCTTGGAAAAATTCGGTGTGGACCATATTTTTGGCACCCTAGTCCGTATTGAGGAAGAAGGACAAATTAAGAAAGTGATCACTGAGGATGGTGTTTTGGAGACAAAGACAGTCGTTCTAGCCATGGGGGCAAAACATCGCTTGTTAGGTATTCCAGGTGAGGATACTTACAATAGCCGTGGTGTCTCATATTGTGCAGTCTGTGACGGTGCCTTCTTCCGTGGACAAAAACTCTTGGTTGTCGGTGGTGGAGATTCAGCCGTCGAAGAAGCTCTCTTCTTAACACAATTTGCGGAGTCTGTGACAATTGTTCACCGCCGTGATCAGCTTCGTGCTCAAAAAGTCATCCAAGACCGCGCTTTTGCCAATGAAAAAATTAACTTCATCTGGGATAGTGTAGTCGAAGAAATCAAGGGTGATGACTTACGTGTACAAAGCGTGGTTATCAAAAATGTGAAAACAGAGGAAGTCAGCGAACTGGACTTCGGTGGTGTCTTTATCTATGTCGGTTTGGATCCGATGACGGATTCGGTTGTCGATTTGGGGATTACGGACGAAGCTGGTTGGGTTATCACTAATGAAAAGATGGAGACGACTCAATCAGGCATCTATGCCATCGGTGATATTCGTCAAAATCAACTTCGTCAGATTGCAACGGCAGTAGGAAATGGTGCAGTTGCTGGACAAGAAGTCTATAACTACATCACAGAACTAGCTGAATAGGGGAATACAATGTTTCATATTTACGATATTCAGAAAAATCCAGATGGAATCTCCTTTGATAAAACCTTGGATTTACAGGAAGAATTGCAAGCTCGAAATGGTGAAGTTCTAGGCTTGGCGCCAGTCCAAGTCACTGGAAATATCCGCTTTGAATCAGGTTTCTTTTTCTTGGACTATCAGATGACTTATGATATTACCTTGGCATCCAGTCGTTCTCTGAAACCAGTTGTTTTGCATGAGGTCCAAAACGTCAATGAACTTTTTGTTGCCAATGAAGCAGTTCTTAAAGAACAAGATTTGATTGATGAGGATATGGTACTGGTAGTAGAAGATGACCACATTGTCCTTGATGAGAGTGTAGCAGATAATATTCTCCTAGCCATTCCTATCAAGGTATTGACACCGGAGGAAGAGGCAGGAACCGACCTACCATCTGGTCAAGCTTGGGCTTTAATGACTGAGGAAGATTTTCAACAAAAAGCTCAAGAGAAAAAAGAAGCCAATAGTCCTTTTGCCCAATTACAAGGGTTATTTGGAGATGAGGACTAACTCAGATTGGCAAGATAGTTAAATTATCTGAAAATTCTTGTCAACTTTCCCCATTCGGTGTATAATGAAGGGGATACAAATTAGAGGAGTAAACAAATGACTAAAGCAAATTTTGGTGTTGTAGGGATGGCCGTTATGGGCCGCAACCTTGCACTTAACGTTGAATCACGTGGCTACTCAGTAGCTATTTACAACCGCTCTGCTGATAAAACAGAAGATGTTGTTGCAAGCAATCCAGGCAAAAACTTGGTACCAAGTTACGATGTGGAAAGCTTTGTGGCATCTATCGAAAAACCACGTCGCATCATGCTTATGGTTCAAGCTGGTCCTGGTACAGATGCAACCATTCAAGCGCTCTTGCCACACTTGGATGAAGGTGACATCTTGATCGATGGTGGTAATACTTTCTACGAAGACACTATCCGTCGTTCAAAAGAATTGGCAAACTCAGGTATTAACTTCATCGGTACAGGTGTATCTGGTGGTGAAAAAGGAGCCCTTGAAGGTCCATCTATCATGCCTGGTGGTCAAAAAGAAGCTTACGAATTGGTGGCAGATGTCTTGGAAGAAATTTCAGCAAAAGCACCAGAAGATGGAGCACCATGTGTGACTTATATCGGTCCAGATGGAGCTGGTCACTACGTAAAAATGGTACACAACGGTATCGAGTATGGCGACATGCAATTGATTGCGGAGTCTTATGACCTCATGCAACACTTGCTCGGTTTGTCAGTGGATGAAATGGCTGACATCTTTACTGAGTGGAACAAAGGCGAATTGGATAGCTACTTGATTGAAATCACAGCAGATATTTTGAAACGTAAAGACGATCAAGGTCAAGATGGACCAATCGTTGACTACATTTTGGATGCGGCTGGTAACAAGGGAACTGGTAAATGGACAAGCCAATCATCACTTGACTTGGGTGTGCCATTGTCATTGATTACAGAATCTGTATTTGCTCGTTATATCTCAACTTACAAAGATGAGCGTGTAGCAGCAAGCAAGGTCCTTCCAAAACCAGCTCCGTTTGCATACGAAGGCGACAAGGCTGAATTGGTAGAAAAAATCCGTCAAGCGTTGTACTTCTCAAAAATCATGTCTTATGCACAAGGTTTTGCACAGTTGCGCGTAGCATCAAAAGAAAACAACTGGAACTTGCCATTTGGTGAAATCGCAAAAATCTGGCGTGCAGGTTGTATCATCCGCGCTCGCTTCTTGCAAAAAATCACAGATGCCTACGGACGTGATGAAGACTTGGCAAACTTGCTCTTGGATGAGTACTTCCTTGATGTAACAGCTAAGTATCAACAGGCAGTTCGTGATGTTGTTGCCTTGGCAGTTCAAGCAGGAGTTCCTGTACCAACATTCTCAGCAGCTATTACCTACTTCGATAGCTACCGTGCTGAAAACTTGCCAGCGAACTTGATTCAAGCACAACGTGACTACTTTGGTGCTCACACTTATAACCGTAAAGATAAAGAAGGAATCTTCCATTACGACTGGTATAGCGAATCAAAATAGAAAAGATGGGCGTGGAAGCGCCCTTCTTTCTAGTCATAATACGATTCCTACACCATTTGAAAGAATAGAAAAGGATGGACAATGGCTAAGAAAATTTTGATTGCTGGTAAAGAACGCAATCTCTCGCATTTTGTTTCCATGGAATTGCAGAAAAAAGACTATCTTGTTGATTATGCATCGACAGGGAAAGAGGCTATGTCCTTGGCACATGAAACGGATTTTGACTTGATTCTGATGAGTTTTCAGCTTTCAGACATGTCCAGCAAGGAATTGGCTACAGAACTATTAGCGATAAAACCAGCCACGGTCATGATTGTGGTAGTTGAGCCGACAGAAGTTAGTCAATATGGGGAAGAAGTCCTCTCTTATGCTGTTTCCTACGTGGTGAAGCCCTTTGTCATCAGTGATTTAGTGGAGCAAATCTCTGCGATTTTTCGTGGTCGTGATTTTATTGACAATAACTGTAAACAGGTTCACATGCATGCGGCCTATCGTGATTTGAAGGTTGATTTTCAAAATCGAACAGTGACTCGAGGTGATGAATTGATTAATTTGACCCGCCGAGAGTATGATCTGTTGGCAACCTTAATGAATAGCCCAGAGCCTGTTAGTCGAGAACAACTTCTTGAGCGTGTTTGGAAATATGAAGCGGCTTCTGAGACCAATGTCGTCGATGTATATATTCGCTATCTACGTGGTAAACTGGATTTGCCACATCAAGATTCATATATAAAAACAGTTCGTGGTGTCGGATATGCCATGCGCGATTGATTTAGAGTAGAGAGGGGAGCGGGAAAGAACTCTATTTTTCAAAAATGAGTTCGTCAACAAGTCTTTATTTCTAGTTGTCGAGCTGAAACAGTCTATTCCCAGACTGTTTCACTCCCACCCCGCATAGTTCCAACTGTCTGGGGGACAGTTGGAAGTTGGAAATAGAACGAACAAAGTTCGCTACAAAACTGTCTGGGAGATAGTTTGAGGTTGGAGATGAAGCGAACTCTGTTCGCATCAGTCGTAGAGGTCAGATTTTGAGTGTGAAACGCGAACTTCTGAGATTTGCTTCGCAAATCTTATCTCCAACCTTTAACAGTCCACTGGACTGTTAAACCCAATCAACCACTGCGCTGAGATATTGACACGAACTTTGAAAAGAGAGGTTGGTCTTTTTGTCCAGCCCCTCTTTCTTTTTCTATAAGCGTGTGATAAAATAATAGCCAATAAGTAAGAATGGAAAAGTTATGAATACATCATTTAAAGAAAAAGTCATATTGATACTCTTATCTGGAGCGACATTGTTAGCTGTTCTCAACTGGTCTAGTATTTATGGGGCTATTCAACAATTATTAGGCAGTATGAATTCGCTTTTTATTGGAGCTATTTTTGCCTTTATTCTCAATGTTCCCATGAAAAAATTAGAAGATCAGTTTGAAAAAATTTCTTTTTTAAAGAAATCCAAGCGGTCTTTGGCAATTGTTGGAGTATTAATTGGATTTGCTTTAATTGTGACAGGACTGGTGGTGATTGTTCTTCCTACATTGGTGACGACTGTTTCAGAACTGGTTTCGGTTAGCAGCACAGCCATTCCAAAATCGGTAAATGCCCTAACTAATTTTCTTGAATCAAATGGTCTTTTGTCGGGACAAATCGGAGACCAGATTGCCAGCTTTTTGGATCAGTTGAAGAATTTAACACTTATTTCAAGTTTGGTCACACCGATTTTATCTGGCTTGGTGTCCAATGTGACGGGGATTTTTTCGAACACTATGACGTTGATAATGGCTTTCTTCTTCACTCTAGCGATTTTAGGGAGCAAGGAACACTTGCAGGCGATGACGAGAAAGTTCTTGCAGGCTACCTTGCCAGAGAAGGCTGTCAGAGTAGTGAACTATATTGGAGAAGTTATTGTTGATACCTATGACCGATTCTTGATGAGTCAGATTGTTGAGGCATGTATCATTGGGATACTTGTCTTTGTTAGTTATTCGCTCTCAGGAATTCCTTATGCCAGCATGGCTGGTATTTTGGCTGGGGTCCTATCGTTTGTACCTTATATCGGTCCCTTTTCAGCGTGTTTGATTAGTGCTCTCTTTGTGGCGGTACAAAATCCGCTCTTGGCACTCTGGTCTATCGTGCTCTTCCAGATTCTTCAGTTGATTGAAGGGAATGTGATTTACCCGCGCGTGGTTGGTCAATCAGTTGGTCTTCCGACTCTCTTTACCCTGGCTGCAGCCTTGATTGGTGGTAATTTGTTTGGTCTACTTGGTATGGTCTTCTTTACCCCAATTTTTGCGGTTGTCTACCGCCTGGTTCGTGAATGGGTTGCCAGTCGATTGAAGAAGCAAGGTGAATTATTGGTAGAAAGTGAGTAATTCTCGCTTTCTTTTATTTTTGTCATTTTTATGCTATACTGAAGTGATAAAGTTTATGTAGGAGAAAGAGTATGCGTTGTCCAAAATGTCAGAGTTTGAAATCAAGTGTCATTGATAGTCGTCAGGCTGAAGATGGCAATACCATCCGTCGTCGTCGTTCCTGCGACCAATGTGGTCAACGTTTTACCACCTATGAACGGATTGAAGAGAAAACTCTAGTCGTTGTGAAAAAAGACGGAACTAGAGAGCAGTTTTCACGTGAAAAGATTTTCAATGGGATTATTCGTTCTGCTCAAAAGCGCCCTGTGTCAACCGATGATATTGATGAAGTGGTGAATCGGATTGAACAGAAGGTTCGAGCACAAGGTGATAGTGAAATAGAATCCGATGTCATTGGGAATTTGGTAATGGAAGAATTGGTCGAATTGGATGAAATCACCTATGTGCGTTTTGCATCGGTTTATCGTTCTTTCAAAGATGTTGGAGAGCTAGAAAATTTGCTTAAACAGATGATTTCCAAAGGAAGTAAGGTAAAACCGGAAAAAAAAGATGAAACCAAATGATTTATTTGCCTATATAAAAATCAGCCCGTTTACACCTGATATTGTCAGTCTTAGCCAATGCTACCAGCCGATTATCGGTTTTGATGCATTAGCGCTTTATTATTACTTTTATAGTTTTGCCGATCAAGGGCAAGGACGTTACAAATGGACTGTCATTCTCAATCACATGGATTTTGGAATGAATCGTTTGGAGAAGGCTCTGGATGTTCTGACTGCCATGAGGCTCCTAGAACTCTATCGTGCAGATGAATTAACAGGTTTGGCGCTACAAGCCCCTCTGACCGTAAAAAGTTTTCTAGCGAAACCCTTGTATAAGAACTTGTTGGCAAGGAAGATTGGGGAGTCAAGTATGGAGAATCTGCTTGTTCACCAACCCAATCAAGAACAAAATATTTCAAAAACATTTTCTCAGGTCTTTACCATGGATGGGCAGGCTCCAGTTGTTTTTGAACCGAAACATGATTTTGACTGGTCTGCCTTCAAGGCATTAATGGCTAAAGATAAGCTTCTTTTTCAGGATGAAGCTGAGGATATTATTGCGCTTAGTTACATAGCAGAGCAGGCAGGGTGGACCTGGTTGGAAACCTATCGGCAGGCTAAAGCAACAGCTATTGGACAGACGATCTCGACCAAACGCTTGCAGCAGTCACGTCAGTCATTGCCAACAGAAAGCACCAATCTCACTGCCCAAGAACAAGCCATTGTTCGTGAAGCGAAATCAAAATCCAGCCTAACCTTCCTGTCCTTTATCAAGGAGCAACGGAAGGCAGCAGTGACCGCAACAGAACGAAAATGCTTGACGGATTTGGCCAATTTGGGTCTGCTTGACGAAGTTATCAATGTCTTGGTTCTCTATACCTTTAATAAGGTCGACTCAGCCAATCTAAATGAAAAATACGCTATGAAGCTGGGCAATGATTTTTCCTACAAGGGAATTGGCAGTGCAGAGGCAGCTGTTCTTTACCTAAGAGAGTTGAAGACGGGTCAAGTTGTTACCAAGTCTAGCCAGCCACAGAAAAGCAATGTGCCTGAGTGGAGTAAGGAAGAGGTTCAGCAAGGACAAACGCAGGAAGGTCAAGCCAAGCTGGCGGCTCTTTATCGTGAATTAGAAGAAATGGAAAACAAAGGAGGTAGCTGATGAAATCAGTTCAAGACAGGTTGTCGCAAACAACCAATCCAAGTCCAAAATCTTATCAGCAACTCTATCAGGAGATAGTGAGTGATCCTGAAGTCGCTGCTTTTATCAAAAAAGAAGGTTTGACCCAGCAGGAAATCACACTCTCCATTTCCAAGTTTTTGGAATATATCAGTCAGCGCGACCTCTTTGTCAAGCAGGATGAGACTTATATTGCAAAAGGCTATCAACCGGTTTTAGTCATGAATGAGGGCTATGCGGATGTTTCTTATCTTGAGACAGAAGAATTGGTCGAATACCGTCGTTTGGAAGCTATCAAGAACCGTATCCAGCTCATCAATATGCCTGCGAGTTTGAAGAATGTAACAGTGGCGGATATTGATAAGAGTGATGAAAATCGTGTGGAAGTCATGCTGGCTATTGCAGATTTTGTCAAACGATTTGAGGAAAAACCAAAAGGCCTCTACATCTATGGCAATTTCGGTATTGGAAAAAGTTATTTGATGGCTTATTTAGCCAATCTCTTGTCTAAGACTCATCTTCAATCAACCACTATGCTTCATTATCCAACCTTTGTGGTAGACATAAAAAATGCCATCAAAGATGGTTCTGTCAAGGAGCGAATTGATGAAATCAAGATGGCTCAGGTCTTGGTGCTAGATGACATCGGAGCGGAGCAACATAGTCCTTGGGTACGTGACGATGTGCTGCAGGTCATTCTTCAATACCGCATGCAGGAAAATCTGCCGACCTTCTTTACCTCCAATTTCTCCTTTGATGATTTGGAGCGTCATTTCGCCTCTGGTAAGTCTGGTGATGAGACCTGGCAGGCCAAACGGGTAATGGAGCGGATTCGCTATCTGGCTCGCGATTTGCATTTGAAAGGAAATAACCGCCGATGAATGAAACCATTGATTTGATGCTGAACCATACTTCCGTCCGTCGTTTTACGGAAGAGCCCATTGAGGCGGAACATTTGCAAGCTATTATATCAGCTGGGCGAGCTGCGTCTAGCTGGAAGAATTTCCAGTCTTATTCCATCATTGTGGTGCAATCGGAGGAGAAAAAACAGGCTCTCTATGACCTGGTGCCTCAGCCAGCTATTTTACAGGCTCAGGCTATTCTGGTTTTTGTGGGCGACCATAATCGTGCCAGCAAGGCGGCTCAACTCCATGGTTCAGACTTTGATGCCAAAGGAACAGAGAATCTCCTGATTTCTTCTGTTGATGCGAGCCTAGCAGAGCAAAACGCCCTCTTGGCAGCGGAAAGCTTAGGTTACGGTGGCGTATTTATCGGTATGATTCGCCATAAGGCCTTGGCAATAGCAGAGCTGTTCAACTTGCCAGATTATACCTATCCAATTTTCTGCATTGCCCTGGGTCGACCAGCCCAAAAACATCCTGTTAAACCACGTTTGGCAAGTGAAACCATTGTCTTTCAGGAAGAATATGTGGAGCAAGGCGTGGAAGTAATCCAAGCCTACGACCAAGTTCAGACAGACTATGCTGGAGCTCGTCAGACAGAAACCTGGTCTGAGCGTATGGTTGCCCAGTTTGGTCAGCCAGAGCAGCCTGAAACGAGGGCTGTATTAGAAAAAAATAAACTATTGTAAGTTATAGTCTTTTTATTTGCTTTTAGTACTCGCTCAAACTGTCTGGGAGACAGTTTGAGATTGGAGATAAAGTGAACCAAGTTCACATCAAAAGCTGCAGACAGTACTGGAGTACGGCAAAGCGAGTTCAAATAATGATGACATTATTTGAAGTTGGAAATAGGGAAACGAAGTTTCCTCATGCGTCGACGTAATAAAAGATAAACGAAAACGACTATATTAGAAGAGGAGGAGCTATGGCTCTACCAACTATCGCCATCGTTGGCCGTCCCAACGTTGGTAAATCAACACTATTTAACCGTATTGCGGGGGAACGTATTTCTATCGTAGAAGACGTGGAAGGTGTGACCCGCGACCGTATTTATGCTACTGGTGAGTGGCTCAACCGTAAGTTTTCCCTGATTGATACAGGCGGTATTGATGATGTGGATGCACCTTTCATGGAACAAATCAAGCATCAGGCTGAGATTGCTATGGATGAAGCAGACGTTATCGTCTTTGTTGTATCAGGCAAAGAAGGTGTGACGGATGCTGACGAGTATGTATCGCGTATCCTTTATAAGACAAACAAACCAGTTATTTTGGTTGTCAATAAAGTCGATAACCCTGAAATGCGGAATGACATCTACGATTTCTATTCACTCGGTCTTGGAGATCCTTATCCAGTATCTTCTGTACACGGTATCGGAACAGGGGATGTCTTGGACGCTATCATTGAAAACCTACCAGCTCAGGAAGCAGAAGAAAATCCAGATATTATCAAGTTCAGCTTGATTGGTCGTCCAAACGTTGGTAAATCCAGTTTGATTAACGCTATTTTGGGTGAAGAGCGCGTGATTGCGTCGCCTGTTGCTGGAACGACTCGTGATGCTATTGATACGCACTTTACAGACCCTGAAGGTCAAGAGTTTACTATGATTGACACTGCAGGAATGCGCAAGTCTGGTAAGGTCTATGAGAATACGGAGAAATACTCTGTCATGCGTGCCATGCGTGCCATTGAACGCTCAGATGTCATATTGATGGTTATCAATGCCGAAGAAGGTATCCGTGAGTATGACAAACGCATCGCAGGTTTTGCCCATGAAGCTGGTAAGGGGATGATTATCGTAGTCAACAAGTGGGACACGCTTGAAAAAGACAACCATACCATGAAGCAGTGGGAAGACGATATTCGTGACCAGTTCCAATACTTGTCTTACGCACCGATTATCTTTGTGTCAGCCTTGACCAAACAACGCTTGCATAAGTTGCCTGAGATGATCAAGGCTATCAGTGAAAGTCAGAATACCCGTATTCCATCGGCTGTTCTCAACGATGTTATCATGGACGCCATTGCTATTAACCCGACGCCGACCGACAAGGGCAAACGTCTCAAGATTTTCTACGCGACTCAGGTTGCGACTAAACCACCGACCTTTGTGGTCTTTGTCAACGAAGAAGAGCTCATGCACTTCTCCTATATGCGTTTCTTGGAAAATCAAATCCGCAAGGCCTTTGTATTTGAAGGGACACCGATTCATCTGATCGCACGGAAACGGAAGTAAGGCTGGGCAAAAAGTCCAGCCACGCTTCTCAGAGTTCGGGTCAACATCTCAGCGCAGTGGTTGATTGGGTTTAACAGTCCAGTGGACTGTTAAAGGTTGGAGATAGTATTTGCGAAGCAAATCTCAGCAATTCGTGTTTTACACTCCAAATCTGACCATTACGACTGTTGCGAACAAAGTTCGCTCTATTTCCAACCTCAAAAGGTTCACTGAACCTTTTGAGCTGTGCGGGGGTGGGAGTGAAACAGTCTGGGGATAGACTATTTCAGCTCAACAACTAGAAATAAGGACTTGTTGACGAACTCTTTTAACAATGGTAAATTCTCAAAGTAAGTTCTAGTTCCCGTCCTTCTAGAAGTTACACTGAGACAACTGCATAACATCAACAGAATTTAGTCTCAGACTAAGTTCTGTTTTTGACTAAAAATGTTGATAATAGTGAGTTTTAGGGTTGAAAATGTTGAAAAAAAGAGTACACTAAAGTTACTGGCTCTGAGACGTCTTATACTATTCAAAAAACAAAAACTAACCTATAATAGATTTATGAAACTTACTATCGAACAAACGAAAGAATTAAAAACTTATTTGAAAGATAAAACCTATTCTCCATTTCATAGACGACTTCAAGTTATCTTGTTCAGAGCAGAAGGTCTTAGCTATAAGGAAATCACTAACCTCATCGGCTATTCAAAGTATACAATCTGGTCCTTACAGCGCAAGTACGAACTTGAGGGGATTTCAGCTCTAGTAAGAGAAACGCGAGGTGGACGGAACCGTCAATATTTAACCCTTCAAGAAGAGGAAGCGTTTCTAAAAGAACAGTTAACAGCCTCACTAAATGGCGAATTTGTGACGATAAACTCTCTCTATGAAGCTTATCAGAAACGGGTTGGACACCCTACGACCAAGGAAGGATTCTATGCCATTCTTAAACGCCATGGTTGGCGCAAAGTGACGCCAAGACCAGAACACCCTAAAAAAGCAGACGCCGAAACGATTCTAGCGTCTAAAAATAAAATCTTCATTCACGAAAACAGGAAAGCGCTTCAAGAATAGTCGTCGCTATCATAAAGTCAGGCTAATGTATCAAGATGAGGCGGGTTTCGGTCGGATCAGTAAAATTGGGAAGGCCTGGGCACCAAAAGGGGTGAGACCGCATGTACATAGTCACTATATTCGTGAGTATCGCTATTGCTATGGTGCTGTTGATGCCCATACAGGAGAGTCCTTCTTCATTATCGCTGGGGGCTGTAATACAGATTGGATGAATGTTTTTCTCAAACAACTATCTGAAGCTTATCCTGACGATTATATTTTATTAGTGATGGACAATGCCGTTTGGCATAAATCAAGTACCTTAGAGAAACCACATAATATTGGTTTTGAGTTTATTCCTCCCTATACTCCTGAAATGAATCCAATTGAACAAGTTTGGGCTGAGATTCGAAAGAGAGGGTTTAAGAATAAAGCTTTTAAAACACTAGACGATGTGATAAACAAGCTTCAAGAAGTAATACGAGAGTTAGATTGGTCTATTTTAAAACCAATTGTTAGTAGACAATGGTTTAAAAACACTTGACTGGTTTGCTTTTGATTTTTGTTGAGTATTAAAGTAAGTTCTAGCTATCTGGAATTTTGGATGGGACAAGTTCCTTTCTATTTTGAAATTATTTTTTAATAAAAACTAGCAATTACTTATCTAGTAATCGAGGTGATTGGATGACGTTCTCAGGGTCAATTTTAGAGATTCCCAAAAGCGTTGCCAATTCCTCACCGTAGGTAAATGTAAAGAGTTCATAGGCGGATTTTCCGTTGAAAGAAGCTCGTTTGACGCTGTTGACATGCGAACAAACCAGGTTGATGTCCTCCTGTGTCAAGTTATCAAACGAACTTCCTTTAGGAAGAATGTCTCTGATAAGTGTGTGATTCTTCTCAATTCTCCCTTTCTGGTCAGAACGATTGGGGTCACAGAAGAATAGCTTAGATTCTCCACGAACATCCATTTCGATGTCGTCCACTCTAGCGAATTCACCACCATTATCGGTCAGAATGACAGGGAATAGTTCGCAGAAGTCCATCTCATTCTGATGCAGATCGTTCTTGATAACGTAGAGATGTTTAGCGACCTCATTAGCTGTTTTATTATCAAGTAATCGAGCGAAGATAAAGTTACAGAAGGAGAGGTTAAATGTGAGAAGTACCTTTCCGCCGATCCGTCCAGTAACGGTGTCCATTTCCAGCCAATAGCTGCTTCCTTTCTCTATGAGAAAGCGTTGGAAGTCCTCGTAAGACCGTCCTTCTTTGGCAGTTTTAGGAATGGGTTGTAGGTTTCTGGTTCTCCGCTTTCTGAATTTCACGACACGGGGGAAATCAATGGGCTTTGTGGACAGATAGCCTTTTTCAAGGTATCGGTAGATAGAAGCTCTGGATGCCGAAAGTTCGTTTGAGGCGATGATGTGGTTGAGGTGTTGCCCCTTTTGGATGGCAGCAGAAACAATCTCATCCATGCGATAGAATTCGTCCTTGTTTAGTGCAACACCTGTTCTCGAGTCTGAGAGCTTAGCTTCATAATCAAGCTGAGCTCTTTTTGCGTAGTAGAACTGTTTCTGGTATCCGCAGTTGTTTCTCTTTTTCGGACAGGCATTACAAACGTATGGAGCCTTTTTGAGTAAAGGGCAGGCCTCACAATTGGAGGTACTAGAGTTCTCATTTATCACCCTATTTCTCCGAACTTCTTTTGAGATTGTGGACGGGTCTTTTCCTAGCTTAACAGCGATAGCTGAGAAGGGCTTAAGTTGTTCAATTCCTATTTGAATATCATTGCGATCAGAGAGAGTTAAGTGTTTGTTTTTCATTGTCAGTTACCAACTTGTCCCAAAGTAAGTTCTACCTTATTTCCTTGTCTCAGTCTAATTTCCAGTTTTTAAGACAGACTAGAACTTACTTTGGGAATTTAGCCTCTTTTAACAATTTGCGAGTTCTGTCCCACTCCCTCTTTGCAATTATTCGTAAATATGCTAGAATGGACTTGGAGGTGTTGGTATGGTAGCGGTTCCGATTTGGCGTTCTTTTTTGATATTGCTTTCTTTTTCATCATTTTTTCTTGTATTTTATGAAGACAGTCAGTATAAACCTTTCGGTCTTCGGTATTGGCTGGGACTGGTGGCTTTCATTTGGCTCAATTTTGTGACTTTGGCATCCTATTTTATCGCCTTTACTGGCGGTTCAATTATGGTCTATCATCAGTATAAACAGCCATTGGTTGTGATATTCCTTTTTTGTCTATTCGTGGCTAGTATGCTAACCTTACTTTCCTTTAAGGCTATCAAGATGATGATTCGACGAACCAAATATTACCGACAGCTAAGAAAGGTAAGCTAGTATGGAATTTTTTGGTGAGTTGCTAGTTGAGTTTTTGACTGGTCTAGCAGACTTCGATGAAAAGAAACACCCTCCCTTTGGAATTCGCTATTGACTGGGCTGGTTGGGAGTTCTGATTCATGTCTTACTCCTTGCCTTGCTCACTTGTGTGACCGTCTTCTTTTTCAAGTTTTTCTTGGATGGAAAAGGCTTGATTAACGTAGTAGTGGCAGTTGTTTTCCTGCTATTTGCCCTATTTTGGCTTTGGAAAAGCGGAAAAACAATCTTGAAAATGTGGCAAGCAACGATTTATTATTTAGCTATTCATTAGAGACACCAGTTTACCAGCTGGTGTTTTTTGATACCTATTTAAACAGGCTCATTGTCAACTGTAGTGGGTAGACGAAAAGCTAACACCTAGAGAGGACGAAATTCGTTCTCTCATTTTTGATGTTCAAAGCAATATATATCTTGGTTTTAAAGTTCGTAAAGTTCCTAAAGCCGAACGCTTGCCTCTTGATGTCTTTGATGAGTTTATTGGTCGCTTCCAGCTTAGCGTTGGAATATGGAAGCTCCATGGCGTTCGTGATGTACGTTTTATACTTTAGAAAAGTTTTAAAAACAGTTTTAAAGGCAGGATTGACAAGATCCAAATTGTCTTCTAGAAGCTCGAAGAAATATTTCGAGTTCATCTCTTGGAAATGGAAGAGAAGGATCTGGTAGAGTTCGTAATAGAATTTCAATTCATTTGAGAAATCCAATGTCTTCTGGACAACCTCTCTCGGTGTTACTGTTTGCCCAAAAGTGCGGGAATAGAAGCGATTTCGAGACAGTTTTCGACTATCTTTTTGGAGAATACGCCAGTGATTTTTCATGGATCGATAAGGTAGGGAACGCGTATCGAAAGTCTTCATAATATCAATTCTAGTCGTCATCATAGCACGGCTCAGGTGTTGTATAATGTGAAATCTATCAAGGACAATTTTAGCTCTTGGGAGTGAAACAGTCTGGGAATAGACTGTTTCAGCCTGAGCCTAGAGATAGGAGAGCGAAGGGGATAGCCAATTTGGAGTATGGTCTAAACATAGCATGGTCACGACCTCGACAGTTTCTCTGACTGCCCTAGGATACTTGTAGAAATAGTTCTTGATGGTGGTTTGGCGGTTGTTGTCAAGAATGGTCACAATCGATCTCGTCTCAAAATTCTGAGCAATAAAGGCGAGTTTTCCCTTGTTCCGACTAAATTCATCCCAGCTCAAGACTTTTGGTAATTTCGTAAAATCATGCTCAAATTGAAACTGAGCCAGTTTCCTCTGGACGACCGATACGGAGATATGTAATCTCCTAGCGATGGCTATATTGGTCATGTTTTCTGTATGGAGTTGTGTCACTTTCTCCCAAATAGGTAGGGAAATCTGACAGTTTTTCTTGACTAGAGTTGTCTCAGCTACAGTCACTTTTTGGCAAGATTTGCATTGAAACCGCCGTTTCTTAAGCAAGAGGAGGGTCGGAAGGCCCTGACAATTCAAAATCGGAATCTTTGACGACTTTTGAAAGTCGTACTTGATACACTTTCCTTGGCAATGAGGATAACCAGGGCTGTCGTAATCTAGCTTTGCCCTGATTTCTAGATGGGTCTGATGTTTCAAAATGAAGAGAATTTTGATGTTTTTGTCTTTGATTCCAATTAGTTCTGTGGTATGATAAAGTTGTTCCATATGAGTCTTTCTAATGTGAGTGTGGTTGCTTTTCATTATAGGTCATATGGGACTTTTTGTATATACTCAAAAAGGCTCCATAATCTCTACAGTGGATTTACCCACTACAGAAATTATAGAGCCTTTAAACAATTCAAATTGAAAATATGCTATAATGAAAAGATAATATTTATATATTTTACAGAAGAGCTGATGATTGGTTGAAGGATAAAGGAGTTAGAATGGGTCGCATGATGCCAGGGCGGATTCGCCAAGAAGGAATTGATTTGTACGAGGCTGGAAAACTGACTGTTCTTCATAGTGAGAATGGAAAGATGGTACTGGATATTGCTGGTGAGCGCTTTACTTACGGCGATGTAGATAGCGATTTACAGTGTAGTTGCCAGTTATTTCAAAGTAAGGGCTACTGTCAACACCTAGCTGCCACGGAGTATTTTTTAAAAAATGATGCCTCAGGCAAGGATATGAAGCAGTCTTTGAAAGAAGATGGTGAACAACATAAGGAAACCGTCCGTCGGACTTATTTTGGCGGTCTCTTTTTAGATGAGATTTTGCGGCCAGAACCTGAACTGGGGCTTAAGTATCAGTTATCAGTTGAGGGGAGCTTATTGCCCTATGATCGTCAGATAGATTGGACCTTGAAAATTACCCGCTTGCCAGATACACGTTCGTACATTGTGCGGGACATCGGAGCTTTTTTGCGCATTGTGAAAGCCAACGGTCACTATCAGATAGGTAAAAATTATTATGAGCAAGTTACTTATGAAAATTTTGATGAACCAAGTCAGGCTCTCCTGGATTTTCTCTGGGCCTTGGTACCAGAGAAAGTTGGTATAGATTCGGATATTCTTACTCATTTTGGACGATATTTTCGTCTGCCACAAGCCTATTTTGAGGAGGGGTTGGAGCTGTTAAATCAGCTAGAACATTTTAACTTTTCCTATCAACAGCAGTCCTATTCCTCCTTGATGGTTCTTCCGTTGACAGGTGAGGAAGGGCTCTATCATTTTGAGGTGACCGTTCACACGCAGATGATTGAAATGGTTATTCATGAAAAAACAGTCCGACCTCTTTTTCATGGGCGCTATCTCTTAGTAAATGGCACGGTTTATAGTGTCAATCGCCATCAAGAACATCTGATTTACCAAATTTCAGAACTTGTTCCAACCGAATCAGGTTTGAGAAAAGTGCAGGTGGATTTCCCTGACCAAAATCGTCTGGCTTTAAGCTTGCTGGATTTGCAGACAATTGGGACTGTTAAGGCACCTAAACGCTTCATCATTCATGATTTCAAGCCAGAATTTCATATTCAGATGGAGGCAAATGAAAGTTTATCACTCCAATTGGTTTTGGATTTTGATGGACGTAAGGTAAGGAGTGAAGAGGATTTGGCTCTCCTGCCTTTTGCCAGCCATTTCCAACATTTGGATAGGGTCTATCAGGCTATTCGTTTAGCTGGCTTTAGGGGGACATATCATGCCCAGAGAGCGGCTCTTAGTCAGCAGGAGCTCTATCCATTTTTCCAACAACAATTGCCTATATTACAAAAAATGGGGCAGGTTCATCTAGCAGAAAGGCTCCAGGCTTTATATATTGAAGCCAAACCTCAATTAGAAATTGTGCGTAACGGCTCACTTTTGGATATTTCGTTTGACTTATCAGGTATTGAACAATCTGAAATCGATCAGGCGATTACAGCCTTGCTGAATCAAGAGGACCACTATACTAGCCCGAGCGGTAAGGTATTTGTTTTTGATGAGGAAACCAAGAAAATCAGTCAAACCCTAATCTATCTGCGGGCCCGTCATGGTAAGGAAGGGCAGGTACAAGTCCATGCTCTTGCCGGTTACCAATTGGCTCAATCCTTGTCACAATTCAACCAAGTCAGTTTCTCCAAGGAATTTGAGGAAATGGCAAGCTATCTAGCTCAGCCAGATTTGTTCCCGCTTCCTGCTGTGGAAGTAACAACGTCGCTTAGGGATTATCAGCAGACAGGGCTTAAGTGGTTGACTATGCTGGATACGTATGGTTTTGGTGGAATTTTAGCTGACGACATGGGGCTTGGAAAGACCTTGCAAACGATCGCCTTTCTGTCCAGTCGGATGACAAAAGATTCCAAAGTTTTAATATTGGCACCGTCTAGCTTGATTTATAACTGGTTAGATGAGTGCAAGCGGTTTGCTCCAAATTTAGATGTGGCTGTTGTCCATGGAAACAAGGAACAGCGTGAAGAGATCATTGCCAATGGTCACCAAGTCTTAGTTACCTCCTATCCATCCTTCAGACAGGATGTTGCACTCTATAGACAGGAACGCTTTGACTACCTCATTTTAGATGAGGCGCAGGTCATGAAGAATGCCCAATCTAAGATTGCACAGCTACTGCGTGAGTTTGAGGTTGGGAATTGCTTTGCCCTCTCAGGTACGCCGATTGAAAACCATTTGACGGAACTCTGGTCCATTTTCCAAATTGTCTTACCAGGTTTATTGCCAGGTAAACAAGACTTCGGTAAATTAGCAGCCAAGGACATTGCGCGGACCATTCAACCCTTCGTTCTCAGACGTCATAAGGAAGACGTTCTTCAGGAATTGCCTGATTTGATAGAAGTCAATGTACTTAATGAACTAACAGATGAACAAAAAGCCATCTACCTAGCCCAGCTTCAACAAATGCGGACTCAAATAGCTGGCGCAGATGATGCTCAAATCAATCGTAGTAAGATAGAAATCCTATCAGGAATTACTCGCTTACGTCAAATCTGTGATACCCCCAGCCTTTTCATGGAAGAGTTTAGTGGTGAGAGTGGCAAACTTAATAGTTTGAAAGAATTACTCTTGCAGCTAAAAGAAGGTGAACACAGGGTCTTGATATTCTCCCAATTCAGAAATATGCTGGAAAAAATAGAAGAACAGCTGGTAGAAATTGGGATGACATCCTATACTTTGACTGGTTCAACCCCTGCTAACCAACGCCAAGAAATGACACAGGCCTTCAATGCAGGAAGTCGAGATGCCTTTCTCATTTCCTTGAAAGCAGGTGGCGTTGGCTTGAATTTGACAGGTGCAGACACAGTCATCCTAGTCGACCTTTGGTGGAATCCTGCCGTGGAAGCACAGGCTATCAGCCGGGCTCATCGCATGGGGCAGACTGAGAAGGTTGAATGCTATCGCCTGATTACTAGAGGGACAATCGAAGAGAAGATTCAAGAATTACAAGAAAATAAAAAGAACCTTGTCAAAACAGTCCTTGATGGCAATGAAAGCCGAGCGAATTTGACGGTTGAGGATATTCGTGAGATTTTAGGGATTGAGTGATATGGAATCAGTTGACTCAGCGTAGAATTAGGAAATAAGGCCTAAGTATGGTATAATAAGGGTTCGAAAGGATGACTTATGATTAGACATGAAAAAAGATTTCCACTAGTCGCAGATGATGAGGTACTAGTTGGAGAAAATCCAATTATGAGTTTATATGATGAGAGCGACCTGATTAGCAATATCAGGGGACCTTATCAAGAAAAGGAATTTAGCGGGTCTACCGATTCACAGCGAGTTGCGTCGGCAAAACCAGTAGCACAAACGGAAGATGAGCTCCTGCCTCCTCTGTTTGAAGCTAAGCCAAGCCATTATTCTCGCAAGGAACGCCTTCAGCAACTGACTAAAACGAAGCCTTCTCCAGTGAAAACACAGGGGCAGTTGGCTCGTGAACAGGCTAGAGAAGACTTGAAGAAAAAACGATCAGCAACCTACTTAAGAGATGAAAAACCAGCACCAGCTAAAGTTGTGGTGAAACCTCCTGTCGTTTCAACAACTGAATCTAAGGCAGGTCGGTTGACACGTTTGGCGGACAACCTACGTCAGACAGACTATATTCTCGCTGATATGCCAGCTGTCTATTCTTTGAAGAAAGAAGATAGAGAACAGGAGCAGGTTATAAAGAAAAATTCGTATGACTTTTTAAGAAAGAGTCAGGTTTACAACTATCCTGAACGCAGACAACAACGAGATCGCCAAGTGGCACAAGAATTGAATTTGACACATATAGAAGAGGGATAACATGACAAAAACCTATCATTTTATCGGAATTAAGGGATCAGGTATGAGCGCACTTGCTCTTATGTTGCATCAAATGGGGCACAAGGTTCAGGGGAGTGATGTAGAGAAATACTACTTTACACAACGTGGGCTTGAACAAGCTGGGATTCAGATTTTACCGTTTGATGAGAAAAATATTACAGCAGATGTTGAATTGATTGCTGGTAATGCTTTTCGTCCAGATAACAATGTGGAAATCGCTTATGCTGATGCCCAGGGCTATACCTACAAACGTTACCATGAATTTCTAGGTGAATTTATGAAAGGTTTTACGAGCCTCGGTGTTGCTGGTGCCCATGGTAAGACCTCCACAACGGGATTATTGGCACATGTTATGCGCAATATCACAGATACTACCTTCTTGATTGGTGATGGTACTGGTCGCGGTTCGGCAAATGCTCAGTATTTTGTGTTCGAATCCGATGAATACGAACGCCACTTTGCCCCATACCATCCTGAATACAGCATCATTACCAATATTGATTTTGACCATCCAGATTATTTCACTAGTCTAGAGGATGTTTTCAATGCTTTCAATGATTATGCGAAGCAAGTAAAAAAAGCTCTCTTCGTTTTTGGTGAAGATGAGCAACTTCGTCGTATCACGGCAAATGCTCCAATCTACTATTATGGCTTGGAAGACAATAATGATTTTGTTGCCTATGACTTGAAGCCTTCTACTAATGGTTCACAATTCAAAGTTCGCCATGGTGAAGAAGAGTTGGGAGAATTCCAAATTCCAACCTTTGGTAAGCATAATGTGATGAATGCAACAGCTGTTATTGCTAATCTTTATATTGCTGGATTTGATTTGCAACTGGTTGCAGAACACTTGAAGACATTTGGAGGTGTCAAACGTCGCTTTACGGAGAAAATTGTCAATGATACTGTTATCATTGATGACTTTGCTCACCATCCAACGGAAATCATTGCAACCATTGATGCGGCACGTCAGAAGTATCCTAGCAAGGAGTTGGTAGCCATCTTCCAACCACATACATTCACTCGTACCATTGCGCTTCTCGATGAGTTTGCAGATGCTTTGAATGGAGCAGATGCAGTTTACCTTGCTCAAATTTATGGCTCAGCGCGTGAAACAGACAATGGTCAGGTTAAGGTAGAAGATTTGGCGGCTAAAATCAACAAAAAAGGTGGACTTGTTACAGTTGAAAATACTTCACCACTTTTAGACCATGACAATGCAGTATATGTATTTATGGGAGCTGGTGATATTCAGTCCTATGAATATTCCTTCGAAAGACTCTTGTCAAATCTCACAAATAACGTCCAATAAAAAGAAAGACGGAGGCCTATGGCCTCTGTTTTTCCGCTATATAAGGGAGAAAATTATGGAAATTCGTTTTGCTACTCCTTCGGATTTAGAACAAGTTGTTTTGATTGAAAATGCCAATTTTTCTAAAGAGGAACGGATAGCTGAGTCTGTTCTTGCCATTTATCTGAATGCTTTGAGTAAAACCTGTTTAATAATGGAACACGATGGGGAAATAGCAGGATATTTATTATCCTGTCCCTCTGTTTCGCAGACTGTGACAGACGATATTTTTTACTTGACAGAGAGTGACATGCCGACAGGCAGTCACCTAGCTATTGCCAGTCTATCCGTAGCGGATACCTATAAGGGACAGGGAGTGGGAACTCTTTTGTTGGCAGCCATAAAAGAAGTGGCTTTAGCGGGAGGATTTGAAGGAGTTTCCCTGACCTGTAAGGAGTATCTGATTGGCTACTATGAAATGAACCAGTTTGAAGACTTTGGCCCCTCCTTGTCGCAATTTGGAGGACAAATATGGAGTGATATGTACTGGAAAGCCTTGTAGAAAGGGAAGTTCTTGCAATTCATAAGCCTTTAAGATATAATGTATAGTAACTGTGTGAAAGGAGTAACAGCGTGACAAAGGATACGAATGAAAAAAACACGCAGTCTTCAAGCTTCCGCGATCAAATTTTACGAGATTTGGAAGAATTGAAGGTGAAACGTTTGGCGGAACAATCAGCGGATGTTCTTGTTGATAAGCGTAACGAAATTATCAACGAGCTCCAGCCTAGTCTTGCCGAAGAAAAAGCCCTCCATAGAGAGCCTGAAATTGTAAAAGTAGAAGGTATTGCTTTCCCTGATTCATACTTGCCAGAAGAACAGCAAGAATCAGAAGTGATGACGGAAAGTATTGAAGAGCCAACATCAGAAACTTTGGCTACTCCAGAGACTTTTGTGATTGAAAAAGAAGTCATTTCAAGTCCGGTTCCTCAAGATACGGTGGAGAGGAACTTGGAAGAGCTACGAAACCTTGTGGCGGCTAATACTGTAGAATTTGACGAGGCTCCATCAAGCTCGTTGGTTTCCGAACCAGTTGAGCCTGTCCTTTCAGAGAAGTCTTCTTTGGAAGATACATTTTTGGAATTTCCAACGGAAGATGTATCAGCTGTAACGGGTGATACAGAGGTTATCTCACTAGAGGAAACGATTATAGCTCCAAAGACAACGGCTATTGTTTCAGAAGTAGACAAGCAGATGCAGGAAACACAACCCCGAAGAAGAACAACCCACAGAACAAGCAAGCAACGTCGTAAAAAACAAGATAACGCTGCGAAACGCATTGTCTCTGTTATCATGTCGATTATTGTAGTGGCGGTTCTAGTGACAGGTGTTACTGGTTATATGTGGGTAAAATCTAGTCTGGAACCAGTTAATGCAAAAGCTACAGAAGCTATTCAGGTAGAGATTCCAGAAGGGTCTTCAACTTTAGAAATTGGTAAAATTTTAGTTGATAACAAGTTGATTAAGAATGCTACTATTTTTAATTACTACTCTAAAATTAAGAGTTATAATAATTTCCAAAGTGGTTTTTATAATTTAAAACAAAATATGTCTGTGGATGACATCGCCAAAGCACTTCAAGAAAGTGGCACTCCGACAGCTCAAAAAGAAGCCGCAGGTAAGATTTTGATTGTTGAAGGGTATACACTGACACAAATTGCTCAGGCTATTACAGATAATACCAAGACAGAAGATAAAAATGATAAAACACCATTTACCACAGAACAATTTATGGCTACTGTGACCAACCAAGATTTTATTAATCGAATGGTTGCTACTTATCCAAAATTGTTTGCCAGCTTACCAGCTGCTGATAGTGGAGTTATTTATCAGTTGGAAGGTTACCTCTTCCCAGCGGTTTATGAATACAGCGACGAAACAACTATCGAAGAGCTCGTTGAGCAAATGATTGTCGCGATGGATAATCGTTTACAACCATATTATGAAACGATTGCTGCTAAGAATTTGACTGTAAATGAAGTTCTTACCTTGGCATCTTTGGTTGAAAAAGAAGGTTCTACTGATGAAGATCGTCGAAACATTGCAAGTGTCTTCTTTAACCGCTTGAATGCAGCAATGCCTCTACAATCCAATATTGCAATCTTGTATGCTCAGGGTAAACTTGGTCAAGAAACAACTCTAGCAGAAGATGCAGCGATTGATACATCAATTGAGTCACCATACAATATTTATTGGACACCAGGATTGATGCCTGGACCAGTGGATAGTCCAAGCCTTTCGGCTATCGAGGCAGTGATTAATGCCAACACGACAGACTATCTTTACTTTGTAGCAGATGTTACAACTGGAAGTGTTTACTTTACAAATAATATTGATGAACATAACCAAAACGTTGCTAAGTATGTAAATGCACATCTTAATAATGAGTAAATTCTTACAACAAAATTATGTGGTTTTCCACATAATTTTGTTTTCATGAAAAATAAAAGAAAAGGAAAGACAAATGGCAGAAAAAACATATCCAATGACCTTGGAAGAAAAGGAAAAATTAGAAAAAGAATTAGAGGAACTAAAGCTAGTTCGTCGACCAGAAATTGTTGAACGTATTAAAATTGCTCGTTCTTACGGAGACCTTTCAGAAAACTCTGAGTACGAAGCAGCTAAAGATGAACAGGCTTTTGTTGAAGGTCAAATCTCAACAATCGAAACAAAAATTCGTTATGCTGAAATCGTAAACAGTGATGCAGTTGCTGCAGATGAAGTGGCAATTGGTAAGACTGTGATTGTTCAAGAAGTTGGTGAGACCGAGGAAGAAGTCTATCATATCGTTGGTGCTGCAGGTGCAGATGCCTTTGCAAACAAGATTTCAAATGAAAGCCCAATTGGTCATGCTTTGATTGGTAAAAAAACAGGAGATGTTGCAACAATTGAAACACCTGCTGGTAGTTATGATGTAAAAATCTTGAAGGTTGAAAAAACGAAATAAGGTGTGGAGAGGGTCGAAAGATTCTCTCTTTTTTGCATAAGAAAACAACCATCTGATCGGATGGTTGTTATGTTTTATCTAGACCGTTGTTTACCGGCGTTACGGTTTGATTTCTTAGACGTTTTTTCTTCGATGATAGCAGATGCTTTAGGAGTTACATCCTTGATAGTTGATTTATATGGTTTTGGAGGATTATTTTTAAATTCTTCTTCAACCTTAGCACGGATACGTGGTTTCAAGATGAAGTTTGTAAGAGCTTGTTGAACAAGACCGATAAATCCACCGACTACCCAATATAGTGTAACTCCGGCAGGAGATGACCAGGAGAACATAACGATAAACAGTGGGTTTATAATAGCAACAGTCCGCATTTGTTTTTTCTGTTCTTCATCCATACCAACTTGCATCAATAGAGATTGGATGTAATAAAGGACACCAGCAACGGCAGTAAGAATGATGCTTGGTGAACCAAGGTCAATGCCAAGGAAGGTCGCTTCTGAGATTCCTTCCGTGTAACGAGCTGCGTAGAAGAGTGCCGTAAAGAATGGCATTTGAATCAAGATAGGAAGGCAGCCCATTCCACCAAATACGCTGACACCATATTGTTTTTGAGCAGCAAAGTATTCCTGTTGGGCAGCTAATTGCTCTTCTTGGGAACTTGCATTTTTCATGCGTTCTTGGATTGGACCTAAAATTGGTTTGAGGTAATTCATTTTCTCGGACTGATAGGTTGATTTCCAAGATTGGTAAATACCTAGTGGCATGATGAAGAGACGAACAATCAATGTCACGATGATAATAGCAACGCCGAAACCGAGTCCTTGGTTTTCCGCGAAGAATTTAATCAGGTTTCCCATTGGGGCAACAAGGAAGTTGTAGACCCAACCTTCACCAGTAGGAACACCGTTCTTTGTCTGCACACATCCTGATAGAAATACTAGCGTAGACAGGGCTAGACCTGTTAATAAAATTCGTTTATTCTTTTTCAAAATGATACATTCCTTTTTTACAAGATACATTCTATTTTACTTTTTTTGTTCAAAATATACAAGTTTTATCTATACGCCACCTGAAAATCCTTATAGTCTTCGAAGTTGGCTAGGGTGATATCTAGATAGGTAACTTTGGCCATACGAGAAGGCCCTTTCCGAATTTCATGGATAAAATGGCTGAGCTTCTCAGCATTATCTGACTGAGCTAAAATGGTGACAGTCCCATCATCATTATTCCAAACTCTGCCGTAGATGTCGCCTATTTCCACAGCTAAAAATTGAACAGACCAACGAAAGCCGACTCCTTGCACACGACCAGATGCAATCATTTTTACCTTTCGCATAAGTTTCTCCTTTTGACAAGACATTTACTTTATTATATCATGGTTGGGTAAGACTGTTCAAAAATCAAGATAATTGATTTAGCCGTTGGAAAATTGAAGTTGCTGAGCAGTAAAAGAAAAAGGGGCATTCATGGAGATCATTCGCTCAAAGGCCAATCATTTGGTCAAGCAGGTTAAGAAATTACAACAGAAAAAATACCGTACTTCTTCTTATTTGATTGAAGGTTGGCATTTGTTGGAGGAGGCTTTGGCAGCCAAAGTACCTATTGAACATATCTTGGTATCAGAAGAACATGTTCATCGGGTTGCTGGCTTATCCAATGTAACAGTTGTCAGTTCAGATATTATGCAGGACTTGGCAGACTCACGGACACCGCAAGGGGTAGTAGCTCAACTTGCTTTGCCGAGCCAACTTCTACCTGAGACTTTAGATGGAAAATTTTTGGTTCTGGAAGATGTGCAGGACCCTGGAAATGTTGGTACCATGATTCGTACAGCTGATGCAGCTGGTTTTGATGGAGTATTTCTATCGGATAAGTCGGCAGATATTTACAATATGAAAGTTCTGCGTTCCATGCAAGGGAGTCATTTCCACTTGCCAGTTTATCGGATGCCGATGACTGCTATTTTTTCTGCTTTAAAAAGCAATCAGCTACAAATCTTGGCAACAACCCTCTCTAGTCAGTCGGTTGACTATAAGGAAGTTACGCCAAATCCGAGTTTTGCCTTGGTCATGGGAAATGAAGGTCAAGGAATTTCAACTTTTGTAGCCGATGAGGCGGATCAACTTGTCCATATTACCATGCCAGGGCAGGCGGAAAGCCTCAATGTAGCAATTGCGGCGGGTATTCTATTGTTTAGCTTTATTTAAGCCAATTGTACTATAGTGTGGTATAATATTCCAACGAGGTTAACGAATGGTTGCATATAAACAAGATAAAGAATACATGCATTACGTGGGGCACTTGATTGCCACACCCAAGGTGCAAAAATTGGGGAAGATTCCTCATCATTATCACTCCACGCGCTTGGAACATTCCATCAATGTCTCTTATACAAGCTATAAGATTGCGAAAAAATTTGGTTGGGATGCCAAGTCAACAGCTCGTGGTGGTCTATTGCATGATTTATTCTTCTATGATTGGAGAGATACCAAATTCAACAAGAGCCATGCTTGGGTTCATCCACGAATTGCTAAACGCAATGCTCAGAAACTCATTCAACTCAATAAACTAGAAGAAGACATCATTGTGAAGCATATGTTTGGTGCGACAATCGCTCCTCCTCGCTACAAGGAATCCTGGATTGTGACATGTGTAGATAAGTATTGGGCTGTGAGAGAGTGGAGTCTGCCCTTACAACACAAGTGGAAAAATCGTAAGGTCTTCCGTTTTCAATAAGATGATTTAAGGAGAATAGTATGAATAACGATTCATTTATTATTAATCAGGTGGATAATACCGCCCTCAACCGTTTCTTCGGTAAAATTTATGGTGTGGTTGCCATGGGAATTGGTCTATCAGCTTTAGTTTCTTTCTTGGCTGTGACCGTCTTTCAATCTTTATTGCTTAGTCTGCTGAGTGCAGGTTCCATCATCATGATGCTGATTATGATTGGTCAGATTGCCTTGGTTGTTTCTGCTTCAGCAATGGCAGCTAAAAATAGCCCGATGGCTCTACCAATGTTTCTTGCCTACTCAGTAACAAATGGGATTACCATCAGCATGATCTTGATGTTCTATACTAGCGAAACAGTTGTACTCGCCTTCGTGTCAGCGGCTCTTATGTTTGCTATCATGGCTGTGATTGGGATGACAACGAAGAAGGATCTTTCTGGTATGGCCCAGGCATTGCGTGCAGCTCTATGGGGAATTATTATTGCAAGTGTTGTTAATATCTTCCTTCGTAGCTCTGGTCTAAGCTTTATGATGTCTATCATTTCTGTTTTGGTATTCTCAGGTTTGATTGCTTATGATAACCAACGTATCCGCAATGTTTTCGAACAAACTGGTGGTAATGTTGGCCAAGGTTGGGTCGTATCCATGGCGCTTCAGCTCTATCTTGACTTCATCAACCTCTTCCTCAACCTACTCCGTATCTTTGGTGGTTTGAGTAGAGACTAATTATGACATATAAAAAAGAGGGTTGCCCTCTTTTTTTATATGTCGTTTGTTATGCTAGAGCTCCCATTGGATCCCATGGGGCAAGGACTTGTGGTTGAGCTTGATAAGCTGCTAATTCTTCTTGTGTGAGGAATTCTTTTCGGACAACAATCTGATAAGTGTACTCGTCCATCCAGCTATCTGATGCGACGAAGTATCCCTTGTCACCAACCTTGTCACCCCAAGAGTTTTCTACTTTCCATTTGAGAGGTAGCTCATTGTCATCTAAATCAACACCAGTTAAGACCATAGCGTGGGTCATCAAGCTTTCGGAGTAGTCTAATCTTCCAGCCTTGTCTTGATGGAAATGGATACCCAGACCTGAAGAGAAGTCGTAGGTGTTGGTTGCCATAATACCAGTTTGACGGTTGCTGCTTTGACCGACATCGGAACCAAACCAAACGGACTCACCAGCTTTGAGTTGGGCAATAGCTAGTTTTTTAAAACGGTTCATTTCTACATTGAGGTAGCGGACAGCAGGGGCGCCAACGACGTTCCCCAACAATTCGACTGTATAAGATTTATTGTAGGGTTTGTCAGTTGTAGGAGCATTGATAATGGAGACATAGTCAGATAGTTTCAAACCAACGTATTTCTCGTAGAATGCCTGAGGTGTCACATTTGTATCGCGGTGATAAACATTGTCTTTATCTCTATATGCAAAATCAAAGCTGCGTGGAGGGAGTCCAAGGTTGACGGCTAGGAAGTTAAAAATTTCTTGAAGCAAGTTTTCTTTTTGTGTTTGAACCTCTTCCGGAGAAGCTCCTTTTGCAAGGAGGTCCCGCAAGATTTGTGCATCTTGACGGAGCAATTTGTTAAGGTACTGATTGAGCTCACGGCTGGCACTGGATGAGATAGATTCTGGATAGACGGATTTCGGTACCACACCATATTTTTCAAATAGGGCAACAACCATATCCCATTGACCGCCATCTTGTTGAGGGGTATCCAATAAGAATTTTACCTTACGACTACCAATTTCTTGGTCAGCTGTGGCAATGATTTGTTCGAGGAACCAGTTGGATTTTTCATATTTATCCCAAAAGAAGGTATGGGCCTGTGATAGCTCAAAATTCTCCAGTTTGAAGTCAGAGATGAGTTTGTGGCGGAAGGTGTTTAATGCAGCAAACATCCAGCAACGTCCAGAAGCCTTTTGGTTTGAAACAGCGTCCTTGGTCAAGTCAATTGAAAAGACATAGTCATTGTCGATGGCGCTTTGGCGTGTTTCTAAGGATTTCAAAAGTCCGTTGTGGCTAACGGCATTTTCGGTTGCCTGTAGGCTGGGATTAGCTAGATAGTTGGCATACAAGCGTTCTGTAAAATCAAAATCTAATGTTGACATATATTACTCCTTTTTTAATGATAATCACATTATAGCGCTAGAAATTTATTTTGCAAGTATTTGGTGGAGTTGAAGGCTACAGTTCCTCACATATTTGTGATATAATAAGAAAAATATTTGATGAGGTAGAGATATGACCAAGACACCATTTGTTAGTAAAGAAGTTTTAGAAACCATTACGGAGCAATTTCCGACACCATTCCATTTGTATGATGAAAAAGGTATTCGTGAGAAGGCTCGTGCCCTTAATGCAGCTTTTTCTTGGAACAAAGGCTTTAAGGAATATTTTGCGGTCAAGGCGACTCCAACTCCAGCTATTTTAAAAATTCTTCAGGAAGAGGGCTGTGGGGTGGATTGTGCCACCGATGTGGAAGTGCTCATGAGTGAAAAATTGGGCTTTAAGGACATCATGTTCACATCCAATGATACCCAAGCGCAAGAGTTTGTCTATGCTCGAAAAGTTGGGGCGACCATTAACCTTGATGCATACGAACACATTGAGTTTTTGAAAAATGTTGCTGGGATTCCAGAAACGGTCTGTCTCCGTTACAATCCTGGAGGAATCTTCTCGCTGGGAACGGATATTATGGACCACCCAGAAGAGTCTAAGTTTGGGATGACCAAGGACCAGCTCATGAAGGGCTACAAGGAATTAAAAGAACTAGGTGTAAAGCAGTTTGGTATTCATGCCTTTCTAGCTTCGAATACAGTAACCAATGACTACTATCCTGTCTTAGCTCGTCAACTCTTTGAATTGGCCTTGGAAATTCGTGAGGAAACAGGTGTGACCTTGGACTTCATCAACCTATCAGGTGGGATTGGAGTCAACTATCGTCCTGAGCAAGAACCAAACGACATTGCTGTCATTGGTGAGGGTGTTCGTAAGGTTTACGAGGAAATTCTCACGCCAGCTGGTATGGGACAGGTCAAAATCTTTACGGAACTTGGTCGCTTTATGTTGGCACCACATGGTCACTTGATTACCAAAGTGCTTCATCGTAAGGAAACCTATCGGACCTATATCGGTGTCGATGCATCGGCAGCCAACCTCATGCGCCCTGCGTTCTATGGGGCCTACCACCATATCACTAATATCACGCGCCCAGATGCCCCAATCGAAGTGGTGGATGTGGCAGGTTCCCTCTGTGAAAACAACGACAAGTTTGCGGTTAATCGTGAATTACCACGGGCAGAAGTAGGAGACACCTTGGTCATTCATGACAGTGGTGCCCACGGCTTCTCCATGGGCTACAACTACAACGGTCGTCTGCGTTCTTCTGAAATTCTTTTGCAGGAAGATGGCACAGCGCGTATGATTCGTCGTGCTGAAACACCAGAGGATTATTTCGCGACCATTTACGGTTTTGATTTTGACAGGTAAGTCTTGGAAAAGCCTTCTGAATTTGGTATAATAGAAGCAGTTATGTAGAAATAAAGATTTGAGGAGATTGATATGCAATTAGGTATCGGTTTAGTAATTGTTTTGGTGCTTGTGGCATTTGCAGGTGGTGTAGCCTTGGGTATTTACTTGTCTCGCAAACAAGTGGAAAACTATATTGCTGATAAGCCAGTTTTGGATGAAAATGCTTTGCGCTTGATGATGAGTCAAATGGGGCAAAAACCAAGCGAAGCAAAAGTACAACAAGTACTTCGCCAAATCAAGAGCCAACAAAAAGTGGCAAGCAAGAAAAAATAATCAAACTGGGACTGGGATATTCATTCCCAGATCCCATTTTTTGAGTAGAAAAGAAAGGCTAGTCAGATTTTCTGGCTATTCTCAGTATTATGGATAATCGACCAATAGGTTTTTTAGATTCAGGTGTGGGGGGATTAACGGTTGCGCGTGAGTTAATGCGCCAGCTTCCCCATGAAGAAATCGTTTATATCGGAGATTCGGCACGGGCACCTTATGGACCACGTCCAGCGGAACAAATCAGAGAATATACTTGGCAGTTGGTCAATTTCCTTTTGACAAAAAATGTAAAAATGATTGTCTTTGCCTGCAATACGGCAACAGCGGTAGCCTGGGAAGAAGTCAAGGAAAAGTTGGATATTCCTGTTTTGGGTGTTATTTTACCAGGTGCATCGGCAGCTATTAAGGCAACGCAAACTGGTAAGGTTGGTGTCTTAGGAACGGCTATGACCATTCAATCAGATATTTATCGACAAAAGATTCAGGCCCTTTCTCCAGAAACGCAGGTAGACAGCCTAGCCTGTCCCAAATTTGCCCCTCTGGTTGAGTCCAATAGCCACCAATCCAGTCTTGCCAAAAAGGTTGTTTATGAGACACTTCGACCACTCGTTGGGAAAGTGGACACCTTGGTCTTGGGATGTACCCATTATCCCCTACTTCGCCCCATCATCCAGAATGCCATGGGCAAGGATGTCAAGTTGATTGACAGTGGGGCAGAGTGCGCGCGAGATATTTCTGTTTTATTAAATTATTTTCAAATCAACCGCAGCCGTACCGAAAAGGATATTCAGCACAGATTTTACACAACAGCTAGTCCGGCAGCTTTTAAAGAAATAGCTGAAAGCTGGATGGGCATTGATATTCATGTGGAGCATGTAGAACTATGACAGACAAGATATACGAATACAGAGATGAACACAATTGGTTTATCGGAAAAGCCAGCTTTGCCAATCTATTTGGTTCATTTGGTGAAAATGGCAGAGAGCAGGAAATTTACCAGATTGGTCAATTGTTTGACAAACTGATTGCAGGTAATTATGATGATGAGAACTTTAACCAGTGTGTCAAAATTGAAGTGATTAAACTTCAGTCGGACTTTGCCCTCTTCCAATTTGCCTGTGGTATTTTGAATGAGTTAAACAATCGCCAGTTCAAAGTTCTCCAACATCAAGGGGCTATTCTGGTAACAGAGAATGACAAACTTCTCTTGGTTCATCTGCCCCAAGCAGGGGTAAGCATGGCAGATTTCTTCGGTCAAGACAAGGGATTGGCAAGTGTAGGAGATAGCATCTTGATTGCTACAAAAAATGAAGGTAAGACCAAGGAATTCCGTAAGTTTTTTGAGCGTTTTGGCTACCAGGTCGAGAACCTCAACAACTATCCTGATCTGCCAGATGTAGCAGAAACAGGTATGACTTTTGAGGAAAATGCACGCTTGAAGGCTGAAACCATAGCAGAGCTGACAGGCAAGATGGTCTTGGCAGATGATTCTGGTTTGAAGGTTGATGCTTTAGGTGGTTTGCCAGGAGTTTGGTCTGCTCGTTTTTCAGGCCCAGATGCCACAGATGAGCTCAATAATGCCAAACTCTTGCATGAGTTAGCCATGGTATTTGAACTGAAAGATCGTTCGGCGCAATTCCATTGTACTCTGGTCATGGCTGCTCCAAATCGTGATAGTTTGGTTGTCGAAGCGGACTGGGAAGGCTTTATCGGTATGGACCTCCGTGGGGAAAATGGGTTTGGATATGATCCACTTTTCCTCGTAGGTGAAACAGGTAAGACCTCGGCAGAATTAACCCTAGAAGAAAAAAATAAGATTTCCCACCGTGCACAAGCACTAGAAAAATTAGTGGAGGCATTTCCAGTATGGCAGGAGCAAGCAAAACAATCCTAGTCATGAGTGATTCTCATGGGGATAGACAGATTGTAGAAGAGATTAAAAACCACTATCTTGGCAAGGTCGATGCTATCTTTCACAATGGTGATTCGGAGCTGGATAGTCAAGATAGTGTGTGGGACGGCATTCAAGTGGTCAATGGGAACTGCGACTATTTTGGTGGTTGCCCTGACCAGCTCATTACTCAATTGGACGGTGTGACTATCGCTCAGACTCATGGTCATCTTTATGGTATTAATTACGGCTGGCAGCGGTTGGATTATTGGGCACAGGAAGTTGATGCGGATATTTGTTTGTATGGGCATCTGCATGTGCCTGATGCCGAAGTGCGTGGCAAGACCCTCTTTCTTAATCCAGGCTCCGTTAGTCAACCTCGTGGTTTGGTCAGAGAATGTCTCTATGCTCTTGTGACCATCTATGATGATCACTTCCATGTGGATTACTACAATCGACAGCACCAACTTTACCCAGCATTGACAAAGGATATTTCAAGATGATTGCAAGAGAATTTGAAGCCTTTTTATTGGACCAGGAAGAAACTTTCTTGACACCAGCGGATAAATTGGCAGTAATTATTGATACACATAATATTGACCATGCAAAACTGTTACTCAGTCACATGACCTATTCACGCGTACCCGTGGTAACAGAAGATGGTCTTTTCTTCGGCACCATTGGCTTGACAGAAATCATTAAATATCAAGCTGAAAATGAACTATCGGATGATGAGTTAAACAGAGATATTTCTGTGATTGTAAAGACAGATGAAGAGACTGTTGGTCTGGATTATGATTTGACAGAAGTGATGCGCAAGCTAGTAGATCAATCTTTCTTACCCGTCCTTGGGGAAAATAGAGAATTTATGGGAATCATTACCCGCAAATCCATTCTCAAAGCCATTAATGCTCTCTTGCATAATTTCCCCCTAGCATCAAAAGAAGGCAAGAAATGAAGCAGGCGATTGAATCTTTTATCCAGAGCAAAAAGGTCAGTGTCAACAGCCAAAAGTCCTATACCTATGACCTGCAGCAGTTTGTGACGGTAACAAAGGGGGAGATTAGCCAACAGTCTCTTTTGGTCTATCAGCAGTCTCTTCTAGACTTGAAACCTGCTGCTCAGAAAAGAAAGATGTCAGCGGTCAATCAATTTCTCTACTTTCTTTATGAAAATAATCTCCTGGATCGTTTTTATAAATTACAAACGATGTCAGGTCCAGCAAGCGTCAAAAAGAAACTGGAGCGTGAGGATTTAACTCTCCTCTTTCAAGAAAGTCCTTGGCTTGATGGGCAACTGATTGCTCTTTTGATTGCCTTACTAGGGCTGACTCCTAGTGAAATAGCAGAGCTGACTAGTCAGCAGGTCAATCTGGATTTTCAAGTCCTGACAGTTGAGAAGGGAGGAGCCAAGCGGGTGCTCACTCTGCCCAAGGAATTGATACCCTATATGGGGTCTCATCTGTCTGGACGCTATGTCTTCGATAAGAAGGGACAGACCTATTCTCGTCAATGGTTTTTTAATCGTCTGACAGAATTTGTCCAGTCCATCGGCAAGCCTGATTGGACAGCCCAAAAATTACGGGAGCAGTATATTCTAAAACAGATAGACGAAGGAAAATCCTTGGACCAAATCGCCAAGCAGTTGGGACTGAAAACAAGCATGAGTTTGGAAAAATTTAGATAATGGATATAAAATTAAAAGATTTTGAAGGGCCACTTGATCTCCTGCTACACCTGGTGTCCAAGTATCAAGTAGATATTTACGAGGTTCCGATTACAGAGGTTATTGAGCAATATTTGGCCTACATTGCTACCTTGCAAGCCATGCGTTTAGAGGTAGCGGGAGAATATATGCTCATGGCTAGTCAATTGATGGTTATCAAAAGTCGTCGGTTATTGCCGAAGGTTGTTGAGCAAATTGATCCCGAAGATGATCCTGAAATGGACCTCTTGGACCAGTTGGAAGAATACCGCAAGTTCAAACTTCTCAGTGAGAAATTAGGAGAGCAACATGATGAACGGGCGAACTATTTTTCAAAACCCAAATTAGATTTGATTTATGATGATGTACAGTTAGCCAAGGATAAGACCGTCATTGACATTTTCCTAGCTTTTTCTAAAGTAATGGCTGAAAAACAGGCAAGCCTCCGTCAGTCTCATGCGACCATTGCCCGTGATGAATATAAAATCGAAGACATGATGGACTTTGTTCGTAGTCGTTTTGAGGCTAACCCTCGTATTGAACTGCGTCAGCTTTTTCAGGAGAGCCAGGATATCAATGAAGTGATTACCATTTTTCTTGCCACCTTGGAGTTGGTCAAGGTTCATGAAATCGTCTTGGAGCAGACAGAGACTTTTGGAGATATTTATCTAGTAAGGAGTGAAGATGAATCGCTTAGCTGAAATCGAAGTCCTGCTCTTTGTGGCAGGTGAGGATGGCTTGACTTTACGAAATTTGGCAGAGATGTTGGAAATGCAGCCGACAGCTGTCAGCCAGCAGTTAGAGAAACTTAGTGAGAAATATATGGCAGACAAAGCCTCAGGCTTAGCCATCTTAGAGTCTTCCAATCGCTACAAGTTGGTTACTAAAAAAGAATATGCAAACCTTTTGCGAATCTATGCCAAAACACCAATCAATCAGACTATGTCACGGGCTCTTTTGGAAACCTTATCAATCGTAGCCTATAAGCAACCCATTACTCGGATTGAAGTTGATGATATTCGCGGAGTCAATTCCAGTGGTGCCATCAGTAAATTACAGGCCTTTGACCTCATTCGTGAGAACGGTAAGAAAGAGGTGCTTGGCAGGCCCAATCTCTATGTGACAACGGATTATTTTCTGGATTACATGGGTATTAACAGTCTAGAAGAATTGCCAGATGTGTCTGAAATCGACTTGGTGGAGCAAGAAACCGAGCTATTCGTAGAAAGAAATGAGTTAGAAAATGAGAATTAATAAATACATTGCCCATGCTGGAGTTGCCAGTCGTCGTAAGGCAGAAGAATTGATAAAACAAGGCCTAGTAACTGTAAATAGTCAAGTTGTCCGTGAGTTGGCAACTACTATTAAGTCTGGAGATATTGTGGAAGTCGAAGGACAACCAATTTATAACGAAGAGAAGGTCTACTATCTCCTCAATAAGCCACGTGGTGTCATTTCTAGTGTGTCAGACGACAAGGGACGAAAGACTGTCGTGGACTTGTTGCCAACAGTTAAGGAGCGGATTTATCCTGTAGGACGTCTGGACTGGGATACATCTGGGGTCTTGATTTTGACCAATGACGGTGATTTTACAGACGAGATGATTCACCCACGAAATGAGATTGATAAGGTTTACTTGGCGCGTGTCAAAGGGGTTGCCAACAAGGAAGTTTTGCGTCCTTTGACCCGTGGTGTTGTCATTGATGGCAAAAAGACCAAGCCTGCGGTGTACGAGATTATCAAGGTGGATCCTGTTAAGAACCGCTCAGTTGTAGAATTAACAATCCATGAAGGTCGAAACCACCAGGTTAAGAAGATGTTTGAGGCTGTCGGCTTGCAGGTAGATAAGCTGTCTCGTACTCGCTTTGGTAATCTTGACTTGACCGGCCTACGTCCAGGAGAATACCGCAAGCTCAACAAGAAAGACATCAGCAAACTACATACCCTGGCTGTTACTAAGCCAGTTAAAAAATAATGACAAGACTCTTGATCGGCTTGGTCCGATTCTATCAGAAATTTATTTCCCCCCTTTTTCCGCCCTCTTGTCGCTACCGTCCAACTTGTTCCACTTATATGATCGAGGCCTTGCAAAAACATGGACTCAAGGGCTTTTTGATGGGGTTGGCTCGAATTGGTCGCTGTCATCCCTTTGTGGAAGGTGGGGAAGATCCTGTGCCGGACAGGTTTAGTTTGAAAAGAAATAAGCAGAAGTAGGGCAACCTACTTTTTGTTTTGTATAAATATAGGTTTTTAGGTTGCCTTTAGTACTCTCTCAAAAGGTTTGGGGAACCTTTTAAGGCCTGGAGATAGGGCGAAGCAAGTTCGCCTCAATATTAACAGTCCACTGGACTGTTATAGCCAATCAATCACTGCGCTCAGATGTTGACACGAACTCTGTGAAGCTAGGTTGGTCTTTTTGCCCAGCCTCCGCTCGTCGAAGGAATCAAAGATAAACCAAATGACTCTCCGTTTTGTTACAGACAAGACTATACTTATCCGAGTTCATTGAGTATTGGGCTTAGTGGATTATCATAAAAAATGAAGAAGCAATAGTGGCTGAAGAGGTACTCTTTTTTACCTCTATTCGCTGCTATTTTTAGTTAAAATGGAAAAAAGTGAGAATACTCAAAGGCGAATATTGTTGGTAAGATAGTTGCATATTTATGCTAAATCGTGCTATACTATTCAAAATAAATAAATGGGGTAGGGATATGAAAAGAATGAAAAACATCGCTTTAACTGGTATCGGTCTGCTTTCTATTGCAACGTTAACAGCTTGTCAAACTAAAGAAAAGACGAGCGATGTTGCTCTGACATTTAAATCAGAAGTGACACACGAAGGACAAACTATTGAAGGCGGAAGTCTCAAATATGCCTTGGTAGCTTCGGCGCCTTCGACCGGTATCTTAATTGATGAATTATCGCAGACGGCGGTAGACTCAACCTTTGCAGGCATGGTTGATATTTCTATGTTTGGATATGATTCAGCTCGTACGTTAGACGATTCAGGCCTTGCTAAGGCAGAGTTTGATGTAGATGCAAAGACAGTTACCGTTAGTTTGACAGGCAAGGACTATAAGTGGTCCGATGGGCAAGCCTTCACCATCGATGATTATATTTTCACAATCGAACAACTAGCTAGTCCAGACTATACAGGGGTTCGTGCAGATACTACCTATACAAATATCATTGGCTTTGAAGAATTTCAGGCTGGAACAGCAAGTGAAATTTCAGGTGTTAGGAAGGTTGATGATTATACGGTAGTCCTCTCAGTGAAAGACATGTCTCCATCCATGATGTATGCTGGTGGTGGAGTACCTTATTTAGTCATGCCGAAACACATTTTTAAAGACATTGCAGTCAAAGATTGGGAATCAAGTGAGTATTCTCGTACGGCAAAAGTTGTCGGTATGGGCCCTTATAAGGTCAAGGAAATTGTCAATGGCGAGTCGGTGACCTATGTACCAAATGAGTACTACTTTAAAGGGAAAGTTAAGCTAGATAGTTACAGGATTGATATTGTTTCACCAGATACGATTGTTGCAGAAATGAGAGCAGGCAATTATGATATTGCTGATATGCCAACAGACCAGTACGAATCTTATAAGGACTTATCTAATATTACTTTACTAGGTAGTCTGGATGGTATTTACAATTATATTGGCTTCAATCTTGGTAAGTACGATGATGCTAGTGGTAAGAATGTGACCGATCCTAATGCTAAGATGAATAATGTTAAATTGCGTCAAGCAATGGGATATGCGTTGGACAATGCGGTGATTGGAGAGAAATTATATAACGGCTTGTATCACCCGACAAACTCACTAATTATCTCTTTCTTTGGAGATGTTCACGATTCAGAACTAGCTGGCTATAGTTATAACCCTGAAAAGGCTAAAAAACTTCTCGATGAGGCAGGATATAAAGACGTAGATGGAGACGGTATGCGTGAAGATGCTGATGGAAAACCACTTACCATCAGTGTTGCAGCACAGAAATCAACCGAAACGCAAGAAACCATGGTACAGCAATACCTTACATGGTGGAAAGAAATTGGTTTGAATGTGGAACTTTATACAGGAAGAACAATTGAGTACAATACTTTCTATGAATCAATTGCTGCCAATGATGAGGGGATTGATGTCTATCTTGCTGCTTGGATTGCCGGCCTAGATCCAGACCCGACATCATTGTGGGGACCGGAAGCGATGTACAACTATACTCGCTTCGTTTCAGATGAAAACACAGTACTTTTAAATAAAATTACCTCTGCTGAGTCATTTGACGAACAAAAAAATATTGAAAACTACAAAGCTTGGCAAGAATATGCCTTCGAACAAGCCTTTGCAATTCCAACCTTTGAACGTGAAAGTATTACTGCCGTTAACAAACGCGTTAAATATTACGACGTTTATATCGGTTCGGACAGTAAATCAGGACATGAAAATCTTGAGTTGACTGCGGAAAAAGGGATTGCAGCAGAATAAATGTAAGAAAGGGGAGTTTATTTGCTCTCCTTTTTCATTTTCTATGAAAATTTGAAAAAAATGGGGCAAAACTCTTGATTTTCAGCCTTCTTTAAGCTACAATAGTATCACGATTTCATTGATTTAACTCAAACCTGTTGTGAGTTAAGTGAATGAATCATCATTCACCATGCTGTTTGCTGAGCTTGACTCCGGGCAGTGTGGCTATTTTTTTGTCTTTCTTGCCATAGGAGACAGTTGAGTCTTTTTACTCAATGAAAATCAAAAAAGAAACTAGAAAACAAGCATGGTATACGGCAAAATGCAGCTGACATGGTTTGGATTTGATTTTCGAGGGTATTCGTGTTTAGTGAAATGTCACCAGAGAGGTCCTTATGAATATTGAAACATTAGAGTATATAGAAGAAACAGCCAAAAACCACATTGTCTTATTTGAACCACAGATTCCACAGAATACAGGCAATATTGCTCGAACTTGTGCTGCAACCAATAGCCCTCTCCATATCATTAAGCCGATGGGATTTCCAATTGATGACCGTAAGATGAAACGTGCAGGACTAGATTATTGGGATAAGTTAGATGTTCGCTTCTATGACAATTTAGCAGAATTTATGGATTATGCTAGCAAACAAGGACGTGTTCACTTAGTATCTAAATTTGCTGATAAAACCTATTCGGATGAAGACTATAATGATGGGAACATTCATTATTTCTTATTTGGCCGAGAAGATAAGGGCTTGCCAGAAGATTTTATGCGTGAACATCCAGAGAAGGCTATCCGTATTCCAATGAATGATGAACATGTGCGTAGTCTTAATGTCTCTAATACAGCGTGTATGATTGTATATGAGGCTCTTCGGCAGCAACAGTTCGTTGGTCTAGATTTGGTTCACACCTATGATGGGGACAAGTTAAAATAGTGAAAACTTACCAAGCTCTTGCAAATGCAAGGCTTTTTTGGTATGATGAAATAGTCTTCAGGGCAGGGTGAGATTCCCGACCGGCAGTGATTTTTTTGATTCTTGCTTTTCTTTTTCTCTCATTCGTCGTTGACCAGGCTTACCTAACTCCAGTTATGCCTTCGCCTTGTCGCCTAGACTGATAGAAAAATCTTAAGCAACACTCAAAAAAAGTGTTTTTGTTTCATTTTAGGGCTAGGCAAGGAGGTGCAGACTATACTAAGGGTATGTCAAGCCGACTTAACGAAGCCATAAAATAGAAAGAAAGACACGTACAGTCTGCGAGCGAAAGCTGATGTGGTGCAATTCCACAACCGACAGTAAAGTCTGGATGGGAGAAGACGAAGTGGAGGCTTTTTGCCTGCTCTTCTACGCTTCTTCAATTTTCAAAAATTGGAGGAACCTTATGACAAACACACGCAAAATGACGATTATCGCCATTCTCTCAGCAGTATCCTTTCTGCTCATGTATTTGAAATTTCCGCTGATTCCAACAGCCAGTTTCCTGGAAGTGGATTTTTCTCTCGTACCGATTTTATTTGGTCTGCTTGTTCTAGATTTGAAGTCTAGTTTTGCCATCCTTTTGGTACGAACTTTTCTCAAACTGATTTTAAATAATCAGGGACCATCGACAATTATTGGCTTACCGATGAATATTGCAGCTACGTCAGTTTTCATTTTAGCAGCAGCTTATTTCTGGAAAAATGAACAAACGTTAAAAAATTATTTAAAAGCAGCCGCTGTTGCGACAATTGGTTCGACAGCAGTGATGCTGGTATTAAATTACGTTTATGCGGTGCCTGTCTATGCAGCTTTTGCAAATTTTGATATTAAAGAAATCTTGGGTCTGACTAACTATCTTTTGATGATGGTACTTCCTTTTAATCTTTTACAAGGGATTGTGCTTTCAGCAATATTTTATATCTGTTACAAAGCAGCCCAACCTATTTTAAAGAAAGTTTAACCTTTATAAGGTAAACTATACTGTATGAAGAATAAACAAATCCATTTACGAAACGCATCTTTTTTTGCTCTGGCCTTTGTGATATTGGGCTATGTAGTAAAATTTTATCCTAGTACCCTAGCAGGTTTTGACTCAACTGTCCAGTCTGCCATTCGTGGAAATTTACCAAGTGGATCCAGTCAATTTTGGACCTCTATTACTGTTTTAGGAAACACGGTTATTATTTTAGCTATTACCATGATTCTAGCTGCTATCTTTTACTACTATAAAAAATGGAAGATAGAAGCTTATTTCCTACTTGCTAGTTTTGCGGCGATGGGTGTGGCATCCACAGCCCTGAAATATGTCTACCAACGTCCGCGTCCAAGTATTGAATGGTTGATTGATACCATCGGTTATTCATTTCCTAGCTGGCATACTGCATCAACTATGATGATTGCAGGAGCAGTTGTTATTATTGTTCACCAGAGGATGAAGAAAGGCATAGCTAGACTTGTGCTACAAGCCATGTTGATTCTACTTGCTGTCCTGGTAGCTGTATCCCGTATCTATATTGGGGTTCACTATCCGACAGATATTATCGGTGGTTGGCTACTTGCCGTCACTCTTTTACAAATGATGTATCCATTTTACGATCAGAAACGCTTTGAATGGCGTTTCCAAAGTAAGCAAAAATAGTCAATTTGACACCAACTCCTACTGTAAAAGGTAGGAGTTTTAACTTGTCATCTTCGCTTTGCCGTCCGTTGTAGAAGTGGCTTATTTCACAAGATTTATTGAGGCTGAGCTCAGGCACAGCGCCATTTCTTAGAGTTCGCGCTAGACCTATCGGAAAATCGTGCAAAAATCCTCCGAGAAATTCTCAGAGGATGATGATGTATAAATCTAGTTTTTGATTGGACCATCAGCAACGGCTTCAACGGCATTTTTTATCGTTTGGGCGAAGACTTCGCCTCCATTGCTTTCAAGATTGAAATGAACAAGGTCGGTATTGTACCAAATTGGTGGATTATCCTTTGCAACTTGATACCAGTCTGCAATGGAAATGTAATCATATTTTTCAGCCAATTCTTTCTCGTATTGACCAGTTTGATAAGAAATGGATTCGCTCGGAGTGAAGTTTCCATCGTAAGGAGTGACAAAAATAAGGCGACGTCCTTTAGGAAAATCTTTGACTAGCTGGTCTAGTAGTTCCTGATAATTATCCGTAGTATTTGTACCTAGGGCTACAACTACAGTCTCTTTCAAGCTATTATTTTGCTTATAAAGATTTATCAATTTAGCAATTTCAGAGAGATTTCGACTGACGGTTCCATCGATCTGTGCATCTGGTAGTGCGGTCTGTATGGCAGAACTAGCGCGAACAGTAACAGAATCGCCAAAGATGATAACTCCTTTTTGAATTTCAAAACTAGTAGCTTTAGCGTTTTCAGCAGCAGATCGTGTTGTATTTAGTTGGGTCTGAGCTTGATAAAGATTGCTAACCATACTCTCTTGTTCAAAACTTCCTAATTTTGGTGCAAACAGACAGATACCTAAGCCAACTATGGTCAAGCAAGCAAAGCTACCAAGAAGCCATTTTTTATAAGGGTTTAAGTTCATTGGTAATCCAAACAAGCTTCCTACTTTTCCAGCAATGTATGGTTCTAGAATATAGAAGGAAATAGTTGATAGGATAGTAGAAAAAACAAAGGATAATCCCGCAGCGATAGTGGCATTTGTCAGTTGTGTAAAGATAATGAGCAAGGGCCAATGGAAGAGGTAGATACCATAAGAAATACTTGAAAAGAAGAGGATAATTGCAGGTTCTTTGACATCTTCGGTTTTCTCGTGAAGTACCCGAGCAGCAAAAATCATAGTTGCTGTAGCTAAACTGGATAGAAGAAAACCAATTAGATAGGTCCAGATGGAACTGAATTGAAGAGTAAAGAGAAGAAGAAGTTCTACTCCTAGTCCTCCAAGAAATAGACCTATAGCTTGTTTGATAGTCAATGTATTCACTTGTTGCTGGAAGGCAGTTGTTGTATTTCCGATACCAGCGATGGTTGCGAGAATGCTTCCGAGGAAGAATGGGAAGGTATGTGTGAAGCTTGAGTAGTAAATGGTTGAGAAATTATCCACAAAGAAACTTGAGATAGACATTGCTAAAAAACTTAGCGAGAAGAGGCTTATAGATGTTAGAAAAATTGATCCACGTAGTTGCCCCACACTTTTTGAGATGCGAGTCAGATACCAAACTAAACCAGCCCAGACAAGGTAATACTGAACTTCTATGGCTAGTGTCCAAGTATGCATAAATAGATGAGGTGAAAATTGATTCTCGTAACTACCACCTGATAGAATTTCAAAGAAGTTTGTCATGAATCCGAGCGCAGCGGCTATCTGATTGCCGATATTGGCAATGAAATCATTGCGGACAAGCAGAGCAAGTGGAAGAACCAAAAGAATCGTTAAAACCAGAGGGGGGAGAATGCGATAGAACCTTCTTCTGAAAAAGCTGACAATATCTATTTTTTTATGTTTTGCAAACTCATCAATCAAAAGGGCGGTTGTCAAATATCCAGACAGGGTAAAGAAGAGGTCAACCCCCACAAAGCCACCTGGGAAATATTTGATAAAGAAATGATAGAGTAGGACAAAGACTAATCCAATCACACGTATAACGGATAACCATTTAATTTTCATATTGATAAATCCCCTGTTTAAAAGTTCCTTCGTAGGTAGCTTGTCCTTCGGTGGTCAATTTTCCTTTTCCATCGGCGTAGCCGTTTTTAAATTGCCCGGTATAAACCCACCCACTTGCAGATGTGTAGGTTCCTTGACCGTGGAAAATTCCATTTGTAAATTGTCCTTCGTAGACATCTCCATTATCAAAGGTCAATTTTCCTTGACCATTCATTTTATTTGCGACCACATAACCGTTGTACTGCAGGGCGCCATTATTGAAAGTCATGGCTTGCTTGCTGGCAATTCGCCCTGTAAATACAGAGAGGGCACAGATGAGGATGATAATAAGGGAGAGGATTTCAAGTTTTGGACGGGTGAAATGACTTGTTATATCATGCCATTTTATGCTAGGTAATTTGAACTCTTTCATCGTTTTACTCTTTCATAGGATTTGACCGACGCTAATCAGTTCTTTCTAGGATACAGTAAGAAATTATCAGTTCAGTCAGAAATAGTTTACCATTTTTTTACAAATATTACAAAAATATTACATAGAAAATCTTATTCTTGGTCAAATGACTGTAACCTGTCCAACCAGTCACGGCAACCTTTCTTTACCATTTCGTAGGTTTCGTCAAAATCTCCAGTATACCAAGGGTCTGGTACGGATTTTTCTGCGAATTGAAAAATCTTATCTTGGGCATGTGCTGGTGCCATTTTCTGTAAATCTCGGACATTATTGCTGTCCATACCAATGATGACATCAAATGCTTCGAAATCTGTCTGGCTCATTTGCTGTGATGATTTATCTTGGTCATAGGAAATCTTGTGCTTTTGGAAAATTTTCTGTGTTCCAGGATGGATAGGATTGCCATGTTCCCAGCTAGATGTTGCCCGACTTTCAATGTACAGGTTGTCGGTTAGATCTTTCATGACAAATTCAGCCATAGGGCTACGACAAATATTTCCAAGACAGACAAAAACGATTTTTTTCATAGATTCTCCTTTCGTGGCATAAGAAAAGAGAAGGCAGACTCGACAGGTAAATGTCTGAGTTCCCCTCTCTTGCATATTTTTGTTCGGGCTATAGGTAAAAGACCAAATTAAGTGTAATGTTCATTATCAAACAGTGCACGACCAATCCTATCTATATTGAACTCTTTGTTTATTTCTCTTCTTTGTCGAAAGCATTTTTGATGCCGTTAATGGCACCTTCAAGCCCGTCTTTTGCATCTTCGACTAGCTCTTTTGCTTTGCCAATTCCTTTCTCAACAAGTCCTTCAACTTCAATTTCCTTGTCGCCGGTCAGCTTACCAATTACCTCTTTTGCAGAGCCAGATAGCTGTTCTAGTTTTGCGTCAAATTTTTCTTCTGACATAAAATCCCTCCTTGATATACACATATGGGGGCGATGAGGCTGGGCAACAAGCCCAGGAGCACTTCTCAGAGTTCGTGTCAACATCTCAGCGCAGTGGTTGATTGGCAGATTTGTTCGTGTTTTGCACTCCAAATCTGGCCACTACGACTGATGCGAACTTTGTTCGCTATATCTCCAACCTCCAACAGTCAGAGTAGTGACTGTTGGAGCTGTGCGGGGGTGGGAGTGAAACAGTCTGGGAATAGACTGTTTCAGCTCAATAACTAGAAATAAAGACTTGTTGACGAACTCTTTTTGAACTAGTCGAGTTCTTTCCCACTCCCACATACTATTCTTACTTACTAGTCTATCGTATATAAGTTAATATAGCAAGGGATTTGTCTGCCAATAAGTCAGAGGATGAGGGATAATTCTTGCATTTTTTTCTTCTTTTATTTATAATAATTATAAATAAAAGAAAGGATGATATATGATGAAACAAAAATATTATCAATCTCCAGCAGAAATTGCGTCTTTCAGCCCGCGTCCATCACTGGCTGATTCTAAGGCTGTTTTGAATCAAGCGGTGGCCGATTTATCAGTAGCCCATTCAATCCTCCATCAAGTTCACTGGTATATGCGTGGTCGTGGCTTTATGATTTGGCATCCAAAGATGGATGAATATATGGAAGAAATTGATGGTTATGTGGATGAGATGAGTGAGCGTTTAATCACCTTAGGTGGAGCACCATTTTCTACCCTTAAAGAGTTTAGTGAAAATAGTCAGCTCAAGGAAGTTCCTGGTGATTACACTGTAACGATTGAAGAGCAATTGGCGCGTGTGGTAGAGGTGTTCCGCTATCTGGCTGCTCTTTTCCAAAAGGGATTTGATGTCAGTGATGAAGAAGGTGACAGCGTAACCAACGACATTTTCAATGTGGCTAAGGCTAGTATTGAAAAACATATTTGGATGCTGCAGGCAGAATTAGGTCAAGCTCCAGGATTGTAAATAGTTGAAGGGTCCAGTAGGACTCTTTTTTTGATGCAGATACGATATGACATTTGTCACATGAGTCCATGACAAAGTCTTCTAGTGGGGTCTCCTTTTTCGAGATATACTGTCTATGTATCGTCATTTAGTTTTTCTTTTATTACTTCGTTAACTCGCCTTGCCTAACTCCAGTTATGCCTGCGGCTCGTTGCCTAGTACTAAAAGTAAACTAAAAGACTATAAGATGTTCAAGAAGTAGGAGGTAGAAAAATGATAGAAGTACAAGCGCTAGAAAAAATCATCAAAGGACGGACAATTTTGTCCAATATTTCCTTTGAAATCAAGTCAGGAGAATGTGTGGCTTTAATCGGTCCAAACGGGGCCGGGAAAACAACGCTCATGTCCTGTTTGTTGGGCGATAGGAAGGCGACGAAAGGGCAGGTTTTGTTGGACGGTCTGGTTCCACAGTCTCAGTCCAATAAGGAAAAGGTAGCAGTCTTACCACAAGAAAATGCTATCCCGACAGATTTGAAGGTCAAGGAATTACTCTGCTTTTTCCAAGCCATCTACAAGGACAGTCTGACAGATGTAGAAATCGACAGCCTGCTCTGCTTTTCCCCAGAGCAAAAAAATCAACTGGCCGGCAAGCTATCGGGTGGTCAGAAGCGGCTCTTGGCTTTCGTCATCTGCCTGATTGGCAAGCCCAAGTTGCTCTTTTTGGACGAGCCGACGGCGGGCATGGATACTTCGACCCGCCAGCGTTTTTGGGAGATTGTCCATGAACTCAAGGCTCAGGGTGTGACTATTTTTTATACCAGCCACTATATCGAGGAAGTGGAGCATACGGCGGAGCGGATTTTGGTCTTGCACCAGGGGCGGTTACTAAGGGATACCACGCCATTTGCCATGCGGAGTGAGGAGCAAGAAAAAGAAGTGACATTGCCGATTGCTTTTGCGGCGGTGGTGGAGAGCTTGGCTGAAATCAATGAGATTAGCTATAAACAAGACACGGTTAGCTTTAAGACCCGAGCTATTGAGCAGGTTTGGGCTAGCTTGCAGGAGGCAGGTTGTCGGATTTCAGACCTAGAGGTTCAGAACAAAACCCTGCTCAACAGCCTATTTGACAAGACAAGGGAGGAAGAATTATGAAAGCATTGCTGCAAGTAGAAAGCATTAAATTATCCAGAAGTTTGGGAGTTTTTCTCCTATCTATCGGCATGCCTGTCGTCTTTTTCCTGATTTTCTCATCGACGGTCCAGTTTGATGATGTGGCCATGCAAAAGGCCTTTATCCAGTCCTATATGCTGACCATGACAGGTTTTTCCATGTCGGGCTTTGCCCTTTTCACCTTTCCAACGATGCTGGCAGAGGACAGAAAAAATAGCTGGTTGACCTTTATCCAGCATTCGCCCCTGCCAATCTGGCAATACTATCTTTCCAAACTGGTGCGGGTCTTGCTCTGCTTTGTGTCTTCTATTGCCATTGTCTTTGCGGTGGGTGGCTTAGTTAAGGGTGTAGAGATGACAGCTCAAGAATGGGTAATTTCGGCTCTCTTACTTTTAGTAACCTCTATCGTATTTCTAGCTATTGGCTTGCTCTTGGTGCAAATTCAGTCGGAACAAACCATGTCGGTTGTGGCAAACTTGCTCTACTTTGTTCTGGCCATCATGGGTGGCTCCTGGATGCCTGTTTCCCTCTTTCCAGACTGGGTGCAGCGGATTTGCAAACTTATGCCCAGCTACCATGCCAACCAGCTGGTGACCATCTATGCCCAAGAGGGAGATTTTCTCTGGAAATCCTTGCTAATTGTCCTAGGCTATGCGATAATTTTCTTAGGAATTGCTCTAGTTCTAAATAGAAAATCCGAGCAGTAGTGAGGTGACAGATGATATTTGAAAAAAGAAAGGTACCACTCATGTTCTTCGTGGGCATGGTCTTTCTCTATTTTCCCTTTTACTATGCCCAGTATAGTCCCAATCCGACGGCAGTTGTCCTAGCGACTATTCTCTTTGCCTTGGTCTATTGTTCTCTCTTTTACACTGACCATAAGCTCTATTCCATGCTGGCTTGGTTTTACCTGATTGGCTATATCGCCGTCATGAGTTTTTGGGGCAATCTGCAATTCTCCCTCTTTATCTTTAATCTGTCCACTATGCTGGGCTGGTATTATAAAGAGAATCGCCCGACCTATCGGACGGTGTCCTACGGGCTTTTGTTGCTGGCTATTATCCTCTGGGCTCTCTTTGGACCAGTTCCCTTTGAAATGCGGGCCTTTGCACTCATCATTCACTTTTTCGGCTTGGCCTTGTTGATTTTCAGCTGGATTGAGACCAAGCGGGAAGCCCTTCAGCAACGCCTACAGGAACAGAATGCGTCCATCAATCTCCTGCTGGCTGAGAATGAACGCAACCGTATCGGTCAGGACTTGCACGACACACTGGGTCATGTCTTTGCCATGCTGTCTGTCAAGGCCGAGCTGGTCCAGACACTTTTAGACCACGACCAGATTGACCAGGCCAAGAAGGAGGTGGCAGCCCTTCAGACCTTGGCCAAGGACTCCATGCAGGAGGTCCGCCAGATTGTCCAGTCCCTCAAGCAACACACCGTGGCAGAGGAACTCCAGATTTTACAGCAGATGTTGGACTTGGCAGGAGTGGACTTAGTTGTCTTGGGCGGGGAAATAGCAGAGCAGTCCAGCTTGCCCGTCCAGAACAAGCTGGCTATGGTGCTGAGAGAGTTGGGTAATAACCTGCTTAAGCACAGCCAGGCTAGTAAATGCCGTTTGGTTTTTGAAAAAGACCAGCAAGAATTGGTTTTGCACTACGAAGACAACGGTGTGGGCTTTGCCCAGTTGACTGGTCAGGAATTGCATACCATAAAGGATAGGTTGGTGACGGTGAAAGGCAGTTTGGAATTTATCTCTCTAGCCAAGCCCACCCGCCTGTCCATTCGAATTCCGCTTGAGGAGGTGGTAGAATGAGAATCTTAGTCGCAGAAGATCAAGCAATGCTGCGGGACGCCCTCTGTCAACTCTTGGGTTTTCAAGATGCGGTTGAGGCTGTTTTACAGGCAGAAAACGGCAGTCAGGCCATTGCTCTTTTGAAAAAAGAGCCAGTAGATGTGGTGCTACTAGATATAGAAATGCCTGAAAAGACGGGCCTAGATGTCTTGGAATGGGTGCGGGGGCAAGCCTTGCCTGTCAAGGTTGTCATCATGACCACCTTCAAGCGACCGGGCTATTTCGAGCGGGCAGTCAAGGCAGATGTGGATGCCTATGTGCTCAAGGAACGGTCCATTTCGGACCTTATGCGAACCATTGAAACGGTCTTGGCGGGGCGGAAGGAATATTCACCAGAGTTGATGGACATTCTCCTGACACAACGCAGTCCCTTGACAGCCCAAGAAAGTCAGCTACTTAAGCTGGTGGCAGAAGGTCTGTCCAATAAGGAAATCGCCAGCCATCTCTACCTGTCTGACGGGACAGTCCGCAACTACATGACCTCTATCCTGTCCAAACTAGGTGCCGAAAACCGCACCGCCGCTGTTAAGATTGCACAGGAAAAGGGTTGGATAGCATAACGAATGAGATTGGGGAGAACCCAATCTTTTTTGATGAATGCAAGGAAACAGCACTTGAGTTTTTATATTGAAAAACTTTGGATATTTTGCTAAAATTTTCTATATGAAACGACTATACGATGTGCAACAGTTGCTAAAACGCTTTGGTATTATCATCTATATGGGCAATCGTCTCTATGACATCGAGATGATGCAGATAGAGCTCAATCGCGTTTATCAGGCTGGTCTTCTGGATAGGATGGACTACATGGAGGCCGAATTGGTCTTGCGACGGGAACATCGTTTGGAATTAGAGTATCAGAAATCAAGGGAGAATGAGTGATGGAAACATTTTGGGTATTTTTAGTATTTTTGGCAGTATTGGGAGCCTGGATGGGCTTTAATTACTGGAGATTGCGCCGTGCGGCGACGGTGATTGATAATGCAGAATTTGCAGAAAAGATACACGGAGGTCAGTTGATTGACCTGCGAGATCCGAGTGAGTTTAATCGTAAGCATATCTTAGGCGCGAGAAATATTCCTTACCAGCAATTGCGCCAGTCTACAGCTGCTTTGCGTAAGGACAGACCTGTCTTAATCTATGAGAATGATCGTGGTCAGTTGGTAACGCCTGCAGCCCTTCATCTGAAGAAACAGGGCTTTAACGAAATCTATATTTTAAGCTATGGTCTAAACGGATGGAATGGTAAGGTAAAAACAACTAAGTAGCATTGTCAGTAGGCTAGAGTATTTTCTTATGCAATAAGACGGATAAGGGCAAAAATATGGAAAAGAAATTTGAAAAGTTGTCATTGGCAGAAATTGGCATTATTTCTTTTATGGGACTTATTTTATTGATTAGCTTAGGCGCTAGTTGGTATAAAAATGCTCAAAGCGAAACAAGTGATACAAAGACAGTACAGCAAGTGCCCAATCAGAAAAAAACGGTTGATACATTATTTCAGGATGCTGAGAATGCTGTCATTGTATTAGAAGGAACACATACTGAAGAGAAACTTGCAGAGGCACAATCTGCAGTAAACAAGGTTACGGATGCGACTAAAAAAGCAGCATTACAGAAACGGATTGACCAAGTAAAAGAGCTAGTGGGACAGCAGACAGATGCTCAAACACAGGCTAAGCTAAAAGCGGAGTTGGTCAGGGCGGAAGCAGCCCAAAAAGTAGCTGATGAGAAAAAAATATCTGAAACAGGGACCAGTCAGTCAACGGACCTTACTGAAGCTAGTGAGACCTCACAAGAATCTTATGTAGTACCTAATCAAAATATATATGGAAACCAAAGTGTGAGTTCAACAAGCCAGTATACAAGCAGCGTGGCGTCAACTAGTACAAGTACTTCAGTGCCTCCGACTAGTGAAGGAGCACCTGTGGTAGAAACTCCAACAGTTTCTGAAACACCGGCGGAAACGACGGATTCAACAACTAGCCTGGTTGAGTCAGTAGAAACAGTTCCAACAGCTGACGAGAGTTCGCCAGATAATCCGTAGGCTTTTTAGCTACGGGGTGTATTAGCATACTGGAAAAATAGCTATTTGTATTTCAACATCAATTTTTTCTTGTAACGATCTAGTTTAATACATACGATAAGAGTGAGGAATTTCGCGTAAAACAGAATTTCCTTGCTTTTTATTTTTATCATTTTATTGAATAATGTGAGAATGATTTCTTGCTATAGCGGTTGAGAGCATATTTGATAGGAGGATGAAAAAGTTGGTGCAAAAAGGAAAGCAGAACAAAGTGCACTTGGTTTCAGCAACGAGCTTCATTTTTTGCTATAATATACCTTATGAGAATTGTATCGGGAAGCTATGGTGGAAGGCCACTGAAAACGTTAGATGGAAAGACAACCAGACCGACATCGGATAAGGTCCGTGGAGCCATGTTTAATATGATTGGTCCCTATTTTGAGGGGGGGAGAGTTCTTGACTTGTACGCCGGCAGTGGTGGTTTATCTATCGAGGCTATATCTCGTGGCATGGAGTCAGCAGTTCTGGTTGAGCGAGATCGACGAGCACAAGCCATTATCCGTGAAAATATTGCAATGACTAAGGAAGCAGATAAATTTCAGCTTCTAGCAATGGAAGCTAGACAGGCTTTGAACAGTGTGGAAGGGCCTTTCGACCTGGTATTCTTGGACCCTCCTTATGCAGAGCAGGAAATTGAAGATGTGATAACAGAACTTTGTCGCCGTGACTTACTAGCAGATGATGTTATGGTAGTCTGCGAAACGGATAAGGCGGTCTCTCTTCCGGAGGAAATAGCAGAGCTGGGGATATGGAAAGAAAAACTCTACGGAATTAGTAAGGTAACAGTATATGTCAGATAAGATTGGATTGTTTACGGGCTCATTTGACCCCATTACCAATGGACACTTGGACTTAATTGAACGAGCGAGTGGACTATTTGATAAATTATATGTGGGAGTTTTTACCAATCCTAAAAAGGCAGGACTCTTGACGGGCTTGGAGAGAAAAGCCATTTTGGAGAAGCTTTTTGTAGGAATGGAGAATATCGAGGTCGTTCTGTCTGAAAATGAATTGGTAGTCGATGTAGCTAAGCGCTATGGAGTGACACATTTGGTCCGAGGATTGCGTAATGCGACCGATTTGGAATATGAGTCAAGTTTTGATTTTTACAATCGTCAGTTGGCGCCAGATTTGGAAACTATTTATTTAATCGCCAAGCCAGAGCTTAAGTTCGTATCATCCAGCCAGGTTCGAGAATTGCTGTATTTCAAACAGGATATAGGTCCTTATGTTCCAGAAATTGTTAGTGAGGAGATTAGAAAGAATGAAGAAAAATAGGAAGTTAACCTTAATTGCATCTATTGTTTTAGGAACTCTTTTGATTTGGTTTGCCGTTTTTGTTCGTCTGCCTTATTATTTGGAAAGTCCAGGTGGAGCTGCCGATATTCGTCAGGTACTAACGGTGAACAATCAAATAGACCAAGAGGATGGCTCTTACAACTTCACCTATGTATCAGTCCAACAAGCTACAGCTTTACAACTATTCGCTGCTCAGTTTGATCCCTATACGACAGTTCGTTCCTCTGAAGAGATGACAGGAGGGGCCGACAATGAAGAGTATTTTCGTATAGCACAGTTTTACATGGAGACATCGCAAAATATGGCGAAGTACCAAGGTTTGACCTTGGCAGGAAAAGAAGTCAATCTTGATTTCTTTGGTGTCTATGTACTTGCCTTGGCGGATGATTCGACCTTTAAAAAAGTTCTTAATATTGCTGACACTGTTGTGAGTATCAATGGAAAAACATTTGAGTCTTCTCCTGATTTGATTAAATATGTGAGTGGCTTGGAACTTGGAAGTGATGTGACAGTTGGTTATATTAGCGCTGGTCAGGAAAAATCTGCGGACGGTAAGATTATCAAACTGTCTAATGGCAAAAACGGGATAGGCATCACTCTCGTAGATCATACAGAGGTTCAAAGTTCGGTTCCGATTGATTTCCAAACGGGAGATATTGGTGGTCCAAGTGCTGGTCTGATGTTTACACTTGCCATCTATACTCAACTCGCAGAGCCTGACTTACGTGATGGTCGAATTATTGCTGGTACGGGGACTATCGAGCAGGATGGAAAAGTAGGTGACATTGGTGGGGCTGATAAGAAGGTTATTTCGGCAGCTAAGTCAGGTGCAAGTATCTTTTTCGTACCAAATAATCCAGTTGATGTGGAAGTTTTGAAGGAAGATCCAAAGGCTAAAACCAACTATGAGGAAGCTAAAGAAGCTGCGGAGAAAGCAGGATTGGATATTGAGGTAGTTCCTGTGAAAACTGTTCAAGAGGCTATTGATTATTTGAAGAAAACGAAGGGCGAGTAAATCGTCCTTTTTTGCTAGAGAATAATATTATAATTGTCAGAAATTTCTCCTAAATGGAAAAGTAGGAGAATTTCCAGATAAATCGTGTTATAATGATAAGGTTAAGTGTGAGAATTTAGATTCTGACCAGATAGATTATTAATCAAATGATTTTTACGTATGAAGATTTTATAAGATAGGAGGACAAATGAAAAAAGAAATTTCACCTGAAATGTATAACTATAATAAATACCCTGGTCCGAGTTTTGCTCGTGTCGGAGATAAGGTTGTATCTGAAAATATTGAATTGGACCTTTTGGAAGATTACAAGAATGCTTTTGACCAGACGATTTTTGGTCAACGTTTTTCACAACTCATGCTCAAGTTTGATTATATCGTGGGAGATTGGGGCAATGAGCAGCTGAGATTAAGGGGATTCTATACAGACGATAAAAATGTTAAATCAGACTTAAAAATCAGCCGCTTGGACGACTATTTGACGGAGTATTGTAATTTTGGTTGTGCTTATTTCGTCTTAGCCAATCCGAATCCACAAGACTTGCCTGCTGAGGAGGAGGATAGACCGCGGCGGAAGCGGAGTCGTTCTCGCAATCGGAACAGAAATCAGCAGCGGACGGAGCCTATTGCGTCAAAAGAAAACAAAAGTAATCGCAATGACCGTCAGAAAAAAGGGAAGCAGCAAAATAAACAGTCGGAACAGCGTCATTTTACTATGAAGAATGCTGGTGTTAAGGCGAGTCAAACAGAGCGTTCTCAAAAACGTGAGCGTAAGCAGAGCAAGCGTGAGATGAATGAAGTGAAGCGTAACTTTGTTATCCGCCAGAAATAGGGAGAAATATGAAACCATCAATTTATGCATTTAGTCAAGCCAATCTGGTTGATTGGATTTTAGAAAACGGAGAGAAGAAGTTCCGTGCCACTCAAATTTGGGAATGGCTCTACCGTTCTCGTGTCCAATCTTTTGCGGAAATGACCAACTTGCCAAAATCTTTGATTGAAAAGTTGGAAGAACATTTTGTAGTTAATCCGCTCAAACAACGGATTGTACAGGAGTCTAAGGACGGTACTATCAAATACCTTTTTGAACTGCCAGATGGCATGTTGATTGAGACAGTTCTCATGCACCAGCACTATGGCCTTTCAGTCTGTGTAACGACACAAGTTGGCTGTAATATCGGCTGTACATTCTGTGCATCTGGATTGATTCCTAAGCAACGTGACTTGACTAGCGGTGAGATTGTGGCTCAGATTATGTTGGTACAAAAGTACTTGGATGAGCGCAATCAGAATGAGCGTGTTAGCCATATCGTTGTGATGGGGATTGGTGAGCCGCTTGATAACTACGATAATGTTATGACCTTCTTGCGAGTGGTTAATGACGACAAGGGCTTGGCAATTGGTGCCCGTCACATCACTGTTTCTACGTCAGGTTTAGCACCGAAAATTCGTGAATTTGCACGTGAAGGTGTCCAAGTAAACTTGGCAGTATCTCTACATGCGCCAAATAATGACCTTCGTTCGAGCATTATGCGGATCAACCGCCGTTATCCAATCGAGGTCTTGTTCGAGGCAATCGAAGACTATATCAAGGTGACCAACCGCCGTGTGACTTTTGAGTATATTATGCTCAATGAGGTCAACGATGGAGTGGAACAGGCACAGGAATTAGCTGATTTGACCAAGAACATCCGTAAATTGTCTTATATCAACTTGATTCCTTATAACCCAGTTAGTGAACATGACCAGTACAGTCGTTCAACCAAGGAACGTACTCTTGCTTTCTTTGATGTTTTGAAGAAAAATGGTGTTAACTGTGTCGTTCGTCAGGAACATGGTACCGATATTGATGCGGCATGTGGTCAGTTGCGCTCCAATACGCTCAAAAAAGACCGTGAAAAGGCACGTGCTCGTATTGCAGCCGCAAAAGCAAAGGCAGGTATTCGAGCATGAGAAAATTCTTCCAAGCAGATGGAAACTTGACCAAGCTAGGAAGACAGATTTGTAAGACCTTAGCTGGAGCCTATGCTCTGGCTATTGTTTTACTTTGTTTTCTACCTCAGACTTGGTACCCACAGTATAAGGATTTCTCGACCCCGGGAATTATTCAAATTGGGCGGCTCTATCTTTTACCAACTCCTTTCAACAGCATCGTCAACGGGGACAAGGTAGATAGTTTGGCGGACCTAGGATGGATTTTCTTGCAAAACATCACTAATATTTTTCTACTTTTCCCTCTGATTTTTCTTCTTTTGTTTCTTAGGGAAGAATGGCGGAGCCTTCGAGCGGTGATTCGTTATAGTTTTTGCATGAGCCTGTTTATTGAGTCTACCCAGTTATTACTAGACCTACTGATTGATGCGGGGCGGGTATTTGAAGTGGATGACCTCTGGACAAATACACTTGGTGGTGTTTTGGCTTACCTACTATTTATCCATATTAAAAAATGGATCATCAAGTTTATAGTTTAGACTGTGAAGAGAATCAGATAATCAGGTTTGCGATTATTGAGTGAATTTTCAAATTTTTTAGAAAATTTCAAAAAAACACTTGACCTTTTCTAAATTATGACGTATAATTCTATGTAATCAGAAGAAGTAGTAAATGGTTTAGCTTTAGAGAGTCTATGGGTGGTGTGAATAGATGCTAGAAGTTTATGAAATGGACTGATACCAAATGTAGGAAATATTTTCAATATCATTTTCTGGTTTACGTTTGGGTAAGTGAATTCGAAACAATGAGAATTCGGTCCGCACCCCTTATCGTGCGCCTCCTTGTTAGAGGAGAAAAAGTTATGGACTTTTCTAGTCGAGTCCATAAGTGAGGTGGCACCGTGTCATTGACGCCCTCGCATACTGTTTTTCAGTATGCGGGGGCTTTTCCATTGTCTTTTAAGACATTACGAGGTAAGCAATATGAAACGATGGCGTAGCAATTAAGGATAAGTAAAGAAGGATTAAACTCTTGACCTTATTGGTCTCTTGTAGCGAATGTTGAAAGAGGGAATTATATGACAGAAAAAGGTTATTTTGGACAGTTTGGTGGTAGTTTTGTACCAGAGCAAATTCAGGTTTTGTTGGATCAGTTGGAGGAGACATTTGAACAGTACCGCAATGATTCAGAATTTTTGGCGGAATACCAAGCTTATCTGAAAGATTATGCTGGTCGTGAAACGCCATTATATTTTGCGGAATCATTGAGCAAGGAGCTTGGTGGAGCGAAAATCTATCTCAAACGGGAAGATTTGAATCACTTAGGCTCTCATAAGTTAAACAATGTGCTGGGGCAAATTCTGTTGGCAAAAAGAATGGGGAAAACTCGAGTGATTGCAGAAACTGGTGCTGGTCAACATGGGGTTGCGACTGCTGCTGTTGCGGCACGATTTGGTTTGGGATGTGATGTCTATATGGGGGCAGAAGATGTCAAACGCCAACGCCTTAATGTTTTCCGAATGGAGATGATGGGGGCGCGTGTCCATGCTGTAACGGATGGAACTCAAACCTTGAAAGAGGCAGTTGATGCGGCATTCGGTGCATGGATGGCAGATTTAGATGCCTTCTATGTTTTGGGATCGGCAGTCGGTCCTCATCCCTATCCGACGATTGTACATGAGTTTCAAAAGATTATTAGTCTAGAATCTCGTCGTCAGATTTTAGAAAAAGAAGGTTGCTTGCCAGACTACGTTATTGCCTGTGTGGGTGGTGGTTCCAATGCCATCGGTGCATTTTCTCAATATTTACCAGATGAGTCAGTCAAGCTTATCGGTGTAGAAGCTGCTGGTAAAGGTGTTGATACAGAGCTACATGCAGCGACTATGACTAAGGGAACAGTTGGTGTTGTTGACGGGATGAAGACAATCTCCCTCTTTGATGAAAATGGTGGAGTAGCACCTGTCTATTCGATCTCAGCTGGTTTGGACTATCCAGGTGTCGGTCCAGAGCATGCTCACTATAAGGAAACTGGTCGTGTTAATTATGTCGCAGCAACAGATGATGAGGCTGTTAATGCCCTTCTGACCTTAAGTCGTACAGAAGGAATTCTTCCAGCCATTGAATCTTCTCATGCGATTGCAGAAGCTATTCGATTAGCACCACAACTAGATAAAGATAAAATCATTATTATCAATGTTTCCGGTCGAGGAGACAAAGATGTGGCGGCTATTGCGGATTATTTGGAGAGTAGATAAAAGAAATCCCCTGACGGTTGCTTATCGTCAGGGGTTAATTTTCATTGACTATTATTTCCAAAAGTCATCAAAAATCGTGATTGGCAGGTGGCGTTTATGGGCTGTTTTGTTCCACCATCCTTCGATAATGGTTTGGGCTTGAGGGGCGATGGTTTTGCCTTCTAGATAGTCGTCAATTTGGTTATAGGTAACACCGAGTGCGACTTCGTCAGCAAGGCCAGGTTTGTCTTCTTCCAAGTCTGCAGTAGGAACTTTGAGGTAGAGTTTTTCATCTGCCCCCAGTTCAGCTAGAAGCTGTTTTCCTTGGCGTTTGTTGAGGCGGAAGAGGGGGAGAATATCTGCACCGCCGTCGCCGTGCTTGGTAAAGAAACCAGTGATATTTTCAGCTGCATGGTCGGTGCCGATAACCGCCCCCTTGCGTTCCCCAGCGATAGCGTATTGGGCAATCATGCGCATGCGGGCTTTAGCATTTCCCTTATTAAAATCAGACATAGCAAGCCCATTTGCATTGACTGCAGCCACCATGGCATCTGTTGATTCCTTGATGTTGATGGTTAAGCTGACATCTGGTTGAATAAAGGCTAGGGCTGCTTGGGCGTCGGACTCGTCAGCTTGCACGCCGTAAGGTAGGCGGATAGCGATAAATTGATAAGAATCGTCACCCGTTTCCGTCCGCATTTCTTCCATAGTCAGCTGGGCCAAACGACCAGCCAAGGTCGAGTCTTGTCCACCCGAAATTCCCAAGACATAGGTTTTCAAAAATGGGTGTTTTTTCAGATAGTCTTTGAGAAAGTCGATGGAGCGACGGATTTCTTCTTTGGGGTCAATGCTTGGCTTGACACCTAGTTCCTTGATAATGGTTTCTTGTAGGGTCATAACATACCTTTCTTAGATGGATTTGGTCTGAGTTTGTTTGCGAATACGATTGATGAGGTTCATCTTATTATCCCAAACATCTTGTGCCAAGTCGACTGGATAGAGCTGTGGGTTGAGCACGCGTTTGTATTCATCCCAGAGTTTATCAAATTCTTGATTGGCATAGGTTTGAATTTCCGCTAGGCTTGGAAGTTCATAGACCTGTTTTCCTTTTTCGAAAATAGGAACTAGGAGAGGACGGGCATCAAAGTTCTCGATGGTTTTATTGATGTAGGTGTAGGTTGGATGGAACATATAGATATTATCCATCTGTGTGACGTCAGTGTCCGCAAAGGTGATGTAGTCCCCTTCTGATTTCCCTTTTTCTTTGGAGGTGATGCGCCAAACCTGTTTCTTACCAGGAGTGGAGACTTTTTCCGCATTAGAAGACAGCTTGATGGTGTCACGCATATTTCCATCTTCATCTTCGATGGATACAATCTTGTAGACAGCGCCCAGAGCCGGTTGGTCGTAGGCGGTGATGAGTTTGGTACCAACTCCCCAGACATCAATTTTTGCCTTTTGCATTTTGAGGTTGAGGATGGTATTTTCATCCAGGTCATTAGATGCGTAAATCTTCGCATCTGTAAAACCTGCATCATCTAATTGCTGACGAACTTTCTTGGAAATATAGGCCATATCGCCTGAATCAATCCGAACCCCTTTGAAGTTAATCTTATCTCCCATTTCTTTGGCAACCTTGATGGCTGCTGGAACACCAATACGAAGCGTATCATAGGTATCAACGAGGAAGACACAGTCATGATGGGTTTCAGCGTAGGCTTTGAAAGCCTTGTAATCATCTCCGTATGTTTGAACCAAGGCGTGGGCATGGGTACCAGCTACAGGGATGCCGAAGATTTTGCCAGCTCGAACATTGGAAGTCGCAGATGCTCCACCAATAAAGGCTGCTCGAGTCCCCCAGATAGCAGCATCCATTTCTTGGGCACGGCGAGTGCCAAATTCCATCAAGGGCTCATCTTCAATGACAGCCTTGATACGGCGAGCTTTTGTAGCAATTAGGGTTTGGTAGTTGACGATGTTTAAGAGGGCAGTTTCGATTAGTTGGCATTGTGCCAATGGTCCTTCGATTTGAAGAATGGGTTCGTTAGCGTAGACCAGATCGCCCTCCTTAGCCGAACGGACAGTGAGAGTCATTTCCAATTGGGACAAGTAATCAAGGAAATCCTGCGGATAACCTAGTTCTGTCAGATAGTCAATGTCTGTCTGGCTAAAGCTGAGATTGTTGAGGTAGTTTACAACGCGTTCCAAACCAGCAAATACAGCGTAGCCATTTTTAAAAGGTTGTGAACGGAAATAGACTTCGAATACAGCGTGTTTATTGTGGATGTTTTGGTCAAAATAGACCTGCATCATGTTGATTTGATAAAGGTCGGTATGCAGGGTTAAACCGTCATCCTTAAATAGTGTCATAACGTTTCTCCTTTTGCCTTCCGATCAAGGAGGCACTCCAATTATTTTGATGGAGTTGAACTCTAATATGCCTTCTATTATAACAAAAAAATCGAGAAAAACTCGATTTAGATGCGCAGAATGATAGGAATACTTGAAAGAAAAAGGAGTGGTACATAGGGAATAGACTTGGGTTTGAAAATGGCGAAGACAAGAAGCCCTAGGAGGGAACTAATCTGAATAATCCAGAGGAGTTCTGTAAATCCACATATTAAGGCCAAACTTGCCAGATAGAGAAAGTCACCAGAACCAATATTGATTTGCCATTTTTCAGTCAGATAGGCCAAGAGTAAAAAGCCACAGAAAAGCCAGTTGAGCTGGGAGAGTACCAGAGCTATAAAAGTAAAAACAAGCCAGACAGCAAAAGGATATTCCTGATGTTTGATGTCGTAAATGGTCAAAACTAGTCCTGCCAAGATGAGAATGGTTTCGGTTAGGTTTAGGACTTGAAAATGGCAGAGCAGGACAACTAGACCAGCTAAGAATTCTAGTCCCAGATACCAATAAGGTATCTTCGCCTTGCAGTAACGGCATTTGGATTTTGTCGAAAGCTGGGATAGGACCGGAATTAAGTCCCAGGCCTTGAGCCGTCGCTTGCAGGCATTGCAGTGACTAGAGGGGGCGATAATGGACTGTTCAGGGAAACGGTCGATGACCAATCCCAAGAAGGAGCCGATAGAAGCTCCAAGGAAAAATAGGATAATTGTCTTCATACCTATTTATTCGTATTTGGGCAGGGAAAATGTGAAGCTTTTTAAAATTTTTTACAAAATTTCGATGGTACTCTGGACAATACCAAAGGTAATGAGAGAATTTCGTATTTTTGCTTTGGTCTTGTCTGCTACAGCAGGATTTGTCAGTTTGACCGTCACCGTCGCGCAATGTTCATATCCATCCATGGTCCAGACATTTAGCTGAGTGATTTCGTGAACGTTTTCAAGAGCCAGGAGGACTCCTTTCACTTCTTCAAGATTTACTCCTTGCGGACTTGTTTCAAGTAGAATCTTGACATTGTTCCAGGCTTTTGGCAGGGCTTTGGCGAGGATGAAGATAGCAATACCCAGTGAGAGTAATGGGTCTAGAAAGTACCAATCAGTAAATTGAAGAATGATGGAAACAAGGATGACCGCCAGCCATCCCAAAATATCCTCTAAAAAGTGCAAGCTGAGAATGGATTCATTATGGCTATGGCCATTTTTTACAATACGAGAAGCAAAGAAATTGATGATGACAGCGATAATCCCAAGTATCAGCATCCCATCCTGATTGACAGGGTTGGGATGGAAAAGATTGGGAATGTTTTCTACAAGGATCAAGCTGGAGCCGATAATCAGAATGCTAGAAGTCAAGAGAGCGGCCAAAATATTCCATCTCTTGTAGCCAAAAGGATAGTTCTTGTCAGCAGGTTTGTTGGCATAGGTTTGCATGATGGCAGAGCTTCCGATGGCGAGAGCGTCACCCAAATCATGAACAGCATCTGCTAAGATGGCACTGGAACCAAAGATCCAACCAAAGATAAACTCGATGATAGAAAAGCTGAGATTGAGGAGAAAAGCGATAAATGTATTTTTAGAAGATGACATGAGATTCCCTTTCTGTGTTATACTGTTTATAGGTTTATTATGTACTGTAATGAGCCGAAAAACTAGAAACAAGAGAAACGGTTTGTCTTTTTCTGAACAAATTGTTTGAAATGTACGAAAAATGGATAGACGAATTGCAAAAACAAAAAGAGCTATTTTTCAGGCTTTTTTGACCTTATTAAATGATAAAGGTTATGATGACATGCGCGTGCAGGATGTTATTGACCTGGCAGATGTGGGGCGTTCCACTTTCTATGCCCACTATGCCAGTAAAGAGGCTCTTTTGGAAGAACTTTGTCACGACCTCTTTCATCATTTATTTACAGGTCGTGAAGATGCGGATGTGAAGACTTTGTTGGCCCATATTTTCAAACACTTTCGAACCAATCAAGATCGTGTTGCCAGCCTTTTATTGTCCCGCAATGCCTATTTTCTAAGAGAACTGGAAGCGGAGCTGAAACACGACATTTTTCCAAAAGTGGTTGAAGACTACATGCAGGACAAGGGGAATCTTCCAGAGGATTTGCTGGTGCATTTTGTTGTGACCACTTTTGTGGAGACGGTCAGCTGGTGGTTGCAGCAACGCAAAAAGGTGGACGAAGCCACCTTGACCGATTATTTTATAAGATTATTAACTTGAGGAGAAAGTATGCTTAGACCTTTACACATGGCCCATGCCTTTTTAGATGAGATTTTAACTGACCAAGACCTAGCGGTCGATGCGACTATGGGAAATGGCCATGACACGCTATTTTTAGCCCAACGAGCAGGAAAAGTTGTGGCCTTTGATATTCAGGAACAAGCCCTGACCACAACGGCTGAAAAACTAGAAAAAGCTGGCTTGACCAATGCCCAATTGGTTTTGAAAGGACACGAAAACCTAGACCAGTATGTGGAGGAATGCAAGGCAGCGATTTTCAATCTGGGCTATCTACCTTCGGCGGATAAGTCAGTCATTACCCTGCCTGCAACTACCCTTCAGGCCATTGAGAAAGTCCTTGACCGTCTGGTGGTTGGCGGTCGCTTGGCTATCATGATTTATTATGGTCACGAGGGTGGAGCTCTTGAGAAGGATGCCGTCCTGGACTTTGTCAGCCAGCTAGACCAGACCGTCTTTACAGCCATGCTTTACAAACCGCTTAACCAAGTTAATACCCCACCATTTTTGGTCATGGTGGAAAGATTGAAAAAGTAGGAAAAAAATTATATAATTGTTGAGATATTACTTGACATAGGAGAACGAAATGGTACAATCCATTAGCAAGCAAGCAAGCAAGCAAGCAAGCAAGTAGCTAACAACTACTTTTTTTCAGAATACTCTAAAACACCTGCAATCATAGAGATTGGGGGTGTTTTCTAATGCCTAAAGACTTTAATGAACTCCCTCGTCAAAACGAGAAAAATGAAGCTTTGGATTATGTGAAGGCTCTTATTGACCAGGCAAGAATTGATGGTCGAAATGAAGATGTAGTTCAGCTCGATAAAATTATAAAACTTCTTAATCGTAAGAAGTATGGATTAGTTTGGGAAGAACACGCTGAATTGGTCGAGGAAGAAATGAAAACAAGGATTCCTGTTTTCATTGAAGACGAGACCCGAAAAATAAGAGCAAATCCAGAGGATAAGGATTACAATTTTCTCTTAGAGGGGGATAATTTACACAGTTTGCATCTATTAGAGAAAACTCATGCGGGTAAAATAGATGTAATTTATATCGACCCGCCGTATAATAGAGGAAAGACTGATTTTAAATATAATGATTTATATGTAGATAAGTTAGATTCGTTTAGACATAGTAAATGGCTTTCATTTATGTCTGCTCGCTTGCATTTGGCACGTGGTTTGCTAAAAAAAGAGGGTCTTATTTTTATATCAATTGATGATTATGAATTTTCTCAACTGAAATTGTTATTAGATTCTATTTTTGGTGAGGAGAATTTTGTAAATACTTTTGTTTGGAAGAGGAATTCTAGCGGTAAAACAGAAAAAGACAAATTTACAGTTAATACTGAGTATGTTCTTCTGTATTCAAAAACTAGAGATTTTGTGTTAAGCCCCGCATATAAACCATTATCTGACGCAACAATAAAGTCATATAACAAAGATGATAAAGACGGAAGGGGAAGATATGCAAGTATTAGTCTGCAAAAACCAAAAGATCCTGGTCCTGAAACTACTTATGATTATGTTGATAATTCTGGAAAAGTATGGAACTGTCCTGCTAAAGGTTGGCGAATGACATACGATAAGGTGAAAGCTTTAGAAAATGATAATAGACTTATTACATCAGGAAAAACCTTGCGTGTAAAAGATTATTGGAATGAAAGAGCATCGGAAGGGAAAAGAATTGATACTTTATGGTCAGATTTGCCAGAAAACACTACTGGGAGTAAAGAACTAGATAAAGTGTTACGAGAGAAAGGTAAGTTTGATAATCCAAAACCTACAAAACTAATTGAAAGATGTCTACAAATCAGTACAAAAGATGCACTCGTTCTCGACTTCTTCGCTGGTTCGGGTACTACGGGTCATACAGTTGCTCAATTAAATAAGGAAGATGGTGGGAATCGCAAATATATTCTTTGTACCAATAATGAGAATAATATTTGTGAGGAGGTAACTTACAAACGATTGACAAATATTCAAGATGACTTGCCTCATAATCTAAAATATTTCAAAACGAAATTCCTTTCCAAAGATGACGAGGAGCTAGAATTCAGTCTTCTACATCATGTCCATACCCTTATTGAGTTGGAACATGGTATTGATTTGAAAGAGAGTGACAAAGCAACAGCATTTTCACTTTCAGAATTGAGGAAACTTGATTTGAGTGGTATAAAGACGGTCTACGTTCGTCAGCAATCCCAGGCCATGATGGAAAAGTCAGATTTAGTTCGTTTCGAAGGCATCGAATTGATTGATGTACCAGAATATTATTTTGCTAAAGAAATGAGAGAGGCAGGTTTATGATAGATTTATTTCCTTTTCAAGAGCAGGCAGTCCAGACCCTGCAAGATAAATTTTTCTATTCCCAAAAGCAAACTACAGTTTTCTATGCACCGACTGGAGCAGGAAAAACAGTAATGCTCATTAAGCTCATGGATCGAATTATAGAGCATAACCCATATCCTTATGATTATGTTTTTGTATGGTTGACACCTGGTAATGGAGAGTTGGAGGAGCAATCTCGGTCCAAGGCTAAAGACTATGCCACTTTTGTGAAAGCGCAGACATTAGATGACGCATTGATTTCAGGGTTTGAAAAAAATACAGCAACTTTTTTAAATTGGGAGAGAGTTAAGAATAGTCAAGCGCTTGCCTTGCGGGATGGAGAGACAAAAAATCTTACAGCCCTTATCAAGAATGCAAGATTACAAAATTTACATTTCATTCTGATTATTGATGAGGAACACAGAAATCAAACGGATAAGGCACAACCGATAATTGACATGTTTGATGCGGACAAAATCATACGAGCTTCTGCAACACCGAAATCATCTTCCAGTGAATACGATAATGTACAAGTCAATGACGAGGATGTGATTGCACAGGGGCTAATTGTCCGAAATGTTGAACTCAATCCTGACGGTGTCGATGGGGATGTTGTTGACAATATGGTTCAGTATTTTTTAGATTCAGCAGATGATAAACGTAGGAAAATCAAACATGCTTATAAAGAGCTAGGACTAGATATCAATCCCCTGGTTTTGATTCAATTTCCTGATGAGAAGAAAGCAAATAAAGAGGAGCGTAATAATCTAATTTCGCAAGTACGAGAATATTTAGCAGAAATTGGTCAAGATGACAGTCAGGTAGCTACGTGGCTGGCAAATGAAAAAATCAATGTTACTTCAATAGAAAAAGCAAATAGTCCAGTTAACTACTTATTGATGAAGCAGGCAGTTTCAACTGGTTGGGATGCGCCAAGGGCAAAGATCTTAGTTAAACTGAGATTAAATACCGAACCTAATTTTACATTGCAGACCATTGGTCGCATTCGTCGCATGCCACAGCAGAAGCATTACGATAATCCTATTTTAGATAATGCTTTTATCTACTCCAACGATCAATCTTACATTGCTGATGTTTTGAGACAAGGGGAGGGGAGTTTTATTGCGACTTATGAATTACAAGAGGGTATTCCAGATTTTCAATTGATATCAGTTAAGCCTAACGCTAGGACAGGATTGACGAATGCTGAGATTGTTGCAGCCCTTAGAAGTCAATTTAAGAAAGACTACGGTTTGGTGGAGCAAAACGGTCATCAGAATCAGGAAAAACTTGAGAGTTTTGGTTATCGATTTGGAACAAATATTAGGCAAAAACTCATTCAATCGGATAAGTTAGAAAGAGATATTCTATCTGACAAACTTCGAAGTTATCAAGTAGGCGTTACAGTTAATCTCAAAGATAATAGGCTTGATTTACTCAATGCACAGCAAAAACTTCAGTCTCATTTATATCGAGATACAGCTAGTGATGTCAACGTGATTCTAGTTGAGCTTTTTTCTAACCGAAGTGAGCATCCTCAGAAAAGATTTTTAAGCCTCAAACCTTCAGAATTTATGGCATTTGTCATTAACAATTATCATTTAATCAGGAATACAGTAAAGAATGCAGATGCACAGGGGTTGTTTGATAAACAACTATCCTTGGAGTATGGTATTAGTCATGACGAAGTCGATTTGGTTCCGTTTATTCTACCCAAATATGAAATGTATCAAGTTATAAAAGGGCGTTCAGGGAGAGTTTTCACGAAAAATGTCTATAAAGGTTATGGCGAAAACAACTGGACTAATAGTAAAACTCCTGAAATTGCATTTGAGAAATGGCTCGAAGAATCGTCGGAAGTCTCTTGGTGGTATCGCAGTAAGGATAGAGGAGAAAAGTATTTTTCAGTTGCATACGGTCACAAAGCAGAAGGATTTTTTCCTGATTACATTTTCCAAGGGAGAGATGGGATTACATATATTGTAGAAACAAAAGGTGGCAATAAACAAAATATTGATAAATACTCAGAAGCAAAATTTAAAGCCTTGAGAGAATGGTCTGAAAACTCCAAAACGAATCCCCATGGAGCTAAATTTGCTTTTGTTCGTCCTATTAAGAATAGCATTGGAGAAGTAATAGGCATGCTGTTCAACAATACAAGTTGGAAAGAAGATATGTCGGATCGCAATCATTGGAAACCCATTAGCGAATTCTTTAAAGGTGATTTGTTTTAGCGAATCTACTATGTCTGTTTGACTTATTGAAATTATTCGTGACTTATGACACCTGACAAAAATACCTCTTACCAATTTATCTGGTTAGAGGTATTTTATTCAACTTCATCTATAATACCGGCTTAATGAACAATCTTCCCTCACCCAAGTCAATCAATTCCACCTGATTGCCATAAAAATCGCTGAGGAGTTCAGGTGTCAGGATATCTTCTTTGGGTCCCTGTGCCAAGACCATGCCATCTTTGAGCAGGAGGACATGGGTGAAATTATCAGTGATTTCCTCTGCGTGATGGGTAACGTAGATAATGGCAGGAGCCGTTGGGAGTTGGCAGATATGGTCAATGTGGTGGAGCAGGCGTTCGCGGGCTAGAAGGTCCAAGCCCACAGTAGCCTCGTCCAAAATCAAAATAGCCGGTTCTTCCATCAAACTGCGGGCAATCAGCAGGAGTTGGCGTTCTCCTTGTGACAAACTAGCATAGGTACGACCAATCAAGTGCTCGGCCTTAATAGTTTTGAGCATGTCTATGGCTTCATCCAATTCAGCTTGACCGTATTCACGGTAGAGGATGGAGGATTTGTACTTTCCAGTCAGGACAATCTGCTCAGCTGTCAAATCAATGGGAAAGCGTTCGGCAAGGAAAGAACCAACGACCCCAATCTTAGTGCGTAGGCTAGGAATATCTCCCTTACCAAACTCCACTCCAAGAACAGTCAGGTCACCAGAGGTCTTCCAAAACTCAGCCATTAAAATACGAAGGAGGGTTGACTTTCCAGCCCCATTTAGCCCTAAAATAGCCCAACGCTCGCCTTTTCTAAATTCCCAGTTGATGTCTTCTAAAATAGTTTTACCTTGTCGTTTATAGTGGACATTCTTCATCGAAATAATCATAGTTGCTCTCCTATTCCTTTTGATTATTGTAACATAAACAGACATGGGGGACTAATTATAACAAGAAATATGTTAAATTTTAGAATTTGTGGTATAATGGGAATGTTATAAATTTTATTATAGGAGAACATCATGGAAGACCCTGGTAGTCAGACCATCTATTTACAACTGTTAATTTTATTCTTATTGACCCTGTTCAATGCCTTCTTTTCAGCCTCTGAAATGGCGCTTGTTTCTCTAAATCGTTCAAGAGTAGAACAAAAGGCCGCAGACGGTGAGAAGAAATATATTCGCTTGCTTCAAGTTTTAGAAAATCCTAACAATTTTCTATCAACCATTCAGGTTGGAATTACCTTCATCTCTATCCTTTCAGGTGCCAGCTTGGCTAATGATTTGGGAGCTGTATTTGCCAAATGGATGGGGAATTCAACAACAGCGCAAACTGCAGGATACTGGCTTGCACTGGCTATGTTGACTTTCGTTTCAATCGTTCTTGGTGAATTGTACCCTAAGCGGATTGCCATGAATATGAAGGAAAATCTGGCAGTAGTCACTGCACCTGTGATTATTTTCCTTGGAAAAATTGTGAGTCCGTTCGTGTGGTTATTATCAGCTGCAACGAATCTTATCAGCCGTATTACTCCTATGAATTTTGATGATGCGGATGAGCAGATGACACGGGATGAAATTGAATATATTTTGACAAAGAGTGAGAAAACCTTAGATGCCGAAGAAATTGAAATGCTTCAAGGTGTGTTCTCTTTAGATGAGCTGATGGCACGTGAAGTAATGGTTCCCCGTACGGATGCTTTCATGGTGGATATTGAGGATGATACAGCAACCATCATGGCAGCCATCCTCAAGCAGAATTTTTCACGTATCCCTGTTTATGATGGCGATAAGGACAATATCATTGGTCTGATTCATACCAAGAAAATCTTGTCAGAAGCTTTCAGTAATGGCTTTGACAATCTTAACATCCGCCGCATTATGCAGGAGCCTCTCTTCGTTCCAGAAACGATTTTCGTGGATGATTTGTTGACATCATTGAGAAATACCCAAAATCAAATGGCCATCTTGTTAGATGAGTATGGTGGAGTTGCAGGTCTCGTTACCTTGGAAGATTTGCTGGAAGAAATTGTCGGGGAAATCGATGATGAGACCGATAAGACAGAAATTTTTGTTCGAGAAATTGCTGACAACACCTATATCGTCCAAGGGAATATGACCTTAAATGACTTCAATGAGCATTTTGAGATGGAGTTGGAAAGTGATAACGTTGATACGATTGCTGGTTATTATCTAACAGGAGTCGGTACCATTCCGAGCCAAGACGAGAAAGTTTCCTTTGAAGTGGATAGTAAAGATCACCACCTGGTTCTTATTAACGATAAGGTAAAAAATGGTCGCGTAACAAAATTAAAACTCTTGATTACACCACTGGAGAAAGAAGAAACCGATAAGGACTAGGGCAACCTAGTCTTTTATCTTTTTTCTTAAGGAAGGTGATATAGTAGAGTGAATTAGAAACAGGACATATCTAAGTTTGTTAATTTGAGAACTCTAAAGTTATTTTAGGAGTGGGTTATTAACACTATAACTTAAAACTATCCTTTTCCTAATTCAAACCGCTATAGTTATGAAAGAAAAAAAGTAAATGATAGAAGCGTTTTCATTTTTGTGGTATACTATTCATATTAAGTGATGAGGTTGAGATGATGACAGAAATTGATTATCGTAAGGTTACTGGATTGGTTCATTCAACAGAGAGTTTTGGTTCTGTTGATGGACCTGGTGTGCGTTTTGTGATTTTTATGCAAGGCTGCCACATGCGGTGTCAGTATTGCCATAACCCAGATACTTGGGATTTGGTCAATCCTGCTGCAACTGAGAGGACTGCAGAAGATGTGCTCAATGAAGCCCTGCGTTTTCGTATGTTTTGGGGAAAAGAAGGTGGTATTACTGTTTCTGGTGGCGAGGCGACCATTCAGATAGACTTTTTGATTGCTCTCTTTACCTTGGCCAAAGAAAAAGGTATCCATACCACTTTGGATACCTGTGCTTTAACTTTCCGTTCGACTGAGCGTTATTTGGAAAAATACAATCGCTTGATGGAAGTAACAGACTTGGTGCTTTTGGATATTAAAGAGATTAATTCTGATCAGCATCGAATTGTCACAGGTCACAGTAATAAAACGATTTTGGAATGTGCCCGTTACCTATCGAATATCGGTAAGCCAGTTTGGATTCGTCATGTCTTGGTGCCTGGCTTGACAGACCGAGATGAAGACTTGATTGAGCTGGGAAAATTTGTCAAAACCCTTACCAATGTAGAGCGGTTTGAAGTCTTGCCTTATCACAATCTTGGCGAATTTAAGTGGCGTGAATTAGGAAGACCTTACCCACTAGAGGGGACCAAGCCACCGACAAAAGCACGTGTAGAAAATGCAAAAGCATTAATGGAAACGGAGTCCTATCAGGAGTACTTGAATAGAATTAAGGGATAAACGTGAGAGGTCGGAGATTGATGCGAAAAAGATTTAATGTGTTAGGGACAAGTATCGCCTGTCTCTTGTTTATTGGGCTTATGCTAGGCTTGTTCTTTTTGGGAGAGCGAACACAAAAGGAGCAAACCAAAGTTGCAACGACATCATCTAGCCAAGAAATATCTGCTAGGGACAAAGTGATTGCAAATTATCTAAATCAGATGACCTTAGAAGAAAAGGTCGGACAGATGATCTTTGCTCGAATGCCATCTACAGGACAAACTGAGGCATTGGAAACCTATCATTTTGGGGGCTATATCTTATTTGCAAGTGATTTTGAAGGTAAGACACTGGAGCAGGTTGAAGAAGAGATTGCTTCTTATCAATCACTTTCAAAAGTACCGCTATTAATGGCTTCAGATGAGGAAGGTGGAACGGTAACGAGGATTAGTCAACTTCTGGAAACACCTTTTGCATCACCTTTGGAATTGTACCAATCTGGCGGCATTGAGGCGATTTTGTCGGACGCCAAGCAGAAGACCAGTCTTTTAAAGGAAGAGGGAATCTATGCAGGCTTCTTCCCAGTTGCGGATTTATCCACCGATCCATCATCTTTTATCTACGATAGGACCATTGGACAGGATGCGAAAACCACCGCAGACTATATTGGTCAATTGGTCAAATTGTTAAAGCAAGAACAGTTTACTTCGACCTTGAAACATTTCCCAGGCTATGGGGACAATGCAGATTCGCATACGGATTTGGTCTATGACAATCGCAGTTTAGAAGAATTACGGGCTAATGATTTTCTTCCGTTTAAGGCTGGTATTGAAGCAGGAGCTGACTCCATTATGGTCAGTCACAATATCGTATCTGCCATTGATGATGTCCCATCATCCATTTCACCTGAAATCAATAAAATCCTTCGGAATGAGCTTGGTTTTGAGGGTGTCATAATGACGGATGATTTTGATATGCAGGGATTGGTCCAATTTGTAGATCAAGATACAGGTGCCTTGCAGACCATTCAAGCTGGGACAGATATGATTTTGTCTTCAAGCTATGCCAGTCAAATTCCTTATATTATCGAACAAGTAAAGGCTGGAACTATAACAGAGGAGCGGATTGACCAATCCGTCAAACGGATTTTGGGAATGAAATATGATCTTGGCTTAATCAAATAAACAAAGAAAGGGAGCGGGAAAGAACTCGACTGGTCAAAAACATACTAAGATTAGTAGTGAGGAAATCTCCGACGGGAGAGAGTAGTCACTACTTTTTCTTTATGATAAAGTAGAGGTGTCTTGTTAAGTCGAGAACTCTTTTGACGCTAGACGTCGCATCAAAAACTGGCAAGGCACCTGTTTTAGAAAGAATGTTATCAAAGTATGTGGGACGCCTGACGTCGAGTATTGAAAATGACATCACTAAAACAAGGAATCATTCAAGACAAAGAGGTAATATCATGCGTGCAGTTTTTGGGATTGATGTGAGTAAGGCAAGTTCAGAAGTGGCCATTCTAGTCAATGGTGAGAAAGTTCATGGCTATACCATGTCCAATGACGCCTTAGGCTTTGCTCGGCTACTTGGCGATTTGAGAACCGTCCATAAACCAGAAATCATCTTTGAAGCAACAGGTGTCTATTCTCGCCGTCTCCAAACTTTTCTGGATGAACATGGCTACGCTTATACACGGCTTAATCCCTTAGAAGCTAAGAAGCAACTGGATAGCTTGCGTGTGCGGAAAACAGATCAAATTGACGCCGAAAAACTGGCTCAATCTCAATTTGTGCTGAATCGTAAAACCACTTATGTTCAAGAAGAAGTCTATCAAGAACTGCGAGATTTAAGTCGCTTCTATCAGAACTTAACTGAGGACATCGTTCGAGCTAAAAACCGTCTGCACAAGGTCTTGCAAGTCACGTTTCCAGAGATAGAGACTGTCTTATCAAAGCCAACTGGGGAACAATACTGGAACTTAGTTACTGCGTTTCCTTGTAAGGACTTCGTGCTTGAGTTAAGCAAGGATGAACTCTTAGAGAGCATTCGTCAATCCACTTCAAAACGGATTTCGGACAAGCGTGTGGCGTACTTAGCCGAAAAGCTTACAGCACTAGCTAATCAATCTTATTGTGCCGTTAAGAAAACCTCTCCGATCATGGAAGAGGTTCGTTACTATGCAAAAGAATTGCTTAGACTTTCTGAACAGAGACAAACTGTTCTAGACCAAATGGTGGAACTAGCTCAGCCATTACCTGAATATGACATTCTGCTCTCTATTCCTGGAATAGCTGAGACTACTGCAACAAGTATTATTGGTGAACTGGGAGATATTCGCCGTTTTCAGTCTACCAATCAAATCAATGCCTTTATCGGTATTGATCTGAGACACTATGAATCTGGCAACTTCCTCGCTAAGGAACACATTACCAAGCGTGGCAATCCCTACGCTAGAAAGATTCTGTTCAAATGTATTCACAATATCGCTTCAGCTAGTCACACCAATCCTTGCCATATAGCCGACTTTTATGAGAAACGAAAAAGACAATCGCAAACGACTTCTACGAAGCCACACACGATTGCCTCCATACATCGTCTCATTCGGACAATGTATTACCTCATTACGCATAATAAGCTTTACGATTATACTTCTACCCAAAATCGGTAAAACTGTTTATGCAATATTATTGTAACACCTTATCAAAAAATTTCAACATAAGGTGTTCATTTCGTGTACTCTTTTTTACACGAAACTTTAGTCCAAAAGAAAACAATTTCCTTATTTGGATGACGAGACACAAAATATTTTTCATCAAATACCTTGATAGGCTTGACAAATGGTAGAAAAGAGTTCGTCTTCCCGCCCCCCGCACAGTTGATTAGGTTAGATTTGGAGTGTAAAACACGAACAAATCTACCAATCAACCACTGCGCTGAGATGTTGACACGAACCCTGAGAAGCGAGGTTGGTCTTTTTGCCCAGCCTCTTTTCGTATTATTCTAAAACAAGCTTAGTTTTTATACCATCCACATCGACAAAGGCTACGCTATTGTCTAGTCTTTGAAGGTTTAGGTTTGCAGCAATGGCACGATTCAAGGTTGCTTCAAAAGCTTCTTGATTGGAATAGATGACCGTATAGTAGGCAAGGCCTGGCATCCCTTCTGTCCGTGTTTGGAGATGTTTGCCACCCCATTCATTGACAGCCAGGTGGTGATGGTAGTCGCCAGAAGCTAGCCAGGCTGCAGATTGGACGGAGAATTTATCCTCGACAGCTAGGACTTCTTGGTAAAATCGGCTAGAAGCAGCGCTTTCTCGGACAGATAGATGGACATGACCCATGCGACTGCCAGCTGGCATCTGATAGGCTGCGTCAGCTTTTTTCCCTAAAGCATAGATCGTCTCAGCATCCATAGGCTCAGTAATGCCGACGATACGGCCGTCCGAGCGGACATCCCAAGAGTCTTGCGGGAGGTCGCGGTAAATTTCGATGCCATTACCTTCGGTGTCGGCTAGGTAAATGGCTTCGCTGTAACCGTGGTCGCTGGCACCTTGGAGGGGAACTTTGTTGTCGATAAAGTGGCGGAAAATGGTACCTAAGTCCTCTCGGCTAGGTAGGACAATGGCCAAGTGGTAGAGTCCGTAGCTGTGGCTAACTTCACCTTTCTGCTCTGTTTGAATAAGTCGAATAAGGATGTTTTTTCCAACGCCTAGGTCAATATGGTTAGGACTTTGGGAGAGAACTTGCAGGCCCAAGACCTGTTGGTAAAATAGGCTTTGGAGTTCCAGATTGCGGACATTGAGGGCGACGTGGCCCAGTTCAAATTTGGAATTGTACATGGGAATACCTGACTTTCTGATACAATTTATAGGAATTTTCGAGTTAGTTAGTATCTTTTGGTGAAGTAATGTGTGACGAATAGACTTTAGAAAATTGATTTTTATCTCATAGCTTTCTCAACAAGTGCGCTATCTACGATTTGGATAAAGTGTGTAATTTTATTTTCAGCATCAAAATCGTAAATATGGACAAAATCTGCTTGGAAGGACTTCTGAGTAAGGTTGTAGGTCCCCTTGTAGTAGCCATAAACCATGACACGGTTTCCTGAAAAGGCGTAATCAACAGGTGTGGCACTATAATTGGTCCATTCAGAACCTAGTCTTGCATGGACGTTTTCGATCACTGCATTTGGACCGATATAGGTACCAGCATAAGGAAAGCCTGCAGCTTCTGTCCAAGAGACATCAGCAGCCAAATGGCTCTTGAAATCTTCTATTCGACCTTGAGCAGTAGCTAGATAAGTTTCTTCTAAAATATTTTTATATAATTGATTTTTTGACATACATTACCCCCATGGTATTTCACCGGTTAAGACTTTAGCACTCAATTCCAAGACTGCCTCGTTACGAAGATTAGGGAATTTTTCTTTCATTTTAGCGACAAAAGTAGCTGAGTCTTTGACTTCATTTTTTAATTTGATTGCTACTTCAATATAGGCAATTGAAAAATCAAGTGCTTGAGAATCAAATGAACTTTCACTATCTGCATGACCTGGAATAATGAGAGATGCATCCAGTGCCTTCATATCTTTTAATCGATCTTGCCAGGCTTTCAATTGCTCGGTAGTTTGTGAATCTGCTAAGAAGAGATGAATTTGATTAAATGTATTGATACCGCCAATAATGGTTTTGGTTTCTGCATTCCAAAGATTGATTTGACTTGGTTCACTACCAAAAAATTCCCATTTATCACCTTCAAATTCTAATGTAGATTCTTGAATGAGCGCTGGTAAAATAATATTTTTAGGAGCTTGGTCACCTAAAGAGCCTCCCCATACCTGTAATTTTTTTGATACAGTTTTTAAAATATGGTCGATAACATAAGACGTTGCATAGACAATGACTTCTGGGAATGATTTTTTGATAGGCTCAAGAGCAAAATAATAGTCTGGATCCCCTTGAATGATAAAGATTTTTTCTAATGTCAGTTGCGCGTCTTGTAGATAGCGAACAATTCGCTCTCCTTCTGATTGTTTAAACCCTGAACCTACAAGGAGAGCCTTGCCATTTTTAATGATTAAGGTCGCCGTAACCATAAAACTTGATTCGTCATTTGTAAAGATGTGTAATTCTGTTCCATTTTGTAGCTTATAATGTTTTTCCATAAATAGTTGCCCTTTCTATTGCGTAATAGCTGCTTGGAAATTTTTTTCCAAATCGTCTACTGTGCGAACTTGGTTAATAAGATTAAAGAAGTTCCCGTCTTTTTCAAGTAACAAGGTTGGGAAAGAGGTTACCCCCATTTCATAAGCCTTGATAAAGTCTGGGTGTAGATTTTCTGGTTGATTCAAGATGCTTGATAGTTCTTCCATAGCCTTTGTAGGTAACTGATAGGTACCGATTAGGCTGGTGTAACTGTCTGCTTGATTGAGGTCTAATCCATCTTCAAAAAATAAGGCTTGAATATCTAATGTCAGCTGAGCAAGCTGGTGTGGTTCAACATAGTTTTTCAAGACTGAGTAGGCTCTAGCAGGACCAAGGGAGTCCATGGTAAAGTCCTTATTCTTAAACAATTGATTGTAGTTATCGCCAAAAGACATTTGGTAATAGCTTTCGATTTGTTTGTTGATGGTCTGTGCCTGCTGGAAATCAGCCATTTTCTTTTTGTTATCGCCGACAAACAAGCCTCCGTTAATGACCTCTATTTCTATGTCAGGATGGTCTTGCATGAATTTTGTGAAAATGTGGTTAAAGCCGTAGGTCCAACCACAATAAGCATCGATGATGTAATATAGTTTCATTTTATTTTTCTTTCATCTTATTTTCTTGGTTTTTGATTAGAATTTACCATTGCTATTGGAAGTTTTGGAATCTTCCTCAATTGGCACAATAACATCCCAGAGTTCTGCAATTTTATCATCTTCAACTCTATAAAGGTCATGGAAGGATGTATATTGACCTGTAGAGTCTAAGCTTCTAACAAAGCTTGAGCTTGAGCTTGCAGACCAGCGATGGCTTCTACTGACAATACCAACTGTCCAGTTCCCCATGCTTCTGGATTGACAGTTGTACCTGTAAATTCACCAACGACTTGCATACGAACAAACGGTAGGAGTGCATGGTAGCTAGCGAACATTTGGTCGTGTCCAGCATTGGCAACAGATGATACAGTAACAATTTTGTCTTGTAGGGCAGATGGTCCACGTGTTTCTGACAAATCTAGGGCACGGCTGAGCCAGTCAATCAAGTTCTTCACAGTCCCAGGGATTGCAAAGTTGTAAACTGGTGAGAAAATCCAGATAGCATCTGCAGCCATAATCGCATCGCGTGCAGCTTGGACAGCTGGCAAGACTGGTGTTTCAAAATCTTGGTTCATAAGCGGGATTTCTTTATAGTTAAGATAAGATACAGTTGCTTGACCTTCTAAGATGCTTTCAGCCTGTTTAGCCATTTGGTGGTTGAATGAACCTTCACGTAGTGAACCAACGATAAATAGAATGTTTTTCATGTTTTTTTCTTCCTTTTTTGTAAATATATTTTTGAAAACTGAGATTAGTGACATAGAGACTCCTTTATACTTATATAGTGCAATTGATGTTCATTGTATCACTCCTTTTGAGAAAATACTTTCCGGCTCTCGCAGTTTATGGTATTATTGTATCAGGTACTAAAAATAAAACAAGTACGATTTTTTTGAATAGTCACTATCTTTTTGTGAAGTAATGTGTAATATCAAGGGAAAATAAAGGAGAAATTATGGCAACTTTCACACAACATACGGTTCCGGAGTGTCCTTTTGTGACCACTCAGAGTGTATTATCTGGGAAATGGAGTATCTTATTACTACATCATATCGAAGAAGGTCCCATTCGGTTTAATGAAATGCACCGTCGATTGACCGGGATTTCCCAAGCAACCCTGACCAAGCAGCTGCGCCAGTTGGAAGAGGACGGCCTGATTGTCCGCAAGGTTTATGCACAGGTTCCGCCAAAAGTAGAATATGAACTGAGCGAGATTGGTCAGGAATTTAAGTTGGTTTTGGAGCAAATTGAAGTTTTTGGGGATAAGTACATCAACTTTGTTAAATCAAAAAAATCTGAATGAGTTTGAATCTCATTCAGATTTTTGTCTTTTATAGTTCGTCATCCTTAACAGCGTCTAGCCAGCTAGCAGCAGCTTTGGCGGTGCTTTCGAGGGCACCTTCTTTGAACGGTGATTGGAGGTTTGCGGCTTCAACCACTTGCAAGAAGGACTTGGTGCCGCCCAAATCACAGATGCGGATGTAGTCTTCCCAAGCATTTTCATCGTGATCTACCTGCGTGCGTTTCCAGAATTGAAGGGCACAAACTTGGGCCAAGGTATAGTCAATGTAGTAGAATGGACTAGCAAAGATATGACCTTGACGATACCAGAAGATACCGCGGTTGAGGGCTTCTGACTCGGAATAGTCACGGTCTGGCAAGTAGAGATCTTGGAGTTTTTTCCAAGTCGCCTTACGTTCTGCTGGTGTCATCTCTGGGCGTTCATAGACTTCGTGCTGGAAGTGATCCACCAAGACACCGTAAGGCAAGAAGAGAAGGGCACTTGCCAAGTGGGTAAACTTGTACTTATCCACCTGTTCCTTGAAGAAACGGTCCATCCATGGCCAGGTCATAAATTCCATAGACATGGAGTGGATTTCACAGGTTTCGTAGGTTGGCCAAACAACTTCTGGACTTTGAATCCAACGCGAACGATAGACTTGGAAGGCGTGACCTGCTTCGTGGGTCAAGACATCAATATCACCGCTGGTTCCGTTGAAGTTGGAGAAGATGAATGGGCTCTTGAAGTCAGGGATATAGGTGCAGTAGCCACCGCTGTTTTTGCCTGGTTTTGCAACCAAGTCCAAGAGTTCATGCTCAATCATGAAATCGAAGAATTCGCCTGTTTCTGCGGACAATTCACGGTACATGTCTTGGGCCTGGCTGACGATAAAGTCAGGGTCACCTTGAGGGACTGCGTTTCCGTCCAAAAACTCAAGATTGAGGTCGTAGTGTTTGAGGCTTGGCACCTGCAAGCGTTTGGCTTGGCGTTGACGCAGAGTTTGTACAATTGGTACGATATGTTTGAGGATTTCTTCACGGTATACCTTGACCATGTCACGATTGTAGTCGAAACGGTTCATCTTGAGGTAGCCGTATTCCACATAGTCCTTGAAGCCAAGTTTGTGGGCGATTTCTGTGCGGACTTTTACTAATTCATCGTAAACACGGTCAAAGTCGGCTTCCTTGCTTTCAAAGAAGGCAGTTGTGGCAGCAGAAGCAGCCTTACGGACGTCACGGTCGGTTGATTGACCGAATGGCCCCATTTGTGCCAAGTTGTAAGTCTGTCCTTGGAAATCAATCTCTGCACCAGCAATCAGTTTGCTGTACTCATCGGTCAATTCATTTTCCTTTTGGAATAAGGGAATCACATCAGATGAGAAGGTCTTGAGCTTGTTTTCTGCCTGCATGAAGAAGGTTTTAGGCAAGATGTCTGATAACTCTTCCTTGTAAGGGGTCTGAACAATGACACGGTAGTAGTTGGTGGTCAATTCTTCAAAAAGTGGCGAATATTCATTCCAAAACTTGGTTTCTTCATTGTAAAACTCATCGTTCATGTCGATAGTATGACGGATCATCCAGAGGTTGTACTGGGTATCGATCAGGTTGAGTAATTTGGTAACGGCTGCCACAAGTGTACGAGTTGTTTCCAAGTCACTTGCTTGAGCCAACTGGTCGGTCAGGTCAGTAAATTGAGCCTTAATGGCTTCATAATCGGGACGGACATAGGTATAGTCTGAAAATTTCATATCTTTCTCCTTTTGTATTGCTACCTTCTATCTTACTCTTTTTGAAAACGTTTGGCAAATCTGGACCCATCCATGTTCACAAGTCTTTCTATTTATGGTAAAATGTAGGAGATTATTAGAAAAATGAGGTTGTAGACATGTCTAAATTTTTAGTTTTTGGTCACCAAAATCCTGATACAGATGCCATTGCATCATCGTACGGCTGGGCTCACTTGGAGCGTGAAGTGTTTGGTCGTGATGCGGAAGCAGTTGCACTCGGAATGCCAAATGAAGAAACAGCGTTTGCGCTTGACTATTTTGGTGTTACTGCACCGCGCGTGGTTGAGTCTGCTAAGGCAGAAGGCGTTAGCCAAGTTATCTTGACTGACCACAACGAATTCCAACAATCAATTGCAGACATCAAGGATGTGGAAGTGGCAGCTGTCATTGACCACCACCGTGTCGCAAACTTTGAAACGGCAAATCCATTGTACATGCGTTTGGAGCCAGTAGGTTCAGCATCATCAATCGTTTACCGTGCCTTTAAAGAAAACGGAGTAACACCTCCAAAAGAAGTAGCTGGACTTCTCCTATCAGGTTTGATTTCAGACACACTCTTGCTCAAATCACCAACCACTCACGCAACAGATCCACAGGTTGCGGCTGAATTGGCTGAAATTGCTGGTGTAAACTTGGAGGAATACGGCTTGGCACTCTTGAAAGCTGGTACCAACCTTGCCAGCAAGTCAGCAGAAGAATTGATTGACATCGATGCCAAAACATTTGGCTTGAATGGAAATGACGTGCGTGTAGCCCAAGTCAACACAGTGGACATTGCAGAAGTCTTGGAACGCCAAGCAGAAATCGAAGCAGCTATGACAGCAGCATCAGTAGCAAATGGCTACTCTGACTTTGTTTTGATGATTACAGACATCGTTAACTCAAACTCTGAAATCCTTGCGCTTGGTAGCAACATGGACAAGGTAGAAGCAGCCTTCAACTTCAAGTTGGAAAACAACCACGCCTTCCTTGCTGGTGCCGTTTCACGTAAGAAACAAGTGGTGCCACAGTTGACAGAAGCGTTTAATGCGTAAATACCTAGCACCTTCGGGTGCTTTTTTTCATTATCGTCATTTAGTTTATCTTTTATTACGTCGTTAACTCACCTTGCCTAACTCCAGTTATGCCTGCGGTTCGTTGCCTAGTACTAAAAGCAAACTAAAAGACTATAAAAGAAAAACCATGTCTTATACAGTAAATTTCAAAGAAGTTGAAACGACAGGTTTAGAAACTAGTCCAGTCGCAGAAGTCTTGGCAGGTCTGCGTGCCAATGAAGCCCGCTATTTCTGGAACAAATATAAGCAGGAGTTCGTGGTCTTTACGCCGGAAGAAAAGCCTGAAATCCTGCCCTTCATCGAGAAGGTCTTGGCAGAGCGGGACATGGTTTTTCCTTATACTCCACTCAATGTCGCTCAGCTTGAGGTAGACGGTATTCTCTGGTCATTTGTTTTTTATGACAATGGCCTGGCTGTCAATGTCCTCTATACGCTAGAAGAAGGAGGCAAACGAGCTGTCGGTTTCAAATTGTCAGACGGCATTGAGATTCCCAAAGAATTTGAAGGTAAATTCAAGTTTGCCCGCCAACGCTCCAAACTAGAAGGCGAAATTCGTGGCACCTTCTTCGTTGTCAAGGGAGAATATTTGTAAGCAAGAATCTGGGATTTCCCAGATTTTTTAAAAATAGCTTGACTTGGAGTGGACTTCAAGGTGTATAATAAGCGAAATATCGTCATTTAGTTTATCTTTTATTACGTCGTTAACTCACCTTGCCTAACTCCAGTTATGCCTGTGGCTCGTTGCCTAGTACTAAAAGTAAACTAAAAGACTATAATAAGCGAAATAAAGAAGGGAGCCTGGAATGAATATCAAAGAAGTTAGTCAAGTGACAGGTTTATCAGCCGATACCATTCGCTACTATGAGCGGATAGGACTTATTCCCAAAATTGCAAGAAAATCTTCTGGAGTAAGGGATTTTGTGGAAAATGATGTTGCCGTTTTGGAATTTGTTCGCTGTTTTAGGAGTGCTGGTATGTCTATTGAGCGCTTGATTGAGTATATGGGCTTGGTGCAGGCTGGAGATAGTACTGTGGAAGCTCGGATTGATTTACTAAAAGAGGAACAGGAAGAATTGCGGTCACGCTTGTCGGAAATTCAGCAAGCTCTAGATCGTTTAGATTATAAAATAGAAAATTACCAGACTATATTAAGAGGTGCAGAGAATCAATTGTTCACAGACGGCGGTAGTTCATTCAAAAAAGGCAGAGGATAACTTCTCTGCCTTTATAATTCATTATTCATTTTTTTCTTATAACTTGTTTGGGTTTAAATTTCTTCTTTAGCCCAATTTGAACCAAGCGTAGTCCAAGAAAACCCGTCGCACTTGCCAATATGATGGCAATAAAAACAGGAATGCCTACGGATAGATAGACATAACTAGCGATGACTGTTATCAAACTAAAAAATGCGATATTAACAAAAAACAACAATTCCTTTAGACGTTCTTTATTGGTATTTTTTGCCTGATAGGTTTGAAAATTAGCCTTTTTCTCTTTCGGGATATACTCTTCGTACTGGTACTCATGGGACTGATAGTGTCTTAATGCCATATCGTCTCCTTTTCTGCTCCTTAAAGAGTACCATAACATTGCTGAATTTTTATGTCATTTATATTACAATAATGTTACAAGAGAAAAAATTAGAAAAGTCTGAACATTAAAATACAGGTAGTCACTTATCAGATATTTCTCTTTTTGATATAATTATCTTTATGGGAAAAATTATCATTACAGCAACAGCTGAAAGTATTGAACAGGTCAAGGAACTGCTTGCGGCAGGTGTTGACCGCATTTATGTTGGCGAAGCCGACCACGCCCTCCGTATTCCGACAAACTTTACTTATGATGAGCTTCGGGAAATAGCAGAGCTAGTTCATAGTGCTGGGAAGGAATTGACGGTCGCTGCCAATGCCCTCATGCACCAAAATATGATGGACAATATCAAACCGTTTATGGAGCTAATGAGGGAAATCAAGGTTGATTATCTGGTTGTCGGAGATACTGGAATTTTCTATATCAATAAACGTGATGGCTACAATTTCAAGCTAATCTATGATACATCAGTCTTTGTGACATCCAGCCGTCAGATTAACTTTTGGAAAGATCATGGAGCAGTAGAGGCTGTTTTGGCAAGAGAGATTCCATCAGAAGAACTCTTTGATATTGCTAAGAACTTGGAAATACCAGCGGAAATCTTGGTCTACGGAGCCTCTGTTATTCACCATTCTAAACGAACCTTGTTACAGAATTACTACAATTTTACAAAGGCTGATGAGACAGATTTGTCACGTGGACGCGGACTTTTCTTAGCTGAGCCGAGCGACCCAGATAGCCACTATTCCATTTTTGAGGACAAGCATGGTACCCATATCTTTATCAACAATGACATTGATATGATGACCAAGCTGTCAGAATTAGATGAACATGGTTATCATAATTGGAAACTTGATGGTATCTACTGTCCTGGTCAGAACTTTGTTGAAATTGTTAAGCTTTTTGTTCAAGCAAGAGATTTGATTGAAAAAGGCGACTTCACTTATGATCAGGCCTTCCTTTTGGATGAACAGGTACGTAAGCTCCACCCAGCTGAACGTGGTTTGGATACAGGTTTCTATGAGTTTGACCGCAATAAGGTTAAATAACAATAGTTTTAGCACAATTTATTTATTTTAACCTGGCAGAGTTAGCCCTGTCCTAGGTTTCCGAATGAAAAATTGTCGTTTTCGCTCGGAACATGTCTTAATTATATTTAATCTACATTCTATCCTGTAAATAGAAAGAAGTTTATTATGTCAAAAACATTAAAGCGTCCCGAGGTCTTGTCACCTGCTGGGACTTTGGAGAAATTGAAGGTTGCCATTGATTATGGTGCTGATGCGGTCTTTGTTGGCGGCCAGGCCTACGGTCTGCGTAGCCGAGCTGGTAACTTTACCATGGACGAGATGCGGGAAGGGATTGAATATGCCCATACCCGTGGTGCCAAGGTCTATGTAGCTGCCAACATGGTCACTCACGAAGGCAATGAAGAAGGAGCAGGAGCCTGGTTCCGTGAATTGCGTGACATGGGCTTGGATGCCGTTATCGTATCTGACCCAGCCCTCATCGTTATCTGTGCGACAGAGGCACCGGGACTTGAAATTCACCTGTCCACCCAGGCTTCATCGACCAACTATGAGACCTTCGAGTTTTGGAAGGAATTGGGCTTGACTCGTGTCGTTTTAGCCCGTGAAGTGACCATGGAAGAGGTAGCTGAAATCCGCAAACGGACAGATGTTGAAATCGAAGCCTTTGTCCATGGAGCCATGTGTATCTCCTACTCAGGCCGTTGCGTTCTCTCTAACCACATGAGCAAACGCGATGCCAACCGTGGCGGATGCTCCCAGTCTTGCCGTTGGAAGTACAACCTCTACGACCTCCCATTTGGTGAAGAACGCCGTTCGATTAAGGGGGAAATACCAGAGGAGTTCTCCATGTCTGCAGTGGATATGTGTATGATCGACCATATTCCAGACATGATTGAAAATGGGGTCGATAGCCTAAAAATCGAAGGCCGGATGAAATCCGTCCACTACGTGTCAACCGTAACCAACTGCTACAAGGCTGCGGTTGATGCCTATCTTGAAAGTCCTGAAAAATTTGAAGATATCAAGCAAGACCTGATTGATGAGATGTGGAAGGTTGCCCAACGGGAATTGGCGACAGGTTTCTACTACAGTCCACCGAGCGAAAACGAACAGCTCTTCGGTGCTCGCCGGAAAATTCCAGAATATAAATTCATCGCAGAAGTAGTGGCCTTTGATAAGGATACCATGACCGCAACTATCCGCCAACGCAATGTCATCAACGAAGGCGACCAAGTGGAGTTCTACGGACCAGGTTTCCGCCACTTTGAAACCACTATTAAAGAGCTTCGTGATTCGACAGGTGAGAAAATAGAACGTGCCAACAAGCCTATGGAACTCTTGACGATCAAACTAGACCGTGAAATCTATCCTGGTGATATGATTCGTGCCTGCAAGTCAGGTCTTATCAACCTTTACCAAGAAGATGGACAGTCATTAACTATTAGAGCATAAAACAAAAGGCTGAAGTTCAGCCTTTTGTTTGTTTTTGGGAGGTTTTTACACTTTCTGGAACTAGGGTGATTTTCTTAATATCTTGGATATTGATAATGCTGGTTACCCGACGTTTGAAATTTTTCATGATAATCCGTTGGCGTTCCTTATCGTATTTGACAATATCGCCTGTAAAACTGCGGTCGTTGTAAATAACATGAATAGCAGCTTTCTTATAAAGGGCTAGTTCCAAATTATTTTTAATATCTTCCTTACTATCAGGTTCAATGGTCTTAGGAGCTTTGCTATTGCCCAAAAAGATATTGACCTGCTCTAAAATAATTTCCAAAAATCTCTTCATGGCATTATCCTTTCAAACTTGTTATAATTATAGTATCCAATTTTCGCAAAAATGACAAGTTTTTTCGAACAAATAAGTGAAGGAGGTAACAAATGGCAGAATTTACATTTGAAATCGAAGAAAAACTCTTGGTCCTATCTGAAAATGATAAGGGCTGGACCAAGGAACTCAATCGTGTATCATTTAATGGCGCACCAGCCAAGTATGATATCCGTACCTGGAGCCCTGACCATACTAAGATGGGCAAGGGAATCACGCTCAGCAATGAAGAATTCCAAGTCCTCTTGGATGCCTTTGCTAATAAATAAATGAAAGAAGCCTAGGCGAAATAGGCTTCTTTTTTGGTGATGGGTTGCAATAGGCGGTGGCATAGAGTAACAATGGAAATTTTGACCAAGTCTGGTAGGATAAAGGGAAGGACTGTCCAGGCTAAGGTATCTGACCAGCTCGCTCCTGAAACAAGCTTAAAGACCAAACAGCCTAAAAGAAAACAACTTGCGGTTCCTAATAGACAGGCTAAGAAAACAGTCACAGGTGAGGAAGTTGACTTGGTGAGGACAGAAGTAATAGCAGCATAGATTAGGAAGCCCCATAAAAAGCCTGCTGTTGGTCCGACTAGGGCAGCAAATCCACCTGAAAATCCGGCAAAGACAGGAAGTCCGATAGCTCCTAAGTTCAGATAGAGTCCAACACTTGCAATGGCTTCTTTCGGCTTGTATAAACAAGCTACTAAGCCGATAGCCAAGGTCTGTAGAGTAAAGGGAACAGGACCGATAGAAACGCTGACTTGTGACAAGGCAGCAATAATAGCTGTACCGATAGCGATGAAAACAAGGGATTTTGTCGATTGATTCGTCATTTTGTTATCCTTTATATTTTTTTAGGTTAACAAAATTATAGAGAGATTACTGTTGAAAGTCAATGCTTCCCCATCAGCTGTCACAGTGTTATAGTTTTTATTTATAGGAGTAGATAGAAAATATATATTAGTAGAGTTACTTCTTTCATGTTAGAATAATAAAAAAAGAAAGTGAGAATTGCCATGTCAGAACTACTTGAAATTTACCATACCCTTAAATCTAAAACCTGGGTGGACTTGACCCATCAAATCAATGAAAACAGCCCGCATTTTCCTGCTCTTCCAGCTTTGGAGAAAAAGGCCTTATTTACTCATAAAGACGGATTTTTTGTTGAACAATTTACGGTTGTCGGCCAATACGGTACCCATATCGATCCGCCTATTCACTTTGTAGAAGGGGCTCGCTATCTAGACGAAATTGACTTGAAAGACCTGCTCTTACCTCTCTATGTGATTGATAAGTCGGAAGCAGTTGCAGCCAATAATGACTACGAGATTACCAAGCAAGATATTCTGGATTTTGAGGCTGAGCATGGTCCAATTGCACCTGAATCTTTTGTTGCTTTTCGTTCGGATTGGTCAAAACGTTGGCCAAGTCAAGATGCTATCCGAAACTTGGATGAACAAGGTGTGCAACATACACCAGGTTGGAGCCATGAAGCCCTAGAATATTTGATTGAAGAACGCAAGGTAAAAGCTGTTGGTCATGAAACATTGGATACCGATTCAGGAGTATCTGCAGCCAAACACGGAGGAAGTTTACCAGAAGAATACTATCTCCTATCAAAAGATATTTATCAGTTGGAGGTATTGGCAAACTTGGATCAGGTACCGCCAACAGGTGCATTGATATCAATCGCTTTTCCTCATTGGGAGAAGGCTTCGGGTTCACCAGTGCGAGCAATTGCTATATTACCATAAGAAAAAGTCCAGACAGTGCTGACCTTCATGTCTGGACTTTTTCAATTGAGTTAACGCATAGTAACAAATTCTTCAGAACCTGTCGGATGGATGGCGACAACGGCATCAAATTCTTCTTTTGTAGCTCCCATTTTGATAGCAACTGAGAATCCTTGAATCATTTCATCGACACCATAGCCAATGCCGTGCAGTCCAACGACTTTTTCATTTTCTCCCACAGTTACTAATTTAAACTTAGCCATTTGGCGATTGTTTTCTAGGGCAGTGTACATAGAAGTAAAGGCTGAAGTATAGACTTTTACATTGTCCTGACCGTATTGGGCAATCGCTTCGTCCTCAGTTAGACCAACGGTTCCGATAGCGGGGTGAGAAAAGACGACAGTTGGGATGGTTGTGTAATCCATTTTTGCGGTTGGTTTATTGTTAAATAAACGTTCTGCCAAAAGGCGACCTGCCTTGATTGCAACGGGTGTTAATTCTTTTTCACCCGTCACATCACCAAGAGCATAGATGCCAGGGACGCCAGTTTCTTGGTATTCATCCACAGCGATATGGCCAGACGGTGTCAACCGAACACCTGCTGCTTCAAGATTGAGCTGCTCCACATTTGGTTTACGACCAATTGCCCAGAGAACTTTTTGGGCAAGATGGCTACTTCCATCTTCAAAGTTAATTTGAATGAGGCCGTCCTCTGTTTTTTCAAGACTGACAGGAGTTTTCCCAGTATGGAGTGGAAGGTTGGTTCGTTGCATTTCTTCCATCAAGGCATCAACAATGTAGGTATCAAAGCTACGAAGAGGGCGATTGCCACGAACAAAGAGGTCAGTTTGGACACCGAGTCCATGTAGGAGACCGGCCATTTCCACAGCGATATAACCAGCACCAATCACAGCCACAGAAGAAGGTAATTCCTCCCATGCAAAGACATCGTCAGATACAATCCCTAGCTCACTGCCAGGAATAGCAGGGACTACCGGTTTGGCGCCAGTTGCGATGACAATGTGTTTTGCACGAATCAGTTCACCATTGACTTCAACCGTTTGATTATCCACAAAACGTGCGAAACCCTGGATAACTTCTACTCCGTTATTGTTAAAAGTATTACCGTAGGATGCGCGTGAACGCACAATATAGGCTTCGCGATTTTTACGCAAGGTGGCAAAATCAAAGGTCACTTCTTGGCTAGTAAATCCATATTCAGGTCCATAGTGGTGAATGGCTTCTGCTACCTGAGAACCGTACCACATAATTTTTTTGGGTACACAACCAAGGTTAACACAGGTCCCTCCTAGATAGCTTCCTTCGATCACAGCAGCCTTAGCCCCATAGATAGCAGCACGGTTCATAGTAGCAATACCGCCGCTGCCCCCACCAATGGCAATAATATCAAATTCTTTCATGAGTTTTTCTCCTCTAAATGATAATTATCTTCATTCTATCGTTTTTTTACTTATCAATCAAAAATCCGCTACGTTACCTTACAAAAATGTAAGTAGGAAAAATACCGAACTTTTTGTAAAATGATTAAGAAAACACTTGCAAAAAAACGTGTATTTGTGTATTATAAAGACAATACAAAATAAATATGTTTTGAATTAGAGAAGGAGTATCATATGTTAAAGACAAAGAAGGCTAAAATTGCTTTGTTCAGTGGTCTCAGTGTTGCGGCTGTCGCCTTAATTGGTGGTGCCTTGGTATTTGGAGGCGTATTAGGTGGTTCCTCACCAACTTCTACAGAGCAAGTTGCGACCAGTTTGACCTATACAGTAGCTAAAGAGGGATCGATTGCTTCATCGACCTTATTGACAGGAACGATTTCTGCAGCAGATGAACAATACGTTTACTATGATCCTTCAAAAGGAGATTTGAGCGAGGTCTTGGTTGAGCCAGGAACTCAAGTTGAGGTAGGAACACCTTTGATTCGCTATGATGCTACAGAATTACAGTCTGCTTTGGATACTGCTGTTCGTGGGCGTGATAAGATTGGACGTCAGATTTATGATTTGAGAACCAATGGTCAAACTGTTCAAACAACGGGTGATGCAGAAACAGATGCTGCAGCAACAGCTGCAGCTCAACGTTCAGTCGATTTACAGTTGGCCGATTTGAATGATAGCTACGCAGATGCACAAGCTGCTGTGGATAAAGCTTACACAGCCTTGCAAGAAGCTACAGTTACAAGTACAGTAGCTGGTACGGTTGTTGAAGTGAATAAATCAGTTTCGAAGAGTTCAACTTCTAGTCAGACCGTTGTTCATATCGTCAACCAAGGTAGCCTACAAGTGACAGGAAATTTGACGGAATATGATTTGGCTAATATTGCAGTTGATCAAGAAGTGAAATTAACCAGCAAGGTATACCCAGATAAGTCATGGACTGGTAAGATTACCTATATTTCTAACTATCCATCAACTGAACAAGCAACAAGTGCAGTAGCAGGAGCAGGTGGTGGCTCAGGTGCCAAATATCCTTTCAAGGCTGCTTTGACCAGTGAATTAGGTGAGTTGAAACAAGGTTTCACTGTCAATATTGAAGTGGTTAATACTACCAACCATATTTTGATTCCTGTAACAGCAGTTGTACCAGAAGGCGATAAAAACTTTGTGTGGACCATTGTTGAAGGAAAAGCTAAAAAAGTGGAAGTAACGTTGGGAAATGCTGATGCTCTCAACCAAGAGGTGACAGGAGGTATTGCAGCAGGAGATCAGGTCATCACCATTCCAACTCCAGACCTTGAAGAAGGAAAAGAGGTTGAAGCCTATGAAGAACCAACTTATTAGATTAACCAATATAAACAAATCCTATAAAAACGGTGACCAAGAACTTCGTGTCCTCAAAGATATAGATCTCGAGGTGGAAGAGGGAGAATTTCTTGCTATTATGGGACCCTCTGGTTCAGGGAAATCAACCTTGATGAATATTATCGGGCTATTGGATCGTTCCAGTTCAGGGAACTATTGGTTAGAAGGTGAAGAAGTTAGTCAACTGTCTGAGAAGAAATTAGCCTCCGTCCGCAATGACCAGATTGGCTTTGTTTTCCAACAATTCTTTCTATTATCCAAACTCAATGCCCTTCAAAATGTTGAGTTACCTTTGATTTATGCAGGGGTTCCAGCCAATCAACGAAAAAAATTAGCCAAGCGATACTTAGAAAAAGTCGAATTGGCAGAACGGATGACCCACCTACCGTCAGAATTGTCAGGTGGTCAGAAACAACGGGTTGCCATTGCGCGTGCATTGGTCAATACACCAGCTATTATCTTGGCAGATGAGCCAACAGGTGCCTTGGATACTAAGACAGGCGAGCAGATTATGCAACTTCTGACAGAGTTGAATAATGAAGGAAAGACCATTATCATGGTTACACACGAGCCTGAGATTGCTGCCTATGCCAAACGTAAAATCGTTTTGCGTGACGGTGTCATTACAGAAGATAGTAGAAGGGAGGAGGTATAGATGGAAAATTGGAAATTTGCCCTCAAGTCTATCCTAGCCCATAAGATGCGTTCTCTTTTGACTATGTTAGGTATTATCATCGGTGTGGCCTCTGTTGTGATCATTGTAGCAATGGGAACAGGTATGTCTAAGAGTATTGAAAAGTCTCTGGCTGGTGATCAGAATAATGTTCAGGTTTATTTTACACCTTATATTCCTGTTGAAGGTGCAGGTACAACCGGGATTTTTGGCAGTATTGGTGGCGGTGAAATGTCAATGGAAGAAGAGCCAGATTTAACGGATTCTATGTTGAAAGGGCTTTTGGAAATCGATGGGCTCAGTGGCTACTACATTAGTGCTTCAAGTACCTCTACTGTAGCAGCGGGCAATGCGCAAGCTGATAATGTCTTTATTACTGGTGTTAGTCAATCCTATTTTGACATAAAGGCATTAGAAATCTTGGCTGGCCGTCGTTTTACTGCTAACGATTACAGCCGATTTTCCCGTATTATCATGTTGGATGTTGCCTTGGCTGAGAAGCTTTTTGGTTCAACCGATGCAGCCCTCAACCAAATCGTCAGTGTCAATGCCAATTCTTACCTTGTAGTTGGTGTTTACAAAGATCCCAAAGCAGGTACTTCCCTCTATGGTTTCAACTCAGGCGGAAATGCCATTATGACCAATACGCAACTAGCTGCTGAAATGGGTACCAAGGAAAATAGTGGGCTCTATGTCCATGTAGAAGATGTGAGTAGAGCTGCTGAGGTTGGTCAGGCTGCCGCAGCATACTTGACCAACATTACAGGTCTAAAGGAAGCCCGTTATGATATCTATGATATGTCAGCTATGTTAGATGATTTTAAGAACCAAATGTCAGGTGTCACTACGTTTATCGGTGCTGTTGCAGGAATTTCACTTCTTGTAGGTGGTATCGGTGTTATGAACATCATGTTGGTATCTGTGACTGAGCGGACACGTGAAATCGGTCTTCGTAAAGCTCTGGGGGCAACCCGAGGAAATATCTTGATGCAGTTCTTGATTGAAGCTATGGTCTTGACCACTTTAGGTGGAGCAATCGGTTTAGCTATCGCTCAAGCCATTGTGTTTATTCTCAACGCCACAAAGGTTATGGGAGAGATGACAGCTGAAATATCAATACCGGTTGTATTAGGAAGTTTAGCATTTTCAGCAGCAGTCGGAATTGTCTTCGGGGTTCTTCCTGCCAGCAAGGCTTCTAAGTTGGATCCAATCGAAGCACTTCGCTACGAATAATACTTTAAAACGATTAGGTTTTCCTAGTCGTTTTATTTTTTGAGCAAATCAATTGATTTTATCACTAATTAGAGATAAAATAGACGCGTCAATTAAGAAATAGTGATTTCAAAGGAGAACACATCATGGTAGAATTAGGCATTTCAACATTTGGCGAAACAACTCCACTAGAAAAAACAGGGGAAACTTACAGCCACGACGAGCGGATTCGTCAGCTAGTCAAAGAAATCGAACTAGCAGATGCGGTGGGACTTGATGTTTATGGGATTGGGGAGCATCACCGAGAAGATTTTGCGGTTTCTGCACCTGAGATTGTGCTGGCAGCTGGTGCCGTCAATACCAAGCATATCAAGCTAACATCAGCAGTTTCAATCCTTTCCTCCATGGATCCTGTGAGACTTTACCAGCAGTACACCACCATTGATGCTTTGTCAAATGGCAGAGCGGAAATCATGGCGGGTCGTGGTTCCTTTACCGAGTCATTCCCCTTGTTTGGTTATGATCTCCATGACTATGAAGAACTCTTCGATGAAAAGTTGGATATGCTTCTGGAAATCGATAAGGAAACCAATCTCAAGTGGGATGGGCATTTTACCCAGTCAGTCGATAATAAGCCAGTCTATCCACGTCCTGTTCAGGAAGATTTTCCGATCTGGGTTGCAACTGGGGGCAATGTAGAGTCTACCATCAAGATTGCTAAGAAAGGCCTGCCAATCGTGTATGCAGTCATTGGTGCAGGTGCCCATCGCTTTAAACCTTTAGTCGATGCTTATCGCAAGGTTGCTCGCAACTCAGGTCATGATCCAAAGAAAACGAAAGTTGCAGCCCATTCTTGGGGTTGGATTGCAGACGACCATGACAAGGCTGTGGAAGAATACTATCATCCAACCAAAGTAATTACGGACAATATTGCCAAAGACCGCCCACATTGGAGCGAGATGACCAAGGCGCAATATCTCTACTCTCTGACAGACGAAGGAGCAACCATCGTCGGAGATCCAAAACGAGTCGCTGAAAAAATTATCAAGACTATTGAAACACTTGACTTGGACCGTTTCTTCCTCCATCTCCCAATCGGATCAATGCCACATGAAGATGTCCTCCGTGCTATCGAACTCTACGGAAAAGAAGTTGCGCCAATTGTCCGAGATTATTTTGCAAAAAAAGAAGAGAATCAGTCCCAAGACTGATGAGATAGTTGATAGGATGAGTTATACTATAGTCAATCCTAAATATTTTTCATAATCTCCTGAAAATCCTGACCATGTGGTTGGGATTTTTTGAATGCAAAAACACTCTTAGAATTTCCAAGAGTGTTTTAAGTAACGGTGTTAAACAGTTTGTAATTTTTATTTCATCGTCGGGAGTGAAAAGGTATGGGAGACCTTTTCAGCCAATCGCCAAGAAACATGAAAGCGATTGGAACATTCTAGTGAAAATAATACTAGCAAGCTACTGTTTCTTACTTCATTGTCGGAAATAGCAACACATCCCGAATAGTAGTAGTATCTGTCAAAAGCATGCAGAGACGGTCGATACCGATTCCGAGGCCGCCTGTTGGTGGCATACCGTATTCGAGGGCTTCGATGTAATCGTAGTCAACGCCTGTCGCTTCGTCGTCACCGAGTTCTTTAGCCTTGGCTTGGGCTTCAAAGCGTTCCAATTGGTCGATTGGGTCGTTCAATTCTGTAAAGGCGTTTCCGTATTCCTTGGTCATGATGAAGAGCTCAAAGCGGTCTGTGAAGCGTGGGTCTTCATCGTTTTTCTTAGCCAGTGGAGATACGGCTACTGGGTGACCATAGACAAAGGTTGGTTGGATAAGAGTTGCTTCAACGTATTCTTCAAAGAAGTTGTTGATGATTTGACCAACTTCTGTATGGTGTTTTTCTACAGGGACTTTGTGCTCAGCTGCTAGGGCTTTTGCTTCTTCGAAGCTCATCTCTTGCCAGAAGTCCACGCCAGTTTGTTCCTTAATAGCGTCAACCATGTGGATACGCTTGAATGGCTCATGGATAGCAATTTCAGTGCCCTGATAAGTCACAGGACCGTCGCCGACAACAGCCTTGGCAGTGTGCTGGATAATACCTTCGGTCAAGTCCATGATGTCTTGGTAGTCTGCATAAGCTTGGTAAACCTCAATGGAAGTGAACTCAGGGTTGTGAGTCGCATCCATACCTTCGTTACGGAAGATGCGTCCGATTTCATAAACGCGTTCCATACCGCCGACAATCAGGCGTTTGAGGTGGAGTTCGGTCGCGATACGAAGGACCATGTCAATGTTTTGGGCATTGTGGTGGGTGATGAATGGACGGGCAGCAGCACCACCAGCTTCGTTGTGAAGGACAGGTGTCTCCACTTCCAAGAAACCGAGTCCGTCAAGGTAACGGCGGATTTCTGAGATGATTTTTGAGCGAGTCACAAAGCGATCAAAGCTTTCACGGTTGGTAATCAAGTCCAAATAACGTTTGCGGTAGCGGGTTTCGATGTCTGTCAAACCGTGGAATTTTTCTGGCAATGGGCGGAGCGCCTTAGATAGGTGAGTCAACTTGCGAGCATGGATAGAAAGCTCACCAACGTTGGTCTTGAAAACATCTCCCTCGACACCGATAAAGTCACCAAGGTCTGCTTTTTTGAAGATTTCATAGTTTTCTTCGCCAACATCATCCTTACGAACGTAGATCTGAATTTGGCCTTCGCGGTCTTGAATGTGAGCAAAACCTGCTTTACCCTTACCACGCTTGGTCATAATACGACCTGCGATGATCGCTGTTTGGCCCAATTCTTCCAAGTCTTCTTTTGATTTGTCTTCGTACTGGGCCTTCAATTCAGCTGAGTTGGCAGAACGCTCAAAACGTTTTCCAAATGGGTCAATTCCCTGTTCAGAAAGAGCCGTCATTTTCTCACGACGGACAATCTGTTGGTCATTTAATTCTTCAAAATGTTCAGTTGACATAAAATTTTCATTCCTCCAAAGTCTGTTCTTTCTATTCTATCATAGAATAGGGAAAAAATCAGCAAAAAAGAAAGCAGGAAACTACTTTCTTAGTGAGATTTATAACGAGTATCATTCCAAGTTAGTTCGGTAAAGTGTTCAAAGTCGGTCGTTTCCAAAATGGAAATGGAAGCATTGTCCAAACCGCCTCGGTGACGAAGTTGGTCGAGAGGAAAGCCCAGCAGTCGATGAATGGAAGCGGTTAGGATAGCTCCGTGGCTGACAATAAGGACTGTTTCAGCAGCCGTATCCTTGAGCGAGTAGATAAACTCCATGAACCGCTGGGTGACTTGTTCAACCGACTCGGCACCAAACAATTCTGAGTGAAAATCTGTCAGGTTGTGCTTCAAGGCGAAAAATTCTTGAGGATAGGCAGACTTGAAATCCTCGATTTTAGTGCCTTCCAGCTGTCCAAAATTCCATTCACGTAGTTGAGGACTGGTCGTAACTTGCTGGCAGTGGCGGTTGTGCTGGGCAATGAATTGGGCAGTTTTTTCTGCACGCTGTAAGTCGCTGGAGTAGATGGCATCAAGAGGTAGGTCAGCCAAGTGTTTTCCGAGCAAGTCAACCTCTTCCAAGGCTTGTGGCAGGAGGGCAGAGTCCCCAGAATAGCCTTGAAAGCGCCCCTCCAAATTCCATTCGGTTTTACCGTGACGGACAAAGTAGATTTTCAAGTCTAGTCCCTCCCCTCAATCAAATCGGCAAAGTCAGCTTTTACAAAATCAGCTAAAACCTGGCTATCGATTTTAATCGAGCGACCAATTTCACCAGCAGAGACAATCAAGTGACCGAGTTCAAGGGCAGATTGATCAATGTAGATTGGGAAATTATGCTTCTGACGAATGCCGACGGGATTGTTGGCACCATGAACATAGCCAGTTGTCTTTTCCAAGTCTTTTTGTGGAATCATGCTGACTTTTTTATTGCCAGAGATCTTGGCTAATTTTTTCTCAGACAGGTGCTCAGTAATAGGCACAATACCAATGACAGGTCCTGTCTTATCACCTGTTAATGCCAACGTTTTGTATATATCTTTTTCTTCAATTCCTGGTGGTAATTGGCCTTCAAGGGCATTTAAAACAAGGCTATCATGATCGATCTTAGCCTTGTCCAATATTTGGTCCACCAAGGTTTTCTTTATTTTAACCTTTTTTGCCATTATTTATATTTTTCCTCAAGTTTACTCATCCAAAGCCCTAACCATGCTCCCAAAATGAAGAGAAGGACTGCGGAAATCCATGTACCAAATCCTGCACCAGCGTAGGAAATAGCTTCTTCATTGCCAGCTTGCGGAATTAAAATCAAGAGGGTAGATGATAAAACAATCCCAATGATAAAGTGATAAACACGTGAATGGTATACTTTCAGAGCATGGTCCATTACTTTTGAAAAGGCCACCATTGCAAGAACGCCACCGATTGCGATTGGTAGGAAGGTACCGAAAAGGTCTAACGATTTAAAGCCATTAAGCATTGGCGTGTAGATACCCAAAATCAATAGTAAGTTTGAAGGGCTGAGTCCAGGAACAAGTACCCCTAAAGCAATCAAGGCACCTGCCAATACAAAACTAGCAAAAGTAGCTGGAAGTGTCCCGACAAGATCGCTCAAATTGTAAAGTAGGAAGCCAGAAATAATGAATGTCCCAATCAACCAAGCCAAATCAATGCTATCTCGTTTACTCTTTTGAGTTGATTCTTTAAGTAGGCTAGGAATAGTTCCCACGATTGCTCCCGCAAAGGCCCACAAAACTGGGACTTGGAAATGTTGCAATAAAAATTCTACAGGGAAAGAGAAAAGGGCGATTCCCAAAATTCCACCAATTCCTACAGGAACAAAATAAAGAAAGTTTTCCTTGAAATCTTTTCGAATATTTGCTAAAAATCCAATTAGTCGCTCATAGATTCCGAGGATAGCAGCGAGTACCCCCCCAGAGACACCAGGTAAGATAAAGCCGAGTGCGATAATCATACCTTTAATAATTCTTGAAATCCAAGAAGCCATAATTTCCTCCAAAATGTATTATAACGCTCCTATTATAGCATAAAGCAAGTAAAAATAATTAAAAAGACTGCCTGTTAGATAAAATCCAGCAGGCAGTTTTGGTTAAATATTGTAAAAACCTGGTCTTGCTCTATAGAGTAAAATGAGCAGAATAGAGGCAATTGCAGTGGAAGGAAGAATATAGCTGATATTGTAGGTAAAGGAATAAAACCAGACAGGCATACCATCTGGAGCGTAGTCTGCGTAGAAAATAATTCCTGATAAGAAGGTAGCTACCAATCGGATGCTTCCTCCTAGAAAACTAGCCAGAGTAATGATGAGAGTAGCATTTTTTAGATTTTTTTGTTTGGATAGGGTGGGTGCCACTAAGCCTGCTAAACCAATTCCGGCGTAAGAAAGTGCGTAGTCAAGAAAAACTTGAAAAACGTTTAGGAAGTAGCCACCGTAGAAAAGTTGAATGGTTCCGACAATACCACCAGTAAGAACCCCCACCCCTAGTCCGTGGCGCAGAGCAAGCAGTAGGATTGGAAGCATGACTAAAGACACAGATCCACCTTGGGGCATTGTAAAGAGCGGGATTTTGTCAAAAACGAGGGCAATTGCAGAAAAGATAGCAACTTCAGCTAGAATAGACAATTTGGATTTGGACATAAAAAGACTCCTTTGTAGATAGTCAACAAAGGAGTGTTTATAGCAGAGTATAGTATCATTCTATAAAGCACACAATTCCTACGCTAGTGTTAACCAGATCAGGTTCGAGGATTTCGCAGTTGCGATCTCAGCCGAAGCACTCCTTTGTGTATATGTAATTAGTGAGATTGTAGCATTTTATTCGGGTGTTGTAAATAGTTTCTGATAAACTTCATTAGGACCCTTCAGGGTTGTAATAATGTTGAGGTCTAGGTGGTGCTCAAAGCCGTTTACATAACCACGTGAGGTATATTGGTGAAGATCGTAGTCCAAGTCAGTATTTGGAGCGGCATTGTAGTAGCCAGAATCATCACCGTATGTAGGAATCCAGACTGCATCAAATTTATCCACATTGATGCTGTGGTCTTCCATGAAATAGGTTCCAACGTAAATTCCAATGTTTTTAGCACCGAGAGTTTCTAACTCTTTTCGAAAAGCCTCCACTCCAGCATTCATATCATCCATGGTATATTCTTCAACGTCTAACCAATAGAAGGTTGGCTTGTATTTATTTGCGGCCTTATAAAAGCTTCGAGCTTCCTCCTGCATGCTCTCAATGCTATTTCCCGTGACATAGGCATAGACAGCAACAGGTATATTTCTTGCTTGAAATTCTTTAATATGGGTATCAAAGGATTTATCTACCCCATTTTTATCAGTCGCAGTATTTTCGTTTTTAGTGTGTGATCCACTTTGAATACGAACGATTGCGCCAGAAATGTTTTTGCTAAGTGTATCGTAGTCAATTTCAGACGGTCTCTGCCAAGCAGAAACGTCGATGATAGGTTTCATTTCGAGCGCATTTGCAATGTAATAACTTGAACTAGAATTTGTTGTTTTAGAACTTGTACTGGTGTTTGATTGTGTGACTGCGGGTTCGTTAGCTGCCTCCGTCTTATTTACAGTATTTCCAGTCACCCCAGTGATGAAAATAAGAGCAAAGAAGGATAGGAAAAAAACAACAATCATCGGATTTAGTTTCTTTCTCATCTCCTCAATTCTACCGTAAAATCATGAAAAAATCAAAAAAATACGATTCAAGAAATAGTAAAGGGGACCTCTAAAAACTCCCAAAATTGCGAATTTGGAGTTACAAAAACCTTGTTAAATCAACATTTTAAATTTTAGAAAATTAGTTTTTAGAGGTCCCCTAAAAGATTATCTGAACTTGACATAATAAAGGGAATAGGGTAGGCTAAATTGGTATGCATGACAAAAGTGAAAAAGTAAGACGTGTTAGTCAGCTAGTTGTTCTGTCCTCTTTGACGATTGTTTTAAGGGTGGTTTTTGGGCCATTTCCCAATATAAAGCCTCTCACGGCTATTTTCCTCATTGTTCTGTCCTATTTCAGTTTGCTGGAGAGCTGGATATTGATGATACTAGTGATGGTAGGGAGTGGCTTGCTTTTTGGATTTGGCACAGTTGTTTTGTGGCAAGTTCTTAGTTTTGCTTTTATCCAATTGATATGGTGGTTGGTAATCGGTCCTTTTATCAAAAAAGAGAACATTCCCTTGTGGCTACAGAGTCTTCTGGCGGGGATTCTTGTCTTTTTGTATGGGCTAATGATAAGTTTTTTATCTGCTACACAGTTTGGGACTTCCCCTATCGTCTTTTGGCTTAATGGTCTAGTCTTTGATGGTTTACACGCTGCTTCAACAGTTTTGTTTTATCCAATTATTGATTATATTTTTAGGAGATTTTATAAATGAAAAAAATTAGTATTATGTTGATGGTTGTCTTCTCGCTCTTCTTGGCTGCTTGTACAAACACTACTGAGAAACAGAGTGAATCGGCTATCGAAGTCACTTTGCAGATTACAACCAAGGACAAAGAGAATCGTCAGGAAGTGACTGCGGAAGAAGGTGATAGTGTCATGGATGTACTTAAAGAACATCATGACATTGTAGAAGACAATGGTTTGATAACAGAAATTGATGGTGTTAGCCAAGATGCGAGTACCAATACATACTGGATGTATAAAGTTAATGGCCAAATGGCTGATAAAGGGGCGAAAGACCTTACAGTTGCGAATGGGGATGAAATTGAATTTTATCTTGAAACATTTGAATAGATATGAAAGGCTTCGGCCTTTTTCTTGTCGACAAAAGTTAGTTCCGAATGTTTGCAGAGCAACTTAGAAAGTGATAAGTATTTTTATACAAAGTATGCTATAATAAGAGCTATACTCGAAGAAGGTTGGATAAGCAATGAAGATTGACAAACGCCAGTTGTTGAATTACTCCATACTGATTCCCTATCTCATCTTATCGGTGATTGGGTTGGTCATGGTCTATTCGACAACCAGTGCTACGCAAATTATTAATGGTAGAAATCCATTTAGAACAGTGATTAACCAGGCAGGATTCTGGATTGTCAGCTTGGTAGCAATCTATACGATTTATCGTATGAAATTAAGTTTTTTACGCAAGAAAGCCGTTATCTATTCGGTTATTTTGGTAGAAGTATTTCTGTTAGCTATTTCTCGGTTGTTTACTCCGATTAACGGGGCTCATGGCTGGATTCCTCTGCCAATCGCAGGAACCTTGCAGCCGGCAGAATATTTGAAATTAATTATCATTTGGTATCTGGCACATGAGTTTGCAAAACAACAGGCGGATATTCGGACTTATGACTATGTATCGTTGATTAAAGGAAGTTGGATTCCGAAAGAGTTTACAGATTGGCGGGTGGTCAGTCTGCTCCTCCTAGGTCTAGTTGCGACACTGCCAGACTTGGGAAATGCGACGATTATTGTGCTGATTATGGTCGTGATGATTAGTGTGAGTGGGATTGCCTATCGCTGGTTTTCAACAGCGGTTTTGGGAATTGTAGCCGCCTCAACAGTTATTCTAGGGACGATTCGTATTTTGGGTGTAGAAACGGTGGAAAAAATTCCGCTCTTTGGTTATATTGCTCGTCGTTTTGCTGCCTATTTTGATCCATTTGGTAATGCCACCAACTCAGGTCTTCAATTGACTCATTCTTACTATGCGATGAGTAACGGTGGATGGCTTGGACGTGGCTTGGGAAATTCGATTGAGAAAAAGGGGTATCTACCAGAGGCCCACACCGACTTTGCGTTTTCGATTGTCATTGAAGAACTCGGTTTTGTCGGAGCTAGTTTAATTCTAGCCTTATTGTTCTTTTTGATTATTCGAATTATTATTGTAGGCGTCCGTGCTCGTAGTCCATTTAATGCGATGATGGCACTTGGAATGGCAGGTATGCTTCTGATTCAAACATTTGTCAATATCGGAGGAATTTCAGGAATTATTCCTGCAACGGGGGTAACTTTCCCCTTCTTGTCACAGGGTGGATCGAGTCTTTTGATTATTTCCATCGGGATAGGGTTTGTTTTGAATATTGATGCTAATGAAAAACGTCGATTAATTGAAGAAGAAATAGAGCGTACGCTAATTTAGAGATAGGAAAGAGGTAGGAGATGGCTATTCAAAAATTAGAAAACTATAACAACAAGGAAGCAATCCGTGAAGAAGTAACGATTCTAACATCTATTTTGGAAGAAGTAGCAGCCCAAATGATGCCTGTAGAGACTTTTGCTAAAATTGTAGAATTATCACAATTGTCTCGTCAGGATGATTATCAGGCATTGATTGCTATTATCAGTCAGTTGAATAATGATGAACTAGCAGTTATTTCTCGATACTTTGCTGTTTTGCCACTTTTGATTAATATATCAGAAGATGTTGATTTGGCCTATGAAATCAACCATCAAAACAATATTGATCAAGATTATCTTGGTAAGATTTCAACAACAATTGATATGGTTTCCAAACAAGAAAATGCAGCTGAAATCCTTGAAAAGTTGAATGTTGTTCCAGTCTTGACAGCCCATCCTACTCAGGTTCAACGCCAGTCTATGCTTGATTTAACCAAGCATATTCATGAGTTGCTTCGTCGTTATCGCGATGTAAAATTGGGCTTGCTCAATAAAAACAAATGGGAAGATGAGCTCCGTTGTTACATTGAAATTATCATGCAGACGGATATGATTCGTGAGAAGAAGTTGAAGGTAACCAACGAAATCACAAACGTTATGGAGTATTACAATTCTTCCTTTATTAAGGCTGTCACTAAGTTGCAGCGGGAATACAAACGTTTGGCCGCTGAGAAAGGAATCGTCTTAAATAATCCTCGTCCAATTACAATGGGTATGTGGATTGGGGGAGACCGTGATGGAAATCCATTTGTTACTGCAGAGACCTTGAAGCTGTCAGCTTTGACTCAGTGTGAAGTCATTATGAATTATTACGATGAGCAACTCTATAAACTCTATCGGAATTTTTCGCTCTCAACTTCCATTGTAAATGTATCTACAGCGGTTAAGATGCTGGCGGATTTATCTGAAGATAGTTCTGTCTACCGTGAAAATGAGCCTTATCGTCGTGCTTTTCACTATATTCAGATGAAACTTGCAAATACAAGAGATTATCTAGTTCACAATAAGCCGTCAGATGTCCGCTATAGTAATGTAGCCGAGTTTAAAGCTGATTTATTAGCCATCAAACAATCTTTGGTCGAAAATAAATCTATGGCGCTATTGAAAGGTGATTTTACAGAATTGCTTGAAGCGGTTGAAGCGTTTGGTTTCTACCTAGCTAGTATCGATATGCGCCAAGACTCTTCTATTCATGAAGCAAGTGTTGCGGAACTATTGGCTTCTGCCCGTATCGTAGAAGACTACTCCAGTTTATCTGAGGAAGCTAAATGCCATGTTCTTTTGAAACAGTTGGAAACAGATCCACGCATTCTTTCTGCAACGCACATGCCAAAGTCAGAACAATTAGAAAAAGAACTGGCCATCTTTGCTGCTGCGCGTGAATTGAAAGATAAGCTAGGTGAGGAAATCATCAAGCAACATATTATTTCACACTCGGAGAGTGTTTCTGATTTGCTGGAATTAGCTGTCCTATTAAAAGAAGTTGGTCTAGTAGATGTCGATAAGGCCCGTGTTCAGATTGTTCCACTTTTTGAGACAATCGAGGACTTAGATAATGCACCTGATACCATGCGTCAATATCTGCAATTAGATTTAGCGAAACGTTGGATTGCAGGCAATAAATATTACCAAGAAATCATGCTTGGCTACTCAGATTCCAACAAGGATGGTGGCTACCTATCCTCCGGCTGGACACTCTACAAAGCACAGAATGAATTGACGCAAATTGGTCAAGACTACGGAGTAAACATCACCTTCTTCCACGGTCGTGGAGGTACTGTTGGTCGTGGTGGTGGTCCTTCCTACGATGCGATTACATCTCAGCCATTTGGTTCCATCAAGGACCGGCTTCGTTTGACAGAACAAGGCGAAGTGATAGGTAATAAATACGGTAACAAAGACGCAGCCTACTATAATTTAGAAATGCTGGTATCTGCAACGCTTGACCGTATGGTCACACAAATGATTACCGATCCAAATGAAATCGATGGCTATCGCGAAACCATGGATGAAATTGTATCAGATAGCTATCGTATATATAGAGATCTTGTGTTCAATAATCCACATTTTTATGATTATTTCTTTGCCGCTAGTCCAATTCGTGAAGTATCAAGCTTGAACATTGGCTCACGTCCAGCGGCTCGAAAAACCATCACAGAAATCGGTGGTTTGCGTGCGATTCCATGGGTATTCTCCTGGTCACAAAACCGTGTCATGTTGCCAGGTTGGTATGGAGTTGGTTCAAGTTTCAAACGCTTTATTGATAAGCACCCTGATAATTTGTCTAAGTTACAAAAAATGTATGAATCTTGGCCATTCTTCCGTTCACTTCTATCAAACGTGGATATGGTATTGTCTAAATCCAATATGAATATCGCATTTGAATATGCTAAAATGTGTGAAAGCGAAGAGGTACGAAATATCTTCCATGTCATTTTAGATGAATGGCAGTTGACCAAAGAAATTATTTTGTCAATCGAGCAAAATGATGAGCTTTTAGCAGAACTACCGTTCCTAAAAGCTAGTCTTGATTATCGTATGCCTTATTTCAATGTGCTCAACTATATTCAAATTGAACTGATTAACCGCCTCCGCCGTGGCGAACTCAGCAAGGAACAAGAAAACCTCATCCACATCACCATCAACGGTGTGGCGACAGGTTTACGAAATTCTGGTTAATCTTATTTAAGCAACTTCTTCGGAGGTTGCTTTTTTAATACTGTAAAGGATATAATGTTTTTAAAAAATTGTAACCAAATTGAATTTCATTCGTTTTATTAGTGAAAAGAGGAGATGGGCATCAAATTAGATGAATATGAAAAAGAAATTATTGGTATTGCAGAGGAGATTTCCTACTATTTGCAAAAATCAGGAGCCGGCCCAGCTGACAGTCAGGATATTGCCCAAGATGTTCTAGTCAAATTGCTTGAATCTGATATTGTCCTTCCTTTCGAAAAACTAAGAGCTTGGCTTTACCGATCTGCAGTTCGGGCTTACATTGACAAATACAGGCGAGACAAGCGCTACCATGAAATTTTACAAAAGGAGTTTTTTACACCTGAAAATTTTTTGGTCTATGACCAAGAAGATTATGAGGAACTCTATCAAGCTGTTGCAGACCTGCCAGAAAAATACCAGCAAGTGATTGACTTATACTACTTCCAAGATATGAGTGTCAAAGAGATTGCGCATATTTTAGGTGCTGGTCAAAGTTGGGTGAAAATCAGCCTTTACCGTGGACGCAAACAGTTGAGGAAAGCACTAGAAGAGAGAGGATATGACTATGAAGACTTTTGAAGAAGTGACAAAAAAGAGTAAGCGGAAGAATTTATGGAAGACCGTTGGGCTTAGTAGTATAGTGGGAATTGTTTTACTATTATCCAGTCTCTATGCCCTCCGTTTGTTTTCTAACTATCGGAGTCAGCAGGCACAGGAGCATTTTAATCGTGTCCTTCAGGTAACCTATCCAAATGTAGATGTGGAACGATTCTATGTTAATGAAATAGGAATTGTTTCAGGCTATGTTGATTATAATTTGTCAAAGGATTTGGCAGGTGTGCCTTTTGCGTTTGGGCATCTGGAAGTAGATTATAACTTATATGGAATCTTTGCTAATTTTGGTCAGTATTTCCCAGAGGGTTCTGAAGAATATTACTACCACCAAGATAGCAACAGCAAGTTACCGATCTTTTACAATACTAAAACAGCTTCTGGCCGTCAGGAATTATCCTATACTAAGGAGATGAAAGGGCAGCTAATAGAAGTGGCCATTACCTTTGATAAGAAATATACATTAGCAGAGATAAGGAACATGGTCCCAAATAACCTCAAAAAGAATTGGTATTGGATTGGGACGGAAAAATCTCAGCTGAGAACAGAATACTTATCCCTAGTCAGTCTATTCGGCATGGATTCCGAACAACTACAAGCAGTGACAGCAGAAGTAGCCACAGATGACCTTGTTCCTTATACAAGCCCCCTTACTGTGATGAAAGAATTGGTGGACTACCAAGGCGATTACGCCCTCTCTCCTGAAATCAAGGGTGATGTACAAGCTTATGTCAACAAATTCGGCGACACCGACTTCACCCAGCAAGCAGAGATTGATAGATTAGAATTCGCAGGCATTATTCTCACAGGCAGAGCAGAAGACTTTGTAGAGCTAGAAAATGCCGACTGGATCTACGCTTCCAGCATCGGAGCCAGTGTCCAAAATCAGCCCTATTATCAGCTAGATGTGGAATAAATCAGAAAAACGGTAGAAAATGCTTGCAATTCTGCTACAATTTGATAGAATAGTAAGGTAAAGTTAGACCGTATTGCCTACTGTCTATCTATAAAATATATTTTATTGGAGGCTTTTACCAAAATGGCAAAAGAAAAATACGATCGTAGTAAACCCCACGTTAACATTGGTACAATTGGACACGTTGACCACGGTAAAACTACTTTGACAGCAGCTATCACAACTGTATTGGCACGTCGCTTGCCTTCATCAGTTAACCAACCTAAAGACTATGCGTCTATCGATGCTGCTCCAGAAGAGCGCGAGCGCGGTATCACTATCAACACTGCACACGTTGAGTACGAAACTGAAAAACGTCACTATGCTCACATCGACGCTCCAGGACACGCGGACTACGTTAAAAACATGATCACTGGTGCTGCTCAGATGGACGGTGCGATTCTTGTAGTAGCTTCAACTGACGGTCCAATGCCACAAACTCGTGAGCACATCCTTCTTTCACGTCAGGTTGGTGTTAAACACCTTATCGTCTTCATGAACAAAGTTGACTTGGTTGACGATGAAGAATTGCTTGAGTTGGTTGAAATGGAAATCCGTGACCTTCTTTCAGAATACGATTTCCCAGGTGATGATCTTCCAGTTATCCAAGGTTCAGCTCTTAAAGCTCTTGAAGGTGACACTAAGTACGAAGACATCGTTATGGAATTGATGAACACTGTTGATGAGTACATTCCAGAACCAGAACGCGACACTGACAAACCATTGTTGCTTCCAGTCGAAGACGTATTCTCAATCACTGGTCGTGGTACTGTAGCATCAGGACGTATCGACCGTGGTACAGTTCGTGTTAACGACGAAATCGAAATCGTTGGTCTTCAAGAAGAAAAATCTAAAGCAGTTGTTACTGGTGTTGAAATGTTCCGTAAACAACTTGACGAAGGTCTTGCCGGCGATAACGTTGGTGTGCTTCTTCGTGGTGTACAACGTGATGAAATCGAACGTGGTCAAGTTATCTCTAAACCAGGTTCTATCAACCCACACACTAAATTCAAAGGTGAAGTTTACATCCTTACTAAAGAAGAAGGTGGACGTCACACTCCATTCTTCGACAACTACCGTCCACAGTTCTACTTCCGTACAACTGACGTAACTGGTTCAATCAAATTGCCAGAAGGTACTGAAATGGTAATGCCTGGTGATAACGTTACTATCGACGTTGAATTGATCCACCCAATCGCCGTTGAACAAGGTACTACTTTCTCTATCCGTGAAGGTGGACGTACTGTTGGTTCAGGTATGGTTACAGAAATCGAAGCTTAATTCGATTGAGTTCCCAGAAATAACAATTATAGTCAGACAACTTAATTGTAACTCTCTACTTTCGGGTAGAGAGTTTTTCTGTAAGTATTCATAAAATGCACAGAAATTCTTTAATCTTAGCTAAGTTTATGCTATAATGTACCTTGTACAATAAATATAGAAGAGGTAAGTGAAATGTCACGTAAACCAATCATTGCCGGTAACTGGAAAATGAACAAAAACCCTCAAGAAGCACAAGCTTTCGTTGAGGCAATTGCAGGAAAATTGCCTGCAGGCGACAAAATTGAAGCAGCTATCGCAGCTCCAGCTGTAGATTTGAACGCTCTCTTATGGTTCGCTAAAGATTCTGAATTGAAAGTTGCTGCTCAAAACTGCTACTTTGAAGATGCTGGTGCCTTCACTGGTGAAACATCTCCAAAAGTATTGGCTGAAATGGGTGTTAACTATGTTGTTATCGGTCACTCAGAGCGTCGTGATTACTTCCACGAAACTGATGAAGATATTAATAAAAAAGCTCATGCAATCTTCCGTAACGGTTTGACTCCAATCATCTGTTGTGGTGAGTCACTTGAAACTTACGAAGCTGGTAAAGCAGTTGAATTCGTAGGTGCACAAGTTTCTGCAGCTTTGAAAGGCTTGACTGCTGAACAAGTAGCATCACTTGTTATTGCTTACGAGCCAATCTGGGCAATCGGTACTGGTAAATCAGCTACTAAAGATGATGCACAAAACATGTGTAAAGCTGTTCGTGAGGTTGTTGCTGCTGATTTCGGTCAAGAAGTTGCAGACAAGGTTCGCGTTCAATACGGTGGTTCTGTAAATCCATCAAACGTTGCTGAATACATGGCATGTCCAGACGTTGACGGTGCGCTTGTTGGTGGTGCATCACTTGAAGCAGAAAGTTTCTTGGCTTTGTTGAACTTCTAATATAGTCATTTAGTTTTTCTTTTATTACTTCGACGTAAGAGGAAACTCCGTTTCCTTATTTCCAACTTCAAACACTCCACTGGATTGTTTGAACTCGCTTTGCCGTACTCTGCAGGGGTGACTTGCTCCGCAAGTGCTATCTCCAACCTTGCACAGTCACTCGACTGTACAAGCTGTCTGCAGCTCGTTGCCTAGTACTAAAAGTAAACTAAAAGACTATAACAAAAAGCATCGGATTTTGAATTCGATGCTTTTTTTGATATTTTAAGAGGCTATTTCAGTACCCATTCTCTAAGAGCGTGAGCTACACCGCTCTCATCATTTGACTTCGTAATGTATTTGGCGATTTTCTTCAATTCAGGATTTCCGTTTTCCATGACAACAGGATTACCAACAACTTCCAACATTGGACGGTCATTTTCTTGGTCACCGATGGCCATGGTTTGATCCATTGTTAGTCCAAGCTTCTCAGCTAGATGAATGATAGCTTGTCCCTTGTTAACAGTTTTAGGGGTGATTTCCAAATAAAATGGTGCTGATTTTGCTACGTTGTACTTCTCAGTCAAGCTGGTCGGTAGAAGTGGAATAGCAGCATCAAGAATTTCTGGCTCATCAACCATCATTGTTTTGATGATTTCCTTGTCAGCCATTTCTTCAGGAGTGCGATAGAAAATGGGTGCACTTACTAGTGTGGATTCGTAAATGGTGTATTTACCGATGTTACGGTTGGCAGTATAGATACCTTCCTTGGTGCTGGCATGCATTGGGAGCTTGAGTTTACGGGCAGCAGATTCGATGTCGAGATAATCCTCATAAGTCAAGGTATCTTTGACAATATCCTCACCAGTTGCTGCATCTTGGACTAAGCCACCGTTAAAAGTGATGACGTAGTCACCTGCTTCTGTAAGATTGAGTTCTTCTAAAATTGCTTGAACACCGGAAATGGGGCGACCAGTAGCAATAACAATTTTAACGCCTGCTTTTTTTGCTTCTTGGATTGCTGAGTGTACTTCAGCTGTAATTTGGTGTTGACTATTTAGTAGTGTGCCATCAATATCGATGGCGACAAGTTTAATGCTCATTTGATTCTCCAATTATAAAATGATCGTTATGTATGTGGCTGTTAAAATCAGCTATTTGAGGTGCGAAAATTCCTGTTTCTTCTAACATTTCTTTTGGGAAATAGAAGCGGCTATCGCCATGGATTGTGCCTGATAAGGAGTGAACAATTGGTGACAGAGAGGATAGTTCTACCAAGGTTTCATCTTTGCGATAAATCTCAATTTGAGTCCGTTTCTTTTCTGCATTCGGTCGGTAAATGTCATACGGCAAATCAAAGTTGTGGTGAATAGCAGTATAGTATTCTGGGTCGAACCCGACATCTGCGACCAGGCTACGCAGGCGGTCCAAAGCTTCCTCTTCTTCGGCCTTGAAAGTGATGGATTTGAGCACTTTCCTATTGATATAGCGCTGGGCTAAGTCAGATAATATACGATCTGGTCCATCTATCCATGATTGAAAGTAAGTATTCATAACTCCATCATCAAGACTGAGGTAGTCGTTTAGACGGATACGATGCTCAAAAAAAGGTAATAGCCGAGGTGAAGTTCGTGCAAAAAACTCCTGTTCACTAGTATATAGTAGTTTGGCACGATTGAGTAAATTCTGCAATAGGACTTCCATAGAGCGGCTTGCTGGATGAAAATAGACTTGCATGTACATCTGGTAGCGGCTGAGAACGTAGTCTTCTACTGCATGCATACCAGATTCTTTGAAGGCAATTCCATTTTCTGTCGGGCGAATGACACGTAATATCCTAGTTAGGTCAAATTCACCATAGTTCGCACCTGTGAAGTAGGAATCTCGCAATAGATAATCCATTCGGTCAACATCAATCTGACTCGAAATGAGTTGAACGACCTGTTTATTTGGATAGGTGTGTTTGATAACACTAGCAACCTTGTCTGGAAACTCAGGTGAAACTTGTTTCAACAGAGCATTGATTTCCGTTTCTGGACTAGTAATAATAGCACAGGTCATTTCCTCGTGGTCTGTATCAAATAGACGCTCGAAGGTATGAGAATAGGCTCCGTGTCCGACATCATGGAGTAGCGCAGCAACCATGGTCAGTAGGGACTCATTTGTATCCCAGATTTGTGGATACTTGTCTTCAAATTTTTGAGTAATCCGTCTGGCGATTTCGTAGGCGCCAAGGCAGTGCGAAAAGCGGCTATGCTCGCCACCATGGAAGGTATAGGAAGTAGTCCCTAGTTGTTTGATGCGGCGTAGTCGCTGAAATTCTTTTGTATTGATAAGTTTATAAATCAGCTCATGATCAACATGGACATAGTTATGAACTGGATCGCGAAATACTTTTTCTATCATAGTTTCATTATAACAAAAAAGGGAGATAAATTCCTGATTTTTCTAAAACACAAGGATATTGCTATGTACCCAATGGAATCTTTTGGTATAATGGAGAAATGAATAATCAAATTATCTTATTAACTATTCAGGTCTTTATTGTAGCCCTAATTCTTTGGATGCTTTACACAATTCTATCCTATGCTAAAAAGCACGATATTTCTCTAAAAGAGAAATTTTGGACAGGGTTTGGTATCGGTTATGTTACTGACTTGCTAGACACCTTGGGGATTGGAACCTTTGCAACGACAACCACTATGTTTAAACTGACAAAGTTGGTGGAAGACGATCGTAAAATTCCTGCGACCATGACAACGGCGCACATCATACCAGTCTTAGTAGAGGCGCTATTGTTTATTACGATAGTTGAGGTTGATATGGTCACTCTGATTGCTATGGCAGCAGCGGCATTTACGGGTGCCTTTGTTGGTGCCAAGGTAACTCAAAAATGGGATACCAAAAAAGTTCAACGGATTCTGGGTATCTTGTTGATAATTGCAGCCTGTTTCATGGTCTACAGGATGTTAACCAACCCGGGCGCAGATCTTACAAATGAAATAAAAGGCCTAACTGGTTGGAAATTAGTTGTTGGAATTGCCTTTGACTTTTTAGTGGGCATGTTGATGAGTATGGGACTTGGAAACTACGCGCCAGAATTGATTTTCTTCTCATTGATGGGAATTAGTCCTGCAGTTGCACTACCAGTCATGATGTTGAATGCAGCCATGATTATGACAGCGGGAGCCAAACAATTTATCCAATCTGGGCGTGTCAACTGGCCAGGAGTTCCAGGAATCATTGTCGGTGGGGTGCTAGGTGTTTTGACAGCCGCTTTCTTCCTATCAAATTTGGATATTAATAATTTGAAAATTTTAGTTGTCTTCGTTGCAGCGTATACAGGCTTTACTCTGCTTCGTTCATCCTTTGTTACTAGGATTAAAAAATAGTAGGAGGAACTATGGATATTCATTTACGAAATGAAATTGATCTGGACGGGCAGATTGAGGTAGTGGATCAGCAATTTCAAGTGGAAGTTAAGGAAAAAGATGGGAATCTCTATCTCATTTATAGTAACGATGAAGCTGAAAAAGTTGTCATAAAATGTGACGAAGAAGAGTTAGTGATGACACGTTTTTCAACTCCGAAGTCTATTATGCGATTCATTTCTGGTAAAGAAGCTATTGTGACCATTCCTACACCGTTAGGAATCCAGCATTTTGTGACCGATACAAAACGTTACCAATTAAACCGTTCGGATCAAAGTGTCCAGTTGCAATATGAATTAAAGGGATTGGAGAACCAGCAGCTTTTTGCTTCCTATGATTTGGAAATCTCGTGGAAATAATCTCTTATTTCCAGAAAAATATTCTTGAATTTCTCGGGATTTTTGATATAATAGTTAACAAATCGAGGGAGTAGCTAGCGGAAAATTCCGTGATATTGTCGTCAATCCGACTTGTTTCCGGCAATATATTAAATAGCGAGACTTGTTTTAGAACCTGTCTTCGCAAGTAAGGTATTTTTAGATAAGAGATAGTTTTTTGTCTATCAAGGCAGTTTTTTGAAGGAATACTGACTGTATTTCAAAAAAACTAATACTCAATGAAAATCAAAGTCAGGCTAGGCGACGCCGATGCAGATTGAACTAAAGTTCATCAATTCAAGTCAACAACGCCTGAGTTTGATTTTCGAAGAGTATAAGGATGAGTGACAGAAAACTAGCCCTAGATAGAAGTGCCGAGCTGTGAAGAGAGGTTCTCATTAAACAGGTCTCTTTTTTATTTGTTAGGTAAAAAAGGGACCGAGAAGGAGAAGGAAATTGTCAAAAGAACAAAAACGCGATTTGTTTTATACACAGAGCGAAGAGCAAGTATTGTCAAGCATGGGGTCTTCTTTGGACGGTTTGTCTAGTGATGAGGCAAGCAAACGTCTAGCAGACTACGGTCGTAACGAATTGGATGAGGGTGAAAAACGCACACTCTTAGCTAAATTCTTGGATCAGTTTAAGGACTTGATGATCATCATTTTGATTGCAGCAGCCATCTTGACGGTAATTACTGAAGGTTCACACGGTTTGACAGATGCCATTATCATCTTGGCCGTAGTTGTCTTGAACGCTGCCTTTGGTGTTTATCAAGAGGGTCAAGCTGAGGCAGCCATTGAGGCGCTAAAAAACATGTCAAGCCCAGTTGCGCGTGCGCTTCGTGACAATCATGTAGTCGAAGTTGATTCTAAAGACTTGGTACCAGGCGACATCGTCTTGCTTGAAGCAGGTGATGTTGTCCCTGCCGATATGCGTTTGTTGGAAGCTAATTCCCTCAAAATCGAAGAAGCTGCTCTTACAGGTGAGTCTGTACCAGTGGATAAAGATTTGTCAGCAGTCTTGGCTGAAGATGCACCGATCGGTGACCGTGTCAACATGGCCTACCAAAACTCAAACGTTACTTACGGACGTGGTCTTGGTGTGGTTACAAACACAGGTATGTACACAGAAGTCGGTCACATCGCAGGCATGCTTGCCAATGCAGATGAAACAGACACGCCGTTGAAACAAAACTTGCACCAATTATCTAAGGTCTTGACATACGCAGTTCTTGTCATTGCTGCGGTAACGATGGCTGTTTCAGTCTTCGTACGTGGAGAAGGTATCTTGCCTGCTCTTATGACTTCTGTAGCTCTTGCGGTTGCTGCCATTCCAGAAGGTTTGCCAGCTATTGTAACCGTTGTTCTTTCGCTTGGTACTCAAGTATTGGCTAAGCGTAATTCTATCATCCGTAAGTTGCCTGCTGTTGAAACACTTGGCTCAACTGAAATTATCGCATCCGATAAGACTGGAACCTTGACCATGAACCAAATGACTGTTGAGAAAGTTTATACAAACGGTCAATTGGTGGATGCTAAAGAAGCTTTGGATGCAAGCAATACAACGCTTCGTGTTATGAACTTTGCCAACGATACAAAAGTTGACCCAACTGGTAAATTGATCGGTGACCCAACTGAAACGGCACTTGTTCAATTTGGTTTGGATCAAAACTTTGACGTTCGTGAAGTCTTGGTATCTGAGCCTCGTGTGGCTGAATTGCCATTTGACTCAACACGTAAATTAATGTCAACTGTTCACCAACAAGCTGCTGGAAACTACTTTGTAGCTGTTAAAGGTGCTCCAGATCAATTGCTCAAACGTGTAACGCAAATTGAAGAAAACGGTACAATCCGTCCGATTACCGATGCGGATAAACAAGCCATTCTTGCCACTAACAAGGACTTGGCTAAGCAAGCCCTTCGTGTCTTGATGATGGCATACAAGTATGTTGATGCTATTCCTGAGTTGGAATCTGACGTTGTTGAAAATGACCTTGTCTTCTCAGGTTTGGTTGGTATGATTGACCCTGAGCGTCCTGAAGCGGCGGAAGCAGTTCGTGTTGCTAAGGAAGCGGGTATCCGTCCAATCATGATTACGGGTGACCACCAAGATACAGCTGAGGCGATTGCCAAGCGTCTTGGTATCATTGATCCGAATGATACAGAAGACCATGTATTTACAGGTGCAGAGCTCAATGAACTGTCCGATGAAGAATTCCAAAAAGTCTTCAAGCAATACTCTGTCTATGCCCGTGTATCACCTGAACACAAGGTGCGTATCGTGAAGGCTTGGCAGAATGAAGGCAAGGTTGTTGCCATGACGGGTGACGGTGTCAACGATGCCCCTTCACTTAAGACAGCTGACATCGGTATCGGTATGGGTATCACAGGTACGGAAGTTTCGAAAGGTGCCTCTGATATGGTCCTTGCAGATGACAACTTTGCGACTATTATCGTTGCGGTGGAAGAAGGACGTAAGGTCTTCTCAAACATCCAAAAAACCATCCAGTATCTCTTGTCAGCTAACACTGCTGAGGTATTGTGTATCTTCCTTGCAACCCTCTTCGGTTGGGACGTGTTGGAGCCAGTTCATCTTCTTTGGATCAACTTGGTAACAGATACTCTTCCAGCGATTGCCCTTGGTGTTGAACCTGCTGAACCAGGTATTATGACACACAAACCTCGTGGACGCAATTCAAGCTTCTTCTCAGGTGGTGTCCTTAGCTCTATCATCTATCAAGGTATTCTACAGACCGCTTTGGTATTGGGTGTCTATGGATTTGCCCTGCTTTACCCAGAACACAGCATTTATGAAGAAATCCATGCAGATGCTTTGACAATGGCTTACGTGACATTAGGTTTGATCCAACTGGTTCATGCATACAATGTTAAGTCTGTTTATCAGTCCGTTTTCACAGTTGGTTTGTTCAAAAATAAACTCTTCAACTGGTCAATTCCATTTGCTTTCCTTTTGTTAATGGCGACAATCGTTGTTCCAGGATTTAGCAATTTCTTCCATGTATCCGTTCTCTCTCCAACCCAGTGGTTGGTAACCATTATTGGTTCAGGCCTCATGGTTGTCGTTGTAGAAATTGTTAAATTTGTACAACGTAAAATGGGATTGGATGAAAAAGCTATCTAATATAGTTATTCAGCTTATCTTTTATTACTTCGTTAACTCGCCTTGGGAGTGGGAAAGAACTCAACTAGTCAAAAAAGAGTTCGTCTTCCCACCCCCGCACAGTTGATTAGGTCAGATTTAGAGTGTGAAACACGAACAAATCTGCCAATCAACCACTGCGCTGAGATGTTGACACGAACTCTGAGAAGTGGCTTTGGACTTTTTGCCCAGCCTCCTGCGCCTCGTTGCCTTGTACTAAAAGAATATCATTTGAAAAAGCTCAGATTTAGTGGTCTGAGCTTTTTTCTGTACTGATAATGTATTTTGGGAAGATTGCTTGTCCCAACAAAGTAATGGCTAGTGCTAGTATGAGGAGGATGGTTTTGACAAGAGTTGGTAAGTTAAACAGTAAGGCGATTGGTACGATAGCCAAGCTGAAATAGTGGAGAGTGAAGTACCTGCTATTTTCCATAGTCATCTGAATTAGCTTTGATACATCGTCACTTTCGCCTTGCCGTACTTCAGTACAGCCTGCGCCTCAGTTCCTTGTCTGAAAGCTAATTCATTCGACTATATTATTTGGACCCTATCGCCGTCTTTAACTTGAATGCTCGATTTTTTATCGCCTCGAATGCTTAGTATAACAGATGGTTGTGTAATTGGTAAGCTTAGAATTTTACCTTGAGTAACTGTCCCAGCAATTTTTCCATCTACCAGAAGCGGAAGTTTTTGGGAGGATAGTTGTTTGATAGTTTTTGGATAATGAATAATAACTCTCATATGAACCTCCTTGTAATCTAGTTTCATTATAGCAAAAAAGAAAAAAATGTAAACGATTTCTGACACTGTTTTCCTCTACAGGCTTGCTTGAAGAATAAGAAACTGCTATAATTTTGAAGAGGTAGGAGTTTATATGAATTATCTTCAGAATTATATTTTAAGTAAAAGCAGTTATTTGCCATCTGATAAGTTATTCATTCTGCAAAAAGAACTAGAAGATTTAGATGATGAGGCTTTAAACGTTCTTATGATGGTTGAGATGCGTCAACCTCTTGTCGCTCTTATTTTGGCTATTTTTTTCGGTGAGTTTGGTGTCGACCGTTTTTATGTTGGGAATAAAGAATTGGGATTTGCCAAGCTGATTGCTTTTGCAGTATCTTTTGTTACGCTATTTATCTTGATTGGGTTCTTGTTATTTTTGGGACTTTATTTGTGGAAGTTTATTGATTGCTTCTTAATCATGCGAGCATGTAAGGAGGCGAACTTTGAGCGTTTGATGCTACAAATCCATCAATATAAGGCTTTTCAGCATAGCAATCAGACATTTTAATAAGATATTTTTGGGAATAAGGGGAGGCTTGGTAGCAATGTCATTAAGTTAACTAACCTATCACATTTTGTGGTAGGTTAGTTTTTTCTATGGTACACTAAAAATAAAAGGGGAAAAGTCATGCTAGATCAGATTAAAGCTCATTTACTTGATAGTATTAACGACATCGTTTCTAGTGCCAATCAGTTTGTGCTTCATCCTGAAAAAGATTTTAGTCGGCAAAGTCAGCTAACTATGAAAACCATGATTCAAGCCATACTGACCATGGGGGGGTAATACCTTAGCCAAAGAGCTACTTGATTTAGATTTGCCTGTCTCTCAATCTGCCTTTGTCCAACGGCGGTATCAGATTAAACACCAAGCTTTTAAAGCCCTGTTTACCAATATTACTTCTAAAATTCCAATCTCTGATAATCTCCCTATCCTGGCTGTTGATGGCAGTGATGTGATTCTACCAAGAAATCGTTTTGATAAAACGACCTCTTTTCAAACTGGACCACATCACACTCCTTACAATCTTATTCATATCAATGCTCTTTACAATCTTGAACAAGAAATGTATCATGATTTACGGATCCAAGATAATCGAGAGGTTGATGAACGTGCGGCTTTTATTGATATGATGAAGACCTCTTCTTTCAAACAAGCTCTGGTAATAATGGATAGGGGGTATGAATCCTACAATGTCATGGCTCACTGCCAAGAAAGAAATTGGTCCTATATTATTCGTATTCGTGACGGGAATCATTCTATGAAATCAGGATTTAACCTCCCTGACACCCCTTGTTTTGATGAAAAATTTGACCTAAACATCTGTCGGAAACAGACCAATGAGATGAAACAACAGTATCACAATTTTCCTAATCACTATCGCTGTTTACCTAATCACACACCCTTTGACTTTCTACCAAGCTCTAGCCGAAAAAGCGACCCAGTTCAGTTTTACGAACTTCATTTTCGAATGGTGCGTCTCGAAATCAAGCCAGGTTTCTTTGAAACTTTGGTGACAAACACCGATTATTCTCCAGAAAAATTAAAAGAGCTCTATGCCTACAGATGGGGCATAGAGACCAGTTTTCGTGACCTAAAATATAGTATCGGTCTAACTCATTTTCATGCAAAAAAGAAGGAAGGGATTCTCCAAGAAATCTACGCTCGCTTTATCAATTTTAATGTTTGTAAATGGCTAACCTCACACGTTGCTATTAAAACATCAAAGTTAAAACAGACTTATAAAATTTGTTTTTCAGACGCTGTTTATGCCTGTCGAAAATTTCTTAGAGAAGAACTTACTTCCTTCCAATTAGAAACCTACATTGCCAAACATTTATCCATCATCCGACCCAATCGAACGTTCCAAAGAAAGATAAAAAGCAAGGCACCTGTAAGCTTCACTTATAGAGTAACATAATAGTTGAAAAATTGGGTTAAAAAACATCCTTTTTGTGCGCCCTAAATACAAAAACTATTCCCGTTTGGTCATCAATTGCTCGGACGGGAATAGTTCCTTTAATTGTTTAAATGCTTAACTTAATGACATTGGGGCTTTTTGCCCAGCCTCTTTTATCAATACAGTCTATTCATACAGCCAATATTAACTGCCAGTCTATTTTTTACGCCCAGTTAATTCTTTGGTCCGATGTTGTTTTTTATGCTCTTTGTGTGGGTGACGGTTCTTTTTCGAACGATCTTTCTTTCGTTCTTTGCCTTCATTCTTTTTCTTCTCTTTAGGAACCTTCTCTGTTCGTGGAGCCACTACCTCTAATCCCGCAGCAGAAGCAATTTGGTCACCATAAATATAGTGAGTATACTTATTAAAATTCTTTATCACTGCGATGAGTGAGAAGGTTTTTTCTGATTGTTTTTCTATTTCTGTCTCTAATTTATAAGTAACGGTCTGTACATCTCTGCGGTAGTCTCGAAAGAGAATTTTTGAGAAACGATTTTCTTCCTTCCATTTATTAAATATAGCATTGTCCATAAGCCCAGCAGACCAGCCCCATTGCGCATCAAATTCTCCCTTTCCTTTTTCAAACGCCCTATACTCATCCCCACCAGCACCTTCTGACTTATAGACAATATGTAAAGACCCCCAGTTGAGAATTCGTGGATTTACCTGTACACTAGAATAAAACGAAAGTTCTATAATGAAGTTAGCCACCTTACCTTAGTCAAGAATTAGATGTTTCACTATGTTTGAGTAAGTTGATGATTTCATTTGATAACAGGCTTGAAGCTGTTAGGCTAGTTGCCCAAGGCTAATCATAGCCTTGGTTTAGCTGAAAAAACAGCTTCAAGGGTGCCTGGTGTCAAATGAAATGTGATTTAAGGTATAAGAAAACACCTCTGTGCTATACTTGTTGTTCACCACAAACACAAGGAAAGGCACAGAGATGCAAGGACATTATACCCCAAAAGGGAAACATTTGACAATAGATAACCGTCGCTTGATTGAGCGGTGGAAACTTGAAAATAAGTCAAATCGTGAAATTGCAGGCTTGTTAGGAAAGGCGCCTCAAACGATTCATAATGAAATCAAGCGTGGGACAACCTTACAACAAGTGCGAAAAGGGGTCTACAAAAAAGTTTATTCTGCTGATTATGCACAAACTGTTTACCATTCCAATCGAAAACGGTCGGTTAAAAAGATAATCCTAACGAAAGAAATGAAAGAGAAGATTTTACACTATCATAAGCAAAAATTTTCACCTGAAATGATAGTGAAGAAGAAGCAAGTGAAAGTAGGTATTTCAACCATCTACTATTGGTTTCATAATGGTCATTTAGGATTGAAGAAATCGGACATGCTTTATCCTAGAAAAGGGAAAGGTGGCAAGAAGCAAGCTAGTCCGAACTTTAAGCCAGCTGGTAAATCAATCGAAGAGCGACCAGAGGTCATCAATCTTCGATTGGAAAACGGTCATTATGAAATTGATACAGTTCTACTAACCAGAGCGAAAAATCAGTGTCTTTTAGTCTTAACCGACCGACGAAGTAGACACCAAATCATAAGATTAATTCCAAGTAAAACTGCTGAAGCTGTCAATCAGGCACTTAGGTTACTATTGGCTGAGTATCATATTTTATCAATAACTGCAGATAATGGTTCGGAGTTCAAACGATTGTCTGAGGTATTTCCTGAGGAACATATCTACTATGCACATCCCTACTCTTCATGGGAAAGAGGTTCAAATGAAAACCATAATCGATTGATTCGGAGATGGTTACCTAAAGGAACCAAGAAAACGACTCCGAAAGAAGTAGCTTTTATCGAAAATTGGATTAACAACTACCCTAAAAAATGCTTGGACTACAAGTCGCCAAGTGAATTTCTTTTGGGTGGCTAACTTCAACTTGAAATTTGGGACACTAGAATAAAAAAACAATCAACTTCTAACAGGAATTACCACACTCAATTGGAGGTCTTATATGTTTCATTTTACCACACTTTTCATCGGAATGGATGTTCACAAAGAAAGTTTTTCACTCTGCTATTATGATATGATGGCGAATCAATTCAAACATAGCACTAAAGTTGGTCCAAATGTTAGCTATATTGTGAACTATGTGAATGAGCTTCGTCGTTTATATGGTCAAGATGCAGAAGTGTTATGTGGCTACGAAGCCGGATGTCTTGGATTTACCCTATATCACCAGCTACAAGCTCACGGGATTCCCTGTATCGTGATGGCGCCTACAACGGTGATGAAGGAAGGATCTAAGCGTGTTAAGACTGATAAAAAAGATGCAGCTCAGCTCGCAAAAGCTCTGGCCTTTCGTAGCTATCGGCCTGTTCATATTCCTACTGTTGAGGATGAACAAGTCAAAGAATATATCCGCATGAGAACAGACCACAAAGTGGCTCTGAAGAAAATCAAACAACAAATTCTTGCCTTCTGTCTCCGACATGATTTTCGCTATACCGAGGGAAGCAGTAATTGGACACAGAAACATGTTCGCTGGCTCCGTTCCCTAAAACCTGAGGGACTTTACGCAGAGATTTTGACAGAATATCTATTGACCTATGAGAAATTAGTAGATCAAATAGAACGGTATGATGCACGAATTGAGCAACTGGGTCAAAGCGACAGTTATCAAGAGAAGGTCTCACGGCTTTCTTGCTTTATTGGCATTAAAACACTAACTGCTCTTTCCATTGTGACAGAAATCGGTGATTTTAATCGCTTTGCGACAGCTCAACATTTTGCTTCTTATCTTGGGCTAACTCCTAGCGAAAATTCTAGCGGCGACAAGGAGAGAAGAGGTGCTATCACCAAAGCTGGGAATAGCCATGTGAGACGACTTCTGATAGAAGCTGCACAATCATTGGCTAAGGGGACGATTGGGTATAAATCCAAAGAATTGAAACGGAGACAAAGTGGAAACCGAGTGGAGGTGATTGCTTATGCGGATAAGGCTAATGAACGCTTAAGAAGACGTTATCGCACACTTGTTCTAGGAAAAAATAAGAAACAAAATGTTGCTAAAACAGCTATTGCACGAGAATTGTCTGGTTTTATTTGGGGGATGATGACAGGAAGAATAGCTTGAAGTTAGTGCTTGTTTTCATGTACACTTTTGACCATTAAGTTTTATCATCGCAGAGCGATGAGGAATCCCTATTTCTATCCAAAATCACTGGGTGAATTTGGACAGAAATAAGGATTGAAATCATGTTTGAATGGAAAGTATCTTGAAGGAGTTTAGGACTTCAAGGTTTGAGTCATCTACGAAATGACTAAGTGGCACAATTGTGATCCACGCTTATAGAGAGTAGGACTCGCGGCAGAACCATTGACCTGTAGGTAACCAATCCACGAATATCAGAGTGGCCAATGCCCGAAGCTAAGAACTAGGCTCTTTCTAGATACTTTTCATTTTTTAATCAGTTCGATTGTTTTTACTTGACAAAGGGCTTTACATATCAGTCGATTGAGGAAATCAGTGGAGACTGTATTTTCTAGTTTAGAGCAGTTTGGAATGGAGGCTTTACGTTGTCGAAACATTCAGGCGCTCAAATTTAAGACAGAGGCAATATTACTTATTTATTCTCTTTTGCTTAAAAGCAGTCATACTGAATTTGGTATCAGTTTAAAATACTCCCTTGCTTACGCTTGATTAACTAGCACAACGGGTAGAGAGCATGTAAATCTATCCACTCACTCCTTCCTCCAGTATACTGTTATAAAAAACAAACAGGAGGGATTTCAATTTTTATCCCAAAATAATAAAAATACAAAGGGAAGTGCTTGCTAAAAAGATTTTAGAAGATTTTTTGATTAAAATGGAAAAACAAAAGAATTAACTCTAAGAAAAGTTTTGATAAGTCTAAAAAATGCTGTTAAAAAGTGTATTAAACTTGAAAATAATCAAACAAATTGTACACAAAAGTTTCAGATTCGAAGCTAGCTTTAATTATGTTTTACCCATTTTCTTCAATCCATTCCAGTTTTTGTTTTTGCGATAGTCATGAACTTACTTTGAGAATTTTGGAGAATAATCTTTCTCAGCAAAAACCTTTACATATTTTACAAAGCGTGCTAAAATAGGGTGGTGAGACTAAATTCAAGGTCTTAAGGCCTCAATTTCTAAAAAGTCATTAAAAGTTAGAATAGGAGAAATTAGTGAAAAAGAAATCTTTGTTATTTTTATCTTTGTGCGCTTGGACACTACAAAGTCATCTAGTTCATGCCAATACTTTATCTGAAACTTCTAATCAGGTTTCACAAGGTACGGAATCAGAAAGTCAGTCATCAAACTCTAATACAGCAACAGTCAGCTCAACATCTGTTTCTCCAGCTGTTGCTTCGACTGGAACAGCTCAATCAAATAATGTTGTATCTGATACAGGTTCGGAGGATACCACGACAATTTCAAGTTCAACAGTATCTAATACTTCAGCATCTGTACCTGCTAGCTCAATCAAACCTTCTACAAATGCAGTAGCATCATCAATCAAAAAGACTACTAGTTCCACAAATACTGTAACTTCGGCGACACAAGCGAGAAGTGCATCAATTTCGGCAGCAACTAGTCAGGTAAGTAATACAAATAGTGTTGCAACAGCGTCTACCACCGTAGCACCCTCAGTTGCAACGAATAATTCGACAACAGCATCATCTACTTCTGTAGCATCCTCTGTTGCAACGAATAATTCGACAACAGCATCTACTCAATCAAATTCTTCAACAGTTTCGGATACTACTCCAAACCTAGTTTCAGTTTCAAATATCGACTCACAAAAAGGTACCTATGATGTACGAATTACGAATGTATCATCTTCTAAAGAAATAAAGACAGTTTTCGTACCAACTTGGACCGAAGTAAATGGTCAGGATGATATTATTTGGTACGAAGCGAAGCGTCAACTTGATAATAGTTATAGATTAACGGTTAATAAAGCTCAGCATAACAATATAACTGGTAAATATCATTCCCATGTATATTATTTAGCAAAAGATGGCAGCCTTACAGGAGTTGGTACAACTTCAGCAACATTACAAGCACCGAAACCAACTGGAACTGTTTCGGTTGCTAATGTAAATACGAAAACAGGTACCTATGATGTTGTTGTAAAAAATGTCTATTCACCTACATCTATTGATAAAGTGTTAATTCCAACTTGGACGTCAAACAAAGGTCAAGATGATATCGTTTGGCACGAAGCCAGTCGTCAGGCTGATGGAAGTTACAAATATACAGTTAAGAAAACTGAGCACAAAAATGAGACAGGGACTTATATTTCCCATGTTTATTATAGAGGGAAAGATGGTAAACAAACCTATATTGGTGCAACAACAGCTGATTTATCATCGTCAAGTTCACAATCCAATACCTCTAATAAGCTTTCAGGAACAATTACTATTTCAAACATCAATGCTGAAAATGGTTCTTTTGTAGTAAAAATTACAAATGTATCTTCACCAAATGGTGTTAAATCTGTATCGGTTCCAACTTGGACTGAAAACAAGAGTGTAGATGATATTGTTTTCCATGAAGCCATTCGCCAACCAGATGGAAGCTATGAAGCGGTCATAAAGAAATCGGAACATAAGAATGAAATTGGAAAATATATTACTACTGTTTATTATCATGGAAATGATGGAAGTCGTACATTTGTAGGTACAAAAACAGTTACATTACCCGCTGCCCAAACTGTAGTCAAGACCTCGGAAAAAGCAAGTGGTAAAGTAACAGTTTCCAACATCAACGCCAATACAGGTACATATGATGTAGTCATTTCTGATGTGAAATCCCCAGTTGCTCTTGATAAAGTATTGGTACCAACTTGGACTTCAAACAAAGGTCAAGATGATATCATTTGGCACGAAGCCAGTCGTCAGGCTGATGGCAGTTACAAATATACTGTTAAGAAAACTGAGCACAAAAATGAGATCGGGGCTTATATTTCACATGTATATTACCAAGGAAAAGATGGGAAACGTACCTTTATAGGTTCAACGACTGCAAATATACCAGCAGCACCAACACCTGTGAAAGCAAGTGGTAAAGTAACAGTTTCCAACATCAACGCCAATACAGGTACATATGATGTAGTCATTTCTGATGTGAAATCCCCAGTTACTCTTGATAAAGTATTGGTACCAACTTGGACTTCAAACAAAGGTCAAGATGATATCATTTGGCACGAAGCCAGTCGCCAGGCTGATGGTAGTTACAAATATACAGTTAAGAAAACTGAGCACAAAAATGAGACAGGAACTTATATTTCACATGTATATTACAAAGGAAAAGATGGAAAAAGTACCTTTATAGGTTCAACGACAGCAAATATACCTGCTGCACCAGCACAATCAACAATTTCTGATAAACTTTCTGGTACAATCACTGTATCTAATATAAATGCAGAAAACGGTTCATTTGTTGTAAAAATTACAAACGTTGCATCTCCGAATGGTGTAAAATCTGTTATTGTGCCAACCTGGACTGAAAACAAGAGTGTTGATGATATTGTTTTCCATGAAGCCGTTCGCCAGTCAGACGGAAGTTACGAAGTGACGATTAAAAAATCTGAACACAAGAATGAAACTGGTAAGTATATTACAACAGTCTATTACCAAGGAAAAGATGGAAACCGAACATTTGTTGGGACTACAAACGTAACATTACCAGCTTCAGAAACTGTTGAAAAATCCACTGAAAAAGCAAGCGGAAAAGTAACGGTCTCAAATGTCAATAGCAACTCAGGTACCTATGATGTTGTCATTTCAGAAGTGAAATCGCCAGTAGCTATTGATAAGGTCTTGGTTCCAACCTGGACAGAAAATAAAGGACAGGACGATATCATCTGGCATGAAGCAAGTCGTCAACCAGATGGTACTTACAAATATACTGTTAAAAAGTTTGAACATAATAACGAAATCGGGAAATATGTCTCTCACGTATACTACCGTGGAACTGATGGTAGTATGACTGGAGTTGGAGCTGTCACTGCTGAATTAAAAGGTTCTACTACACCAGCGAAAGCTTCTGGAACAATTTCAGTAACAAACATTAATTCTCAAACAGGTTCATTTGATGTAATTATTAAAAATGTCTATTCGCCTGTAGCGTTAGATAAAGTTTTAGTCCCAACTTGGACTGATAATAAAGACCAGGATGACATTATTTGGCATGAAGCAAGCCGTCAGGCAGATGGTAGCTATCGTTTAACAGTTTTAAGTTCACAACATAAAAACGAATCTGGGCGCTATACTTCCCATGTTTATTACCGCGGAAAAGACGGTAGTATGGCAATGGTAGGTGCTACGTCAGCCAATCTACCTGCAGGGGCATATTCACAACGTTCGCCTCAGCGTTCATATACTGTATATATTGATCCAGGGCATGGTGGTGCTGATTCAGGTGCTTCTTATGGAGGAGTTCATGAGAAAAATCTTGCTATGAATGTTGCAAATAAGCTAAAAGCTAATTTGTTAGCACTTGGTATTAATGTATTGATGACGCGTACTGGGGATTACAATGTAGATTATGTCACTGAACGCTCTCGAATGGTCAATAGTAGTAATGCCGATTTATTTATCAGTCTACATTTCAACGCGACTGGTGCTGGTACTACAACGGCTAGGGGTATTGAAACTTATTGGTATCAAAGTAATCCATCCTATCCATCAAAAATTAATCAGGCATATCACAATAATCCAACTAGACTTGCTGAGAGTCAAACATTAGCAAATCAGATTCAGTCGAGCTTGATAAAGGAAACAGGTGCCTATAATCGCGGTGTCAAACGAGAGACATTTGCTGTTCTTCGTGAAACAAAAATCCCTGCTGTTTTAGTTGAGATGGGCTTTATGGATAATCCATCAGAGTTGCAAGTGATTAAGCAAGATTCTTACCAAACAAAACTTGCTAAAGCTTTGGCTGACAGAATTGTTAATTGGTATGGTGCTGTAGGGGGAAAGTAAGTACAAATGGAGCGACATCTACCACAAATACAGTGAGTCAGTCAAATCAAGTTCAAATGACTGATTCACAGCGTCGCTTCATCAATACAATTGCTCCAGCAGCCCAAGTAGTTTCAAAAACATCAGGTATCTTACCAAGTGTTATGGTCGCACAAGCGATTTTAGAAAGTGGATGGGGTAGCTCTACATTAGCCAAACAAGCAAACAACTATTTTGGAATAAAAGCTGATTCGAGTTGGAAAGGAAAAACTATTACAATACCAACAACTGAGTATAGAAATGGGGTTTCTAGAACTGAGAATGCAGTTTTTAGAGCTTATGATTCACCAACTGCTAGTTTGAGCGACTATAGCAAATTCTTCACTTCAACCCCTTGGCGAACAAAAAATTATCAACAATTTAGACAGTCTCGTACCTATATTGAAGCTGTAAATGCACTCCAAAAGTCAGGCTACGCAACTGATCCAAATTATGCTAATAAATTGAAGTCACTTATTGAGAGATACCAACTTCATTCTTATGATTATATATTGATTTCAGACTAAACTAATTTTATTTAAATATGTAAAAGACGTCTCAGAATTGATGTCTAATTGAATGTTTGCTATTGGAAATTATGGGCTCTTTCTCAACTGTAGTGGGTAGATGAAGAGTAGCTCGATAATTACCTTAATGGAGTTGTATACCAAACTCTTAATGAGTCTTGAAACAAGTTGGTCTAGTGCCCAATGTCATTAAGTTAACTAACCTATCACGTTTTGTGGTGGGTTAGTTTTTATGTTACACTAAAATAAAAGGGGAAAAGTCATGCTAGATCAGATTAAAGCTCATTTACTTGATAGTATTAACGACATCGTTTCTAGTGCCAATCAGTTTGTGCTTCATCCTGAAAAAGATTTTAGTCGGCAAAGTCAGCTAACGATGAAAACCATGATTCAAGCCATACTGACCATGGGAGGCAATACCTTATCTAAAGAGTTACTTGACTTACATTTACCAGTTACCCAATCTGCCTTTGTTCAACGGCGGTATCAGATTAAACACCAAGCTTTTAAAACACTTTTTAGGGATATTACTTCTAAAATTCCAATCTCTGATAATCTCCCTATCCTGGCTGTTGATGGCAGTGATGTGATTCTACCAAGAAATCGTTTTGATAAAACGACCTCTTTTCAAACTGGACCACATCACACTCCTTACAATCTCATTCATATTAATGCTCTCTACAATCTCGAACAAGAGATGTATCATGATTTACGGATCCAAGATAATCGAGAGGTTGATGAACGTGCGGCTTTTATTGATATGATGAAGAACTCTTCTTTCAAACAAGCTCTGGTAATAATGGATAGGGGGTATGAATCCTACAATGTCATGGCTCACTGCCAAGAAAGAAATTGGTCCTATATTATTCGTATTCGTGACGGGAATCATTCTATGAAATCAGGATTTAACCTCCCTGACACCCCTTGTTTTGATGAGGCATTTGACCTAAACATCTGTCGCAAACAAACCAATGACATGAAAGAACTGTATCGAGACTTCCCTAATCAGTATCATTTTTTACCTCATAATGCTTCCTTTGACTTTTTACTAAACTCTAGCCGAAAAAGCGACCCAGTTCAGTTTTACGAACTTCATTTTCGAATGGTGCGTCTCGAAATCAAGCCAGGTTTCTTTGAAACTTTGGTGACAAACACCGATTATTCTCCAGAAAAATTAAAAGATCTCTATGCCTACAGATGGGGCATAGAGACCAGTTTTCGTGACCTAAAATACAGTATCGGTCTGACTCATTTTCATGCAAAAAAGAAGGAAGGGATTCTCCAAGAAATCTACGCTCGCTTTATCAATTTTAATGTTTGTAAATGGCTAACCTCACACGTTACCATTAAAACATCAAAGTTAAAACAGACTTATAAAATTTGTTTTTCAGACGCTGTTTATGCCTGTCGAAAATTTCTTAGAAACAAACTCACTTCCTTCCAATTAGAAACCTACATTGCCAAGCATTTATCCATCATCCGACCCAATCGAACGCTCCAAAGAAAGATAAAAAGCAAGGCACCTGTAAGCTTCACTTATAGAGTAACATAATAGTTGAAAAATAGGGTTAAAAAACCTCCTTTTTGTGCGCCCTAAATACAAAAACTATTCCCGTTTTGTCATGAACTGCTCAGACGAGAATAGTTTCTTTAGCTGCTTAAATGCTTAACTTAATGACATTGGGCTTGGTAGTGTCTTCCTTTTCTGTTTTTAGTAGGCTGTAAAGTACTTGTAATATGGAACGAGCTTTGTCACAGAAGTGACATTTTATAGAACAGCATTTATGATATAATGATAAAATATGCTAGTTGAGAGGAGAATTTCTATGCAGACAAAGAAAATGAGTATGTTTTTATTTTTTGCCTATCTCCTTTTACTTACTTGGATGATTGTCTTTAAGATGGACTTGAGTATCGTATATGGACGCTATGGTTATGCTAGTATAAACTTAATTCCGTTTGCAGGAACAGCGGTCTATGATGGAGTGCTGGATTTTCCAGAAATTCTATTTAATATTGTAAGTTTTATTCCCTTTGGTATTTATATGGAAATGCTATTTCGCAAGGCATCGTGGGTGGCTAATCTATGTTTGATTATGTTAGTGAGTCTCTGCTTTGAGGTTCTGCAATATCTTCTTTTACTTGGGGTTGCAGATATAACTGATTTACTGGCTAACGGCTTAGGGGGAGCAATCGGTATTAATATCATGTATGTCTTGACCAGTATTTGGCGGGAGAAGGCCTATGTTCGTATGAATATTTTTTGTTTTGCGCTAACGTTTTTTGTTATATTAATAACTCATTTAGCTATGTAGGTCTTGCTAAATATATCCAAAGTTTGCTAAAATGAATGTAATGAATATCAAAGAAGAGATTATTAAATTATCTCAGGAAATCGGAATCTCGAAGATTGGTTTTACAACGGCTGATGATTTTGCTTATTTGGAGAAATCACTTCGTGCTAGTCAGGAAGAGGGGCGTTCGTCAGGATTTGAACACAAGAATATCGAAGAACGTATCCGTCCCAAACTGTCGTTAGAATCTGCCAAAACCATCATTTCTATCGCGGTAGCTTACCCTCGACATTTGCCTGTCAAACCGCAGAAGACCCAATACAAACGTGGGAAGATTACCCCTAGTTCATGGGGGCTTGATTACCACTATATCTTGCAAGATAAGATGGAGCGTTTGGCACGGGGAATTGAGAAACTGACGGATGGTTTGGAATACAAGGCTATGGTAGATACAGGAGCTTTGGTGGATACAGCGGTCGCTCGTCGTGCAGGAATTGGCTTTATCGGGAAGAATGGGCTAGTCATTTCTAAGGAATTTGGTTCCTATATGTTTCTAGGGGAACTGGTGACTAACCTGGACATCGAACCAGATCAGCCAGTCGACTACGACTGTGGGGACTGTAATCGTTGTGTTGCAGCCTGTCCGACGTCTTGTCTATTAGGTGATACGACCATGAATGCCCGTCGTTGCTTGTCCTTTCAGACCCAGGATAAGGGTATGATGGACTTGGAGTTTCGTAAGAAAATCAAGACGGTCATCTATGGTTGTGATATTTGCCAGATTTGTTGTCCTTACAACAAGGGAATTTCCAGTCCACCTGTGGTGGAGATTGACCCTGATTTGGCTGAGCCTGAGCTGATTCCATTCTTGGACTTATCAAATGGACAATTCAAGGAAAAATTTGGTATGATTGCTGGCTCTTGGCGGGGAAAAAATATTCTCCAGCGCAATGCCATCATTGCCTTAGCTAATAGCAATGACCGCTCTGCCATTCCCAAACTCTTAGAAATCATCGATAAGAAACAAAATCCTGTCCACATGGCGACAGCTATCTGGGCCTTGGGGCAATTGGTCAAACAGCCCAATGATGAGATGGTTTCCTTTATCGCAGGTATTTCATCAGACAATGATGATGTCATAGCAGAGCAAACGGCCTTTCTCAACATGGTCAAGGACTTGCAAATGTGATATAATAAATATTATGAATAAAAATGAGGTGTATATGGATACAGCAGAAATTCGCCAAAAGATTGAAGAACTTGGCAAAAAATTAACTTCTTTTAGGGGGTCTCTTTGACTTAGAAGGTCTGGAAGAAGAGATTGCCATTCTTGAGAACAAGATGACGGAGCCAGATTTCTGGAATGATAATTTGGCAGCCCAGAAGACGTCTCAGGAGTTGAATGAATTAAAAAACACCTACGGAAATTTCCATCAGATGTTGGATTTATATGATGAATCTGAAATTTTGCTAGATTTTCTAGCAGAAGATGAGTCTGTTCGGGATGAGTTGGTTGAAAAGTTAGCGGAATTGGACAAAACCATGACTGCTTACGAAATGACCTTGCTCTTGTCAGAACCCTATGATCACAATAACGCTATCTTGGAAATCCATCCAGGTTCGGGTGGTACCGAGGCACAAGACTGGGGAGAAATGCTTCTGCGGATGTATCAGCGTTATGGAAATGCCAAAGGTTTTACAGTAGAAACATTGGATTATCAAGCTGGTGATGAGGCAGGTATTAAGTCCGTAACTCTAAGCTTTACTGGGCCAAACGCCTATGGCTTGCTTAAGTCAGAAATGGGTGTTCATCGTCTGGTGCGAATCTCACCTTTTGACTCAGCTAAGCGTCGTCATACTTCCTTTACATCTGTAGAGGTAATGCCTGAGTTGGACGATACCATTGAAATTGAAATCCGAGATGATGAAGTCAAGATGGATACCTTCCGTTCAGGTGGTGCTGGTGGACAGAACGTCAACAAGGTCTCAACGGGTGTTCGATTGACGCACATTCCGACAGGGATTGTGACTCAGTCCACAGTTGACCGTACTCAGTATGGAAACCGAGACCGTGCAATGAAACTCTTGCAGGCTAAATTGTATCAATTGGAGCAGGAGAAGAAGGCTGCAGAGGTCGACTCACTCAAGGGTGACAAGAAAGAGATCACTTGGGGAAGTCAGATTCGTTCTTATGTCTTTACACCTTATACAATGGTAAAAGACCACCGTACTGGTTATGAGGTGGCTCAAGTCGATAAGGTTATGGACGGAGACTTGGACGGCTTTATAGATGCTTATTTAAAATGGCGAATTAGCTAAGAACCTGTATTTACAAGTGAAGTGCTTGTAAATAAGAGATAGTTTTTCGCTCATCAAGGAAGTTTTTTGAGAGAATACTGACTGTATTTTGAAAAAAACGTTCTCAAATCTAAAGAAAGGACTGTCTAAGACAGGAAATCCTATGGGAATAATAGAAATGAAAGACGTTTCCAAAAAATATGGAAACGGAACGACTGCCCTTCGCGGAGTATCAGTCAATGTTGAAGCGGGAGAATTTGCCTACATTGTAGGTCCTTCTGGTGCAGGTAAGTCAACTTTTATCAAACTCTTGTATCGGGAGGAAAAGCTCGATAAGGGGAGTCTAAAGGTTGGTAAGTTTGACCTTGCAAAAATTAAAAAGAGAGATGTTCCTCTTCTACGTCGTAGTGTAGGAGTGGTTTTCCAAGACTACAAACTCTTACCTAAAAAGACTGTCTTTGAAAATATTGCCTATGCCATGGAAGTTATCGGTGAAAAACCACGGAATATCAAGAAACGTGTAATGGAAGTTTTAGATTTGGTTGGTTTGAAGCACAAAATTCGTTCTTTCCCAAATGAACTTTCAGGTGGTGAGCAACAGCGGATTGCTATTGCCCGTGCCATTGTAAATAATCCTAAAGTATTGATTGCTGATGAACCAACTGGTAACTTGGACCCTGAAAACTCTTGGGAAATCATGAATCTATTGGAGCGAATTAACTTACAGGGGACAACGATTTTGATGGCGACACACAATAGTCAGATTGTAAATACACTTCGTCACCGTGTTATTGCGATTGAAGATGGTCGTGTAGTACGTGATGAAGCGGAAGGAGAATATGGATACGATGAGTAATCGATTTTTTAGACACTTTATTGAGTCATTGAAGAGTTTGAAGCGAAATGGTTGGATGACGATTGCAGCCATTTCATCTGTAGCCATTACCCTTACCTTGGTTGGTCTATTTGCTTCAGTTATTTTGAACACAGCAAAGCTCGCTTCGGATTTGGAACAGAATGTACGTATCAATGTGTATTTGAGAGCGAACTCAACTGATCAAGCTGAGACGATTGTGAACGAAGCAGGAGAGACGGTAGCTAATCCAGATTATCAAAAGGTGTACAATCAGATTACAGCCATAGAAAATGTACAATCTGTTACTTATTCAAGTAAGGATGAACAGTTGCAGAAATTAACAGCTACCTTGGGAGATACTTGGAACCTATTCCAAGGAGATGCCAATCCACTTTACGATGCTTATATCATTGATACGACTGAACCGCAGTATGTAAAAACTGTTGCAGCAGAGATTGCTAAAATTGATGGTGTTACAGAGGTACGCGATGGGGAAGTTGAAACGGAACGTATTTTTAAATTAGCTAATCTAGTTCGTACATGGGGATTGGCAGCAACTGGCTTATTGCTGTTTACTGCTGTTTTCTTGATTTCCAATACTATTCGGATTACCATTATTTCTCGTAGCCGTGAAATTCAGATTATGCGTCTGGTTGGTGCTAAAAACAGTTATATCCGTGGACCATTCCTCTGGGAAGGTGCCTGGGTAGGTCTCCTCGGAGCTATTTTGCCTTCTGTTTTAGTCTATTCTCTTTATAAGATGATCTATACTTCAGTAAATGCTAGTCTTGCTAGTCAAGATTTGTCTCTGATTAGTATGAATGTCTTTGTTCCAGGAATGATTGGCGCACTTTTTGTAATTGGTATTATTATTGGTTCCTTGGGATCAGTCATTTCCATGAACCGCTACTTAAAAATTTAATAGACAAGCTACATGTAAAAAGGTCTGCACAATAATGAGGCAGACCTTTTTGTTATGGATGTCTATGGTGAGAAGATTCGTTCATTTCTTGCTTAATAGCACAGTCGCAGGAACAATCTCCGCAGGATTCTTTTCCTTTGATGAGACTGCGAATAGCAAGAGAAAATAAGATGACGATGATGAGAAAGAGGATAAGTGTGGGCATTAATATTCTCCTTTTTCTAATGTTTTTAGCGTGACGATTGGAAGAGTGTTGGTTGGTTTTTTCACTAGGCTGTAGATGGCTGTGATAATTAGAAAGATAGCGATAAATGTCCAGACGGTTGGTAATTGTCTGTAGATAAGTACAAGACCAACCTGATAGATAACCAAACTACTTGCATAGGCTAAACCTGTTTGGAAACCGATAGCAATCCATGTCCACTTGGCTTCTCTCATTTCACGGTGAATAGCACCAATAGCCGCAAAACAAGGGGCACAGAGGAGATTGAAGACTAGGAAGGAGTAGGCTGATAACGCTGTATAGTCTTGTTGTAAAAGCCCCCAGAGTTCGGGATTTTCTTCGGTTGTTTCTCCTAATTTATAGAGGATACCAAAGGTGGCAATGACGGTTTCCTTGGCTAAGAGACCTGTAATGGCTGCAACAGTTGCTCGCCAATTTCCGAAACCAAGTGGGGCAAAGAGGAGAGAAAAACTGCGTCCAATGGAGGCTAAGATACTCTCATCTGTTTCTACCATTTGTAAAGACCAATTATAGGAACTGCTGAACCAAATAATGATGTTAGTCACAAATATAATGGTACCAGCCCGTTTGATAAAACTAAGTGCCTTATCGAATGCATATCGGAGAACCGTACTGAGTTTCGGTAAGTGATAAGATGGTAATTCCATGATAAAGGGGCTTGCGACTCCACCAAGTTGCTTGGTCTTTTTTAGTGCCATTCCGGATAGGACGATGGCAGCCATACCGACAAAATAGGCGCTTGGAGCAATCCAAGGATTGTCAGGAAAGAAAGCACCGGCTACCAGCGAAATGATAGGAAGTTTGGCAGAACAGGGCATGAAGGTTGCTGTCATAATGGTGATTTTTCTGTCCTGTTCATTTTCAATAGTCCGGCTTGCCATGACTCCAGGAACGCCACAGCCTGTGGAAATCAACATGGGAATAAAGGATTTGCCTGATAGACCAAAGCGTCTAAAAATCCTATCCATGACAAAGGCGACTCGGCTCATATAGCCGATGTCTTCCAAGATTCCCAAGCAGACGAAGAGGACGAAAATTTGTGGTACAAAACCTAGAATGGCTCCGCATCCTGCAATAATGCCATCAAGGACCAGAGATTGTAGCCAGCCAGCGATTTCAAATCGATCTAGATTTTCCTGAATAAGGCCTGGAACAAGCTCTCCGAAGAGGACATCATTCACCCAGTCAGTCCCCATTGTACCAACCGTTTGAATAGACAGGAAGTAGGTCAGCCACATGACTGCCGCAAAGATAGGGAGGGCAAGAAAACGATTGGTAACAAGTCGGTCTATGTTATCAGACAGGTTAAAAGTCTTATCGCTGTCTTTTGTGACCAGTTCTGTGATTTTCTCGATAAATTGGTAGCGTTGATTGACGATAATGGCTTCCATATCGTCTGCGTAAATTTTTTCCAAAATGACAATGATTTCGGTCAAATCAAGCATGTCTTGCGCATTGAGTTGCAATTGGTCTAGAATGACTTGATCTTGTTCGAGTAGCTTAATGGCGTAGAAGCGTTTTTGATGATTTGGGATGGAATCTGATAATAGGTCAATAACTTGGGCAAGACCGGCTTCAAATTGTTTGTCATACTGAGGATAGATTGGCTCGGCTTGTTGATTGGTAATTTTTTCTACTTCATGGAGGAGCTGGGATATACCTAGCTTTTTTAGTGCACTGATAGGCTGTACAGGAACTCCCAGTTGATAGGAGAGCTGGTCGCTGTTTATTGAGCGACCTTGACTTTTCAGGGCGTCTGTCATATTGAGGGCGATAACAATAGGAAGGCCCATTTCTAATAACTGCAAGGTCAGATAGAGATTCCGCTCCAAGTTTGTTGCATCAAGGACGTTGAGGATAGCAGCTGGTTGGTCCGCTATCAAATAATCTCTGGCAACCCGTTCTTCTGGTGTGTAGGGAGACAGCGAGTAGATACCTGGTAAATCTTGAATTAGTAAATGTTTTCGCTTTTTGATCGTTCCAGATTTTCTTTCAACGGTGACTCCGGGCCAGTTACCAACACGTTGGTTGGTCCCTGTTAGGAGGTTGAAAAGAGTTGTTTTTCCGCTATTTGGATTTCCTGCAAGGGCGATGTGTTTTGTCATTTCCTCACCTCGCTTGTGATTTGAACACCAATCATTTGCGCTTCGGATTTGCGTAGTGTCAGCTCATAGCCTCTCAAGGTAATTTCGATTGGATCGCCCAGGGGAGCGACTTTTTTGAGAAATAGCTGCGTGTTCTTTGTAAGTCCCATATCCATGAGGCGACGACGGAGTGCACCTGCTGCATAGATGTCCATGACCCTGGCTGAGCTACCAATAGGTGCCTCGGATAGATTGATTATTTCGGTAGCTGACTTTTCTATTAAAACCAGAGATTCGATAATTTCTCTGTCTAGGGCTAGACGGCTTGCCTTGACTTGGAAAATTGCATTGGTCTTGGTTTTTGAAATGATGCGAATCTCTTCTCCGACTTTTAAACCCAAGTGCGCTAAGTGTTTACGAATATCATCTTGCGTTAGACAATCTTTGACTAAATAAGATTGTCCAACTTGAAGGTTTTGTAGTTTCATATCGTTTCCTTTGTGATTTTTATAACAATAGTATAGCACAATTCCTTAAAAGTGTCAGATAATTTTTAGGAATAGCTTATTTTCTCTTTATTTTGGTTTTTCATTGTCAGTTACCAACTTGTCCCATAGTAAGTTCTACCTTATTTCTTTGTCTCAGTCTAATTTCCAGTTTTTAAGACAGACTAGAACTTACTTTGGGAATTTACCTTCTTTATTTTTCTCAATATTTCCAAAAAATCCATTGACTTTTTTTAGAGATATGATATACTAGTCAAGTACTGCTGGTTTAGCTCAGTCGGTAGAGCGCATCCATGGTAAGGATGAGGTCGCCGGTTCAATCCCGGCAACTAGCATAAAATAACGCTAAAAACCCTTGAAACACAAGGGTTTTTGTTATGTCTGCCCCAAATCTGCCCCAAATTTTTCAAATATCTTTCTGACCTTGTCATTGCTTTTTTCTTTTAATGATTCAAGCTGGTGGGCATAGACTTTGAGTGTGATGTTTAAATTTTCATGTCCTAATAATTGGGAAATGGAAATCAACTCAACACCTTGGGTAATCAGGTATGATGCGTAGGTATGTCTTAGTGAATGTATGTGGACATTTCGCCCAACAATTTTCTTAATAGTCTTATTGGCTGCTGCATTCGAAACGGAAGCAAAAATTCTATTTTGATTATTCTCAATCCAGTACTTTTCTTTGTACTCAATCAGTAAATTGATAGTCTGGTCATCAATAGGGACTTTTCTCATCGAGCTACTATTTTTTGTTGGTGCAAAATCAAATGTAGTATTGTAGTTGTAAGTTTTATTGATGTCAATCAATCCATTTTCAAAATCTATATCATCCCAAGTCAATCCAACTGCTTCAGCAAAACGCATACCTGTGACAGCGATTAAGTATATGATTGCATACGAATGATATTTTATCTTTTTTCTTGTCTGTCGGATTAAGTCGATGTACTCCTCCATTTCTAAAAACTTGGTTTCTTTTGCGAATGATTCTACCGACGAGCGTATGATCGCAAAATCGCAGAAGTTCCGCTCAATGATGCCCTCGTGCACCGCCATCTTGACTGCTGCCTTGACTTGATAATGGAATTTTTCAACTGTTTCTTGGGTGTGTGTGCTGGCAAATTGATTGAGTACTTGTTGATACATGCTATTTGTAATTTCGGTTAACTTTGTATCTTTAAAGTACAACTTGACTTTGCTTTCTGTATGCTGATATTTCTTCCAAGTGACAGGCGTGACATTTGGCTTTTTATGTATCTCAGCCCAGTTGTGATAATAGTCCAAAAATGTTTGTTTGTCATCAACAAATACATTATTGTTAAGCAATCTCTCTGCTTTGCTTGCAGCAGATTGAGCTAATTTCTTAGTAGCAAACCCACCTTTTGATTTTTGCTTAAATGATCCGTCAGGAGCCTTATATGAGATACGGTATTCCCATCCGTTATCTCTTTTTCTAAAATATGCCATTGATTTACCCTTTCTTTTTTGATAAAATGGGTATAGTAAAGAGACCTACTGCAAAGCAGGTTTTTACTATACGAACTTGCCCTACACTCAAGCTTGCCGGCGGAGAGTGTGGGGATTTTTTTGTTTTTTGTAAAGTATTTTTGTTTAAGGTAATTTCCCTGCTTCTTTGATAAGTTTTTTATTTTGTTGTTTTACTTTGCGTTCTAATTTTTTTAAGTCTTCTGCTGGTGGTAGTTCTTCTGGTTTGATACCACGTTGTGCAAGCATGTTTCTGATGGTTGTATTGTTTAAAACGTGTTCATCTGTGATGGATTTTTCGCCATGGAGGTTGTTTTCTTCAACATTGTAATTTGTCATCTCGGTCGCTAGATTTTTTGCTGCGATGGTCAGAGTTGGTAAGAAGTCAGCTAGTGGACGGTTGCTTTTGACACCAAGACGTTCTTTCATTTCCTGCGTGCTATGTCCTCCAAATAGTGCCATATCCCCTTTTGAGCGAATTCGTCCGAAACCTCTGTCATCAACACCTCTTTCATAGATGTTTTGAGACAGACGTTTTTCAGATTCTTTGAGTTTTCCTCGTGCTTCGGTGCGTTCGATATAATGAAGTCGTTCCTCAATCAATTCTTGCTTCCTGGTTTGGACTGCGAAATAGGATTGAGCAAAGGCGATCTCTTCTTTGTTGGTGTCACCGTTAATAGCGATGAGGTAACAAGCGTAGCGGGTGAGCATATAGTCTTTTACTGGACGTTCAGAACCACTACCTAGCGGAACCATTTTCGTGACCTCACGAAAATGGTCTGATACCTTGGTATCACTGGTTTCTATGGAGTTCATGGCTCTGTGAATTGCTTTGTGAAAATTCTCCCAGCGTTCGTAACCTAGTAATGGCATGAGGTCACGGGCATACCAGTAATCAATGAATTCATTTTCGGTTTGATTGACTATGCTATCGAATTTTTCTTTGGTTCTATAAATTTTTGATTGTTCCATTTTTCTTACCTCTCCCTATACACCTCCACGACTTCGCCGATGGTGCGCATGTCTTCGGTGAATTGGATGTCGTCATAGTCTGGGTTTAGTGACTGTAGGTGGTCGCTTTTTAGTTTCTTGACGTAGTTTTCGCCGTCAACTTGGAAAATTCCGACTTTGTTTAGATCTACCTGGTCCTTGAGTTTGATAAAGAGGAAGTCGCCGTTTTTGATTTTGGGTTCCATGGAGTGGCCAACAACGACTGCAACGGTGTCGTACTTGCTTTCGTCTGGAATGTCGTCTGCGTAGAAGTCAACCATAGTATCGTAATCATCTTCTTGCCAATAGCCTGTACCAGCAGATACCTTGCCTGGTACAGATAGGCTGATACGCTTTCTAGCGTCATATTCTGCACGTTTTTCTGATATGTCAATGATTTTCCCTTGCTCTTCGGCTAGAAGCATCTCAGAGGTCGCCAGGAGCTTATTCTTGCGTGTGTCGTTGAGCTTGTAGTAGTTAGATAGCAGAATAGTCTTCCGTGGGTCGAAGTTGGGAAGAGGGATGGAAGAAGAAGGGATTGTGGATTTTTCTTCAATCAAATCCGATTTGTTAATTCCAAAATAATTTGCAAGTAATTCGATTTTATCGATTCTGGGATAGGTTTTAGCGTTTATCCAATCAGAAACGGTCATATATTTCAAATCTAAATCAGAACAAAGTTGGTTTCTATCAACCCCTTTTTTGTCCATATAGTATTTTAGATTATTTGACATAACCTCTTTATTTCCTAATGACATAAGGTTATCCTCGCTTTCTTAGGATAATTTTACGATTTTTCCGTGATAAAATCAAGAAAAAAACAAAAAATCACGGAAAAAACAAAAAAAGTTGTTGACAACACGGAAAAACCGTGATAAACTATAATCAAGGTTAAGGAATTAACCGAATCAAAACAGGAGGAAAAGCAAATGGTGGACATACTAAAAAGCCTAGCTGATAACGAGTTAGCAATTCCGATTATCATTCTAGGCTTAGTAAGAGAAGCTCGCTTATGGCACAAACAAGTGCTTGAGCACAAGCGGAACTTACAAAACAAAAAGTAAGAGCAAGGGGCGAAAGCCCCAACCTCTTATTTGTAGTATACCACCATTTGCCAAAGAAAGCAATGATCTATTGGTTAGCTGGTTTGTTGGTCCTGTCGTTTGTGATACGGCAGATTGTGAAGTGGAAAAAGAAGAAGTAAGGTGGAAAGGTGGAAAGGAGGAAGAATGAAAGCGAAGATTATTTTTATTGTTTCAAATTTTAATGCATTTGCTTTATTCAGTTGTCTATTTTTTCCGAAAGTCGCTCAAGAAGTAGCTATTACTTATATTAGTCTTTCTCAACTTATTGTGATTGGCTATCTTTTTTGGGATGATGAGTAGAAAGTGGGAGTAATTCTAATGGTTTCGATTTTTTTCTAAAATCTGCCAACAATGCGGCAGTGGCTAGGACTGTAGCGATTAGGTTAAAGAGTTCAATTCTCAAAGAGAGTAACATCCAGAAAGAAAATATTGAAGGTATAAATAATTTGTTAAAAATGGAAAAGATTGTAGTTGCAATCTTCCAGCTTTGTCCTTTAATTTTATAAATAGAATACCAGATGAAAAATATTGAAAAAATAATTAGATGAAAAGTTAAACTGAACCATAAGCCAATTAACATTTGGTTCATATCAATAGCTTTAAATTCAGATAAAGCATTGTATGAGGAAAGTTCTAGCATCCAATTAAATAAAGATGTTGCCATTAAAATAAAAAAGATTGTGAATATAACAGTACCTATATATTCAGAGACGGTCTTTATATACTTTTTCATAAATTTCTCCAATCATTTTTACAAACATTATACCAAATTTAGAAAGGGGTGAGGGGTATTGAAATGGACGCTAAAAATGTTGCGTGCCAGGGACAATCTTACGCAAAAACAAGCTGGTCAGCTGGTAGGTGTTACTGCTGACACATGGGCAAATTGGGAAAATCAAAAAACATTTCCAGATGTCCAAAAAATTATTGAAATAGAAAAAGCGTTCAATGTCAATTATGATGACATTAATTTTTTAGGTTCAATCACGGTTTAAACGTGATGGTGCAAAACCAACCAAACTAGGAAGGAGAAGGGGATGCGAAAAGTATTCGAGAGAATAGCAAAAAGCCTTGAGAATATTGTTGAATTACTCAAGGCTCAAGCTCAAGAACGTGCTGAATTAAAAGAAAAATTCGACACATTCGAGAAAATGTTAACGGACTTACGCAACAATCCATTTGGAATTAAAGAAAAGGAATAGCAGCTTTTATTTTAGCGGCGAATTCAAGTGCAGTATCAACTTTATCTTTGAAATCCACTTCAAGCTCCGCGATAGCTTCAGTAGTGAGATGAATGAATAATAGCTGATTATCTGCTGGGCTTCCAGAAATATACCCATGTTTCTTTAATTCGAAACAAGTATAGCGGGTATCATCAAAAGACCATTCAGGCATTAGTTCATCGTTTATTCGATGAACATCTCCGAAAAAGGTTGCCTTATCTTTTGAGTCTCCCTCTCTGCGTCTTTTGACATACTGTGCATACATTGAACTTAAAAGAAACTTGGCATCATTTGTCAAAATATTCATAGCTTTTCCTCCTTTCCGTATTTATTATATCACGGAAAGAGAACAACCAAACTAGAAAGGAGGAGGGGATGAAAGAAATCATTGAAAAACATTTTGAAAATATGGTTGATGAGATTTTGCTTTCGTCAGAAACCTATGAAGAAGCTATTTCAAGCTTGAAAAAGATTTCGGTCCTAGGCATTCATCAGCCAGGCGGTCTTATCAAAAGTTTAGAATTCGCAATCAAGCGTAGAGCTTGTCAGCAAAAAACACCTAATCACAAGGATTAGGTGTGGTAGCATTACACATTCAATCGAATGTGTGCAATTTGTTCGATGTTCACTAAGTGTCTGTAGTCTGTTTTTAACTCTACCAAATCAATGATGTTCTCTTGGTCGGAGTAGGTTTCATAGATTTGGAAGAATGTTATTTTATCGCCATTTGTGAAAGAAATGGTAATAGTATCTACTTCATCTTTTAGTGAATCGATAATAAATTGTTTCATGACTTGACCTCCTTTCCGTGTTGATATGTTCATTATATCACGGGAAGAGAGCAGCCAAACTAGAAGGGAGAAGGGGATGAATGAACTAGAAAGAACAGCCCTCAATGAAATACTGAGGACTGTGACGTATATTGCGGAGAAGGTGGATGAACTTGACGCTAAGATTTCTTCGAGCGACTCACAAGTTCTTGAGCATCAAGAAAATTGAGTTTCATTTCCATGTAGTGAATAACTCCGTGAAGGTAATTTTTGAGGTGAGAAAAATCTTTATCAGGATTATTTCTATAGTAATGACCTTCATCATTGCCAATATAAGCAGATGCTAGTGCAAATGTTTTAAGATCATCATCCTTGATATATTTTTCGATAACCTGTTTTAACGGCATTTTAATGATTTTATCTTCGTCATCAGGATTTGTGACAATAGAGAAATCTTTAACGAAAAACTCAAGCGCCTTTCGATATCCGATGCCTGCGATGTGGTCGAGTTGTTCATGTTCTGCTTTTAAAGCTTGAACATAGATTTGTTTCCCAATTGGAGAAACTAACTCTACATCGTCCGAAATTGGAATATCACTTGGGAGGTTAGGAGTAACTTTAAGATGTTCGACTATGTAGCCATTTGAAGTGTAGGTTGCAATAAACTCGTCATTCCAAAAGTGAAGACACCCTAAACATCTAAAAGTAGCTACTACACTATTCACTGTCTTATTTAGTTCGAAGTAAGTGGAATTTACCAGATGAGGATTGGTTCGCTTTTTACAATTAGGGCAAAAGTCGTCAATTTCAACGATTTTCGTTGACGAATATCCAATATTTATTTTGGTTAGCATAATTTACCTCACGTTTTTATTTTAATTATATCAAATTAGAAAGGAATTTTATGAACGAAATTATCAATGTTAACTTGAATGATAACCAAGAGCCTGTTGTGTCTGGTCGGCAGTTGCATGAGGCTTTGGAAGTCAAAACACCATACTCTATGTGGTTTGACCGAATGGTTGAGTATGGCTTTACAGAAAATCAAGATTTTTTGCTTAACAATTTTGTGAAGCAAACAGGTCGCGGAGGTCACAACAAGGTTGACCACATTATCAAGCTGGACATGGCCAAAGAAATTGCTATGATCCAACGGACAGATCGTGGCAAGCAGGTACGGCAGTACTTTATCCAGGTTGAAAAGGACTTTAACAGTCCAGATAAGATTATGGCACGGGCTCTGCTATTGGCCGACAAGAAGGTGCATCAGCTGGAAGCGCAGATTGAAGCAGACAAGCCCAAGGTGTTGTTTGCTAATGCGGTCGAGGCTAGTGCTACATCTATCTTGATTGGGGACTTTGCCAAGATTTTGCGTCAGAACAGCTACAACATTGGACAAAACCGCTTGTTTGAGTGGTTGCGGAACAATGGTTTCCTCATTCGGAAACGTGGAGAGAGCTACAATATGCCGACCCAGAGGTCTATGGATATGAGCTTGTTTGAGGTCAAGGAGCGGACACATAATGAGCCGAATGGCAGTATCAGGATTAGCAAGACGACCAAGATGACGGGTAAGGGTCAGACTTACTTCATCAACAAGTTTTTGAATGAAGACATGCAAAAAGCCTGACGGCAATCAGGCTCACAAATAAATATTACAAGAGGATTATACCATGAATGATCTAATGATTCAAATGTTGGACCAGTTTGAAGCTGGGCTAATGGATAGAGCGTTGAAGGTCATGCACGTTGTCATGGATGAAAAAAGACGGTTTCCTATGGAACTCAACAAGTCACAATGTGCTGAAATGTTGCTTGGAACAAAGGATACTGGAACCTTTGACTTGAGATTTAATTGTCACAAAGATTTTCCACGTATTCCGAATGCTCGCGAGAAGTACCCTCGCGATGCAGTGATTGAATGGTACCACAATAATTGGCAAAGGACAGTGATATGACAGAAGAATTGATGTTGACAGCTGAGCAAGGTTTAGCATTTATTGCTATTTTGACCCCAATCTTAATCTGGCTGATCCGTAAGCCTGTTGAGATTGAAATAGAGGTCAAGGAGCCTGTGATTGAAGAAAAACAACCAGAGCGGAATTTGAGATATTTGCAGATTCATAGATACTATGGAGGATAGAATGAAATTTTGGGACATGATGAAGCGTTTTTTGAGTGTTGAGGAAGATGACTACATTCCTAAAAGCCAACATGAGTTGGAACGTGAGCTTGCTACTGCACGGCATACTGCCAAGGAATACAAGAAACTGGCTTTACTGAAAAATCAGGAATGTGTTGGTCAGGCAAGGCTGATTGATGAGCTACGCAGACGGATTGACTTCTTGGAGAATGTCAACAAGTGCCAGGCTGAACTATTGGCAGAGCGTGAGGTCTAGCTATGGTCTGGATTGTGGCAAAGAAAACCAAGACTAAGCGTGGTTATAGATTTTACCAAAAACGGTCGTTTGATACTTGGCAGAAGGCTAGAATTTATCAGCAGGACTTGTTTAATAAAGATGTAAATGCTGAGATGTGGGAGGAGAATGGAGGTATAGAGATTGGCAAATGCAAATAAGCGGTACTATTGGATTCAACTCGCACAGGATTTCTTCAAATCCAAGGAAATGAAGTTGCTTCGAAAAATAGCAGGAGGGGACACTCACACGATTATCTATCTTAAGATGATGCTGTTGAGCCTGGAAGACAACGGGATTCTATTTTTTGACGGGGTTGCTGATAACTTGGCTGAAGAAATTGCGCTGGTAATTGACGAAGATGTGGAAAATGTAAAAATTACCCTTGTTTTTTTACAGTCCAAAAAACTGTTGTCAAAAATATCGGATAGGGAGTATTTTTTGGAGCAAGTCCCAGAGATGGTAGGTAGTGAAACTGCAAGTGCCCGTAGGGTTCGCAAGCATCGTGAGAACCAAAAGGTGTTACAAAGTAACAGCGATGAAACAAATGGTAACGGAGAGAAAGAGAAAGAACAAGAGAAAGATATAGATATAAACTTATCTAGTAGTAGTTGTATAAATAATAGCGATTATTCAATCAAGCAATTATTCAAAGATTTCGAAGCTGGCTTTGGAAGATTATTAAGTCCATTTGAAATTGAGGACATCCAGAAATTTGCTACTGAAGAAGGGCTTAGCCCTGAATTAATAAGGGAAGCCCTTAAAGAAGGGGTATTTCGCAATAAACCTGTATGGAATTATATCAAAGCGATTTTACGAAATTGGAAGAATGATAAGTTACTGACAGTAGAACTCGTTCGAGCTAGGCAACAAGAACAGGAACTGCCTAAGAATGTTGATGTTTCGCCTGAATTTTTGGAGGCTATGAACTTATGGAAGGATTAGACAAGGTAAAACGGGTCATACTGAAACACGGTCTTAAGCAAGACAATCCTTTTGTCCGTGATGTGAGGCATTCAACAACTGGTTTGGAAATTTTCTATGGCAATGAGCGTCAGGCCTTTCGGTACGCAAATTGGCAGGTTGGTGTCGTAATGACAAAGCAGTTGTATCTGCATGGGAATTTTAAAATTATAGAGGTGGAGGACTAATGGACGGTTTTTTGAAGTTAGACAAGATGATGGATTGGCAGGTAGCGAATTATCCGCTACGTATGTCTGAAAAGGCTCGCTTGATGGCTTTGCCTGGTGATGATTTTGTAGCCGAACTGGATCGTATGGCCGAGGAATATCATCGTACAAGATATGGAGGTAGTTGATGGCTCATGACGAAGAAATCGAAATCGGGCAGGAGATGCCAGAGTATTTGAAAGGACGGAAACAATGAAATTTCTTGATCTGAAATCAAAAAGGATTTTGACTGGGCTTGGCAGTTTAGGGAAGAGGTGGAGTGATGGAGAAAGTTATCTATATCCCCTACCTCAAGGATAGACCTGACGGAGTTATGTGGAAAGAAAATGACTATCATAAGCAGAAAGAGCTTGAAAAGAAAAATCCAGTATTTAAACGAGGAGGCAGAAAATGATACCGAAAAAAGAGCCGTTTGGCTCTAGTCGAAAATGTAGTTGTAAAGTTGGACGACTTTTTGAAAAGTCCAAGTGTCTAGCTGGGTGATTTTGCTAGCGTTTCGTGCTCTGAAATCAAAAGTATAGAGTTGCATTGGGTTGACCACACCGTCTACCTTGTCAGAATGGATAGGGACAGATAAGCCACGGTTTTCCAAAGCTTTTGCACCGTGAGTGATAGGGCAGACGGCAACAAATCCTGTCATCTGGCTGTACTTGTGACTGGAAACGACAAGGGCTGGTCTGCGCTTTTGGATCTCCTTTCCAAGTGATGGGTCAAAGTCAATCCAGATGATGTCTTGTTTTTGTGGTATGTAGTTATCCTTCATTGTCAAGCAAGACCACTCCTTCAAAGTCGTTGTCCATGATGAACGGTTCCATGTTATCAAATGGATTTGAGATTTTAGGTGCAAGTACGATGACATCATCAATGCCCTTGTAGACAATAAATTCTTTGCCTTCATCAACGTTCAATTCTTTTGGAATAGTGATGGCAAGCGAATTACCAACTTTACGTGTTTTAACAGTATTCATGATATGTCCTCCTGTTTGTGTATACTAAGTATATACAAAATAAAGGAGGAAGTCAAATGGAAAGAGGTAAACAATGACGGAAAAACTAGGTGTGCTACTGGTCGATGCGCCAGAGCTGATGTATTTTGACTATAATTACATAATGGGCGTAGAGGAAGATGGCGAAATTAAATTTACTGTCAATGAAACGGACATTTTAGAGGAAGTGGTAAAAGTGGCTTGGAAATGCACCCAAGAAGAAGCGCAGAAATACCCACAATTTCGATGGGTAGCGTTGGAGGACTTGTTATGATAAGAGTAGTATCGTGTTATGACTGTGATTGGAGGAATGGGTATGAAGAGTGGGAGTTCACTCCCACAGGTTGCCCTGTTTGCGATGGCGATGTAGAGCTTGAGGAGTTTGAGGAGGCGGAGGATCTATGACAATCAGAATTTTAGATGCCTGTTGCGGCAGTCGTATGTTTTGGTTTGATAAGGCCGAACTTCACACAACCTATATGGATAAACGAGAAGAAGAATTTGAAATCCACGGAAAGAAAATAAAGGTAAAGCCAGATGTGGTTGCTGATTTTCGCGATATGCCATTCGATGACGAAACCTTCAACATGGTTGTTTTTGACCCACCGCACTTACTATGGGCTGGCCAGAAATCGTTTATGCGTGCTCAATACGGTCAACTTGATTTATTAACTTGGAGACTAGACCTACAGCAAGGTTTTGAAGAGTGTTTTCGGGTGCTAAAGACTGGTGGAACACTAATCTTTAAGTGGTCCGATGCACAAGTAAATGTCAAAGAAATCTTGGAATTGGTACCGCATCAGCCACTCTTTGGTCAACAACGTGGGACTACCCACTGGATGACCTTCATGAAATTTTAGGAGGACCTATGACCACAGCAGATAAAATCAAATACATCCTACAAAAGACAGGATGGACGAGAGACCAATTTGCGACCGAGATGAGTGTGACGACTCTATCTGTCTACAAATGGCTAGACGGACGACCACCGCGACAACGCATGTTGGATAAAATAGACGAGCTGTACGAGCAAGTCAAGCCTTATGAGCATAGGGCGCTAGCTTCAAGAGGGAAAATTCGACTGGTGTACCCGTATTATAGCCATCAGCGACAGCCGTGGGAGAGGAGATAATAGATGATCAACAATGTTGTATTGGTCGGTAGATTGACGAGGGACGTAGAGCTACGTTATACACCGTCTAATCAAGCCGTTGCGACTTTTACTTTGGCGGTTAACCGCAATTTTAAAAATCAATCGACAGGAGAGCGGGAAGCTGACTTTATTAATTGTGTGATGTGGCGTCAGCAGGCCGAAAATCTGGCTAATTGGACCAAGAAAGGTCATCTGATTGCTATTACAGGACGAATCCAGACCAGAAGCTATGAAAATCAGCAAGGGCAGAGGGTCTATGTGACCGAGGTTGTCGCTGAGAGTTTTCAGGTGCTTGAAAAGCGTGACAATAGTGCTAACTATTCGAGCATGGATGAGCAGATGCCACCAGGGATGAGCGGTCAGCTGATGGATATTACAGATGACGACTTGCCGTTTTAGGAGGATATGATGAACAAACGGATAAAAAAGAAAAAGCAAAAGGCAGCATATAAAATTCCAAAACAGATCATTCGCTTGGTAAGAAGATGGACGGAATTGGACAGCGAGATAGTTTTCATGGCTGAGTTTCGAGATATTGGAAAGGGTCATTATCCGAAAAAGCTCGTGGAAAATTGTGTTCGTAAATACAAGAGAATCAATGATTTTTTAATCAATATTGAATCTGATAGTATCTTACGGAGTTGTTTTATTATTTGTCACAGTGCTTACGGAGATGAGCAATTTGACGGAGAATACTGCGATCAATCTTGTGGTTATTCTGAAGATGATTACCACGGTGTCTATTACTATCCGATAGGCGAAAATCTATATTTTGCCTACAATTACGAATGCTAGGGGAAGAAATGAATACTGAACTAATGAATGAACTAAAAGAACTGCTCGGCTTATTTCCAATGTCATATATAAATGCGAATTTGGAAGTGATACTGATTCCAAAAACAAACACGTATTTTAGTTTGGAAGGAGTACAGTCACGAAGAGACATCATTGCAAAATTATTGATGTGGTGCAGTAGGACAATTGCAAAAGGGCAACCATTTAAAAGTGAGAAACGGAATTGTCTTTTTAGAGAATTTACCAAAAATTTTCTTAATCGTTACCTAGGAACACTTTTTTCAGATGAAGATATGGCTTTGATTTATCAAAGGCTAGGCAATGGAATCAATCCAGAATTGGCTTATAGATTTATTGATAGCGGGTTTGATATGGAGGTATTAAATGAGTTTTAATGGAATTAGATTGTTACCAGACTATGGATGTAAGATTGAAATTGATGTAGTTCAGTTGCTCAAAGAAAATGAGTTCCTGAAAGATGAACTTTACAACCGTGCATACAAAGACATAGAGCGTCAAGAAATTGAAATCGAGACCCTGAAGGACAAATGCGTGGACCTCATGCTTGAAAATGCCGACTATATCTGGGACGAAATGGCTAGAGAAACAGCCAAGAAAAGGGCTAATACTAGAAAATGGAGGGTGAAGGCATGTATTTGAAGTACAAGCAAATGCAAATTGTTAAACATGCTTTGCAGCACTACATCAAAAGGGAAGGTGCTAGCGAACATGATGTAATGGTTGAACAAAATCTTTTAAAAAAGGTCACGCAAGAAATTGATGACTTTAAAGAGAATGTGATGAAAAGAACATCTTGAGGTTACGCATGAACAAAAGAATCAAGAAGAAAAAAGCTAAGCAGGAAGAGTTGAGAAGACAGAAGGAACTTGAACAGCTGATTCGATGGTTGAATGAAAATGATAGTTCTTTTGAACGGATTGCCCGAAATGTCGCTATCTTTTGTGAACAAGCGATTGATGGATTATCCAAAGCAGTCATTACATTTGCAGAGGAAGTAGGAAGGTTGGTAAATTCTATTGATTGTAGCAGAATTGGACACGAAGAAGACAATTGAGAAAGCAGAGAGAACTCTTGAAAAGTACAAAATGTGGCGAAATATTGCTAACGATTTTCAGGAACAAAAGATTACTCAGCAATACACTTTTGAGCCTAGACAAAGTGTTTCAAAACCAAATCAACAGGTAGAAAAACTGGCCCTTAATCATGTCGAGGCAGTTAATGAGCTAGAAGCCATAGAATATTCGGTTTCACATATTTTACAGCCAGAACTAAGATTGATACTGATTTTTAAATACCTCAAACCATATCCAACACCCAGGGAAGAAATCATGAAAAAAATCGGTTATGAGGAAACTCGCTATCATGAATTACTTAATTTAGCATTGATTTCATTTGCAGAGATTTACCGTAGAGGTGCGTTGTTGGTTGAAAAACGGAGTTTGGGCGGAGTTTGAGCGAAGTTTAAACGGATTAAGACCGCAGTAAATATACATTTTTCAATGCTAAAATAGTAGTATGAGACAACAGGAACTAGACAGGCATTGACCTGTCTTTTTTGATTGGAGGTGAACAAGTGCGATCTGTCGAACCTATTCGGAACGTTGATGATATCGAACGTATCAAAGATTATCTGAAAGAGAGAAACGAGCGAGATTATATCTTGTTCATGTTTGGAATTTACTCTGGCATTCGAATCAGTGACTTCCTTGGCTTGAAAGTCAAGGATGTTAGGGGTGACAGGGTGTTTGTGGTCGAGAAGAAGACCAAGAAAGCCAAGCCATTTGCCATCAATCCAAAGCTAAGAAAAGCCCTAAATCAATACATAGAAAATAAAGAACTGAAAGATTATGACTTTCTATTTCCAAGTAGAAAACGCGACAAACGTAATGGTGTTCAGTTCGCCCCAATCCAACGGAAGACAGCGTGGGAGATTGTCAAGAAAGCTGGTCAACATATCGGTCTTGAAAATCTAGGTAGTCATTCCATGAGAAAGACATTTGGATATCATTACTATATCCAGACACATGATGTGGTTACCTTGCAGAAGATATTCAACCATTCCACACCTACAATAACACTAATTTATATTGGTTATCAGCAGGACGAATTAGACGAAGCAATACTGACGTTTGACTATTGAATGTAACAAAATAAAAGCATGTTACTTTCATTTTTTGAGAATGTGGTTAAAGTATTGGTGCATCTAGCTTAGAGTAGATTATAGCGAACGTAACAGAATATAAGATATGTTACTTTCAACAGGTGTTTCAGGAGGTAAAAAATGGCTGAAACTAGACCAGACAGAAGTGGTCCGCATCGGGTAGCTTTTGAGAAAAACAAGAAGATAATTCTTAAGACAAGAAACACATGTGGAATCTGCGGAAACCTTGTCGATAAGTCATTAAGTTATCCGCATCCATTAAGTCCTGTGATTGACCATATCATTCCTGTCAATCGCAACGGGCATCCGTCAGATATTAACAATCTTCAACTTGCTCATTGGCAATGCAATCGGCAGAAGTCCGATAAACTATTTGCTGACGATAAGGTAAATGGAACGAAAGTTGTTGGCAATCGAAATTTACCACAAAGCATGAATTGGGCAAAGTACCGAGGTTGATGAGTAGGGGGGTACCACCCTCCCCACCGCCTCGGCGGCCCTTCACGCCGTCACTGTGCAATTTTTCATTCGAGAGAAAAAAAGTCAGAGGAGGAAATAATGTATAAAAAATGTAGCACTTGTGGGATAAAAAAAGAATTAACTACAGACAACTTTCCTGCTCGAAGAAACTCTAAGAGCGGATTTGATGGAAGGTGCAAGGATTGTAGAAAAGTATATGACAAGATTAGGTATGAGAAAAATCGTGAAAAATTAATTGCAAAAGGTAAGGAGTATTATCGAAAGCACATTGAGGAAAGAAGAAAATACGGTAGAGAATATTATGCTCAGAACACCGATAAGTGCAAGTCTTCTTCTAAAAAATGGGATACAGATAATCCGATCCAACGTAGGATAATCAATGAGAAATCAAGGACTAAAAAATATGGTGGAGATACCACATTGACTAAAGAGGAATGGGAATGCACACTTGATTATTTTGAACATTCCTGTGCATATTGTGGAATGACTGGGGATGAGCACTTTGATTTATTTAATGAACGGCTACACCATGAACATATCATGCCAGTAGATAATGCTGGAGCTTATAGTAAGAATAATGTTGTTCCTGCTTGTCGTCCGTGTAATTGTTCTAAAGCAGGACGTGATTTTAGTTTGTGGTACAAGAATTTTAAGTATTATAGTTCCACTCGAGAAGCTAGAATTTTAGAATACATGGAAGGCGGATGATATGGAATACAAAGGTATTGGATACCTCAGGCGAAAGCTGAACGAGGTCAAACCTCGAGTGGAGATGAGGTATAAGCAGTATGCTATGCAGCATAAAGATAGCTCGTTCGGGATTACCATTCCACCAAATATCCGTCAACAGTATCGGTCGGTCTTGGGCTGGTGTGCGAAAGGTGTGGATAGCTTAGCGGACAGATTGGTTTTCCGTGAGTTTGACAATGACCAGTTTCAAGTCAATGATATTTTTCAGCAGAATAATCCAGATGTCTTTTTCGACTCTGTGGTTCTATCGTCCTTGATAGGTTCGTGTAGTTTTGTCTATCTGTCAAAAGTCGAGGACAGGGTACGTCTGCAAGTCATTGAGTCCAGCAATGCGACAGGTATCCTAGACCCAATTACGGGGCTATTGACCGAAGGCTATGCGGTCTTACAACGGGACGACAATGGCAACCCGAAACTTGAGGCCTACTTTACGGCAGATTATACAATTTATGTTTCAGGTGGTACTTTTACGCCTGTCGCCAACCCGACAGGTCGTCCGTTACTGGTGCCAGTCATTCACAGGCCGGATGCAGTTCGCCCGTTTGGTCGTAGTCGGATAACTCGTGCAGGTATGTACTATCAATCGTATGCTAAGAGGACTTTGGAACGTGCCGATGTGACAGCTGAATTTTATTCCTTCCCGCAAAAATATGTTTTGGGCACAAGCCAAGATGCGGAACCAATGGATAAATGGAAAGCGACTGTGACAAGTCTCTTGGAATTTACTAAGGATGACGATGGTGACGCGCCGAGCATTGGACAATTTACCACGGCAAGCATGAGTCCATTTACGGAGCAGTTGCGGACTGCAGCGGCTGGTTTTGCTGGGGAAATGGGATTGACTTTGGATGACCTTGGGTTCGTGTCGGACAATCCGTCATCGGTAGAGGCAATCAAAGCAAGCCATGAAAACTTACGATTGGCAGGTCGGAAAGCTCAGCGCAGTTTGGGTAGTGGCTTGCTGAATGTCGCCTATGTGGCTGCCTGCTTGCGTGACGAATTTGCTTATCTCAGAGAACAGTTTGTCAAGACTATTCCAAAATGGGAACCACTCTTTGAAGCAGACGCAACAACGCTGACAATGCTAGGGGACGGAGCTATCAAAATCAATCAGGCTTTGCCAGGTTATATCACGGCAGAAACGATCCGTGATTTGACAGGTATTGTTGGAGATAGTGAGTCTAAACCAGTGATTCCAGAGGTAACAGCGAATGGAACGTGATATTTTACCAGACTTGCTAAAGGAAGTGCAGGACAAGTTTGAAGCATCCTATGGTAAGAGTGAGGTTGTCCGTCGTGCTTTTGAGGAGTTGAAAAAGAAGAGGGCGACCTATGCCACAGCAAATGATTTTGCTCTGGAGGTTGGGGACATTCTGGCAGACGCTCTCAGTTCGTCTGTGACGGGCGATAGGTTGCCAGACGGTAAAATGTATTACAACATAGCCAAAAGATTGCTGACGGACACGCTAGGGCGGAATTTCGAGCTTGTGAGTGGTTATGCTGGTCAAGTTCAGGAGGATTTGAATAGGTCTGCCAAGATTGGTCTACAGGTGCAGGTGCCTGAGGTCAATCAGGACAGGATTGATGGTCTTGTTAATCGTTTGTCGTCTGAGGATGAGTTTGATAAGGTGTCTTGGTTGTTGCAGGAGCCGATTGTGAACTTTACGCAGTCGATTGTGGATGATATTATCAAAGCTAATGCGGAGTTTCATGCTAAGGCTGGATTGACACCTAAAGTTGTCAGAAAAGAAAGTGGCAATTGTTGTAAATGGTGTAGGGCTGTTGTTGGGGTTTATAACTATCCAGATGTTCCAAAGGATGTTTGGCGGAGGCACAATCGGTGCAGGTGTACTGTTGATTATCACCCAGGAAACGGCAAAAAACAGAATGCACACTCAAAACGTTGGTCTGATCCTTTAAAAAATGCTAAAATAGAGGAAAGGAAAGGCATCGGACTTCTAGTTCAAGCTGGTGCAAAGAATTATGTTCGTGATGATTCAAACGACGAGCTTTTGCCGAAAGATTTTATTAAAGCCGAAAAACATGCTTATTTAACCTACGACAGGATAAAAAACAGCAATCAAGATTTGGAAAAGCGTAAAATCTATTCGAACATTGGGAAGTTCAAAGAAATGAATGGCTTTTCAAAAGACGATGTTGATAAAGCGTTTAATCATGTGTTTAATAATGTTCATGAGTTGAATTATGGGAAGGGGTTGTTTGCACCAGATATTGACATGGCTCAATCATGGGAGAGATTGATTTCTGGAAAAAATATTCAACCGCATGATTTAATTTTGCTGAAGCATGAACGCTTAGAACATGATTATATGTATGTGACTAGCAAGTTGGATTATGATACAGCTCACAAAAAAGTCGATGAGTTATTTAATTACTCCGAAGCTGTCAAAGAATTTAAAAAGAAAGGGTAAAGGTATGTATTTAAGATTTGTTTTGATAGATATTGGTGACGATGGTTTTTATCACTATGAGATTTACCCTGAAAACAAGGAGGAGCATAAGCAAACGCTCGTTTTTAACCCTGAAACGAAAGATATTCGTGTAAATACATTTGACGATGCCAACATGAAGTATTTGGGGAAGTTTTTACAAAATTTTAAAGACCAAGACGGGAACTATCGTAAAGAGTTGTCGTTTGGGTGGGGATAAGCATTTGGGAGGTTGTTATGGCAAAAGATGATTATCCAGTCATTGTCTACCAGATATTAGCTTATCTTTACAATTGTTTGAAGAAAGATATTGCGGTGGACACTACTTATCTGGTAGCTCAAGGGAAGTTGTTCACGATTAATTCGACCTATTGGCGATTTGTAATGTACAATCTTTTGACAGAGGGATACATTGATGGTATTACTTTGTCAAAGGTTTGGGGTGAGAAGTATCCGTTGGTTGAGGGGCTTGAAAACATTGGTATCACTCCAGCAGGTATTCAATATCTGACGGATAATAGCTTTATCAAAAAAGCTACGGATCTTCTTAAGGATACCAAGTCCATTATTCCATTTATCTAATCTGGCATCTGAGCAATCAGGTGCTTTTTTGTTGCAGAAATTTTTAAAACTTTTTCGCATTTTTACCATTTTTTCACTTTTTGAGAAATATAATTAAGGACATGATAGCTATCAATCGTAACCGCCCAATAACAAGGTATCTATCTAATCACTCCCTCCTCCTGTATACTGTTATAAAAAACAAAACTGGAGGATTTATTATGTCACACCCCATCGTCCCATTGACTATTCCCCTATCTCGCCGCTTTGAGAAGAAAGGCAGAAATGATATTCTGATGAAAATTCGTCTCGGAAAAGTGGAAGTCACATTCTTTCACTCTATCAACCAAAAAATATTAGAAACAATCTTGGATAAGGTACTGCACTATGACCATCCGACTCAGTGATTTAGGTCAAGTCTACTTGGTTTGCGGTAAAACGGACATGCGTCAAGGGATTGATTCTCTCGCCTACCTTGTCAAAAGTCAATTCAATCTGGATCCCTTTTCAGGTCAGGTCTATCTCTTCTGCGGAGGTCGAAAAGACCGATTCAAAGCTCTTTACTGGGACGGACAAGGATTTTGGTTATTGTATAAACGTTTTGAGAATGGAAAATTGACCTGGCCAAACAATGAAGAAGAGGTCAAGGCTCTAACTTCCGAGCAGGTGGACTGGCTCATGAAAGGATTTTCTATCAATCCAAAAATAAATCTTTCAAAAAGTCGTGATTTCTATTGAAATCATGGCTTTTCTTTGTGTATAATGAGATAAAAAGAAGGAGATTGGTTATGTCATCACTAGAAAAAATTATTGAAACACAGTCAAAAACGATAGATATGATGGCTAATGAACTTACCCTCCTTCGTGAACAGATTGAGTATCTGAGACAGAAACTCTACGGAAAATCATCAGAGAAGGTTGTGTATCAACCCGGTCAGCTGAGCTTGTTTGGGGAGGAAATTCTCCCTGAAGAAGAAGCTGACTTACCCAGTTGAAACAGAAACGATTACCTATAAACGCAAGAAAGCTAAGGGAGTTCGTCAGGCTATTTTCAGCCAATTCACTCCAGAGATAGTGCATCACGAATTGCAAGGCGAAGATTGTACCTGTCCAGACTGTCATGGTCAATTAAAGGAGATTGGTTCAACTGTTCAACGACAAGAGTTGGTCTTCATTCCTGCACAATTAAAGCGGATTGACCATGTTCAACACGCATACAAGTGTCAGGCATGTAGTCAGAAGAATCTGAGCGATAAGATTATCAAGGCTCCCATTCCTAAGGCACCTTTGGCACACAGCTTGGGTTCAGCCTCTATCATTGCCCACACCATTCACCAGAAGTTCAATCTGAAGGTGCCCAATTACCGTCAGGAAGAGGATTGGAACAAGCTCGGTCTGCCCATCAGTCGCAAGGAAATAGCCAATTGGCACATCAAGTCTAGTCAGTATTATTTCGAACCGATTTATAACCTGTTGCACGAGAAATTGTTGGAGCAGCCTATTCTCCATGCGGATGAAACCTCCTACAAGGTCTTAGAAAATGATAGCCAGTTGACCTTCTACTGGACTTTCTTGTCTGGGAAGCATGAGAAAAAGGGCATCACCCTCTATCATCATGACAAACGACGGAGTGGCTTGGTTGTGGAGGAAGTTCTTGGGGACTATGCGGGCTATGTACATTGTGACATGTGGTCAGCCTATCGGCAGTTAGACAAGGCTCAGCTGGTTGGCTGTTGGGCTCATGTCAGAAGAAAATTCTTTGAGGCGACTCCTAAGAAGACAGACAAGACTTCTTTAGGAGCCAAGGGCTTAGCCTATTGCGACCGCCTGTTTGCCTTGGAGAATGACTGGACTGACTTGTCTACTGAGGAGCGGCTGCATAAACGGCAGACAGAGTTGGCTCCCTTGATGGACGAGTTCTTTGATTGGTGTCGCAATCAGGCTGTCTTGCCAGGTTCCAAATTGGGCACTGCAATAGAGTATAGCCTCAAATACGAAACCACCTTCCGAACCGTTCTCTCGGATGGCGATTTAGTCCTGTCCAACAATATGGCTGAGAGGGCTATGAAGACCTTGGTGATGGGACGTAAAAATTGGCTGTTCTCTCAAAGCTTTGAGGGGGCCAAGTCGACAGCTATCATTTTGAGTCTTTTAGAAACTGCTAAACGACACGGTCTTGATGCAGAGAAATATATGACCTATCTTCTAGAACACTTACCTAACGAAGAGACGCTCGCAAAAAAAGAAGTTCTGGAGGCTTATTTACCATGGGCTGAAAATATTCAAGAAAAGTGCAAATAGAAAAAGGTTCCAGAGTCGACAGGACTTTGGAACCTTTTCAATATACCTTGTTATTGGGCGGTTACTATCAATCACTGTCCTTTGAAAATTGAATAATATTTTGAAGTTTTTTTCAAAAACCTCTTGACAATGTAGCTACATTTATCTATAATTAAAAATGTAGCCACATAACAAGGAGGTGAGACAATGGCTGACAATCAAAAATCCAACAAGGATACCGTCATTCGTGCTAGGGTTGATAGTAAGACCGTAGAGCAATTAGAATACATAGAAAAAAAGACCAACAGAAAAAAATCTGAGGTCATTCGTGACGGTATTCAAAAGATTTATGATGAAATCAAAAAATAAGGTATAACCCGCAATCGCCAAACCGTAGGTCATACCTTATCGCTCGAAAGAAACTCTTTCTGAAATCATTATATCAGAAACGAGCTTCTTTGTCATACCCAAAGGAGTTTTTATTATGTCAATTTACGAAGAAGTCGAACAGTATCAATCAATGAACTTTGCTGATTGTTATCAAGACGAGTATAGGGTCTCAGAATTTCACGACCTAACACTACAGGAAAAACATGATTTGTATTGTATGGCAAATCATGCAATGGAACAAGGAAAATCACTCATTGATGCTATTGCACAAGTCTTTGTTATGGGAAGAATCGCAGGTATCAGAGCAGAAAGAAGCAATTAAAACGAAAGGAAATGAATATGGAACTACAAATTATAAATCAACAGGAAGTACTGGGGAAGAACTTTACGATTTATGGGACGGCGGACGAGCCTTTGTTTTTGGCAAAAGATGTGGCGGAGTGGATTGAGCATTCCGACACTCAGAAAATGATTAACAATATTGATGAAGACGAGAAGCTGATGCGAACATTATTCGCATCAGGTCAGAACCGTCAAATGTGGTTTTTGACCGAAGATGGTCTGTATGAAGTCTTGATGCAGTCACGTAAGCCGATTGCTAAACAATTCAAGAAAAAGGTTAAGGAGATTTTGAAGACTATTCGTAAAACTGGGGGTTATACTGTCTCTCCTGAAACGGTCAATGAGGATGCACTTATCTATGTCTTGGAAACTCAGAAGAGTATGCGTCAGCGTCAAGATGTATTTGAGGCGGATTTGAACTACTTGAAGGCTGAACAGCCTATCAACCCTGATGTACGTTTGGACTTGGAAAAGACTAGAAAAAAGCGTGTGGTAGCTTGTATGGGTGGGATGGATAGCCCTGCCTATATGGACAAATCTTTAGCAAAACGTGTCTTCCAACAGGCGATGAATGATTTCAAGGAGCATTTCCGTGTTTCTCGCTATGACTTGCTACCGAAAAAGGCGATTGAGGCTGCCTATGCTTACTGGAAGAACTGGGAGCCGTCCACAAACTTGAAAATGGAAATTCAGGCTTGTAACAGCCAGATGAGTTTTGATTTTATGGAGTAGGAGGAAGTGATGACTGAAAAGCAAGCTACATTATTGGCAGATATTGTCAAGGCTAAACTTGATTTTGTCGAGGAAATGGATGACTTGATGAGCCTAAATCGTTCGGGAAAGTTGAGTAATAAGATTTTTCTATTCAATCTTAGAACGAAACGTGATTTGTTGTCTGAAAAAATTGAAGCTCTAAAAAAATCTTCTGGCCTGACGTACCTTGAACTAATAGAAATTGGTCATTAAGTCTAACGATAAGCATTCGAGAAATCGGGTGCTTTTCTTATACCTAGAAAGGAGGTCGCTATGAATAAGCGTATTAAGAAAAAGCGTGAGCAGGAGGTGCGGTTGGCGGCAGTTGCTACTCTTGCCTTGGCTACTTCAGCAAGTCTTGACGGTTTGGCTGGTATTGTGGAAGAAGTTGTTCAGCGGATGGAGCGTTTCGAGGAAGACGGTTCGAAGAATGTCCAGTCAATCAATCAGCTGTTCGAGCAACAGGGGCTTTTGATTACTGAATTGCAGGAGCAGGTTAAGCAACTGCAGAAACCTTGGTACAAGAGAAAGGGTCGGTGATCTAATTTCTCCCAGCGATAGGGTTATCATGCGATACGATTGAAAGGACGGATATATGGCAAGAAAGAAGCTTGGCAATCAAAATCCTACTCAATCGGTAATACTCAAATACGTTAAACGAAATTCTAAAGCCAAAGAAGCGATAGAACTCTATGAGCGAACAGGTCTGTCTTGCTACGCTTGGCAGGTCAATTTGCTCAATCCAATCATGGCTGTTGACAAGAATGGTCTATGGGTGCATCAAAAGTTTGGCTACTCTATCCCTCGGCGAAATGGTAAATCTGAAATTCTCTATATGCTAGAGATTTGGGGCTTGCACAACGGTCTCAATATCCTGCACACAGCCCACCGCATTTCAACATCGCACTCGTCCTTTGAGAAGGTCAAGCGTTATCTGGAAAAGATGGGTTATGTGGACGGCGAGGACTTCAACTCCATTCGGGCTAAGGGGCAGGAAAGAATCGAACTCTATGAGACAGGCGGTGTGGTCCAGTTCCGTACTCGGACAGGGACTGGCGGTCTTGGTGAGGGATTTGACCTGCTTATCATTGACGAAGCCCAGGAATACACCACGGAGCAGGAATCTGCTCTTAAGTACACTGTGACGGATTCGGACAATCCGATGACAATCATGTGTGGAACTCCTCCGACACCCGTTTCAAGCGGTACGGTATTTACCAAGTATCGTGAGACTTGTCTGTTTGGCAAGGGGAAGTATTCAGGTTGGGCTGAATGGTCTGTGGACCAAGAGAAAGAGATTGACGATGTAGCAGCATGGTACAACTCTAATCCGTCCATGGGCTATCATCTCAACGAGAGGAAGATTGAGGCTGAGCTTGGCGAAGACAAGTTAGACCATAATGTACAGCGTTTGGGTTTCTGGCCGACTTACAACCAGAAATCAGCTATATCTGAGACTGAGTGGAACGCACTCAAGATTGACGATATGCCGAAGCTGACTGGCAAGCTATTTGCTGGCATCAAGTTTGGGCAGGACGGCACCAACGTAGCCTTGTCAATCGCAGTACGAACTAAAGACGGTCAATTCTTTATTGAGACAATTGACTGTCAATCTGTGCGGAATGGTAGTGCCTGGCTGGTCGCCTTTTTGAAGCAGGCTGATGTGGCTCAAATCGTCATTGACGGAGCTAGTGGCCAGAAGATGCTGGAGGAGGAGTTGAAAGACTCTAAAATCCGCAATGTCATCTTGCCAACCGTCAAGGAAATCATCATTGCTAACTCTATGTGGGAGCAGGGTATCTACCAGCACACGATTTGTCACAATGGGCAACCGTCACTAGCCAAGGTCGTTACCAACTGCGATAAGCGGAACATTGGCTCAAATGGTGGTTTTGGCTATCGCTCACACTTTGACGATATGGATATTAGTTTAATGGACAGTGCTTTGCTGGCGCATTGGGCTTGTGCTACAACCAAGCCTAAGAAAAAGCAACAAATTAGGTATTAAGTGGACGGGGCGACCTGTCTTTTTTAATGCAAAAAATATTACCGAACGCACGGGAAATGCGGAGAAAGGAGACATTGATATGTCTGAATTTAAAGTTATCGAAACACAGGAAGAGCTAGATACGATTATCAAGGCTCGTTTGGGGCGTCTGAAAGAGCAGTATGCTGACTACGACGAACTGAAATCCCGTGTTTCAACATTGGAAGCGGAGAATGCTGGTCTCAAAGAAACGGTCGCACAATCAAATCAGACTGCAGCTGATTTTGAAAGCCAAATTGAAGGGTATAAGTCAACCATTGCAGATTATGAAACTGCGAAAACGAAGACGGCTATTGCTCTTAAATATGGCTTGCCTATTGAATTTGCTGATCGTTTGCAAGGTGAAGATGAAGCAAGCCTGACGGCAGATGCGGAACGCTTTGCAAGTCTCATGAAACCACAAGCTCCAATTCCACCACTTAAAAGTATTGAGCCAGAAGTAAAAGGTGAAGATGCTGCATGGCGTCACGTTATAAAAGATTTAAATAAAGGAGAATAATATATGTCAACATCTATGAAAGCTGGAACACTTTTTGAACCAGAATTAGTAAAAGAAATTATGTCAAAGGTTCAAGGTCATTCGACTCTTGCTAAGCTATCTACTCAAAAACCAATTCCGTTTAATGGTACTGAGCAATTTATTTTCAATCTGGATGGCAATGCACAGATTGTAGGTGAAGGGGACTTAAAGGGAGCTGGTTCAGCTACGGTCACATCAAAAGTAATCAAGCCACTTAAATTTGTTTATCAAGCTCGTTTGACTGATGAATTTAAATACGCATCAGAAGAGAAGCAGTTGGACTTCTTGAAACACTATGCCGATGGATTTGCTAAAAAGATGGCAGAGGCTTTTGACATCGCAGCTCTCCATGGCCTTGAGCCAAAATCTTTAACAGATGCATCATTTAAAGCAACGAATTCTTTTGATGGTGTAATTACAGGGAATGTTATTACCTATAGTGCAGATAAAATTGATGACAACATTGATGCAGCTGTTCAAACTATTGTTATTAACGGAAACGAAGTGACTGGCATTGCCATGTCACCAGTTGCAGGTCAGGCTATGTCTAAAATCAAGGATAAATTTGATGGTATTATGTACCCAGAATTCCGATTTGGTCAGCGACCAAATAACTTCTTCAACATGGACCTTGACATCAACAAGACGCTAACCGTGACTGGCGGTACTGCCAAGACTGACCATGCCATTGTGGGCGACTTTAAAAATAAATTTAAGTGGGGGTATGCTGAAAATATCCCGATGGAAATCATTGAGTATGGTGATCCAGATGGCTCAGGTCGTGATTTGAAAGCTTACAATGAGATTTTGCTACGTACAGAGGCGTTTATCGGTTGGGGTATCCTTGATGAAACTGCCTTTGCTCGTGTCGAACAAGCTTAGGAGGTGCCCTATGGCTATTTATAAACATAAAGAAACAGGTGCGGTTGTTGTCACAGATAGCGAACTAAAAGGCGATTGGGAACTAGTTAAAGAGAAGGATGTTCAAAAAACTCCGACAGTGCCTGAATTGAAGTCGATGTTGACCGAATTGGGGATTGAATTTAATCCGAAAGCGAATAAAGATGAGTTGTTGCAACTTTACCAAGAAAGCCAGAATCTGAATGAAGAGGAGTAGCTTATGACTCCTTTTGCGACAATATCCGATTTGGAAACTTTGTGGCGGGTGTTGAAATTTGACGAAACGGAGCGGGCAGAAGCCTTACTTGAAGTTGTGTCAAACTCTATACGTCATGAAGCTCAAAAAGTCGGGAAGGATTTGGATGAGATGATTGCTGATAGTCCGGTGTTTGCCTCGGTGGTCAAATCCGTTACAGTCGATGTAGTTGCTCGCACTCTCATGACATCAACAGACCAAGAGCCTATGACTCAATTTAACGAGTCAGCTCTTGGCTATTCGGTGTCTGGTTCGTTTTTGGTTCCTGGCGGAGGGCTCTTTATCAAAGATAGCGAGCTGAAGCGATTGGGACTGAAGAAACAACGTTTTGGAGCGAGGGATATTTATGGGACGGATTAAAGGTATACCGATTGTCTTGATTGACAAACAGATCATTGGCAAGGATTCGTTTGGTCATCCAAAGACTGCAGATGTGGAGATTGTGGTTGAGAATGTCTTGGTTGCGCCCGCGACAACCGAGGATATTACCAATCAAATCAATTTGACAGGAAAGAAAGTGGAATACACGCTAGCTATTCCCAAAAGGGATACAAACCAATGGGAAAATCGAGAGGTGCGTTTCTTTGGTCAACGCTGGCGAACAGTTGGTGAGCCGCTGGAAGGTCTTGACCATCTGATCCCGCTTGAATGGAATAAGAAAGTGCAGGTGGAACGGTATGGCTAGCATGAAATTTAAGTTGAACCGTGCAGGTGTCCGTGAGTTGATGAAATCGCCTGAGATGCAGGCAGTTTTGACTGACAAGGCAAATGCTATCCGAAACCGTGCAGGCGATGGGTATGAATCGGATATCTATGTCGGTAAGACTCGTGCCAACGCTATGGTCTATGCGAATAGCTTTCAAGCTAAACGGGACAACAAGAAGCATAATACCTTGTTAAAGGCGGTGAAGTCATGATTGAAGTCATCATGTTGAACTTTTTAACCGAGCATCTTTCTGTGCCTGTCTATACGGAACATCAGGAGGAAATGCCTGAGTGTTTTGTGATTTTTGAAAAGACGAGCGGTGGCAAGAAGAACCATCTGAATCAAGCGACTTTGGCGATACAATCTTATGGGCAGTCTTTGGAAGAGGCTGCCTTTTTGAATGAAGAGGTCAAAACGGTGGTTGAAAAGATGATTGGGCTACCGAGTATCAGTAAGGTAGAACTCAACTCGGACTATAATTTTACAGATACGGAAACCAAACGCTATCGCTATCAAGCGGTGGTGGATTTTATTTATTTTTAAAAGGAGAATTTACATGGCAGATGCAAAACTTGTGTCATCGGCAAAGCCTGATATTGCTGGGGCGATTTCCTCAGCTCCAACTGGAACGAGCTTGCCGACCAATGCGACTACTAAGCTAAATACGGCTTTTAAAAACTTAGGCTACATTTCAGAGGATGGCTTGACCAACGAGGACACTCGTGAATCGGAAGAACTGAAAGCCTGGGGCGGTGATGTGGTTGATACTCCTCAAACAGGAAAATCAGACAAATTTACCTACAAACTCATTGAGGTGTTAAATGTGGATGTCTTAAAAGAGGTCTATGGTCCTGAAAATGTGAAAGGCGACCTTGAATCAGGGATTACTGTGGAGGTCAACTCTAAGGAATTGCCTACGCATCCATTGGTAGTGGATATGCTGCTGAAAAATGGTGCTAAGAAGCGGATTGTCATCCCAAATGCTAAGGTGCTGGAAGTTGGGGAGATTACCTACGCCGACAGTGACTTGGCTGGTTATGAAACAACTATCCAAGCTCTGCCAGATAGCAAAGGCAATACACACTATGAGTACATTAAGGGAGCTAGCGAATCGACAGGAACAAGCTCGCCGTCGTCATCGTAAGGAGGTTTAAATGTTTGAAGTAAAAACCAGTACAGGTCTTGTGATTAGCATTGACCAAGACCGTTTGGAAAACTATGAGCTTTTTGAGGCAATCGCTGCTGAAGAATCTGGAGACAGCAGTGCCATGATTCGGATTGTCAATTTGTTACTCGGTGACGAAGCGAAGAAACTCAAGGACCATGTCCGTACAGAAAAAGGGCTGGTGCCTATTTCTGCTCTTGGTGCTGAAATCAAGGATGTCTTTGAACAAGTCAAAGACTTAAAAAACTCGCAATCCTCGCCAGAATGATTTCGGCAGATGAGGATGCTCTTGTCTGTGATTTGGCTGAAACCTATGGCATATATGATTATCGACAGCTACCTGTTTTGCGGGTAGCTGTTTTTGCTTGCGGGTTAAGTGAAAAATCACGGATTAAGAAGGTCTTGTCTGGTCAGAAAGAAGACTTGGATACTCTGCTGCTTGCAGGTATCTATGATACGGTTCGTTTGCTCTTTTGGGCTAAAACTAAGGATGGACAGGCTGGACGGAATCGTCCAAACTCTGTTGCTCAAGCCTTGGAAGGGTCGAAAGTGGAACGTGAGGAACGTGTCTTTTCTTCTGGTGAGGAGTTTGAACGTGCTATGCGTGCGCTAGAAATAGAGATTGGAGGTGAGGAGCGTGGCGACTGATTTAGGTTCTGCTTATGTGCAGATAGTCCCGTCTGCAAAAGGCATTAGCGGGTCGATTTCGAAATTATTGGGTGGTGAAGTTGAGAGTGCAGGTAGATCTGCTGGCTCAAGTCTCGGTGCCTCGCTCGTCTCTGCTTTAAGTGGAGCACTTGCAGCAGCAGGGATTGGAAAAATCATTGGTTCTGCTTTGAGTGCTGGTGCTGATTTGCAACAATCTTTTGGTGGTCTGGATACTATCTATGATGGTGCTCAAGAGTCTGCTAAGCAGTTTGCAAAAGAGGCCTACAAGGCTGGAATATCGGCAAACACCTACGCAGAGCAAGCTGTATCCATGGGGGCTAGCCTGAAACAGGCTCTTGGTGGTGATTCGACCAAGGCCATCAACATGGCAAACGTGGCTATCATGGACATGACGGACAATGCGGCTAAAATGGGTACCGATATCGGTATCATCCAACAGACCTATCAAAGTTTAGCCCGTGGCAACTATGCCATGCTGGATAACCTGAAGCTTGGTTTTGGTGGCACAAAGGCTGAAATGGAACGTTTGTTGACGACTGCTGAGGGCTTGCCGTCTGCTATGGGGCGCAAGTTTGATATCAGTAACTATGCGGATGTGGTAGAGGCTATCCACCTTGTCCAGGAAAGTATGGGATTGACAGGTGTAGCAGCTGCAGAGGCTGAGAATACCTACACGGGTTCGCTTGCTGCAATGAAGGCAAGTTGGGCTAACACACTTGCAGGCTTATCTTTGGGCGAGAATATCACGCCACAATTACAAGCCTTAGCGTCGACAACGTCTAATTTTTTATTCGGAAACTTTATTCCGATGGTTGGGAATGTATTCAAGGGTTTGCCAACTGCGATTGGAACGTTTATCGCTGAGGCTAGTCCTTTGGTTGCTCAACAGTTTCAGGGTTTGTTTTCGAGTCTTGGAATGAGTGTTGATTTAACCCCTATTACTTCAAAATTTCAAGGGATTTTGACGGCATTTCAGCCTGTCATAGCAGGGCTACAGACGGCTTTTGGGCAATTACCTGGTTTCTTTTCGGCGATTGGTGCGGCTGTTGGTCCAGTGATTACGACGATTATGGACGGTATTGCTCGGATGGACTTTTCAGGCTTCCAGTCCTTAATAAGTGCTATTTTACCAGCTCTACAAGCTGGCTTCCAGACCTTCATGAGCATTGTCAGCCCTGCCATTGACTCAGTCGTTCAATCCTTCGTGTCTATGTGGAATGCTGCTCAACCTTTGATAACCATTTTGAGCGGTGCTTTAATGCCTGTCTTGCAAATTCTGGGGTCCTTCCTTGGAGGTGTTGTAAAAGGAGCTCTTGAAGGTGTCGGATTTGCTTTCGATGCTTTAAAAGTGGCTATCGAGTTCCTGACTCCTGTGGTCGATTTTTTGGTACAGGCTTTGAATTTCGTTCAGCCTGTGCTGAGTACGATTGCTGAATGGATTGGTGTAGCTATCGGTATGTTTGGTAATCTGGGTACGGCTGGGGAAGGTTTGAGTGCTTTTATCAAGTCGGCTTGGACTAACATTCAATCAGCTATTCAGACGGCTGGAAATATCATTGGAACAGTCATTGACTGGATCAAATTGGCTTTTTCTGGAGCTGGAAATGCTGTTGATGTGCTTAAAAATGTCTTTTCTTTGGCTTGGATGGGCATTCAAGATGCCATTAAGGTTGCTAAGGACATTATTGACGGTGTCATCAAGGGTGTTAAGTCAGCCTTTACTAGCTTTCAGGATGTTGTATCTAGTGTTGGGAAGGCGGTCAATGGGGTCATTGATACGGTTGTCTCCACCATCAAGGAAGTTGCCAATATCGATATTTCTGGAGCTGGTAAAGCGATTATGGATGGCTTCTTGGGTGGTTTGAAGTCTGCTTGGGAGGGTGTCAAGAGTTTCGTAGGAGGAATTGCTGATTGGATTGCGAAAAACAAGGGTCCTATCTCATACGACCGAGTACTTTTGAAACCTGCTGGTCTAGCTATCATGCAAGGCTTAAATACCAACTTACAAGTGGGATTCAAGGATGTCATGGGGACGGTATCTGGCATGGCTGGAGCAATTGCTAAGCCTTTTGAAAATCAGTCCTTGGCTTATGATATGACGTCAAGTGCATCGGTGGATGTACGTCGAAACTTGCTGTCTTCTACTGGCGATTTGGCTGGAAGTGATGGAGGTAGTAGCTTGAGTGCTCGTTTGGCAAATATTGAGCGCTTCCTGTCTGTCTTGGTGGATAAGGAGTTGGCAGTTTATTTGGACGGTGAAAAATTAGCTCAAAATAGCTATATGCATCAAGGTGCGATTATGGCAAGGGAGGGGATTTAATGGACTATATGATCATCAATGGCTTAGATACTTCAACCTTGGCTGATTGCCATGTTCTTGACTTTGGTAAAGCACAAACTTCAGTCGAGCGGGCTGAGTTGGTGGAAGTCTATGGTGCAAACGGGCAACTACATGTCAGCGAGGGTGTGTACGATGGCTACAACAGGACATTTATCATCACGCTGAGGCATTTGTCGGATGCTATGCGCTTGATTGAGGTTTTCCAGTCGGAAAATAATACGGTGGAATTCGGCTATCTAAGGGATAGCCTTTTCTACTGTGATTTGGTGTCTAGTAGTTACGTGCCACTTGGTCCATATCGTTGGAAGGTGGAAATTACTGTGACTATGCATCCGTTTCGGTATGTTAAAAATCCAGCTGACGTCGTTTTGACTTCATCTGGTTCTATTCAAAATCCTGGCACGGTCTATTCGGAGCCTATCATCATCATAGAGGGTTCGGGTCGTGTGACCTTGACTATTGGTCAGCAGGTCATGGAATTAGATTTGGATACTCGTGCGACCATTGACTGTCGGCATAAGCGACAAAATATCTATGACAAGAATGGTGCTGTAAAGAACACTATTCGCAAACGTGGTCCATTCTTTGAGATACCTGTCGGTCGGAGTGGTGTCGCGACAAGTGGGACAGTTACGAAAATAACGATTCAAGGGAATTGGAGGTATAAGGTTTGATCTATCTTAAAGACGGGAATATCCCGCTCAATCTTGCTTATGATGATGACATCGTGCAAGAAGCCAATAGCACCTACCAACTATCCTTTAAATTTCCGCTGACTGATGGGAAGTGGAATCTGCTCAAAAGGGAAGTTTTTCTGCTGGCTGATGACCTGCACGGTGAACAGGAATTTTTTATTTTTGAAGTAAAGAAAGTAAATGGCTATGTGCAGGTTTATGCTAAGCAGGTCGCAACACTCTTGAATTACTACTCTATCAACACTATCTCGGTTGACAGGGTATCAGGGCAGACGGCTATGACTGCCTTAGCTGGTAGTATCAAGCGGAACTGTCCGTTTACCTTTTTCAGCGATATCATGGATCGTCATACGTTTAATGAGTCCAATGTATCAGTCATGGATTCTTTGGCCAAGGATAAACACTCTATTGTCGGTCAGTGGGGTGGTGACTTGGTGCGTGACAAGTACCAGGTTAAATTGTTAAAAAACGGCGGTATTGAGAATGAGTCGCTGTTTATGTACAAGAAAAATCTCAGTAGCTACGAAGAGTCTGAGAATATCAACAACTTAAAGACACGATTGCATCTCAAAAAGACAATCCAAGGACAGTCTGAGGGTGAGGCAGACCGTGTTATTGCTGTGACAGTGGATAGTCCGTTGATTGGGCAATATCGTCAAATCTACGAAGCAGATATTGAGGTCAATGACCAAGATGTAACAGATGAAGCTAGCCTTTTGGCTTATGGGCAGAGGTATTTTGGCTCAACTCTTTGTGATTTGGTAGAAAACTCTATCAATCTGGATGTCAAAGGCAAGTCTGATGTATCTGTTAAGATGTTCGACACGGTAAGTGTATTCCACGAGCGATTCGATGTTGATTTGCGTTTGAAAATTACTAGCTACCATTTTGCACCGATGTCCAAGCGATTGAAATCCATAGGATTTGGTAAGGTGTCGCAATCTGTCAAGTCTACAGTGGCAAGCATGGTCGCTGGCAGTGTAGATAAAGCTACAAATACATTATCAGCATCCTTTGAACAGAAACTGCAGAAGGAAATTGACAATGCAAACCGCCATTTCGACGCTGAATTTGAAAAGCGAGTCGAGGAAATCAACGACGGTATCGAGCAGTCAAGGGCTGAGGCTGAACGTTATGCAGACAATATCAAGCAAAGTATCAATGCTGAAATCGCCCAAGTCAATCAATCCATGCAAGCTCAATCTGAAGAACACGACAGACAGGTCGCAGATATATTGTCCAAAACCCAGTCTGTCGAATCGCTTGCCAACCAAGCCAAGTCGGATGCTACTAGTGCACTGGCTAGAGCTAACCAAGTCAAGACGGAGGCTATCGCAGATGCAAGAGCGCAGGTTGCGACGGTCAGTCAAGCCTTAAACACTGCCAAGTCCGAACTGCAGACGGCAATCGCTAGTGCAGACCAAAAGGCTAGAGATAGTCAAGCGAGTGCTACAGCCTTGCGGAATGACCTTAACTTGCAAGCTGGCAAGATTTTGGAGCAAGCACGAGCACAGACGGATTTGACCAATCGAGTGACGACAGTTGAAACTCTGGCTGATGGTACGAGGTCAACAGTCGCAGAACTGTCTAAAACCGTATCTAAAGCAACTGGAGACATCACTAATGTTACCAATCGAACTAAGACCGTAGAAGACACTCTGAGCCAAACGAGGACCCAATACGAGGCTCTGACGCAGACCGTCAATACTCAGACAGGGCAGATTGAGAGTATCAATCGCAAGACTGCTGACTTGCAGAGCGGGATTGACGGAGTGACGGAGCGGTTTGAGAGTTTGCGGATAGAAGACAATCTTTTGCTCAATAGCTCATTCAACGAAAACTTGAACCAATGGCAAGGAAACGGAGTGACTATAGTTGATGGTAAAGCGAGAATTATAGGAGAACTTAATAAAACCAAGTACATTTACCAAAGCATCAAGTCTCAGATAGCTAATGACGATGTTAGCCAAGTATACATAGCATCAATCTCAGTTAAGGTCTCTAATTATGTGGCTGGTTCTAGAAATCCATATCTTGCACTTTATACAGATGGCAAAAAGAACGACAGCGCAAAAACATGGTTTGGCGCAACATATTTGACAGCCAATCGCTTAGATGCGGTCAATAATAGAGGAGTTGTGCAGTTTGCGACTACCTTTAGGATAAACGTACCTCGAAACCAGATAAAGTCTCTTGATTTCTATATCTATGCAAGAGATTTCACTGGGGAAGTGGAATTTGAAAAAGTGTCGCTCAGACGTGGAAATATTGATTTAGGTTGGCAGGCTTCTCCAGAAGACCTCCGCTCCGAAATCGCAACCTACAAGCGCACTGCTGAGGAATCCAGTGCAGAGTTGTCCCGTCAAATCCAACTGGCAGACGGTAAGGCAGTTGAGGCTAAGACCTACGCTCAGCAGACCGCCGAAGGTTTTAGGACCCGTCTGGAGAGTCTAGAAACCTACAAAAATGAAGAAGGCACACGAGCTAGTCAGTACTTTACCGCTAGTCGTGATGAGACTGCTCGCCAAGTATCAGCTCTGCGTGTAGCTGTTACTCAAGACTATGTCGCTAAGTCGGTATTTGAAGAAACCGCTCGCGGAATTAGTCAGCGGTTTGAAAGTCTGTATGTAGGCGGTACCAATCTATTGACAGGCACTGATGAATACACCGAAATCTTTAACAGCGAACAAAGTCACGCAGAGTTTCTGCGAACACCTTATGACTTGGCCCCAGTTTTTGATAAGTATGGGCTGATTGAGTATACCTTAAGTTTTGACTTGAGAGCATCTCAAACGGGGCAAGTCGCTGTATACCAGCAAAATGGATCAGGTTCTAAATATTCGGGTCTATGGAAAAACTTGACTGTCACAACGGAGTGGCAAAGGTTCCATGTGACCTTTACTCCAACCGAGGGAACAGTGAGTTTAGCAAATAGTTACTTAGCCTTTTATGGCACTTACGGCACGGGAGTAAAACCTATTATTCGTCGAGCAAAAATTGAACGCGGAGCGATTGCGACTGACTGGTCGCCCGCTCCTGAAGACCAACAATCCTACGCAGACACAAAAATCGCTGAATATAAGACCACGGTCGACGGGCGATTTGCGACCTTGCAATCTCAGAAGGCTAACCAAGTAGACTTGCAGACTGTACGTGAGACGGTCAATCTTTACGAGCGTATCATCGGCTCAACGGAAACTGGTATCAAAGACAAAGTCGCTCGTATGGTCATGACTGATAGTCTATTTCTAACCGAGGTCAAGGATAAGATTAGCGGTACAGCTACACAGGTTAGTCAGCTTAATAATTCGTACGCTATTAAAAATCTGACTAGTGCTGGTACAGTGCTTAACCAAATCAATTTACTGGCTAATGGTACTAATAGAATCGATGGTCGACTGACGCATATCACAGGTCAGACTTTGATTGATAATGGCGTAATCAAGAACGCTATGATTGGTGAGTTGGATGCTGGAAAGATTACGTCGGGTACAGTGGATGCTGCACGCATTAAAGCGAATAGTATCGACGGGTCAAAAATTGCATTCGATGAAGCTTTCTTCAACGGGTTATCCGCAAACCAAGCCTACCTGAAGAAATTGTTTGCCAAGGATGCGTTTTTGACAGCAGTGCAAGCTGTCACATTGTCGGCAAGTAAGATTTCAGGTGGAATTTTGACCGCGACCAACAAAGCTATGGAAGTCAATCTAAACGCTGGTCAAATCTTGTACTATACGGACCAAGCAGCTCTCAAGCGTGTTTTAAACGGCTATCCTACCCAGTTTGTCAAGTTCGCAACTGGTACGGTTACTGGAAAAGGAAATGCTGGAGTGACCGTAATAGGCTCCAACCGTTGGAATTCCGAGTCCTCGAATGATGGCGGATTTGTCGGAATTAGGGCTTGGAACGGTCCAAATATTGACCAAATCGACGTGGTTGGAGATACGGTCAGATTGGCAAGCTCAGCGTTTGAAGCAGCGGATGGATGGAATATCAATACCTTGCCTGGGAAATTAGACATCGATGCATTTAATGCTGATCACCGCGCTTCGTCCAAGATAAAAGTTGGGGATTTGTGGTTGTGGAAAAACGCTACGACATACTCGAGCATGAGAGATACCATAAATTTGATCATCGACAACTTACAGCTATTACACAACAATAAATCGACAGAGAGGGGTTATAGCTATACTCTACCAGCAAAAGTTTAGGAGGAAATATTTAAATGAACCAAGAACAACTGAATCAAGCACTCGCTTTGACAAACCAAGAACTAGCCAACCAATTGGCAGAAGAGAAGAACACTAAGAACTTGTTAGCTGTCCAGTTGACAGAAGCTCAGCAGACCATCGCAGGTCTGCAGGCAGAAATTACTGAGTTAACAAAGCAACTGGACGAAGCTACTAAACCAGCGGAAGAAATCATCGAAGGAGAATAATCATGACTGAAACTACTAACAATACTTTACTCGACTTATCAACTATTACAGAACCATTTGACCTTGCGACTGCATTGCAGTACATGAAGGAAAACGGGGAATTTATTCGCTGTAAAAATGCGACAAATGATTTTTATATGTACCGTGATGTCCAACGTCGACCAGGTATTGTCAACGGCCGTCGTCAATTCGTAGAAGTTGAAACTGTGTGGGCCTTTAATCAGTGGGGCGGAACTACAACGACAATCAACGTTGCTGATCTCTTCAATGAGGAGTTCTACATCATGCAGTTTGATGAAAACGGAAATCCAGATTGGACAGATCCGACATTGCCAAAAGAATAGGAGGAATTCTATTGCCAATCGAACACGCAGAACGAATAGCTCAAAGCCAAGTTGCTTGGGCTATTTTGTTTATTTTATTATTTGGGTTCGTCATCCGGTATCTGATTAAGACATCGGATAAGAGAGAAGCTAAGCTCATGGATTTCCATGAGCAAGCAAAGGAAGAAAGTAATAAGCGGGAGGACCGTTTGATGAATCACCTCGAGAAAACTACCGCAGAAATGGGGGCGATGGCTCGTGAAATCGGTGGCTTAAAAGGTGAAGTGTCATTAATGAGTGACCGCATCGAAAAAATCGAAAAAGGAGAATAAGTATGAATCAACTTACAGAAATTATTATAGGGTCTGCTACTGGTATATTAGCTATCGTTGCCGGTATGATTGTCCATGAGGTCAAAAAGTATCTGATTGCCAAGGGCGGTAAGCGAGCGGTCGAAATTACAGAGATTCTGGCACGGAACGCTGTTAATGCAGTTGAACAAATCGCCAAGCTAGACCAGGACAAGCATGTAGACAAGCTAGACATGGCTAAACGTCGCGTAACAGGTCAGCTTGCTAAATACAACATCTATATGACTGATACACAGTTAGAGACCTTTATCGAATCAGCAGTGAAGCAAATGAACGATGCGTGGAAGGAGACTGACAAATGACAACAGTAAATGAAGTCACCAACTTCGCCAAAGACCTTGCCAACCGTGGTCAAGGCGTAGACTATGATGGTTGGTACGGCAAGCAGTGTGTAGACCTACCTAACTGGATTTGTGGAAAATATTTCGGCAAGGCTCTGTGGGGCAATGCCATTGATTTGATAAAGTCAGCCAAGCAACACGGATTTGAGGTGCATTATATGCCTACCTCAGAACGTCCACGTCCAGGGGCTATCTTTGTCAAAAATTACTGGGCAGGTGACGGTATCAACTATGGGCATACAGGTTTGATTATCGGTGTTAGCGGCAATACCGTCCAAACAATCGAGCAAAACTTGGTAGGTAATTTGTCGGTCGGTGGTCCTGCTCAATATGCTAGCCAGCAAATCAGCAACCTTGTCGGCTGGTTTTATCCACCTTACAGCGACTCTACTGCAGTGGCAACACAGTCAAGCAGTGGCAATCTCGGTAAGGTCAAAGACGAGAAGGGGACAATGACCGTTAAAGTATCTTTGCTCAATGTCCGAGACAAGCCTGGTCTAGACGGTAAAGTTGTGGCAACGTACACGAATGGCGAGCAGTTTAATTATGATTCGGTCTATATTGCCGATGGATACATTTGGGTATCGTATGTTAGCCGTAGCGGTGTACGTCGCTATGTAGCAGCAGGCGAGGAGTCAAATCGGCGTAACGTGGTGCCTTATGGTACGTTTAAATAGATTTTCATTTTTAAATTTTTTCGCATTTTTACCATTTTTGCGCTTTTTGAGAAATATAATTAAGGACATGATAGCTATCAATCACTGTCCTTTGAAAATTGAATAATATTTTGAAGTTTTTTCAAAAACCTCTTGACTTTTTGTGGCACAAGTTATATTATATTGTTGTGGCACAGAAAGTAGGTGATGAAATGAGCCCACGAACAGGAAGACCTAAGAGTGAAAAACCACTTAATGTCGAAGTTAAGGCAAGAATTGATACAGAGTTAAATAAACAACTGGAAGATTATTGTCTACAAAAAAAGACCACTCGTACCGAGGTGGTCAGAAAAGGCATAAAGTTAGTTTTAGGTCTGGAAGAAAACAAATAACGCATAACTCCTCTCCGCCAAGATTGCAGTTATACGTTATCCCTCGAAAGAAACTCTTTCTGAAATCATTATATCAGAAACGAGCTTCTTTGTCATACCCAAAGGAGTTTTTATTATGGCAAAAATTGATGTTTTAAGTGAGTACGAAGATTTGTTGAATTTTACTGCTGAAATTCGTGAGAGTTTAAATATTATTCATAACTGGTTGTCGCGAGAACCGAAATTCGACAAGCCAGAAACTTATTACGATATTATTGTGGCTCATGGCTCACATTTTGCTTTACTGAATTTAATTATGCACCGTTTAGACAGCTTAGAGGCTGAACATAGAACAATTATCGAAAATGCAATGAAAGGAAACTAATATGGAACTACAAATTTTTAAGAATGAGAAGTTTGGACAAGTGCAACTTGTGGAAATCAACAATGAGCCTTGGTTCGTCGGAAAAGAGATTGCGGAGATTTTGGGATATAAAAATTCTCGTGATGCATTGAGTAAGCATGTTGATGAAGAAGATAAGGGGGTCGCAAAACGCGACACCCTTGGAGGAAGTCAAGACCAAGTTATCATCAACGAGAGCGGTCTATACTCGCTTATCTTGAAATCTAAGTTACCACAAGCCAAGCAGTTCAAACGCTGGGTCACATCAGAAGTCTTGCCAAGTATTCGGAAGCACGGTGGCTATCTGACAGATAACAAGCTAGAGGAAGCGTTGCTTAATCCAGATACGCTCATATCGTTAGCAACTCAACTGAAAGAAGAAAGAGAAGCACGTAAGCAGCTTCAAGTAGCGAATAGTCAACTAATGGTTGACAACCAGATTATGCAACCAAAGGCCCAGTATTTTGATGATCTAGTTGCCAGAAATTTGCTGACAAGTTTCCGAGATACAGCTAAAATGCTAAAAATCAAAGAGCGTGAGTTCATTAATTGGTTACTGGACAAGAAGTTTCTGTACCGAGACAAGAAAGGGAAACTTGTACCATTTGCCAACAAAAATGACGGACTCTTTGAAATCAAAGAAACCAAGAACGAAAGTACAGCTTGGAAAGGTACACAGACCCTCGTAACACCTAAAGGACGAGAAACCTTTAACATTTTATTGAGAGTATAAATGCAGAATTCCCCAGCGTTTGCTGGGCTTTTTTTCGTGCTCAAGATAATCTCAAGATAGTCTCAAGTTGGCTCAAGATACAGTAAAACACAGTAAAATACAGTAGTCTATTTGCTCAAACTCGCCATTTTGTCAATAATGGTTGCTGGAATTGATTTCTATTTTGACAAAATGGGCAAAATGACAAAAGCCCTCAGCAATACTGGGGGCTATTTTCTATTGTGGCGGACATTTCCAAAAATGTCTGTTATGATGGAATTTTTTGAAAAATATTTGTTAAAAACAAGTGTTTTGTGTTGACAAGTGTTAAAAACAAGTGTATGATATAATTAAAGATAAGGAAAGGAGATAAGCCAATGACAGAGCGAGAGCTTAAGAAGATTGCTAAGAAGCAAGGTTTCAGTAAAACAAACTTTGGCAAAGGGTCTCACGAGGTTTGGAAACATCCAGACGGACGGACAGTGACGATACCTAAACCAAAAGAAAAGGATTACAGACCAGGCACACTAAGCAACATTCTCAAAGTCTTGTACGGGGAGTGATGGCACTCCTCCCTGTACCCCTAAAGGGGTTACTCTGATCATTGGCTTAATCTATCACTATGAAATATAATTATTTAGCATTGTTTGAAGCAGATAAGGAAAATGGTGGCTACAGCATTTCTTTCCCTGATTTCCCTGGAGCATTTAGCGAAGCCGACAATCTAAGCGAAGCTATTTTCAACGCTCGTGAAGTTCTTGAAATCTATACCATCATGTTTGAAGACGAGGGTAAAGAATTTCCTAAACCATCATCATTCAAAGCACTTGCAAGCAACCTAGCAAGCGATGATGATGTGATACAGGCTATCTCTGTTGATACCGAACTTGTCCGTGAGCGTGAACGCTCTAAAATCGTCAATAAGACTGTCACACTGCCAAGCTGGCTTGTGGAAGTTGGAAAAGAGAACAAGGTCAATTTTAGCCAACTGTTGCAAAAAGCAATCCGTGAGGAATTGCAAGTATAAGAAAGAGCGGTCAAAGATGGCCGCTTTTTTTCTGTATAAAAAATTATGAAAATAGATAGTAATACTTTTCAAAAATTGACCTATGAAAAACCGTCTGCCCCAAATTCGCCCCAAATTATTTTCAAAGTTTGCCGAATTTAACCAGACGGAAAATCAAAAAAGCCCGATTTTACGGGCTTTGCGTTCGGTTAATCCATGCTAATTCAGGTGCTAAAAGGTGGCAACTAGCATCGAATACTATCGAAAGGCCTTGTTTGACAAGGTTTTTTCTTATTTTTGTCCTAAATTCGCCCTTATTGTCAAAAAATCCCTTGACATGAATGTTTATTATGGTAGAATAGGGCTTAGAAAAAAGAAAGGAGTAAAACAAATGAACACACAACTTGTCCTTCAGCAAGCTATTTTTTATCATACACTCCTTTCTAAGCAGGAAAACAGGGCTCATTGAAAGACTTTTGAAGTTTTCGTGGGTCTACTCTGGAATAGTGGGAAAGTCAAGCATGTCTTATCATGGTCAGGTGGGCTTTTCAGAGCTATTCGAGAGTTGGTCTATTTTTTGTGGACTGAGCCAAGCCTAGGTGGAGTGATAGACACCTAGGCTTTTTTGTGCTTAGAAAGGAATCGTTTTAATAACCTTTTTCACAAGTAAAATGCTTTTAGAATGAGAGGGTATTTTGAGTGAATACAGGTTTTAACTTAAAGGAGAAATATGTTTAAATTGATTTTTGATTACGTCAAACAACACAAGTGGCTCTATTTGTTGGTTGCTGTGACCTTGATTATTTATGACGCCACACTTTTGCTACCAACGCAAATCATTCAGCGGATGGTGGATACGCTGACCAAGAATGGCTTAACTGAGCGCATTTTAGTTCAAGAGATGGGACTCTTGCTCTTGGTGACCTTTCTCAATTATGGGATGGGCTTTATCTGGCATCTTAAGCTTTTTCAGGCCTCGGTCAATTTCAAATTTGATATGCAACAACGAGCCTTTAAAAAGATGGTGACTATGCGGACACCTTTTTATGAAAAATTTCGGTCTGGGGACGTCATGACCCGCTTTTCTACGGATGTTGATGGGCTGATGGAGATGGTCGGATACGGGCTCATGATTGTGGTCTATTCCGGGGGTATGTTAGCATTTATCATTCCTACCATGCTTTTGATTGACTGGAAGATTTCCTTCCTTGCTATTTTACCGATGATTTTTATGGCAGTTGCTTTCTTTTTCATTGGTCGCAAGCAGGATCTGGCTATTGATGCCAACCGTGAGGCAGTTGCACAGCTCAATAATGAGGTTTTGGAAGTTGTCGAGGGTATTCGTGTAACCCGGGCCTATAGCAAAAAGGCAGCTCAAAAGGCTCAGTTTCAGGAGCGAACCAAGGAATTGGCGGATGGTGGGGACCGGATTACTACCCTGCAATCCCTTTATAACCCCCTGGCTACGGTCGGTCTGGGTTTGTCGACTATCCTGGTCTTGGTGCTTGGAGCAGGGGCAGTCAAGTCTGGTCAGCTCAGCCTGGGGCAGGTCATCGCCCTCCAACTCTATGTCAGTTCCCTCCTAGAGCCTTTCTGGACCCTGGCGGATTTCATACTGGTTTACCAGACTGGTAAAACTTCATTTGAAAAACTGCAGGAGCTGATTGAAACAGGAGATGACTTGGAAGTGGATGGCTCGGTAGAAATAGCCGAGCTGGATAGTATTTCTTTCAAGAACTACAGCTTTAGCTATCCTCAGTCGGACCGTCCGAGTTTGCAGGAGATTAACTGGACCTTGAAAGCCGGTCAGACAGTCGGGATTGTTGGGAAAACGGGTTCCGGCAAGACCAGCTTGGTTAGACAATTGTTACGTCAGTATCCAGTTGGGCAGGGAGAGTTTCTTGTTAATCATCAGTCTGTCCTGGACTTCAAACGCTCAAGCCTGGAGCAAAAAATTGGCTATGTTCCCCAAGAACACATTCTCTTTTCAAAATCAGTTAGGGAAAATATTGCCTTTGGTAAGCGTGACAGTAGTTTGGAAGAAATTGAAGCGGCTATCGCAACCGCAGCCTTTAGCCAGGACTTAGAGCGGATGAGTCATGGACTGGACACCATGATTGGCGAGCGGGGTGTGTCTATTTCTGGTGGTCAGAAACAACGGATTTCTATTGCGCGTGCCTTTTTACGAGAGCCAGACTTGCTCATTTTAGATGATTCCCTGTCAGCAGTTGATGCTCGAACAGAAGGCCAGATTATCCAAAATATCCAGAAAGAACGTGCAGGCAAGACAAATGTCATTGTGACCCACCGCCTGTCTGCTGTCAACCATGCGGACTGGGTGCTAGTCATGGACGAGGGTCGCATTGTCGAAGAAGGACGACCGGCCGACCTGCTAGCCCAAGAAGGCTGGTACTATGAACAATACCAGCGCCAACAAAGTCAGGAAGGAGGAGAATAATGAAGGTTTTAGGATTTTTATTGAAGCAAATTGGTCGCGTTAAGTGGCTCTTTACGTTTGCTGTAGTCTGTTACTTAGCAGCTTCTAGCCTCTTGCGTTTTGCCCCACTTATTATTCAAAAAGCCATCGATGGACCTTTACGGGCCTTGAGTGAAGGCCAACCCTTCCAAGAATCCCTTTTCTTGCAGATGTCAAGTCAATATGTGGCCATGATTTTCTTGGGTGCACTTGGTTATTACCTCTCCATGCGAATTTTGATGCACTCTGCCAATAGGATAGCAGAGTATTTGCGCAACCAGGCCTATGATGTTATGCAGCGCCTGCCTATTTCTTATTTTGATGACAAACCTGCCGGAAAGATTGCCACTCGTATTGTTAACGATACTGAAACCTTGCGCAATCAGTTTTACGGTACTCTTGTTAATGTCTTTAATAGTTTTGTTCGCTTGCTTCTTACCTACGGGATTGTTTTCTACCTCAATCCTAGTCTAGGTTCTGCTCTCTTGCTACTAATTCCAGTCTTTATCGGTATTCAATTTATCTATAAAAAGTTGACAGATAAGCCTATGAAAGACTTTTACGATGCGCGAAGCGAGGTCAATACACAGGTCAATGAAACCATGAATGGTGCTAGTTTGATCCAGCTCTATGGGCAGGAAGAGAGAGTGCTAGCTGAGTTTGAAGCGACAGCAGATAAGATGCGCCGTGCGGATAACCAGATTATCTGGGCCCAATCCAGCTCGACATGGACCTTGTTGGAGTTTCTGAAATTTCTGGTTGTGACAGGGATTTTAACCATTATTGGCTATCAATTTTTACAAGGTCAATCGAGCTTGTCACCGGGTAAATTATTTGTCTATATTGATTATATTGAAGGGATTTTTGTGTCCCTTGGTGCCTTGGTCAAGCAGTTTCCAAATCTCCTTCGGTCGATTGAAACAGGTAAGAGGTTGATGGGCTTGCTGGAAGAAGAAACGGAGCCTGATAGTAGTGCTGAATTGACGGTGACAGACGGTCAGGTGGTCTTTAACCAAGTGACCTTTGCCTACGAAGTTGGCAAGCCTATTCTCAAGGACATCTCCATTCAGGCTGACAAGGGGGAAACCATTGCTCTGGTGGGCCACACAGGATCAGGCAAGTCCTCCATTATGAACCTCCTCTACCGTTTCTATGATCCTCAGGAGGGTCAGGTTTTGATTGATGGGAAAAACATCCGTGAATATTCTCGTGAGAGCCTGCGCAGTCACATGGGGATTGTCCTTCAGGATCCCTATCTCTTCACTGGGACCATCGCTAGCAACGTGGCTATGGATAAGGAGAAGATGGATAGACAGGCAGTTATAGAGGCACTGGAAAAAGTTGGGGCAGGTCCAATGCTTGCTCGCTTGGAACAAGGTATCGATGAACCAGTATTTGAAAAGGGGTCAACCTTCTCTAGTGGGGAACGCCAGCTAATTGCTTTTGCCCGCACCCTTTACTCCAATCCCAAAATCTTGATTTTGGATGAGGCGACTTCCCATATCGATACGGAAACGGAAGAAATTATCCAGCATGCTATGGAAGTGGTGAAAGAAGGTCGGACAACCTTTATTATTGCCCACCGACTTTCTACCATTCAAAATGCAGACCAGATTTTGGTCTTGGACCAAGGTCGCATTATCGAACGTGGCAGACATGAAGACCTGATTGAGCAAGGCGGTGTCTATGCCCAGATGCATGACATTCAATCTAGGGTTTAGGAAGCAATAAATTATAGTTTTTCTTTATTGGAATGATAGTTAAAATATATTAGCAAACCTTTTAGATGTATGATAGGATAGTGCTATATCATGGCAGTCAGGATTGATGACTTGATGTAAAAAAAGCATGAAATGGAGTATCCTATGACACAAGATTTTTTCCCAATTCATACCTTGGACACTGTTAGACCTGATTTGAAAGAAAATTTGGAAACGGTCAAGAAAAATAACGGTGGCTACATTCCCAATTTAATAGGTCTTTTGGCCAATTCTCCAACAGCCTTGGAAACCTATCAGACAGTCGGTGGCATCAACCGTCGTAATAGTCTAACACCGACTGAACGCGAAGTAGTACAAATTACAGCAGCGGTTGCTAATGGTTGCGGCTTCTGTGTAGCTGGTCACACTGCTATATCTATCAAGCAAATCAAGATGCCGGATGAGATTTTGCAGGCTCTTCGTCAGGGGACACCAATCGAAACGGATGCCAAATTAGATGCTCTCGCTCGATTTACTCTGGCTGTTATCCATGAAAAAGGCAAGGTTGAACAGCCCTTGCTAGAGGAATTTTTCCAAGAGGGCTACACGGATGAAAATGCCTTGGATGTGGTGTTAGGAGTCAGTCTTGCAACTCTTTGTAATTATGCCAACAATCTCATCAACACTCCTATCAATCCAGAATTACAGGCCTATGCTTTGGAGAATTGAGTAAATAGAATAGAGTAAAAACCAGTCGGAAAAATCGGCTGGTTTTTCAGTTCTAACAAGTGAAACTATTTTTATAAAAAAGTTAGAAAATAGAAAGTAGTTTCAAAAAATCCCCTTTTCTTTCTTCAGGCAGAAATTAAAATTTAAATGTAAAAGTCTATTGAAAAAACATCAGTATATTATATAATTATATTGTAAGCGCTATCTTGGATCCAATAGTAGAACGGTGCAAGGAGAATTAAATGGCGATCATAAGCAAAGAAATCTTAAAAGAGCAGATTAAAGATGGCATTATTGTTTCCTGTCAGGCCTTACCTGGTGAACCCTTGTATAGGGAAGAAGGGGGGATTATGCCTTTACTTGTAAAGGCGGCAGAAGAAGCAGGTGCTATAGGTATTCGAGCAAACAGTGTTCGAGATATTAAAGAAATCAAGGAAGTGACCAATTTACCAATTATCGGAATTATCAAGAGAGATTACCCTCCTCAAGAGCCTTTCATTACGGCAACGATGAAAGAGGTTGATGAGCTAGCTGAGCTAGACATTGCAGTTATTGCCCTGGATTGTACTAAACGTGAGCGGTTTGATGGTCTGGACATCGTTGATTTCATCAAGCAAATCAAGGAAAAATATCCACACCAACTCTTCATGGCAGATATTTCTACCTATGAAGAAGGTGTGACAGCCTACGAGGCAGGTATTGATTTTGTTGGAACGACCCTATCAGGCTACACATCTTATAGCCGACAAGAAGATGGACCGGATATTGAGCTGGTTGACCGCCTCTGTCGTGCAGGGATTGATGTCATTGCAGAAGGTAAAATCCATTACCCACATCAGGTCAAAACCATTCATGATTTAGGTGTGGCAGGTATTGTAGTTGGCGGAGCCATTACCCGTCCTAAGGAAATAGCAGAGCGGTTTATCAAGGCTTTGCATGAAAAATAGTTATATAGTTCACTAAACACCCATTGGGTAATCAATAAATAAAGGAGAAGAATGATGAAGAAAATCATACATTCATTGTTGGCTGGTGTGACAGTCTTGTCACTTGCAGCTTGTGGTAGCAGTAATTCAACTGCTGAAAAAACTGCTGATTCTAGTGCTTCTGGTAAGACAGAAATCACATGGTGGGCCTTCCCAGTCTTCACTCAAGAGAAAACGGAAGACGGTGTTGGTACCTATGAGCAAAAAATTATTGCTGCTTTTGAGGAAGCTAACCCAGACATCACTGTAAAACTCGAAACCATCGACTTTACATCTGGTCCTGAAAAAATTACAACCGCTATCGAAGCAGGTACTGCTCCAGATGTCCTCTTTGACGCACCAGGCCGTATCATCACCTACGGAAAAAATGGCAAATTGGCTGAGTTGAATGACCTCTTCACAGACGAATTTGTCAAAGATGTAGCCAACCAAAACATTATCCAAGCATCTAAGGCTGGTGATACTGCTTATATGTACCCACTCAGCTCAGCTCCATTCTACATGGCCTTTAACAAAGCGATGTTGAAAGACGCAGGTGTGCTTGATCTTGTCAAAGACGGCTGGACAACTGACGACTTTGAAAAAGTAATCAAAGCTTTGAAAGACAAGGGTTACAACCCAGGTTCCCTCTTCTCTAACGGTCAGGGTGGTGACCAAGGTACTCGTGCCTTCTTGGCAAACCTCTACAGCGGAAGCATCACTGATGAAGGTGTAACCAAATATACAACTGATTCAGAGCAAATGATCAAGGCCTTGTCTAAGGCAGCTAGCTGGATTAAAGATGGCTACTTGATGAATGGTTCTCAATATGCAGGTGGCGATGACATCCAAAACTTTGCAAACGGTCAAACATCTTACACTATCCTTTGGGGTCCTGCTCAAAACGGTATCCAAGGGCAGTTGCTAGAAGCTTCTAAAGTAGAAGTACTTGAAGTACCATTCCCATCTGAAGATGGTAAAGCAGCTCTTGAGTACCTTGTAAACGGCTTTGCAGTCTTCAACAATGGCGACGAAGCTCGTGTAGCAGCGTCTAAGAAATTCATCCAGTTCATCGCAGATGACAAAGAATGGGGTCCTAAGAACGTTGTTCGTACAGGTGCCTTCCCAGTTCGTACTTCGTTTGGTGCTCTCTATGATGACGAACGTATGGCTATGATTGACAAGTGGACTGGCTACTACTCACCATACTACAACACTATTGATGGATTTGCTGAAATGAGAACTCTTTGGTTCCCAATGCTTCAAGCTGTATCAAATGGCGAAAAAGAAGCAGCGGCTGCTTTGAAAGAATTCACTGAACAAGCAAACGCAACGATTAAATAAATGAATTGAATGAGGCTCCTTTTCTCTGTTAGCTATTCAATAGATATGGAAAAGGAGCCATTCCTTTTATGCTTAATGAAAATCAAAAAAATTTTCATCACTTATTTTGGTTTTCAATGAGTTTTGTTACAAGATTAGAATGGAGGTGTTCTAAGTGCAGATAAATAAGATTAGAATGCGGGAAACCATTGTATCCTATACCTTCTTAGCTCCTATTCTCATTTTCTTCACCATTTTTGTACTCGCTCCAATGATTATGGGATTTGTCACAAGTTTCTTTAACTATACCATGACAGATTTTAGCTTCGTTGGGCTGGATAACTATGTACGGATGTTTAATGATCCGATCTTTATCAAATCTCTGATTAACACGTTGATTATCGTGGTTGGTTCAGTGCCAGTAGTTGTCTTCTTTTCAGTCTTTGTGGCTTCGCAGACCTATGAAAAGAATGTCATCGCTCGTTCGTTTTACCGGGCTGTATTCTTCCTGCCTGTTGTAACGGGTTCCGTTGCTGTAACGGTTGTTTGGAAATGGATTTACGATCCCCTGTCAGGTATCTTGAACTTTGTTCTGAAATCAGGTGGCCTTATTGAACAAAATATCAGTTGGTTAGGGGATAAACAGTGGGCCTTGTTAGCCATCATCATTATCCTCTTAACAACTTCAGTTGGTCAGCCGATTATTCTTTACATTGCAGCTCTAGGAAATATTGATAATTCCTTGGTAGAAGCTGCGCGTGTGGACGGAGCCAACGAACATCAGGTTTTCTGGCAAATCAAATGGCCAAGCCTCTTGCCAACCACTCTTTATATTGCTGTTATTACAACCATTAACTCCTTCCAGTGTTTTGCCCTTATTCAGCTCTTGACCTCAGGTGGACCGAACTATTCAACCTCCACCCTCATGTACTACTTGTACGAAAAGGCCTTTAAGTTGTCTGAGTATGGATATGCAAACACCATGGGTGTTTTCCTGGCAGTCATGATTGCACTGATTTCCTTTGCCCAATTCAAGATTTTGGGTAACGATGTGGAATACTAGAAAGGAGGAAACTATGAAAAAGAAAACCATTACACCCTTTGGTGTTATTTCAACGTTCATCTTGCTCTTGTTGACCATCCTTTTCATCTTCCCCTTCTATTGGATTATGACCGGTGCCTTTAAGTCACAACCTCATACCATTGTGATTCCGCCTCAGTGGTGGCCAACCCAGCCAACGCTAGAAAACTTTACCAAGTTGACTGTTCAAAACCCAGCCTTACAGTGGCTATGGAACTCAGTATTTATTTCCTTGGCGACCATGATTTTGGTTTGTTCAACATCCTCTCTAGCAGGTTATGTCTTGGCTAAAAAACGTTTCTATGGACAGCGGATCTTGTTCTCAATCTTCATCGCTGCCATGGCTTTGCCTAAACAGGTTGTACTTGTGCCTCTGGTACGGATTATCAACTTTATGGGGATTCATGATACCTTAGCAGCGGTGATTCTACCGCTAGTTGGTTGGCCATTCGGGGTTTTCTTGATGAAGCAATTCTCTGAAAATATACCAACAGAGCTCTTGGAATCTGCTAAGATTGATGGTTGTGGTGAGCTGTCAACCTTCTGGAATGTTGCCTTTCCAATTGTCAAACCAGGTTTTGCCGCCTTGGCTATCTTCACCTTTATTAACTCTTGGAATGACTACTTCATGCAGTTGGTTATGTTGACTTCTCGTCAGAATTTGACCATTTCGCTAGGTGTTGCAACCATGCAGGCTGAAATGGCAACCAACTATGGTGTTATCATGGCGGGAGCTGCTATGGCTGCAGTGCCAATCGTTACTGTCTTCCTTGTCTTCCAAAAATCCTTTACTCAAGGTATCACCATGGGAGCGGTTAAAGGCTAAGAATTCGGATAGTTGGTGGAGAAAGATACATGATTTATGATCATATTGATAATTGTTCACAATATAAGGGACTACATCCCAACTTGGATCTTGCCTTGGCTGTTTTGGAAAAGGGTGATTTTCGCGAGCAGGACCTAGGCAGGTATGAAATCGCTGGTCAGGCTGTCTATTATTTCCTTCAGGAAAATACCCTCTCTGAAGAGTTCAAGGAGGAATTTGAATACCATCGTTCATACGCAGATATCCATTTTGTTATCAGTGGACAGGAACAAATTTCTTACGGTTGTCGTCTGGTTGGAGAAGATACTGGTTTTGATCCAGCAAGTGATATCGGTTTTGTTCCGAGTGAAAAATGGGTGGATTGCCTACTTGATGGGAATTACTTTGCCATTTTCCTACCTGGTGAGGTTCATCAGCCAAACCAATGGGCAGGTGGACAAAAGACTGTCCGCAAGTTTGTCATTAAAGTCTTACTAGACGACTAGTTCTCAATAAAAAAATAGAAAGGGGAAGATGTAAATGAAAGGAAAGGGTGGTAGAACACTGGTTCAGTCCTTGTTTGATGTCAATCATCCAGCTTGGCAACTGGTAGAGAAACTCTTTGATCTCATGCTCTTAAATGGCTTAACTGTTTTGGCAAGTCTTCCGCTTTTTACCTTGGGAATTGCCAAACTAGCCCTCCAATCGAGTTTATGGGACATGAATGAAGAGGGGAAAGTCAGGGTCTGGTCGACCTACTGGGGTCATTTTGGTCGCCAGTGGAAACAGGGCTTTGTCTTGTCACTGGTAGAAATTGGGCTAACGACATTTTGCCTCTTGGATCTATATCTGATTTGGGGACAGGCTGGTCTGGTATTTGACAGTTTTCGTGCAAGCTGCATTGCCATCCTGCTCTTTAGTCAGCTGCTTTGGGTCTATATTTACCCGTTAGCCAGTCGATTTGATTTGCAGTTGAAAGACTTATTCCTAAAAGGAATTTTATGCCTGGGGAATATGCTGTCCTTGACCGCTATGGTTGGTCTGGTCTTTCTACTTGTAGCTACTATCCTCTTTTATTCAGGCCTGACATTTTTAATCGGTCTAGTTTGTCTGCTATTTTTTGCCTATGCGGGCCTATCCTTTCTATTTATTAGAGAATTTGGGTCAAGAATAAAAACAGTTAAAAAGGAATTAGAATGAAAGATTTATCGAAATATCATGGAATTATCCCAGCCTTCTATGCCTGTTATGACGAGGCTGGTGAGATTAGTTCGGAAGGTGTAAAAGCCCTGGTTCAGTATTTCATTGACAAGGGGGTTCAAGGGCTATATGTCAACGGTTCATCTGGTGAATGTATTTACCAAAGTGTGGCAGACCGCAAGCAAATTCTTGAAGCGGTCATGGAAGTTGCCAAGGGCAAATTGACCATCATCAACCATGTGGCTTGTAACAATTTGAAGGATAGTGTGGAGCTAGCTCGTCATTCGGAAGAATTGGGTGTTGATGCTATTGCAGCCATCCCACCAATCTATTTCCGTTTGCCAGAGTACAGCATTGCTACTTACTGGAACGGTATTAGTGCAGCTGCACCAAATACAGATTTCATCATCTACAACATTCCGCAACTGGCAGGTGTTTCCTTGACACCAAGTCTTTATAAGGAAATGTTGAAAAATCCACGTGTAGTTGGGGTGAAAAATTCCTCTATGCCAGTTCAGGATATTGATACCTTTGTAACCCTTGGCGGTGAAGACTATGTGGTATTCAATGGTCCAGATGAGCAATTCTTAGGTGGTCGCCTCATGGGCGCTAAGGGTGGAATTGGGGGTACCTATGGTGCCATGCCAGAACTCTTCCTGCGTTTGAACCAATTGATTGCGGACAAGGACTTGGAAACAGCCCGTCAATTGCAGGCGACTATCAATACTATTATTGGTAAACTGGTTTCCGGTCATGGTCATATGTACGCTGTCATCAAGGAAGTCATCCGTATCAATGATGGCTTGGATATTGGTTCTGTTCGTGAACCGCTGACAGCCTTGACGGAAGCAGACTTGGTCATTGCTCAAGAAGCAGCCCAACTCATTCGCGATGCTAAGGAAAGATTTGGTGCCTAGGAGGTGTCTATGAAAACCTATCTTGCCATTGATATTGGTGGAACTCAGATTAAATACGGTCGTCTGGATGAAGCAGGTCAGATCCTGGAAAGTTTTAAGATAGACACGGAAGCCCACAAGGGTGGCCCCCATATCCTAGCGACAGTCAAAAAACTTGTGGCAGATTTTCATGCCCAAGCCCCCCTTTCAGGTGTAGCCATTTCTTCGGCTGGGATGGTTGACCCTGACAAGGGAGAGATTTTCTACTCAGGACCACAAATTCCAAACTATGCTGGAACCCAGTTCAAGTCAGAAATTGAAACAGATTTCGGTCTTCCTTGCGAGATTGAAAATGATGTGAATTGTGCAGGACTAGCAGAAGGGATTTCAGGTGCTGGTCAGGATTGCCAGATTAGTCTCTGCTTGACCATTGGTACGGGTATCGGAGGTTGCTTGCTAGTGGATGGTCAAATCTTCCATGGCTTTAGTAATTCAGCCTGCGAGGTCGGTTATCTTCATCTTTCTGATGGAGCCTTCCAAGACTTGGCTTCAACGACGGCTCTTGTTCAAGAAGTGGCTCGTTTACATGATCAGAATCCAGAAGAGTGGAACGGCTATAAGATTTTCCAGGAAGCCAAGGCAGGAGATGCTCACTGTATTGCTGCCATTGAGCGCATGGTCAACTATCTTGGTCAAGGTATTGCCAATATCTGCTATGTAGCCAACCCAGAAGTGGTTATTCTTGGTGGTGGTATTATGGCGCAAAAAGATTATCTTTATGAGAAAATCCAAGCAGCTCTTAAGGCAAACTTGGTTTCAAGTCTGGCAGACAAGACAAAGCTGGCCTTTGCAGAGCATGAGAATGCTGCTGGTATGCTGGGAGCCTTCTACCACTTCCAACAGAAGCAAGGGCTAAGATAATATCAAGTAATGTAAGATGGAGAGCTTCCTACCCTTTCTCTTCTCCTTTAGATTTGGAAGCTTTCCGTCTTTTTTCTAGTTGTAGAGAGGTTGAATGATGATTGATAATATGACCTTGCAGGATATGCTGACCTATCGTGGTCGGCAGGAAATACCTGCAGATTTTGATGTTTTCTGGCAAGATGAACTATCTAAGTTGGTAGATTTACCAGATTATAGCTTGCTTGAAAAAGACTGTGGTTTAGCTCAAGTATCCTGTTATGAATTAAATTTTACAGGAACAAATGGATCTAAGATTTTTGCCAAGTGCCTCTTTCCAAAGAGTGAACAAGCTGTTCCAGTTCTCTTTTATTTCCATGGTTACCAGGGTCAGGGTCCAGACTGGTCTGAGAACTTGAAATTTTTAGCAGCTGGTTATGGGGTAGTAGCTATGGACGTACGTGGGCAGGCTGGTCGTTCTCAAGACTTGGGGCAATTTGAGGGAATAACTATTAAGGGGCAGGTTATTCGAGGGATGCTGCAAGGACCAGACCACTTGTTTTATAAGGATGTCTATTTGGATGTCTATCAACTGATTGCTATTGTTGCACAGTTTGACTTTGTTGATCAGAAGCGCCTGGTGTCTTATGGTGCCTCACAGGGAGGGGCCTTGGCCTTGGTGGCAGCCGCTCTCAGTCCCTACATCAGTAAAACTGTAGCCATCTATCCTTTCCTATCTGACTTTAAACGGGTCTTGGAACTTGGCAACAACAGTGAAGCCTACGACGAATTGTTTCGTTATTTCAAATTTTCAGATCCGTTACATGAAAGGGAAGAGGAGATTCTTCGAACCCTATCCTATATTGATGTAAAAAATCTGGCTCACTTGATTTCATGCCCAGTAGCTATGGTGACGGGCTTAGAAGATGGAGTTTGTCCTCCATCAACCCAATTTGCTATCTACAATCGACTGGAAGTTGAAAAAGAAATGAAAATCTTACCAGAATATGCTCACGATGCCATGCATGTAAAGGTTAATGACTATGTCTATGATTATTTAATCGGGACACGTTTTTCGGCTAACTAATTAAAGGCACTACTTGAAATACAGTAGTGCCTTTTCTGCTTATTCCTTGATGGTTTGTTTGAAAATACTTTCTTTTCTGTCCTTGTCGATGGATAAAAAATAGGCGTAGATAACATCAAGCATGATGAGGAGGGGAATTTGAGGGGAAATACGGTTGCCATAGTTGAGATGGCGGACAGAGGCGACTGGAATGACTTGGTCAAAGGGGGACTGAGAAGGTGTCTTGGTGGTTAGAAGGGCAGTTGTGCTCCCTTTCTGAGCAGCCAAGTGTAAGTGTTCGATGACTTCTTCTGTCTGACCGGATAAGGAGAGTCCAATGACCAAGCAGGTCTGATCTAGGATATTGGTTGTCCAAATGAGGTTGTTTTTGTCTGTAATAGCATCGCAGACGACCCCCAGTCGCATAAAACGGGATTTGATTTCCATTGCAACCAAACCAGAACTGCCGATTCCATAAAAATAGACACGCTTGCTACTGTCAATCAGTTTGGCAATTTCTTCCAATTTTTCTTCATCAACGAGTTTATTGGTAGCAGTTAGGATTTCCTCATAGTCTACCAAGACTTTTTTTGTTAGGCTCCTCTGTAATTTTTCAAAATGTTTATCCAAGTATTCTTGGTTATTCTGAAAGGCAAAGACAAATTCTCGATAACCGGAAAATCCACATTTTTTGGCAAAACGGGTAAGAGCAGATGGAGAAATGTGGAGTTGCTGTATAGTGTTTTCTTGGCTGAGATCGGTGCTAGATGGGTCTAACTGAGTAAAATAACTGGCAATCTGCTTTTCAAGTCTAGTCATCTGATCCAGATGAGACTCAATGATGGCAGTGATGTGTTTCGGTGTTTGTAACATTTTCCATTCCTCTGATAGCTTCTGAGGACATTATACCATAAAACCTCCTCATTGATAGGTTTTATGATATAATCCCGTCTTTGACAGTTTTACAAGACAAAAAACCTCCCTAACCCTATGCATATCAAGGGTTTAGCGAGGTTTTCTTTTTATATCAAAAATGCGTACTTTTTCTCGATTTTGACGATTGTAAAATTTTTTTCATCTTTTTTTCGCTTAGAATTTGATAATCACTTCTGAATCCAAATGTCTGATGCAGCTGGTCAGTAATAGCCGTCCGAGTGTAGTTAGGTAGATAACCAAAACCAGGCAGATACTTAAAGGTGTATGAACGTAAGGTTTCAATGAGTTCAGTACATGTGAATTGCTTCTGAACCGCCAGCTCTAAGTAACGATAGAGTATAAGAGCAAGAAAGCAAGTTGTAAAGTGAGCAGAAATGCGATCTTCTCGACTTAAATAAACTGGTCTAGCTTTCAATTCATGCTTCATAATACGGAAACATTCTTCAATTTCCCATCTTCTCTGATTAATGGAAACAATGGTCTCAATCGTATCGTCTAAGTTTGTTGTTACCGCATAAATTCCATCAAATCTAGCTTCAGAAACAATTCGTTCTTCATCCAACTCAATAAACGTTTTCTCAGCTATTTCTCCATCCCTTGTTGTCTCTGTTACTTTTAGGAAACGCTTAGGATCTGTAGATTGTTTCTTCTTGTAGTCAGCTGGTTTTCCAATCCATTTTGAGGCACGTTGAATCTGGCGTTCGCGTATCTTTCTTTGGTAATCTCTGTATTTAGCTGAGAAGGTTACAATCAATCGTTGGTCTTCTAGCCCATCTTGTGGTAAGGGGCATTCTTTGTAAAAGACTTGTCTATAGAGAAAGTCTTGATTACTTTCATCTAGTGCAGAAATATCATAGAATGTCTCGGACTTATCTCCCATCAACCGCCAACCTGTAGAAGCTGTAGCCCAGTCTTTGTCTTCTTTCTTTAACTTTTTGATAGATTGAGTTGTGACAAAGGCTCTCCCGCTGATATTATTGTAGCGTTTGTTTCCAATAGAAGATAGTCCAGCATCTGTACAGACCACAAATTGAGCTTTTTCAAAATCCTTGATAATCTTCTTCTCCAAAGGTTTCATAGTCGTTTGTTCATTCGTATTACCAGGTGTGACGGAGAAAGCTAATGGAATTCCTTGAGAATCCATAAACAGCCCCATTTGAACGATTGGATTCGGTCGATGTTCCTTAGAATAGCCATATTGTCTCAGTTGCCCCTCCTCATCTTCTTCCTCAATTTCGAAATAGAAATTTGTACAGTCGTAATAGAGGACATCAGTTTTACGAGAGGAAAGTGCAGTTGAGTTTTTATAGAGTTGTTCTTGAATAAAGTCAGTTTCTTTGGCAATAATTTCTAATCCTCGGTAGAGGTGCTGGAGTTCCAGAGTTTTAGGTTCTAGGAGAGTTTGTGAAAAATGAGCAGTAGACCGTTTAGAGGATGGGAATAGGATTCTGCCGTAGAGGAGACGAGAAAGAATGGTATCTAAGTGAAAACTAAAGTGATACCTCTTCTGAATATCTTGACAGATTTTATCCAATCCCAACTGATAATAGATATTCTGTAGAAATAAATATCCCCCATGATATTCATTTCGTTGATTTTGTTTCAACTGTTTATTCTCATGAAGTTTGACTAATATTTCTTGTTTATCTTCTTTATCAAGTTCGGTTAACTCTTTAGCCCGCAATTTTGCCCATTCCATTGGTTCCATTTCGGGATGTAGCTGTTGAAGAGTTTCATGATTGCCGAGATTTTCGACAATGGTTGATGTCCGTTTGTTTCCGACCTTGATATCTTTGATAATGGCATAGTTGATAGTATTTTTAGATACTGATTTTTTAACTCTCATGGATTCGCACCTCACTCTATTATACCACAGTACGAGAAAGTACGCAATAAAAATGTGCGAGAATTTGACAAAAAAATAGCGTCACATCAACGTTTGTGACACTTTTGGTGGTTTCAAACTGTCAAACTCCCGAGTGATGTGTTTCGGTGTTTGTAACATTTTCCATTCCTCTGATAGCTTCTGAGGACATTATACCATAAAACCTCCTCATTGATAGGTTTTATGATATAATGGAAACGTAAAAGGAATGTAAGATTATGTATATAGAAATGATTGATGAGACGGGGCAGGTTTCTGCTCAAATGCAGGAGCAGATTACGGAATTGCTCCAGTTTGCGGCCGAAAAAATTGGCAAGCAGAATAAGGAAATGGCTGTGACCTTTGTGGATAATAAGCGTGTCCATGAGGTGAACTTGGAGTACCGTGGGATTGACCGTCCGACAGACGTTGTCAGCCTAGAATATAAGCCAGAGTCGGAGATTGTTTTTGATGAGGAAGACTTACTGGATAATACTGAATTGGCTGAAATGATGGAAGATTTCGATGCCTATATCGGTGAATTGTATATTTCAATCGATAAGGCGCGTGAGCAAGCTGAAGATTACGGACACAGCTACGAGCGCGAAATGGGCTTTTTAGCTGTACACGGTTTTCTGCATATCAATGGCTATGATCATTATACGCCAGAAGAAGAGGCAGAAATGTTTGGTTTACAAGAAGAAATTTTGACGGCCTATGGACTTACAAGAGAATAATTCAAAAAATCGCTGGAAAAACCGAGAATTGATTGCTAGTCTAGAATTTGCAGTAACAGGTTTGTTGACGGCTTTCAAGGAAGAACGCAATATGAAGAAGCACCTTGCTTCAGCTATTCTTGTAGTGCTTGCGGGACTTATTTTCCAAGTATCTGTTACAGAATGGCTCTTCCTCTTGCTTAGCATCAGTCTAGTTATCGCTTTTGAAATTGTGAATTCGGCTATTGAGAATGTGGTGGATTTGGCGTCAGACTATCATTTTTCCATGTTGGCAAAGAATGCAAAAGATATGGCAGCAGGGGCAGTTTTGTTTGTGTCAGGCTTTGCCTTGTTGACAGGATTGATTATCTTTGTGCCGAAAATTTGGGACTTTATTTTTTAGAATATAAGGAGAATACATGACATTTAAGTCAGGTTTTGTGGCGATTTTAGGTCGTCCAAACGTTGGGAAATCAACCTTTCTCAACTATGTAATGGGGCAAAAAATTGCCATCATGAGCGACAAGGCTCAAACCACCCGTAACAAGATTATGGGCATTTATACGACAGAAGAAGAGCAGATTGTCTTCATTGACACACCGGGAATTCACAAGCCTAAGACAGCCTTGGGTGACTTTATGGTGGAATCTGCCTATAGCACCCTTCGTGAAGTGGATACGGTCCTCTTTATGGTGCCAGCCGATGAAAAACGAGGCAAGGGTGACGACATGATTATGGAACGCCTTAAACAAGCCAAGGTTCCGGTCATTTTGGTGGTTAACAAGATTGACAAGGTTCATCCAGACCAGCTTTTGGAACAGATTGATGATTTCCGTCAACAGATGGACTTCAAGGAAATTGTGCCTATTTCTGCTACCCAAGGCAACAATGTCAACCGCTTGATGGAAATTCTCAAGGAAAACCTGGACGAAGGCTTCCAATATTTCCCTGCGGACCAAATCACTGACCACCCAGAACGTTTCTTAGTATCTGAGATGATTCGGGAGAAGGTTCTACACCTGACTCGTGAGGAAATTCCGCACTCTGTGGCCGTTGTCATCGAGTCCATGAAACGCGATGAATTTACGGACAAGGTTCACATTCGTGCCACTATTATGGTAGAGCGTGATAGCCAGAAAGGTATTATCATTGGCAAGCAAGGAGCTATGCTCAAGAAAATCGGCTCCATGGCCCGCCGTGATATCGAACTCATGCTAGGAGATAAGGTCTTCCTAGAAACTTGGGTCAAGGTTAAGAAAAACTGGCGTGACAAAAAACTCGACCTCGCTGACTTTGGTTATAATGAGAAAGAGTATTAAAAACGTCCGGGTGACGTTTTTAACCCGAGCTTGAAAATGGGAAAGCGAGGAAGTCTGGGGACTTTCTTCAACAGAATAGAATGAATTAATTTCAAGCGTAAAGCACCACTTTTGTGGTGTTTTGCGTCGTTACGGTGAGATATTATGACAATTAGAGCAGTTAATGAACAGACTCTTTCTGTCTGGGCTACTTTTGCAAGTCAGGTTTGGCAGACAAAAGAGCAAGTTTTGATAGAAGAATTTTCAAATAATGAGTTTCCTTTTGAGTTTTTGTATTACTCTCAAAGTGAGGAGCCGATAGCGTGGATTAGTTTGTCGCTTCGCCACGACTATGTTGAAGGATGTCAGGCGAGGCCAGTTGCCTATTTAGAAGGAATTTTTATTAGTCCGAATTATCGTAGTCAAGGGCTTGCGGAAGAACTGTTGAATTTTGCAGAGGGTTGGGCTAAAAGCCGAGGTATAAGCCAACTAGGGTCTGATACGGAACTAGACAATCTACTGAGTCAGAACTTTCATATCAAACATGGCTTCCGAGAAGTTAGCCGAACAGTTCACTATATTCGGGATTTGACTAGTGATTAACAGGTTATCAATTAAAAATTTAGTTTAGAAAGGAAAGCCGGTTAGGTGTTGTAATTGAACTCGCCTACGACTCTTTGAAAAGAGATAACCGTGACCTAGGTGCCGAAGCACCGTCGGTCAGGTTTCTATTTACTTTGTAATCTTATTAGAAAGGACGAGTGTTAGCGTACTTGAACCCGAGCTAAAAGCTCGGAAAATAGATAGAGCTCCTTGTGTGCAAGTCACACAGCGTCGCTCTCCTTTTATCTTGTAATCATTATTTAGAAAGGAAAGCCGGTTAGGTGATGGAATTGAACACGCCTAGGCCTCTGTGAAAATCACAACCGTGACCTAGGTGCTGAAGCACCGTCGGTCAGGTTTCTATTTTTCTTTGAGTCGCTTAACGGCTTAGTATCTTAGTATGCCCGAATTGCCTGAGGTTGAGACGGTTCGTCGTGGTTTGAATCGGTTGGTAAAGGGAAAGGTCATCGAAAAGGTCAAGGTAACCTATGCTCCCATGATTAAGACAGGTGTGGATGCCTTCTGCCAAGACTTGATTGGTCAGGAGATTTTAGATGTGGACCGTCGTGGCAAGTATCTCTTGATTTACCTGACAGACCATGTCCTCATTTCTCATTTGCGGATGGAAGGTAAGTACAATTTCTTTCCTGACCAGGTGCCTGCCAACAAACATTTCCATGCCTTTTTTACTTTTTCAGATGGCTCGACCTTGGTTTATCAGGATGTCCGCAAGTTTGGCACAATGGAACTGCTGGGCAAGGCAGATGTGGGTGCCTATTTTATCAGTCGAAAAATTGGTCCTGAGCCGACGGAGGAAGATTTTGTCCTAGAAGAATTTGCACTCAAGTTAGCTAAGTCGAAAAAGCCCATTAAGTCGCATCTTTTGGACCAGTCTTTGGTGGCTGGTTTGGGAAATATTTATGTCGATGAGGTCTTATTCAAGGCACAAGTTCATCCTGCTCAAGCAAGTAATCAGCTATCGGCTGAGCAGGTGGCAGACCTCCGTCAAGCCACCATAGCAGTTCTACAACTGGGAATCGAAAAAGGTGGATCAACCATTCGGACCTACAAAAATGCCTTGGGCATGGATGGGACTATGCAGGATTATTTACAAGTTTACGGAAAGACAGGGCAGTCCTGTCCCCGTTGCCAGACAGAGATTGTCAAAATCCAGCTTGGTGGTCGAGGGACGCATTTCTGTCCCAAGTGTCAGGTGAAAAATGGCTAAAATTATCGGTTTAACAGGCGGTATCGCCTCTGGAAAATCAACGGTCACAGCTTTTTTGCGAGAACAGGGCTATCCAGTCATCGATGCGGATGCGGTTGTTCACGAATTACAGGCCAAAGGAGGCGAGCTCTATCAGGTTTTGCTGAAAGAGTTTGGTCAAGACATCTTGTCGGCAGATGGAAATTTAGATAGGGCTAAGCTGGGTCAGGCTGTTTTTGCGGATAGCAATCTGCGGGCTCGCCTGTCTGACCTGCAGGACCAAATTATCAGACATGAATTGCTGGCAAGAAGGGATGCTCTCAAGCAGACTGAGGATGTAATTTTTATGGATATTCCTTTGCTTTACGAGGCAGATTATAGCGGGGAAGTAGATGAAGTCTGGCTGGTTTATGTCGATAGAGCGCAGCAGTTGGAACGGCTTATGAAACGTAATGGCTTAGCTGTTCAAGATGCGGAAAATCGTCTGGCTGCTCAGCTTTCTTTAGAGGAAAAACGGTCGCAAGCCCAGGTGGTGATTGACAATAGCGGAGCGGTTGAGGCGACCTTAGCACAGGTTGCGCAACTTTTGGAGGAATTAAAGGATGGACGACGGTAGTAGTTATTGGAAGCAGAATTTGAAGGTGGCTTGGTTGGGAAATTTCCTAACAGGGACGAGTTTTACCTTGGTTATGCCCTTTATCTCGGTCTTTGTAGAAGAGTTGGGAGTGGGACCTGGACAGGTAGAATATTATGCGGGGCTTGCGGTATCTGTTAATGCCCTTGCGGCAGCCTTGATGGCACCTATTTGGGGGAGTTTGGCGGACCGTTACGGTCGCAAGCCCATGATGGTGCGGGCTGCTTTTGCGATGATTTTTACTATGGGTGGTATGGCCTTTGTACCAAATGTTTTTTGGTTGCTTGCCTTACGTGTCCTGAATGGGGTATTTACAGGATACATTCCCAATGCGACTGCCTTGATTGCCAGTCAGGTTCCAAAGGATAAGACGGGGTATGCTCTGGGTACATTGTCAACAGGTGCGGTAGCGGGTAATTTGATTGGTCCGACCCTGGGTGGTATCTTAGCAGAGATGTTTGGTGTACATACGGTATTTTTGCTGGTGGGACTTCTTTATGCTATCGTTGTGTTACTGACCGTTTTCTATATTCGAGAGGATTTTGTTCCAATCAAAAAAGGCGAAGAAATGTCGGTTAAAGAGGTATTTGAGCAGGTGAAAGATCGGCAGATGCTGGTTGGGCTTTTTGTGACTTCTATGATTATTATTGCAGCTGCTCAGGCCGTCGTTCCTATATTGACCCTCTATGTGCGGCATTTGGGACAGACAGATAATCTGTTATTTGTTGCTGGTTTTATCATTTCCTTGCCTGGTATGGCATCGCTAGTGACATCAGGTTATTTAGGGAAAATTGGTGATCGTATTGGCAATCATCGACTTCTATTAATTGCTTTGACTTACAGTCTGTTGATTAATGTTTTCTGTGTTTTTGCAGAAAATCCTTTCCAGCTTGGTTTGTTGCGATTCATGTATGGTTTTGGGACAGGAGCATTGTTGCCTTCGGTCAATTCTCTTTTGACCAAGTTGACCCCAAAAGAAGGGATTTCAAGGATATTTTCCTACAACCAACTCTTTAATAATCTAGGTTCGGTTGTTGGTCCCATGATGGGGTCTGCGGTAGCTGCTCACATGGGTTATGACTGGGTTTTCTATCTGTCGAGTGGACTTGTCCTCTTTAACCTTATCTGGTCTTTGACCAATTTTAGAAACTATTTGAAAGTAAGGGATGTTTAGTGAGAGTTAAAATCAATTTACAATGTTCAGAATGTGGTAGTAAGAACTACTTGACTAGCAAAAACGCCAAGACTCATCCAGATAAGATTGAAGTCCTTAAATACTGCCCAAAAGAGAGAAAAGTAACCCTCCACCTTGAAACTAAGTAGGTTTTATGGTATAATGTCATAAGTTATTGTAGAAAGTGAAAAAAATATGTATCAAGCATTATTAGCAATTCTGTTGATTTTATCTGTTATTTTGATTGTAGTGATTTTTATTCAACCGGCTAAAAACCAGTCTAGCAACGTCTTTGACTCTTCTAGTGGAGCCTTATTTGAACGTACAAAGGCCCGTGGTTTTGAAGCGGTGATGCAACGCATTACAGCTATTCTTGTTTTTCTTTGGATGCTGGATGCGCTGGCACTTGTTATCATTTCAAGTAAGTAGATAAATCAGACTGGGACTTGTTCTTGGTCTATTTTTTTGGGAGTGGGCCAGAACTCGACAAGTATAGTCGAATGAATTAGCTTTCAGACAAGGAACTGAGGCGCAGGCTATACTAAAGTATGGCAAGGCGAAAGTGACGATGTATCAAAGATAATTCAAATGACTATATAAAGAGTTCGTCTGCCCACCCCCGCATAAGTTGAATAGGTATGGTTCGGAGCGTTATACGCGAACTATTGAGATTTGCTTTGCAAATCCTATCTCCCACCTCCAACAATCATTTGATTGTTGGAGCAATCAACCACTGCGTCTGGATATAACGCAAAATACAGTCTTTTAGTTTGCTTTTAGTACTAGGCAACGAGCTGCAGGTTGCTATAACCGCCTAAAGGCTGTTATAGGTTGGAGATAAGACTTGCCTCGCAAGTCACTTCTGCAAAGTACGACAAAGCGAGTTCAAATAATGATGAAATTATTTGAAGTTGGAAATAGGGAAACGGAGTTTCCTCGTACGTCGCAGTAATAAAAGATAAACTAAAGGACTGAAAGAGAAATAGTGCTAGGTTTTTATTCTGCACTTTGGTAAGTATAAATGAAAAACGATATTATTAACTATATTAAAGAAGTTGGTCCTGTGACCATGGACCAGCTGGCAGACCAGTTTGGAGCTAGCTCTGCCAAGAGCTTTACTGACTTGGTCAAACTGGTTTCCAGCATGGAAGGCAGTCGTCAACTTGTCTTTGACAGTGCGGGTCGAATCGCTCTGCCAGCACCCAAAGTATCCAAAAACAAGGTAACCTTACAGGGGATTTTTCGTGCCCACAAGTCAGGCTTTGGTTTTGTGACCATTGATGAAGAGGAAGATGATCTCTTTGTCAGCCGTGACGATGTCAACTTCGCTATCGAGGGCGACCGAGTGGAAGTGGCCATTAAGAAAGTGGCGGATAGGCTCAAGGGAACCGCTGCGGAAGCGGAAGTCATTGATATTTTAGAACATAGCCTAAAAACAGCGGTGGGCTTGATTGTTTTTGACGAAGACAAGCCAGAATATGCAGGCTACATCAAGTCTAAAAACCAGAAAATCGCTCAGAAGATTTACATCAAGAAGTCACCTCTGGTATTGACCGGAACAGAAATCCTCAAGGTTGATATCGAGGCTTATCCCAATAAGAAACGGGACCACTTTGTTGCGACCATTCGGGACGTGGTGGGTCACAAGGACGATGTGGGAATCGATGTCTTGGAAGTCTTGGAGTCCATGGACATCGTGTCGGAATTCCCTGATGAAGTTTTGGCGGAGGCTAATCGAGTACCAGAAAGTCCGTCTGAGAAGGACTTTGAAGGACGCTTGGACCTGCGGAATGAAATCATCTTCACCATTGACGGTGCGGATGCCAAGGACTTGGACGATGCGGTCCATATCAAGCAACTCAAGAACGGCAATCTGGAGTTGGGTGTCCATATCGCTGATGTCAGCTACTATGTGACGGAAGGCTCTGCCTTGGACCAGGAAGCTGTCAAGCGTGGGACTTCTGTCTATGTGACCGACCGTGTGGTGCCAATGCTGCCAGAACGCCTGTCAAACGGTATTTGTTCCCTTAATCCAAATGTGGACCGTCTAACCCAGTCGGCTATTATGGAAATTGATCGCAAGGGCAAGGTAGTCAAGCACTGGATTGGCCAGACGGTTATCAAAACCACCTTCCGTATGACCTATTCCGATGTCAATGACATGATTGCAGGCAATCAGGAAAAGCTTGCTACATACAAGGCTATCGTACCAAGTGTTGAGCTCATGGTTAAACTCCATGAAACATTGGAAACCATGCGCTACAAACGCGGTGCTCTCAACTTTGACACGACAGAAGCCAAAATCATCGTCAACAAGGATGGTCTACCAGTCGATATTCAACTACGTCAGCGGGGCATTGCCGAGCGAATGATTGAGTCCTTCATGTTGGCGGCCAATGAGTGCGTTGCCGAGCATTTTGCCAAGCTGGATCTGCCTTTCATCTATCGGATCCACGAGGAGCCTAAGTCAGACAAGTTGCAGAAGTTCATCGACTATGCGACCAGCTTTGGTCTGACGGTATATGGTACAGCCAGCTCTATCAGCCAGGACGCCCTTCAGGACCTCATGGAGCGAGTCAAGGATGAACCCTATGCGGATGTCCTCAACATGATGTTGCTGCGTTCTATGCAGCAGGCACGCTACTCGGAGCATAACCACGGCCACTATGGACTGGGTGCGGAGTTCTACACCCACTTCACCAGTCCTATCCGCCGCTATCCCGACCTGCTGGTTCACCGTATGGTACGGGAATATGGTCACAATCCTGCGGAAAAAGCAGAGCATTTTGAGCAGGTTATTCCTGAACTTGCCAAGTCTTCGTCCAGTTTAGAACGCCGTGCCATTGAGGCAGAGCGGGAAGTCGAAGCCATGAAGAAGGCAGAGTTCATGCAAGAATTTGTCGGGCAAGAGTTTGACGGTGTCGTGTCTAGCGTAGTTAAGTTTGGTCTCTTTGTAGAGTTGCCAAATACGGTTGAAGGTCTGATTCATATCACCAACCTCAACGAATACTACCAGTTCCACGAGCGGACTCTGACCTTGCAGGGTGAGAAATCAGGTCGAGTCTTCCGTGTTGGTCAGCCAATCCGTATCAAGCTAACGCGGGCAGACAAGATGACAGGGGAGATTGATTTTGCCCACGTGCCGTCCGAGCTGGATATTGTGGAAAAAGCTCTGAAAGCCAAACGGAGAACTGCTAGTCACTCCAACCGTGACCGTGATGATCGGTCAGGGCGAGGACGGGGCAAGCACCACAAGCAAGAAGCTGCTGGTCGCGACAGCAAACATCACAAGTCTGGGAAAGACCACAAGTCAAAAAGTGGTAAAAAAGACAAGAAAAAGAAACCATTTTACAAAGAAGTAGCTAAAAAGAACAAGAAGAAAAGGAGATAGGCATGGCCAAGGGTGAGGGCAACGTGATTGCGCAGAATAAAAAAGCCCGCCACGACTATACCATTGTTGATACAGTGGAGGCGGGGATGGTCCTGACGGGGACGGAGATTAAGTCCATTCGTGCGGGGCGGATCAACCTTAAGGACGGCTTTGCCCAAATCAAGCAGGGCGAGGCTTGGTTGGTCAATGTCCATATCGCTCCCTACGATGAGGGCAATATCTGGAACCAGGAGCCAACGCGAACCCGCAAGTTGCTCTTGCGGAAGAAACAAATTGAGTCTCTGGGCAATGAGGTTAAGGGGACAGGGATGACTCTTGTGCCCCTCAAGGTCTATATCAAGGACGGCTTTGCCAAGGTTTTGATTGGACTTGCCAAAGGGAAGCACGACTACGACAAGCGGGAATCCATCAAACGCCGTGAGCAAGACCGGGATATTAAGCGGACTATGAAGGCGATTAATGCAAGATGAGTTTGGTGTAAGAATGGATATTTATTGTCCAATCTACTGAATGGATAAGATTTATAAAAACGAATACAATAGTTCATGTCTTAGAAAAGAACTACTGTATTCGTTTTTATTATAGGAAGTCTATTCTAGGTTCATTTTATTTTTAGTGTTAAAAAGTAAAATTTTTTAAATTTTTGTCATTTAATTCCTAATTTTTTAATAGCCTTTAAACAACCAATTTAATAATGCTTTCATACTATTTCTCCTCCTTCTGTTGGGGTTACCTCACAGTTTGATTATAAAACAAAGAAAAAAGATTGTTAATAAAAATCGTATTATTTATCTATTTATTAAATGTTTGTTTTCTGTCAGCTCGTATGATCATAATCTGCTATTTTTAGAAATAAACTTATAATAACTTTACATTATAAACTTTATATGTTATATTAATAATATAAAGTATATAAATAATATGGCATCAGGCTAGGAGGTAAAATAACGTAGGAAACTATATTTCTGATGACTAGACTGTTTATTATTATATGAAAAATAAGGATGGTGGTTTATATGAATAATAAAAGAAGTTCGGATACATTATTTTTATGTGGCATAATTTTAATGTGTTTTGGATACTTAAATTTTATGATAAAACCAACTTGGATTGAGACACGTGGTGATATTTGGAATACAATCACACTTTATATATATCAATTATTTTGGAAACCTGTAGAAACCTTAAGTTTTTTAATAGGAGCTATATTATTTTGCAAAAGTTTTAAAAAATAATAAGGAGAACATCATGAGTAAAAGAAAGTTTATTATTTTATTTTTGTTCAGTATACTATGTTTGTGTTCACCTATGGTCTCTCATGCAGAAACTACTCTTTTGTCAAATTATGAGGTGATTTCTGATTTAGTAATAGTAGATAATGAAAATGGAATTCTATATGAATTTTATTCAGAGGAATATCGAGATGATTTTTTAGCTAGTAATTCTAAATACCAAACAAGGTCAAATGGTGTTGCTGATACTAAGAGAGTATTTGTAAGGTCTATTCCAAAAACTTATACTAGTGGAGCAATATCAATTAATGCTTATGGTGGTGAGGCTGGAGCAACTCTTACCCCTCCAGTTTCTTATAGTTTTGCTGACCCAAATACTGGACATGGGGTTACTGTTAGTTTAGGGGTTTCTCATAATGTACCTCCATACACTTATGGACATATTATTGTAAAAGCTAATTATAATTTGAATGAGTACGATCTTAAGGTGAGATATCTAGGTACGAATAAGTATGTCAACGCTGGAAAGACTTATACTATTAGTAATGCGATTGGATGGACAGAATTAAGAACTTGGAAATAATGTGTCTTAAAATATGGAACAGTTCAGTTTGTTTACTGAACTGTCTTTTTTTATTTTGATTTTCATTGAGTATCAGTCACAAATTTCAGACATTTTCTGATTCTTTATAGTTGAATACGTGTAATACGTATGATATAATAATCTTGTCAGGAGGTAAAAGCGCTATGCCTATGACACAAAAAGAAATGGTTAAGCTACTTACCGCCCATGGTTGGACAAAAACCAAAGGCGGTAAGGGGTCACACGTGAAACTTGAAAAAGCAGGCGAGCGACCTATAACCATTCCCCACGGTGAAATAAACAAATACACCGAAAGGGGTATCAAAAAGCAAGCAGGGCTGTTATAACAACAGCCTACCGCTTGTTTTCTTTTGGAGGTAAACTATGCTTGTCACTTATCCAGCTTTATTTTATTTTGATGATACAGACGGAGCTAACGCCCCTTACTTTGTAACTTTCCCTGATTTTGAGCATTCAGCAACTCAAGGCGAGGATATGGCGGACGCTATGGCAATGGCTAGCGATTGGTTAGGCATGAACTTAGCTGATTATATCGAGAATGGAAGAGACATTCCTACCCCGTCTTCTATAAACACTTTGTCATTAGTAGATAATAACCCTTTCCGTAATGAGGATTTTGAGATGGTTTACGATTCTAGCAAGTCTTTTATCTCCATGGTGATGGTGGACGTTGCAAAGTATTTGGGCAGTCAAGAGCCAGTAAAGAAAACACTCACTATCCCACGCTGGGCAGACACTCTAGGACGTGAACTAGGATTGAATTTCTCACAGACCCTCACGGATGCAATTGCAGATAAAAAAATTCATGCTTAACACTTGCTTCTGTTATTGCAAATGTTGAAACTGGACCTTTCTACTCCCGTTGAGTATTAGTAGTTCTAATGAGTGGGATGGTTCCGTTTTTATCTTTCTATAAATTATACGAAACCCCAGAAGTTTATGTAATGAACTTCTGGGGTTTTGTTCTATTTTCTTAATCCACCGTCTTTCTTAATCCACCGTCACCATTGCTTTAATCGTTTTACGGTTGGCCATGTCTTTGTAGGCTTGGTCAATATTGTCTAGGCTGTAAGTTTGGGTGAAAACACGACCTGGGTTGATGTCGCCTTTGAGAACAGCATCGAGCAAAATTTCCTTATCATAGGTTGTGACAGAAGCAGAGCCACCACCGATAATGATATTTTGTGCAAAGGTTGAGCCAAGGGCGTGGTTGTTGTAGTGTGGCACACCGACAAAACCGATACGACCACCATTGTGAAGGACACCGAGTGCTTGGTCAATGGAGGCTTCTGTACCAACACATTCTAGGGCAGCATCAGCGCCTCCACCAAGAATTTCACGAACTTTAGCAATGCCTTCTTCGCCCCGTTCTGCTACGATGGCAGTAGCACCTGATTCCAAAGCCATTTGCTGACGGTCCGCGTGACGGCTCATCATGATAATCTGAGAAGCTCCGCGCATTTTTGCAGCAATGACGGCACATTGACCCACTGCACCATCACCGATGACAACAACCTTGTCACCAGGTTTGACATCTGCTACGCGGGCTGCGTGGTAGCCTGTAGGCATAACATCTGCCAATGTTAGAAGTGATTTAATCATGCCTTCTGAGTAGTCGCTCGGTTGGCCAGGAATTTTGACCAAGGCCCAGTTGCCGTAGTGGAAACGAATGTATTGAGACTGGTAGTTGTTGCCCCAGTTGGTGTAGCCTGGATGGTTGTCACAAGTACCGTCAAAGCCAGCGCGACAGGCATCACAGTGTCCGCAACCATGTGTAAATGGAACAATCACAAAGTCACCAGGAACTAGTGTTGTAATGTCTTCGCCTACCTCTTCAACGATACCGATGGCTTCATGACCAGAGTTGGTGTCACCGTGGTCATGGTGAATATCTTCACCGTAGCCCCAAAGGTCTGACCCACAGACGCAGGCCCGCACGACCTTGATAATGACATCATCCTTGGCTTGAAGACTTGGTTTTTCGATTTCTGCAACGGTCATCTTACCGGCTTTTTCATAAATAGCTGCTTTCATATTTATCACACATTTACTTGTTAGTAAATATCCTTTCTGATTGATATGAACTATTATACACCTTAGAGTTCACTCCAAGTCAAGTAAAAAATAGGTTTGAATTCCAATTTTCTTTATGATAGGCTAAGTGTATTGGAAAGAAAAGGAGAGATAATGACGGTTTTAGTTCCTTACAAACGGATGCCCATTTGGAATCAGGATACGGTTCCCCAGCATTTTTTGACCAAGCACAATACCAAGGTGGGTACTTGGGCCAAAATCAAGGTCTTGAAAGGCCAGCTCAAATTTGAGCCCATTTCAGATGATAATGAGATTTTGGGAGAATATGTTTATGGTCCGACAGACGATATTCCTTTTGTGGAGCCACAGGCTTGGCATCGGGTGACCCTGTTGACAGAGGATACGGAGTTTTTCTTGGAATTTTTCTGTCAACCAGAAGACTATTTTGCCAAAAAGTATGACTATACTCGGACGCATTCGGAAGTCTTGGAGGCCTTACATACTATCAAACCTTGTAAGGTCTTGGACCTGGGCTGTGGTCATGGCAGGAACAGTCTCTACTTGGCTCAGCAGGGATTTGAGGTGACGGCAGTTGATAAACATGTGCCCAGCATCCAGACACTCTTGCAGGTCAAGGAAGTGGAGGACTTGGACTTGCAGGCTGGGACTTACGATATTAACTCAGCTAGTCTGGAGCAGGATTACGACTGGATTATCTCAACAGTGGTCTTTATGTTCTTGGAGCGGGATCGGGTGCCAGCCATTATCCGCAATATGCAGGAGCAGACACGACCTGGTGGCTATAACTTGATTGTGGCGGCTATGGATACGGAAGATGCGCCCTGTCCTATGAATTTCTCCTTTACTTTTGGAGCAGGTGAGTTGAAGGAATACTACCGTGACTGGGAACTGGTCAAATACAATGAAGATTTTGGTCAACTCCATAAGCGGGATGAAAATGGCAATTTCCTTAAGATGCGGTTTGCGACCATGTTGGCTAGAAAAAATGTGTAAAATATATCTAGAAGCACTTGCAAGGCAGGTGCTTTTGCGATACAATATATGTGCAAATGGGTATTTTATTATATGAAAGGAGAAGTCTATGAAAAAGACTTTTGTTCGTATAGCCACATTTCTAATGTTGGTTTGCCTATTCCCTGCTCAACTTGTTCAGGCCTGCTCAGGCTTTATCATTGGGAAAGGGTTGACAACGGATGGTTCTATCCTTTATGGTAGAACGGAAGATTATCCCTATCCACCAGATAATGGAGCGCACAATAAAAATTATATTGTGGTTCCAGCAGCAAGCTATGCTGAGGGAGATATGTTGGTGGATGAAACATTTGGTTTTACAGCACCACACTTGGCAAATGAGTTCAAGTACACCTCTACGCCTGATGCGGCGCGTGGGGATGGTTCAAATGGTAATTATGGGGCGCATGGTTTTAATGAAAAAGGCGTATCCATGACTGCTACTGTAACAGCTATTCCAAATGCTAAAGTCTTAGCAGTTGATCCTCTAGTTGAAGCTGGAGGGCTGGGAGAACCAATTTTGATTGATTATGTTCTTCCTAGGGTCACTAGTGCGCGTGAAGGTGTTGAGTTGATTGCAAAGACAATCGATGAAAAAGGCTCAGCAGAAGGGAATATTGTTATTATTGCTGACAAAAATGAAGTTTGGTACATGGAAATCTTGTCAGGACACCAATACGTAGCCATCAAGTTCCCTGAAGATAAGTATGCAATTTTTGCAAATACTTACTATCTAGGTCATGTTGATTTTACCGATACAGAAAATGTGATTGCTTCTGCAAAGGTTGAAGAAGTAGCCAAACAAGCGGATAATTATGTGACAGTCGATGGACAGTTCCATATTGCTAAATCATATGGTCCTGCAACTTATGCTGAAGCAGACCGTTCCCGTGTGTATGCAGGTATTAAATTGATGGATCCAGCATCGTCTGTAACCTATGAAGATGCTGTGTATGATTTGCTACGTCAGCCAACAGATCCAAGTCGTCGCTTTAGTTTACAAGATACCTTTGCCTTACAACGTAACCGTTTTGAACATCTTCCAGAATTTCGTCCAGACGATGAAGCAGGCAAGGTAAAACAAGGGGATAATGGTGCGAATGACCAAGTGGTAGATGCGACTTATAAATACGCTCTTGGTAATGAAAACGTCATCGATGCCCATGTTTATCAGATCAATAGTAGCTTACCATCAGCCTTCGGTGGTACAGTGTGGTTGGGCTTGGCTCAGACAAGGAATACACCGTATGTTCCATTCTATGGTATTGTGACTGATACTTATGAAGCCTTTAAAAATCGCTCAGCTTCTTATGATACGAATTCATGGTACTGGACGGTACAAAATATTGATAAGATGGCCATCTCACACCCAGAGTTATTTGGTACATCGATTCAAGAAAAATGGATAGCCCTTGAAAATGACTGGATTGCTGTACAGGCAACTCTTGATGCTCAATATGCTGAACTTTCAGAAGATGCAGCTGTAGCCCTGGCTCCAACTGTAACCGAGGAAACCTTGGCTCGTTCAGCAGAGATTTTTGCCCAACTAAAAGCTGTTGAAGCTGAAATGATGGCAAAAATTGAAGCAGCAACACCTCCGTCATCCAGCAGCACCGACTCATCAAGCAGTACTGAACCATCATCAAGTGGTACCGAAACCTCAACCAGTACTTCAAGCAGTACAAGTCAGTCTACAAGTGCTTCTGATACAGGAGGAGCTACGGATACTTCCTCCTCCAGCGGAACAGTAGTGTCTTCAGATAAGAAAGTAACACCTACCAATAAAAAAGGTAAATCAAGTCTTCCTAGTACAGGTGAGCAAGTCAGCCTCTTGTTGGTGGCGCTAGGTGTTGCAGGAATTTTAACAGCAATTTTTCTTCATCGAAAAAAATCCAGTAAAGAATAAATGAATACGTAAAAGTAGGTTGGATTGAATTCAATCTACTTTTTTGAAACAATTTTGTTTACAAATGTAGTCGTATATTGTATAATTTGTTTACAGATGTAGTCAGAAAAGGAGTAACCTATGAAACAAGCAAGCTATCCCATTCAAGGTATGACCTGTGCTTCCTGTGCTATGACGGTTGAGAAAGCGGTTGGTAAACTAGCAGGAATGGAAGAAGTCAGTGTCAACCTAGCGACTGAAAAATTGAGTGTTAGCTATGATGAAAAGCTTTTGGGACTAGAAGATATTCGTCAGGCAGTTGAAAAGGCGGGGTATCAGTTAGTCGATAACTTGGTGACCGAGTCTTATGATATTTCAGGTATGACCTGCGCTTCCTGTGCTCTGACGGTTGAAAAAGCTCTGGGAAAACTAGAGGGTGTAGAAGAAGTTAGTGTCAATCTGGCAACAGAAAAGGCGACTATCCGTTATAGCCGTCATAGGCAAAATCCAGCTAGTCTTGAAAGAGCAGTTGAGCAGGCAGGTTATCAGCTGATTCGACCAGAAGAAGTAGAAGAGGCTGCGGACAAGGGACCGAGCAAGGAAGAAAAGCTGTGGCATCGATTTGTCTGGTCAGCAGCATTTACTCTTCCATTGCTCTATATTGCTATGGGGCCTATGTTGCCTTGGGGAGGGCTTCCATTACCAGCTTTGCTCCATCAACCGCTAGTCTATGCGATCAGCCAAGTCATCTTGCTCATCCCTATCCTCTATATCGGACGCAGTTTTTTCCAAAAAGGCTTTAAAACTCTCTTGCAAGGCCATCCAAATATGGATTCCTTGATTGCTGTTGGGACAGGGACAGCCTTGGTTCAGGGTCTTTTGATGATTGCGTTTCTTCTGATGGGGAAAGAAGTGGCCATGCACGGTCACCATCCAGAACTGTATTTTGAATCAGCCGCCGTTATCTTGACATTGATTACCCTAGGAAAATATTTTGAAGTTAGGTCCAAAGGTCAGACTTCTGAGGCGATTAAGAAATTGATGGATCTGGCTCCTAAGACGGCCCAGGTCTTGCGAAATGGTCAGGAAATACAAGTGCCGATTGAAGAAGTGGTGGTCGGTGACCAGGTCATTGTTCGTCCAGGTCAGCAGATTCCTGTTGATGGTCAGGTTCTCGAAGGCCAAACACGTGTGGATGAGTCTATGCTGACGGGTGAGAGTCTACCAGTGAAGAAAGCTCTAGGCGATAATGTTTTTGGCGGCACCCTTAACCAGCAAGGTGCCATTACCATGCAGGCTACCAAAGTTGGTCGTGATACGACTCTGGCCCAGATTATTCGCTTGGTAGAAGAGGCTCAAGGTTCTAAGGCCCCTATTGCCAAATTGGCTGACCAAGTATCAGCCGTCTTTGTTCCAGTTGTCATGGGCTTGGCTCTCTTGTCCGGTCTGGCCTGGTACTTCTTGGGTCAAGAATCCTGGATTTTTTCATTAAGTATTATCATCGCCGTCTTGGTCATCGCCTGCCCTTGTGCTTTGGGGCTGGCAACTCCGACGGCTATCATGGTTGGGACTGGAAAAGGGGCAGAAAATGGTCTTTTGTTCAAGTCTGGTCAAGCTATTGAAACCCTACAAGGTGTGAACACCATTGTCTTCGACAAGACTGGGACCATTACTGAGGGCAAGCCCCAGGTGACAGACGTTCATCTCTTATCTACTAAAAATCGTGAGCAGGTCCTCCAGTTGGCAGCAAGTAGCGAGCAATTTTCCGAGCATCCATTGGCTCAGGCCCTCCTGCAAGCTGCTCATACAGAAAAGATTGATCTCTTGCCCGCCACAGATTTTCAGGCGCTTTCAGGCCGTGGTCTTTCGGTGACAATAGCCGAGCAGACCATCTATCTGGGAAATGAAAGGTTGATACGGGAACAGGGAATTGATGTTTCCAAAGGATGTGCAGTTGCGGAAACATTTGCCCATCAAGCTAAGACGCCTGTTTTCCTAGCAAGCCAGCAAGAATTACTAGCAGTCATTGCCATTGCTGATAAAGTAAAAGGGACCAGCCGTCAGGCTGTCCAGGCTCTGCAAACCATGGGACTAGAAGTTGTCATGCTGACTGGAGATAATGAAAAAACTGCCAAAGCCATTGCCAAGGATGTCGGCATTGAGCAGGTGGTCAGTCAGGTTCTGCCAGATGACAAGGCTAACCAAGTCAAGCACTTACAAGAACAGGGCAAGACAGTCGCCATGGTAGGGGATGGCATCAACGATGCCCCAGCTCTAGCTCAAGCACATGTGGGTCTAGCCATTGGTTCAGGGACTGATATTGCCATTGAGTCTGCCGACATTGTCCTCATGCATAGTGATATTTTGGATGTGGTCAAGGCTGTCAAACTCAGCCAGGCAACCATGCGGACCATCAAGCAAAATCTCTTCTGGGCCTTTGCTTACAATGTGATTGGTATTCCAATAGCCATGGGGCTATTACATGCATTTGGTGGACCTCTGCTCAATCCTATGTTTGCAGGTGCAGCCATGGCCCTCAGCTCAGTGTCAGTCGTCTTGAACGCTCTGCGATTGAAAAGAGTGAAAATAGACAATTAGTTTTCTGACAGATATCACTGCTAAAAATCCCTACAGACTGGAGAGGCTACCTCTTATCAGTCTATAGGGATTTTTTCTTAGATTAGTGTTTTTATTATCCTTGCAGGAACGCCTGCTACGAGTGTGTTGTCAGATACATCTTTTGTGACAATCGCACCAGCAGCCACCACCGCATTCTTACCAATTGTCACTCCAGGTAAAATCGTCGCATCTGCACCTATCCAGGCATTTTGCTGGATACGAACTGATTTGAGTTCAAGTTTGTGACGATCTTCCGCTTTCAAGGGATGGTTGACGGAAATCAGTTTAGCACGGGGACCAATCAAAACCTGATCTTCAATAAAAATACCTCCCAAGTCTACCATAAAGACATCTTTGTTGATGTAGATATCCTTTCCGAAATGAATATGACGTCCAAAATCTGTTTGGAAAGGGGGATTGATGATAACGGATTCGTCAATCTTTTCCAATGTGAGCTGTTCAACGAGTTTTCGTGTGCTGTCAACGGTTTGAATGGAAGTATTCAATTCTTGAACAAGGGGCTGATTCTCTCTTTGAATATCGGATATGAGCTGGCGTAGGCCAGCTTTTTCTGGCACCAAGCGATCTCTATCAATAAACTCCTTAAAAACTGCTTCAATCATAGCAACTTTTCCTTTTCTTATGCAAAGTGTTGGCGGATAAATGCCTCGATTTCCTCGAATGGAATAATTTCCATTTGATCATAGAGGTCTGTATGGCTTGCACCTTCGACTGTTATCATCTGCTTGTTGCCACCTGTCAATTGTTCAAAAGCATCTTTGCCCATATAGTAGGAATGCGCCTTGTCACCATGAACAACAAGGACTGCATTTCTAGTTTCTCCAATGCTATCTAGTAGATGAGTGTTTAAGAGGCTTGTACCTGCTTGGATGGCCCATCCTTGATTTGAATTTAGGCTACGTTCATGGTAGCCTCGTTGTTCTTTATAGTAGGCATAATAATCTTTGACAAATTGTGGCGCATCATCTGGCAGCGGGTCAATCACGCCACCTGCAAGTTGATAGTTGTGATTTTTGAAATCCTCAGTCCGTTGTTTGGCAAGTGCTAAACGCATCTGATAGCGAGACTCCTCTGTATCGGATTCATCAAAATAACCCTTTCTAGTAACGCGAGACAAATCATAGAGAGTGGATGCTACGGTCACCTTGACACGAGGGTCAAGGGCTGCGACATTTAGGGCAATTCCTCCCCAACCACAGATTCCGATAATAGCAATGTTTTCCGTATCAACCTCATCTAAGGTAGATAGATAGTCGATCGCTGCTTGAAAATCTTCTGTATTGATGTCAGGTGAGTTCATGTAGCGCGGGCTACCACCGGACTCTCCTGTATAAGATGGATCGAAAGCAATGGTTAAAAAGCCGCGTTCCGCCATTTCTTGAGCATAGAGACCGGAAGCCTGTTCTTTAACTGCTCCAAATGGACCTGCAACAGCAATGGCGGGTAATTTCTCTTGAATCTGTTTTGGTTTGTACTGATCTGCCACTAAGGTGATACCAAAATGATTTTGAAAGGTCACTTTTTGGTGTTCAACCTTGTCACTCTTTGGAAATGTTTTATCCCATTCTTCTGTCATTTTTATTGATTTCATGTTTCTTCCTCCTCTTCTTGATTCTTATCATATCAGGGAAACAAAGATATTACAAATACCTATTTTATATGTTTTATATGCCTTATGAGCATGGTATAATAAAGTAAAAAAGTTGGAGGTAGATGATGGATATTCGTGTATTGACCTATTTTATTGCCATTGTACAAACAGGATCCATATCAAATGCGGCTCAGAGCTTACACATTACTCAGCCCACCTTATCACGGCAAATAAAAGAATTGGAGCAAGAGTTAGACACCATTTTGTTTTATCGTGGGAGTAGAGAAATTCAGCTGACAGAAGCAGGGCAATATCTCTACAATCGCGCATTGGAAATTACCAGTTTGGTTAAAAAAACAGAAGATACTCTTCGCCCAACGGAGATGATTTCTGGTGACCTTTACATTGGTGCAGCAGAGAGTCAGTCTTTGGAGCCTATTGCAAGAGCAATCGCAAGCTTAACCAGTCAGTATCCCAATACGAGAGTGCACATTCAAAGTGGAAATGCAGACCATATTTTAGAACAATTGCAAGATGGTATTCAAGATGTTGGGATTACCTTCGGGCGCTATTCTACAAAAAAATTTGACAGTCTGCCTTTACTTAACCGAGATAGTTGGGGGATTCTAGTCCCTCGTTTTCATCCTTTAGCTTCTAAAGAAGAGCTAGTGCTGAGCGATGTTCTAGCCTATCCCTTGATTGTTTCCTCCCAAAGCAATGTTGATAAGTCTATCTTTGCTGGATTAGGCGATTATCGGATCGTAGCGACCTACAATCTCCTCTACAATGCCTCTTTATTAGTAAAGGCTGGGGTTGGGATTGCTCTTTGTTTGGACGGAATTGTTGATACAAGCTATGATGGAAGTGGACTGGTCTTTCGTCCTCTAGATTTGTCAACGGATAGCTTGCAGCTTCTTTGGAAAAAAGGAGTGGTGTTGAGCCCAATAGCCAAGCGTTTTATTGAAATTCTTGAGGAAGACCTAGAGAATGCAAATTTAGATAGATAACTTACTAAAATTAGCAGTCAAAAAACTGGTAATTTTAGTCATAAACGCTTACAATAGATATATTAAGTGCAAGGGAGATAGATATGACAACCTTTATTGGAAAACCGGTGACCTTGGTAGGTCCACAGTTACGAGTGGGAGATGTAGCCCCTGATTTTGTCCTCATGGCCAATGATCTGAGTTTGAAAAGTTTGAAGGACTTTGGCAAGCAGACTAAGGTCATCAGTGTTGTGCCTTCTATTGATACAGGGATTTGCGATACCCAGACTCGTCGCTTCAATCAGGAGTTGGCTGATCGTGACAATACGGTTGTCATTACTATCTCGGCAGACCTGCCTTTTGCTCAGAAACGCTGGTGTGGCGCTGCAGGTTTGGAAGATGCAGTGACCCTGTCGGATTACTATGACCATGCCTTTGGTAAATCCTACGGTGTGCTCATGCGGGAGTGGAATTTGTTGGCGCGTGCGGTCTTTGTCCTCAATGCCGACAATGAAATCACCTATGTAGAATACCTGGACAATGTCAACGAACACCCAGACTATGAAGCGGCTTTAGAGGCTGTTAAATAAAAGAATATAACGATGCCTGTTCGGCATCGTTTTTTGGCTCTATAATTTCTGTAGTGGGTAAATCCACCATAGAGATTATGGAGCCTTTTTGAATATATACAAAAAGTCCCATATAACCTATAATGAAAAGCAACCACACTCACATTAGAAAGACTCATATGGAACAACTTTATCATACCACAGAACTAATCGGAATCAAAGACAAAAACATCAAAATTCTCTTTGTTTTGAAACATCAGACCCATCTAGAAATCAGGGCAAAGCTAGATTACGACAGCCCTGGTTGTCCTCATTGCCAAGGAAAGTGTATCAAGTACGACTTTCAAAAGTCGTCAAAGATTCCGATTTTGGATTGCCAGGGCTTTCCGACCCTCCTCTTGCTTAAGAAACGGCGGTTTCAATGCAAATCTTGCCAAAAAGTGACTGTAGCTGAGACAACTCTAGTCAAGAAAAACTGTCAGATTTCACAACCTATTTGGGAGAAAGTGACACAACTCCATACAGAAAACATGACCAATATAGACAATATGTAAAGACCCCCAGTTGAGAATTCGTGGATTTACCTGTACACTAGAATAAAAAAACAATCAACTTCTAACAGGAATTACCACACTCAATTGGAGGTCTTATATGTTTCATTTTACCACACTTTTCATCGGAATGGATGTTCACAAAGAAAGTTTTTCACTCTGCTATTATGATATGATGGCGAATCAATTCAAACATAGCACTAAAGTTGGTCCAAATGTTAGCTATATTGTGAACTATGTGAATGAGCTTCGTCGTTTATATGGTCAAGATGCAGAAGTGTTATGTGGCTACGAAGCCGGATGTCTTGGATTTACCCTATATCACCAGCTACAAGCTCACGGGATTCCTTGTATCGTGATGGCGCCTACAACGGTGATGAAGGAAGGATCTAAGCGTGTTAAGACTGATAAAAAAGATGCAGCTCAGCTCGCAAAAGCTCTGGCCTTTCGTAGCTATCGGCCTGTTCATATTCCTACTGTTGAGGATGAACAAGTCAAAGAATATATCCGCATGAGAACAGACCACAAAGTGGCTCTGAAGAAAATCAAACAACAAATTCTTGCCTTCTGTCTCCGACATGATTTTCGCTATACCGAGGGAAGCAGTAATTGGACACAGAAACATGTCCGCTGGCTCCGTTCCCTAAATCCTGATGGACTTTATGCAGAGATTTTGACAGAATATCTATTGACCTATGAGAAATTAGTAGATCAAATAGAACGGTATGATGCACGAATTGAGCAACTGGGTCAAAGCGACAGTTATCAAGAGAAGGTCTCACGGCTTTCTTGCTTTATTGGCATTAAAACACTAACTGCTCTTTCCATTGTGACAGAAATCGGTGATTTTAATCGCTTTGCGACAGCTCAACATTTTGCTTCTTATCTTGGGCTAACTCCTAGCGAAAATTCTAGCGGCGACAAGGAGAGAAGAGGTGCTATCACCAAAGCTGGGAATAGCCATGTGAGACGACTTCTGATAGAAGCTGCACAATCATTGGCTAAGGGGACGATTGGGTATAAATCCAAAGAATTGAAAAGGAGACAAAGTGGAAACCGAGTGGAGGTGATTGCTTATGCGGATAAGGCTAATGAACGCTTAAGAAGACGTTATCGCACACTTGTTCTAGGAAAAAATAAGAAACAAAATGTTGCTAAAACAGCTATTGCACGAGAATTGTCTGGTTTTATTTGGGGGATGATGACAGGAAGAATAGCTTGAAGTTAGCGCTTGTTTTCATGTACACTTTTGACCATTAAGTTTTATCATCGCAGAGCGATGAGGAATCCCTATTTCTATCCAAAATCACTGGGTGAATTTGGACAGAAATAAGGATTGAAATCATGTTTGAATGGAAAGTATCTTGAAGGAGTTTAGGACTTCAAGGTTTGAGTCATCTACGAAACGACTAAGTGGCACAATTGTGATCCACGCTTATAGAGAGTAGGACTCGCGGCAGAACCATTGACCTGTAGGTAACCAATCCACGAATATCAGAGTGGCCAATGCCCGAAGCTAAGAACTAGGCTCTTTCTAGATACTTTTCATTTTTTAATCAGTTCGATTGTTTTTACTTGACAAAGGGCTTTACATATCAGTCATCGCTAGGAGACTACATATTTCCGTATCGGTCGTCCAGAGGAAACTGGCTCAGTTTCAATTTGAGCATGATTTTACGAAATTACCAAAAGTCTTGAGCTGGGATGAATTTAGTCGGAACAAGGGAAAACTCGCCTTTATTGCTCAGGATTTTGAGACGAGACGCATTGTGACCATTCTAGAGAATAACCGCCAAGCAACCATAAAGAACTATTTCTACAAGTATCCTAGGGCAGTCAGAGAAACTGTCGAGGTCGTAACAGTGGACATGTCGGGTAGCTATATTCCCATCATCAAAAAACTATTTCCAAGAGCTAAAATTGTCCTTGATAGATTTCACATTATCCAACACCTGAGCCGTGCTATGATGACGACTAGAATTGATATTATGAAGACTTTCGATACGCGTTCCCTACCTTATCGATCCATGAAAAATCACTGGCGTATTCTCCAAAAAGATAGTCGAAAACTGTCTCGAAATCGCTTCTATTCCCGCACTTTTGGGCAAACAGTAACACCGAGAGAGGTTGTCCAGAAGACATTGGATTTCTCAAATGAATTGAAATTCTATTACGAACTCTACCAGATCCTTCTCTTCCATTTCCAAGAGATGAACTCGAAATATTTCTTCGAGCTTCTAGAAGACAATTTGGATCTTGTCAATCCTGCCTTTAAAACTGTTTTTAAAACTTTTCTAAAGTATAAAACGTACATCACGAACGCCATGGAGCTTCCATATTCCAACGCTAAGCTGGAAGCGACCAATAAACTCATCAAAGACATCAAGAGGCAAGCGTTCGGCTTTAGGAACTTTACGAACTTTAAAACCAAGATATATATTGCTTTGAACATCAAAAATGAGAGAACGAATTTCGTCCTCTCTAGGTGTTAGCTTTTCGTCTACCCACTACAGTTGACAATGAGCCTGTTTTTTTGCATTCAAAAAGCCACCATTTTCGAGGTGGCTTATTTTCGCTTGTATGTTTGTAGGACTTTAGCAGTTGCTAATCGGATAAAGGTCAGATAGAAACCTGTCACACCAGCCATTACCAGCAGGAGTTTCTGTAATTGTTCCCTGATAGATATGGTAGATAGAGTATTTGTGCCGACTAGTAGAGGATAGTCTTCTTGGAATGTAAATTGGAACTGATGTGCCAATAGAAGTAGCATGAACAGGATGAGAACATAGATAGCAACTTGTAGAAGAAGAGCAAGCAGGGTCAAGCTAGTGGCATATTGACTAGGGGATAGTCCGTTGATAAAGAGTAGGCCACGATGTTTGGAAAGGTCGGTCATGAGGAGCCAAGCTAAGAGACAGCAGATGACAAGGGGGATGATATAGATACTGGCAGGAAGAAGTTGCAACAAGGTCAGATAAAAATCCTTGGGAGCAGTAGGATAGTGAAAGGTAAGAGTTTGCTCTAGAACTTTTTTATAGACTGTGATACGTTCTGCCAGTTCGCTGTTTGTAAAATGATTGATATTGTGCCCGTTTGCCTCCCAGTTTTGCATGGTCTGGTAGAGTTCTAACTCCGTTTCCAAGACCTCCTGACTTTTTCCTTGGATATGTTCCTTTTCTAAGTAGGTGGTCGTCAGTTCCAAGAGTTTTTTATAATAATCCATGCTTTCCTGGTCTAAGGCTTGAGCTTCCTTATCGTCAGCATACAAGACAATTTCAGCTTCTTTTTTGACTTGTATGATACGGGATCGATCCTCAAATCGTAGGTTTTCGGCCTCTAGGACATTCCGATAGGACAGGGCAAGTGGGATGAGGGCGATAGCGGTTATCAGGGATAGAAAAATAGCATTGCGTCTCAGTCGTAGGATGAAAAGGGACAGTAGCTTCATGGTCAGACCTCCCTATTCAAATAGTTCTTTATAAATCTCTTCGGACTGGTGTTCCTGAGGTGTAATATCCAGAATTTCCACCTGACACGTCATGACTTGGTCTAGGTAGAAATGCAGACTATGAACACTCGTGTCTACCTGAATGCTATCATTGACCAAAGTCAATCCATTTACTTGTCTAAGTTTCTGCAAAACTGTCTGATTGTCACTAGTCTGAACGGCATATTGTCGCCCAACCTGTTCCAGTTTCCACTCAATGATTTTTCCCTGTTTAAGAAAGAGCAGTTGGTCGGTTAGTTGGTCTACTTCGTTTAATTGGTGGGAAGACACGATAATGGTTGAACCATTTTTGGCTAGTTTCTGGAGCAATTTTCGGGTTTGAATGTAGCTGGTCGGGTCCAAGCCGTTCAAGGGTTCATCCAAGAGCATGACCTGGGGCTTGTTCATTATACCGATAGCCAGCAGGAGATGTTGCTTCATTCCCAGGGAATAATTTTTGACAGGGATATTCACATAATCACGGATACCGATTTCTTGGATGACTTCCTCAATCCGCTCTTTGGGTAAATCTTGGATAGCCTGGACCAACCGCAAGTGTTCCAGCCCCGTCAATTCAGGGTAGAGGACACGGTTGTCCTGCAGGTAGGCAAAGGTTTGGTAGACATTTGTATTATCGTGCTTTTTGCCATTTATTGAAATCTCTCCCGAATCAAAGGATTGCAGGTTGGCAATGCAGTCTAGGAGGGTTGTCTTTCCAGCTCCATTTGGTCCAATCAAGGCCCAAATTCCAGGTTCCACCAGTTCTAGGTTTAGCTGGTCTAGTATGTTCTTTTTCCCGTAGGATTTGCACAAATTGTGTATGGATAATCGCATGGTTAGACCTCACTTTTTCTTGTCAGGAGATAGAATTGCAGGCAATAGATGAGTAGGTTACTGATGAGCAGGACTGTGAAGACTTTTGGAATGCTGTATCCTGTCAATTGATGGTAGATGATAGCACTTCCGTCTGCCAGATTGCCTGCATTCCAAAGGCTGAATGGATTTAAGATATGGGGATAGAAGTTGGCACTGATAGCTATGCCTAGTGTGACAACCAGTCCAGCCAGTCCATTTTTTAAGACTCTAGCCAAGGTCTGTGCCACTCCCAGCAAAAATAGAAGGTAGAGATAGTGCATGCCACAGGCTAGCAAGATGACCTGGTAAATAGGTTTGATAGCTGTTTGGATCAGGCTGGAATCAATTCTCTTACTAATATAGGTGGTGACGGGATAAATCCAGCTACTATTGCCATTTAGTAAAAAAGCGATGAGCAAATGGCTCAGATAGAGGGTTAGAAAGAGGGCAGTATAGAGTGTTAGGAAGGCTAGGTATTTATTGGTTGTAATTCGGATTCTAGTCAGCCCTAGGGTCTGTAAAAGGCGAATCTGCCGGCTAGTTCCCTGCTGGTCTTTGATGAAAAAATTGGTGAAAGTTAAGAGAAAGAGAGGAAGAGTGATGACCAGGCCTAGCTGTTTTTGACCCTGCCAGATTTCATGACTGGTTCCTTTTAAGGCCTGCTGCCCCAGGCTCTTGACGATTTCTCTATCTGTTGGTGTTTTGGGATTCTCAAAGGCTGTCAGGTAAAGCTCAGTTGGAAAGGCAGAGGGTATCTCCTTTTCTAACAGATACTTGGACATCAAGAAGGTATTTTCGATGGTTTGTGGGGTAAAATCATAGCTTTGGTAGGAAAGGCTGATGTATTGACCATCCTGCTGATAGTGCTGGATATTTTTCTCATAAAAATAGGTCCAGTCCTCCTTCTTGACCGCCTCAATCTCCTTTTGGAAGTTGGCGATATAGTTTGTAAAGAATGTTTTTTCAGCCTGGTAATCCTCTTCACTGAGAGTTTGAGTCTGATACTGTGTTTCTAAATCTTGTATGATATTTTCAAAATTTTGGACAGACTGTTCATAGTGTTGGATGACCTTTAGCTTGGCCTGGCGATTGTGGTAGCCTGCTAGAAGGGAACTAGCTAGAATCGTCATCAACAAGACCAAGATAGCGACTAAGTTTTTCTTGCTACGGAAAAATAGCTTACCTTCAATTTGAAACATAGATACCTCCAAAAGAGAAGAGATTGTAGAGACAGGAATTAATTTTTATCTAGAGATAGTTCCTGCATAGTAGGCTAAGTAATAACCGTCACTAGTTTTTTGATAATCGGTTAAGCGTAAATAGCCATCGTACTTTACACCGTGTGGATATTCATCGTAGTATCTAGTTTGAGTTAGCTTTTTAACTACGAATAATTTACTGTTAATGTAATAGGAACGAGGGAGTGCTGCAACTCTTAGCGAGGTTTCAGCATTTACAGATAGAGTTGTAGTTGTTACTATTGGGCTAATGATAGATAGTAGCAAGGCTGAACGCAAAACAATCTTTTTCATGTTATATTCTGCATTTATTTATAGAAAATATCTTCTCTGTATACTATTATATCAATATTTTTAAATGTAGTCAATATAAAATGAAAATATTAATATAAAAATGATGATATTCATTTTAAAAAAGAGTATAATATTCTTAAATAAATTTGGAGTATGTTATGAATAGTATAAGTGGTAGTCGTTTTAAGCAACGAAGAAAAGAACTTGGACTGACTCAGAGTGCTTTAGCTAAGGATATTTGTGAGCAGAGTTTGATTAGTAGAATTGAAAATACCAACCTTTCTCCCTCATCGGAAATCCTTTTTCTACTGTCTAATAGGCTGGGTGTGACCATGAATTATTTTTTTGAGGAATTTGTTCAAGAAAGTAGACATAGTATAGGAAAAATACGAACTATTTTCTCCCAACAATTGCTTCTCAGAAATTATGAAATTGTAGAGCAATTGTATGTGAAAGAGGTGGAAAGTAGGCACTTATTGAATGAGGAAGATAAAGCTTATTTAGATTATATTTTTATCTTGGTTCGATTTTACTTATACAATGAAAGGGATTTTGCGACAAAAGAGTTTGATAGACTAAATGCTATTATCGCTCCTCATTACTATTTTTATTTAGATTTTTTGAACAGTTACACTATTTTTCTAGGTGAAGTTGGTGAAGATGACAAATATATGGAGTTGGTCAGCAATGTAAAATCAGAGGTGAATAAGCTGGATTTATCAATCAATGCTGACTTTCAAGCCTATATAAAGATTGGTTACAATTATGCTAGATTTCTTCTAAAACGAAAACAGACGAACTTAGCTTTAGATGAAGTGACAGAACTGATTAACCAATTGAATGCCTACAACAGTAGTTTTTTATTGCCAGATTTACTATGTTTGTTGGGGAATATCAGCAAAGGCTTATTGAGAGAAGATGAAGTTTTAGACTTGTATGAGCAGGCACTAGTTTTATACAAGTTACAAGGAAATACAAAGTTATATTTGTCATTGAAGAATTTTTTAGTAACAATGGGTAAGGAAATATATTGAAAAATTAGTTATATAAAAAAGGAGGTATGTATGAAACGGATAGTTACAATGATTTGTCTGCTTCTCGCAATCGTAATGGTAATTTTTCCTGTAAAACGAACCGTTACGAGAACTTCTGATGGATTTGATCCTGGGGTCATCAATATTATGAAAAAGTAAGGGACTTGAATATTTTTGTCTAATTTGATATACTAAATTTATTAAAAACAAGGAGGGTCTTTTATGGAAAAGACACAGATTATTCAAGACGTTTTGGCTCTCATTCAAGACTTGAATCGGGCCTTCCAAGCAGATAAAGTAGGAACAGCTGATGAACAGCGATTGCAACATAATCTGACAGAGACGACACGCATATTGTCGGAGGCCGAGTCTGTTACCAATTCTGAACTGATTGCGATTGAGAAATTTTATCGTTCGACCAGTTTTCTAGTTGGATTAGGTGATCTGCGATTGAGTGAAACTAGCAGGCAGGCTTGGCAGGCCTTCGATCGCTATTACTACCAAACCATCAGAGAAGAACTCAAACTCTATGGTGGCTCTGCCATTGCCCAAGTATAATAGATGTTAAGGGAGTGGGACAAAAATCGGTAACCCGCAGGGTTCGATTTTATCGTCCCACCCCCGCACAGTTGAGTAGGGCTGTAAAAGCTGATAAAATCAGCTAATTAGAGCCCACTCAACCACTGCGTCAAGTTTAACTATTGAAAAAAACTAAGGAGGCCAGGACTTTTGTCCCAGCCTCTTTATGTTATAATATTACTAAGAAAAGCGAGGTGTACCATGTCCTATATCCAAGTAATCAATTCGTCAAAATACTATCAAATGGGGGATGCGACCATTGTGGCCAATGACAGCGTGTCCTTTGAGATTGAGCAGGGTGAGTTGGTCATCATTCTTGGCTCATCTGGTGCGGGTAAATCCACTCTGCTCAATATCTTGGGAGGCATGGATAGCAATGACGAGGGGGAAGTTTGGATTGACGGTGTGGATATTGCCAAGCTTTCAAGTCATGAACTGACCAATTATCGTAGAGATGATGTAGGCTTTGTCTTTCAATTTTATAACTTGGTTGCCAATCTGACCGCTAAGGAAAATGTGGAATTAGCTGCAGAAATTGTCAAGGATGCCTTGGATGCCGAGGAAGTCTTGGAACAGGTCGGACTTGGCCATCGAATTAATAATTTCCCTGCTCAGCTTTCAGGCGGTGAGCAGCAGCGGGTTGCCATTGCCCGTGCTGTTGCCAAAAAGCCTAAAATTTTGCTTTGCGATGAACCGACAGGCGCTCTGGATTACCAAACAGGTAAGCAAGTCTTGCAAATCCTGCAAAATATGTCCCGCAAGCAAGGGGCAACGGTGATTATCGTGACCCACAATAGTTCCCTAGCCCCTATTGCAGACAGGGTCATTCGGATGCGGGATGCCCGTGTGCACTCTGTTGAGCTAAACGCAGATCCGCAGGATATTGCAAGCCTAGAATATTAGTGGGTGAAACTATGAAAAAGAAAATCTACTGGAAGGATATGAGGCAATCTCTGCTTTCTTCCAAGGGGCGTTTTTTGTCCATCTTTAGCCTGATGATGCTAGGAGCTCTAGCTTTAACAGGTCTGAAAGTAACAGCTCCAAATATGGAAAAGACGGCCCAAGCCTATATAGCCAGTTATCGAACGATGGATTTGGCGGTAATTTCAGGTCTGGGACTTAGTCAAGCTGACCTTGACGAATTAGAAACGATAGAAGGTGCTACTCTTGAAGCGGGCTACTTTAAAGATGTGGTTACTAATGAAGGCCAGACTGCAATTCGGCTGTTTTCAGCTCCCCAGAACCTATCGACCTATAAGGTAGTAGAAGGGGAAATGCCCAGTCAAAAGGGGCAAATTGCTCTGTCTCTTTCCTTGCAAGCAAGCTATCAATTGGGAGATACATTTCAAGTAAACGAGCCTGACAAGGATGGCACCATCCTGACCCAAACCACCTTTAAAGTTGTTGGTTTTGTGGCTTCGTCAGAAATTTGGGACAATGAAACCATGGGCATGGCTGCAAGTGGTGATGGGCAGTTAGGTGGCTATGGCCTTGTTAGTCAGGATACCTTCAAATCAGAAGTTTACACTATTGCCCGTATTCGCTATGATGATTTGGTTGATTTACCATATTACAGTCAGGCCTATCAAGACAGGTTGGACCAGCACCAAGAAGACTTAGAAAAGTTATTGGCTAACAATGATGAACAACGATTAGCAACTATTCAGTCAGATGGACAGACAAATATTTCAAAAGGGGAAGAGGAAATTGCTCAGGCTCAATCTCAGCTGGATCAAGCAGCAGGAGAATTGGCATCTGGGAAAGACCAGCTCGCAAGTGGTCGCAGTGAGTTTGCGCGTGGTAGAGCTAAACTAGTTCAATCGGAAATGGAATTGCGAACCGTCCTTGCTCAATTGTTGCAAACCAAGTTTCAATTGGATGAAAGTAAAAAAGAGTTGGACAGCCAGAAGGATAAACTAGACCAAAGCAAATCTTTTTTGGATGTAAGTCACGAGGGACTACTTGAAACTGCTCAACGCTTGGAAAGTGCCAAACAGCAACTGGATTCCCAAAATGCCCAACTGAGTCAGACCGCATCTCAGATTTCCACAGGGCGAGCTAGTTGGTTTCAAGCTCAGAAAGAGTTAGACCTTGAAATTGCCAATCACTTGCAAGAAGGCCAAACCCTCTCAGACTATCCTGACTTATTGGCTAGACAGGAAGGTTTGGATGTTGAGAAAAGCCGATTAGACCAAATGGAATCTGCACATGAGCAGGCCAACCAAGCCTATTTACAAGGTTATGATTACTATCAAACCAAACAAAATGAATACAATAGCAATCTAGCCCAGTACCAAACTTGGAATCAAGAATATCAGGCAGGTTTGGCCCGTTATCAAGCAGGTTTGAGTCAGTATGAACAAGGCATTGTAGCCTACAATAAAGGAGTAGAAGACTATGAATGGGGACTGAGTCAGTTAGAGTCTTCAAATCAACTGCTCCGTCAGGAAGAACTCCGTTTGGAGGAGGCTGATAAAGAGTTAAGTCAAGCTCAATCCCAATTTTCTGAGAAGAAAGCCACGGCCGATCAAGAAATTAGCCAAGCTCAAACCGAGATTGCTCAGGCTAAATCCGACTTAAGTAAGCTGGAAAAAGCGCCCTATCAGGTCTATACTCGCTCAAGCCTACCAGGTGGAGATGGCTATACTACCTATAGCAATGCGACTAGGTCTATTGCTGCAGTGGGCAATGTCTTCCCAGTTGTTCTCTACCTTGTCGCAGCTCTAGTGACTTTTACCACCATGGCCCGTTTTGTCGATGAAGAGCGAACACAGTCAGGTCTCCTCAAGGCCCTTGGCTATACGAATAGACAGATTATGGCTAAGTTCATTCTCTATGGTTTGGCGGCAGGTCTGGTAGGAACAATAGTCGGTATAATCGCAGGTAATCTCCTCCTGTCTCCACTTATTTCCAACATTATTACGCAGACAACCGTGATTGGACCAGCTAAACTTCATTTTTATCCCCTTTGGACAGGTTTAGCCTTGCTCCTGTCTTTGGCTTCCTCGGTCCTGCCAGCTTACTTGGTGGCTCGTCGGGAGCTGACAGAAAAACCTGCTCAGCTACTTTTACCTAAGCCACCAGTTACAGGCTCCAGCATTTGGCTAGAAAAATGGCCAGCTATCTGGTCTCGTCTAAGTTTTACCCACAAGGTGACAGCCCGCAATATCTTCCGCTACAAGCTTCGTATGCTTATGACCATCTTTGGAGTAGCAGGGACCGTCGCCCTTCTTTTTGGAGGACTGGGTATCCGTTCCTTCATCTCAGGAGTTGTCCAACGACAGTTTGGGGAGCTGATCCATTATGATATGTTGGTGGTGGAAAATAGCAGAGCTACTGAGGAAGAGTTGGATAAGTTAACACATTTTCTTCAGTCAGATCAGGTTCGCCAATCCTTGCCAGTGGCTTTTGAACAGCTCAATCAAACAGTGGAAACTAGTGGCCAGAGAAAAAATATTTCCATTGGACTGTATATTTCAGACCGTCAGGACTTGGGAAATCTAGTCAGTCTTGAAAATTCTTCTGGTAAAGCTATCCAGCTGAGTGACAGGGGGATTGTTCTCGCAGAAAAATTGGCGCAAATCTACGGGGTCTCTGTTGGTGATAAGTTATCACTGACCTTGGAAGATAAGGAAGTTTCAGTCAGGGTAGAGGCTGTGGCTGATATGTACGCAGGGCATTTTATCTATATGACAGATAGCTACTACGAACAAGTGACCAGCAAGCAGAAGACTGCCAATGCCTATCTGGTTCAGTTGAAAGACAGTCAGTTGGGGCATATTCAGACTCTTGCAAGTCAACTCCTAGCGATGCCAGCAGTCAGGAGTTTGGTTCAAAATACTTCTCTTATAGACATGCTTACCACGATTGCGGGCTCGCTTCAGACCATCATGACCATTCTAGTCATCCTATCCATCTTGCTTGGCTTGGTTATTCTTTACAACCTTACAATTATCAATATGTCTGAACGGATTCGTGAATTATCCACCATCAAGGTACTGGGCTTCCACAATAGAGAGGTGACCATGTACATCTATCGTGAAACCATTGCCCTTTCGCTGATTGGTATGTTGGTTGGACTGGTTAGCGGTATTTATCTCCACAAGCTCCTTCTTGCCATGATTGGTTCGGACAGTATCCGCTTCAATCCATCTGTCGGACTAGAAGTCTATCTCATTCCTATCTTAGCCATTAGTGGAATTTTGGCTGCTCTTGGTTGGTACGTCAATCACCATCTGAGAAAGGTGGATATGCTGGAGGCCTTGAAGTCAGTTGATTAGGGAGTGGGAAAGAACTCGAGTGGTCTAAAAAGAGTTCGTCAACAAGTCCTTATTTCCAGTTGTTGAGCTGAAACAGTCTATCCCCAGACTGTTTCACTCCCGCTCCCGCACAGCTCAAACTGTCTGGGAGACAGTTTGAGGTTGGAAATAGAGCGAACTTTGTTCGCAACAGTCGTAATGGTCAGATTTGGAGTGTAAAACACGAACAAATCCGCCAATCAACCACTGCGCTGAGATGTTGACACGAACTCTAAGAAGTGGTGCTGGGCTTTTTGCCCAGCCTCTAACCCGAGCCTGAAAACACGGAAGCGGATAGTTTGTATTGTGAACTAATTTGAAATATGAGAAACACAGCTATAAAGCAAAAAAATCCTAGTGCATCTAGGATTTTTTTGCAAACATAAGTCTAGAAATATGCTATAATCATCTCATGAAAAAAATAAGTGATTTAGGATTAACAGGTCGAAAATTAGTTGGAGAAGGTCTAATCTTAGTCTTCATCGGTATTGGATTTTTAATTGCTGGTTGGCAATTTCCAAGACTGATTCTTCGATTTGTTCACGCAGGTCTATTCTTTTTAGCTTTATATGAATTGAGCATGATATTTTTCAGAAAGAAGAAATCGAGTGAAAGTGTCATTGCGCTAGTTGGGAAGGCTGTTCTTTTCGGGATCCTAGCCAGTCTCGATTTAGCTGTTCAAATTCCCCTCTATTTCGCGGCTATTTTTGTTGGGATTTATCAGCTTTTTACGGCAGTCATTAATTTTATCACTTTTTATCTATATCGAAAAGATGGGGTACAGCCACGGATTCGCTATTTAATAGATGGAATTTGGTTATCCTTACTAGGTTCAGCTTCCCTATTTGTGTCAGGCACACAGCTGGTTGTTCAAACCATTGTCATCGGAGGTTATCTGGTCTTGTACGGACTAACTAATCTGCGTGATGGTTTCTTGTTTGAGGAGGCTATTGAGCAACAAAATCTTAAGCGCCATGTCCGTTTGCCCCTACCTTTATTTTTAGCAGCTTTGATTCCTCGTATGACCCTGCAAAAAGTCAATGATTACTTGGCGGATAATAAGGGACAAACGGCTCAGTCTATCTACAACCGCCACAAAGAAATTGCGGAGCTTCCAGCATTAGAAGTCTTTGTACACGTTGGGGAAGAAGGGTTCGGAGCAGTTGGACATGTTGATTTGAGTTACAAAGGACAGGTTTATGGTTATGGTTCATACGATGTCCTGTCTGAGCGTTTGGGTGGTGCGATTGGTGATGGAGTCTTGTTCAAAGCAGAGCGCCAAGCCTATATTGACTTCTGTAATCAAGAAGGAATGACTATGTTGGGTTATCAGCTAAGCCTGACACCTGAACAGGAAGAAGCAGTTGAGGCTCGATTGGCTGACATTGATAATCTGCTCCTACCTTGGAATCCAAGTCCTGAAAAAGTATCGAAAACAGCCGATGGCCAGCCGATTGAAATGTATGCCTATCGAATGAAAGAGGCAATACATGCGGAATTATTCAAATTTAGAAAGTCTAAATTTAAAACCTATTTCGTCCTATCTACTAATTGCGTTCTTCTGGCTGATTCTGTGATTGGACAAGCTGGAACCGATATACTTGGTATGCGTGGATTTATCGCACCTGGAACCTACCAATCTTATCTGGATCAAGAATTTGAAAAGCCACATAGCCTAGTGGTGGCAAAAAACATCTATTATCGTAAAGAAAAATCCTAGTCTCGGCTAGGATTTTTACTATCTTTCGTTCAATAAAATGGGATACTTATTGGCATCTTTGTTTCCAATGGAACAAAGATAATGAATTTATCAATCATTGATTGTTTCAAGTAATAGTCGGATAGCTTGTAATACTTTAGTTTGTTTTTCTTGAGGAAGCTGAGTAATCGCTTCAAAGACTTCACGAGCTTCTGGACTGGCTTCGGAAATCTGAAAATTAAAGAATTGATCGGGAGTGACGGACAAGGCTTCCATTATTTTTTCTAAGGTTTCAACTTTAATATTGGAAGACTTTTTCTCCACGTTATGGATATAGTTGGTTCCGAGTTCTGCTTTTTCGCTGAGTTGTTCTTGACTTAGCTTTTTTTCTTGGCGAAGATATCGAATACGATTTGTAATATGTTCTTGTAATGGGTACTGTTTCATGAAATTCCTCCGAAAACTACCAATTGAAAACAAATCACTGTTTTTCGTGGTAAATAATAAAAAATAACTTTACAGAGTGATAAGGATATGGTAGTATAATGGATATAGTATATAAAAATTATAGAGAAAAAAGTCTCTTTTGTCCATAAAAAGAAAGGATTGGCTATGTTTGGTGCAATAGTTGGAGATGTCATTGGGTCACGATTTGAGGGGAGAGATATTAAGTCAAAAGATTTTGATTTATTTCATCCAAATTGTCGATTTACAGATGATAGTGTCATGACAGCTGCAGTTGCGGCTAGTTTCTTGGGTTTGAATGAACCATTTGATGATTTAGAAGTAGCTTTAGTCTTGAATATGAAAGATTTTGGTAAGCTGTATCCTAGAGCTGGTTACGGTCCTCAGTTTAAAAAATGGATTGAGAGCAAGGATTCAGAACCTTACAATAGTTTTGGGAATGGATCTGCCATGCGTGTCTCAGCCTGTGGTCATGTCGGTAAATCACTCGAAGAGACACTAACCTTAGCTGAACGTGTTGCTTCTGTAACTCACAATCATCCAGAAGGAATCAAGGGAGCCCAGGCAGTAGCCGGTGCAATCTTTTTGGCTCGAACTGGAAAAAATAAAGAAGAAATCCGCCAGTTTGTAACTGACAATTTCTACAATCTTGATTTTACGCTGGATGCTATTCGTCCCTCATATCAATTTGATAGTAGTTGTCAAGGAAGTGTTCCTCAAGCCATCGTAGCATTTTTAGAAGCAGACGATTTTGAAGATGCGATTCGTAATGCAGTGTCTCTTGGTGGAGACAGTGATACCCTGGCTGCTATAGCTGGCAGTATCGCTGAACCATTTTTTGGCATTCCAGAAGAAATTGTCTATCGAACTACTGATTACCTACCTAGTTTAATTATGGAAGTTTCGTATTATTTCGAGCAAGATTATCCAAGTAAAGGTCTTAGACGTTCTCACATGAACGAAGGACAATTTGAAATGGTTAGCCTTTTCCAGTTAATAGATGATTGTGTTGGTAGAATCATTCCTAAAGGTGCACCGGTTGAAATATTAGAAGAATATCCGAATGGTGCAATCAAAGTACAACCTGATGAGCAATTTATTCAGTTAGATTTTTCGTCGTTTGATAAAAATTTAGTGGACAAAGCAAGGAAGAATAAGGAGCATGCCCCATTTGATGTTGTAGTAGAGGGTGTGCAGTACGTTGTTGACAACTCTTTGGATATATTAGGTCAGCTCGGCAATGAGCTAGGAAAAGGACTAGGTGTCGTAGGAAATGAGGCTGGTAAAGTTGTTCAAGGCTCAGCAGATTTCGTAGGTCAGCTCGGCAATGAGCTAGGAAAAGGACTAGGTGTCGTAGGAAATGAGGCTGGCAAAGTTGTTCAAGGCTCAGCAGATTTCGTAGGTCAGCTCGGCAATGAGCTAGGAAAAGGACTAGGTGTCGTAGGAAATGAGGCTGGTAAAGTTGTTCAAGGTTCAGCAGATTTCGTAGGTCAAATTGGCGCTGATTTAGGAAAAGGTTGGAATCATTTATGGAAATCGGCAAATAAGACGACTCAAACCAAGGACAAAACAAATCAAAAATCTGCTGAAATGTCTGGTGTAAAAAAAGAACCAGCTAAGAAAATGCATTTTGATTCTATGGAATCATTACAAAGTGTAGTTCATATCGTAAATGAAGCAGATTTATCAATTCTGGATCCAAATCGTATCATTGCTGATAGTCCTCTAAAAGATGTGTTGGCTATGGGGTTAGGAGCAGGCTTAGGCGGTGTTGTTTCTTACGGTGCCTTATATGGACTAGGAACAGTGGGGCTTTCGGCTGCAGGAATTACCTCAGGTTTAGCTGCTGCTGGCGCCCTTGTTGGTGGTGGCATGGTAGCAGGTTTGTTTGTACTTGCAGCTCCAGTTGCAATTTTAGCAGGTGGTGGTTTAACAATTGCCAATATTCTTACCCAACAACATCTCCAACAGGAGAAGAAACGCCTCTATAAAGTTGCATTACAAAAACATCAAGCTATCATCGAGGCTCTAAAATCTGAAAATCAAGAGAATAAAGAACGGATTGATTATTTGACCAGTTTAAATATTCTATTGCAAAAAGCTATTGAAGAATTGAAAGAGGATATAGGGACGCAAGATGAATCAGAACAAGCAGAGTCGATATAAATATAGCCAAGGCGAAAAGGAAGTATTGAAAGTTCTAAAATACCAGCAACAGGAATTGGTAGGATTGGAAAAACAAAGACAGGAGGATACCAAACGACTTGATCAGCGAATCTCGTCTAGTGAAGAACTTCTGATTTCTTTAGGTTATCAACTTCCAAGTAAAGCTAAGATGACTAAAAATAAAGAAGCTCAAATCGGTTCCAAGAAAGAGCTAACCGTACTTTCCTGGGAGCAATTAGTAGAAAATGCTAATCAGCAAGTTCAGGACGATATTGTTTTTGAAGATATATTGACTGCTGATGAAATAGCAGAAAATCGCGAAGTGCTGAAAGCACTTAATGCTGAATACAAGGCTATCTATAGTCTCGATACATTTGATATTTTGCTTGGGGTGGGAAGTGGGATTCTAGCTTCACTCGTTGATATTCTTTTGATTGGAATGCCTACAAAGTCGGCTGATGCTGGACCGCTTGCCAACTATGTCAGAGATCGATTTAAAGCAGTATTTCCACCAGGAGAAATGGAAAATTTGGAATTTGCTAAAGTTCCATTTGATGCTCAGGATAATCGAAATACTGGACGTATCATAAATGGACTATCTCCACACTATCATCGTCTCTATTCCTTGGGACATGATCCATTACTGGGTCTAATCTTTGGTGTAAGGGATATCATGAATGGACAAATGACAGTGATTGATAAATTTGGGAAAATCGTCATCCAGGATATGCCTAACTATGTAGATCGTAAAGAAGCAAATATTTTTTTGGCAATAGCAAAGCAACTGGTCCATTTTAAATCAGATATCACAACTTCGATGGGATTACCGGCTCCGCTGATGGGACTTTTTAACCTCTTGCAATTTGGTCAAATCGGCGAAGAGGAAGAAACCATCGCTCAAATTGTCCAAGGAATGTATTATGACGGCTATGATTTTATACATTTTGCGACCATGTCCATTCCAGTGATGATTATTGAAGTTTTAGTGAGGGTGGGCTATGCTTGTCGCCGTATGTCACAGGGAGCAAGTCTCTCAGATGCCGTTGCCTTTTCTACAGACAGGAAAAAATATCCAAAGTTGGGAACTATTCTTTTTACCGCTCATTCAGTCAGTACCGCTGTTAATCTCGGCAAAATCATTATTACCGAAAATCCCCTTGCCATTAACTATCCACAATGGTTAGCATTTTTCAAATACTCCTATCAAGAAGTACATTATCAAATGTTTATAGAACCGGAACAAAAACGTAGATTCTTTGAGGAGAATGATAATTTACAATACGATAAAATTTATGCCAATATAGATAAGTTCTTTGAAGAGGTCAAAGAAGATTATCAACTGACAATATGAAAACACATTTTAAATCCTAGTCTCGGCTAGGATTTTCTGTTATGTGACTTTTAGTCCGTCACGCTCCGTAAGGTGCGTGACAAATAAACCACCCGCTATGCGGGTGCGCGATGAAGGTTATACCAAAAAAACTCCAAACGCGATACAATAAAGGTGTTCAAGCCTATTGTAAAGCGAAAGGAGAAAAATATGGCGCAAAAGGCACATAGTTTATCACATACAAAGTGGCTGTGTAAATACCACATTGTCTTCACACCTAAGTATAGACGAAAAATCATCTATAATCAATATCGAAGTAGTTTGGGAGAAATATTCCGACGTTTGTGTACTTATAAAGGTGTTGAAATTATCGAAGGTCATCTGATGCCAGACCATGTTCACATGTTAGTCAGTATTCCTCCAAGGCTAAGTGTATCAAGTTTTATGGGCTATTTAAAAGGCAAGAGTGCTCTTATGATGTTTGATAAACACGCCAATCTCAAATATAAATTTGGCAATCGTCATTTCTGGGCAGAGGGATATTATGTAAGTACGGTTGGACTTAATGAAGCCACAATTAAGAAATATATACAAGAACAGGAAAAACATGATATAGCACTTGATAAGTTAAGTGTAAAAGAGTATGAAGATCCCTTTAGGGATAATGGCAAGTAGTACGAATGCCTCTTTAAGAGGCTAGTGACGAGTCAAAAGCAGTGAGGCTTGAACAAAGTGAAAGCCAGCGTCTTTAGGCGCTGGCTGGTGATGTGGGCTTATAGCCCTTGTTCAAACCACCCGTTTGACGGGTGGTCATGATTATTCCAGCCCTCTAAGTCCCACAAAACTCCCCCATCCATGCTATAATAGAGACATGAAAAAAAATAAATTATTATTAATCGATGGCTCTTCGGTAGCCTTCCGTGCCTTTTTTGCACTTTATAACCAAATCGACCGCTTCAAGAATGCCAATGGTCTGCATACCAATGCCATATACGGCTTCAATCTCATGTTGGACCACATGATGAAGCGGATTGAGCCGACCCACATTCTTGTGGCTTTTGATGCCGGAAAGACCACCTTCCGTACTGAGATGTATGCCGATTACAAGGCGGGCCGGGCCAAGACACCAGACGAGTTCCGCGAGCAGTTCCCCTTCATCCGTCAGATGCTAGATGCCATGGGGGTCAAGCACTATGAGCTGGCTCAGTACGAGGCAGATGACATTATCGGTACCTTGGACAAAATGGCAGAGCGGACAGAGGTGCCTTTCGATGTGACCATTGTTAGCGGTGATAAGGATTTGATCCAGCTGACTGATGAGAACACCGTAGTCGAGATTTCTAAGAAAGGCGTAGCCGAATTCGAAGAATTTACCCCAGCCTACCTCATGGAAAAAATGGGGATTACCCCTACTCAGTTTATTGACCTCAAGGCTCTAATGGGAGATAAGTCCGATAACATCCCTGGGGTGACCAAAATCGGTGAAAAAACAGGTCTAAAACTCCTGACAGAATTTGGTTCTTTGGATGGTATCTACGAAAACATTGACAGCATGAAGGCTTCTAAGATGAAAGAAAACCTGATTGCTGATAAGGAGAAGGCCTTCCTATCTCGTACACTTGCCACCATTGACACCAATGCTCCAATCGAAATTGGTCTGGATGACATTGTTTATCAAGGCCCTAAGGTGGATGAACTGGGACAATTTTATGATGACATGGGATTCAAACAATTAAGGGCTCAGTTAGGTACGACCAGCTCGCAAGAGGAAGCGGTACTCGATTTCCAAATCGTAACGGAAATCAGCCCCGCTATGCTCAAACAAGACCAGTTTTTCTATTTTGAAATCTTGGGTGAAAATTATCACCGAGAGGATTTGGTTGGTTTAGCTTGGGGAGATAAGGAGAAAATCTATGTCGGAGGGCCTGAGCTACTTGATAGTCCAGTCTTGCGTGACTTTTTAGAAAAACAAAGCATAAAATCCTATGATTTTAAGCGTGGAAAAGTTCTTCTCGACCGAAAAGAGATTACACTACCTCCAGCTACTTTCGATAGCCGTCTAGCCAAATACTTGCTTTCCACCGTTGAGGACAATTCCCTAACAACCATTGCAAACCTCTATGGTCAGACCAGTCTTGTTCCAGATGAGGCAGTTTATGGCAAGGGTGCTAAGTTAGACTTGCCAGAACGCGAGATCTTTTTCCCACACTTGGCACGTAAGGTTCAGGTTTTGATTGAGACAGAAGAGCCGATGTTGACCAAATTAGAAGAAAATCAGCAATTAGATCTTTTGTTTGACATGGAGTTGCCACTGGCAAATGTTTTAGCTAAGATGGAAATTGCTGGTATTAAAGTGGAAGCTGAGACTCTCAAAGCTATGCAATCTGAAAACGAAGTTTTGATTGACCAGTTGACCAAGGAAATCTATGAACTAGCTGGTCAGGAATTTAATATCAATTCGCCTAAGCAGCTTGGGACCATTCTCTTTGAAGAGATGGGACTACCATTGGAATATACCAAGAAAACCAAGACAGGCTATTCAACAGCAGTAGATGTCTTAGAACGATTAGCGCCAATTGCACCAGTTGTTTCAAAAATCTTGGAATACCGTCAGATTACCAAGCTTCAATCAACTTATGTAGTCGGCTTGCAGGATGCCATTTTAGAAGATGGTAAGATCCATACCCGCTATGTACAGGATTTGACACAAACAGGTCGCCTATCTTCGACGGACCCTAACTTGCAAAATATTCCTGTTCGTCTAGAACAAGGGCGCTTGATTCGTAAGGCATTTGTGCCATCGCTTGAGGACAGTGTCCTCTTGGCTTCGGATTATTCCCAGATTGAATTGCGCGTCTTGGCTCATATTTCTAAGGATGAGCATTTGATTGAGGCCTTCCAGCAAGGTGCAGATATTCACACTTCGACAGCTATGCGGGTCTTCGGTATCGAAAAAGCTGAGGATGTGACACCAAATGACCGTCGGAATGCCAAGGCTGTAAACTTCGGTGTCGTCTATGGTATTTCAGATTTCGGTCTATCCAATAACTTGGGGATTACACGTAAGGAAGCTAAAGCCTATATCGATACCTATTTTGAACGCTTCCCAGGAATTAAGAATTACATGGAAACCATTGTTCGTGAGGCACGTGATAAGGGGTATGTAGAGACGATTTACAAACGCCGTCGTGAATTACCAGATATAAACTCTCGCAATTTCAATGTCCGTAATTTTGCGGAACGAACAGCCATCAACTCACCAATTCAAGGTTCGGCCGCAGATATTCTCAAAGTAGCCATGATTAATCTTGACAAGGCTTTGACTGAAGCAGGTCTTGCGACACGTATGTTATTGCAAGTACACGATGAGATTGTTTTGGAAGTCCCAGTGGCAGAGCTAGAAACGGTAAAAGCCATGGTAAAAGAGACCATGGAATCGGCGATTAGCCTGTCTGTACCATTGATTGCGGATGAAAATGAGGGACCGACATGGTATGAAGCTAAGTAAGAAAGGAAGAGTATGAAAAAGATAGTTCTTTGTATTGGTCTATGTAGTCTTCTGCTCGCAGGTTGTGGAAAAACAGCGCAGAAGGCAGAGAAAACACCAGCTTCCTCAGGGGAAGAGTTTTCAACCACTTTACCGATTTTGCAAGAAAAGCAGGATACTACGAACGAACAGTTCAATGTTCTAGCAAATGCAGAGCTTGTAGCTGTTAATAGTACACCACCTGCTGACGAAACACAAAAAGGCCACAAGATTTATGCGGCCAATAATGGTGTTGCTGAAAAAGATGAAAATGGGAATATCAAGGAATATTTCCGTTATTATGATGTGCCATCTACTTGGACAATTAATGCAGAAAATACTAAGGATGAGACGGTCGCTGCAGTCTACGATGTTAAAGAAGGTTCCAGCAATTACATGGTCCAACTCTATAATATCAATGCTTTTAATCAGTCTCCACTGGAAGATGGTCGCAATATGACACCGGAGGAATTAGAAGCACGGATGGTTGAAACAAATCATTCTTTCAGTGAAAAGACGGTTGTCACAATCAATGGTCAGGAATGGCAGGTTGGGCGACAGTTATTAACAGATCAAAAATTAGCTCGTCTGACTTTTTATCGGATGGAATCAACAGCTGCTTATGATGACTCCGTGGTTGTGGGTTCGATCTATTATTCCTTAGATCCAGGAACCGATAAAGATCGGACCAATCTTAAAAAGGTTATCGGGCAAGTTAAGGATGTCGTGTACCAAATTGCTAAAAAATAATCAAGGTAGACAAGCTATAATCAGTAACGAGTTAAAACTGACAAGATTGTGTTATAGCACACCTTATTCATTAAGCTTTTATTGATTCTAACATTTAATATACATTAAAGGAGGTCTCTATGTCTTATTCCTTCCAAAATCCTAGTCAGGACATTATCTTTGACTATCTGAGAAATGCTAAGACCATTGCAGTGGTCGGTTTGTCTAGTCGAGAAGAGACAGCAGCCTACCGCGTTTCCAAGCTCATGCAGGAAGCGGGCTATAAAATTATTCCAGTTAATCCCAAGGCTGCTGGTGAGACTATTTTAGGCGAGTTGGTCTATAGTAGTCTAGCAGAGATTGACCAACCTATTGATATTGTAGATGTTTTCCGCAGAAGTGAATTTTTACCAGAGGTAGCACAGGAATTTATCCGGTCGAACGCCAAAGTTTTCTGGGCTCAACTTGGTTTAGAAAGTCAAGAAGCAGAAAAACTATTGCGTCAGGCAGGTCGTAACGATATTGTCATGAATAAATGTATCAAGATTGAATATCTTGAAATGAAAGAACAATACTAATAAGTCGGGTATATTTATCCGACTTTTTTCATCGAAAAAGCAGTTCAATGAACCATTGAACTGCCGGATGACTCTAAGGAGGAGCACTTAGAATTGGAACAAATTACTACACATGGCGTAAAAAATAGAAAGGAAGAAATCTGCTCCAATACCAAGCAGGCTAAAATAGTCCTTTGTCGCTTCTCAATCATAGTATAACACAATCCAAATGTTTTTACCAATTATTACTATATTTTTTTCTTAAATATAGACATAAAAGTGTATATAAAAATAAGAGCAGATATCGCTCTTATTTTTATACGTAACTCATTTTCTTAGCCTGATCATCTAAAATTTCTTCATGGAAGTGCATTTGTGCAGCATAGTGATACGGCCATACATATAAACCAGCCAGGCCAAATGTAATAATGACAAGAAGGAACCAGCCAATGAAGGATAAATCAAGTGTAAAGCGTTTAAACTTGTAGCCTTTCATCAACTTTCGACTAGACCAAATGATTGAAAAAGCGCCTGTATATTCTTCGCGTTCTAATTGCTCAAACAAGATATATTCTACCTGTGAATAAGCATAGAATTGTGGAATATAAAGAGCAATTCCTAAAACCATAAGTAGGATACCTCCCATGGCCATTAGCCCTAGTATGGCAAGGATTTCCATAGGAAGTGCATCAGGGTCTAAGGATTGACTGGATGCAGCTATGATTGTAATCATCGTTCCAGCACCGATAAGTAAACCAATACCAAAGTAAAACAGTAGTCCCCAAAGGAAGAGCAAGAAACTTTTTAAAATGTAGGTTCGAAAGATTTTCCAGAAATCTTTATGATTGAAAATCATCAGCACATCTTTAAATGATGTGGAAGTTTTTACCCCTTTGATAAGATGAAATATAGTGCATATAATGGATAAGTGCAGTAGTCCTAATAGCAATCCGTAAAATATTGGAAACAAGGAGGTAGAAATAAAGTAGCTAGGACTAGCAAGTTCCTCAGCTGTTACTTCAGCAAGGCTATTGCGAGAGAAAGAAATTAACTGAACGATAACAGAAATAGTGACGGGGATGACGGCCACTTGATAGATACCAGGTGTCTCGTTTAGTGTTTGGCGAGCCCGCTCACGTATATTAGAAATTGTAAACATCTACATAACCTCCTTGCTGAATATTGTAACATAATTCTAGATGACAAGCTAGGCTTTTTTTGATAGACTGGAAGGTGCTGTGGGAATTTGTCAGTTTGTTGTGATGCGCCTATCTATTTACTATTAAAATAAGTAGAAGACAAGGTAAATATTGCTGAAATAAGAAGACATTCTGATGGATTAGACCATGCAAGATTGAGAAACTGTATTTCCAGCTAAAGTACTTTTATGGATGATATGAAAGAGCTGAACTGTGAATCCAGAACTAATATCCTAGGACTGTTTTTCCTAGCGGGAGGTAAATAAAAGATGACAGATGTTCCAATCAAGTATCGCTTGATTAAGAAAGAAAAGCACACAGGTGCACGTTTGGGCGAAATCATTACCCCACACGGGACCTTTCCAACTCCGATGTTTATGCCAGTTGGAACTCAGGCAACGGTAAAAACCATGTCGCCTGAAGAATTGAAGGCGATGGGTTCAGGCATTATCCTATCTAATACCTATCATTTGTGGCTTCGTCCGGGTGACGAATTGGTGGCGCGTGCAGGTGGTTTGCACAAGTTTATGAATTGGGACCAGCCAATCCTGACAGACTCAGGTGGTTTCCAAGTTTATTCTTTGGCGGATAGTCGCAATATCTCAGAAGAAGGTGTTACATTTAAAAACCATCTCAATGGTAGTAAGATGTTCCTGTCACCTGAAAAAGCTATTTCCATTCAAAACAATCTAGGCTCAGACATCATGATGAGCTTTGATGAGTGTCCGCAGTTCTACCAGCCTTATGACTATGTAAAAAAATCGATTGAAAGAACAAGTCGTTGGGCAGAACGTGGTCTCAAGGCTCACCGCCGTCCGCATGACCAAGGTTTATTTGGTATTGTACAAGGTGCTGGTTTTGAAGATCTTCGTCGCCAATCAGCCCATGATTTGGTTAGCATGGATTTTCCAGGATACTCTATTGGAGGATTGGCTGTTGGTGAAACACACGATGAAATGAATGCTGTACTGGACTTCACAACCCCTCTTTTACCGGAGAATAAACCACGCTATCTCATGGGGGTTGGAGCACCAGATAGCTTGATTGATGGCGTGATTCGTGGGGTTGATATGTTTGACTGTGTATTACCAACACGTATTGCGCGTAATGGAACCTGTATGACCAGTCGTGGACGTCTTGTAGTGAAAAATGCTCAGTTCGCTGAGGACTTTACACCATTAGATCCAGAGTGCGATTGCTACACATGTAAAAACTATACACGTGCGTATCTCCGCCATTTACTTAAGGCCGACGAGACATTTGGTATTCGTTTGACAAGTTATCACAACCTCTACTTCTTGATTAATTTGATGAAAAATGTCCGTCAGGCTATTATGGATGACAACCTTTTGGAATTCCGTCAAGACTTTATGGAAAAATATGGTTACGGTAAAAACGGTAGAAATTTCTAAACAAAATGACCTCCTACAAAATCGTAGGAGGCTTGTTTTTTATCCTTCAAAATACAGTAATTCTTTTGGTGTTTTTGTAAAGACTTCAAAGCCATTTTTGGTAACGTAACCACAATCCTCGATACGAACACCAACTTTTCCAGGGATGTAGATACCAGGCTCGACAGAGAAACACATACCTTCTTCGATGACCAAATCATTGCCTTCCATAATCGATGGGAATTCATGGACACTCATTCCCAAACCGTGACCGAGTCGGTGGTTGAAGTACTCGCCATAACCTGCTTTTTCAATCACAGAGCGAGCGGCATAGTCAATCTCGCCAGCAGTCACCCCAGGCTTAATCATATTGACCGCGGCCATGTGAGCCTCCAGAGTCAAGTTGTAAATATCTTTTTTAAACTGGTCTGGCTTGCCGACAGCGACAGTCCGTGTCATATCAGACGTATAACCCAAAGTTTCCACGCCTAGGTCGAACAATAGCAGAGCGTTATTCTCGATTTTGTTTGTTGAGGGAATACCGTGTGGATTTGCAGCATTGTTACCTGTCAAGACCATGGTCTCAAAGCTCATTTTTGAGATGCCTTGTTTCTTCATTTCAAATTCAATCTGAGCAATAATATCAGTTTCAGTTACATCGAGTGAGATGTTATTGAAACCAACCTGCATAGCCTTATCCGCAAACTCTCCAGCAACCAGCATTTTTTCAATTTCATCACGAGACTTGATCAATTTCATAGTATTAATCAGAGGCGTAATGTCTGAAAATGGTTGGCTAAAGATAGACTGAAGACCATGGTAGCGGGTTAAATTCAAATTATCAAATTCTGCACCGATTGCTGAGAAAGATTTTTGTGGTAATTTGCTCTTGATAATCTGCCATGGATTTTCTGAGTCCATATAGCCGGCTACAGGAAAATCAACAGTCGCAACCGCACGCTCTACATCCAAGGCAGGGAGAAAGAGTAGTGAGTCGTGGTCAGGCATAACAAAGAGCATCATGTGGCGTTCATGAGGATCACTATGATAGCCAGTCAGATAATAGATGCTAACTGGATCAGAGAAGATGGCCAAGTCCATTTTGTTGGCTTCTAAGTAGGATTTAACATGATGTAATTTTGACATAGTGGAGCCCTTTCTAGCATGTAGTGGTAAAAAAAGTGAAAATTTCGTTTATTATATAGACTATTGTTCCAAAAAATGAAAAAAATTGCAAGTATTATCAAAAAAATAGGTTTTTTCTCTTGAAAGTGGTTTCAAAAAGTGATACACTATTATTGAGTGAAAGCGTAATTTTCATAGAAATAGAATATTGAAAGGGAGTACAAAAGTTATGTTAAACACTGATGATACGGTTACGATTTACGATGTCGCCCGTGAAGCAGGTGTATCCATGGCGACAGTATCGCGCGTGGTAAATGGGAATAAAAACGTAAAGGAAAATACTCGTAAAAAAGTATTAGAAGTCATCGACCGTTTGGATTATCGTCCAAATGCTGTTGCGCGTGGCTTGGCAAGTAAAAAAACGACAACTGTAGGGGTTGTGATTCCAAATATTGCTAACGCCTATTTTGCAACCTTGGCCAAAGGTATCGATGATATTGCCGATATGTACAAATACAATATCGTCCTAGCAAACAGTGATGAAAATGATGAGAAAGAAATCAATGTGGTAAATACCCTATTCTCAAAACAGGTGGACGGAATCATTTTCATGGGCTATCATTTGACAGACAAGATTCGTGCGGAGTTTTCACGCTCACGTACACCGATTGTTTTAGCTGGTACCGTGGACTTGGAGCACCAATTACCTAGCGTCAATATTGACTATGCTGCTGCTAGTGTTGATGCAGTCAATCTATTAGCTAAGAACAACAAGAAAATTGCCTTTGTATCAGGACCGCTTGTAGATGACATCAACGGTAAAGTTCGTTTTGCAGGCTACAAACAAGGCTTGAAGGACAATGGAATCGAGTTTAACGAAGGATTGGTTTTTGAATCCAAGTATAAATACGAGGAAGGCTACGCTCTAGCAGAACGTATTTTGAATGCCGGAGCAACTGCAGCTTATGTTGCAGAAGATGAGATTGCTGCAGGTCTATTGAATGGTGTTAGTGATATGGGCATCAAGGTTCCAGAAGACTTTGAAATCATCACAAGTGATGATTCCCTAGTGACTAAGTTTACCCGTCCAAACCTGACCTCTATCAATCAGCCACTATATGATATTGGTGCAATTGCTATGCGCATGCTTACCAAAATCATGCATAAGGAAGAGTTGGAAAACCGTGAGGTAGTTCTTAACCACGGAATCAAAGTACGGAAATCAACTAAGTGATAAATATGGGAGTAGCCGAATAAGATATCTTATTACTCCGCCCCTCACTCTATCAAACATTATAATCATTTAGTTTATCTTTTATTACTTCGACGAGCGAGGAGACATTTCCAACTTAGAACAGCCTTTAGGCTGTTCTAGCAACCTGTAGCTATTGAGGCAAACTTGCTTCGACTTATCTCCAGCCTTCAAAGGTTCCCTGAACCTTTGAAGCGAGTACTAAAAGCAAACGAAATGGCTATACTAACCGAAAACTAAAAGATTATAAAAAATAAATATAAAGCCCTCGCTAGATGTATAAGCTTAGCGAGGGCTTTGTGGTTGATTTTAAGTCTGTCACACTCTGGAAGTTGTGGAGATGTTGATGCGAATCTAGAGAAGCAGTACTGGGCTTGTTCTCATCCTTTAGAATTGTATCAGTTAGGTGATTATTATAATTTACGTTTACGTGTAAATAACGCAATTGCAAGCCCGATAATACCACTTGTCAATAACCATAAACTTCCTTTCTCACCAGTTACTGGTAAAAAAACATTCAAGCTGTCCTTCTGCTTTTAAAATCTGTTTTATATGTTTTTTATGTAATCATATATTTGGGATTATATTCTTTAGTATTGGTTTTAATTGATACAAAATTCGTGTAGAATACAGTTTAAAATATGAAAAAATGTAAAAAAGGGCTATAATGGTATTATGAAAGTACTATTGTATTTAGAAGGTAAAACTGTTTTAGAGAAATCAGGAATTGGCCGGGCGCTTCAACACCAGATGGAAGCGCTAGATATGGCAGGCATTCCTTATACGACAGACCTGTTGGGAGATTACGATGTCATTCATATCAATACCTATGGTCCACGCTCCTGGTTATTGCTACATGCAGCCAAACGGAGTGGAAAAAAGGTAATCATGCATGGACATTCCACGAAGGAAGATTTTCAAAATTCCTTTATCGGTTCGAATACCCTAGCTCCTTTTGTGGGGAAATATCTAGCAAGCATGTACCAAAAGGCAGACTTTGTCATCACTCCTTCAGAGTATTCAAAAAAACTCATCCAGTCTTACGGTGTGACAACGCCAATTATAGCCGTTTCGAATGGTATTGATTTAGATAAATATAAGAAGGATGAACGTAAGGAAGCAGTCTTTCGAGAGCATTTTAAAATTGAAGAAGGTCAGCCAGTTGTTGTCTGTGCAGGACTTTACTTTCGACGTAAAGGAATTGAAGACTTTGTCAAGGTAGCCGAAAAGATGCCGCATGTCCGCTTCATTTGGCTCGGTTCAATCAATAAGTGGCTGATTCCGTCATATATTAGAAAAATTGTTGAGGGAGATCATCCAGCGAATGTCGAGTTTCCAGGTTATTTTAAAGGTGCTGTTTTTCAAGGTGCAATGAGCGGAGCGGATGCTTTTTTCTTCCCATCGTATGAGGAAACAGAAGGGATTGTTGTTCTGGAAGCTCTTGCTAGTCATCAGCATGTTGTTCTACGAGATATTCCAGTTTACGATGGTTGGATTGACGAAAACGTTGCCGAATTGGGACATACAGTGGATGATTTTGTCGATTCTATTCAGAAAATCTTAGACAAGCAGGTTGATAAACGTGAGGCGGGCTACCAGGTTGCGGTTAGTCGCTCGATTGATAATGTTTCCCACCAATTGGTGGATGCCTATCGACAAGTATTGGAGATGTAAATGCGGATTGGATTGTTTACGGATACCTATTTTCCACAGGTTTCAGGAGTCGCGACTTCGATTCGGACTCTTAAGACAGAGTTGGAAAAATTGGGACATACGGTATTTATTTTTACGACGACAGATGAGGATGTGAATCGCTACGAAGATTGGGACATTATCCGAATTCCTAGCGTACCTTTTTTTGCCTTTAAAGATCGTCGAGTGGCTTACGCAGGTTTTACAGATGCCTTAAAAATTGCAAGTCGCTATAAACTAGATATTATTCATACTCATACAGAATTTTCTTTGGGGATTTTGGGGAAAATGATTGCCAAGGAACTTGATATTCCGGTGGTACATACTTATCACACCCAGTATGAAGACTATGTACACTATATTGCCAAGGGTAGGATTATTCGTCCCGGGATGGTTAAATATTTAGTACGGGCATTTTTAAAAGATTTGGATGGGGTAATTTGTCCTAGTGAGATTGTTGAAGATCTTTTAATGAGTTACAATGTTCCGATTTCTAAACGAGTAATTCCGACAGGAATTGACTTGGCAAAGTTTGATAGACCAGAAATTGGCAAGGATGAAACAGATGAGTTGCGGGAACAGCTAGGAATTGCTAGTGATGAAACGATGTTGTTAAGTCTGTCTAGGATTTCTCACGAGAAGAATATCCAAGCAATTGTTCAGGCAATGCCAAAAATTTTGCTGGAAAATCCAAAGGTGAAGTTGGTCATTGTAGGAGGTGGACCTTATACAGATGATCTTCAGGAAATGATAGCGGAGCTTAATCTAGATGAACACGTCCAGTTGACGGGAATGATTGCACCAAGTGATACAGCACTTTATTATAAAGCTGCGGATTTCTTTATTTCTGCTTCGACCAGTGAAACACAGGGACTAACTTTCTTAGAAAGCTTAGCTTCTGGAACTCCTATTTTGGCACATAGCAATCCCTACTTAAAAAACGTTATAACAGATAAGATGTTTGGGACGCTCTTCATTCGAGAACAGGAGTTGGCAGATGCCGTCGTTGAGGCGATTGTTGCTACGCCACCAATGAATCCGTATGTGCTTGATAAGAAGCTCTATGAGATTTCTTCTACGAATTTTGGGCGCAAGGTTTTTGAATATTATCTAGATTTGAAGATTTCGTATGATTTTAGAAAAGAACATACTAATCAAGATAGCGTAGCAGAAGCATTGATAAAAGAGGCTATTTACCTACCGCAAAAAGTAGTAGTTAAATCAACAGACACGACAGCAAAAATATTGAAAAAATCAGTTGAACAAGTAAAATCAATCCGGAATTTCTTTGAATAATTTGGAGGTTTCAAATGGAAAAGCTTCGGAAAGAGAGTTTGAAGAGTCTGGCTATAGTAGCCCTTATTATACTATCCATGTATGCAGGTATTTATCTGATTGCCTTTCATCTGATTAGTGACACCATGCTTTCTAAGGTGCTGGTGGTCGGGAATATATTGCTCTATACTCCCATTGTACTATTCCTAACAGGTCTTCTTTATGGATTTTTTCACGGTTTTTCTCCTAGCCTTCTTGCCTTGGTTTTACTGCTTTATCCTGTAACCATCTTTTTCTTTAAGGAATGGATTATTCTCTATCAGATTGTCTACACCTTATGTGCTCTGATTGGAAATGGGATAGGAGCTCTGCTATTTTCTCTAAGAAAGAAAATGAAGAGTAAGTGGTAAGAGTTTTTAGAATTGAATATATACCTGTATTTATGAGGAGAACGGAGAAGTCTGTTCTCCTTTTTGTTCGTTTAAAATCTTATACGGAAAGGGGCTTTACCATGTGTTTAGATTTGGAGGAGTTGATTGCGGTAAACAGAGCATAGAGGGCTTGATAGAGTTAGGAGGCCAGAATGATTAGAAACGAATTATACGAGCAGCTAATCAATAGTGAGCCAATAGGGTTCATTGATCCTTTTACTGATCTAGGGGAATTTGATTCTATTCAGATGAAGTTCAAGCAACCTGTTAGAAGCTTGGTAAACAAGTACTCTGGGAAACCTTACAATGCCCACTGGCAAAATAAGATTGAAGAGATGAGGGTTCTATATATTCAATACCAGAGAAGCTTGAAACTCGAAGACGAGGAGCAGGCAGTTCATAATAGGGTTAGAAATAAAGAATCCAAAGAACATGTTCATGAAATCGTCACAACGTATTTGAAGTTGGGATTTAGGTTTAAAGAAATTGAAGCAAGAGTGTCACTATTCAACACTCGCTTACGTAGAAATTGGAAGAGGAGCGATTATGTCACAACTGCAACTCCTGAAGTTTATCTGAAGAGAGACTTACAGGACGGCATTTGTTCGTGTAGCTCCAGTATTCCAAAAAGCATGAAGATTAACTAGAGGTGTTGCTACGAAGCATGAAGAAATAAATGTAGATCCAGGGATATGCAAACGTTGCGCTTGTAACTGGGTTGCACCCTGCATTCATGAAAAATATGGTCCGTGCTGGTGGATTGATAATGGTCAAACATTATGTAGCCACTGTTTTTATGGGCTGAACGAAGAATCTTCTCAGATGAAAGTTTACTATAGACCAAGGCATGATTGGCTAGAAAGAGATGAGGGGTTTGCGCAGGAGATATTGGCGAATCCTAAAAGACACTGGGTCTATGATATGGAGCATGATGTACTATGTGTCGTTATGATGGGCGATCATATTGGGGCTGTTCAGTTTATCGCAAAGCAATTCTACGGGCTTGGTCATATTTACCGTGAGGAAATTCCAAAATGGCAAGAAATTATTGCCAATAATATGATTTTCTATAATGCAGCGGTCAATGAACCAAAGCACTATGCTTGGCACTTACCCCGAAAATATCGCTTGGAGGATTGACATGGAAAATAAAATTATCGGGAAGATACAAAATCTTTTGGAGCTAGCTTATGATACACCAGACGATGAGGAGGGGCAAACAGCTCTTCTGATGGCTCAAAAACTCATGGTAAAACACAACATTTCCATGGCTGATGTCTCAGTTTCCCAGTTGAAAGAAATTATTGGAGAAAAAGTGGCGACTACCCAATATCGCTTGGTCTGGTGGAAAGAGCGATTAGCTGCGATACTCGGGGCAAATTTTAGATGCCAGGTTGTCAGAAGGAGAAGAGTCGACAAAGGGATTACTCAAATCATTTTCTTTGGTTACGATTCGGATACTGAGTTTTGCACAAAGGTCTATGAGGCGGCGCTGCTTTATTTAGACTATCGTCTGGACAGACTTTATAAGACCGCAGTAACCGCAAACTATAGGGAGTACAAGAAATCGTACTTACTTGGGTTCTTGGATGGTTTAGATCAACGCTTCAAGGATCAATGTTTAACTTCAGATGAGTTTACCTTAGTCGTTCAAGTGCCTCAAGAGGTGTTAGAGGAACAAGCTAGACAACTAGGAGAAATCAGAGAAAGAGCTATTAAAGTTCCTATAGAAGAGATTGACTTTGAAGGCTATTCTGAGGGGCTTGAGCATGCAAAAGAAACAATATTGATGCCAGATGAGTTGCTCAAAGCTAACGTTGGCGTATAAAATCGTTGATAGTAAGGAAACAGATGAACTTAACGAACATTTACAGTTTGATTCTAAGAGATGGACTAAGACAGACCAAATATAGAAACAGTCACTTGCGGCCAGTTCCTTCAGCTGAAGAAGGGAAACGTGGGGCTATCTTTGCCTACCGTTCTAAAGAGAATATGGTCAAGGCACGTGGGGTCGTCTTAACATCGATGGAGGCTATTTTAGAAAACCAGGATAGCTTTACTCACTGGACACCGAACGCCTACCGTTTTGGGGCTTACAGTGATGCTAACCGTCGGGTTACACGTGGGCACTCTGAAGACAATCTAAGGCAGATTAACACCTTCTATATTGACTTCGATATTACCTCTTCAGCTGAAGAAATGACAGCTGGAGATATTTTAACGACTACCATCGATTTAGGCTTCATGCCAACTCTGATTTTAAAATCAGATAAAGGGTTCCAAGCTTATTTTGTCCTGGAAGAGCCAGCTTACGTTACAGCACACTCCCAGTTTAGAGTGGTCAAGGTTGCAAAAGCTATCTCTCAAAATTTGCGTAACTACTTTAACCAAACTTTGCCAGTTGATATGACCTGCAACCACTTTGGTATTGCACGTATACCACGGACGGACAACGTCGAATTTTTCCATGCAGACTACACCTACTCGTTCCAGGAATGGCTAGACTGGTCCATGAAGCAATCTGACCTTCCCTTTCCAGGAAAGAAACCAAATCTAACAGTTATTTCAGGCTCTGAAGGGGTAAAACAGATAGATGAACCCTGGTATGACTTGCTGACGAGAGAATCCAATATCAAGGGTGCTAGGGACGTTATGGGACGAAATAACGTGCTATTTACCTTAGCTCTAGCTAACTTCTCTTCAGGTATTTCTCAGGGCGACTGTGAGGTCGCTTTGAACGATTTTAACTTACAACTAGATGAACCGTTGTCTACAGGCGAACTTCTGAAGCTGGTAGCTAGTGCCTATTCAGGAAAATACGAGGCGGCCAGTCGTGATTATATCACGCTACTGTGCAGGGCTTGGGTCAATAAAGAGTTGAGTCCTTCAGACCTCTTTATCAAGCAGGGCTGGTACAAGTTCAAGAAGAAACGTGCTGATCGGAAACACAGCCATCTTCATGAGTGGAAAGCAGATGTGATGAACTACTTGGAAGGTTTTTATCAATCTGAAGATCCATTTATTCAGACGACAAAAAAAGCAATCAGGGAAGAATTAAACATACCTGAACGGTCATTAGATAAAGTTCTCAAGGTCTTAAAAGCTGAACAAAAGATTTTCTTTACAGTTAAATTTGGCCGTGGTGGAGGGATTAGACTAGCTTCTGTTAAAGCTATCGTCCTATCCATTATTCGGGTCAATAAAGAGCGTCAGGAAGCTTATTTTGCGAATATTGCTGCTTTCTTTGATGAAAGTATAGAGTTCACCAAAAGGGTGATAGAAGGGGTTAAAAATGGGCTTAAACAAGCAAGACAATTATCTCTGTTTGAGGTTGACATCGGCTAATGGATAAAACCCGCAAAGTCCCATTACATTATATCTATGATAATGGGAGTAGATTGTAAGGGGTCAGAATTTTGATTAGAGAAAATATAGAGAAGGAGTACATATATGATTTTAGTTGTTGTAGGAGTCTTTTCTTTAGGGGGCTCATTGTTTGTTGTATCGATGTTATATGCTAACCATCAGATCAGGTATAGAAATGGATATGATGATGAATTAGAGGGAGACTGCCAAACATTAATGGAGCAACAGAGAAAGTGAGGAATACTATGGGATATGTAGTTTTTAGTTTCGAGGATGGAGACTACCTTTGTGATAAAGAAGGGCGTATCTTGGTTTTTGAGAGTAGGGGATTAGCTTGCCAATACATGCAGGTAAACTATCATATTCCTCTACCTGTTCAGAAGACAAAAAGGATTATTCATTATCCGAAGTACTACCAGGCCCCGTTTAGGGTTCAAAAGGTTTGCTAGGGAAAGGGATTGTGATGAGAGAGAAAGATGAAAAACTGTATGTTGGAAGATTTTATCTGTTTGATATTATTCCCTTATGGAAAGTAAAAATGACCAAGGAGGAATGGCTAGAAGAAGCATTTTTTAGGTCTTCCAAGAAGAAAATAATTGAATGTGTTTTTATTGATGAGGAGGAAGAGGATGACCGAGAAATTTAAGATTGTACGTGGCTATTATTTAACAGGAGTAGGGCAAGAAGATTCTGTCTATTACTTTAAAATCAATCAGGAATTTCCTGAGTTTGAAACTATAAAAGCAGGCGATGTTGCTTTGACCTTTTACCAGAATGGGGATGCAATAACAAGTGTTCCAGCGCTGATCAGAGTAGATGGTATCATCGAGGCAGAGAAGCAAGTTCATGAATTTCTTCAGGGTGAGAAGAAGGACGGTCTTCCTATGCTACCACTGGTTGGGCTGTATGAGCATTTTGATCCTTTGCGTTTTAATTCTATGATGGCTGTCTTTGATAGTCTGAAAGTCGATATAAAACGATTGGCTAAAGTGAACTACGTTCAAGGAGACTTGTTCGAGTTTATCCAAGGAGGTGAAGGGTAATGGCTAATAGAGTTGACTGGGCTAGAATTATCGTCCCAATAACAATAGTAGGCATAATATTCTTTACAGTTCTTGGTTTACAGACTATTTGGACTGAGTATGTGACCAAAGACTACGATAAACACCTTACGGAACAAGTTTACGTTGATGCGGTGGTCAATCAGAACGCCAATTTAGTCTTTTATAAGACAGGCTGTCCTTACTGCGAGAAAGGAAAGAAAGCTGTCATTGAGGCGACTGAAAAAAGCTCTTATCCAACGTTTTATATCGATGTGGAATCAGAAGCTGGCCAAGCTCTTGTGAAGAAATACCATGTTGAAAAAGCAGCGACATTGATCACGATAAGAGAGGGAGAATCGAAGCTATATTTGTATGCTGCTAAGGATAAAAATGGCAAGATTATCGCTGATGAGAAGAGTATTAAGGAGGCTTTACATGACACGAAAAACTAAGCTTAGTAAATGGGCAGAAACAGCCTTTCAATTTGATACTGAACTATGGCGTTCTCAAACAACTGAAGGTATGGTTGTCCTAGGGAAACTTCCTGATGGCATTTTTACCCTGCTTCGTTTCAATGATGAAGGAGGTCGCTTAACTCATATTTCGGAAAGTGAAGCCTTGTGGCTGACGTTGGAGTTAGCACCAGAGAAAATGGATTATATTTAAGGCTAATGTGAGGAAGTAGAATGCAAACACTAGAAGAATTAAAGCACCATCGTGATACTTTGATTAAGGAGATAAACGAACTAGATACTCAAATCCAACAAGCAGAAGTGACATTAAAAGATATAAAGAGAACAACTATCAAGCAACAGTTTAAGCAAGCACTGGGAACCTTATTAAAACTAATCATTTGGGTCAGTTTCTTTTTAGTAAGAATAGCTTTCTTTTATTATCTTTGTCGTCCATTATTTTCCTTTCGATGGATGGCTGTTTTATTTGCTATTTGGCTATCTTGTGGTTCAGACTTTCTTTATACCGAAGGTAAAGCTTGGATTCAAGAAATATGGAAAAGGAGAAAAATGTGATAGAAAGACTAAAAAAATGGATTGAAACCGTAAAACTCAGTCCAATTGCTAAACCATTTACCGCAATTAATAGATGGTTTCAAGACAACGTGATTAAGCGAAAGCTAGTTATTTTTTCAGTGTTATTTACAGCTTGGATAAGCTTATTATTGGGAGGTATTTATTCTCCACAAAGACAAACCTATACCGATGAACAGCTCAAAACAAAGAGAACGTTTGTCAATGGAACAGGGGAAATTAGACTATCTAGCCAAACCTATTCTCCTGAAACGGGCATAATCGTTTTACAGTTTGAAACGAAGGATTCCACCTCTCCAGTTGATCGTGGTATTGATACCAAACGTCTCAAATGGGACCTATATGCTCAGAAAAAAACAACAGATACCAAAATGGAGATTGTTCCAATTGTGGATAATAAAATCTCTGTCATTATCCGCAATGTTCCAGAAAATTTTGGAGCTTATGCGATTGATATTACGAATTTGACTGTTGCTACTAGCTCAATTGACATAGATATTTCTAGACATTCAGATGAGCAAGAAAAACAAGCTGACCCCAAAGATGATAGCGAGGATAATGTTGTTCAATTTTATGTCACGACTCAAAATAGTAAGCTCAAAAAAGAAAAGATAAAAAGTGTTTCTCGTGAGGAATTTGCTTTATCCGAAATCATAGAAGAGAAGACTTTCCAAGAAGGTCAGATTGAAAAATTGAATCATTCTATTGAACAATTGAAGGCTTCTATTGAAGATGATGAGTCTCGGAAAAATGGACTACTCAAAGAAGCTGATTACTTATCAGGTGATGATTTAGAATCTAATCAAAAGGATATTGCGACTATTGAGAGTAACATCGAAACTAAGAATAGATCGATTGAAACGGCTACTCGAAATATTGAAAAAGTTCAAATAAAAATTGAGAGTTTGGAGAAAAAGGAGCTCGCTATCAAGGATGGAACCTTTGAATTTTTGAATCCAATTGAAACAGTAGAAATGAAATAACTAGCAGGAAAATTCTTATGAAAAATTATATTAAAAAATGGAAATCATTAAACAAAAACGGTCTTAAATTATCTCTTATTTGTGGCTTAAATTGGCTCGTTAGGTTTATTGCTAAAAGTCAATTTTATCTCTTCTCAGCTGGATTTTTAGGCTTGTTAACTTATTACATGCCACAAGATATCCAATTCTTTACGCTGAGGGTTTTAGAGTTGATAATTGCATTTACAATGGGCATTGGTTTTATTAATTTGGCATTATCAAGAGGGGGTAAAAAGATAAGACACGCTATTCTAATAAGTATCATGTACTTATTCCTTCTAGCTGGTAATAGTTATATTAAAGAGCACACTTTGACAGAATATATGGTTAATCGTCTTCTTTCAGTTTGGATCATTAGCCTTGTTTTCGCTGTTCTTGTAACATTCATTCAGCCTAGATTATTTAGATACTATCTTTTTAAAAATGTCATCAATAAAGAGTATCTAGGAATACGAAAATTAATAGATGACTTACCTCCACAATCGAATCTTTATGTGGATGCTGATGAAAAAGATGCGAACAAACGGATGCGAATGATCAATCAAAGAGTCATCAAAGAGCCGTATCAAAATGTTGTAGAATTGAGCTTTTTGAACAGAGAAATGACGACAGCTATTGCCTATAAAGCGGTACCGTTTCCTGAAAAAATGGAACGTAATTTTATTGAATGTGATACCATTTATTATCCTGTATTTAGAGTCTATCCTTTCGGTAAGAAGGTTGACTTTTATCATAGACTCCTTCAGATAAAGTTGAGCAGAAATGCAGCGTTCACGAAAAGTGCAAGTATATCAATTCTGAAAAGTTCAGATCTTAGTTAAACTAATATTGCTCCCTAATTGAGATTAGGGAGTATTCTTTTCTAAATTTTTTTGTCCCCTTAACACACAACTTACTACTATCTCTTATACTAAAACTAATTAAAGAAAAGGAGGCCTTCAGATGGCAAAAAAAGATCTGATTAAAATTGATAATGAACTGGAAGAAGCTAAGAAAAAAGTAGCATTTTTAGAAAATGAACGTAAGGCTGCCGAAGAAAATCTTCAAAAACAAATTGGTAAAATCTACGTACAGATACAATTAAAAAAAGACAAAAATCAAACTTATGATTCAATCCTAGATGATCTCAAAACAGAGCTGGCGATTATCAAAGAAGAGGAAAAAGAGAAGCGCCAGGCAGCTAAAATGGCGCAAGAAGCAGGAGAACAAAACACCTAGATGTTCTCACTTCTCAGCTGAAAAATCACTCTGTTTGAATTGTTAAATCTAGTGTGTGTTTGTAGCTGTTACGGTGTGTATAGGTGTGTGTTTTCGCATTCGTTGTGTGTGTAGGTGTGTAAACGCAGTGTGTGTAAGTAGGCGTAGCCGAGAAAATTACCGGTACGGGAAACGTTGATACTATCAACATATCACGCCTAGTGATATCAGTTTCCCTTATGCTCTTTTCTAGCACAGCACACCCAAAAGGCATTAGCCGCAACAGTGTGTGCTTGTGTGTGGAAAAACCGCAACAGTAGAACCTTACAGGTTCGTGACGTTGCGAGGTTGAGGTTTTCTTTTTTGCTTCTTTTTTCCTTTTGCCTCGCCAAAAGAAAAAAGAAGGGCGTCTAGCTGATAGGAAGGGCGGTAACTGAAATGGCAAAAAGCCACCAAACAAGAATTGAAATTCGAGGACTATCTGCTCAAGAGGTAGATTACTTAAAGGCCCTTGCGAGGGAAGCCAAAGCAAAATCATTGAATGAATTTTTGCTTGGCATGTGTCGTGAAAAAATTGAAAAAGGTCAGTTCAATTTTGTTGAAGCGAACTACCTTGCTCATTTAGAAAATATGAAACTGACATCAGATCATGTCTTGCTTTTGACTGAAAAGCAGACAGGTCTTTTGTCTGTTTTTGAAGAAAAAATGACCCGCTATGCAGATCATATTTCGAGGTGGTTAGAATATGAAGGAGAGGTCGATAGCAGTGACTAAAAATTTTATTATACGTAATGTTCCTGAAAAAGTATTTACGCAATTAAAAATGATATCGAAAGGATATGAGTATTCATCTTTTAATGAATTTATGCTGGCCCAACTTCAACGAATTGTTGAGAATGATGGATTGGATTTATATGATAACAAGTTTGCAGAAACGCTGGCAGACATTAAGGAACAACAAGCGAAAATCTTGGAGATGTTACTTAGAAATGAAATCAAGTTATTAGGTTGCAGCGCCAAACAAGATATTGTAGAAGAGCTAACAGTAGATTGGCTTCGTTTCATGGATGATGTTGATGCACTTGGCGCTGAACGAGGAGGAAGTCGCTTATGAAGAAAAATAAATTCTTGTTAGTCAGTATTATATTTACGGCCATTCTTCTAGTGCAGCCACAAAATTTTCAATTTTTAAAAAGTACGTTCACTCAAAATGATTTGGCCAGTCAGTTGAATATCTCAGATTCTCCTGAAGAAAAAAATGCCGATTTGAGAAACGCCCATCACACCCAGAATGAGGAATTAAAATCAAAAGTATTTGATGGTCAAGAACAAATAATTGTGGTCAATGAACGAGCACAGTTTACGACAGAAGAATTGAGTTTAGAAAATGGTTCCTGGGAAAACTATAGTGATCTAGATTTTTTGAATCGTGTCGGAGTTGCTGAGGCAATGCTAGGCCAAGATTTGATGCCGACAAGCGAACGTGAAGAGATTTCATCTGTGAAACCTACTGGCTGGAAAAATAAAAAAATCGTGTTCAATGGAAAAGAAGATTATTTGTATAACCGCTCACACTTGATTGGTTTTCAGTTAAGCGGAGAGAAAGCAAATGTAAAAAATCTATTTACAGGAACACGGGCACTCAATGCAAATCTTGATGATGAAAAATCGTCAATGCTCTATTATGAAAATTTGGTTGCCGACTATATTAGACAGTCGGGCCATCATGTCCGTTATCGAGTAACCCCACTCTTTAAAAATGTGGAATTGGTGGCACGTGGTATTCGTCTGGAAGCACAAAGTGTGGAAGATGATACCATATCATTTGATGTTTATATTTTTAATATCCAACCAGGATATGAGATTAACTATTTGACAGGTACTTCAGAAAAATTACAGTGAGGATAATATGACAAAAAGAATCAACGTCTATTTTAACGAAGAGACATTACAGAAGTTCAGTGAAATAAGAAACTACTTGGAAGAAGAAATGGGAGGCAGTTTGAACCGTCAAAGTCCTAATCATTCGGCCACAGTTGTTAAGGTGATTCATGCTTTTCATAAACTGTTTTTAGAATCAGGAGAAAAGCAACCGTTCGCAGAACGGCTGTCTCGGCTGGAAAAAAATTTGGCCAATTCAGATGAGCAAAAAATTCTAAAATCAATTCGCCATCAAATGGACCAGCTGCTCTACTTGGAGCTGACCAATTTTCATGCACTCACGAAAGGAAATCAGTTTGACATTCAAGATCTGGAGTCCATTCACTCTCATTTTGATCCAAAGCAAAATGAATTGATCGCACGTATTGACGATATTATTAAAGAGGATGTTAGTCGAGGACAAGTAATCAAACATTCTCATTGAGGTTCTAAAAATGACAGATATTATTGACCTATATTTAGAGACAGGTGACTTTCATGAAGCAGTAAAGAAATCTGGCTTACCGACTCATGTTGCTCACTTACAATTGATTAAAAGCGGCTGCTTAAAAATTCAAGATAAAATTCAGTATGGTTCTCGGACTGCCCGACTTGGAGGAATGGCTGAAGAGCTTTTTCAAAAGTATGTTCCTGAAGCAACAGATGCCAATAAGTACTTCAAGAAAAACAATCCTGTCTACGATTTCTGGTTTGATGGTTTAACAATTGATGTGAAGTATAGTTCGCTGCACAAAAGAAAAGATGGAGACTCTTATCATTGGCAATTTAGAGTAAAAGGAGATCAGGACTTCATAGTTGCCTTTCTAGAACGAGAGAGTGGTTTGGAATTAGAACAACCAAATATCTTATTGGTTCCAATGCAATTTATCGAGGAAAAGAAGGAGCTGCATATTTCTCCTTCTGGTCCATGGTTTAATGGATTCAAGGTTGAAGCTGAAGAGTTGCAGCCGCTGCTGAAAGACTATGCTCGATTAAGGAAAGATGGTTTATTTTAATTAGAGAGTGGTGAAATGATGAATACGTCTTCTAGCCCGAATATCACGTTCATGCTGCAATATACAGAGGCAAATAGCCAGTATGTTGATTACACTAATCGTAGCGAAGCGGTCAAAATAGATGAGGAACTATCTTTAGAAATCAACCGACAAATGATTGAAGGATTGACTGAGGCGGAGTTGAATCGTATCCAGGAAGCCGTTCCTGAAACACAGTTAAACTTTCGAGAGTATATTGATTATATGAACCGTTCTTACGCTACAGAATCGCAGTCAGAAGAACTGACTGCTGTCTTTACGCAAGAAGCCGACTATCTTCAAAAGCGACGGTTAAAGGATTTGAAAAATCAGTTAGAGGCCGCTTACCAAAATGGATCTCTACTTTGGCAGGGTGTTATCTCATTTGATAATACTTTTCTAGCTAAACAAGGTTTATATGATGTTGCGACTGGACAAGTTGACCAAAAAGCAATCAAGACTGTTATGCGTGATATGATGCCAACACTCATTCAGAAGGAAAGACTTTCTGACTCGGCTTTCTGGTGGGGGAATATCCATCTTAATACTGACAACATCCATATCCACTTTGGTTTATCAGAGGTTGAGTCAAATCGTGAAAAAATCTTTTATCGTCCACGAGGTCGGATGGAATATAAGGGAAATTTTTCTCAAAAAACAATCAATCGATTTAAAAGTGGTATCTATCACGGGCTTCTAAAAGAGGAGACACGGTCAAATCTTCTGCGAAAAGAGCAGGTGCTGGCTAACCTTAAAGCTAATTTACTAACTTCAGTTTACCAGGAAGACAAAATTACCTCTTCAGCTGAAAAAAATTTTTTGGAACAAGCCTACAATCACTTGCCAATGGGTAAGAAGTGGCGGTATGGGTCTAATGCCAGGGATTTTGCGGTGAGTAAGTTCTTTTTGGATCGTTACCTAGATTCTTATTTGCAGAATGAAGGAAATGGTGCCTATCAAGAGTTTCTACAGGAAACTAGAGAGTTTCTTGCGACTTATGAGGGTGTCTATTCAGCTGAAAAAAATCAAGCCTATGAGAAGATCCGAAAGGTTGATGGAAGAACCATTCGGTCATTGTCAGAATCGAAAGGCTATGATCTAGAACATCATCTGGCCCGTCGAGTTATGGATCTAAGAGAACGGTTGGCCAATAATATCCTTCGTTCATTTAGAGAGGCAGCCCCTCAAATTCAAAGCCTTCAGCTGGAAAAAAATTTGGATAACTTTTCTACTCTGAACCAGGAAAAAATATTAGAACGACTACCTGAAGCCAGTGTAGTAAAAAGCAAAGAAGCCTGGCAAAAACTAGGCTATTCAGTGAAGGCTGGAGAAGAAGCGCTTGAAATTATAAAACCTGTGTACGGGGAATATGATGAAAACGGCAAAGGAATAGGTCGGCCAGATTTTGTAACAGACTATGTTTATGATGTCAGTCAGCTGACAGAGAATATCCAGATGAAGACTATGACCCTAAGGGAACTATCCTTGTTATCATCGGATGAGCTAAACGAGCTAGTTGATGCTGCTAAATTGAAATCGAATCCAACCGAAAAAGAACGTCGTGAATTAGGGACTTTCCGATATGCTTTGAAATTGAGTATGCTGGAATCAAGTCAGAAAGAATTACAGATCCAACAAAAACTCTTGGACCAGCTTCAACCTATAGCTTCTGATCGGCCGTTTATAGATTTTAAGAAACAGTCAATCAATCAGGAATTGGAAGCAATTAAGCTACAGCTTACCCCGAATTTCAAACTGTCTGATGAGCAGCAACTACTAAGACAACGCTTAAAGAATCAATTCGAGGATAGTGTTGCACTCCCTATCAAAAAGGCTACTGCTGGAACTATCCAGCTTCCGATCAGGCAGCTACGTACAGAGATAGATTTTGTCAGTCGACTTCAGGATGATAGTATCCTATCACTTCTGAAGGGATCTGCGACTACAAAAGAAGCCTATATTGTTGAACTTCAAACTCATATCTCTATTTTTCAGCTGAAATACCAGATTAACACACGAAACCAGCAGATGGAACGACTATCAGATGAATCAGCTATCAAGCAGCTGAGGGTAGCTAATGCCCAGGGCTTTTCAGAATTGAAACACTTATATGCTAAATTACAACCGACTGAAGAAAACCAAAGTCAGATTGTTCAAGCTGTTTTTAAGCAATTGCAGGAGCGGAAAGTTGTTAAAAAAGCCCAACTGCAACAGTCAAAAGGAACTGCAAGGATAAATACAAACTTCATGCGACAGCTAACAGCTTCATTAAAGCGGTCTCAACAAGCAAGTAAAAAAGCCCTTATGGACCGTGTTAGAAGTGATGAACGTGAGCAGCAAGAAGAGCGCAAACAAGCTCAGCGATAATCAGTCATTGATGTTTTATCAATGGCTTTTTTATCGAAAATCACCTCAATTTGTCCTCTTAACACAAGGATTTTGATTATCCCTTACACTAGAACTGACTATAGAAAAAGGAGGAACAGACAATGTTACATTTCCCAGGTGTATCAGAAAAAGAGTTTGATTTTGATGCTGATTGGTTGGTAAAAGCAACCGATGATATTCAAAAGAAAATTCTTTTTGTCGGTCAAGGAAAAAATGGTGATCTAGAGTTAGAACTTGATTACCAGGCTAATCCAGAGCAGTTTGAGAGTTTTTCAGTTGGAGAACTTGTTCAACTACCAAGAGAAATTTTCCTGGTACCTGAAATAACACCTTACCAACCACAGTACGAGTGTTTTTAGTGAATGAAAGGAGTCTTTATGGCAGAAGAACATACACAGCAGCTATCATCACGAGGAAAGAGCCGTCGAGAGAGGGTCGAGTATGCCAGGTCACGTGATATTTTAGATGTTGCTAATGAACTTAATATTGAGCTGGTTCAATCAGGACGAGACTATCGCTGGAAAGAACATGATTCTATGGTTGTTTCTCCTGAAAAAAACATGTGGAACTGGTTTTCACGTCATCAGGGTGGTGATGTTATTGCTTTAGTTCAAACAATAAAAGAAGTTGACTTTAATCAGGCGATTGATTTTCTCAATGACGGCACCTTTAAAGAATTTACAAAAGTCGAACATGTGCAGGAACTCTTTTCTTATTATCTGGCTCCTTATGAGCAGCCGTTTGAAGCTGCTAGAAGCTATCTCAAAGACCAACGTGGGCTTTCAGATGAAACCATTGGTTTTTTCTTTGAAAAAGGGGTACTTGCCCAGGCTAATGCCAAGGTAAACGGAAGTATCGAACCCGTTGTTGTCTTCAAATCACTTGATTTTTCAGGTGAGATTGTCGGAGCTACACTACAAGGTATTGAAGAAAATTGGGAGAAATGGCCTGAACGTGGCTATGCTAAGAATATTGTCAGAAACTCAGACGGTATTATTGGTATGCACGTAGATATCGGCCAGCCTAACCGCCTTATCTTTGCGGAAAGTGCAATTGATCTAATGTCTTATTATGAATTACACCGAGACCACCTTCAAGATGTGCGGTTAATCTCAATGGATGGTCTGAAGGAAGCAGTTGTGGGCCGACATGTGGCGCAACTCCAGTCGGAAGTTTCAGGACGGCCTCTGACCTGGAGCCATGATCAGCTGGCGGAAGGTTTGCAGACTGCGATCGATAACGGTTTCTTTGCAGATGACAAACATGCGGATTGGATTACTTTGGCAGTTGACAACGACGAAGGTGGACGGAATTTTATCGACTCTTTGCGTGAAAAAGGGGCTACTGTTACAGAGGATTTACCTACTTTGAGGGAAGGACAGGTAAAGGCTGACTGGAACGATGCACTCAAGCAGCCACCTATTGATAATAGTCGCTTAGGTCAAGCTAGACGAAAACTAGATCGTTTGAATCAGGAATTCTCAGATGCTACAGAAGCAGTTTATGGACATGCGGCGCAGACCAATGGCCAGCCAATGAATGATAAACGTGGCGGTGCTAGATTCTTTAAACGTCAAGAACAACTGGAGAATAGAGTCTTTGATAAGTTGGATGAAATCAAAAAGCAAAAAGAACGTATTGAACGGCTAGAACAACAAGCAGAGTTCAAGGAACAGGGGCTCAATCGTCAAGGAACAGGTCTTGAGATGAGTGTCCAAAATATCCCTCGGATAAGAGAAGAACTTGAAAAGGCGGAACGTGGGGAATCAATGTATACCAAATCCACCCTTAAACGCTACCGTGAGGAGTTAACTCGTCTGGAGAAAATTTCAGAACAGCTTGCAATGACAACCATTCAACCAGGTGCTCAAGCCTTGATAGAAGCTGGCAACGTAACACAGTGGGAAAAACAGCCCAATCTGTACTTTGTAAAAGGACTACGTCGAGTAGCTCTTGAACTTGGTGAAGATGGAAACTTTAGAGAATCCGCCAGATACCGTCCACGTACTGCTGAAGAACAAGATCGAGTTAATGAACTATTAGAACAACAGGGCAAGAACGAGGGTGAACCTCAGATTTCCACAGTTGAAGCAGAACACAAAGAAGGGTCAATTCATGGGCAAACAAACGAGGGACAAGGTCTTCTATTTGAAAATCTTGTCGATGTAATACCAGCTTCAAATCATGCAACGGTACCAGAATTACAAGTTGTTTTTGATTTCTCAGAGAATCCAAAATTGTCTAATCTGTATTCTTCAGAAGAGGTCATCCCTTATAATGACTTCATAGCTAAGCTATATGAGGAAAATGAGTGGCAATCCATCAGTCCAGACTTAGGATATGATAAGACTTATTTTGCTTTGCAAGACGAATCAAGGAATCCTTTAACCCCCAAAATCCGCTTTGATATTGGTAGCGAAACTGAAGATCTCTCTGAACAATTGAGTCAGGATTTACCGAGTCCGTATTTGGAGTTGGCTCAAAAGGCAGATCATGACTACCATGCCAAAGTGTCCTATGATACTTTTAAAGCTAATCAAAAAGGACTATCTGAGGCAGTTCAAAGTCAAATTCAAGCGGGTGTCTTGCAGGTTACCCTCTCAGATGATGCCTATTTCTATACCTTGGTCAACTATACTGGGTGGAGCCATCCTTTGCAGCAGTTGAAACCCAAAGCACTAGAGGGATTGAAAGAGTATCGTGCATTCTTTGAATCCATCAACGATACTAATATTGAGCGGTTTAAAGAAAAAGGTACACCTGAACAGAATCGGATGTACGATATCTTAAAAAACCTTCAAAAAGATTTAGGTCGTTCAAATACTTCTACGGTCTTTTCAGAAGAAATAGCAATCAGTGCCTATAATCTTAATCGAAAATTAGAAAGTTTGACAGCTGAAAATTGGGCTAGTAGCATTGTAGATCCACTAGGCTCACTAGGTCGTGATGTATGGAATATTATCAATTACCCTGCTAACGACATTGTGACTGGAGATACAGACTACTATTTCCAGATAGTCCCCTATCACCTGCTAGAATACCTTAACGGTAAAACTGGAATTGTTGAAATATCTCTGGAAACTTATAATCATATTCTTCAACAGTTGAGAGACGAAGAGATCATTATTGCTCCTGAAACGCCTGAAGATGTTGCACAGGTAGAACATGGGAAGAAATCAACAGCTGAAGAAACAGTGCATGAAGCCCCTGCTTTATCGTCGGGAGGCTCAGAAGTTAGTCCAGAGGACCAAAAATGGCTAAAGGAGAACTGGGAGAATATTCGTTTCACTGTTCAGCTACCAAAAACTATCACAGGAAAAGATGAGGCCTCTTTCCAAGATCCAGAGCAGCAGCCAAATTTGCAAATTGTTTTTCAATCGTCTGGAGAACAGGTGATTTTAGATAAATACGAGCCAGGAGAAATTGTTCCTTACGATATATTTGTGAAAGATCTCTATTCGGAAAATAGGAAACGACTAGAGGAAGCAACTGAATTACCTACTTTCCCAGTACTACACCTACCAGGAGATGAAAGTGGAACCTGGTTTGGTCTGCTAGACGAGAATGGGAACACCTTAATTGAAAGATTTAGGTACGACATTGGGGTAGAAAATGAGACGATTTCAGAAAGATTGGAGCGCTCAATTCCCGCCGAATATCTGGAAATTGCACAACAGATAGATGCCCTATTCCCGAAAATATCGTTGCCAGAAGTTGTTCTAGAAGAATCAGGGATCCCCGTCACCATATATTCAGAGCATCAAAAGATTGGAACCATCGACCTCGACGATTTATTCAACAAAGGCGATTTAGGAAACATTTCAGATGAGCTAGGGTATGGTTGGGCAGTCAATCCAAGCAGAATGCTTGCAGTTATCAATGATGAAACATTGAACCAAGTTCAAGTAGATAATCTTATTGAACGAATGATTGAGGATGGGATAAGTGGTGTTGATCTTAAACAATATCTGGATAATCCTGAATTTTCTTTGAAGAGTTATGCTGAGACAGGTGATATTGGCTTGCAGGAAAAAGAAAAAGCCCAAGAAGGGCAATCAGAGCAAAATAAAAAGGAGAGGACCAATGTTAGTAAGGGTTCTTTACAGCCCGAAGCTGAAGGCAGTGCCATACCCGTGCCATCAGATGGCACCTTTGGGCCAGCTGTTACCAGCCACCCGACGTTATCCTCTCGTTACTTAAAGTTTACCATAGATAACGGCTATGTGTCAAATGTCAGAGATGGCTACCATGTGATAAGCCAGAGAGAACTGGATAAACTCAATAATTTTGCACCTTCCATTCAGGAAATGGCCAACTGGTATCGAGATAATCTAGCTTCATCAAATATATTGTATGTGGTTCAAAATGGTGCTGAGACAGATATTGTACGTCTGACTTTTGAGGAGAAAAATTTTTCGCATCTAACAGGCATTCAACCTGTAGAAAAAAATCATAGTGCTGCCAAGACTTTACACGATTTTGCAGAGGGGATAGGGCATTACAATAACATTCTACTGGCTAATCAGAATAACACGTTCAAGAAGTTAGGTGTATTGCCGAACTTAAAGGCAGTTCTTAATCCAGTATCCTTTTATTTCGATGATTTAGAAGAAATAAAACGGTTTAGACGTATGGATGTTTCGAGGGCAATCAAGTCAGACGATGAAGACATTCTACTTGCGTTTAGAACTGTAGACGGGACTTCTTACCCAGCTACCTTACTGAAAGTTAAGGGAGGAGTAAAGGCTGATATTGATTCGGTAGAAGGTAAAACCATCCTTGGAATCTATCGTGAACGTGCTGGTCAGATTGAGCAGATAGCTGTCAACGAAGAGCTGGTAAAGGATAACGGTAAAGCGATGTTTGAAGTCTTGAAAAATCAAGAGTACGAAGAACCAGACCAGGATATAGCAATAGAAGAAGCTCAACAAATAGTAGAGGTTTCCACAGAACAGTTCACCCAAGTATTGGATGCTGTCTATAACGTTGGTGCCCCGGAAAGTCTTGAACGCATTCCAGAAGAGCTTCATGCGGTCTGGAATCGTTACTTTAGCTATGCTGAAGAGCATGGCGACGACTTAGGGAAAATCATTGCTGCAGCGGACGGTGATCAGCTGTTGGATAAGACCTCAAACTTCTATCAAGAGTGGCATCAGGACCAGATATACCAGAATGATTACCATGTACGTCTTCAGTGGGCGGAGGAGTGGCCAGAAGGCCCTCAGATTCCATTTAAGGAAACAGAGCTTGTAGCCTACCAAACATTCATTGAAACGTTGTATGAGCAAAATCAAGCTTTCTATAAACGTCATCAAGACAGTATGGCAATAGTTAATGAGACAGGAAACCAAGAGGCATATATTCCATTTACAAAAGTGAAATTTGATATATATGCTCCTGGTGGGACACTGATTAAGTCAGATGTTCGCTATAATATTGGTGATGAAACAGAACCGATTTCACGTCTGCTTGGTTTAGGCTATCGTCGTTTAGAAGGCCAACCTCAACTAGCTGCTATTGATAAACAGGTCCTTTCTCAGCTGGAAAATCAGGAAGTGAATCAGGAAATTTCTACGGAAGCTAATGAGCAGAGCTTGAAGGCGACAGAGATAATTCCTGATGAAAGTGGTCATTCCAGGGGGAATTTCCATTCGCCTAATGAGGCTATGAAGGTTGGATTGACTCAACGGGTTGAAGAGATAATGGCAGAGGATGCAGCCAAGATTTTAGTTTCTTCCATTCCTCAAATCCAAGAAAGTTTATCATTTGAAGGTAACTTGATTGGCACTTCTCAGTTGGATGGCCGAATGCTATATATCAACCGAGAAGACTTTGGCCAAGATTATCATTTAGAATTAGCAGTTCACAGTCCAATGATGATTGAACAGTTATCTGATACCCAGGCACCTTGGACCTTGGCGCTTATCAAAGGGGACGAACCACTTGGCTATGTGGCCTATGGTAGTGACTGGGGCAACGACTTCCAAATTGCAGAAGAGTTAGAGAAGTTTGCTGAACAAATAGGATCAGAAAGAGTACCAGAAGGCCTGTATAAACAGGAAGAAGTGGATACCTTCCTTGCTACAAGTCAGACAAATGAAAATACTCAAAAAGAGTCGAAACCAGCAACTTCAGACGAACCCTTTGACTATAGCAGTGCCACTGCCTACGAAATAAGCGAACATGCTTTCCAGAAAATTCGTGAGTATACAAAATCACCAGAAGATATGTTGGAGTATATGGACTTCATGAGTAAATTCCCACAACTATCACCACGCAACGTCGCTCTAATTCATGACCAGTGGCGTGGAGCAAATGTGGTCGCAACCTATGACCAATGGCAAGCAATGGGAGACGTTTTAGGAATTAAGCCAGAGGACGTTATCCAAACCAAGGCAGTATACACCAACAAGCGGACGGGTGAAACTAAGGAGGTCCTTCATCAAGGTTTGTCAGTCAAAACAGGTGAAAAGTCGCAGATCACTTTGTTTAGACCGTTGATGGTTAAGATGATTCCAGTCCTTGATGAGAATGGTCGCCAGGTAAAAAATGACAAAGGAAATCCAAAGTATAAGAAGGTCTCAGAAGCATCAGCACAAGAAAAGGCTCTAGTGAAAGAAGGTAAGATTCCTGTACGTCAATTCCAGGAAAGGGATCCTAAAACAGGTCAAGCACGTTTTACGACTTACAAGGTCTTTGAACTATCACAGACTACACTGAAGCCAGAAAGTTATCCTAAAGCCATGCCTAACCGTCACTACAACTTTAATGTTGATAAGGTTAAGACAAAAGAAGTGCTGGAAGGCTTGTGTGATTATGCTGAAAGCATTGGGGTTAAGATGATGAAAGATGAGGCTCGTGTTTTAGGTAATGCAAAAGGTGCCTTTTTCCCAGGAGAACAGCTCATTTTGATCAATCCAGACAATACACCTGGAGAAAAAATTGCCACAACCATTCACGAGTTAGCGCATGCCACACTCCATAACCCTAAATTAGCTGAGCAGTATAAGGAGAACCTTCCGAAAGGTCAAAAAGAACTTGAAGCCGAGATGACCAGTCATCAAATTTCAAAACACTTTGGCTTGGATACTTCCGAGAAAGCTATCGACTATATAGCAAGTTGGACAAAGAATTTGACAGTCTTAGACGATAAGCAGTTGGCAGATTCATTGAAACGAATTCATAAAACAGTTTCTACGATGCTGAAGCAGGTTGAAACTCGCACCAAGCCTTATCAGGTTGGGAAAATGAGAGGACAAGCACCAAATTTTCCTAAAGCCCAAGTGAAAGGGCCTAGTCGATAATCAATCAGGCACTCTCTTTCGAGGGTGCCTGATTGTATATAAGAAATAGCGTAAAAAGTTATATAACAATTTATGTTATTTTTAATAAAAAGAATTAAGTGTCCTCTTAACGCACAAATTATCATTATCTCTTATGATGAAGCTATCAAGAGAGAGGAGATAAGATATGGTAACAGTGATTCTAGCTGAGAAAGAAACACAGGCAGTGGCTTATGCAGAGTGTTTGGGCAAGGCTAGTAAAAAAGGAAAGGTACACATTATTAAACAAACACCCTATTTTTCAGATGAGGTGCATATCATTGCAGCAGAGGGGCACTTGTTTGAATATGGGCTACCCAAGGATAACTGGGATTTGGATAAACTACCATTGGTCGATGTTTCCTTTAAGCAGACCTTAAAGCAGGACAAAATATCTAAAGATACTTTCAAACAGATCTATCAGGAAGTAACAGCAGCGAGTCAGGTGATTATCGGTACAGACTCTGATAGGGAAGGGGAGCGGATTGCCTATTCAATCTTGTCCCACATTCCAGAAGGGAAAGATAAAGTAACTAAGCGCCTATGGGCCAACTCGTTGACTATACGAGGCCTTCAGAAAGCCTTTCAAAATTTAAGAGAACCTATGGAAACCTATAACTACTATCTGGAAGCTGAAGCACGTGCACAGTCAGATTGGCTAGTAGGCATGAATTTGTCTCCTCTAGTTACTTTAGAATTACAAAGTAAGGGGCGACTTCCAAAAGGGAAGGGAAATAGTTTGTCTGTCGGCCGTGTTCAAACTCCAGGAGTACGGCTAATCTGTGAGAACGATATAGCGATTCAAAATTTCCAGCCAGAAACCTATTGGAAATTACAATTGCAAGATAAGGAAACGGAGATCAGTTTCACAAATAAGGATAAGTACTCAGATAGTGAACTTATCCTTACAACGTCACGAGAACTAAGCACAGTTTCTACCGTTTCTTCAGTTGAAACAGAAGAGAAACAGAGAGCAGCACCACATCTATTTAATCTATCCGATATTCAGGGATTAGCGGCTAGACAGTGGGGATTTGAACCAACTAAAACAGAAAGCATAATAGAAAGTCTCTATTTGAAAAAATACTTATCTTATCCTAGAACAGATACTCGATATATCGATGAGGAAGAGTTTAGCTATTTAAGAAACTACCTGAAGAGTTATCAAGAGGCGATTAATTGTCCTTTTGAACCAGTAAATATGGAACCAAGGGAAGATTATGTTAATCCTAAGAAAGTAGCCAAAACAAGTCACTATGCTCTTATTCCAACTGAGAATATCCCGAACCTAGTAACCCTGAAGCCAGAAGAAAGGCTAATCTATGAAGCTGTTGTTCGCAGAACCCTTCTGATGTTTGCTGCTGATTGTCGCTATCTAACAACGACGGTTGAAGTGGAAAACCAGGGGATGGTTTTCAAAACAAAAGGCCGTCAAATGATTGACCCAGGTTGGGCCGCTCTTAGCCAGCAAAAACTAAAAGGGGATGTAGAGCTACCAGATTATCGTATAGGAGATCAGTTTGAGACAAATGTCAATATCCTTGAGGGAGTGACAAAGCCACCAAAGAGGATTACAGAAAGCCAATTGATTAGTGAAATCCTACCCAAGTACGGCTTAGGTACACAGGCAACTAGGGCAACCATGTTGAAAACCATTCAAGATCGAGGTTATATCAAAAAGGACAAGAAGACAGGGCAATTATTCCCAACGAATAAGGCTTACCTCTTGATTCATTACCTCTATGATAATGAGTTTGCCAGTCCTGAAACAACAGGCGGATGGGAAATGTTTCTATCTCAAATTGGAGAAGGAGAGATAAACCCACGTGAATTTGTGGATGCTATCAAGGAAAAATTAACGCATCAAATTTTGGCCGCAAAAGAAAGGAGAGATTGAAGTGGAAGACGAAGTGAAGACACCCTATCTTGATAAGTACACTGACAATTTGTCAGACAAAGTCTCAAAGAAGGTGGCTGATTACCAGGTTTATGGACGAGATAAAGAGGTTCAGGCCGTCATCGTTTCCCTTCTCAGGCGAACGAAAAACAATCCTGTCTTAGTTGGAGAGGCTGGAGTTGGGAAGACAGCTATTGTCGAAGGCTTAACTCTTGCTATCTTGCGTGGTCAGGTTCCATCTGCCTTAAAGGGTTTAACGGTACGCTCTTTGGAACTGTCTAGCTTAATGAGTGAAGAAGATGGTGGCTTCATAGCCAAGTTCAAGAAAATCATTGAGGAGATGGTTGCTACACGAGGACAGAATCTCCTCTTTGTAGATGAATTTCATACTATTGTTGGTGCAGGTGGCCAAGACGGTCAGGCTCTTGATGCAGGAAATGTTATCAAGCCAGTCCTGGCACGTGGCGACATTCAGTTGGTCGGTGCAACTACCTTAGATGAGTTCCATGACTATATCGAAACAGATAGAGCATTGGAACGTCGGGTCCAGCCAGTTATGGTAGAGGAACCGACTATTCCGCAAGCGATAGCGATTATCGAACAGGCAAAAGGCGTTTATGAAACATTTCATGGGCTAAAAATTTCTTCAGAAGCAGTTCGACAAGCAGTCCGTTTGTCTGTTCGCTATATTACAGATCGTTTTTTACCAGATAAAGCCTTTGATTTGATCGATGAAGCAGCAACTATTGCTTCAGTTGAAGGAAAAGAGAGTGTAACAGAAGTAGATATAGCCCAAGTCTTGAAGGATAAAACTGGTATTCCTGTTACGACAATTTTAAAAGGAGACCAGGAGCGGCTAGATGGTCTCAAGGAAAAATTGATGAGACGAGTCAAGGGTCAGGAAGAAGCGATTGATGCAATTGTTGATGCTGTGACCATTGCTCAAGCAGGCTTACAAGATGAAAACAGACCAATCTCCTCGTTCCTCTTCCTTGGTGCGACTGGAGTTGGGAAGACAGAGTTAGCCAAAGCCTTGGCAGAAGCACTTTTTGATGATGAAGATGCCATGATTCGTTTTGATATGTCTGAGTATAAACAGAAAGAAGATGTGGCCAAACTAATCGGAAATCGTGCTACGAAAACAAAAGGGCAGCTGACGGAAGGAGTCAAGCAGAAACCTTATTGTGTTTTGCTACTGGATGAGCTTGAAAAAGCGCACGGTGAAGTCATAGACCTATTTCTCCAGGTGCTTGCTGATGGGCGCTTGACAGACAGTACAGGTCGTCTGGTTAGCTTCAAAAACACAATTGTCATTATGACCACAAATAGTGGTGATAAGAAAATTATCAATAAGTGGGAATTAAAAGGCAATTTCAAAAATTTATCCGATCGTGAGTGGCTTCAGTTTGAGAAATCTATGGTCAGCGAGCTTCAAAATGAATTTAGACCAGAGTTTTTGAATCGGATTGAAAATAAACTCATCTTTAATCTCCTGGAGCGTGATGTTATTGAAGAAATCGCAGAGAAAAATTTATCTGAGATTGAAGCTAGGTTGAGCCAACAAAATGTAACGTTCTCTTATGAACCAAGTTTGATTCAGTATCTGTCGGACGTGGGAACCGATGTAAAGAATGGTGCACGGCCCTTAGAGCATTTGATTAAACAAAAAGTATTGCCACCGATTTCGGCTAAGATTCTATTGTTGGATAGGAGTAAACAAACTTACAATGTTCATTTATGGGTGGAAGGGGAGGCACCAGATGGCCAACATCGCAAAGACTTGAGGCATATCAAACTAGATATTGAAGGAGAAATGGATTCTCTCTTCAGCTGAAAAATATTTTTCCTGCGATTTGTCCTCTTAACGCAGGAATGTTATTTATCCCTTACACTAATCATGTCAATAAAAATAAGGAGGGCTTCTATGAAGGACACATTGACAAATTATTTCGGTGAAGTGAAGACCAAAGGCAGGAACTACTTGCTCAGTCTATCACTCTTTCTATCAGGTATCTTGACAAATACCGTCTATGCAGATGATCCTTTCGCAAAAACAGAAGAGTTAGCACAACAAGGTATTACTAAAGTGCAAGGAATTGGTATCGTGATGTTTGGATTGGCTGTTGTAGTGACTGGTCTAATCTATGGGTTCGGTGGTCGTGAACTTAAAGCAGGGATTAAGAAGCATTGGGTAGCTATTGCTATTGCGATTATTGCTGTTTCTGCTGGACCAAGTATCATTGAGTGGTGCTTTAACTTTGTGAAGGGATAAGGTGGTTACAATGGCATTTATACCTTTTAAGAAAAGCAATAAATGCTTGGTGACAGATGACTTATTTCTTGAAGTGAGCTGGGAAGATGGTAAGTCTCCAGATGATGATAGTGAGCTTCTTGGTATTATTGAAGGACTGGACCAACAGTATCTAGATTCCTTCCAGCATACCATTGAAGAGTCGCTACCTTATCTAACCTTCCTGCAAGCAGAACGACTATTTCAGGCTTTAAAAGAGGTTTACGGTCAGGTGCAGCTGAAAAAGGTGGCTATTTGCCACCTGGAAGGAAGAGAGGCGGTCTCTGAAGGGGAAGTCTATGCCAGCCCTTTCATCATTGATCGTAGGTATCAGAATTTACTCTTACCACTGATTCAATCTATTATGACTGAACTAGATTTTCAGCATTATACTTACCAGGAAAAGCGTGAGTATTTCATCAACCAGATTTATCCATCTTATAAAGCTAGTCTGGGGCTCCCAGAGTCAGCCCTGCCACTTTTTCCAGAAGAAGGGGAACAGGTGCTAGGTAACTCCTATCAACCGAGTCCAGTATCGAGCGTTTCAATGAATGCAACTCCAACAGCCCCTCAACAAGCTCCTAAAACACAATCCCTGAAGAAGGTGTACCTACTCATGGGACTTATTGGAGTATTGGCTCTCGGAGGGATAGCTTCATCTATCATTGCATATACGCAACTGGCCAAGCAGAATGAACAGGTTGCTTATCTCTATCAAGAATTAAAGCATACCCAGCACTTAGTAAGTACGGAGCATCAAGTAGATGTCTTCAGTCGCTACTTTTTACCAAATTATTATTCTGGTCAAAAAGAAAACCTGGTGGATTTTCTGTCTGATGGAGATGCAAAGTATACTGTCCCTAAAATAGGAACGCTGCAATCGGTGATTCTGGAGCAGATGACTTATGATTCACATGCTAAGGAATATCAAGTTACCTATGTTCTTGCCGTCAAGCAGGAGGAGAAGACCACAAGTCTACGCCTTAGTTTCACGGTCAAAGTCTCGGAATCTAGTAAATACGGTTTTGTGGTGACCACAGAGCCAATGGAAACCAGTTATCTTAAATAAAAATGAAAGGAAATGCAACATATGAGAACCAAGGACTTATATGATGAAAATAACACACTGAAGCTAACCGTAGTATTTGGGTTGGCAACGGGGGCGGTCTTAACCTATGGTCAGCCTGCATATGCAGAGAACACCGCTTTAGAAACTTCTGCAACGGAAGTTGTGGCACTGCCAACTGATCCAGTTACCCCTGTTCCAGAGGACAATGCGGGGGATGATTCACCAGCTGAGAGCGAAACGACTGTCGATGTTCCAACTGTTCCAACTGATTCAACTGTTCCAATGACACCAACGAATACGACGGAAGAAATTCCAGTCGATCCGACATTGCCAACGGAAACTTCTGGTGAGACAACAGAAACGCCTGAAGCACCAAAGGAGTCAGAAACTCCAACTACCCCAGGGATGACTGAGACACCAACTGACTCTACCGTTGTTCCTCCAAGCGAGCAACCAAACACAACAGAACCGTCAACGGCAGTTGTAACTGACAACCAGCCTACAACACCGACTACGCCACAAGCAACCGAAAATAACAACACTCAAACGGCACCATTACAGCCTCAAGTAGATCCATCTCCTACGGTTGAAGAAGATTTTGAACCAATCGTAACGGACCAAGGCTACACTGTTATCAGTACTGAGAATAGTGTTGTTACGGTTGCTAACGTCGATGGTACAAAGTCGACAGGGAAAGCTGAAGACTTTGGTGGCGTAACTAATCAAAACGGAACCGTTTCTTTCATTACGAAAGAAGGGAAGAAGGAAACCTTGCCAGAAACAGGGGTGGTTGAAAATATAGCGCTAACCTTACTAGGATTTTTACTCCTACTATTTGGATTTACTATTTCTGGTAAAAATAATACGTCAGAATCACGCTACATTTACTTGTAAAATCAGAAAAGGATGAGATTTAAGGTATGAATAGAAAAGAACTTTTTAGCAAATCGGCAGAAACTCAAGCGCGGCAGCGTTTGGTAACCACGAAGGCTTATGGTCTCGTATCAACAATAGCTCTTGCAGGTGCCCTTACTGTTGCTGGCGCTAATACCGTATCAGCAGATGAAGTAACGACATCAGTTGCGACGGAGACAGTGGTCACAACGGATAATCCAGCTACTAACCTGGTTGAAGTTCAGCCAGCTACACCAGTTGAAAATACAGACCTTCAAGCCCATGCCAATACAAATACTGGGGCAATTGTAACACCTGTTGAAACACCAGCGCTTGATCGAGCAGTTGCAGAGGCAGAGGCAAACGGTGTAGTTGTGACCAAGGGTGAAATAGCGGTCCATGATAGCCTTGAAGCCGCTCAAAATGATACTGCCAATCAGGAAGCAGCTGTAAAAAATGCAGAAGCCGAAAAGGTTGAAAACAACGAAGAAATCGCAGCCGCAAATGCTACGAATGCTCAAATCGATGCAGACAATGCAGCAGAGGCAAAACGTGTTGAAGAAGCCAATAAACAAGGTCAAGAAGCAACAGACCAGCGGAACAAAGCTGGCCAGGAAGCAGTAGAGGCACGTAACAAAGCAGGTCAAGAAGCAGTTGATAAACGCAACGCAAACGCTCTGGCAGAATGGGAAGCTAACAAAGAAACCACCATCGCAGCTGATGCAGCAGCACTGGCTGGCTATAACGAACGTAAAAAAGCAAATGAAGAAGCTAACGCAAAAGGTCAAGCTGAAGCGGATGCAAAAAATGTAGCATTGAAGGCTGAGTATGACAAAGCTCTCAAAGAATACAATGACTTGCTTGCTGACAATGATGAAATTCAGAAACGGAACGATGCCGCTGCAGCCGTCGCAAAAGCAGAAAATGAACGTTTGCAGGCGGAGTATCAGAAAAAGTTGGCAGACATGCTGGCCAAAACCAAGGAAAACGGCTATCTCAGTGAAGTCGTCGCTCAGAGCTTGATCTATAAATCTGAGCCAAATGTGACTATTGGAACAATTGAAGGTGTTACAAAATTTGTGAATCCTGAAAAGCGTCAAGAAGTTAGTGATGCAAACCGCAATCTGGTCCACACAGTATCTAGTTATTCCGAAGAAGATTATGTAGGTACTGTAGATTACTCAAATGGGACCACATTTCTTTTGAATGTTGGGCAAACAGCAACAGTAACATATGTAGGAGATTTTTCTGCTTCGGCTAATGGAGAAAAGATTACAAAAGTTGTCGCTCGCTATACAGCTGTTGCATCAGAAAAAGGAGCATCAATTGTGACTGTCTCTAAAGATCCGACTGAAACAGTCATCTTTGGTTCAGATGCAACGCAAGGCTTTGTAGGTGTCGGTGATGAACTCCATATTGAAAAAACATTTTATACTGCTTCTGGCAAGGTAGTTGCGACTAAAGAGAATCCGATTATTTTCTCTATTTCATCCATGAATTCCTTGGGAGAAGATAGTTATTTTGAGTATGTCAAAGGCTTAAGTTCGAACATGCGTTTCGTTGCGATTACTGGCAGTCAAGTTCAAGCCCATGATGGTAAAATCTATGCTAGTACATCTATTGATACCATTGCCCCGTATAGCGGTCATGATAGTATTGACTCACCTGTACGATATTACGGTTCAGGTGCTTTAGTTGCAGAAAGTGGAGATACATTTGGTTTAACAGTTGGAGCATCGAAGCATCAAACAGGGCACTGGTTCGCAATGAATACTAATGTCGCAGCACCAACAGTCACACCACCACCTCCTCTTAAAGAAGTAACCCCAGAGAAGCTGAAACCAGTTCCTGCTACACCACCAAAACTTGAAACGGTAACCTTTAACCCAACACCGTTCAATGAAGAACCACCAGCGCCATCTAAAATTCCAAACGAACCTACGTTTGAAACCTTCACTCCAGAGGTCTTTACCCCTGAAACGTACACGCCTACGCCATATACTCCTGAAGTCTTTGTTCCTGAAACATTTACACCAGAGGTATACAATCCAATCACACCAGTTGTGAAGCCACATGTACCTGTTCCAGAAGCAAAAACTATTAAAACAACGGTCCATCCAGTTGCGGTCAAGGATGCTCCTGCAATCACAAAAGACGTTGTCAATAATGAAGGCACTAGCATCAATGGTGAGTTGGTAGCTAAAAATTCAACTGAGACGTGGGTACTCAATCCAGGTACACTGAAGGCTGGTCGGGAAGCAATGACTTCCGTTGTCCTATCAGATCCTTTCCCAGCTGGAACAAAACTCTTCAAAGATGATACCGCTAAACTTAGTCCAGAGTGGTTAGTTTCCTATGATGAAACTGGCAAGGCAAGTGTGACTCTGTCTGCAAACGGACTTGCCAAAGTCAACGCAGACCTGTCTAAAGATTTCGTCCTCCCGACATTTAACGCCGTCTTCACTGTATTGAATGATGCTGCAACGTACAAGAACACTTACACACTGACGTTGACAACTAAGTCAGGCAAGACCTATACGGCAACGTCTAACACGCCAGTGATCTACACACCAGGTTCTGAGACTCGTACCTACAACGGTAACGTAGTCGTGCGCTACTTTGATGAAGATACAAACAAGAAAATTGCACCAAACCAAGTAGACCTTGAGGATGCCAAGGTTGGCACAGTATACAATACCACGGACCAAAAACAAGAAGTCATCGCCTATAAAGGCAACTTGTACAAACTTACTTCAAAAGTTGTCGGTACTGAAACTGGTAAGGTAACTGACGGAACTATCTATGTTGATTACTTCTACAAAGTGGTTGAAAATGAACGAGGTAAAGGTAACGTAGTCATCCACTATGTGAACGAAGATGAAAAGACAATCGCAAATGATGTTGTAGACTCTTCAAATGTTCCAACAGGTACAAGCTACGATACCACGGACCACAAACCTGTAAAGATTACAACTGAAGATGGAATCGAGTACGAACTGCTTCCTGAAAAGACAATGGGTCAGGAAACTGGAGAAGTTATAGAAGGAACTACGGAAGTGACTTACGTGTACAAACGTATCACACCACGTCCAGAGACGCCAACTCCAAATGATAGCTTGATTGAGCCAGAGAAGCACATTTATCAAGTGGGCCAAACAAGTGGGGCTAATTTAGATGGTCTTCAGTTGCTTCCAAACAAAACCTATTCTTATACTGCTGTAACAGATAACAATCAGTACAAGTCTCTGAAAGCTACTCAGGCAGAAATTCTTAAAGGCTTCCTACCACTGGTTGACGATCCTCAAGACAATACAGTTCTGTTTGACTTTTCTACCTTGAAGACAACCCTAGCTGATGGCCGTGACGTATCTTCTGACTTTGAAGTGCGGTCTTATGATAGTCTTGAAAAAGCGGATGCTGAAGTTGTAGCCATCCTAAAAGCTGCTGGAATTTCTCCAGACGGAAACTTCTCAGTTGTAGTTCCTAAGGGCCTTGATTTTGAAGGCTACTTTAACAAGTACATGTTCACTGGTTTGAACCTGTTCCATACCTTTGATATCAAGACAGGGGATTATACTGGAGACTTTAGCAATAAAGTATGGCAAGTTGACTTTGGAAATGGCTACGCAGGTAATACGGTAGAAAACAATGTGCCAAAACTGGACGGTATTAAGAAGATCCTGGAATCAATCGGATCTAATAAAGACCTGACAGGCGGTACCATTGAATTGGGTCAACCTTACCCAGCTAAACTTTCTTTCCCAGTTGTCAAGACAACGATCGATGGCAAGTTGAAATCACTTTATGGTATCGAAAACTTCGATGAAAACTTTGACGATTACAACGGTGAGTTTTATGCCTTCGCTTCAGGTGACATGAAACTCAAAGACGGTTCAATCATTAAACTAGATGAAGAACTGACTCGCTACATTGTCCAAGAGTTGATTCGAGATGAAAAGACTGGCCAAGTCGTGGCGGTTAAGTACACTGTGAATCCTGAGTTCTATGACCTTCTAGCAGAAGGAGAAGAAATCAAGATCGATGTCTACTCAATGTTGAAACGTATCGCTTACGGTGAAAATATTGAAAATGAGTGGACAGTCTATGTTAACGATGTTGAAGTAGATAAGGATATTGTTACGACCAACACACCTAAGCCTAGGGAAGAAACGCCAGAGGTACCAGAAACTCCTGTTACTCCAGGAACGCCAGTAGCTCGTGCGCAGACACTTCCTGCAACAGGTCAAGAAAGCTCTATGGCTTTGGCTGCACTCGGTGCAAGCATGGCAATAGCAGGACTTGGCTTAGCTCGTCGCAAGCGTGATTCTGAAGTTGACTAGCCTTTAATTGCAAAAATCCAGGTTCTTACAGGACTTGGATTTTTTGCAAAAAGTCAATGATAAAAAAAAACAAAAATCATTGACTTTGCAGATTTTATAGTGTATAATAGTATTGTCCTAGAAAAAGTGTAGGGTAAATAACAGCAACTGAGAAAGGGGGGAGCTTTATTGAAAAAGTTGCATCTCAAGCTATCCAGTAAGGCTCATGCAAGATTAACCAAATATATTGAAGAGCAGTACACAGTGCTTGAAACCACTAGAAGTAGGGATGGAACCTTGGAGATGACCATTAGGTCGAGGAGCGAAAAACCTCCTGAGGTAGAAGAGATTCTAGTAAGCGAATACCTTGCCTGGAAAAAGTTAAAACAAGAGAATCCTTCAGTTGGAACGTGGTACCATGTCCGACATGGAGAACCTTACGGGTTATCTGGATGGCAAGTTAAACGCATTCTAGAGAAAGCTGGGGTGTATGATCCTAGCTTACAAAATGGAACACACTATAAAATCAAAAATAAAGAAAGTTAAATAGGTGATAAAATGGAAAAGAAATTAGTTAAAGGTTTGGCAGCTGTGGGTCTCTTGACTCTTGGATTAGGTTCTGTGACAACTTATGCAGAAGAAACTACACTAACTCCAGAAGTTGACAATGCTCCAGAAACTGTACAAGCTGAGAAGGTTGCTGATGCAACTGTGACAGCAGAACAAGTTTCAGAAGCGAAAGCAGAATTGGATGGCACTACGCAAGAGGTAACTAAGGCGCAAGCTGACGAGCAAACTGCTCAAGAGCAAGCAACTCAAGCTAACAAAGACGTAGAGCAAGCCCAATCAGAAGTGACTGAAGCACAAGCTCTTGTAGCTGAAGTGACACCTGAAGTGATTGCAGCACAAGAAACTAAGGTAGTAGATACAAAGGCAGCAGTAACCCAAGCTGAAGAAGCGGTAACAGCTGCTGAATCATCTGTGACAGAATCAAAAGGCGCAGTAACTCGACAACAGACCGTTGTTGCTGAAGCGGAAAAAACTGTTTCCAAAGAGCAGGCCGATGTAGACCAAGCACAAGCTGAAGTTGACAATGCTCAAGCTATCCTAGATGGTACTGGACAGTCTAAGCTCATTGCAGAGAAAGAAGTAGCAGAGATTGCCGTTGCTGAAGCGGAAGCTGCTGTAACAGTAGCTGAAGGTGACCTGACAGTAGCGCAAGAAGCGGAAAAAACACGTGCCATCATGCTTGATGCCAGCGAAACAAGTCTCAGAAACAGAGGAGTTGACGTGGCTAACGCCAAGCAAGCTCTGGATCAATCAAACGTGACCGCTCAAAATGCGGCAACTGCCTTGTCAGAAGCGAACAAAGACTTGGCAGCAGCAACACAATTGGTTGACAGTTTGACTAAGGAATTGGCTAGCAAGAATACCATCACAGTTCCATCAGGATATGCTGATGCACTCAAAGCATTTGCAGCTGATAAATCAGAAAGCAACAAGGTAGCAGTCGCTAACGCATCTGCAACGGGAGTTTCGTTGAACCAATTCAAGTCACTAGACAGTGACAAGCAAATCGTTATCTCTGATGTCAACAACTTGTCTCAAGCACAACGTCAGGAGTTGACACTTTTTGCGGTTGACTTGATGAACCAAGTTCGCAAACAAGTAGGTACTTCAGCTGTTGTTGCTAATTTGTCTGCTATCTCATTTGCAGATGATGTAGCAAACACTTCAAAATCTTTAGGCCATGACTTGCAAGCTATCCCAGCCGCAGCAGGCAGAAAAGGATTAGACAGCACAGATGGCGTAAACTACTATGAGAACTTCTCATCTGGTTACTTTGATCCACGACAAACTGTTACGATGGATGACCTGAAGAAAGCAGTCTACAACACGATTTCTGAAATGCTGTTTGATGATGCAGACTCAAATTGGGGCCATTCAACTTCACTTGCAGGAGTTCGTACCACAACAAACTCCAAATATATCGGTCTTGATGTGAGCAAGCTTGACTATGAGTTTTCAACTGGAAATACAATGCCACTTGGACGAGTTCATATCCTGGGAGTAGCAGACAGTCAAATCGAAGATGCTAGCAAGTTTGACACTACTTCAAATCTATCATCACGCAACATTGATGATGAATTAGCAGCGGCTAAGTCTGCTCAATCAACTGCCCAAGCAACTCTCTCAAAAGCTCAAACAGCTGACTCTGATGCGAAAGCTGCTCAAACTTTGGCTCAGAGCAATTACAACAGCGCTCTAGTTGCTCAAACAAGAGCACAGGAGGAACTTTCCTACTGGCAAAATAAAACAGTACAAACTCCTGGAGCCCTTGCAGCACTTCAAACTGCTAAAGATAACCTGACAGCTGCTGAAGAACGTGCCAAGGCAGCACAGGATGCGGTAAATGCTTTCTCAGCCGATGTTGCGACTAAAAAAGCTAACCTTGATGAGAAGAAGGCTAAATTAGCAACTCAAAAAGCAGAGTTGCAAACTGTTAAAGCTAACTTGGATAAAGAAAAGCAAGAGCTTGAAAACTTGCAGGCTAAAGTCACTGAGTTTGAATCAACTCTTGCAAAAGCTAAGTCAGCTCTTGCAACCGCAAAATCTAACCAAGCAGCAAGTGAGAAACGCTTGAATGACTTGCTAAATGCTGATGACGTTCTTGCCAAAGCGCAAGCGAAATTAGATGCTGCTAAAGCTACCTTGGCAGAAAAAGCGGAGGCACTTGAAAAAGCTAAGTCAGTCCTTGCTGACTTGCTCGAAAAACAAACGATTGATCAAAAGAATTACGATATCCTTTTGGCCCGCTTTACAGCACTGGAAGAAGCGAAGCGTCAAGCAGAACTAGAAGCCAAACGAGTAGCCCTTGAGACAACAGGACAAGTTGCTATTCCAGTTGTAGATGTAGCAGGTAAAATTGTTGATTACGTGGCTGGTAACAAGCCAGCACCAGTAGGAACAACAAAAACTGTTGCTCGTCCAGTTTCTACCTCATCTAGCAAGAAGGCAGCATTGCCTGAAACAGGTGATGCAGGAAGCATGGGACTTCTGGCAGTAGGTTTGATGACTTTGTTCTCAGCAGTTGGTTTGGTAGACAAACGTAAGAAAGGTTAATCAATGCTAGAACTGTTGATTTTTTCAAAAAAGGTGACGAAGATTGTCAGACCTTTGCTTGTATCACTTATTTTGGTCGCAGCGGCAGCTTATGCCGTTACGACCTATACAAGTGAAGAGATTGCTGAAATCATCAAGTGGGGTACCCTTGGAATGTCCGCTATTTTGTTGGTCATTGGCAGCATTGTCGCAAGCGTAACCGAGGATTACCGTCGCTATATCAAGTACCCATATCGGTTGATTCTGTGGAGCGCCTCTCTGACTTTGTTGGGAATATTGTTATGGCAGACTGACGGAGTTCTTATCCTAGTAAATTCTGTTCCGTATCTGGTGGGGGCTTGGATTGTTCTTACGCTCTACCATAGACAATTTAAGCGATTGATTACAAGTCTTGTCTTGAAATCTGAGCTTGATGACGAGCTGGACTACATTCCACACGATATTGAGAAGTCAGCAGCGATGGTAGCCAGTCAGATGGGAAATTCCATTAAAGAAAAGTACCGAAGTAAAATTAAGACAGTAGCCCTCACTCCAGGTAGGAACGGAGACACAAAGCTGATGGATTTTCCAGTCGGATTTGTGACAAATAAAAAGCGCCCTTCAGTACTATTTGAATTGATCGCAGCACTAGAAATGGAGTGAGAAATGACAGAACAGCAAAAAGCAGTTATTACCAAGGAACAAGCTAGATTTTTGGCACATCTTGAGCTGAAAAGCTATGCTGTCAAAATGGATGCCATTGCCAGAGCAAATACAGAACTGACTTTTCAGAGTGATTATGACCGAGAAGAGTTTGTGAAGGCAGTCATGGCAGATGATTGGGTCATTGACACGGGCCATTATTTAATCAATGTATTGGCTCCTTTGCAGGAAAAAGGCTTTATCACTGCAACCACAAATAATAATCCATTATCAGGTGAAGTTGTGTATACTGTCACGGCCGACGTGGCGAAGGCGGCACTCTTTACCGAGGAGGAACTTGGAAGCATTAAAGCCTTGCAGCCATACGTTAAGACAGAATTTTTAATAGCGGAGTATGATGCCATTAAACGCTATGGCCATGTGATGGACTGGTTGAATGAAGCTGACCAGGGACCTGGGACAGTAGAGGAAAGCGAAGTAGCTTCTCCAGAAGGATTGACTGTTGCAGATTCCAGTTCGGAGGAGCCCACGGTACACCATGCCAAAGCCAATTATCGTATCAAGTAAGAGGAGGAGAAGATATGCAAACTTTTATTGCTGACGGAAGAGTAGCGAGCATTCCAGATGATGCTGTCGGCAGAACTTCTAAAGGAAATGCCAGCTTCAAATTCGAGTTTGTTTGTGATTCAAGTCTACAAGATGAACAAGGAAAACCAATACCAAGTTATTTCCATGTTCAGATATATGGCAAACAAGCTGAAGTGATGGCTCAAAGTCTTGTAAAAGGTTCTCCTATCCTAGTAAAGGGAGAAATTATCCAACGGCCTTATCAAGATAGTCAAGGCCAACGTCGATACTATCAATATATTTCCCCAGACCAGAATCGAGGGATCACTTTTCTGGAGACTAAGGATGCAGCCAACAGACGTAGACAGGGAATGCAGGTTCCACCACCACCGCCTACTGACTATCCAGAACCATTTGATTCAGGAGAACCCTTCTAAACTAACAAAGTAGCATGTGAGATAAACCACCCACGTGCTATTTTTGTTTTAATCAGGGTCCTGAAGCCGCTGTTTATATATAAAAAGTTATATAACTTTTTATATATAGTTTCTACTTGTCCCCTTAACGCAGAAAAGGCTAATATCCCTTAGACTAAGAGTGTGCAAAAATATAAGAAAGGATGGTTGCTTATGATGAAGCAACAAGTAGAATATCAATCAGATGATCTGATGGCTGATTCACTTCAAATAGAAAATTTCCTGAAGCAAGGTAGAACATGCCATCTATATACTGTTCAATTGGGCATCGAAGCAGGTATTAGCTCCTATCTAGAGCGTTACCAGCTAGCTTCCTCTCAGCAGAAATTCAAAATTTTCCTTTTCTCTACGCTATATGGTGAGAAAATCAAACGCTTTTTAGAAGATATGCGAGGTGAGCAACGTGTTTAGTTGGCTAGAAGCGATTTATTACACTCTGGTCCAGCTTGCAAAGATTAATCCCTTTAATGCAATACTCATAGTCAGTTTTGTCAGCTATCTTTGTTACCAGGGGGTTAGGACTATCAGGAAGCCATTGCATGACTTTCTTCAGGTGATGAAAGGCTTTATAGATAATAAAGATATCATAAAACAATACTTCATGGACAAGAAGGAAGCGCTGCTACATCCCTGGAGACATCGACGTGAGGTTGACTGGGGCTCAGCTGGAAAAGAAATAGGGAAGAAAGCCTGGCGATATTTTAAACGATGTGCAACAATTGTTCCCTCATTCTTGTTCCTGCTCCTGGGGAATATTCTTTTTCGGCTCATCTACAAACTGCCCTTTGTTCAACCAGACAGGAAGCGTTTCGACAAAGAAATGAAGCCTCTGCTATATTTCAAAAATGTTCGTAGCTTTGTGCTTATGGGGATAGGGTTTAGCTTCATAGCCTTTATTATCACAAACTATTTTGTGACTGTATTAAGGGCAGCAATTCGTTTTCTTTATTTCTCGGTCATGAGTTTGCGAGATAGTAGCCTAGTAGCTAGCTTTGACATCGATAGCTTGTTAATTCAAAACCTATTCAATGCTGGGGTATTTGTGATTGCTCCAATTCTGGCAGTCCCTATCTTTCTGGTTAGTTTGGTGATAGCTTGGCGATCAGCTTGGGTAAACTTTGAGCAGTATCGAGACTATAACCACAATGAAGAAGGTGATGATCGCTTTGCGACAGTCAAGGAAATCCACCAACAATATAAGAAGGTTCCAAACAAGACAGAAACCTATCCAGGTGAAGGAGGGGTTCCTGTTCTCCACGAAACAAGGAAGAGCCTATCAGGACTAACTCTAGGTTCTCAAATGCTCTGGCAAAATCGTACGTTTAGCCGTTATCTGACGAACGCAGAAAGAATACTAGGGATCTATTCCAAACCTTCAGGGGACTATTATATAGAAGACAGCACAACAAACATGCTGGGTATTGGTATGACTCGTTCAGGTAAAGGTGAGGGCCATATCACGACAACAATTGATATTAATAGTCGGGCTGAGATACAGCCGTCTATGGTCTTGGCTGATCCGAAAGGTGAGCATTATCAATCCTCTTACAAAACCATGCGTCGACGTGGTTATGATGTCAATGTCCTATCTTTCCAGAATATGGACTGGTCAATGTCTTATAACCCTCTAGCTCTAGCAATTGCAGCTGCAAAGAAGGGCTACTATGAAATGACTCAGACAAGGGTAAATGCAGTCGCTGAAGCAATCTATCGTAAAACAAAACCAGGTGTTGGCAATGGTAACGCAAAATACTGGGAAGATACGTCTATTTCCCTCTTCAATGCGATTGCTATGGCTTTAATTGATCGTGCTAATGAAACCTTTAAGAATGGAGAAACGGATGCTTGGGACACGGTCACTGTTCGTAACATTGCCAAGTTTCTAACTGATTTGGGTTCAGAAGAAGTATTTGTTAATGACTTTGGAGAAATCGTTGAGAATCCAGACCGTGATCAGCCAGTTAAGAAGAAATCAAAAATAACAGTTTACTTTGATAACTTACGTAAGATTAACCAGGAACAGTTTTCTAAGTTTAGAGATATGGCAGACTTGAACTTCAGGTCCTCAGATTTTGCCTCTGAAGAGACCAAGGGGAACGTCTTCTCCAGTATGATGTCTGGAATCAACCTCTTCTTACAAGACAATATTGCCAAGCTCACGTCTAAAAATTCTATTGACTTGGAATCGGTTGGTTTCCCACGTCGCCTGTCGATTAAGTTCCGATCAAGCTCTAATGTCGCTATGCGTAACGAATACGCCCACAAGACGGCCAAGGTTACGATTATCAGTCAAACAGCTTGGGGCAAATCAACTAGACAAGTTGTTCACGTAAACGCAGCTACGGCTCTTATCGATGGAGAGGGCTATCTAACCTATGTGATTGAGCCAAAACTTCCTGATAAGTTTGTAGTAACGATCGATTTTGATCATGAGAACGATGATGACTCTATTATTCGTGATAGCACCTTCCAATTTTCAGCTGAAAAAGTTTATAAGAAACTTGGTAAGGTAGTTGCTCTGGACGAGTATACGAAGAAACCAATATTGGATTATATCAAAGTCTCCATCCTAGATAAGCAAGCAGACAGTCTTCTCCAGGAAGAGGATATTGAGTTTGTGTATTCAGATAATCCAAAAGTGATTTACCTGGTCACACCGCCAAACCGAACAGAATACAACAGTATTGTATCTCTGTTCCTGGATCAGCTGTTTAATGCCAATTATGAGCTGGCCCTGTCGAATGGTCGTAAATGTGTTAATCGCATCCTCCATATTCTAGACGAGTTCACCAATATTCCAGCCATTCCTCATATGGACACCAAGATTTCAATCGGTCTTGGTCAAAATATCTTATACTATCTCTGGATTCAGAACCTCAAGCAGCTAACTGACAAGTACGGTGAGAATACTGCTGAAACCATTAAGGAGAACTGTTCGCTCACAGTTTATATCAAATCAACGTCTAGTACTACGAACACTTCCATTAGTAAGGACCTCGGTACTCGGACCATCACACGTCGGAGACGGTCAAGCAATATCCTAGATGAGGCTAATCCAAATGTAGCCATTGAAAATCCAAAACAGGAACTTCTAACGCCTACACAGTTAGCCAAGCTACAAGAAGGAGAAGCGGTTATCTTACGTGGAGTTAAGGGCCGTGACAATGTAGGTCGCAAGATAACAACGGACCCAATTTTCCTACACGAGAAAACCAGTCTACCGTATCGCTATATGTTCCTTCAAGAAGAGTTTGATCATTCGATGACCTTGGCTGATATTCCTGTAGAAAGTGGCCATAGAGAGCTTGACTTGCAGGATATTGCAGTAGGGGCCCAAAGTACCTTTGGTAAGATTATTGATTGGCGGATAGCTCTGACGGACCGTATGAGGACCAATGGAGAAACACCTAAATTGGCTACGAGAAGGCAGGAGAATAAACCATTGAGTCAGGCCCGTTTCACCTCTCCAGTTGAATTGACTCAAGCTGTAATTGCTGAAGTTTTCGATGATGAGGACGAAGATGACATTTTCTTTGTAGATGATGTTATATAACAAGGTAAATAAAAAGTTATATAACCATTGAGCGAACATAATATTTCTGTTATAATGAAGCCAAGAAATATCAAGGAGAGTTCACTATGAAGTTGAAACGTTATCTAAGTCTATTTGTACTTGGTATCGCTCTGGTTGTTTTGGCAGCCTGTGGTCAAAAAAACTCTGAGGACATTGTCAAAACTGAATTAAAGGATAGCTACGTTGGTTATTCAAGTTTTCCAGGGTATGATAGCTTAATCTTCACTGGGGGTGGACAGGAAATCGTTTTTGATAAGAAAAATCATAAACTGAAGTCAGGGGATGAAGAAGTTTATTATGAAGTCGTTCCTGAAGACAAACTATCTAGCTCTATGAAAGGAATATTGGCTTCTCATGAGTCAGAATTAAAGGGAGAACACTATTTCGTTATTAACGTTGGATATCATGAAGATGATATCTGGGGGAAATTAGGCGACCAGCTCTACTGTGTTGTTTTATCAGAGGAAGGACAATCAATTCGTATATTCGAGTTTGAAACTGGATATACCTCTGATGGTTATTTTGACTTTACAGGTGAAGCTGAGTAAAGGAAAAGTCTCAATTTGAGGCTTTTTTTCTTTCCTATGATTTGTCCTCTTAACGCAGGAATTTTATTTATCCCTTATGATGAGGGTATCATATAGAGAAAGCAGGTACCTTATGTGACTTATGATACTTACTCTGATCTGATCAATTCATTAGAAACAGGATTCTTGGATATTAATGGTGCGACAAATGGAAATATCACAGGAGAAAATGCGGAAAAGATGGCCTCCTTTTATAAATATTGGAGTAACTATCTGGATTCTACTCCAGCTTTTCTATCTTTCTTAGCTTATATTCCAGGTGGAATTGCCAAAGCCTTGTATTCTATTACAGCCAGCCTTGAACATGTCTTTAACAATATGTTCAAGCTCTTTGGTTTATTTGGCTACTTAGGTGATAGCAACACGGTTATAGGTCAGTTCTATTTTTGGTTCCAAGTTGTCGGAACCAGCCTCTTTAGCCTAATTCTTGTTGTTTCGGCTATCACTGGAGTCTTTACAAAGCCAGTCAAGTATAAAGGGGTGATTACTAATTTCCTCTTAGTTACAATGGTGACAGCAGTTCTTCCTTTAGCTTTGACGACTATATCGTCTGTCATGGCCCAAGATGCGATGAATATCCAGACGATTTCTAGCGATGCACCAGACGGAAGCAAGCATTATTCATCCTTGGCGATCCAGCCTATGAAGAACAATATCGTAGATCTCAAGGTACTGATTGACAATGACTTTTCAACGGAGCTTTTTCCTCTAGATGATTATGGCTACATTAAGCCACCAAAAGAAGGTTCAACACCCGTCAATAATATTACGGATAGTCTTGATAAGCGAGATACTAGCGACTTTGCAACACGAATTGATTTTGGGGCAACCTATGGATCTACTAGCTCTGGATTGTTAGATGTGATGGAAAAGAAACTTCCAGGAATAAAGGGATTGTTCTTGCATAAATTAAATGCCAATCAGGACGGTGTTGAGACTATCACACAACACCGTGTTGTCGGTCAGTTAAATGCCTTTGAGCCAGTCTATATGCGGTACAAGGTCAACTGGATAGGGATGTTCATGCAGTACATTATCCTGATTGTTTTGTTGATTTCTATGTCAATCAAGTTTGTTAAGTCGGTCTTCGATATTGTGGTGGAAGCCATGATTTCACCAATCCAAGGATACTCTTCCTTGTCCAACTCTAAGAAGTATAAAGAGCTTTTACGTACAATGGGAGGCGCACTGGCAGGTATCTTCTTTGAAGTTGTGATTATGCGTGTAACCCTTGAAATCTTCCGAGATTTGCCAACTTTGTCGGTTTCGGCAGTAACAAAACTTTCAGGCGGTTTCTTTGATGGACTGAACATGTGGGAACAGTGTCTAGCGGCCTCCTTGGTATATATTGGCGTTTTCCTGGCAGCCATGCAGGGAGTGACAATGATCGAACGTTGGTTGGGTGTTTCTACTGGCCACAGTGACACTGCACAGCAATTGCTAGGTGCGATGATGATGGGGAACGCTTTTGCGACTGGAGCGGGTGCAGTAGGTAACGGTGCTATGGCATTGGGTGGTTTTGGTCTTGATATGGCTAAGAAAGCCCCAGGCGCAGTTGCAGCAGGGAGCAAAGTCCTTGGAAACAGTCTAGCAACGACAGGTGGCGGTATTCGAGGAGCTATCAACGCTGCTAGGGATCAAGGAGCCTGGAATGCAGCTAAAGGTGGTGTCAGCAACATGGTAGACCTGGCTGATGTGATGGGCAAAGAAGCAGTAGGTAAGGCGAAAGACTTTACAGGTGCTATAGCGGACAATTTAGGTAAAAAAGAACAAGCTGCTCATGATGCTGTCTACAAAGGTTTGAATAATGATGCGGTTCCGCCACGACCAGGTTTTAATGATAATGGGGAGTATACTTTAAATCCTTCAGGTCAGTACGGTGGTGAAGGACTATCTCCTGAAGCTCCTTATGAATCCCAGGCGGTTGACAAGGGCGATAGTAGTCCGAATGACGGAGGTATTACCGATCCAAACATACAGTCAGCAGAAGTGTCTGACAACACCGACAGCGGTCCAAGTGGTGGAGGTATTATAGATCCAACGGCACCGCCTACAGAGCCAACTGGTGAAGCCTTTGGAGGCATCAGTGACCCAACTGGAACTCCCTCAGGAATATCTGGTAACTCCTCTGGTGGAATTAAAGACCCAGCTTCTTCATCTGAAAAAAGCACTCATCCAATTGAAAATAGCCCACTTCCAAATAATCCCCACAACAACTCTCGACCAACTGGCGGTTCAACCCCTCCTAGACGTAGTCTCGATCAATCGATGCAGCAAATGAACTACATGAAGCACCAAATGCAGCAAGCAGGTCAATACATGCAAGGTCAATCGCATATCAGCGGTGCAGAGATTGATGAAAATGAGGAGTAAATCAATGTTTGATGTTGCGGGTAAGGTTATTGTGATCACAGGGAGTTTACGCCCAATGACCAGGCAAGATGTGATTGCCTTTCTGGAGCGTAGAGGGGCGGTTGTTCAGAATTACATTTCGGCTCAAACAGATATTCTTATTGCTGGTCATAAGCAATTAAATCTCTTTGATCCTGATAAACGTTCCAAGAAATATGAGGCTGCTATGTCTAGAATAGCAGAAGGCCAGTCAATCATCATTTTGTCAGAAGAAGAATTTTTCAATATGGTTAAAGAGTCTCAGCTTTGAGGCTCTTTTTATGCATAAAGATATATAACTTTTTATATAACAAATATCGTGATTGTCAGCTAGGCAGTTTGTCCTCTTAACGCAGGAAATGTCATTATCTCTTATGATGGAAGTATTAAGAGAAAGGAATTAGATATATGGATGAAAAATACGGTGTTCCACGTGACATCTATGCCAAAGTAAAAATTATAGGGCTCTTTATGGCTGATATAGTCTTTGTAGGAGGTTCAGCGGTTGCTGCGGTATCTGTTGGGACGAAGATATTTCCAACTGGCCAGTGGCCACAGTTGCTTGCTTTTATTCTCTTAACACCTCTGATGTGCCTTTACTTGGTTCTACCAACAAATGGTGGAAAGAAAAATTGGCATAGTATGCTTCTCTTTTTCAGAAGACGAAGGAAACGTTATATTAGCCTTAATTATCAAAGAAGGGAGGTTCACTAATGGCTATTAAGCAAGCACAAACACAGCCAATTGAAAAACGTCCGTTGGGACGAAAACAGGATACGAAGAAAGGCGGTCAAGAGTATTTTGACCTTCATTCCTGTGTGGAACTGCTCGATGTCAAATCAATCATTGATAACCGTCAAGCTTATATTCAATTGGTTGATTATGGCTATCTTCAGCTGATGGAGATTCCAGGGAAAGACTTGGGGTCGCTCTCTTATAACGAGATTAGACGTACTCTTGATAACTTTGAAACCTGGCTAACCAACTTTAACACAGATATTCAGATCGAGACCACGACTTTGCCAACTAACACTGATACTCAGATAATGGATCTTCGACACCATTTGAGCAAGGTTCGGCAAGAAAAAGCGAAGTTGCTTCCTGACTCTCGCCGATACTTGCAACTATTGGATCGTGAAACATTGCTTATCAATGAAATTCAGGTTGAGGAGAGCATTCAACAAGAAATTTATAATACAGAGTTTATCCTCTGGCTCTTTGCACCTACTACAACAGAACTAGACGATCTGGTCCGTAAGGCCAAGACGAATGGAAATGGCGATTTTGTTCCACGTGAAATTACTAGGGTTAAGAAGGAACAAATTATCAAGCAGTATAACAACATGAATGAAAAGGTTTAAGAAGGGAAGGATAAGATGCCAGAACTATCAAAGCGTAGACAGAGACAGTTAAAAGCCCAGGGATATGACCTGGCCTTTCTCAGTCGGATTCAACCACAAGGAAATATTGATTTCAAAAAGGATGACCGTTCCTGGGTAAGTGGAGATGGCTACCATACAGTGCTTCATTTTTATGAGTACCCCTCAGAAGACTTGGACCGTTTTTGGTTATCCGACCTCATGCTGATTCCAGGAACACGTTCTTTTCTATCGCTTTACCGTGCAAATAATAAGGAACTGAAGGAAGACATAAAAGATGCCATCGAGGAAAAGTCAACTCGTATTACAGGCAACAGCAAGATCGTTGATAACCAGCGAGAAATGGATGAAATTAAAGATTTGACTCAATTGGATAGAGAGATCTCCAAGAAGAATATTGCAATGCTTGGTATGTATGTTCGGAATTATTCTTCAGCATCGACTAAAGAAGGTCTCTTTAAGAAAGTAGAGGACATTAAAGATAAGACTTCTAACTTCAAATCAACAATTCTCTCAGGTGAATTGGATTTTGAGTACCATGCACCATTCATACCAGCACAATATCAAATAGATTTGCCTAATCATAGAAGAGGTATTCCGATTAGAGCACGTGATTTGGCAGGTGGATACTTCTTTAACCATACCAAGCTAGAAGACCAAAGGGGTGTCTATATGGGATGGACACCGACCAAGGGAGCTGTAAACTTCAATTTCCTAGAACGGGATGAACGTCGGACTCGCTCGTTTATGATTATTTCAGGGAATCCGAAGATGGGACAACGCTCCTTCCTTCTGAAGCATACAGACGGCCTCTATTCCAAAGGAAACTATATTCGTAATTTTGATGCCAATGGAACATTCCTAGATCAAACAAGGCAGCAACATGGCATCATACTTGATTTATCAGGTGAAGCCAACCGCATTAACATTTTTCAGGTGTTTCCAACAGTTACCAACGAGGCAGGGACAGAAGTTGATAAGAAGAAATCCTATAATCTTCATATTCAAAAACTCAAGAGCATTTTCAAGCTACTTAATAGTGAAGTAACAGGTGATGATCTGACGACTTTTGGCGATATGCTTAATGAATTTTACATTGAAGAAGGCTTGTGGGCCCGTAATCCTAAGCTGAATCCAGAGAGACTGAAGGCTACGGACTTGGTAAACGAAGAATATCCTATCCTATCTGATTTTATTTTGTATGCAGAGGACTATAAGCGTAGTCTGATGAGCCAAAGTAACCCTGATGAAATAGAAATTAAATCAGTCAATCGTATTCATAAGACCTTCAATGAACTGCTAACAACAAATGCTGAGATGTTTGAAGGTACAACAGAATTTCAGGACATTTCTTCGGAGCAAGTAGTCACCTTTGACTTTTCAGGATTGAAGGGGACACCGCATTTGCTCAATGCTCAGATCTTTTCGGTTCTATCTTTGGTATCAGCTGATATTGTCAATAATGGTAAACGCTGTAAGCAGCTCATCAAGGCTAATCCAAGTCTGACGGAAATGGATATGGAGCATTATATTGTGAATATCAGTGAAGCTCAAACCTTGATTAATCCCAAGTATGAAAGCAGTGTGGAATTGCTAGCTGATATGATTGATTCTATGGGAGAGAACTTTGCAGGTGTAGTGTTGTCAGTGAACTCACTGAGAGGTATCCTTTTTGAATCAGGAATCGGTACTCATAAGGATCCCTACGTGACAGCAGTCCAGCGTATCTTTGGATTGATGCAGTATCGTGTGTTTGCACAAACAGATGAGACAAGCATTCCTCTGCTTGCTAATGCTCTGGCAGGGTCTATGAATCAATCAGAGTTGGAAACACTGCCTCGATTGGCTAAGGGCCAGCTCTTTATGAACATTGCAGGAGTTGGGAACTTAGTCTTCAATCAACAATTATTAACACCAGAAATTCAACGTTATGGCGGCATTCAGTAGAAAGGATGAGGGTATGTCAAATAAGAGACCTTACAAACTTGGACCAATTGCAAGACGAAAACAAGCTATCAATAACTATTTTACGGTCCGAAGAATTAGAAACCAAGAAATTAGAGAGTATTTTGCCTCTGAAGGAGAATCTGATCCTGAACGTTTGGCTGCTCAAGAAGCCCGTGATCGAGAGTTTCTAAAAAGTCTGAAGAAGTTAGGTATCGGATTCATTGTCTTTCTAATGTTCTATGCTGTCATAAAAACTATTCTAGGCTTGTGGTAGAAAGTAGGGGCACGTGAAAAAAGTCGTATTCTTAAAAATACTGGTTCCGCTGATTTCATTCCTTTTTCTAATCAGTATAGGCGTAACGATATTAGTAGGGGTTTTAGGTGCTGCTATTGGTGGGACACAAGAAAATTGTTCAACGGAAATAGTAACATCGACCTCTACGCAGTCTTCTGTATATTCAGGTGACGGTTCCATCGATTCATTTGTTAAGGAGCACAAGGAGGCTTATATCCTCTCCTGGAAGGCAGGTGGTTTTTTGCCATCTGCCTCCATTACTCAAACGATGATTGAAAATGGATTCAATTTCTCTAATCCTAACGGCACTTCTTTCTGGCAAGCTCACAATATGGGAGGGGTAAAAACCTCTACGAAGAGTGACTTTCCAGTTACAATTGCCACCTATGGCGAAGATAGTGTGGACCTATCGGGTACTAAGCCTGGGGCCAATGTTGGAGATGGAACAGGTGGAGCTTATACCTGGTTTTCAAGTTATGCAGCAGGGATCGTCGGTAAGGCAGAGTTTATGGCCCATCAGACTCTCTATACTGGAGCGATCAATAATACAGACGGCATTGCTACTTTAAGTGCCATTGCTGATGGTGGATGGGCTACAGATACCACTTATAAGACCAAGCTGATAGATATGTATAACACCTTTGGTAAAAAGTACCAGTGGTTGGATAAAGAGGCTATCAGTGCTCATGGAGACAAGCCATACAAGGCTGGTGCTAGTTCTGGTGATAGTAGTCCGTCAGATACTTTCACAAGTACAAGCAAAGATTGTAGTGACTCTTCTTCAGCTGTCGCTACTGATGGGACAGGGAAGGTTCCAGCAGATGCAACTGCCTGGGGCTATAGTCCAGATAATATTCCAGAGAGTTTGAAGCAGTATATTATTGACCCGAAAAGTCTCGGTATGGCATACGCAAGCTCTACGGGATGGTTTAACCCAGGTAGTGATTCTTTAGCAGGTCAATGTGTCAACCTAACTATCAGCATGGGTAATCACCTCTGGGGTCATTCAGGATCTGTTATTGGAAACGGGAAAGACCAGGCTGCAGCTTGGGCTAACATCTTTGGAAATACTGTTACAACAACACCTAAAAAAGGAGCTATCTTCTCTACGCAGACTGGAGGCGGAGGATATGGCCACACAGGGATTGTCTGCCATGTGTTTGAAGATGGTTCAATCTTGATTGTAGAACAAAATACAGTGCTATCAGGTTGGGATTATTTCAAGAAGCCTTATACCTGGAACTACCGTGTATGGAGTCCAGAACAGCAAAAGGCAGCGATCACTACCTTTGCCTACCCAGATGGTAAAGAACCAAAGCTAGGAAAGTAGAAGGATAAATCAATGAAAGAATGGATGAAAGAAAATTGGGTATATGTAATCGTTGTTGGATTAATGCTTATTTTCTCAGGAGTAGCAGCCTCCAAGAACTTCACGAGCAGCAAGCTTCAGGAAGAACCAAGAAGTGAGCAAACTAGCCCGTCAGAGGCTGAAACTGAGTCGGAACCAGTCCCAGAAACTGCGGATGAAAAGAACTATAGAACTGCCAAATTGAAATTAGAGCACCCGTATACAGAAAGCAGTGAGGAGGAGAAAGAGCAGGTAGCCCAAGCATTTGAAGAAGCCATTCAGATGATCGGTCAAGCCAGTCACCTGACTGAAGTAAAAGGAACGATAGAGAATCATCTGTCAATGAGTCAGGATGCTATGGTTCAAACTTTGACGATGGCGCTCCTGGTAAATGAATACAGCTACCAAGCCTCTCGGTTGGAAGTGACAAAGTCAGAAAGCGAGGACGTTGTCCAATTCCTTATTGTATTGACTAAGGCTGGGGAAGATAATTGTTACTTTGTTGGAAACTTCAACACTACCGTCAATCAGATTCAGCTGAAGAATTATGTTGGTGGAAATATTGGTGGAACCTTTGGTTAATTAAATAATCGGATACATAACAATATGCACAAAAAGTTATATAACAATTTGTGCATATTTTGTTGACAAAAGGAATTGTATGTTGTAAAATAAGTATATAAAAAGTTATATAACTTTTTATATAACAATATCAAGGATAAGGGAGTCACTTCATGAAAATTCAAACAACAAACCTAGACAAAGGTGGCGGTGGGAAAAGCAGCCAGACCTTCAATCAGGGTGATTGGTTGTCACGTATTAAAAATAAACGGACCCTGTTGATTGATGGCGCAAGAGAATGTAATTTAACGCATTCCTTCGACGTAACCAGCGAGAAGACTATCTATGATATTTTTACAACTGGCGAGTATGAAATTTGTCGCATCAACGATAATCTTAGTCTCATTCGTGGGGATGAACGCTTAACGGATGAACAATTAGACCTATCCAGTAGAAATAATAAATACCTTCAGCTGTTCATGTGGTTTAGTGAGCATTACGATGAGCTAGCAGAACAGTTTGATATTATCTTGATCGATACCCACAATGACGAAAGTCTTGTGACAGCTAATTTTATTGCTGTTTCTGATATCGTCTTAGGAGTAACTGATGCTTCAACGAATGGTTTTCGTGCCTGGCTTGCTCTCAAAAGGTTTGTAGATCGGATTAAGAGTGAGGCAATTGAGGTTATCACCAAGAAGAGTTATGTCAAAGTAGAGCCTTATATTATTGGCAATAAAATCGAGTATTACGGAAACAATGTAACAGATACCTGTAACCAATTCCTGGATGTTATTCAAGAAGATGAGGCGTACCTGGGTTCTATTCAGAAGAAAGAGTTGGTCGCTAAGAGCCTAGTCATTAACCAGAGTGTGTTTGAGCAGCGTGAACAAATGACAGACAAACAAAAACAAGCGCACCAAAAGTTTTATAATAATATAGAGTATGTCTATCAAAACATCTTAAAAGTACTAGAAGGAGAGGCTGCATAATGACAAATAATCGTTTTGCCCAATTAAAAGAAAAATTTGAAAAAGAACCACCAAAAAAACGGACGCCAGTTCAGCGTGCAGGGGCTAATCGAAAAGCACCTGATAGTTATGATAGAAAAGGGCGTTTTGTCTTTTCGCTACACCATGACGTACGCCACAGCAAGCTAGAAGACCTAGTAGTTCACAATAGAGCGAGGTCAGCATCTGATTACTTGGAAAAATTGATTATCCAGGAATGGGAGAAACTTCAACAAGAATTATCAGGAGAATAGAAATGATCATTTTTGTCTCTTTTAAAAAACTGTTCCAAACATTTTTGTGGTTATTTACGGCTGCAGCATTATATGTTTTCTATCAGTTTATTGGTTTAAATATGTTTTTCTTACTCGTTATCGGACTACTAGCATTGAAATTTGTTCCAGTTCTAGTATTACCGATTCTATTAATTGGGGTGGGGGTCCATTTCTCAGGTGATTTCTCGTTCATTGCTGACGGTATCGTCTGGGGCTTTTGGGGACTTGTGTCACTACCAATCTGTTATGCTTTTGCAGGAACTATCCATTCTACAATGAAGCAGCGAAAGCAAGAAATCAAATAATGTTAAGGGTCTTATCTTCAGGGATAAGGCTTTTTTGATGTCAAAATAAAAATAAATTTGAAAAGCATTTAACGAACGATTAAAATAGGGCTCGTTATTCTAAAATTAGAGGAGAGAGTCGATGTTAACCACTACTTTTGATGAGCGAGTGCTAAAAGAACAATTGTTTGATGAGAATGCACTATATTTTTATGATTTTGTGGCCAAGTATGATGAAGAAATGGTTCCTGTTATGAAGGCTAGGGGTTATACTTGTATACACTCAATGGAGCGGACAGTCGCTTTTACTTTTGGTGAATTTACTTTTCGACGTCGTCGATGGAAGAAGGGTGATAAGTGGTGTGTACCAGTTGATGAGAAATTGGGATTAACAAAGAATACACGTTTCTCCTGGGAATTCATGTATCAAATTGCTAAATTATCGACAATGATGCCCTATGAGAAGGTTACCCAGGTTATTCAGATGACCTATCATATCATTATCACAAAACCTATTGTTGTTAAAGCTGTCAAACTCTGCAATGAGTTGCTGACAGAACGTGAAGTCTATCGTTTTTACAAAGAGACTGAGGAGATAGAAAAGCAGAGGGTTGATGTGATATACATTGAGGGAGACGGTGTCATGGTCAAGGCACGTGACATAGACACGGATAACCGACACTATGATTTATCTCACTTCGTAGTTCATACAGGCAGTCAGAAAGTGGGGAGCAACCGATTTGAGCTGAAAGACAAAAAGGAATTTGTTGGTCTAGATAATCGATTGGCCAGAGAACAGGTACTAGACTATCTTTATAACACTTACGAGATAACAGACAATACCCTGCTGATTACCAATTCTGACGGTGGTCATGGCTATACCCCTTATGTTTTCAAAGAGATTGCCAAGGCTTTGAAAATTAAACGTCACGAACATTTTTGGGATGAGTATCATGTCAACCAGAAGCTAAAATCCTTCTTCAAGCCCTACTCAGAAGAGTTGCTAGACAAAGCTTTTCAGGCGATAAAACAACATGATAAAGGCAAACTACGTACAGTGTTAGACACTACAGAATCGTTAGTATTGACTGAAGAAGAAATGGAGGAGTTCGAGAAGTTCAAGAGGAAGCTTCTTAATAATTTTCAATACACTAAGCCAGCCGAGCTGAGAGGCTTTACTCATGCAGGGATAGGTATTATGGAGTCACAACATCGTAAAATCACGTATAGGATGAAGAAACGTGGCATGTATTGGACCGTTTTGGGAGCAGAGACAATGAGTCGTATTATAGTCCTCAACCACGAGGAACAACTCAGAGATTTATTTTTCGGCTCCTGGCGTGAAGAGTATGAAAAGATCGCTGAACTAGAATCTATTACAGCTGCGACAATCAAGCAAAAACTTAACCAGATTGAACGAGAGTATACTCTCCATCATCTATACAATAGAGAAGGAAAGAAAAATCTCTGACAAGTAGATAAAAAGATATATAACAAGATATATATATAAATAACCTTTCCAGCGAAAGGCTTTTTGTGTTGCGTACAAATTCAGATTGGCACTTGCACAGTGTGCCTAAGTGTGCTATAATCTAACTAACTTAATCGAATAAAAAAAGTGGCACGCCTCCTACAGCGTACCACTTACCGAGTAAGAACCTCTACTTCTTACTCAGTCTCTAATATATGATACAGGATAAAGGTATCACTGTCAAGGGCTGAGCAAGAAATTGTTCAGTTTTTTCTTTGCATCTCGGTAATTAGTTCTCCTCAAAAAATGTAGTACAGGGCATTCTAAAAAATTCTACCGCATACAAATGAAGATAAATCCTTGAAAAATCAGAAAATCCTTGTTATAATAGCTGTTAGAGACTTATCAATTCTAGGAAATCTTCGAGAGAGTGTGCGGTGGGTGCAAGCACATAGAGGATAGGATTGACACTACTCGGTATGATTTTATGCAAACATAAAAGGGTGGTTCCCTTATCGCCAATCTGAGGTAGTCAGGCTTTTTAGCGTGACTGCGAATGAAGGTGGAACCACGTTACGACGTCCTTTTGCGAGGGCGTCGTATTTTCTTTTTTGACAAAATAAGGAGATGAAGTTGACCAGCATTCCACAAGAAACGATTGACCGTTGCCTAGCCGTTCGCAAGGCTTATAGAGAGCTGGAAATCAAGCACCATGACAAAGAGTGGTCCGTCGAGGAGGATCTCTTGGCCTTGAGCAATGATATTGGCAACATGAACCGTCTGATTATGACCAAGCAGGGGCGTTACTATGATGAAACGCCTTATACCTTGGAGCATAAAATAGCTGAAAATATCTGGTGGTTGATCGAATTAGCCGACCGCCTGGATATTGATATTCAAAAAGAAATGGAAACCTTTTTAGCTCAAAAAGAAGAGTTATTGGGGATTAAAAAATAAATAAAAAAGGAGATACCTATGTTAAAAATTACTTTCCCAGATGGTGCTGTTCGTGAGTACCAGGCTGGTGTGACAACTTTTGAAATTGCGGAGAGCATCAGCAAGTCTTTGGCGAAAAAGGCTCTTGCTGGTAAGTTCAATGGTAAATTGATTGACACCACTCGTGCTATTGAAGAGGACGGTACGCTTGAAATCGTGACGCCTGACCACGAGGATGCCTTGGATATCTTGCGTCACTCAGCGGCTCACTTGTTCGCCCAAGCGGCTCGTCGCCTTTTCCCAGACATTAAGTTGGGTGTTGGTCCAGCTATTCAAGACGGTTTCTACTATGACACGGACAATGCAGCTGGTCAGATTTCAAATGAAGACCTGCCACGCATTCAGGAAGAGATGATGAAGATTGTCAAGGAAAACTTCCCTTCTGAACGCCGTGAAGTAACTAAGGAAGAAGCACTTGAGATTTTCAAAAATGATCCATACAAGTTGGAATTGATTCACGAGCACTCTGATGATGAAGGTGGTTTGACCATCTATACTCAGGGCGAATACGTTGACCTCTGCCGTGGCCCACACGTTCCGTCAACAGGTCGTATCCAAATTTTTGAATTGCTCAACGTGGCTGGTGCATACTGGCGTGGTAAGAGCGAAAATCCAATGATGCAACGTGTCTATGGTACAGCTTGGTTTGACAAGAAAGACCTCAAGGCTTACCTTCAAATGCGTGAGGAAGCCAAAGAGCGTGACCACCGTAAACTTGGTAAGGAATTGGATCTCTTCATGATCAGCCAAGAAGTTGGTCAAGGTTTGCCATTCTGGTTGCCAAATGGAGCAACCATCCGTCGTACCTTGGAGCGTTACATCACAGACAAGGAATTGGCTTCTGGTTACCAGCACGTTTACACACCACCATTGGCTTCTGTTGAACTCTATAAGACTTCGGGTCACTGGGAGCATTACTCAGAAGATATGTTCCCGACTATGGACATGGGTGACGGTGAAGAGTTCGTTCTTCGTCCGATGAACTGTCCGCACCACATTCAAGTTTATAAGAACCATGTGCGTTCTTACCGTGAGTTGCCTGTGCGTATCGCTGAGCTTGGTATGATGCACCGCTATGAGAAATCAGGTGCATTGACTGGCTTGCAACGGGTGCGTGAGATGACGCTTAACGACGGTCATATTTTCGTGACACCTGAACAAATCCAAGAAGAGTTCAAAAAAGCTCTCCAGTTGATTATCGATGTGTACGCAGATTTCAACCTAAACGACTATCGTTTCCGCCTGTCTTATCGTGATCCAGAGGACAAAGAGAAGTACTATGACAACGATGAGATGTGGGAAAATGCCCAGCGGATGTTGAAAGGTGCCATGGATGAAATGGGCGTGGACTACTTTGAGGCTGAGGGTGAAGCGGCCTTCTACGGTCCGAAATTGGATATCCAAGTGAAAACTGCCCTTGGTAACGAGGAAACTCTGTCAACCATTCAGTTGGACTTCCTCTTGCCAGAACGCTTTGGCTTGACTTATATCGGTGCTGACGGTGAGGAGCACCGTCCAGTCATGATTCACCGTGGTGTTATCTCAACCATGGAACGCTTCACTGCCATCTTGATTGAAACCTACAAGGGTGCCTTCCCAACCTGGTTGGCTCCAACCCAAGTGACACTCATTCCGATTTCTGTGGAAGCTCACTTGGACTACGCTTGGAAGGTTGCCAAAGAATTGCAAGACCGTGGCGTTCGCGTACACGTGGATGAGCGGAACGAGAAGATGCAATACAAGATTCGTCAGAGTCAGACCAGCAAGATTCCATACCAACTCATCGTCGGTGACAAGGAAATGGAAGACAATGCAGTCAACGTTCGTCGCTACGGAAGCAAGGCAACGCAAACTCAGTCTGTGGCAGAATTTGTGGATCATATCTTAGCAGATATTGCCCGCAAGTCACGTCCAGCTGAAACAGCTGAATAAATAAAGTAAGAAGTCCGAAAGGGCTTCTTTTTGCATGTAAAAAAAACTCCCAACCGCCTGGCTGGGAGTGCAGTACCACATGCTATTCGTGCTTCTTTTGAGGGTAGGAAATCACCTTCCCTTGAAATACTTTATCCAGTATAGGAATCCTTTTAACGATAAACAAGGCTAGGGTGTTGATGATAAGAAGTAATCCAAAACTTATGAGCAGCAGAGGTGTAGAAAAATCTATAAAATATTTCTTTATGAAAAGAGTAATAATTGTCAGGATGTAGGTATGTACCAGATAGAAGTAAAGTGAATACTGGCCAAACCAAGCTATAATAGAGGGTAATCTTCCTTCCAGAGTGATTATGATAGAAACAATCAGGTAGGTCATAGCTAGTCCGTTTGCATATCGTAGGAAGGTGTGAAATGGCAGGTGCTGACTTGGGTAGGTTTGGTAGGACTGTAAATAGATGAGATAGAAGACGGTGACCAGACCGGCTAAACTGTGAAAAACGGTCTGTCTAACCATTTTCTTGTGAATTTCTTTCTTGGCAAAATAAATACCTAAAAAATAAAATAGTGGTAAAGAAGTCAGGTGTTGTAACCCAATTGGTAACTGACTGATATTTAATGGACCACCCCATAGGACAGCAAATAGTGTAAAAAGACCAATGCAAATCAGTGAAACTGGTTCTGTTAGTTGCAACCGATGGAGAATAAGAGTTGCGGAGGCCATAAGGATTAAAAACCAAATATACCACATAGATGTATCTGGCAGGAGAAAATTAGAAACGAGGTGACTAGGTTGTATTTTATCAACAGTGTAACTTGAAAAGAGGATTTTGCTAATTACAATACTACTGCCAAAGACTGCGTATATTTGCAACAGTCGATATATATATATATATATATATAAGTATTATTTCTAGGTTTTGGTTTTAGGTAAAAATGATAGAAACTAAAGCCACTGACAAATACAAAAAATGGCATAAGGAAAGAGTGTAGCCAGGCTTCTAGTCGCCAAAGAGGGATATCGGTATATGGAAGAGCGTTTCGGATATAACCGACTGTATGCAGAAATAAGACAGCTAAAATTCCAAATCCTTTCAGCTGGTCAATATAGATGAGTCGTTTCATAAGTTTCTCCTTTATTTAACTCTAAACTATTTGGGAACAGAGGCATTTCCAAAATGGTTTGAGTACATTTTCTTTGATTATATCATAAAACCAGCTTTCTCGAGAAAACTGGTTCAGATTATTTATTCAATACTACTCGCCCAAGACTTAGCTACATAACGTGATAGGCTTGAAATAGCAAAGTTGATACTGAAGTAAATCAGAGCAACCATGAGATAGAGAGCAAAAACTTGCTCCGCCTCAAAGTAGCGTCCCATGAGGATTTGACTCGAACCGAAGAGTTCTTGCAGGGCGATAACGGAGTAGAGGAAACTAGTGTCCTTGATGACCGTCACAATCTGTGAGATGATGGCTGGCAACATCTTGCGAATGGCTTGCGGCATGATGATATAGACCATGATTTGTACCGGGGTAAATCCCTGTGACAAGCCAGCTTCAGTCTGACCTGGTCCGATAGCGTTGAGGCCACCACGGATAATCTCGGCCATGGCTGCCGTGGTAAAAATAGTAAAAGCAGTGATGCCAGCAGGCGTTGACTTCATTTGGAAGACCAAGAAGACCGTGAAAATCCAAAGCAAGTTAGGCACGTTTCGTACAAACTCGATATAGATTGTCGCAATCCACTTGAATAGTGGATTTTTACCATTTCGCATAATGGCCAAAATCATCCCAAACAGGACAGAAAAGACCACGGAAATGCTGGAGATATAGAGGGTTAGCTTCAGACCATTCCACAAGAGTTGGAAGGTTGAAGGTTTGAGTAATTCTAAAACATAATTCATCGTTTAACCTCCTTCTAGTGTGAAAAAGCTGACTTATTCTTTTCTTCAATGCGACGTCCCCAGCTTGCAACAGGGAAGCACATGATGAAGTAAAGGAAAGCAGCACCAGCAAAGGCTGGAATGTAGTTGGCATTCATAGCAGACCAAGATTTTGTCATAAACATAATATCAGCTCCAGAAATGATGGCAACAGTAGCCGTATTCTTAATCAAGTTTACTACTTGGTTAGTTAATGGAGGTAGGATTGTTGGAATGGCCTGTGGCAAAATGATAATCCGCATGGTTTCAGCCTGAGTAAATCCTTGTGAGAGTGCGGCTTCAGTTTGCCCAGTAGGCACAGCCTCAATCCCTGCACGAATGACCTCTGCGATATAGGCACCGTGATAGAGTCCCACGCAGATAACAGCTGTCCAGTAGATGGACGGCATGAGAACATAGTTTGAAATCAGTGGAAGTCCATAATAAACAATCATGAACTGAACCAACGGCGGCGTGTTCTGATAGTATTCAACATAGACACGTGCGATGATTTTTAAAACTTTATTTTTACTTGAAGAGAGACTACCAAAGACAATTCCTAAAAACATGGCCATGATAAAGGCACCGACAGAAATGGCTAAGGTAAAGAGAAAACCTTGGAAAAAGGTTGGAAAATCCTTGAAATAACTGACCCAATTCTCCCAAGCGTAAGGACTAGTTGTTAAAACTGTCATATTGTTTCACCTTTCTATTCGTCAGTTTCTGTGACTGGTTTGAGGCCATAGGCATCATAGATGCTCTGTAGGCTACCATCGACAGTCCATTTTTCTACGAGACTATTTAAGTAGTCGTTAAGGTCTTTGTTAGATAATTTAGTAACAATTCCATAGTCAGAAGCTGAGAAGCTAAAGTCCATGAGTTCAGATTTAGAGCTGATATACCCAGAAAGGATAGATTGGTCTACTGAAAATGCGTCTGTACGGTGAGCACGTAGCGAGACAGAGAGTTCTGGATAAGAACCAAGCTCTGCAAAATTGACAGAGATACCATATTTGTCTGCTAGTTCAGAGATGAGGGTACGTGTAATGGAACCCTGAGCTACACCGATTGTCTTTCCATCCAGGTCGGTAAATGTCTTAATTCCACTATCCTTATTGACCAAGAAGCCAACGGCATCTGTGTAGTAAGGAGTTGTGAAATTGTAGAGGAGTTTACGTTCCTCAGTGATGGTAAAAGTTGCGATGACCATATCCACTTGACCGTTATCTAAGAGTGGTCCTCGGGTTTGCGCTGTAACGGGAGTAAATTCGATCTCTACACCTAATTCATCTGCAATTTTACGAGCAATGTCAATCTCCATTCCCTCAAATTCACCAGTATCAGGGTTCTTGTAGCCAAAGTTTGGGACGTCCTGTTTCACTCCGACGCGGAGCACGCCTCTATCGATGATAGTTTGAACTTGATCACTATTGGTAATGGATGCGGGTGTTTCTGTTTGAGCTACTGGTTGTTTTGCGAAAACGAGAAGAATAAGTCCAAAGACCAATAATCTAATTGCAAAGAAAATGTTGATTTTTTTCTTATCCATAGACTTCCTCCTAGAGTTTTACTTTGTCAGATTCGTGGTTGATAATCTTGCTGAGGAATTGTTGGGCACGAGGCTCTGTCGGATTGTCAAAGAAGCCATTCACATCTGTTGTATCAACTAAAACTTCTCCCTCAGCCATGAAGATGATGCGATCAGCTACTTCACGAGCAAAGCCCATTTCGTGTGTTACGACAATCATGTTCATCCCGTCACGTGCCAATTTTTGCATAACTGCAAGTACATCGCCGATAGTTTCTGGGTCCAAGGCAGATGTTGGTTCATCGAAGAGTAGAAGCTCAGGTTTCATAGCTAAGCCGCGAGCGATGGCGACACGTTGTTTTTGGCCTCCGGATAGCATAGCAGGGTAGGAATCCTTCCGATCCCAGAGGTTAACAAACTCAAGATACTTTTGAGCAGTTTTTTCAGCTGTAGCCTTATCGATTCCCAAAACCTTAATCGGTGCTAAAGTAACATTTTCTAACACGGTTTTGTGTGGGTAAAGGTTGAAATGCTGGAAAACCATGCCAACTTCTTTGCGAAGTGATACGAGCTCTTTGATAGAAGTAGAGGAAATATCATGCCCATTGACGATGAGTGTTCCTTCATCAATTGCTTCTAAACCGTTAATCGTGCGAATGAGAGTAGATTTTCCGGATCCGGAAGGTCCAAGGAGAACGACAACCTGTCCAGGTTCGAATTCCAAGTTGATATTGCGTAGGGCGTGGTAGTCGCCATAGTATTTGTTGACATCTTTAAATTCTACTAAAGCCATAAAATTCTCCTTGCATAGTGTTTTTTAGGTATTCCCATCTTAGCATTGCCTATATACAATGTCAAGTAAATTCTGACAATTTAATGTATTGTATGTAATAAAATGTGACATAGCTGTGTCAGGTGGTTTTGAAATATGAATTTTTTAGGTAAGTCTGATATAATAGAAGAAATAAAGCAAAGGTAAGATACTAATGAAAAAAATATTAATTGTAGATGATGAAAAACCAATCTCAGATATTATTAAGTTTAATATGACTCGTGAGGGATATGAAGTTGTGACAGCTTTCGATGGACGTGAAGCCTTGGAAGTGTTTGAGGCTGAGTTTCCTGACATTGTCATTTTGGACTTGATGCTGCCAGAATTGGACGGACTAGAGGTTGCTCGAACGATTCGTAAGACCAGCAATGTTCCAATCTTGATGTTATCTGCTAAAGATAGCGAATTTGATAAGGTTATCGGGCTTGAAATCGGGGCGGATGATTATGTGACCAAGCCCTTCTCTAATCGCGAATTGCAGGCGCGTGTTAAGGCTCTTCTTCGTCGTAGTGAATTGGCAGAGACGCAGACAAATATTGAGTCAATAGGAACTCCAGAGTTGGTGATTGGCGATTTGGTCATTCTGCCTGATGCGTTTGTCGCTAAGAAGCATGGCAAAGAGCTGGAGCTGACCCATCGTGAGTTTGAATTGCTCCACCATCTGGCCAAACACTTAGGTCAGGTTATGACTCGAGAACATCTATTGGAAACAGTTTGGGGTTATGATTACTTTGGTGATGTCCGCACGGTGGATGTAACGATTCGTCGTCTGCGTGAGAAGATTGAAGATACACCAAGCAGACCAGAATACATTCTTACTCGTCGCGGAGTGGGATATTTTATAAAAGGAAATGATTAATCAATTACGTTATTTAATGACCACGGCAGAATTTTGGTTTGTTGTCATTTTGATTGGCTTTCTAATTGCTCTGACGGTCCTTTTGATTGAAAACTATCGGGATAATAAGCAAATTAAACAACTCAATCAAAAAGTCAACGCCTTAATTGAGGGGAATTATGCAGATGTGTTAGACATGAGGGGAAGTCCTGAAATCACAGACATGGCGAATTCTCTTAATGATCTGTCCGAGGTCATCCGCTTAACTCATGATAATTTAGAACAAGAAAAGACGCGTCTGACTTCCATCTTGTCCTATATGAGTGACGGTGTTATTGCTACAGACCGTATCGGACGGATCATCATGATTAACGATATGGCCCAGAAACAGTTGGGGCTTTCTAGCCAAAAGCAGGAGCAGTATCACCTGCTCGAGGTTTTAGATTTATCAGATCGTTACACATTGAGAGATTTGTTGGCTCAGACACCTGAGATTGTGATTGATCACACCAATGAAAACGAAGAATTTCTGACTTTACGCGCTAATTTTGCCACGATTCGTAGTGAGAGTGGTCTGATTTCTGGCTTGGTTGTCGTCTTACATGATATGACCGAGCAGGCCAAGGAAGAACGGGAACGTAGGCTGTTTGTGTCAAATGTGAGTCATGAATTGCGTACGCCATTGACTTCCGTCAAATCCTATCTAGAGGCTCTGGATGAGGGAGCGCTAACGGAGTCTGTTGCACCGAGTTTTGTTAAGGTATCCTTAGATGAGACCAACCGCATGATGCGGATGATTACAGACCTCCTAAGTTTATCGCGCATTGATAATCAGGTTGGTCAGATAGATGTCGAACTGATAAACTTTACTGCTTTTGTGACCTTTATTCTTAACCGTTTTGACCAAATGAAAAATGCTGATTCTGATAAGGTCTATACGATTGTTCGTGACTATCAAATCAGTCCTATTTGGGTTGAGATTGATACAGATAAGATGACTCAGGTTTTGGATAATATCTTAAATAATGCCATTAAATATTCGCCAGACGGCGGGACAATTACCTTCAGCATGAAGACCACAGATAGCCAGTTGATTGTGTCCGTCTCAGACGAAGGTCTGGGGATTCCGAAAGCAGATTTACCTAGAATTTTTGACCGATTCTATCGCGTGGACAAGGCACGATCTCGTGCCCAAGGTGGTACAGGTCTTGGTTTAGCTATTGCAAAAGAAATCGTAAAACAACATAAGGGCTTTATCTGGGCTAAAAGCGAATATGGTCATGGCTCAACGTTTACAATTGTCTTGCCGTACAGCAAGGACATCGCACTAGATGAGTGGGATGATTCAGATGAGGAAGAATAGGAGAATATGATCGGAAAAGGTTTTAATTATAGTATTTTAGCTTCGGGGTCCAGCGGGAATTGTTTTTACTTGGAAACAGATAAAAAGAAAATCTTAGTGGATGCTGGCTTATCAGGGAAAAAGATTACCAGTCTTTTGGCGGAAATTGACCGAAAGCCTGAGGATATTGATGCTATCCTGGTAACGCATGAACATAGTGATCACATCCATGGTATCGGTGTTTTAGCACGTAAGTATGGGATGGACATTTATGCCAATGAATTGACCTGGCAGGCTATGGAGAGCAAATTGGGCAAGATTGATGTGGCTCAAAAACATATCTTCGAATTGGGTGCTATGAAGACTTTTGGCGACCTAGACATTGAGTCCTTTGGAGTTAGTCACGATGCTGCATGTCCGCAATTTTACCGTTTTATGAAGGATGACAAATCCTTTGTTATATTGACGGATACAGGCTATGTCAGTGACCGCATGGTTGGAATTGTAGAAAATGCCGATGCTTATTTGATTGAATCGAACCATGATATTGAAATTTTGCGCTCGGGTTCTTATTCATGGAATTTGAAGCAACGGATTCTATCCGATAAGGGCCATCTTTGTAACGAAGATGGAGCTGACGCCATGATTCGCTCGTTGGGAAATCGGACCAAAAAGATTTACCTAGGGCATTTGTCAAAGGAAAACAATATCAAGGAATTGGCCCACATGACCATGGTTAATCAGTTGGCGCAGGCTGATTTAGGAGTTGGAGTGGATTTCCAAGTCTATGACACATCGCCAGACACAGCGACTCCCTTGACCAAGATTTGACAAATTCATTGAACTTGTTTAGAATAAATATATAAAATACGTGAGGTGAAGTTACATGAATAATTAAGATACTTATTAGTCGTTCTTAAAACTTGTTGAAAATCAATTATTTGATAATTTAGTCTTTTACTTTGCTTTTAGTACTTGCTCCAACAGTCTAGGAATAGACTGTTGGAGGTCGTAAATAGAGCGAATGATGTTCGCGCCAAAAGTTGCAGGCTGCTTGTACAGTCGAGTGACTGTACAAGGTTGGAGATAGCACTTGCGAAGCAAGTTACTTCTACATAGTACGGCAAAGCGAGTTCAAACAATCTAGTGGAGTGTTTGAAGTTGGAAATAAGGAAACGATGTTTCCTCTTACGTCGAAGTAATAAAAGATAAACTAAATGACAACACAAGGGATAAGACTGCTCATAAGGGCTTACTATTCGTGTGACTTTTTCCATAGGGAAAGGTCATGTTTTGCATGGCTTTTTTCTTGTGTCATTTTTTGAAGAATAGAAGCCCTTTTTTGAAGAAAAGAGGTCTATATGGAAATGATAAAATGTATTCAATTAGAGAAGGAATTTGCGGGACGTAGTTTGTTTACAATCCAGCAGTTGAGCCTTCAAGCTGGTCAAAAGGTTGGTTTGGTTGGAAATAATGGTGTTGGTAAGTCTACTTTTTTGAAAATCTTACTGGGACTGGATAGGGATTTTGCTGGTCAGATTGAGGTAAAAGCAGACTGGGCCTATGTACCCCAGTTACAGGATAGGAGCTCGCTTTCAGGTGGGGAACAGGTTTGGAAGTCTATTCAAGAGGCTTTTGCACAAAGACCACAGTTGTTAATCATGGACGAACCGACTGCCAATTTGGATCAAGAACACCAGGAAAAGCTAATCAAACAAATCAAACGCTATCGAGGCAGTCTATTGGTTGTTAGTCATGATCGGCATTTTCTCAATCAAATTGCCAGTCACATTTGGCATTTAGAAGAAGGAAAGATTCAGGTTTATATAGGAAATTACGAGGCATTTGTAGAAAGTCGCCGGGCTAGGCGAGAAGGACAGCAGGAGGCCTATGAAGCCTATCAGAAAAAAGTCGCTCAACTAAAAAAAGCCCAACAAGAGCGTCAGGTCAAGGCTCAGAAGATGGGGAAGAGAAAGAAAGGTGTTTCATCGTCTGAGTGGAAGGTTAAAGCCATGATGGGTTCCTATGACAGTCAAGCCAAGTCTATGGCCAAGACTGCCAAGCATTTGGAAAAACGGATGGAGCGTTTGGAAAAGGTTGAACAACCTAGAAAGGAAACGTGGGTAAAGATGGAAGCGAAAGGTGCCTTGGATACTGGTCTTCACAGTCTCTTTCGCTTGCAGGATGGACAGCTGTGGATTGGGGAAAAGTATTTATTTGATTTTCCTCAGCTTGGTATGACTTTTGGGGATAAACTAGCTTTGGTTGGGTCAAATGGTTCTGGCAAAACAAGCTTTGTTCGGAAACTGATTTCAAAAGAATTAGAAGGCTATTACAATCCAAAATTAAAAATTGCTTATTTCTCCCAAGATTTGACAAGTCTCAATGAAGAAGAAACAGCCTTTGTGAATGCTAGCTCGACATCGCTTCAAGATAAGGTAACGGTTCTCAATTTATTGGGCATGTTGGGACTCTCTTACGATAAGGCTCAGCAGAAGGTGGCAAATCTGTCTGGTGGTGAACGTGTTCGGCTTTCCTTGGCCAAGGTCTTGTTATCGGATGCAAATCTTTTGATAGTAGATGAGCCAACAAACTATTTGGACCTTACAGCCATCGAAGCTCTGGAGAAATTTTTGCAGGAATACCAGGGAAGTGTCCTCCTGATTTCCCATGATCAGCGGTTTGTTGAGAGTGTTGTGCACAGAAAATGGCTGGTTGAGAATTGTCAGCTTGTTCAACGTTTATAGAGAAAATATTTTTTGAATCGACAGTTGGGTCTCAAAAATATTTTTCGCCTGTGGTATAATAAGAAGGATATTTCTAGAATGAGGTTTTGAATGAATAAACGAACGAATAAATCTATTGAGCATGATGGAAATTTTATTGCAATTCGACTAAACATTTTGTTTTCAATCGTCATTTTTTTATTTCTGATTCTTATTTTGCGTCTAGCTGATATGCAGATTGTTAATCATGATTTTTACCGCAATAAATTATTAACCGCCAGTCAAAAAATAATCAGTACGGGTTCAGTTCGTGGTCAGATTTATGATGCTAAAGGAACCCCCTTAGTTGAAAACCAAATTCAACAAGTAGTATCCTTTACACGGTCAAATAAAATGACGGCCCAGGAAATGAAGGAAGTAGCAAATAAATTATTGCAATGGGTCACTGTTTCGGATGTCAATATTACTCGTCGGGACAAGGCAGATTATTATTTGGCTGATACTGAAGTTTATCAACAGGTAGTCGAGAATTTGCCAAAAGATAAGCGATATGACTCAGACGGGAATTATTTAGAAGAGTCAACGATTTATTCGAACGCAGTAGACAGTCTCACAGATGATTTATTACAATATTCAGATGAAGAAAGTAAGGCCATCGAATTATTTAAGCAGATGAATGGAGCTACTTATTTTTCAACAGTAAATTTAGTAACGGATGCCTTATCTGCTGAACAAGTTGCTTATATTGTTGCCAATGAGGATCAACTCCCTGGGATTTCTACAACTAATAACTGGGATAGATCGATTTTGCCAACCTCACTTAGTTCCATAATTGGAACTGTAACGAGTGAACAGGCCGGTTTACCTGCTGAAGATGCGGAATACTATCTCTCTAAGGGCTACTCATCAAATGACCGTGTGGGAACTGCCTACCTCGAGAAACAATATGAAGAAGTCTTGCAAGGTCAACGTGAGAAAAAACAAATCAACCTAGATCGAAACGGAAATGTCGAAAGTATTGAGACAATCCAAGAAGGACAGCAGGGCAATAATATTAAACTGACTATTGATTTAGCCTTCCAAGATGGAGTCAATGCTATTTTGAAAAAATACTTTGAAAGTGAGCTGGCTACTGGTAGTGCACTTTACTCGGAAGGAGTTTATGCAGTCGCATTGGAACCTTCAACAGGTGCGGTGCTTGCCATGTCTGGATACAGTCATGAAAAAGGAGCAGGTAGTATAACAGAAGATGCCCTCGGTACTATTACAAGTGTTTTCACACCAGGTTCCATCGTCAAAGGAGCGACAATCAGCTCTGGTTGGGAAAATGGAGTTATCAGTGGCAATCAAGTGCAGTTAGACGAACCAATCTATTTTGCAGGTTCAGCACCAATTACATCTTGGTGGGCCTATGGTAGTTTTAATATTGATGCGACAGAGGCTCTAGAATATTCTTCTAACGCCTACATGGTTAAGATTGCTTTGGGACTACTTGGTCAGACCTACTCAGCTAACATGTATTTGAATGATGGCGATACATTGACAAATGCCATGACTAAGCTTCGTTCGACTTTTGCAGAGTATGGTTTAGGTGCGTCAACAGGTATTGACCTTCCACTCGAATCTATAGGATTTTTACCGGAAGAGTATTCGACAGCCAATTTTATTACCAACGCTTTTGGACAGTTTGATAACTATACACCGATGCAGATGGCACAGTATGCAGCGACCATTGCGAATAACGGGACACGGATTTCTCCACACCTCGTTGAGGGAATTTATGGGAATAATGCCCAAGGTGGTTTGGGAGAATTAATTGAAACCGTATCTGGTAAGGAGATGAATCAGGTTAATATTTCCGCTGAGGAAATGTCTCTTCTTCGTCAAGGTTTCTACCAAGTTGTCAATGGTAGTGGGCGCTTTAATACAGGTAGTGCTATCGGTCGTGGTGCGGCCGTGACCATCAGTGCCAAGACTGGTAGAGCCGAAACCTATACAACGACAGCTTCTGGTGATGTGGTTACTGCGGTCAATACCAACGTTGTTGCTTATGCGCCTAGTGATAATCCTCAAATTGCGGTAGCAGTTGTCCTACCAAACTTGACCAATCAAAGTTCAACAACTACTAATACAATTACTCAAGAAATTATCAATCTATATCAATCACTTCACCCAATGAATTAAGGAGGCTTATGCTTTACCCTACACCTATTGCCAAGTTAATTGATAGCTATTCTAAATTGCCAGGTATCGGTATAAAAACGGCTACCCGTTTAGCTTTTTATACTATTGGCATGGAGGATGATGTCGTTAATGAGTTTGCAAAAAATTTATTGGCAGCCAAGCGAGACCTATCTTATTGCTCTATTTGTGGTAATTTGACGGATCAGGACCCCTGTGCCATTTGCCAGGACTCAACGCGAGACCAATCTACTATTTTGATTGTAGAGGATAGTCGAGATGTTACAGCCTTGGAAAATATTCAAGAATACCACGGTCTTTATCATGTCTTGCATGGCTTGATTTCTCCCATGAATGGTATCGGACCAGATGATATTAATCTGAAAACCCTCCTCACTCGCCTGATGGACAATGAGGTGACAGAGGTGATTGTGGCGACCAATGCAACAGCAGATGGAGAGGCTACATCCATGTATATCTCACGAGTCCTCAAACCTGCGGGAATCAAAGTAACCCGACTAGCTCGTGGCTTAGCGGTAGGCAGTGATATTGAATATGCAGATGAAGTGACCCTGTTGAGGGCTATTGAAAATCGTACAGAGCTATAGCAGTTCTGTAGTTAGAGATGTTCCTAATTTTAAGATAGGATAGATATGATTTGTTAAATTATGCTATACTAAGAGTAATAGCGTTGGTACAGGAAGGAAAATACATGTCAAAAGAAACCTTGATTTTACTATATGGTGGGCGTTCTGCAGAGCGTGAGGTGTCTGTTCTGTCTGCCGAAAGCGTCATGCGTGCCATCAACTATGATAAATTTTTTGTCAAAACCTATTTCATCACGCAAACTGGTGACTTTGTAAAGACGCAAGAGTTTTCTCAAACACCGTCTGCCGATGAAAAACTCATGACAAACGCGACGATTGTTGAAGAGCAAAAAATCCGTCCGAGCGATATTTATGAAGAAAAGGCGGTTGTTTTCCCTGTTCTTCATGGCCCAATGGGAGAAGACGGATCTATTCAAGGCTTCTTGGAAGTGCTTCGTATGCCGTATGTTGGTACCAATATCTTGTCTTCCAGCGTTGCCATGGACAAAATCACTACCAAGCGTGTTCTTGAATCAGCAGGAATCTCCCAAGTACCTTATGTGGCAGTTATCGAGGGTGAAAATATCGACGATAAGATTGCAGAGATTGAAGAAAAATTGACTTATCCGGTCTTTGTAAAACCAGCTAATATGGGATCAAGTGTCGGTATCTCAAAAGCCGAGGATTTAGCTGGCTTGCGTAAGGCGCTTGATTTGGCCTTCAAGTATGACAGCCGTGTCCTCGTTGAGCAGGGGGTTAATGCGCGTGAGATTGAGGTTGGTCTTTTGGGAAATGCTGACGTGAAAACGACACTTCCTGGCGAAGTAGTCAAAGACGTTGCTTTTTATGACTACGATGCCAAATACATCGACAACAAAATCACCATGGAAATCCCAGCTAAGATTGATGAGTCTATCATGGACACCATGCGGGACAATGCTGCCAAGGCCTTCCGTGCTATCGGTGGTTGTGGCCTTTCTCGCTGTGATTTCTTCCTGGCTGAAGACGGAGACATCTTCCTCAATGAGCTCAACACCATGCCAGGCTTTACTCAGTGGTCTATGTATCCACTCCTTTGGGATAATATGGGCTTGGCTTACCCAGACTTGATTGAAGAGCTTGTTCGTTTGGCCAAGGAAATGTTTGAAAAACGTGAAAGTCATTTGATTTAATGAAAGAGGCTGGGCAAAAACTAGCTTCTCACATATAAAAAACGAGCAATTCCAATTAGGAGTTGCTCGTTTTCCATTTCATGCTTTATAATTATAATAACGACAAAACAACTAGAAAGACATGAAAATGTATAAACAGTATAACACAAATCAGCTTAGTTTGGAATTAAATATTGCTTGGGACTTACCTGCTACTCATGAGGCACGTCTGATTAGTCAGTTTGTGGATACTATTCCTTCGTAACCGCCCAATAACAAGGTATCTATCTAATCACTCCCTCCTCCTGTATACTGTTATAAAAAACAAAACTGGAGGATTTATTATGTCACACCCCATCGTCCCATTGACTATTCCCCTATCTCGCCGCTTTGAGAAGAAAGGCAGAAATGATATTCTGATGAAAATTCGTCTCGGAAAAGTGGAAGTCACATTCTTTCACTCTATCAACCAAAAAATATTAGAAACAATCTTGGATAAGGTACTGCACTATGACCATCCGACTCAGTGATTTAGGTCAAGTCTACTTGGTTTGCGGTAAAACGGACATGCGTCAAGGGATTGATTCTCTCGCCTACCTTGTCAAAAGTCAATTCAATCTGGATCCCTTTTCAGGTCAGGTCTATCTCTTCTGCGGAGGTCGAAAAGACCGATTCAAAGCTCTTTACTGGGACGGACAAGGATTTTGGTTATTGTATAAACGTTTTGAGAATGGAAAATTGACCTGGCCAAACAATGAAGAAGAGGTCAAGGCTCTAACTTCCGAGCAGGTGGACTGGCTCATGAAAGGATTTTCTATCAATCCAAAAATAAATCTTTCAAAAAGTCGTGATTTCTATTGAAATCATGGCTTTTCTTTGTGTATAATGAGATAAAAAGAAGGAGGTAAGTCCATGGAGTCACAAGATAAAGTGATTGAAAGTCTAACAAAAACCATTGAAATCATGACCAACGAGTTGAGCCTCCTTCGTGAACAGATTGAGTATCTGAGACAGAAACTCTACGGAAAATCATCAGAGAAGGTTGTGTATCAACCCGGTCAGCTGAGCTTGTTTGGGGAGGAAATTCTCCCTGAAGAAGAAGCTGACTTACCCAGTTGAAACAGAAACGATTACCTATAAACGCAAGAAAGCTAAGGGAGTTCGTCAGGCTATTTTCAGCCAATTCACTCCAGAGATAGTGCATCACGAATTGCAAGGCGAAGATTGTACCTGTCCAGACTGTCATGGTCAATTAAAGGAGATTGGTTCAACTGTTCAACGACAAGAGTTGGTCTTCATTCCTGCACAATTAAAGCGGATTGACCATGTTCAACACGCATACAAGTGTCAGGCATGTAGTCAGAAGAATCTGAGCGATAAGATTATCAAGGCTCCCATTCCTAAGGCACCTTTGGCACACAGCTTGGGTTCAGCCTCTATCATTGCCCACACCATTCACCAGAAGTTCAATCTGAAGGTGCCCAATTACCGTCAGGAAGAGGATTGGAACAAGCTCGGTCTGCCCATCAGTCGCAAGGAAATAGCCAATTGGCACATCAAGTCTAGTCAGTATTATTTCGAACCGATTTATAACCTGTTGCACGAGAAATTGTTGGAGCAGCCTATTCTCCATGCGGATGAAACCTCCTACAAGGTCTTAGAAAATGATAGCCAGTTGACCTTCTACTGGACTTTCTTGTCTGGGAAGCATGAGAAAAAGGGCATCACCCTCTATCATCATGACAAACGACGGAGTGGCTTGGTTGTGGAGGAAGTTCTTGGGGACTATGCGGGCTATGTACATTGTGACATGTGGTCAGCCTATCGGCAGTTAGACAAGGCTCAGCTGGTTGGCTGTTGGGCTCATGTCAGAAGAAAATTCTTTGAGGCGACTCCTAAGAAGACAGACAAGACTTCTTTAGGAGCCAAGGGCTTAGCCTATTGCGACCGCCTGTTTGCCTTGGAGAATGACTGGACTGACTTGTCTACTGAGGAGCGGCTGCATAAACGGCAGACAGAGTTGGCTCCCTTGATGGACGAGTTCTTTGATTGGTGTCGCAATCAGGCTGTCTTGCCAGGTTCCAAATTGGGCACTGCAATAGAGTATAGCCTCAAATACGAAACCACCTTCCGAACCGTTCTCTCGGATGGCGATTTAGTCCTGTCCAACAATATGGCTGAGAGGGCTATGAAGACCTTGGTGATGGGACGTAAAAATTGGCTGTTCTCTCAAAGCTTTGAGGGGGCCAAGTCGACAGCTATCATTTTGAGTCTTTTAGAAACTGCTAAACGACACGGTCTTGATGCAGAGAAATATATGACCTATCTTCTAGAACACTTACCTAACGAAGAGACGCTCGCAAAAAAAGAAGTTCTGGAGGCTTATTTACCATGGGCTGAAAATATTCAAGAAAAGTGCAAATAGAAAAAGGTTCCAGAGTCGACAGGACTTTGGAACCTTTTCAATATACCTTGTTATTGGGCGGTTACATTCCTTCATCCGTTCTATTGGAAGAAACTTCCCACACAGGTCGTCCTGCCTTTCATCCAGCTATGTTGCTTAAAATGACCCTATTTGCCTATGCTCGGCAAGTATTCTCTGGTCGGAAAATCGTTCAAATGAATGAAGAAGTCATTCCCATGAAATGGCTGAGTCAGGATACCTATGTCTGTTATCGGACCATAAACAGTTTTCGGGCTAGCACACATGCCAATCAGCTCATCAAAACTGCCTTCATTTACTTCACCCTCCTCCTCAGAGAGAATGGATTGATTGAAGATGAGGCTCTCTTCATTGATGGAACGAAGGTGGAAGCTGATGCCAACAAGTATTCCTTCATGTGGAAAAAGGCCGTTGAACGCTATGAAGATGCCTTGAATGGAAACATTTCTGCCCTTTATGACAAACTAGTCCAAGAAGGGGTGAATATTGCCTTGTCCAAGGAAGAATGCCTCACTAGCGAGGGACTAAACCAACTCCTACAAGAAACCGAACAAGTATTGGACGAGGTGGAAGAAGCTATCTCACAAGAGCCTAAAGTCATCAAAGGTGGCTCAGCCAACAGACAGAAACGAAGAAGAATTAAGAAACTCAAGAGAAAGTTGAAAGAGGATTTTCTTGTTCGGAAACAGAAGTACGAACGAGATAAACAGATTCTACAAGAGCGAAACTCCTACTCAAAAACAGATCCCGACGCTACATTCATGCGGATGAAAGAGGAAAGAAACAGTTTGGGGAGAGACTGTTTCTTCACGAGCCTTGAAATAAAAGAGCGAGTATGAAGAATGGTCAGCTCAAACCTAGCTACAACCTCCAACTTGGTACAAACAACCAGTTTGCCTTAGCTTACGGATTGTATCCGAATCCAACTGACACTCGTACACTCAAGCCATTTCTTCAATCCATCCAAACCTTAGAACTCTTTCAACACATTGTCGCGGATGCAGGTTATGGTAGTGAAGAAAATTACAGCTTTATCCTTGATGACCTGGAGAAAACACCTCTGATTCCCTACGGAACATATCAGAAAGAGCAGAAGAAAAGCTATAAGAAGAGTGATGCCAATCCTAAAAACTGGACTTACTTAGAAGATTCTGACCAGTGGATAAAGCCAGATGGGGTTGTGTATTCATTCAAGAATTATTCACGAAGAACGGAGCAGAATGGGTTTGAGAAAGATATTAAGATTTACGAAGCTGATCCAGTACAAGCTAGTGAGGAGCTAGACCAATTAGCACGGACGGAAAAAGGAAACCTCAAACAAATTCAGTATAATCCTACGTGGAACTATTTCAAGAACTTAGTCAAAGAGGAATTGACAAGTAAAGAGGGAGCCCGCATTTATGCCAAACGCAAGGTGGATGTCGAACCTGTATTTGGTAGGATGAAGGGTGTTTTTGGCGTGCGCAGAGTTCATGTCAGAGGTCAAAAAGTGGTTGAAACTGAGATAGGATTCCTCCTAATGAGCATGAATCTCACGAAATTGGCTAAGAAATTAGCCCAAGATAATAGAAATAAAAAGAAAAACACAAATAGTTCGGCTGGATTTCATCAAAATCAGCTTGAATCTATCTGTGTTTTTTATTTACTGGCTAGTTTTTGCCCAGCCTCTTTCTAGTTCACATTCTTGCAAAGGTTTGCAAAAAAGAATAGAATGGTTTCAAGTATGTGGAGGTGTTTATGTATCAAACGACAGTAAAAGGGGAAGGTCTGTTTCAGGCAGTTTCTCAAGGTTATGGTGAACCAGTTCATACCTTTGGTGTAACAGAGCAGGGAGAAACTCCTGTAAGTCTTGTGAACATTGGCTTAGCTGCCTGTATCACCATGTGTGTACAGGGCTACTATGCCAGCCAAGTAGGCAATAAAACCATGCCTGTTCAGGTGGAGAGTCGCTTGGACAATCAGCGTTTTGAAGTGTTGATTGGAATTGGAGAGTCGGTTTCAGCGCAAAAGCAGAAAGAGATTCTTGCCTATGTGGAAAAGAAATGTAAAGTCAAAGCTCTTTTGAGGGAAGACTTGAAGTTTGAGACAAGTTTTTATGTCTTAGAAAGTGTGGAGTAGATATTTTTAGCAATTGAAGAAGTGCGACAAGGTTTATGAGATGAAAGATGGTGTCCTCACTCAAGTTCGGTAAAAAGTGGTATAATAGAAAGATGCTGGGTAAATAAATCAGTCCACTTTTCAAAGTTTGAGTCAACATCTCAGCGCAGTGGTTGATTGGCAGATTTGTTCGTGTATCACACTCTAAATCTGACCTAACTACTGATGCGAACTGTGTTCGCTTTATTTCCAACCTCAAACTGTCTCCCAGACAGTTTGAGCTGTGCGGGGGTGGGAGTAAAATAGTCCAGTGGACTATTTTAGCCCGAAGCTACTTGTTTGAAAATGAGGGGAACTCTTCTTTGAATGTTTGAGTTCTTTCCCGCTCCCTTTTTAGTTTATTGGAGAAAACAATGAAATTAACCCTACACGAAGTCGCTCAGGTCTTGGGCGCAAAAAATGATATTAGTCTTTATCCTGATACAGCCCTTAACAAGGTCGAGTTTGACAGTCGCCTGATTACAGAAGGGGATCTTTTTGTTCCCCTCAAGGGAGCGCGTGACGGTCATGACTTTATTCCTGTGGCTTTTGAAAATGGCTGTGCGGTAACCCTGTCTGAAGTCAGCCTTGATGTTCCTCACATTCTAGTAGAGAACTGCTTGGCTGCGCTTCAACAATTAGCGGCCTACTACCTAGAGAAAACAGGGGTAGAAGTCATTGCCGTAACAGGATCAAACGGTAAAACGACCACCAAGGACATGATTCACGATGTTCTGGCGACGACTTACAAGACTTACAAGACACAAGGCAACTACAACAACGAAATTGGTCTACCTTACACCGTCCTCCACATGCCTGATGATACAGAAAAACTGGTCTTGGAAATGGGCCAAGACCACTTGGGAGACATTCATCTTCTATCCGAAATTGCCAAACCAAGTCTGTCAGTAATTACTCTATTTGGCGAAGCGCATCTGGAATTTTTCGGCTCACGAGCAGAGATTGCCAAAGGAAAATTACAAATTGCAGATGGAATGGAGCCAGGTAGTAAACTCTTGATCCCAGCAGATCCGATTGCGGATAAGCTCTTGCCGAGCCATGTAGAACTCATTCGTTTCGGTGAGCAGGCTGATTTGCAGGTGACCAGTCTGGTCGAGTCAAAAGATAGCCTGACCTTCACCGTCAATTTTATGGACGGCGACATTTTCCTCCCAGTGACAGGTAAGTATAACGCGACCAATGCTATAGTGGCAAGCTATGTGGGCAAGACCTTGGGTGTGCCTGATGAGGCAATTAAGTCAGCCCTAGCTGGTCTGAACTTGACCCGCAATCGTACCGAGTGGAAGAAGGCAGCAAACGGAGCAGATATTCTCAGTGATGTCTACAACGCCAACCCAACGGCTATGCGCTTGATTTTGGAAACTTTCTCTAGTATTCCAGCCAATGAAGGCGGCAAGAAAATCGCCGTTTTGGCAGATATGAAAGAATTGGGGAGCCAGTCCGTCGATCTCCACAATCAGATGATTCTGAGCCTGTCGCCTGATCTGCTAGACACCGTCATTTTCTACGGTCAGGACATTGAAGGTCTGGCCCAGTTGGCTAGTCAGATGTTCCCAATAGGAAAAGTCTATTTCTTTAGGAAAAATGCAGAGCAGGACCAATTTGAAGATCTGGTTAAACAGGTTAGGGAAAGTCTAGGAAAAGAGGACCAAATCCTCTTTAAAGGCTCTAATTCCATGAATCTTGGAAAAGTGGTTGAAGAAATAGAAAAGTAGAGAGGCAAGACCTCTCTTTTTTAGCAAGTCTTGTCAAAACATCGAAAAGTTGATATACTAACTTTTGGGGAAAGAGAGGAATTTAATAAGATGAGTGATTTTTTTAGCAATCAGATTTCTGAAGCACCGAACCTGAACGTATTGGAACACCTGTTTCTCATGATTATTTGGTTTTTCATGCTCTATCTTTGTTTTCGTTGTTATCAAAAAAGATGGTTTCATATTGTTTTTTGGTGGCTTCAATTTATACAGATTGTCTCCCTTTATACTTGGTATATCGTAGCTGATTTTCCTCTTTCTGAGAGTCTTCCTTTTTATCATTGTCGCTTGGCTATGCTTTTTATTCTTTGGGCGAAGCCTGGACCTTTGAAACGTTATTTTGCCTATCTGGGTCTTTTTGGATCGCTTTCAGCCTTTATTCATCCAGTATTTGACCCATTTGCATTTCCACATCTGACCTTCTTTACTTTTGTTATTGGTCACTACGCCTTGACGGTTAATTGTATGTTGTACCTGTTATCTGATTTAGAAGGAGAGATGTTGAAGGGAAAAGAGGTAGTGAAATATACGCTTATTATGAATATGCTGATTCTAGGAGTAGCTCTTTTAACTGGTGGAAATTATGGATTTTTGAGACAGACACCTTTAGTGAACAGTACCAATCTTCCTTTGAATTTCTTCTTGGTAACCTGCCTACTCTGTTTCTCTATTTTGAGTATACAAGCTATGTTAATTGCCTATTTGAAAAAAGAAAGCAAACAAATGGATTCGCAGATATTGAAAAAATAAGGGAGCGGGAAAGAACTCGACTGGTCAAAAAGAGTTCGTCAACAATTTTTCGTTTTAAGTTGTTGAGCTGAAACAGTCTATCCCCAGACTGTTTCACTCCCACCCCCGCATAGCTCCAAAGGTTTGGGGAACCTTTGGAGGTCGGAGATAGAGCGAACAGAGTTCGCATCAGTCGTATAGGTCAGATTTGGAGTGTAAAACACGAACAAATCTGCCAATCAACCACTGCGCTGAGATGTTGACACGAACCCTGAGAAGCGAGGTTGGTCTTTTTGCCCAGCCTCTTATTTTTAGTTTTTAAATGCGCCTTGTTTGTGGCTAATCCAGAAAAAGACAGGGATAAAAATGAGCATTAATCCAGAATAGATTGGCAATGTGTGACTGTTTAAGGGGTGGATTTCAATCAGACCATGTAGGAAATGGGAGCTGATGAAGAAACCGAAAACGGAATAAATAATAAGAGCCAGTCGAGCTTTTGTCAGTGGCAAACAGGCACGAATGACAGCCAGTAGACCTGTTGAACCAAGAACATAATAAGAGAGGGTTTGCATGTCATGCAAGTTTAAGTATCCAAATACTTGCATTAAATGGAAAATAAGGACACTGAGAACAACCATGAGAGCATTTGGTAGGGCTAAGAGAAGAGATTTTCTGAGAAAATGTTTTTCTACGGGGCGGATATTTCGTTCAAAAGTTAGGATAAAAGGAGGAAAACCTTCGACAAATTGACCAATGAGGGTCATTTGTACTTGAATAAATGGGAAAACTAACAAATATTCTGCTTTACCTAGGGCAATACTAGCGATACAGATAAGGCCAAGTAAGAAAGAGTAGATTGTTTTGATAAGAAAGATGGGAGCAATGTGGGAGATGTTATTAACAACGCGTCGCCCCTCAAAGAGAATCTCAGGAATATCGCGAAATTCAGAATCTAGGAGGACTAGATTAGCGATTTGTCTAGTAGCGGGATCGCCTTCTGCCATAACAATGGAACAATCAGCTTCGCGTAGTGCAAGAATATCATTGACCCCATCACCGGTCATTGCAGTAGTATGTCCCTGTGCTTTGAGGGTTTGGATGAGCAATTTTTTCTGATGTGGGGATACGCGACCGAAAATGGCGGTTGTTTCAGCTCTGGCAATTAGTTCTTCGTCGTCAACTTTGGAACAATTGATATAGCTATCGTAGTCAGCAAATCCAGCTTCCTTAGCAATGTGTGAGACCGTCACAGGATTGTCACCAGAGATTATTTTTAGTGTCACTTCTTGCGAGCGAAGATAGGCCAGTGTTTCTGCGGCGTCTTCTCGGATTGGGTCGGCAATTTCTAATAGAGCTAGAGGTTCAATATTCTCAGGTAGCTGATTTTGAGAAGAAGGAAGGGACTGTTGGCTAAGCGCAAGAATCAGGACACGGGAACCACGAGCCTGTGCCTCAGAAACAGAAGGAGGATTTTGTGTTAGTAACATTTCTGGTGCCCCTAGAAAAATGTGACCAATGTTTTCTATTGTCATTGCCCCCCATTTTCTATCACTAGAAAATGGGATGATGTGACTAGCTTTATAGTGGTGCTTTAAATCACCATATTCTTTTCGAATGGCCTGAGCTGTTGAATTAGTATCCTCACTTGTCTGGATATAGGTAGCGAGTATCTGTTGGATAGTGTCAAGTGAATAATGGTTGGTTAAGGGAAGCAGGTTTTCGACGGTCATTTTCCCCTGAGTAATCGTTCCGGTCTTATCCAAACAAAGAACATCAACTCGGGCCAGTGTTTCGACGGAATACATTTCTTGTACGAGGACATTTTTCATTCCCAGTTTGATAACAGCAGTTAAGAGAGAAGTGATGGTCAGCAGAGCAATTCCCTTTGGTAACATACCTAGTAGGGCAGTAGAGCTGGTAATAACTGAGTCTTTTAAGGGAAGAAGTTTGATGAAAAAGGCTTCTAGAAAAAGAGCAAGTCCGAATGGAATGATAATTTTTCCTGTAAATTTAGCAATTTTATCCATATTGTAAAGAATACGAGAGACGATAGGTTTGTGAGTTTTCGCCTCAAGCATGAGCTTATTGGCATAGTTTTCTGCGCCAACATGGATGACTTTTGCATAAATCTGTCCGCTAACTAGATAGCTACCAGACAATAATTCAGCCCCAGTATTTTTCACAATCAAGTCGCTTTCACCGGTTAACATGGCCTCGTTTGCCTCGGCTATACCTTCTAAAACAATAGCATCACTAGGAACTTGTTCGCCAGCAGACAGCAAGAGAACATCATCTAAGACAATATCTTCTGGTGCAATAGAGATTGTCTCGCTGTCGCGAACAACTCGGATAAAATCCTTGTTCATCAGGTTGAGTTTGTCAATCATTCGTCGTGCTCGCCATTCTGTCAGCATTCCTGAAACAGCGTTGAGGACAATAACTCCGAAGAAGAAAAGGTTGGACCATGCCTGTACAGCTAGTAAGGCTAAGAAAATGGCAAAATTGAGTGCGTTAAAAGATGTAAACACATTTCGTCTGAAGATTTCCCAATTACTGGCACTGGTCTTTGTCTTAAAATGATTGGTTTGCTGGTTTTGAATACGTTCTTGTACTTCCTTGGTTGATAAACCTTTTATTTGTTTGTTCATTATTTTATCTTTCTTTTTCTAGTATATAGAATACATCTCATACTTATTGTAACATATTTATAATACAACAGTATAGGTCTGTAGACCTATTCTTCAATAGTTTGAAAAATTCCCTTATTTCCGATATAATAAGAGAGTTGTCTAGTAAAGAATAAGGATGAATCCAATGTAAATCGAATAGGATAAGAGCTCAGCTCTGCTATGAATCAAAATACAAAAAAATGAAAAGGAAACATTATGTCACTACAAGAAGAAATCAAGAAACGCCGCACCTTTGCGATTATCTCTCACCCGGACGCGGGTAAAACCACTATTACCGAGCAGTTGCTCTACTTTGGGGGTGAGATTCGTGAAGCAGGTACGGTCAAGGGGAAAAAGACTGGTAACTTTGCTAAGTCTGACTGGATGGATATTGAGAAACAACGTGGTATCTCTGTTACCTCATCTGTCATGCAGTTTGACTATGCAGGCAAGCGGGTCAATATCCTAGATACACCAGGACACGAGGACTTCTCAGAAGACACTTATCGGACCTTGATGGCGGTCGATGCGGCTGTCATGGTGGTGGACTCTGCCAAGGGTATCGAGGCCCAGACCAAAAAGCTCTTTGAGGTTGTTAAGCACCGCAACATCCCTGTTTTCACCTTTATCAACAAGTTGGACCGTGACGGTCGTGAGCCACTTGATTTGTTGCAGGAGTTGGAAGAAGTCTTGGGCATTGCCAGCTATCCGATGAACTGGCCAATCGGTATGGGGAAATCTTTCGAGGGTCTCTATGACCTCCATAACAAACGTTTAGAACTCTACCGTGGTGACGAGCGGTTTGCCAACTTGGACGAGGGTGACAAGCTCTTTGGTTCTAACCCCTTTTATGCACAAGTTCTGGATGATATTGAACTTCTGGCGGAAGCTGGGAATGAATTTTCAGAGCAGGCGATTTTGGACGGCGATTTGACACCTGTTTTCTTCGGCTCAGCCCTGACAAACTTTGGTGTGCAGACCTTCCTTGACACCTTCTTGGAATTTGCTCCAGAGCCACATGGTCACAAGACAACGACAGGTGATGTCATTGACCCGCTCAACAAAGATTTTTCAGGTTTTGTCTTTAAGATTCAGGCCAATATGGACCCTCGTCACCGTGACCGCATTGCCTTTGTGCGCGTGGTTTCGGGCGAATTTGAACGCGGGATGGCAGTCAACTTACCTCGTACAGGTAAGGGAGCCAAGTTGTCCAACGTGACGCAGTTTATGGCCGAGTCCCGTGAGAATGTGGAAAATGCAGTGGCGGGTGACATTATCGGGGTTTACGATACAGGAACCTATCAGGTAGGCGATACCTTGACCGTAGGCAAAAACAAGTTTGAATTCGAACCACTGCCGACCTTCACCCCTGAAATTTTCATGAAAGTTTCCGCTAAAAATGTTATGAAACAAAAATCCTTCCACAAGGGAATCGAGCAACTGGTACAAGAAGGGGCTATCCAGCTCTACAAGAACTACCAGACAGGCGAGTATATGCTGGGGGCCGTTGGTCAGCTCCAGTTTGAAGTCTTCAAACACCGCATGGAAGGCGAGTACAATGCTGAGGTAGTCATGACCCCAATGGGCAAAAAGACTGTCCGTTGGATCAAGCCAGAAGACCTGGATGAACGCATGTCATCAAGCCGCAACATCCTAGCCAAAGACCGCTTTGACCAACCTGTTTTCCTCTTTGAAAACGACTTCGCCCTCCGCTGGTTTGCGGACAAGTATCCGGATGTGGCGTTGGAAGAGAAGATGTAGCAAACATCTGGGAGATGTTTGCTATCGGGAGATGGGAACTGACGGTAGTCAGTTTACCAATGCCTAAGGTTCAGTGGAGTGAAACAGTTCGGGGAACTGTTTCAGCCTGAGCCTAGAGATGTCAAGCGAGGTGAAAGGTGGGAGATGGGAGCTGATGGTATCAGCTTACAGCTGTTCAGCTTTGAAAATCAAGCTAAAACTTCGTTAAGTTGCTTCGATGAACCTCTAGTTCAATCTTCAGCTCCTTGCCTAGTTTTATTCTTGAGTTTCTTTGCGTAAAGTCAGTAATCAGCTTTGAAAATCAAGCTAAAACTTCGTTAAGTTGCTTCGATGAACCTTAAGTTCAATCTTCATCTAACCCAATTAACTCTATAATAAGTCAGGCAAGTCCTGGCTTTTTTTAATTTTGTTATCATTGCAAAAAAAGTATTATTATAATATACTGTAGTTATATAAATGGAAATGGATTGGAGGTCTTATCCCATGTTTTACTACCTTAGAAAGTGTAAGTCGGAGGTGCTGGCTTATGTCTTGGTAGCTCTTGTCTATGCTCTGATTTTGGCAGCAACAGGTTTTGTCTATGCTAGGGTTTCAGAGGCGGCTCTGTCCGGTGACCAAAAGGCATTTGTGACCAGTTCACTCATAGCGGTGGGCTTTTTCATCTGCGATACCTACTTTGACTACCTGCCTCGTTATCTCAAGGCCAAGTTAGTCAATCGTATCATGGAAAGGACTCGCAATCAGCTGGTGGCTGTCTACGCAGCTGGCGATGATTCAGGAAATGATGACAAAAAGAGTGCTGACAAGATTCACATTTTGGTCAACCACATGGATGTCTTGGAAAATGGTTATCTAACACCGCTCTTGTCTATGTTGACCAGTCTTCTTGTCTTTACCTTTTCACTAATTGGTGCCCTTTATTTGCAAGGGACCATGACGCTGATTATGCTGGCTTTGTGCTTCATTCCTTTCCTAGCACCCCTGATCAATAATCGTATCCTTGCTCATGCCACTCAAGATACTCAGTCGGAGAAGAATGCCTACCTCAAGCTCTTTAGTGAGTTTGTTCATTCTCTGACCTTTATCCGAATCAGCACCATTACGCCGATTTTTGAAGAGAAACTCCAAGCATCCAGTCAGGAATATGCTAGGCGAGCCAACCATTTTTCCAAAAAACAATCTCAGACCTACGCCGTGTCCTATGGTTTGAGTAGTGTGGTTTATTCGGGTTCCTGGATTATTGGTGGTATCTTTGTCTTTCAAGGCCTGCTGAAGATTTCAGACTTGATTGCCATGACCACCCTCATGGGAACGGTGGCTGGCCCTATCCAAACCATGTCTGGACTGGTAACGGATTACCTGGCTAGTCGGACTGTTGTGGCAGATTTGACGACGATTTTGCAGGGGCAATTCCAGGAAAATGAAGCCAAGGAAGAACTGACTGAAACCATTGACAGCATCAGCTTGGAAACGATTACCTATGAGCAGAATAATCACCGACTCTTTGATAGGTTTTCCTATCGTTTTCTTGCTAATAGAAAATATGCCATTCTAGGAAAAAGCGGGAGTGGGAAGACGACCTTGCTCCGCCTCTTGCTGGGGATTCAGAAGCCAGAAGCTGGAAGAGTCCTGGTCAACCAGAGGAATCTGGCGGACCTAGAACAGACCTCGTTTTTTGGAAAAATCTATTATCTTCCTCAAAAAACGGCTATTTTCTCAGCTAGTATTGGGGAAAATCTGAGCCTGTTTGGTCCCTTGGATCAGAGAAAGGCTCTGACTTGCTTGAGCAGGGTTGGTCTGCTAGACTGGTTTGAACGACAGGAAAATGGTTTCGCTACCCTGCTATCCTCTGCCCAGCAATTATCGGGAGGGGAGGAGCGGCGGTTTGATATAGCTAGAGCCCTCTATCGTGATGCGGAAGTCTTGTTATTTGATGAGCCAACGACGGGCTTAGATACTAGAAATGAAAGTTTAATTGCGGAAACCTTGTCCAAGATTGAGGATAAGTTGGTCACCGTCGTCACCCATTCGCAGAATGAAGAATTTCTAGGCTTGTTTGACGAGAGGCTTGTATTATAGGCTGGTTTTTACTTTGTTTCCTGTAAGTTTTTCGGTAAAATATGGAAAAGTAAAAAAGGAGTAACACATGGGTTTGTTTTCAGGTTTGATGGGCAATGCCTCACAGATGAATAATGACAAGGTAGAGCAGGAGCTAGGGAATATTTTATTGGCTAATGAACAAGTAGAGATGGCCTTTAGTTTGGTCCGCGACCTGATTGTCTTTACCGAGTATCGCTTGATTTTAGTGGATAAGCAAGGGATTTCTGGTAAGAAGGTAGCCTATAAGTCTATTCCTTACCAGTCCATTTCACGTTTTACGGTCGAAACTTCTGGTCATTTTGATTTAGATGCTGAGCTCAAGATTTGGATTTCTTCTGCGGCAGAGCCTGCTGAAACCCTCCAATTCAAGAGTGACAAGAGTGTTATTGCTATCCAAAAAGCTCTGGCTGCGGCTGTTTTGGGAAAATAAATTGTTAGAAAGAATGTTGGAATCTTATCCAGCATTCTTTTTTTATCTAGCAAATGCGATAGCTTGCCAGATATAGTTATTTAGTTTTTTATTTAATATATAATAAAATAGACTTATGACTTACGGAATTGATTTTAGAAAACGCGTTATTGCCTATGTCCAATCAGGACACACAAAAAAGGAAACCTGTGACCTATTTGGTATTGGAACCGATACCTTGTACCGTTGGGAGACACAGCTGAAAAATGAAGGACATCTGAATCGTAAACCACGCTCTCGTAGTCCTCGCAAACTTCCGCTTGACCGCTTGGAAGCCTATGTCAAGGAACATCCAGATGCTTTCCTGAAAGAAATTGCAGAGCATTTTAACTGTAGTATTCCTTCTGTTTGGGCAGCACTCAAAAAAGTGAATATTACTTTAAAAAAAGACAACAACCTATAAAGAACAAGATAGCGAAAAAGTGAGACGCTATCTTGATGTTTTAGCCTGCTTTCCTGACACACCGATTGTTTATATTGATGAGACGGGCATTGATACTTATCTTTATCGTCACAAAGCTAGAGCACCTCGAGGAGAGAAAGTATACGACAAGGTAAGTGGACGCAGATTCGAAAGAATTTCGGTAGTAGCTGGTCAAACTGGTTCTAAAATTATAGCCCCCTTGCTTTATCATGGAACGATGACAGCGGAATTATTTATCAAGTGGTATCAGGAGCAGCTATTGCCATCCTTGACAGAACCCCATGTCATCATTATGGATAATGCAGCTTTTCATCCCAAGAAACAACTAGATGAGCTTGCAGTGGCTAAGGGACACTATTTTCTTCCGCTTCCACCTTATTCCCCTGAACTTAACCCAATTGAACGATTCTGGGCTGGATTGAAAAGAAAAGTGGTTGAGTTATTGAGGAGATTTCAATCGGTTGAGTATTGTTTGGAATGCTATTTTAAAGCTAAATAATTATATTTTAGTTTACTTTTAGTACTAGCTCCAACTATCTGGGAGAGTGAAACAGTTCGGGGAACTGTTTCAGCCCGATCCTAGATACAAAAAAGCGAGAAAAAAGATGCTGGAAATAGGGCGAACCGCATTCGCCTCAAAAGCTGTAGGCAGCTTGTACAGTCTAGCAGACTGTACAAGGCTGGAAATGAGACTTGCGAAAGCAAGTCACTTACGCAAAGTACGGCAAAGCGAGTTAACGAAGTAATTAAAGATAGACTAAATGTCTATAACAGCCTAATGATGCATTTTTTTATTGTTGCTCTCAATGTTTCACTGTGCTATCCTTAGTTCACAACTCCTATAGAATTTTTCATGTCACAATCAATCACTTTTATTTTTCGTGAAAGAAGTAATTTTTTGTTATTGATGATATAGTCTGCTTATCGAAAATTTAGTGGTTGACTATTTTTGACTTGAAACGACAATTAAGATATAAAAAACGAGGAGTCCCCCGTTGGGAATTTCCTCGCTAGTCAGTTGAATATTTTTATGTTGATGGTAAAAGGAATTGGAAGGTTAGGGTGAGAATTAGGTATGTATTGTACGAGATGTTATTTATAGAACAGTATTTTAGCTTAAATACTAAACATGCAAAAATATAGAACGATTAACGGTAATTGCATTGTATAACTTCATTGATAAGACGTTCACCGGGGAAATCTGAAATGATGATTCCTGGTCTACGAATTTGATTGTTTCGTAGATAGTCCGCAACAAGAGTATTGGTTCCTTCAAAGGAAATTGTTGCAAATACACCGAGACGTGCTGTGCGTGGGAAGTCAGGGTAGCGATGCCTAAAACCGGGTTCCGTCAATCCAGTAGAGAGTCGGGAAGCATCAGTTGCTGGACGAACATGTCCACTTGCTACAAAATAAGGGAAAGAACCACCAGAACCACTGAGATAATTCATGAAAATAAAATCAATGCTAGATGTATTTGCCTGATTGATATGGTTCTTTATAGCTTCCCATTTTTTATATAAATCCCAATTTGTATTGAGATGGTATTGATCTTGAGTAATAACAAAACGATAATTTATTCCGTGTTCGATAGACAAGACATCAGGTAAAAGCACAATCTGGCCACGAATTTCGCCTAGTGTAGGATTGTATCCGTTTGACGAAGTCATAGGATTCCAGAAAAGAGAGGAATATCGTTGATAATAGGACTCAAAAAGGGTAAACATTTCAGGATCAGAGGCATGAGTATGCTCTTGTTTAATCCGCATTAAGATGGTTTCACTTGGATAACTTATCAAGTAATTTTGAATAGTTGTAAGAACCTCTTCAAATTGGTAGCCCAAGGCGATTGAGCCATGGTAGAGAGCAAAGTGATCTCCCATATATGCGAGACGAATATCTAAATATCGGATTCCAGACTCCAATTGTTGCTGCAAATTCATTGTTTGCGTACGGACAATATCACGAAAAGGAAGATGGTTACTGTGAGCCATGCTATCATGAGTTCCCGGAATGGCAAGCTCTCCTAGAAAACGATTATCAGGAATTGTGGACATCCAGTCTGTATATTGTTCAATATGCGGTGTGGTCACTTGTTCTTCATACCAAAAGGCGCGGTCATAATGAGCGTGGGTAGAAGTAGGGAAGAGCAAAAAAAGACCTAGACAAGCGGTCAGGGCAAAGGATATCTTCTTTTTTGTATTCATATCTATACCTCCTCGTATGTTAATCCTCAATCAGCGCTTGGATAACATAATATAATTAGTGAAATGGTTGGTAATATAATTATAGTAAAAAAACGTTGTTAGTTTCCATCGTGGTTTTTTGATATTGGGACACCAGCGATTAGCTGTGAGAAGTCATCACCTTAATTATATCATAGGGTAAAAATAAAAGCGAAGAGGATAGTCACTAGTCTTGAGAAAGATAGCATTTGTTTACGAAAGCTATTGTTTTGAGTTACCTTTACCTTTATTATTTATATGTCTGAATACAATACCGCATTGGTTGTTCAAACTATGATTCAAATAGTCTTAATTTCTCACTTTCTCACCTTCAAATATTTTTAAGTTTTTTTTGAAAACGTATTATTTTTATTTTCAAGGCAAAAGCCAACCTTTATGCTTAGAATGTGTTATACTAGTTAAGTTACAAGTCTGATACTGGTTAGTTCGCTGCCAGTGGAAATAATTGTTACAAAAAAAGTTAGATAAGGTAGCTTCGCACTGCCTTGTAAAAGAAAGGAAATGCGTTAGGAAACTAGTTCGGGAAGAGCATTCGAACCCGTGCTAAAAACTTCGTGAAAAAGATAGGGAGTGGGACAGAACTAGAAAGCGATAGAGTTCGTCAACAATTTCTCGTTGCAAGTTGTTGAGCTGAAACAGTCTATTCCCAGACTGTTTCACTCCCACCCCCGCATAGCTCCAACTGTCTGGGAGACAGTTGGAGTTGGAGATGAAGCGAACTTTGTTCGCATCAGTCGTAGAGGTCAGATTTGGAGTATGTAATACGAACAAATCTGCCAATCAACCACTGCGCTGAGATGTTGACCTATAATAAGAATAGTGCTGTTATTCTTTTCCACTGCGTCAGTCTCCTATTTTCACCTTGTTTTCTTAACGCACTTGGTATCATAATTGAAATTTACTGAATTAAATCTATCAGAAGATATTTTGCTTGCCGTTGAGAAGGCAGGTTTTGAAACGCCGTCACCTATCCAGGAGCAAACAATTCCGCTTGCTCTGGAAGGAAAAGATGTGATTGGTCAAGCCCAAACGGGTACAGGGAAAACAGCAGCCTTTGGTCTGCCAACTCTCAACAAAATTGACACCAACAATCAAGCTGTACAAGCCCTGATTATTGCCCCAACGCGTGAGTTGGCGGTGCAGAGTCAGGAAGAGCTTTTCAAATTTGGTCGTGAAAAGGGTGTGAAAGTCCGCTCTGTTTACGGTGGCTCAAGCATTGAAAAACAAATCAAGGCCCTTCGCTCAGGTGCCCACATCGTTGTTGGTACGCCAGGGCGTTTGTTGGATTTAATCAAACGCAAGGCCCTCAAACTTGACGGCGTTGAAACCCTCATTCTTGACGAGGCTGATGAAATGCTCAACATGGGCTTCTTGGACGACATTGAAGCGATTATTGAGCGTGTGCCAGAAAGTCGCCAGACTCTCCTATTTTCTGCGACCATGCCAGAGCCAATCAAGCGTATTGGTGTCAAATTTATGAAAGAGCCTGAACACGTTAAGATTGCGGCTAAGGAATTGACCAATGTGAACGTGGACCAATACTATGTCCGTGTCAAAGAACATGAAAAATTTGACACCATGACACGCCTCATGGACGTTGACCAGCCTGAATTGTCTATCGTCTTCGGTCGTACTAAGCGCCGTGTCGATGAATTGACTCGTGGTTTGAAACTGCGTGGCTTCCGTGCAGAAGGTATCCACGGAGATTTGGACCAGAACAAACGTCTACGTGTTATTCGTGACTTTAAAAACGATCAGATTGATGTCCTTGTTGCGACGGACGTTGCGGCGCGTGGATTGGATATTTCAGGTGTAACGCATGTCTATAACTACGATATTCCACAGGACCCAGAAAGCTATGTTCACCGTATCGGTCGTACAGGTCGTGCGGGTCAATCAGGTCAGTCTATTACCTTTGTTTCGCCAAACGAGATGGGCTACTTGGCAATCATCGAAGATTTGACCAAGAAACGTATGAAAGGTCTCAAACCAGCAACTGCTCAGGAAGCATTCGAAGCTAAGAAGAAAGTTGCCTTGAAAAAGATTGAGCGTGAAATGGCGGATGAGACCATCCGTAGCAATTTTGATAAATTCAAGAAAGATGCTATTCAGTTAGCAGCTGAATTTACGCCTGAAGAGCTTGCTCTCTACGTACTTAGTCTGACCGTACAGGATCCAGATAGTTTGCCAGAAGTGGAAATCGCACGTGAAAAACCACTGCCATTCAAGTTTGCACCTGGTCAAGCCAAGGGCAAGGGTGGACGTGGTGGCCGTCGTGACGGTGACCGCAACCGAGACCGTGGAGGACGCCGTGGCGACCGCAATGACCGAAACCGTCGCGATGACAAGTTCAAACGTGACAACCGCCGTCAGGACAACAAAAAACCGCATCAACGCACATCAAGTGAAAAGAAAACAGGCTTTGTGATTCGCAATAAGGGTGAGAGATAAGCCGTATTTGACAGACCATAAAGAGTGGTCTGTTTTTTTGAAATCTATTTAGAAAATAATCGAAATAGTTCTTGACAAATAATGAAAACAGAGTATAATTCTATTTAGAAATATTTCTAAATAGATGGACAAGGAGGCTTATTATGGGATTGTCTGAAACCTTGAAGGCAATTTCTGCTCCTATTCGTAGGCAAATTCTAGATAGTCTTAAGTCGGGGCCGAAGTCTGCTGGGGAAATTGTAGAACAATTTCAATTAACAGGAGCAACAGTTTCTCATCATTTATCCACTTTGAAAAAAGCTGGATTAATTTTGGAGGAAAAGCAGAAAAATTTTATTTATTATCGTCTAAACTATACGGTCTTTGAAGAAGTCTTGGTTTGGATTGCAAGTTTTGGAGGGCAACAAGATGAAGAAAATTGACATAAAAACATTATTAGCAACTTCTAGTATATTTCTACTAATAGCTGTATTGATGATTTATTACTATAAAGCATTGCCAGACACCATGGTGACACATTTTGGCGTAAATGGTGAGCCAAATGGCTCTATGGCCAAGTATATGATGATTTTGACACCGCTATCATTCTTTTGTGTTCACCTATTCATTAGTGTACTTTATGATGTGAAAGGGATAGGGAAAACACCAGTCATTCGAGTGGTCAAATGGTTTTTTCCGCTACTGGCTCTCATCATTCAAGTTTCTTTACTCTGGTATAATTTAGGAGGAGAATTGGATTACTGGAGACTTGTCATTGGACTGCTGACTGTCTATTATATGGTGATAGGAAATTATTTACCCAAGGAGGAATTGGACAGCAAGACCAACGAAATAGAACGAAAAGGAAGAAAGTATGTTGGCTATTTCTTGATGATTGGTGGGGTGTTGCAGTTAGTAAGTTTGTTGGGTTCACCAACCCTATCTATCCTTGTAATGATTTTGGTTGGTATTTCTGTTGTAAGTCTTAGTATCTATTATGCTTATCTGCATTTTAAAACTGCTTCATAATTGGAGTGGTTTTTGTTATACTAGAAGTAGTAAAACAGGAGGGTTGACCATGGGTATTTTGACAATGGATAAAGCCTTTGTATTCTAAAAAACAATACAAAGGAGAACATCATGATTACTTACAGACAAAATCCTCAACTTGATTTTCAAGCAGTCCTAGACCTCTATGTTTCTGTGGGTTGGACAGGATATACAAGTCGTCCAGAAATGCTAGAGAAGGCCTTGAAACATAGTCTGCTCGTTCTTGCGGCCTTTGACGGTGACCGTCTAGTGGGTCTCTTACGAGCAGTTGGTGACGGGCATTCAATCGTTTTTATTCAGGACATCTTGGTCCTACCAACCTATCAGCGTCAGGGAATTGGGCGTCATCTTTTGGAGCAGGCCATTACACACTTTTCGGGTATTTATCAGCTTCATCTCTTGACGGACAATACAGAGAAGACACGGTCTTTCTATGAAGCACTTGGCTTTACAGCCGTTGATAGCCTGGACTGTGTCGCTTATACTTATTTAAAATAAGGAACAATTTAGAAATGGAGAGGCTGGGAGACCAGCCTTTTGCTTCGAGCAAATGATTTGAATTTCAAATCAAAAAGAGTAGAATATGTTTATCAATAATTAGTAATAACGAATGATAAAGGAGAGAACCAATGGCAAATCTATTAATTGTAAAAGCCCACCCACTTGACGCACAAAAGTCCTACGCCTTGCGAGCCTTGGAAGAGTTTCAAACTCGGTACGCCAGTTTGCACCCAGAGGATAAGATTGAAATAGTAGATGTTTTTGAAGACCAGATTCCAGCTTTGGACAAGCCTTTGTTAGAATCTATGGGAGCGGTTAAAAAAGGTATAGAAATCAGTCCTGAACAAGCAGAGCAGTTGGACCGCTATAATGCCTTGACCCAGCAATTTCTTGCAGCTGATAAGATTGTCGTCGTCAATCCTCTCTGGAATCTCAATGTGCCAAGTCAGTTGGTATCTTGGGTCAATACCATCAATGTAGCAGGCCTGACCTTTAAGTATGGTCCAGAAGGCTCTATCGGCTTGGTCAAGGACAAAAAGCTCCTGCACATCCAGTCCAATGGTGGTGTTTATGCAGGTCAAGATCCAGCTGCCCAGTACATCAAGTCTATCTTTGAATTTTTAGGCTTTGAAGACCTTCACCAGGTCTTTATCGAAGGGCAATCTGCTGATCCAAGTCAGGCTCAGGCTATTTTCGAAGAGGCAATGGCTAAAATTGATACGATTTTGGAGACATTTTAAGTTAAAACCTCGCCCTATGTGGAGCGAGGTTTCTCGGTCATTTCTGCAATATAATCTAACTTACTCTGCCGACTGCGTTTCTTAAACAAAGCCTCGGCAGACATAGCTTCCTGTTTGCTGGCAAAGGCTTCTTGGTAGACTAGGCTGACAGGCAAGCGTGCGCGGGTGTACTTGGCCCCTTTCCCACGATTATGGGTAGCAAGCCGCTTCTCCACATCAGTCGTATAGCCAGTGTAAAGACTTCCGTCGGCACATTCCAAAACATAAAAGTAGGCCTTATTTTCCATAATAAATCTCACGAATGGCAGGAGTATAGTCGCCATTTTCCTCATGGACAACCAGAGGTGGCAGAATGTGCAGACCGTCCACCGAGCCGTCCTTGATAGCCTCAATTAGCAACATATTGGCCTCCTTGCTGGCCTTGGGATAGACAAACTGGATGCGTTTGGGCGCCAATTTGTAGGTTCTCAGCGTGTCCAAAATATCTAAAAATCGGTCAGGTCTGTAAACCATGGCCAAGCGACCATTGGATTTGAGTACCTGTTGGGCCACCTGACAAATGCTGTCTAGGTTGGTTGCAATCTCGTGTCTGGCTAGAAGATAATGCTCGCTTTCATTGAGGTTTGACTCTTTATCCACCTTGAAGTAGGGAGGATTGCAGAGCATCAAATCAACCTTGGAGCGTAGATCATACTGGGGCAGATTTGCCAAATCGTCATTGATGACCGAAAGCTGTTCCTCCAGACCGTTGAGGGCAATGGAGCGGCGATTCATATCCGCCAAGCGTTCCTGTAATTCAACCTGAATAATCTGGGCCTTGGTGCGTGTGGAAGCGAAAAGGCCCACCGCCCCATTTCCACTACAAAGGTCAACAATCAGCCCCTTCTGAGCAGGTATTTTTGGAAAACGCGAGAGCAGGACACTGTCAATCGAGTAGCTAAAAACCTCCCGATTTTGAATAATCTGAACATCTGTCGAGAAGAGCTGGTCGATCCGCTCTCCGTCTAGTAAATCAATTTTTTGCATAGGTATATTATACCATCTTTGAATGAAAATCACTGTTTATTTTGAATGAAAAAAGAGAGCGAATACCCCGCCCTCAACTCTTAAACAAAAAATTCTACCCAAGCCCCAACAAGCAAGAATGCGATGCAGAGATAGATTTGCCAATTTGCTTTTAAGGTCCATTCTTTAGACCAAAAGGCACTACGGGCAGTACCGACAGTAGCAAATAGCAAAAGTCCAAACCAGAGGCTAGGCCCCTTGTCCAACCATTCTCCAATGCTACCTAATAACAACAATATCATTAAATAAAAATTCAAACTCCGATAATATTCTTTATTAAATTCTTTAAACATATAAAATCCTCACAGTACAAAGAAGGAAATGATTGTCCAAGCGACAATAAAACTAATCGTTAGATAAATTTGCCATGTTTTTTTAATCCAGCTACGTGACTTAAAGAAAGCTAGATAACCAGCATAAAGTCCGAGTCCAAGCTTGAGAAAATGGATAAACCAAAATGGTCCATGTATAGCTGCAGAAATCACTTGTAGGATACAGGCAAGAGACAAGTAAAATTCCCAGGTCCGATAGAATGCTTTATTGAATTTTTTAGACATAGTAAGCTCCTTTCTATTTACCCAAAATGAATTTCAGATAGATAATCACCACAATCAATCCGATATAGAAGATGTAGCCCATGCGAGTGAGTTCTTTTTCTTCCTTGAAGAAAAAGGTTCGAATGGCATTGATAAAAATAATCAGACAGGCTAATAGGCTATACCATGCAGGCGTTTGGGAAGAGTCTAGCAAAATGTCTGAAAGAAAAAAACAAGACCAAAAAACTAGAGAATAGAAGGCGCTATAACGATAGAAATGCTTGTTAAACTGGAATTTCATATTCACTCACCTCTCTTTCTTTTATTATATCAAATAATGTATAGATTTAAAAGTATTTATCGGTAAATCCAGTATGGTTATTGTTATAAAGAAAAACTATAACAAGGCTCCCTATTTTTCTATAAGTATTTTTGGATATTTTTCACACCAAATCTCCTATTTCATGCTAGACTATATTGTAAGTTAGATTGGAGTAGATGTTATGACAGATTATAAGATTGATACGATTTTAGCGCATACGGGCATCAATAGCGATGAGAGAACAGGTGCCTTGATTTCCCCTATCCACCTTTCGACGACCTATCAACACCCTGAGTTTGGTCAATCGACAGGTTATGACTACACGAGAACAAAAAATCCGACACGTGCCAGTCTAGAGACGACTTTGGCAGCTATTGAAAAGGCCGACTATGCCCTAGCAACGAGCTCGGGAATGGCTGCTCTGGTCTTACTTTTTAATGGTTTTCCTGTAGGGAGTCAAGTGGTAGCGGCGCGTGATTTGTACGGTGGTTCCTTCCGCTGGTTCAATGAGCAAGAGAGTATCGGTAGATTTCAATTTACCTATGCAAACACCGAGGAGGAGCTGATTGCAGCCATCACCGAAGAGACAGACTATGTTTATCTGGAGACACCGACTAACCCACTCATGGTGGAGTTTGACATCGCTAAGGTTTCGGCTATCGCCCATGCCAAAGGTGCTAAGGTGATTGTCGATAACACTTTTTACAGCCCTATCTACCAAAATCCACTTGTTCTAGGAGCGGATGTTGTCCTACATTCAGCAACCAAGTACCTATCTGGGCATAATGATGTACTAGCTGGCGCTTTGATGACCAATGATAAAGTCTTGTACGATAAGCTATTTTATGACCAAAATACAACAGGCCCAACCCTATCGCCACTGGATGCTTATTTACTCATGCGTGGCTTGAAAACTCTTTCGCTTCGAATGGAGCGGGCGACACAAAATGCTCAGAAAATTGTTGCCTATTTGGAGAAGAATCCTGCAGTGAAGCAAGTATTTTACACAGGTAAAGGTGGGATGATTTCATTGAAGGTGGTTGATGAGAGCAAGATTCCACACATTCTAAATACCTTGAAAATCTTTACTTTTGCGGAAAGCTTGGGTGGGGTAGAAAGTTTGATTACTTATCCAGCTACCCAGACTCACGCAGACATTCCAGCTGATACCCGTCATTCATACGGTTTGACAGATGATCTGCTTCGCTTGTCTATCGGTATTGAGGATGCGGATGATTTGATTGCCGACTTGGAAGTAGCCTTGGAGGGATAAGATGACCAGATATGATTTTACTAGTAAGCCAAATCGCCTAACGCACCATGCTGAAAAATGGAAAAAAGTAGAAGCTGATCCTGAACTCTTACCTTTATGGATTGCAGATATGGACTTTGAGCCACTTCCAGAAATTCGCCAAGTAATCCGTGACTACGCAGATCATCACGTCTTTGGTTATCCCTATGCTAGTGACAGTCTTTATCAGTCTATTATTGACTGGGAAGATAGACAGCATGGCTACAAGATTAATAGAGAGTCCATCCTGCTCATCGAAGGTGTTGTTCCTGCCTTAACTGTGGCTATTCAATCTTTGACAGAAGAAGGGGATGCAGTCCTCATTAATACGCCAGTCTATCCACCCTTTGCACGGACTGTCAAATTAAACAATCGTCAGCTTGTTACCAATTCACTTGTAGATGTGGATGGCGTTTTTAGAATTGATTTTGACCAGCTTGAAAAGGACATTGTAGAGAATCAAGTGAAACTCTATATTTTCTGTAGTCCACACAATCCAGGTGGTAGGGTTTGGAGCAAGGAAGAACTCTTAGCTATTGGACGTCTCTGTCAGAAACATGGCGTCGTTCTTGTCTCAGATGAAATTCATCAAGATTTGACCTTATATGGTCACAAACATGATTCCTTTAATACGGTGGATGAAAGTTTCAAAGATTTTTCAATCATCTTATCATCTGCAACTAAAACATTTAACATTGCTGGAACGAAAAATAGCTTCGCTATTATTGAAAATCCAAGCATTCGCAAGACTTTTGCTAAGCGTCAATTGGCAAACAATCAGCATGAAGTTCCAACAATTGGTTTGTTAACCACAGAAGCTGCCTTCACTTATGGGGATGAGTGGTTGACAGAGTTAAAAAGTATTTTAGAAAAAAATATTGATTATGTTGAAGAGTATTTGACTTCCCATACTCGGATCAAGGTCATGAAGCCCCAGGGAACCTACCTTATCTGGCTTGATTTTTCTGACTATCAGCTGGAACATGACCAATTGTTCGAATTGTTGCAAGAACAGGCAAAATTGATTTTGAACGATGGTTTAAGCTTTGGTAAAGAGGGCAAACACCATGCGCGTCTAAATGCAGCAGCTCCATTTGATGTCATTGAAGAAGCCTGTCAACGGCTTAGAAACGTTTTTGGATAAAGAAATAAGGACTAGGTGTGAGTAAAATCACCTAATCCTTATTTTTTTGCGTTTTTCGAAATTCTGTCGGGCTCATATGAAAATAATTTTTAAAGGCTGCGCTGAAGGTGAGAGGATCTTGGTAGCCGACAGAATAGGCGATTTCAGTGATACTCCGAGAAGCATCTTCTAATAGTTGACAAGAACGATTCATTTTTACTTGTAAAATATAATCTTTGATAGAATAGCCTGTTTCCTGCTTAAAAATCTTATAGAGATAACTTCGGCTTAGAGCTAGAAAATCTGCTATTTCAGAAACTTTAATTGGATGAGCATAGTGGTTATGGATCATCTTGATGGCTTGCTGAACATAATGCTTGGTTTGTGTTTCGGGCTTAATTAATGTTTCACTTGGAAATTCCTCGATGAGCGCAGCCAAGAGTTGATTGAGGTAGCCAATTAAGACTAGTTCAGTGATAGAGGGGATGGGATGCATCTGAACATGGTTAATCTGATGCATATAGTCTAGAATTGGGGACTCTAGACTGGAGTGGAGGTAGTAGTTTTCTAGCAGTTGACTTTGATTAAGTAGATCTTTTGCTCGTGAACCACTAAAACCAACCCATATATAGGTCCAAGGATCTATATCATCAGCTTGATAGAAAATGGAAACATCCTTTGGAAGAATAAACAAATCACCTGCTGATAGATAACTTGTTTTTCCGTCAACAAGAATTTTCCCTCTTCCTTTTGTAATAAAATGCAGGACAAAATTATCACGGATAGTAGGACCGAAGGAATAGCCCTTGTCACATTGTTCGGCACCGTAATGGTCTACATTTAGGTCAAAATTATGACTATCCAATTCATTATAGATATTTAGAATATTCATTTCAATCCTCCTTAGGAAACATTATAACATGTTTTAAATACAAAAGGCCATTAAATAAAGCGTTTTCATTTTGTACAATAAGACCATAAAGAAGAGATGGGAGAGATGAATGTGATTGAGATTTATAATGAAAAACAGATTTTTCACCTGAAAACAAGAGAATTTTCTTATATCATTCAAGTATTAAAAACTGGTGATTTGGTTCATCGTTATTTTGGGAAAAAAATCGAAAAATTTAGCGATGGAAACAAAATAACATATTTAGATCGATCATTTTCTCCGAGTCCAATTACTGGGGATAGGACATACTCATTGGATGTCCTCCCACTCGAATATTCTAGCAATGGTCTGGGAGATTTTAGAACCTCAGCAATAGATGTTCGGAACGAATTTGGGGTTACTCTTGACCTAAAATACAAAGAGTATCGATTATACAAGGGGAAAAAAGAACTGAGGGGATTACCAGCAAGTTTTGGAAATCAAGAAGAAGTAGAGAGTCTTGAAATTGATCTTTATGATCAGTTGACAGATGTTACTGTAACACTTCAGTATTCTGTTTTTGAAGAAGCCTCCTATCTCGCACGGTCAGCTACAATTCAAACTGGCAAATATCCATGTAAACTAGAGAAGGCCTTATCTGCAACGGTAGATTTTCCACATCAAGATTTCATTGTTCACAGCTTGACTGGACGTTATGCTTATGAAAAAGAGTGGACACAGACCCCACTGACAAAAGGTCAGTATTCGATTGGTAGCATTCGAGGTGCCTCAAGTCACTCAAGAACACCTTTCTTAGCACTTGCCTCACCCGATGCAGGTGAGGACAAGGGCGATGTATATTCAGCTCACCTTGTCTATAGTGGCAACTTTTCAGCCTTTGTCGAAACGACAGCCATGGAAACCAGTCGATTGGGATTAGGATTGGAAAGTCACTATTTCTCATGGCAATTGGATAAGGATGATCGTTTTCAAACTCCAGAAGTTCTCTTATCATATACTGATAAAGGATTTACTGGCATGACACAAAATAGTCATCACTTTATTACAAAACACCTCATTCGATCATCGTTTGTAAACAAACCAAGGCCCATTTTAATCAACAACTGGGAAGCGACCTATTTTGAATTTACAGAAGAAAAGATTTTACAGTTAGCTCAGGTCGCCAGTCGAGCTGGTATTGAATTATTTGTTTTGGATGATGGTTGGTTTGGTAAACGAAACAATGATGAGAGTTCATTGGGTGACTGGAAAGTCAATTTGGATAAGTTGCCAAATGGTTTGAATGGCTTAGCAGAGCGAATAAATGAGCTTGGCATGAAATTCGGTCTGTGGTTTGAACCAGAGATGATTTCTATTGATAGCGATCTTTATCGTGAACATCCTGATTGGGCAATTCGCACAGAAGGACGCTTACCAGTTTACAGCCGAGAACAATTAGTGTTGGATTTGACCAAGCAAGAAGTCTGTGACTACATCATTGATAGCGTCTCTTCCATATTAGAATCAGCCAATATTTCTTATGTAAAATGGGATATGAACCGTAATATCACCAATATCCCTAAAGGTTTAGCAAATGACCAGCGCTTTGAGTTCCACCATCGTTACATGCTAGGTCTCTACCGTGTATTAGACCACCTTACCAAGCGGTTCCCAGATATTCTTTTTGAATCCTGCGCAGGCGGTGGAGGTCGTAATGATTTGGGAATCATGTATTACATGCCGCAAGCTTGGGCAAGTGATGATACAGATGCGATTGAGCGCTTATCTATTCAAGAAGGTACTAGTTTGATTTATCCCCCTTCCTCAATTGGCGCACACGTCTCTGCCGTTCCAAACCATCAGGTTGGTCGTATCACGCCTCTTGCTACACGAGGCAATGTGGCTATGATGGGAGGAGCATTTGGTTACGAGCTGGATTTAACGAAACTTTCGGAAAAGGAATTGGATGAAATCAGTCAGCAAATCGAAACCTATCACTCCATTCGTGAAACGATACAATTCGGTCAGCTCTACCGTCTGAAAAAGACGACCAATACCTGGGCTGCCAATTATGTTAGTCAAGATAAGAATCAAGCGGTCTTTACATTTGTAAAAATTCTTGCCAAGCCAGAAGCGCCTTTGCTTCATGTTCGGTTGAAGGGGCTAGACCCAGATGCCTTGTATGAATGCCCACAATTAGGAGAGACATTCTACGGGGATGAATTGATGAATATTGGGCTTACAATGCCACATGTTCAAAAAGATTATTTTAGTGTACAATATATTTTTAACAAAATCTAGGAGGATTTTATAATGAAAATGAAAACATTTTTAAAATGTGCGTCAGTGTGTGCTTTTGCTAGCTTCTTGGTTGCTTGTGGGAATGCAAGTAGTAGCGATAAGGTAGAAATTGAATATTTCTCACAAAAACCTGAAATGCAAGCGACTCTTCAGGAAATTATTGATGATTTTGAAAAAGAAAATCCTACGATTGATGTTAAATTTTCAAATGTACCAGATGCAGGAACTGTTCTGAAAACCCGTATGGCAAATAACGAAGCGCCAGATGTTATCAACATTTATCCACAAAATGCGGACTTCAAAGCATATGCAGCGGATGGTCGTTTCCTAGAAATTGGTGATGATGCAGGTCTTAGTCATCTAAAAGATGGTGCTGTAACGCCTTATCTTGTTAATGAAAAAAATTACACCCTTCCTTTGACAGCTAATGCTTATGGTATTTACTATAATAAAGATAAGTTCAAAGAGTTGGGTCTCGAAGTTCCAACTACCTATGCAGAATTTGTGACTTTGGTAGACAAAATCAAGGCTGATGGCAGTGCAGCACCGTTTGCTCTTTCATTGAACGATGCTTGGTCATTGAACGGCTACCATCAGTTAGCTTGGGTAACTGTTGCGGGTGGTTTTGATGGTGCTGAAGACATTCTAATCCGCAGTGCAAAGGGAGCAATTCAAGATGATGCTACAACAAAAGCTGTCTTAGAACGCTTGCAACTGTTGACAGATAATGGACAAAAAGGTGCGACAGGCGCGCTCTATGCAGATGCAGTGGCAGCTTTTGCGGCAGGAGATGCTCTCATGCTTCCACAAGGTACATGGGCAGCTACAGCTGTTAACCAACAAGAACCAGAATTTGAATATGGTATGTTTACCTTCCCTGGTGATAAAGAAGGTGGCGACTACACCATCGGTGCAGCTGACCTTGCTCTCTCTATTTCCGCAGATACAGAGCACCCAGAAGAGTCTAAAAAATTCCTAGAATACCTCTCTCGTCCAGAAGTTATCCAGAAATACTACGATGTAGATGGCTCACCAACTTCAGTTGAAGGTGTAGATACAGAAGGTAAGTTTGAAGAAACTGCTGGAGTGACACAATATGCCTTCACTGACAAACACGTAGTTTGGTTGCAATCTGAATGGGAATCAGAAGAAGAGTTCTGGAATATCACTGTTGAAATGGTTAAAAATCCAAACTCAGCAGAATTAGTGAAAAAACTGAATGCATTCTTTGACCCAATGAAGTAATGAACAATAAAAAAGGTTACCTAGTAACGATATTTTATTTCTACTAGGTAGCCGTTATTTTAAAATGTTGTGGAGCGCTTAATCAATTTTGGAGCAATCTCGCGATGTTGGATAGGCGAAATAATTTCTTTCTTTCGTTCTTCTATTTGCTGGCTCAAAACTTCTAAAGCTGTGTGAGAAATAGCCTTTAAATCTTGTCTGATAGTTGTCAATGGGATAATTGTTTCCGATGCAATCGGAGAATCATCAAATCCTACGATACGATAATCCTCAGGGAAATGACCATATTTTTGAAATAGGATATTGACAAAGATAGAGGCATAGGTATCGTTAGCAAAGAAAATTCCTTTGCGCTTACCTTGATAGTTAGCCTCAATCGTCTCAAAATGGTGCTGTAATTCAGTTTGAATCTGATGGTAAGAACTACCTAGGTCAGTTGCAAAGATTCTGTATTCTACATCACTGTCCTGACACATTGTTTCGAAACCTTTGACTCGATTATAGGCAGGTATATTTTCTTTCAATTTTCCATTAATATGGATAAGTATATCACAGTTATTCTTGATTAAAGAACCTGTAGCTTGAATGGCTCCGAGATAGTTATCGGTTTCAATGCTAGAAATATATTGTGATTCGCGCTCAATTGAAACCACAGGAACATTGTAACTGGCTAATTCTTCAGAAGTAATGGTATGACTTAATACAATCAATCCTTCGATATTATAAGCCAATAATTCTTGGATATACTCTCGTTCGGTCTCAATATTGTCATCACCGATGAAAACTAAGAATTTGTAATTATTTTTTTTATAGGTAGCTAATATTTCTTCTAAAATAGCCGCATAAAAGTGGAGAAATAGATTTGGTATGATAATACCGATGAACTCCGTTTTACCTTTGGCTAATACTTTTGCCAGTTTATTTTCTTGGTAACCCAGTTCAATTAATGCTCTTTCAATCTTTTGTTTGCTGGCATCTGTTAATGAATCGGGATTATTAAAATATCGTGATATGGTTGTCTTTGAAAAATTTGTATGTTTTGCAATATCCGCAAATGTAACCTTTTGTTGCTTCATTTGAAAAGCCTTTCTTTGTTTTCAGTATTATATAGTGAAAATCGCTATGTGTCAATCTTTTTTCAATTTAGAAAAATATTTTTGAAAACGCTTGACAATCAAAAACTAAAAGGGTACAATACCAGTAAGTAACCGGTTACATCACAAATAACATCCGGGGGTGAAGGATGCAAAACTTGAAAAAGGCTAGAGATTATGTTTCCCAGCATCATGTTGCTTCGGATACAAGGCCACGATTTCATGTTAGCCCACCTGTTGGTTGGCTAAATGATCCGAATGGACTTTCAGAATTTCAAGGTAAAGTCCATCTATTTTATCAGTATTATCCTTATGATATCAAGTGGGGGCCCATGCACTGGGGACACCAAGTGACGGAAGACATGGTAGTTTGGAAAGATTTGCCCGTGGCTCTAGCACCCGACCAATGGTATGACCAGGAAGGATGCTTTTCAGGAAGTGCAGTGGAGCACGAGGGAAAACACTATCTAATTTATACAGGGGTTCGAAAACAAGAAAACAGTAGTGGGCAGATTGAAGTTGTTCAAGACCAATGTTTAGCCGTTGGAGATGGAGTTGATTATAAAAAAGTTAATACGAATCCAGTATTGACAGGAAATCTACTGCCTGACGGTTTTAGTAGAGAACATTTTCGTGATCCAAAAGTTTGGAAAGAAGATGGACTATACAATCTGGTTGTTGGAAACTTGGATATAGATGGGCGTGGTCAAATCCAACTATTTTCAAGTCAGAATTTACAAGAATGGTCCTATAAGGGAGTACTTGCGAGCAATGATACAGGAGAGTATGGTAGCATGTGGGAATGCCCGGACTTTTTTGAAATTGATGGTCAATCCGTTCTAATCTGCTCACCTCAACACATGAGAGCTAAAGACCTAGAATTCCATAATGGTCACAATTCAGTCTATTTTATTGGAAATTATGACAGAGAAAATCATAAATTTGATAAAGGTGAAGGAAAATCTCTTGATTATGGTTTGGATTTTTATGCACCACAAACGTGTCGTCTGAGTGATGGGAGACAGATTCTTATTGGATGGATGAAATCGTGGAATTCGATTTCTGATTTAGAAAATTTAGAGTGGCAGGCTATGATGACTCTTCCGAGAGAGCTTAGCTTAGAAGATGGTAAGCTCATCCAGCAACCGATTCGGGAACTAGAGGCTTATCGTCAAAATAAACTTCAATTTTCAACCACCATTGATGGAGCCTATCAAGAACCAGATTTGAAAGGTAGATTTATTGATTTACAGCTCAGTTTGACTGGTAAAGAATGGACAACATTCCAAATTGATCTAGCTTGCAAAGATGACTTATATACCAGTTTCAAATTTAATCGGCAGACTAATACGCTAGAAGTTGATCGAACCTATTCTGGACTTAGATTAGATCAGAATTGTTTCAGAAAAGTAGCGGTAGACCTCCAAGATTCAATCACCTGTCGCTTTATTTTGGATAGTCATTCCATTGAATTGTTTATCAATGGAGGGAAGCAAGTGTTTAGTATGGAAATTGAAACGCCACTTGAAGCAGATGGCATTCGTTTCCAGAGTCAAGGAACGGTCACATTATCAGTTGAAAAATACGATATTATTACCAAATGACCTATTTATAGGAGGAGAAAGAAAATGAAATTTACAAAATTCGTTAAAAGTGCATCTGTGATTGCTTTTGCTAGTTTGCTAGCAGCATGTGGGAATGGTTCAGCGGGGTCTAGCGATAAAGTTGAACTAGAATATTTCTCGCAAAAACCAGAGATGCAAGCGACTTTGCAGGAAATAATTACTGATTTTGAAAAAGCTAATCCGAATATTAGTATTAAATTTTCAAGTGTTCCAGATGCAGAAACGATTTTAAAAACCCGTATGGCTAATAATGAAGAACCAGATATTATCAACGTTTACCCAGTTGCCGCAGATTTTGAGGCATGGGCAAAAGATGGTCGGTTCTTGGAACTTGGAGAGGATGCCGGTGTTGGAAATTTGAAAGCAGGCGCTGCGGAGAGCTATGCTGTTGATAATAAAATTTATTCACTTCCATTAAATACTAATGTTTATGGTATTTATTATAACAAGACTAAATTTAAAGAGTTAGGGTTAGATGTTCCTAAAACGACTGCTGAATTTGAGAAATTAGTAGCAACAATCAAAGAAAAAGGGGAAACACCGTTTGCATTATCATTGGCTGACTCTTGGTCACTAAATGGTTTCCATCAATTGGCATGGGTGAGCGCAGCTGGTGGTTATGATCAAGCTCAAGATATACTTGTTCGTAGTGGCAAAGGAAGTATCTCAGCTGATAACCCAGTTACTCAAGCAGTTGTTAAATCATTCGACTTATTACATGACAATGGTCAATCAGGATTTTCTGGAGCTAAGTATGCCGATGCTGTCGCAGCATTTGCAGATGGCAAAGCTCTCATGATGCCACAAGGTAGCTGGGCTGCTGCAGTCATCAATCAACAGAATGCTGATTTGGATTATGGTATCTTTGCTTTCCCTGGAGAAAAAGAAGGGGATGATGTGACTATCGGTGGTGCCGACTTAGCTTTGTCAATCAGTGCCAAGACGGAACACCCAGAAGAAGCTAAAAAGTTCCTCGCTTATATGTCTAGCAAAGAAGTCATGCAAAAATATTATGATGTAGACGGTTCGCCAACCTCTGTCGAGGGAGTTGAAACAGAAGGAAAGTTCCCAGAAATTGAAGGAGTTGCCCAATATGCCTTTACTGATAAGCAAATTGCATGGTTGCATAAAGAATGGACATCGCAAAATGATTTCTGGACCATTGCTGTAGAAACAATCAAAGATCCAAAGGCAGATAAGCTTGCGGACGAATTGAATGCATTCTTTGACCCAATGAAAAAATAATTCCGAAAAACTATAAGCAGAGGCTAGTTGCAGCCTAGCCTCCTTATAGTTGCCTAGTGTCAGTTTTAGTAATCCTATGGGATTCCTTGAACTGAGACTAAGTAACTATAACTTTATCAAAAAGGAGTACCATGATGAATCAAAAAGGATTTATTGCTAAATATTGGCCCTATCTATTTGTTGCCATACCAATTGGCTTACAGTTAATCTTTTTCTTCTATCCCCTATTTACAGGTATCTATTATAGCTTGACGGATTGGAATGGATTGACATCGGATTTTAGTTTAATTGGTATTCAAAACTATCTAGACATCTTAAAAAATCCTGATTTTTATACTTCCATGACCTTTACCATTATCTTCACCATTGGTTTGGTCATCGGAGAAATTGTTATTGGGATTTGGTTGGCTAGTCTCCTAAATCGTAAGATTAAAGCGGTTGGTTTCTTTAGAACCTGGTATTTCTTCCCAGCAGTGCTATCCACAGTTACGTTAGGATTGATTTTTGTCCAATTGTTCAACTATGGTTTCACACAAATTGGTGAGATTCTGCATATCGATTGGTTGATGGAAAACTTATTGGTTCAAGAAAATAGTGTCATTCCAGCCGTACTTTTTGTGGCTCTTTGGCAAGGGTTGGCAATGCCAGTCATCATCTTCTTGTCTGGTTTACAAAGTATTCCAGAAGATGTGAAAGAAGCAGCTGCTATTGATGGTGCGACTCGTTCTCAACAGTTTTTCAACATTGAGCTGCCCTTCTTGTTACCGTCCATCAGTATGGTTTTCATCTTGGCAATGAAATCAGGTTTGACAGCATTTGACCTTATCTTTGCACTGACAAGTGGTGGTCCTGATGGGAAAACAGAGTCCTTGGGCTTACTCGTTTACAACTATGCCTTTGTAGACAACAAATTCTCTTATGCCAATGCTTTGGCTGTAGTACTCTTCATCTTCATTATTGTCATCTCATTGATTCAGATGAGAATTTCGAAGAAATTTGAAATTTAGGAGGACTGTCATGAATACTCAAAAACAGAATAATTGGTGGGTCTATCTCGTGCTCTTCAGCGGTATTCTCTTCATGTTTATTCCGCTACTTGTGACGATTATAAGTTCGTTCAAACCAACCAAGGAAATCACGAGCAATTTCTTTGGTCTTCCTGAACATTTCACCTTAAATAACTACGAACGCTTGTTTAATGACGGGATTGTTCAATATTTTGGCAATTCTGCCTTGATTACGATTGTAGCTGTTGGCTTGATTTTACTTGTTATTCCAATGGCAGCTTTCGCCGTAGCCCGTCAAATGAAACGCCAGACAGTATTTAACTTTATCTACTTTTTCTTGATTATTGGGATTTTTGTACCTTTCCAGGTGATTATGCTCCCAATGACCAAATTGATGTCTAGCCTTGGCTTGAACAATATTGTCGGCTTGATTATCCTCTATTTGACCTATGCAGTTCCTCAGGCACTCTTCCTCTATGTCGGCTATATTAAGACCATTGTTCCTGAGGAAATGGATGAGGCGGCAGCTATTGATGGCTGTGATAAATTTACCATGTACTGGAAAATCATTTTCCCACTCATGAAACCTATGCATGCAACTGTTTTGATTATCAATGCCCTCTGGGTCTGGAACGATTTCCTCTTGCCCCTATTGGTATTGAACCGTGACCAAAGCATGTGGACTTTACCACTTTTCCAATACAACTATCAAGGCATGTATTTCAGTGATTATGGACCATCATTTGCATCCTATGTGGTGGGAATTATTCCAATCTTACTTGTCTATCTTGTCTTCCAAAAACATATTATTTCAGGTATGACGAGTGGTTCTGTCAAATAAATCGAAAGGTTGACTTGTTCAACCTTTTCTAACAATGAAAAAAGAAAAGGCTTACAAAGGAGAAAATCTATGAAAATTAAAAATCAAGCGATGTTGATTACTTATTCGGATAGTTTAGGAAAGAATCTCAAGGATTTGAAAAAAGTTCTTGAGGGGCCATTAAAGGATGTTGTGGGAGGTATCCATATTCTGCCGTTTTTCCCATCATCAGGTGACCGTGGGTTTGCGCCAATGGATTATACAAAGGTAGATCCTGCATTTGGAGATTGGTCAGATATTGAAGCATTGAGCAAGGACTATTATCTAATGTTCGATTTTATGATCAATCATATTTCTGCAAAATCTCCTTATTTTCTTGATTTTCTTGAAAAGAAAGATGAATCAGCTTATGCGGATTTGTTTATTCGCTATAAAAACTTTTGGCCAAATGGTGAACCAACGCAAGAAGATGTTGATTTGATATACAAACGTAAACCTCGTGCTCCATATCGAATTGCAACATTTGCTGATGGTAGCGAGGAGAAGGTATGGTGTACCTTTGATGAAGAGCAGATTGACTTGGATGTGACTACAGAGACAACACGCCAGTTCATCCAAGAAAATCTGGAACAGTTGGCAGAACATGGAGCTTCGATCATTCGTTTGGACGCCTTTGCTTATGCCAATAAAAAAATAGGAACCAACTGTTTCTTTGTGGAGCCTGATATTTGGGAAATGCTCCATTTTCCACGTCAGTTATTGGCACCAAAAGATGTAGAAATCTTACCAGAAATTCATGAACACTACACCATTCAGCAAAAAATTGCGGAACAGGATTATTATGTTTATGACTTTGCCTTGCCAATGCTGGTTCTCCACGCTTTGTATTCTGGTCATGTCAATCGTCTGGTTCACTGGATGGAGATTTGCCCTCGTAAGCAATTTACAACTCTTGATACACATGATGGAATAGGGGTTGTGGACGTTAAGGATTTGCTGACGGATGAGGAGACAGAGGAAACGCGTGAAGCCTTATATGCACAAGGTGCTAATGTGAAGAAAATTTATAGTACAGAAGCCTATAATAATTTGGATATTTATCAGATTAACTGTACATATTATTCTGCCCTTGGCAATAACGATCAAGATTACCTATTAGCGCGAGTTCTTCAATGTTTTGCACCAGGTATTCCACAGATTTACTATGTTGGTTTACTTGCAGGCGAAAATGATATTGAACTTTTAGAATCAAGTAAGGAAGGTCGTAATATCAATCGCCATTACTATGATTTGGAAGAAATTGAGCACGAAGTACAACGGCCAGTTGTACAATCCTTGTTCAGACTCCTTAAATTCCGCAATACAAGTCCAGCTTTCGACGGAGAGTTCTCTGTTAAGATGCTGGATGAAACAAGTATGGAAATTTTCTGGAATAATCAAGATGCAGGGGTATCTGCCCGCCTAATAGCAAACCTAAAAGAAAAAACCTTTGAAATTGTTGAAATAGAAGAGGGCAAAATTACCACAATTGAGTTATAATATGATTATATAGAAAGAGGGGGATTCCCCTTTTTCTTGCGTAAATTAGATTGTACAGAAAGGATCAATCACATGCCAGAAATACAAAAGACAGATTGGTGGAAGAAGTCCGTCATTTACCAAATTTACCCTCGTAGTTTTCAAGATTCAAATGGAGATGGAGTAGGGGATATTCGAGGGATTATCAGCCGATTAGATTATCTTCACGAGCTTGGAATTGATGCTATTTGGCTCAGTCCTGTTTATCAGTCACCCATGGATGACAATGGTTACGACATCAGTGACTACCAAGGAATTGCTCCAGAATTTGGGACCATGGAAGATATGGAAGAGCTGATTGCAGAAGGCCATAAGCGCAATATCAAAATAATCATGGATTTGGTGCTTAATCATACCTCGGATGAACATTTCTGGTTTCAAGAAGCCCTCAAAGGACCAGATAATCCCTATTATGACTATTATGTTTGGGCTGATGAGCCGAATGAATTACGTTCGACCTTCTCAGGCTCTGCATGGGAATACGTTCCACATCTGAACAAATACTATCTCCACCAATTCTCTGTTAAGCAACCGGATCTGAACTGGAAAAATCCTGCTCTGAAACAAGAAATCTGGGACATGATCAATTTTTGGATTGAAAAAGGTGTCGGCGGTTTCAGGCTAGATGTGATTGATTTGATTGGAAAAGAACCGGAAAAATTAATTACAGCCGATGGACCGACTCTCCATCCTCTTATTCAGGAATTAAATGAGAAAACCTTTGGTGCTTACGACTTAGTGACTGTTGGGGAAACCTGGAGTGCCAATCCAGAAAATGCTCAGTTATATTCGCATCCTGATCGAAAAGAATTTTCGATGATTTTCCAATTTGAACATGTCGGACTTGATCAGCAGGAAGGGAAAGAAAAGTGGGATTTGGCACCGCTTGATCCAGCACGTTTGCATAAGGTTCTCTCCAAATGGCAGACTGAACTGGTTGGTAAAGGCTGGAACTCGCTTTTCTGGAATAACCACGATTTACCTCGTGCCATTTCTCGCTTCGGTGATGATCGACCTGCATTTCGTGAACTAAGTGGTAAAATGTTAGCTATTTATCTTCATTTTATGTCAGGGACACCTTATATCTACCAAGGTGAGGAAATTGGTATGATTAACACACCAATTACTGATATTAGCCAAGCGGATGATATTGAAACACGTCGCATGTATGCGGAGCGGATTGAAAATGGCTTCACCAAGGAGGAATTGATTACTGCTATTAATGCTAAAGGTCGTGATAATGCTCGCCGTCCAATGCAATGGACAGGGGCAGAAGGTGCAGGTTTCAGTACAGGTCAAGCCTGGCTGGCTTTGGGAGATACTGTCAAAGACATCAACGTTGAAAAAGCACTTGCAGACAAACAATCGCTTTTCTATACCTATCAAAAATTGATCGCTCTTCGGAAAGAGTATCCTTGTATGTCTGAAGGAAAATATGAAGTGATGGAGACTGGAAATAGCTTGGTAATGGCCTACCGTAAATATGATGATCAGGATGATTTCCTCATTCTGGTAAATTTCACCAGTGATGAGCAAGCATTTGACGTATCAAGCGAAGGGTATTCATTGTTTATGCATAATTACGATGAAGCTACATTTTTGGATAGACAATTATTAAGACCGTATGAGGCAATCGTTCTCAAAAAATAAATTCCTTTTCTTTTCCCATGCTTTTTTCATGAATTTTTGGTAAAATGGAAAAAACAAAAAAGAGAGGTTTTATCATCATGGGTAAATTCCAAGTCATTTCACACCCACTCATTCAGCATAAGTTGTCAATCCTTCGTCGCACATCGACTTCTACTAAGGATTTTCGTGAGTTGGTAAATGAAATCGCAATGCTAATGGGTTACGAAGTTTTGCGTGACTTGCCACTGGAAGATGTGGAGATTGAAACACCAATTACGAAAACAGTTCAAAAACAAATTGCCGGTAAAAAATTGGCTATTGTACCAATTCTTCGTGCAGGTGTTGGTATGGTTGACGGCTTGCTTAGCCTTGTGCCAGCTGCAAAGGTTGGTCATATTGGTATGTACCGTGATGAAGAGACACTTCAACCAGTCGAGTACCTCGTAAAATTACCTGACGACATTGACCAACGCCATATTTTTGTCGTTGATCCAATGTTGGCGACTGGTGGTTCAGCTATTCTTGCAGTTGATTCATTGAAAAAACGTGGTGCTTCAAATATCAAATTTGTTGCTCTTGTTTCAGCTCCAGAAGGTGTAAAAGCTCTTCAAGAAGCACATCCAGATATTGATATCTACACGGCAGCCTTGGATGAAAAACTCAATGAAAAAGGCTACATCGTACCAGGTTTGGGAGATGCAGGTGACCGCTTGTTCGGTACAAAATAATTAAGAAATCAGCTCTGCTGGTTTCTTTTTCATTTCCTGAAATCGTGTTTTTTATTTGACCAATTTTGACTATTCATATATAATGAGTACAGAAAATCTCGAAAAGGAGTAATTTTATGATTCCAGTAGTTATTGAACAAACTAGCCGTGGTGAGCGTTCTTATGATATTTACTCACGCCTTTTGAAAGACCGCATTATCATGTTGACAGGACCAGTTGAGGACAACATGGCAAACTCTATCATTGCACAATTGCTTTTCCTTGATGCCCAAGACCCTACAAAGGATATTTACCTCTATGTTAATACGCCAGGAGGATCGGTGTCAGCAGGTCTTGCCATTGTAGACACGATGAATTTCATTAAAGCTGATGTTCAAACCATCGTTATGGGAACAGCTGCGAGCATGGGAACCATCATTGCGTCAAGCGGTGCCAAGGGCAAACGTTTCATGTTGCCAAATGCGGAATACATGATTCACCAGCCAATGGGTGGAACTGGTGGCGGTACTCAGCAAACGGATATGGCCATTGCTGCAGAACACCTATTAAAAACACGTAATAAGCTAGAAAAAATCTTGGCAGACAACTCAGGTAAGACAGTGAAACAAATCCACAAGGATGCCGAACGTGATTACTGGATGTCAGCTGAAGAAACCTTGGCTTACGGATTTATTGACCAGATTATGGACAATACAAAAGTCAAATAAGCAGTGACAAATATGTAATAGTACTGACTATTCCTATTAGCTCCAACTCTTTTACAGGTAGTTGGAGCTTTTCATTTATCATTGAAAACGGTATAATATAGAAAGAGAATTTTTAGAGGAGAAGACATGTTTGAGAAGAAAAATCGCACTTGCTTAACTGTCTATTTACACTACAATCGTGATGCGCGTAAACTCAGCCAATATGGAGATATTGTTTACCATTCCAAACGCTTGCGATATGTTTTGGTGTATATGGATCAAGAACTAGTAGAAGCTACCATATTAAAATTGAAAAAGGAACGTTTTGTAAAAAAAGTGATTCCTTCATACATTAAGGAATTAGACCAAAACTTTGTAGGTAATCTATGGAGAGATGAAGAACCATCAGTTGTAGGATAGTCGGAATTAGCAGGTATGTATTCCCTGCTAATTTTTTATTTTAAAATTTTTTTCTTTTTTTGTTGACAATTTTCAGATAATTCAGTATATTGGATACATCGTAAAATTTAAGAAAGATTTAAGGAGTTTTCATGAAAACAAGAAAATTTGCAGTAGCGCTTGCTACATTTGCCTCTGCAGCTCTACTCGCTGCATGTGGTAATGTTTCGACAACCAATACTTCAGCCGCAGTTTCTTCTGTAGGTGATACATTTAAAATCGGCTACAACTTGGAGTTGTCAGGTGCTGTCTCATCTTATGGTCAAACAGAGGAAAAAGGTGCCAACCTTGCCGTGAAAGAAATCAATGCTGCGGGTGGTATTGACGGCAAAAAAATCGAAGTTATCACAAAAGACAACAAGTCTGAAACAGCAGAGGCAGCTACTGTCGCAACAAGCTTGGCAAGTGAAGGGGCAAACGTTGTGATTGGCCCAGCTACATCAGGAGCTTCAGCAGCCTCTATTCCAGCATTGACATCTGCTGGTGTTCCTATGATTACTCCTTCAGGAACTCAAACAAACTTGGTTGTGAACGATAAAGGTGAGGTCCAAGAATACTTCTTCCGTGCAACCTTTACAGATGGATACCAAGGTCAAATCATGGCTAAATACGCTACTGAAAACTTGTCAGCTAAGAAAGTTGTGCTTTACTTTGACAACTCTTCTGATTATGGTAAGGGTGTAGCAGAGGCGTTCAAGAAAGCATACACAGGAGAAATCGTTTCAGAAATCACATTTGCTTCTGGCGATAAAGATTTCCAAGCTGCTTTGACAAAATTGAAAGATAAGGAATTTGATGCTATCATCATGCCTGGTTACTACAATGAAACAGGTACAATTGTGAAGCAAGCTCGTGGACTTGGCTTGAATCAACCAATTCTTGGTTCAGATGGTTTTGACTCACCACAATTTACTGAATTGGCAACTGCATCAGCAGCATCAAATGTTTACTACCTTTCTGCATTTGTAACATCAGCAAGTGAAAAAGCCAAAGCATTCTATGATGCATATAAGAAAGAATACAATGAAGAGCCATCAATGTTCTCAGCTCTAGCTTACGACTCAGTTTACATGGCAGCAGAAGCAGCAAAAGGTACAGCTGATTCAGCAGCAGTGAAGGCTAATCTTGCAGCTCTGAAAGACTTTGAAGGTGTGACTGGTACAATGTCTGTTGACAAAGAGCACAATGTCGTTAAATCAGTTTATGTTGTTGGTTTAACAAACGGAGAAGAATCATCTGTAGATACTATCTCTATTGACTAATAGTGGATGAAAAGAGGGAATTCCCTCTTTTTCACTTGTCAGAATGTATAGAATAGTATACATGCGGATATAAAATTTGGTTAAAATTTCTGTAATATTAATGATTAGACTCCCTATCTAACTTGCTTATTTTCAGAAAATTTTGTATAATGTAACAATGCTATTGAGCTCGAAAAATATTTAGAAAGATTGGTGAACCTATGCTTCAACAACTTGTCAATGGTTTGATTCTTGGTTCTGTTTATGCCCTTTTGGCCCTTGGTTATACCATGGTGTACGGAATTATCAAACTCATTAACTTCGCCCATGGTGATTTGTATATGATGGGTGCTTTTATGGGGTACTTCCTATTAAACAATTTAACTTTTATTGCAGATGGTGGAACGCGTTTCTTTGTTGCTCTCATTCTAGCGATGGTAGGGACGGCTATTCTCGGTGTCGTTATAGAGTTTTTAGCCTATCGTCCTTTGCGTAATTCAACGCGTATAGCAGCTTTGATTACGGCTATCGGTGTATCCTTCTTCTTGGAATACACTATGGTCAAATTTTTTACAGCAGACGTAAAAGCCTTTCCACAAGCCATCGAGGCTGTGACCTTTAACCTTGGCCCAGTTTCTGTAACCAATATACAGTTGATTATTCTTGGTGTATCGCTTGTGTTGATGGTCGCTCTTCAATTAATTGTCAAACGTACAAAAATGGGGAAAGCCATGCGTGCGGTCTCTGTAGATAGCGATGCAGCTCAGTTGATGGGGATTAACGTAAACCGTACAATCAGCTTTACTTTTGCTCTTGGGTCGGCTCTTGCGGGTGCTGCGGGTGTTCTCCTAGGTCTCTACTACAACCAGATTGAACCTTTGATGGGGATGACCCCAGGTCTGAAAGCCTTTGTAGCGGCAGTATTGGGCGGTATCGGTATTATTCCAGGTGCAGCACTTGGTGGATTTGTTATCGGTATTATTGAAACATTTACATATGTAATCGGTTTGGATACTTTCCGTGATGCGATTGTTTATGCTGTATTAATCATCATACTCCTTGTTCGTCCAAGTGGTATTCTTGGTAAAAATGTGAAAGAGAAGGTGTAACCATGAAGCAAAATTTAAAAGTTAATGCAATTTGGTTGGCTATCTTATTGGCTGGTTTTGGACTTATTCAAGGTCTTGTATCAGCAGGGATTCTGAATTTTTACTACATCCAGATTGTTCAGCAAATCGGAATTCAGATAATCTTGGCAGTTGGTTTAAACTTGATTGTTGGTTTCTCAGGTCAATTTTCACTTGGTCATGCTGGTTTTATGGCTATTGGTGCTTATGCAGTAGGTATTCTTGGGAAAATGATGCCATCTTATGGTGGTTTTGCTATTGCCTTGCTTGTTGGTATGTTAATCTCAGGTGCAGTAGCCCTCTTAGTAGGTCTTCCAACATTGCGTTTGAAAGGTGACTACCTTGCAATTGCGACCCTTGGTGTTGCAGAGATTATTCGTATTTTAATTATCAATGGTGGTAGTGTAACGAATGGTGCAGCAGGTATTATGTCTATTCCACTCTTTACAAGCTGGCCTTTAGTTTATATTTTTGTAATCATCACAACCTTGGTGACAGTTAACTTCCTACGTAGTCCAATGGGACGTGCTACAATTTCTGTTCGTGAGGATGAAATTGCGGCAGAATCTGTAGGTGTCAATCCGACTTTCATGAAAGTTTCAGCTTTCGTATTTGGTGCTATGACAGCGGCCATTGCAGGTGGTCTCCATGCAGGATACGTTGGGACAATTGTTCCGAAAGACTTTGCCTTTATGACTTCCGTTAACGTTTTGATTATCATTGTATTGGGTGGTTTGGGCTCTATCACAGGTACCTTTGTAGCAGCCATTGTACTTGGTATTTTGAACGTATTCCTCAAGAGTTATTCTGATATTTCAATGATTATCTATTCATTAGCTCTTATTCTCTTGATGATTTTCCGTCCTGGAGGTCTTTTGGGAACTAAGGAATTCAGCGTAGCGGCTCTACTCAAGAAGAAGGAGGTTAAGTAATGGCATTACTTGAAGTAAAAGATTTAACCAAGAACTTCGGTGGCCTGACTGCCGTTGGTGACGTGACCATGGAACTTCATGAAGGGGAATTGGTTGGTCTTATCGGTCCAAACGGTGCTGGTAAAACGACTCTTTTCAACCTCTTAACAGGTGTTTATGAGCCAAGCGAGGGGACAATTTCTCTTGCAGGGACTATTTTGAACGGTAAAGCACCATCAAAAATTGCTTCGCTTGGTCTTGGTCGTACTTTCCAGAACATTCGTTTGTTCAAAAATATGACCGTTTTGGAAAATGTCTTGATTGGTCTTGGCAACCATGGTAAATCAGAAGTATTTGCAAGTTTCTTCCGTCTTCCAGCATTCTATAAGAATGAAGAAGCGTTGAAAACAAAAGCGATTGAACTTTTGAAAATCTTCGATTTGAATGGAGATGCAGATACATTAGCTAAAAATCTTCCTTACGGCCAACAACGACGTTTGGAAATCGTTCGTGCCCTTGCGACTGAACCAAAAATTCTTTTCTTGGATGAGCCAGCGGCTGGTATGAACCCACAAGAAACGGCAGAATTGACCCAACTCATCCGTAAAATCAAAGAAGAATTTGGCATTACTATCATCTTGATCGAACACGATATGAGCTTGGTTATGGAAGTAACGGAGCGGATATACGTATTGGAGTACGGTCGTTTGATTGCCCATGGTACACCAGAAGAAATTCGTAATAATAAGCGTGTAATTGAAGCCTACCTTGGAGGTGAAGCTTAATGGCAATGTTAGAAGTAAAAAATCTTTCCGTTAACTACGGTGTTATCGAAGCTGTTAAAGATGTTAGCTTTGAGGTTAATGAAGGTGAAGTTGTAACCCTTATCGGTGCTAATGGTGCTGGTAAAACCTCTATCCTTCGTACTATTTCAGGACTTGTCCGTCCATCAGCTGGAACCATTTCCTTCCTTGGAAATGAGATTCAAAAAGTTCCTGCTCGTAAAATCGTTGCGGACGGTTTGGCGCAAGTTCCAGAAGGTCGACATGTCTTTGCAGGCTTGACTGTTATGGAAAACTTGGAAATGGGTGCCTTCCTTCGTAACAATCGTGAAGAAAACCAAGCAAACTTGAAAAAGATCTTTGCGCGCTTCCCACGTTTGGAGGAGCGTAAGAACCAAGATGCCGCTACCCTTTCAGGTGGTGAGCAACAGATGTTGGCCATGGGACGTGCCCTAATGAGTCAACCAAAGCTCTTGCTCCTTGATGAACCATCAATGGGCTTGGCTCCGATCTTTATCCAAGAAATTTTTGATATCATCCAAGATATTCAAAAACAAGGAACAACTGTCCTCTTGATTGAGCAAAATGCCAACAAAGCCCTTGCTATCGCAGATCGTGGCTACGTCCTAGAAACAGGAAAAGTCGTCCTCTCAGGAACAGGAAAAGAACTCCTCGCCTCAGAAGAAGTCAAAAAAGCATATCTGGGTGGCTAAAAAGGTCCGAGGGACCTTTTTAGGTTGGAAATGAGAACCGCTGGTAAGCGGTTTTCTTTATAAATGGGTTACCCCACGTTTTAAGTTGGAGATGAGAAACGCCGGCAGGCGTTTTTCTTTATATCAAGGTCCGGGGGACCTTTTTAGGTTGGAAATGGGAGCGGGAAAGAACTCGACTGGTCAAAAAAAGAGTTCGTCAACAAGTCTTTATTTCTAGTTGTTGAGCTGAAACAGTCACTACTCTGACTGTTTTACTCCCACCCCCGCATAGCTCCAACAGTCAGAGTAGTGACTGTTGGAGGTTGGAAATGAAGCGAACTCTGTTCGCATCAGTCGTAATGGTCAGATTTGGAGTGTAAAACACGAACTGCTGAGATTTGCTTCGCAAATCTTATCTCCAACCTTTAACAGTCCACTGGACTGTTAAACCCAATCAACCACTGCGCTGAGATGTTGACACGAACCCTGAGAAGCGAGGTTGGTCTTTTTGCCCAGCCTCTTTATAAGTGGGTTACCCCACGTTTTAAGTTGGAGATGAGAAACGCTGGCAGGCGTTTTTCTTTATATCAAGGTCCGGGGTACCTTTTTAGGTGGAAATGGGGAGTGTTCTCTCATGTTATTGCTATCTATGCAGTGGTCTTCAAATATAGTATAATGAATGTATATTTGGAGGTTTGTATGATTAAAGTTGAAGAGATTTTATCGACTCTATCACCGAATCAAAAGGTTAACTATGATAAAGTGTTTCAAAAAATGGCAAGCACGTGGCAGGAAGCTGGGCTTCGACCGAACATTCTCATGCATGTCTGTTGTGCCCCATGCTCGACCTATACATTGGAGTACTTGACTCAATATGCAGATGTAACCATCTATTTTGCGAATTCCAATATTCATCCAAAGGCGGAGTACCAGCGGCGGGCAGCCGTGACGGCCCAGTTTGTCAAAGAATTTAATCAGAAAACTGGACAGTCGGTAGGCTACCTAGAAGCTGACTATAGCCCTCAGGAATTTTTCAAAAAAACTCAGCATCTTGCCAATGAGCCAGAGGGGGGAGATCGGTGTAAGGTTTGCTATGATTATCGGTTGGATAAGACTGCGGAGAAGGCAGTTGAGCTTGGTTTTGACTATTTTGGTTCGGCTTTGACAATCAGTCCACATAAGAATTCGCAGACCATCAATGCTGTTGGGATTGAGGTGCAGAAATTATACGATACCCAGTATCTTCCGAGTGACTTTAAGAAAAATGGAGGCTATCAGCGTTCAGTTCAAATGTGTGAAGAGTATGACATTTATCGCCAGTGCTATTGTGGCTGTGTCTATGGAGCCAATGCCCAAGGTGTCAATCTCGTACAGGTAAAAAAAGAAGCCTTGGAATTTTTAAAAACGCACAGAGATTATTCCCACATTCCTTTCAAGGTATTGGATAAGAATTGATTTTCATTTCTTTTCATTAAATATTGAAATCGTTTTCGGATTTGTGGTATAATCCCAAGTTTATCACTTAAAAAAGCATAAAGAACAGCTAACCCCTTGTCTATCAAGGGATTTCACTGTTCTTTTCTCTTATTTTTTTGTTGTGTATGGACGTTTCCCATACTTCTTAAGCGTTTCAAATTTGACAATTCCATTGGTCCAATCAAACCCCAAAAGCTTATTTAACTCCTGCATATCGGAATTCTCTTGAAGCCTATAGTAATCATCCCTCAATCTTGTGGCCTTTGCACTATTTAGAGCAGAAGTAATCCGTTCTGGACTCATTTTCCAGTCGATCTGATGTTGGAGTAAGCGTAAGTGAACCAAGGCAATAAAGCATGTTAAAAAGTGTGCTTGAATATGTTCTTCTGTCCAAACATAGACTGGACGACTTTCTAACTCCATCTTAGTTACACGGAAGCAATCCTCAATTTTAGACAGTTCCTTGTAGGAAGCAAGCATAGCCTCATCGCTCATCTCAGTCTCACTGGTCACAAGGACATGAACTCCATCAAATTGAGCATCAAATTCGACCTGTTCTTGGTCAATTCGGATAAGTGGCGAAAATGGTTTAACCTCTCCGGTTTCCTTATCCAAATAGCTCAATTCAAGATATTTCTTTCCGCCCTTCTTACTCGTTTGTCGAAACAATTCCGCATCAGTTAGCTTATTGGCATAGTCAAGAGCCCCTTCACGTCGAATCCGTTCTCTATCTTCATATTTCTTTGACCAGGTCATTAGTACTTTTTCTCTAACGGTTGGAGAATCCTTCTTGGTCCCAAGTTTTCTCTCTCGAATGTAAGACTTTTTAGCGAAAGTGATCTCTTGATTAAACTGCCAACCAGATTCTTCCAATATTTTTTCTTGAATATCCTTCGGAGCACCACGTTTCCCACGGTGCTTTTGTGAGAAGATCCAGCCATCTCCTTGCTTCTCCATAGCTGAAACATTATTTTGACTATTCATTGCCTTATCTGCCACAACTACAATTCGTTCAATCCCAAATTGTTTCTTTACTTCTTCAACAGCAGGAAGATAAGTCACAGGGTCTGTCTGATTGCCTCTGAATAATTTATAGCTGATTGGAATACCGTTGGTATCCATAAACAATCCCAGTTGCACTATAGGCTTAGGTCTGTGTTCCTTACTCGGTCCCCTCCTACGCAAGCCCTCTTTGAGAATTGTTCCGCTCTCTGATACCTCTTCACTATCAGGGATATCTGTTTCAAAGTAATAGTTAGTAACATCATAGAAAACCAGACGAGCTTCACGCTTTGTCAGTCGACTTACTTCCTTGTGCAGATGTAGTTGAAGGTCCTCTTTTAGTGAGTTCAAGAGATCCAAAGAACGGTAGATAGCATTGCGACTAACTGACCAATCTCCAAACAAATCACCCTGAGAAGCATATGTCGCAAGTTTACTATTCGGATGTAAGATACGCTGAAAGACAAGTAGCTTTAGCACTTGAACCAAGTCGTAGTCAGCCTTATGAGGTCGGGATTTTAAAAAATGAGATAACTCCAATTCCTCAAACAAACCATCTAGTACCATCCAACCATAAGACTTATCTGGTTCATACATAGGAGCAAGCAAATCATAGTCAACTGTTAGAGTTTTCTTATCTGTTAAAATCCCTTGCTTAGCTTCTTGTTTTAATCGGTCAAGAATAGCGGGATCGTCTTTTTCAAGTTCGTCCAATAAGCCATATTTTTTTAGGATCCGTTGTTTGACCTTGCCATCTTTACGATATCCCTCGACTAGGTAGACATGGGTCCGACCTTCTTTGTTCGTTGTTGTTTTGATAAATGCCATAGTTACATTATAACATACATAACCATATACAACAAGAATAATGATAAAAATTATTCAAAAAATTCAACTATATCAAGCACTTATGGCATTTTTTTGAAAAAATAAGTGAGAAAGTCGGGAGGTATTGGATAAGAATTGATTTTCATTTCTTTTCATTAAATATTGAAATCGTTTTCGGATTTGTGGTATAATAAAGTATGATTTACCAAAGGAGGAAGTCCTATGTCAGTTAAAGATTTTATGACCCGTAAAGTTGTTTACATTTCACCAGATACAACCATTGCACACGCTGCAGATATTATGCGTGAACAGGATTTGCACCGTCTACCTGTTATTGAAAATGATAAGTTGGTTGGTTTGGTCACTGAGGGAACGATCGCAGAAGCTAGTCCATCGAAGGCAACTAGCCTATCTATTTACGAGATGAACTACCTTTTGAATAAGACTAAGGTCAAGGATGTGATGATTAAGAACGTCATTACCGTTTCTGGCTATGCCAGTCTAGAAGATGCAGTCTATCTCATGTACAAAAACAAGGTCGGTATCTTACCAGTCGTGGATAATGGTCAACTCTATGGAGTTATTACTGATCGTGATATTTTTGCAGCTTTTCTTCATGTCTCAGGTTATGGAGAAGAAGGAGTACGCGCTCGGTTCCTTGTTGAAAATAAGGCAGGGGAGTTAGAAAAAATTATTCGATTGGTGGCAGATAAGGATTATAATATTGTATCTACTGTGCAACTTGCTACCAAGTCTGGAAAAGTTGTCATCGAAGTGCAGATTGACGGAAAAGTTGATGTTGAAGAAGTTCGAACTCTTTTCGAGGGTGCAGGTATCCAAGTGGATAGCTTGGTTCCGACTGTTGCTAAAAACATTTAAAAACCGAGATTTCTCGGTTGTTTTCTTTAGCTATCATTCTAGTATTTTAGGGGAATGGGAGTGGGAAAGAACTCAACCATTCATAGAAGAGTTCGTCAACAAGTCTTTATTTCTAGTTGTTGAGCTGAAACAGTCTATTCCCAGACTGTTTCACTCCCACCCCCGCATAGTTCCAACTGTCTGGGGGACAGTTGGAAGTTGGAAATAGAGCGAACAAAGTTCGCTACAAAACTGTCTGGGGGACAGTTGGAAGTTGGAAATAGAGCGAACAAAGTTCGCTACAAAACTGTCTGGGAGACAGTTTGAGGTTGGAGATAAGGCGAACTCTGTTCGCATCAGTCGTAGTGGTTAGATTTGGAGTGTAAAACACGAATTGCTGAGATTTGCTTCGCAAATCCTATCTCCAACCTTTAACAGTCCACTGGACTGTTAAACCCAATCAACCACTGCGCTGAGATGTTGACACTAACTTTGAGAAGCGGTGCTGGGCTTTTTGCCCAGCCTCGTATGAGGAGGCTCTATGGGGTACAAATATAAAAAGTATAAGAAATATGGTAAAAATAATTCAGGACTTGTGGCCCTCCTTGTTTTATTGGCAATCGGTTTTGTCATGAGTTTCTGGTATATCTTATTGCCCATTGGGCTCTTAATTGGCTATTTTTACAAGAGAGAGGCTATCCAGCGTTTTTTGAATGGAGATTCTATAAAACGCTTGCAGGCATTAACGCTATCTATTCGTTCGGGCTATGAAAAGCATCAAGAGCTCTTGGTGGAAAAGAGTGAGGATAAGGTTGTGTTACAGTTGCGAAACAGACTGTTAGGACAATTATTTGAATTAGATCAGCTCTATCAAAAAGTTGGAAAATATCTGAATGGATATGAAAGTAAAGAAGTTGTAGATACCTTGCAACTAAAATATCATTTAAAACTGCCAGAAGCTAAAACAGAAAAAAATACTGACACACAGTTTTCTACTGGTGGTAATGCTGTGATGGATGAACAAGGCATGATAGCGGATATAGCTCCTGAAATTCTAGAAACCTATTGTAATATTCAAAGAGACAATCTTGTTATTCTTGAAAAGCTGGAAAAGGCGACAGATAAGCGGGAAGAATTGACAGCTATCCATGAGGCCAATATGAATCGGTTTAACGATATTTTACAGGGGTATTTGAAAATCAAAAAATCACCGAAAGATTATTTTAACGCAGAAGAACGACTGGTGCAGGCAAAATCAGCCATGGAAATGTTTGATAAGGATTTGGACGATACCATTAAACAATTTAACGAAGCAGGTATGCAGGATTTTGAAATCAGCCTGCGCATGATGAAGAAGAAAGAGGGATAAAATGTCAGGATTTAATTTCGATATTGATCAGATTGCCAACAATAGTTTGTCAACCAAGGACAAGACCACAGAGATCATTCAAGCAACACCAGCTGGGGATACTACCAAGGTATCTTTCTTGGCACAGTTGAAACCAGAACAACAGACAGGTATTCGTGCTAAGGCACCGCAATTGGTAGATAATTTCTTGGCCAACCAGAATGCTCTCTTGGACTTTGGTAAGGAAGCCGTAGAAGAAGTCAATGCGACGGTCAACCACATTCTGTCTGAACAGAAAAAGATAGAAATTCCACAGGTGGATGAGCTGTTGGCCAATACTAACCGTGAATTGAATGGCTTTGTGGCTAAGTATAAGGACATTTCAACAACTGCCGAGTTAGAGAAGAAACCAGGCTTTTTCCAACGTCTCTTCAAGCAGACCAAGAATGATTTGCAGGAATTTTACTTCGATTCGCAGACCATTGAAAAGAAAATGGACAGCATGGCAGCCAGTGTGGTCAAGCAGGAAGAGGTGTTGGCGCGCAATATTGTTTCTGCAGAGCTTTTGATTGAAAATAATACCAAGTCTATCGAGAATTTGGTGGGGGTCATCGCCTTTATTGAAGCGACTGGTCAAGAGGCTGCCCAGCGAGCAAAAGCAGAGCAAGAACGCTTGGCAGGTCTGCAACCAACTACGGTAGATTATCAAGTAGCTTCTGAGAAGTTAGCACGTGTAACAGAGGTTGCTAATATCCTCGAACAACAACATTCTGAGTATATGAGTCGCTTGTATGTCGCGTGGACAACGACACCGCAGATGCGTAATCTGGTCAAGGTTTCTTCGGATATGAAACAGCGCCTTGGGATGTTACGTCGCAATACTATTCCAACAATGAAATTGTCCATTGCACAGTTGGGCATCTTACAACAATCTATCAAGTCTAGCCAGACGGCAGATGCGATTGTCAATGCTAATAATGCTGCCCTTCAAATGCTTGCGGATACATCAAAAGAAGCCATCCCGATGATGGAACGCACAGCTCAGAATCCGACCCTTTCAGTAGCATCTGTTACCAAATTGGCAGAAAGTTTGGTTGCCCAAAATAATGGCATTATTGCAGCTATAGATGAAGGGCGTCAGAAACGTCGGGAGTTGGAAGCAGCTATTGTACGGTCAGCAGAGACTATCAACGATTCTGTTAAGCTACGTGACCAAAAAATCATTGCTGCTTTGCTGGAGCAAGGCAAAGAAGCACAGTCTGAGGCAGAGCAAGCACTTGAAACCAATCAATAATATAAAACCTGCAGTTCAGCGAAACTGCAGGTTTGTTTAATGGCGTTCTATTGGTTTTTTATCTCGATCTAAAGTAAATCCCTCACCGAGCACTTCATGTGCGTCTGTAATGGTGATAAATGCGTGGGGGTCAATGCGGTGAATAAGCTCCTTCATCTCTTGGAGTTGGCTCTTATATATGACCGAGTAAATCATGTTGACATCGGCTTTGCTGTAGAAACCTTGTGCCTTGATAAAGGTGACACCACGCTCGATTTCACAATCAATAGCCTGAGCCAATTGGTCAGATTTTTGAGAAACAATCATAACACCCTTGCTACCATATCCGCCCTCTGTAACAAAATCAATCATTCTAGAAGCAATTGTCAGCATCATTAAGGTATAGAGTACGGTACGAAGGTCTTTAAAAACAATAACAATCAGAGTTAGGATGAGGATGTCAACTGCAAGAATGATTTGTCCAATGGAGTAAGGTAGGAATTTATGACCTATACGAGCAATAATATCGCTTCCCCCAGTCGTTCCGCCAGCACGGAAGATGGTTCCTAATCCTAGTCCCATAAGAATCCCACCCAGGATACTAACGAGTATCAAATCTTGTTGTAGATTGATTGAAAAATGGATTTTTTCAAAAATGGCCAACCAAAAGGTAACACTAAAGGTTCCTAAGATACTGAGATAGAGAGTTTTCTTTCCGAGTATTTTCCACCCGAGGATGAACAATGGAATATTAATTACAATGTTCATTATCCAAGGTTGAATATGAAAAAGGTAGTAAATAATCAGCGTCAATCCAGTTGCGCCACCCTCGAATAGACGATTGGGCATGATTAAATAATTTAGCCCAAAGGCAAATAGCCCTGCACCAAGCAAAATAAGTAAAATATTTTTCAAACGAACCATAAGCACCTCCGAATATGTGTATATATCAATTTTAAAAGATTTTCTCCATAAAAACAAGTCAATTTTCAAGTGATTTTTTGACTAATTTTTGGTAAAATGGAATGAATATCTAAGAACCAGTCTTCACAAGTGAAGTGCTGGACTGTGCATACTGGTACTAAGAGCGAGGGAAAGATGAGAAACGGTTTTTTTATTACATTTGAAGGTCCAGATGGGGCAGGGAAAACAACGGTATTGCAACAGTTATTGCCAGCCTTGCAGGAATTGGGGCCAGAAGTAGTCACAACTAGAGAGCCAGGTGGGGTGGCTATTGCAGAAGAAATTCGCAATATAATTCTCAATCCTGCAAATACAGCGATGGATGATAAGACGGAGCTGTTATTGTTCATTGCAGCACGACGTCAGCATTTGAAAGAGAAGATTCTTCCACCCTTGGCACAGGGGAAATTGCTCTTGATTGATCGTTTTATCGATTCCTCTATTGCCTATCAAGGATTTGGACGGGGTTTGGATATAGACGACATTCATTGGCTTAACCAGTTTGCAACAGATGGTTTAAAGCCAGATTTAACCCTCTATTTTGATATTGATACAGAAGAGGGGCTGGCTCGAATTGCCCGCAATGCTGACCGTGATGTGGATCGCTTGGATATGGAAAAAGCAGATATGCATAGACGGGTGCGTCAAGGCTATCTTAGTATTTTAGAGCAGGAACCAGAGCGGTTTGTAAAGATTGATGCCAGCCAGCCACTAGAGGCTGTTGTTGCAGATGCTCTGGCGGTCATTAGGAAACGGTTTGCAGAAAGAACATGAAGATTGAAGAACTTAGAAACTTACAACCCAATGTATTTCAACGTTTTGTGACAATTTTAGAGCAGAGACGTTTGGCGCATGCCTATCTATTTTCAGGTGACTTTGCTAGTTTTGATATGGCAATTTTTCTCAGTCAATCGTTATTTTGTCAGGAGAAAGAAGGCGCCCTTCCTTGTCAGAAGTGTCGGTCTTGTCGCCTAATTGAAGCAAATGAGTTTTCAGATTTTACTGTTATTGCACCGCAGGGAAATGTTATCAAAACAGATACGATACGTGAATTAGTTAAGAATTTTTCACAATCTGGATTTGAATCCAATAAGCAGGTTTTCATTATTCGTGATGCTGAGAAAATGCATGCTAACGCAGCCAACTCTTTGCTAAAAGTGATTGAAGAACCTCAGTCAGCCATTCACATCTTCTTATTGACCAATCAGGAAGAAGCTGTCCTTCCTACTATCAAGAGTCGGACACAGATTATAGGTTTTCCTAAAAATATTCCGGCCATGGAGCGAATGTTAGAAGAGGAGGGCTTGTTAAAAACACAAGCGAATCTTTTAGCTCAACTGGTTTCAAGTCAAGAAGAAGCGAAAAAGTTAGCAGAAAATAAAAACTTTTTAGATTTGATGGGACAGGCAAAGAAATTTACAGACTTGCTCTTGGTGGAGCCTACACGTGCTTATTTGCAAGTTGGAATCCTAGTGTCTTTAGCTGTGGAAAAAGCTGAGCAGGGACGTTTATTTGACCTTCTGAGTCTGATATTATCTGAGAAAATGATGGAATCGGCAAACGTACGTGAAAAAATGGATGCTGTTCTTAAGGCTAAGAAGATGTGGCAGGCAAACGTAAGTCTACAAAATAGTCTAGAGTATATAACTCTGTAAAATAAAAGAAAGGGAGATAATGGATAAAAAAGAAATTTTTGATGCCCTAGATGATTTTTCGCAGAATCTTCTAACCACGTTGGCAGAAGTGGATGCTATCAAAAAGCATTTACAGGGAGTTATTGATGAAAATACGACCCTCCGTTTGGAAAATTCCAAGTTGCGCGAACGTTTGGAAAAAGATGATAAGACAGGCCATAAATCTTCCAACTTTGGTAAGGAGAATTTGGAGAATATTTACGAAGATGGTTTCCATATTTGTACCTTCTCTTATGGTCAACGTAGGGATAATGATGAACCTTGTATGTTCTGTGTAGAATTATTGAATCGAGATTAGGATGAAAGTACAAAAATCATTTAAGGGACAGACGAGTTTTGGGACTTTATACCTGGTGCCAACGCCTATTGGAAACTTACAGGATATGACATTCCGAGCTGTTCAGATTTTGAAAGAGGTGGATATAATTGCAGCGGAAGATACGAGAAATACAGGCCTCCTACTCAAACATTTTGAAGTAGAAACCAAGCAAATATCCTTTCATGAACACAATGCCCATGAAAAAATTCCAGTTTTGATTGATTGGCTCAAATCTGGTCAGTCCATTGCGCAAGTTTCTGATGCAGGCTTGCCTTCCATTTCGGATCCTGGTCATGATCTGGTAGGGGCAGCGATTGCGGAAGATATTCCTGTTGTAGCACTTCCAGGAGCATCGGCGGGAATTACAGCCTTGATTGCATCTGGTTTGGCACCCCAGCCACATATTTTTTATGGATTTTTACCGAGAAAAGCGGGGCAGCAAAAAGAATTTTTCCAAGAAAAAAAGACCTATCCTGAGACGCAAATTTTCTATGAATCTCCATATCGTGTGGCAGATACCTTAGAAAATATGTTGACAGTTTATGGTGATCGTCAGGTAACGGTTGTTCGAGAATTGACCAAGTTATACGAAGAATACCAGAGAGGAAGCATTTCAGAAATAGTAGCCTATTTAGAAGATCATGCTCTCAAGGGGGAATGTCTGATTATTGTGGCAGGTGCTTCTGAAGAAGACTTGGTTGAGTCAGTGAAAGAAGTGGACCTGATTGCCCAAGTAGAAGAGCGAATTGCAGCAGGCCTCAAGCCTAATCAGGCTATCAAAGAAGTGGCCAAACGCTACCAACTCAAAAAACAAGAAGTATACGATATATATCATGGACTAGGCTAATGCTTGGTCTTTTTGGTTTTTAGGTATTTTCCGTACCTTTTCTGAGAACTCAGCATATTTTATGGAATTGTCTGAATATTTGTGATATAATGAACAGACTAACTTAATGGAGGGATTTTATGACAATCTACAACTTCTCTGCAGGTCCTGCAGTATTGCCAAAACCAGTGCTTGAACGTGCTCAAGCTGAATTCTTGGACTACAATGGTTCGGGAATGAGTGTTTTGGAGATGTCCCATCGCTCCAAGGACTTCGATGATATTATTAAAGGTGCTGAAGCGACGCTTCGTGAATTGATGGCTATTCCTGATAACTACAAGGTGTTGTTCTTACAAGGTGGAGCATCTTTGGAATTTACCATGATTCCTCTCAACTTTGCCCAAGGTAAAAAAGCCTACTATCTTGTCGGTGGCTCATGGGGTAAAAAAGCCTATACTGAGGCTGTGAAGCTGTCTAAAACAATTGACTTTGAACCAATCTTGCTTGGCTCTACAGAAGATATCACCTATGCAGAATTGCCAACCTTCGATAAAAATGATATCGATCCAAACGCTGCCTATGTACATTTGACAACCAACAATACCATTGAAGGTACAGCTGTTTACGATATTCCAGATACCAACGGTGTTCCAGTTATTGGTGATATGTCTTCAAACATCTTGGCGGCTCGCTACAATGTGGAAGACTTTGCCATGATTTATGCAGGTGCTCAGAAGAACATTGGTCCAGCTGGAGTAACAGTTGTCATTGTGCGTGAGGATTTCCTCAACGACCAACCAATGCTTTCAAGCATGTTGGATTACCGCATTCAAGCAGAAAATGACTCTCTTTATAATACACCGCCAGCTTACTCTATCTACATTTCTAAACTTGTCTTTGAATGGGTCAAGGAAATCGGTGGTGTGGACGAAATGGAAAAAATCAACCGTGAAAAATCTGGTTTGCTTTACGATTACATTGACGCGTCAGCTTTTTACAGCAACCCTGTTCGTAAAAAAGAAGAGCGTTCAGTAGCGAACATTCCTTTTGTCTCACCAAGTGAAGAATTAGATGCCAAATTTGTCAAAGAAGCAACAGCAGCTGGTTTTAAAAACATCAAAGGTCACCGTTCAGTAGGTGGGATGCGGGCATCCCTCTACAATGCCTTCCCATGTCAAGGTGTGGTTGAATTGATTGAATTCATGAAAAAATTTGCAGCGGAGAATGCTTAATGGAAATTAGATTAGCACATCCCAATGAGCTGGAGGCTATTGTCAATATTCTTGAAGATGCTCGTGCATTTCTAGCAACCTCCGGTATCAATCAATGGCAGGGAGAGTATCCTAATAAAGAGGATATCTTTGATGACATTCTTTCTGGCAGAGGTTACGTTGGTCTAGTTGACGGTAAGGTGGCAGCTTATGCCGCCGTTCATCGTGGTCAAGAAGCAGAATATGAGGCCATATATGAAGGAAAATGGCAGCACAATCATCCTGTATATACAACATTTCATAGAATTGCAGCAGCTGACGAATTTCGTGGTCAAGGAATCATACAAACTTTTTTGCAAGGTTTAATTGAAGGTCAAAAAGGACCGGATTTCCGCTGTGATACCCACGAGCAGAATAAGACAATGCAGCACATTCTAAAAAAATTAGGCTATGTCTATTGTGGTAAAGTCCCAATAGATGGAGAACGTCTAGCCTATCAAAAAATCAAGCACAAGAGCGAGCGGAGTCTTTACCAGGAAATCAGTGAAGACGACCGTTGGTTACTCGGAAATAATTAAAAATATGAAAGAAAGTTAGGCGGAGGCTCTTCCGCCTTTTTGGGTAAGAATAATGGTATTTAGCGTACGTACTTTTAACAATATTAACCAGGTTGGTTTGAAGGAATTGGGCAATAAATTCCAGATTGATGGGGACCATGCGGCCAATCCAGATGCCTTTATCATCCGTTCTGAAAACTTGCATGGCTTTGATTTTCCCGAAAATCTGAAAGCCATTGCACGTGCGGGTGCAGGGACAAACAATATTCCTATTGATGAAGCGACTGAGAAAGGGATTGTGGTTTTTAATACCCCAGGTGCCAATGCCAACGCCGTAAAAGAAGCTGTGCTTGCTTCTATTCTCTTGTCTGCCCGTGACTATATCGGAGCGACGGCATGGGCAAATACATTGTCAGGAGATGATGTACCTAAGCAGGTTGAAGCAGGTAAGAAGCAGTTTGCTGGGACAGAGATTTCAGGCAAAACTTTGGGCGTTATCGGGTTGGGTGCTATCGGTGCGCGTATTGCCAACGATGCTCGTCGTCTGGGGATGAATGTGCTTGGTTACGATCCATATGTGTCGATTGAAACAGCATGGAGCATTTCCAGCCATGTCAAACGTGTGGATGATTTGAAAGAAATCTTTAACAACGCTGACTATATCACAGTCCATGTTCCTTTGACAGACAAGACCCGTGATTTGTTCAATGCAGACAGTTTTGGCCAAATGAAGAAAGGAACGACTTTGATTAACTTCGCCCGTGGTGAGTTGGTCAATAACGCTGACCTGTTTGAAGCTATCGAAGCAGGAGTTATCAAGAACTACATCACTGACTTTGGAACAGAAGAAGTGCTCAACAAAGACAACATTATCGTCTTCCCGCACGTTGGTGGGTCAACAGAAGAAGCGGAGCTTAACTGTGCCATTGCGGCTGGTCAGACCATTCGTCGTTTTATGGAGACGGGTGAAATTATCAACTCAGTTAACTTCCCAAATGTCAAACAATTCCTAGATGCACCGTATCGGATTACTCTCATCAACAAAAATATTCCAAACATGGTGGCAAAAATCACCACAGCCGTGTCTGAATTGGGCATCAACATTGACAACATTATCAACAAGTCAAAAGGTGACTATGCTTATACCTTGTTAGACTTGGATGAAGCAGATAAGGAAAAGATTGATCAGTTAGTTGCTAACTTTGAAGCGACTGATGCAATTGTCAAAGTGCGTGTCATTCAGAATAAAAACTAATCATGCTGTATAAACAAATCTATCAAAGTCCACTTGGGCCTATGTCCTTGGTTACAAGTGATAAAGGCTTGCGAGGAGCTTGGTTTGAGGACCAAAAGTATTTTGAACGAGGACTAACTGAAGAACCAGTTCTAGGCTCGCACCCTATTTTAGACCAGACCAGTCTCTTGCTGGATGCTTATTTTTCAGGTGAGGAGGTGGATTTTACTGCCCTTCAACTTGATGCTATTGGGACTGAATTTCAGGAAAAAGTCTGGGCTTTATTGAAAGAAATCCCTCATGGTCAGACGACTAGCTATGGGCAACTTGCCCAGCAACTGGGCCTTTGTTCTGGTCAGGCAGTAGGAGGAGCAGTTGGGCGAAATCCCTATTCTGTCATCGTTCCCTGTCATCGTGTTCTCAATCAAAAAGGGCAGTTGACAGGCTATGCTGGAGGACTGGATAAAAAAATCTGGCTCTTGCAACACGAAAATCCATACTTTGAGGTGAAGATATGATTTTATTTTATGAATATCCCAAGTGTTCGACCTGTCGAGCAGCAAAAGCAGAGCTGAAGAGTTTGGGCTTGGAATTTGAAGCTATTGATATCAAGTCAACTCCTCCTAGTGCTGACCAGCTCAAATCCTGGATGGAGGCAACAGGTTTAGACTTGAAAAAATATTTCAATACTTCAGGAAACAGTTACCGTCAACTTGGTCTGAAGGATAAATTTGATAGTTTGACGGTGGATCAAGCATTAGACTTATTAGCTAATGATGGCATGTTGATCAAACGTCCTCTCTTGATTCAAGATGGGAAAATCTTACAGATTGGCTATCGCACAAAATATGAAAATCTCGGCTTATAAGGTCGGGATTTTTTTATTGACTATAAAAGTCTATAAAGGCAATAGTTATACTCAATGAAAATCAAAATCAAACTAGGCGACGAAGATGAAGATAGAACTGAAGTTCATCAAATCAAGTCAACAACGTTTGAGTTTGATTTTCGAAGAGTATTACCAATCATGAAACGAGTATAAATAAACATAATAAACATATATGAAAACTATATATATTTGTATGATTGAAACCAAGAAAATTTCAAAAATTTTTTCATAATTCCCTAAAAACTGCTGAAAAAATCGCATTTGCATATATATATATATATATCGGTGGAATTTGTTTGTTTTTTTGCTGTAAACTACTTTTATTTTTTTGAAAAATTTAGTATAATCAACTGAAACGCCAAATTAGGTGAAATGACAACGTAATGACAACGTGATAAAGAATAATGATGAATATAAGTATATGAAATGGAGAAAAGTTATGAAAAAGGTAAGATACTTTTTTAGTTCTTTCTTATTACTTGTTCTATGTCTGGATATTATTCGGTTACCGATAACAATTTTTTCGGAAACAGTTAGTGCTACAACGCCACTAACCATTCGGACTAAGTATATAGAACATCTGAAGGAAGATGGTCAAAAGCTGGCCATTAAGCTAGATACCAGTCAAAAGCAGCTCGATAGGCTAGATGTGATTGTCCAGATTGAAGAGGGAGTAGACATCAGCAAGGGGCTTAGCTTGGTAGTCCAGAATGAGCTGGAACTGGAAAGTCAGCTGGATGAGCAAGGGGTTCCAAAGGAAAAACTTCCACCAGGTTTTGTCAAGGATGAAGACTATCGTGAAGAAGATGTGCCCAAGGAATTTCCTGAGCAGGAAGTTGCCCCAACTGTTGCAACACAGGATTCTCTAGAATCTTCCTTGCCTGTATATGGTCTAGGCTATTACTCCATCAAAATCAAGCCAGAGCCTGAACGCCATATAGAGTGGAAGGTAGATGAAGAGAAGCCTGAGCGGAGATACGAGGAAATTCTGCTACGCTTGAAGATAAAGAAGCCGCTACAAACTGGTCAATTTATGGCCGTTCTGTCATCAGATTATAAGACCATCTTAACAGAAGACTGGAAAACATTTGAAGAATTGGTCAAAAGGAATAGTATAGAGATGGTGACTGATTCCGTAGCCTCCGATACCGAGCAGCCAATTCCAGAAACTTCTGAATCTACTTCTGACAACACGCAGCCTAATCCAGTACCTGAAGGCGAAGAGGTGATACAAGAAGAACAAGCTTTAGCCATTCAAACAGCTAATCTACGCTTGGTATTACGAGAACATGAAGAAGGTGTCTTGCAACCTAGCAAGCCCATCGCAGGTGCGGAGTTTATCATTACATCGGTAGAAAATCCAGAAATAAGTTATAACGGTCGCACTGATGAGCAGGGGATTTTAGACTGGAAAGACTTACCTTTGGGTGAGTACCAAATCAGTCAATTGTCAACAGCTCAAGGTTACGAAGTAGAGAAACAGCTGACAGTCATTCAGTTGCAAGAAAGTGGAGCCGAAAAAATAATCCATGTCACCAATGCTAAAAAGAATGGGTTGGAAGGACGGATTGGTAGTATGTTGCGCTCTGCTCGGACTAGGAGGGCTATTACAGAAACGAATACGGATAGAACAACGACCATTATCAATAATCCGAATGGAACAACCACTACTGTTACGAAAGAAGAGGAAATCACCAAGGATATTTTTGACCCGATTCGGATTGAGATTCCGGGGGTAACACGTCATTTTAGACAGGGAGGAGATTTACGCAAGAAAGAAATTCAGGTTACCTCTACTGGTGAAAAGAAGATTATTTGGGAATATATTACAACTGTTACTGGAGCAAATGATAGATATATCAAACAAATTGCAAATACTTTTATGGTACCAGTTGACTCAGGACTTGGAGCACCTAAGATTACATCTATTATCCACAACCAAGGACAAACGATTGGAAATCCTGAGACGAGTCGGTATAGTGATTCTGGTAGATTTGATTCTGTTACAAATCAGTTGCCGATTCAAGATGGCACATATGTGTACACCATTGAAACACCGATTCTTCTTCCAAGTGAGAACTACACACTGGATTATTATTCGGATGTTAAGGTGCAAGCGCCGGAACGTTCCCGTTTGACACAAAATGGACAAACGATTGTATTAACTAGGGAGGAGGAGCGAAACATTAAAAGTGCAGGTAGTTTGACCTTGCCAAGTGATCAAACCACCTCACCTTATGATACACCAAAATTATCAGATACTATTCGAGTGAATGGTCGCTATCGCGAGTCTAATAATAAGGTGATTGAGTGGTATACCTCTCGTCTCAATACGACAGATAGTGTACAAACGTATACATTTGACGTTGCTGAAGATAAGAATACACAAACAGTTCATTCAAAGATTGTCTATGTCTATGAACCTACTGAGGGAGGGAATTATAGGCGAAAGAGTACGCAAACAGTTGATAAAACGCAAAGTCAAATTACCGTAAATGATGTTCCAGCAGGAGGTATTGCAGTAGTCGAGACAATTACCAATGTGACAAATGAAAAAGCAAATCATACGATTACGGGTGCATCACTAGAAGCTCTAAAAGGTGATATTACAATACAGAAAAAATGGGCAACTGGTACGGAGAAGACCGCTGTCACTTTTTCTGTCAATGGTGGAAGTTATAGAAACCATAAAGTAACCTTGCAAGCGAATCAGACACAGGTAACCGTTCCAAATGTCGAAAAGTTTTCTGGAACAGGCAGTACTGCCACAAAAACACGAATATACTATGAAGTGACCGAAGATGTTCCAGGTGGCTATGCGCTTTCTACTGCACAGATGGATTGGAAAAATTTGCAGTATGTCTTTACGAATAAAAAGGATACTAGCAATCCTGTAACACCTACGCCACCAGGTTCTTGTGAATCGTATGGAGTGACTAGTGTTGAACCAGTCAATATCAACTGGTTAACTTGGCAACGTAATGGGCAGAGATGGGGAGGATTTCATGGTTCACTAAAATTCTATTTCAAATTGCCAGCTTTTGCTAGAGAAGGTGATAGCTTTACGATTGAGTTGCCAAAAGAGTTAAAATTAGACCATTTGGCCAATCCATCTGTTGAATGGACACCGGTTTATAAAAGCGGTACAAATGAAATCCTTGCTCGTACCTATCATGTAGAAGACAGAAAAATCAAGTTTGTTTTGACATCGGCAGCCTATTCAGTAAGTGAGTATAGTGGATGGTTTCAGATTGGTAGTGACGGCAGTCAAAATTTAGTACAAATCAATAACGATACAAATATCAGAGGACCATATTTAACTGGAGTTCGTCCAGTTGTACCAGAGTGGTATTCGTTTGATTTAGAAAATCCAATCGATACCCAGTCCAATATAGTCAATAAAAAATTGAAATATAAGACTAGCTACAAGGGAGGAAACTTTGATTGTAGCCATACGGTGACTGCTAACGGAACTCTTAATGCGACTGAAAACGGTAGCCATGGTCTTCAAGGAAGTCTGCGTCAGTTTAGTACTGTACATAAAGAAGTTTTTCATCAAACAGCTGATTCTGTTACTTGGGAACTAGTCTACAATGGAGGGAGAAAGGATATTACTGGCGGTAGCGGTCCTAATGCCCGTAAGATTTGGGATCGCCTTCATGTGGACTCGCCCTTGTATGATGGAAATACTCATACAAGTATTCCAAAAAATATAGAGATTTTTGTTGCGGATGGAAATCCGGCAGCTTCCTATACTAGATCAGAGATGGTACCACTAACATTTAAAGGAACTTCAAGAAGTGGTGAGGAGACAACATATCACTACGAGGTTAAAGGTACGGATATGGGGGTTGCGGTTCTACTGAAACGCGAGACTTGGAACAATAACGAATTTAATTACCAATCAAACTACACTCTTGAAATTTATCACGAGGGAAGCGGTTTTAGAAATAAGACAATCGTTGTTCGTCTCAAGCAACGAAAATCTTCTGGTAAGACAAGTTTTAGGAATGCTACAAGCGTTAACTGGAATAGTGTGGTGCTTGGTGGTGGTCTGAAACCTGATAATTTTTTCGTTGGAGGAGATACGATTGCCAATGGTGGAGCTTATCCGACAGACTGGTATGCCTTCCAAGTCAAGAAAGTAGATCAGCAAAATCGTCCGTTAGAAGGCGCGGTCTTTACTCTCTACGACTCGAAACAGCGCCCTTATCAAACCATTCGTTCAAATGAACAAGGTATTCTTGAATTTACAAATATCTTAGGAGGAGAGTACACTTTCAAGGAAGTTGAAGCACCAGCGGGTTATACGCTAGATACGACAGTCCATAGATTGATTATTAGAAATTCAGACAATATAACGATTGATGGACAATCCTATACTGCCCAAGCACCGTTTGAAATTATAAACAAGAAGGATGCGAAACTCAGCCTCAAACTCAAGAAAAAAGATCTGGCAAATACTCCATTGAAAGGTGCTGTTTTCCGCCTGAGAAAAACAGATGGTGGTCAGCCATATGATGAGACGCTCGGAAATACATTTGAATCAGACGAGTTCCTCTTTAATGAGTTGACAGTAGGGAACTACACGCTGGAGGAAGTAAGAGCACCCACAGGCTATCGTGGAATGGGGCAGATCAACTTAACGGTTTATGAAGAAAATGGAACGCTTAAACTGCGTAAACAGGCAGACACGGCTAACAGCCAGACCAGTACTCCTCAACTGACCAATGGTGTGGTGACTCTGGATATCTATAATCAACCGCTTGAACTAACGTTTACGAAGCAAAATGCTCAGGGAGAACCATTGGAAAATGCAATCTTTGAATTGCGTCAGATACACTCAACTGGCTTTACAGTTGTACGAACAAACCTCTTCTCTAAAGCCAATGGACAATTTGTCCTGAAAGGTCTCTTGCCAAATACCACCTATGAACTGTGGGAAACTCGTGCACCAGATGGCTATGCAAAACCAACTCAAGCAGTGGCTCAGTTTACTGTAAACGAAGATGGAACAGCCCGCTTTACTCGTGGCAGTTCGACTATCGTTAACTCTCCACCGAAATTTAAGGTTAAGATTGTAAAAATCGATGCGGAGACAGGACAAACGATTACGGAAGGCGTCAACGATACCGCTCCACGTTTCACGGTGACAAATGCTACAGGAGACACGCTTAATGGTCAAATTGCCAATCTGCAAAATGGTATGTTTACATTCACAAATGGAAGCGGTGCTAATTCTGGATTTGAAGCAGGAACCTACTATCTTAAAGAAATCCGAGCACCGCAAGGGTATACACGACTGACAAACTTAATACCATTTACAATCCACTCAGATGGACGTGTAACAGTGAGTGAAGAGTTTGCGGACGGAATAGCCACCAGTGCAACATCTCCAGATACAGTACAAATCAAAGTCAAAAACGACCGATTAAAAACCTTGCGTATTTCCAAACGTATCAAGGGCTTGGAAACGATACCAGCATTGATTCAAGGACAGATGACATTTACATTGACCAAGGATAATGATGCGGCCGCAGTACCAGCCGTCCAGACCCATGCTGCGACAGAAGACTTCGTCTTTAATAACCTGACCTACGGTTCTTATACCCTAGTCGAGACAGCGCCACCAGCAGGCTACATGGTGGAACCGATTGTTTATAAAGTTGCGGTCAGTCGAGCAGGAGTATCCCTTTATCGAACAAGTGACCAAGTGACACCGAGTCGAGTTGAAAGGGCGAGCCTAATCACATCTCCTGATTTGAGCAATATTCAGAGTGGTCCTGAGAGCAATGCCATTGATGGAAGTGAAACAACTTCTGTGACCTATTATAATTTCAATGGTCAGGGAAATACCATCCCAGTCGGTGCCTATCTAGGCGTTGACCTCCAAAGCGTCAAACGAGTTCGAAATGTTTTCTACTTACAAGGAAACCAGAGTAATGTAACGGATAGGATGAATCGCTATACAGTAGAATATTCTATTGATGGTGAGACCTACTACCCAATCACTTCATCAGCAACGGCTGAACGCTTTGAACAGTCTACCGACCTTCTTGCTCGTTACATCCGTGTGAGAAATGAAGAACAAGTCGTCAACAAATGGTATGCGGTTCGTGAGCTACGTATCACAGCACAAGAAGCGGAGTCCGTAAGTCTTCAAGGTGGGCAGGCATTTCCAATCGGAAATATCCAACATCCATTTATCCGAATGGAAAAACGAGATAGTGAGACAGGTGCCATTATCCAAGGAACAGCGACCTTCAAGCTCTATAAGGTTCCGGAAGATACTACAGAAACTACCCTGTCCACTGCCATTAATGATAACAATCTCATTCAAACCTTCCAACTAGCCAATGGACAGACTGGTAATGAAACCTTGCTCATCAAGGAACTTGGCAAGTATGCCTTGGTCGAAACCCAAGCCCCAGATGGCTATATTGGATTGAGCCAGCCAGTCCTACTTGAGGCAACCGAGGCACGTCAGGCACATTCAGATACAAAAAACAAACATGTGACACGGTTTGCGGTCCTATCCTCTAGAGATAAGGTGACTGTCGATACCAGCAGCACAGCAAATGACAATGTTTTGAAATTGCAGGTGAAAAACAGACAGAAAGTCTATAACCTTAAGATTTTGAAACGGGATGCCCAGAATGCTCAACAAGGTTTGACTGCGACATTTGGTCTCTTTAATGCAGATGGGACAAACAAGATTGCAGAAGGTCAGACCAACGAAAGCGATCATTCCTATACCTTTAGTCAGCTAAGACCGGGTACCTATATTCTCAAAGAGTTGCAAACGCCAATCAATTATAATCCATTAAGAGACTTCAAGATTGTCATTGCGAACAATGGTCAGGTCAGTGTACTGGATACCCCAACCAGAATGGTAGAAGTGGGTAACACAGTTGATACTACCATTAGCCTCACTATCAAAAACCGCACCTATACGCCAATCAGTATTCAGAAGGTGGACAAACGTAGCAACGAGACAACCTTGACAGGTGTGCGGTTGCGGATTCAGGCTAAGAATGGCAATCAGATGCCGCAATTTAGTAATCGAAGCTGGCATGAAACAAACTATCAGGGTCGTGTGATTGACACTGAAAAGGCCCTTGAATGGAATACTTCCGCAGCAGGAAATGCTGTCTTCCAGCTACCACAAGGAACCTATACCATCAGCGAACTCTCTGCACCAGCAGGTTACGAGCAGCTACAGCCTTTCGATATCACTGTGGCAGAAGATGGTAGTGTCCAGCTTGCTCAGGGAACAAATACTGAGCAGGTCAGTCAAGGTACAAAAGATGGACGGATCAATATCAAACTCACCAACGTCTTTAAGCCTAAGATAAAGATTACCAAAGTCGACAGCCGTGATGTCAACCGTAAGCTAGCAGGTGCTCGCTTCAAGCTATTTGGACCGGATGAAAATACGCAGATAGGTCAGGAAGTGACGACAGACACCAACGGTGAAATCACGCTTCCAGGCGTGGAACCAGGTACCTACTATTTGCAAGAAAGTCAGCCTCCGACAGATTATCAGGCCAATAGTCTGAAATACCGAATTGTCATTGCTGACAATGGTTCGGCTCAGATTACTAATGCTGATGGTAAGATTGAGGTTGGAGCTAGTCAAGATCAGGGTGCGGATAAGATTATCCCAATCACCGTTAAAAATGAGAGAGAAACCTATGACCTCAAGATTTTGAAACGGGATGCCCAGAATGCTCAACAAGGATTGATAGCGACATTTGGACTGTATAATGCAGATGGGATAAGTAAGATTACGGAAGGTCAGACCAACGAAAGTGACCATTCACATACCTTTAGCCAGTTGCTCCCTGGCACTTATGTCCTCAAAGAAGTAACACCGCCGTCAGGTTATATTCAAGTAGATCCAGTTCGACTTGAAATCACGCAGGCAGGTCAATTACGAATCCTGTCAGGAGATACGGAGCTTCTACAAGTTGGTGCATCAAGTGGCAATACGCTTCAACTGACGGTGAAAAACGACAGTAAGAAAACCCTGCGCATTTCCAAACGCATCAAGGGATTGGAAGACTTGCCGAGTCTTATCACGGGTCAGATGACCTTTACATTGACCAAGGACAATGACGCAACCGCAGTATCAGCCGTTCAGACACATGCTGCGACAGAAGACTTCGTGTTTACTAACCTGACCTACGGTTCTTATACCCTAGTCGAGACAGCACCACCAGCGGGCTATATGGTCGAGCCGATTACCTATAAGGTATCCGTGAGTCGCTCAGGAGTTTCTCTCTATAAAGTAGCGAACGCAGCTCAGATCGAACGTGTCGCAGGTGCAACCCTCTTCAAGTCCCCTGACTTATCCAATATCCAGTCAGGACAAGATGGAGACGCAATTGATGGAAGTGATACAACTTCTGTGACCTACCAGAATTTCAATGGTCAAGGAGATAATATTCCTGCTGGAGCTTATCTAGGGGTTGACTTACAAGGCGTCAAACGTGTTCGACACATTCACTACTTGCAAGGCACTCTGCACAATCCGCTAGATAGATTCAACCGCTTCACACTTGAGTACTCAATAGATGGACGCACCTATTTCCCACTGTCTACTTATACAGAGCATGGATTGGTCGATTTGAACACGGACATAGTGGCTCGCTACATTCGTGTGAGAAATGAAGAGCAAGTCGTAAACAAATGGTATGGGGTTCGTGAGCTACGTATCTCAGCCCAAGAAGCGGAGTCCGTAAGTCTTCAAGGTGGGCAGACATTCCCAATTGGGAATATTCAACATCCTGAGATTCAAATCGAGAAGCAGGATATGAATAACCGTACTATCCAACAAGAAGTGACATTTAAGCTCTATAAAGTTCCAGATGATGCAACGTCACAAACGGTGACAGGCGCTCTGACAGATCAAAATCTCGTCCAAACCTTTACATTGACAAACGGTCAAGTAAGTCAGGCTTTACAAGCCAAGGTACTGGGACGCTATGCCCTTGTCGAAGTCGCACCGCCAACTGGTTATCGTGCTTTAGCTGGTCCAGTCTTACTAGACTTGCAGACACTACAGCGACCCCATAGCGGAAGGCAGATGAAGACAGTGAGCCGCTTCACCCTCGTTGGAACAAATGATAAGGTTAGGATTGACACCGCTACTGAAAATGTATTGAAAATCTTCGTGAAAAACGAATTACTCACCTACAATTTGCTTATCAAGAAACGAGACCTTGCGAATCCAAATACAGGACTTGATGCCCGTTTTGAACTCTACGATGAGAACGAGACGAGGCCGCCACTGGGCCAAGGCAATACTACACAGGCAGAAAATAGCCTCACCTTCCGCAATTTGCGCCCGGGCACTTACGTCCTCAAAGAGGTCACAGCCCCAACAGGCTACAATCCGATCCAGAAAATCAAATTGACCATCAGTCTAGATGGACAAATTACGATTGTGGAAGGACCACAAGACTTGTTGGAAGGTCAAGCTGTGAATGCCAATAACGAGATAGAACTTGTCGTCAAGAACAGACCATTTACAGATTTCAGTATCGAAAAGGTTAGCAACCTAACGCCGACGATCAATTTGGCAGGTGTTCAGCTGCAAATCAAGGCAAAAAATAATGGACCAGCTCCGCTATTTAGCGATAATGATTTGCATAGACAACAGTATCGTGCAACGATTGATACCGCAAACAAATCCTTGACCTGGTGGACCCAATCCAATGACGTTGGCAACGCTGTCTTTAAACTTCCTCAGGGAACGTATACGATTAGTGAGTTAGTTGCACCAGCTGGTTACGAATTGCTTCAACCGTTTGATATTATCGTTGGAGCAGATGGTCAAGTTCGGTTGGCAAACGGCGCACCGACCAATGCGGAAATCAATACAAAAGATGGACGGATAAATCTCAAACTCACCAACATCTTCAAACCGAAACTGAAGATTATCAAGGTTGATAGCAGGGATGAGAACCGCAAGCTTGAAAATGCAACCTTCAAACTCTTTGGTGAGGATGGACGCACGCAGGTTGGAAGTGACTTGGTGACAGGCGCTACTGGAGAGATAGAAACTCCAGCCTTGACACCGGGTACCTACTATTTACAAGAAACCCAGTCCCCAGCAGGCTTCCAGACAAATGGAACCAAGTACAAATTGATCATTGCTGCGGATGGCACAACAACTGTAGAGAATGGCAACGACCTTATTGCTGTCGCGCCACTTTCGGATGACAAAGTCATTCAAATCACGGTGAAAAACAAGGTGAAGACCTATCGCTTGAAGATTAAGAAGCGCGACTATGATAATCCAACTAACGGAGTATCTGATGCTCGATTTGCTCTCTATCCATCTGAAGGTCCAAACGCAGATGGTAGCAATAAGGTGCAAGTGCTCATCAATGGTCAGATGAAAGCCCTTGAGGGTAACAGCTATTCTCATTTTGATAATACGATTGATTTTCCAAATATCCCACCTGGAGAATACGTCCTTAGAGAGATACAAGCTCCATCAGGCTACACAAAAATCAGAGATACGCGCCTCCAGATTGGGGAGGACGGACGCTTGACGCTCCTTGATGCAGATCAGGCTTTTGTATCCGTTGAGACAGGGCAGGGGGATACGCTTGTCATGGTTGCTAAAAACATTCGTACTTTTAACTTCCAAGTCAAAAAGATAGATAGTGCAAACGAGACAACTCTTCTAGACAATGCTCGCTTCTCTATCTACAAGACAGATGTTAACTGGACAAAAGGGGATACGGCATTGGCTCAAGGTGTGACAAGTGCTGGTATCTATCAGATTAATCTTGAACACGGATACTATATTCTGAAGGAAGAACAGGCTCCATCTGGCTATCTCCTCAATCAGAAGGAGTACCGTTTCCAGATTAACCATGATGGCTCCATCCTTCTTCATGATCCTGACGAGACGGTATCATTGTCTCGAGCAGACACGAATCGTCTTGTCGTCTTTACTATGAAAAATACCCGAACAACCTCTCAGTTCAAGTTGGCAAAACGCTCGTATCGTGATTCAGCTCAACGTCTAGAAGCGACATTTGAATTGAAAGAAAGTGGGAATGCACAAGCGACAGCAGTTGTTAAGAGAACAACGACAACAGGAGATGAAGTTCTCTTTGACAATTTGCCAGTAGGGAAATCGTACATTTTGAAAGAGACGGTAGCACCAGACGGCTATCAAAAGATTGAAAAAGAAATCCATATTGATATAGGCGCAGATGGAGCCATCACTATCCAAGATGGAGGCGACCTCGTCAGTCTAGACAATACGGATAGTCACCTGATTATCGTGAAAAACCTCCGCAAAGGAGAATATCCGAAAACGGGTGGTATAGGAATTATTCCTTATATTGCATTAGGGGGGGTGATGATGTTACTGGCTCTTGCCGTCGAGCTAGGAAAAGAAAAACGTTGGAAACATATACGTAAATAGGCTACATATCATTTTATCTTTTATTACTTGGTTAACTGGTTTTGACGTACTTTAGTACAGTCTGCAGATTTTGACAAGAACTGCGTTCGTTCGATTTCCACCCACCAACTATCTCCCAGATAGTTGGTGCTAGTAATAAAAGCAAACTGAAAGATTAAAAAAGAAAAGGAGAAAATAGTGAAAAAGTTAACAAAAGTATTCTCCCTTTTGACCGTTCTTCTAACGATTTTCGGTCCATTGGGAAATCTTCGACATTTAGTACATGCAGATGATACGCATCAAACTAAGGTTGTGGTGCATAAGGTCTTGATGAGTAAACAGGATTTAGAATCATTTGACCATGCTGCTAAGCAACAAACTCACAAGTATGATGGAACACAAATTCAACAAGGTACGTTCACAAACTATTTCGGTACAAGTGCGAAAGAAATTGAGGGTGTCAACTTTAAGGTTTGGAAGAAAGTTGATCAAGCTCAAGGTAATGTAACAAAAACTGGTACTGAACTAGGGATTACTGGTGAAGGTATTGATGAAAACTATCAACTAATGGATGGTGAGTACGGAACTACAGGTGTAAATACTAAGGCAGGTGATACTGGTGCAGAATTTACACTTCCGAATGGCACTTATATCTTTGTAGAAGATAAGGTAGCATCACCTTACTACAACAAGCAAGAAGGTAATGATAAAGGTAGTGAATTGACAGAGGCTAAAGCCGTTCCATTCCGTCTCGTTTTACCAGTTACTCGTCCAGATGGAACAGGATATTTTGATAGCACAAATAACCCTCTCCACGTTTATCCAAAGAACACAGAGGATAAGCCGACAGTGACGAAAGAGTTTGCTGAAGGTGGCACTCAAACTAAAAATGTCGCAATTGGCGAAGAAATAGACTATAAAATCACTACAAAAATTCCAAAAGGCTCTTCTTACAAGACAATTGTCTGGGAAGACTTGATGGTTGAAGGTTTGGACTTTGTCCAAGGTTCATTAACTGTGGCTTCTAAAGAAGTTGCGGGTTTAGAGAAAGGTACTCATTATACAGTAACTGACGATAAGCGTGGCTTCATGGTGAAAGTGAATGAGGCGGGTCTAGCTGCTATTGAGACAGCGGCTAAAGATCGGGATGTTAACATTACGTTGACCTATAAGGGTGTTCTCAACGACTCAGCGAAGGTTGATACTGAAATCCCTAACAAAGTGACCTTCCACTATGGTAACCGCCCACGTGAAGATAAAAATGATGAGCCAGATCCGGTTACACCAAAAGAAGATGGTGGTCAGCTGAAAATTAAAATCAATAAAACTTGGAAAGATGGCAGTCGAGATAAATCAGCGACTTTTGTTGTTTACGAAAAAGAAACTGGTAAAAAGATTGGTGAAGAAATTACAATTCAACCAGGTCAAACAGAAATTGAGTTTACTCATGCTGATTTAAAATCAACAAAAGAATACATAGTTGTCGAAAAGGATATTAACGGTTACATTCCAACTTATACTGTTGAACCTGGAGCTGATAAAGGTCATATCCTCACCGTAACCAACAACCCTTCGGACAACCCACCACCAATCGTTCCAGAACAGCCAAAAGTTATCACTTATGGTAAACGCTTCATCAAGACAGATGATAAGGAAGCAGATGTACAGGGAATTGAGAAACTCCTTGGTGCAGAGTTTGTGGTGAAAAACCAAGAAAACAAATACCTTGCACTGAAGGATAGTCAAACTCAACAAGAACAATTGACCAGATATAAGCAATCAGAGGAAGCGTATCGAGCAGCCTTGAAAAATGGAAACGCTGAAACTGAAAAATCAGCACGTGATGCAGCTTATGAAGCCTTGAATATGCAGTGGACATGGGTTAATGATAAATCTCAAGCCTTTACGTTTATCTCCTCTACGGATGGTAAATTTGAAGTCAAGGGTTTAAAACAAGGTACCTATACCTTGGAAGAAACCAAGGCGCCAGAAGGTTATGCATTATTGAGTACAGGTATTGAATTCCAAGTTCAACAAGGTAGCTGGAATGATAATAGAGCTAAATTATCAATTGATCAGCATACTCAAATTCGTAACAAGAAAGTAACCATTCCACAAACCGGTGGTATTGGTACCCTTGTCTTCACAGTGGTTGGTTTGAGTACAATGGTATTTGCATTCATCGCTATGAAAAAACGTCAGGCAGAAGAAGCCTAGGATAGAGTAGAAAAGGAGGGTCTGATGAGGATTATTAAACAGCTAGTCTGTTGCATAATTGCACTGGTCTGTTCGTTGTCTCTGCCCTCTCTTTTGGTTCAAGCAGAGGATACCTATTCTATTCAGGTCGGCATTTCCTTGCCAGAGCATATGGATGCGGGCAAGCTAGATTTGAGTCTTGAAGCCTGGTATCTGCCGGAGGGGGATCGAGAGACTCCCGAGCAACTGGCAGAGAAACTCTATGCCTTGAGTCGAGCGGAGCTAAGTCAGCTGTATGGACAAGCCCAGCTTTCTGACCCCATGACTCCTCAAGGATTTGTAGGTTTTTCTGGTCTGAAAAAGGGCTGGTACTACATTCGACAGCAGGGGTCAGCAACTACCATTGAGGTCATTCCCTTTGTCCTCCAGGTAGACGGACGCCTACAGACCATACAGGCTAAGGTTGGACTACCGGGGGAAAAAGTGGGTTATAGGAATTTTCTCAAGGTTTCTACAAGTACTGCCCCCTTGGCAGGAGCGACTTTCCAAGTCTTGGAAGAGGTGGACGGTCAACTGAGGCAAGTGATGATTGACGGCAAACCCTATCATCTGACCTCGGAAAATGGAGGTCACCTCAAAGTAGGACCGCTTCCCTATGGTAGTTACTATCTCCAGGAAATCAAGGCTCCCAAGGGCTATCTTCTCAGTCAGGATACCATTCCCTTTGAGATTAGTCTGGATTCGCATGTTTCGGATGTCATCCGCATAAAGAACAAACCCGTTACACCTCCCGGTATTGAAATCCCATATACCGGAAATGCGGTGGTCATAGCGGTTTTATCGCTAGGCATTATTCTCTTCTTGCTAGGCTACCGCTTGGTCACATACAAGAAAGGGGAAAAGACTTAGTCTACCTTTGGTCATATTGTTGACAGAATACACCTGCTGGAATCAAGTATCAGCAGGTGTATTTTTTCTTGAAAACACCGAGTGTCTCTGGAAAAAAATTCTCTCAAGTGCTATAATATTACTAGGAACTTCGAATTAATAGATAGAGAGTCATGCTCAATTCTATTTATCGGAGGAACACAATTGACAAAATTTCGACATAGCATCAATCCCATGATTGATATCGTGGCAAAAAAGATATTTAATGACCACGAAATTACCATTGATTTCATTGAGACCTTTCTGGGCTTTCGTCCCAAGTCTGTTCAGATTTTAAATGGAACGATTGCTGATTTGAAGAAAGAACGGGAGGGTTATTTTAGCACCACCGTGGACATTCTAGCCAGACTGGATGATGGCACTCAGGTTATCATTGAAATTCAGGTGGTTCACCAACACAGCTTTATCAAACGTCTCTGGACTTACTCTTGTCAGCACTTGGTCAAGGATTTGCCCAATGTTCGGGACAAGGTCAAACGAACCCATGACATGTACGACAAGATTTCACCAGTTTATTCCATAGCCTTGGTCGCCACCCAGTATTTCGACGATAAGCAGCCCATCCATTCCTTTGTCTTGACAGCTGAGGAAAATGGACAGGTGTTGGAAATTCCGTTTGGAGAGCAAGGGGAGATGAAGAAACCATTTGAAATGGTTATTATTGAATTGAACAAGCTGAGTGAGGGAAAATTGGCTAAGAACCAACGCTTGTGGATGGAATTTTTTGCCAATCGTGAATTTAGCCAGCAACAAACAGACGCTATCAGCAGGGCCGAACACCTGCTGGATAGAAATACATGGACAGAGGAGGAAAGGAAGATGATTGATCAATTAGCCTATAGTGCCGCCAATCATTTTGGTGAATTGGAAACATCGTTCATACTAGGAAGAAGACGTGGTCAGGAAGAAGGTCGGTTAGAAGGCCGGGCAGAAGGCAGATTAGAAGGTCAGCTCAAGATTGCTCGGCAGATGTTAGTAGAAGGTTTCGCTGATGAAATGATAGCGAGACTGACAGGACTAAGTCAGGAAGATTTGGATGGCTTGAAAGGTGAGCGAAGATGATTGATCAATTAGCCTATAGTGCCGCCAATCATTTTGGTGAATTGGAAACATCGTTCATACTAGGAAGAAGACGTGGTCAGGAAGAAGGCCGGTTAGAAGGTCGGTTAGAAGGCCGGGCAGAAGGTCGGTTAGAAGGCCGGGCAGAAGGTCGATTAGAAGGTCAGCTCAAGATTGCTCGGCAGATGTTGGTGAAGAATTTCACGGATGAGATGATAAAGGAACTGACAGGACTAAGTCAGGAAGACTTGGATGGTTTGAAAGGTGAACATAAATGATTGATCAATTAGCCTATAGTGCCGCCAATCATTTTGGTGAATTGGAGACTTCTTTCATACTAGGAAGAAGACGTGGTCAGGAAGAAGGTATGGCTCAAGGACTTCAAAAAGGTCGAGCAGAAGGTATGCTGGATGGTCAGCTCAAGGTTGCTCGTCAAATGTTGGTGAAGCATTTCACGGATGAGCTGATAAAGGAACTGACAGGACTAAGCCAGGAAGATTTGGATGGTTTGAAAGGTGAACATAAATGATTGATCAACTAGCCTATAGTGCCGCCAATCATTTTGGTGAATTGGAAACATCGTTCATACTAGGAAGAAGACGTGGTCAGGAAGAAGGCCGGTTAGAAGGACGGGCAGAAGGTCAGCTCAAGATTGCTCGTCAGATGTTGGTGAAGAATTTCACGGATGAGCTGATAAAGGAACTGACAGGACTAAGCCAGGAAGACTTGGATGGTTTGAAGACTGGAGGATTGGATGCGACAAAAGCTGATTTCTAGAATTGAATGTTGAGCATCCAAAGAGCAACTGAGTGAGACGGTCATGAGGTTGAAAATTGTTGGCTATCTATTGATGATAGTGGGATTATTGTTGCCCTTATTATTGTTCAGCAATATGACAGTTCATGAGGTGCGGGAATTTTTTGCTTACCAGAGTTATAAAAAGTCGGAGTCAGGATTTTCCCAGAAAGAGGAAGAGATCATCGAACACTATCAGGAAGTAGTGCGGAGTGGTCAACTGGCAACAGTTGATCCCTTTGCTGAGACTAGGAAAGATGAGCAGTCCGTATCTGATTTTGGAGATACCATCATCGGCTATGTAAGTATTCCTAGTCTTGAAATCCGCCAACCTATTCGGGTGGGAGCCAGTGATTCCCATCTTGATCAGGGTGTAGCGGTGGTGTCAGGAACGGACTTGCCTTTCGGAGGTCGGGATCGTCGTAGTGTGCTGGCTGGCCACAGAAGTTGGTATAGTGATTTGCGTTTTTTCCGATTGAATGAAATGCGTGAGGGCGATGAGATTTTTGTTGAAATTGGTGAAAAAGTAGTCACCTATCGGGTCAAAAATACAGAAATCATCAAGGCAACCGATTGGCAAAAATTGCTTCCGATAGAAAAACAGGATGTCTTGACCCTTTTGACCTGCGATCCTCTGGTTCCGCCCTTTGATTATCGTCTTTTGGTCAATGCCTATCGTCATCATGATAGTAGCGAGCAGGTAGCAGCTTCAGAAGAAAAAACACAGTCTAGTCAAGCAGTGCTGGAATCTTATCGCAAGAAAGGTGTAAGTTTCATCGCCTATCTGACCCTTTTTGGCTGGTTCTTGTTTGTCTATCTTGCCTACAAGTTGGGCAAGCTTGTGAGAGTATGTCGAGTTACTAAAGTACGATAGGTAGAGTGTAACAGGAATAAAAGAAAAAAGACTTAGAGAACCACCGTTTCTGATGGCTGTTCTAAGTCTTTTTTGGGTGAACTGTATTATTATTTATAGCTCAATTTCCATAACAATCGGTGTATGGTCTTGACGAGCACCTGAGTCAATCATATCTGACTTACTTACTTTGTCGGCGATGCGGTCGCTGACAAGCCAGTAATCAATCCTCCAGCCTGTGTTGTTGATTTTGCTAGTACGGCTGCGTTGAGCCCACCAAGTATAGGCGTTGAGGACATCCCCATGCAAGTGGCGGAATGTATCAGTGAAACCTTTAGCAAGTAGATTTGTAAAACCTTGACGTTCTTCGTCTGTAAATCCTGGTGACTGGCGGTTGCTGGATGGGTTAGCCAGGTCGATCTCCTTGTGGGCAACGTTGTAGTCACCTGTGGCTAGGACTGGTTTTTGGCTGTCAAGCTGTGATAGGTATTTGGCATACTGTACATCCCAGATTTGACGGTCAGCAAGCCGTTTCAAGCCATCACCAGCATTTGGCGTATAAACTTGTGTGACATAGAAGTCATCAAATTCTAGCGTGATGATGCGCCCTTCAGAATCCATGGTTGTTGGAGCACCAATCTCAGGGAAGGTAATGGTTGGAGTTAGATGGTTTTTGTAGAGGAAGAGTGTACCAGCATAGCCTTTGCGAGCTGGTTCTACAGAGGAACGCCAGGTATTGGCATATCCAGGGAAGTAGCTTTCCAAAATTTCTAGATGCTTTTTAGTCGGTCCCTTATCTGACAATTTTGTTTCCTGAATGGCGATAATATCAGCGTCTTCTGTCACAAGTGTATCGATGACTGCGCGTGATAATAGGGCGCGAGGAGACTCTGCAGTTAATGCAGCGTTAAGAGAATCAATGTTCCAAGAAATGAGTTTCATAATTTTCCTTTTCTAGTCTGTTACTGTTTTACATTATACCAAAAATCAAACTTGTAGGCGAACAAGGGAACTTGAAAAAAATTTTATAATTCTTGTATTATAACATTAAAATTGTGATACAATAGAACTAATAAATCTGTGTCAAGGAGGTTATTATGAAAAGAAAATTATTTGTTTTTGCCTGGTTAGCCCTAGTTTTGGAAATGCTAATCTACTACTGGTACCAGTTGCCTGCTTTAAATATTTTGAGTGTGGACTTCTGGATATTTTTCCTTCAATCTGTCGGATTGGTCTGGCTCATACTTTCCATGTTCAGCTCCAAAGGTGCTTTTCAAAAGGTGACTAAGATTTCCGGTCGCCAGAGACAAGTAGATACCTATCAGATTAAAACCTCGCAACTGCCAGCTTACTTAAAATGGTTGGGACGAATTTGGATATTGGTTGTCCTGGGTTTGTTGGGGCTGGGGCTTATCAACTCACGTGTATTTCGTGCTAAGGATTACGCTGCTGTCATAAGCGTCAAGGATGCGGATTTTAAAGCAGATTTTCCTGAAACAGACATATCCAAATTGGCCCTCCTAGATCGTGCCTCAGCCGAAAAAATCGGTGATACTTATCTAGGTACCATTGACAAGGTCTCTCAGTTTGGCATTTCGGATGATTATCGCCAGATTACTATCGGTCAGCAGCCGTTTCGCGTATCGCCTTTGGAATATAAGAATTTTTGGAAATGGCTGAGCAACCATCAAGATGGGATTGGTTACTACGTGAAGGTTAATCAGACCACAGGGAAGGCAGAACTTGCCAAGCTGAGCAAAGCCATGCACTATTCAGATTCCGAATTTTTGCTGAATGATACCCTACGTCATCTTCGCCTGCAATACCCGACAACTATTTTTGGGAAACCATCCTTCGAAGTGGATGACCAAGGAAATCCATATTATATTGCAACGATTTACGAGCCAAAATTTGGACTTTCATCAAATGATCCGATTGGTGCTATTGTATTGGATGCAGTAACAGGCGAAAGTAAGAAGTATAGTCTGGAAGATATTCCAGAGTGGGTAGACCGTGTTTATTCGGCAAACAATGTTATCAGCCGTGTAGATGACCACTATACTTATCAAAATGGTTTCTGGAATACTATTTTCAGTCAAACTGGTGTGAAAAATACAACAGACAGCTATAATTATATTTCTATCAGCTCAGATATTTATCTCTACACAGGTATCACCTCAGCAACTGCTGATTCATCCAACCTTGGATTCATTCTTGTCAATATGCGAACTCGTGAAATTACCAACTACAAATTGGCTTCGGCGACTGAAACAGCAGCGCAAGAGTCCGCAGAAGGTGAAGTACAGGAAAAAGGCTATAAAGCCACTGCTCCAAGCCTAGTTAAGTTGGCTGATACAGCCTACTATTTAGTATCCTTGAAAGATGATGCCGGCTTGGTTAAATCATACGCTCTTGTTGATGCCGAAGATTATCAACAGGTTACTGTTAACAACGATATTGCGCTCTTAATTTCTCAAGTCACAGGAACGGATGCTTCTAGCCTTTCAGGATTGACGGTGACTGAAAATGGAGAAGTTGGTGAACAGACTGAGGTTATCAGTGGAAAAGTAGAAGCTTTAGCGAGTCAAATAATTGGCGGCGCGACAATCTACTATATTGAGTCTGAGGGCAAGATTTACAAAGTCAAAGCAACGGAAGATAGTACAGATCGATTACCGTTTATCAAAGTAGGAGATCACTTTAGCGGTCAGTTAGATAAGAAAAATTATCTTAAAAACTTTAAGGTTAATCCAGAATAATAAGAAGAAAGAGTGAGGTAGAAAAGCCTTGCTCTTTTGCTTGTCATCACCCATGCGAAATATTTCAACTTATGGTATAATGGGGTGTTATGGTTCTTTGACAGGAATCCGTAGATTATTCTGTCGAGTATCCATATTCTTATTCTGAAGGAGTATTTTGTGAGTTTATTTAGAAAAAAACAAGCAGTGGCTCGCAGCAGTCAGATGCGGCGGCATTTGGGGCTTGTTGATCTGATATTTTTAGGTATCGGTTCGATGGTTGGAACAGGTATCTTTACGGTAACTGGTTTGGCAGCAGCCCAGTATGCAGGGCCAGCTCTGATCATCTCAATTGTTATTGCAGCAATTTCAGTCGGACTAACAGCCTTGTTTTACGCAGAATTTGCCTCGCGTATACCGACTAACGGTGGTGCCTATGGTTATCTCTACTCGGTTTTTGGTGAATTTCCTGCCTGGATTGCTGGCTGGCTGACAATCATGGAATTCTTGACTGCTGTATCGAGTGTTGCATCTGGTTGGGGAGCTTATTTGAAAGGACTGCTGGCTAATTTTGGTATCGCTATGCCGACAGCTCTGAATGGAACTTTTAACCCCGCTGCAGGTACCTATGTAGACCTCTTACCAGTTCTCGTCTTGATTTTTGTGGTAGGAGTGGTCTTGCTTAATTCTAAGGCAGCTCTTCGTTTCAATTCAGCCTTGGTAGTTTTGAAATTTTCAGCGTTGGCTTTATTTATTTTAGTAGGGTTATTCTTTATCAAACCAGAAAACTGGTCGAACTTCTCTCCTTTTGGTTTTGGTGCCATTTATGGTGGACAGGCGGGAATTATGGCAGGAGCGTCCCTTATGTTCTTTGCCTTCCTGGGATTTGAGTCTATTTCATTAGCGATTGATGAGGTGAAAAAACCTGAGAAGAATGTACCAAAGGGAATCGTGTTGTCTCTATCCATTGTAACAATTCTTTATATTGTAGTGACATTAGTATTGACTGGTATGGTTCACTATACTAAGTTGAATGTGGCAGATGCGGTTGCCTTTGCACTTCGAGAAGTTGGATTGGATTGGGCAGCGAGTTATATTTCTATTGTTGCAATCCTAACATTGATTACAGTATGTATTTCCATGACCTACGCCTTGTCGAGAATGGTCTATTCCATCAGTCGTGATGGTTTGCTACCGAAATCATTGAGCCGATTGACACAAACAAGCAAGGTTCCTAAAAATGCGACCATTCTTGTGGGGATTTTTGCAGCCATTTGTGCAGGTATTTTCCCACTAGCAAGTATTGCTTCCTTCCTCAATATCTGTACCTTAGCTTATTTGATTATGCTGGCGTTGGGTATTATTCGTCTGCGTCAGGTTGAGGGCTTGCCAAAAGCAGGACAATTTAAAACGCCATTTGTACCGGTTTTGCCAATCCTTTCCATCATTATCTGTCTGTCCTTTATGTTTCAATACAGCTTTGATACTTGGCTAGCCTTTGGAGTGGCACTCATCGTAGGAAGTTTGATTTATCTATTCTATGGCTATCGTCATTCGGAAGTGAAATAGGTTGCCTCCCTTCGTAATTTGAAGGGATTTTTTCTACAATTTTATATATTTGTGGTGCATTTTTAAATAAAGTAGTATAATATATGTAACAAAAGAGAAAGGAGTTTTCTTATGACTAATAGTGATATTCGTGCAAGGGCTACTCTTATTCGGGAGAATACAGAGGGAATGTTAGCCTTATTTATGGCTCCCGTCTTGATTTCATTTCTGTCAGGCATGCTTAACTATGGCTTGAAACAAATCTGGGGACGAACGGGTATCGTCTTTTGGGGAAGTACCATTGTAAAAGATGGGGTAACATGGAGTCACAATTATATATCGCTTGGCCCGTCAATCATATTTGATTTTATTGCACAATGTTTAATTGTGACAGCTTGTTTTCAACTCATAAGAGTCGTAAGAAAGCAGCGAGACAAGGTCAGCTTTTCAGAGTGTTTTAGTCTACTGGATGGGAAGAATTTTTTACCTATTCTGGTCACGACCTTTTTGAAAATGCTCGTTATTTATATAGCTGGTTTCCCAGCTGTCATTGGGATGGCTTTACTTAGTATTTCATTTTTCAGTACAGTTTTCATTGTTGGGGCTCCGGTTGGCTATCAACCTGATTTTTCAGGATTTTTTAGTTCCTCCTATTTTCAAATAGGAGTAATCTTAGTCGTGATTGGCTTGGTTTGTGGTCTATTAGTAGATTATGGTCTCAGTCAGGTTCAATTTCTTCTTTATGATCATTTGGAAAATAATATTTATTCTTCTCCGTTTAAATTATTCAAACAAAGTTGGCAATTGATGAAAGGTAATAAGTGGCGTCGATTCATGCTTGACTTGTCATTTATTGGTTGGTTCATCGGTATTTTACTGACTTTTGGTTTGTTGGCCTTGTATGTTTATCCTTATTATTGGACCTGCCAAGCCCTGTTTTATGAGGATTTAATTGCCAAAAATCCTTTGTTACTTTCGAGGGTAGATTCCATTTGGTCTTCGGAACTAGGATAAGCATAGATTTTATACAGCTACATTGAAATAAAAATACAGACAGTTTCTGCTGGATTTAGTAATCAGCAAGATTTTGTCTGTATTTTTTATCATCATTGCTAAAGTTCATGTTGGTTTGATGGTGATGTGAAATAGAGCTCATATACCAACCAAGTGATCATACCAGCTTGGATAAGGAGGCTGATAACTGAGCCTTCCACACCAAATGCACCACCTGACAACCAGTCTGGGCCGGTTGTAATTACGGAGATAAAGGCTTGGCCAGCCTGTGTTCCGCTCACTGGAAAGGCAAAGACATTTCCTTGGAAACAATTCCAGGCAGCATGGATACCACCTATTACCCAAAGATTACCGGTTTTTAACATGACTAAGCAGGCTAAAATGGCAAAGAGTGTTAGGTCGAGAAGGGGAATGAGGGAAATCCCGTCGTTACCAAGATGGAGAAAGGTAAAAAAGAGGGAGGAAACAAGGATACCGACAGGGATATTGTGCTTGGCAGCTAGGGATGAAAACATCCAGCCTCTAGTCAATAATTCCTCTGCTGTGCCTTGAATGGACCAAGCAAGTACGAGGATAAGAAATTCTCCTACTAAATTCGCTGAGAATTGAAAACTAGTCACTTGAATAGCACCAAATCCCCACATAAGCAAGACACAGGTTATCAACATGGCTGCACCAATTCCCCATCCAAGTATGAAGTCTTTGAAGGCTCCTTTTTTTGTCATCCCAAGCCCAAGCCAAGGACTTTTTTCTACAAATCTTGCCCAGAGTATGATGGCAAGACTGATGAAGGAAAAGGCCAATAATTCAAGACTGAGTGTCACAAAGGCATTATCTATGAAAATGAAAAATAAGGGCATAAAGGCAAAGTAACCAACTGTTTCAGCTACTGCCATCAAGACCAGTGCTGTGATAGGCGATAGGATAAAATTGAGGTTAAAGCGTGATTTGGCTTTTTCTGAAATGAATGCTGTTTTCATATTTTTCTCTTAGTTTGTGTTTAGTACCAGTCTATCATATTTTCCTATGGAAAACTAGACAGAATTTTGATAAGCGTGATATAATGATACAAAAGTATAGAAGGAGATACATCATGCAATTACAGGATTGGCTATCAGATTTTCAATTTGGAGAACACCAATTGGTAGGTCCATTTTTCTATGCAACCCCGCTCGCTTTGAAATTTGAAATTGGGCCTGCAGAGGAGGCTGAAACCCTTCCTAAGAAAGTTTATCTGGACCGAGCTTACGCGCGTGCGGTTGAACTTTTGGAGCAGGCTAGTTCAGAATACGACTATGTGCTCCTTTCGCTCCTTCGACAGGAAGATAGGGATATAGACACCTACCTCTGGCATTTTTCATCGAAATTTAACTTCGACAAAGTCCCTGAGCCTGAGTTGATAGAAGTGGAGGATTGGACGGGAGATGTGCTAGTCTTTGAGCGCTATCTCTTTTCGGTCGCTGACCAAGATTTGAATGCTCTCTTGCGGGAGATTATCAAGGCTGATCATGGTGGCTTTAACTACCTTTCATCTTCTGTATTCTTCCTATCCAGTAAGGAAAAAGTCATTTATCATTGCTATGACGATAGGGGAGTGGATATCGCGGTGGTGGATGATGACAAGCGTCGTCAGCTCTTTACGGATTGCCAGGACCTGCTTTTTGACTATGATATGGAGGAGATGGAGAGCTAGAAATCCTTGACTAAAGATGGTATACAATCTCTTATAGAAAATTACTTTATAAGTATAAGTGAATACAGGTTCAAAAAAATCCACAGTAAATTCTGTGGACGATATGATATAATAGAACAGTAGAAAAGCGCTCCTGTATCCATGAATGGATGTAGGAGAAAGACGGTGGTTACTTTCTAAGTGAGAGGCTAACCTAAACTTGATGACAAGTAAACTTGCTCATCAAGTAACGACAAATCCTAAGCGATTTGTCTAAGGTTCGCACTAGTTCAATTTTTGAAGAATATCGTTTCAAAAATTGAACGTCGGACGCGGGGTTATCATCAATTGAAGTGGTACAAACTTTATTGAGTTTTGGTGGTTTTACCATCGCCTTGATAGGATTGTGCTATAAAATCTTCAAAGATGATGACCAAAAGAAATAGCCGTCAAAACTTTGGGGAGTGACGGCTATTTCTGAATAGTTAAAAATGAGCCACCGTTTTAAAATGCTCAAACAGTCTGGGAGACTGTTTAGGTCGTTTCCCAAAAAACGGAAGGAAACGAATACGGCGGATTGAGTTGGCGTTTCACCCTTATTATATCACAAACTAAAATCGTTTGACAAATGCTACATGAAATTTTAGTAAGCATTAAAATCCATGTGAATTCTGTAAAAAAACATGGTATAATAGAACAGTAGAAAAGTTCCAAAAGCGGGGTGGAAATCTATTTTAGGAGGTGGTGCCTATGCAGTACCGAACTAGAAAGGTTTGCCGCAATGTCTGTCGCAGAGGCCCTCGGGCTGATGTTTCAGTTTGGCACGTTACTAATCGTGCTACTGACATTTATTTTTAACAATCGTAAAAAATAAAAGACAGTCAACCGCTATGAAACTTTGACAGAGTGAACTAGCAGGTTGACTGTAATCTTCATTCGTCCCGTCTTTAAAATGCTCAAACAGTCTGGGAGACTGTTTGAGGTCGTTTCTCGAAAACGGAAGGAAACGAATACGGCGGATTGAGTTGCCGCTCAATCCCTTTTTCAAAACCATTATACCACAAACTAAAATCGTTTGACAATTTTTTATCTACATCATCAAAAAAGGCTTGACAGCCTAAGAAAAGGAGATTACCATGAGCACAGCACAGCACAGCACAGCACAGCACAGCACAGCAAAAGCTTGGAGACTACACTCAAGTTGAAAAGTTAGACCTGACTTCAAAAGATATTTTATCAGACAATATTGCAAAGATTGGTCAGCTTTTTCCTGAGGTTCTGACAGAAAGTAGTGATGAAAATGGCAGGTTGCGTCCAGCCATTGACTTTGACAAGCTACGCCAATTCCTTTCAAGAGAGATTGTTGAGGGGCGGGAGTCCTATGAGTTTACCTGGGTCGGCAAACGCGGAGCGATTGCGGAGGCAGGTAAACCGACCAGCCAGACCCTCCGCCCAGATCTTGAGGAAAGTGTTGACTTTGATAAGTCTGAAAATGTCTTTATAACAGGGGACAACCTTGAAGTCCTCAAGGTCTTGCAGGAGTCTTATCTGGGCAAGATTGATATGATTTACATCGACCCACCTTACAATACAGGCAAGGATTTTGTCTACTCGGATAAATTCCAGATGAGCGAGGAAGAGCTGGCAGATCAGATGGACCTGCGAGATGAGGACGGTTTGCAACGAGTGGGCTTGACCAAGAATGAAAAATCCTCCGCCCGCTATCACTCCGACTGGCTCAATATGATGTACCCCCGCCTAGTCCTTGCCCGAAACCTCCTCAAAGACAGTGGCGTTATCTTTATCTCCATTGACGATAACGAACAAGCCAACCTCAAAGCTATCTGTGATGAGATATTTGGGGAGGAGAATTTTGTTGCTGATGTCATCTGGGAGAGAGCATTTGCGCCTGTAAATTTGAAAAAGCATTTTTCAGAAAGTCATGATTATATTTTAGTATATGCAAAAAATGTAGAATTTGCTGTTAATCGTGGAATACCTAGAAGCGAAGACTCAAATAGTAGATACCAAAATCCTGATAATGATGTTAGAGGACCTTGGACAAGTGGTGATTTATCAGTAGGACCAGCAGTTCCTTCAAATATTTATGAGATAATTTCTCCTAGCGGAAGATCTATTTTTCCTCCAAGCGGGAGAAGTTGGTTGCTGAGTAAAGAAAGATTTGAAGAATTTATTGCTGATAATCGTATTTGGTTCGGGGCTAATGGAGATAATGTGCCTAGGATAAAAAGATTTTTATCAGAGGTAAAAAATACAGTAACACCAATGACGATTTGGAAGTATGCTGATGTCGGTCATTCTCAGTCTGCAAGCCAAGACTTGAAAAAAATATTTGATGGTAAGGCTTATTTCACCTATCCAAAACCAGTTCCTTTGATGAAGCAAATTGTTCAATTGTATTCAGAAAAAGACGGCCTGGTCCTCGACTTCTTCGCTGGCTCTGCAACCACAGCTGATGCAGTTATGCAGTTGAACGCTGAAGACGGTGGCAACCGTAAGTACATTCTCTGTACGCTGGATGAGCAGGTGGCAGACAAATCGGCTGCCAAGGAGGCTGGCTATGAAACCATTGATCAGATTTCTCGCGAACGTATCCGTCTGGCAGCTAAAAAGATTCAGGATGAACATCCAGAAACCGTCGGCAAGCAAGACTTTGGTTTTAGAGCTTATAAGCTAGACAGTTCAAACTTCAAGGAAGTCAGCCAAATACCAGACAGCTTTAGCCAAGAAAGCCTATTTGATAGTGTTTCCAACATCAAAGATGGTCGGACAGACCTTGACCTACTCTTCCAGATTATGCTGACATGGGGCATGGAGCTTTCTCTTCCGATTGCGAAAAGCCAGATTGACGGCACAGACATTTACAATGTGGCAGACGGTACCTTGATTGCCTGCTTTGCAGATGAAATTTCTGAAAGCGTCATCCGTCAAATTGCCAAAGAAGAGCCACTCCGTGCTGTCTTTAAGGACGAATCTTTCGCCAACTCCGCAGCCAAAATCAACCTAGGCCAAATCTTCAAAGAAGTAGCACCAAATACCAAAGTGAAGGTGGTGTAGGGTGATGGTATATCAATTTTATCCAGATACTGAATATTCTGATGAGGTGAATGGAACAGTACTGTCACAAGTCTTAAATAGTTTTGTGACAAAATACTCTAGAGAACTTTCTAAAATTTATCATGAAAAATCAGAAGATTACAATAGACCTGAAACTAAGATTGGACTTGATAGAGACAACTTCTATACAGAGTTATGTGCATTTATTCCGGATATTCAACCTATGAGACGAGGCACAAAAATTGAATTTGACCTATTTATACAGTACCCTATCTCTATGCTTGCTGATAGTGTTATGTTTCTGTTTCAGAATCTATCCGATATTGAAGAAATTGGGACAGATTTTTATTCTAAAGAATGTTATAAATTTGTTGGTGGGACAGTAAAGAGAAACGAGTTTGTGGCGGAAGTAAATCAACTGTTAGAGCGAAATCATTTAAACTACTATTTAGATAATAATGGGACTTTTTCAAGGAAAGTATCAGATGATTTTAACGAACTGCTTGATTTACCTGTACCTGCTGTTGAAGCAGGTATTGACAATCTCATTCAAGACTCAAAGAAACTGATCTGTTCTTATGAAGAGGGCAATAGAAAACTTGGTTTAGAAAAAATTATTGATGCTTTTCAACGTACAAAATCGTTATATGCCCAGAACCAAGATGAAATCCGTGCATCTGTTACAAAATTACAAGAGAATGTGTCAGAGGGACATGTGAAGTTTCAATCATTTGTGGATTCAATCATGACCTCAATTACCTCCATAGCAAATAATGCAGAAATTAGGCATACAGAAGTGTATCAAGATGCGTTACAAAGTGAGAAACAACGAGATTATTTATTTCAAGTTACGCTTTTAACAATAAATTTATTACTAACAGGCTATAATGAAACGGAGGTAGCCAATGAAACTTCAATTTAAGCAGCAGCAATTTCAGTTAGATGCGGTGGCCTCTGTTGTGGATGTTTTTGCTGGTCAGGGCAAACATAGCGGTTTTGATTACCACATGGATAAAGGACAAGGTACAGGTGCGGAACTGGATATGAATTTTATCGGTTTCCGCAATGCTCGCATCCAGCTTTCACAGGATACTATCAGCCAGCAGGTACGAAGTCAGCAGCTCCGCTATGGACTTAAACCTTCAGAAAACCTATCCATCCAAAAAGTGGATGGTCGTCCGTCTTACAATTTGACCATTGAGATGGAGACAGGGACAGGGAAGACCTATACCTATATCCGCACCTTGATGGAGCTCAATAAGCAGTATGGCTGGCTCAAGTTTATCATCGTGGTGCCGAGCATCGCCATTCGTGAGGGGGTGCTCAAGTCCTTTGAGATTATGGCAGACCATTTCCAGATGGAGTACGGCAAGAAACCACGTTACTTTGTCTATGACTCTAGCCGTTTGGGAGAGCTGGACAAGTTTGCCAATTCCTCGGACATTCAGGTCATGATTATCAACTCCCAGGCCTTTAATGCCACTGGAGCAGATGCCCGTCGCATTCACACCGAGCAGGAAAGTTTTCGCTGGAGAAAGCCCATCGATGTTATCGCAGCGACCAATCCCATTTTGATCATTGATGAGCCTCAGTCGGTTGAGGGGAAAAAGACTAAAGAACGCTTGGAGGACTTCAAGCCCCTATTTACCCTCCGCTATTCAGCGACTCATAAGGACAAGCACGATATGATTTATCGTCTGGATGCCTTGGACGCTTATAATAAAAAGTTGGTTAAAAAGATTGCCGTTAAGACCGTGGAGCAGACTTCTACCACAGGTACACAAGGCTACCTTTATCTGCAAGAACTGGTTCCGCAAAAATCAGGTTACCCTAAAGCTCGGATTGAGTTTGAGGTGCGGACCAAGTCAGGCGATGTCAAACGAGTGACCAAGCTGGTTGAAGAACCGTTTGCCCTCTATGAAGAGTCTGGGAATCTTCCAGCCTATCAAGATGGTTGGACCTTGAGTCATTTTGATGCGCGTGAGGGTGAAAATTCCATTCAAATCGGTGCCAATCGCAAACTCCATGTGGGCGAAGTGATTGGGGAAACCAACGAAGATGACATTCGTCGTATCCAGATTCGGGAAACCATTGCCAGTCACCTGCAAAAAGAAGAAGGCCTATATAAACGAGGCATCAAGGTACTTTCTCTCTTCTTCATCGATGAAGTTGCCAAGTATAAGTGCTACGACGAGCAAAATGATGCCTACAATGGCACCTATGCCCAGATGTTTGAAGAGGAGTATGAAGCCCAGGTCAAGGCCTTGTTGGCAGATCCCAACCTTCATGGCAGCAACTTTTGGCACTATCTAAATAATCATCAGGAAGGCAATCCCGTTCACGCAGGTTATTTCTCCGTTGATAAGGTGAAAAAATCGGACAAGGTCAAGTTTGTGGATTACAAATCGGCAACTGAGAAGAGAAATAATCAATCTAACGACAAGGATGCCTTTGATTTGATTATGAAGGACAAGGAGCGTCTGCTGTCCTTTGATGAGCCAGTACGCTTTATCTTCTCCCACTCAGCCCTTAAAGAAGGCTGGGACAATCCTAATGTCTTCCAGATTTGTACTCTGAAAAATACGGGTACGGAGACAGAAAAACGGCAAAAGATTGGTCGTGGGATGCGTCTTGCTGTTGACCAAAAAGGTGTCCGTCAGGATGAGGAACTTTTAGGTGCTGATGTTCATAACATTAACAAATTGACCGTCATTGCCAATGAAAGCTACGAGGACTTTGCCAAGAACTTGCAAAGAGAACTAAAGGAAATCTTGGCTGATCGACCAAGCAAGGTGGAAGTGGATCTCTTTGTCAACGAGGTCTTGGAAAATGAAGCTGGTCAAAAACTGACTGTCACCAAGGAAGTGGCTAAAGAGATTGAACACCAGTTAATTAAGCAAGATTATATTGACAGCAAGGGAAATCTGACCACCACTTACTTTGAACAAAAAGAAACAAGTCATTTTACCTTATCTGAACATCTAGCTGGCTATGAAGTGGCTGTAAAAGATATTCTAGAAACGATTTACGATGCCAATCGTTACCAGATTGAGCGTGAAAATGATTCGGAAGTTGTCTTTGCTAGAGAAATCAATCCTGACAACTACAACCGTCAAGAGTTTAAACGTCTGTGGGAAAGCATTCATCACAAGTCCACCTATTATGTGGAGTTTGACGATGAGGAGTTGATTGAAAAATCGGTCAAGGTTATCAATGAGGCTCTATTTGTCAAAAAGCCAAGCTATATGATTACAGAGGCTGAGGCTAGGGAAATGAAGGCTGAACAAGGTTTGGATTTCAAGGTCAATAAAGACGGCAAGCGTCAGGCTGAATTGGACAAGTCTTCTATTCAACTCCGCTATGATTTGTTGGGTGAAATCGCCAGTCGCACGGAGTTGAAACGAAAAACAGTTGCAAATATCCTGAAACAGATCTCACCAAGCAAGTTTGACATGTTCGCCTATAACCCTGAGGCATTTATCCAACGAACAAGCCGCCTAATCAATGAACAAAAGGCAAGTCAGGTGATTGAGCATATCCGCTACAATATCTTGGAAGAAACCTTTGACGCTTCTGTTTTTACGGATAATCCAGAAAGCGGAAAATTGTCGGACAAACGGATACTGGAATCGCAAAAAGGCGTCTATAATTATGTGAAGGTTGATTCGGATACGGAGCGGAAGTTCAAAGAAGAGTTGGATCAATTTGAAGATGTCATGGTCTACACCAAATTACCTAGCAATTTTAAGATTTCTACCCCTCTGGGTGCTTACAACCCTGACTGGGCAATTGCCTTTCGAGATGGTTCGGTTAAGCATGTTTATTTTGTAGCCGAAACCAAGGGTTCCATGTCTAGTTTGCAACTGAAAGGGGCAGAGTTGGCAAAAATTGAGTGTGCCAAGGCCCACTTCAAAGCCTTGAAAGAAAAAGGTTTGATTGCGGACGACCACATGTACGATGTGGTGGATTCCTATGAAAAATTATTAGAAATCGTGAGGGGATAGGTTACCAAGCAATCCTTCTCACAAGAGAAGGAGAAATATATGGGTGCATTTCTATTTTTTACATTTGCGATTTGTTATCTGGTGGGCATTATCGCCATAACGATTGCTTTCACATTCTTTCGTAGGAAGTAGGAGAAAAGACAAATGGAAAAACTCTTGATTTGGTTTTTGATTTTGCTCTGGGCCTCACCTGTAATCATTGTCGCATTGGCAGGTGGTTTTGTCATTTTAAACCTATTGTTTGGCAGAAGGAAATAATGATATTGAAACATTGCAAAAGAATGTGACCTATCGTAAAATGGTAGTATATTTCAGATATACAGGAAGGGGTTGCTATGCCTTACCGTAAATTAACATCACGAGATCGGACTTTTATCAAAGGGCAGACGGATCGCTTGCTGAATCAGATGAATAGCAATGCGGAATACTTAGCGACTGTCCAGACTTATGAGGTGGCCAAGGCCCGCATGAACCAAGCCTATCTGGCAATGGAACTGGAAGACGACCCAGAGAAAAAGGTACGACTGGCAAAATTGGTTGAAACCTATACTGCACAAGCCCAAGCTATATTGGATGAGTGGGAGGAGAAGAACAGACATGCAGAGAAAGCGGCAAGAGATTTCAAGTTGATTTTGTGGCTGACCGTACTGTTCACCCTTAGCTTTGTTTTTCCATTCAATATCATTCTCGTCATTCTTTTTGCCGTCTGGTTTTATCGGAATTACCTTCGTCCTAGTAAATCCGACCGAGTGACTAAGACCGCCGCTAATAGCCAGTCTTTGACAGAAGAGGAAAGTTATGAAGACTGGCTGACAGAAAAGATTGTCACACTTAACAAAGACAAGCGTGAGTGGACCGAGGATGTACTTGCAAAATATGACAGTTTGGATGAAATAGCAGCAGGTATTGGTAATATTGACGAGATAGATAAAGAAGCTGGTAAGAAAATTCTCCATCGTTATCAAGCAATCTTAGCTGATATTGAAAAACTGCCAGATTCTGACCAGAAAACCTATTATTTAGATTTTCATCGAGAAATGATAGCTGATTTGGAAAATGTATTTGAACAGCTCCATATTGTATAAGAACACCGGAAACAGTTCCAAACTGGTTCCGGTTTTTCGCTATTCGTCAATTGACAAGAACAGAACTATAATTTTATAGAGAAGATAGACATTAACTTTCTACTCGGCTTGTATTTAGAACCGCTTTGTGATTTAGCTGAAAATATGATAAAATAGGATGTTGTCAATAACAGGGTTTCATTTGCCCTGAATTTGAAAGGAAAAAATATGACAAAAACACCGTTTTATATCACCACACCGATTTATTATCCGTCTGGCAAGCTCCATATTGGCTCGGCCTACACAACTATTGCCTGCGATGTCTTGGCTCGCTACAAGCGTCTCATGGGGCACGAGGTTTTCTACCTGACAGGGCTTGATGAGCACGGCCAGAAGATTGAAGAGAAGGCTAAAGAAGCAGGTCTGACACCTCAGGCCTACGTTGACGGCATGGCGGTTGGCGTTAAAGAGCTCTGGAACTTGCTAGACATCTCTTACGACAAGTTCATCCGCACGACCGACGATTACCACGAGGAAGTAGTGGCGGCTGTTTTTGAAAAATTGCTGGCGCAGGACGACATTTACTTGGGAGAGTATTCTGGATGGTACTCCGTATCAGACGAGGAATTTTTCACCGAGAGCCAATTAGAAGAGGTCTTCCGAGATAAAAACGGCAAGGTAACAGGCGGTATCGCTCCCAGCGGTCACGAGGTTGCCTGGGTTTCAGAAGAATCCTACTTCCTTCGCCTCAGCAAGTATCAGGATAAATTGGTCGAGTTTTTCAATGCTCATCCAGACTTTATCCAGCCGGACGGTCGTCTCAATGAAATCATGAAAAACTTCATCGAGCCAGGATTGGAAGATTTGGCAGTATCTCGGACATCATTTACTTGGGGCGTGCCTGTACCGTCCAATCCTAAACACGTTGTCTATGTTTGGATTGATGCTCTACTCAACTATGCGACGGCCTTGGGTTATGGTCAGGAAGAAACAGCCAACTACGACAAGTTCTGGAATGGAACAGTTTACCACATGGTTGGTAAGGACATTCTTCGTTTTCACTCTATTTATTGGCCAATCATGCTCATGATGTTGGACATGAAGTTGCCAGACCGCTTGGTTGCTCATGGTTGGTTTGTCATGAAAGATGGCAAGATGTCCAAGTCTAAGGGCAATGTAGTCTATCCAGAAATGTTGGTCGAGCGTTTCGGCTTGGATCCACTGCGTTATTACCTCATGCGTAGTCTGCCAGTCGGCTCTGACGGCACCTTTACACCAGAAGATTATGTTGGTCGTATCAACTACGAACTGGCCAACGACCTTGGAAACTTGCTCAACCGAACTGTTGCTATGCTTAACAAGTATTTCGGTGGTCAGGTGCCAACTTTTGTTGCCAACGTGACAGATTTTGATGCGGACTTGGCAGCAGTAGTGGCTGAAAACTTAGCAAGCTACCACAAGTATATGGAAGCTGTTGACTATCCACGCGCTCTGGAAGCTGTTTGGAATATCATTTCCCGTACCAACAAGTACATCGATGAAACAGCTCCGTGGGTCTTGGCAAAAGACGAAGCTGACCGTGACAAGTTGGCAGCAGTTATGGCCCACTTGACAGCAGGTCTTCGTGTGGTGGCTCACCTCATTCAGCCATTCATGATGACGACGTCTAATGCTATTATGGAACAGCTTGGTTTGGGAACAGCATTTGACCTTGAAAACCTTGATTTTGCAGGCCTTCCAGCTGGTTTGACTGTGGTTGCAAAAGGCACGCCTATCTTCCCACGTCTGGATATGGAAGAGGAAATCGCCTATATCCAAGCCCAAATGGGTGGTAGCTCTGCTATTTCCCAAGAGGAAGAAAAAGAGTGGAACCCAGCTGACGTGGAACTCAAAAACGAAAAAGCTGCGATCAAGTTCGAGGACTTTGATAAGGTGGAAATCCGCGTGGCCGAAGTCAAGGAAGTAGCCAAGGTGGAGGGCTCTGACAAGCTGCTCAAATTCCGTCTGGACGCAGGTGATGGCCAGGACCGTCAAATCCTATCTGGTATCGCCAAGTACTATCCAAATGAGCAAGAGTTGGTCGGCAAGAAAGTCCAAATCGTTGCTAATCTCAAGCCACGTAAGATGATGGGCTTGCTCAGCCAGGGCATGATCCTCTCAGCCGAACATGGTGACAATTTAACACTCTTAACAGTCGATCCATCTGTGCCAAACGGCAGTCAGATTGGGTAGGATTGCTTAGAAAAGATACAAAAACCAGTCCTAGTCGGCTGGTTTTTTGAGTGCTTTCCATTCGTCTTCTAAGATAGACATGATGAGGGTGTCGGCGTAGCCGTCTGCTGTTTTTTGGCTGTCACGCTTGACGCCTTCCAAACGAAAGCCGGCTTTTTCATAGGCACGCTTGGCACGCGGATTGAAGGAAAAAACTTCTAGTTCCAAGCGGTGCAGGCCGACTTGTTCAAAAGCGAAATCCCTGGTTTTCTCAACTGCCCAAGAGCCCAGACCTTGTCCCAGATAGTCCTCGTCAAAGATAACAATACGGAAGTTAGCAGAGCTGTTTTCCCTATCCAGTTCATTGATAACCGACTCGCCGATAAAGGTCCCGTCGGGTGCAATCAGCATAAAATCAAACCGATTAGGGTCAGTGACAATCCGGTTGTAGTAACTGACAACATCCTCTTTCTTATAAGTTCCCGAACTCCCCGTCAGGCGATCAATTTCAGCGGAAGGCTTGGTAAAACAGTCCTCATAATACTTCTCCGCAAAGCCCGCTTGAAAGGACTGCAGAATGAAGCCGTCCTTTTCCCATTTATCAAATTTTTTTGTCATTTTCTATCTCCTTTCCACCATTCTACCACAAATTCCGAACTAATGCCGTCCTTTTCCCATTTATCAAATTTTTTTGTCATTTTCTATCTCCTTTCCACCATTCTACCACAAATTCCGAACTAATAAGGAAAGGAGAGTCTATGTTAGTAGCCGTCGATCAAAAAGGAAAAACTGTCAATCTTTTGGAAAAACCAGAGGTGAAAAAGGAAGAGTATTTCTGCCCAGCCTGTGCGGGCAAGGTCCGCTATCGGTCTGGAAAAATTCTGCGTTCGCACTTTGCCCACCAAACCCTGCGGGATTGTGATTTCTGGTCCGAGAATGAGTCCGCCCAGCACCTGTCCCTCAAGTCCAGTTTGTATAAGTGGTTACAGGGTCAGGAAGAAGTAGAGTTAGAGGCCTATCTTCCTGCAACCAAGCAGGTGGCAGATATCTTGGTTAATCAGCAACTTGCCTTGGAAGTCCAGTGTTCTAGCCTGTCTATTTCACGCTTGCAGGAACGGACTATGGCCTACCAACAAGCAGGTATAGCCGTTCTGTGGCTTCTGGGAAAGGATCTCTGGCTTGGAGAACGGCTGACCAATCTCCACAAACAATTTCTGTATTTTAGTATGAATATGGGGTTTCATCTCTGGGAGTTGGATGACGAGAAAAAAGAATTGCGTCTTCGTCACCTTATTCACGAAGACTTACGAGGTAAGGTCCACTGTCTGACAAAGGTTTTTCCATTTGGCGAGGGAAATTTATTGGAAATCTTGCGTCTGCCTTTTGCCAAGCAAGCTTTATCGCATCTTACTTGCCCGTTAGATAGGGATTTGCCTCGCTACATTGCTCAACAGCTTTATTACAAATCCCCCAATTGGTTAGCCCTGCAGGCAGAGTCTTATAGCCGAGGGGAGAATTTGCTGACAAAGACGGCAGAAGAATGGTATCCCCACATCCGTCTACCCCGCTCTGCCATTGGCTTTGCCCAAATCAAGCAAGACCTGACACCGATTTACCAAGCATTTGATCGGTTTTACGACAAAGCAAAAGATAAGAGAAAACAAATCTTGTATCCACCTATCATTTATAGAAAACCAATGTAAATAGAGATAGCTGATGGAGGTATATATATTACTTTTGAAAATATGCTCAATATTTTATGTTAGTCATGCTACTGTTGGTGAAGGTTGTAGACTTTGTTAGCCTAGTGGCGACTTGCGATGGCGAATGGCAAAAATTGTTTTCCAGTTGAATAGTAACCAATAAGCCCTCACTTTCCGTTGGAAAGAGGGGATTTTTTATGTTAGAATAAAGGATACGGAGGATTAATTATGTCTAAACAACGTCATGAAATTGAAGAAAAATACCAGTGGGACTTGACCACTGTTTTCCCAACCGATGATGCCTGGGAGGCAGAACTTGTAGATTTACAAGCTGAAACTGAAAAAACAAAAGAATTTGCAGGTCATTTGCTGGACTCAGCTAAAAGTCTCTTAGAAATTAGCGAAACGCAACTCGGTCTCATGCGTCGCATTGAAAAACTCTATGTCTATGCGTCTATGAAGAACGACCAAGATACTCGTGAAGGCAAATATCAGGAATTTCAAGCTAAGGCCATGGGCTTGTATGCTGCCTTTTCACAGGCTTTTGCCTTCTATGAGCCTGAATTTATGGCCATTACTGAAGAGCAGCTGGAGGCCTTTAAGGCAGAAGAGCCTACTCTTGTTCAGTACAGCCACCAATTTGAAAAACTTTTAGCGGCTAAGGACCATGTCCTGTCACAAGAGGTGGAAGAAGTATTGGCAGCAACCAGCGAGATTTTTGAATCACCTGCTGAAACCTTCTCAGTCTTGGACAATGCCAGTCTGCGTTTCCCAGAAATCGCAGATGAAGACGGTCACTTGGTGCCACTTTCACACGGAAACTACATCCACTTTATGGAGTCTAAAAACCGTGATGTCCGCCAAGAAGCATACGAAGCTATGTACGGTACCTACGAGCAGTTCCAGCATACATACGCTAAGACCCTTCAGTCTAATGTCAAAGTCAATAACCTGAAAGCTCGTTTACGGAAGTACGACTCAGCTCGTCACGCATCACTTGCAGCTAATTTCATTCCAGAATCCGTTTACGATACATTAGTGGCGGCAGTCAACAAGCACCTTCCGCTCTTGCACCGTTATATCAATTTGCGTAAGAAACTCCTGGGGATTGAGGACTTGAAGATGTACGATATGTACACACCATTGTCAGATTTTAGTACTAAGATTTCTTACGAAGATGCTCTTAAAAAATGTCAAGAAACCTTGGAAATCTTCGGCGAAGATTACTCTGCTATCGTAAAAGAAGCCTTCGAAAACCGCTGGATTGATGTCCATGTTAATGAAGGAAAACGCTCAGGAGCCTATTCAGGTGGGGCCTACGATACCAACGCCTTCATGCTTCTCAATTGGCAGGATAACTTGGATAACATGTACACCCTTATCCATGAAACAGGGCATTCTCTTCACTCTATGTTGACTCGTAAGACTCAACCCTATGTCTATGGTCATTATTCCCTCTTCTTGGCAGAAATTGCTTCAACAACCAATGAAAATCTTTTGACTGAAAAACTCTTGGCAGAAGTAGAAGATGACAAGGAACGCTTTGCTATTCTCAACCATTACCTAGATGGTTTCCGTGGTACAGTCTTCCGCCAGACCCAATTTGCCGAGTTTGAACAAGCTATCTATAAGGCAGACCAGGAAGGTCAGGTCTTGACGGCTGATTTTCTAAATGAATTGTACGGTCAGACAAACGAGAAATATTACGGACTTTCTGCAGAAGAAAATCCAGAAATCCAGTTTGAGTGGGCTCGTATTCCACACTTCTATTACAATTTCTATGTCTATCAATATGCGACAGGTTTCGCAGCAGCATCAGCTCTAGCAAACAAGATTGTCAACGGCAGTCCAGAAGACAAAGAAAACTATCTCAACTACTTAAAGGCTGGTAGCTCAGATTACTCCCTCAATGTCATCGCTAAGGCTGGCGTAGACATGACCAAGGAAGATTACCTCAACGATGCCTTCAAGGTATTTGAAGCTCGTTTGGAAGAATTAGAAGCTCTCGTTGAGAAAGGTGTGCACCTCTAATATGATTTCCTATAAACGTTCGATTGTCATTCCCGGTGTGATTAGCCTTGTTTTAATCTTGCTCGGTCTTGGTGGTTTGACCAGACCTGAGCCATCTATGGGAAGTGTCGTCTATTTGATATTTTTACAACCTTTGCTGGTTTATTTATATATATTGAGAAAACAAAAGGCTGTTTTTATCTTGACAAAACAGTACCTAGAATTTCAAGAACACTTTTGGAGTGAACGCCAGCGCCATTCGTTAGAAGAGATTGCGGAGATTCGATACATGGTTTCTCCTGTCTATCGTGGCTATCAGTCGAAACGTTTGCGAATCGTAGGAAATAAGGGAACACTACTTGCAGTTGTCAATTTGAATAAGCTTGATGGTGCAGATTTTAATGATATTTACCATTTTGTAGAGCAAGTAGCACCACATGTAAGATGGGATTTTTCAAATTCATAATGGAGGTATTATGTTAACGGAAGAACAACTACAGGATATTTTTGAACTGGCAGACCTCATGTCAAATAGTGACAGGGAGCTATTTCTTCAACTTAGGGATGTGGTTTTTGCTAGTGATCCGAATCAGATTCTAGACTCTATTGAACGCATCTTAGAACCAGATTCATTCGATGATTTCTTGGACCGTGTCGGGGAGTCTGAAAAGGAAAATCTTTGGTTAATCTTGATAAAATTACTAGAGCATTTTAATTATATTTGTGTGCGTGATTATAAGGATAATCTTGAAGATTTTATCTACTTTTTTGACCGTCTTCATCAAGTCCGCAATGCAGGGATTTCTCTCAAATTGGATTCAGATGGATTAAATCCAGCTGCCTCTATTTCAGAATGGGCAAGAGTCGTTGATAGCAAATATCTTGATGAAAACTTTTGTCTAGGGGCAGTAGATATGGACACGGATAGTTACTATCTCTTTTTCAGTAAGCAAGCGACTTTTGTTCGACTTCAAGAACTAGCTGGAAATTTAGGGTATCGAATTGATTACGCCAAAAATATGTAAAGAAAAGGTGGGGAAACCTACCTTTTAGCGTGTTGAGGAAGAAAATCTTGTCGGCTTATGATATAATGGATTCTATGGTCGAATCATATAGTAAAAACGCAAATCACAATATGCGCCGTCCGGTTGTCAAGGAAGAAATTGTAGATTTTATGCGAACACGTCAGGCGCAAAATACAGGTTTTTTGAAAGAACTGGAAGAGTTTGCTCATCAAGAAAACATTCCAGTTATCCCTCATGAAACGGTAGCTTATTTCCGCTTGCTGATGCAGACACTCCAACCTAAACGGATTTTAGAAATTGGAACTGCTATTGGCTTCTCTGCGTTACTGATGGCTGACAATAGCCCGCATTCGAAGATTACAACGATTGATCGAAATGAAGAAATGATTGGCTTTGCAAAGGAAAACTTTGTCAAATATGATCAGCGCCAGCAGATTGAATTGCTGGAAGGGGAAGCCATGGATATTCTTCCGACTTTACCAGATGACGCATACGATTTTGTTTTCATGGATTCTGCTAAATCAAAATATATTGTATTTTTACCAGAAGTCTTGAAAAAGGTCAAAGTAGGCGGTCTAATCATTTTGGATGACATCTTCCAAGGAGGAGATGTTGCCAAAGACATCAAGGATGTCAGAAGAGGGCAGCGCACTATTTATAAGGGATTGCAACGTTTATTCGATGCGACTTTGGATAATCCAGATGTGACTGCTAGTCTTGTTTCCATGAGTGACGGTCTCCTTATGTTGAGGAAAAACAGGGAAAATGTTGACTTAAAACTTACAGAAATTTAAGAAGTTTTTAAGCTTTTGTGTTATAATGAAAGGGTTAACGAAAAAAAGGAGAGAAACTTTAAATGAAGCAAACTAAAAAAATTCTCGCGGGTGCAGTAACACTCTTTGCTGCAGTAACACTCGCTGCTTGTTCCAATGCAGCTGATAAAGATATCATTACGATGAAAGGGAATACGATTACTGTGTCTGAGTTTTATGAGAAGGTAAAAACAAACTCTCAAGCTCAACAAGTTCTATTGTCAATGATTATTAGTAATGTATTTGAAGACCAGTATGGTGACAAAGTGACTGCAAAAGAAGTCGATGAGGCTTATGACAAAATGGCAGAGCAATATGGTGATTCATTTGCAACAGCTCTTTCTTCAGCTGGCTTGACTCAAGAAACTTACAAAGAACAAATCCGTACTAATAAATTGGTTGAGTATGCTGTAAAACAGGCTGCTGAAAAGGAATTGACTGATGAGAACTACAAGGCAGCTTATGATGCCTATACACCAGAAGTGACTGCACGTATCATCAAATTGACAGACGAAGCTAAGGCAAATGAAGTTTTAGCGGCAGCACAAGCTGAAGGTGCAGATTTTGCTCAATTGGCGAAGGACAATTCTACGGATACTGCTACAAAAGACAATGGAGGCGAAGTAAAATTCGATTCAACTTCAACAACTGTTCCTACAGAAGTTCAAAACGCGGTCTTTGCTTTGGATGCAGGTCAAGTAGGGGCATCCGTTATTTCAGTAGTAGATATGACAACTTATACAACTAGCTACTATGTTGTAAAATTGGAAGCGAAGTCAGAAAAATCTGCCAACTGGGAAGACTATAAAGATAAGTTGAAAGAGATTATTTTGGCGCAAAAGCAAAGTGATTCAACATTTGTTGCTACTGTGCTGAAAGAAGCGCTCCAAAAAGCAAACGTTAAGGTTAAAGACAGTGCTTTCCAAAATCTTCTTTCACAATATGTGACAACAGAAGAAAGCAGTTCTTCATCAACGGAAAGTAGCTCTTCGTCGACTGAAAGTTCTTCTTCTACAACAGAATCTTCTAGTTCTTCAGGTCAATAATTGACGCTTTACTTATTAAGAATAGATACTTGATTACTTAGTTCAGAAAATTGGCGGTTGTTGCGAGCCATCTAGGCCAAGTATCTTGCTACTTAATAGAACAATTGAATATGAGAACCTGTATTCATAGTTTAGTACTTCTATCTAAGTCTAGTTTTTCAGCTACTCATCGTTAGTTTTTTTCAAAATACAGTCGTATTACCTTAAAAACTGCTTTGATTAGCGAAATGCTATCTCTTATATACGAGTGCTTCACTTGTGAGCATAGGTTATGAAATGAGAATGACAAGTCATTGAATGAAGGTGGTACCGCGGTTTTTCGCCCTTCGTTTGATTTCTTGTTATTTTTTTGGAGGTTATCATGAAGCAATTTCAAGTGAAACAGCGCTTTACCTTTGGTGGTGAAAAATTTGATATTCGTGATAGTTTTGGGGATCTTGCTTATCAAGTGGAGGGCTCTTTCCTCGAAATTCCAAAACGATTTATCGTGACCAATTCCAGAGGTGGGGAAGTTTGTCAGATTACTAAGAAGTTTTTGACCTTCCTGCCCCAGTTTACCATTGATATGGCAGATGGTCATTCTTTCTACTTGCAAAAGGAATTTACCTTTTTCAAGGACCGTTATACTGTGGAAAATCTAGGTTTAATCCTAGACGGAAATATCTGGGATTTGGATTTTCGCTTGAAAAGACCAGATGGTATGCTCGTAGCTGAAATCTCCAAAGAACTCTTTCATTTAACGTCTCATTACTCCGTTACTGTATTGGAGGACTCCTATGCAGATTTGGTCATTTCCTTGGTGGTCGCAATTGACTACATCGAAATGATGGAAGATGCATCGAATTAATCGTGAAATAATCATTCAGTTTAACTGGTCCGTTAAATTGAACCCGCCTAACTATCACTTATGAAAGGAAATGTTCAATTTAGATAATTTTCTGAATTGAACCGGCCCGGAAGGCTCGCTTCTTTCTAATAATTTTTCAAAATATCTAAACGAAAGGAAAGGGCATCGAGTTTATTCTGAAATGACCTCGGGCTACGGACTTTGTCAAAAAGAGAAACACTTCCTAGACGCAAGCGTCTTCATCAGGGTTCCTATTTTGACGGTGTCCGCTTAACGCCCTTAGTATCTTAGTTGAACTCGGTCTACGGACTTTCACCTAAATTATCAAATATGAAAGGAAATGTTTAATTTAACTGTTTCGTTAAATTGAACCCGCCCGGAAGGCTCGCTTCTTTCTAATAATTTTTCAAAATATCTAAACGAAAGGAAAGGGCATCGAGTTTAATCTGAAATGAACTCGGGCTAGGGACTTTGTCAAAAATAGAACCACTTCTTAGACGCAAGCGTCTTCGTCAGTTTTTCTATTTTGACGGTGTCCGCTTAACGCCCTTAGTATCTTAGTTGAACTCGGTCTACGGACTTTCCCCTAAATTATCAAATATGAAAGGAAATGTTTAATTTAACTGTTTCGTTAAATTGAACCCGCCCGGAAGGCTCGGAAAAAAGATAAACTGCCTAGGAAATCAAGATTTCCTGTCAGTTTCCTATTTTTCAGTCGCCTTCTAATCGGGCTTGGTATCTTAGTTTATGAAAAATTTATCTTCTGCTCAAATTCGTCAAATGTGGTTGGATTTCTGGAAATCAAAGGGTCACTCTGTTGAGCCTTCAGCAAATCTTGTCCCAGTAAACGATCCAACTCTTTTATGGATCAACTCTGGTGTGGCAACTCTAAAAAAATACTTCGATGGCTCTGTCATTCCAGATAACCCACGGATTACAAATGCCCAAAAATCCATCCGTACCAACGATATTGAAAACGTTGGTAAGACAGCCCGCCACCACACCATGTTTGAAATGCTTGGTAACTTCTCTATCGGTGATTATTTCCGTGATGAAGCGATTGAGTGGGGCTTTGAGCTTTTGACCAGTCCAGAATGGTTTGCTTTGCCAAAAGACAAGCTCTACATGACTTACTATCCTGATGATGTGGATTCATACAATCGTTGGATTGCCCTTGGTGTTGAGCCAAGCCACTTGATTCCGCTTGAGGATAACTTCTGGGAAATTGGTGCAGGTCCTTCTGGTCCAGATACGGAAATTTTCTTTGACCGTGGTACTGACTTTGACCCTGAAAACATTGGTATCCGTCTCTTGGAAGAAGATATTGAAAATGATCGTTACATCGAGATTTGGAATATCGTATTGTCCCAGTTCAACGCAGACCCAGCTGTTCCGCGTTCTGAGTACAAGGAATTGCCAAACAAAAACATCGATACGGGCGCAGGTTTGGAGCGTTTGGCAGCTATTTTCCAAGGGGCTAAGACCAACTTTGAAACGGATCTCTTCTTGCCAATCATTCGTGAAGTAGAAAAGATTTCTGGTAAGACCTATGACCAAGATGGCGACAACATGAGCTTCAAGGTTATTGCAGACCACATCCGTGCCCTTTCTTTTGCTATTGGTGACGGTGCCCTTCCTGGAAATGAAGGTCGTGGTTATGTCCTTCGTCGTTTGCTTCGTCGTGCTTCTATGCATGGCCAACGTTTGGGCATTACAGAGCCATTCTTGTACAAATTGGTGGAGACAGTTGGCAATATCATGGAAAGCTACTATCCAGAAATACTTGAAAAACGTGCCTTCATTGAGAAGATTGTTAAGAGTGAAGAAGAGTCATTTGCTCGTACTATCCATACAGGTTCACAATTTGCTGAGCAATTGATGGATAAATTGGCAGCAGAAGGTAAGTCTGAGATTGATGGTCGTGACATTTTCAAACTCTATGATACCTATGGTTTCCAAGTAGAATTGACAGAAGAATTGGCTGAGCACCGTGGTATGACCCTTGATATTGCTGGTTTTGAAGCGGCTATGAAAGAGCAACAGGACCGTGCCCGTGCCTCAGTTGTCAAAGGTGGTTCAATGGGTATGCAAAATGAAACCCTGGCTGCTATCACAGAAGAGTCGACCTTTGTTTACGGCCAAACAGCTCTTGAAGCAAGCTTATCTGTCATTGTGGCTGATAATGCGCGTACAGAAGCAGTCTCAGAAGGTCAAGCCCTCCTTGTCTTTGACCAAACACCATTCTATGCAGAAATGGGTGGTCAGGTTGCAGACCATGGTTTTGTGAAAAATGCTGCTGGAGACATTGTTGCGACTGTCATCGATGTGCAGAAAGCACCAAATGGTCAACCATTGCACACAGTTGAACTGTCCGCAAGCATTTCAGTTGGTCAAACCTACACACTTGAAATCGAAACAAAACGCCGTAAGGGTGTTGAGAAGAACCACACAGCAACTCACTTGCTCCATGCAGCTCTTCACAATATTATCGGCGAGCATGCAACACAGGCTGGTTCCTTGAACGAGCAAGACTTCCTCCGCTTTGACTTTACGCATTTTGAGGCAGTTACTGCGGAAGAACTTCGTCGTATTGAAGAAGAAGTCAATGAGCAAATTTGGAATGCTATCCCAGTTGTGACAGTTGAGACAGATATTGACACAGCCAAGGAAATGGGGGCAATGGCTCTCTTTGGTGAAAAATACGGTAAAGAAGTCCGCGTTGTTACTATCGGTGACTATTCTGTGGAGCTCTGTGGTGGTACCCATGTTAGCAACACCGCTGAAATCGGTATCTTCAAGATTTTGAAAGAAGAAGGTATCGGTTCAGGTACTCGCCGTATCATTGCGGTAACAGGCCGTGAAGCCTTCCTTGCCTATCGTGACCAAGAAGATGCCCTCAAAGAAGTAGCGGCAACTATCAAGTCACCGCAGATCAAGGAAGTGCCAAACAAGGTTGAAAGTCTTGCACAACAAGTTCGTGACCTGCAAAAAGAAAATGCAGCTCTGAAAGAAAAAGCAGCGGCAGCAGCTGCTGGTGATGTCTTCAAAGAGGTCAAAGATGCTAATGGCATTCGCTACATTGCTAGCCAGGTCCAAGTTTCAGATGCAGGTGCTCTCCGTACCTTCGCTGACAACTGGAAGCAAAAAGACTACTCTGACGTCTTGGTGTTGGTTGCCGCAATCGGTGACAAGGTCAATGTTCTTGTAGCAAGCAAGTCAAACGATGTTCATGCAGGTAACCTCATCAAAGTCCTTGCGCCAATCGTAGCAGGTCGTGGTGGTGGTAAGCCAGACATGGCCATGGCAGGTGGTAGCGATGCCTCTGCAATCCAAAACCTCTTGAACAGCGTAGCTGAAAACTTATAATATAGTCAGTGTATATCCCTTTGCTAGAGTGACTAGCAAGGGAATATCTTTCAAAATTGGAATGAGGAATAATAATGGAACATGTAAGTGATATTTGGCAAGAGTTGTATAATCAGGCAAAAGTCCACTATGCTCCGCATTATGTTTCGCCTTTTATTTATTCAAACCATGTTGTTGCTGCAATTGAGGCAGAAGATGGACAAATTTACACCGGTTATTGCTTTGAGGCAACAGCAGGTGTGTTTCATCTTTGTGCAGAGAGAGCAGCTGCCTTTAATATGTTTCAGGATAGTGGTCAAACAGCGATAAAACGCATTATTGCTTTTCGAGATCAAGCTCCCTTTGGAGAAGGTTCAGGAATGCCTTGCGGAGCTTGCCGTGAATTTTTGATGCAACTGTCGGCTGAGAATGCACAGACAGAAATCATGGTTGATTTTGACAAACGAGAAACCATCACATTAGGCGAACTCATGCCTTACTGGTGGGGTGAAGAAAGAATGCAAGCTGGTGTGGATCACTTGGAATAACAAATGAACTCTTTTATCCTTTGGGTAGAAGAGTTTTTTGTATGGCATTCTAGTCAATTTGACAACATTCATAAACTTTTTGACAAAAATTATTATTTTTTTGACAAAGATACTTGTCAAAAAGAAAAAGAAGTGTTACAATGATATCAAGATAAAAATCAAAAGGATTCATCTAATACGATGAACAGATAAGGAGTCACCAAATGAAACAATCCTTTATGATTACAGGAACAACCGTTGCGCGTGCAGTCGAAATAGGGTCCATTCTGTTATTGGCTTACATTCTTCTTTCTGATTTGCTGGGATGGAGCGATATGGATACAGCTCTAATGACTACTATAATTGCTTCAATTGCTTGTATCGAAGCAAGTTTACAAATGGAGAAAAAAGGAAATAAGTAGAAGGAGATAGACCATGAAACGATACATTTCAGCAGATATGGCAGCGATTATGATTGCAGGAGCCTGTATTGTCGGATTATTGATTGGAGTTGCTCTAGGTTTATTGAGTTTGAGCTAGGTGAAATAGAAGGAGAAGAAAAATGGAAAATAAAAAGAAATTATACGAAGTAGATGTTAGAAGCGATAAAAAGTTGGCAGCAAGGTTGTATGTAACTACAATTTTATTAGTGTTTCCGTTCTTTTGGCTATTTGGATTCATAGCTTCTAAAGTTGAGTTTCAAAATGTCATGAATGAGTTGCAATTTATAGAAGCACTATTTGTTTTTCTATTGCTTATTATCATGCATGAATGGATTCATGGACTGTTTTTTAAAATTTTTTGTCCCAAAAATCCAGTCAAATATGGAATTAAATGGAAAACAGGGATGGCTTATGCAATCAGTCCCAACTCCCTTTATAATCGTTTCCAAACAGTTGTAATTGCCCTTGCCCCCTTCGTTCTTATTAGTTTGGGGTTGACAGCATCTGCAATGTTTGGTTGGCTTGATAAAGGGGCTTATCAGATTCTAGCAACCATGCATTCAGTGGCTTGTATTGGTGATTTCTATTATACATATTTACTGATGGCAAAATTCAAAGAGGTAGCGGTAGAAGTAGCTGTAACAGAAAAGAGCTTGATTATCTACCAAGCCTAGAAAGGAAACAACATGGAATATGTCTTAAAAAATCGGCTCAAGGAATTGCGGGCACGAGATAGCCTCAACCAGACTGAGTTGGCAAAATTAGCAGAAGTTTCGCGGCAGACCATTAGTTTGATTGAGCGGGGGGAGTACACGCCCTCGGTGGTCATTGCCATGCGAATTGCTCAAATTTTTAATGAAAATGTGGAGAATGTCTTTCAATTAGTGGAGGTAGAAGAATGAAACAGGGGAAACAATTAACGACAAAACAAAGATGGATGAGGAATCTTACCTATTTATTTTTAGGAGCAATTTTCGGTGCATTTTATGGCTTTTTTGGAGTATTGATTTCTAAGTTTGGATTACCGTCTTTTGTCAATCTAGATAACTTTCTATTTTGTTTGCGTATCGTTACTTTTGTCATTTTCGCTGGAACCGTATATTTTATTCTTAAGGCTAACCAAACTCATAAACTTTACCATTCTATTTCAGATGAGGATGAAGAACATGTTGATGAGACATATATGAAAATGTTTCGTAACCTAGAATACGCGAACATATCTTTCAATGTTGCTGCGTCATTGACTCTTTTAAATTTAGGATTAGGTTTTGGAGTTACCTTCTTAGAAAAGGGGGCACTCATGTACGGGTCAATATTTGATGCAGTTTTCTATGTCATTCTTCTCATTTCTCAGATTTTTATCATGAAATTAACTCAGAAAATTCGTGAATATAAGTTGTCTGTATTTGCTACGGTAAAAGAGGTGAAGGATTTTATGGAGGCTATGGATGAGGGAGAAAAACAAGCTAACTACGAAATGAGTTTTCAAATCGTTTTCACTCTGAATCAAATTGTTTTGCCAGGTTTGTATCTATTCCTATTTGTACTCAGTATGCTATTGCAAGAGCGACAAATTACAGCCTTTCTAGTTGTTGCATTTTTACATATTTACATCAATGTCATGCAGGTTCGCATGGTTCGTCGTTACTTCAAATAAGAATGTTATGAAAGAGTTTTAGGTGATAGCTATGAAAAAGGAAAATCTACACATTCGAGCAATTCGTTATTTCTATGATATTGTTGGTGAGTTAGACGAGGTGTCTTATGCGGCCTTGACAAATTTCGGCAACAATATGTATATGCTCTTTATAACAGTGACACTGGTGAGCTTCCTAGTTAGCTTTGCGCTGGGAGAAGATGTCATGGGAATCAGCCTCTTCTTGACATTGGTTTATTCTCAATTCAAACAGGACGCCATTATCAAACAGTTGGGTCTAGATAAATTGGTGGTTGCCAAGGCTGATGTGAAATTGGCTCGGAAGAAAATGATGAAACGAACTCTGTTTCAAACCCTACAGATTGCCGTTTTGAGTTTGCTAGTCAGTATCGGCCTCTGGCAGTCACAAATTCCACAGGAAAGTGGAACATCTGCAGCGGAGTATTTCCAGTTTGTCACTCCTATGACAGTTATCCTGCTGACTCTTGTTGGATTCCTTAGTTTCAATATTGTCAACCGTAAGAAAATCAAACTTATTTAGTTTAGATGGAGGTCAACTCATGAAATTCTTTAAGAAAATTTATCTTGTCCTATTAATCGGTCTTGGTCTGTACGCAGTTGACTATATTTTCGGAGAATGGCTGGCTACTGGGCAGATTGATTTGTCAAATCTGAATATCCTCTTGCCGATGGTTTTGGGCTTGCCAGCTCTGCTATTGATCGAAAAAGAAAGTAATGAAAACTGACTTAGTGTATGTGAAGGAGATTGCTATGAATAGACTTGGAAATGTCAAAGATTGGAATGTGGTTAAAAATTGGAAGTTTCTCTTAGTGGGACTAGCTGTCGTTGCCCTTAATGTATTGACCCAGATGGCTATGTTTACCCTACCAAATTTTGACGGTAATAATCTGCTGATTGCTGCAGCGCTCATATTGCTTGCTGTATTGCTTGGTCTTATCTTGACTGGTAAATTAGGTCTGTGGAAAGGTGAGCAGAAGTGGGGGATGGGTGCGAATGTTGGTTTTATAGTCCTCGCCTTTATCGTTATGTTTGGTTTGAAAATAATTGGTGGGCAATTGATTATGCTGGAAGAGGGATACGGTCAGACGACTGCCAATCAGGAAATTATCAACAATTCAGGCTTGCCAACCTTAGTTTTATTTCTCTTTGCAGTTTTCTTTGCTCCAGTTTTGGAGGAACTATTTTTCAGAGGGATTCTGATGGGGAAAGTCTTTGGTAAGGATTCGATTGTGGGATTATTGCTATCGAGTTTTCTGTTTGGACTTATTCACAATCCGACCAATATCGGATCTTGGGTTGTCTACGGAGGTATGGGCCTGGTCCTTGGACTAGCCTATCGTATTTCTGGCAAATATACCAATGCACTTATTCTACACAGTCTGAATAATCTTCTCGGATTTTTGTTGATGCTTCTGATGCAAAGTCTGGGCTTGATATAGGAGGATAGGATGTAACTATTTTTATGGATTCTAGTAGGATTTCTATTTTTCAATTCTCTATCAGATAGGAAAAAAGTGAAGCAGTTGCAAGCTAGGGTAAAAAAGTTGCAGAAAACTACAAAAGGAGAAAATCAGATGTCAGTTTTATTGAAAGAATTGGTCGGAAGTAAAGCTAAAATCCGCTTTGATGAGGAATGGGTTAAAATTTCTCGTGAATTAGCGAATGGGAAGCTTGAAACCAAGTTGGTACGAGTCGATAATATTGTTGACTTGAGCTTTTAGGGAGGGAATATGTTAAAATTTATCAAACACGCTGCATTACTTTTTCTATACTTTGTTGCCTATCAAATTGCTTCAGGTTTTCTGATGGTAGGACCAACTTTACAAAGCATACCAGACATTCCTGCCCAGTTGATTGACAGTACAATTTGGATTTGTGCGATAATTGGTCTTGTTCTCTCCATTGCGCTCATTATTCTGTTATGGAAGTATATCTATCCACGCCATTCTGTTGACTATCGTGTGACAGCTTCATGGTTCCATAAGATTCAATGGCCGATATTACTCTATATTGCATTTTTTATCTTCCAATTTATTGTACCAGTCCCAGAAAGTGAAAATCAGAAGCTAGTGATTGAATTCGTATCAGCTTATCCCTTGATTGCATTTAGCTCCGTAGTGATCTTTGCTCCAATTTTAGAAGAATTGATTTTCCGTGGATTTTTTGCGACCTATTTCTTCCCTAAAATGGCAGATATGAAGGCTGTTGGAATCTATCTATTTGTAACGGGGTCTTTATTTAGTCTGGTCCATATGCCAGCAACTCTTCCTCAATTTTTGATTTATTTCACGATGGGACTCAATCTAGGATGGCTCTATCTGATCAAACGTGATATTCGTTATCCGATTGCGCTACATATGCTCAACAACGGTATTTCTTATTTGATGATTGTATTTTTAGTATAAAAAATAAGCAGCTCAGATTGAACTGCTTTTTTTGATTATAAACCGTAAAGATAATCATCATCCTGCATAGCTTCCACTTCACCGAGTAGGTATCCGTTACCGACTTGGGAGAAGAAGTCGTGGTTAGATGTACCGGTTGAGATACCGTTCATGATGATTGGGTTGACATCATCTGCTGAATCTGGGAAGAGTGGATCTTGTCCCAAGTTCATGAGAGCCTTGTTGGCATTGTAACGGAGGAAGGTCAATACTTCCTCTGTCCAGCCGACTGCGTCATAGAGGGAGCGTGTGTAACCTTCTTCATTTTCGTAAAGTTGGTAGAGAAGGTCGTACATCCAGTCGCGGAGTCTATCTTGTTCTTCCTCGGACAATTCATTGAAACCAAGTTGGAACTTGTAACCAATGTAGGTACCGTGAACAGACTCGTCACGGATAATCAGCTTGATGATTTCCGCAACGTTGGCCAGCTTGTTGTTACCAAGGTAGTAGAGTGGCGTGAAGAAACCAGAGTAGAAGAGGAAGGTTTCTAGGAATACGCTGGCAACTTTCTTCTCAAGTGGTGTACCTGTTTCGTAGATTTCGTTGATAATCTTTGCCTTGCGTTGCAAGTATTCGTTGCTGTTGGTCCATTCAAAGATGTCTTCAATCTCAGACTTGGTATTCAAGGTTGAGAAGATAGAAGAGTAAGACTTGGCATGGACTGACTCCATGAATTGGATGTTGTTGTAAACAGCTTCTTCGTGCGGTGTACGAATATCGTTGCGGAGGGCTTGGACACCTGTTTCAGATTGTAGAGTATCCAAGAGAGTTAATCCACCAAAGACCTTACCAACTAGGTCTTTTTCTTCAGCAGTAAGTTTACGCCAGTCATCCAAGTCGTTTGATAATGGGATACGTGTATCGAGCCAGAATTGCTCGGTCAACTTTTCCCAAGTTGACTTGTCGATAACATCCTCAATGGCGTTCCAGTTTATGGCTTTGTAGTAGGTTTCCATCATATTCTCTTTCTTTTTCTTATACTTCAAATATTATATCACAAATAGATAGTAGCCTGTAAAAAAATCCCCTAAAAGGGATTTTAATCGATTGCTTATTAGTTGCTTCACGTGTTGTAAGGTAGCTAGCTAATCCGCTCATAGCGGTTGGCGTAGCTTAGCTAGTTGGCTTGCCAACAGCTAGACTTGTGAAAGTTACGACCTGAGAAAAGTCGTTCGAACTTAACGACTTTTCGAGGTAGTAAGCCACTTAGGTATTGACCAAATAGTCAGTACCGTTCATTCATTAGATGCTTTGGTATTAGTGTATTGCGACACGTAGAAACTGAAGACGATATTTCTTCAGTTTCGAAGTTAGTAAGGTAGCTAGCCAATCCGCTCATAGCGGTTGGCGTAGATTAGGTAGTTGGCTTGCCAACAGCTAAACTTGTGAAAGTTACGACCTGAGAAAAGTCGTTCGATAATAACGACTTTTCGAGGTAGTAAGCCACTTAGGTACTGACCAAATAGTCAGTACCGTTCATTCATTAGATGCTTTAGCATCAATGAATGTTAGTGTCTTGAAATCGAGTTCGGGCTAAGGACTTGGCAAAAAAGATAAATCCCTTTGAGATGCAAGACATCTCTGCGGTATTTCCTATTTTTGCTGTGTCCTTTTGACGCCCTCACATCTTAGATCACACAACTTTCGCATTGATTTGCGCCGACTTCTTCGCCGTCATCGGTAAAAGTACGGATGTAGTAGATAGACTTGATACCTTTGTTGAAGGCGTAGTTACGGAGGATAGAGAGGTCACGGGTGGTTTGTTTGTTCTCTGTTTTCCATTCGTAGAGTTCTTTTGGAAGCTCACTGCGGAGGAAGAGGGTGAGGGACAAACCTTGGTCCACGTGTTCTGTTGCGGCAGCATAGACATCGATGACCTTGCGCATATCCATATCGTAGGCAGACTTGTAGAATGGAATGGTTTCAGTTGCCAAACCAGCTGCTGGATAGTAGATTTTACCGATTTTCTTCTCTTGGCGTTCTTCAATCCGCTGGGTAATCGGGTGAATAGAAGCAGAAACATCGTTGATATAGCTGATAGATCCATTCGGTGCAACAGCTAGACGGTTTTGATGATAGAGACCATCTGCCATTACTTTTTCACGAAGCTCCGCCCAATCTTGTCCACTTGGAATGAAAATGCCTTCAAAAAGTTCTTTAACACGGTCAGATTGCGGTTGGTAGTCACCGGTTACATATTTATCAAAATATGTACCGTCTGCGTATTTTGATTTTTCAAAGTTATGGAAAGTAGCCTTGCGTTCACGGGCAATGTTATTTGATTCTACCAAGGTCCAGTAGTTAAGGAGCATGAAGTAGATGTTGGTAAATTCTACGGCTGTTTTTGAACCGTAGTCGATCAGGTTCTGGGCCAAGTATGAATGAAGTCCCATAGCACCAAGACCGATAGAATGAGCACGTTCATTTCCAGCTTCGATAGACGGTACCGCAGAAATGTGCGAATGGTCCGTCACGTAGGTCAAAGCACGAGTCATGGTACGGACAGAAAGTCCAAAGTCAGGTGACTTCATGAGGTTGACGATGTTGGTTGAACCAAGGTTACATGACACGTCTGTTCCCATAGTCAAGTATTCCTGAGAGTCGTTGATAACGCTTGGCGTTTGGACTTGTAGAATTTCTGAACAGAGGTTAGACATGATAATCTTGCCGTCAACAGGATTGCTACGGTTGGCTGTATCAATGTTGATAACATAAGGATAGCCAGATTCCTGTTGAAGTTTAGAAATTTCTGTTTCTAGGTCACGTGCCTTGATTTTTGTCTTACGGATACGTGGGTTTGCTACCAACTCGTCGTATTTCTCAGTAATATCAAGGTAGCTATAAGGGACACCGTATTCCAACTCAACTGAGTATGGGCTGAAGAGGTACATATCTTCATTTTTACGTGCCAATTCGTAGAATTTATCAGGAACGGTAATACCGAGTGATAAGGTCTTCACACGAACTTTCTCATCGGCATTTTCTTTCTTAGTCGAAAGGAAGGAAATAATGTCTGGGTGGAAAACATCCAGGTAAACAACCCCAGCTCCTTGACGTTGTCCAAGTTGGTTAGAATAGGAGAAGCTGTCTTCGAAGAGTTTCATAACAGGAACAACCCCAGAAGCTGCCCCCTCATAGCCCTTGATTGGAGCACCTGCCTCACGCAAGTTGCTGAGGGAGATGCCGACGCCACCACCGATACGGGACAATTGCAGAGCAGAGTTGATAGAACGTCCGATAGAGTTCATATCGTCAGTGACTTGGATGAGGAAACACGATACCAACTCACCACGACGGGCACGGCCTGCGTTGAGGAAAGACGGTGTTGCTGGCTGGTAACGAAGATGAATCATTTCGTTGGCCAGGTTTAGTGCTAATTCTTCGTCGCCCTCAGCAAAATACAAGGCGTTGAAGAGAACACGGTCTTCCATGCTTTCCAAGTAGTAGGCACCGTCGTTGGTTTTGAGGGCATACTGGTTGTAAAACTTGTAGGCTGCCATGAAAGACTTGAAACGGAAGTTTTGGTCTTTCAAGAATTGATCAATTTTGATGATAAATTCTGGACTGTATTGGTCTAAAAACTCTTTTTCAAGGTAATTTTCTTCTAATAGATAAGCAATCTTGTCTAAAATACTATCAAATTGCTTGGTATTTGGAAGGACATTTTCCTTGAAGAAAGCCTTGACAGCCTCTTTGTCCTTGTGGAGTGGGATTTGCCCATTAACAGGACGGTTAATTTCGTTATTCAAACGGAAGTAGGACACATCGCCTAATTCTTTCAAACTCATAGTCGCAATCTCTTTCTATAAACAGTAGGGAGTTAAACCAAGGCTTTTAGTTTTCCTGGTTGAAAACCTGAGAAAACATCATTTTCAGTTTCGATAACAGGTGCAGCTGAGAAACCGAGCCCTTTTACGTGATCGATAAATTCAGGCTGTTCATCTAGATTGATTTCTTTATAATCTACACTATGTTGATCCAAGAATTTCTTGGTCATTTTACACTGTACACAATCATTTTTTGAATAGATCGTTACCATTCAATTTCTCCTTTGTCCATGAGGGATTAATAGAAAATCCCAATTTTGTTACCAATCTAGGATACAAGATTTTAAGGTTAAAGTCAAGAAGGAAGTTTATTTAAAATCACAAAATATAGTGCACAATATTTTTACAAGACACCATATATTGTACATACGTCCAATGCTGCCAAGTCGAAAATAGCGTTTACATAGCTGTTTCTATTTAGTTTGATAACCCTAACAATCTCTCGGTAAAGTATAAATCAGCTTTTTTACAAATGTCATAATGTTTTGAAGGAAACATGCAGTGTTATAAAATGTAACATTTATAGTGATATATGTATTGAATATATATTAGCTTTTGTACTATACTATTTAATAATGCCAAAGGAGGTTATAAAATATGGAAAAATCACATAGAAAACGCTTGTTTCATAAAGGGAAAGAATATTCATATTATGCATTGGATTCGATTTCAATGGAAGAAAAAGTGGATATTCATTCACTTCCCTATACTATTCGTATTTTATTAGAAAGTCTTTTAAGAAAAAAAGATGGTTTGGATGTTACAAAAAATCACATAATGGAGTTGCTTCATTATCAGGCTGCATCTCCTAAAGGAGAAATTCCTTTTAAACCTAGTCGTGTTATTTTGCAAGATTTTACAGGTGTTCCTGTTGTGGTAGATTTAGCCTCCATGCGTGATGCGGTGGTGAAAGCAGGTGGAAACCCTGAATTGATTAATCCGGAAATTCCAGTGGATTTAGTCATCGACCACTCCGTTCAAGTTGATTTTTTTGGGACTGAAGATGCTCTGGAGAAAAATATTGCCTTAGAGTTCGAAAGAAATAATGAACGTTATGAATTTCTGAAATGGGCAGAGAATTCCTTTGAAAATTATCGCGCTGTGCCTCCAGCGACAGGAATTATCCATCAGGTAAATATTGAATTTCTAAGCGATGTTATTATCAACAAGGATGGTTTGCTTTATCCAGATTCTATGTTTGGTACAGACAGTCATACGACCATGATTAACGGTATTGGTGTACTTGGTTGGGGTGTAGGTGGTATTGAGGCGGAAGCTGCAATGTTGGGTGAAGCATCCTATTTTCCCGTTCCTGAAGTGATTGGCGTTCGCCTAGCTGGGCAATTGCCTAAGGTTGCCACTGCAACGGATTTGGCGCTTAAGGTCACTCAACTTCTACGTCAGGAAAATGTAGTTGGGAAGTTTGTCGAATTTTTTGGACCAGGTTTATCTTCTCTTACATTAGCGGATCGAGCAACTGTTTCCAATATGGCTCCAGAATACGGTGCGACCTGTGGCTATTTCCCGATCGATGGAGAAACTTTACATTATATGAGATTGACCAACCGTTCGGAGGAGCACGTGGAGTTGACAGAAGCCTATGCTAAGGCTAATTATTTATTCTATGATGCTGAACGTTTTCCGTCTTATAGCAAGGTTTTAGAATTGGATTTATCGACAGTAGTCCCATCTATTTCTGGTCCTAAGAGACCACAGGATTTGATAGAATTAACAGATGCAAAAGCAGAGTTTCAGGCTAGTTTAATACGTGAAGTAGGTGTGCGTGGATTTGGTTTGGAGGAAGCAGAGTTAGATAAAACAGCCACGGTTAAGTATGTTGAAGGAGATGAGCAAATTCAAACAGGTCATGTTGCTATTGCGGCGATTACCTCGTGTACAAATACCTCTAATCCGTATGTCCTTTTGGCGGCAGGATTACTGGCAAAAAATGCGGTAGAAAAAGGTTTGGCAGTTTCTAAGACGGTCAAGACGTCATTGGCACCAGGCTCAAAAGTAGTGACTGGCTATTTGAAAAAATCAGGTTTGCAGACCTATCTAGATGCTTTAGGGTTCAATTTGGTTGGTTATGGTTGTACAACTTGTATAGGTAACTCAGGTGATCTGCGTCCTGAAGTAGCGGAGGCGATTAAGGAAGAAGATTTATTGGTTTCTGCGGTATTATCTGGAAATCGTAACTTTGAAGGCCGGATTAATCCATTGGTAAAAGCTAATTTCTTAGCGAGCCCACCGCTTGTTGTTGCCTATGCTATTGCGGGAAATATGAATGTAGATTTAACAAGGGATCCGCTGGGGTATGATGAGAAGCAACAAGCTGTCTACCTTGCGGACATTATGCCAAGTCGTAAGGAGGTAGATGACTACATTGAGCGTTATGTGACTCGTGACCTTTATAAGGAAGAATACCAACAGGTATTTACAGATAGTCAGGCTTGGAATGCGATTGAAACAAAGACAGAGAAGAATTACAATTGGAATTCATCTTCAACCTATATTCAAAATCCGCCCTATTTTGACAACATGCAGGCAGATTTATCCATAAAACCACTGGAAAATTTATCTGTTTTGGCTAAATTTGGCGATTCTGTAACGACAGATCATATTTCCCCGGCGGGGAATATTGCACGATTGAGTCCTGCAGCTCATTATCTCGAAGAGAATGGTATTGTTTATAAGGATTTTAATTCTTATGGAAGTCGTCGTGGAAATCACGAAGTCATGATGCGTGGGACTTTTGCAAATATTCGTATAAAGAATGAGCTGGCAGCTGGAAAAATTGGTGGTTGGACAAGAGTTGGCGATGAGATTCTTCCAATCTATGATGCAGCCATGAGATATAAGGAAGCTGGTGTCGGTAGTATTGTTATTGCTGGTAAAGACTATGGGATGGGGTCAAGCCGTGACTGGGCAGCCAAAGGTTCAAGTTTACTTGGTGTGAAGGCTGTTCTTGCTGAGTCATTTGAGCGGATTCACCGTTCAAACTTAGTGATGATGGGTGTTCTTCCTTTACAATTTTTAGAAGGTCAGTCGGCAGAAAGTCTTGGCTTGACTGGACATGAAAGCTATACAATCGACTTGCCAGAAGATGTCGGTGTTGGTCAAATTGTAACAGTCCATGCGCAAACAGACGAGGTTAAAAAGGAGTTTCAAGCTCTGGTGCGGTTTGATGCAGAAGCGGATATTCGTTATTATCGCCACGGAGGTATTTTACCTATGGTAGTAAGAAAGAAACTAGGAGGAAAGGTATGACAGAAACGAATGGGTTAAAAGATGCGATTGCCTGTGATACGCGAATCAGTGCAATTGAAAATGACCGTTTGTCCTATGCAGGGTATGACATTGCTGAATTGATGGAGAATAACGCTTCTTTTGAGGAAGTCATCTATCTTCTGTGGAACCTGCATTTGCCAACTCAGATTGAATTAAATTATTTTGAGAAAAGTCTGCGAAAAGAATATGCGATTTCAGATGCGGTAGAGCAATGTATTCTGATTCAATCACGGCGACATTTGCATCCTATGAGCGTGTTGCGTTCGACTGTATCTCTCCTTGGAGTATATAATGTACACGCTGAAGAGAATTCGTTAGAAGCATTGTATGAACAATCTATTCAGATTATGGCCAAGGTTCCGACGATTATTGCAACATTTGCTCGTTTGAGACGTGGATTGGTTCCAATTGAACCGCGGTCTGATCTGGGGTTTGCGGCGAATTTTCTTTATATGCTGAATGGTGAGGAGCCGAGTGATTTACAAATCAAAGCGTTTAACAAAGCTTTGGTGCTTCATGCTGATCATGAATTGAATGCGTCTACTTTTGCTGCGCGTGTCACGGCATCAACGTTAACGGATTTATATTCTTGTGTCACCACGGCAATTGGGACTCTGAAAGGCTCATTGCATGGTGGTGCAAATGAACGAGTGTTTGACATGTTGCTGGCTATTCGCGAGAGTGGTGATACCGAGAGATATTTGCAGAAGAAGCTGGATTCGAAGGAAAAAATTATGGGATTTGGTCATCGAGTCTATAAAACGGTTGATCCTCGTCAAGAGTATTTGAAGGAGATGGCGCGTGATTTGACATTCGGAACAGACGATGAAGCGTTTTATAGATTGTCAGAGGAAGTAGAGAGCTTTATTAAAAACAAAAAAGGTTTAATTCCAAACGTAGACTTCTATTCGGCGACAGTTTACCATGTGCTAGGTATTGATAGTGATATTTTTACATTGATTTTTGCAATGAGCCGTATGGCGGGGTGGATTGCACATGTCCAGGAACAACGGAAAAATAATAAATTGCTTCGTCCGCGCTCTTCCTACTTAGGTGGTAGGAATTTGGCTTACATCCCGATTGGAAAGAGGTAAATATGGCAGAAAAAATCCTGATGAGAGAGGGACGGTTAATTGTCCCAGATTGTCCCGTTATTCCCTATATTGAAGGAGATGGTATTGGCAGGGATATTTGGTCAGTCAGTCAAAAAGTTATTGATGCTGCAGTGAAAAAAGCCTATGCAGGTCAACGTTCTATTCAGTGGAGGGAGGTTTTTGCAGGAGAAAAGGCTTATGAATTAACGGGAACTTCTTTGCCGAGTGAGACACTGGAAATAATCCGTGAGCATCTGGTTGCAATCAAAGGTCCCTTGGGGACGCCGATTGGGAAAGGTCATCGTTCTCTTAATGTTGCACTTCGTCAAGAATTAGATTTGTATGCCTGTGTGCGCCCGATTCGCTATTTTAAGGGAGTACCAAGTCCGCTGAAAGAGCCTGAAAAGACGGATATTACTATTTTTCGTGAAAATACAGAAGATATTTATGCAGGTATTGAATGGGAGGCTGGTTCAGATGAAGTTGCCAAAGTCATTTCCTTTTTACAAGAAGAAATGGGAGTGGTAAATATCCGTTTTCCAGAATCTTCAAGTATTGGTATCAAACCGATTTCGGAAGAAGGGAGTAAACGCCTCATTCGCTCTGCAATAGAATATGCCCTAGAACATCAATTGAAGAAGGTGACCTTGGTTCATAAGGGAAATATTCAAAAGTTTACAGAAGGCGGTTTCCGCAAGTGGGGTTATGAATTGGCGAAAGAAGAATTTGCTACAGAACTTGCAGAGGGGATTTTGGTAGTAAATGACATTATTGCGGATAACTTTCTGCAGCAGATTTTATTGGCGCCGGAAAACTTCCAGGTGGTTGCTCTTACAAATCTAAATGGAGATTATGCATCAGATGCTCTTGCGGCACAGGTCGGAGGAATAGGCATCTCACCGGGTGCTAACATTAACTACCAGACAGGTCATGCGATTTTTGAGGCAACCCATGGAACTGCTCCTGATATTGCAGGAAAGGATTTGGCTAATCCATGTTCCCTCTTGCTTTCGGCTTGTATGATGTTGGAATATATAGGCTGGAAAGAAGCAGCTGCTTTAATTATTCAGGCCTTGGAAGACGCTTTTATAAATAAAAATGTTACGCTTGATTTTGCTAAAATTTTGGACGTTGCTCATCAATCTACTAGTCAATTTTCAGAAGTTCTAATAGATTCTATAATGAAGAAAAAGTAAAATGAACCTCTCTTTTTATCGAAAGTTCTATAATGAAGTTAGCCACCTTACCTTAGTCAAGAATTAGATGTTTCACTATGTTTGAGTAAGTTGATGATTTCATTTGATAACAGGCTTGAAGCTGTTAGGCTAGTTGCCCAAGGCTAATCATAGCCTTGGTTTAGCTGAAAAAACAGCTTCAAGGGTGCCTGGTGTCAAATGAAATGTGATTTAAGGTATAAGAAAACACCTCTGTGCTATACTTGTTGTTCACCACAAACACAAGGAAAGGCACAGAGATGCAAGGACATTATACCCCAAAAGGGAAACATTTGACAATAGATAACCGTCGCTTGATTGAGCGGTGGAAACTTGAAAATAAGTCAAATCGTGAAATTGCAGGCTTGTTAGGAAAGGCGCCTCAAACGATTCATAATGAAATCAAGCGTGGGACAACCTTACAACAAGTGCGAAAAGGGGTCTACAAAAAAGTTTATTCTGCTGATTATGCACAAACTGTTTACCATTCCAATCGAAAACGGTCGGTTAAAAAGATAATCCTAACGAAAGAAATGAAAGAGAAGATTTTACACTATCATAAGCAAAAATTTTCACCTGAAATGATAGTGAAGAAGAAGCAAGTGAAAGTAGGTATTTCAACCATCTACTATTGGTTTCATAATGGTCATTTAGGATTGAAGAAATCGGACATGCTTTATCCTAGAAAAGGGAAAGGTGGCAAGAAGCAAGCTAGTCCGAACTTTAAGCCAGCTGGTAAATCAATCGAAGAGCGACCAGAGGTCATCAATCTTCGATTGGAAAACGGTCATTATGAAATTGATACAGTTCTACTAACCAGAGCGAAAAATCAGTGTCTTTTAGTCTTAACCGACCGACGAAGTAGACACCAAATCATAAGATTAATTCCAAGTAAAACTGCTGAAGCTGTCAATCAGGCACTTAGGTTACTATTGGCTGAGTATCATATTTTATCAATAACTGCAGATAATGGTTCGGAGTTCAAACGATTGTCTGAGGTATTTCCTGAGGAACATATCTACTATGCACATCCCTACTCTTCATGGGAAAGAGGTTCAAATGAAAACCATAATCGATTGATTCGGAGATGGTTACCTAAAGGAACCAAGAAAACGACTCCGAAAGAAGTAGCTTTTATCGAAAATTGGATTAACAACTACCCTAAAAAATGCTTGGACTACAAGTCGCCAAGTGAATTTCTTTTGGGTGGCTAACTTCAACTTGAAATTTGGGCCTCTCTTTTTATGACGGAAACATGAAAGAAAGGTAAAAAAATCTTGAAAATGATTTCAAAAAGTGGTATAATGTCTTTTGTAAGGGTTATCACAAATAACTCACAATTTTGTAAAAATAAAGGAGAATCCAAATATGGCTTCAAAAGACTTCCACATTGTGGCAGAAACAGGTATCCACGCTCGTCCAGCAACTTTGCTTGTTCAAACTGCTAGCAAATTCGCTTCAGACATCACTTTGAACTACAAAGATAAATCAGTTAACCTTAAATCTATCATGGGTGTTATGAGTCTTGGTGTTGGTCAAGGTGCTGACGTAACAATCTCTGCTGAAGGTGCTGATGCTGACGACGCAATCGCAGCTATCACTGAAACAATGGAAAAAGAAGGATTGGCATAAGAATATGACAGAAATGCTTAAAGGAATCGCAGCATCAGATGGTGTTGCTGTTGCTAAGGCATATCTACTCGTTCAGCCAGATTTGTCCTTCGAAACTGTTACAGTTGAAGATACAAATGCAGAAGAAGCTCGTTTGGATGCAGCTCTTGCAGCATCTCAAAACGAGCTTTCTCTTATTCGTGAGAACGCAGTAGCTAGCCTAGGTGAAGAGGCCGCAGCCGTATTTGATGCACACTTGATGGTTCTTGCTGACCCAGAAATGATTGGTCAGATTAAGGAAACTATTCGTGCTAAGAAAACAAACGCTGAGACTGGTTTGAAAGAAGTAACGGATATGTTCATCGCTATCTTTGAAGGTATGGAAGATAACCCATACATGCAAGAGCGTGCAGCAGATATCCGCGACGTTGCAAAACGTGTCCTTGCTCACTTGCTTGGCGTTCGTTTGCCAAACCCTGCGACAATTGATGAAGAGTCAATCGTTATCGCACACGACTTGACACCTTCAGATACAGCACAATTGAACAAACAGTTTGTAAAAGCCTTTGTAACCAACATTGGTGGTCGTACAAGCCACTCAGCTATCATGGCTCGTACACTTGAGATTGCAGCTGTTTTGGGTACAAATAACATCACTGAAATCGTTAAAGATGGCGATGTCCTCGCTGTTAACGGTATCACAGGTGAAGTTGTTATCAACCCATCTGAAGAAGTGATTGCAGAATTTAAGGTAGCTGGTGAAGCCTACGCTAAACAAAAAGCTGAATGGGCTCTTTTGAAAGATGCTCAAACAGTAACAGCTGATGGTAAACACTTTGAATTGGCAGCTAACATCGGTACACCAAAAGACGTTGAAGGTGTAAATGATAACGGTGCTGAGGCAGTTGGTCTTTACCGTACAGAGTTCTTGTACATGGACTCACAAGACTTCCCAACAGAAGATGAACAATACGAAGCTTACAAGGCTGTTCTTGAAGGTATGAATGGCAAGCCAGTTGTGGTTCGTACAATGGATATCGGTGGTGATAAGGAGCTTCCTTATTTCGATCTTCCACACGAAATGAACCCATTCCTTGGATTCCGTGCCCTTCGTATCTCTATCTCTGAGACTGGTAACCAAATGTTCCGTACTCAGTTGCGTGCCCTTCTTCGCTCATCAGTACATGGTAAACTTCGTATCATGTTCCCAATGGTTGCCTTGTTGACAGAATTCCGTGCAGCAAAAGCAATCCTTGAAGAAGAAAAGGCCAACTTGTTGGCAGAAGGTGTAGCAGTTGCGGATGATATCCAAGTGGGTATCATGATTGAAATCCCTGCAGCAGCAATGCTTGCAGACCAATTTGCCAAAGAAGTTGACTTCTTCTCAATCGGTACAAACGACCTTATCCAGTACACAATGGCTGCAGACCGTATGAATGAACAAGTTTCATACCTCTACCAACCATATAACCCATCAATCCTTCGCTTGATCAACAATGTTATCAAGGCTGCACACGCAGAAGGTAAATGGGCTGGTATGTGTGGTGAGATGGCTGGTGATCAACAAGCTGTTCCACTTCTTGTAGGTATGGGCTTGGATGAGTTCTCTATGAGTGCAACATCTGTACTTCGTACACGTAGCCTTATGAAGAAACTTGATACAGCTAAGATGGAAGAATATGCTCACCGTGCCTTGATAGAATGTGCAACGGCAGAAGAAGTTCTTGAACTTCAAAAAGAGTATGTTGATTTCGATTAATAAGAAATTTAAAGTTTGGAGTAGATAAACTACTTCAAACTTTTTTGTATGCTCCAGCATTGAGTACTATATATTTTTTGAGATATTCGGCTTAAAATACTTTGAAGATTGAAATTAATTTGAAAGAAAATTTGAAATTTTCAAAAAATTATTGCGAAACCAGGTTCAATATGTTACAATAATCACATTATACTCAAAGGAGGAAAAAATGAAGGCGTATAATAATTATATTAACGGTTCTTGGGTTGGATCAGAAAAATCAATCGCGATTCACTCACCGATTAATCAAGAAAAACTAGGTACAGTACCTGCTATGTCAAAAGAAGAAGTTGATCAGGCGATGGATGCTGCTAGAAAGGCATTACCTGCTTGGCGTGCCTTGTCAGCATTTGAACGTGCTCAATATTTGCACAAAGCTGCCAATATTTTGGAAGAACGTAAAGATGCAATCGGTGAAATTTTAGCTAAAGAAGTTTCGAAAGGGATCAAGGCTTCCATCGGAGAAGTGGATCGTTCTGCCCACCTCATTCGTTTTGCTGCTGAAGAAGGCTTGCGTGTTTATGGTTCATCATTAGAGGGTGGAACCTACGAGCCAACTGCTAAGTCAAAGGTTTCTTTGGTTCGTCGTGAACCGGTAGGTATCGTATTGGCAATTGCACCGTACAACTACCCTGTAAACTTGTCTGCTTCGAAGATTGCTCCGGCTCTAATCGGAGGAAACGTGGTTATGTTTAAACCACCAACACAGGGTTCTATTTCTGGTCTATTGTTGGCAGAAGCTTTCGCAGATGCAGGAATCCCAGCGGGTGTCTTCAATACAATTACAGGTCGTGGTTCAGAAATTGGAGACTACATCATCGAACACCCAGAAGTTAACTTCATTAACTTTACAGGTTCAACACCAATTGGACAAAAAGTTGGTAAATTGGCAGGTATTCGTCCAATCATGCTTGAATTGGGTGGTAAGGATGCAGCAGTTGTTATGGAAGATGCGGATTTGGACCACACTGCAAAAGAAATTGTAAGTGGTGCCTACAGCTATTCAGGTCAACGTTGTACTGCTATTAAGCGTGTTCTTGTTATGGATTCTGTAGCTGATGAATTGGCTGCGAAGTTGAAAGCAGAAGTTGAGAAATTGACTGTCGGTGATCCATTTGAGAACAAGGACATTACGCCAGTTATTGACGAACAATCAGCAGAATTTATTGAAGGTCTGGTTAGAGATGCTCAGGCTAAAGGTGCAACGGAATTGACACCATACAAACGTGAGAAAAACTTGATTTGGCCAACCCTTCTTGACCATGTTACACCAGATATGGAAATTGCTTGGGAAGAACCATTTGGACCAGTTCTTCCAATTATTCGTATTTCATCATTGGATGAAATGTTGGAATTGTGTAACCAGTCTGAGTATGGTCTTCAATCTTCTATCTTTACAAGCAACTATCCATTTGCTTTTGATTTTGCTTCTAAATTAGAAGTTGGTACGGTTCATATCAATGCCAAGACCCAACGTGGTCCAGATAACTTCCCGTTCTTGGGTGTCAAGGGTTCGGGAGCAGGTGTACAAGGTATCCGTTACAGTATCGAAGCGATGACGAAAGTGAAGTCAGTGGTATTTGACGTTCAATAAAATAATAAGGGAGTGGGACAAAAATCGGTAACCCGCAGGGTTCGATGAGTCGTTAGCCACCCCCGCACAGTTGAGTAGGGCTGTAAAGAGGCTGGGCAGAAAGTCCAGCCTCGCTTCTCAGAGTTCGTGTCAACATCTCAGCGCAGTGGTTGATTGGCAGATTTGTTCGTGTTTCACACTCCAAATCTGACCTATACGACTGATGCGAACAGAGTTCGCTTCATCTCCAACCTCAAACTGTCTCCCAGACAGTTTGAGCTGTGTGGGGGTGGGAGTGAAACAGTCTGGGGATAGACTGTTTCAGCTCAACAACTTAAAACGAAAAATTGTTGACGAACTCTTTTTAAACTGGTCGAGTTCTTTCCCACTCCCTAATTAGAGCCCACTCAACCACTGCGTCAAGTTTAACTATTGAAAAAAACTAAGGAGGCCAGGACTTTTGTCCCAGCCTCTTTTACTTACGTACTGGCAATCATTCATTCACGAAAAAAGTTCTAACCTCAAAATGAGATTAGAACAGGATTTGGTTATTTAGCTTGATAAAACTTATTGTGTTGGTAGATAGGGTCAAAGGTAAGATTGATGCCTAGTTTACGAAGGACGCTCTTGTCTTCATCAGAAAGGATAACAGTCGAGTGTGCTTCGCTACCATTTAATTTGCCCAATTCTTTCATTGCTTGTGTAGCGACAGGGCTATCCTGTGCAGTGATGGCAAGGGCGTTAAGAATCTCACTTGCATCAAGTCGTGTATTGGTCTTATCCAGATAATCTGCCTTCAATTCTTGAATTGGACGGATGTAGTTTGGTTCGATGAGAAGTGTTTCATCATCGATGTTAGCAATTTGCTTGATGGCATTGAGAAGGACAGTTGCAGTTGGCTTGAGGAGGTCGGATGTCTTACCTGTTACAATCTCTCCAGTTGGCAACTGAATAGCAAGGGCAGGGCTAGTTGTCAGCTCCGCTTTTTCGCGCGCAGCGATAACAACCTTACGATCTGCTGGTGTCACACCGACTTCATTCATGAGGAGTTCAATCTTTTTAACTGCTTGCTCACCAACCCGCTCTGCTTTGAAATCAACCAAGGTCTGGTAGTAGCGGCGGATAATTTCTTGCTTGGAAGCCTCAATAGCAGCTTCTTCATCAACGATGGAATAGCCCACCATGTTAACGCCCATGTCTGTCGGTGAGGCGTATGGTGATTTGTTCAAAATACGTTCAAAGGTACGGTTGAGGACAGGGAAGACCTCGATGTCACGGTTGTAGTTGACCGCTGTTTTGCCGTAAGTTTGCAGGTGGAAGGGGTCGATCATGTTGAGGTCGTCCAGGTCAGCAGTCGCTGCTTCATAGGCCAAGTTAACGGGATGGTGGAGTGGTAAGTTCCACACTGGGAAGGTTTCAAACTTGGCATAGCCTGATGTTACGCCATGCAATTGGTCGTGGTAAAGTTGGGAGATACAAGTCGCCAATTTACCTGAACCAGGTCCAGGTGCGGTGACAACGACGAGGTTGCGACTAGTTTCAATGTAGTCATTTTTGCCCATACCTTCTGGTGAAATGATGTGGTCGATATCAGAAGGATAGCCCTTGATTGGGTAGTGGAGATAGGATTTGATACCATGTTTTTCCAACTGCTTGCGGAAGGTGTCTGCAGCTGGTTGGTTGCGGTATTGGGTAATGACGACAGAACCAACGTAAATATCAATATCATTAAATGTATCAATCAAGCGGAAGACTTCTTGGTCGTAAGAAATACCTAGGTCGCCGCGTGCCTTAGAATGCTCGATATTGCTGGCATTGATGGCGATGACGATTTCTACTTGGTCTTTTAACTCTTGGAGGAGTTTGATTTTATTATCTGGTTCATAGCCAGGTAAAACACGGGCTGCGTGGAAATCTTCCAACATTTTTCCACCAAATTCCATATAGAGCTTGCCTTCAAACTGAGCAATACGCTCTAAAATATGGTCACGTTGCAAATTCAAATATTTAGTTGAATCAAATGCGATTTTCTTCATCAAATATGTCCTCCAAATGTGTATTAATCTCAGGGAAAACAAAAAATAGCTCCCTAAAACTAGGGAGCCTTTTCTCCGACCTCTCAAAAGAGGTGCCCGAACAATACTATAACAAACTGTGCTAATCTTGTCAAGAAAAAGTCAGATAGAACAAAAATTAAACAATTGCTTAAAAAATATTTAATTTTTATAAAATTAAATATTGACTTTATTGAAATAAAGTGTAAAATAAGATTAAACAAATATTTAATTTTATTAAAAGGAGTTTCTTATGAAAAAACTAGTCAACAATAAATTGTTCCTGTCCAGCTTTGTAGCGGACTTGATTTCTAACTTTGGCGATACGCTTTACTATCTAGCACTGATGAACTATGTCTTGCTACTTCCAGATACCAAATTTGCTCTGGCCATGATTACCGCTTCTGAAACCTTGCCGATTTTGGCAGGCCTCTTCATAGGAATCTGGGCGGACAAGACTAAAAATAAACTGGATACCATTCTAGCTACCCTTGTGATCCGTGTTGGTTTGTATGCCCTTGTTGGTTTCTTGATGGGATTTACCCCAGCCCTGTGGGTTGTGGCAGTGGTCTGCGTCATCAACTTCCTGTCTGACCTTGCTGGTCAATACGAAAACGGTCTCTATATGCCAGTCAGCTTGCGGGTTGTGGCTGCTGAAGACCGTGAAACAGCTATGGCTTTTAAAATGACTGTTAAAAATCTCTTGCAAATTGCCTTCCAAGCCAGTGGTGCCATCCTGATCGGATTTATGTCCTATCAAAACCTAGCCTTCTTCAACGCTGGGACCTTCTTGGTCAGTCTTGCGATTATGGCAGGTTTGCGTCCAGCTTTTGCCAAGTTGTTGAAAGAGAGTCCTATCCAAGAAGTTGAACAAACCGAAACAGAAGCAGGACTTATCAAGGGAATTGGTCAGAGTATCAAAGATTCCTACCAAGCTGTGCAGAATATTCCAGTTCTCAAAGCGTCAATTATTACCATTGCAAGCTTGAATGCGATTTTTACTGCCCTCTCACCATTAGCAATTCTTAATATGAAGGACTTTTCAGACTTTGTGATTGTCAATGCGGGGACAACGGTGGCTCTGATTTCCATTCTCTTCTCAGTTGGTAGTATCTTGGGGTCAAGTATCGGTATGGCTCTTTTCAAAAATGTTAGCTTGGTCAACCTCCTCAAGTTCTCTACTCTTATGCCTGTTTTACTTTTCTCAGGTTTCTTTCTTCACAACATCTATGTAGTATTGGCAGTGATCTTCGTAACGGCAGTGACACTGGGAATTTTCAATCCAAAAATGAGTGCTCTGGTTATGAATGAATTGCCGGAGGATAAATTGGCAACTGTCGGTGGTGGGATTGATTCTTTCTGCCAGATTGGTATGGTAGCTGGTCAAGCCTTGGTTGCTCTTATGGTGACGGTGCTTTCTGCGACAAGTATTTCTCTCATCTTCCTCTTGCTTTCTGTGGGACTAGTAAGCTATACTATTCTTGTGGGGCGTAGGCCTAAAAATGAAGTAGTTGTTAAAGCTTAGAAAGTATACGTATGAAATTAGATTACCGAGATTATAGAAGCGAGATTGTTGAAAAGTTCTTTATTCCCTTGATTGTCAAGGAGCGTGAGGAGCCGTTTGAGGCGGATTTTTCACAAAAAGAAAAAGACATTCTCAAAGATGCCTTGGACATTCGAGATGAAATAGAGGAAAAACTGGCGGATTATCGTCAGGAGGTTAATGAGGTCTTTGTCTGGGGACATATCTTTACAATCCTGCACACCTTGTATTTCTACCTCTTGGATCAAGGACAGGATCCTAAGACAGTCAAGGAAGCTTGTCAATTGATTTTAAAGCTGTCTCAAGAAGAAGTAGAAGATGCCATGCGAACCATGTTGGCGTCTGAAAATGACGGACATCGTGAGAAGACCCTTAGCCTCATGGAACTCTTGGAAAAAACGGATAAAAAGCCGGCAGATAAGTGGTACTGGTCACTGGCTATTCGCAATCCTTTGGAAACAGTTCAGCGGTCTGTCCATCTCTTGGATAAGCTGCTCCCAATCTATCAGCCCTATTTTGAGCTGGCAAGGGCGGAGCGTGAAAAATTTGCTCATGAATTTGACATTGAAAAACTCTATCAAGAGTCCAAGCGGTTGTCCATGACTAGCTTGGATGCTTTGAGTGTTGAAAATGCTCAATTCTTCGTTCTCAGTCCGTGGAATTATTGGTTTGCTTATTATGGCAATGAACAATTTGACTATATGAAAGTCGCTCTTTTAGCTTCCTGTCGAATTGATCAGATTATGCTGTCAAATGACGAGCTGGATCTGGATGATTTGACAACGGCTCTTAAAGTCATCAGCGACAGCACGCGCTATCAGGTCTTGGTGGAGCTGACCAAGCCTCATGCCAAGAGCAAGGACATTGCAGAACGCCTGGCTATTACAGGGGCGGCAGTGTCTTTCCACACCCAGAAACTGATTAACGGCGACCTGCTTCTCTTTAATGCTAAAGACAAGAATGTCAAATACAGTGTCAATCGTGACCTGCTCCTACAGGTGATTGATAAGTTGAAAGAGGATTTTGATTTGTAAAAAAGCCTTGTAAGTTAAGTCTTACAAGGTTCTTTTGTGCTTATATTCTTCGAAAATCAAAATCAGACGTTGTTGACTTGATTTGATGAGTGAAAAGGTCCAGTGGATCTTTTCAGCCTGTTCCCTTGAAATATAATAAGGAACAGTGTTCTATCCGCATCTTACGGTCACGAACCAAGTTCGTCTAATTTCCGACCTCCAACAGTCTATTCCCAGACTGTTGGAGCTAGTCTGTTTTTGATTTTCTTTGAGTATTAATGATTAACCAGCTGAGCAGTTGGCAAGTGATGATGGTGATAAGGAAGACTAACCAACCTTGCTGTATTTTGGTCAGGGAACTAGTTTCTAGGAAGAAAAAGCTGATTTCGACTGGGATAACATGGATAAAATAATAATAGCTGGCGTATTCTTTTAGAAATTGGAATTTTTTCTGGCGGAAGAGGTCTGTGGTTAGGGTCCAGGCGACTAGATAGGCTGTGAATGGAATCAGGCTAAATAGAAAGTTCTTGTCGTAGCCCTGATTGAGATAGATGATAGTGGCTTCAAAGGCTAAAAGGGCTGTGCAGACAAGTAGTTTGTTTTTTTGTCGGTATTGGAAAATGGGGTGATTGAGTTTGTCGGCTAGATAAAAGCCTGTCAGGACAAAAATCGGTGCGTAGAAGAGGCCGTTGCGGCTGGTGAAAAAGAAGGTTTTGTAGCTGTCAAATGCGGTCAGTAAAGCCGATTCTGCCAGGTAGGAGGAGTAGGTTTCGACTGAGCCTAGGAGATAGAGAAGGCAGGCTAGACAAGCTGTGATGCGCCAGCCCCATTTCTCCAAGGAAAAATGGACGAGGACAAGTCCTAGCAAGAAGGCGGGCATGTACCAGAGTTGGTAGCTGGTGCCGGTGTAGGTCAGGCCGACTAGGAGTGCGAGGGGATAGTAGGGGAGGGGGATTTCTTGGAGTGTTAGGTAGAAGAGGTAGAAGGGCAGGTAGAGGGCGGACCAGGTCAAGTATTGTTTGCTGTAGCGGATGAGGTATAGTTTGGAGAGGCTGGGGTAGTTGCGTCTGAGGAAGAAGCTGGCTGTGACCATGAAGTAGGGAACGACCATGCGGCTAAAGATTGATTTTTGGATGAAGTGGAGCTGGTCTGCTTCAAATAACCTGCGGCAATGGAGGGCGATAACGAGAATGGCTCCGATGAACTGGATGAGGGAGAGTAGTGATGTATTGAGTGGTTTTGTCTTATTTTGCATGCTAACGTTTTTCTTTTTTTCTTCTATTTTATCGAAATCTGATGAATATGTAAATGTTTGCAAAAAGATGTGGAGAGGTGCCGGCTGAAACTTAGTTGACAAGAGAAGTCCAGTGGAAAATATGGTATAATGTTAGGACGGAGTAAATGTAAACCATCTATTTCGTTTAAGTTAGAAAGGAGCATATAGATGAAAGATTTACATGCAAAATTATTGGCTGATTTTGGGATTGATTTTTCGGATTTGAATTTATTAGAAACGGCTTTTACCCATACTTCTTATGCCAATGAGCATCGCCTTCTAAAAATTTCACATAATGAGCGCTTGGAATTTTTAGGAGACGCTGTTCTCCAGTTGATGATTTCCAAATATCTCTATCAAAAATATCCTGATAGCCCCGAAGGTGAGATGTCCAAGTTGCGTTCGACCTTTGTACGTGAGGAGTCATTGGCTGGTTTTTCACGTGCTTGTGGTTTTGATCGGTTTCTTCGTCTTGGTAAGGGGGAAGAGAAGTCTGGAGGGCGAAATCGCGATACTATTTTAGGAGATGCTTTCGAGGCGTTCTTAGGAGCTCTGCTATTGGACAAGGGGGAAAAGACCGTGGAGGAATTTATCCATAAGGTCATGATTCCTCGTTTAGAAAAAGGGAATTTTGAGCGCGTGACCGACTATAAGACTGCTTTGCAGGAAATTTTGCAGGTCAATGGTGAGATTGCTATTTCGTATCAAGTAATAGCGGAGTCTGGACCTGCCCATGATAAGACCTTTGAAGTGGAGGTATCTGCTGATCAGCGTGTGATTGGTCGTGGTCGTGGTCGCTCTAAGAAATTAGCTGAACAAGCCGCCGCCAAAAATGCTGTGGAGGCTAGAGGATAGGTATGTATCTAAAATCAATTGAAATGCAGGGCTTTAAGTCCTTTGCGGATAAGACTAAGGTAGTCTTTGATCGTGGAGTGACTGCTGTTGTAGGGCCGAATGGTTCTGGCAAGTCCAATATTACAGAAAGTCTACGTTGGGCCTTGGGAGAGTCGTCTGCTAAAAGCCTACGTGGAGGCAAGATGCCAGACGTCATCTTTTCGGGAACAGAAAGCCGCAAGGCTCTTAACTACGCCTCGGTTGTCGTGACCTTGGATAATAGCACAGGTTTTATCGCCAATAAACAGAAAGAAATCAAGGTAGAACGCCACATTTATCGATCTGGTGATAGTGAGTACTTGATTGATGGGCAAAAGGTTCGTCTACGGGATATTCATGATCTTTTCATGGATACGGGCTTGGGACGTGATTCTTTCTCTATCATTTCACAAGGGCGGGTTGAAGCAATTTTCAATTCCAAGCCTGAGGAACGCCGTGCTATTTTTGAAGAGGCTGCAGGGGTCTTAAAATACAAGACGCGTAAAAAAGAAACAGAAAGTAAGTTGGCACAGGCCCAGGGCAACTTGGACCGCTTGGATGATATTATCTATGAACTGGATAATCAGGTCAAACCATTGGAGAAACAGGCACAAACTGCTAAGAAATTTCTAGAATTAGATGGTCAACGTAAGGAATTATACTTAGATGTTTTGGTGGCTCAGTTGTCGCTTGGTAAGGAAAAGTTATCGAAAAAAGAAGCCGAACTAGAGTCTGTCAAAACGGAATTGACTAGCTACTACAAACAGCGTTCTGAGCTGGAGCAAGAAAATCAGAACTTGAAAGAGAAGCGCCACCGCCTTTCAGAACAATTGGAGCGTGAACAGGCAGTTCTGTTGGATTTGACCAAGTTAATCAGTGATTTGGAGCGAAAAATTGAGGTCCATAAACTGGAATCTAGTCAAAACGAATCAAGTCGTCAAGAAGCGCAGGCGCGTTTGGAAAACTTGTTGACTAGACGAGAGCAGTTGGCAGAACAGATTGAGCAAAAGCAAGAAACGCTTGCGCAATTAGATAGTTCCTTGTCTAGCTTGAAAGACGATATTGCTGCGGTAGACAAAGAAATTTCCTACTTTTCAGAAGATCCTGATCAGGTTTTAGATCATCTGCGTGAACAGTATGTTGCTCTGATGCAGGAAGAGGCAGAAGCTTCAAACCGTCTGACCAAGATTCAGCAGGATATTGCCAATCAAATCAGTCTTTCTGAGAGTAAATCTGAAGACTTGGCACGCTTGCAGACGGAAAAACAAACAGCTCAAGAAGTACTTGATAAGAGTCGGAAAAGTTTAGAAGAAGCTGATCACGTGTTACGCCAGTTGCTTGAGAGCTATCAGACCAAAAAAACAGAATTGGATCAAGTCCAGACTGCTTATCAGGCTGAGCAAGGTCGCTTGTTTGATTTGCTGGATCAGTTGAAAGGCAAGCAGGCTCGCCAGTCTAGTTTAGAAGCTATTTTAAAAAATCATTCCAATTTCTACGCAGGGGTTAAGGCTGTCTTACAGGCGGCACCAATCTTAGGAGGAATTATTGGAGCAGTCAGTGAACAATTGACCTTTGATACTCGTTACCAAACGGCTTTGGAAATTGCTCTTGGCGGTGCTAGTCAAAACGTCATCGTTGAAGATGAAGCGACTGCTAAACGAGCTATCGCATTTTTGAAAGAAAAACGGCAAGGACGGGCAACCTTCTTACCTCTAACAACTATCAAGCCACGTCAGCTTTCTGGACAGCAAGTCTCTTTACTAGAATCTTCAGAAGGATTCTTGGGGCTTGCAAGTGATTTGGTGACTTATCAGCCAAATTTAGATGCGATTTTCCAAAATTTGCTAGGCACTATCGCGATTTTTGATACCATTGACCATGCCAATCAGGCGGCGCGGGCAACCAAGTTTCAAGTGCGTATGGTGACCATGGATGGAGCGGAAATCCGTCCTGGTGGAGCCTTTGCTGGTGGTAGCAATCGAAATAACAGCACGACCTTTATCAAACCAGAACTGGATGCTCTTTTAGGAGAAATAGCAGAGCTGTCCAGCCAGTTGCAGGAGCAAGAAAGCTTGGTTGCAGCTAAGAAAACTAGCTTGGACCAGACCAGAGAAGCCTTGGAAACGATTAAGGCGGAGGGGGAAGAAGCTAGATTGAACCAGCAGAGCGCAAGGATTCATCAGGAACAGGCAGAAAATAGACTGACTCAGCTATCAGCCCAGTATGACCTGCAAATGAGTCAGGTTAGTCCGACCATTTTGACTGAGCTAGAAGAGGCTGCTGCTAAGGAAGAAGTAAATGTCCAAGCCTTGAATGAGAAAAAACTAGCCTTGGATCAACAAATCAATCAAGTTCGTGATAATCGCGACAGTATTCAAGAAAGCTTGCAGAAACTACAGACTCAGAAGGGTCAACTAACTTTGGAACAGGCTGAACTCACTAGCCAACTTCGTTTTGAACAGACAGATCTGAGACGTTTGCAAGAAGAAAAAGTGGTTGCAGATAAGGAAATTTCTCTTTTAGAGGATATGATTGACCAGAAGCTAGAAGCTCTTGAAGATACTAGTATTGAGATTCTTGAAGAACAATTGCAGGCCGCATCTGATAAGCAAAACCAGACCAATCAGATTCTAATTCGCTTAAAGTTTGAGTTGGAAGATATTGATGGGCAGTTTGAAGACTTGGAAGAAAGATTGCAACAAGCTCGGACTAAGAATGATGATTTGATTCGTAAGCAGGCTAAGTTAGAGGCGGATTGTGAGCAAGCGGGCGATAAATTACGGACTTTACTTGGTAATTTGACCGAGCATTTCAAATTGAGTTTTGAAGCTGCTCAGTCTCAGGCCAAGGAAGTTGGGAATCTTGCAGTTGCTGAACAAAGCCTCAAAGACCTAGAAAGAGCTATTCGTGCTTTGGGTCCAGTCAATTTGGATGCTATTGAGCAGTATGATGAGGTCAATAATCGCCTCACCTTTCTCAATGAGCAACGGACAGATATTTTGTCGGCGCGTGATTTACTACTAGATACTATCCACGAGATGGATGATGAAGTCAAAGAGCGTTTCAAGGTTACTTTTGAAGCTATTCGTGAAAGCTTTAAGCAGACATTCAAACAAATGTTTGGCGGTGGTTCAGCGGATTTGATTTTGACAGAAGGTGACCTATTGACTGCGGGTGTGGAGATTTCAGTTCAACCTCCGGGTAAGAAAATTCAATCTCTCAACTTGATGTCTGGTGGCGAAAAAGCCCTTTCGGCTCTCGCTCTGCTATTTTCCATTATCCGTGTTAAGACCATTCCTTTTGTAATTCTCGATGAGGTGGAGGCAGCCTTGGATGAGGCCAATGTCAAACGTTTTGGTGACTATCTCAACCGTTTTGATAAGGAGAGTCAGTTTATCGTCGTGACCCACCGTAAAGGGACCATGGCGGCAGCGGATGCCATGTATGGGGTGACCATGCAGGAATCTGGTGTGTCCAAGATTGTTTCCGTTAAGCTGAAAGATGTGGAGAAATTATGATTAACAAAATTTACGCCAGTGATATGGATGGTACCTTTTTACGAGAAGACCATAGTTTTGATAAGGAACGGTTTCGTCGTATACTGAATCAGTTTAAGGAAAAAGGTTATTTATTTGTGGCAGCAAGTGGGAGATCTATGCAAAGCCTGAAACTTGTTTTTGAAGATTTTGTAGATGAAATCGGTTTTGTGGCAGAAAATGGTTCAATCGTTGAATATCAGGGGCAGACTATCTTTATGGATGATCCAATTAGTCCTGAAATCTATCTGCCGATTATCGCGGGTATTGATGCAGGTCCCTTTGGTAGCAGTCAGTCCATGGTGCTGTCTGGACTCGAAAACTTTTATTTATTAAAAAATGCTGAGCCTCAGTTTTTAGAAGCGATGACGAATTATTACGCACATTTTCGATTGGTAGACACATTTGAAGAAGTTCGAGAAGAGATTATAAAAATCAATGCCAAATTTTCTCCTGAGGAAATGGACGATGCCAGACGATGGTTAAATGATACATTTGAAAGTGTAACGGCCATGACAACTGGTTTTGACAATATTGATATAATTCCAAATGGTTCAAATAAATCAGTTGGATTGAGCCATCTCTGTGCTCATTTTGAAATTGCCCGTCAGGATGTAGTGGCATTTGGTGATAATCAAAATGATTTAGATATGTTTGGCTTTGCAGGTCTGGCTCTTGCGACAGAAAATGCAAGAGAGGACGTGAAGGCCAAGGCAGATTCTATTATTGGTCATTGCAATGATGGAGCAGTATTAGCCTATTTAGAGGAGGAAGTAAATGGCAATTAAGTTGATTGCATTGGATTTGGATGGAACACTTCTGACATCGGACAAACGGATTTCAGAAGCTAATAAAAAGGCCTTGCAGGCAGCGCGTGAGCGTGGAGTTTATGTAGTTCTGACAACAGGGCGTCCTTTACAAGCTATCGGTACTTTTCTAGAAGAACTAGATCTGCTAGGGGAGAATCAATATTCGATTACATTTAACGGTGGTCTAGTCCAGGAAAATACAGGTCGGGTTTTGGATAAGGTTGGCTTCACCATTGAAGATGTGCGCACCATCCGTCGTGTGACAAATGATTTAGACCTGCCTCTGGATGTTCTCTATGGTGGTGATGTCTATTCTCTACCATCAGCCCATGAATCACTTTATCTAACTTGTAATCCATTGCTTAATAAAATTGTGGCAAGCGATGAGGAAATGCCAGAAGATTTTGTCTACAATAAGGCAGTTTCAGCTGTGGCAGCAGACTTTTTGGATGGACAAATTCCAAAAATTCCTGCGGAACTTCACGAGCGCTTCGAGATTTTCAAATCGCGTGATATTCTGCTCGAGTGGAGTCCAAAAGGTGTTCATAAGGCAAATGGTTTGGCTAAGTTGATTGGACATCTGGGGATTGATCAGTCAGAAGTCATGGCCTGTGGTGATGAAGGAAATGACTTGTCTATGATTGAATGGGCTGGTTTAGGAGTTGCCATGGCAAACGCAACTGAAGAAATCAAATCAGCAGCAAATGTCGTTTTACCAAAAACCAATGATGAAGATGGCATTGCTTGGGCCATCAAGCACTATGTATTGAATGAGGACTAGTATGGGATTATTTGATCGATTATTTGGACAAGAAAAACAAGAGGAGCAAGTCGCTCTTGTTGAAGAAGTGGAAAGGGAGCAGTCGGCTTTTAGCGAAGATACAGTAACTACTGAGGTTGAGTCAGCTACTCAAGAAATGGAAGAGTTCCAGTCTGAAGTAGCAGATCCTGAATTGACAGCCGAACAAGAAGCTCAGAAACAACGGACCTTAGACATGATGGCTCAATATTATGCAGCCAAAGAAGCCGCTGCGGCTCGAGTGAAGGAAGCGCAGGAACAAGGCTTTGACCCAGCTATTCAAACCAAGGCCAAAGAAGAGCCTGTTCAGGAAGTGGCTCCAGTAGAGCAAGAAAGTGAGCAGGATAAGTACCAGCGTACCTTGAAAAAGACACGTACAGGCTTTGGGGCAAGGCTCAATGAATTCTTTGCCAATTTCCGTTCGGTTGATGAAGAATTTTTCGAAGAGTTGGAAGAAATGCTGATTTTGTCAGACGTAGGTGTGCAAGTTGCTTCTACGCTGACAGAGGAGCTCCGCTATGAAGCCAAGTTGCAAAATGCCAAGAAGACAGATGAACTCCGTCGGGTTATCATCGAAAAATTGGTGGATATTTACGAAAAAGACGGTCAATTCAGCGAGCATATCAATTTCCAAGATGATTTGACAGTCATGCTCTTTGTCGGTGTCAACGGTGTTGGGAAGACGACGTCTATCGGTAAGTTAGCCTACAAGTACAAGCAAGCTGGCAAGAAGGTCATGTTGGTCGCAGCGGACACCTTCCGTGCGGGTGCGGTAGCCCAGCTGGTCGAGTGGGGTCGCCGTGTCGATGTGCCAGTGGTCACAGGACCTGAAAAGTCAGACCCAGCTAGTGTGGTTTTTGATGGGGTAAAACGTGCCGTGGCAGAAGGCGTGGATATTCTCATGATTGACACAGCAGGTCGTTTGCAAAATAAAGAAAACCTTATGGCAGAGCTGGAAAAAATCGGTCGTATCATTAAACGAACACTTCCTGATGCACCGCATGAAACCCTCTTAGCACTAGATGCCTCGACAGGACAAAACGCCCTTAGTCAAGCCAAAGAATTTGCAAAAATTACTCCATTGACAGGTCTTGTTTTGACCAAGCTAGACGGTACTGCAAAAGGTGGCGTCGTTCTTGCTATTCGTCAGGAACTAGATATTCCAGTGAAATTGATTGGTTTCGGTGAGAAAATCGATGACATCGGAGAATTCAAGTCTGAAGAGTTCATGCGTGGGCTTTTGGAAGGATTGGTGTAGAAAAAAGTCGTTAGTTCAACAAGAACTAGCGACTTTTTCTATCTGTATGCAACAGTGAGTAAAGGGTAACCGCCCAATAACAAGGTATATTGAAAAGGTTCCAAAGTCCTGTCGACTCTGGAACCTTTTTCTATTTGCACTTTTCTTGAATATTTTCAGCCCATGGTAAATAAGCCTCCAGAACTTCTTTTTTTGCGAGCGTCTCTTCGTTAGGTAAGTGTTCTAGAAGATAGGTCATATATTTCTCTGCATCAAGACCGTGTCGTTTAGCAGTTTCTAAAAGACTCAAAATGATAGCTGTCGACTTGGCCCCCTCAAAGCTTTGAGAGAACAGCCAATTTTTACGTCCCATCACCAAGGTCTTCATAGCCCTCTCAGCCATATTGTTGGACAGGACTAAATCGCCATCCGAGAGAACGGTTCGGAAGGTGGTTTCGTATTTGAGGCTATACTCTATTGCAGTGCCCAATTTGGAACCTGGCAAGACAGCCTGATTGCGACACCAATCAAAGAACTCGTCCATCAAGGGAGCCAACTCTGTCTGCCGTTTATGCAGCCGCTCCTCAGTAGACAAGTCAGTCCAGTCATTCTCCAAGGCAAACAGGCGGTCGCAATAGGCTAAGCCCTTGGCTCCTAAAGAAGTCTTGTCTGTCTTCTTAGGAGTCGCCTCAAAGAATTTTCTTCTGACATGAGCCCAACAGCCAACCAGCTGAGCCTTGTCTAACTGCCGATAGGCTGACCACATGTCACAATGTACATAGCCCGCATAGTCCCCAAGAACTTCCTCCACAACCAAGCCACTCCGTCGTTTGTCATGATGATAGAGGGTGATGCCCTTTTTCTCATGCTTCCCAGACAAGAAAGTCCAGTAGAAGGTCAACTGGCTATCATTTTCTAAGACCTTGTAGGAGGTTTCATCCGCATGGAGAATAGGCTGCTCCAACAATTTCTCGTGCAACAGGTTATAAATCGGTTCGAAATAATACTGACTAGACTTGATGTGCCAATTGGCTATTTCCTTGCGACTGATGGGCAGACCGAGCTTGTTCCAATCCTCTTCCTGACGGTAATTGGGCACCTTCAGATTGAACTTCTGGTGAATGGTGTGGGCAATGATAGAGGCTGAACCCAAGCTGTGTGCCAAAGGTGCCTTAGGAATGGGAGCCTTGATAATCTTATCGCTCAGATTCTTCTGACTACATGCCTGACACTTGTATGCGTGTTGAACATGGTCAATCCGCTTTAATTGTGCAGGAATGAAGACCAACTCTTGTCGTTGAACAGTTGAACCAATCTCCTTTAATTGACCATGACAGTCTGGACAGGTACAATCTTCGCCTTGCAATTCGTGATGCACTATCTCTGGAGTGAATTGGCTGAAAATAGCCTGACGAACTCCCTTAGCTTTCTTGCGTTTATAGGTAATCGTTTCTGTTTCAACTGGGTAAGTCAGCTTCTTCTTCAGGGAGAATTTCCTCCCCAAACAAGCTCAGCTGACCGGGTTGATACACAACCTTCTCTGATGATTTTCCGTAGAGTTTCTGTCTCAGATACTCAATCTGTTCACGAAGGAGGCTCAACTCGTTGGTCATGATTTCAATGGTTTTTGTTAGACTTTCAATCACTTTATCTTGTGACTCCATGGACTTACCTCCTTCTTTTTATCTCATTATACACAAAGAAAAGCCATGATTTCAATAGAAATCACGACTTTTTGAAAGATTTATTTTTGGATTGATAGAAAATCCTTTCATGAGCCAGTCCACCTGCTCGGAAGTTAGAGCCTTGACCTCTTCTTCATTGTTTGGCCAGGTCAATTTTCCATTCTCAAAACGTTTATACAATAACCAAAATCCTTGTCCGTCCCAGTAAAGAGCTTTGAATCGGTCTTTTCGACCTCCGCAGAAGAGATAGACCTGACCTGAAAAGGGATCCAGATTGAATTGACTTTTGACAAGGTAGGCGAGAGAATCAATCCCTTGACGCATGTCCGTTTTACCGCAAACCAAGTAGACTTGACCTAAATCACTGAGTCGGATGGTCATAGTGCAGTACCTTATCCAAGATTGTTTCTAATATTTTTTGGTTGATAGAGTGAAAGAATGTGACTTCCACTTTTCCGAGACGAATTTTCATCAGAATATCATTTCTGCCTTTCTTCTCAAAGCGGCGAGATAGGGGAATAGTCAATGGGACGATGGGGTGTGACATAATAAATCCTCCAGTTTTGTTTTTTATAACAGTATACAGGAGGAGGGAGTGATTAGATAGATACCTTGTTATTGGGCGGTTACAGTAAAGGGCAATATCCACAATACCACAATTGTTTCGAGCGGCTTGGCGGAGAGTTCCTTCATAGGTCATACCGACTTTTTCCATGACGCGACCAGACGGACGGTTCTTACTACCGTGAACAGCTGTAATCAGTAAACAGCCGCCCTCTTCTAGTAGAAAGCGAGTGACTTCGGGCAGTATAGTCTTTTAGTTTACTTTTAGTACTAGGCAACGAGCTGCAGACAGTACTAGAGTACGGCAAAGCGAGTTAACGAAGTAATAAAAGAAAAACTAAATGACTAGATAGCCTTGGCCCCACCATTGTCTGCTAAACACCCAACCTAATTCGGCAGCTTGAACTCTTTCATCAAGGCTGACAACGGAAATATCTCCAATGGGTTGCTGATTTTCTTTGAGCTCAATTACCCACCTGTATGTTTTTTCCTGTGAATAGGATTGAAGACAGAACTGGACATAGTCTTCAGTATCTTGGAGTGTCTGATGAGTTGGCCAGGTCAGATAGGTGGTAACCTTTTCATCTGAAGTTCAGTTTTGGAAAACGGGCTCAACATCGCTTGCTTGAAAAGGGCGTAAAATCAGTCGTTCTGTTTCTAAAATCTGAGTTCCTTTATGTTGCATCTCATTTCCTCCTCAATAATGCCTCAATCCAGTCGGGTGCATAGGCAGAAGTACAGCCTTTTGGTACTTTCATGTCCGCATAGACAGCTAACTCTTGACCGATTGCAATGCCTTGTTCCAGATAGTTGGGATAGGCAACCGCAATCTCCACCAAGCATTGGTTCATGGTCCATTGGATAGGCGGGGCTGCGGTTTGCAAATGCTGGCGAATATGGTCTAGAGTTTCTTCGATTTCTTGATTTGAGGCAGTTCTTCCAGCAAAATATTTGGCACGGAGGAACCAGCCAATGCGTTGAAAAATGGCTGAATTTTTGTCCAGCAAGTAGGTTTCCCAATCCTTACTGTCTTTTCGTTTGCTGAGAATGATAGAAGCTAGTTTGTCTAAGACATTGACAGAAAATTCTTCCTTGAGGCAGTTTTCTAAATCCTCTAGGGTCAGTTGGTCGGGCTTATTTTTGGCAATTTGAATGGCTAAATATTGTGCCTCTAGGACACCTGTTTGCCAGAGTGGAGCAAACAAGTCCAGTCGATTTTTATAAGTCTTAGCGATACCAGAAATAGCTCCCATTGGAACGCCGTAGTAGGGCTTGGTTTCACCAATTTTTTCATAACGCTTGAGGGTGCCAGCATGGCTGGCTGCTTGGAGTTGTGTGAGAATGGTGTTTAATTCAGTCATAAATATCTCCCAAAAAAACTGGATTGCTCCAGTTTTTATATGTAGTCGTTTAGTTTGCTTTTAGTACAAGGCAACGAGGTGCAGGTTGCTAGAACAGCCTAGAGGCTGTTCTAGGTTGGAAATAAGACATGCGAAGCAAGTCACTTTCGTGGAGTACGGCAAAGCGAGTTAACGAAGTAATCAAAGATAAACTAAATGACTATTTCAATAAGCCACGCTCACGGTACCACACATCTGGCGTCCATACCCACTTGCAGCCGTAGCTTTCTAGCAAATCAAAGGCTGCCTCAGGTCCCATAGTTCCAGCTGGGTAGGTGTGGAGAGGAACTTGGTTGCTTGCCCACAAATCAACAATGCGGTCAATCAAGCTCCAGCTTGCTTTCACTTCTTCCCAATGGCTAAAGTTAGTAGAATCACCATTTAGGACATCGAAAAATAGTTTTTCGTAGGCTTCAGGTGAATTTCCAAGAGCCGTTGCATTGTGGCGGAAGTTGAGTTTGGCAGGAGTTAGAGCAAAGTGGGAACCAACTTCCTTACCGTTGATAGAGAGCATGAAGCCTTCTGTTGGTTGGATAAATATGGTCAATACATTGGCTTCAGAAGGCTGACCAAAAATATCTTCCGCATGCTTGAAGGTGATGGTTACGCGCGTGCCCTTTTCTGTCAGACGTTTACCTGTACGGAAGAAGAAAGGTACATCACGGAATCGGTCAGTATCAACGAAGAAGACACCTCCTGCAAAGGTTTCTGTCTGAGAAGCTTCGGCAATATTTGGTTCATCCAAGTAGCTAACGTAGTCTTTTCCATCGATAGAACCTGCAGCATACTGTCCGCGAATGAAGTTGCGCTTGAGGTCTTCGTCAGAAGGCTGACGCAAGTGTTGGAAGACCTTGATTTTCTCAGCGCGGACATCTTCCTCCTTGAAGCTGGCTGGCTTATCCATTGCTAGAAGGGAAAGGACTTGAAGGGCATGGTTTTGCACCATGTCCTTCAAGGCGCCAGAATGATCGTAGTAGCTCCCACGATCCTCAACACCAATCGCTTCAGCAAATGTAATTTGGACGTTATCGATGTAATCGCGGTTCCAAATATGCTCAAAAATGATATTGGCAAAGCGAACCGCAAAGATATTTTGTACCATTTCCTTGCCTAGGTAATGGTCGATACGGTAGATTTGGTCTTCATTGAAGGCTGCTGCCAATTCATCATTGAGTTTGGTAGCTGTAGCAAGGCTAGTTCCGAAAGGTTTTTCGATAATCAAACGCTCAAAACCTTGTCCGTCAACGATCTTCTCAGACTTGAGGTGTTTGGCAATGGTTCCGAAAAATTCTGGCGCCATGGATAAGAAGAAGACCTTGTTGTGCTGGGTATCGTATTTTTCACACAAGTCATCCTGCAATTTACGAAGAGCTACATAATGTTCCGTGTCATTGACATCATGGCTTTGGTAGTAGAAATGACTAGCAAATTCATGAGCTTGACGTGGTGTGTCAGGCAGATCACCCAGTGATTCAATGACGGTTTGCTCAAAAAATTCCTTGGTCCAGGGTCTGCGAGCTGTACCAATTACTGCAAAGTTTTCCTTGATGTGTCCAGCCTTATAGAGGCGAAATAAAGATGGGTAAAGTTTGCGTTTGGCAAGGTCGCCACTAGCACCAAAAATTGTAAACAATACATGTGATGACATAATTTCATTCCTATCTGTTGAATATCATTAATAGTATACCACAAATTGTCAGAAAATTCACTTTTTGAGTTGGGATTATTAGAAAACACGGTAGACATACGGGGAATCTGGCTGTTCAATCTGAACCATCGATTGTAATTCAAGTGTTGGGAGATTTTGTTTCAACGATGTGTGGTAGGAAACCTTGACTGTTCCTCTGGCTTTTACCCAAGTATTGTTAGGAAATTCTGTGGTAGCCCCCGTAGAGAGTAAGCCATATACCCCAGAATCAGCAATGCAGTGAATAATACCAAAGCGGAAAAGGAAAAATTGCTGGCTATTGTCAGGGTCATTGTAGACAAATCCAATCATTTCAATCGTTTTTCCTGAAAATTCCGTAGGATAGTCGTAGATTGCTTCCATCACTTCCATATAGTTTTCATTAGTAACGACAATGGTTTCTTCAGCCAAGTATCTATCAGCAATTTCACGCATCTGGTTTTGATAGGCAGATTTTGTAAAATAAATAGAAGTATCAGGCTTGAGATACTGAACAGTCGTCCCTTCTTGGTTTTGTGTATTAGCATCGTTTTCTGCTGCTAGTGGGAAATGATAGCCCTTGGCAGCAACAGTTGTTGAATCCAGGCTGACCGTAGGAAAGAGCCAGGCTATAGCAAGAGGAATGAGCAATAGTCCAATGCTTGATAGTTTGGCAATTTTGCTTTTTAAATGGCTATGTACTCGAATTTCTTTTACCCAGACATACAATTGTACGATGGCAAGTATGAAAGATAAAATCATGGATAGATAGGCTAGATAGCTATAGTGTAGATTGATGTATTGGTCTAATTTTCCAGAAATATAGAGATACATGGTCATCTCAAAATAGCCTGCAAGAATTAAAAAACGAATCATACTACACCTCCAAGTATCAGACTATATCCCAAAATAACGAGAGTGATAGTAATGATAAAACCGGCTATAAATTTTCCCTTGAAATAATGTTTCATCATGAGCAAGTTTTTAACATCCACCATGGGTCCGATAACTAAGAAAGCCATTACTGGGGCGAATCCGAAGCTGGATAGTAGGGATGCACCAATAAAGGCATCGGCTTCAGAACATAGGGAAAGAAGAAAGGCCAGCAACATCATCAGTATAATAGCTGTTAATGGACTGTGACCGATGGTAGTCAGGACAGCAGTTGGAATATAGACTTGTACGAGACTGGCAAATAGACAACCAAAGACTAGGTAACGTCCCGTATCAAAAAATTCATCAATGGCATGAATAAGTGCGAAGCCAACTTTTTGCCAGCTGGTTTTATCTGAATAATCATGCTGGTGATGGTCAAACTTGCTTCCTTTAAGAATTTGTCCTTTTACGAAAAAACCAAGAATGATTCCCAATACTAGGGATACAATGATGGCTCCTAGGGCTCTATAGAGGGCGAAAAGTAGGGAATTGCCAAAAGCGGTAAAGGTTGCAAAAAGGACGATAGGATTAATGACAGGCGCCGTTACTAAAAAGGGAACAGCAGTGTAACTCGGCACTTTTTTCTCTAATAGCCGATTGACAATAGGGACAATACCACATTCGCAAGACGGAAAAATGAAGCCGATAAAGGTTCCAAATAGAATGGCAAGAAACTTGTTTTTGGGTAAGAGTTTACGAACCTTATCTGGTGTTATAAACACATCAATGAAGCCAGAAATCAATGCTCCAATCAAAACAAAAGGCAAGGCTTCAATCATGATAGACAGGAAAATAGCCCCCGCCTGTAGGACGGAGGTAGGTAATTGATCAAGACCAAACATATTATTTTTTATCCTGATTCAAGTTGTTTTTCTCGGAATGTTCTTTTGATTTTGGATCTGGATACTCAATTTCTTCCAATTTTTCAAATGAAGCAAATTCTTCCAGCATCTTTTCTAAATCATCTTGTCGTTTATAGGTTACAGCCATAGGGCACCTCCAAAAATTTTATATACACATTATACATTTTTTACTAAAAATTATCTAAAGGAATCTGTTTTTATTGAAGCGCAAATATAGTTCGCATCCTCAAATCATGATATAATATTCTTATGAAAACAAGAATATCAGAATTAGTTAGCGTGCTCAATCAATACGCTAAAGAGTATTATCAATTGGACCAACCTAGCGTATCAGATTCAGAATATGATACGCTTTATCGTGAATTAGTAGAGCTAGAAACGGCTCATCCAGAACTGATTTTACCAGATAGTCCTACCCATCGGGTCGGGGGAAAGGTGTTAGACGGATTTGAAAAATATAGTCATGTTTATCCACTTTTTAGTTTGCAGGATGCCTTTTCTCGTGAAGAGTTAGAAGCTTTTGACCAGCGAGTTCGCAAGGAATTTCCTCAAGCAACGTATATCTGTGAATTGAAGATTGATGGTCTGTCTATTTCCCTGACCTATGAAGCGGGCAATCTAGTCGTGGGTGCTACACGTGGTGACGGTAGTGTCGGTGAAAATATCACAGAAAATCTCAAACGAGTGGCTGATATTCCTTTGACCTTACCCGAAGCTGTGGACATTACTGTCCGAGGTGAGTGTTATATGCCAAAGGCTTCCTTTGACCGTGTTAACAAACAGCGTCAGGAGGCTGGTGAAGCTGAATTTGCTAATCCGCGTAATGCAGCAGCAGGGACCCTCCGCCAGCTTGATACGGGAGTGGTGGCCCAGCGTGGTCTCGCTACCTTCCTCTACCAAGAGGCAAGCCCCTCTGAAGCGACCAGCCAGTCACAAGTGCTTGAAAAACTGGATGCTCTGGGATTTGTGACCAACCATGAATATTGCTTGGCGGAGTCGATTGATGACACGTGGGATTTTATTGAAAAAATAGCAGAGCGTAGAGATGATTTACCCTATGAGATAGATGGTGTTGTCATCAAGGTAAATGATTTAGCTATACAAGAAGAACTAGGATTTACAGTTAAAGCGCCTCGATGGGCAGTAGCTTACAAGTTTCCAGCTGAGGAAAAAGAAGCAGAAATCTTGTCGGTTGATTGGACTGTTGGCCGAACAGGTGTTGTGACACCAACTGCCAATCTTAGTCCTGTTCAACTGGCAGGAACGACTGTCAGTCGAGCGACCTTGCACAACGTAGACTATATCGCCGAAAAAGATATTCGTATTGGCGATACGGTCATTGTTTATAAGGCGGGAGATATTATTCCAGCAGTTCTGAAAGTGGTGGACAAGTATCGAAAAGAGCAAGAAATCATGCCCATTCCTAGTCATTGTCCGTCTTGTCAGAGCGACCTACAACACTATGAGGACGAAGTTGCCCTCCGCTGTATCAACCCTATTTGTCCTAGCCAGCTGATGAGTAAGTTGGAACATTTTGCAAGTCGGGATGCCATGAACATCGCAGGACTAGGGTCTTCAATCGTTGAAAAACTCTTTGGAGCAGGCTTGGTACACGATGTTGCTGATATTTATAAATTAACTGTTGATGACCTATTGACCTTGGAAGGTTTCAAAGAAAAATCAGCTGACAAGCTCTATCAAGCCATTCAAACTTCTAAGAGCAACTCAGCAGAACGCCTCCTATTTGGACTAGGTATTCGCCATGTAGGTAGTAAGGCAAGTAAGATTTTAGTAGAAAAATTTGGTGATTTAGAAACTCTAGCATTTGCTGATCAAGAAGCAATTGCTTCGCTAGAAGGTCTTGGTCAGGTTATTGCTAAGTCTTTGACAACTTTTTTTGCTAGTGAGGGTGCGCAACAACTTTTAGCCGAACTTAAGGAAGCTAAGGTAAACTTAACCTATCTCGGACAAGTAGTAGATGAAAATGCTACACTATCGGGTATGACAGTTGTACTGACTGGTAAATTGGAGCGAATGAAACGAAACGAAGCCAAAGCCAAATTAGAAGCTTTAGGGGCAAATGTAGCGGGATCTGTTTCTAAAAAAACTAATCTTGTAGTTGCCGGAACAGATGCAGGCAGTAAATTGACTAAAGCACAGGAGCTAGGTATCGAAATTAAAGATGAGGCTTGGTTAGAGAGCTTGTAAAGGTAAAACGATGGAAGAAAGAAAACGTGCTAGACTAATATATAATCCGACCTCAGGTCAAGAAATCATGAAGAAAAATGTGGCCGAAGTATTGGAAATTTTGGAAGGCTATGGTTATGAGACTTCAGCTTTCCAAACAACTGCTGAGAAAGACTCTGCAAAGAATGAAGCTACACGTGCGGCGCTTGCAGGCTTTGACTTGATTATCGCGGCTGGTGGAGATGGAACAATCAATGAAGTCGTCAATGGAATTGCTCCGCTTGAAAAACGTCCGCAGATGGCCATCATACCGACTGGCACCACCAATGACTATGCGCGTGCCTTAAAAGTGCCTAGGGGAAATCCTGTAGAAGCAGCTAAGGTTATCGGTAAGCAGCAGACCATTTTAATGGATATTGGTTTAGCCAAAAATCAAAAAAATGGTTTTCATCAAGAACATTATTTTATCAACATTGCTGCGGCAGGTACACTTACGGAGTTGACCTACAGTGTTCCCAGTCAACTTAAGACCATGTTTGGCTATTTGGCCTATGTAGTAAAAGGAGCAGAACTCCTGCCACAAGTACAATTTACACCTGTTCGTGTAGAGCATGACGAGGGAGTATTTGAAGGCTCGGTTTCAATGATTTTTGTCGCTTTAACCAATTCAATTGGAGGTTTTGAACAGATTGTTCCCGATGCTAAGTTAGATGATGGTAATTTTACCTTATTGATGGTTAAAACAGGGAATTTATTTGAAATTCTACATCTGATTCGTCAAGTCTTAGATGGTGGCAAACACATTGAGAGTGATTTAGTTGAATACATAAAAACAAAGAGCCTATCCATCGAAAATCTGAACCCAGATAACCGCCTACTGCTCAATCTAGATGGAGAGTTTGGTGGGGAAGCCCCTGTTCGTCTGTACAACCTATCAAACCATATAGAGTTTTTCGCAGATACAGATCTGGTTTCTGACCATGCAATCACTCTTGATACTGATCAGATGAATCGAGAAGATATGGCCAAACGATTCATTGAAGAAACAGACCATATTGATGAAGCTATTAAATAGGAAGAAAAGATGAAATACTCTTTTCTTTTTATTTTACAAAAACGAATTAAACGCTTACAATGGCGGTATTTTCTTGACAAATAGATGTTTTAGGAGTATCCTTACATGGTATTAAATTTTAAAAGGAGAATTCGTTATGAGTTTAGGCGCATTGGCCCTTGGATTGGCCTGTCTTGGTGTAAGTATCGGTGAGGGACTGTTGGTGGCTTCATACCTTAGTTCGACTGCACGTCAACCAGAAATGCAAAGTAAATTGATGGCTGGTGTATTTTTGGGTGTTGCCTTTATCGAGGGAACTTTCTTCGTAACCTTGGCTATGACATTTGTCTTGAAATAGTAGAAAATAGAGAAATAGAAAAGGGGGGAACCTCCATTGGAAGAACATTTAAGTCCAACCCTTACCCTTGGTCCCGTAACCTTTGACCTGACCATGGTATTGGTTTCTGTCATTACCATTTCCATTATTTTCTTACTTGTTTTTTGGGCTAGTCGTCGGATGGAGCTCAAGCCTAAAGGAAAACAGAATGTTTTGGAGTACGTTTACGAATTGACCATCAATTTTACAAAAGGGAATCTTGGCGATGCGGAAGCAAAGCGGTATTCCTTGTTCTTCTTTACAGTCTTTACTTTTCTTTTGGTTGCCAATAATCTAGGTTTGATGACCAAATTGGAAACAGCAGAAGGACATAATTTGTGGACTTCTCCAACGGCCAATATGGCTTACGATTTCGGTTTGGCAACAATTGCAACAGTATTTTGTCATGTTGAGGGTATTCGTCGTCGCGGTTTCAAGGCATACCTCAAATCTTTTGTGACACCCTGGGCTATGGCTCCAATGAACATTTTGGAAGAAGTGACCAACCTTGTGTCGCTTGCTCTTCGTCTGTACGGTAACATTTATGCTGGTGAAGTGCTTGTCTCTCTTCTTCTACAATTATCTCAACAAAGTGCACTTGCATATCCAATTGCCTTTGCTCTGAACGTTGTTTGGACAGCATTTTCTGTATTCATTTCATGCTTGCAGGGATATGTATTTATCATGTTGGTATCTATGTACTTAAATAAAAAAATCAGTAGTGAGAGTGAATAGGAAAGGGAAAGACAACTATGGCAACAACTATTACAATGCAATCTAGTACCATTCTTGGAAACTTTATCTTGGTAACAGTCTCATTTGCAGTACTTATTATTCTTATTCGTGTTTTTGCATGGGATAAAATTACAGGTATTTTTGAAGAACGTGCCAATAAGATTGCGAACGATATTGATGCTGCAGAAGAAAAATTAACAGCAGCAGCAAACCTTGTTCAACAACGTGAAGATGAGTTGGTACAGGGACGTATCGAAAGTCAAAAGATTATTCAAGATGCGGTTGAACGTGCAAAACTAGAGAAAAAACGAATTTTAGAACAAGCTGAAGTTGAGGCTCAAGCTCTAAAAACAAAAGCGACAATGGAAATTGAAGCTGAAAAACGTGAGGCACAAGAAAACTTGCGCGTTCAAGTTGCTGAATTGGCAGTTGATCTTGCAAGCAAAATTATTTTGGAAGATTTGGACCAACAAGCTCATAGTAACTTGATTGACCGTTATTTGGACAAACTAGGAGACAAGTAGATGAACGCTAGAGAAAATGCCATCGTGCAAAAATATGCTCTATCATTTGTTGAAAAAGTCAGTGATCATGCAGATATTTGGGATATGTATGACCAGATTTCTGACTTGATTTCCATCATTCATGATAGTAAGCTGAATCGACTCTTGCTGTCAGCGACAGTATCGAGAGAAGAAAAGGCTGATTTTGTAAGGACGGTACGTCAATCTAGTTTCTGGCAAATCAATGACTTGATTGAAGATGTTATTCGTGATGGTCATGCAGACTTGCTTCTTGAAACCCTTGAGCGTGTCCAATTACAAATCAGTAAATTTAAAAATGAATTTGAAGCCCGTGTGGTTTCAGTCTATCCGTTGACAGAAGCTCAAAAAGAGCGTCTCCGTCACTTGGTAGAACAACGATTTTCCTTGCGTGTACGCAATATCACGGAAGAACTTGATCAAAGTCTCCTCGGTGGTTTTATTGTAACGGTTAACCATAAGGTAATCGATGCAAGCGTTCGGACACAGTTGAAGGACGTTAGAAAAAACTTTAGAAAATAGAAAGTGGTGTTCTTTTGATTAATGCACAAGAAATTAGCGCTTTACTAAAACAACAAATTGAAGGCTTTCAGCCTGACTTTGACTACACAGAGACTGGTGTCGTAACCTATATCGGTGACGGTATCGCCCGTGCGCAAGGTCTTGACAATGCCATGAGTGGAGAGCTTTTGGTATTTGAAAATGGCACCATTGGTATGGCACAAAACTTAGAAACCAACGATGTTGGTATCATCATTCTCGGACAATTTACCGATATTCGTGAAGGATCAGTTGTTCGTCGTACTGGTAAAATTATGGAAGTACCAGTTGGTTCGGCTTTGATTGGTCGTGTCATCAACCCACTTGGTCAACCTGTAGATGGTCTTGGTGAAATTCGTACTAGTAAGACTCGTCCGATTGAATATCCAGCACCAGGTGTTATGCAACGTAAGTCGGTTAATGAACCGCTTCAAACTGGTCTTAAGGCTATTGACGCTTTGGTTCCGATTGGTCGGGGTCAGCGTGAATTGATTATCGGTGACCGTCAGACAGGGAAGACGTCTGTAGCTATCGATGCTATTCTCAACCAAAAAGGCCAAGACATGATTTGTATCTATGTGGCTATCGGTCAGAAAGAGTCAACTGTTCGTACTCAGGTTGAAACCCTTCGTCAATATGGTGCTTTGGATTACACAATCGTAGTAACTGCGTCTGCTTCACAACCGTCTCCATTGCTTTTTTTGGCTCCTTATGCTGGTGTTGCGATGGCAGAAGAGTTCATGTATGAAGGCAAACACGTCTTGATTGTTTACGATGATTTGTCAAAACAAGCGGTAGCTTACCGTGAATTATCTCTCTTGCTTCGTCGTCCTCCGGGTCGTGAAGCCTATCCAGGGGATGTATTCTACTTGCACAGTCGCTTGCTTGAGCGTTCAGCGAAGGTTTCAGATGAATTGGGCGGTGGCTCCATTACAGCTCTACCATTTATCGAAACACAAGCGGGAGATATTTCAGCTTACATCGCGACCAACGTGATTTCAATCACGGATGGACAAATCTTCTTGAAGGACGATTTATTCAACTCTGGTATCCGTCCAGCCATTGATGCGGGTTCTTCTGTATCACGTGTAGGTGGCTCTGCACAGATTAAGGCCATGAAAAAGGTTGCAGGTACCCTTCGTATCGATTTGGCTTCATACCGTGAATTAGAAGCCTTTACTCAATTTGGTTCGGATTTGGATGCAGCAACTCAGGCCAAACTCAACCGTGGTCGTCGGACTGTGGAAGTGTTGAAACAACCATTGCATAAGCCACTTCCAGTTGAAAAACAGGTTTTGATTTTGTATGCTTTGACAAATGGCTTCTTGGATTCAGTGCCAATTGATGATATTTTGGCATTTGAAGAAGAACTGTACGCATATTTTGATTTGCACTACGATGGTCTTTTGGATGTTATTCGTACAACAAAAGATCTTCCTGATACAGATGAATTGAATGCTGCTATCCAAGCTTTCAAAGACCAGTCTGTCTTTAAGTAAAGGAGTGAATAATGGCAGGTTCTCTAAATGAAATCAAGTCAAAAATTGCATCTACTAAGAAAACCAGTCAAATCACCGGTGCCATGCAGATGGTTTCGGCTTCTAAACTAGCCAAATCAGAGCAATTAGCGCAATCCTTTCAGATCTACGCTAGTAAGGTTCGTCAGATTACAACGGATCTCTTGCGTGGAGAATTGATGGCTTCAGATACAAGCAATCCAATGCTGATTCGTCGTCCAGTTCAAAAATCTGGTTATATTGTCATTACCTCTGACAGTGGACTAAAAGGTTCTTATAATTCCAGTATTTTGAAGGCTGTGATGGGAATGATTGAACAGGACCATGACTCAAAAGATGAGTATGAGATTATTGCTATTGGTAGTATGGGAGCTGATTTCTTCCGTGCCCGTGGTATCAATCCTGTCTTTGAATTGCGTGGTTTAGCAGACAACCCAAGTTTTGAAGAGGTTCAAAAAATCATTTCTAAGTCTGTTGAGATGTACAAGAATGAACTCTTTGATGAGTTGTATGTTTGTTATAACCACCATGTCAATAGTTTGACCAGTCAGGTGCGTGTACAACAGATGCTTCCTGTAGAAGATTTGGACCACAATGAAGCAGATGGTTATACAGCTACCTTTGAGTTGGAACCAAACCGTGAGGTTATTTTGGAACAACTCTTGACTCAATATGCAGAATCAACTATTTATGGAGCGATTTTGGATGCCAAAACTGCTGAAAATGCAGCAGGTATGACAGCCATGCAGACAGCGACGGATAATGCTAAGAATGTCATTAACGATTTGACAATCCAATACAATAGGGCTCGTCAGGCAGCGATTACTCAGGAAATTACTGAGATTGTAGCTGGTGCCTCAGCCCTTGAGTAATAGAAATAGAGGAAATAGAATGAGTTCAGGCAAAATTACTCAGGTTGTCGGACCAGTTGTAGACGTTGCGTTTGCAGCAGAAGATAAACTTCCTGAGATTAACAACGCACTCGTTGTATATAAAAATGATGATTCCAAACAAAAAGTCGTGCTTGAAGTGGCTTTGGAACTTGGTGATGGCGTTGTACGGACCATTGCCATGGAATCAACGGATGGATTGACACGTGGGATGGAAGTTCTCGATACAGGTCGTCCCATCTCTGTTCCAGTCGGTAAAGAAACGCTGGGTCGTGTCTTCAATGTGTTGGGAGATACCATTGACCTTGAAGAGCCTTTTCCGGCAGATTTTGAACGTGAGCCTATCCATAAGAAAGCGCCGGCTTTTGACGAATTATCTACTTCAAGCGAAATTTTGGAAACAGGGATTAAGGTTATCGACCTCCTAGCACCTTATCTAAAAGGTGGTAAGGTTGGTCTCTTCGGTGGTGCCGGTGTTGGTAAAACCGTCCTTATCCAAGAATTGATTCACAATATTGCCCAAGAACACGGTGGTATCTCTGTATTTACCGGAGTTGGCGAGCGTACCCGTGAAGGGAACGATCTTTACTGGGAAATGAAAGAATCAGGTGTTATTGAAAAAACGGCCATGGTATTTGGTCAGATGAATGAGCCACCAGGAGCTCGTATGCGTGTTGCTCTTACTGGTTTGACCATTGCGGAATACTTCCGTGATGTGGAAGGGCAGGATGTTCTTCTGTTCATCGATAATATCTTCCGTTTCACGCAGGCTGGTTCAGAAGTGTCTGCCCTCTTGGGTCGTATGCCATCAGCCGTTGGTTATCAGCCGACACTTGCAACTGAGATGGGACAATTGCAGGAGCGTATTACCTCAACCAAGAAGGGTTCTGTTACATCTATTCAGGCTATTTACGTACCTGCGGATGACTATACAGACCCAGCTCCAGCGACAGCCTTCGCTCATTTGGACTCGACTACCAACTTGGAACGTAAGTTGACTCAGCTTGGTATCTACCCTGCGGTGGATCCATTGGCTTCGTCATCACGTGCACTTGCTCCACAAATCGTTGGTGAAGAGCACTATGCAGTAGCTATGGAAGTAAAACGTGTCCTTCAACGTTACCAAGAATTGCAAGATATTATTGCCATTCTCGGTATGGATGAATTGTCAGATGAAGAGAAGACCTTGGTTGGTCGCGCTCGTCGTATCCAATTCTTCCTCTCTCAAAACTTCAACGTTGCGGAGCAATTTACAGGTATGCCAGGTTCTTATGTGCCAGTAGCTGAAACGGTGAAAGGCTTTAAGGAAATCTTGGACGGCAAACACGACCATCTACCAGAAGATGCCTTCCGAAATGTCGGTTCAATCGAGGATGTGGTCGCTAAAGCTGCTAAAATGAAATTCTAGAGGTGGCTTATGGGACAAATGACTGTACAAATCGTAACACCAGACGGTATCAAATATGACCATCATGCAGCATTTGTTTTGGTCAAAACGGTTGATGGTGAGATGGGTGTCTATTCTGGACATGAAGAACTGATTGCAGTTTTGGAAATCGGTGAAATGAAAGTGCGTCGTGTTGATGATGAAAACCATGTAGACTGGATTGCGGTCAATGGTGGAATCATTGAAGTCAACAAGGATATTATTACGGTCATTTCTGACTCCGCTGAGCGGGAACGGGATATTGATATTAGTCGTGCGGAACGTGCCAAATTGCGCGCGGAACGTGAATTGGAAGAAGCACAGACTGCTCGTAATATTGATATGGAGATGCGTGCAACAGTCGCCCTCCAACGTGCGATAAATCGTATTCGTGTCGGGAAACATTAATATATATGGGATTGAACTTGGTTCAGTTCCATTTTTTAATTTCATGGTATAATGGAAACATGGTAATTTCAATTTTACAGTTTTTTAGTCATATATTGTTTATCTATCTGGCTCATCATCTCTTGGTTACAACAGTTGATTGGTCGCGGTGGTTGAAGGTGACTGGGGGCAATCAGCGTAAAATCAATTTGCTGATTCTCTTTCTGGCAATAGCACTGGGATACTTGGTCTCGACTTTCTTTTTAGAATTGTTGATGGTGGGACGCTCTTTTGCAAATATGTGATTTAAGTAAGAAAAGGATAAGAAATGGATACAATTATTGTTACAGGTAGTAAAAACGGTTTGAAGGGACAGGTTGAGATTGAGGGGGCAAAGAATGCCGTTCTGCCTTTATTGGCAGCAACAGTTCTAGCAAGTCAAGGGCAAACCAAATTGACTCAGGTTCCTATTTTGTCTGATGTCTATACAATGAATAATGTTGTACGTGGTCTGGGAGTTCGTGTGAATTTTGACGAAGATAGCAAGACTATTGACATTGATGCGACAGGTCGTCTTGGCAATGAAACACCTTATAAGTATGTAAGTCAGATGCGGGCTTCTATTGTTATTCTTGGTCCGATTTTGGCACGCAATGGTTATGCTAAGGTTTCTATGCCAGGAGGTTGTACAATTGGTAGCCGTCCGATTGATTTGCATTTGAAGGGTTTACAGGCACTTGGTGCCAAGATTAAGCAACGTGCGGGTTACATTGAGGCGAGTGCAGAGAAATTACAGGGAGCCCATATTTATCTTGATTTCCCAAGTGTTGGGGCTACGCAAAACTTAATGATGGCTGCAACGCTTGCTCAAGGTACGACTGTTTTGGAAAATGCTGCGCGGGAACCAGAAATCGTTGACTTGGCAATTTTCCTCAATAAAATGGGTGCCAAGGTCAAGGGGGCAGGTACAGAAACCATTACCATTACAGGTGTTGACCAGCTGCATGGAGCTGCACACCAAGTTGTTCAAGACCGTATTGAAGCAGGAACCTTTATGGTGGCTGCGGCCATGACTGGTGGAGATGTCTTGGTCAAGGACGCTGTCTGGGAGCACAACCGTCCACTCATTTCTAAGATGTTGGAAATGGGAGTTGAGGTGACGGAAGAAGCTGAGGGGATACGGGTGCGTTCGCAAGTGGATAAACTTAAACCTGTTACCGTAAAAACTTTGCCACACCCAGGATTCCCAACGGATATGCAGGCTCAATTTACAGCCCTTATGGCAGTTGCAAAAGGTGAGTCAACCATGATTGAAACAGTATTTGAGAATCGTTTCCAGCATTTAGAAGAAATGCGCCGGATGGACTTGCATGCGGAGATTTTACGGGATACAGCTATTATTACAGGTGGGAAAGCCTTACAGGGAGCACCAGTTATGTCAACGGATTTGCGGGCTAGTGCCGCCTTGATTTTAGCTGGTTTAGTTGCAGAAGGCGAGACCGTTGTTGGTAAATTAACCCACTTGGACCGAGGTTACTATCGTTTTCATGAGAAATTAGCTGCTTTAGGTGCAACGATTGAACGTGTGAGTGGAGAAGATGAAAATGGATAAGGATAATCTTAGCTATGTTGGTAAAAATTTAATCTTAGTAGCAGTTGTTTTGTTGATTGCTATTTTGGTGTTTATTTTAGGATTAATGGTTGGTTACGGTGTCATAGGAGATGGAGACAATGTATTTGCGGTGTTGTCACCAGCTAAGTGGCAAGAACTAATCGGTAAATTTACAGGAAAGTAGGCTGGACCTGCTTTTTTGATGGAGAGAAAATGGCGAAGAAAAATGTAAAAAAACAAGCGATGAGTCTGCTCAGCTTATTGGCTACGATTGTTGTAGTAGCGGGTGGTTATCTTTTAAGTGATAACAAGAGCAGTAACGTTGCTAATTATTCCTATTATGTCAATCAGTCTAAGGCAAGCGAGAGCACACCTAGTCAGGAACTGGCTAGTTCTGTATTGACAGAAGATGTAAAAAAGCAACTGGGGAATTCGATTGACTGGAATGGAGCGGGTGCTTTTATCATCAACGGAAATAAGACTGATTTAGATGCTTCAGTCTCTAGTAAGCTCTATGCGGATAATAAGACAAAGACTGTGCAGGGAGAAACGGTTCCAACAGTGGCAAATGCCCTTTTAGCCAAATCAACGCGACAGTATAAGAGTCGTGAAGAAACAGGAAATGGTTCGACTTCATGGACTCCACCTGGCTGGCATCAGGTACAGGATTTGGATGGATCCTATGATCATGCGATTGATAGGGGGCATCTGCTGGGCTATGCCTTGATTGGTGGTTTAAAAGGCTTTGATGCTTCAACCAGCAATCCTAAGAATATTGCAGTTCAAACAGCTTGGTCCAATCAGGCAAGGGCTGAGGATTCGACGGGGCAAAACTATTTTGAGAGTCAAGTTCGTAAAGCTTTGGATAAGAACAAACGTGTTCGTTACCGCGTGACCTTGATTTATGCTGATGAGGATGATTTGGTTCCAGTCGGAAGCCATCTAGAGGCAAAAGCAGCAGATGGTAGCCTAGAGTTCAATGTGTTCGTTCCAAATGTGCAGAGCGGTCTCAGTATCAACTATCATAGTGGAGAAATTGCAGTAAATCAATAAATAGTCAGACGAATTCTCTCTCGCCAAATCAAATATATCAGACGATTTTCACGTAAAATCGTCTTTTTTTGCGTATAATTAAAAATATTTACAAAAACTGTTGACAAATCATCAGACGAATATTAGAATATAATTATAGAAAACGCTTACGACTTTGTCGTAGAAAAATTTAGGAGGACTTTCCGATGGAAAAACATGTTGAGAAACGTGTCGAAGACGTTACGTATAACAAAGCCAAGCTATGGCAGATTATATTGTTTGCGATGAATAATTCATCAACCAACATTTACCTAGTTGCCTTCACTTTCGTGACTTATTTATCGACAGGTGTACTTGGACTGGCAGCCCTATTTGTTAGTCAGCTCATGGGATATATTCGTATCTTCGATGGATTCATCGATCCGTCAATTGGAGTTATCATTGATAAAACGGATACTAAGTTTGGTAAATATCGTCCTATCTTGGTTTTGGGGAATATCATTACAGCAGCTTCTCTTTTTATGATGTTAGGTTTAAGTGGAGTTAGCGAGAGTCTCCGTCTTCCTCTATTCATCCTTGTTTTGATTATCCATAAAATTGGATATTCACTTCAACAGACGATTACAAAAGCAGGACAAGTTGCGCTTACTAATGATCCAAAGCAACGTCCAATCTTTAACATTGTTGATGGTATAGCCACAACTGTATTGATGACAGGTAGCCAAGTGGTCGTGTCAGGAACCTTGGTTCCAAAACATGGTGGGTTTACCCCGGGATTCTTTCAAGAGTTATTCCTTGGTGTAGTAATAATTTCAGCTGTACTGGGTATTCTTGCTATTATCGGTATTTGGGAGAAAGACAATAAGAAATACTTTGGTCTTGGTGAGAAGACACAAGAAACGAAGTTGAAGGATTACTGGAAAGTCATCAAAGGAAACAAACCTTTGCAGGTTCTTTCAATTTCTGCAGCCTTTGTAAAATTTGTTGCCCAACTGTTTGGTGATTCCGTTATCGGGGTTATGCTGTATGGTATTATCTTCGGTGACTATGCTCTTTCTGGAAAAATGTCTATGCTTTTGATTTTGCCAGGTATTCTTGTAACAGTTGGTGCAGCGCAATTGGCTCGTCGGAAAGGTTTGCGATTTGCATATGTAACGGCCCTTCAACTGGGAATTACAGGTTTGATTATTCTTGCTGTTATGCTTCTTTCTGCTGAACCTGGAATGTTGAATTTGACAAATTGGAATCTCTACACAATCGGTTTCTTTGTAGTTTATATCATTGCTCGCTACGCATCTAGTGCTCCATCTGGTTTGGTATTGACCATGGGTGCAGATATTACAGACTATGAAACTTCAGTATCTGGTCGTTACTTGTCAGGAATGATTGGGACTATCTTCTCATTGACGGACTCGATTGCTTCTTCATTTGCTCCGATGGTGGTTGGTTTTGTATTAGCAGCTATTGGATTTGGCAAAGAATACCCAACCGTTGAAACAGCCTTCTCTATAGATTTGAGAATGGCATTGATTGTCCTATTGACAGTGATTCCAGTAGTAGTTTTGAGTCTATCCTTGTTCTTGATGAAATTCTACAAACTAGACCGTGAAGAAATGGCACGTATTCAAGAGAAAATCCATGTTATGAAAGCGGCAAAAGATGAAGAACGTGTGCGTGCAATCGCGAAAAATGTTCCATTATCTGATATGGATTATGTAGATGTAACTCAATATAAGGTTGACCAGTACGATGAGTAACTAATATCGAAAAACTGACCTAGTTGGAGGATTCCAGCTGGGTCTTTCATCTAGGAGGCGGTATGAAAAAAATATTAGCGTTTGGAGAAGTTTTATTGCGGCTATCTCCTCCTCAATATCAGACCTTAACACAGGCTACCAGTTTAGATTGTCAATTTGGTGGCTCAGAGTTGAATGTCTTGGCCAGTTTAGCACAGCTGGGGCATTCAGTTGAGTTGGTGACGGCACTTCCTGAAAATGAAGTGGGAAAGATGGCAGAACACTTTCTTTTTGCACGGCAGATTGGACAGAAGCATCTGATTCGAAAAAAAGGAAGGCTTGGACTTTATTACTACCAAAAAGGTTTTTCGCTCAGGCCTAGTCAGGTGACCTACGACCGTGATTATTCTGCCTTTAGCTTATCCAAGGAAGAAGATTATGATTTGGAAGGCATGTTTGACGGTGTCGATTGGTTTCATGTCAGTGGTATAACGGTCGCTTTGAATCCAGATATTTATCGACTGGCCTTTCGCTTAATGGAGATGGCAAAGGAGCAGGGTGTAAAGGTTTCCTTTGACTTGAATTATCGCGAAAGTTTGTGGTCTTCTTTTGAAGAAGCAAGGGAGAAATTATCTCCTTTTGTAGGTTTAGCAGATATTTGCTTTGGTCTAGAGCCTATTCAACTCTTCAATGAATCTGGAAAAGATGTGAAGGATGAATTGGGTCTGAAGCGCCCTTATGAAAATAAAGAAGTCTTGTTGACGGTGGTTAAAGGTCTGGCGGAGACTTATTCTTTGCAAAGTCTTGCTTTTACCCAGAGGGAAATGACCTACAATAATGAATATTTATTGAAGGCATACTTGTATCAAGATGGTATTCTATATGAAACGGAAAAAGAATCCATTCAAGTTTTGGACCGAGTTGGGACAGGAGATGCCTTTACAGCAGGAATTATTTTGGGTTATTTGCAGGAAAAAATGCCACAGGAAATAGTAGATTTGGGGATGGCTAGTTTTCAATTCAAACATACCATTGAAGGGGATGTCAATATAATCAGTCAATCAGATATTGATTTGTTATTGAAAAAAGGGTCACGTGAAATAAAACGATAGAAAGAAGGAAGAAATATGTTATATCCAATTCAAACAAAAACACGTTCAGTTTATTCTTTAAATGGAATATGGAAATTTAAGCAAGGGAACAATGATGTTCATACTCTGTTAGATACAGATGAAGTAATGGTTGTACCAAGTTCATTTAATGATCTTGTTGTTGATAAGGACAAACGTCGTTTTGTCGGAGATAATTGGTATGAACTGATGGTAGCTCTTCCAGTAGTAGCTGATGATGAGGAGTTGATTGTGCGCTTTGGTTCGGTGACACATCAGGCCAAAGTCTATGCAGATGGTCATTTAATCGGGGAGCACAAGGGTGGTTTCACGCCTTTTGAATGCTTGATTCCATCAAACTTATACGACGCTGAGCAATTCCGTTTGACAGTCTGTGCCAATAATGAGTTGAATTACACAACCCTCCCTGTAGGGAATTATAGTGAAGAAGTGGATGAGAATGGCCAAATTGTGAAGACCGTCAAGGAAAACTTTGACTTTTTCAACTATGCTGGTATCCAGCGGACGGTTCATCTCTATAAACGTCCCAAAAATAGGATTGAAGATATTGTTATTCGGACGGAACTAAATCAAGATTTGACTCAGGCGGTAGTGAATGTTGATGTGAAGACAGTTGGGCAATATGATTCCATCCGTATGTCTATTTTAGATCAAGAGGGACAGGAAGTGGGTCTTCTCGACAATGGACAAATGGTCATTGAACATCCACGCCTTTGGGAGGTCTTGGATGCCTATCTCTATACTGCAAAAGTTGAATTATTTGACGGAGAAAACTTACTAGATACCTACTCAGAACAATTCGGCATTCGTAGTGTTGCGGTTGAAAATGGGCAGTTTTTCATCAATGGAAAACCTTTCTATTTCAAGGGATTTGGTAAACATGAAGATACCTTCATCAATGGGCGTGGTTTCAATGAAGCAGCCAATCTGATGGATTTGAATTTGCTTAAAGATATTGGAGCAAATTCCTTTAGGACATCCCATTATCCCTATTCTGAGGAAATGATGCGACTGGCAGATCGTTTGGGAATTGTCATCCTTGATGAAGTGCCAGCAGTTGGCCTGTTCCAGCTTTTCAATGCAGCCTTGAATTTGACAGGGGATTCTGAAGAGGTAAAAAGCACCTGGGAAGTTATGCAAACCGAGGAGGCTCATGAATTGGTGATTGATGAATTGATAGCACGTGACAAAAATCACCCATCTGTAGTGATGTGGGTTGTCGCCAATGAGCCAGCAGGGCATGAAAAAGGCGCGCGTGCTTACTTTGAACCTTTGATTCAGCGCATGAGGGACAGAGATCCTTCTAAGCGTCCTGTGACCTTGGTCAATATCATGATGGCAACGCCTGATAAGGATGAGGTTATGGATTTGGTCGATGTTGTCTGTCTCAATCGATATTATGGCTGGTATGTTGCTCATGGTGACTTGAAGATGGCAGAAAAGGGACTTCGTAAGGAATTAGAGACTTGGCAAGAGCTATATCCAAACAAGCCGATTTTGATTACAGAATATGGTGCAGATACTCTTCTAGGTTTGCATTCGATGTGGGATATTCCTTATACAGAGGAATTTCAGGTGGACTACTACGATATGAACCATCGAGTCTTTGACACTATTCCGAATTTAGTTGGTGAACAGGTTTGGAATTTTGCTGATTTTGAAACTACAGTTGGTATCATTCGCATTCAAGGAAATCACAAAGGATTATTCTCAAGAAATCGACAACCCAAGCAAATTGTAAGAGAAATCAAGAAACGTTGGACTGCCATTCCAAACTACCATTATAAGAGGAAATGAGCTATAATAGTAGCAAATAGAAAGTTGTAATGGAGGACCAAGCACATGGCGAAACCCTTGGTAGAAAAAGCATCAGAACGCTTATTGGAATTGATTTTGGAAAGAGGATATGAAGTTGGTGATAAGCTTCCAAATGAGTATGAATTGGCCCAAGATTTAGAAGTTGGACGTTCGACTGTTCGTGAAGCTGTTCGGAGTTTGGCTACTCGAAATATTCTGGAGGTACGCCAAGGGTCGGGAACCTATATCAGCTCTAAAAAAGGAGTATCAGAGGATCCCCTAGGTTTTTCTTTGGTCAGAGACCGTGTGAAGTTGACGACAGATTTGTTTGAAGTGCGGTATTTGCTTGAACCGAGAATTGCGGAGCGTGTTGCACAGTTTGCCTCGGATGAAGATATTGCAAGGTTGGAAGATATTGTCGTAGCTATTGAAGAGGCGGTAGCTGCTGGAGATTCGAAGCATCTGGAATTGGATGTACAATTCCACTGTATGTTAGCTGAGATGAGTGGGAATCTGGCTATGACTAGTCTCATGCCTGTCATTAATCAATCTATTCATCTGATCAATGAAAATTATTCAAATCGTCAGATGAAATCGGATAGTTTACAGGCCCATAGGAATATCTTAATGGCTATCAAACAACGTCACCCTGTTGCAGCATATGATAGCATGTTAGCACATATTATATCAGTAAGACAGGTTGTTTTAAGCGAATGGTTCGATAAAGATATGACCTTGCATGGTCTCAACGATCATAAATAGAAATATGAAATAGACAGCCTGGAAGAATTCTTCTGGGTATTTTTTGCTTTTTTATTGACAAATCATCTGACGAATTGTATACTATAGCTATAAATGACAACGCTTTCTAATTGGAGGTCAAGATGTTAAAGCAATTAAAAGAAAATTACTTTTTCGCAGTAATTCGCGGAAAAGATGAAGAAGATGCAAAAGAAATCGCTCGCCATGCGATTTTGGGAGGTATTCGAAATATTGAAATTACATTTTCGACTCCAAATGCAGCGACAGTTATTAAAGAATTACAGGAAGAGTTCTCAGATGATTCTTCTGTAGTCATCGGGGCGGGAACAGTAATGAATCTTAAGTTGGCACAAGAGGCAATTGACGCTGGTGCTAGTTTCCTGGTTAGTCCCCATTTTGATAGGGAGATTCAAGACTTAGCGAAAAAGGTTGGAGTACTCTACTTCCCAGGCTGTGCAACTGCAACAGAGATTGTCACAGCTAGTCAGGCGGGATGTCCAATTATCAAGCTTTTCCCTGGTGGTGTCTTGGGTCCTGGATTTATCAAGGATATTCACGGGCCAGTGCCCCAAGTGGATTTGATGCCTTCTGGCGGAGTTTCGGTTGAAAATGTTGCAGATTGGAAGAAGGCAGGTGCTTGTGCTGTTGGAGTCGGTTCGGCTTTGGCAAGTCGAGTACAGGCTGAAGGCTATGAAAGTGTAACGACGATTGCTCGCAGTTTTGTTGCAGCTTTGGAGGGATGAAATGAGTTTTAATGACAAAAACTTTATGCTAAAAAACGAGCCTGCTAAGGAGCTTTACGGGAAAATAGCAGAGCTTCCTATCTATGATTTCCATTGCCACTTGGACCCTAAGGAAATTTTTGAAGATAAGGTTTATGAAGATATTGTTGATCTGTGGCTGGGGGGGGACCATTATAAGTGGCGCTTGATGCGGGCTAATGGTATCTCAGAAGAAGAAATCACAGGTTCAGCAGGTAAACTAGATAAGTTTAAGGCCTGGGCAAGAACCTTGGAACGGGCTTTCGGAAATCCTCTCTATCATTGGAGTCACTTGGAATTGCGACAGGTTTTCGGTGTTGAGGAATTGTTGACCGAAGAAAATGCAGAGCGACTCTATCATCAGCTCAATGCTTATTTGCAAGAACATCAAGTTAGTCCACGTAAGCTGATTGCGGATGCTAGGGTGACCTTTATTGGGACAACTGACCATCCTCTTGATAGCTTGGAATGGCATAAGCGCTTGGCTGAGGACTCAACTATAGATACTGTAGTGGCACCGACTTTCCGCCCAGATGAAGCCTTTATCGAGCATCGAAATTTCAATCCATTTATTAAACGCTTGGAGGAGGTAACAGGGGTAGCAGTAAGAGACTTTGCAAGTTTTGTAGAGGCACTAGGTCAGCGCGTTTCCTATTTTGCTCAACACGGTTGCCGAGCAAGTGACATCAGTTTTACGGCTGTTTCCTATGAAGAGGCTACCCTCGAAGAGCTTGATGATATTTTACTAGCAAGACTTGCAGGTAAAGAGGCTGGCCAATCCAGTATCAATAAATGGCAGACTGCCATCTTTAGAGAATTGTGCCGATTGTACAAGAAATATGGCTTTGTGACACAAGTTCACTTTGGTGCCTTACGGAATAACCATACCGGACTGTTTGAAAAACTAGGAGCAGATGTAGGTGTGGATTCGATTGGAGACCAGACATGTCTGACTGTGAATTTGAATCGTTTGTTAGATAACTTGGTCAAGGAAAATGCCCTTCCAAAAATGATTTGGTACAATCTCAATCCAAGTTACAACATTGCTCTAGCCAATACTTTGGCGAATTTCCAGTCCAATGAGGAAGGGCTTCGTAGTCAGTTACAATTTGGTGCCGGTTGGTGGTTCAATGACACCAAGTTGGGCATGATTGACCAGATGAATGCCTATGCAGAACAAGGTATGCTTGCTAATTTTGTTGGTATGTTGACAGATTCGCGTAGCTTTTTATCTTATCAACGGCATGATTATTTTAGACGGATTTTAGCGACTTATGTCGGCCAATGGATTGTTGATGAAGAAGTGCCTGAAGATTACAATCGTTTAGGGCAGTTTGTAGAAGCCATATCCTATTACAATGCCAAAGAATTTTTTGAACAATAAAGGAGAGTAAATCATGAAAATGTCATTTCGATGGTACGGGAAAAAAGATCCTGTGACACTGGAAGAGATTAAAGCAATCCCTGGTATGCAGGGAATCGTAACGGCAGTCTACGATGTACCAGTTGGTCAGGCATGGCCCCTTGAAAACATTCTAGAGCTGAAAAAAATGGTCGAAGAGGCAGGACTTGAAATTACTGTTATTGAATCCATTCCTGTCCATGAAGACATCAAACAAGGGAAGCCAAATCGTGATGAGTTAATTGAAAACTATAAAACTTCCATCCGTAATGTTGGGGCTGCAGGTATTCCAGTTGTATGCTATAATTTCATGCCTGTGTTTGACTGGACCCGTTCAGACTTGCACCACCCACTTCCAGATGGTTCAACTTCTTTAGCTTTTCTTAAATCTGATTTAGCAGGTGTTGATCCTGTGGCGGATGATTTGAACTTACCAGGTTGGGACTCGTCCTATTCCAAGGAAGAAATGAAGGCTATTATTGAAAATTATCGTCAGAATATCTCTGAAGAAGATTTATGGGCGAATTTGGAGTATTTTATCAAAGCGATTCTGCCAACGGCTGAGGAGGCTGGCGTCAAAATGGCCATTCACCCTGATGACCCTCCGTATGGAATTTTCGGATTGCCACGTATTATTACTGGTCAAGAAGCCGTTGAACGATTTTTGAATCTCTATGATTCAGAGCACAATGGAATTACCATGTGTGTCGGATCCTATGCTTCTGATCCGAAAAATGATGTCCTTGCCATGACGGAATATGCTCTCAAACGCAATCGTATCAATTTTATGCATACGCGCAATGTGACGGCAGGTGCTTGGGGATTCCAAGAAACTGCACATTTGTCACAAGCTGGTGACATTGATATGAATGCTGTTGTTAAATTATTGGTAGACTATGACTGGACTGGTGCCTTGCGTCCAGACCACGGTCGTCGTATCTGGGGAGACCAGACCAAGACACCTGGTTATGGTTTGTATGACCGAGCCCTTGGAGCAACCTACTTTAACGGTCTCTATGAAGCCAATATGCGAGCAGCGGGTAAGACACCAGATTTTGGAATTAAAGTAAAAACAGTCGGAAATAAGGAGAGCTAGTATGACACGTGTTATTGAGTTTAAGGATAAGGTTGTTGTTATTACAGGTGCAGGAGGCGTTCTTTGTGGCTATTTGGCAAAAGAATTTGCTAAGGCAGGCGCAAAGGTTGCGCTTTTGGACTTAAATGAAGCTGCGGCTCAGGTCTTCGTTGATGAGATTGCAGCAGCAGGAGGCGTAGCAAAAGCCTATAAATCTAACGTTCTTTCTAAGGAAAATTTGGAAGAAGTTCGCCAGCAAGTCCTAGCAAATTTTGGTCCTGTAGATATTTTAATCAATGGTGCAGGAGGCAATAATCCCAAAGCGACAACGGACAATGAATTCCATGAGATTGGACTGCCAGCTGATACCAAAACTTTCTTCGACTTGGATGAGGCCGGTATCAACTTTGTATTCAATTTGAACTATTTGGGAACCTTATTGCCAACACAGGTCTTTGCGCAGGATATGCTTGGTCGTCCAGGTGCCAATATTATCAATATTTCCAGCATGAATGCCTTTACTCCTTTGACAAAAATTCCAGCCTATTCAGGTGCCAAGGCTGCTATTAGTAATTTTACCCAATGGTTAGCAGTCCATTTTTCAAAAGTTGGCATCCGTTGTAATGCCATTGCGCCTGGATTCTTGGTTACCAACCAAAACCGTGGCTTGTTGTTTGACGAGTCAGGTCAACCGACCGCACGTGCCAATAAGATTTTGAACAATACGCCAATGGGACGGTTTGGTGAAGCGGAAGAGTTGGTCGGCGGAGTCTTCTTCTTGGCAGATGAGAATTTGGCAAGTTTTGTCAACGGTGTTGTTTTACCGATTGACGGTGGTTTCTCAGCCTATTCAGGAGTTTAATGATGAAAACGGATTACGTATTTTGTGTGGACTCTGATGGCTGCGCCATGGACACCATGACCTACAAACATAAACGCTTTTTCGGCCCCTTGGCTGCGGAAGTTTTTGGTGTTGAAGATAAAGAACCATTTTTAACTGAATGGAACCGAGTTAATCTCTACTCACGAGAACGTGGCATTAACCGCTTTGTAGGCTTGGTTAAAGGTCTAGAATTTGCAGGTGTAACTGGTATAGATAACTTGAAAAATTGGGTTGCTACAACAGATTCTTTGTCAAATGCTTCTCTAGAAAAGTTGATAGAGGAGACGCCATCAAAGGACTTGGAATTAGCCTTAAAATGGTCCAATCAAGTCAATCAAGCCATTAAGAAGTATAGTGGACCAGTTTTAGCCTTTATCGGCGTTCACAAGGGTTTGGAAAAACTGAGCCAGTTAGGAAAAGTCTACGTAGTTTCTTCAGCGAATAAGGAAGCAGTAGAAGAAGAGTGGACAGACCAGGGTTTGATGGAGTTTGTTACAGAATTGTACTGTCAAGACCGTGGCAAGAAAGAAGATGTCATCAAACTGTTAATAGAGGAAGGGTATTGTCCTGATAAGATTATGATGATTGGTGACTCGCCAGGTGATTTGAAGGCGGTGGAACTCAATAATGTCCACTTCTATCCTATTTTAGTAGGACAAGAGATGCAATCTTGGGCGGATTTGACAGAAACGATTGCAGATGAATTTGCTCATCAAACATTCACAGGTGAGAAAGAAACAGAATTGACACAGGCATTTTGGAATAATTTAGACGACTAGAGAAGGGCTAGAGGCGCTATGCCCTCTAGCTTTTTTGGAGGCAAACATGACACATTTAGTAGATTTACGGAAGAAACCTTACAGCCTTGATGAAGAGGCTATTTCTTGGATTGAAGAAACCATTGCTCAGATGACCTTGGATGAAAAAATCGGTCACCTCTTTGTCAACATGGGGAGCCAGCGGACAGAAGACTATCTGACTGGAGTATTAAATGATTATAAGATTGCTGCTGTTCGTTACAATCCTGGCCCTGCTGCAGATATTTGGGAGCAAAACTATATTTTGCAGACCAAGTCTAAGATTCCCCTTTTGATTGCAGCCAATACCGAATCTGGTGGGAATGGCGCCGTTACGGACGGAACGAAAATTGGGGATGAAATCAAGATTGCTGCGACAGCCAATCCCCGCTATGCTTATGAAATGGGGAAAGTTGCAGGACTTGAAGCAGCTGCAGTAGGCTGCAATGCCTCCTTTGCACCGATTATGGACCTCAGCCGTAATTGGCGCAATCCAATCATTGCAAACCGAACATGGGGAGCAAATGTAGACCAAGTCATTGAATTATCCAAAGAATACATGCGTGGGATTATGGAACACGGCATTGTGCCGTTTGCTAAGCATTTCCCAGGCGATGGTATTGATGAACGTGACCATCATCTCTCTTTTGCTTCGAATCCCATGACCAAGTCTGAATGGATGGAAACATTTGGACGGATTTACGGTGAGATGGCTGATGCAGGTCTTCCAGGTATCATGGCTGGACACATTCATTTGCCAAATGTTGAGAAAGAAATGCATCCAGAACGTGAATTGGATGACATGTTGCCAGCTTCGCTGAATAAAACCCTCTTGGATGAATTGCTTCGTGGAGAGTTAGGTTACAATGGAGCCATCGTCACAGATGCCAGTCACATGATCGGTATGACAGCCTCTATGCCACGTCGTGAGCTATTGCCTACAGCTATTGAGGCGGGATGTGATCTGTTCCTTTTCTTCAACGATCCAGAAGAAGATTTGCAATGGATGAAAGATGGATTGGAAAATGGTCTGCTTTCTGAGGAACGTCTACATGATGCCCTTCGTCGTACCTTGGGCTTGAAAGCTAAACTCGGTCTTCACTTGTTTGAAGGTCGTCGTCAGGAAATCATGTTGCCAAAAGAAGAAGCACTGGCTTTGATTGGTAGAGATGAGGCGAAACAGCTTGCAAAAGAAGTAGCTGACAAGGCGATTACCTTGGTAAAAGCCAAACAAGAAGGAATTTTCCCAGTCAGTCCAGAACGCTACGAACGGATTTTATTGGTCGAAGTGGATGGCTATAAGGGTGGTTTTGGTGCCATGATCAATGCTGGCAAGAAGAGAGCAGCCGATACGCTGAAAGAACTATTAGAAGCTCGAGGTCACCAAGTATCTATCTGGGAAAATACAGAAGCACGGATTGCCAAATTGCCAGAAGAAGAAAGACCAGCTGCGATTGCAAATGTCTATGCTTCCAAGCGTCCAATTGCCGAAATCACAGATAACTATGATTTGATTATCAATTTAGTTGATGTCAACTCAGGGGGAACAACTCAGCGGATTATTTGGCCAGCTGCCAAGGGAACACCAGACCAGCCTTTCTATGTTCACGAAATTCCAACCATAGTTGTCTCTGTTCAGCACCCATTTGCACTTGCAGATATGCCACAGGTTGCAACCTATATCAATGCCTACGATGGCTTACCTGTCACTTTAGAAGCCTTGGTTGCTAAACTAGCAGGAGAGTCAGACTTTACAGGAGTATCGCCTGTTGATGCCTACTGTGGTTTGCTAGATACACAGATTTGGCGCGGAAAATAAGGAGGAAAGAATGCCTAAATTGGTTGATTTGCGGAAGAAACCCTATTGTTTGAATGATGAGCAGATTACCTGGGTAGAAGATACCTTGGCTCATCTGACTGATGAAGAAAAAATCGGTCAATTGTTTGTTAATCTATTCTTCTTCGGAGGGGATGCCTTTAGTGGAAATAATCTGAGTAATCAGGAATTGATGAACCGATACCATATAGGTGGTGCTCGTTATATGAACGGCAGTCCAGAACAGGTACAAGGACTGATTAACGAGTTGCAAAGCTATTCAAAAGTACCACTTTTGGTTGCAGCGAACTGTGACTCAGGAGGAGATGGAGCTGTAAAAGGAGGAACCTACATTTCCTCAGGGGCTCAATCGGAAGCCAGTCGGGATCCTCGTATTCCCTACTTAGCAGGTCTCGTATCTGCGCGCGAGGAGACTGCATTAGGTGTAAATGTCAACTTTGACCCTTGTGTGGATATTGTTCAGAACTGGCGCAATACGATTGTCAATACCAGAGCCTACGGCACAAATGCGGATGATGTGATTACCTATACCAGTGCCTATCTAGAAGGATTGACTGCTGAAAGAGATGTTATTCAATGCATCAAGCATTTCCCAGGAGATGGTACAGAAGAACGTGATCAGCATCTAGTCCTCGGTGTCAATGAGCTCTCTCCAGAAGAATGGGACAAGAGTTTTGGTCGTGTCTATCGTCATCATATTGAAGCTGGTGTTGAGATGATTATGGCGGGTCATATAGCCTTGCCATATTATCAACAACGACTCAATCCAACTTTGAAGGACGAAGACATTTTGCCTGCAACACTGGCTCCTGAATTGATTCAAGATTTATTGAAAGAAAAACTGGAATTCAATGGTTTGGTCATAACAGATGCCAGCCACATGTTGGGGATGACAGCAGCCATGCGTCGTGAAGACTACGTACCTGCAGCCATTGCTGCGGGTTGTGATATGTTCTTATTCTTCAATAACTTAGAAGAAGATTTTGAATTTATGCTCAATGGCTACCGCAAGGGAGTGATTACTGAAGAACGCCTTCATGATGCTCTCCGTCGCATTTTAGGTCTGAAAGCCAAACTCAATCTGCATATCAAGCAAGCGGAAGGAACCTTACTAAAATCAGCTGATGAATTGGCTATTATTGGCTGTGAAGAACACTTGGCTTGGCAACGTGAAGCAGCAGATAAAGCAATTACGTTGTTGAAGGATACCCAGAAAAATCTTCCAATTAGTCCAGAAACCCACCGCAGAATCCGTTTGTATTACCTAGAAGGTGAAAAAGAAGGGATTATGGCGGCAAGTACAGAAGTGGTTGATAACCTTAAAGCTGCCCTAGAGGCGCGTGGTTATGAAGTGACCGTCAATGATGGTACGACTCGTATCAAAGGAAAAACGCTGCAATACAGAGAAGAAGTTGATTTAGCCTTGACTGTTGCCAATGTCATTGGATATGGAGCGCAGAATAATTACCGTATCCAGTGGAAAACGGCTATGTCCAATGAAGTTCCTTGGTATGTACATGAAGTTCCAACCATTTTCGTTTCACTAAACTATACGACCCATCTTCACGATGTTACCATGGTCAAAACTGCTATCAATGCCTACCATCATAATAAAAACACGATTGAATCTCTCCTTGATAAATTGGAAGGAAAAGATGACTTCTATGGTGTGCCAAATGAGAATGTTTGGGCCAATAAATGGCAGGCAAAACTATAAAACTAAACTCCTTTCTATCCTAGATAGAGGGAGTTTTTCTAGCACGCCAAACGCATGAAGAAAATTTCGTTTTCGGAAATCATATTTTCAATATTTACATCAGTTTTTTATTAAAAAAAGTGATATAATAGCTTTGAAAATGAGGGATTACCCCCGTTAAAGTGTAAGTTTTATGGAAATATTTTGAAAAAATGCATGTAACTAGAAAATAGTTGCATGCATTTTCTTCATGCGTACGGCGTGTTTTTCTAGGGATATTTATTGCCAAACTTTCTTATTTTTGATAGAATATTCTTAATTGAATAGAAGTCTGTGAGACTAGTACACCTATGGAAACTGTCCAGGGAGTTGAGCCGTGACTGCAAGCTCAATCAGTGAAAGTTGGTCGAATTCACTCACACAAGGACTTAGAAACAAGGTCTGCCTTGCAGATGAAAACGGATGGTACCGCGTGACAACGCTCCGATACGAGTGGTGTCATGCGTTTTTTTTTTTTTTGGAGGAATTATGTCAAACATTGAACAACAGTTGGTGGAATTACGCCAAACAACACTTGAAAAGCTAAAAGAAATCCAGCACCAAGGCGAAAAAGAATTGCAAGATTTGCGTGTTGCGGTTTTGGGTAAAAAAGGGTCCTTGACTGACTTGTTGAAAGGTTTGAAAGACCTATCTAATGAAATGAAACCAATCGTTGGTAAACAGGTCAATGAAGTGCGCGATGTGCTGACAGCTGCCTTTGAAGAGACAGCTCAGAAGGTTGCAGCCGCAAAAATTCAACAGCAATTAGCATCCGAAACTATTGATGTGACCTTGCCAGGTCGTCAGGTTAAGGTCGGAAAACGTCATGTCTTGACCCAAACTTCTGAGGAAATCGAAGATATTTTCTTGGGCATGGGCTTCCAAATCGTTGACGGATTTGAAGTGGAAAAAGACTACTACAACTTTGAGCGCATGAATTTGCCAAAAGATCATCCAGCGCGTGATATGCAGGATACCTTCTACATCACAGAAGAAATCCTTATGCGGACCCATACGTCGCCTGTTCAAGCACGGACTATGGACCAGCATGATTTTTCTAAAGGTGCCTTGAAGATGATTTCACCAGGACGTGTTTTCCGTCGTGATACGGACGATGCGACACACAGCCACCAGTTCCACCAGATTGAAGGTTTGGTTGTTGGTGAAAATGTATCCATGGGCGATCTCAAAGGTACGCTTGAAATGATTATTAAGAAAATGTTTGGTGAAGAGCGTCAGATTCGCCTGCGCCCATCATACTTCCCATTCACTGAGCCTTCTGTTGAGGTGGATGTTTCCTGCTTCAAGTGCGGTGGTGACGGCTGTAACGTATGTAAGAAAACAGGCTGGATTGAAATCCTCGGTGCCGGCATGGTCCACCCACAAGTATTGGAAATGAGTGGTATTGATGCGACCAAGTATTCAGGCTTCGCCTTCGGTCTTGGTCAAGAACGCATTGCCATGCTCCGTTACGGTATCAACGATATTCGTGGATTCTATCAAGGCGATGTACGATTCTCGGAGCAGTTTTAACGTAGCACTACTTAAGGCTGACAAAGCCAGCTCTTAAGTAGACGGGAATCGCTATTCTGCGACTTCCCTAGCTACCTTACTAGGATTTCAAGCAAAAAATATCGTTTTGCTTGAAATCCGTCGTGATTTAGTAAGTTTGTCAGGTTGTTTAAGGTGAAAAACGGTAGCCACTATGGCGGTCTACCTACTCCCCTCACTAGTTCTAAGGTTGAAAAAGTATCGTTTTCAACTCTAAAACGTCGTAATCCGATACTCATAAATGGTGCTAAAGCACCTATTTATGAGACGACAGTCGCTATGGCGAACTGTCTAATCGTCTCACTAGCTCTAAGGTTGAAAAAATGTCGTTTTCAACCTTAGAGCGTCGTAACTCCGCACGAGTAAGTGAAGGGGAATCGCTATTGAGCGATTTTCCTAGCTACCTTACTAAGATTTCAAGCGAAAAATATCGTTTCGCTTGAAATACTGTCGTAATACGATAAAATTAGTAGATTGTTGATTGAGAGAAAGGGTAGCCGCTATGGCGGTCTACCTACTCCCCTCACTAGTTCTAAGGTTGAAAAAATGTCGTTTTCAACCTTAGAACGTCGTAACCATGGACGAATAAAGTGAGGGGGAAATCGCTATTCTGCGACTTTCCTAGCCCAGTTAGAAATGAGAGGTAATGAAATGCAGATTGACCCTATACGTTTAGAGGAGGTTTCTGTTTTGCAGGAGCTGGCTAAGCAGACTTTTGCAGAGACCTTCGCTCACGATAATGACCCGAAGGAACTGGAGGCATTCTTTGAGGAGTCTTATTCCTTGGAGGTCTTGACTAGTGAGTTGTCGGACCCCAATTGCCAGCACTATTTTTTAAGAGTTGATAAACAGATAGCTGGTTACCTCAAACTCAACCAAGGTCCTGCCCAGACAGAACAGGAATTGGAAAATGCCTTTGAGATCCAGCGGGTCTATCTCTTGCAGGCCTATCAGGGTCGTGGTCTTGGGAAGGTCTTGTTTGAATTTGCTTTGGAAAAAGCAGAGCAGTCTAGTTGTGACTGGGTCTGGCTGGGAGTCTGGGAACATAATTACAAAGCTCAGCAATTCTATGCAAAATACGGATTTGAAAAATTTGGCCAGCATGAATTTGCGGTCGGTGATAAGATTGATGTGGATTGGCTACTGAAACGGCCTTTGCACCAGAAAGGATAATATGTTAGTAAGTTACAAATGGTTAAAAGAACTGGTTGACTTTGAAGCGACAAGCCATGACTTGTCTGAAAAAATGTCAACAACAGGAATTGAAGTAGAAGGTGTTGAGCAAAAGAGTGCTGGCCTTTCTAAGTTGGTTGTCGGTCAGGTTGTGTCTGCTGAGCCAATTCCAGATACCCACCTCAACATCTGCCAGGTCAATGTCGGTGACGAAATCACGCAAATCGTTTGCGGTGCTCCAAATGTCAAGCCAGGTATCAAGGTGATCGTTGCTCTGCCAGGTGCTCGTATCGCTGGCAACTACAAGATCAAGAAAGGCAAAATCCGCGGGGTTGAGTCCTTGGGCATGCTCTGCTCATTGAGCGAAATCGGCGTGTCCGACTCTGTGGTGCCAAAGGTCTATGCGGATGGAATCTACCATTTGCCGGAAGATGCAGTCGTGGGTGAGCCAGTCTTTTCATATCTTGACCTCGACGACGAGATTATTGAGTTGTCCATCACACCAAACCGTGCCGACGCCCTCTCTATGCGTGGTGTGGCTCACGAAGTGGCAGCTATCTATGACAGCAAGGTCAACTTCAAGCCTGTTGTCTTGGAAGAAAGCGACAAGAAAGCCAGCGAAGTGATTGAAGTGGCCATTGAGTCAGACAAGGTGACTGCCTACACGGCCCGTGTCATCGAAAATGTGACTATCGCACCAAGTCCACAGTGGTTGCAAAACCTGCTCATGAACGCAGGTATTCGCCCGCTCAACAATGTGGTGGACATCACCAACTACATCTTGCTCTACTTCGGTCAGCCAATGCACGCCTTTGACTTTGACAAGTTTGATGGCAAGAAAATCGTGGCTCGTCAGGCAAAAGAGGGTGAGAACTTGGTAACTCTTGACGGTGAAGAGCGTGACTTGATTACCGATGACATCGTCATTTCCGTTGGGGACAAGGCAGTTGCCCTCGGTGGTGTCATGGGTGGTGCCAACACAGAGATTGACAACAACTCTAAGACCGTTGTGCTGGAAGCTGCCCTCTTTGACGGCAAGTCTATCCGCAAGACCTCAGGTCGCCTCAATCTTCGCTCTGAGTCTTCTTCTCGCTTTGAAAAAGGCATCAACGTAGCAACTTTGACGGAGGCTATGGACACAGCGGCTGCTATGATTGCGGAACTGGCTGGCGGTCAGGTCCTGTCTGGTATCGTTGCTGCGGGTAGCGTGGATACTTCGGACATCCCAGTCACAGCAACCATTGATTACGTTAACCGCTCGCTTGGGACCAACCTCGACTATGCCCAAATCGCAGATATTTTCCGTCGTTTAGGTATGGAAACAACTGGCGATGCAAGTCAGTTTACAGTAGCAGTACCGCGTCGTCGTTGGGACATTCGCATTCCAGCAGACTTGGTAGAGGAAATCGCTCGTATCTATGGTTACAATAATCTGCCGACCACTCTTCCGAAAGAGGACGGAACAGCAGGCGAGTTGACCCTGACCCAGAACATCCGTCGCCAAGTACGTAGCCTGGCTGAAGGTGCAGGTCTGACAGAAATCATTTCCTATGCCTTGACAACGCCTGACAAGGCTGTGGAGTTTGTGGCTCGTCCAACCACAGTCACCGAACTCATGTGGCCGATGACAGTTGACCGCTCTGCCCTCCGTCAGAACATGGTGTCTGGTATGTTAGACACAGTGGCCTACAACGTGGCTCGTAAGAACAAGAATTTGGCTCTTTACGAAATCGGTAAGATCTTTGAACAGTCTGGCAATCCAAAAGAGGACCTGCCACAAGAAATCAACAAGTTTGCCCTTGTTTTGACTGGTTTGGTTGCTGAGAAAGACTTCCAGACACCAGCTGTACCAGTTGATTTCTTCCATGCCAAAGGGATTTTGGAAGCTATCTTTGGTCATTACAAGTTAGCAGTTGACTTTGTGGCGACTAGTGAGATTGCTGCCCTGCACCCAGGTCGTACAGCTGAAATCCATTTGAATGGGGCTGTGATCGGCTTTGTCGGTCAGGTACACCCTCAAACGGCTAAGGACTACGGTATTCCTGAAACTTATGTGGCTGAAATCAATCTGGATGCGATTGAAGAAGCCCTCCAGCCTGCTCAGCCATTTACCGACATCTCTAAATTCCCAGCGGTTAGCCGTGATATTGCCCTGCTTTTGAACAGCGATGTCAAACATCAGGATGTCCTGGATGCCATTGCTGGTGCTGGCGTGAAACGCTTGACTAAAGTGACACTCTTTGATGTCTATGCGGGCAGCAATATTGAGGCTGGTAAGAAGTCTATGGCTTACAACCTGACCTTCCAAAATCCTACGGATAGCCTGACAGATGAAGAAGTGGCTAAGTACATGGAGAAAATCAGTAAGGCTTTGGTTGAGCTTGGTGCTGAAATTCGTTAAACTTTTGTCTTTCATTTTATCTTTTATTACTTAGACGTATGAGGAAACTCCGTTTCCTTATCTCCAAGTTCAAATAATTTCAGATTATTTGAACTCGCTTTGTCGCACTCGACAGCTGTGACTTGCTATCGCAAGTAATATTTCCAGCCTTGCACAGACTGTTGGTCTGTGCAAGCTATCTGCAGCTTGAGATGCGAACTTTATTCGCTCTATTTCCGACCTCCAAAGGTTTCCCAAACCTTTGGAGCTAGTACAAAAGCAAACTGAAAGACTATACTACTAAATCCTAGTCAGCGGGCTAGGATTTTTTGGAGGGAAGTATGAACACTCAAGATATTCAAGAAAAATTTTTCCGAGATGGGAAGTTACTTGTTATTCCTAAGAAGTTGAAAAGTAAGCAAGTTTTATTTGCCTACTTACAAGAAGAATTAGCTAAGAAAGGCTCGACATTCACCGAAAAAGAGGTTAATGCCTTTCTAGCTGAGATTTATGATGACTATGCTATATTGAGACGATACTTGGTGGATTATGGCTACTTATCGCGTGATCAGTATGGTTTGGAATACAGAATAGAAGAAAAGAGATGATTGCGGTCATCTCTTTTGTCTTACAAAATAAAGGGTTCAATCTTCAACTCCACCCTATCGCTGTACTTGGCTAGTAAATCGTCTGCCAGGGGATGATAGAGTTCTCGTAGTTGTTCGATCTTGTCAGGGAATTGTTTCCCGATATAGTCAAACTTGCATTCGATTGTTAAGAAAAGTTGGTGGAAGAGTTCGTTAATCTCATTCAAGCGGGTAATCATTTCTTTATCCTCTTTGAGAAAATCAGGGATTTCTGAGCGATTGTTGACAAAACCGTCAATGAGTTTTACAGGGAATGAGCCGTATTCTAGGACAAATTCATACATGGGGTTCTCCTTGCCTTACTATTGATAGGACTATTGTAGCATAGATTAGAATGTGACAAAAGAATTTCAACTTTATTGCAGTTTAAGTTTTGTTTAATTTTATTTTCAGTTTCATTTAAAGCTTGGTCGGTAGACTATATCTTGTAAACAAGACAGGGACCTGTCAAAATTTAGGATAGAAGAGGCACAATAATGAAAACAAGAATCGTACAAAAACAATTTAAGCGTAAAGAGACTAAATATATCGTTGATAAAAAAACATTTGAACTTTTAGAAAAGGAACTTCGTCAGTACATGATGGCAGATGAGTTTGCGACATCAACGATTACCAATATCTACTTTGATAATGAAGATTTTGATATGATTCAAGATTCACTTGCCAAAAAGAATGGACGTGAGAAAATTCGTATGCGTGTCTACGATTCTAAACCTTCTGAATCGAGTCAAGCCTTTCTTGAAATTAAGAAAAAAGAAAATAAAATTGGCTATAAATACCGTTTAACTTCAAACCCTGTTTCTGTAACAAACTATATCGAAAATGGAGTGATTGATTCCACAATTAAGGATGATAAGGTAACCTCAGAACTCGAAATGTTGAGAGAACGCTATGGTACTATTAAGCCGAAGATGTATATCTACTACGATCGCGTATCCTACAAAGGAATCGAAGACAAAAAGGTTCGTCTCACAATTGATAAGAACTTACTTTATCGAGACTACGATGTGGATGCAATGGAAGGTAAATTTGGTAAGGACCTTTTGGATCCAACAAAAGTCATCATGGAAGTAAAAGTTCCAGAAGAACGACCAGACTGGTTGGTAGCCCTGCTCGAAAAATACCAGATCGAAAAGCAATCATTTTCAAAATATGGCAATGCCTATAAGCTTGCCCACAACATTACTGGAGAGGAAGTAAGCAAACATGCAGTTGTTTAATAGTATCTTTTCAACGGCCAATAGCAGTATCACCTTAGCGCAAATGTCCATGGTTTTTGGAGTTAGTCTGTCTATGGGGGTGCTCTTAGCAGCTGTTTATAAATATAAATCCAATTATACAAAGGAATTTGTCATCACACTAAGTTTAATGCCGGCATTGATTGCAGTAATCATAGCATTGGTAAATGGTAACTTAGGAGCGGGAGTTGCGGTAGCAGGGACCTTTAGTCTTATTAAATTCCGTTCAGCGGCAGGTTCATCAAAAGAAATGCTTGCAGTCCTCTTAGCGATGGCTATTGGTCTAGCGACAGGAATGGGCTTCCTAGGTTTGGCTGTCTTTATGACGGTCATCCTATCTGCTTGTATTTTGATTTTTGAAAATATCAGCTTTGCTCAAGTCAATCAAAATCGTCGTCATCTCTTGGTAACAGTGCCAATGAATTTTGACTACGACCAATTTTTTGAAAATCAATTTGGTAAATCTTGCAAGCAAGCCGACTTGATTTCCCTCAAGTACAAGAAGAAAAAAGAAGCACTGATCTTAGAATATCAAGTTCTCCTTGATAAGAAGATTACAGACAAACGTTTGGTAGATACGGTATTATCAGCCGGTCCTTTGGATGTCGTATTGAACAAGCAAATGCCTAAGAAGAAGTATTTGTAATATCAAAGAGGGAGTGGGAAAGAACTCGACCATTCATAGAAGAGTTCGTCAACAAGTCCTTATTTCCAATTGTTGAGCTGAAACAGTCTATCCCCAGACTGTTTCACTCCCACCCCCGCATAGCTCCAACAGTCAGAGTAGTGACTGTTGGAGGTTGGAGATAGAGCGAACAAGGTTCGTTACAAAAAGGTTCAGTGAACCTTTTGAGGTTGGAAATAGAGCGAACTTTGTTCGCAACAGTCGTAATGGTCAGATTTGGAGTGTAAAACACGAATTGCTGAGATTTGCTTCGCAAATACTATCTCCAACCTTTAACAGTCCACTGGACTGTTAAAGCCAATCAACCACTGCGTTAAGATATTGACACTAACGTTGAGAAGCGGTGCTGGGCTTGAGCTCAGCCTTTTTCGTTTTTTATTAGCTTATTCTTCATAAAAATCAACGCTATAATCAAGCAGTTTGTCCCCATCATAGCGGAAGCAAGCGGAAAAGAAGGGTTTGTTCTCTAATAGCCATGCTTGAAAATGGCGATCGCCTTCCCAAGTTGGTTTGGAGAGCACTTGGTCATAAGGAACCCATTCTAAATCGCCTTCGTTGCAATCAATCAAACTTCCTTCAAAACCAGTTATCTTAAAGACATAGGTGTACCAGTCTGTATTTGGAGTAAAGTCTGGGAAGGTTATCACTCCTTTTAGAGCATGCTTCGTTACAGTAAGCCCAGTTTCCTCAAAGACTTCTCGAATGGCACAAGCCTGTGGTGTTTCGCCAGATTCTAGTTTACCACCAACTCCAATCCATTTTCCTTGATGGACATCGTTTTCTTTCTTGTTTCGATGAAGGAGAAGAAATTCCTTACCATTATCAATGTAGCAAATCGTAGCGAGTTGGATGGTTTTTTTGGTCATAAAGGCTCCTTGTAGTTGATTTATCCTATTATACCACAAAGGTGGTAGTAGGGACACCTGCTTGGTGCTCTGGTAGGGGACAGTTTTGGGATTAGAATACTGAAAGCCCTTTTCTGAAAACAGTTTTTGAGGTATAATAAGAACATCAAACTATTTAGGATGCACTATGTCAAAACAAGAACAAATCGAACAAACAATTTATCAATTATTGGAATTATTGGGTGAGGACCCAAATCGTGAAGGTTTATTAGATACGCCTAAACGGGTCGCTAAGATGTATTTAGAAATGTTTAACGGCCTAGAAGAGGATCCCAAAGACCAATTTACAGCTGTCTTTTCAGAGGGACATGAAGAGGTTGTTTTGGTAAAGGATATTCCTTTTCATTCTATGTGTGAACACCATCTTGTCCCATTTTATGGTATTGCACATGTAGCCTATATTCCGAGTAAAGGGCGTGTGACAGGTCTTAGTAAATTGGCGCGTGCAGTAGAGGTGGCGAGCCGTCGTCCTCAATTGCAGGAGCGCTTAACTCATCAAGTGGCTCATGCACTTCAAGATGCCCTTGAACCAGAAGGCGTTTTTGTCATGGTCGAAGCAGAGCATATGTGCATGAGTATGCGTGGTATTCGCAAGCCAGGTAGTAAGACAGTGACCACAGTTGCCCTTGGCAAATACAAGGAAGATGCCATCTTGCGCCGTGAACTCTTGTCCATGATTCACAATAAATAGGAGGTTCTATGTCAATCGAACAGTTAGCGAATCAAGTAACCATTATGGGGATTCTCAATGTGACGCCAGACTCATTTTCAGATGGTGGTCACTATAATGAGGTGGAGTCTGCCTTGGTACAAGTAGAAAAGTTGTTGGCTGAGGGTGCTACCGTCATTGATGTTGGTGGGGAGTCCACTCGTCCAGGTGCAACATTTGTGTCTGAAGAAGAAGAGATTGCTCGTGTGGTTCCGATTATCCGCGCTATCAAAGAAAACTATGACTGTCTTGTCAGCGTCGATACCTATAAAACAGGAACTGCACGTGCAGCCTTGGAAGCAGGCGCAGATATTTTAAATGATGTCTGGGCTGGACTTTATGATGGAGATATGTTAGCCCTGGCTGCGGAGTACAAGGTACCAATTATTCTCATGCACAACCAGAAAGACGAAAGCTATGCGGATGTTGTTGGAGAAGTCAAAAACTTTCTAGCTGAGCGTGCTCAAGCAGCACTTGATGCTGGTGTTTCCGCAGACCAGATTTGGTTGGATCCAGGATTTGGCTTTTCAAAGAATGTCCAACATAACCTAGATCTCTTACAAGGTCTGGAACAGATTACTGCCCTTGGTTATCCTGTTCTATTTGGAATATCACGTAAGCGCGTGGTAGATTATCTGCTTGGGGGAAATAGTTTACCAACTGACCGCGATCAAGCAACGGCAGCCTTGTCTGCCTGGGCAGTCCAAAAAGGCTGCAAAATGGTCCGTGTTCACAATGTCGCTGCCAACCGTGACATCGTTAAAGTTTGGGACCAATTGACTTCTGGAGGTCAACATGGATAAGATTTCACTTAATAAATGCCGTTTCTACGGCTATCATGGAGCCTTTAAAGAAGAACAGGTTCTTGGTCAAATTTTCACAGTTGATTGTGATTTGTTTGTTGACCTGACAGCAGCTTCACAAACTGACAATTTAGAAGATACGGTTCATTACGGTATGGTCTTTGAAACCATTAAAGCAGTTGTGGAAGGCAAGCCCTACATCCTTATAGAAAAGGTAGCAGGTGTTATTTGTCAGGAGATTTTTGATCAATTTCCAAAGGTTGAAAAGATTCGCTTGGCCATTTACAAGGAGAATCCACCCATTGCTGGACACTATGATTCTGTCGGAATTGAATTGGAGCGTGAACGACCATGAAGCATCTAGCCTATCTCAGTATCGGAGGAAACATGGGTGATCGGCAAGCCTATTTACAGGCAGCTCTAGACAAATTAGCCAGTCATCCAGGTTGCCAGCTTGGCTTAGTTTCCAACATTTATGAAACACCAGCTTGGGGCAAGACAGATCAGGCTGATTTCCTCAATCTAGCCTGTCAAGTGTATACTGATTTGTCTGCTCAGGATTTTCTAAGCGTTTGCCAGAAGATCGAACAAGAGTTGGACCGAGTACGGATTGAAAAATGGGGTCAACGGACCATTGATTTGGATATTATTTTTTGGGATGAGCAAGTGATAGACGAAGAAAATCTCATCGTACCACATCCTTATGCACATGAGAGGGCATTTGTTCTTTTACCACTGGCTGATATTGCAGCAGATTATCGACATCCTGGTCTTGGACAAAGGGTAGAAGTGCTAGTAAGTAATTTAGGAGATACGTCAGACATTAAAAAAATCTCCCTTGACTAGGAAGGGAAAATAAGGAGAACTATGGAAATTTTAGCAATTTTAGGAGTTTTACTGGCCGTTGTGGCCATTATTTATTGGACTACAAAGAATCTACATGTCATTGTTGCAGCGCCATTGGCTAGTTTAATCATCATTCTGACCAATCAGATGAATGTTTTGGAAGTTATGTTGGGCAAAGAGCAGTCTTATATGGCGGGCTTAGCAGGTTTTTTGATTAATAATTTTGCCATCTTTATGTTGGGGTCTATCTTGGCACGTTATATGGAGGCAAGTGGAGCCACGCAGACGATTGCCAATAGCATTTTGAAAGTAATGGGAAAGGATAGTCCCTATAAGGGCTTGTTAGCCATCACTTTGATTGCTTCCATTCTGACCTATGGTGGTGTCAGTATTTTTGTAGTTATTTTTACCTTGCTTCCCCTGTCACGACCACTTTTCAAAGAATTGAATATTAACTGGGCCCTTTTTCCAATTCCTGTCTTTTTGGGAGCCGGTACTTATACGATGACAACTCTTCCTGGGGCACCTTCCATCCAGAATGTTATTCCGACAAAAGTTTTGGGAACTAGCTTGACCGCGGCCCCCATTATCAGTTTGGCAGCCAGCTTGACGCTATTAGTATTTGGCTTGCTCTACATGGCCTACTGCCTCAAGAAAAGTCTAGCAAATGGAGAGACGTATACAGAAGAAGAGGATGAAACTGCAGTAGTGGTAGCTGATAAGACACCAAATCTATTTTTATCAGTCTTGCCTCTATTCAGTCTTATTGGGACGATTTTCCTAATGAGTAAAACTCCGAATGTACTAGCAATCGGTTTGCTTGTTTCAATTCTCATTTCAGCCTTGATTTTTTATCCATATTTGCCAAATCAAAAAGATATTTTGAATGCCGCGACAACGGCATCCATAGTGCCTGCTTTTGCAACTTCTAGTACAGTAGCATTTGGGACGGTGTTAACCTTGTCAGCAGGTTTTGCAGTCATTCAAGAATGGATTCAACAAATACCAGGATCGCCGCTGATTAGTTTATCTGTTTCGACAGCATTGGTTAGTGGTATTATCGGTTCCTCTTCTGGTGCAGTAGGTATTGCTTCAAGTAATTTCCTTCCTGCCTATTTAGAAATGGGGATTAATCCAGAGTTGCTGCATCGTGTAGTAGTTGTTGCATCAGCTATCTTGACAGTTGTGCCTCAGTCTGGTGTGATGATTACCTTCCACAATCTATCGAAATTAAGTATGAAACGTGGACTCAAGTATTCGTTTATCCTAGTAACAGTTGGGCATTTGTTAGCATTACTTGTGATTTTACTGTTGGCACCTTTGCTATATTAGGATTGATTAACAAACAAATAAAGGCTCATTGTCAACTGTAGTGGGTAGACGAAAAGCTAACACCTAGAGAGGACGAAATTCGTTCTCTCATTTTTGATGTTCAAAGCAATATATATCTTGGTTTTAAAGTTCGTAAAGTTCCTGAAGCCGAACGCTTGCCTCTTGATGTCTTTGATGAGTTTATTGGTCGCTTCCAGCTTAGCGTTGGAATATGGAAGCTCCATGGTGTTCGTGATGTACGTTTTATACTTTAGAAACGTTTTAAAAACAGTTTTAAAGGTAGGATTGACAAGATCCAGATTGTCTTCTAGAAGCTCGAAGAAATATTTCGAGTTCATCTCTTGGAAATGGAAGAGAAGGATTTGATAGAGTTCGTAATAGAATTTCAGTTCCTCAGAGAAATTCAATGTCTTCTGGACAACCTCTCTCGGTGTTATTGTTTGCCCAAAAGTGCGAGAAAAGAAGCGATTCAGAGACAGTTTTCGACTATCTTTTTGGAGTAAATCAGTCCAGTGGAGTGATTTAGCCTGAGCCTAGAGATAGGAAAGCGAAGGGACTAGCCAATTTGTAGTAGGCGCTAAACATAGCATGGTCACGACCTTGACTGTTTCTCTAACCGACCTAGGATACTTGTAGAAATAGTTCTTGATGGTGCTTTGGCGGTTGTTGTCAAGAATGGTCACAATCGATCTCGTCTCAAAATCCTGAGCAATAAAGGCGAGCTTTCCCTTGTTCCGACTAAATTCATCCCAGCTTAAGACCATTGGTAATTTCATATAATCATGCTCAAATTGAAACTGAGCCGGTTTCCTCTGGATGACCGAAACGGAGATATATAGTCTCCTAGCGCTGGCTATATTGGTCATGTTTTCTGTATGGAGTTGTGTGACTTTCTCCCAAATAGGTTGGGAAATCAGACAGTTTTTCTCGACTAGAGCTGTCTCAGCTATGGTCACTTTTTGGCAAGATTTGCATTGAAACTGCCGTTTCTTAAGCAAGAGTAGGATCGGAAATCCCTAACGACTTTTGAAAGTCGTACTTGATGCATTTGCCTTGACAATGAGGACAACGAGGACTGTCGAAGTCTAGCTTTGCCCGGATTTCTAGATGGGTCTGATGTTTCAAAACGAAGAGAATTTTGATGTTTTTGTCTTTGATTCCAATTAGTTCTGTGGTATGATCTTCGCTTTTTTATTTCTAGGCTCAGGAATCCAGAGTCACTTCCCTGACTCTGGATTTATTCCATATGAGTCTTTCTAATGTGAGTGTGGTTGCTTTTCATTATAGGTTATATGGGACTTTTTGTATATATTCAAAAAGGCTCCATAATCTCTATGGTGGATTTACCCACTACAGAAATTATAGAGCCCAAATAAAAGCCCTGCCGAAGCAGGGCTTTTATGCACGAATAACAAGAAGTGGCTTAAGACCAAAACTTCTCTGCAATTTCTTGGCCTTGTTTAATCTTTGCCCACTGTTGCGGGATGGCCAATTCATTACCTGAATCACATGAAGCGAATCCACATTGATGTGACAAGTAGAGACGCTCTTTTGGAATAATCTTGCTTGCTTCCTCGAGTAATTTGTAAACACGTTCTTCATTATCCAAATCAGAAGTTTTACTTGAAAGTAGACCAAGAACGACTTCGACATTCTTATCACGCAAGCTTTCCAAAGCTTTTAAATCACCTGCACGTTCATCATCCCACTCAAGGAAGAATCGATCGTATTTTTGGTCACGCAGGAATTTTTCAGCAATAGCTTCGTAAGTTCCGCCAGCTGCAGAGCGGCTTTCATAGTTACCACGGCAGTTGTGCGTCCAGACGGTCAAGCCAATTTCATGTCCGTAATCAATAACAGCATTATTGATAGCAACAAACTCGTCAGCCAAAGCAGCCAATGCTTCAGAATCGTCTTGTGGCAAGAAAGGTACAGGGTTAGCAGGGTCGAATAATTCCCAAAGGCAGTCATCAAATTGAACGATTTGTCCACCAGCTTCCTTGTACTGGTCTAAAAATTCCTTATAGGCAGCGATGAGTCCGGCTTTTAATTCATCACGAGTCTTGTAGACCTGATTTGGTCCAACTTGACCATTGAAAATTGTCAATTCATTAAAGGCATGGGCTGGACCGAAAATAGTCTGTTTGGTTACAGTTTCTCCTGCTAATTCTTTCACTTGTTTAAAAATATCAATGAAATGGTGATTTTTTGCAGAAAGTGGAGCAGTAATACGCAATCCAATATCCTTACGTGTTTCAAAAATCTGTCCATCATGGTCTTTAAATGGATAACCATGCTCAGCAATGTAACGCTCGATACCATCGAAGCCCCAGAGAAAATCTAGGTGCCACATTGAACGACCAAATTCTCCATCTGTCACAATATCCAAACCGTTTTCTTTTTGTTCTGCAACAATTTTTTGGATGAGTAAAGCTTCAGTTTCTTTGTAACCATCGAAGTCATCATAGAATGGGTATTTGATGTCTTCACGAGCTTCGATTTGTCGTTTAAATTCTCCTAAGTTTGCTGGTCGAAGAAGTGAACCGACTAATTGGAATCTTGAAGTTGTCATATATGTATCTCTCTTTCTTTCGTTTTAGTGATGAACCTATTCTAACTCATAAGCTATCATTTGAAAAATAGTTATTTTCATGGCAAATCCATAGTTAAAAACTATAACTAGAAAAAATAGACGGAAATAACTTTCTATCATTTGTCAACTATGGTATAATCGAAAGTGCTGAAATCCGAACATTAGGAGACTTAGGAGAAAAATGAAAAAACAATCACCCTTTATAATTGCAGGAATCGTCATGCTAGGGGTCGTGATGCGTGCCCCCTTTACAGCTTTGCCTGCTATTTTGACAGATGTGGCAGCAGGACTGGGAGTAGAAGTGAGTTCATTAGGAATTTTAACCTCTATTCCGCTCATCATGTTTGCCCTCTGTTCATCCTTAGCACCGCGTCTTGCGGCTAAGTTTGGCATGGAAAAACTAATGGCCCTAGTCTTACTGGTTATGGTACTGGGTTCAGGAATGCGAGTTCTCAACTTACCAGCCCTTTACATTGGTACAATGCTTGTTGGTGCTACAATAGCGTTTATTAATGTTTTGCTACCAAGTTTGGTTGCGGCTAATTTTCCAAAGAAAATTGGTCTGTATACGACGATTTATATCACTCTCATGGGGGTGGCGGCAACAGTTGCATCCATGATTGCTGTTCCAATTGTATCCTCTAGTTCTTGGGAATTTTTTATTCTATTAATTACAGGATTGGTGTTTATGGCTTTCCTAATCTGGTTGCCTAATGTAAAAAATAACCATCGATTTGCAAGTGAGAATCAAGGAAACCAGAAATCATCTATCTGGAAAAATAAAGCAGCGATTGCCTTTTTGATATTTGGTGGACTACAATCAGTCCTCTACTATACAGAGATTACCTGGTTGCCAACTATTTCTCAATCAGTTGGCTTTAGTAAAGCAGAAGCAGGGCTAATGGCTGGCTTCTTCAATATGACAGCTATTCCCATGTCTATGATTATCCCTGCAGTTCTTGCTCGTCAGACAAAAGAAATGCGTCGAAATATCATGCTGGCTATTTCATCTGTTACCTTGCTTGGTTTGGTCATGATGGCATTGATTCCGACCAATCTCATTCTTTGGTCAGCGCTTCACATTATTTTAAGTTTTTCAAATGCAGCCCTCTTCCCTTATATGATGTTGAGCTTTACTTTGAAAACAAGCAACAGCCAGGCTACTGCCCAGTTATCAGGAATGGTGCAGACAGGTGGCTATCTCATTGCAGCATTTGGACCAGGCCTTCTCGGTTATAGCTATCCAATCTTCGGAAACTGGATGCCATTGATTCTTTCTCTGGCTATCGTCACACTTGCCATGATGTGGACTATTGTTCTCATTGAAAGAGAAGATATTATCTTATAAAGTATAATCCCTTAAGAAGGCTGGCATTTTTCTGTGAAAATGGCAGAGCTTCTAAGGGATTTTTTGTCAAACAAAAAAAGCTGGACATTTGCCCAATGTCATTAAGTTAACTAACCTATCACGTTTTGTGGTGGGTTAGTTTTTATGTTACACTAAAAATAAAAGGGGAAAAAGTCATGCTAGATCAGATTAAAGCTCATTTACTTGATAGTATTAACGACATCGTTTCTAGTGCCAATCAGTTTGTGCTTCATCCTGAAAAAGATTTTAGTCGGCAAAGTCAGCTAACGATGAAAACCATGATTCAAGCTATACTGACCATGGGGGGTAATACCTTAGCCAAAGAGCTACTTGATTTAGATTTGCCTGTCTCTCAATCTGCCTTTGTTCAACGCCGGTATCAGATTAAACACCAAGCTTTTAAAGCCCTGTTTACCAATATTACTTCTAAAATTCCAATCTCTGATAATCTCCCTATCCTGGCTGTTGATGGCAGTGATGTGATTCTACCAAGAAATCGTTTTGATAAAACGACCTCTTTTCAAACTGGACCACATAACACTCCTTACAATCTTATTCATATCAATGCTCTTTACAATCTTGAACAAGAGATGTATCATGATTTACGGATCCAAGATAATCGAGAGGTTGATGAACGTGCGGCTTTTATTGATATGATGAAGAACTCTTCTTTCAAACAAGCTCTGGTAATAATGGATAGGGGGTATGAATCCTACAATGTCATGGCTCACTGCCAAGAAAGAAATTGGTCCTATATTATTCGTATTCGTGACGGGAATCATTCTATGAAATCAGGATTTAACCTCCCTGACACCCCTTGTTTTGATGAAAAATTTGACCTAAACATCTGTCGGAAACAGACCAATGAGATGAAACAACAGTATCAAAATTTTCCTAATCACTATCGCTGTTTACCTAATCACACACCCTTTGACTTTCTACCAAGCTCTAGCCGAAAAAGTGATCCAGCCCAGTTTTACGAACTTCATTTTCGGATGGTGCGCCTCGAAATCAAGCCAGGTTTCTTTGAAACTTTGGTGACAAACACCGATTATTCTCCAGAAAAATTAAAAGATCTCTATGCCTACAGATGGGGCATAGAGACCAGTTTTCGTGACCTAAAATACAGTATCGGTCTGACTCATTTTCATGTAAAAAAGAAGGAAGGGATTCTCCAAGAAATCTACGCTCGTTTTATCAATTTTAATGTTTGTAAATGGCTAACCTCACACGTTGCTATTAAAACATCAAAGTTAAAACAGGCTTATAAAATTTGTTTTTCAGACGCTGTTTATGCCTGTCGAAAATTTCTTAGAGACAAACTCACTTCCTTCCAATTGGAAACCTACATTGCCAAACATTTATCCATCATCCGACCCAATCGAACGTTCCAAAGAAAGATAAAAAGCAAGGCACCTGTAAGCTTCACTTATAGAGTAACATAATAGTTGAAAAATAGGGTTAAAAAACATCCTTTTTGTGCGCCCTAAATACAAAAACTATTCCCGTTTGGTCATGAACTGCTCAGACGAGAATAGTTCCTTTAATTGTTTAAATGCTTAACTTAATGACATTGGGACATTTGCCAGCTTTTTAATGTGCCACACGTTTACGAGCAGCTTTTTTACGATTTTCCTCAATGAAGGCTTCTTTCTTTTCTTCTGGTTCAATGATTGTTTTGTGAACAGTGAAGACTGCACCTGCTGCAAGAGCAACTGTAGAAAGAACACCTGTCAAGAAACCTTTACCAAAACCTTTAGCCATAGTTATTTCTCCTTTACTTGTGTTATAATAGATTTTAGCGAAAAAACAAAATATTTTCAAGGAAAAAGATGAAAACTAAAGTTATTGTGGTCATTGGACCGACAGCGGTAGGAAAAACTGCCCTTGGCATAGACTTGGCCCAGCGCTACAATGGAGAGATTATCAGCGGTGATAGCCAGCAAGTCTATCGCAAACTAGATATTGGTACAGCAAAAGCTAGTCCTGAAGAGCAGGCTGCTGCGGTTCATCACTTGATTGATGTCCGAGATGTGACCGAGGGCTATTCGGCTTATGAATTTGTAGCAGAAGCCAAGGCCCTGATTGCTGACATTAAAAGTCGTGGCAAGTTGCCTATTATCGTGGGTGGGACAGGGCTTTACATTCAGAGCTTGCTTGAAGGCTACCACCTGGGCGGTCAAGTTGACCAGGAGCAAGTTCTTGCTTATCGGGCGGAACTCGACTGCTTGTCTGACGAGGATTTGGAAACAATGGCAGAGCAGGCAGGTTTGACGGTCGAGGGAAACAGCCGACGGAGAATCATTCGTGGGTTGGAGTTGAAAAAATTTGGCAAAAACTTAGAAAATACAGAGTCAGAATATGTGCCTCTTTACATCTGCCTGACGGATGACAGACAGGTCCTCTACGACCGCATCAATCAGCGAGTGGATAAGATGATGGCGGCGGGTTTACTAGATGAAGTTAGCTGGCTCTACCAAGAACACCCTCAAGCCCAAGCCGCTATGGGGATTGGCTACAAGGAATTTTTCCCTTATTTTGCAGGTGAGCTTTCGCTAGAAGAAGCGGTTGATAAGGTCAAGCAAAATAGCCGCCGCTTTGCCAAACGCCAATTAACCTGGTTCAGAAATCGCATGCAGGTTCCCTTTTATTCAGTAGGCGAGCCAGATTACAAGTCGCAGATTTTCAACGCCGTGGAGGAATTTTTAGATGATTGAAACCCAGAAAGAACAAGAACGCACCCTCCTGGTTGGAGTGGAATTACAGCAGACGGACAACTTTGACATGTCCATGGAGGAGTTGGCAAGCTTGACTAAAACAGCAGGAGCCCTCGTCAAAGGAGTGTATACCCAGAAACGAGAAAAATACGACAGCAAGACCTTTGTCGGCTCAGGGAAACTAGAAGAAATTGCCCAGATGGTTGAAGCTGAAGAGATTGATACTGTCATTGTCAATAACCGACTGACACCCCGTCAGAATGTCAATTTGGAGGAGATTCTGGGGGTTAAGGTCATCGATCGCATGCAGTTGATTTTGGATATTTTTGCCATGCGGGCACGGAGCCACGAAGGGAAATTGCAGGTCCACTTGGCCCAGCTCAAGTACATGTTGCCACGCTTGATTGGACAAGGTATCATGCTTAGCCGTCAGGCAGGTGGTATCGGCTCTCGTGGACCAGGTGAAAGCCAGTTGGAGCTCAACCGTCGAAGTATTCGCAACCAGATTCACGACATTGAACGCCAACTCAAAACGGTGGAGAAAAACCGAGCGACTGTCCGTGAACGCCGCCTGCAATCAGGTGTCTTCAAGATTGGCTTGATTGGCTATACTAACGCTGGTAAGTCCACTATCATGAATGCCATGACGGACAAGCGACAGTACGAGGCGGACGAACTCTTTGCCACACTGGATGCCACGACCAAGCAGATTAACTTGGCGGACAAGTTCAACGTGACCTTGACCGACACGGTTGGTTTCATTCAGGACCTGCCGACTGAGTTGATTTCGGCCTTCAAGTCCACCTTGGAGGAGTCCATGAACGTTGACCTCTTGCTCCATGTTATCGATGCTTCTGATTCCAATCACAGTGAGCAGGAGCAGGTGGTCTTGGACATTCTCAAGGACTTGGATATGCTGGACATTCCCCGTCTGGCTCTCTACAACAAGCTGGACAAGACTGATGACAGCTTTACCCCCAGTCAGTTCCCTCATGTCATGTTGTCAGCTAAGGATGACAATGCCAAAGGCCATATTCAGATGATGGTCTTGGCCAAGATAAAGACCATGTTTGAACGATTTGAGGTCAGGGTTCCACTTGCTGAATCTTATAAATTGCATGATTTGGCAACTCTGGCTTTGATAGAAAATCGGACCTACGAAGAGGATGTGGAAGTGGTATCAGGCTATATCGCCTCCAGCAATAAATGGAAGTTGGAAGAATTTTATGACGGATTATCTTGATTTGGCAATCAAATACGGTGGCTTTACCAGTCTGGACAAGGTCTATCTGGCGAATAAATTAGCCGATTTGACTGACCAACAGAAGTTGGATTACATCACGCCACCGCCTTCAGTTATCAATGCCTATTTTGCGGAAATCTACCAGAAACAAGGGGCAGAAGAGGCGACTGACTACTATCTCACTTTATCTCAGCAGCTGAGCCTTTTTCCAAAAGAGCCCAGCTTTGCTGAAGACAAGCCCTTTGTCCGCCTGAATTTATCTGGTAAGTCTTTCGGCTTTGCCTATGTGTCGGCTGACGGTCTGGCTCAGGTTTTTTCGGAAGGTGTAGAGGAAGTGACGGATAGCTTGCTCTTTGAAATCGCCCAAGTCTTTCCCCACTATGTCGTCTTTGTGGAGGAGGGCAAGATTTTCATGAAAGCCAATCCCTTTGAGGAAGCCGAGTTAGAGGAAGTTGAAACAGACTACCTCCTGACTCAAGTGGCAACCGGAGAAGGCTTGGTCAAGATTTCAGGCTTTAATCAGGAAGAAGTGCTGGAAGTGGCGGAAGCCTATCCTGGTCAGCCTTACTACGTCTGGTCGGGTCGCTCTGCAATTTTATATATAAAACATTAGAAAGTAAACAATGCAAATTCAATTTTTAGGTACGGGGGCTGGTCAGCCCTCCAAAGCTCGAAATGTATCCAGTTTGGCCTTGAAACTCTTGGACGAAATCAATCAGGTTTGGCTATTTGACTGTGGCGAAGGAACTCAAAATCAAATTTTGGAAACGACTATCCGCCCACGTAAGGTCGCAAAAATCTTTATTACTCACCTACATGGAGACCATATTTTTGGACTGCCAGGTTTTTTGTCTAGCCGTTCTTTCCAGTCTAGCGAGGAGCAGACAGATATTGATATTTACGGTCCTGTTGGCATTCGTTCCTTTGTCTTGGCAAGTCTTAAAGTATCAGGGACACGCTTGCCTTATCGCATTCATTTTCATGAGTTTGATGTTGATACGGTCGGTCAGGTCCTAGAAACGGACAAATTCACGGTATTCGCTGAAAAGTTGGACCATACCATTCCTTGTGTCGGCTATCGTGTCATCCAAAAAGATTTGGAAGGAACACTGGATGCAGAGGCTCTGCGCGCGGCAGGTGTACCATTTGGTCCCCTCTTTGGAAAAATCAAAAATGGTCAAAACGTGACGCTAGAAGATGGGACTGAAATTATCGCGAGTGACTATATTTCTCCTCCTCGGCCTGGTAAAGTAGTGACCATTCTAGGCGATACACGCAAGTGTCATGCCAGTGTCCGTCTGGCTGTCAATGCCGATGTCTTGGTTCATGAGGCGACCTACGGAAAAGGCGATGAGAAGATTGCTCGCAAGCACGGGCATTCGACCAATATGGAAGCCGCTCAGGTTGCCAAGGATGCTGGTGTCAAGCAACTCTTACTCAATCATATCAGTCCACGATTTTTATCCAAGGATATTAGTCAACTACGGAAAGATGCAAGTACTATTTTCGAGCAGGTTCATATTGTCAAGGATTTAGAGGAAATCGAAGTATGAGAACCATTCTAATCACAGGTGCTTCTGGTGGCTTGGTACAGGAAATGGTGCCCTTGCTGAAAGATGATTTTTTGATTTTACTAGGTCGTGATGTGGCAAAAATTGAGCAGCTCTATGCTTACCATGAAAAAAAGGCTGTCTTTGATGTAGACATCCGAGATGAAATAGCTCTGACGGCATTTTTCGATGAACTGGATAGTCAGTTTGGTCAGATTGATATTTTAGTCAATAATGCTGGCTATGCCATTTATGATGATTTTGAGAATTTTTCCAGCCAGCAGGTGCAGGCTATGTTTGACATCAATACTTTTGCACTGATGACCATATGCCGTTTAGTAGGTAAACGGATGAAGGCCAGACGGAGCGGGCAGATTATCAATATTATTTCCATGTCAGGCTTGATTGCTTCAAGCAAGTCATCGGTTTATTCGGTGACCAAGTTTGCGGCTATGGGTTTTTCCAATACCATTCGCTTGGAATTAGCTCAGTATGGTGTGACAGTTACAACTGTTAACCCAGGTCCAATCGCAACCAGCTTTTTCGACCAAGCAGATCCAGACGGAAGCTATCAAGAGAGCGTCAAGGCTTTCTTGCTGCAACCAGACTATGTTGCCAAGAAGATTGTGGCGGCTATGGGGACGAAGAAACGAGACATCAATCTGCCTTGGTCTCTAGCAGCTGCTCATAAACTCTATACACTCTTTCCAAGAATAGCAGACTACTTGGCTAGTACAGTTTTCAACTATAAGTAAGGAATCTGGCCAGTACGGTCTTTAATTTGAAATAAAGAAAAGTGAACACATAATATGACCTAGATGGATTAATGCCATTCTAGGTTTTTTTGATCTAATCGGTTGACATTTTTTGACTACAAGTGTAAACTATAATTGTAAATCGATTACAAATGTAGACAGAAATAGGAGTTATCTTATGAACCATTCAAAAGAAAATAAGCAGGAACACCAACATATGATGCATTCTGAGGAAGTTGGTCAGACCAGCCATCATTCTCATCAGCAGGAGCATCCTCATGAAGAGGGGGTTCACGCCAATCATCATTCTGACCATCACGTCCATCACGACCATCATCATGTAGGGGGCTCTGACGTCAGTCATCATTCTCATCATTCTCATCATACTCATGATGCTCATCAGCATCACCAAGGGCATGACCATGACATGATGGAGCATGGTGGGCACATGATGCACATGGGGGATATGAATACAAAACTCAAAGTCGCAGTGGCAGTCATGATTCCCCTACTTGCCATTTCTCCAATTGCAGGTTTCACTCTTTTACGTTTTCCGGGTGTTGAACTTGTCCAGCTGATATTAGGTTCTATTATCTTCTTCTACTCAGGAACACCTTTCTTTAACGGAGCTAGAGGGGAGTTGCAAGCTAAAAAACCTGCAATGATGACCCTGATTTCCATGGGGATTATTGTTTCCTATCTTTACTCCGTTTATGCAACAATTTTAGCGCTATTGGGACAAGAAAGCATGAACTTTTGGTTTGAGTTGTCTACGCTGATTGTCATTATGCTGATTGGGCATATCATTGAGATGAAGGCGGTTATGGGAGCAGGCGATGCCCTGAAAGACTTGGCCTCTCTCATTCCGAAAAAAGCCCATCTCAAGGATGGGACAGATGTTGCGGTAGAGGACTTGCAGATTGGGGATTTCCTCTTAGTCAAGGAAAATGAAAAAATTCCGGCTGACGGTAAGATTTTGAGTGTTGCTCATATTGATGAATCCATGATTACTGGGGAATCTCGAGCTGTCAAAAAAGAGGCAGGAGATAGGGTATTCGGTGGTTCGCTCAATCAAAACACGCCCTTTGAAATGGAAGTGACCAGTCTTGGTGAGGATAGCTTTTTGGCGCAGGTGACCGAAATGGTCCGTCAAGCGCAAAACCAGAAATCCAAGCTTGAAAATATGGCTGACCGCGTAGCCTCTTGGCTCTTCTATGCAGCTTTAATTGTGGGGATTTTGGCCTTTATTTATTGGACCATGACGGCTAATCTTGCCTTTGCCTTGATGATGGCAGTTTCTGTTTTTGTCATTGCCTGTCCGCATGCCCTTGGTCTAGCCATTCCCCTTGTTGTGGCGCGATTGACCACGATTTCTTCAAAAAATGGTCTTTTGGTTCAGAACCGAACAGCTCTTGAACAGGTTAACCAGATTCGGTTTGCCTTGATGGATAAGACCGGAACCTTGACCGACGGAAAATTTCAAGTTCGCCACAGTCAAGATTTGGTTCAGGGAGCAGATACGCTGGCCAAAATGGCAGCGTTAGAAGTTCTTTCAACCCACCCAATTGCCCTTTCGATTGTGGAGGCGGCAGGTCCACTTTTCTATCAAGCAGAACGGGTTGAGAATATCCCTGGTAGTGGGATTCGAGGCGTCTTGGATGGAAGGATTTATGAAATTATGTCCTACAAAGGTGTGCAGGAAATAGGTTTGTCAGTGGAGCAGGACGTGATTGCACCTTATCTTGATTTGGGACTTACTTTGAGTTTTTTGGTGGCTGATCGTGTAGTCTTGGGATTTGTAGCCTTGGGCGACCAGATAAAAGAAGATGCTAAAGATTTTGTAGCAGGCTTGAAAGCGCAGGGTATTAGTCCTGTGATGTTAACGGGTGACAATCCAGCTACCGCACAAAAAGTAGCCATTCAGTTGGGCATAGAGGATTATCGAGCTGAACTTAAACCAGAGGATAAGGCAAAACTGGTCAAGGACTATCAGGCGCGTGGGGCAGTTCTTTTCATCGGCGATGGGGTCAATGATTCGCCTGCTCTAGCGACGGCAGATTTAGGCTTTGCCATTGGCGCAGGAACTTCTGTTGCCATCCACTCTGCAGACGTGGTCTTGGTTCAATCCAATCCATCAGCAGTCTTGGATATGTTGAGCATTGCCAAGACAACCATCCGCAAAATGAGGCAAAATCTCTGGTTTGGGGCAGGATACAACATCATTGCCATTCCTTTAGCTGCTGGAATCCTTTATCCAAGCATGGGCATTATGGTGGATCCTTTATTGGCGGCCGTGCTCATGAGTCTATCGACGGTTATTGTCGCTATCAATGCTATGGGTTTACGTTACGGTAAACCGTAGAAATTTTGACAGATAATATATATAAGTAAAACACCGGTCTATGTCGGTGTTTTATGATGTAGGAGATAGGGGTGCTGTTTTCAAGTAAGAACTGCGAGAAATCTACTGCGATAATTAGTAGGATATTTGACTATAATCTGGTATAATGGGAAAAAACATCGTGAGAGTGTAGTATGAAAAAATTGTGGAAAATTATTTATAGTCGGGTTTTTATAGTTCTTGCCCTTTTATTATTGACAGTCTTTGCGATATTTTGGGTGGTTGGCTCACTTGCAGTCTATGTCCCAGCTATCTTGACGGCATTACAAGTTTTTTCTATTATCGTAGCCATTTCCATCATTAACCGGCCCATGAACGCAAGTTTTAAGTTAACTTGGATTATCTTTGTCATTGGTGTTCCGATTTTTGGTGCCCTCTTTTACTTTATCCTCCAGTCCAACATCGAAACCCGTCGTTATCGGAAAAATTTCAAGCGGCAGTCGGCGATTTTACGGCAGTTTAGCCATACTTCAGAAAAGGTTATGAAGGGGCTGGCACGGGAGGACAAGGAGCAACTCAAGCTGGCCCACTACATGAGTGAGTATGTCGGCTATCCCCTGCACACCAACACAGACGCGGTTTATTTTCCGTCGGGGGAGGCCAAGTTTGAGGCACTCTTGGAGGAGTTGAAAAAGGCAGAGCAGTACATCTTTATGGAGTATTTCATTGTCGATTTTGGCTATATGTGGGAGTCTATCCTGACCATTCTCAAGGAAAAAGCAGAGCAGGGAGTGGAAGTGCGGTTTATGTACGACGGCATGAATTCACTCAGTTTGCTCCCCTATAATTACTATAAGACCCTACGTTCTTACGGCATCAAGGCCAAGGTCTTTTCGCAAATTATCCCAGCCCTGTCAACCGTTCAGAATAACCGTGACCACCGTAAAATTACTGTTATTGACGGCAAGGTTGCCTTCACAGGTGGGGTCAACATCGCAGACGAGTATATCAACCAAAAAGAACGATTTGGTTACTGGAAGGATGCAGCCATTATGGTCAAAGGCGAGGCTGTTGCCAACTTTACCAATATGTTCCTACAAATGTGGAATTTCGATGAGCGAAAGGAAAATGACGACCTCGCCTATCTCCGAGCTCATAAGGAATCCGAATCAGATACGGTTGCAGGAGAGGGGTATTTCCTAGCTTATGGTGAAAGTCCCTTTGACAATGATGAAGTAGCCAAACGAGTTTATCTGGATATGATTCAGTCTGCAACCGACTACATTTATATTATGACTCCCTATCTAGTCTTAGACGATGAGATGATTGACAATCTGACCTACGCAGCCAAGCGCGGTGTACGAGTCAAGGTACTATTACCTCATATCTACGATAAGCAGTCGGCCTACTTGGTCGCTCGGACGGATTTCAGAACTTATCTGGAAGCAGGCATTGAAATTTACGAGTTCACACCAGGATTTGTGCATTCTAAGGTAGTCTTAGTCGATGACAAAAAGGCAACCGTTGGTACTGTCAATATGGACTTCCGCTCTTTTTATCTTAATTTTGAGTGTGGTCTCTATATTTACAATCACTCGACAGTTTTGGCAGCTATTAAGGATGACTTTACTCAGTCCTTCAAAAAATCACAGCAAATTAACCTTCTAACCTTCCATAAAACGTACTCTTGGTATAAGCGTTTGGGAGGAGCCCTACTGCGAATTATTTCGCCGTTATTATAAATTGCAATATTCGTTCTTCATGGAGCAAGGGATCGACATTCTGTTTCGGTCTTACCTTGCTCCATTTTTCTTGGAAAATGATATAATAGAAAGATAGTTTATACTCGGAAAAGTTACAGGTTACTTGTGATTTTGAGTATTAAGGAGTGAAAAAACGTGATAAAACCTAATTATGACTGGCAATTATTAACCGGTTTTTCTGATGAACAATTTATCAAAATTGCTAAAAAAGAAGGAGTAGACCCGGTAGCGGCTAAGTTGCTGTATGAACGTGGCATCCATTCGGCGGAAGAATTGCATACTTTCTTACAACCAAGCTTAGAAGACCTTCACGATCCCTATTTACTACATGATATGGACAAGGCGGTAGAGCGGATTCGCCGAGCAATCGAAGATTACGAACAAATTTTGATTTATGGAGATTATGACGCAGACGGCATGACCTCGGCATCTATTCTGAAAGAAACTTTGGAGGAAATGGGGGCAGAAGTCCAAGTTTATCTTCCCAATCGTTTCACAGATGGTTATGGTCCCAATCAGTCGGTTTATAAGTATTTTATCGAGCAACAGGGGATTTCTCTTATTGTGACGGTGGACAATGGCGTAGCGGGTCATGAAGCGATTGCCTATGCCCAGGAAATGGGTGTCGATGTTGTCGTGACAGACCACCATTCCATGCAGGAAACCCTTCCCAATGCCTATGCGATTGTACATCCAGAGCATCCCGATGGAAATTATCCCTTCAAACATTTGGCGGGCTGCGGCGTGGCTTTTAAATTGGCCTGTGCTCTTCTTGAAACGGTTCATGCAGACTTGCTGGATTTGGTCGCAATTGGCACCATCGCTGATATGGTTAGCTTGACCGATGAGAATCGTGTCATGGTCAAATATGGTCTCTCGCTTCTCAAACAGACTGAGCGAGCAGGTTTGCAAGAGTTGATAAAGATAGCTGGTATTGACATAGACAGTATTGATGAAGAAACAGTTGGTTTCCAACTTGCTCCGAGGTTGAATGCCCTTGGTCGACTCGACGATCCTAATCCAGCCATCGAATTACTGACTGGTTTTGATGACGAAGAGGCCCATCAAATTGCCCTCATGATTGACAGTAAAAATATAGAACGCAAAGACGTCGTCCAAGCAATTTACGATGAAGCAAAAACCATGCTCCGTCGGGATAGACCTGTTCAAGTTCTGGCTAAAGAAGGTTGGAACCCAGGTGTTTTAGGGATTGTAGCAGGACGCCTACTAGAAGAATTGCAGCAACCTGTTATCGTCTTGTCTATTGAAGATGGTAAGGCAAAGGGGTCGGCTCGTTCTGTTGAAGCAGTTGACATTTTCAAGGCCCTTAAAGATCATCAGGACCTATTTATCGCCTTTGGTGGTCATGCTGGTGCAGCAGGTATGACCTTGGAAGTTGACAAACTTGAAGAGCTTGCTCTAACCTTGACAGACTACATTATCGAAAATAAATTGGATTTATCCAGCAAGTCTTCGCTGGTCTTAGATGAAGAATTGGACTTGGAAGAATTAACTCTTGATACGCTAAAGTCCTTTGAAAAATTAGCACCCTACGGCATGGATAATAAAAAGCCTGTATTCTACATCAGAGACTTTCAGGTGGAATCAGCAAGAACCATGGGGCAGAATAATGCCCATTTGAAACTACGCATTACGAAAGGTGCTGCAGGATTTGATGTCGTTGCTTTTGGTAAGGGCAATCTAGCCTTGGAATTTTCACAGGCCAAGGGCTTAGAACTAGCTGTCACCTTGTCTGTCAATCAATGGAATGGCAATACCAGTCTTCAGCTCATGCTGGTTGATGCCCGTGTAGAAGGTGTCCAGCTTTACAATATCCGTGGCAAACAGCACAATCTGCCAGAAGGAGTGCCCGTTTTGGATATGACTGACTTGTCCAATCTAGCAGGTGCGGATTCGCTTGTCTTAGCCAATTTACCCGAAAATCTATCGGACCTCAAACCCGTTTTCCAAAAACATGATTTTCAGGCTATTTACTTTAAGAATGACATCAAGATACCTTATTATCTAGACGGTTATGGTAGTCGGGAGCAATTTGCCAAGCTCTATAAGACCATTTATCAGTTTAAGGAATTTGATGTTCGCTATAAACTGAAAGATTTGGCTGTTTACTTAAAAATTAAGGACAGTCTATTGGTTAAAATGATCCAGATTTTCCAAGAATTAGAATTTGTCACGATTACGGATGGGGTCATGCGGGTCAACAAAGAGGCACAGAAGCGAGAGATTTCAGAAAGTCAAATATATCAAGAATTGAAAGAAACAGTTATCCAACAAGAGTTGATGGCGCTCGGCACCGTTCAGGAAATTTATGAATGGCTATGTGGTCGCGTTTGATGACAGTAGAAGCTCTGGTTGTTGTTGGAGTAATTGGAACGCTTCTCTACGCTCATTGGTTTATCAGGCAGAAAAGCCTGTTGAAAAATCTTGAACAGATAACCGAAATAAAGCACGCACTGATTGAATTACGGCGAGTAGGATGGTCAGAAAGAGCTATCAAAAAGGTTTTCCTGAAACAACTGTTGCCTCTAAAACAAGAAGACATCCCAGCATTTGTTCAAAATTTCATAAAAGAAGCTACTATTTTTGCCTCAACTAGCTTTTATCAGTTGATAAGAGTTGACAGTCGCTCTTTAAGCCAAGAGAAAGCGACGACTTTATTGGAGCAAAGTATGAATATGTTAGATTTTCCTGAGGAATTAAGTCATGGGATATTACCTGAACTTTTGCAGAAGATGGATGTGAATTGTCCTCCACACCATCCGTTTTGGGGGTACTTTGCTAAGCTAGTTGATAAGGCTTTTCCAGTTCGGGAATTAGAAGTTAAACGGCCGTTAAACAGACAGGTCCATCAACTGCGTTACCTTATTTCCTATCAGCAGGCTTTTTGGGTGCGTCAGTAGTGTGGAAAAGGAAAAACAGATTGGCAGGCTCTGATAGCCTATTTACGTAGCCTACCTCGGTGGTCTTACCGCTTACGAGAATCTGCCCGCCTACACAATAAACAACTGTTCGGCAAGAAAAATCAGAAGATTTTGCCAGTCAATATGAAGATTTTGATTCATTTTCACAGCGAATTTATCCTAAATCAAGATGGACAATTTGCCTTGATTTTAGAAGAACGACCACATGTCAATGGCGTGGTAAACAGGGCTTCCTTTAATTATGCCAGAGCTAATAATAAGCGCCATAGACAACTTGATATGGCTCCAGTTGGCAGACTGGATCCCGTTTTTCGGAAAGAATTGCTACGCTCAAAGATGGGAGTCTATTTATCGCCTACTCGCTTTCGTCGCTACCAAAAAGGAAGAAATGAGGTTGGCTGGGAGCAGTCTTACTTTAATCAGCAAGGAAGCTTTTCCTATGGTGGACATAGTAGGGCAGCTTGTGTGGCGAATTTGAGGAGACGATTTGCTAAAGATATAGGTCTGAAATGTACCAAAAAACAATTTCATGGTATAATGAAGAGTAAAAATTATTTTTAAAAAGAGAGAGACAAATGAACTTAAAAGATTACATCGCAACAATTCCTAACTATCCAAAAGAAGGTATCGAATTCCGTGACATTAGCCCTTTGATGGCAGATGGAAATGCTTATAGCTATGCAGTACGTGAAATCGTTCAGTATGCGACAGATAAGCAAATCGATATGATTGTTGGGCCAGAGGCGCGTGGTTTCATCGTTGGATGTCCAGTTGCCTTTGAATTGGGAATCGGTTTTGCACCAGTTCGTAAGCCAGGTAAGTTACCACGTGAGGTTATCTCAGCTGATTATGAAAAAGAATATGGTGTCGATACATTGACGATGCATGCAGACGCAATCAAACCAGGACAACGTGTCTTGATTGTCGATGACTTGTTGGCGACTGGTGGTACTGTAAAAGCAACGATCGAAATGATTGAAAAGCTTGGCGGTATCGTTGCTGGCTGTGCCTTCTTGATTGAGCTAGATGATTTGAAAGGTCGTGAAGCAATCGGTGATTACGACTACAAGGTTTTGATGCACTATTAATCTAAGGTTATAGCCAAAACTTATAACTGGTCCTATTTTTATTCTAATTGAATTGCATAGCAACCTGTCTTATAATAAATATAAGAAAATTGGGAGGTTGCTTATGCCAATTAAAATTGAAAAATCATTACCAGCAGTTGAAATTTTGAGAAAAGAGAATATTTTTGTGATGGATAGTGACCGAGCCAGTCATCAGGACATTCGTCCTATCAAAATCCTTATTCTCAATCTCATGCCACAGAAGATAGTGACGGAGACTCAGTTGCTCCGTCTTTTGGCTAACACTCCTTTACAGCTAGAGGTTGAATTTCTCTACATGGCTAGTCACGAGTCCAAAAATACACACTCGGACCATTTGAAGCAGTTTTATAAGACTTTTGAGCAGGTCAGGGATAGCTATTTTGATGGGCTCATCGTGACAGGAGCACCAGTTGAAAACTTACCTTTTGAGGAAGTTGATTACTGGCAAGAACTTACTCAAGTTTTTGATTGGTCAAAAACACATGTTTATTCAACATTGCACATTTGTTGGGGTGCACAGGCAGGTTTGTATGCACGCTATGGTGTACCCAAACACAGTATGTCTCGAAAACTATCAGGCGTATATTGTCAAGAAGTGACTAATCCAACTAGCCCTCTTATGCGTGGATTTGACGATGAATTTCGTTCACCACACTCCCGTTATACGGAAGTAAGGGAGGCAGATATTGCCCATCTGAGTGAGTTGACGATTTTATCACAAGGTCCAGAAGTTGGCCTATCCATTTTAGCCAGCAAGGATTTAAGGGAAATTTATAGTTTTGGACATTTAGAGTATGATAGGGATACACTAGCTAAGGAATACCAACGTGATTGTATAGCTGGAAAAAATCCCCATTTACCGGAAAATTATTTCAAAGAAGATGACCCTACAAGCAAACCATCTCTCTCTTGGAATTTACCAGCAGCACAATTCTTTACCAACTGGGTGAATTATGCTGTCTATCAAGAAACTCCATACGACTGGCATATCTTTGAACAATCAGCCCAGTCAGCTAGTCTTTAAAGAGGAAGTATGAACTATTCACAGCAATTTCGTCAGGGACATTTGGTCCTGCCAGCAGCAATATTATTCCACTATCAAGAGCTTTTTCCGTCGGCAGATGATTTTTTGATTTGGCAGTTTTTCTTATATCAAAATTCTTCAGCTATCGAATCATTAGCGCCTAGTGAGATTGCTCAAGCTACTGGTAAAACAGTTGCTCAGGTCAATCAAGCTATTGAAAATCTCCAAGATGCTGGACTCTTAGAATTTAAGACAATCAGTATTGCTGGTGAAATTGAAATGATATTCGATGCGCTTCCTGCTTTTGAAAAATTGGATGCTCTGTTAACTCCAAAACAGGCAGTTGAGATTGTGCAGCCAGAGAATGATTTGAAGACCTTGGTGGGTGATTTTGAGCGTGAATTGGGCCGCTTTTTATCGCCGTTTGAAATCGAAGATTTGCAGAAGACTATTGAGGATGATAAAACTTCGATTGATTTGGTTCGTGCAGCCTTGAAAGAAGCTGTTTTTAACAACAAAACAAATTGGAAATACATCCAAGCTATTCTACGAAACTGGCGCCGTGAGGGAATTACTACAGTTGCGCAAGTAGAAGCGAAAAATGCAGAAAGAGAAATTCAGACTCCTAAGAATGTGACTGTTTCAAGTGACTTTCTTGATGCAATGGATCTCTGGAAAGATTGATATGGAAACAAAATTATCTAAAAGGCTGGAAACAGTCGCAAGTTTTGTCCCACAAGGGGCACGTCTAGTTGATGTAGGGAGTGACCATGCTTATCTCCCTCTTTTTTTGGTAGAGCAGGGGCGTATTGATTTTGCCATTGCGGGGGAAGTCGTTCAAGGTCCCTATCAGTCAGCGCTCCAGAATGTAGAGCAGGCGGGACAAACAGAAAAAATTCTAGTCCGTTTAGCAAATGGCTTAGGTGCGTTTGAGATGTCTGACCAGATGACTGCCGTGACCATAGCAGGTATGGGAGGACGCTTGATTGCGGAAATCTTAGAAGCAGGAAAAGAAAAGCTTGCGACCATTGAACGGTTGATACTCCAGCCAAATAATCGTGAAGATGATGTGCGTCGATGGTTGGAAAAAAATGGTTTTAGATTGGTTGCTGAAAAGATTCTGGAAGAAAATGGCAAGTTGTATGAAGTCCTCGTTGCAGAATCAGGACAGATGAGATTGTCAGAAGTTGAACATCGTTTTGGTCCCTATCTACTAGAGGAGGCTTCTCCAGTTTTCGTCAAAAAGTGGAGAAGAGAACTTGAAAAATTAAGTTTTGCTTTGGAACAAGTTCCATCTGAACGCCAAGGTGACCGCTTTGCCATTTCCCAAAAGATCCAACAAATTCAGGAGGTAGTCCATGTTAGCTAGTCAGGTTATTGATCGCTATCAAGCCTTTTGTCCCCCTTCTTTGGCTATGGAAGGCGATGTCAAAGGGCTGCAAATCGGTACCCTTAATAAAGAGCTTCAACGTGTCATGGTGGCTCTGGATATTCGTGAGACAACAGTGGCAGAGGCGATTGATAAAAAGGTGGATTTGATTATCGTCAAGCACGCTCCGATTTTTCGTCCAATAAAGGATTTGGTGGCTGACAATCCGCAAACTAAAATGTATCTTGATTTGATTAAGCATGATATTGCAGTCTATGTTAGTCATACAGATATTGATGTGGTTGAGGGGGGGCTCAACGACTGGTTCTGTGAACTATTAGAAATTCAAGATACTACCTACTTGATTGAAACTGCCGAGGGGCAGGGGCTTGGCCGTGTGGGGACAATAGCAGAGCAGACTTTGGAAGAATTGGCTTTGAAAGTCAAGTCTGTCTTTGGTCTAGATGCTGTCCGTCTAGTGACCTATGGGCACCAAGCTCAGCAGTATGTCAGCCGTGTAGCCATCTGTGGAGGCAGTGGTGGGTCTTACTACCATGAGGCTCTGGCCAAGGGAGCAGATGTTTACATCACGGGCGATATTTACTACCATACTGGGCAGGACATGCTGACTCAGGGCTTACTGGCTATTGATCCAGGCCATCATATCGAAGCCTTATTTATCAAGAAAATTGCAGTTTTACTGGAAACATGGAAAGCAGAAGAGGGCTGGGATGTGGACATTATGCCTTCAACCGTTTCAACCAATCCATTTAGGCATTTGTGATAAATTAATCAGCACTTGATTGTGGAAAGACCAAGACGACATTTAATGTAGTTTTAGGTCTTTTATTTTTTAGATATTTTCTTATTTATTTAAGTGAAAAAGCTTGAATTTTATAATAAATTAGGGTATCTTAATTCATAGGATATGCAAGATTAAACAGGATAGGATGTTAGTTATGACTTGGTTTACTAATCAGTCTGTAGTTCTACAGGCTTTGCTAGGTGGTTTATTCACATGGTTTTGTACGATTGTGGGGTCTGCCGTTGTATTTTTCTTTAAGACAGTTAGTCGTCGTTTGCTAGATACCATGTTAGGCTTTGCAGCTGGTGTTATGATTGCGGCTTCTTTTTGGTCTTTATTAGCCCCATCGATTGAGTATGCTGAAAGTTCATACGGCAATCTGGCTTGGATACCAGCAGCAGTAGGTTTTGCAGCAGGTGGTATTTTTTTACGCTTGGTAGATGCCTGGGTTCCGCATTTGCATTTGGGAAATGATAAAGATAAGGCAGAAGGTGGTGGTGAGAAGGATAGAAAAAATCTATCCAAAACAGCCCTGCTCTTCTTAGCCATTACAATTCACAATATTCCTGAAGGCTTGGCGGTCGGTGTGACATTTGGTGCACTTGCTTCTAACTATAGTCCAGCAGCTTTTATCGGCGCAATCGGTCTTGCTATTGGAATTGGTATACAAAATATTCCTGAAGGGGCAGCCTTGGCTATTCCAATTCGTACAGACGGCGCATCTAGGTGGAAAGCTTTTTACTGGGGATCAATGTCAGCAATTGTCGAACCGATTGCAGCAGTCATCGGGGCTTTTGCGGTCACCTTTATGACACCTATTTTACCTTATGCCCTCTCCTTTGCGGCAGGAGCCATGATTTTTGTCGTCGTAGAAGAGCTCATTCCAGAATCGCAGACAAACGGCAATACTGATATTGCAACTCTGGGCTTAATGGCTGGTTTTATCATCATGATGATTTTGGATGTTGCCCTAGGATAATTTGTTAAAGTCTGTCGTCACAGGCTTTTTTCTTATGACAATGTCTTTAAAAATATGGTATAATGAACTGATATTAATTTAGGGAAGGTACTCTTATATGAAAGGTATTATTCTAGCAGGTGGTTCAGGTACACGCCTTTATCCTCTGACACGTGCGGCTTCAAAACAATTGATGCCTATCTATGACAAACCAATGATTTACTATCCATTGTCAACACTTATGTTGGCTGGGATTAAAGAAATTTTGATTATCTCAACGCCACAGGATCTTCCTCGTTTCAAGGATATGTTAGGAGATGGTTCTGAACTTGGAATCTCACTTTCATATGCAGAACAACCTAGTCCAGATGGTTTGGCGCAAGCCTTCATTATTGGTGAAGAGTTTATCGGTACGGATAGTGTTGCCCTTATTTTAGGTGATAATATTTACCACGGAAATGGTTTGACCAAGATGTTGCAACGTGCTGCTAGCAAAGAAAAAGGCGCGACTGTCTTCGGTTACCAAGTCAAAGATCCAGAACGTTTTGGTGTGGTAGAATTTGACGCAGACATGAATGCCATTTCCATCGAAGAAAAACCAGAGGTCCCAAAATCAAACTTTGCGGTCACTGGTCTATACTTCTATGACAATGATGTTGTGGAGATTGCTAAAAATATCAAACCGTCCCCTCGTGGTGAGTTGGAAATCACAGATGTCAACAAGGCTTACCTTGAACGTGGTGACTTGTCTGTGGAGCTCATGGGACGCGGATTTGCTTGGTTGGATACAGGTACGCATGAAAGCTTACTAGAAGCTGCTCAATACATCGAAACGGTTCAACGCTTGCAGAATGTTCAAGTAGCTAACTTGGAAGAAATCGCCTACCGCATGGGCTACATTACCAAAGAACAAGTACATGAATTGGCACAGCCACTTAAGAAAAATGAATACGGACAATACTTGCTCCGTTTGATTGGAGAAGCCTAATGACAGAAAACTTTTTCGGTAAAACACTAGCCGCTCGCCCAGTTGAAGCTATTCCAGGAATGTTAGAATTCGACATTCCTGTTCATGGCGACAACCGTGGCTGGTTCAAGGAGAACTTCCAAAAGGAAAAAATGCTGCCACTAGGCTTCCCCGAAAGCTTCTTCGCAGAAGGAAAATTGCAGAATAATGTTTCCTTCTCTCGTAAAAATGTTCTTCGTGGTCTTCACGCAGAGCCTTGGGATAAATATATCTCTGTAGCAGACGGCGGTAAGGTTTTGGGAACTTGGGTCGATCTTCGTGAAGGCGAAACCTTCGGTAATACCTACCAAACCGTTATCGATGCTTCAAAAGGTATCTTCGTTCCGCGTGGCGTAGCCAATGGTTTCCAAGTTTTGTCAGACTTCGTGGCTTACAGCTACTTGGTTAACGACTACTGGGCTTTGGAACTCAAGCCTAAGTATGCCTTCGTCAACTATGCTGACCCTAGCCTCGACATCCAGTGGGAGAACCTAGAGGAAGCGGAAGTTTCAGAAGCAGATAAAAACCACCCACTCCTCAAGGACGTTAAGCCTTTGAGAAAAGAGGACCTCTAATGTTTCAAGCCTTTTTGGAAATAGCAGAGCAGTTAAACAAGTTAGGGATCACTCCCTTGTTAATGGGCTCAGTTGGTTTAGAAAGGCGAACAGGGAGGGACTGGCAGGCAGGAGATTTAGATATTCATGTTCCAAGTGATCCACGTGGCTGGGAAGCCCCAGACGACGAACGGATTTACCGTGCAGATGAGTTGATTGCCATGATGAACCAACTCGGCTATGTCCTTGTTGATCGTCACGAACATGAATTTCATAAAGATGGCTTATCTGTTGAATTCGGAGGCCTGCATTCACTGCCTGAATTTGCTGGTGTAGAGCTAGAAGATTTGGAAGAACTAGAAACAGCTGGTGTTCGCTATTACCTACCGACGCTTGAACAATACCTAAAAACCTACCAATCCTCTTCAAAAGATTCCTACCGGGCAGAAAATAACAATCAAAAAGACTTTGCTAAGATTGCTTACTTAAAAGAAGTATTGAAGTAGTCTGGCAATCTAAGAGGGCGAGCAAAGCGAGCCAATAGCGATAGTTTCCGCCGTAGTGAAAATAGGAACCTGCATTCATAGTTCAGTACGTTCATCTAAGGCTATTTTTCCAGCTACTCATCGTTAGTTTTTTTCAGAATACAGTCAGTATTCCCTCAAAAAACTGCCTTGATTAGCGAAAAACTATCTCTTATATAAAAGCACTTCACTTGTGAATACAGGTTCCGAGATTACGTTTTACGTAATCTTGCAGGGAAATTTTGAAACCTTAGGTTCAAAATTTAGCCATGAAACCGAAGGTTTGCTGGCGTCCCCACTACCCAAGGAAACTATCAAAATAAGAAAAAATTCGGAGAAAAAAATGTCTCAATTTAAAAATATTATCGTCACTGGTGGAGCTGGTTTCATCGGTTCAAACTTTGTACACTATGTTTATAATAATCATCCAGACGTTCACGTAACTGTTTTGGATAAACTTACTTATGCTGGGAACAAGGCTAACTTGGAAGCTATTCTTGGTGACCGTGTTGAGCTGGTTGTTGGTGATATTGCAGATGCTGAATTGGTTGACAAATTGGCTGCTAAGGCAGATGCAATCGTTCACTACGCAGCAGAAAGCCACAACGACAACTCTCTCAACGATCCAAGCCCATTTATCCATACCAACTTTATCGGTACTTACACTCTTCTTGAAGCGGCTCGTAAATACGACATACGTTTCCACCATGTATCAACTGACGAAGTATATGGCGACCTTCCTTTGCGTGAAGATTTGCCAGGTCATGGTGAGGGTCCCGGTGAGAAATTCACTGCTGAAACCAATTACAACCCGTCATCACCATACTCATCAACCAAGGCTGCTTCAGACTTGATTGTAAAAGCATGGGTGCGTTCATTTGGTGTTAAAGCGACTATTTCAAACTGTTCAAACAACTACGGTCCCTACCAACACATCGAGAAATTCATCCCACGCCAAATCACCAACATCTTGGCAGGTATCAAGCCAAAACTGTACGGTGAAGGTAAAAACGTCCGTGACTGGATTCATACCAACGACCACTCGACTGGTGTTTGGGCAATCTTGACAAAAGGCCGTATGGGTGAAACTTACCTAATCGGTGCTGACGGTGAGAAGAACAATAAAGAAGTGCTTGAATTGATCCTTGAAAAAATGGGTCAACCAAAAGATGCTTACGACCACGTGACTGACCGTGCAGGACACGATTTGCGCTATGCTATTGACGCAAGCAAACTTCGTGATGAGCTAGGATGGACACCACAATTCACAGACTTCTCTCAAGGTTTGGAAGAAACTATCCAGTGGTATACAGATAACCAAGACTGGTGGAAGGCTGAAAAAGAAGCTGTTGAAGCCAACTATGCTAAGACACAGGAAGTTATTAAATAAGACTATTAAAGGCTAGGGCTCTTGCTCAAGCCTTTCTTGAAATAAGGAGCAAATATGATTTTAATTACAGGTGCAAATGGTCAGTTGGGTACAGAATTGCGTTATCTCTTGGATGAGCGTGGTGTTGAGTATGTGGCCGCTGACGTAGCAGAAATGGATATCACGGATGCAGAGAAAGTAGATGCTTTCTTTGAAGATGTAAATCCAAGTGTTGTTTACCACTGTGCAGCCTACACAGCAGTTGATATGGCTGAAGACGAGGGTAAGGAACTCAACTACAAGATTAACGTAACAGGTTCTGAGAATGTTGCCAAGGCAGTAGCCAAATACGATGCGACCCTTGTCTATATCTCAACAGACTATGTCTTCAATGGTGATTTGCCAGTCGGTCAAGAGTGGCAAGTTGATGACCAGCCAGATCCACAATCTGAATATGGTTGTACCAAGCGCTTGGGTGAGGAAGCAGTTGAGAAATTTGCTGACAAATTCTACACTGTTCGTACAGCTTGGGTCTTTGGTAACTACGGTAAAAACTTTGTTTTCACCATGCAAAATCTTGCGGAAACTCGCGATACTTTGACGGTTGTCAATGACCAACACGGTCGCCCAACTTGGACACGCACACTTGCGGAATTCATGGTGCACTTGGTGGACACCAAGCAAGCATTTGGTTACTACCATTTGTCAAACGATGCAGCAGAAGATACGACTTGGTTTGACTTCGCGACGGAAATCCTCAAGGATACCAACACCAAGGTATTGCCAGTGGATTCTAGCCAGTTCCCAGCCAAGGCAAAACGTCCATTCAACTCAACCATGAGCTTGGATAAGGCAAAGGCGACAGGTTTTGTCATCCCGACCTGGCAAGAAGCTTTGGAAGCATTCTATAAGCAAGAAAAGAAATAATCTACAGGAGATGTGTATGAAAAAGAAAGCGATTGTTAAGCCGTTGTTGACGTCAGCAATCCTTCTTGCTTTACTAGGAGGTGCTATATTACCGTACGGATCTGTTCCAGTTGTAGTAGCAGAGACAAGTCAAAGTACGACCTATCATTTAACTGATGATGAAAAAGTTGCCGTACGTGAATATATTCAAGCTAAAATGACTATCGATATGCAAGAATATAGATTGGCGTTTCTTGAGGGAATGATGGAAGAAATGGCTTCGGGTAGTGCTGAAGTTGCATGGGATGAAGAAATTGCAGACTTGAAGGCAAACTTAACAGCAGAGCAAGTTGTTGTTTTAGATGAACTCAAAGCAAATTTAATTGGTAACATAGCCCAACATTACCATTACTTATTTGAGACACTTACAGTCGCTGGAAAAAGTGGAAGAGAAGAAGCGACGGCTATAGTTTCTAAGTACGAGTCTGAAGATGATGCAAGTACTCTTGAAGTCGAGTTGGCTGCATTGAAATACGCTAGAGAAGTTATCGTTGAACTACTGAATAAAGAGTCGGTAGCGATTGATAATTATATTGCTTATGCAGAAGCAACTGGACAAGAATTAGCTGGATTGTTGGAAAGTGGAAACTCTAATTTAGAAACTATTACATCTGCAACTATAGGATATGGTCAAGCTCTTGCAACTGCTTCGCAACCAAAATTTCCGTATGACTTTTCAGAAATGGACCGACAGATTGCAGAACTAACTGCTAGTCTACAATCAAAAGTTGAGGATAAAAGTACAGCTAAGACTGAAAATACCGGGGTACAAACAAGTCAAAGCGCTACAAATGGCTCAAATGATTTGCAGACCGTTCCAGGTCAAGGGGGCGGTCAGATTTCTGATGTAGCTATAGGCAAAGGCAATATTTCTGAAGCAGGTCAGAAAAAGGTTATACCAAATGATAAAGCTAAAGTATTACCAAAAACCTCAGGGAAATCTAGTCTTCCATTAACTGTACTAGGACTCATAACAATTTTTGCTGGTTGGTTATTGACAAAGAAGCAAGAAGAAAAATAGAAGATTAGTGTAATTACATCTATTTTGAGAAATATAGTTGTTTTTACATGTGAAATACATAAAGGAGATATTTGTGAAAAAAAGAACGTTGTTATTTCTTTCTTTGTGTGCATCCGCGTTGAATGCTCAGCTTGTTCAAGCGGATATGGTAAATGCCCCATCTAGTCAAGTTTCTTCATCTCAGGTTGCTGAAACTGGCGGGCAGCTATCTGTCGTTGATGAGGCTGGTCAGATTAAAGCTATTCTGTCGAACATTCAAGGGGAAATTATTGGTGTTACAGCCCAGTTTAGCTCTGAAACAAATAGCGGCATTACTGTCACATTCTCAATGGATGAGCAGGGTAGATACGTAGCGGTTTTGGATCGGTCTGCATTTGCGGAGGAAGACCAAGTCTTTTCGCTGAAGTTAACAGCACAATTAACAGATGGAAGTTTTCAGACCTTATCAGATTATAGTTTCGAGTGGAAGAAGGATGTCGTAAGCACGGCTGAGAAGCCTACTGCTTTGAATAATAGTGATGCAACTCCGTCTAAAATTGAGGAGGAAGCAACTTCGGCTACTACAAGCTCAACAGTTAATTCTAGTTTGACAGCAGGTGCAACAAGTAGTACTTCGAATTCACTGACAAGAAGTTCTTCAAATACGATTGCAGGAAGTTCGAATGGTTCTACAAGTGTTCCAAGTGCTCGAGTCAGTACAGCTTCCAGTTCGGTCAATGTTACACAACCTACAGGCACCATCACAATTGAAAATCGTAACGATGCCCAAGGTACCTTCGATGTTCGTGTTACTAATGTTTCATCACCGAAAGACATAGCGAGTGTTATCTTACCCACTTGGTCACAGACGGATGATTTACGTTGGTATGAAGCAAAGCGTCAAGTAGACGGAAGTTATAAATTAACTGTCAATAAGAAAGATCATAAATACCGCACAGGTATCTACACGGTTCATCTATATTATAAGGATTCAAATGGTGGTTTGACAGGTGCAGGTGGAACAACGACTCATTTATCAGAAGTGAAGCCGACAGGCACCATCACAATTGAAAATCGTAACGATGCCCAAGGTACCTTCGATGTTCGTGTTACTAATATTTCATCGCCGAAAGATATAGCAAGTGTTCTCTTACCTACCTGGTCCCAGTCAGACGATATACGTTGGTATGAAGCAAAGCGTCAAGTAGACGGAAGTTATAAATTAACTGTCAATAAGAAAGATCATAAATACCGCACAGGTACCTACACGGTTCATCTATATTATAAGGATTCAAATGGTGGTTTGACAGGTGCAGGTGGTACAACGACTCATTTATCAGAAGTGAAGCCAACAGGTACCATCACAATTGAAAATCGTAACGATGCCCAAGGTACCTTCGATGTTCGTGTTACTAATATTTCATCGCCGAAAGATATAGCAAGTGTTCTCTTACCTACCTGGTCCCAGTCAGACGATATACGTTGGTATGAAGCAAAGCGTCAAGTAGACGGAAGTTATAAATTAACTGTTAATAAGAAGGACCATAAGTATCGTACAGGTACCTACACGGTTCATCTATATTATAAGGATTCAAATGGTGGTTTGACAGGTGCAGGTGGTACAACGACTCATTTATCAGAAGTGAAGCCGACAGGTACCATCACAATTGAAAATCGTAACGATGCCCAAGGTACCTTCGATGTTCGTGTTACTAATATTTCATCGCCGAAAGATATAGCAAGTGTTCTCTTACCTACCTGGTCCCAGTCAGACGATATACGTTGGTATGAAGCAAAGCGTCAAGTAGACGGAAGTTATAAATTAACTGTTAATAAGAAGGACCATAAGTATCGTACAGGTACCTACACGGTTCATCTATATTATAAGGATTCAAATGGTGGTTTGACAGGTGCAGGTGGTACAACGACTCATTTATCAGAAGTGAAGCCGACAGGTACCATCACAATTGAAAATCATAACGATGCCCAAGGTACCTTTGATGTTCGTGTTACTAATGTTTCATCGCCGAAAGATATAGCAAGTGTTCTCTTACCTACCTGGTCCCAGTCAGACGATATACGTTGGTATGAAGCTACTCGTCAATCAGATGGCAGTTATAAGTTAACTGTTAATAAGAAGGACCATAAGTATCGTACAGGTACCTACACGGTTCACTTATATTATAAGGACTCAAGTGGTGGCCTAACAGGTGCAGGTGGTACAACGACTCATTTATCAACCCCGTCGATACAGCGCTCCTACACAGTCTATATTGACCCAGGACATGGAGGGCGAGACTCAGGAGCTTCTTATGGAGGTATACATGAAAAAAATCTTGCATTGTCTGTTTCAAATAAGTTGCGTGAAAATCTCTTGAAATATGGAATCAATGTTTTGATGACCCGTACAGGTGATTATGATGTAGACTTCAAAACAGAGAGGTCACGAATGACGAATGCAAGCAACGCAGACTTATTTATTAGTATCCATTTTAATGCGACGGGAGCAGGAGTTTCGAATGCGACTGGTATCGAAACATACTGGTATCAATACGATCCGGAATACCAACCTAAAATTAATAAAGAAATGCATAATAACCCTACTCGTTTAGCTGAAAGTGAGATTTTAGCCAACAAGGTTCAGGAGAGTTTAATTAAAGAAACAGGTGCAGTTAACCGTGGCGTAAGAAGAGAAACTTTTGCAGTCCTTCGCGAGACAGCAATTCCTGCCATTCTAGTGGAGCTAGGATTTATGGATAATCCTTCGGAATTACAAGTTATCAAACAAGATTCTTATCACACTCGCCTTGCGAAAGCATTGGCACAAGGCGTAATGAATTGGTATGGTGCTGTTGAGGGAAAGTAGAAATTGCAGGTACAGGTATTGAAACAGGAAAACTTTCTAATGATCAAAAAAGTTTCATAGCTAATCTAGTACCTGCAATTGAGCAAAGTTCAAAAGCTAATTCTATCCTTTCGAGCGTCATGTTATCTCAAGCCATCCTCGAAAGTGCATGGGGAACGTCATACTTGGCGACTCATGGGAATAATCTTTTTGGCATCAAAGCGGATGCTGCGTGGACGGGTGCTACAATTGAAATCATTACCAATGAATACCGTGATGGTGAGAAGAAGCAAGAAAAGCACTTGTTTAGAAAATATGATTCATGGAATGAAAGTGTAGCAGACTATGCTAAGTTCTTTACCTCTACTCCGTGGAGAATAAAAAATTACCAGAGTTTCAGAGAGGCAACTGATTATCAACAAGCGATTCTTGCGCTAAGACAATCAGGATATGCTACTGATCCGAAATATGGTGAAAAATTACGATCAATTATCGAGAATTACAAGCTTTATCTTTTAGATAATTAAGTTTTTTGCCCAGCCTCTTTCAGGGGACAAATAAATAGCCTTGCTCAAAAACGAGCAAGGCTATTTTTATCACTCATATAGATCTGTTAGAGGTCGTTTATCAACGGCACTATTGTATTCTAGTTGTAAGTAGGTTTGGTAAAGTGATAGGCTGGATATGTCTTCAATTTGTTGGCCATTATTATCGGTATTTCCCCAGCTAGTAATGATAGGTGCTTCGATTTGCATAACACTCAAAAATTGTTGGTAAGGTGATCGAGGAAGGGCATAGTCGGATTCGGATAAAATATCCATCAAATATGGAACGAGATAGTTTGGGCTAATAGTTGTAGATTCACGTTTCTTAATATCAAAATTAGACCAAATCACAAAAGGGGTAGAATATTTAGCGGCAGGATTATTTTCATCCATAAATTGTGCGTAAAATTCTTGAGTCAAACTAGGTTGGTGATCGCCGTACATGACGATGACCGTAGGCTCTTTGTAAGTGCTAAAGAAAGTAATTAAATCAGCAAATGCTTCGTCCGTCTTCTTCATGCTGGTCAAAAATTCTGTTTCAGCTAAGTATTCAGATGTTGAACCATTAATGCTGACTTCGCGAGGATAAATTTCTTCCGTACTTGGATAGCCTCCATGTCCTTGCATGGTAACAACAAAGCTAAATAGAGGCTGGTCTCCTTTTTGGGTATAAAGTTCTTTTATTCCGTTGAACAAGAATTGATCAGATGGCCAGCCACGATCGATTGTTAGTGGTGCTAAGCTACTAATAGCAGGTTCCGAATCTAAAAAATAAGATTTATTAAACCCTAGTAGAGGATACACTGCATTGCGGTTGTAATTATTTCCGGATTGAGGATGTAGAGCTACGGTGTCGTAATTTTTATTTTTTAGATAAGTTGCGAAACTTGGACGTTCTTGTGTGATAATCTGCTGATATGGGAATAAATTAGAAGATAATAAACTGATTGGGTTACTTGTCAGAACTTCATACTCTGTATTAGCTGTTCCGCCTCCAAATACAGAAACATTTAATGTACCGTGAACAGTATTATCTGTTAAAGCATGTTGGTTTGATAGCGGATCAGGCTCCATATTTAAGCCCTGTAAGTTTGAAAAATCACTCTGTGATTCATTCTGTATAAAGATAATATTAGGTCTGATTGTTTGTCTTTCTGGTTCAGGAGAGTATTTTTCAAGAACTTCACTAAGATTGGAAGCTGAATATCCATCAGGTTCAGTTATTTTACTATCTTCATAGAAAGAGGCGAGCGAGAGTGGTAGCCCAAATTGACCGTAGGTAACGTACATTCTCCAGTAATTTAATGATATATTTGCATTAGAGACGATAGTTTTATTAATCATTGGAACGATTGTTATTAAAGTTATATAGCCCAGTAAAATTCTGCTGAAACGTTTCGGCCACTTGAAATCATAACTAGAATAAAACGTTCTAGAAGGTAGAAGTTTTGGTAAATATAATTTAGGGATAAAGAAAAAGAAGGTCAATAAAATATAAGAAAATACCATGCTTTGTAGCATTCGATTGTTGATATTAATTGCTACGCTAGAAGCTACATTTAATCCATCTGTGATTTGAAAAAGATTATAAAACAATAGAGGAGCACCACGGCTGTCAATCAAAAGTTGGTTACTTATACCAATAAATACTGAAGCAGATAGAATTAATAGGCTGGCAAATCGTAGATTAGTTGTAAAGACCAGTATTAGGTAGAGGACTCCGATAATGATTAGATTGTTCCAAAGACTGTTTGGGGAAAGAGTAGAGAATTGTGAATAGCTATTTTCAATAATAAATAATGAAAAAATGGGAACTAGAAGATAAATCACTGATAGACTAATCGTTTTGAAGGCTTTAGAGATATGACCTCGGAGTTGTTTGTATCCCAAAAGACCAAAAAATATCAGGAAAGTTAGTGCAACTAATAGCTGTTGAGTTTCCATTTTATTAAAGTTCGAATTAAATAGCACTAATTCATTGCGATATAAACGTGGAAATGTAAAAGTAGTGAATATATATTGAGTGATTAATAATATTGTTAAGATGCTGATATGTCTTCTCTTGATTCTCCATGTTGATCCATTTAAGATAAAGCATGATAGGCCTAAAGCAAGGACTATTAAGTGGAGATACCAAAATTGATTATCTTTAGTTATCCGTAAAGTATAGGGAAGTTCAATAAAGGCTAAATTTTTATATTTATCTCCAGTTGATGTGTCAACAGATTCAACCAATTGTCCACCAACTTTAATTTTTACAATAGTCGGATTTTCACTAACAAAGTATTCAAATGATAAGGTTCTTACAGAAGAGGAAGATTTAATTATGAGTGAATTTTCCTCACCTAGAGAAGAGAAATTAGGGATTAAATCAGCATCATTGATTCCCCATTGGTTTTCTATAATTTCTGATGAATGAATATAGCGTCCATTTATTTGGATGCTGTCGATTACTTGGTTTGGTTGTTCTGCGATGATTTCTATCATTCCATCATTTTTTGTAGAACCTAATTCGTTTTGAATGAGATGTGCATAGAGAAAAAAACTTCCAATCAATCCGATGGAGATTAGTATGTGAATAAACTGTTTGATTAATTTCATATTTATTAACAATTCTAAGTTTTATATTTTTATGTAAAAGCCAGTACATATTATATCAAATTTTTCTTATTAACTCAAAATTTATTTTTATCTATACTGTGGAGTTAGAGGGGTAGAAAAAGAAAAGGCTTTATAGCCAAACTAGGATAGAATTAGGAAAAAAAACTAAAAAATGGTATAATGAAAAGAACTGCAATTTGATGGAGAGGATTCATGAAACACGTTTTCAACCAATTGTCCACCAACTTTAATTTTTACAATAGTCGGATTTTCACTAACAAAGTATTCAAATGATAAGGTTCTTACAGAAGAGGAAGATTTAATTATGAGTGAATTTTCCTCACCTAGAGAAGAGAAATTAGGGATTAAATCAGCATCATTGATTCCCCATTGGTTTTCTATAATTTCTGATGAATGAATATAGCGTCCATTTATTTGGATGCTGTCGATTACTTGGTTTGGTTGTTCTGCGATGATTTCTATCATTCCATCATTTTTTGTAGAACCTAATTCGTTTTGAATGAGATGTGCATAGAGAAAAAAACTTCCAATCAATCCGATGGAGATTAGTATGTGAATAAACTGTTTGATTAATTTCATATTTATTAACAATTCTAAGTTTTATATTTTTATGTAAAAGCCAGTACATATTATATCAAATTTTTCTTATTAACTCAAAATTTATTTTTATCTATACTGTGGAGTTAGAGGGGTAGAAAAAGAAAAGGCTTTATAGCCAAACTAGGATAGAATTAGGAAAAAAAACTAAAAAATGGTATAATGAAAAGAACTGCAATTTGATGGAGAGGATTCATGAAACACGTTTTTATTATCGGTAGTCGTGGACTGCCAGCAAAATATGGTGGCTTTGAGACCTTTGTCCAACAATTGGTCAGTCACCAGCAATCTGAGAAGATTTGTTATCATGTGGCTTGTTTATCGGATACAAGTCATCGCCAACATTCAACCTACCTGGGTGCAGATTGCTTCACCATTAATCCACCAAAACTTGGACCGGCTCGTGTGATTGCTTATGATATGATGGCGATCACTTATGCCCTTAAAATCATTAAGGAACAGCAGATAGAGCGACCAATTTTCTATATCTTGGGAAATACCATAGGTGGCTTCATAGTACCTTTTGCGAAAAAGATTCACTCTGTTGGAGGTACCTTGTTTGTCAATCCAGACGGTTTGGAATGGAAACGGGCCAAGTGGGCCAAGCCAGTCCAAAGGTATCTAAAATTTTCTGAAAAGATGATGGTCAAATATGCTGATTTGATTATTGCTGATAATGAGGGAATTGAGGATTATATTCAATCTGAATACTCGGCTACCAATACACGCTTTATTGCCTATGGTACAGATTTAAGTCCGACTAAGTTAACAAAAGAATCTGAGCAAGTTCGCCAATATTTTACAAATTGGAACATTAAAGAGAAAGAATTTTATCTGATTATCGGTCGTTTTGTACCTGAGAATAACTATGTGACAGCTATTAAGGAATTCATGGCTAGTTCGACCAAGCGTGATTTAGTCATCGTTGCAAACCATGAAGGCTCTGCCTATTTTCAAAAATTAAAAGACGAGACAGGCTTAGCATCAGATAAGCGAATCAAGTTCGTAGGAACAGTGTATGACCAAGAACTGCTTAAGTATCTGCGCAAAGAATGTCGAGCTTATATTCATGGACATGAAGTTGGAGGAACCAATCCTAGTCTCCTAGAAGCGCTGGCGCAAACCAATGAAAATTTGGTTTTAGGTGTCGATTTTAACCGCAAAGTTGCCCTAGAAGGTGCTCGGTATTGGAGTAAGGAGTCAGGTAGCCTTAGTCAATTAATTAACCAAATTGATGAGAATGCTGAAGCGGTGGAATTAGGAGAAATTGCGAAAAAACACATGAAGGATGAATACACCTGGGAAAAAATCGTCCACGAGTACGAGGAATTATTTTTACAATGAAAGTAAACATACTCATGTCGACCTACAATGGTCAACAGTTCTTAGCTGAGCAAATTCGTTCTATCCAAGAACAGACTTACACAGACTGGACACTATTTATTCGTGATGATGGTTCCAGTGATCGAACTAGAGAGATTATTAAAGATTTTGTTGAACAAGATCAGCGAATTCACTTCATAGATGTTGAGACAGACGAAAATCTCGGTGTCATCAAAAGTTTTCATAGGCTAGTTCATTATGATACTGCTGATTTCTATTTTTTCAGTGACCAAGATGATGTTTGGCTGCCAAATAAACTGGAAGTTAGCCTGAAAAAAGCACAAGCCTATCCAACAAATTTGCCATTGATGGTTTATATGGACCTCAAAGTTGTCAATCAAAATCTAGAGGTTATGGCAGAAAGCATGGTAAAATCTCAATCTCATCATGCCAATACGGAATTGGTGCAAGAGTTGACTGAGAATACTGCGACTGGCGGTGTCGCCATGATTAATCATCATCTTGCTGAAATGTGGCAAGTAACTGAGGATATTTTGATGCATGATTGGTATCTGGCCCTGCTTGCGTCAGCCTTTGGAAATTTGGTATTTATTGATCAACCAGGGGAACTGTACCGCCAGCATTCTGATAATGTTTTAGGGGCTCGAACACTCTCAAAACGCTTTAAAAAATGGATTCGCCCTCATATTTTATTTGCTGTCTATTGGGATTTGATAAAAAATAGTCAAAAACAAGCCCGACACTTACTACAAATGCCTCTATCTCAGTCAAATAGAGAATTAATTGAAGCATTTGTAACCATTATGGATAAACCAATGCTTGAACGATTCAGGATTTTGAGAAAATATGGATTGAGGAAAAATAAGGCTTTCCATACATTGGTATTTACAACACTCATTATTACAAAATTTGCTTATAAGGAATAGTTATGAACTTATTGAATAGAGAAAACCAGATTCTTTTGAAAGAAATGGTAAAAACTGATTTTAAACTGCGTTATCAAGGTTCTTTGATTGGTCACCTGTGGTCAATCCTAAAACCATTGTTACTTTTTACAATTATGTATTTAGTCTTTGTACGTTTTTTGCGTTTTGATGATGGAACTCCACATTATGCAGTAAGCTTACTGCTTGGTATGGTTACTTGGAACTTTTTTACTGAAGCAACCAACATGGGAATGATGTCCATTGTTTCTCGTGGAGATTTGTTGCGTAAATTGAATTTTTCGAAAGAAATTATTGTCTTTTCTTCAGTTGCAGGAGCTGCAATTAATTACGCCATTAACTTAATGGTTGTGTTTGTATTTGCTGCTATTAACGGGGTTCCCTTTACTTGGTCCGTTTTAATTATAATCCCATTGTTTTTTGAATTGGCATTACTAGCAACAGGTATAGCTTTCATTCTATCTTCTTTATTTGTAAGATTTAGAGATATTGGTCCAATTTGGGAAGTGTTCTTACAGGCTGGATTGTATGCAACACCAATTATTTATTCATTGACATTTATTTTACAGCGTGGGCAAGTAACATTTGCTAAGTCGATGATGTTGAACCCTGTTGCACAAATTATTCAAGACTTGAGACATTTTATTGTTTATTCTGGGAATACTACAGTTAGTGAATTGATTGAAAATCCTGTTATTGTGGCAATTCCGTATATTCTTCCAGTCGTTGTTTACCTATTGGGTATAACTGTGTTTAGAAAAAATGCCAAAAAGTTTGCGGAGATTTTGTAATGGTAAAAAATAATAATATTGCTGTAAAAGTAGAACATGTTAGCAAGAGTTTTAAACTTCCAACGGAGAGTAGTCAGAGTCTAAGAACTACTTTAGTCAATTTATTTAAAGGGATTAAAGGCTACGTAGAGTATAATGTTTTGCAGGATATCAGTTTCGAAGTTGAAAAAGGGGACTTTTTTGGAATTGTTGGTCGCAATGGATCTGGTAAGTCAACACTGTTAAAAATTTTATCTCAAATATATGTTCCTGAAAGAGGAACTGTAGCTGTGGATGGTAAATTAGTTTCTTTTATTGAACTTGGTGTTGGTTTTAATCCTGAGCTAACTGGTAAGGAAAATGTATACCTAAATGGTGCGATGTTAGGATTCACTGCAGAAGAAATTGATGCAATGTATGATGATATTGTTGAATTTGCGGAATTAAGTGAATTCATGAATCAAAAGTTGAAAAACTATTCTAGTGGTATGCAGGTACGTTTAGCCTTTTCAGTTGCCATTAAAGCTCAGGGAGATATTCTGATACTTGATGAGGTTCTAGCAGTCGGTGATGAGGCTTTTCAGCGTAAATGTAATGATTACTTCCTAGAGCGTAAAAAAAGTGGAAAAACGACCATTCTTGTCACCCATGATATGGGAGCTGTGAAAAAGTATTGTAATAAAGCCCTTCTTATAGAGAAAGGATACGTCAAGGCATTAGGAGAACCTGATGATGTAGCTAATCAATACAGTTTTGATAATGTGCTTGCCTCAATAAGCGAAGTTACAGAAAACGAAGAACCTCTGCATCAGAGTGATATTGTAAAAGATTTGCAGATTAACCTGGTCTCAAAAAATCAAATTGAACCAGATGAATCAATTGAAATCGAGTTTAGATATACGGTTTTAGAAGATATTGAAACACATGTTGCATTTACATTTTTAGATTTAGAACGTCATTTTGATGTATATAACGATAATTCTATGGATTTAAAAACGTTTGGCAAAGGCGAGAAGTTTTTCCGAGTGAAATGTAAGCTACCTTCAATTAATCAGGCAAAATTAAAAATGGCGGTGTCAGTACGAAATAGTAATAAGCAGCCGTTATTATTTGCCAAGACATCTGACACACCAGCTATTTTTATTAGTAGGAAGTTTAGTACTGATAATATTGCAGAGGAAGACGCAGCAACCGGGTTTATTCAGAGAAATAGCCAATGGGAGCTGCTAGATTAACAAAATATAACGGAGGCAGAATGTCGCGTTTGTTGGTATATGTTCACTATAATAAATATAATGTTGTCAGTGAATATATTTATTATCAATTAAAGTCGATACGAAGTATTTATTCAGACATAGTTTTTGTTTCTAACAGCCATGTTTCAAAAGACATAGTACAATATTTACAGTCGGAACGACTGATTGATTTTTTTATCCAAAGAGATAATATTGGTTATGATTTTGCGGCATGGAAAGAAGGGCTGAATCAAGTAACATTTTATCAATATGATTCGGTAACTCTGATGAATGATACATGTTTCGGCCCCCTCTGGAACCTAGAGGATTATTATAGTCGATTTGACAGTGATGTTGATGTAGATTTTTGGGGGATGACCAATCATTTAGAGACAAAAATAGATAGTGTAGTTGTCCCGGAACATTTACAATCATATTTTATGGTATTTAAGAAACGAATCTTGCAGAGTCAAGCATTTGTTGGTTTTTGGTCATCGGTAAGTGAGTTAACAGATATTCAAGATGTTATAAAATTATATGAGAGCCAATTGACAAAAATACTTTTATCAGAGGGTTATAGCTATAAGTGTGTATTAGATACGTCCATTTATTGTAAAACCCTTAAAAATAGCAACATTACATTAGAATATCCAGAAGTTATTCTTAAAAATAACGTTCCATTCATAAAAATAAAGAGTTTTACCGAATATCCAGACAGAATATACTCTTTATTACATCTTATTAGGATGAAAACGAAATATCCAGTTGAATTAATCGAGAGGCATTTGAGGCAGATAATCATTCCGGGTATGAGTTTTATTCCTCAAATACGGGTTTCGCAAACGACAGAGACCGTTCGTTCTTCGACGTCGGTACTTCTTCATGTTCATATAGAATCAGTGTCTATTTTTGAAGAGTATATTGAAGAGTTATGCAAAATAGCCGATCGGTGCCAGTTACTAATAACATTGCCAGAAGCTGATTTTTCAAATAAGTGTAGTATAGTTGAGAGATGTTTATTCACCTACCAATTGAGAGCACAGATTGTAAAAGTCACAGATGAATTACAATTTTTTGAAATAGTAAACAACTATATGGGAGATGCCAAATATCTTGCTCATATAACTGTCAAACAAACAAATGAAACAAAATATTCTGTAGAGGATATTATTGACAGGTATCAGTTGAGGAAAATGTTTTTTACATCATTTGATGCAGTGATTTCTAATTTTGAATCACAATCTAGCTTGGCTGTAGTTATTCCAGACTTAACAACCAATCAAAGATATGATAGACAAAGTCTTCGAGAGGGCAATCCAGAACTTATTCGTCAATTGAATATACTCTATGAATCACTTGTGAGAACTAAGAAAGTTGATTTTTATAAACTGCCTTATATAATTGGAGAAGAAGTAAGTTGGTATTGGATAAAAACAGAACACTATAAAAAGATTGAGGACAAATTTAGAAACATTGATTTTTCAAAAGAAGATAGATTATTGCTAGTTCCAATATTATTTATTTATAGCGCGTGGGATTTATCAAACGATTATGCAGTGGTCGAGAATACTGAAAATGTGAGTCCAATCTTGGAAAAGATTAGTTTTTCTAGCGAAAGAGAATTGCGTTTAATTATTGAAGAAAAGGAATTTTTACAAATTGGACTGAGAAGGACACTAAAGATAATATCAGTTGGGATTGTAAGTGTGTTTAAGATGATAAAGAAATCTCTATTAAAAAATTAGGGATAACGGATGACAAACAAGGGGAAGATAGTGTGAAGAGCAAAATAGTATCACCAAAAACAATATTTATTTGGAATTTATTAGGGAGTATTTCTTCAGCAGCAATATCAATATTTTTATTGTTACTAGTAACACGTTTGTTGACGGAATTAGAGGCTGATATTTTTAGTTTTGCTTATGCAGTAGCAAATCTTTTTGTAATAATTGCTAGTTTTCAGGTAAGAGATTATCAAGCTACTGATGTTTCGAAAAAGTTTTCGTTTAGCCAGTATCTTGCAACAAGGCTTATAACAATCACTATTATGCTATTACTTGCCTTAAGCTATATTTTTCTGTCTAAATATGAATTTCAAAAATCTGTTTGTATTTTCCTAATCTGTTTGTATCGCGGAAGTGATGCTCTGTCGGACGTTTTTCAAGGATTGTTCCAACAAAATTCTCGGCTAGATATTGCAGGTAAATCACTTTTTTTGAGAAATTCTATTGTGATTTTGACATTTGGAATTGGTTTGTTTATGACTAACAACCTACTACTTTCATTAATCTATTTAGTAATTAGTTCATATTTATTTGTTTTCTTTTTTGATGTTCCGAATTTGGTTCAATTTACGAGGATTATCAAAGAAGAAATTAATTTGAAAGCCATTAAAAATATATTGTCAGAATGCTTACCGTTATTTATTAATGCATTTTTACTTGTTACTATCTATAATCAACCTAAATATGCTCTCAATACTTTTTTTGAGAGAGGTGTTATAGGAACAGGTGTTCAAAGAGATTTTAATATTTTATTTATGCCTGTTTTTTCAATGAATATTTTGTTGATTTTGTTTAGACCCATGATAACTCAGTTGGCTATATATAGAAGAGCTGGGAACTATAATCAATTTAAACAATATCAGAAGCGTATCGTTAAAATGGTTGTCGGATTGGCTGTGTTAGTTTTGGTTGGGGGAATAGTATTGGGGATTCCAGCATTAAATATTCTCTACGGAACGAATCTTAATAAATATTGGCTCAGCTTTATTATAACAATGCTTGGGGGAATTGCGAGTACCTTTGCAACCATTTGTGATAACATACTTACTGTTTTGAGGAAGCAAAAGTATCTCGTAATTTCATTTGCAATTTCTTGTTTATTATCCATATTGATTTCTAATCCACTGGTAGAATATTATGGAATATTGGGGGCAGCTATTGCTTTTGTTAGTTCGATGTGGACTTGGTTTTTAATTTCTTTCGTAATATATCTAAAATTGCAAAAACATTTGAATTGGGAAGTACAAGAATGAAGATAGAAAAATTATTTTTAAGGTTAGCAATCCCCTTTTTGTTGATTTCAATATTTGTTATGCCTGTGACAAAGGTTCCTGATGAAGCAACACATGCTTTTATGTCGTGGAATATATTATTTGATTCTCCGACAAGTAGAGATACTGAGGCAATGAATGAATTACGGGCAGCAGATTTTGCGTATTCAGAACCGGAGATTCATGCAGTTGATTCTACAGAATATTCAAGCCTTTTTACCAAAATTCGTGATTTTTCAAAGGACAAATTATCTATCGATTTTTCTCTGAAATCGTTAATGAGTACACCTCAGCTAATTGGTCTAGTTGTAGGTAAATTGATTTATCCGTCATATGGTATGATGGTCACTATAGGGCGCCTTTTTAATACAATAGTCTATATTATAGGTATCTACTATTTGATAAAAAAAATAAAGTATGGGAAGATGACCCTGTTTTTTGTCTCACTTTTACCTATGATGATTCAGCAGGCTGGCTCACTGTCTTATGATGTGGTGAACTATCTGGCTGTTGTTGCATTTTTTGTTTTTTATGTTAACTTATTGGTAGACAAGGTACTGACCACCAGGAAATTTATTAACTTAATATTACTAGCCTTGCTACTATATTTAACAAAAGCAAATAATATTTTACTTTTGGCACTATTGTTTTTTGTTGATTTCGAATTTGAAGGCATCTTATCTAAGTTTAATTCGATTTTAAAATGGATTCAAAAGAGAAGATTACCAATTCTTATTTTGGGGTTTGGACTAGTTTTACTTGTTAGCTATCTATTTCTACATAACAGAGGTGGTGTCGTGCACTTTGTGAAAGTGATGATAAACAGTTTATTTATCAATAACAGAAACGATCATCTTAATGGTATTTTAACAGTTGGTATTTTTGGTTATTTTGGCTGGTTTGTCACTCAACTACCTCTCTGGTTAATTTTCATAGATATTTTCATTTTTACGTTATTATTATTTAATGATGGAAATTTAAAGATAAGTAAAACAGAAGGTCTTGCGTCGTTATTTGTACTCCCTGTTCAGGTAGCTATCATTGTAGCGGGCATGTATTTTGCATGGACACCGACAGCTATTGGGCCAAATGCAATGATTTCTCAAGGGGCACAAGGAAGATACTTTACTCCGTTTTTAGTCTATCTATTTCCGGCATGTTTAATGTTAAAAGAGCAGGTAAGTGTATCGGTAAAACAGAAGTATTTGATACGGTGGATCACTGGCACAGTAGTCATTAACTTTATCATGTATCTATTTTTGATAGTAGATTATTATTGGTTGTAAGAAGATAGTGGAAGAGGGAAACGTGAATATATTATTTACATTGAATGATGCTTTTGTCCCGCAAGTTGCAGCTTGTATGGGCTCAATCATGCGAACATTAAACGAAGACGATACATGCCATTTTTATCTTTTCTCAGATGGTATAAGTCAACAGAATAAAGAAAAACTTAATCAATTTGTTACCGACGGAGGAAATAAATTGACAATCGTTGAATTGGAAAACTTGGAATCATATTTTGATTTTGAAGTTGACACAAATGGTTGGGCTTCGGTTGTACTTGCAAGATTACTTGTAGATAAATTACTGCCCGAAGAAGTTGATAGAATCATCTATTTAGATGGAGATACTTTAGTTTTAGAAAATATTCGGGAGCTATGGGAAGTAGATTTGGAGGGGAAAGTCCTTGGAATGTGCCCAGAACCGACAGCTTCGTCTGAGAGAAGAGAAGGCTTAAATTTGGGTACGTATACATATCATAATGCGGGAGTTCTTCTAATCGATTTGAAACGGTGGCGTTCAAAAAGTATAGGAACAATTATTTTTGATTATTATAAAGAAAAAAATGGAGAGCTTTTTGCTAATGATCAAGATGCACTGAATGGAGCATTGAAAGAAGAGATAAAAACACTCTCAATCACTTATAATTATTTTAATATTTTTGATGTTTATCCATATCGTACGTTGGAAAAATTAAGTAGGCCTTCAACGTTTATTTCAAAAGAAGAATTTGTAAAAATTCGTAAGCAACCACGTATTGTTCATTTTTTAGGTGAAGAACGTCCATGGAGAATCGGAAATAAACATCGATTTAGAGAAGACTATGTTTCTGCATTAAATCAGACGCCATGGAGAGGTACTCAATTTGAGAGTGGTTGGCAGTTTTACTTTTTCTGCTTTAATCTTTTTAACATGATTATGAAGCCTTTTCCTATGTTGCGCTATAAAATTATTACAGTCTTAATTCCTGTATTCATGAAATATAGGAAAATTAGATTACAAAAAGGAGTCTAGGTGTGAAGTTTTCCGTTATTATCCCAGCGTACAATGTTGCTGATTATCTGGAAGAATGTGTGTATAGTGTACTGAATCAGACTTATGAAGAATTTGAAATATTGTTGGTAGATGACGGTTCTACAGATGGTATAACCTCCAATATATGCGATAAATTAGCAGCTAAAGATGATAGGGTGAAGGTATTTCACCAAACTAATGGTGGGCAATCAATTGCGAGAAATACAGGAATAAAAAATGCTAGTGGTGATTATATTTTATTTCTAGATGGTGATGATTTTTGGACTGATGTGTATTTTTTAGATGAAATCAATGAAGAACTAAATTCTCACGAGGAAGTGGTAGATGCAGTAATTTATCCATTTTCATACTGGTATGGTAATGCTGATATAAGAGTTCGTGATTTCCCTCAAAAATTACCTAGACATGAAGTTATTACTGATTCTGTTCTACTTGTAGAAACAGGCGCATTGATTGCTCCTGTTTGGAACAAGTGTGTCCACAGAGAACTATTTGCAGATTCTTTGATGTTTCCGGATGGGTTAATGTACGAAGATGGTATTTGGTGTGCAGACCTATTAAAAATAATAACTTGTTGTTGTGTCATTGAAAATTCTAATTATATGTATAGACAAAATAGAGATGGAAGTTTTACTAACAAAATTACACAAAAAAAAGTCTATCATGCCTTTAGAGGAATTGAAGAAAATTTAAAGAATTTTAAACAACTATCGAATGAGAAACAAGAAGCACTTTTGATTTATTTATCAAATTCTTATATTTCCATCTTGCCATTTGTATTTCCATATCTGAATAATTCTGATATAAAAATGTTTGTGAAAAAATTTAGATATTTGCTAAAATATTCACAGAGGGTAGAACTTGTTTCGTTTAGAATCTCAGGTTTAATGACCAGAGTTCTGGGGATATATGTATCAACATTTATTCAAAACAAACTTTTGAAAATTTATAAAAGTAGATAATAATAGAAAGTGATTGGTAACACTGTGAAAAGGTGGATTAGAAATTTCACAACGCGATTATTTATCTTATCAGGTAAATACAAGCTATTGTTTTATATATTAGAGCTTACCAAAAATATTGCAAAGTTTTTCTGGAGAATTCCAAAATATATAAAGCGAACTCTACTAGCTTTGCAACGTGATAAGCAACGTAGAAATAATTATTCAGATATCAAAAATCGTTACTTGATTTACACAATTTATGAACATCAATCGTCTTTACAGGACTATAAAGTAATTTTTTTAGAGGCATTGGCTAAAATTTCTCGAGATGTTTTAATTGTTGTAAATGGTAAACTTCCACAGGCTGATATAAATCGTTTAGCACAATTTGGTAAGGTTTTGGAAAGAGATAATGAGGGCTATGACGTTGCGGCTTTCCGACACGGGATAATACATACTGGAAAAGAGGCGTTACAACAGTATAATCAGCTCATCTTGGTTAATGATACGAATATTGGTCCTTTTAGAGATTTAGAAGAGGTTTTCTCTGAGGTTAATTCCGATCAGCTAGACTTTTGGGGAATTTCCATGGGTGAGGAGCAACTAGACTTTACTGGTTATAACCCTTATGGTAAAATTCCTAAGCACTTACAATCATATTTTGTTGTTATTGAAAATAGCTTGCTTAGGTATGAAGGATTTTATGATTATTGGGAAAAGCTCTCTGATACGGATTCTCGTAATAAGGCAATTGGAAAACATGAAACTGTGTTTGCAAAATATTTTCATGATCGAGGCTTTAAGTATGACGCATTGATTAAAGACACGAAAGATAGTGCATTGTATATTCATCCGCTTAAATTATTAAAGCAAGGTTGTCCATTAGTTAAGTATTCGGCCTTTAGAAATTATGACAGAGAACAATATTTTTGGCATGGTTTAGAGAGAGAATCTGAGATTCCAGATTTGATGGAGTATATTGCTAAGGAAACAGATTATCCGATTGAAGTGGTGTCTTCTATATTAGAAGATTTTAAAACTAGAGAAAATCAATCTTATATTTTGATTATTGATGGTGTTGAAAATATTATTCCACAATGTACACGTTATCGTGTGTTAAATAAGGCTGAGCAATTGAGAGAACTTGGTTATACAGTCCGAGTGATAAATAATTCTCTTGTACAACTTCAGGATGCACAGTTTGCTAGTCATATTATTATTTATCGTGCTCCATTCAATGATATGCTGAAAGAAATATGTAGGGCGGCACACATAAAGAACAGACCTGTTTATTTTGATATTGATGATTTGGTTTTTGATACAAAATTTACAGATGAACTTGAATTTACCCAAGGTTTGAGCAAGAGAGAGAAAAAAGGCTACGATACAAGTGTTTTAGCTTACAAAAAAATGCTTTCTCTCTGCGACTATGCTATCACATCAACTTCGAAATTGAAAGACGAGCTCGAACAATATAAAAACAAGGTTATTTTGAATCGCAACGTCATGTCTAAAGAATTAGTTGAGCGTAGTTTACAAGTTAAGAAAAATTCGAACGACAATAAAGTTAAAATAGGATATTTCTCAGGGTCAATTACACACAACGAAAATTTTAATTTAATTAGTCAAGCATTGCTACATCTACTTCAAAAGTACCCGCAAGTGGAATTACATATAGTAGGATATTTAGACATTCCGAAACCATTCCAAAAATTCAAAAAACAGATTGTGAGTCATGAGTATGTTGATTGGAGAAAGCTTCCAATTTTAATTTCACAAGTTGATATTAACTTGGCGCCGCTTGTAACCACAACCTTTAATGAAGCAAAGTCGGAAATTAAATGGATAGAAGCGGCAGCAGTTAAAGTTGTGACAGTCGCAAGTAATCTTGGAGCATTTGAAGAGATGATTCAAGATGGAGTGACTGGAGTTCTAGCAGATGATAACGAATGGGAAAGTAAATTGGAGAGATTGATTCTTGAACAAGACTTGAGAGAACAAATAGCAAAAAATGCTTTTGAGTTTGTAATGAATCATTGCACTACAACAAATAGAATTAATGATTTTTTGAAAGAAGAGTTAGTCTAATGAAACGTATTTTGTTTATTTCTCCTACGACTAGTATGGATAATGGTGCGGAGAAGTCTATTTATTATCTAATGAAGTACCTTATTCAACTGGGACACACAGTTATAAATGTTACTCATGCAATAGGAGGGGAACCACAAGATAAGCATGAGCAACTTTATAAAATGGTAGGGGTTAAGAATTACTATTTGCCAACTATTAAGTGGTGGTGGCCGGATGCACCAGGTGGAGAAATCCTTAATAGAGAAGAGGCTACAAGCTACTATCGCCAGAATGTTCAAGACATAGCTGAAATTATTGAGCAAAATGAGATAGACTTGGTTATTTCAAATACTGTTAATGTTTTTCAAGGAGCAATTGCTGCCTCATGTCAAAAGGTTCCCCATTTCTGGCTAATTCATGAATTTCCTAAAAATGAGTTTGCCTATTATGCTGATAAAATTGACTTCATAGAAGAGTATTCTTCAGAATTATTTAGTGTGACTGGAGAGTTAAATAATTTTTTAACACCACTATTTAATAAGAAAGTCCATTCGTTTATTTCTTATACTGAGCAAGAAACAAAAGTTTTAAAAAAAGGCAATCAAGTTAGAATTGTTTCTGTTGGTCGATTAACAGAAGGAAAAAATCAACTAGAACTAATAAAAGCATATAAGACACTAAATAGATTAGATATTGAATTGGTTTTTATTGGAGGATGGGATAGTAAATACAAAGCTATTTGTGATGAATATATCCATGAAAATAAATTACAGAAAAATGTTAAATTTTTAGGTAACTTAGATAATCCTTGGGAAGAAGTAACTGATAGAGATATCTGTGTTTTCCCTTCATCTATGGAAACTTTTGGCTTAGTCTATGTTGAAGCAATCTTAAGAGGGCTTCCAGTAATTCTATCAGATAATTTGGGACATTTGACGGCATTTGAAATATTCTCAGCAGGTCAAATTTATAAATTGGGCGATATAGAAGAGTTGGTGACTAAGTTAGAGCAAGTGATTGAATCCTTTAGAAATTTTTCAGATAGGGCTCGGCTTGATGTGGAACGTTTACGTACTCTATATACACCGGAAGTTGCCTATAAAGAAATACTGGACGGCATCAATCACTTAGAATATACTGGACACCAAAATACAAATTTAAGTCACATAAAAGAGTTACTGACTTTAAATATGCGTCCAACAAGATTGGAGCGTTATGCAAGATTGATTAGCAATATGGCGACAAAAATCAGACATAAACTTCGACTTTGATGGATAATAGGATACCTATGTTAAAACATGTATTATTATAGTTTCTTCAAATGAGTAAGTAGAATCTAAAAAGTTATATAGAATTCTAGTTTTAGAGAGAAAAAATGAAAGTATTAATGATTATCCCTGCCTACAATGAAGAAGAAAGTATCCTTCAAACTGTTCAGGGAATTATAGATTATAGAAATAGTGTGAATTTCCAATTGGATTATGTTGTCATTAATGATGGCTCAACAGATCACACGAAAGAAATTTTGATTCAAAATAAATTAAATGCTGTTCACCTAGTACAAAATTTAGGCATTGGTGGAGCTGTTCAGACGGGATATAAATATGCCTTGGACAATGACTATGATGTAGCAGTTCAATTTGATGGTGATGGTCAGCATGACATTCGTTCATTAAATAGCTTAATTCAGCCAATCGTAGTTGGTCAGGCTGATATGGTGATTGGCTCACGCTTTGTTGGTGATACTTTGTCGGAATTTCAAACTAGCTTTATGAGGCGTTTTGGAATAGGTGTTATTTCAAATATGATTAAATTAACAACTGGAAACCGAATTTGGGATACTACATCAGGTTATCGTTTGGGAAATAGAAAAGTGATTGCACAATTTGCAAAACGATACCCAATTAAATATCCGGAACCGGAATCAACTGTTCATTTACTAAAGCAAAATTTCCAAGTAGTAGAAGCACCGGCAAATATGTTTGAAAGAGCGGGAGGGGTTTCATCCATAACACCTCTAAAATCAATTCGTTATATGGTTGAGGTTTGTTCATCAATCTTGATTGCATCATTAATGAAGGAGGGAGAATAATGACCATACAAGCATTAGCTATGTTTCTTGCCTCACTAGTTTTTTTGTATTTTATTTTTAGGAATATTAATAAAAATAAGATCTTATTCGAACATGCCTTTATGTGGATTGTTATTGGCTTCGGACTGATTGTTTTTGCGCTCTTTGATGTTATTCCTATTAAACTGGCTTACTTATTCGGGTTTGGTCTGACTTCCAATTTCTTGTTATCTGTGGCAATCTTTGTTCTCTTGGTGATTGGATTTTTGCATAGTATGGCTTTATCTCAACAAAAGCAGCAGATTAAAAATTTAATTCAAGAAGTATCAATGACTAAAAAAAGAATATCTGAGTTGGAGGAATCTGATGCAGAATAATCATACCTTTGTTATCTGTGCTTATGGAGATAGTAAGTATCTAGAAGAATGCATCCATTCGTTAAAGCAGCAAACACTTCAATCACAACTTATCCTATACACTAGTACTCCGAGTGAATATATAGAACAAATTTGCCAAAAGAATGCAATCGTAATGCATACCGCACAAGGAGGAGGTATTGGAAAAGATTGGAATTTGGCACTCTCTTTTGTAACAACCCCTTATGCTACAATTGCTCATCAAGATGATATTTATTTACCAGACTATTGTGAAAAAATAATGTCTCAGATGACAGAGGAAACGTTGATTGCTTATTCAGATTACCAGGAAGTGAAAGAGGGTGAGGTCATTGCCCTAACTTCAAATTTGAAAATCAAGCAACTCATGTTACGGACAATGGCCATGTTTCCCAAATGGAAGTTTTGGCGGAATAGGGTTTTAGCCTTTGGTAATCCAATTTCTTGTCCAGCTGTGACCTATAATTTGAAGAAACTGAATGATTTCAAGTTTAATGAAGAAATGAAAGTTTCTCTTGATTGGTTTGCTTGGTATCAGATTGCACAAAAAAATGGGAGCTTTACCTTTGTAGATGAGAGTTTGATGTATCATCGTATCCATGAGGAATCTGAGACGACAAATAGCATTGAAAACAATATTCGTACACAAGAAGACTATGAAATGTATTTGTTGTTCTGGCCAGAGTTTATTGCCAAATTTCTCTTGAGATACTATGTTAAGAGTCAAGAAACGAATGGAGGAAACAATGGGGAGAAATAAAATAGAAGGAAATACACGAACTCGCAAACGAACACGTTGTCGCTTCGTTAATATATATATATATATATATATATATATATATATTAATAAATGTATCTTTATTCATGTGTTTACTGGTTGGCTACAAGCATTTTTCTTTGTTGCGAGACGGTTATATTCCATTGAATACGGTTTTAGAAAAACAATCATTTAAAAAAACTTCTGCTGGGCAGTATGAGAAAAAAATCGGTGATTTATCATACTCCTTGCTGATTGATACAGATAAAAACAGAGTGACAAAAGCAGGTTATCAATTTGATATTAGCAATAATATTCAGCATTTTTTATGGATGGACTATCTGTCAGCAGATAAGATTGAGGAAATATTCAATTTGCAAGTCTCTCTTAATGGAATTTTTGTGGATGTTCAAAATATTGAATTTTCACAACATCAGTGGATAGAAAAATTTCCAAATCTTATTGCTCATGCTGGTGGTACTTATCGTGAAAAGTCCTACAATACTTTTTATACGAACTCTTTAGAAGCGTTACAACAAAACTATTCTATGGGTCACCGAGTATTTGAAATGGATTTCTATTTAACTAGTGATGGGAAGATGGCAGCTGTCCACGATTGGGACCAATTCGGCTATATGAATGGTGTAGCTTTGAGCTCAGATGAATGGAAAAATTTTCAAACTTTTGGATCACCAGTCACTGATTCACGTTTTACAACGATGCTTATTGGTGATGTGTTAGATCAAATGCTGATTAATAAGGATATGTTCTTAGTGACGGATACTAAATCTTTTGAAGTTTCAGAAGAAGAGGTAATCCATCAGCTTACTGAAATTTATAATGAAGCAATGAAACGAAGCCCTGAATTACTAAGTCGTATTATCCCACAAATTTACAATCAAACGATGTATACTACCCTAAAAAAAGTTTATGATTTCTCGAATGTTATCTACACGCTATATGCCTCGCCCGATAGTCCGGAACAGGTTATTGAATTTGTGGCTAATAATCCATCTATTAAAGTGGTTACTATTCCTTTGAATCATGGTGGATATTTTAATTCAGAATTTTTTAATAACCTTCATGCTTTAGATAAAAAAATCTATACCCATACCATTCACACATATGATGAATTGACGAAATACTCTGCGCTTGGAATTGATGGTTTTTATACCGGTCTATTATTACCAAGTGATATGGAGAGATTATCGAGTTTGAGGTAATCTTTATTATTACTGATGGCACTATTTTAATCATATCATCAAAAAATATTTCAAAAGCATTTCAGAAGTTTTACAAACAAACTAATATTGTCATGTAAATGTAATAAAAATTTCAAAAGATAGAGGTTTTCATAGGAAAATCTCTATTTTTGTGCTAGAATAATAGATGGAGGTCCGATATGATCAAAATTTTTGGTAAAATTCGTTACCATTGGCAACCGGATTTATCATGGGCCATTATTTACTGGTCACTTACCTTCACGCCTATTTTCATTGGTATGACACTTTTATTGGAAAAGTTGAGAGTTTCAAGATTATTTATCTTACTTCTCTCTCTCTTTGCTGTATTAGTAGTGCTTGGCTTACATCGCTATTTCGAGATAAAAGAAAAGCATTTACGGATTGCTTCGGCTAATCCTTTTGCAGTACAGAAAATTGAAATTGCTACCATAGAAAAAATTGAAGTTTCTTATCTAGCCATTCGCATATTTTCACAAGAATTTCCCAATGGGCAGGTGTATCACATGCGCAAATGGCCGAAAAAATACTTTATTAACCATTTAGCTATTCATAATTGCTTCAAGGGTGAGATTGAATTAATAGACCATTTAATAAAACAGGATTATTTTGAAGAGTATTATGCAAAAAAGCCAAATCAATCCGCTGAAATGGCTTTTGTAGGACAGGATTTGATGGCTTTGAGAATATCTGGATTGGGTTCAATCGTTTTCTCAAATTGTGAGTCGTCTGAAAAAACAACGATACCGTCGTCATCATAATCGAATATAGATGAATAAGTTTGGCAGAGCCCGCAGGCAATGCACCGTTCAGGAATAAGTTTTATTTTCATATTAGTATTGTAATCATATTTTAATAAAAATACAAGGAGTTTTCTCGATAATGTCACAAGAGCCATGGAATGAAGAAGTTTATCAAACAGAAACAGTTAGTCGAAAAGAACGTCTAAACAAGGGAGTAGCAAGTACAACAGTATTTACAGTCTTGGCAATTATTTTCTTTGTTATCGTACTGATTATTGGAATTATGGCTGTCTATCTCTCAATCGGTGGCGGTAGTAAAACAGATTCAACAAAAGAATTTTATACCCCAAGCACTACAACAGTCGTAGCAGAGAGCTCTTCATCGGCTGCTGAGACACAAGAATCTACTTCGACTGACACGACAGAAACAGAAACAAGTTCCAGTCTAGCAGAAGCTACGGATGGCTCTACCCTTACTGTTCAAGCAGGTGAAGGTGTTGGACAATTAGCCGCACGTGGCGGGATTTCAATTGCTGAGTTAGAGCGATTAAATCCAGAGAAAATGACCACAGGGTCTTGGCTTGCGCATCCAGGTGATGTAGTCCGTATTAGATAAAGAGGGGTTATGAAATCAATTCAAATTGCAATTGACGGTCCAGCTTCAAGTGGAAAGTCAACGGTTGCTAAAATTATTGCTAAAAATTTTGGATATACTTACTTAGATACAGGAGCTATGTATCGCTCGGCTACCTATCTAGCCTTGACAAACGGCATAGAGGTCACAGATCAAAATAGAATCGTGGCCTTGCTTGCTCAGTATCCTATTCGATTTGGGCGTGATGAAAATGGCCAACAATTAGTTTTTGTGGGTGATGAAGATGTCACTTTACCAATTCGTGATAACCAAGTTACAAATAATGTATCGGCAGTAGCAGCACTTCCTCTAGTACGGGAAGAATTGGTACGACTGCAACAGGAAATTGCCCAGGCTGGTGGTATTGTCATGGATGGTCGCGATATTGGAACAGTTGTTTTACCACAGGCAGAACTCAAGATTTTCCTGATTGCTTCAGTGGAAGAGCGTGCCATGCGTCGTTTTAAGGAAAATACGGAACGTGGCATCGAGACAGACTTGGAAATCTTGAAAGAGGAGATTGCAGCTCGTGACCTGAAAGACAGTACTCGGGAGGTTTCACCTTTGAAAGCTGCTGACGATGCCATCACATTTGATACAACAGGAGTATCCATCGAAGGTGTAGTGAAATTTATTTCCGAAAAAGCGAAAGAAATTCTTGACAAGTAGTTTTAGACATGTTAGAATAGTCATATTGAGAAAAGCAGAAGTGAGAGCTTCTCGCCTTGCGACTAACGTTGTCTGGCTCTACGGATTAAGATTTCTTCGGAAAGAATAATGGTGTAGTGCGGACTTGTTTAGCAAGTCCGTTTCGTTTTTCTCGAAAAATATAAAATGAGGTGAAAAGCCATAGCAAAGCAAGATTTGTTCATCAATGATGAAATTCGAGTGCGTGAAGTTCGTCTTATCGGTCTTGAGGGTGAACAGTTGGGAATCAAACCGCTCAATGAGGCTCAGGCCATTGCTGATAGCGCCAACGTGGATTTAGTATTGATTCAACCGCAAGCTAAACCACCAGTAGCGAAAATTATGGACTACGGTAAGTTCAAATTTGAATATCAGAAGAAACAGAAAGAACAACGCAAAAAACAAAGTGTTGTCACTGTAAAAGAAGTGCGTCTAAGTCCAGTTATTGATAAAGGGGACTTCGAGACAAAACTTCGTCATGCCCGTAAATTCCTTGAAAAAGGAAATAAGGTTAAGGTTTCGATCCGTTTCAAGGGTCGTATGATTACCCACAAAGAAGTTGGAGCGAAAGTATTAGCTGAGTTCGCTGAAGCAACCCAAGATATTGCCATTATCGAACAACGCGCTAAGATGGACGGACGTCAAATGTTTATGCAATTGGCCCCAGCTTCAGATAAAAAATAAGCTTTTTAAGCAAAAGGAGAATTAACATGCCAAAACAAAAAACTCACCGCGCATCAGCTAAACGTTTCAAACGTACAGGTTCTGGTGGATTGAAACGCTTCCGCGCTTATACTTCACACCGTTTCCACGGTAAAACTAAAAAACAACGTCGTCACCTTCGTAAAGCAGGTATGGTACATGCTGGTGACTTCAAGCGTATCAAGTCAATGCTTACTCAAATGCGCTAAGCACTGATATAGCACTACTTATTATTTGAATTATTTGGAGGAAAATTAAATGGCACGTGTTAAAGGTGGCGTTGTTTCTCGTAAACGCCGTAAACGTATTTTAAAATTAGCTAAAGGTTACTATGGAGCTAAACATCTCTTGTTCCGCACTGCGAAAGAACAAGTAATGAACTCTTACTACTATGCATACCGTGACCGCCGTCAGAAGAAACGTGATTTCCGTAAATTGTGGATCACTCGTATCAACGCGGCTGCTCGCATGAACGGTTTGTCATACTCACAATTGATGCACGGTTTGAAATTGGCAGAAATCGAAGTAAACCGCAAAATGCTTGCTGACTTGGCAGTAAACGATGCAGCAGCTTTCACAGCTCTTGCAGATGCTGCTAAAGCAAAGCTTGCTAAATAAATATATAAAATAAAGAGTTTGGTCTGTGTGCCAAGCTCTTTTTTTGTTTTAATTCGCTCATGGCTTGCTAAATTTCAATATGAATGATATACTTAACCAGTAAATTAAAAAGGCGACAAATTTTATTTTATGAAGTAAATGGATATGGCGATGGCATTCTACAAGGGTAGAATCCATTTATCATGTCAATAATATAAATATAATAGTAAGTAAGGAGAGAAACAGTGATATGAAACAAGGTAAGACTTTGCTTTATGTAGCAGGAGTATCGCTTATTTGTGCTGTAGCATTGGTAACCTATCAAGTGTCTAATTATAAAGAGCAATCGAGCCATCAAAAAATAACAAGCATAGAAACATCGCAATCAAAGCAATCAAAAGAGATTCCTTCAGATTCGAAAAAGGAAGTTCCAGGGATTGATAAAGCGACAGATGATGGATTTTTACTCACTGATGAGTCACAAATTGAGGAAAAAACTGATTTAGGAATTATTGTTAATCATGGCGATCATAAGCACTTTTTCTTTTATTCAGATTTAAAGAATACAAAATGGGCTTATTTAATTCCTGAGAACTATCAAGAAAAAACACATTCTTCACAACCTAATAGAAGTAGAAGTCAATTATCGTCAGGATCGAAACAGACCGAAGATGAATACGTTTTTGATCCTAAAGATATTGTCGCAGAGGATGCCAATGGCTATACTGTTCGGCATGGGGATCATTATCACTATATTTTAAAATCAAGCTTAGGTGGCACGACACACAGACAATTGACCTCTGATAGTCGTCAATCGCCAACTCTTCCTATTGTTCATCGACAGGAAGGGATTCCGGGGATTGATTTTCAAACGAGTGATGGTTTCTTGTTTGATGGGCAAAATATCAGCGGTGTAACGGAAACTGGGATTCTAGTAAGGCATGGGAAACATTTGCATCTTATTCATTTTGAAACATTGAAAAAGAGTAAATGGTCTTATCTTGTGAACCAGTACAAACCAAGTGTTGAATCGGATAAGAAGTCACAACCTGAGGTAGATAATACTGAGTATCAAACCAAATTGGACTACTTAGCAAAAGAACTGAATTTAGAGCCATCACGTCTTAAGAAAGTCATTGTTGACGGTCAAATTGGATTAGAATATCCGCATGGCGATCACACACATATTGTTTTATTAAAGGAAATTGATACAAGGAAGCCGTTTGAAAGTCCGGAGGATCGTATTCTTAAGCAAAAGGATGGAGAAACTCTTGAACAGAGAAAAGAACGTCTCATTAAACAGTACATGGAGCGTTTTAAAGTAAAACGTGAGGACATTACAATTGATGGGAACTATATGAGTGTACGCCATGGGGACCATGCGCACGTTTATAAAATTGATCCTAGCTTGCCAGATGATCCTGAGCGTGATGTTAAGACCGAAACGGTAAATCTTGCTATTGAGAAACAATCAGTATATGGGCCTTTTTATACAGAAGGTTCAACAGAAAATTTAACACGTAATGGTGTCCATCAAAAGTATCATCCAGAAGGGCTTCAGGATATTAAAAATTTCATTCTGGTAACATTCAGTACAAATAGTGATTTTGGTGATTTTGTCGTTAATGGTAAAAAAACGAAGAGAGTCTATTATTTGGTTCGTAAAGATTTAAATTGGGAGGATTTGAACATCGCCTATCCGCAGACCCTTCAACAAAAGGGACGCGTCTTTAACGGTTGGAATGCTACTTTGCCAAAGTCTGGCAAGATGGCAAGAGAACATCAGAGTTTTTATGCTGATTTTGATAATGTTTATCGTAAGCCGACAAAAAATATTTACACTCCAAGTGATGATGTTTCAAATATTGATCTATCAGACTATGTACCTGTTAAATATAGTGCGATAGCTAATGGTCGTTTAAAATTAAATGGTGAGATTCGAGCAGGGTTCATATACTTTGTGAAATCTGACTTAACTTGGAAACAAGCTAAGGAGCAGGGGCTTGTTGTACCAGAACCGGTTCCAAGTAAAGATTATGAATTCATCGAGTTTAGGACAGTTATTACCGGTGGAGAAAAAGATACAGATTATGTTAGTGCCACAACGAGCTTGGCAGCATTTGGGACAACAGCTCCTCGTATAGGACCATATATTGCCGAAAATACGGATAATCCAACGGACATCAATGATCCAAGTAGACATCCAAATTACTATTGGCATGATCCAAAGAATTATGTAGCTCTTGCATTTCGAGCAGGTGACGGCGGTCAACTTCAGACCCATTTGGGAACTAGTAAAACAGTTGTTTACCTTGTTAGAAAAGGGTTAACATTGAACCAAGCTGGAATTTTTCCGCCATCTTTGAAGAGTGATACAGGTTATAAACGAGATTATACAAAACCTGTTATTCCAAATGTAGCATGGGACACACCTATTTTGGAAGATACTACCTACGATATTCATTTCGATAAAGTTGAAAGTGATAGCAAAGATGGGACAGTTGAGCCAGGTGATACTTGGTTGCCTGGAAATCCATTGCCGAATACTCCAGATGTCCCTAATGGAGAAGAGGATGCAGACGGCTGGTTAGATGATTTGTTGACACCTAGTTCAGAAGTAGAAACTGTAACAGACATTGAAACTACAACAGAAGATACAAAAGCAACAGAAAGTAGTACTGTTGCACCCATAGATGTCCCTAAGAATCCATCAGCAGGGGAAGAGTCTAGTGAGGATTCTATATTTCCTTGATGCAATAGAGATGAGTGATTTGAAATAGTGGTCTAATACTCTTCGAAAATCAAAATCAGACGTTGTTGACTTGATTTGATGAGTGAAAGGCTCCAGTGGAGCCTTTCAGCCTGTTACCTTGAAACAAAATAGTAACAGGGTTCTATCTGCTAAGTAGAAACGAACTACGTTCGCTCTATCTCCAACCTCCAAAGGTTCCCCAAACCTTTGGAGCTAGTCTGTTTTTAATTTTCATTGAGTATAAAAAGGCTTAGAATCAATGTAGTAACTGACATGATTCTAAGCCTTTTAGTGTATTACTGCGAAGTTGAACTGGTACTTGTTGAGGTAGTACCAGTATTTGGTGTGCTAGTAGCAGTTGTACTACCGTGAAGTTCTAGGTAGCTTGGTGCTTTAAATAGTTCAATTGTTGACTTATTGCCGTTTTTACTATACAAACTTGTCGATTGTGTACCAAGTTTATTCTCCAGTGCAATCTCGGCAGCCAATGAGTCAATGTAGTTATATTGACTTGAATCCAAGGCTGGCAATCCATTGTCGAAGAATCGGATAAGGTCACCAGTTTGAATGGCATCGCTAGTCGCCAGTTGTGCTGCGGTAGCTTCTTTAATTGCATCAATTTCTTTCTGAGTTGTCTCATCTGGATTTGTAATTTCAAGACCAGTTTCTGTATAGTAGATTTTACCTTCGTAGCTAGTGTATTTTGGTGTGATAAAACTGCCAGCGGTTCGAAGAGCCACGATTTGGCTGTGTTGGCTGGAAAGTAGGTCTTGACCAACTTGAAGATAGTTATCGGATTTGATTCCTAAAAGATGTTCGAGAGTAGGAAGTGCATCAATCTCACCACCGTAGGTATCAAAAATCCCACCGTTGGTCATTCTAGGTACAACAATCATATATGGAACACGTTGCATCATGGCATTGTCAAAATCTGACCAAGTCTGAGAATCTTTTCCAATCAACGGTGCCAAGTCAGGATTGCGTGAATTAGAAATTCCATAGTGATCACCATAGAGAACGATGACGGAGTTTTCGTACAAGCCAGTCGCTTTTAAGTAATCGAAAAATGCCTTTATGGACGCATCGAGATAGTTTGCAGTAGCAAAATAGCCATTAATGGTTTCATCATCTGTATTGGCTAATGGAAAGCCAATCTCATCCCCAATCAAGCTGGTTGTATAGGGGTAGTGGTTGGAAACTGTGATAAATTTGGTATAGAAGGGTTGCTGTAAATGTTCCAGATATTGGATAGAGTCGGCGAACATGATTTTATCATTCAGACCGTATTGGAATGAATTTTCAGCAGTGGCTTTAGAGAAATAGGATTGATCAAAGAAGTAATTGTAACCCCATTGTTTATAGGTGTTGTTCCTATTCCAGAAACTAGCTGCGTTACCGTGGAATACAGCAGATGTATAGCCACCATTTTGAGAGAGAATATATGGTGCGGCTTGCTGGGTATTGCTTCCGCCATATTGGACCATGAAAGAGCCTTGATTGAGTCCAAAAAGTGAGGTTTCAATCATGGTTTCGGCATCAGAGGTTTTACCTGCCTTCACTTGGTTAAAGAAATTAGAAAAGGCGAGAGTAGAGCTAGAATGATACAGAGAATTGAGGAAAGGTGTGACTTCGTATTCGACACCATTGACGTTCAACTTATAGTCAATAACAAATTGTTGTAAGCTTTCTAGGTGGAGATAGATAACATTTCGTCCTTTGGCAATACCGAAGTAGTTGTCATTCGGCTGAGCATAATGTTCTGTAATATATTGTTTTACAGGCTCCAGGTCTGAGGCGGTGGCCCCAGAGCGATCCTTATGGGCATTGTAGGTTTGATTAGCATTGTAGCCAAGGAAAGCTGGTAAACCAAGGGCTCTGACGATATAAGTATTAGAAAATCCTCTCGTAAGTAGCTCAGGTCTATCAATTTCTGCTAAAAAGAGATTGATAGAGAATAATAATACTGAAAAGGCTGTGATGGCAAAGCTAGATTTTTTATGAAATGGAGTTTTGTCCCAGTGAAATGCCTTACGGTAGACTAAGAAACCAAAAGCTATAAAATCAAGAAAATAGACAATATCCCATAGCCTAAATAACTTAAGAGCTGCTTCTCCTAATCCAGCAGATACGCTAGAGGTAGCCATCATGGTAGAAATGGAGATATAATCGGAAAATTCTCTATAATAGACTGCATTTGAAAAGAGCCAGGCGAAAAGAACAATATAAATGGTCATCGTTACACTATAGAATGCCTTCGTATTCTTTATATAAAGCGAGAGACCAAGCAATAAAATTCCTACTGGTAGAGGATTCATAATAGCGATAAAATTTTGGAAAAATCCTTGGGTATCTAAATTAAAATCAACATAGTAGGCCCAGAGTGTTTTGAGCCAGTAAATCATTAGCAAAATCAAGACGAAGCCAAGTCGAGTTTGTCCGCTCTTCTTGACGTAGTCAATTAGTTTTTTCACAATAAAACCTCATGGTCCTTTCTAAAAGCTTAGTTCATTATACCATAATTTTAAAATAAGCCTCAAAGTTTAGAGTTTTTTTGGCATAGTATGAAGAAACATGTTATAATAATTCTATGAAAATAAAGGTAAACCGTATTGCAGAACAGAAAATAAACAGAGGGATTCAACTCTTGGATAGCGCTGATTTTTCAGGTTTTTCGTTTGATGAAGACAGGCTGGCTGTTTTGTATTCAGAGTCTGGAAGCTATTTGGGCCAGGCTTATTTATCCAAACAGAATAAGGGAATAGGCTGGCTGTTTAGTAGAAGCAATCAAGATTTGACCATGGATTTTTTTGTTAAACTATTCGTGGATGCTAAACAGAAACGTCAACATTTTTATCAATCTGAGGTGACGAACGCTTTTCGTTTATTTAATCAAGATGGAGATAATTTTGGCGGAATGACGGTTGACTTGTATGATGAATACGCAGTTTTTTCATGGTATAATACCTTTATTTATTCTGTTAAAGAGATGATTGTTGCTGCCTTTCAACAGGTATTTCCAGAAGTAAGAGGAGCTTATGAGAAGATTCGTTTTAAAGGTTTGGCCTTTGAGTCTACTCATCTGTATGGAGAAGAAGCCCCTGAATATTTCACTGTGTTGGAAAATGGAGTTCACTATCAGGTCTTTATGAATGATGGTCTGATGACGGGAATCTTTTTGGATCAGCATGAGGTACGTGGTTCCTTGGTGGATGGTCTGGCAGCAGGCAAGTCACTTTTGAACATGTTTTCGTATACGGCAGCATTTTCTATTGCTGCTGCCATGGGCGGAGCAGGGGAAACGACTTCTGTTGACTTAGCCAAACGCTCGCGAGAACTTTCTAAAGCTCACTTTAAGGTTAATAGTTTAGACTTAGATAATCATCACTTTGTAGTAATGGATGTATTTGAATATTTCAAATATGCCAAACGTAAAGGCTTAACTTATGATGTGATTGTCTTGGATCCGCCAAGCTTTGCACGAAATAAGAAACAAACCTTTTCAGTAGCCAAAGATTATCACAAGTTGATTTCTCAATCTTTGGAAATACTAAATACAGGTGGAACTATTATCGCTTCGACCAACGCCGCAAATGTTTCTGTTGAAAAATTTAAACGGCAGATTGAAAAAGGTTTTGGTGTTAGAAAACACCGTTATGAGGCAAGTTACCGCTTGCCGGCCGATTTTGTAATCAATAAAAATGATGAAAGTAGTAATTACCTAAAGGTCTTTACGATACAGGTAGATAAATGAAAATAGTAGTTCCTATTATGCCTAGAAATCTGGAAGATGTAGAGGCCATTGATGTAGAACGTCTAGCAGAGGCAGATATTGTTGAATGGCGAGCAGACTATCTTCCGAAAGATGATATTTTAAGAGTAGCACCTGCTATATTTGAAAAATGTAATGGTAAGGAAGTGGTTTTCACCATTCGAACAACACGTGAAGGTGGCCACTTGGATTTGGACGATCAAGAATATGTCAATTTAATCAAAGAAGTTGCAGCGCTTTATCAGCCAGATTATATTGATTTTGAATATTATTCTTATAAGCCGGTTTTTGAGCAGATGTTGGAGTTTCCTAATCTTGTGTTGAGTTATCATAATTTTGAGGAAACACCGTCTAATTATATGGAAATCATGTCTGAACTAACTAGCCTGTCACCAGCTGTTGTTAAAATGGCTGTAATGGCTAAGACAGAGCAGGATGTCCTAGATGTTATGAATTATACTCGTGGTTTTAAATCGCTGAACACCGAGCAGACATTTGCGACAATCGCTATGGGTGAACTAGGGAAGTTAACGCGTATTGCAGGTGTGATTACAGGATCCTGCTGGACTTTTGCCAGCTTAGATGAAACATCTGCACCTGGACAGATGTCTTTAGGCAATACTCGTAAGTTTTTGGAAATTTTGGAGAATTAAGTATGCGTTATTTAACAGCTGGTGAGTCTCACGGACCACGTCTAACAGCCATTATTGAGGGAGTTCCAGCTGGTCTTCCTTTAACAGCTGAGGATATTAATGAAGATTTAAAACGTCGCCAGGGGGGATACGGTCGTGGTAGTCGGATGCAGATTGAAACAGATCGCGTAGAGATTACGGCTGGTGTTCGTCACGGCAAGACAACAGGTGCCCCGATTACATTGAATGTGACCAATAAAGACCATCAAAAATGGTTGGATATTATGGCAGTTGAGGATATCGAAGAGAAACTCAAAAGTAAGCGTCGTATCAAACATCCACGACCAGGACATGCTGACCTAGTTGGTGGTATGAAATATCGCTTTGATGATTTGCGTAATTCCTTGGAGCGTTCTAGTGCGCGTGAGACAACTATGCGTGTGGCTGTAGGTGCGGTTGCCAAACGGATTTTGGCTGAGTTGGATATTGAAATTGCTAACCATGTAGTCGTTTTCGGAGGGAAGGAAATTGATGTCCCAGATGGTTTAAGCGTAGCAGAAATCAAAGAGCGTGCAGCCCAGTCAGAAGTATCCATTGTCAACCAAGAGCGTGAAGAAGAAATAAAAGCCTATATTGATCAAATCAAGCGAGATGGAGATACTATTGGCGGAGTGATTGAGACTGTTGTTGGAGGAGTTCCAGCTGGCTTGGGGTCATATGTGCAATGGGATAAAAAGTTAGATGCAAAATTAGCGCAGGCTGTTGTTTCAATCAATGCTTTTAAGGGAGTAGAATTTGGAGTAGGCTTCCAAGCTGGCTATCTCAAAGGGAGTCAAGTCATGGACGAAATTCTCTGGTCCCAAGAAAAAGGATATACACGCCGAACCAATAATCTAGGTGGTTTCGAAGGTGGTATGACCAATGGCGAGGCTCTGATTATTCGTGGTGTTATGAAACCAATTCCGACCCTCTATAAGCCATTGATGTCGGTTGACATTGATACTCATGAGCCTTATAAAGCTACTGTGGAACGTTCAGATCCAACGGCTCTCCCAGCAGCTGGTGTGGTCATGGAATCAGTCGTAGCCACAACTCTAGCGACAGAAATCCTAGAGAAGTTCTCTTCCGATAATATGGAGGAATTGAAAGCTGCAGTAGCCAGTCATCGCGACTATGTCAAAAATTTCTAGGTAATTAATGAAAAAAACGATTTTAATTGTAGGTCTAGGGTTGATTGGAAGTTCACTTGCGCTCTGTATTCGCAAAGACCATCCTGACTATCACCTCATTGGCTTTGATCCTAACGAACAATCATGCCAAATTGCCTTGGGCAAGGGGATGGTTGATGAGGTATCAATGGAATTGGAGGGTGTAGCAAAGCAGGCGGATGTGATTCTTCTGTGTGTTCCAATTCAAGTTTCTTTGCGTTTGATTGAAGAATTTAGTGCTCTTGAATTGAAGGATACGGTCTTGATTACAGATGCAGGTTCAACGAAGTCTGCAATTGTGGCTGTTGCTGAGGAACATTTGGCGCCAAGACAAATTAATTTTATCGGTGGACACCCTATGGCAGGTAGTCATAAATCTGGTGCCAGTGCAGCAGATCTCCATCTATTTGAGAATGCTTACTACATTATGACACCGTGTCAGGCTACCAAGCAGGATGCGGTTCCTCGATTGACAGATTTGTTATCTGGAACGGGGGCACGTTTTGTTCAGATTGATGCGGCAGAACATGACCGTGTGACCAGTCAAATTTCACATTTTCCACACGTATTGGCTTCTAGTTTGATGCACCAAGCTGGAGAGTTTGCGCAAGATCATCCCTTTACGAATAATTTTGCAGCTGGAGGATTTAGAGATATGACACGGATTGCGGAAAGTGAGCCGAGCATGTGGACTAGCATTTTGCTAACCAATGCAGATTCTATTCTAAATCGAATCGAGGAATTTCAAGCACGTCTCTCAGAAATTTCAGATGTTCTCAGATCTGGCGATCAAAAAGCAATTTGGGACTTTTTTGATAAAGGACGTCAAACTCGTAAAGCCATGGAAATTCACAAGCGTGCAGGTGTTGATTCTTTCTACGATTTATTCCTTAGTGTTCCTGATGAGGAAGATACGATTTTGAAGGTTTTGGAAGTCTTACGGGGTATTTCCATTGTCAATATTCGTATCAATGAAGAGAACCGTGAAGATATACACGGTATTTTACAAATTACGTTTAAAAACAAAGGAAATTTGGAAGACGCTGCGAAACGTTTAAGAGAGCAGACGACTTACAAAATCCATTTAGATTAGGAGAAAATTATGTCAACAAATATCTATGATATAGCAAATGAATTGGAACGTGCAATCCGTAACCTGCCTGAATATAAGGCAGTGGAAGCCGTTAAGGTCTCAGTTGAGGGGGATTCAGAAGCCAAAGAAATATTGGAAAGTTATATTTCTTTCCAAAAAGAAATCCAATCTAAATTGCAGGCTGGTGAAATTCCTACTGAAGCTGACCAAAAGAAAATGTTGGATTTCAACAAGAAAGTTCAGGGAAATCCACTTTTGACGGAATATTTCAGCAAGCAACAACAATTGGGAACTTATGTAGCTGATTTGGAACGTATCATCTTCAAGCCTCTCAACGAATTGTTGTAATATATTTATATTTGATAGGAGCAGGGTGTTAGGTCATGGATTGACGCCTAGTATACACTGCTTACGTAGAGTTCTTATCTCCAAGTACAGATTCAGAAACGGTACTTTGGGGAGTAAGAACTCTTTTTTCTACCTTCTCACAGCATCCATTTCTTATAAAGTTATGGTAATTACTTGACATTTTCTAATAGAAGTTCTACAATATATTTAGTATATGGTTATAACCAGTTTGATAAGTATATATATCAATAAAGGAGATAGTATGACAGTATTTATAAAAGCAAAATCTATTATTTTACCAGAGAGTGAGGTCAAATCAGCCTATTTGGAAATTACTGACAATGGTCAGTTTGGACGGATTGTGACTGAAAAGCCTGAAGGGGAGATTGTTGATTATTCTGACTTTCATTTAGCACCAGGGCTAGTTGATACACATATCCACGGCTACGCTTCTCACGATGTTATGGACAATGATTTTGAAGGGATCAAGGTAATTTCAGAAGGCCTCTTGTCTTGTGGGGTAACCTCTTGGCTTCCAACGACCTTAACAGATACGACTGAAAATTTAGATGCAGTTTGTGAAACGATTGGGACTTATGCAGGGCAGGAAACAGGCGCCAAGATTCAAGGTATTTTCTTAGAAGGTCCTTTCTTTACAGAAAAATACAAGGGAGCACAAAATCCTAAGTACATGAGTGATCCATGCATTGAAAAGTTGGACAACTGGTACAGCTTATCCAAAGGTTTAGTCAATAAAATTGCTATTGCTCCAGAACGTGAAGGCGTCAAAGAATTCATCGAGTTTGCTAACAGCAAGGCAATTCATACTGCCTTGGCTCACAGCGATGCGACCTATGCGCAAGCGGAAGCGGCAGTAGAAGCTGGTGCCAATATCTTCGTCCATGTTTACAATGGGATGAGTGGGCTTCATCACCGTGAACCAGGTATGGTCGGAGCTGCTTTGAATTTAAAAAATGTCTATGCGGAAATGATTTGTGATGGACACCATGTTCATCCAGCTGCGGCAGAAATCGTGGTCAAAGCACGTGGAGCAGAGGAAACTGTTTTGATTACGGACTGTATGCGAGCTGGCGGTATGGGGGAAGGGGAGTCCCGCCTCGGTGAATTTGAAGTTGTTGTAAAAGATGGAACTGCTCGTTTAAAAGAAAGTGGTAGTTTGGCAGGTTCTATCTTAGAATTGATCGAAGCAGTGCAGAATGTTGTGAAATGGGGCTTGGTGTCCCTACCTGATGCCCTTCGTATGGCTTCTCTGGCACCAGCTCGCTCTGTCAATATTGACCATATTTGTGGTCGGATTGCAGAAGGCCGAGCTGCAGACTTTATCGTCGTAGATGATGCAGGACGCTTACAAGCGACCTATCTAGATGGCGTGAAACGATTTGGTTAATAAAATTCCTTAGGAGGAAACTAATGACAAAATTACAACTTTCTCAGGCAAAATTCAATCACATGACCCGCTTGTCAAACAGCGATCAGGTGATTGCGGCCTTGGCGATTGACCAACGTGGTGCATTGAAACGCCTGCTTGCTGCTGCAGCAGGTGGTGGTGAATTTGGTGATGACATTTTGATTGACTTCAAGAAAGTCATCTCAAGCGATTTGACTCCTTATGCAAGCTCCATTCTCTTGGATGCGGAATACGGTGTTCCGGCTTCAGAATTGCGCCATGCAGATTGCGGTTTCATTGCAGCTTATGAAAAAACAGGTTACGATGCGTCCACACCAGGTCGTTTGCCAGACCTTTTGCCAAATTGGTCAGCCAAACGTATCAAAGAATTGGGCGCGGATGCCGTAAAAATCTTGCTTTACTATGATGTAGATGACAAGCCAGAAATCAACGACATTAAGCATGCTTGGGTAGAACGCATTGGTAGTGAGTGTATCGCAGAAGATATTCCTTACTTCGTCGAAATCTTGACTTATGATGCCAGCGATATGGATGTGACTTCTCGTGAATACGCAGCCCTCAAACCACACAAGGTCAATGGTGCCATGCGTGAATTTAGTAAGTCACGTTATAATGCCGACGTGCTCAAGGTTGAAGTACCTGTCAATATGAACTTTGTAGAAGGCTACACAGATAAAGAGCCAGTCTATACAGTTGAGGAAGCTAAGGCCTTCTTCAAGGAACAAACAGATAGTACCCACTTGCCATTCATTTATTTGAGCGCTGGCGTATCTGCTAAACTTTTCCAAGAAACCCTTGTCTTTGCCAAAGAAGCTGGTTCAAGCTTTAATGGTGTCCTGTGTGGTCGGGCGACTTGGAAGGATGCAGTAGCCATCTTTGCAAGCGAGGGTGAAGAAGCAGCCAAAGCTTGGTTGGCAGATCAAGGCCGCCGCAACGTAGAAGAACTCAACGAGGTTCTAGCAACTACAGCGCGTCCTTGGACTGAAAAAGTTGAAGTAAAATAATTGTTTTAGTAAGGTCTGGGCTTAGGTTCAGACTTTTTTTGTGCCATCAAATATATTCATTTATAGTGAAATGAAGCAGGACATATCTAAGTTTATCAATTTGAAAACTTTAAAGTTATTTTAGGAGTAGGTTATTGACACTATAACTTAAAGTTGTCCTTTTCCTAATTCAAATCACTATACTTTCGCATTTTCAGGTAGTAGGCGCTGAGATGTTGACAAGAACTCTAAGAAGTGGAGCTGGGCTTTTTGCCGGCCTCACTCATCCAATCAAGTTAACAACGTCTGCTTTCGATTTTCGAAGAGTATCAGTTATGCCTGTGACTTGTTGCCTAGTACTAAAAGCAAACTAAAATACTACAGGTTTAAGGATTTAGGTTTTCGCGCCGGTCGTGGAAATTGAGAATAACTACTTGATTTTTCGGGGGGGGGGGGGGGTATAATGGAAGAGAGCTTTTAAAAGCGTCACGATGTAAAAATGGTTTCTGCGCCTTGTTCCCATGTGAGCAAGGAAGTCGCAATTGTCGGAAACAGGAACCCATAGAAGTAAAGAGAAACTTTTTTTTGAGAGAAAGAATGAACCCGCAACCGTCATTTCAGCACAAAGAAAGTTTATCACTACATCTTGGACGAAATCAGTTTTAAAAAAAGAGACAAAGTAGTCGAGCAAGGGCTTGTAAAGCTTGATACTATTTTTTTGTCATTTAGGATATAAAAGTCAATAGAAGTGTGAAACGTTAGACTGTTCACCATTGTAGTTGTATAGCCACAATGGATTCAGCAAGTGGCTAAGCATAGGAGAGGAAAAAGAAATGAAATCGTGGAAAAAGGTAGTGAGTAAATGGCTACTCGCCTTGTTAATAGTAGATTCTGTGGCAACGCCAGTCCTTGCCTTATCAGAAACGACTACAGAAGGAGTACGGATACGCGACACTTACATAAAGGATTATAAAGAGGATGCTTCCAAGCTATCACTTACCATTGATAAGGAACAAACAAACACCGAGCAGCTGGTTGTCAAACTCAAAGCTGCAGAAGGAGAAATCAACGAGCAAGGATTGACCTTGGTGCTACAAAGCGGTCTGGCTTTGCAACAAAATGACCAAGGTCAGGATATACTTCCTGAGGGTTTCTACCGAGATGAGGCTTATAATGAAAATGATAGGAAGGTTGCAGCAGAGGGTAGCGACGCACTCGCGGCCGGCCTCGAACAATTACCGGTTTATGGCGAAGGCTACTATTCACTGAAAATCAAACCCAGTGCTGACCGCTCTATCACCTTAAATACAGACCCAAATGACAGTAGCAAGCGATTTGAAGAGCATGTCTTTGTCTTCAAAAAGGTTGCCGAGGTTCAGACTGGGGAAATGGTCGCAATGACCAACGAACATTACCTGACCATTCTCAAAGAAAATCAATTGGTGTTTACTAATCAGGAAACGACAGAGATAACTGCATCAACCGAGATGCCAAGAGCCCCAGGTAGCCTGACCATTCAGCTCAGAGCATATGAAGAGAATAATCCAGACCCAAAGGTTCCCCTGACAGAAAGTGAGTTTGAAATTTCCCCAGTGGACCATCCCGAACAAACGACGAAAGGGAAGACGGATTTAAACGGAAATGTGACCTTTGAAAATATCGCACTAGGGACTTACACCATCAAGCAACTCACTTCTACCTCAAGTTATAATCTCGCTGAACAAATAGAAGCGGTAGAACTAACAGAATCAGAGCCTGCTAAGACAGTTCTCGTCATTAACCAACCAAAAGAAAGTTTATCACGTGCAGTACGACGCACACGCTCTGTATCAGAACGGGCTGCAGTCAATACGACGCTTTCTCCAAGTGTAGAGACCTACGGTATCACTTACGCCAATATTGATACCTTTGGTTATTATCAATTCCAAGATGGTTATTCTACTTATGGTGCTGGTATGGATATCAGGTGGAAACTACCGGCAGAAGCCAAGGAAGGGGACTACTTCACTTTGAAGTTTGGGAACCAGATTTTGCTGAACCGTGCTCCTATGTATGATGATAATGAGACAGTTCCCTACGATAGACTAGACAGTGTAGAGGACCGCTATCCTGATACACATATCGGGAACCTCTTCTTTACAGTTGTGACACGACAAAGTGCGACAGAACCAACAGGGATTCCGATTCTCAATGTCTACTATACCAAGGCAGGCGAGCTGACCTTCGTTGTCCAGAAGTATGCGAATGACAAAGGACCTATTGAAGGGGATGCCATTATCGGTAAGCTAGTTGATAAATACAATCTAACCGCTGTTACAGATGGTAATGGTCGCCACCGTGGTAGCAAGCGTATCCGACCAGCTGGTAACGGAGCAACCGATAGTAGGTTGGACTGGGATATCAACGACTTGGATGATCAAATCAAAAAGTATGACTTTTATGAAGGATTTTATCCCAACTATATGCTGATGACCGAGCAAGCGGGTGCGACTCCGACCAATGGTAACCCTTGGTTTTTAGGTCGGAAAATCATCTACACTTCCCAATATATGAACGGAACTCCAATTGACTTAGAAGACGCTAATGGTGATCCTAGTAAAAGTGGTGTTTATATCAATCAGCGAACACAGCTTTTTGAAACCACCCATGACTTTGGAGCAGGTGCTCAACAGACCTCCTCCTATGGTCGTGATGCACTCTTCCCCGTCTACGAAGATCGGAACTATCTGTACCACTACTTCGTATATAATGGAAATAGAAATGCGACTGGTCCAGGTGCTTGGGAAGTCTATCTAAGACCAGCAGGTTCGGAGCTCCAGATTGTCGATATCAAGCTCTTTGAAGGCTACAACGGTCCATATGCTAGCAAACAGGCGACCTCTATGGTACCGCCCATGGCTACCGTAGATCCAAACAATCCTGAAGCAGGTCAGCAAGTTTCCACTGGTAAGAGATTTAATCCCTACAATGCGACAGAGTGGATGGCAAACTGGGGTGGTCCAGAACACAATAAAACCTACTTAGCAATTATCAAGTCTAAAAAGAAGACTCCATCAGCTGAAGCAGCTGACCTCAACCGTTTGGGCTACCACATGGGAGTTCATTCTAGACAGAGTGTTTTTGCTACACGGCAAATCGTTGACTACTATGTACCGACGGAAGGCTTTGGTGCAGGTTGGGTAGTCCCTAAGGAGCCTAAAGACCTTTTGGGGAATTTCAAGATTCAGAAAACTGACCCAAATAAAGCAGTAGTTTACCCCAACTACCAAAAGGTTGGGGATGCTATTCAGTATCAGGATGACCATGGAAATACCTATACCTATAATAGCCTAAGCAAAAAATTTGTAGATAATCGCGGACAAAGTTTAAGTCAGAAGACAGACAATCAAGGCAATCTTCTCTTTGAAAATAACCTCCACAAAGTCTTTACCCAGAAGAAAAATGGCAGCACCATCACCTATACAGATGATACTGGTATTGTCTATAGTAAAAAGGCTGGCGAGGAAGATATTTATATCAGCCCAGATGGCAAGGTCTTCAGACCATCACGACCACTCCTCAAAGATTACGATGTCACCATCAAGGTAGAGGGGACTGTCGTGACAGATAGTGGCGGCAAGGTCTACCCACTAGCCAGTCAGAACAATGGTATTCTTGAAGTCGTAGACCGATTTGGAAATCTATTACGTGTTCAAAAAACGGCCGGAGGCTTGAACGCTTGGAAATTTGACCCTGGATCAGGAAGCTGGGGACCTGCACAAGTCACCTCACAGGGTAGTGGTTATTATAAGATTTCAGCCCTGCCAATTTCGACAACGCATATCCGTCCAAAACTAACAGAGACCTTTAGTTTCAGGATTACCGACACAGTGACAGGACTTGTCTTCAATCATGAAGTTGACGAGTACGGCTATGCCATCTTCCCATCCTTGCTGGTAGGACATACCTATCGTCTTGAAGAAACCTCGGCACGAGTAGGGTATACCCGTACACCAAAAGTATACCTCTTGACAGTAACTGCTACAGGACAGATTACGATTACGGATGAGAATGGAGCACCAATCTCTGCAACGACTGATCCATTATCAGTTGTTGATGCAAGCAATCTTCTTTATTCCGTTGTCAATGATGTCGTCCGCCTCAAGATTAAAAAGACAGACGAAGATGGTCGTCTCATTACATCGGATAAAGCCACCTTTAAAGTCTATAAATCAGGCGATTATACGAACAATAACAACACTATCCGACCAAATACTGGAGCCGTACCAGTGGCGACCATTCAAACCTCAAAAGCGGATGGAACCGCTACGCTTTACGGCGAGTCAGAAGCAGTTGTCATTCCAAACATTATGACCAATGTCAACTACGGCATTGTCGAAGAGACTGCACCAGCAGGCTATCGTATCCTGACAACTGGTATCGAAGTGAAGTTAGTCCAAAGTGGTACAAACTACGTTTGGCAACTGGTTTCAGGTGGAAACAATGCTAGTCTAGAATCAGATAATCTTACCCTCAAGGTGAAAAACAGAGCTGATTTAGCCACTCTTGTCATCACTAAGAAAATCAAGGGACTAGAAAGTCTGAACGATTTGATTACTTCGCCTGTTACGTTCAAGTTGACCAAATTAAACGATACAAGCTTTAATCCAATCACTTTAAGGCAGAATGCTAATACAAGATTTGTGTTTAACAATTTATCAAAAGGCGTGTATCGTTTAGAAGAGACCGAACCACCGACAGGATATGTCAAATCCCCAACACCGTATACCGTTATCGTGGACAAAGGACGAGCTAGCTTGTACCAATCTGGTCAAGGAACAACGACTCAAGCTACGGGACTAACGGTCATCAAGTCAAACCACTTTGACAATGCGCCACTCTGGGGAGACAATATCGAAGGTAGAGCCTTGGACGGAAGCGACTCAACTGTTGCTCTCTACAAACTTGCCAATAACCGACTAGAGGAAGGTCAATGGTGGGGAGTTGATTTGGGAGAAATAAAAAATGTTTCCCGTATCCGCTACCTCCAAGGTCCAGCAGGAGGAAATGGAAGTGATAAGGATAGAATGGATAGTCTTGCGTTAGAGTATTCTGTCGATGGTCAAAACTACCAAAGCCTAGGCACCTATAATGCACCGACTGGTGGTTCTCTTGGAGAAGTATTGAAAGATACCGAAGTGATGGCACGTTATATCCGTGTTCGCAACCTCCGTCTCAAGACGAACGTCTGGTTAGCCATCAAGGAAATGACGATTACCACAAGAAACTCAATCACTCCGTTGACAGATGGGACACTTGCTATCGGAAATATCCAAAATCCAAAATTACGGATTGAAAAGCAGGATACAAATGGGCAAGTCATTTCACAAAATGTCACCTTTAAACTCTATAAGGTGGATGATACAACAACAGCTGATAACGTTGTCATTCGAGAGGCTGACCATGTCCAAACTTTTGAGTTGACAAACGGTCAGGTAAGTCAGAATCTACAAACCAAGGTGCTAGGTCGGTATGCTCTTGTTGAAACCCAAGCCCCTACAGGTTATACAGGACTATCAGCCCCAGTTCTCTTGGAACTTTATGAAGAGAATCAACCGCATAACACTCAGCTCAATAAAGCAGTCACACGCTTTAGAGTGCTCAGTCAAACAGACAAGGTAACGGTTGATGACAGCACCACCGCAACGGACAATACCCTGAAAATGGTTGTCAAAAACGTGCGGAACACCTTCAACTTGAAGCTATTGAAACGAGACCTTGCAAATCCAAATACCGGCCTCAATGCTCGCTTTGAGTTGTACAATGCAAATGAAGCAACTCCGATTGGTCAAGGTGATACTGAACGGGATAGTAATAGTCTTACCTTCCAAAATCTGTCAGCTGGTATTTATGTCCTCAAAGAAGTAACACCGCCGTCAGGTTATATTCAAGTAGATCCAGTTCGACTTGAAATCACGCAGGCAGGTCAATTACAAATCTTGTCAGGAGATACAGAGCTTCTAGAAATTGGTGCATCAAGTGGCAATACGCTTCAACTGACGGTCAAAAACGACAGTAAGAAAACCCTGCGCATTTCCAAACGCATCAAGGGATTGGAAGACTTGCCGAGTCTTATCACGGGTCAGATGACCTTTACATTGACCAAGGGCAATGATACAACCGCAGTATCAGCCGTTCAGACCCATGCTGCGAATACAGACTTTGTCTTTAATAACCTGACCTACGGTTCCTATACTCTTGTCGAAACCACACCGCCAACAGGTTATCTGGTTGATTCGGTTACTTATAAGGTGACAGTGACTCGCTCAGGAGTTTCCTTGTACAAGATTTCCAATGCTTCGTCGATCGAAACGGTCACAAATGCCACTCTCATCAAGTCAGCGGATTTGTCCAATATTCAAGCTGGACAAGATGGAAATGCTATTGACGGTCGTGATGATACATTTGTTACCTACTCAAACTTTAATGGTCAGGGGGATAATATCCCAGTAGGAGCTTATATAGGAGTTGATTTACAAGCCGTAAAACGTGTCCGTCAGATTTACTATTTGCAAGGAAATCAAAGCAATCCATTAGATAGATTGAATCGCTATACAGTTGAGTACTCTATTGATGGTCAGAACTATTATCCACTCGTGAGCAATGCGTCGGGAGAAAGTCTGACGCAAGATACAGACATTCTTGCTCGCTATATTCGGATAAGAAATGAAGAATTGGTATCACAAAAATGGTTTGCGATACGAGAGTTGAGAGTATCGGCTCAAGAGGCTGTTTCTGTAAATGTGCAAGGTATGGATGTCTATCCAATCGGCAACATCGAGAACCCAGAGTTCAAAATTGAGAAGGTTGATAGCAATAACAACCAAATCTCAAAACCTGTCACCTTTAAGCTCTACAAAGTTGACGATAGTACAACAGCTGATACTGTATCAAGTGTTACTCTTAATGACAGCAATCTTGTGCAAACCTTGACCTTTACAGGTCAAAGTAGCATGACTAGGTTAACTGCGACAGCGCTGGGCAAATATGTTCTTGAGGAAGCGCAGGCTCCAGAAGGCTATGATGGCTTGGCTACTCCTGTCTTGCTGGAATTGGAGGAAACCACACGAGCCTATGACGTGACCCAACAAAAAGCGGTGACCCGTTTCAGGGTCCTAAGCCAGACCGATGCGGTCAGCGTAACAGATTTATCTGCTGTTAGCGGAGTTCTTACGAACGCTATTAGCATTAAAGTAAAAAATACGCAAAAAAGCTATAACTTTAAAGTCATCAAGAAAGATTCGACGACAGATGCTGGACTGGATGCCCGCTTTGAACTTTATCGTGAAAATGGTAGTCGTGTCGATGCCGGAAATACGACGTCGTCTGGTGAGAACCTTGTCTTCCGTAATCTCAATCCTGGTGATTATGTCCTCAAAGAGGTACGAACGCCAAGCAATTACAATGGAATTATGGATATTAAGGTACAGATTGCTGCCAATGGAACACTAACCGTTCTTGAAGGACCAGCAGAACTCTTGACGACCAGCAATGCAGATGAAAATCGAGAAATCCGCCTGACTGTAAAAAACGTCCCATTCCTTGAGATGAGCGTTCAAAAACTGAAAAAAGCGACAGGTGTCAGTCTGGCAGGCGTTCGATTGAAAATAACTGCACTGGATCAAACACCTGCTCCAAACTTTAAAGATGTGACATGGCATCAAAATAATTATAGAGGTGTTGTTAACTCGACTGCTAAGACAGTAGAATGGACAACACGAGCTGATGGAGATGCAGTCTTCTTGCTTCCACAGGGGCGCTATAGATTGGAAGAAATCAGCGCACCAAGTGGTTACAAACAGTTAGAAGCATTTACATTTACTGTTAATGCTTCCAATCAGATTGTACTTGGAGTGGATGCCCCTGCAGACTTAGTGGGGACTACAACCAAGGATAACCGTTTGTCTATCGTCCTTAAAAACGAGTTTGAGAAGAAAATCAAGGTTAAGAAAATAGACAAGACCAAGCAAACGCTTCTCGCAGGAGCCAAGTTCAAACTCTTTGCTTCTGACCAAACAACCCAGATAGGGGACGAAAAGACAACAAATAGCCAAGGTATTCTTGAATTTACTGTTACAGACGCGGGTACCTACTATCTCCAAGAAAGCCAATCACCGACAGGGTATGTGACCAACGGTAAAAAGTACAAGCTGGTGGTTGCAGAAGATGGTAGCGTAACGACAGATAATGGAGATGACAACTTTGCTATCGGTGACATTGATGCGACGGATCGCTCAACAACGATTACCGTTAAAAATGAACGTCGTAGCATCAAAGTGAAGAAACGTGACTACCATAATCCAGCGACTGGATTGAACGCTCGATTTGAACTCTTTACAGAGGATAATCGACCTGTAGTCATTGATGGTGTTAGCATGAAAGGCACTACCAGCAATGCGGACAATAGTATTACCTTCTCGAACCTGCCAGTCGGTATTTATATCTTGAAAGAGACAGTCGTTCCGACCGGTGGTTATAGACCAACCACTGAGTTGCGAGACATTAAATTCGAGATCCAAGCAGATGGAAGTCTGAGACTCATAGACTTTGATTCGAATATGGTAACGGTTGATGTGTCACAAGGGGCTACCCTTGAGATAACCGTCAAGAACTTCAAGTTCCTTGAGATGAGCGTTCAAAAACTGAAAAAAGCGACAGGTGTCAGTCTGGCAGGCGTTCGATTGAAAATAACTGCACTGGATCAAACACCTGCTCCAAACTTTAAAGATGTGACATGGCATCAAAATAATTATAGAGGTGTTGTTAACTCGACTGCTAAGACAGTAGAATGGACGACACGAGCTGATGGAGATGCAGTCTTCTTGCTTCCACAGGGGCGCTATAGATTGGAAGAAATCAGTGCACCAAGTGGTTACAAACAGTTGGAAGCATTTACATTTACTGTTAATGCTTCCAATCAGATTGAACTTGAGGTGGATGCCCCTACAGACTTAGTGGGGACTACAACCAAGGATGGTCGTTTGTCTATCGTCCTTAAAAATGAGTTTGAGAAGAAAATCAAGGTTAAGAAAATAGACAAGACCAAACAAACGCTTCTCGCAGGAGCCAAGTTCAAGCTCTTTGCTTCTGACCAAACAACCCAGATAGGGGACGAAAAGACAACAAATAGCCAAGGTATTCTTGAATTTACTGTTACAGACGCGGGTACCTACTATCTACAAGAAAGCCAATCACCGACAGGGTATGTGACCAACGGTAAAAAGTACAAGCTGGTGGTTGCAGAAGATGGTAGCGTAACGACAGATAATGGAGATGACAACTTTGCTATCGGTGACATTGATGCGACGGATCGCTCAACAACGATTACCGTTAAAAATGAACGTCGTAGCATCAAAGTGAAGAAACGGGACTACCATAATCCAACGACTGGATTGAACGCTCGATTTGAACTCTTTACAGAGGATAATCGACCTGTAGTCATTGATGGTGTCGGTATGAAAGGCACTACCAGCAATGCGGACAATAGTATTACCTTCTCGAACCTGCCAGTCGGCATCTATATCTTGAAAGAGACAGTCGTTCCAACCGGTGGTTATAGACCAACCACTGAGTTGCGAGACATTAAATTCGAGATCCAAGCAGATGGAAGTCTGAGACTCATAGACTTTGATTCGAATATGGTAACGGTTGATGTGTCACAAGGGGCTACCCTTGAGATAACCATCAAGAACTTCAAGCAATTCAAGTTCCGACTCCAAAAATCGGATAGTCGTAATGATAATCAACTCCTAGACGGAGCAACATTCAAGATTTATAGCGATTCGAACAATGATGGAGTTAAAGATGCTGAAATTGCTAGTGGTACAACTGCAAATGGTATATTCGAAACACCACTAAGTTTTGGTTACTATATCTTGGAAGAAACAGCTGCTCCAACAGGCTATCAACTAAATCCGAAACAATATCGTTTCCAGATTAACCATGATGGAACGACTTATCTCCATAACGGAGATGATCAAGTTAGCCTAGCTCAAAGAGCGAATGGGGAGAATGTTGTCCTCTTCACCATGAAGAACACACGCTCGACCACATCCATCAAACTAGCCAAGCGCTCTTACCGTGATCCAAATCAACGGTTAGAAGCCGAGTTTGAGCTAAGAGAAGGTGATAATCCTGCCTCAGCCGTTGTCAAAACAACGACGACCACAGGGGATGAAGTGAGCTTTGACCAATTGGCTTTAGGGAAAACCTATATCCTGAAAGAAACGGTAGCTCCAGAGGGCTATCAAAAGATCGAAAAAGAATTCCAAATCGATATAGGTGCAGATGGCACGATTACCATTCGAGATGGTGGTGACCTCGTCAGTCTGGACGGTATGGATCCTCACCTGATTATCGTGAAAAACCTCCGCAAAGGAGAATATCCGCAAGCAGGTGGAATGGGCGCAATCCCATATATTGCATTAGGGGGGGTGATGATGTTCGTTGCTTTTGCCGTTGAGCGACGTCGCAAAAACAGTCTATAACCCCTAATGGAAACACAACTAAAAAAATAGGAGAATGTTCATGAAAAAACTAACGAAATTATTTTCCCTCTTGACCGTCTTAGTGACAATCCTAGGTCCATTGGGAAATATTCGCCATCTGGTACATGCTGATGATACACAGCAACCGCAGCAAACGAAAGTTTTTGTTCATAAAATTTTATTGAATAAGGAACAGTTCGCTGATTTTGATCACGAAGCCAAAAAAGATGGCTACAATGGTAATCAGATTGGCACAATTACTGATTATTTTGGTAGTAGTGCGAAAGAAATAGCAGGTGTCAACTTCAAGGTTTGGAAGAAGGTTGACCAAGCTCAAGATAAAGTGACAAAAACTGGTGATCAGTTGGGTATCTCTGGTGATGGTGCTAATGAGAACTACAAATTGATGGATGGAGAGTATGGTACTAATGGTGTAGTTACTGGTGAAAATAATGCTGGTGCAGAATTTACACTTCCAAATGGCACTTATATCTTTGTGGAAGATAAGGCAAACTCACCTTACTACAATAAACAAGAAGGTAATGAATTAACAGAAGCTAAGGCAGTTCCATTCCGTCTTGTCTTACCAGTCACTCTCCCTGATGGAACAGGATATTTTGATAGCACAAATAACCCTCTCCATGTTTATCCAAAGAACACAGAGGATAAGCCGACTGTGAAAAAGACTTTTGGAAATGATAAAACTGATACAAAAAATGTCGAAATTGGCGAAGAAATAGACTATAAAATCACTACAAAAATTCCAAAAGGTTCTTCTTACAAGACAATTGTCTGGGAAGACTTGATGGTTGAAGGGTTGGACTTTGTTGAAGGCTCAATCCAAGTTGCTTCTAAAGAAGTTGTAGCTCTTAATGGAAATGATCACTACACTATTACTCAAGACAAACGTGGCTTTATGGTGAAAATGAAGGAAGTCGGTCTTGCCGCTATTGAAGAGGCTGCTAAAACTCGGGATGTTAACATCACTTTGACCTATAGGGGTGTCCTAAACGACTCAGCCATTGTTGATACTGAAATCCCTAACAAAGTGAAATTCCACTATGGTAACCGCCCACGTACCTTCACTGATTCAGAGCCAAAACCAGTGACACCGAAAGAAGAAGGTGGTCAGCTGAAAATTAAAATCAATAAAGTTTGGGGAGATAAGTCACAAAATAAATCTGCAACATTTGTTGTCTATGAAAAAGAAACTGGTAAAAAGATTGGTGAAGAAATTACAATTCAACCAGGTCAAACAGAAATTGAGTTTACTCATGCTGATTTAAAATCAACAAAAGAATACATAGTTGTCGAAAAGGATATTAACGGCTACCTTCCAACTTATACTGTTGAACAAGGTGTTGATAAAGGTCATATCCTCACCGTAACCAACAACCCATCAGACAACCCACCACCGCTAGTACCAGAACAACCAAAAGTTATCACTCACGGAAAACGTTTCATCAAGACAGATAATCAAGACAACTTTGGTGGTGACAAACTTCTCGGCGCAGAGTTTGTGGTGACGAATGATCAAAATCAATATTTGGCTTTGAAATCAGCAAATACCCAAGCAGATTCATTGACTAAGTACACACAAGCAGAACAAGATTATCTTGCAGCAGTAAAAGCAAATAGTGGTGAAGTTGTTACTAAAAAAGCAGCACGTGATGCAGCCTATGAAGCCTTGAATATGCAGTGGCAGTGGGTAGCAGATGAGTCTCAAGCTTTCAAGTTCATTTCATCTACAGAAGGTAAATTCGAAGTTAAAGGTTTGAAAGCTGGAACCTACTACTTGAAAGAAACCAAGGCTCCAGAAGGCTACGCTTTACCAAGTGATAAGATTCAATTTACAGTGAATAGAGGTAGCTGGGGTTCAGGTGAAGAGGTAAATACTACTAACTTCCAACAAGTGAAAAACAAAAAGATTACCATTCCACAAACTGGTGGCATTGGTACAGTTGTATTTACAGTTGTAGGTTTGAGTACAATGGTATTTGCATTCATCGCTATGAAAAAACGCCAGGCAGAAGACGCCTAGGATAGAGTAGAAAAGGAGGGACAGATGAGACGAATCAGACAGCTAGTATGTTGTTTCATAGCTATTATTTGTGTATTGTCACTGCCCTCGCTTTCACTTCAAGCACAAGACTCCTTTGATGTTCAGGTTCATATTCCTCTTCCAGACGGAATAGATGCCAGTCAAGTGTCGACAGGCTTGGAGGCTTGGTATATTGCTGCAGAAGAGCCAGCCTCTTCTGGACAGTTGGCAGATACTTTATATATAAAAAGTCGGTCCGAGTTAAACCAACTCTACGGAGAGCCGATTTCTTCGCAAGCCCTTACTTCAGAAGGTCAGGCCACTTTTCAGGGTTTGGCTAAAGGGTGGTATTATGTCCGACAAGTAGGAACTCCTACGAGTCTCGAGGTTGTCCCATTCTTGATGAAAGTTGACGGCAGTGTTGCGCAGATTGAGGCAAAAGTCAGAAGACCAAGCAAGGAAACCGGCAGTAAAACCTTTCTGAAGGTTTCAACAAGCACAGCTCCCTTATCAGGGGCAGAGTTTGTAGTCCTTGAGGAAGTGAATGGAGAACTGAAGGAAGTGACTATCGACGGCAATTCTTATCATGTCACTTCAGGCTCAGATGGTCGTTTTCAAGTAGGTTCTCTTCCTTATGGTCGTTATTACCTAAAGGAGGTGCAGGCACCTACAGGATATCTTCTGTCTCACGATACGATACCGTTTGAGATTAGCTCGGATTCGCATGTTTCTGAGATTGTAAAAATCAAGAACAAGCCCATCACACCGCCCGGTATTGAGATTCCATATACAGGGAATGCGGTGGTCATAGCGGTTCTGTCGCTAGGCATTATCCTCTTCTTGCTGGGCTATCGTTTGGTTACTTATACGAAACGATAGTGCCTGACAGACTAAGAACAAAGAAAAAATCTCATTGTCAGGTTGAATCTGTGGCAATGGGATTTTTTCGGTTTAAAGGAGAGGCGTAACCGCCCAATAACAAAGTATCTATCTAATCACTCCCTCCTCCAGTATACTGTTATAAAAAACAAAACTGGAGGATTTATTATGTCACAGCCCATCGTCCCATTGACTGTTCCCCAATCTCGCCGCTTTGAGAAGAAAGGCAGAAACGATATTCTGATGAAAATTCGTCTCGGAAAAGTGGAAGTCACATTCTTTCACTCTATCAACCAAAAAATATTAGAAACAATCTTGGATAAGGTACTGCACTATGACCATCCGACTCAGTGATTTAGGTCAAGTCTACTTGGTTTGCGGTAAAACGGACATGCGTCAAGGGATTGATTCTCTCGCCTACCTTGTCAAAAGTCAATTCAATCTGGATCCCTTTTCAGGTCAGGTCTATCTCTTCTGCGGAGGTCGAAAAGACCGATTCAAAGCTCTTTACTGGGACGGACAAGGATTTTGGTTATTGTATAAACGTTTTGAGAATGGAAAATTGACCTGGCCAAACAATGAAGAAGAGGTCAAGGCTCTAACTTCCGAGCAGGTGGACTGGCTCATGAAAGGATTTTCTATCAATCCAAAAATAAATCTTTCAAAAAGTCGTGATTTCTATTGAAATCATGGCTTTTCTTTGTGTATAATGAGATAAAAAGAAGGAGGTAAGTCCATGGAGTCACAAGATAAAGTGATTGAAAGTCTAACAAAAACCATTGAAATCATGACCAACGAGTTGAGCCTCCTTCGTGAACAGATTGAGTATCTGAGACAGAAACTCTACGGAAAATCATCAGAGAAGGTTGTGTATCAACCCGGTCAGCTGAGCTTGTTTGGGGAGGAAATTCTCCCTGAAGAAGAAGCTGACTTACCCAGTTGAAACAGAAACGATTACCTATAAACGCAAGAAAGCTAAGGGAGTTCGTCAGGCTATTTTCAGCCAATTCACTCCAGAGATAGTGCATCACGAATTGCAAGGCGAAGATTGTACCTGTCCAGACTGTCATGGTCAATTAAAGGAGATTGGTTCAACTGTTCAACGACAAGAGTTGGTCTTCATTCCTGCACAATTAAAGCGGATTGACCATGTTCAACACGCATACAAGTGTCAGGCATGTAGTCAGAAGAATCTGAGCGATAAGATTATCAAGGCTCCCATTCCTAAGGCACCTTTGGCACACAGCTTGGGTTCAGCCTCTATCATTGCCCACACCATTCACCAGAAGTTCAATCTGAAGGTGCCCAATTACCGTCAGGAAGAGGATTGGAACAAGCTCGGTCTGCCCATCAGTCGCAAGGAAATAGCCAATTGGCACATCAAGTCTAGTCAGTATTATTTCGAACCGATTTATAACCTGTTGCACGAGAAATTGTTGGAGCAGCCTATTCTCCATGCGGATGAAACCTCCTACAAGGTCTTAGAAAATGATAGCCAGTTGACCTTCTACTGGACTTTCTTGTCTGGGAAGCATGAGAAAAAGGGCATCACCCTCTATCATCATGACAAACGACGGAGTGGCTTGGTTGTGGAGGAAGTTCTTGGGGACTATGCGGGCTATGTACATTGTGACATGTGGTCAGCCTATCGGCAGTTAGACAAGGCTCAGCTGGTTGGCTGTTGGGCTCATGTCAGAAGAAAATTCTTTGAGGCGACTCCTAAGAAGACAGACAAGACTTCTTTAGGTGCTAAGGGTTTAGCCTATTGCGACCGCCTATTTGCCTTAGAGAATGACTGGGCAGATTTGTCTACTGAGGAACGGCGACATAAACGGCAGACAGAGTTAACTCCCTTGATGGACGAGTTCTTTGATTGGTGTCGCAATCAGGCCGTTTTGCCAGGCTCCAAATTGGGCACTGCAATGGAGTATAGCCTCAAATACGAAACCACCTTCCGAAACGTTCTCTTGGACGGTGACCTAGTCCTATCCAACAATATGGCTGAGAGGGCTATGAAGACCTTGGTGATGGGCAGAAAAAATTGGCTGTTCTCTCAGAGCTTTGAGGGAGCCAAGTCGACAGCTGTCATTTTGAGTCTTTTGGAAACAGCTAAGCGACACGGACTTGATGCAGAGAAATATATGACCTATCTTCTAGAACACTTACCCAACGAAGAGACGCTCGCAAAAAAAGAGGTGCTAGAGGCTTATTTGCCATGGAAGGAAACAATTAAGAGAGCGTGTAAATAGAAAAAGGTTCCAGAGTCGACAGGACTTTGGAACCTTTTCAATATACCTTGTTATTGGGCGGTTACGGAGAGGCGTTGCTCGTACTAGGGTAACCGTAACCGCCCCATAACAAGGTACCTATCCAATCATTCGTAACCGCCCAATAACAAGGTATCTATCTAATCACTCCCTCCTCCAGTATATTGTTAGAAAAACATAACTGGAGGATTTTTTTATGTCACAGCCCATCGTCCCACTGACTATTCCCCAATCTCGCCGCTTTGAGAAGAAAAGCAGAAATGATGCTTATTCGATTTCAAAATCTGAATAAACCCATTTTCTATGTACAATACTTTTTAGAGTTTCACTATCTAACTCTTGAATGATTTCTTGGAGCTTATCAATGACTGACTCCAATGTTTGAAAAGCTCTGTTCTTAAATCCGCGTTTGCGGATTTCTGCCCAAACTTGTTCAATGGGATTCATCTCAGGGGTATATGGTGGTATGAACGCAAATTCAATATTATCAGGAATTTCAAGTGCCTGAGATTTATGCCAAATTGCATTGTCCATGACTAAAATGATGTAGTCATCGGGATAAGCTTTTGATAATTGACGTAAAAATTCATTCATCCAAGCGGTATTACAACCACTAGCTATTATGAAGAAAGATTCCCCTGTGTGTGCATCTGCCGCACCATAGCAGTAACGAAATTCTCGGATATGATGGCTTGAGATATTCGGACGGTAGTTTTTAGGACTCCAACATGCCCCCAGTTTACTAATCCGACCAAACCCTGCTTCATCTTGATATATAAGCCGGGTTTGGTTGTAGGAATTTTGTTCAAGAAACCGCTTGCCTGACTTTTCCTTGTACAAAGATTTTATTTTTAGACGCTAGAATCGTTTCGGCGTCTGCTTTCTTTGGATGTTCTGGACGGGGGCTAATTTTTGTTGCTTACTGCGTAAGCTTTATTTCCCGTCTCAAAGAATCTTTTGATTCTTTGACCCATCCATGACGTTTCAATAGTTGGTAGAAACCATCTTTAGTTGTCGTGCGACCAATTTTATCTTGATAAGCTCTATAGAGGGATTCAACAGTTACAAATTCTCCATTTACAGCAGAAGTTAACTGCTCACTCAAGAAGGCTTGTTCTTCTTCAACTGTCATATAAGAGTGGCGACGACCTCCTCTAGCATCTGATGTAAGACCTGTTAAACCATGTTCTTGATAATTTCTTAGTCAGTCTCCAAATTGTATCGTGTGAGACATTCAGCATGTCCATAATCGCTTTGTAGGGAGTATGGATAGCCCTAAGATATACTGCTTGAATACGTTTGTGATAAGGTGCTAAGTTTTTATCTTTTAGAGCTGTTTTGAGCTCTTTAATCATTTCGTTAGTAAATTCCATGTTTCTATTGTACTTCAGATTTTTAATTTAATTGAGTATAAAAGTAAAGTAAAAAGCTATATAAACATGATGACAGATCGTTTTATAGCTAATAATATAGGGTTCTATTTTTAGAAAAATTCGAAAAAACTTGAAAAATCTGAAAATTTACGCAATTTCCTATTGACAAATAATTTGAAAACAGTTATGATAGTTACAAATAAATGAGAAAGGGAAACAGAGATGTTACAAATGTGTCAAAATCATTCAGCTAATCATACTTATTTCTACGGCTATTTTAGGTAGTGTTTGTAGTCATGGTAAACATGGATGCAAACACGGGAACGTAAAGTTTGTATCTATGTGGCTGTAGCTATTTTGACATGTGCCTCATAGATGATACATCTAAATGGCACGGATAATTCATTCTGTTTTCCTATACAGATGAAATATAAGGACCGTTTAGAGTGTAGTCTAAGCGGTCCTTTCTTGTTTACAATTATATTTATAAAAGGAGAATAATCATGGGATTTAAAAAAATTATACTTAGTTCAGTAGCACTTTTGTCAGCAGTAACGCTTGCTGCATGCAGTTCCAATTCGTCAGATTCAAGTTCAGTCAATGTTGGTATTATTCAATATGCTGAACATGAAGCGTTGACCTCAGCTCGTGAAGGCTTTGTAGAGGCACTCGAAGAAGCAGGCTACAAGGAAGGTGAAAATCTGACGATTGATTTGCAAAATGCCCAAGGTGATCAAGCAAACTTACAGACAATGGTTGAGAAATTGGCAGGGAAAAATGATCTTAACTTTGCCATCGCAACACCGGCAGCCCAAGCCATGCTTAATGCAGATAGTGAAACATCAAGTGTATTCACAGCTGTCACAGATCCAGTTGAAGCAGGTTTGGTTGAATCATTGGAAAAACCAGGTGGGACCATGACGGGATCGACTGATGCAACTGATGTGGAAGGTCAAATCGAGATGTTGCTCAAAGTTGTACCAACTGCGAAGACTGTCGGTATTTTCTACAATTCTAGCGAGGTAAACTCAGAAGTCCAAGCTGAGCAGGCTAAAAAAGCACTCGAAGCAAAAGGTGTAAAAGTAGAAGTGACAACAGTTACGACGACAAACGATGTTCAGCAAGCTATTACTTCACTTGCAGGAAAAGTCGATGCTATCTATCTTCCAACTGATAATACAGTTGCCTCTACAGCTTCAACAATCGGTGATATTTTAAAAGAAGCAAAAGTTCCAGCTATGGGAAGTGACGCGGCAGTTATTGACGCAGCTCTATTTACCTACGGTGTCGACTACCATGCTATCGGTGTTCAATCTGGTGAATTGGCTGTGAAGATTTTGAAGGGTGAAAAGCTTGCTGACTTAGCAGTTGAAAAACCAAATACAGCGGCTATTACCGTCAATGAAGAAATGGCTAAAGCTGTTGGTATTGATGCAGCGACTATAAAAGCATTAGAAGAGTAAAATATTTAGGAGAAGAAACGTTTATGTATTATAAGCTAGTAAAAAAATTGGCAACTATTTCAGTAGCAAGTATGGGTTTGCTAACACTTGCAGCTTGTTCCTCATCATCAGAACAAGCTTCCTCAGATGTGGTAAAAGTTGGAGTTCTCCAATATATGGAGCATGAATCATTGACAGCTGCCCGTGAGGGTTTTGTGGCGGAATTAGAAGCAAATGGTTATAAAGAGGGTGAAAAATTGGTTTTGGATTATCAAAATGCCCAAGGCGATCAAGCTAATCTTCAAACCATTTCAGAACAATTAATCGATGGAAATGATATTGTCTTGGCAATCGCTACGCCGTCTGCCCAGAGTTTAGCGACTGTGTCTACTGAAACGCCGATTGTCTTTACTGCGGTTACAGATCCCTTGTCAGCTGACTTGGTAGAATCCATTGAAAAACCAGGTGGACTTTTGACAGGTACTTCTGATCAAGCTCCAATTGACAAACAGGTTGAATTGCTAGGTCAAGCTGTTCCAGATGCTAAGACAGTTGGTATTTTGTACACTACTAGCGAACGTAATTCAGAAGTCCAGGTAGAGCAAGCTAAGGAATTGCTGGAAAAAGCAGGTTATAAGGTAGTAGTAAAAGGAATCACATCTTCAAATGAAGTCCAAGATGCGACAACTAGCTTGATGAAGGATGTAGATGCTCTCTTTATTCCAACAGACAATACTGTCGCTTCAACCATGACCATGATCGGTGAATTATCTGTGGAGCATAAGGTTCCAGTAATCGGTGGTTCAACGGACATGGTGGATGAAGGAGGGCTTTTGACTTACGGTACCAACTATGTAGCTTTAGGTCGTCAAACTGCAAAAATGGCTATTAAGATTATCGAAGGAGCCAATGTGTCAGAAACAGCAGTAGAATACCCAGAGACCGTCAGTCTTCACGTTAATGAAGAAATGGCTCAGAAATTAGGTATCGATACTTCTAAGCTTGCTGTATCGGAATAAGATTGGTAAGATAGAACCTAGTATTGACTACGAATTTAGAAAAAGGAGAAAATCGTGGATATTATTTTATCAAGTATCTCGCAAGGCTTGCTTTGGTCAGTTATGGCGATTGGTGTTTACTTGACGTTTCGTATTTTAGATATTGCTGATATGACAGCTGAGGGGTCTTATCCGCTTGGAGCTGCTGTTTGTGCGACAGGGATTGTGAACGGAGTGAGTCCCTTGCTGGCAACCTTTATGGCTATGGTAGTTGGTATGGGTGCAGGCTTGATTTCTGGGTTACTTCATACAAAACTAAAAATTCCAGCCCTTTTGACTGGTATTGTAACCTTGACAGGTCTCTACTCTATCAACTTGAAAATATTAGGCAAAGCCAATGTGGCTCTACTTAAGCAAGAAACTCTAGTGACCCAATTGCAGGATTTCGGTTTGACAAAAACAAATGCCGTTTTGGTGATTGGTCTGGTCTTTGTGCTAGCAGTTATAAGCTTATTGACGCTCTTGCTCAATACACAAATTGGTCTAGCTATTCGTTCAACAGGGGATAATATTCCAATGAGTGAGTCCAATGGTATCAATGTAGATAATATGAAAATCTACGGCTATATGTTGTCGAATGGTCTAATTGCCCTTTGTGGTGCTCTTCTTACTCAGAATAATGGCTATGCAGATCTCAATTCAGGTACTGGTACCATTGTTATCGGTTTGGCATCTGTCATTATTGCAGAAGTTATCTTGCGTAACTTACGCTTGGGTTGGAGACTCCTATCGGTTGTTCTCGGTGCAGTTGTTTACCGTTTGATTATCTTAGCGATTTTGGAAATTCCAGGTATGGATGCAGACCTTGTTAAACTCTTCTCAGCTATCCTTCTGGCAACCGTTCTCTATGTGCCAGAATTGCAGAAGAAATTGAATATTCGTCGTCCAAAATTGAATGGAAATGCTTAGGAGGAAGTCATGTCTACAATTTTATCAATTCAAAATATTCATAAAACCTTCGAAGCTGGAACAGTTAATGAGAACCATGTCCTTCGTGGGTTGAACCTAGATGTGAAAGAAGGGGATTTTATCTCTATCATCGGTGGTAATGGTGCTGGTAAATCAACTTTCATGAACTCACTTGCAGGTGCCTTGACGGTTGATTCGGGCGATATTTTGCTTGAAGGTAAATCCATTAAGCATGTCTCAGCTGCCAAACGTTCTAAGGACATCAGCCGTGTTTTCCAAGATCCTAAGATGGGAACAGCTTCCCGCTTGACCATTGAAGAAAATATGGCTATTGCCTATCGTCGTGGATTGTCGCGCGGTCTTGGTTGGGGTGTGAAGGATAGTGAACGTGCTATTTTTAAGGAAGCCTTGAAAGAGCTTGGTCTGGGATTAGAAAACCGTATGAAGGTGGACACGCAATTTCTTTCAGGTGGTCAACGTCAGGCTCTGACCTTGATGATGGCTTCGCTGGTTAAACCAAAAGTTCTGCTCCTGGACGAACACACTGCGGCCCTTGATCCAAAAACCAGCGATATGGTTATGGAATTGACCAAGAAAATCGTGGAAAGTCACCGGTTGACAGCTCTGATGATTACGCATAATATGGAAAACGCCATTGAATATGGTAATCGTTTGGTCATGTTGCACCGTGGTCAGATTGTTGTTGATGTAGAAGGAGAAGAGAAGAAGAACTTGACTGTTCAAAACTTGATGGACCTTTTCTACAAAAACAGCGGTGAGAAACTAACTGACGATGAGATGATTTTATAGACAATATGTAAAGACCCCCAGTTGAGAATTCGTGGATTTACCTGTACACTAGAATAAAAAAAACAATCAACTTCTAACAGGAATTACCACACTCAATTGGAGGTCTTATATGTTTCATTTTACCACACTTTTCATCGGAATGGATGTTCACAAAGAAAGTTTTTCACTCTGCTATTATGATATGATGGCGAATCAATTCAAACATAGCACTAAAGTTGGTCCAAATGTTAGCTATATTGTGAACTATGTGAATGAGCTTCGTCGTTTATATGGTCAAGATGCAGAAGTGTTATGTGGCTACGAAGCCGGATGTCTTGGATTTACCCTATATCACCAGCTACAAGCTCACGGGATTCCCTGTATCGTGATGGCGCCTACAACGGTGATGAAGGAAGGATCTAAGCGTGTTAAGACTGATAAAAAAGATGCAGCTCAGCTCGCAAAAGCTCTGGCCTTTCGTAGCTATCGGCCTGTTCATATTCCTACTGTTGAGGATGAACAAGTCAAAGAATATATCCGCATGAGAACAGACCACAAAGTGGCTCTGAAGAAAATCAAACAACAAATTCTTGCCTTCTGTCTCCGACATGATTTTCGCTATACCGAGGGAAGCAGTAATTGGACACAGAAACATGTTCGCTGGCTCCGTTCCCTAAAACCTGAGGGACTTTACGCAGAGATTTTGACAGAATATCTATTGACCTATGAGAAATTAGTAGATCAAATAGAACGGTATGATGCACGAATTGAGCAACTGGGTCAAAGCGACAGTTACCAAGAGAAGGTCTCACGGCTTTCTTGCTTTATTGGCATTAAAACACTAACTGCTCTTTCCATTGTGACAGAAATCGGTGATTTTAATCGCTTTGCGACAGCTCAACATTTTGCTTCTTATCTTGGGCTAACTCCTAGCGAAAATTCTAGCGGCGACAAGGAGAGAAGAGGTGCTATCACCAAAGCTGGGAATAGCCATGTGAGACGACTTCTGATAGAAGCTGCACAATCATTGGCTAAGGGGACGATTGGGTATAAATCCAAAGAATTGAAACGGAGACAAAGTGGAAACCGAGTGGAGGTGATTGCTTATGCGGATAAGGCTAATGAACGCTTAAGAAGACGTTATCGCACACTTGTTCTAGGAAAAAATAAGAAACAAAATGTTGCTAAAACAGCTATTGCACGAGAATTGTCTGGTTTTATTTGGGGGATGATGACAGGAAGAATAGCTTGAAGTTAGCGCTTGTTTTCATGTACACTTTTGACCATTAAGTTTTATCATCGCAGAGCGATGAGGAATCCCTATTTCTATCCAAAATCACTGGGTGAATTTGGACAGAAATAAGGATTGAAATCATGTTTGAATGGAAAGTATCTTGAAGGAGTTTAGGACTTCAAGGTTTGAGTCATCTACGAAACGACTAAGTGGCACAATTGTGATCCACGCTTATAGAGAGTAGGACTCGCGGCAGAACCATTGACCTGTAGGTAACCAATCCACGAATATCAGAGTGGCCAATGCCCGAAGCTAAGAACTAGGCTCTTTCTAGATACTTTTCATTTTTTAATCAGTTCGATTGTTTTTACTTGACAAAGGGCTTTACATATCAGTCGTTCAGTTTATCTTTTATTACGTCGTTAACTCGTTTTGCCGTACTCCAGTACTGTCTTCAACTCGTTGCCTAGTACTAAAAGCAAACTGAAAGACTATACAAAAAATAAGACTACTGATTTATTCAAGTCAGTAGTCTTTTTCTTATACTTGTAGAAACTCCAGCATTTCTTCCATTGGGATTTGATGGATGGCTGCCTGTCCCAATTGAGGAACGATGACAAGTTTGATGGTCTTGCCACGTGCTTTTTTATCGTGAGTTAGGGCGGCGTATAATTCATCTACATTCCAAGGCTGGTGTGTAGTCGGCAAGCCGAATTTTTCACACATGGCGATAATCTTTTCTGTCATACCAGCTGGCATCAGTCCTTTTTTCTCAGCTGCGCGTGAGATTTGTACCATACCGATGGCAACAGCTTCACCGTGCATGACTTGGCCGTAGCCAGCGGTCGCTTCAATAGCATGTCCAATCGTGTGACCGAAGTTGAGGTAGAGTCTGACACCGTTGTCTAATTCATCTTCGACAACAACCTTGCGTTTGACTTCACAGGAGTGGTAGATAATATAGTCAGCATGTTCCAGAATGCTCTCGACAGAGCCGTCTAATTGGTCTAGGGTTTCCCAGAGCTTCACATCATCTATTAAGCCATATTTGACAACCTCGCCCATTCCTTCAATCAATTCTCGTTTGCCGAGTGTTTTTAGGGTATCAGGGTCAATGAGAACGCCGTCAGGCTGGCAGAAGGTCCCCACCATATTTTTGGCAAATGGGGTGTTCACGCCAGTTTTTCCCCCGATAGAGGAATCAACCTGAGCAGTCAAGCTGGTTGGAATTTGTAGAAAATGGATACCTCGCATATAGGTAGAGGCAACAAAGCCAGCTAAATCGCCAACGACTCCCCCGCCGAGAGCAATGATTCCATCACTTCGTGTCATACCATTTTTTACGAGAAATTCGTAGGCCTGATTGACGGTATCAAGATTTTTTGAAGCTTCGCCTTCTGGAAATGCAAAGACAATGGTTTCAAAACCAGCTTGTTCTAAGCTTGACTGAACTGTTTCACGGTAGAGTGAGCCAACGTGGTCATCTGTAATAATGGCGATTTTCTGAGGTTTCCAAAGTTCTTTGACCCATGTACCTGTCTGTGCTAAACTTCCTCTTTGGATAAGGATGTCGTAGGGAGTGTTGGGAAGATTGACGGTCAGTTTCATCAGATTTCCTCTCTATTTGATGTCGTATTTCTGGACTAATTGGTCCCAAATCAAGTCAGTCGGCATTTCCTTACCAGTCCAGGCTTGGAATGCTTCAGCCGCTTGGAAAAGGAGCATGCCCAAACCGTTAATAGTAGGGTTGCCTTGTGATTGGGCTAGTTTTAATAAAGGTGTTTCGAATGGTTGATAAATCACATCTGCAACCAAAAGATTTTCGGGAAAGCGAATGGTAGAAGGAACAGGTTGAGAATACCCATCCATGCCTACACTGGTTCCGTTGACTAGTAAGTCGGAGTTGGTGATATGTTCCTGTAGTAATTGGCTATCATCAAGCGCTAGGACCTTCACGGGAACTCCAGTTGCTTGAGCAATAGGTGTAAGACTCGCCTGTGTTCTTTCCAAGCTTTGTTGACGGCAGAAAATAGTAATTTCCTTTGCACCATCCAATGTAGCCTGAGCTATGATAGCAGTAGAAGCACCACCACCACCTAGAATGGTCAGTCGCTTGTTCTTAACTTGAAAGCCTTTTAGTCTTTCCAAACTCTTGAAAAATCCAATTCCATCGGTGTTGTGACCGATTAGTTTTCCATCTTTATGAATGACGGTATTGACAGCGCCAATTAAGCGAGCAGAGTCAGTCAGGCTATCGAGATAAGGGATGACAGCCTGCTTATAGGGCATGGACAGGTTGATACCAAACATATCATATCGTTTGATATTTTCAAGCGTTACAGCCAAATCTTCCTCGGGAATTTCCCAAGCGACATAGACACCATTTACACCTGTTTCCTTAAAAGCCAGATTATGAATGAAGGGGGAGATGGAGTGTTTGATTGGCTTTGCAACAACGGCAGCAAGACGAGTGTAACCATCAATGTTCATAGCTTACCTCCAAATTATTTATCGTATAAAAAATTAAGGAAAGAATTAGACGGTTTGATGAATTTCACGAATCAGAGCTTCCGTTTTTTCCCAACCTAAGCAAGGGTCGGTAATGGATTTGCCGAATACCTCAGGGCTATCTTGACGGCCGTCTTCTAAGTAGGATTCAATCATGAAACCACGAACGTACTTGCGAATGGATTCGTTCCAATCACGGTTGATGAGGGTTTGACGGACGATACGGATTTGTTCCAGGTAATTTTTACCAGAATTGTCGTGGTTGGTATCAATTACGATAAATGGATTTTTAAGACCAAATTGTTCATACTGTTTGATGGTTTTCAAGAGAATATCATAGTAGTAGTTTGGCTCATAACCGCCCTTTTCAGTATTGGCACCACGAAGGATAGCATGAGCTAGAGGGTTGCCATCTGTATCAACTTCTGCATCACGGTAAATAAAGTTCTGTTTGTTTTGTGCGGCGTAGATACCATTGAACATAACGGTCAAATTACCAGAAGTTGGGTTTTTCATACCAGTTGGCATATCGATACCTGATGCAACAAATCTGTGTTCTTGGTCTTCAACCGAACGTGCTCCGATAGCATGGTAGGACACCAAGTCTTCCACAAGAGGGTAGTTGGCAGAGTAGAGCATTTCATCAGCAGTTGTGAGTCCGGTCTCAGTAATGACACGGTAATGCAAATTACGAACGGCAGCGATACCGTTAATGAGGTCTGGTAATTTAGAAGTATCTGGCTGATGAACCAGTCCTTTATAGCCTTCCCCATTGGTACGTGGCTTAGCTGTGTAAACCCGCATGACCATGAAGATTTTATCTTTGACTTCCTCTTGAAGCTTAGAGAGACGACGTGCATATTCTAGAACGGCCTCTTCATTATCTGATGAGCAAGGGCCTATAACCAAGAGCAGACGGTCATCTTCGCCTCGGATAATTCTTTTCAGTTCTTCATCGCGCTGATTTTTTGCAGCTAGAAATTCTCCTTCTAACTTGGAAAGTTCCTTTACTTTGTCGATGTCTAAACTGGTGCTACGTTTGTGAATTCCCATAATATCTTCCTATCTGTTGTAAATTTCTCGGATGAGTTCTTGTGTTTTTTCCCAGCCTAAGCAAGGGTCTGTGATGGATTTTCCATAGACATCTGGATTGTCTTGGCGACCGTCTTCAATGTAGGATTCAATCATGAATCCGCGAACGTAGTTACGAATGGCTTCGTTCCAGTCACGGTTGATTAAGGTTTGACGGACGATACGGATTTGTTCCAAATAATTTTTCCCAGAATTGTCATGGTTGGTATCGATGATGATGAATGGATTTTTCAAACCAAATTGATCATAGAGGTCAATGGTTTCTAGAAGATTGTCATAGTAATAGTTTGGTAGGTATTTACCATTTTCATTGACTGCGCCACGAAGAATAACGTGAGCAAGTGGGTTGCCAGATGTTTCAACTTCAGTATTGTTGAAGAGGAAGGATTGCTTCTTCTGAGCAGCAAAAAGACCGTTGAACATGACTTTGAGGTTGCCAGATGTTGGATTTTTCAAGCCTGTTGGAACATCGATGCCTGACGCTACAAAACGGTGCTGCTGATTTTCAACCGAACGAGCTCCGATAGCGATGTAGGAAACCAAGTCATCAACCAAAGGCAGATTTTCAGGGTAGAGCATCTCGTCAGCAGTAGTTAAACCTGTTTCCGTAATGACACGATAGTGGAGGTTACGAACAGCTTTGATTCCGTTGATGAGGCTTGGTGCAGCATCTGTATCTGGTTGGTGCATGAGTCCTTTATAACCATCACCATTGGTACGTGGCTTGGCAGTATAGACGCGCATGACCATGAAAATTTTATCTTTGACCTCTTCTTGAAGCTTGGCCAAGCGGTGTGCGTAGTCCAAAACGGCCTCTTCATTGTCTGATGAACATGGTCCGATAACCAAGAGAAGACGGTCATCTTCTCCCTTTAAAATAGCCTCAAGTTCACGGTCACGAGCTTGTTTTTTAGTAAGTGTTTCTGGAGAAAGTTTTGAATGTTCTCGTACTTGATTGATATCAATTTTTTCGCTGATTGGTGTAAACAATAGGTCTTCCTCTTTCATTTATAGATTTCTCAATTATACCATTATTTTTAAGAATTTAAAACCAATATTCATGATTTTGTGTAAAAATTACAGTAAATTCTGAAAATTCTTTCTTTAATTTCTGTAGATTTTGAGTATCGCTTTTATTTAGATATAATTTTCCAAAAAAAATCTGAAAATATTCAATAAATATGATAGAATAGGTCTAACACTATTTCGAGGTATGAGTTATGAAATTAAGAACAAATGTAGAAAAATTACAAGGAAAAATTCGTGTCCCAGGTGATAAATCAATCAGTCATCGTTCTATTATTTTTGGTTCCCTTGCAAAAGGTGTTACTCGTGTCCACGATATTTTACGTGGGGAAGATGTCTTGTCAACCATGCAGGTCTTTCGTGATTTGGGTGTAAAAATTGAAGACAATGGTGATATTGTTGAAGTACACGGTGTTGGCTTTGATGGTCTTCAAGCACCAAAAAATGATTTGGATATGGGAAATTCTGGAACCTCGATTCGTTTGATTTCAGGCGTTTTGGCAGGTCAAGACTTTGAGGCGACTATGTTTGGTGATGATTCCTTATCCAAACGTCCCATGGACCGAGTGACTATTCCACTCAGTCAAATGGGAGTAGAGATTTCTGGACAAACTGAACGTGACCTACCTCCGTTGACCATCAAAGGGAATAAGAATTTAAAACCAATTCGCTACCAACTTCCTGTAGCTTCTGCCCAAGTAAAATCAGCTCTGATTTTTGCTGCCCTGCAGGCTGAGGGAGAGTCGGTCATCGTAGAAAAAGAGTTGACTCGAAACCATACAGAAGATATGATTGTCCAGTTTGGTGGACAGTTAGAAGTCAATGGCAAGGAAATCCGCATCCAAGGTGGTCAGGAGTTTATTGCCCAAGAGATTACAGTTCCAGGAGATATTTCAAGTGCTGCTTTTTGGTTGGTTGCTGGCTTAATCGTACCAGGTTCAAAAATTGTCCTTGAAAATGTAGGAATCAATGAAACTCGGACTGGTATTCTAGATGTCATTAAAGCTATGGGCGGAAAAATGACCCTTTCTAACATAGATGAACTTGCAAAATCTGCTACCATTACAGTTGAAACGTCGGAATTGAAGGCTACGGAGATTGCAGGCGAATTGATTCCTCGTTTGATTGATGAGTTGCCAATTATTACCTTACTAGCGACTCAAGCACATGGAACAACGATTATTCGTGATGCTGAGGAGTTGAAAGTCAAAGAAACGGATCGTATTCAGGTTGTTGCAGATGCTCTAAATAGTATGGGAGCAACTATTGAACCAACAGAAGATGGTATGATTATTCACGGACCAACTGCTTTACATGGTGCTGAAATCAATACATTTGGTGACCACCGTATCGGTATGATGACTGCCATTGCCGCCTTGTTGGCCAAAGATGGAGAAGTTGTATTGGAAAGAGCAGAAGCTATCAATACTAGCTATCCTGCCTTCTTTGAACACTTAAATAGTTTGATGGATTAGGAGAACGTATGCCAATCGTTTTACTTGGATTTATGGGAGTTGGAAAAACAACAACAGCACATTTGTTAAATCTCCCCGTTTACGATATGGACCATATCATTGAAGAACGGATTGGTATGCCTATTGCTGACTATTTCAGTCTTGAAGGAGAGGCTTCGTTTAGACAACTGGAGACAGAGGTACTGAAAGAATTGCTGGACTTACCTAGTAATTGTATCGTGTCAACTGGTGGTGGTGTGATTAAATCTGAAGTAAACAGGGAATTGCTGTTGGCAAATAGGGAGAACAATGTACTTCTTACTGCCTCCTTTGAAGTTGCCTATCAGAGAATTAGTAAGGATAGACAGTCGCAAAGACCTCTCTTTTTACAGTGTAGTAAGGAAGAGTTTGAAGCCCTCTATCGTGAACGAATGGCACTTTATCAAGGTTTAGCTGATACTGTAATCGATACAGATAAACTGAATCCAGAACAAGTAGCAAGGAAAATTTTATGCAAGTAGCCTATCTAGGACCTCGTGGTTCTTTTACACATCAAGTGGCCCAGCAGGCCTTTCCGACTGCGGATTTGCAGGCTTTTGAAACGATTACAGAGGTTATCAAGGCCTACGAAACGGGGGAAGTTACCTATTCCGTTATTCCAGTAGAGAACTCGATTGAAGGTAGTGTTCATGAAACGATTGACTATCTCTTTCATCAGGCGGAGATTCATGCGGTTGCAGAGATTGTTCAACCGATTGCCCAACAACTGTTAGCCACGAGTGCCGATAAGGCTGTAGAGGTCATTTATTCTCATCCGCAGGCAATTGCTCAGGGGAAGAAATATATTCAGGAACATTTTCCTCAGGCTCGTATTGAAATAACAGCTAGTACAGCCTATGCTGCTCGCTTTGTGGCAGAACACCCTGAACAACCATTCGCGGCAATTGCTCCGCAAGCGGCAGCAGTTGAATATGGACTGGAAGTAATTGCGCAAGACATCCAGGAAATCAGCGAGAATTTTACACGTTTTTGGATTTTGGGGGATAAGGCTCCGTCTATTGCCCTGGAACAAGTAGCTAAAAAAGTTAGTCTTGCATTGACATTGCCAGATAACCTGCCAGGAGCCTTGTATAAGGCAATGTCTGTTTTCTCATGGAGAGGAATCAGCTTAACAAAAATAGAAAGCCGACCCCTGAAAACGGCTTTGGGTGAGTATTTTTTCATACTGGATCTGGACAATCAGTCTGAGGAATTATTAGCCTATTCTCAAAAAGAATTGACTAGTTTAGATATAACCTATAAAGTACTAGGGAATTACCTGGTCTATATGACCAGCTAGGATGAAGACAGATGAATAAAAACAATAATATCCTAACCCATCATGAACAATTGAGGTTAGATTATTTGCAAAAAAATATCCACTACTTAAATGACAAAGAAAGTCGCGAGTTGGATTATCTATTATATAAAAAAGAGTTGAGAGAACGGCATGGAAGTCCAAGGCAATCTCTACGTAGCTTTACACCAACGGCTTATGAAGATGACTTCGAGGAAGATTATTTTGAAGAGGGTGATGAGCAAGAGGAACTGTTGCCTCGCTATCCTGAACGTAAATCCAGAAAAACAAGACAAGCCAAACCTCAACGGTTTCAGTCTCCTCGTATCGAGCCCAAAGCGAAGGTACCTAAACCTAAAAAAGCTCGTAAAAAGGGTGGTTTCAAGCGCTTTATTGGTTCCGTATTGCTTGCTATAGCACTAGTGATTGTAGCGATGGGCTATAATTTCTTCAAAGGTATGAATAGCGTGAGCGAGAAGCCGGTAGCTGAGGTCTTCAACGGCGTAGATACATCGAATGGGACAAATATTTTAATTTTGGGAACAGACGGTCGTGTTGGCGAAAGTTCAGGTGAAACTCGAACGGATACCATCATGGTTCTAAATGTGAATAACACGGATAACAAAGTCAAACTTGTTAGCTTTATGCGGGATACCTTGGTGGATATTGAGGGATATGAATATAAACTCAATACTGCCTATACTTTGGGAGAACAGGATAATCAGCAAGGGGCTGAAGAAGTTCGGAAGGTGTTGAAGAATAATTTTGACATTGATATCAAGTACTATGCGATGGTGGATTTTGCAACCTTTGCGACAACGATTGATACACTTTTCCCTGAGGGCGTAACGATTGATGCACAGTTTTCAACTATTAATGGTGAAGTCGTTAGCTCAGTAGAAGTGCCGAATGATTTACAGCTGGAAGAAAATGCTCCTGCTTATCAAACGATTCAGGTCGGTGTACAGCAGATGGATGGTAAGACCTTGCTTAACTACGCGCGCTATCGTTCGGATGATGAAGGTGATTTTGGTCGTACGAGACGTCAACAGGAAGTGTTATCTGCTGTTATGACACAAGCTAAAAATCCAATGAAACTATTCTCTGGCTCCGAAGCTATAGGTAAGGTTGTGGCCATGACTCCGACAACAGTGCCACAAAGCTTTATGTGGCTACAGGGACCAGGTCTTCTATTGGATGCGGCAAATGGTATCGAACGTGTTACAATCCCAGAATATGGAGACTGGATTGACGACTATGATATGTATGGTGGTATGGCTCTTCGTGTTGATTTTGAAAAATACCAGCAGCGCTTGGCTGAGTTAGGCCTGCGTTAAGAAATATGGTATACTAGAAGTGACTTCGGTCACTTTTTTAGTGGTCCAAAAATAGAAAGTAGAATTATGTTAAAGAAAAACGATATTGTCGAAGTAGAAGTTGTAGATTTGACACATGAGGGGCAGGGTGTGGCAAAAATTGATAGTTTTGTCTTCTTTGTAGACAATGCTCTTCCAGGCGAGAAAATTTCTATGTGCATCTTAAAACTTAAGAAAAATATTGGTTTTGGTAAGGTGGAGCAATGGCAGAGCTTCTCACCAGACCGTAATCAGGACTTGGATTTGACCTATCTAAGAACAGGTATTGCTGACTTGGGGCATCTCACTTATCCAGCCCAACTAGCTTTTAAGAAAAAACAAGTTGAGAATAGTCTACGTAAGATTGCAGGCATTTCAGAAATAGCAGTAGCAGATACTTTAGGAATGGACAATCCTCTTGCTTATCGTAATAAGGCAGCTGTTCCAGTTCGTCGAGTTAATGGTCAATTGGAAACTGGTTTTTTCCGTAAGAATTCACACGATTTGGTTCCGATTGAAGATTTTTATATTCAACATAAGGAAATTGATGCCTTGGTTCTAGCGACACGTGACCTCTTGAGAAAATTAGACTTGAAGCCTTACGATGAGAAAGAACAGACAGGACTTGTGAGAAATATTGTTGTTCGTCGTGGTCATTATTCAGGTCAGTTGATGCTAGTTTTAGTTACGACTCGTCCGAAGATTTTCCGTGTTGAAACTCTTATTGAGCGTTTGACGAACCAGTTTCCGAATCTGGTTTCTATCATCCAGAATATTAATGACCAGAATACCAATGCTATATTCGGTCAAGAATTCCGTCTTTTGCATGGCAGTGAAACTATTGCAGATACCATGTTGGGCAATGAATTTGAAATTTCTGCACCGTCTTTCTATCAAGTCAACACAGAAATGGCTGAAAAACTCTATCAGACCGCCATTGACTTTGCAGAATTGTCGGCAGATGATGTCGTGATTGATGCCTATTCAGGTATTGGGACAATTGGTCTCTCCTTTGCAAAACAAGTCAAGCATGTTTACGGCGTAGAAGTCGTTGAAAAGGCTGTCCTTGATAGTCAGAAGAATGCTGCTCGAAATGGGATTGATAATGTTACCTATGTCTGTGATAGTGCAGAATCCGCTATGCAAAAATGGGTGGCAGATGGAGTCAAACCAACTGTGATTTTTGTCGACCCACCACGAAAAGGTTTGACAGAAAGTTTTATCAAAGCAAGTACTTCTGTAAAACCAGAGAAAATCGTCTATATCTCTTGTAATGTGGCAACCATGGCGCGTGATATTAAACTTTATGAGGAATTGGGGTACAAATTGACGAAGGTACAGCCGACTGATTTATTTCCGAATACGCATCACATCGAGTGTGTCGCTCTGCTTGTAAAGAACTAGAAAACTTTGAACGAAGGGATTCCATAGAGAATTACTCATTTTCTCTAATTAGATAAAATGTAACCTCTGTTATTCTTGTATAACTACTTTACAAGTTTTGAAAAATTGGTATGATCTGCATCATTTATATATTTGTATGTTTATGTTCGAGAGAAATCTATACGCATAGTTAAGAAAGAAAAGAGCCGCGAAAGCGACTCTTTTTGGTTTTAAATGATTATCCAACAAATTCGTTGATTTCTTTTTCGATGTTGGCGATTTTTTCTTCTGCTTCAGCAAGTGTTTCACCAACTGTTGCGATGTAGAATTTGATTTTTGGTTCTGTTCCTGAAGGACGAACAGCAAACCAAGAATCATCTGCCAAGGTGTATTTCAAGACATCTGATGGAGGAGTAGTGAGTTTTTCAACATTTCCATCTTTGTCAGTCTTAGTTTGAAGGGCAAAGTCTTCAAAGACTGCAATGTCAGTTGTGTTAAATTGGGCTGGTGAATTATCGCGGAATTTAGCCATGATCGCCTTGATTTGTTCCGCACCGTCTTTACCAGAAAGGGTAACTGAAATGGTTTTCTCAGCGAAGTAGCCATATTCTTTGAAGATTTCATCGATACCGTCAGCTAAGGTCATGCCACGTGAACGGTAGTAGGCAGCAATTTCAGCAACCATAAGCACAGCCTGGATAGCATCCTTGTCACGTACGAATGGTTTAATCAAATAGCCAAAGCTTTCTTCAAAACCAAACATGTAAGTATGGTTGTGTTTTTCTTCAAACTCTTGGATTTTCTCAGCGATGAATTTGAAACCAGTCAAGACGTTGAACATGGTAGCGCCATAGCTTTCAGCAATCTTAGTTACCAACTCAGTAGATACAATTGACTTAGCAAGGGCAGCGTTTGCTGGAAGTGTACCTGCTTGCTTGTGGGCTTCAAGGATGTACTTAGCGATGATAGCGCCGATTTGGTTACCAGAAAGGTTCCAGTACGAACCGTCAGCTTGACGAACTTCAACACCAACACGGTCAGCATCAGGGTCAGTTGCAAGAAGGACATCTGCCCCGACTTCACGGCCCAATTCTTCTGCAAGGGCAAATGCAGCTTGGCTTTCTGGGTTTGGTGAAGCGACAGTAGAGAAGTCAGGGTCAGCAGTCGCCTGTGCTTCAACAACTTGAACAGATTCAAAACCAGCTTGTGCAAGAGCACGACGCGCCAACATTTCACCCGTACCATGAAGCGGTGTGTAAACAATCTTCATGTCCTTACCATACTCAGCAATTAATTCAGGGTTGATGTTGAGGTCTTTGAGTTCTTCAAGATATTTAACGTCAGTTTCTTCGCCAAGAACTGTAATCAAGCCATTTTCCTTGCTGGCTTCAAGGTCAGCCAATTCAACTGCAAATGGATTGTCGATGGCACGGATGAAGTTGGTCAATGCATCTGCATCAGCTGGTGGCATTTGTCCACCGTCTTCACCGTAAACCTTGTAGCCGTTAAATTCTTTCGGGTTGTGGCTTGCAGTCACCATGATCCCTGCGATGGCATTGTAATGGCGCACAGCGAATGACAACTCAGGAGTTGGACGAAGGCTTTCAAATACATAAGATTTGATTCCATGCGCTGCCAAAACTTGAGCTGATTCAAAAGCAAATTCTGGCGAGAAGTGACGTGAATCGTAAGCGATGGCAACACCACGTTTTTTAGCTTCTTCACCTTTTGATTCTACCAATTTTGCCAAACCTTCAGTAGCTTGACGGACTACGAATACGTTGATGCGGTTGGTACCAGCGCCAATATAGCCACGCATACCAGCTGTACCAAATTCAAGATTTGTATAGAAGGCATCTTCTTTTGTTTTTTCATCCATTGCGACTAATTCTTCACGCAAGTAATCTGGAAGGTCCGCAAAGTCGAGCCATGTTTGATAGGTTTCTTGATAAGTCATCGCATATCTCCTTAAAAATTTTTTCTATTAAACGCTTTCATTATACCATGTTTGAAAAGAAAAATCACGCTTTCACATGATTTTCTGATATTTATTTTTGAATTTTCTGTAAAGTTGGAACAAGCGCTGCAGTTAATACAGAAGAAATGATCATTTCTGCAATTGAATTGGTACCTAAAACGGTTGCTAACATTGCTTGAATATTACCATCAAAGACAGAGGAGAAGAGGAAGAAAATACCTCCAAGTACAAAAATAGTATTGGTCATTGAACCAATTGCACCAGCAATAAATAATCCTTTACGATTTTTTATCCATTTGTAGACGAAATAAGGTGTAATCCCGACTAATATACGTGGGACAACTGCAATGATGATTGAATAAACATTACCATTTTCAACAAATGGGGAGAAAAGATAGCTGGTTGGTAGTAAGATAATAGTATTATGGATCATACTCATTAAGCCCATGAGAGCCCCCAAACAAGCCCCAACACGTGGCCCGTATATAATAGAAGCAATAATGACTGGGATATGTACGATGGTGGGTTTTATTGGAACAGGCAATATATTAAAAATAATTGAACTCAATATATTGATGACAATCATGACAGCAAAGAAGATTGCAATTGTAGCAATTTGAGTTGATTTATTTTTTTTCATCAAGGGTGTTACTCACTTTCTCTAAAATATCAGTTACCTCAGCCAAGGCCCCAGTTCCAAAATCTCCACAAGCAAGCAGGGCTTCACGCGGTTTGATTTCCTCAAAACCATACTCTATGAGGGTTTTGAGATTTTTCTGGGTAGCAGGATTGAGGTACATGTTAGTATTCATAGCAGGTGCCAGCAGCTTTTTAGTACCAATTGGCAGAGCCAGAGCTGTTGCCGTAATAATGTTGTCAGCCATACCATTAGCTAATTTAGCTATCGTATTGGCAGAAGCAGGGGCAAGTAAAAATAAGTCTGTTTCTTTGGCAATATCGATATGCTTGATAAGAGTAGGATTTTCTTCAATCATGACATCTGTGTGAACCAGATTTTTCGACAAGGATTGGAGAGTCAAAGGTGTGATGAAGTCCATAGCAGAGCGACTCATGAGGACTGTAACCTGATGACCGAGCTTGGTCAATTGGCTAGTTAGGTCAGCTGCTTTGTAGGCTGAAATAGAGCCAGTAACGGCAAGTGTGATATTAGCCATTTTGTTCTCCTTTTTCTAGGGTATTTAAAATGAGCTGAGCAATTTCATCTTTTGTCTGTGCTTGAATCTCCCTTGTTTTATCAACCAAATAGGCAATGTGTTGATTTTCTCCAATATCCTTCAAGTCATTAGCAAGTATATAATCAGCGCCATTTCGTTCAATGCTTTGGCGAGCTACGGCAAATAATTCCTCCTTAGGAACATTAACCAATAGTTTGAAGCCAAAGAGTGTGATAGCTGGATTCCATTTTTTTACATAGGAAATGACCTTGGGAGTTTTTTTCAAGAAAAGAACTTGGTAGTCATCCTTGGATGAAATCTTACTTTCTGTATTCTGTTTTTTTAGTAGACTAGAAATGTCTTCAGTTGCTCTTATTTCATCTAAGCCAGTCATATAAACAGGTGTATAATCGGATACAGCCATGCTATGAATCAGAGCCTGATGTGATTTGACTAAAGGTTCTAATGTTTCTTTCAAACTATCAACATTTGTAATTTCGATAATGGTTAAATTCTTCTGAGAATTTGGTTTAACAGCCTGTCTTGTAGTCACAAGAGTAACTTCATGACCGCGTTTCAAGGCTTGTTCGGCAATGATTTTTCCAAGATTTCCAGAAGCATGGTTTGTAATAGCGCGGACTTGATCGATAGCTTCGCTTGTTCCGCCTGATGTAATCAATAGTTTCATGTTCATATTTTACTAGAATTTCTATTTTTCGTAAAGTTTGCACTAATCGATTTGCTAATCAATCTGTGACACTGGAAAATGATGCTGCTAACACACAAAAATATAAGGGCCTGTATTATCGTCATTTAGTTTTTCTTTTATTACTTCGTTAACTCGCCTTGCCTAACTTCAGTTATGCCTGCGGCTCATTGCCTCGTACTAAAAGTAAACTAAAAGACTATATAAGTGAAGTGCTTTATGCAAGCGGTCGTTTGCTTGCTCATCAAGGCAATTTTTAAAGGAATACTGACTCTCTTTTGAAAAAACTAACTAAAACTAGTCTTAGATGGAAGTGTATAGCTATGATGAGAATGCAGTTTTTAAAAATTTGTATCTGTTTAAGTAAAGAAACCTGTAGTTTTTCTGAAAATTCCGTACGTTAGTGCATAAATAGTAAAAAATATGCGAAAATAAGCTGTGGTATGGTATAATGTCCATAAAAAATAAGGAATTTAGGAGCTCTCATGAAAACAGATATTGAAATTGCACAAAGTGTAACCTTGAAACCAATCACAGAAATCGTTGAAAAAGTTGGTATCAGCTTTGATGATATTGAACTTTATGGAAAATACAAGGCAAAATTGTCCTTTGATAAAATTAATGCGGTGAAAGACAATGCGCCAGGGAAATTGATCTTGGTGACAGCTATCAACCCAACGCCAGCTGGTGAAGGCAAGTCGACTATTACTATCGGTTTGGCAGATGCCTTGTCTAAAATTGGCAAGAAAACCATGATTGCTCTCCGTGAGCCTTCTTTGGGACCTGTCATGGGGATCAAAGGTGGAGCTGCAGGTGGTGGCTATGCTCAGGTCTTGCCTATGGAAGACATCAATTTGCATTTTACAGGCGACATGCATGCCATTACCACAGCAAACAACGCCCTTTCAGCCTTGATTGATAACCATATCCATCAGGGGAATGTGATTGGCATTGATCAACGTCGTATTATCTGGAAACGTGTTGTGGACCTCAACGATCGTGCTTTGCGTAAAGTAACAGTTGGCTTGGGCGGACCGCTTAATGGTATTCCACGTGAAGATGGATTCGATATTACCGTAGCTTCTGAAATCATGGCGATTTTATGCTTGGCAACAGACATCGATGACTTGAAAGAACGTTTGGCAAATATTGTTATCGGTTATCGTTTCGATCGCAGTCCTGTCTATGTGCGTGATTTGGCGGTGGAAGGTGCTTTGACCCTCATTTTGAAGGATGCTATTAAACCAAACCTTGTCCAAACCATCTATGGCACGCCAGCCTTTGTCCACGGAGGTCCATTTGCTAACATCGCCCACGGCTGCAACTCAGTCCTCGCTACCACAACAGCTCTGCGTTTGGCCGACTATACTGTCACAGAAGCAGGATTTGGTGCTGACCTTGGAGCAGAGAAGTTCCTTGACATTAAGGTGCCGAACCTGCCTAAGGCTCCTGATGCTGTGGTGATTGTAGCAACCCTGCGTGCGCTTAAAATGCACGGTGGTGTAGCCAAGACAGAACTTTCTGCTGAAAATGTAGAGGCAGTGAAAGCTGGTTTTTCTAACTTGAAGCGTCACGTTGAAAATATTCAGAAATACGGTATTCCAGCAGTCGTTGCTATCAATGAATTTGTATCAGATACAGCTGATGAAATTGCCGCGTTGAAAGAACTTTGCGCTGAAATTGGTGTACCTGTTGAATTGGCTAGTGTATGGGCAAATGGCGCTGATGGTGGCGTTGAATTGGCTGAAACAGTTGTGGCTACTACTGAAAATCAAGCAGCCAACTACCAACGACTTTACAAGGCAGACGATAGCTTGGAAGAAAAAGTAACCAAGATTGTTACGCAGATTTATGGTGGCTCAGGTGTGGTTTTCGAGAAGAAAGCTCGTAACCAGCTGGCTGAATTTGCTAAGAATGGTTGGGACAAGTTGCCAGTCTGCATGGCCAAGACCCAGTACAGTTTCTCAGATGATCAGTTTGCCCTTGGAGCGCCGACAGACTTTGACATTACAGTCCGTGAATTTGTTCCAAAATTAGGAGCAGGCTTCATCGTTGCCTTAACAGGTGATGTCATGACCATGCCTGGTTTGCCAAAAGCTCCCGCAGCTCTCAACATGGATGTGGCGGCAGATGGGACAGCTATCGGCTTGTTCTAACAAGAATATAAAAAATCCGCTCAAAGGCGGATTTTTTGTCTATTCAGATAGTTTCTCAACTGTTTGATAGGCAAGTAAGCCAAGTAAAATACTCAAGATAGGAAACACCGTCTGGAAGATACCTGTGTTGAATGGTGAATTAAAGAGAAAATGGATTCCAAAGCTTGCACCAATCCAAAATACTCCCTGTGCTTTTGACATACCTGTATTTTTCGTGAGAAGGGCTACTAAGCCAATGGCAAAGAGAAGCGTGAAAACCCAATGGGCCCAACCAGCTTGACCAACGCGTTCAAGAATGGTTTCAAAGCCGTCTAATTTATTCATGAACATGTCTCTAAAAACAAAGGTGACGTCTTCCATGATTTGGAAACCTAATCCAACAATCACTCCGCTTACCAATGCATTTTTTAGTGTCATTTTTCTACAAATAAGCAGTACAAGTAGAACAGTTAGCCCTTTCCCGATTTCTTCTGCCAATGGACCTGAAATAGCTGCGCCCCAGTCATTTAGGAAATTATTACTAGCTTTAACGATTTCGAGCAGGAAATATCCAATAGCTGTATGTCCCAGTTCAGAAAAAGAGATGCTACTTGTTAAGCCTAAAAGCCAGCTAAGCCCTATAACTTGTTTGGAGATGTTATAGCGTTTAGCTAAGGAATATGTCAGTACTAGTAGGGGGATGATGTAAATAGCAACCAAGGAAATGGTTAGGAGAAAGAGAGGATATTTAGCTTCCATGCCATTTGGCTTACCTAATTCTCCAAAGATAATTTTGCAACCGTTGACAAATCCAATCGTTGCTAAGACGACTGGAAGATAGGTTTTACACATTTGAAATTTTTCTTTCATAGTTTTACCTTTCTGTATTAATAAACTGGTGTATGGATACATTGTATCAAAAATAAGTACATTTCGTCTATTATTCACCTATTTTTTATCTAAACCTTCTCAGTTATTGTAATGTTTTTTCCTGCAACTAGGACTCCATAATAGGCCGTAGCAGAATTGTGCCAAAAATTTTCTTTTTTGATAGACTAGGGTTGAAACATACAAAAGGAGTATCTTATGGAACAATTTGATTTGTTAGTTATCGGTTTTGGAAAGGCTGGTAAGACCTTGGCAGGTAAGCTTTCAGCAGCTGGTAAAAAGGTAGCTTTGGTTGAGGAAAATCCAGCTATGTTTGGCGGGACTTGTATCAACATTGGCTGTATTCCGACCAAGACCCTCTTGGTTGCGGCAGATAAAAACTGGACTTTTGAGCAGGTAATGGAGCAAAAGGAAACAGTCACCACTCGTCTGCGAAACAAAAACGAGGCAGTCTTGAAAGGCAGCGGTGCCAATCTTTATCAAGGTCACGCACGTTTTGTTGCGGACAAAGTCGTTGAAGTGTCGGCCGGTGAAGAGTCGATCCAACTGACTGCGGAAACTATTGTCATCAATACAGGTGCTAAGTCGCGCGTGCTTCCAATTCCAGGTTTGTTGGATACAGCTCACGTTTATGATAGTACAGGCATTCAGAACTTGGAAACCCGTCCTGACAAGTTGGCAATTATCGGTGGTGGTAACATTGGACTTGAATTTGCTGGACTTTACAGCAAACTCGGTAGTCAGGTGACAGTATATGAAGCCAGCTCTGCTATTTTACCAAGAGAAGAGGAAGTAGTCGCTAAGTTAGCCAAGGAGTATATGGAAGAAGCTGGCGTGTCTTTCGTGCTCGGAGCAAACATCAAACAAGTGGTAGCAGCAGGTGATCAAGTTGCTGTGACAGTCAATGGTGAAACGGCAATCTTCGATGCTGTCCTCTATGCGACAGGTCGTGTGCCAAACACCGCTGACTTGGGCTTGGAACATACGGCGATTGAGCGTTTGGAAAATGGTGCTGTTAAGGTGGATGACTACTGTGAAACCACTGTTCCAGGTGTCTACGCAGTGGGCGATGTCAATGGCGGTCCACAATTCACTTACACATCCCTAGACGACTTCCGTATCGTTTTCGGTAAGTTGACTGGAACTGGAACTTACAGCTTGAGCCAACGTAAGTCTATTCCAACCAGCGTCTTTATCACGCCTGTGCTTTCTCGTGTAGGTCTGACCGAGAAGGAAGCCAAGGAAGCAGGTTACGACTATATTGCCAATGAATTGCCTGTTGCCAATATGCCACGTGCCCATGTCAATAACGACCTCAAAGGTATCTTCAAGGTTGTCGTGGATAAGGAAAGCAAACTGGTTCTTGGAGCAACTCTCTTTGGTCGAAACTCAGAAGAGTTGATTAACTTGATTGCTATGGCTATTGATAATAAAATCCCATATACCTACTTCAAAACACAAATCTTCACCCATCCGACAATGGCTGAGAATTTGAATGATGTCTTTAATTTTTAATAGTGTAATAACCGTCCAATAGGGCGGTTTTTCTTCTTCCATGTTACAATAAAGTATCAACCATTGGAGGTTTTATATGAAATGGAATAAAAAGTTAGCACTTGGTGCTGTATTAGTAACCAGCCTAGTCACCTTGTCTGCTTGTCAATCAATTTCAAATTGGTGGAAGAATACCAAGGAAGAATGGATTGGCTTGGAAATGACAGTTCGGACATTTGATGAGAATTCTCAGTTAATAGATGAAATGTCTGGTAAGTCCTTATCGATTTCGCGGAATGAAGAATTCGACTCAGTGGATGCCGAAGGTTATTCTAATGCGGATTCGTCTGTTTTGAAGGTGACACTTGGTAATTATGAAATTGACCATGTCGGCTCATCTTTGATCGCGGCAGAAGAGGGCTTGGAGGATTTATTTGCCAAGTATCAATCGACTGTAGATATTGCCAACTATGATCATTCTATTCCTTTGGTCAATCGGATGGTTTCTAGCTTAAAAAATGATTTTACTGGTAAGGCTAAGGTTGTTTTAATTCGTTCGCAAAATGGAACCCCGCTTGCTACTTATGTAGGTGATAAAGTGTCTCTTTATGCATCTGATGCACCTAAGACTTCTGAACTCTTAATTGATGGCAAGCGGTTGATTATATACCGCTGTGATTATACAATTTATGATAGAGAATTATTGGAGAACTAAATGATAGACATTCGTTCCGCAAGGACAGAGGATGCGGCAGACCTTGTGGCAATTTATGCTCCTTATGTAGAAAAGACCGCTATTACCTTTGAAACAGAAGTACCGACTGTGGAAGCCTTTGCAAGTCGAATTGAAAAGACCTTGGAGAAGTTTCCCTATCTGGTCGCAGTAGAAGAAGGTAAAGTTGTGGGTTATGCCTATGCTTCAACATATTATGCCCGTGCTGCTTACGATTGGACAGTTGAATTGTCTGTTTATGTTAGTAGAGAGGCACGTGGAAAAGGAATCGGAACTCTTCTCTACAATGCTTTGGAAAGGGAACTGACAGCGCGTGGTTTTAAAAATTTCTTAGCCTGTATCGCCCTACCAAACCCGGCCTCTATAGCACTCCATGAGAAGAGGGGCTATAAACAGGTAGCTCATTTCAAAAAAGTTGGTTATAAATTTGATAGCTGGCATGATATTGTCTGGCTCCAAAAATCTCTTGTAGGTGAGAATGATGAAGATTGAAGAATTAGAAAAACGTTTGTTGGCTGTGGCGGATGCCAGTCAGGCCCAGCCTATGAAGGCTTATATGAAAAACAATTTTGACTTTCTGGGTGTGCGAACTCCTGACCGCCGAAAAGTTGCTAGGCAATTTTTCAAAGAATTTAAGTCTCAGGGCATTGACTGGGAGTTTGTAGAGGCTTGCTGGTCTAAGCCCTACCGTGAATTTCAATATATCGCCATTGATTATCTGGTCACCAAGAAAAAAGACTTGGTTTTAGCCGACCTGCCCCGTTTGAAAAAACTAGCCCAAACAAAGTCATGGTGGGATAGTATTGATGGACTGGACAAGCTAGTTGGTAAGATTGTTTTGGACAATCCAGAATCCAAACAGACAATCTTGGAATGGAGTTTGGATGGTGATTTCTGGTTGAGACGGATTGCCATTGACCACCAACTCTTGCAAAAAGAAAAGACAGATACAGAGTTGCTGGAGACAATCTTGGTCAATAATCTTCATCAGACTGAATTTTTCATCAATAAGGCGATTGGCTGGAGTTTGCGGGATTATTCCAAGACCAATCCTGAATGGGTACGAGTTTTTCTTGCCAAGTACAGCTCACAAATGGCAAGCTTGTCCATTCGTGAAGCCAGTAAGTACATCTAGGAGGAATTTTGTCTAAAGTATATGAATTTGAAGCAGTCATTCATCCAGTACCAGATAAGGGCGGAGCCTACGTTATTTTTCCCTATGATATACGAGAGGAATTTGGAAAAGGCAGAGTAAAGGTACATGCGACTTTTGATGAACATCTTTATGATGGTTCAATCGTCAATATGGGAATTAAGGATGAAGCAGGCAATATCTGTTATATTATTGGCGTTCAAAAGGCTATTCGAGCGGCTATTGGAAAACAGGCTGGTGATAGAGTTCAGGTGACTATTCAAGAACGCTTGGATTAGTGTGACTTGCAAATTTTTTAGATTATGGTAGAATAGGTTCATGCGATGAGCCGAGTAGTGGTGGGATTAAGGTTCAGCACACTTCTAAGAGTTCGTGTCAACATCTCAGCGCAGTGGTTGATTGGCAGATTTGTTCGTATTTTATACTCTAAATCTGACCATTACGACTGTTGCGAACAAAGTTTGCTCTATTTCCAACCTCAAAAGGTTCACTGAACCTTTTGAGCTATGCGGGGTGGGAGTGAAACAGTCTGGGGATAGACTGTTTCAGCTCAACAACTGGAAATAAGGACTTGTTGACGAACTCTTGGTTGACAAGTTGAGTTCTTTCCCACTCCCTTCGACGCTAGGGAGGTCTTCATTTAATTGAAACGCAGGAGCGGACCTTGGTTAGATGCTGTGAACCTTCTAACCTCATCGGAAACGATGCCCTTGCCCACCTTTTAGGTGGGCTTTTTTTGCACACTAAGTGAGACTGGGCAAAAAGCCCTGCCCACTTCTCAGTGTTCATGTCAACATCTCAGCGCAGTGGTTGATTGGCTTTAACAGTCCAGTGGACTGTTAAAGGTTGGAGATAGGATTTGTGAAGCAAATCTCAGCAATTCGTGTTTTACACTCCAAATCTGGCCATTACGACTGTTGCGAACAAAGTTTGCTCTATTTCCAACCTCAAAAGGTTCACCGAACCTTTTGAGCTGTGCGGGGTGGGAGTGAAACAGTCTGGGGATAGACTGTTTCAGCTCAACAACTGGAAATAAGGACTTGTTGACGAACTCTTTTTGACTTAGTCGAGTTCTTTCCCACTCCCATTTCAGTATGTGATTTCTATAGGAATGCTATTGGCTCAGCCGAGGAAGTTTTTGTATTTCTCAAAGTTAGAAATAACAGTTGATATTATGTTTGATGAAGATTGCTTGATAGTCTTTTAAATCTTCTGGATGGAGAGCCTTGACATCGGTCATAGCATAGGTTCGATTGAGAAGCTTATACTTATTTTCTCCAAATTGATGGAAGGGGAGTAGTTGAACTTTGTCAATCTTGAGTTGATTAAAGAGACGGGCGAATTGTTCAGCATCTTCGAGGGAATTATTAAAGTCAGGGATAACAGGGATACGTAGGACGATTTCTTTCCCGATGGAAAAGGCGTATTGGATATTTTGTATGATAAGGTTATTGTTGATGCCGGTGACTTTTCTATGAGAAATTGTATTGTAATGTTTTAAATCAGTATAGATAAAGTCAACGTATTGGATAAGGTCAACAAATTTGCGGTGTTCTACGAAAGCGGTGGTTTCAATAGCGGTATGAAGGCCGTGTCTTTTTGCCTCCATAAGAATAGCTTTCGCAAACTCATATTGGGCAAAAATTTCTCCGCCAGACAGCGTGAGCCCACCACCAGATTCTTCGTAAAAATCAATGTCTTTCATGACTTCGGATATGATGTCATCAACAGATTTTTCTTCTCCCATGATGGTCATTTTTTTACTAATAGCATCAAGCATGGGTTCAGGTTTTCGTTTTTGAGATTCTGGATTTGCACACCAAGGACAACGTAGGGGGCAGCCTTTCAAGAAAACCGTCGTACGTATACCTGGACCGTCATGGAGTGAAAAATGTTGAATGTTAAAAATAATGCCTTTTCGTGTATTCATGCTCTTTCTCCTTTTCGATTAATTTGATTTTATCACACAAAAGAAAGTTTTACAATTACGAACGTAAGTTGAAAAGTTGCAAATAGTTGAAAAAGAGTCAAAATTTGATAGAATAATGATGAGGTGATGAAATGGAACGATTAGATAAAATTATACAACTGGTATCACAACATGAAAAAATAGATGTCAATAGTTTGGCGGAGCAATTGGACGTTTCTAAGGTAACCATCCGTAAAGATTTGGATAAGTTAGAATCAAAAGGTTTATTACGTAGAGAACACGGCTATGCTGTTCTAAATAGTGGCGATGACCTCAATATTCGAATGTCCTTTCGCTATGACGTAAAAAAACGAATTGCAAAAGAAGCAGCAAATCTTATTGCCGACAATGAAACGATTATGATAGAGTCTGGGTCAACTTGTGCTCTCTTGGCAGAAGAAATTTGCAAAACCAAGAGAAATGTGACCGTCATAACAAATTCTTATTTTATAGCCAATTATGTGCGACAATATGATAGCTGTCAGATTATTTTATTGGGTGGTGAGTTTCAAAAAGATTCCCAAGTAACAGTTGGGCCGCTCTTACATAAAATGATTCAGTTTTTCCATGTTGATAAGGCTTTTGTAGGAACTGATGGCTATGATAGCGAGCATGGTTTTACAGGTAAAAACTTAATGCGAAGCGAAGTAGTACAGTACATGTCTGATGTTGCTGAAAACATGATTGTGCTAACAGATTCTAGTAAATTTACAAAACGAGGGACAGTACGCAGATTTGGTTTAAGTCAAGTTACTCAGGTCATTACAGATACGTCGATTTCTGAAGATCTTGTCAAAGAATTAGAAAATGCTAGAGTCACAGTAAGGCTAGTTTAGGTTGGGAGCAGTATGAAGCAAGAAAAAAGAAGGCAGTTGGCAAAAATAGCCTATCTTTATTACGAAGAGGGGAAAAGCCAAGCTGAGATTGCTGCTGAGACAGGAATTTATAGAACGACGGTCAGTAGAATGTTGACCAAGGCTAAGTCAGAAGGCATTGTAAAAATAGAAATTCAAGATTTTGATAGGCGCCTATACCGACTTGAAAAATATGTTCAAGAAAAATATGGATTAAAAGGTTTAGAACTGGTTGAAAACAGCACCGATGAGGACCAGCTTGATTTAGAAAATCGTCTGGCACAGGCTGCAGCCGATATGCTTACCAATCTAATTGATGATGGAAAGAAAGTTGGTTTTTCATGGGGGAGAAGCCTCAGTCTTATTGTAGATAAGATAGGGAATCATCGTATGAAAGGTGTCAAATTTGTTCCAATAGCTGGCGGTCCAAGTCATATCCACGCACGTTATCATGTGAATACTCTGATTTACGATATGGCCAATAAATTTCGTGGAGAATGTAGTTTTATCAATGCGACGATTATTCAGGAGAATCAAGAACTCGCTCAAGGTATTCTTTCTTCTAAATATTTCGAGGAGCTACGTGCTGACTGGAAGGACTTAGATGTAGCAGCAATCGGTATTGGCGGCCGAGTCGATGAAAAAAATCGTCAATGGCTAGATATGTTGACGACGGCTGATTTTCAAGCCTTGTCAGATGAAGGTGCAGTCGGTGAAACCTGCTGTCGTGGTCTGAATCAATACGGTCAAGCTGTCGTTGAGGATTTGCAAAAGAGGACCATTGCCATCTCTTTAGATGATTTAAAAGAAGTTCCAGATACCATAGCTCTTGCATACGGGGAGGAAAAGGCCCAAGCCATTTTAGCTGTATTGCGAGCTGGCTACATTCATCATCTGGTAACAGATGAACGAACCATCGTAAAAGTTTTAGAACTGGATAATGATGAGTACGTCCATACAAATTAGCAAGAGAATACTTCAATCGCTTAAAGGTGGTTGAAGTATTTTTTTATCCTCAAATATGCACAAAAGTGCAAAAATAAATTAAAACAGAAAATGTTCTATAAATATATTTACGCTATAAAGAGAAAATGATATGATTTACTTACGAAAGAAATATAATAACTTACAAACAAAACAAATTGGAGGAAAAAGAAATGGAAATGATTATTGCAGATCAATTGATCATGGGATTGATTATTTATGCTGGAGATGCGAAAAGTCACGCCTACCAAGCTTTGTCGCTAGTCAAAGCAGGTGAAGAAGAGCGAGCAGAAGAGGAATTAGAATTGGCAGATGCAGCATTATTAGAAGCTCACAATATGCAGACAAAATTCTTAGCACAGGAAGCTGGGGGAGCAAAATCTGATATTACAGCACTATTTGTCCATTCGCAAGATCATTTGATGACATCTATTACAGAAATCAATTTGATTAAAGAAATCATTGATTTGCGGAAAGAACTAAAAAAAGTTGGCTAAAACAAAAAAATTATATTTAGGAGGAAACCGAAATGGTTAAAATCGCTCTATTTTGTGCCGCTGGTTTTTCTACAGGCATGTTGGTAAACAACATGAAGATTGCAGCAGCAGACGCAGGTGTCGAAGTAGAAATCGACGCGCATTCTCAAGGGAAAATTGCAGATTACCTTGACGAAATTGATGTAGCTTTATTGGGACCACAAGTAGCATATACGCTTGATAAGTCAAAAGCGCTCTGTGATGAAAAGCAAGTCCCTATTGCCGTGATTCCAATGGCAGACTACGGGATGTTGGACGGGGAAAAAGTTCTTCAATTGGCACTCAGCATGGTTTCATAAAGGAGTATGGTCATGTCCAAAATTGATACACAAAAAATTATTGTCCCAATCATGAAATTTGTGAATATGAAAGGGATCATCGCTCTAAAAGATGGTATGTTGGCTATCTTGCCTTTAACAGTAGTTGGTAGTATTTTCTTAATTTTGGGGCAATTGCCTTTTGAAGGCTTAAATGCTGCAATAGCTTCTATATTTGGAGCGGAATGGACTGAACCGTTTATGCAAGTCTATAGCGGAACCTTTGCAATTATGGGCTTGATTTCTTGTTTTGCGATCGGCTATTCTTACGCCAAAAATAGTGGAGTTGAGCCTCTCCCTGCGGGCGTACTGTCCTTGTCTTCATTCTTTATCCTCTTGAAATCATCTTATATTCCAGTTGATGGAGAACCAATCGGTGATGCCATCGCAAAAGTATGGTTTGGTGGTCAAGGAATTATCGGTGCGATTATTATTGGTTTGGTAGTGGGCGCTATCTATACGACTTTTATTCAGCGTCATATTGTTATCAAGATGCCTGAACAAGTACCGCAAGCAATTGCCAAGCAGTTTGAAGCTATGATTCCAGCTTTTGTTATCTTTTTGCTATCTATGATTGTTTATATTGTTTCCAAGATGGCGACAAACGGTGGTACATTCATTGAAATGATTTACGATGTGATTCAAGTGCCACTACAAGGTTTGACTGGTTCATTACCAGGTGCGATTGGAATTGCTTTCTTCATTTCCTTCCTCTGGTGGTTTGGTGTACATGGCCAGTCAGTTGTCAATGGTGTCGTTACTGCTTTACTATTGTCAAACCTCGATGCCAATAAGGCCCTTTTAGCAGCAGATAAATTGTCTCTGGAAAATGGCGCCCACATCGTGACCCAACAATTCTTAGATAGTTTCTTGATTATGTCAGGTTCAGGTATTACCTTCGGTATTGTTTTTGCAATGCTATTTGCCGCTAAATCAAAACAATATAAGGCTCTTGGTAAGGTAGCGGCCTTTCCTGCACTCTTTAACGTAAATGAACCAGTCGTCTTTGGTTTTCCAATTGTGATGAATCCTGTTATGTTCTTACCATTTGTCTTGGTACCGATCTTAGCGGCTTTCATTGTCTACGGTGCAATCTCAATAGGCTTTATGCAACCATTTTCAGGTGTGACCCTACCCTGGTCTACTCCAGCAATCATTTCTGGTTTTATGGTGGGTGGTTGGCAAGGTGCAGTTGTTCAAATCATTATTTTAGCTGTCTCAACTATTGTTTATTTCCCATTCTTCAAAATCCAAGATAAGATTGCCTATGAAAGTGAAATGAAAGAACCAGTTTAGTCAATGATGTCAGACAAAAGAGTTGCACAAATGTGCAGCTGGCTTCGGAAATCTTAGCGCTCACTAGCATCAATTGACAATAACCCCTATTACAGGATATACTTAATTTACAAACGAAACAAAATTAAGTTTCGAAAGAAAGGGTAAAACTATGAAAACAGTGACTGAAGTAGCTGGCACTAGCATTAAAACTGAGTATTTTGGAAGTCTGACTAATCGGATGAACAAATACAGAGAAGATGTCCTTGATAAGAAGCCCTATATTGACGCGGAACGGGCTGTTTTAGCAACAAAAGCCTATCAAGAACATAGAGAGAAGCCCAATGTATTAAAAAGGGCCTATATGCTCAAGGAAATATTGGAGAACATGACGCTTTATATTGAAGAAGAAAGTCTGATTGCAGGTAACCAAGCTTCTTCAAATAAAGATGCTCCCATCTTCCCAGAATATACCTTGGAGTTTGTATTGAATGAATTGGATTTATTCGAAAAGCGGGATGGGGATGTCTTCTATATTACCGAGGAAACTAAGGAGCAGTTGCGCAGCATCGCTCCATTCTGGGAAAAGAATAATCTTCGTTCACGTGCAGGTGTCTTGCTTCCAGATGAAGTTCAAGTTTATATGGCAACTGGCTTCTTTGGTATGGAAGGTAAGATGAACTCTGGCGATGCCCACTTGGCTGTCAATTACCAAAAGGTATTGGAACAAGGTTTGCGTGGTTTTGAGGAGCGAGTTCGTGCAGCAAAGGCTAAGCTTGATTTGACGGATCCTGCAAGTATTGATAAGTACCATTTCTATGATTCAATCTTTATCATCATTGATGCGGTGAAAGCATACGCAGATCGTTTTGTCGCCTTGGCTACTGAATTGGCAGAGAAAGCACCAACAGCTCAACGCCGTCAAGAACTACTGGAGATTGCACGGATTTGTGCGAAGGTGCCGTATGAACCTGCTGAAACATTTGCAGAGGCAGTGCAATCTGTCTGGTTTATCCAGTGTATCTTGCAAATCGAGTCGAATGGACATTCTCTATCCTATGGACGTTTCGACCAATACATGTATCCGTATGTAAAAGCTGATTTAGAAGCAGGACGTGAAACGGAAGACAGCATCGTCGAACGCTTGACTAACTTGTGGATTAAGACCATTACTATCAACAAGGTTCGTAGTCAATCACATACCTTCTCATCTGCTGGTAGTCCACTATACCAAAATGTAACCATTGGTGGACAAACACGTGATAAGAAGGATGCTGTCAATCCACTTTCTTACTTAGTATTGAAATCTGTTGCCCAAACACACCTGCCACAGCCAAACTTGACTGTTCGCTATCATGCAGGCCTAGATGCTCGCTTCATGAATGAATGTATCGAAGTCATGAAACTTGGTTTCGGTATGCCTGCCTTTAACAACGATGAAATTATCATTCCATCCTTTATCGAGAAAGGTGTCTTGGAAGAAGATGCCTATGACTACAGTGCGATTGGCTGTGTAGAAACGGCTGTTCCTGGTAAATGGGGATACCGTTGTACAGGTATGAGCTATATGAACTTCCCGAAAGTTTTATTGATTACCATGAATGATGGTATCGATCCTGCATCAGGCAAACGGTTTGCACCAGCCTTTGGTCACTTCAAAGATATGAAATCCTTTGAAGAGCTTGAAACGGCATGGGAAAAGACACTTCGTCATCTAACACGGATGAGTGTCGTCGTTGAAAATGCAATTGACATTGCTTTAGAAAGAGAAGTACCAGACATTCTCTGCTCAGCTCTGACAGATGACTGTATCGGTCGTGGCAAGCACCTGAAAGAAGGTGGAGCGATTTACGATTACATTTCTGGTCTGCAGGTTGGCATTGCCAATTTATCTGATTCTCTAGCAGCAATCAAAAAATTAGTCTTTGAAGAAGGACGATTGACTCCAGAAGAATTATGGCATGCATTAGAAACAGACTATGCTGGGGAGCGTGGTAAAGAAATCCAGGAAATGTTGATTGAAGATGCACCAAAATATGGTAACGATGATGATTATGCCGACCAGTTGGTGACAGATGCTTACAACATTTATGTGGATGAAATTGCCAAGTACCCCAATACTCGCTTTGGTCGTGGTCCGATTGGTGGTATCCGTTATTCAGGTACATCATCCATTTCAGCCAATGTTGGACAGGGGCGTGGTACGTTGGCAACTCCAGACGGTCGCAATGCAGGCACACCGTTGGCAGAAGGTTGTTCTCCATCACATAATATGGATAAAAATGGACCGACATCCGTTTTGAAATCAGTTACCAAATTACCAACACATGAAATTGTTGGAGGCGTTCTACTCAATCAGAAGGTCAATCCACAAACACTTGCCAAAGAAGAAGACAAACAAAAATTAATTGCCCTCTTGCGGACATTCTTTAACCGCTTGCATGGCTATCATATTCAGTACAATGTTGTCTCTCGAGAAACCTTGATTGATGCACAACTACATCCTGAAAAACACCGTGATTTGATTGTCCGTGTAGCAGGTTATTCAGCATTCTTCAATGTATTGTCGAGAGCAACACAAGACGACATCATTGGTCGTACAGAACATACATTGTAAAAGAGGTTATTATGGAATTCATGCTGGACACCTTAAATATAGAGGAAATACGAAAATGGGCTGAGGTTCTACCCCTTGCGGGGGTGACCTCAAACCCAACGATTGCGAAGAAAGAAGGTGACATTGACTTTTTTGAACGTTTGCACCTTATCCGTGATATCATCGGACCAAATGCTTCACTACATGTGCAAGTTGTGGCAAAGGATTATGAAGGGATTTTGGCAGACGCTAAAAAAATTCGTGAATTTGCACCGGAAAATGTCTATATTAAGGTTCCGGTAACGCCTGCTGGTTTGGCTGCTATGAAAACATTGAAAGCGCAAGGTTATCAGATTACAGCAACAGCGATTTATACCGTTTTTCAGGGCTTGTTAGCTATTGAAGCGGGTGCAGATTACTTAGCGCCGTACTACAATCGCATGGCCAATCTGAATATTGATTCGAATGCGGTCATCGCTCAGTTATCAGAAGCGATTGATAGGGAGTGTTCGGAAAGTAAAATTTTAGCGGCATCATTCAAAAATGTGGAGCAAGTAAACCAAGCATTTGCAAATGGGGCGCAGGCTATTACGGCAGGTGCAGATATATTTGAAGCAGCCTTTTCTATGCCATCCATTGAAAAGGCGGTAAATGATTTTGCAGATGATTGGTCTGCCATTCATGGAAGGTATACTATCTAAACATTTCTATATTATAAAATAAGGGGGCACTATGAAACAATTCTCAGGTCTTTCACGCACTATCCAAGGAAATCATCTTTTAGACACTTGTGCGATTGACATTTTGAAAATAGGTCATCGCCCCCTTGTTTTATGTACAAAACAGGAGTATAATACGACTGTAGAAAGTTTTGTGAAAGTTTTAACTTGTCATGGACTTATTGTTAAAATAGCCTATATGGAGGAGTGGGACCAGAACTCGGTTGAAGAATGTGGGGAGGTTGGTTTCCGACATCGTGCAGACCATATTATTGGCATTGGTAATAGTTCCGTGGCAGCTTGTACAAAGGCTGTTGCAGATTTACTAGACTTGCCAGCTGTTCTTATACCGACTTCGCCGCTTGCCACTCTACCTCGGGTATCGTTGGAAAATAAGAAAAGAGAGCGACCATTGTTTAATGAGTCCATCCAGCTAATTATAGCGGATAGGGAGCAATTATTGATACAAACTACCTCGGAGTTGATAAATGGATTGGTCAACACTCTTCTTTATCTAGCAGCCATAAAAGAAGTAAAAAGAAATCATCTATTCAGCTTGGTAGATGATATTCTTATCAGAGGTTTTGAAAGCGTTTTATTAAGAAGTAGTCTTCAAGCTATAGAGAATTTTGAAGCCCGAATATTATCAAAAGAAGTACAAGATGTCTTAGAAGTTCTTTCTACTTGTGTAACATTAGACCTACCTAGTGATGCTTGGGACGTGATTCAACAAATAGAATCAAAGCTCAGCGAAAGAAGAGAGGATTTAGTGGATGAGCCATTGAAACGAAATGTTGTCCTCTATTTGTTTTTGACCTATTTGACTCAGGAATCAGAAGAATTTCAAGCCAGGCTGAAGTGGTGTCAACAGTTGCTTTTGTCTGCAAACTCTAGCAATCTATTGTTGCTGGAGGCCGTTTTCAAGGAAATTGCACTAGAGATAGGAGAAGATGGCTCGACACGTTGCTAGTAGGCATCGCTGTACAATGGCAATGTTTAAAATACGGGCTCATGCCTCTTGCTTTCGGCAATGCTAACTGTCGTTTATTACTCAATATAACACTATCTATTATTTCAAGGAGGAATTCTTATGAAAGTATTTGCAAGTCCATCTCGCTATATTCAAGGTAAACATGTCCTTTTCCAAGGTGCAGAAGCTATCGGAAAATTAGGAACAAAGCCTTTGATTCTTTGTGATGATTTAGTATATGGGATTGTCGGTGAGAAGTTTTTGTCCTATCTCGTTGAAGAAGGGATGCAAGTCCATCGTGTTGCCTTTAATGGAGAAGCATCTGACAAGGAAATCCAGCGCGTCGTAGAAATCGGAAAAGAACAGGCTAGTGATGTCGTAATCGGTCTAGGTGGTGGTAAGACAATTGACTCAGCCAAGGCGATTGCTGATTTACTAGGGGTGCCAGTTGTCATTGCTCCAACAATTGCTTCAACAGATGCTCCGACATCTGCTTTATCTGTCATTTATTCTGAAGAAGGGGCGTTTGAACGCTATATTTTCTATAAGAAAAATCCAGATCTTGTCTTGGTAGATACAGCGATTATTTGTCAAGCACCGCCACGTCTTTTGGCTTCTGGTATTGCGGATGGCTTGGCGACGTGGGTAGAAGCGCGTGCTATTTTACAAAGCAATGGAACAACAATGGCAGGAGGAGGTCAGACACTTGCTGGTATCGCTATTGCGCAAGCCTGTGAACAAACACTCTTTGAATATGGACTTCAAGCCATGGCCAGCTGTAAAGCCAAGGTTGTGACAGCTGCTTTAGAGAACATTGTTGAAGCCAATACCTTGCTAAGTGGTTTAGGCTTTGAAAGTGCAGGTTTGGCCGCGGCGCATGCGATACACAATGGATTCACCGCCTTGGAGGGAGACATTCACCATTTGACACATGGTGAAAAAGTGGCTTATGGGACCTTGACCCAGCTCTTCTTGGAAAACCGTCCGAAAGAAGAATTGGAAAAATACATCCGTTTCTATCAAGCCTTGAGTCTTCCAACAACTTTGGAGGAGTTACATTTGGCTGATGCTGGTTATGAAGATCTATTGAAAGTCGGCCAACAAGCGACGATTGAAGGAGAAACAATTCACGGTATGCCATTTGCTATTTCAGCAGAAGACGTTGCAGAAGCTCTGATGGCTGTTGACTACTATGTTCGCTCGTTAGATAAATAAGAAGAGCATTCACAGTTGAGCATGTCCATCTAAACTTGTGAATAGAGGTTCGAAGTAATTGCCGGTAAATTCTCAAAGTAAGTTCTAGTTCCCGTCCTTCCAGAAGTTACTTTGAGAAAACTGCACAACATCAACAGAATTTAGTCTCAGACTAAGTTCTGTTTTTGACTAAAAATGTTGATAGTAGTGAGTTTTAGGGTTGAAAATGTTGAAAAAAAGAGTACACTAAAGTTACTGGCTCTGAGACGTCTCAAAGTAAGTTCTAGCTATCTGGAATTTTGGAAGGGACAAGTTCCTTTCTATTTTGAAATTATTTTTTGATAAAAACTAACGATTATTTATCCAATAATCGAGGTGATTGGATGACGTTCTCAGGGTCAATTTTAGAGATTCCCAAAAGTGTTGCCAATTCATCACCGTAGGTAAATGTAAAGAGTTCATAGGCGGATTTTCCGTTGAAAGAAGCTCGTCTGACGCTGTTGACATGCGAACAAACCAGGTTGATGTCCTCCTGTGTCAAGTTATCAAACGAACTTCCTTTAGGAAGAATATCTCTGATAAGTGTGTGATTCTTCTCAATTCTCCCTTTCTGGTCAGAACGATTGGGGTCACAGAAGAAGAGCTTTGATTCTCCACGAACATCCATTTCGATGTCGTCCACTCTGGCGAACTCACCACCATTATCGGTCAGAATGACAGGGAATAGTTCGCAGAAGTCCATCTCTTTCTGATGTAGGTCATTCTTGATAGCGTAGAGATGTTTAGCGACCTCATTAGCTGTTTTATTATCAAGTAATCGAGCGAAGATAAAGTTACAGAAGGAGAGGTTAAAGGTGAGAAGTACCTTTCCGCCGATCCGTCCAGTAACGGTGTCCATTTCCAGCCAATAGCTGATTCCTTTCTCTATGAGAAAGCGTTGGAAGTCCTCGTAAGACCGTCCATCTTTGGCAGTTTTAGGAATGGGTTGTAGGTTTCTGGTTCTCCGCTTTCTGAATTTCACGACACGGGGGAAATCAATGGGCTTTGTGGACAGATAGCCTTTTTCAAGGTATCGGTAGATAGAAGCTCTGGATGCCGAAAGTTCGTTTGAGGCGATGATGTGGTTGAGGTGTTGTCCCTTTTGGATGGCAGCAGAAACAATCTCATCCATGCGATAGAATTCTTCCTTGTTTAGCGCAACACCCGTTCTCGAGTCTGAGAGCTTAGCTTCATAATCAAGCTGAGCTCTTTTTGCGTAGTAGAACTGTTTCTGGTATCCGCAGTTGCCTCTCTTTTTCGGACAGGCATTACAAACGTAGGGAGCCTTTTTGAGTAAAGGGCAGGCCTCACAATTGGAGGTACTAGAGTTCTCTTTTATCACCCTATTTCTCCGAACTTCTTTTGAGATTGTGGACGGGTCTTTTCCTAGCTTAGCAGCGATAGCTGAGAAGGGCTTAAGTTGTTCAATTCCTATTTGAATATCATTGCGATCAGAGAGGGTTAAGTGTTTGTTTTTCATTGTCAGTTACCAACTTGTCCCATAGTAAGTTCTACCTTATTTCTTTGTCTCAGTCTAATTTCCAGCTTTTGGGTTAGACTGGAACTTACTTTGGGAATTTAGCCGAAGTAATTGCCTTGGGAAATTCTTTCTCAGGGCTTTTCATTTTATAAAATTATGGTATAATTATGAAATAACAAATATTTAGAAAATTTTGAAGAATTGATTTAAAGGAGATTTCTATGGCTTATGTAGTAGCTGTTGTTGGTGCGACTGGTGCAGTTGGTGCCCAAATGATTAAAATGTTGGAAGAATCAACTCTTCCAATCGAGAAAGTACGTTTCTTGGCATCTGCCCGTTCAGCAGGCAAGACCTTGCAGTTCAAGGGACAGGACATTGTCATCGAAGAAACAACAGAAACAGCTTTTGAAGGAGTCGATATTGCCCTCTTCTCAGCTGGTGGCTCTACATCTGCCAAGTACGCTCCTTATGCTGTGAAAGCTGGTGCAGTTGTCGTTGATAACACCTCTTATTTCCGTCAAAATCCAGATGTACCTTTGGTTGTTCCTGAGGTGAATGCTCACGCGCTTGATAATCACAATGGTATCATCGCCTGCCCTAACTGTTCGACCATTCAGATGATGGTTGCTCTTGAACCTGTTCGTCAGAAATGGGGCTTGGAGCGCATCATCGTTTCGACTTATCAGGCAGTTTCTGGTGCAGGTATGGGAGCTATCTTGGAAACCCAAGCTCAATTGCGTGCAGTCTTGAATGATGGAGTAGAGCCAAAAGCGGTAGAAGCAAATATTCTTCCTTCTGGTGGCGATAAGAAGCACTATCCAATCGGTTTCAATGCTATTCCGCAAATCGACCTCTTCACTGAAAATGACTACACTTATGAAGAGATGAAGATGACAAAAGAGACTAAGAAAATCATGGAAGATGACAGTATTGCTGTTTCTGCAACCTGCGTCCGCATTCCAGTCTTGTCAGCTCACTCAGAGTCTGTTTACATTGAAACAAAAGAAATTGCTCCAATTGATGAGGTGAAAGCAGCTATTGCAGCTTTCCCAGGCGCAGTTTTGGAAGATGATGTGGCAAACCAAGTCTATCCACAAGCTGTCAATGCAGTTGGTAGCCGCGATACCTTTGTCGGTCGTATCCGTAAGGACTTGGACAAGGAAAACGGTATTCATATGTGGGTTGTCTCTGACAACTTGCTTAAAGGTGCAGCATGGAACTCTGTTCAAATCGCTGAAACCCTTCATGAGCGTGGTCTAGTTCGTCCAACGGCAGAATTGAAGTTTGAATTGAAATAATTTTATTAACCAAAAGTACACAAAAGGCTGCACTCAGCCTTTTTTAGCAACAATCAGTAAGAGAGGAAGCCTATGTCTATTCAAGATTTGCGTGATGTAAAAATTATTACGGCTATGATTACGCCCTTTAAAGAAGATGGTGCAATTAACTATGATGTATTACCAGATTTGATTGAGCATCTGTTGTCCCATCATACAGAAGGGATTTTATTAGCAGGAACAACTGCCGAAAGTCCAACCCTGACACACGAGGAAGAACTGGAACTATTTGGTGCTGTGCAAAAAATTGTCAATGGTCGTGTTCCCCTAATTGCAGGTATCGGTACAAACGATACGCGCGACTCGATTGAGTTTGCCAAAGAAGTGGCGGCATTCGGAGGCTTTGCGGCAGGGCTTGCTATCGTGCCTTACTACAACAAACCCTCTCAAGAGGGAATGTATCAGCACTTCAAGGCTATTGCGGATGCCTCTGATTTGCCAATCATTATCTACAATATCCCAGGTCGTGTCGTGGTCGAAATGACGCCAGAAACCATGTTGCGTTTGGCTGAGCATCCAAACATCATCGGTGTTAAAGAGTGTACAAGCCTTGCCAACATGGCTTACCTAATTGAGCATAAACCAGAAGACTTCTTGATTTATACAGGTGAGGATGGCGATGCTTTCCATGCAATGAACTTGGGAGCAGATGGTGTGATTTCTGTTGCATCTCACACGAATGGTGATGAAATGTATGAGATGTTTACTGCTATTGAGCAGCAAGATATCCGAACAGCAGCTGCCATTCAACGCAAGTTTATTCCGAAAGTTAATGCTTTATTCTCTTATCCAAGTCCTGCACCAGTTAAAGCAGTTCTTAACTATATGGGATTTGAAGTTGGTCCACTCCGCTTGCCGTTGGTTCCATGTCCAGAAGAAGATGCCAAACGCATTATTAAAGTTGTCGTTGACGGTGACTACGAAGCGACCAAAGCCACAGTAACAGGAGTCGTAAGACCGGATTATTAAAATAGTCAGGGGAGTGACTATTTTAACGTGAGCCTTGAAATAAGAGAGCGAACAATGTCTGGGGGAGTGGATTAAAACAGTCAGGGAAGTGACTGTTTTAACCCGAGCCTGAAAATACGACAGCGAGGCTTGTTTGGGGGATACGAATAAACCGGTGGTCTATTCGTACCTGAGCCTGAAAACAAAAAAGTGAAGTACATCAGCTGGTCACCAAGAAATATGAAAGTGACCATAGAAGACCCGAGCCAAGAAACTGGAAAGCGAGGATAGTCTACGGATAGACTGTTTTAACGCGAGCCAAGAAACAAGAGAGCGAACAATGTCTGGGGGAGTGAAACAGTGCGGGGAACTGTTTCAGCTGGTCACCAAGAAATATGAAAGTGACCATAGAAGACCCGAGCCTAGAAATGCGAAAGCGAGGACAGTCAGGGGAGTCGTTTTATTTAAGTTTACACAAGCACATCAGTTATCTGGTGTGCTTTTTAGTTGCAAGCCTTTTCAATTTTTTGGCATTCTTGATATAATGACTAAAAACGATAAAAGGATTAAGTATGAATATTGTTATTATAGGTGCCTCCTTTGCTGGTTTAAGTGCAGCTTTAGAATGTCGAAAATTGTATCAGAATGCTCAAATAACACTAATTGATAGAGAAAAAGATGTGGCTTACTTTCCAAATACCTTGAATTGGAAAGTGGCAGGAAAAATTTCTGGTTGGGAAGAAGCGAAGATTTCTTTGTTCAGCGAGGTGCAGCATGCAGCTATTTCTTGTCTTTTTGAAACAGAATGTCTCGCAGTTTATCCCGAAATGCGAAAGGTAAAGATACGGCATCATCAAGATATAGGTGATATTATTTATGACCGGCTAATATTGGCTATGGGAGCTAGTCAAACATGGGAATGGGGAACGGAAGAACTTCAAGACTATCTAATTTGCTCAAAAACGCTATCTCAAGCACAAGCTAGTCTAGAGAAATTGACAAATGCAAAAACAGTTGCAGTGATTGGGGCAGGACAGATTGGTTTGGAAAGCTTGGATGCCCTTAGCCAGTTGGATTTGAATTTGCATGTGTTTGAGGCGCAAGATTCACTCCTTGCAAAGTACGTTGATGAGGATATGATTGCGTTGATTCGTCAAGAGATGGAAAAAAGAGGAATCCAACTTCATTTATCTGAAACAGTCAATCAGATAACGATTGATACTCAGGAAGAACAGCTGGTTTGTCATACAGTCACAGGTAATTATCCAGCTGATTTAGTCTTGCCATCCACCAATTTGACGCCCAATATTCAGCTAGTGAAAGACAGGCTAAAAGTGACTGCAGAAGGGACTGTATGGGTGGATGAGTTTCTTGAAACAAGTCAAGAGAATATTTTTGCTGTAGGTGATTTGGTCAGTCTCCCAGTAGATTATTTTGGCCAGGCATATCTTCCGATGATTCATCATGCGATTATGACAGGGAGGATGGCTGCTCGAAATTTGCAAAAGAGGATTGCTCCTATTAAGAGAGCCCAGCGGATTGTTTCTAGTCATGTATTTGGCTATTATATAACTAGCCTTGGCTTGACCGAGAGTGGGGCGAGCTTGTGGTTGGAGAGTAAATCGATCCGGATTAGAAGGTCATATAGCCAGTGGGAACCAACTTTAGTAGATTTCAAGCTGATTGTCGAAGAAACGAGTGGGCGCATCATAGGGGGACAACTCGTTTCTACTGCAGATTATATTGAACAGATGGATGTACTGTCTCTAGCGATTTCAAAGGATTTGACCGTCTTTGACTTGGTAGAACATTCTTGGCTCTGTCTTCCTGGAAATACTCCTCTGGTCCCCTTCATCGTAGAGGCCGCTCAAGAGTATATTCGGCAATTTTATCAGGTTGATGGGGAGGGTGTCTATGCGGATTGATTCCTTATTGGAAAAGCGTGAGCGCGCCATTTATCAGCTTCTCCTCTACTTAGAAGATAGGAAAGAGGCGCCATCGCTAAAGGATATTTGTCACTATTTAGAATTGTCAAAATCAACTCTTCTTCGCTATATTGTATCTTTCAATGAAGAAGAGGAAGTAACCGACTTGGGACTCTCTTTTCAACTCGAAGATGAAAAGGCCTTTTTGAAGAAAAAGACCAGTTTGAGTCTTCATCGGATCCTAGCCTATCTCTGTCAAACCAGTACCAAATATCAAATTATTGTTTATTTATCTGATAAGGAAGAGGTTTCTATTCAACAGCTGGCTCAAGAATTGCTGATAAGCGAAGCGACTTTGAATCGCCATCTTGCCTCTTTGAACCAGATATTGGCAGAATTTGGTATTGGAATCAAAAGTGGTCGTCTAAAAGGTAGTGAGCTTCAAATACGGTACTTTTTACATCAAATGTTGAGTTTGACTACTACGAGAGCGGAATTACAAGAAGAGTTTATGCTAGGGAAAATAGAGGCTTTATTGCCGGTTTTCGAACGCTTCTATCAATCGCCGCTCAATCCCAAGCAAGCCCATCGTCTGTTGTTGTGGTTAATGATTTCACAGCAACGCTCTCGATTGCGACAGCTAGATTTTAAGCATCTTTACAAATTGATGGAACCCTATCAAGAACATAAGTTTTACCGACGTTTGAGAAAGATGTATTTTACACTAAGTCAGCAACAATCCACCTCTTTCCAAGAAGGGGAGATTATGGCGTTGTTTGCTTTCCTGTTTAGCCATTTCATTTTAGCGCCGCATCAATTAGAGCAGGTTCTTGGTTTCGGTGGGCCGATTATGGAAGCTACCTCTTTGGCTCTTCAGAAATTACGGTTATATTTTGAGGGAAATTTACCAGTCTCAGAAGAAGCGCTCTATCATCTGAACCAAATTATGAGCCAGCTATATTTCTTTTATTCTTCCCTTGAACTGGAAGAAGTAGAAGCTTCTAGTTTCTATCCAGAAGCAGCAGACTTGCTAAAAGACGTCTATAAATCAGTTTTTCATAGAAAAGTCGATAAAGAAATAAGGAACTCTTATCTGACAAATATTGCGGTTTTGTATATTTATTTTAGCCAGGTCCAGCCTATACAGGTCAAGGTTGCTTTTGCTTCTTCCCTACATGAGGTTCTATCCTATCCTCTCTTGTTGCAACTAAGGGAGAAGTTAGAAGGCAATCGTCAGGTTCTTATTGAGCCCTATCAAGCAGGATATGACTATGATTTGATCATTACAGATTACCTCGAAAATACAAGCGTTCCAGTTTATTGCCTAGGAAATCGATTGAAAATCCAAGACATCGTACAATTAAAGGCATGGATACAGGATATATATCATCAAAAGTCCTGTCAATCAGAGATTATGGCGACCAAAACTTCTTTTCCTATCGAGCATCGCTAGATGATGTCAGATAGTCTTTGTGAAAAATGTAAGTGCATTTAACCTTGAAAAATTTATTTTATAAACTCTGATAACAGTTGATAGAATCATCTTTCTAGCCACTGCTTATCAGATTTTTTTATTTTTTTGAAAAAAATGATAGGAAAAATTCACAAGAATGGGTTAGAATAGAATTACCAAGAAAACGGAAGCGTTTTCAAAAAAAGATAAACAAACAGGAGGGAGACCTATGTCTACTGAAAAATACATCATGGCCATTGACCAAGGAACTACAAGTTCACGTGCCATTATCTTCAATAAAAAAGGTGAAAAGGTTGGCAGTTACCAAAAAGAGTTTACGCAAATTTTCCCTAAACCAGGTTGGGTTGAACATAACGCCAATGAAATTTGGAATTCTGTTCAGTCTGTGATTGCAGGGTCCTTTATCGAAAGCGGTGTTCGTCCTGATCAGATTGAAGGAATTGGTATTACCAACCAGCGTGAAACAACCGTTGTCTGGGACAAAGAAACAGGACTTCCAATCTACAATGCAGTTGTCTGGCAATCTCGTCAAACAGCTCATATTGCTGACCAGCTGAAGGCGGATGGTCATGCAGATATGATTCATAAAAAGACAGGTCTAGTAGTCGACGCTTACTTCTCAGCAACCAAAGTTCGTTGGATTTTGGACCAAGTTCCTGGAGCGCAGGAACGTGCTGAAAAAGGTGAGATTCTCTTCGGAACCATTGATACTTGGTTGGTTTGGAAATTGACTGATGGGAAATGCCATGTGACGGATTATTCAAACGCAGCTCGTACCATGCTCTACAACATTGAAGAGTTGAAATGGGATGATGAAATTTTATCTCTTCTCAATATTCCAAAAGCCATGTTGCCGGAAGTTCGTTCAAACTCTGAAGTTTATGGCACAACAGCTCCATTCCATTTCTATGGCGCAGAAGTGCCAATCTCTGGCATGGCAGGTGACCAACAGGCAGCTCTGTTTGGACAATTGGCATTTGAGCCAGGTATGGTGAAAAATACTTACGGAACTGGTTCCTTCATCGTGATGAATACAGGTGAAGAGATGCAGTTGTCACAGAACAACCTTCTCACAACAATTGGCTATGGTATCAATGGTAAAGTATACTATGCTTTGGAAGGCTCTATCTTTATCGCTGGTTCAGCGGTTCAATGGCTCCGTGATAGCATGCGAATGGTGACTACATCACCTGAGTCAGAAGAGCTTGCTCGTAAGTCTACCAGCAATGATGAAGTCTATGTTGTTCCAGCCTTTACAGGACTTGGTGCTCCGTATTGGAATTCTGGTGCGCGTGGTTCAGTATTCGGCTTAACTCGTGGAACAACTAAAGAAGACTTCGTCAAAGCAACTCTTCAATCCATTGCCTACCAAGTTCGTGATGTTATTGATACCATGCAATTGGATACAGGTATTGATATTTCTGTCTTGAAGGTTGACGGTGGTGCAGCTATGAACAGCCTCCTCATGCAATTCCAAGCAGATATTTTGGGTATTGAAATCGCACGCGCTCAAAACCTTGAAACTACAGCTCTTGGAGCAGCATTCTTAGCAGGTTTAGCAGTTGGTTTCTGGAAAGATTTGGATGAATTGAAAGAACTCAACGCTGTCGGCCAATCCTTCCAACCAACCATGAACGAAGCTCGTAAAGAACAACTTTACAAGGGATGGAAAAAAGCTGTCGCAGCAACTCAACTATTTGCAGAAGTGGATGAGGAGCAATAAAGGACTTGTTAGCTAGGGGAAAGAAGAATTTCCTCTTGCTAGACAGTCCTATTCGAAAGTTAGGAAGTGAATCGTATGGAATTTTCAAAAGAAACAAGACGCTTAGCTATTGAGCGAATGCAGGATCGTCAACTTGACCTCCTCATTATCGGTGGTGGTATTACTGGTGCTGGTGTGGCTTTACAGGCAGCTGCAAGTGGCATGGAAACAGCCTTGATCGAAATGCAGGACTTTGCAGAAGGAACATCCAGCCGTTCAACAAAATTGGTTCACGGTGGTCTTCGCTACCTCAAACAATTTGACGTGGAAGTGGTATCCGATACCGTATCTGAACGTGCTGTAGTACAAAATATTGCCCCACATATTCCAAAGCCAGACCCGATGCTCTTGCCAGTCTACGACGAGCCAGGTTCAACCTTCAGTCTTTTCCGTTTGAAAGTGGCTATGGACCTCTATGATCTCTTGGCTGGCGTCAATAATACCGATATGGCCAATAAGGTCTTGACTAAAGAAGAAGTACTTGAACGTGAACCAAACTTGAAGCAAGAAGGTTTGATTGGTGGCGGTGTCTATCTTGATTTCCGTAACAATGATGCCCGCTTGGTTATTGAAAATATCAAACGTGCAGCCAAGGATGGTGCCTTGATTGCCAGCCGTGTCAAAGCTGAGAAATTCATCAAGGATGAGGCTGGAAAAGTTGTCGGGATCGTCGCTCGTGACTTACTGACAGACCGCACCTTTGAAATCCGTGCGCGTTTGGTCATCAATACAACAGGACCATGGAGTGATGAAGTGCGTAATCTGGATGGAGAAGGTTCAGGCGTTCTCCAGATGCGTCCGACCAAGGGTGTGCACCTAGTTGTCGATAGCTCTCGCTTGTCTGTACCACAGCCGACTTACTTTGATACTGGCTATGCGGATGGTCGAATGGTCTTTGTCCTTCCACGTGAAAATAAAACCTATTTTGGTACGACAGATACAGACTATACTGGTGATTTGGCAAATCCAATGGTAACCCAAGAAGACGTTGACTACCTGCTTGATATTGTCAACAATCGCTTCCCAGAAGCGAACTTGACCTTGGATGACATTGAGAGCGGTTGGGCAGGTCTTCGTCCCCTCTTGTCTGGAAATGGTGCTTCTGACTACAATGGTGGCAACAACGGAAAACTCAGTGATGACAGCTTTAATAGCTTGATTGAAACAGTTAAAGGTTATTTGAACAATGAAAAGACACGTGACGATGTGGAACATGATTTGACACATTTGGAAGGTAGCGTTTCTGAAAAACACTTGGATCCTTCAGCTGTATCACGTGGCTCTGCCCTTGACCGTGATGACAATGGTTTGCTGACTCTTGCTGGTGGTAAGATTACTGACTTCCGTAAGATGGCGGAAGGTGCAATTGAAAAAGTGGCAGACATCCTCAAAGAAGAACATGGACGTAGCTTCAAACTCATCAATTCTAAAACTTACCCAGTCTCTGGTGGCGAATTGAACCCAGCTAACGTAGCAGAAGAAATTGAACATCTTGCTCAACTAGGTGTGAAGAAAGGACTTGTCTATGATGATGCGCTTTACTTGGCAAACTTGTACGGCTCAAATGCGACAAAAGTCTTTGCATTGAACCATAAAGTAGAAGCCGTTTCTGGCTTGAACAAGCGTGACTTGCTTTCCCTTCATTATGCTATGAAGGAAGAGATGACCTTGACCGCAGTTGACTATCTTCTCCGTCGTACCAACTACATGCTCTTTATGCGTGAGCAGTTGGATGCAGTTGCGCCTGAAATCATCAAGGAAATGGCAGCTTATTATGCTTGGTCAGAGGAAGAAGTTGCTCAACAGGAACAATTGTTGGCAGATACACTTGTTAAGAATGATTTGACCTATTTGAAAGAAAAATAGAAAGAGGTGCATGATGACAAATGAATTAATCGGTGAAGTACTGGGTACTGCCTTGCTGATATTACTTGGTAACGGTGTTGTAGCAGGGGTAGTGCTAGATAAGAGTAAGGCCAAGGATGCTGGTTGGATTGTAATCACAATTGGTTGGGGTCTAGCAGTAGCCATGGCAGCTTTTGTGAGTGGTTTATTGGGCCCAGCCCACCTCAACCCAGCTGTATCAATTGCAATGGCTTTTGCAGGAAATCTCCCATGGGCTTCTGTAGTCCCTTACATTCTTGCACAATTTATCGGAGCCTTTATCGGAAGTATCTTGGTCTACCTCATGTACAAGGATCACTACGACGCTACTGAAGACACAGCTGCTGTATTGGCAACCTTCTCTACTGGACCTGCCATCCGGGACTTAGTTTCTAATACAATTAGCGAAGCAATCGGAACCTTTGTTTTGGTCTTGGGACTACTGGCTTTCGGTCAGTATGATTTTCCAACAGGGCTTGGCACTTTAATCGTCGGTGGTTTGATTGTTTCCCTCGGAGTTTCTCTTGGTGGCCCAACAGGATATGCCCTAAACCCTGCGCGTGATCTTGGTCCTCGTATCATGCATGCCATCCTTCCATTGAAGCACAAGGGCGATTCAGATTGGGGCTATGCTTTGGTACCAGTAGCTGGTCCAATCATCGGAGGTTTGCTTGCGGCTGTCCTATATGGTCTCATTTTTTAAAAAATATCCTTCTCTAATCAGCAATGGTTAGGGAAGTTTTTTATTACTTGGCTGTCAATCGTGAGCAAAAGATTGTTATTTATCAATAATTAGTGATAAAATAAGTCTATCAACATCAGTGAGGTCATCTTATGAACAATACAGGTATTCATCACATTTCAAGCTTGGTAGGAAATATTCATCAAGCCTATCATTTTTATCATCATATTCTCGGCTTAAAATTGACCTTGAAAACTGTCAATCAAGAAGATTCAAGCATGTATCATCTCTTTTTGGGTGATGATGAAGGTCGTTTTGGAACGGAATTTACCATTTTTGATATGCCCAATCATCCTAGTCATCGACCAGGCAGCAATCGTTTGGAACGAACCGTTTTTCTTGTTAAAGATTTTGCTGCCTTGGAATTTTGGCAGAAAAGACTGACAGAGTTTGAAGTGGAGAATGAAGGAATTCAGGCTTTTGGAAATGGGCATATTCTGAATTTCCAAGATGAAGATGGCCAGTTGCTTGGCTTAACCTATCATAACGCTATCGGAGAAATGTTTCCGTATAAAATAGATGAAATTCCGTCAGAATACGCTATTCTTGGCATCGCCAGTCTACATATGCGGATTCGTGAAGAAAAGGCATTGTTATCTTTACTGACAGAGACTTTTGGTTTCGTCGAGGAAGGTCGATTTGTCTTTGAGGATAAGTTAGTGATTTCTCTTCTCTTTGACAACATCTTCCAGCATCGCCTGTATTTGATTTTAGACCAAGAGTCTCCAATCAGTGTTATGGGAGTCGGGGCTATTCATCATATCGCATTTAGTGTCTTAGATGAGTCCGACTTGGAAGACCTGATTAGTCGCTTAAATCTCATCAATCGTCCACATTCTGGGATTATCAATCGAGATTTCATGCATTCCTTGTACTTCCGAGCGCCGAATTACCTTATGTTTGAGGTGGCAACCATGACTGGTGAACGCGAATCGGAAATGCCAGCTCAGAATGAAGAGTTGGATCAGGTAGACCTATTTTTGCCAAGTTTCTTTGAGGAGGACAGACAGGATATCGAAAAAAATCTCTCCCAACGTTATTAGGAGAAATGAGATATGGATTATCGCTTTATCAAAGGGACCAGTCCCCGTCTTTTGGTCTTTTTCCACGGCACAGGTGGCAACAAGGAATCCACGCTCTTTCTCCGCCAACAGCTGGATCCAAAAGCTTCTGTCCTTTCCTTAGATGGAAGTTGGGGTCAAGGCAGAGAAAGGCGATTCTTTGCACCGCTGATCGACGGTCAGTTGGATCTTGTTGATTTTGAAATGCGCTTGTCGGCTTTTCTGGATTTTTGGCAGGACTTGGACATCCGAGATTATCGTCAGATTACTTTCGTAGGTTTTTCAAACGGTGCTAATTTCATCATGGGCTTGTTGACCAAGCAAGCAAACCTGGCGGACAATTATATCTTGCTCCATCCTTCAGCCTTAGATTATGCTTTTCCTATGGAAAATAGCAGAGCAGAGATTTTATTTACACTGGGGCAGAATGACCAACTCGTCGACCAAGTCGCTCTTAAAAATCTTGTAGATGACTGGCAAGCGTCAGCTTTTCCCAGAGCCAACCTAGCTCGTTTTGACAAGGGACATTTTTTAAGTCAGGATGAATTGACCTATATCAAAAATTGGTATCAAGAAAGAATAGACAAAAAGACCTGAACAAATAAGTTCAAGTCTTTTATTTGTCTTAGATAAGTGTTTCCAATTTATCAACCAAGGAACCGACATAGGCGATGGTTTCTTTGAGTGGCTGGTCAGTCGAAACATCAACACCTGCGTGCTTAGCAAGGTCTTGGGCAGAAAGACTTGCACCGAGTGACAAGGTTTCCAACCATTTTTCAACAACTTCTTCAGGCTTTTCTTCCAATTGTTTCGCCATAGCCGTACCGATGGTCAAACCAGCTGAGTAGGTATATGGATACAAACCAATGTAGTAGTGTGGTTGACGCATCCAGATAAGACCTGCATCGTCACCGATTTCAAAGTCTTCACCCCAGAATTCCTTGATGATATCCAACTTGATTTGGCAGAGAATATCACCGTTGAGGTATTCTTCATTGTCCAAACGAGTGTAGACTTCACGTTGGAAGGCTGCTTCAAGCAAGTGAGTGACCATGTTGTGGAAGTAAGTACGGCTAATCAACTCGCTAATCAAGTAAGCCTGGAAGCCAGGATCTTGGTTGTTTTTCAAAAGGGTGTTACATGTTAAGACTTCGTTAGCAGTAGAAGGCGCCTCGATGAAGTAGAGGGATGGATCGTAGCTGAGAACGCTTTGTTTCTTAGCCAATTGGAAATGACCAGCATGTCCCAATTCGTGAGCCAATACCAAGACCTCGTTCATCAAGCCTGTCCATGAAAGTAAGATGTAAGATGGTCCATCATAAAGAGTAGCACAGAAGCCACCAGTAGCCTTACCTTCGTTTTGAGCAAAGTCAATCCAACGCTCATCAAATGATTGTTCAATCATTTTCACATAATCTTCACCAAGAATGCCCAAGCAGTCAATCAAGAATTGCTTAGATTCTTCAGGAGTGATGCGTTGGTTGTATTCCGATGGTAGACTGATTTTCAAGTCAGCATGTGTGATCTTGTCCAATCCATGAGCCTTAGCAACCAATTTCACATAGCGACGCATGTGAGGAGCCAATTCTTTCATGATGACATCAATCTGACGGTCGAAGAGATCACGAGAGACATTTTGACTATGCAAGAGGAAGTCAATTGTGCTGTCAAAACCACGCAAGCGAGCTTCAATTTGCTCATTCTTGATATGAGATAAATATGTCGCTGCGGTTGTATTCTTGTATTTTTTCAAGGTTGAATAGAAACCAGCAGCTGAATTACGACGGATTTCGGTATCATGGCTGAGTTCATAATCATTTTCAAAGAGCACATAGCTATTGCCGAGTGTTTGACCATTTGCCTCGAAGTTGTCAAAGGTCATATCCTCAAACTTGGTCACACCGTAGTTGTTATATGGCTGGCCAAAGGTTGGAGCAAAATTTGATAAAAGCTCTTCTTGAAGTGGGTGCAGTTGATGCGGCTTGTCACGGAGAATACCATCAAAGAAAGCAGCCCATTGTGGTTGTTCTTCTTTTAATTCAAGAAGAAAGGCTTCATCTAATTGCCCAAGTTCTGAATAGAGGAAATCTCGTTGAGGACGTGCCTTGGCAGAAACGAGGTCGTATTCGTTGGCCAGGCTCGCCAATTCAGTATTCATCTTATCGACTTCCAAAGGAAGGAAGGCATAGTGGGAAAGTCTGCTATCAAGAATAACGATTTTTTCGTATTCTGTTAAGGCGGAAACGATGGTATCCTTATCAGTTAGCTTCCCTTTGTAATTCGATTCGAAAGCTGTCACTTGCTTAGCGTAGGCTGCTAAATTTTCTTTGTAGTTGTCAGGGGTTGGAAATAGAATGTCCGTATCCCAGGTTAATTGTACATCAATTTCTTGACGTTTAGGCATTGCGTTTGTCATGATTTTCTCCTTATTTCATTTTAATAGGTCCATTATATCATACTAAAGGGCTTTCAGTGAAAATAAGCCAAGGCAAAATTTATGAAAAAGAAATACTTGACAAAATGCATAAAAACCTAGATAATGTAAGTATGAAAGGGTTTACTGAAAACCAGAAAGGAGCTTTTATGCAAGTCATTAAACGTAGTGGAGAGATTGTTGAATTTGACCCAGATAAAATCTACCAAGCCATCATTAAAGCTGCACAGACAGTCTATGTCATTGATGAAACTTGGCGGAAAAATCTTGCTCAGGTCACAAAGAAAGTAGTGCTTGACTTGGAAGAAGCTCATACAGAGCGACCAACGATTAGCATGGTTCAGTCGCAAGTTGAACACCGTCTTTTAGATGCAGGGTATATTTCTATTGCTGAGCATTACATTTCCTATCGCTTGCAACGTGATTTGGAACGTAACGGCTATGGCGATAAGATTATTGTACATCTGCGTTTTGAACAAGTACGTTAAGAGAAGAGGCTGGGCAAAAAGCCCAGGACCACTGCTCAGAGTTCGTGTCAACATCTCAGCGCAGTGGTTGATTGGGTTTAACAGTCCAGTGGACTGTTAAAGGTTGGAGATAGTATTTGCGAAGCAAATCTCAGCAATTCGTGTTTTGCACTCCAAATCTGATCATTACGACTGTTGCGAACAAAGTTCGCTTCATCTCCAACCTCAAACTGTCTCCCAGACAGTTTTGTAGCGAACTTTGTTCGCTCTATTTCCAACTTCCAACTGTCCCCCAGACAGTTGGAACTATGCGGGGGTGGGAGTGAAACAGTCTGGGGATAGACTGTTTCAGCTCAACAACTAGAAATAAAGACTTGTTGACGAACTCTTTTTATCTTGGTCGAGTTCTTTCCCACTCCCTTTTTGCTTTTATATATCTTTACATTGTTTAAAGAAAATAGCATTTCAAAAACTTTTTGAAAAAAATGTGATATTCTGAGCAAAAATTTTGTAATCGGTATCATTTTTAGTGTATAATAGACTTTGTAAAAAAATATATTTTCGAAAGTGAGATTTCACATTATGGCTAAAATCGTTGTTGTCGGTGCTAACCATGCTGGTACTGCCGCAATCAAAACTATGTTGACAAATTATGGTCAAGAAAACGAAATCGTTGTATTTGACCAAAACTCAAATATTTCATTCTTGGGTTGTGGTATGGCTTTGTGGATTGGTGAGCAAATTGGCGGTCCTGAAGGACTTTTCTACTCAAACAAAGAAGAGTTGGAGAGCTTGGGCGCGACAGTATACATGGAGTCACCTGTTACAAATATTGACTACGATGCAAAAACAGTTACTGCACTTGTAAATGGTCAAGAACATGTTGAATCATTTGAAAAACTTCTTTTCGCAACTGGTTCACAACCTATTTTGCCACCAATCAAAGGAGCTGAAATCAAAGAAGGTTCTCTTGAATTTGAAGCAACTCTTGAAAACTTGCAATTCGTAAAATTGTACCAAAACTCAGCTGATGTTATTGAAAAATTGAAAAACAAAGACATCAACCGCGTCGCAGTTGTTGGTGCTGGTTATATCGGTGTTGAGCTTGCAGAAGCATTCCAACGTAAAGGTAAAGAAGTTATCCTTATCGACGTTGTAGATACATGTTTGGCTGGTTATTATGACCGTGATTTGTCAGATCTTATGGCTAAAAACCTGGAAGAGCATGGTATTCAACTTGCCTTTGGCGAAACTGTTCAAGAAGTTGCTGGTGATGGCAAAGTTGAGAAAATCATCACTGACAAGAACGAATACGATGTTGACATGGTTATCTTGGCTGTTGGTTTCCGTCCAAACACTGCATTTGCAGGTGAAGGAATCGAGCGTTTCCGTAACGGTGCCTTCCTTGTAAACAAACGTCAAGAAACTTCAATCCCAGGTGTTTACGCTATCGGTGACTGTGCAACTATTTATGACAACGCTACTGGCGACACAAGCTACATCGCTTTGGCTTCAAATGCAGTACGTACTGGTATCGTAGCAGCACACAACATCTGTGGTACTGACCTTGAAGGTATCGGTGTACAAGGTTCTAACGGTATCTCTATCTACGGACTTAACCTTGTATCAACAGGTTTGACACTTGAAAAAGCTACTCGTCTTGGTTTGAACGCTGCTGTTACTGAAGTAACAGACAACCAAAAACCAGAATTCATGGAGCATGGTAACTTCCCTGTTACTATCAAGATTGTTTACGATAAAGATTCACGTCGTATCCTTGGTGCGCAAATGGCTGCTCGTGAAGATATCTCTATGGGTATCCACCTCTTCTCATTGGCAATCCAAGAAGGTGTAACAATCGAAAAATTGGCATTGACAGACTTGTTCTTCTTGCCACACTTCAACAAACCATACAACTACATCACAGTAGCTGCATTGGGTGCTGAATAATCTATTGAATACAAAAGCTCAGAGATGACTCTGGGCTTTTTTAGTAAAAATTGAAATTATATTTAAAAATATCAAAAAAACTTGAATTTAATTTTTAAAAATGGTAAAATTTTAGAAATTCAAAAAAAAAGAGGTGTTTTTATGTACAAAAGACTAGAAATTGTGAGTTATTCTGATTTTGATAATTATGAAGCGGAATATCAAAAACGCTTTGATAGTCTAGCTACCATAAAAACAGGATTGACAATCAATCCTTTTTCAAAGAGGGAACAAAGAAGGTTGGCAGATAAACACCAATTGTTCTATGTATTGCTTCCGAACCATGTCATGGATATTGAAAAGATTTATAAAAATAGCCAACTTCTTTCTAATTTTGATTTATCAAGCGTTCAGATGCAAAAGCTATTCTATTTGCAAATCATTGATGAAATCCAAAGTACCAATGATATGGAAGGAGTCAAATCTACTCGTAAAGAAATAAAGGAGGCATACAACTCTCTAGATAAAAATAAAAGGTTTTCTGGAATCGTTTCGATGTACCATTCTATTTTGAAAAATGAATTTGAGAAAATAGATTCTTTGTCTAAATTTAGAAATATTTATGATCAATTATTTTTAGATGAGATGTCAGAAGATGAAAAGCCTGATGGAGAGCTTTTTAGAAAAAAAGTGATTTATGTCGGAGATGGAAATTCCTATGTTCACCAAGGAAATTCCTCGGAGTTTTCGATTAATGAAGATTTAACGAAGTTAATCATTTTTATGAACAATCCGGAGATTCCTCTTATTATCAAATCAATTATTACGCACTATTTTTTTGAGTATGTACATCCCTTCTATGATGGAAATGGTAGAATGGGGCGTTTCCTAATGTCATCCTATCTGTCTAGAAAATTAGATTTTTTAACAGGGTTGTCTCTGTCGGAGTCTGTTTTGCAAAATAAGAGTAAGTATGAGGAGGGTTTCTCAATTACTTCTCACCCTAAAAATAGAGGTGATTTGACCCCGTTTGTAGGGACCATGCTAGAAATCATTTTAAATGCACAAGAGAACATGAAGACTAAGTTGGGCAAGTTGAAGTCACAATTAGATAGAGTGTGGATCTTGATAGATGGTCTAGACCTGACGGGACCTCAAAAAGAATTGTTGTTTATACTTTCCCAAGATAAGCTTTTTGATGTTTTGCATACTGGCGTCAGCAACAAGGAATTAACGGAAGCATTCGGCGGAAAATACAAAAGGACGAGAATTGATTCTACTCTGAAAACACTGGAAGGAATGGGCTTAGTGACAAAAGTGAAATCATCCCCAGTCATTTATGAAGTTAGTTCTAATTTGATAAAAGATATTTAATAGCACCGGCCTCGGCTGGGCTTTTTTGCTCGTCACCTATCACATTGAACTGCCTATCGAGAGATTTTTTGGTATAATGGAGAGAATGATTATAACGAACCTGTATTCACAGTGTAGTACTTCTATCTAAGGCTAGTTTTTCAGCTACTCATCGTTAGTTTTTTCAAAATATAGTCTTTTAGTTTACTTTTAGTACTCGCTCCAACTATCTGGTAGATAGTTGGAGGTTGGAAATAAAGCGAACAAAGTTCGCATCAACAGCCGTAGGCATAACTCAATGCTTTCTTGTTTCTAGGTGACCAGCTGATGTACTTCGCTTTTTTGTTTTCAGGCTCAGGTACGAATAGTCCACCGGACTATTCGTATCCCCCAGACTGTTTCAATCAGGCAAGGCGAGTTCAAACACTCCAGTGGAGTGTTTGAAGTTGGAAATAGGGAAACGAAGTTTTCTCGTACGTCGAAGTAGTAAAAGAAAAACTAAATGACGATACAGTTGGTATTCCTTCAAAAAACTATCTTGATTAGCGAAAAACTATCTCTTATTTAAAAGCACTCCACTTGTAATACATGTTCTAAGAAAGTATGAGAAAATGAACCCATTATTAAACGGAATGAATGACAGACAGGCAGAAGCGGTACAGACGACGGAAGGTCCGCTCTTGATTATGGCAGGTGCTGGTTCAGGTAAGACGCGAGTCTTAACCCACCGCATCGCTTATTTGATTGATGAAAAAATGGTCAATCCTTGGAATATCTTAGCCATTACCTTTACCAATAAAGCGGCGCGTGAGATGAAGGAGCGGGCCTACGCCCTCAATCCTGCCACTCAAGATTGTTTGATAGCTACCTTCCACTCCATGTGTGTGCGGATTTTGCGTCGGGATGCTGACCATATTGGTTATAATCGCAATTTTACCATCGTAGACCCTGGTGAGCAACGCACCCTTATGAAACGGATTTTGAAAAATCTTAATTTAGATCCGAAAAAGTGGAGTGAGCGTTCTATTCTAGGAACCATTTCCAATGCCAAAAATGACTTGATTGATGACAAGGCATTTGAAGCCCAGGCAGGCGACCTATACACGCAGATTGTTGCTAAATGCTACACGGCTTATCAAAAGGAACTAAGACAGTCAGAGGCCGTTGACTTTGATGATTTGATCATGTTGACGCTCCGCCTGTTTGACCAAAATCCAGAGGTCCTGACCTATTACCAGCAGAAATTCCAGTACATCCATGTCGATGAGTATCAGGATACCAACCATGCCCAGTACCAATTGGTCAAGCTCTTGGCATCACGCTTCAAGAATATCTGTGTGGTCGGGGATGCGGACCAGTCTATCTATGGCTGGCGTGGTGCGGATATGCAGAATATCCTGGACTTTGAAAAGGACTATCCAGAGAGCAAGGTGGTACTCTTGGAGGAAAACTATCGTTCGACCAAGACCGTCTTGCAGGCGGCTAATGAAGTCATCGAAAACAACCGCAATCGCCGTCCTAAGAAACTCTGGACACAGAACGCCCAAGGGGATTTGATTACCTACTATCGTGCCAGAGATGAGAATGATGAAGCTATCTATGTTGCAGGACAGATTGACCAGTTGCACCGAGAAGGCAAGGCTTATAAGGACTTTGCTGTACTCTATCGGACTAATGCCCAATCCCGTACCATTGAAGAAGCCCTGCTCAAATCTAATATCCCTTATACCATGGTTGGAGGCACCAAGTTCTACAGCCGTAAGGAAATCCGGGATGTGATTTCTTATTTGAATATCATTGCTAACCCATCGGATAATATTTCCTATGAACGCATTGTCAATGAGCCAAAACGTGGCGTTGGACCTGGTACGGTTGACAAACTCCGTGATTTTGCGACCAGCCACAGCATGTCCTTGCTAGAAGCTTCTCAGGATATTATGTTATCGCCGATTAAAGGTAAGGCAGCACAGGCAGTCTTTGACCTAGCCAATCTCCTCTATAATCTTCGCAATCAATTAGACAATTTGACGGTTACCCAAGTAGTCGAGGCAGTATTGCACCAAACAGGCTACATCGATGCCCTTGCAGCACAAAATACGCTGGAAGCAAATGCCCGCATTGAAAACATCCAGGAATTCCTGTCTGTTACCAAAAACTTTGACGAAAAGGATACTGAGGAAGAAGAGACAGGTCTGGATCGCTTGACACGCTTCCTGCTTGATTTGGCACTGATTGCTGATACAGATGATGGCGATACAGAATCTTCAGAAGTGACTCTTATGACCCTCCACGCAGCCAAAGGTCTGGAATTTCCAGTTGTCTTCCTGATTGGCATGGAAGAAAATGTCTTCCCACTTAGTCGTGCAGCAGAAGAAGAGGACGAATTGGAAGAAGAACGTCGACTTGCCTATGTGGGTATCACACGGGCAGAGCAGATCCTCTACCTGACCAATGCCAACTCCCGCCTGCTCTTTGGTCGCACCAATTACAACCAACCTAGCCGTTTCATTCGGGAGATTTCCAGCGACCTCCTCGACTACCAAGGTCTTGCCCGCCCTGCCAATATCAGCTTTAAGGCTTCCTATATCAATGGCAGAGCGACACAGTTTGGACAAGGCATGAGTTTGCAACAAGCCATGCAAAGTCGAAAAGCATCCGTACAACCATCTGCCAAGCTCGGAGGTAGCATGCCCTTCGCATCAAGTAACAAATCGTCTGGCTCAGGCACCAACTGGTCAGTTGGTGACATCGCAGTCCACAAGAAATGGGGACGTGGGACAGTCCTTGAAGTATCAGGTTCAGGCAGCAATCAAGAACTCAAAATCAATTTCCCAGAAATGGGACTCAAAAAAGTCTTGGCAAGCTTAGCACCGATAAGTAAGGAAGAGTAGGGATGAATCTTCAGGTACAATTTTTTCAAAATGATGTTATAAAAGCCATCAAGGAAGGGGTATACCAAATTTCACTTCAGAAAGTTGATGGTGAACGGTGTGTCTTGTATATCGGTGAATCATTTTCTATGCTGATAAGATGTGCACAACATTTATATCAGTTGAGAAAATACCCAGAGTATTTAGTGATGACCACTGAAACCCTTCGTGATCAAAACCTTATCTTAATGTTTGAAATTCTAGAGCTTGAAGAAGCGATGGGAATCAGAAGAAAAAAAGAAAAGGAGTACATTAAGAAGTATAGGCCCTTGTTACAGAGTGGACTTAGTGATCGTATGTTACCCATTTCTAGAAAAAAAGAAGCGGTGGCTAATTTTCTGGAAATATAGATAGTGATTAAAATACAATGCATTAAATGCGTTGTATTTTTTTATTCATACTCTTCGAAAATCAAAAGTAGACTAGGAAACGAAGCCGATGATAGAACTCTGTTGCTTTCTTATTTCAAGGCAACAGGCTAAAAAGCTCCACAGGAGCTTTTCACTCAGCGAGGCAAGTTGACAACGGATCATTTTGATTTTTAAAGAGTATGAAATCTGAAAAACAGTATAATAGAGCCTAGGACACGGAGCTATTTTTTTAGAAACTGTGGTATACTTTAGATATACTGCCTGACATCGTTTCAGTAGTTTCTGCTTAGAAAGGACCTATCATCTTGCAATACAAACACTTACTCTTTGATCTTGACCATACTCTTCTTGATTTTAGCCGTGGAGAAGAAGTAGCCTTAACCCAGTTTTTAACAGCTATGGAGGTTGAAGATATTCAAGCTTTTAAAGAAGTTTATCGACCGCTCAACCAGGGCATGTGGAAGGATTTGGAAAAAGGGAACATTACAAAGAAAGAGCTAATAAACACTCGCTTTTCACGGACCTTTGCCCACTTTGGTCGGCAAGTTGATGGAAGGGAGATGGCCTTGCGCTACCAAGAATTTATTGGGCGGCAGGGACAAATTTTTACAGGTGCAGATAAGCTTTTGCAGGAATTGACACACCGAGGCTACCAGATTTATGCAGCGACCAACGGCGTGACCTATATACAGGAAAATCGCTTGCTTCACTCACCGATTCAATCGTATTTTAAAGAAGTATTTATTTCTGAGCAGATGGGGACGCAAAAGCCTGCGGTTGATTTTTATGAAAAAATAGCAGAGCAGATTGCAGGTTTTCAGTTTGACCAAGCCTTAATGATTGGAGACAGTTTGACAGCAGATATTCAAGGTGGCAATAATGCGGGTATGGATACTGTTTGGTACAATCCGACTCATATGATAAACAATAGTAAGGCAGTTCCAACCTATACCATTCATAGCTATCAAGAATTATTAGATTTGTTATAAGATATTTTAAGAAACTTATAAGGATTTTAGTATATAATTATACAGAAAGAATATGTACAAAAATATAAGGAGGAAAAAGTGAAAAGCTTACTGAGACGTATTCGTCCAACCAAGCCCCTAAAAGAACTCACTTGGATAGATTTGTTTATTATCACAACGATTTTATGTGGTAATGCTATTTATACCTCAACCATGCAATGGATAGCATCATTTTCCGCAACAGAAACCGTTGAAACAGGAGTTCTATCGTTTAGTCCAGCCGATAATTGGTGGGCTCTAGCCAATCAAGGGAAATTATTCCTGTTTGCCCTGGTGTATTTATTGATTCGGAATTATGATTTCAAGCAGCTAAAAGTAAAATTAGAATGGACCGTTCTACTCTGGGGACCACTGATTTTCATCGGTGCGGGCCTGATTAGCGATTTGGCATTTACAGCTTTTTCTTATATTCCTGGTCTATCTGGTGGATATAATTACCTTGGATACTTGCCTTATTATGACTGGAATATCATGACAGTGCTCAACCGTTTTCTAGCCGTTGACTACAGCACAGTTATCTATTCCTTGTTTAATGGTTTCTATGAAGAGTTCTTTTTCTTAGGCTTATTGTTGAGTACAGATAAGAAAAAGCGTTCGCTGGTCTTACTCTTTTCAACAATTGTCCGTATATCTTTCCATACCTATCAAGGAATGGTATCTGCTCTTGTTATTGGTGTAGCCTTCGGCCTTTTCTATTACTACATGTACACAAGGAAAAATGATAATTTATTACCATATTTCTTAGGGCATGCTCTTGCGGATATGGTTGGTACAAGTTTCTTCTCATTGTTTATTGCAGGGTAAACAATGAGAAGAACGGACATCAAGCTAATCGGATAAAATTTCTTTCTCCCTACAGCTGACAAACGGATGATGATATGTAGTTTCTATCAACTCGGTATCATCACCCGTTTTATTGTGCTGATATATTTAATCTGTTCAGTCAAATTTCGATTGCTTTATCATATTTTTTATCCCATATTTTTTGAATTAACGGTTTATTTATGTTGAAATGCATTTTTATACATCAAAAAGGAGTATAGATATGAAACAAATAAAGAATCGTTTAAAAAAACATATGTTTTGGATTGGACTTATTTCGTTGGTATTGATGCTCGTTGATAATGTCCTATTTTGTTATTTTAATATTGAATGTAGTCGTACCTTAAACCAAATCGAGCAGACGATTTGTATCATCCTTAGTATTCTTGTATTTTTAGGAGTGCTAAATAATAAAACGGATGTGAAGGTAGAAGACATCGTAAAAAACGGTATGTCATCTAAAAATCAACAATAATGTTTGTTTAGAAACTACTGATGAGGTATCTAGTTTCAGTATCTCTAGCTAAGACGGATTTTTTAAAATATAGTCAGTATTTCCTAAAAAACTATTTTGTATATAAATCACTTTACTTGTGAATACGATTATTTAACATCATATATGTCCACCAGTCGAAAGGCTCCCGTTTCTATTTATGACATGTATGTTATCGTGGATGCCACTATTTTAAAGGAAAAGAATCGAGAGAAATTCAATGAACACTAAAAATATCAATAGTAGTTAAAATCATAAGCCATCATTAGACGGAGTTTTATGATTGTGCTACAATAGACATAATTATAAGAGAACGGGGTGATGATAATGAAACGTACTATTCTGTTATGCTTGCCGACAATACTGTTACTAGCAGCATGTCATCAAAATACAAATCAGGCCAATACTACCAAGAATTCGTCAACAGTTGTTTCGACTACTTCAAGTCAGTCTGCTTCAACAACTTCGGAGCAGTCAACAAGCAGCTCTACATCGGCGGAAACGAATCAAGAAGTAACAAGTACAGAGACTCAGGTAAATTTTAACGGTTCCTATTATAGTGTACAAGGAAAATATGGCGAAGTGATTATCGCAAATAAAAAGCATCCGCTTGCAGCTGATTATGCACCGGGCGAAAATCCTGAAGCCTTAGCAGCTTTTCAACGATTAATAGCAGATATGCAGGCGCTAGGATTTGGTGTCTCCAATAACTATAGTGGGTTTCGTTCCTATGAAACTCAGGCAAGTCTCTACCAGTCTTATGTAAATCAGGAAGGACAAGCAGCGGCAGATAGGTATTCTGCAAGAGCTGGATATAGTGAACATCAGACAGGATTAGCCTTTGATTTATTGGATACAAGTGGTAATTTATTAGAAGAACCCAATGCTTCTCAGTGGTTGGCTACGAATGCACATCTATATGGCTTTATTGTCCGCTATCTTCCAGGAAAAGAGTCTAGCACAGGCTATATGGCAGAATCCTGGCATGTGCGATATATTGGTCAAGAAGCGACAGATATTTACAATTCAGGCTTGACCTTGGAAGAATATTTTGGTGTACCAGGTGGAGATTACTAATTTTACATTTAGTCAGAAATAAGTCAAAAAATTTGTCCGTATAACTAACTCGTGATATAATAAATCATCATAATTTTGGAGGTCCATCATGCTTAAAGCAATGGAAGTATACTTGGTTACTAATGGTAATGGTTTGGAAGCCATCGAGTTTTATAAAAATGCTCTTGGGGCAACAGTTGAGCAAGTAAATCTATTTAAAGATTTCTTACCAGACTGCCCTGCTGAACTAGAAAATTACGTGATGAATGCACAGTTTCGTTTGAATGGTCAACGTTTTATGTTGTCAGACAACAACCCAGAAATGCCTTATACAGTAGGTGACAATATTACAGTTGCGCTTATCACAGACGATGCTGAGACAGCGCAGGAACTATACAGCAAGTTATCTGTAGATGCAACTGCTATCAATATGGAACTTCAAGCAGTTCCTTGGTCTCCTGCCTATGGTAATGTAACAGACAAGTTTGGTATCTCTTGGCAAATCAATGCTGAAGTAGAAGGCTACGGTCAGGAATATTACGCAGAAAACTAAAATAGATTGGACAAGGCCTTGTCCAATCTATTTTAGTTTTTGCCAATAAGCTTTGTAGATATAAAGTTGAAGAGTAGCAGATAGAACAAATAGTAAGGTCATCAAGGCTGAGCTTACATAAGCTGCACCAATAGTGCCAGCTAATATGATGCTGACAACTAGAATAATGGCTCCGAGAAACATTGTTCCTATGATCGATCCAGCAATCAACCATTGACCCGCTCCGCGACCAAATAACTGGTTACTATTTTGCCAGTTGAGCATGAGGAGTCGTTGGTCACGCCAGTAATAAATCTGACCAGTTAGCAGGGCTGAAATGATGATGCCGACTGTAAAGAAGACTGCTAGAATGAGTTTGACTTTCATGAAACCTAGAGCCAAAGCAAAGTAAAGTAGAGTTGGTAGTGCAAATTGCACGGCAGCCAATACCCAGAATTTTTGGATGATAAATTTTTTGAAACTTATAGGAAGTGTTCGAATGAAATGATAATTTTCCTTTTCCAATGACATGGCTACTCCGATGAAGGTTGTAGAACCAGCAAATAGACTGCCAAGCAAGAATCCAGCTAATAGAGCAATACCAAAGAAATCCCATTCAACTGAACTTAGACCACCATTCTCCGTGAAACGGCTAAAACTTGGAAAAAGTGCCACCCCCATGATGATTGGTTGTATCATGGTTTGGACCATGAGGTTGCTATCTTTAAGAGTAGATAGGTGGTGTTTCACTAAAGCCTGATTGAGATTGCTAGGAATCTTGCCAGACTTAGCATTATTGGTCCGTTTTGTCGAAGCATTTTCAATCGCCAAAACTTGATTAAAGTAGTTGGGAATGACAGTTTTAAACGCAAACGTAATAAGTCCAAACATCAAAATGAAAGGAAGTCCAAAATGAAGGAGTGTCTCTAGTGATATAGTGTGGCTGACCAAGTAATGGAATCCAGCAAATATAGGTATGATAGGAAAATCAACAAAGCCACCGGATTCGAGTGAAACGGTCTGCTGGGATTGCAGGAACATGAGCGCAGCAAAAGCCAGCAAGGAAGAACCTGTCATCAGGATTGTAGAAATCAATGTTTTACGAGGGCTTTTTGTCAGAACTTCCCCAACAAAGTGCATGATAATCAGATTGACTAAATTAACTAAAATCCAGAGAATCAAAAAGGAAGGAATGGAAGCTAAGGCGAGGAGCGGACCGCCAATTTGCCAGTAAGTGATTAGAAGTAAAGACAGACACGGCATGAGGAAGGGTAGGACCATTCCTTGTGCAGAGAGGATTTTAGCGAGGAAGACTTCTTGTGGCTTCAGGGGAAGTGCTAAATACAACTTTGTATCCTTACTATCGTAGAAAACGGAGAAGAAACCTGTAAAACCGTAGACAATGGCAATAATGGTAAAGAGCGCTAGTTGCAGAGAAAAGAAACCGATAGACTGACTATAATCTACTCCCATGAAAAAGACAGAATAGAGAAGTCCGAAACTCAAAACCATAAATACTTGTTGCAAGAGGACACTTTTATAGGCTGAAAAGGAGGCGTCTTTGCGCTTACTTTGTTTTTTCTTGACGGAAGCTAGAAGTTGAGGATTGGAATAAAGAATATTAATCTTTACTAGTTCCCAAATGATGGATTTACTCATACTTCCTCACCTGCCTTCACTTGTTGGCGTCCAGCTAATTCCAAATAGATGGTCTCCAAATCTTTATCTGGATACTGTGATTTGAGTTCATCTAGACTTCCTACGAAAATGAGTTTCCCTTTTCGGAGAATAGCAATGCGGTCACAGAGTTGTTCGGCTACTGAAAGGACGTGTGTAGAAAATAGAACGGTGTGACCAGATTGAGCATGTTCTTTCATCATTTGTTTTAGGTCGAAAGAAGCCTGAGGATCCAGTCCAGTTAGGGGTTCATCCAAAATCCAAATATCAGGGTTAGGGATCAATGCACCAATAATAATGGTTTTCTGACGCATACCGTGTGAAAAACTATCAATAGGCTCATGCTGGCGCGCTGTCATATCAAATAGACTAGATAGTTTAGCGATACGGTCATCAACTGTATCCTTTTGTACACCATAGACCTTACCCATAAAGTGCCAGTATTCAAATGCTGTTAAGTGTAGGAAGATGTCTGGCGAATCTGGAACATAGGCTATCCGTTTCTTGACTTCATCGCGGTTCTCCTCTAGGTTTAAACCATCAACAGAGATAGTTCCATAACTGGCTTCGATTATCGAAGTCAATAGACTGATTGTCGTTGTTTTTCCTGCCCCATTGTGACCAATTAAACCGAAAATCTCGCCACTTTCAATTGTCAAATTTAGGTCATCAAGTGCGATTGTTTCGCCGTATGTTTTTGTGATATGGTCAAATTGTATCATAGTAACCTCCTTGTTATTCGTGAACTAAAAGTAGGGGCTTTCTAGGTAGTCCAAGCCGTATTCCAAATGTCCTTCGAATAATATATACAATTAATTACATTTATTATACTGCTACCTTAGTACAAAAGCAATAGTTTTTTAGAAAAAATGTTTAGAATTTCACAAGTTAATGATTGAAGAAAAATCTGCTATAATAGACCTATGAACGATTTAATCAAGCACAAGTTGGAGCTGCTTCCGGACAGTCCGGGTTGCTACCTCCATAAAAACAAGTACGGAAAGATTATCTATGTGGGTAAGGCCAAAAACCTGCGTAATCGGGTGCGGTCTTATTTTCGTGGCGCCCATGATACCAAGACAGAGGCCCTAGTGTCGGAGATTGCGGACTTTGAATTTATCGTAACGGATTCTAATATCGAGGCGCTCTTGTTGGAAATCAATCTGATTCAGGAAAACAAGCCTCGTTATAACATCATGCTCAAGGACGATAAGTCCTATCCCTTCATCAAGATTACCAAGGAACGTCATCCACGGTTGATGATTACACGGCAGATTAAGAAGGATGGTGGTCAGTATTTTGGTCCCTATCCAGATGTGGGTGCGGCCAACCAGACCCTCAAATTGCTGGAACGCCTCTATCCTTTCCGCAAGTGTAAATTGCCTGAGAACAAGTATTGTCTTTATTATCATTTGGGGCAATGTCTGGCCCATGGAGAAAACATGCCCAGCCTGTCTGACTATGACAAGATGGCTAAGGAAGTTGCCCAGTTCCTGACAGGTCATGATGATAAGATTGTCAAGGAAGTGCAGGAAAAGATGAAAGTGGCTGCTGGCAATTTGGAATTTGAAAAGGCTGCGGAATATCGTGATGTCCTGCAATCCATTTCAACCCTGCGGACCAAGCAACGGGTCATGGCTCATGACTTGCAAAATCGAGATGTCTTTGGCTACTATGTGGACAAGGGCTGGATGTGTGTGCAGGTTTTCTTTGTTCGCCAGGGGAAACTGATTGAGCGGAATGTCAATCTATTTCCATACTATAATGATGCGGTCGAAGACTTTTTGACCTACATCGGTCAGTTTTACAGGGACCAGCAACATTTGATTCCCTCAGAGGTCTTGATACCGCAGGATATTGACCAAGAAGCCGTAGAAGCTCTGGTAGATACCAAGGTCATCAAGCCCCAGCGTGGCGAGAAGAAGCAGCTCATCAATCTAGCAACCAAGAATGCGCGTGTTAGTCTGGAGCAGAAGTTTAATCTTTTGGAGAAAAATCTGGAGAAGACCTACGGTGCGGTGGAGAATACCGGTCAGCTTTTGGGGATTCCGACGCCTGTGCGGATTGAGGCTTTCGATAACTCCAACATCATGGGGACCAGTCCTGTGTCGGCCATGGTGGTCTTTGAAAATGGGGTGCCTAATAAAAAAGAATACCGCAAGTATAAGATTAAGACGGTGGAGGGACCGGATGACTATGCTTCCATGCGAGAAGTTTTGCAGCGGCGGTACAGTCGGGTACTGCGGGACGGTTTGATACCGCCTGATTTGATTATCATTGACGGTGGTCAGGGACAGGTCAATGTCGCCAAACAGGTGATTGAGCAGGAGTTGGGCATGTCCATTCCCATTGCAGGTTTGCAGAAGAATGACAAGCACCAGACCCACGAATTGCTCTTTGGTAATCCGCTGGAAGTAGTTGAGTTGCCTCGCAATTCACAGGAATTTTTCCTCCTGCATCGGATTCAAGATGAGGTTCACCGCTTTGCTATTGAGTTTCATCGTCAGGTTCGGTCAAAAAATTCCTTCTCATCAAAATTGGACGGCATAGAAGGCTTGGGACCAAAACGCAAACAGGCTTTGATGAAGCATTTCAAGTCCATTGGCAATATCCGGTCAGCAAGTTTGCAGGAAATCGCAGAAGCTGGTGTGCCGTATAAGGTGGCGGAGAAGGTTAAGGAGAAGTTGAAGTAAAACCAAACGGTGTAATAATATCCAAAAATCTTATAAAAATACATCGAGATACTTTATAATCTCGGTGATATATATTATAATATACACATAAAGTGCTTGATAAGCTACAATTTATTACTAATACAATGATGCTAATAAATAGAGAGTTAGGTAAAGGTTATGCAAAGATATATCACTCATGCAGTGGGACTATTGTTCATATTGTGTATGCTACTGCCGTTTGCATATACTACGGACAGTGAAAGTTATTCTGTTTTCCTTGTGTCAGGTTGGCGGTATTTCAGCCAAAACTTGTTTTCCTTGTCCTCTATTCTAATCTTTTTAGCTTTCTTTTTCATTAATTATCAAGCTAATAAAAATATTCAGCTGATTATTTTTATCATGACTTTTATGGTTACATTGTATTTTTATTGCTTACCCATTCTGGCTCTAGGAGAAGAATTCTGGAGTCGTATAATCGAATTGCCTGTTGCTTATTACATTTGTGGTTTGCTTATGCTTGTTGGAGTTGGATTAAAAGTAAAACGTTTGGTATCTGGTTAATTGTCTAATATTTCTGAAAAGAACGAGGACTGTCTTTCTAGTCAAAAGCTGGAAAGCAGTCCTTTTAAGATAATCTGGTAAATCTTGGCTTCTGGTAGGTAGAGATGAGATTTGAAAGCTCTACTAATTTATGGTAAAATGAATTATCAATGACTGATTAAGGAGAAAGCAATGGCGTTCGGCGAAGAAAAACACAAGAAAACAACATTTGAAAAAGTAACTTTAGTAATTGTTGTCGTGATGGTTGTCGCGACATTAGCTGGCTTGATTTTACCAGCCATTAATGCATTGATGAATTAAGAATCTGTATTCACTGTTCAGCACTTCTATACTAAGGCTAGTTTTTAAGCACTCATCGTTAGTTTTTTTCAAAATACAGTCAGTATTTTGAAAAAACTACCTTGATTGGCTAAAAACGATTTCTTATATATAGCACTTCGCTTGTGAATACAGGTCTAAAACGCTTTTAAGCGTTTTTTTCTAGGAAAGAATAGGGTAAATTATGAGTATGTTTTTAGATACTGCCAAGATTAAGGTCAAGGCAGGTAAGGGAGGCGATGGGATGGTCGCCTTCCGCCGTGAAAAGTATGTACCTAATGGCGGTCCTTGGGGCGGTGATGGTGGCCGTGGCGGAGACGTTGTTTTTGTTGTAGATGAAGGCTTGCGTACTCTCATGGACTTTCGTTACAACCGTCGTTTTAAAGCTGACGATGGCGAAAAAGGGATGACCAAGGGCATGCATGGTCGTGGTGCGGAAGACCTGATTGTTCGAGTACCACAGGGGACAACTGTTCGTGATGCGGATACTGGCAAGGTCATCACCGACTTGGTTGAAAATGGTCAAGAATTTGTCATTGCCCACGGTGGTCGTGGTGGTCGTGGAAATATTCGCTTTGCGACACCTAAGAATCCAGCTCCTGAGATTTCTGAAAATGGAGAACCAGGTGAGGAGCGCAATCTTGAATTAGAATTGAAAGTGTTGGCCGATGTAGGTCTTGTAGGTTTCCCATCAGTTGGAAAATCAACGCTTCTCAGTGTTATTACAGCAGCTAAACCTAAAATTGGTGCCTACCATTTTACAACCATTGTGCCAAATTTGGGAATGGTTCGGACCAAATCTGGCGAGTCATTTGCTGTGGCAGATCTACCAGGTTTGATTGAGGGTGCTAGTCAAGGTGTTGGATTGGGAACGCAATTCCTTCGTCACATCGAGCGGACACGTGTTATCTTGCATGTTTTGGACATGTCAGCAAGTGAAGGTCGTGATCCTTATGAAGATTACGTAGCCATCAACAATGAATTGGAAACCTACAATCTTCGCCTCATGGAGCGTCCTCAGATTATCGTTGCCAACAAAATGGATATGCCAGAAGCGGCAGAAAATCTGGAAGAGTTCAAGAAGAAATTAGCAGCCAACTACGACGAGTTTGACGAACTGCCACAGATTTTCCCAATCTCAGGGATTGCTCACCAAGGTTTGGAAAATCTTTTGGCAGCCACAGCTGAGTTGCTAGAGAAAACGCCTGAATTCTTGCTCTACGAGGAATCAGATTTCCAAGAAGAGGAGGCTTACTATGGCTTTAACCCAGATGATCCAGAATTTGACATCAGCCGTGCAGATGACGCAAGCTGGGTTCTATCTGGTGACAAACTAGAAAAACTCTTCACCATGACTAACTTTGATCGTGACGAATCTGTTATGAAATTTGCTCGCCAGTTGCGTGGCATGGGTGTCGATGAAGCCCTCCGTGCCCGCGGAGCCAAAGACGGCGATACAGTTCGCATCGGCAAGTTCGAATTCGAGTTTGTGGATTAACGTAGCAGTTTGACTGCAAGTTAACTTGCTAGTCAAACTACGCCAAGTCCTAGGGGACCTTGGCTAGCTACCTTACTAACTTCACCCAAATGGTAGTATCGACCATTTGGGCTCCGTGTCGTAACTTTGGAATCGCATCTAAGTCCTAAAGGACTTGATGTGATACGGTAGCCGTTATGGCGGACTACCTACCAACCTTACTAATTCCGCACAGGCAGTGGTATCGACTGCCTGTACTCCATGTCGTAACTTGTCTGATAAGTTAGTTAGAAACTCGAGAGTATGGTAGTCTGGGGCTAGACTGTATCAGCTGGTCGCCTTGAACTTGTGCGAGTAAAAAAATAAGTAATAATGGAAATTTGGAGGTTTATATGGGCGATAAACCAATATCCTTCAAGGATAAGGATGGAAATTTTGTCTCAGCAGCCGATGTATGGAATGCTGAGAAATTAGAAGAACTTTTTAATACACTTAATCCAAATCGAAAATTACGTTTGGAGAGAGAGCGTTTGGCAAGAAAATCGGAAAATGAATAATTAGAGATCTGTTAGTTTCAAAAGACTAGCAGGTTTTTATTAAGAATTTTAAAAATATGATTGTTTGTGCTGTAGTAATCTTATACTCAATGACCAAGTGGCACAATTGTGATCCACGCCTATAGAGAGTAAGATAGGACTCGCGTCAGGACCATTGACCTGTAGGTAACCAATCCACAATATCAGAATGGGCATGCAACTAGAAAAAAGTTACATGCGTCTTTTCGCGTATGTTGCGGAAAATGGAAGATTTTACTTGAAAATCTGGGGGGGGGGGTAGGGTATAATGCTTATAGAAGCTAAAAATGGTTAGCTAATAGTAAAATGAGGGAGATGTAATCTGAAAGCATTTTTAGTTACCTATCTTATTTTTAGCTATGCATAGAATACAGGAGGATAATAATGCATCATTCTAGAAGAAAATCTTTTGACTGGTACGGATTGAAACAGCACTTCTCAATTCGTAAATACCACTTTGGTGCTGCTAGTGTCTTACTTGGGATGTCGATTGCACTTGGTACTGGGACACAGGTTGTTCAAGCTGCAGAGACAGTTACAACTCCAGAGTCTACGTCCGTAGCTTCATCCACAAGTGCTACAGAATCAACGACATCAGAAACTTCAACAGAAACAGCGACTTCATCAAGTTCTGAACGTACAGTTGAAATCGGTTATATTGTTAAGTACGCTACTGAAGATGGTACACTTGTGAACGCTTCAGTAGAAACAGTTTCAGTTACTACCACAGAAACAATTGCAAAAGCAACGGTATCTGTCACAGCAGTAGTACCAGAAGGATATGAATTAGCATCAGGTCAGTCAGCTACAGTTTCTCAGGAAGTGACCGAAAACGGTGTAAATATTGTTACTGTTAAAGTTGTGAAGAAAGCTGAAGAAAAAGCGGCAACTTCTGAAACTACTACAACAGCTTCAACAGAAACAGCAACTGCTAAATCAACAGAAGCTAGCACAACAACGACAACAACAGAATCGCTCACTTCTGCACCGACAACACCAGAAGCTAGCAAAGCCCAAACAGCTGCGTCAACGCGCACAACACCAGCGCAAACGGCTACAGCGACACAAGAGCCTAGCCAAAGCACAGCTACGACTAACACAGATACCGTAGCGCCAACAGCAACAGTTAGCATCGACACAACAGCAGAAGCTGACCTGGCTGCGCTAAACGCTATCGCTGAGCAAAAAGCAGTGACAGATAAGACGGCGCAAGACTTCAGCGCAGCGCTAGGAACCCTAAGCTCACGCTCTGATAGAAGCGCGACACTCCCTGATACACCAACTATCACAAACATGGATAACGGTAACGGTATCCAAGGTTACTGGTCAGAGTATGCAACTGTTCTAAACAAAGAAGAAGCCGCAGAAGCCGCTCGTCTGACACCAGCACCACAGATCTTCCCAGATGGCTATATCGGAGATCCGACAACAGGTCGTATGACCTTTTTGATTTTGGAACTGTCTAACTCGATGGATGCTACGCAACCTGCTAATGATTACAATGCTGGTTCTTTCAATCGACGCACAGGACTAAACTACTATATCGCTTTTTCTGTTAACCGTAACTCATCAGACGGTACAGATACCTACGCTTACCTGATCGATAAAACAACCAACCAGATTATCGACAGCAAGGTGCTAACGACAAATGGTGTTGGTCAAGAATTTGATGCTATTCTAAACGCTACCTATATAGATCCAAAATCTACAGGAAAATTCAAATTCACCATGCTTGTCACCGAGCTTGAAATGAAAAACCATAAGACAGGTGAAACGGCAATCACACGCTCGCTAAATGTAGCTGCTGGTGTTGGTGATGGCGGGGATATGTCAATCGTCTTTAACGCCATGGGATCAGATAGAGGGGAGTATACCACATTCACAGGACCCGCACCAACCTTTGCCCCACGCCAAAACACGCTGTATAAGGTAGCAGGGACAGCGATTCGTGTTGAAGAAGAACTGGCTCGCTATGTCCAGACCTCTGACCTTGCAGGTGATAACTTTACCACATCTGGTGAAGCGGTCTTTGCTGACTATGAGTTGATAGAAAAACCAACGATTGTCTCAGGGACCTTGGCGAGTTCCTATGTTATCGGTGGTGCAGAGATACGTTATAACCCTAGCACTAAGGCACAAAAAGGGATCATCACCACAAAAACAGACGGGACATCTCGTCTCATAACTTATGCGATTAACCCTGACCACCCAGACTTCCTAGCTAACTATGAAAAGTATAAGGCGATGACACGAGCAGAGTTTGTAGAAAATGCTGCTACCATCCTACGTTTGTCAGAACGTATTGATATCATCGATGCCTTTGCAGAGCAGGAAAAAGCGATTAACGATGATAAGTCGACTACAGATGATGAAAAAGAAGCAGCGCTCAGCGTTTTACGTAAGTCGACAATGGCTCAACTCAACACCGTTAACGATGATTTCTTGATTACCTTCGTTACGAAACCGATTGAACCAGGCGGTTTAAACACTGAAAACCACGCCATTACAGGTGAAGCAGGCTATAGCTACACATCAACCAAATACAAGTTCCAAAGACGGGTCCGTAACTCTGAAGGAAAACAAGTTGTTGAGATAACGGATACCATTGGTTATACTTTAGGACCGTTTAGTGGTGAGCCAAAAGCCAGCCTTGATCCAAATTCAGAAACAAGTTACATGTTGGCTGATAGTGATGGCAACAACATCAACGATGCAGATGGACAACCGATCAACTTCTCAGGGGCTAGGATCTCACTTCCCAACTCTAACCTAGTTAACCGAAACGACCAAGTTTACTACTACGCTGAAAAAGGTGGGGTTAAGGTATTCTACGTTGATGAGGATGGTAACGAGATCAAGGATGAAAACCTTGTGACTAACCATGCCGATACAGGGACAGACTATAACCTAGATACGACAGAGATCAAACCAGAAAAGATTACCTATAAGGGTGAGGTTTACTACTACAAAGAGATCGACCTTACAACCAGCAACCTGGTCCCACCATCAGCAAACACTGATAGTGAAAAACGTGCGATCGTGAAGATCGATGAGGTCACAGGTACCATCGAACAAGATACCCTTAAAGAGTTGACCTATGTCTATGAAAAAGCTGGTAACGTAAACGTTAACTATGTAGATACTAAAGGTAATGCCATCAGTAGCAAAGTCATCGATGTTGAAAACGGTAAGCCAGGAGATACCTACAGCACAACTGACCAAAAACGTGATAAGATTGAAACCGCTACTGGTGAGGTGTACTACCTCGTTCCTAAGGGGACTTATGATGTTGGTACAGTCGGTGATGACGGTAACTTGACAGCTATCGGTAACAACACTGCAACAGGTATCGATGCTGTCTCAGGCGACATCGAAAGCAACGTGACCAAAGAAATCACCTACGTTTACCAACAAGCAGGTAACGTTATCGTTCACTACGTTACTGAAGACGGCACAGAACTTTCAGGAACCACTGATACAGGTGCCACTACAGCAGCTACTGTAAATGATACGACAAACGGTAAACCAGGTGAGACTTATGACACCAAAGACCTCAAGCCAAAAACCATCACCACAGCAGATGGTAAGACCTATGCGCTAGTCGAAGCATCAACTAAAGGTGAGGAAACAGGTACCGTTGAAGCAGGTAAGACTAAGGAAGTTACTTACGTCTACAAAGAAGTCAAAGGTAACGTTGTGGTGAATTACGTTGATACCGAAGGTAACCCAATCGCTGGTACAACAGACGCAGGAAACGTTACAGAAAGCAGCGTAGAGCACACACCAGAGACATCAACAGGTACCGACTACAATACCCAAAACCTCCGTCCAAACACAATCACCACAACAGATGGTAAGATTTACAAACTCGTTCCAGCAGCTATCCCAGCAAACGAAACGGGTAAAGTTGTCGAAGGCACTACAACCGTAACTTATGTCTATGAGTTACTTCAAGGTGATGTTATCGTTCATTATGTTGATACTGAAGGTAACACAATTGCAGACGATGTAACAGACCAAGTTATCACTGACACAGGTACATACTACGATACTAAAGATAACAAACCAGAAAAAATCGTTAATGACGAAACTGGCGATGTTTACTACATCTTGCCAAAAGATGAAGTCAAAGCAGGCTCGGCTCCTGAAACAGGTAAGGTTGTAGAAGGTACAACTGAAGTTACATACATCTACCAAAAAGCTGGTAGCGTTAATGTTAACTATGTCGATACAGAAGGTAATGTTCTTAAAGATCCAGTTGCAGACGTGACAGATGGTAAACCAGGTTCTGGCTATGACACTGTTCTTGATAACAAACTGGCTAGCATCTCAGTAGATGGCAAACTTTACCGCCTTGCTCCGGCAAATACTTACAATGTAGGTACAGTTTCAGGTGACAACAACTTGACAGCAGTTGGTAACGGTAAAGCAACAGGTATCGATGCTACGACTGGTACAGTTGAAGCTGGTACAACGAAAGAAATCACTTACGTTTACCAAGAAGTGAAAGGTGACGTTGTAGTTGAGTACTACGATACAGAGGGTAACCAAATTGCCAAAACAGTCGTAGACGAAGCTGGCAAGTCTGTCGGAACAGACTACAACACAGACGAAGATCACCGTCCAGAGACTATCGTCACTGAAGATGGTAAAGTCTACTACTACAAAGAAGTCAAAGACAGCTCTGCACCAACAACTGGTAAAGTCGCAACAACGACTACCACTGTACAGTATGTCTATGAACAAGCTGGTGACGTTATTGTTCATTACATTGCGACAGACGGCACTCCAATTTCAGGTGTAACCAATGCCGGTACAGTAACAGCAAGTACGGTTGATGATACTGTGAACGGTAAACCAGGTTCGACTTACGATACAAGTGACCTACGCCCAACAACCATCACTACTGATGACGGTAAAACTTATGAGTTGGTTCCAGCATCTACAGTTGGTGATGAAACTGGTACTGTAGAAGCTGGTGTAACTAAAGAAGTTACATATGTCTACAAAGAAGTGAAAGGTTCAGTTGTTGTAAATTACATCTCAACAACAGGTGAAGAATTACAAGCACAAGTAGTAGATACACCAGAAGCTTCAACAGGTACAGAGTACGATACAACAGATGTGAAACCAGCAACAATCACAACTAAAGATGGTCGCACATTCAAGTTGGTTCCTAAAATGACTCAAGGTTCTGAAACAGGTGACGTTGTTCCAGGCGTAACGGAAGTAACTTATGTGTACGAAGAAGTGAAGGGTGATGTTGTTGTTAACTACGTAAATACTGATGGTAAAGTAATTGCTCCTCAAGTAGTGGATACGAAGACAACTTCAACAGGTACAGCTTACGACACAACTGACAACAAACCAGAGAAAATCGTTGAAGATGCAACTGGCGATGTATACTACTACAAAGAAGTTCAGGCTGGCTCAAACGAAACAGGTAAGGTTGTAGAAGGTACAACAGAAGTTACTTATGTGTATGAAAAAGCTGGTAACGTTGTTGTTAACTACATTACAGAAGATGGTACAGTCATCAAGACACCTGTTAATGACGAAACAAACGCAAAACCAGATAGTCCATACGACACAACTGATAACAAGCCAACAGAAATCGTTACAGAAGATGGTTCACGTTATGTCTTGATTCCGTCTAAGACAATTGGTACAGAAAATGGTACAGTTGAAGGTGGTAAGACAACAGAAATCACTTATGTGTATAAGAAAGTTGCGAACTGGGTTCCACAAATTCCAGGTGTTCCAGAAGGACAAGAACCAAAAGTTCCATATCCATTCGATCCAACTAACCCAGATAAGCCAATTGATCCAACAACACCTTACCCAGATGGTGAAGTTCCATCCATTCCACATGTTCCAGGCTACACACCAGTAGATCCTAAGACAAACGAGCCACTGAAACCAGTTGATTCAACAGATCCAAGCAAGGGTTATGTGCCACCAACACCAGACGAAACTGGTGTTGATACACCAATCCCTTACGTTCAAAATGGTAACGTTGTGGTGAACTACGTGACCGAAGATGGTACAGTAATTAAGGCACCTGTTAAAGACGAAACAGATGCTCCAGCAGGTAAGTCTTATGACACAACAGATAACAAACCAGTTGAGATTGTTACAGAAGATGGTTCACGTTATGTCTTGATTCCGTCTAAGACAATTGGTACAGAAAACGGTACAGTTGAAGGTGGTAAGACAACAGAAATCACTTATGTGTATAAAAAAGTTGCGAACTGGGTTCCACAAATTCCAGGTGTTCCTGAAGGACAAGAACCAAAAGTTCCATATCCATTCGACCCAACTAACCCAGATAAGCCAATTGATCCAACAACACCAGGTACAAATGGTGAAGTTCCATCAATTCCACATGTTCCAGGCTTCACACCAGTAGATCCTAAGACCAACGAACCATTGAAACCAGTTGATCCAACAGATCCAGGTAAGGGTTATGTACCACCAACACCAGATGATTCTGGCGTTGACACACCAGTCCCTTACGTTCAAAATGGTAACGTTGTGGTGAACTACGTGGATGAAAATGGCAATGTGCTTAAGACACCTGTTAACGACGAAACAGACGCTCCAGCAGGTACGTCTTATGACACAACAGATAACAAACCAACAGAGATTGTTACAGAAGATGGTTCACGTTATGTCTTGATTCCGTCTAAGACAATTGGTACAGAAAACGGTACAGTTGAAGGTGGTAAGACAATTGAGATCACTTATGTGTATAAGAAAGTCGCTAACTGGATCCCACAAATTCCAGGTGTACCAGCAGGAGAAGAACCAAAAGTTCCATATCCATTCGATCCAACTACCCCAGATAAGCCAATTGATCCAACAACACCTTACCCAGATGGTGAAGTTCCATCCATTCCAAACGTTCCAGGCTACACACCAGTAGATCCTAAGACCAACGAACCATTGAAACCAGTTGATCCAACAGATCCAGGTAAGGGTTATGTACCACCAACACCAGATGATTCTGGCGTTGACACACCAATCCCTTACGTTCAAAATGGTAACGTTGTGGTGAACTACGTGACCGAAGATGGTACAGTAATTAAGACACCTGTTAACGACGAAACAGACGCTCCAGCAGGTAAGTCTTATGACACAACTGATAACAAGCCAGTTGAGATTGTTACAGAAGATGGTTCACGTTATGTCTTGATTCCGTCTAAGACAGTTGGTTCAGAAAACGGTACAGTTGAAGGTGGTAAGACAATTGAGATCACTTATGTGTATAAGAAAGTCGCTAACTGGATCCCACAAATTCCAGGTGTACCAGCAGGAGAAGAACCAAAAGTTCCATATCCATTCGACCCAACTAACCCAGATAAGCCAATTGATCCAACAACACCAGGTACAAATGGTGAAGTTCCATCCATTCCACATGTTCCAGGCTACACACCAGTAGATCCTAAGACAAACGAGCCACTGAAACCAGTTGATCCAACAGATCCAAGCAAGGGTTATGTGCCACCAACACCAGACGAAACTGGCGTTGACACACCAATCCCTTACGTTCAAAATGGTAACGTTGTGGTGAACTACGTGGATGAAAATGGCAATGTGCTTAAGACACCTGTTAACGACGAAACAGACGCTCCAGCAGGTAAGTCTTATGACACAACTGACAACAAGCCAGTTGAGATTGTTACAGAAGATGGTTCACGTTATGTCTTGATTCCGTCTAAGACAATTGGTTCTGAAACAGGTACAGTTGAAGGCGGTAAGACAATTGAGATCACTTATGTGTATAAGAAAGTCGCTAACTGGATCCCACAAATTCCAGGTGTACCAGCAGGAGAAGAACCAAAAGTTCCATATCCGTTTGATCCAAACAACCCAGATGTACCAGTAACACCAACTCCAGATACAGTGATTCCAAACGTTCCAGGCTACACACCAGTAGATCCTAAGACCAACGAACCATTGAAACCAGTTGATCCAACAGATCCAGGTAAGGGTTATGTACCACCAACACCAGATGATTCTGGCGTTGACACACCAGTCCCTTACGTTCAAAATGGTAACGTTGTGGTGAACTATGTGGATGAAAATGGCAATGTGCTTAAGACACCTGTTAACGACGAAACAGACGCTCCAGCAGGTAAGTCTTATGACACAACTGATAACAAGCCAAACACTATCACTACAGAAGATGGTACAACTTATGAGCTTGTTCGTGTGGAAGGTTCAGAAACTGGTACTGTTGTAGGTGGTAAGACTACTGAAGTAACATACGTTTACCGTAAAGTAGAAACACCTGCTAAGAAGGTTGTAACAAACCACGTTGACGAAGACGGTAACCCAATTGCACCGCAAGAAGAGGGTACAACACCTAACAAGTCAATCCCAGGATACGAGTTCACAGGTAAGACTGTAACAGATCCAGACGGTAACACAACACACATCTACCGTAAGGTAACTAAAGTTGTAACAAACCACGTTGACGAAGACGGTAACCCAATTGCACCGCAAGAAGAGGGTACAACACCGAACAAGTCAATCCCAGGATACGAGTTCACAGGTAAGACTGTAACAGATCCAGACGGTAACACAACACATATCTACCGTAAGGTAACTAAGGTTGTAACAAACCACGTTGACGAAGACGGTAACCCAATTGCACCGCAAGAGGAAGGTACAACACCGAACAAGTCAATCCCAGGATACGAGTTTACAGGTAAGACATATACTGATGGTGATGGTAATACATATCATGTTTACCGTAAGGCAAGCAACCCTGTTGCACCAAAACCACAGGCTCCTGTAGCTCCAACAACTGCTAAAGCTGGTGCGGCTCAATTGCCAAATACTGGCGAAGCTTCATCTTCAGCTGGCGTCCTTGGTGCAGCGATGCTGGTTGCCGCAATCGCTCTTGCAGGCAAACGTCGTCGCAACGAAGACTAATTAAATTATTTTTCCTAATTCCTATTCAGGTAAAATAATAAAAGGAAAGGTTCGCCTTTCCTTTTTTTGTATACGCATTTTTGATATACTAGACATAGTAAGTTCAATGAAAGAATGAGAATTTGATATGAAATTAGTCTATACAGATATTCGCAATCCTCTGACGCAGTATTTAACGGATACCGCAGCAGAATTTGCTAAGGAAGGTAAGCGAGTTTTTTATATTGCTCCAAACTCTCTATCCTTTGAGATGGAACGCAAGGTTTTGGAATACCTACCTGAACAGGCAACTTTTGATATTATCGTGACCCGTTTTGGGCAATTGGCCCGCTATTTGATGATTGATAGGAAAGAAGCAAGTCAACCGCTGGATGATGTTGGTCTGGCAATGATTTTCTTTCGTGTTCTATCGCAATTTGAAGATGGCGACTTGAAAGTCTATGGTCGTTTGCAGACAGATTTTGGTTTCATTAATCAGCTGGTTGCTTTATACAAAGAATTGCAACGGGCAAATATGTCTATTTTGGACTTGGAAGCCATGGACTCACCAGATAAGCAGGCAGACTTGGTAAAGATTTTTCTGGCTGTAACAGACATTTTGTCCAAAGAAGGCTTTGAGCATCAGTCTAAGTTAGCACAGCTGACTGGCCTGGTAGAAACTGGTCAGTTGGATGAGCAGTTGAAGAACATTGTGCTGGTGGTAGACGGATTTTCTCGTTTTTCGGCAGAAGAAGAAGCTTTAGTAAGTGCTTTAAATGAACGGGTGTCGGAAATCCTGATTGGTGTATATGCCAGCAAGAAAGCTGTGCAAGCGACCTATATTGAAGGAAATGTTTATCAAGCTAATGTTGACTTTTTGCGCCAGTTATCAGCCCAATTCCAGACAAAGATTTCATATATTGGTCAAGAGCCAGTCTTGGATAGTATTGGAAAATTTTCAAAGAATATGGAGTCGATTTATGATTATAGCGGAACCTTACTTGAGTTGACTCCAGCAGACCAAGAAAAAATCCAGCTATGGGAGGTCGTTAACCAAAAAGAAGAGGTGGAGCAGGTTGCGACTGCAATTCGCCAACACATACACCAAGGGGTACGCTATAAAGACATTTTGTTGCTCTTGGGTGATGTGGATAGCTACAAGTTGCAGATTGGCAAGATTTTTGACAAGTATGACATTCCTTACTATTTCGGCAAGGCAGAGGAGATGAGTCATCATCCTCTGGTCCATTTTGTGGAGTCCTTGGAGCGCTTGCGTCGCTATCGTTTCCGTTCGGAAGACCTGCTCAATCTCCTCAAATCTGGTTTGTACGCCAGCATTTCCCAAAAGGAGCTGGACCTATTTGAGTCTTACATCCTCTTTGCGGATATGAAAGGCCAGGCTGCTTTTTCGAGGGCGTTTGTGGCCAATAGCAGAGCAGACTATGACGCTGAAGTCATTAAGGAGAAAAGGCTTGTTTATGATTTGAATGTCTTGGAACCCCTACGTGCTAAGATTATGGAACCTTTGAACCAGCTGTTTAAGGCTGGACCACAATCTGGAGCTGCCTTGCTTGAGAAATTTATGGCATTTTTGGAGGCGATTGAGCTTCCTAAAAATATGGAAAAAATGTCTCGAAATTTGAGCGAAATAGAGCAAGAAAAAGAAGAGCAGGTCTGGAAAAGTTTTACCTATATTCTTGAGAATTTTCATCAGGTTTTCGGAAAAGAAAAATTGAAAATGGATGATTTTCTGGCTATTTTACAGGCTGGAATGCAGGCCAGCCACTATCGTACCGTTCCTGCAACGGTTGATGTGGTCAATGTCAAATCCTATGATTTGATTGAGCCACACACTGCAAAGTATGTTTATGCTATCGGGATGGGCCAGTCTAATTTTCCAAAAGTTGCTAAGAATACCAGTCTATTGACAGAAGAAGAGATGGAAAAAGTCAATCTTGTTTCAGCCAGTTCTTCACGTTTCGATTTGGTCAGCCGAGAGAATATCAAGAAGAACCATGCAGCCATGATGTCTCTGCTGAATGTTGCGACGGAACAGTTAGTCATTTCAACTCCTCAGATTTATAACGAAGGTGAAGATAGTCTGTCACCCTACATTAAGATTCTCCAAAAAATGGGGCTGAAATCCGAAGAACGTGGAAGGATGAAAACACTTAGTCCGCAAGACATCGGTCACTACAAGAGTCTCTTATCCCGTTTGATTGAGTCGGAAAGACCCTCTCTTGATCATGAAGAATGGGAAGGGCAGAGGGCCTTCTGGACAGTCTTGGTTCGCCATTTGAAGAAGAAATTGGAGTCGCAAGGCATTGAAATTCCGACCATTACTGGCGAAATTACTTCTAAACAGCTTTCAGCTGATACATTGGCTGCTTTATATCCAGAGGATAAGCCGCTCAATCTTTCAGCATCCAGCTTAACCAATTTTTACAACAACCAATATCTTTACTTTGTCCGTAATGTTCTTCGCTTGCGGGAACAGGAATCCATCCATCCGACTGCCTTTCAGCATGGTTTGTTCTTGCATCGGATTTTTGAACGAGTGGTCATGGACCAATCTGAGCTAGATTTTGATCAAAAAGTGGACAAGGCCATCCTGCGTACACGTGACGAGGCAGAATTTGCTATGTTTTATAACCAGGATGCGGATGCTCGTTATACGGAGGAGGTGCTGGATAAGATTGCTCGCTCCAGTGCAACCATTTTGCGGGATAATGATTTGGTGGAAATTGATGGTCAGGAAAAGAGTTTCCGTCAGGATAAGGCGCTGGTTTTTGACCTTCAAAATGGTAAGAGTGTGCATGTAAATGGTACCATTGACCGCTTGGATACCTTACAAATCAATCAGGCTGTCGGTGTTGTGGATTACAAGTCCAGTGACCAATCTTTTTCAGTTGGGGATTTTTACAATGGTCTTAAACCTCAGTTGGTAACCTACTTGGCAGCCTTACAAGAGCTGGATGAAACCAAGGATAAACCTGTTTTTGGAGCTATGTATTTGCATTTGCAGGATCCGATTATCAAATTAAAAGACACGAAGAATTTAGAACAGCTAGAAGGAGCTGCCAATACTAGCTTGGCTTACAAGGGGCTTTTCTTGAAGGAGGAAAGTCTGGGGCTCAATCATTTTTATCAGACTCGTAACCAACTCTATACGGAAGATGAGTTTGCGGTGTTATTGAACCACAACCAAGAACTCTACAAACAAGCTGCCAAGGACATCCTGGATGGTCGCTTTGCTATTAACCCTTATACAAAAGATGGGCGTTCGGTGGCAGGTGAGCAGCTGAAGGCAATCACTGGTTTTGAGGCGGATCGACATATGGGTATGGCACGGCGGTTGGTCAAAGAGGCCAAGCGTCAAGATTGGATGGAACGAATGAAAGGAGGTCAGGACTAATGGCTTTTGAAGAATTTTTAAACTCGGAAGAAATCAAGGCTGTGCAGCTGGCGGAAGCCAATTCTGATAAGCAACAAAAACGCACACCTGAGCAGATTGAAGCCATCTACACGCATGGTCAGAATGTTCTGGTCTCTGCATCGGCTGGGTCAGGCAAGACCTTCGTTATGGTTCAACGGATTTTGGATAAGTTGAAGCGTGGTGTCGGGATTGACCAGCTCTTTATCTCGACCTTTACAGTCAAAGCGGCTGGTGAGTTGAAGGAGCGGATCGAGAAAAATCTCAATGAAACCATTTCGGAGACGACCGATATGGAATTGCGACAGCATTTGTCTGCCCAGTTGGCGGATTTGACCAAGGCGGATATTGGTACCATGGACTCCTTTACGCAGAAATTGGTGACAACCTATGGTTATAGCCTTGGTATTTCTCCGCAGTTTCGGATTTTACAGGATGAGACAGAAAAAGCGAGTCTGAAAAAAGAGGTTTTTGACCAGCTCTTTGCAGATTATCTTGAACAGGATGAAAATGGTGCATTCCGCAAACTGGTTGGCAATTTTTCGGGCAACCGCAAGGATAACAGTGGTTTCCGTCAGGTTATTTATCAGGTACATGATTTTAGCCAATCGACAAGCAGTCCAACTAAATGGCTGAAAGAGCAAGCTGTTCAAGCTGATTTGTACAGTCAAGAGCGTATAGAGCAGATGCTAGAGCAAGGCTTTAAGGAAAAAGTGTTAGACAAGCTCTATCAAGCTGCAGATTTCTTCCGCTACCATGTGGAATGGGGCAGAAATGACTTTGGTTCTGCTAAGTATTTTTCAAGCGTTGAAGATGTAATCGAATTGTTAACTGGTATAGACCATCTGGATTCCAAGCAGTTGATGGAGCGGGTTGAAAGAGTCCTTCTCATCAATGACCAGTCCAGAGGCAAAGGCCTGACCAATGCCAATCGACCAAAAGATGAGCATTTGATAGCCTTTAAAGAAGAATACAATGCTGGCAAGAGCCAGATTATCTCTGGACTACGAGATTTGGGTCAGGAAGTCTATGAATTAACCCTGCTGAAAGACTATCAGATTCAAGCTTTGCCACTGCTCGTATTATTACGTGACTTTGTCTTGGATTTTTCGCAGGCTTATCTGGATGTCAAAATCAAGGAAGCAGCTTTTGAGTTTGGTGATATTGGGCATTTCGCTATTCGTATTTTAGAAGAAAATGCAGACATCCGCCAGTTTTTCCAAGAAAAATACCACGAAGTCATGGTGGACGAGTACCAGGATAACAACCATAGCCAAGAGCGAATGTTGGACCTGCTGTCTAACGGTCACAACCGCTTTATGGTGGGCGATATTAAGCAGTCCATCTATCGATTCCGTCAGGCGGATCCGATGATTTTCCAAGAGAAATTTGAATTGTATCAGGAAAATCCTCAGGCTGGGAAATTGATATTACTCAAGGAAAACTTCCGTAGTCAGATTGAGGTCTTGGAGGCAACAAATGCTATTTTCACGCGTCTGATGGACCGTCAAGTAGGGGAAATCAAGTATGACGACACCCACAGTCTAGTGGCTGGTAGTCCTGGTCAAAAAATTGCCCAGCCCAAGCATGAGATGGAATACTTCATTTACGACCAGCAGGAGAGCGCACATTCTTCAATGGATGCTGAGGAGGAAACACCTCTGACTGCTGGTGAAATTGAGGTCGTTGCAAAAGAGATTATTCGTCTTCACAATGAAGAAGGAGCAGACTTCAAGGATATCACTCTCTTGGTGCAAAAACGGACGCACAATGACCTCATTATGTCCATTTTTGAAAAACACGGGATTCCAATTGTGGCAGATGGTGGAGCAGCCTCCTATTTGCAATCTTTAGAAGTCATGATCATGCTGGATACCTTGCGGGTTATCAATAATCCACTCAATGACTATGCCTTGGTTGCCCTGCTTAAATCGCCTATGTTCCGATTCGATGAGGATGAGCTGACACGGATTTCCTTGCAGGCTGGGACCGGTTTCTTGTACCAGAAAATGGAAATAGCCCATCAAACAAATGGGCAACATCCTGAACTTATGTCAGGAGAGTTGAAGAAGAAAATCAAGGATTTCTTGTCTATCTTAGAAAACTGGCGTGCTTTTGCCAAACTGCATTCTATTTATGACTTGATTTGGAAGATTTTCAATGAAAAATTCTACTATGACTATGTTGGTGCTCTTCCAAATGGTAGCAAGCGTCAGGCCAATCTATATGCACTAGGTCTGCGTGCCAACCAGTTCGAAAAAACAGGCTACAAGGGCTTGTCTCGTTTCATCGCCATGATTGACCGTGCCTTAGCAAATGACAAGGACTTGGCAGATGTACAAGAGTTTCTACCGCAAAATGCTGTACAGCTTATGACCATCCATAAGTCAAAAGGTTTGGAGTTCAAATATGTCTTCCTCATGAACATCGATAAGCGATTCAACTTGGAAGACCATTACTGGTCAGTCATTATCAGCCGGAAAAATGGTCTAGGTATCCAATATTTAGCGGATATGAAAGATAAGGTAAATAGCCCATTGCCTCAGGTGCGAGTCTTAATGAACACCCTTCCCTATCAAAATAATCTCCAAGAGCTAAAAATTGCTAATCTCTCAGAACAAATGCGGTTGCTTTACGTTGCACTAACGCGTGCCGAGAAGAAGCTGTATCTGGTTGGAAAGGGCAATGCTGACAAGTTAGCTGAAAAATACGATGGCAAAAAGGAAGATGGCGTACTTGCCCTATCAACTCGTGAAAGCATGGCAACCTTCCAAGACTGGATTCTAGCCATTGATGAGGCTTTTTCAGGAGAAGACTTGCGCTTCAAGAAAGTCTTTGTAACGGACGAGGATTTGACAGAGGAGAAGATCGGTAAACTGAAATTGAAGAGTAAGCTAGAAGATACCAGCCTTAAAGATATTCGTCAATCAGAAGACATCGCCCAGGCCTTGGACCAGCTGTCTTCTGTTCAAGAGTTGAACGAACGCTATAAGGCTGCCATTGAATTGCCAAGTTTACGGACTCCAAGTCAAATCAAGAAACTCTATGAGCCTATTTTGGAACAAGAAGGCATGGAAGTTATGGAAAAATACCAGCCAAAACGGACCTTCAACTTGCCAGATTTCTCCAAGAAACCAAAAATCACTGGAGCCCAAGTCGGATCAGCAGTCCATGAACTCATGCAACGCTTGGATCTGTCTTGGTTGGTGACAGAAGATACGGTAAGAGCAGCTCTAGAAGCTGTTCATGCTGAGCAAGCGATTAAAGATAAAATCAATGTTCAGATGATTTTGGATTTCTTTGATACAGACTTAGGAAGAGAAATTCTAGCCAATACGGACAAACTCCACCGAGAAGCTCCATTTGCAAGTTTGCAGACAGATCCTGTATCTCAGGAAAACTTTGTCCTGCGTGGAATTATCGATGGCTACCTACTGTATGATGATCATATTGTCCTCTTTGATTACAAGACAGACAAATATGACCAACCAATCCAACTCAGTCAACGTTACCAAGCTCAAATGCAACTCTATGCCGAGGCATTGAAAAAAGCCTACAAGATAGATCGTGTAGACTGCCATTTGATTTTGCTTGGTGGGGAGAGAATAGAAGTGGTTGAAGTCAAAATATAGACAATATGTAAAGACCCCCAGTTGAGAATTCGTGGATTTACCTGTACACTAGAATAAAAAAAACAATCAACTTCTAACAGGAATTACCACACTCAATTGGAGGTCTTATATGTTTCATTTTACCACACTTTTCATCGGAATGGATGTTCACAAAGAAAGTTTTTCACTCTGCTATTATGATATGATGGCGAATCAATTCAAACATAGCACTAAAGTTGGTCCAAATGTTAGCTATATTGTGAACTATGTGAATGAGCTTCGTCGTTTATATGGTCAAGATGCAGAAGTGTTATGTGGCTACGAAGCCGGATGTCTTGGATTTACCCTATATCACCAGCTACAAGCTCACGGGATTCCCTGTATCGTGATGGCGCCTACAACGGTGATGAAGGAAGGATCTAAGCGTGTTAAGACTGATAAAAAAGATGCAGCTCAGCTCGCAAAAGCTCTGGCCTTTCGTAGCTATCGGCCTGTTCATATTCCTACTGTTGAGGATGAACAAGTCAAAGAATATATCCGCATGAGAACAGACCACAAAGTGGCTCTGAAGAAAATCAAACAACAAATTCTTGCCTTCTGTCTCCGACATGATTTTCGCTATACCGAGGGAAGCAGTAATTGGACACAGAAACATGTCCGCTGGCTCCATTCCCTAAATCCTGATGGACTTTACGCAGAGATTTTGACAGAATACCTATTGACCTATGAGAAATTAGTAGATCAAATAGAACGGTATGATGCGCGAATTGAGCAACTGGGTCAAAGCGACAGTTATCAAGAGAAGGTCTCATGGCTCTCTTGCTTTATTGGCATTAAAACACTAACCGCACTTTCCATTGTGACGGAAATCGGTGATTTTAACCGCTTTGCGACAGCTCAACATTTTGCTTCCTATCTTGGGCTAACTCCTAACGAAAATTCTAGCGGTGACAAGGAGAGAAGAGGTGCTATCACCAAAGCTGGGAATAGCCATGTGAGACGACTTCTGATAGAAGCTGCACAATCATTGGCTAAGGGGACGATTGGGTATAAATCCAAAGAATTGAAACGGAGACAAAGTGGAAACCGAGTGGAGGTGATTGCTTATGCGGATAAGGCTAATGAACGCTTAAGAAGACGTTATCGCACACTTGTTCTAGGAAAAAATAAGAAACAAAATGTTGCTAAAACAGCTATTGCACGAGAATTGTCTGGTTTTATTTGGGGGATGATGACAGGAAGAATAGCTTGAAGTTAGCGCTTGTTTTCATGTACACTTTTGACCATTAAGTTTTATCATCGCAGAGCGATGAGGAATCCCTATTTCTATCCAAAATCACTGGGTGAATTTGGACAGAAATAAGGATTGAAATCATGTTTGAATGGAAAGTATCTTGAAGGAGTTTAGGACTTCAAGGTTTGAGTCATCTACGAAATGACTAAGTGGCACAATTGTGATCCACGCTTATAGAGAGTAGGACTCGCGGCAGAACCATTGACCTGTAGGTAACCAATCCACGAATATCAGAGTGGCCAATGCCCGAAGCTAAGAACTAGGCTCTTTCTAGATACTTTTCATTTTTTAATCAGTTCGATTGTTTTTACTTGACAAAGGGCTTTACATATCAGTCATTTAGTTTTTCTTTTATTACTTCGACGCAAGAGGAAACTCCATTTCCTTATTTCCAACTTCAAACATTCCGCTGGATTGTTTGAACTCGCTTTGCCGTACTTTGCAGGGGTGGCTTGCTCCGCAAGTGCTATCTCCAACCTTGCATAGTCATTCGACTGTACAAGCTGTCTGCAGCTATTGAGGCGAACTTTGTTCGCTATATCTCCAACCTCCAAAGGTTCCCCGAACCTTTGGAGCGAGTACTAAAGGTAATCTAAAAGACTATAAATTAAAAGCGAGTGATTTAAACTCGCTTTTTCTGTTTGGTTAGGTTGAGTCCAAATGGGACAAGGTTTTCTTCCTTTTTCAAAATTCGCTGGATATTTTCCTTGTGGCGGATAATGACAAATAGGCCCAAAAAGACGATGATGATGGTAAAGAGCCAGTCGTAGCTTGGCAGGATGATTCCTATTGCTGGAAATAGCAGAGCTCCTAAGATTGCTAAAGCTGCTGCTAAGACGCTAGAGAAGGAAACCATGGACGTCAAGTAGAGTGAACTGGCAAAGATTAGAACGAGATAGAGGCAAAAAGCAGGTGCGACGCCCAGAAGCATACCAGCCGACGTTGCCACAGCCTTCCCCCCTTTGAATTGGGCAAAGATAGGGAAAGTGTGCCCCAGTACAGCCATTAACCCAAATACAATCGGAGAAATTCCTTGGGCATGAAAGATCAGCGGAAGCAAGGCTGCCAACGTTCCTTTGAGAAAATCAATTACAAATACAATCGTACCAGCCTTTGGCCCCAGTATGCGAAAGGTATTAGTTGTTCCAGTATTTCCTGAACCATGTTCACGAATGTTGATATTGAAAAAAGCTTGACCTATCCAAAGTCCTGACGGGATAGATCCCAATAAATATGCAATAAATAGTAAAATAAGATTGACTAACATGTTTTCATTATAGCATATTTTCATCTAATTTAGTCCAAAATCTTATTTTGTGAGCTGTCTCAGCCGATAGGTGACAGAAATATTTTGCAAAAATGCTAAAAAACTTGTAATATAGAAAGGATGATAAGTATGGAGGTCAGTTTTGGCTAAGAAAGAGATTGATATAAATAATTACAATGACGATGCCATTCAGGTACTGGAAGGGCTAGATGCCGTTCGCAAACGCCCTGGTATGTACATCGGCTCCACAGACGGAAATGGCTTGCACCACATGGTCTGGGAGATTGTCGATAACGCTGTCGATGAAGCCCTGTCTGGTTTCGGTGACCGAATTGACGTGACTATTAACAAGGACGGTAGCCTGTCTGTTTCCGACCGTGGGCGTGGGATGCCTGTTGGTATGCACGCAACAGGCAAGCCAACGGTTGAAGTTATCTTCACCGTTCTCCACGCAGGTGGTAAGTTTGGTCAAGGTGGCTACAAGACTTCAGGTGGTCTCCACGGGGTTGGTTCTTCGGTGGTCAATGCCCTGTCCAGCTGGTTGGAAGTTGAGATTACCCGTGACGGTGCTGTTTACAAGCAACGATTTGAGCAGGGCGGAAAGCCAGTCACGACCTTAGAGAAGATTGGTACCGCTCCAAAATCAAAAACAGGTACAAAGGTGACTTTTATGCCTGACGATACCATCTTTTCAACGACGGATTTCAAGTTCAACACCATTGCCGAACGCCTGAAAGAGTCAGCCTTCTTGCTCAAACAGGTCACCATGACCTTGACAGATGAGCGGACTGGTGAGCAGGAGGAGTATCACTATGAAAATGGTGTTCAGGACTTTGTTTCTTACCTCAACGAAGACAAGGAAACCCTGACACCTGTCCTTTATTTTGAAGGAGAAGATGCAGGATTCCAAGTCCAAGTTGCCATGCAGTACAACGACGGCTATTCAGACAACATCCTCTCCTTCGTTAACAACGTTCGGACCAAGGACGGCGGTACCCATGAAACAGGTCTCAAACTAGCCATTACCAAGGCTATGAACGACTATGCCCGCAAGACCAACTTGCTCAAAGAAAAGGACAAGAACTTGGAAGGCTCTGACTACCGTGAAGGTTTGTCTGCGGTCCTTTCTATCCTTGTCCCAGAAGAGCATTTGCAGTTTGAAGGGCAGACCAAGGACAAGCTGGGCAGCCCGCTTGCTCGCCCTGTGGTGGACGGCATTGTGTCGGACAAGCTGACTTTCTTCCTTTTGGAAAATGGCGAGCTAGCATCTAATCTAGTTCGTAAAGCCATTAAGGCGCGTGACGCCCGCGAGGCTGCGCGTAAGGCGCGTGACGAATCCCGAAATGGTAAGAAAAACAAGAAGGACAAGGGGCTTCTTTCAGGTAAGCTAACCCCAGCCCAGTCTAAAAATCCAGCCAAAAACGAACTCTATCTGGTCGAGGGAGATTCAGCCGGAGGCTCTGCCAAACAAGGCCGTGACCGCAAGTTCCAAGCCATCCTACCTTTGCGTGGTAAGGTTATCAATACCGCCAAGGCAAAAATGGCGGACATCCTCAAAAACGAAGAAATCAATACCATGATTTACACCATCGGTGCAGGTGTTGGCTCAGACTTTACGCTGGAAGATGTCAACTATGATAAGATTATAATCATGACCGATGCGGATACGGATGGTGCCCACATTCAGACTCTCTTGCTGACCTTCTTCTATCGCTATATGCGACCATTGGTAGAAGCAGGACGGGTTTATATCGCCCTTCCGCCACTTTATAAGATGTCCAAAGGCAAGGGCAAGACAGAAAAGATTGCTTATGCTTGGTCTGACGGAGAATTAGAAGATCTCCGCAAGGATTTCGGCAAGGGCTTTATCCTCCAACGCTACAAGGGACTTGGTGAGATGAATGCCGATCAGCTCTGGGAAACAACCATGAACCCTGAAACTCGTACTCTTATCCGTGTGACAATTGAAGATTTGGCGCGTGCTGAACGCCGTGTATCTGTCCTCATGGGCGACAAGGTCGAGCCACGCCGTAAGTGGATTGAGGACAATGTGAAGTTTACCTTGGAGGAAGCGACAGCTTTCACCAAATAATCTCAGGGAATTGAGGTGCCATATGGTTTTAGAAAATAAATTGGGGATTGAAAATTCGGCTGAATTAGCCCGTCTTGAAGAACAAATCAGCAAGAAAAAAGCGGCTCAACTGTTCGAAACTGGCCAATTGTTTCAGATAGAAGTTGGGACTTTTGCAGGTTTGAAACACATTCATCAGGCTTTATTTGAGGATATTTATGATTTTGCAGGTAAAATTCGTGATGTCAACATTGCCAAAAACAATTTTCAATTTGCCCCTCGCATTTTTCTGGAACAGTCATTGGCTTATATTGACAAGCTACCTCATACTACTTTCGATGAGATTGTTGACAAGTACGCAGATATGAATATTGCACATCCTTTTCGTGAAGGAAATGGTCGTAGTATGCGTATCTGGTTGGATTGTATGCTACGGGATAGTTTGGGTAAGGTTGTTGATTGGAATAGTATTGATAAAGATGAATATTTCAATGCTATGGTTAGAAGCCATGTGTCAACAGGAGAGCTTAAATATCTGTTATTGCAAGCCTTAACGGAAGATCTTGGTCAGGCTACTTATTTCAAAGGCATCGACCATTCTTATTACTATGAAGGATACAATCTCTATCGCACAGAGGATTTGTAACTCTAGCACAAGCAAACTATGTGAGGTGTTTTATGCCACTAAGAGTAAAATTAACTGATCGTTTTCAAAAACGGTTGTCTGAATGGGTTCGAAAGCGCAAGCCATTTAAAAACAAACAGGAGTTGGAAGAGAAATTTGACCAAGCATTGAAGATTTGGCAATCTTCCAAAACTCGGCAACATGCAGAAAACTTGCTATCTGAGCAAGGAAAATTAGAACATTTTTTACATAGCACGGAACGGAAACTGTCTCGTATGCCTTTTGGTGGAGATAAGTTTGCGGCTATTCCAGGCTTGATTTCCATGGTGCGAAGCTATATCCGTAGAGATTACAATAAGTTACCCAAAGGGATAATCCTCGCAATTATAGGTGCTTTGATTTATTTTTTCAGTCCTATTGATGCCTTACCAGATTTCATCCTTGGAGCAGGTCTACTTGACGATGCCTTTGTTCTTGGTGCTTGCTTAAAACTCATCAAGTCAGACTTAAGCGACTTCCGTGACTGGCAAGCAAATCAGCACAAGCTAGAAGAGTAGCTCTGCTATTTTACATAAAAGAAAAATAAAAGAAGAAAACTATGAGCAACATTCAAAACATGTCCCTTGAGGACATCATGGGAGAGCGTTTTGGTCGCTACTCCAAATACATTATTCAGGAGCGGGCTTTGCCGGACATTCGTGACGGTCTCAAGCCCGTGCAACGTCGGATTCTTTATTCCATGAATAAGGACGGCAATACTTTTGACAAGGGCTACCGCAAGTCCGCCAAGTCAGTCGGGAATATCATGGGGAATTTCCACCCGCACGGTGACTTCTCTATTTATGATGCCATGGTCCGCATGAGTCAGGACTGGAAGAACCGTGAGATTCTGGTGGAGATGCACGGAAACAACGGTTCCATGGACGGCGATCCGCCTGCGGCTATGCGTTACACTGAGGCTCGCCTATCGGAAATGGCTGGCTATCTGTTGGCTGACATCGAGAAAAAGACCGTACCATTTGCTTGGAACTTTGACGATACGGAAAAAGAACCCACTGTGCTACCAGCTGCCTTCCCCAATCTCTTGGTCAATGGAGCGACAGGAATTTCAGCAGGGTACGCGACTGACATCCCGCCGCATAATCTGGCGGAGGTCATCGATGCCGTTGTTTACATGATTGATCATCCGACAGCTAAATTAGAAAAGTTGATGGAGTTCTTGCCTGGACCAGACTTCCCAACAGGTGCCATTATCCAAGGGGTTGACGAAATCAAGAAAGCCTATGAAACTGGTAAGGGTCGTGTCGTTGTCCGTAGCCGTTGTGAAATTGAACAACTCAAGGCTGGTAAGAAACAGATTGTCATTACCGAGATTCCTTACGAGGTCAACAAGGCTGTTCTGGTTAAGAAGATTGACGATGTCCGTGTCAACAACAAGGTGCCTGGTATTGCCGAGGTGCGTGATGAGTCAGACCGGACAGGTCTGCGGATTGCCATTGAACTGAAAAAAGACAGCGATGAGCAAACCATTCTCAACTACCTCTACAAATACACCGACCTGCAAATCAATTACAACTTCAACATGGTGGCCATTGATAACTTCACACCGCGTCAGGTTGGCTTGCAGAAAATTCTGTCCAGCTACATCGCCCACCGTCGTGAGATTATCATTGCTCGGTCTAAGTTTGACAAGGAAAAGGCAGAAAAACGTCTCCATATCGTAGAAGGTTTGATCCGTGTTATTTCTATTTTGGACGAAGTCATTGCCCTTATCCGTGCTTCTGAAAACAAGGCTGATGCCAAGGAAAACTTGAAAGTCAGCTATGAGTTCAGCGAGGAACAGGCAGAAGCAATCGTGACCTTGCAACTTTACCGTTTGACAAACACCGATATTGTGACCTTGGAAAATGAAGAAGCAGCCCTACGCGAGCAGATTCAGACCTTGGCAGCCATTATCGGCGATGAGCGGACCATGTTCAATCTCATGAAGAAGGAACTGCGTGAGGTCAAGAAGCAGTTTGGAAATCCTCGTTTGAGTGAATTGCAGGATCAGGCAGAAACGATTGAAATTGACACTGCCAGCTTGATTGTCGAGGAAGAAACTTTTGTTAGCGTGACCAAGGCAGGTTACATCAAACGGACCAGTCCGCGTTCTTTCAATGCCTCAACGCTGGAAGAAATGGGCAAACGAGAGGATGACCAGCTGATTTTCTTGCAGAATGCCAAGACAACCCAGCACCTCTTGCTCTTTACCAATCTTGGAAATGTCATCTACCGGCCTGTCCATGAACTGACAGATATTCGTTGGAAGGATATTGGTGAACATCTGAGCCAGACTCTCATGAACTTTGATACCAATGAAGAAATTATCTTCGCTGAATTGGTGGAAAATTTTGATGAGGGAACTTATTTCGCGGTGACCAAATACGGTCAAATCAAGCGTGTGGAGCGGAAGGAGTTCACACCATGGCGGACTTACAAGTCCAAGTCAACCAAGTATGCCAAACTCAAAGATGCAGAGGATGTGGTCATTACCGTATCACCTGTGGTCTTGGACGACATCATGCTCATGACAGAAAAGGGCTACGCTCTGCGATTTAACATCGAAGAAGTGCCAATCATCGGTGCCAAGGCAGCTGGTGTCAAGGCGGTCAACCTCAAGGATGAGGATGTGGTGGCTGCGGCCTTTATCAGCAATACCAGCTCCGTCTATCTCCTGACCCAGCGTGGTAGCCTTAAGCGGATGGCGACGGAGGAAATCCCTGTAACTAGCCGTGCCAAGCGTGGTTTGCAGGTTCTGCGAGAGCTCAAGTCTAAACCGCACCGTGTCTTTGCGGCGGGTCCAGTCTTGACGGACCAGGGGGATTTTGACCTCTTTAGCACAGCGAATGAAGATGAAACGATCAGTCAAATCCTTCACGTGCAGTCCAAAACAGGCAAACTCTATGAGGTTGATGTGACCCAGCTTAGCCTGTCTGAACGCACTAGCAACGGTAGCTTTATCTCGGATACCATTTCTGATGAGGAAGTGTTTAGAGCTTGGATAGACTAAAAAAGATGGGAGTGGGAAAGAACTCGACTAAGTCAAAAAGAGTTCGTCTTCCCACCCCCGCACAGTTGATTAGGTTAGATTTGGAGTGTAAAACACGAACAAATCTACCAATCAACCACTGCGCTGAGATGTTGACACGAACACTGAGAAGTGGGTCAGGGCTTTTTGCCCAGCCTCGTCTTTTTGCTATACTGTAGAGGAGGTAAATATTATGAAAATTATCAAATTATTTTTCAGTATAAAAGTCTATCTATGGCTTGTTCTGTCCTTCCTTCTGTTATTGTATGGTGTATGGGGATACGGCTACATCTCTGGTGAAAAGAGTAATCAGCAGGAAGTGAGTGTCCATACGGCTATTGAATCTGTCGAGCAAGTCAATGAATTGGTATTTCTAAATACAGCTGTCCAGAAAATTGTGACCGCTAAAAACTACACGGTCTTATTTGGTCAAGAAATGCCCTTCTCAGAAAAATCAGCCCTCTTAATCATTAAGTACAAGGCAAAATTTGGTATCAAAAGTCCTGTATCCATTGAACATCTTTCTGAAAATCGGTACAAAATTACCCTTCCAGCCTTTGAAGTCATTGGATTGGAATTAGATGCAGAAGAACCTTATACCTTATATGATAAGAGTGGTGAGATACTGAGTTTTGCGACAGAAGAAATCGATACTGCCCAACTTATCACAGATGAATTTCAGTCAGCAGAACAAGAAACGTTTCTAGCAGATTATCAGGAGGACATAAAAGAGTCAGCTAAAAACTACTATCAAAATTTATTTAGTGCTATCTCACCTGAAATTCAACTAGAATTTGTTTTTAAAGAGTAAGAGTCTGGTTTACCAGGCTTTTTCTTATATTCACAAAATTTTCTGAATTTTTAATTGAAAATCACTTTCAAAAGTAGTAAAATAATAAAAAATGAATTTGGAGAAACTATATGACAGTGAACATTGACTGGGAAAACCTTGGTTTTTCTTATATGAAACTACCTTATCGCTTCATCGCTCATTTCAAAAACGGCCAGTGGTCTGAGGGGCAATTGACCGAAGATGCGGAACTGCACATTTCAGAAAGCTCACCAGCCCTTCACTATGGGCAGCAGGCCTTTGAGGGCCTTAAAGCCTATCGTACCAAGGAGGGAAAACTCCAGCTCTTTCGTCCAGACCAAAACGCTGAGCGCCTGCAACGGACAGCTGACCGCTTGCTCATGGAGCCTGTACCGACTGATCTTTTCATCAAGGCTTGTAAAGAAGTGGTCAAAGCCAATGCAGACTACGTTCCTCCCTATGGAACTGGTGGCACCCTCTATCTCCGCCCGCTCCTCATCGGCGTCGGCGACATCATCGGCGTCAAACCTGCGGAAGAGTATATTTTCACCGTTTTCGCCATGCCAGTTGGCAACTATTTCAAGGGCGGCCTGGCTCCGACCAACTTCCTCATCCAAGACAAGTACGACCGTGCAGCACCTAACGGAACTGGGGCAGCCAAGGTCGGCGGTAACTACGCAGCATCGCTCTTACCGGGTCAATATGCCAAAAAGCAGGGCTTCTCAGATGTCATCTACCTGGACCCAGCTACCCACACCAAGATTGAAGAAGTAGGGTCTGCTAATTTCTTTGGTATTACAGCTGATAACGAGTTTGTCACACCGATTTCACCATCAATCTTGCCGTCCATTACCAAGTATTCTCTCTTGTATTTGGCAGAGCATCGTCTGGGGATGAAGGCAGTGGAACGTGAAGTCCTTGTCGAAGAATTAGACCAGTTTGTCGAAGCAGGAGCTTGCGGAACAGCTGCAGTCATCTCACCAATTGGTGGTATCCAGATTGCAGACAAACTCCATGTTTTCCATAGTGAAACAGAAGTAGGACCTGTCACTCGTAAATTGTATGAAGAATTAACAGGTATCCAGTTTGGTGATATTGAAGCTCCTGAAGGCTGGATTGTCGAAGTAGATTAATTTCAGAAGGCTTGCACTTGCAAGCTCTTCTCTTTTTTTGTAGAATAGTAAAAGTGAGGTTTGAAAATGAGTAAAAAAGATAAAAAAATTGAAATTCAGATTGAAGATAGCAAAGTTCTTGTCAATAGAGAAGAGTTCCCTGGCTACCGCCTTGTTATAGGTAAAAAAGTAATTGGAGAAATTGCAGAATTGGCTGAAAATAACTTTGCAGTTATAAAAAATGGAAACACCGAAAGCTTTTACAAAAAATTAGAAAAAGCAGTCGGAAATATTATTGAAAATTATAATTTAAGTCACTAAAAGGCTTGTAATAGTCGCTATTTTATGTTAGAATAGTGACTGTTAGTGCACGGAGAGATAGCGAAGAGGCTAAACGCGGCGGACTGTAAATCCGCTCCTTCGGGTTCGGGGGTTCGAATCCCTCTCTCTCCATATCTAAGATACTAAGGGCGTCAAACGCACAGTAAAAATAGGAAGTTGACAGCAAATCCTGATTTGCCAGGCAACTTATCTTTTTTACACAGCGTTTAGCCCGAGTTCATTTCATAACGTTATCTTAGTGGTGTATATTGGGGTATCGCCAAGCGGTAAGGCAAGGGACTTTGACTCCCTCATGCGTTGGTTCGAATCCAGCTACCCCAGTAAAGGTACTAGATATAATCTAGTTCGTCAAAGATGTCTAATTGTTGTTGTCCTTGCGTGTGCCTTAAATAAAATATATTTTATGTTGGGTCGAAAGACCTGATTGTCGGAGGTTTTTTTATAATGAACGAATTTGAAGATTTGTTGAACAGTGTAAGCGAAGTTACACCTGGCGATGTGGTAACTGCAGAAGTATTGACAGTTGATGCTGGTCAAGCAAACGTAGCTATCTCAGGTACTGGTGTTGAAGGCGTATTGACTCTTCGTGAGTTGACTAACGACCGTGATGCTGATATCAACGACCTTGTAAAAGTTGGTGAAACACTTGAATTGTTAGTACTTCGCCAAGTTGTTGGTAAAGATACAGACACTGTTACTTATCTTGTATCTAAAAAACGTTTGGAAGCACGTAAAGCATGGGACAAGCTTGTTGGTCGTGAAGAAGAAGTTGTTACAGTTAAAGTAACTCGTGCCGTTAAAGGTGGTCTTGCAGTTGAATTTGAAGGTCTTCGTGGTTTCATCCCAGCTTCAATGATCGACAGCCGTTTCACTCGTAACACTGAGCGTTTTGTAGGTCAAGAATTTGATGCTAAAATCAAAGAAGTTGATCCTGCTGAGAACCGTTTCATCTTGTCACGTCGTGACGTTGTTGAAGCAGAAGCTGCAGCTGCACGTGCTGAAGTATTCGGTAAATTGGCAGTTGGTGAAGTTGTGACTGGTAAAGTTGCACGTATCACAAGCTTCGGTGCTTTCATCGACCTTGGTGGTGTAGATGGTTTGGTACACTTGACTGAATTGTCACACGAGCGTAACGTATCTCCTAAATCAGCTGTAACAGTTGGTGAAGAAGTTGAAGTTAAAGTTCTTGCAATCGACGAAGTTGAAGGTCGCGTATCATTGTCATTGAAAGCTACACAGCCTGGCCCATGGGATGGCGTTGAGCAAAAATTGGCAGCTGGTGATGTCATCGAAGGTAAAGTAAAACGCTTGACTGACTTCGGTGCTTTCGTTGAAGTATTGCCAGGTATCGATGGTTTGGTACACATTTCACAAATTTCACACAAACGTGTTGAAAATCCTAAAGATGCTTTGTCAGTAGGTCAAGAAGTAACTGTTAAAGTTCTTGAAGTAAACGCAGCTGATGAGCGTGTATCACTTTCTATCAAAGCTTTGGAAGAGCGTCCAGCAGCTGCTGAAGGCGAAGAAAAAGCTGAAAAACGTGCTCCACGTCCACGTCGTCAAAAACGTGAAGAAAAACGTGATTACGAATTGCCAGAAACTCAATCTGGATTCTCAATGGCTGACCTTTTCGGTGACATTGAATTGTAATTCATATAAAAACTTGCCTAGTGCAAGTTTTTCCTTTCCGTCCTTAGTGTAATGGATATCACGTAAGATTCCGGTTCTTGAGATGGGGGTTCGATTCCCTCAGGACGGACTAAAAAGCCTGGTGTACAGGCTTTTTTATTTTATATTTTACGAAGGTTGTGAGATGTTACATTTTGAAAATGACTATAACAAAGGTGCCCATCCAGTCCTGCTTGAAGCTTTGGTTGCTAGCAACCAAGAAGGGTTATCTGGCTATGGAACAGATCGCTATACCCAGTCAGCTATTGAGAAAATTCGTCAGGCGATCGCTTGTCCTCAAGCTCAAATCACTTTTCTGGCTGGCGGTACTCAGACCAATCAGATTGCCATCAATTCCATGCTGGCTTCCTATGAAGGAGTCATTGCAGCGGATACTGGTCATATTGCAGTTCATGAAGCGGGGGCAATTGAATTTACAGGCCATAAGGTGTTGGTCTTACCGCATACGGATGGCAAACTTGCCGCAAGTGAAGTTGAGAACTATATTTCCGATTTCTACGCAGATGCTAATCATGCTCACATGGTTCATCCAGGAATGGTTTATATTTCCCACCCGACTGAATATGGTACACTTTATAGCAAGTCAGAGCTAGAAGATTTGTCCAAAGTTTGCCAACAGCATAATATTCCGCTCTTTTTAGACGGTGCTCGCTTGGGTTATGGGCTTGCTGCTCGTGAAACGGATCTTGATTTGAAGACAATTGCAGAGCTGACAGATGTTTTCTACATTGGTGGTACAAAACTCGGTGCCTTGATGGGGGAAGCTTTGGTATTTACAAAGAACAACCAGCCTAAGAATTTCGTATCGGTTGTCAAACACCATGGTGCCTTGTTGGCGAAAGGAAGAGTGACAGGTGTCCAGTTTGATTGCTTATTTACTGATGACTTGTATCTTGAAGTGGGGCGTCATGCTATCGCAATGGCAGAGCAACTGACCCATATTCTGGAAGAGAAAGGTTTTCAATTCTATCTCAAATCACCGACCAATCAGCAATTTGTTATTGTTAAGAATGAAGAATTGACTAGATTGACAGAAGTTGGAATTGCCTATGGCTTCTGGGAGAAATACGACGATAGCCACAGTATCATCCGCTTTGCGACCAGCTGGTCAACTAGTCAAGCGGATATTGATGAATTGATAAATATATTATAGCAATCAAAAAAGAAAGGGTTAGCCTTTCTTTTTAGTTTGTAAATAATGATAGCGATAAACTGCATAACGTTCAATAAGGCGGTAGCCTATTCCTCCTGCGATTGCATGTACAATCAAGGCAATGTGCAATTCTAGTGGTGCTTTTATAGTGATACCAAATAGAATACCGATTACAGTCCATCCTAGTATTATCCACCATAAGCACTTAAATGGAGCATACTGACCATCCTGGTCTTTAACTTCACTGGAAACCCTGATTGAACAACCGGTCAATACTCCCATGGGGAGCAATGAACGAGTATCAAATGGTTCTGGTAAAAATGACGATAAGGCGAAGACTTGTATAAGTGCAAAAATCAGTAGCCAAACGAAAATCGGCGTTTTAAGAATGATGTATTTCAGATTGCCTCCTCCTGAAATTAGTATATCAAATCCAAGAAAGTAAAACAAATATTTTTGTGCTATTGATTAGAAGTCGTTTCGGATGCCCCACTAGTTACCTCTGTATCAGTACTGGTTTCTGTCCTTGTCTCCGAAGCTTGGGTAGCAGACGTTTCTGTAGACGAGGAAGAGGCAGTAGACTCTACTGAAGAGCTGGTCTCGGTTTGGGTTGAGGATGTTGTTTCGGAGCTTGAACTTGTTGAATCTTGTACTTCTGTTAACGGATTGTCACTTGATGATTGGCTGGGGCTAGTGGCGCTGGATGATGAAATGGTAGTACTTGGAGATGTTGAGGATGTTGCAGGTTTTGCTGTAAAGGTGTAGATAGTGATGCAGGCAGTGATAATCCCTAAAATAGACCCGATAAAGGTTAAATATTTTTGAAAATTAGTTAAACCAGCCGGTTTTTTATTTGTATTCTTACGTGTATTCATGATGTACCTCCACCTTTAGTTTAAGATAGGAAGTTTAAAACTATCTTAAAGATTGCCGAAAGGCATGAAAACATGATAAAATAGGACTATTGCAATAAAAGGGATATAAAAAATGATCTATTTTGATAATGCGGCAACGACACAGGTCTATCCAGAAGTTCTCAAGACCTATACGGAAGTGGCGAAAAAAATCTGGGGAAATCCCTCTAGCCTTCATAGTCTCGGCAGTCAAGCAACCCGTATTTTGGAAGCATCTCGCAAGCAAATTGCAGAATTGCTAGGCAAGGATAGCAAGGAAATCTTTTTCACCTCAGGTGGTACGGAAGGTGACAACTGGGTCATCAAGGGAGTGGCATTTGAGAAAGCACATCTGGGCAAGCACATCATTGTGTCAGCTATTGAGCATCCAGCGGTAAAAGAGTCTGCACTTTGGCTCAAAACGCAAGGTTTTGAGGTGGATTTGGCCCCGGTCAATGCCCAAGGTTTTGTGGATGTTTCAGCCTTAGAAAGCTTGATTCGTCCAGATACCACACTGGTTTCTATCATGGCTGTTAATAATGAAATTGGTGCTATTCAGCCCATTCAGGAAATCTCCCAGCTCTTAGCTGATAAACCGACCATCTCCTTCCATGTGGATGCGGTACAGGCAATCGGCAAGGTGCCAACGGAACGGTATCTAACAGACCGAGTTGATTTTGCTAGTTTTTCAGGTCACAAATTCCACTCTGTCAGAGGAGTAGGCTTCGTCTATGTAAAAGCAGGCAAGAAAATCGCTCCGCTATTGACAGGAGGAGGACAGGAAAGCGACAAACGCTCAACAACGGAAAATGTGGCTGGTATCGCCGCTACAGCTAAGGCGCTCCGCTTGACCTTGGATAAGGCAGCAGATAGCCAGAAGCGACTGGTAGCCATGAAGCAGATCCTTGTGGATGAATTGGGCAAATACGACGATGTGACAGTTTTTTCTGGGCTAGAGGACTTTGTGCCAAGCATTGTGACTTTCGGGATTAAAAATATCCGTGGCGAGGTCATTGTCCATGCCTTTGAAGACCACCAGATTTATATTTCGACCACCTCAGCCTGCTCGTCCAAGGCTGGAAAACCAGCTGGAACACTGATTGCTATGGGTGTTCCGCAGAAGTTGGCTCAAACTGCCGTCCGTATCAGCTTGGATGATGATAATGATATGGGACAAATCGAGCAATTCCTCACGATTTTCAAACAAATTTATCAAAACACACAGAAAGTAAGGTAGTATGAACTATTCAGAAATTATGATTCGCTATGGCGAATTGTCAACCAAAGGGAAAAACAAGATGCGGTTTGTCAACAAACTCCGCAATAATATCAAGCATGTCCTTTCTGTTTACCCAGAAGTGACCGTTTATTTTGACCGTGACCGTGGTCATGTCTATTTGAATGGGGCGGATTATCAGGAAGTTTCAGCTTCATTGAAGAAGATTTTTGGAATCCAAAATTTCGCACCATCTTATAAGATTGAAAAGTCTGTTCCAGCTTTGAAAGAAGCAGTTGTGGAAATAATGCAGTCCATTTACAAGGAAGGGATGACCTTCAAGATTGCAGCACGTCGTAGTGACCACAATTTTGAATTGGATAGTCGTGACCTTAACCAAGTCCTTGGAGATGCGGTTTTTACAGCTATTCCAAATGTACAGGTACAGATGAAGTCACCAGATATTACCTTGCGAGTGGAAATCCGTCCTGATGCAGCTTATATTTCCCATGAAGAAATCAAGGGGGCAGGCGGTCTGCCAGTTGGAACATCTGGAAAAGGAACGCTGATGCTATCAGGTGGTATTGATTCGCCAGTTGCGGGCTATTTGGCACTTAAACGGGGGGTTGAAATCGAAGCCCTGCATTTTGCAAGTCCTCCTTATACTAGCCCAGGTGCACTTAAAAAAGCCCATGATTTGACCCGTAAATTGACAGCCTTTGGTGGTAATATCACCTTTATCGAAGTGCCGTTTACAGAAATTCAGGAAGAAATTAAGGAAAAGGCACCTGAAGCTTATTTGATGACCTTGACACGTCGCTTCATGATGCGAATTACAGACCGAGTACGGGAAGAGCGTGGTGCCATGGTTATTATCAATGGTGAAAGTCTAGGACAAGTGGCAAGTCAGACCTTGGAATCCATGCAGGCTATCAATGCGGTGACAAATACACCTGTTATCCGTCCAGTCGTCACTATGGACAAGTTGGAAATCATTGATATTGCTCAAGAAATTGATACCTTTGATATTTCCATTCAGCCATTTGAGGATTGCTGTACCATCTTTGCCCCTGACCGTCCAAAAACTAATCCTAAAATCAAAAATGTCGAGCAGTACGAAGCCCGTATGGATGTTGAAGGCTTGGTGGAACGAGCTGTGGCAGGGATTATCGTAACTGAAATCACACCGAAAGAGGAAGTGAAAGACGAAGTGGATAGTTTGATTGAAGACTTACTGTAGAATTCAATTGTTTTGATATACATTTAAATCCAGTTATTGCTGGATTTTTTAATTCGAATCGTTCGGAAAAATTGAATTTGTATGATATAATAAGACTTCAGAAAAAAACAAAGGAGTTTTTATGAAAAAAGGAGCCCTAACAGGATTACTTCTGTTCGGTATGTTTTTTGGTGCAGGAAACTTGATTTTCCCACCAGCTTTGGGGGTCTTGTCAGGTGAGAATTTCTGGCCAGCTATTTTAGGATTTGTCGTATCGGGTGTTGGTATTGCTGTCATTGCCCTGATTGTCGGAACATTGAACCCCAAAGGTTATGTGCATGAGATTTCTCGAAAGATTTCACCGGCCTTTGCAACGGTCTATCTTGTTGCCTTGTATTTGGCGATTGGTCCTTTCTTTGCCATTCCGCGTACGGCTACAACGTCCTTCGAAATTGGTATTGCGCCATTGTTAGGCGATATGAATCTAAGTCTATGGTTGTTTGGTTTTACAGCTCTTTACTTTGTGGCAGCCTACCTAATCGCCCTTAATCCGTCACAAATCTTGAACAGTATTGGTCGTATTTTGACACCAGTATTCGCTATTTTGATTGTGATTTTGGTTGTGCTTGGTATTGTTAAGTACGGATCAACAAGTCCGTTACCAGCTTCGGAAGCTTACTCAGCAGGACAAGCATTTGGAACAGGATTTATCGAGGGATACAATACCCTTGATGCTCTTGCGGCGGTTGCTTTTAGTGTGGTAGCTGTCAATACCTTGAAACAACTTGGTTTCTCCAGCAAGAAAGAATATGTTTCAACTATCTGGTCTGTTGGTTTTGTTGTAGCTTTAGCTTTCTCAGCTCTATATGTCGGTTTGGCCTTCCTTGGAAATCATTTCCCAGTACCTGCTGATGTTTTGGCTTCTGATACCAATAAGGGTGTTTATATTCTTTCGCAAGCAACACAGGCTATTTTTGGACCAGGTGCACAAATTTTCTTAGCTGCCATGGTTATCGTTACTTGCTTTACGACAACGGCTGGCTTGATTGTTTCTTCAGGTGAATTTTTCGCTGAGCGTTTCCCACGTTTTAGCTACAAAGTATATGCGACTATCTTTACTTTGATTGGCTTTGGTATTGCCAACCTTGGTTTGAACAATATCATCACCTTCTCAGTTCCAGTTCTTTTGGTTCTCTATCCAATCACTATCTGTATTGTCTTGATTACCATTGTTAACAAATTTGTACCGCTTTCCACTTATGGTATGCAATTAACTGTGGGAGTAGTGACAGCTTTGTCATTGGTAGAAGTGTTAGCAGGACAATTCAACTGGACTGCTGTTTCAAAAATCATTTCAGCTCTGCCATTGGCTGGACAATCATTAGCATGGTTACTACCGGCTCTTGTCGGAATTGTTCTCTCTCTGTTCTTACCAAACAAGCAGGAGAGCGAAGTTTTTGAAATGTAAGAAAATGATACAAAACACTTGCATTTGCAGGTGTTTTTGTTATAATAGGAGTGTTGACTATGCACACATCCTGTGCAACCGCACGAATGCCGTTCTTTCGTTGAGAGTAGAGTAAGTGGTTCGTCCCACGGTACTAGGCGAGTCTTCACATCAAATTCGGGCAAGGCCCAAAAATCATAGGAGGTGCATAATGAGCACATACGCAATCATTAAAACTGGCGGCAAACAAGTTAAAGTTGAAGTCGGTCAAGCTATCTACGTTGAAAAATTGAACGTTGAAGCAGGTCAAGAAGTTACTTTCGAAGAAGTAGTTCTTGTTGGTGGTGAGAAAACTGTTGTGGGTACTCCACTCGTAGCAGGCGCTACTGTTGTTGGTACTGTTGAAAAACAAGGTAAACAGAAAAAAGTTGTTACCTTCAAGTACAAACCTAAAAAAGGTAGCCACCGTAAACAAGGTCACCGTCAACCTTACACAAAAGTTGTTATCAACGCTATCAACGCTTAATCGCGTAGCTTGAAGCAATCATTACAGAAATTCGGAGGAATAACATATGTTAAACTTGAATCTTGCTAACTTGCAATTTATGGCCCACAAAAAAGGTGGAGGTTCAACGTCAAACGGTCGTGACTCACAAGCGAAACGCCTTGGTGCGAAAGCTGCTGACGGCCAAACTGTATCAGGTGGTTCAATCCTTTACCGCCAACGTGGTACAAAAATCTACCCAGGAGCTAACGTAGGTCGTGGTGGAGATGACACTCTTTACGCTAAAGTAGAAGGCGTTGTACGCTTCGAACGTAAAGGTCGCGATAAGAAACAAGTATCTGTTTACCCAATCGCAAAATAAGTCTGAAAATGGCTTAACAATAGGCTTTCCGAGTTGTTTTCGGAGAGTCTTTTTTGTAATTTGATTTTGCAATTTTTAAAAGTGTACGATAGAAGTGATTCAAGACGGCAATATCTTCTCTATAGGATAAAAATATTTTGCCATCTGCACTGTTACGCTGCCTATAAGTTCTACGTTCAGTAGTAGATGAAATGTTCAGAGGAAGCGGTATGGGTTCCACCTTAGTAAAATTAGTCATCGATGATTTGGCGAACAGAAATTCCAAAGCCTTTCAAATTGCAGTTGAAGAAGAGAAATTGGGAACCTGGAAGTTATATAAGAGAAGAATAGTCTATTTGTGAAAACGCAAGAGTTCAGCAAATTCTTGCTTTTTTTGATATAATGGTAGAAGCAGTTTTAAGAGGTATCAGGTATGAATATTCAACAATTACGCTACGTTGTAGCCATTGCCAATAGTGGTACTTTTCGGGAAGCAGCAGAGAAAATGTACGTTTCCCAGCCTAGTTTGTCCATTTCCATTCGTGATTTGGAAAAAGAGTTAGGTTTTCAAATTTTTAGCCGAACTAGTTCAGGGACTTTTTTGACACAAAAAGGGATGGAATTCTATGAGAAAGCTCAGGCTTTAGTTAAGGGATTTGATCAGTTTGAGCATCTCTATTTGCAACCTGAGGAAGGTGAGAAGACTTTCTCAATTTCAAGTCAGCATTATGATTTTCTTCCCCCGCTGATTACGGAGTTCTCTCGTAGCCACCCGCAGTACCCTCATTTTCGCATTTTTGAATCGACTACAGTACAGATTTTAGATGAGGTTGCTCAAGGTTATAGCGAGCTTGGTATTATTTATTTGAACGAGAGAAATACAAAAGGAATCATGCAGAAATTGGATAAACTTCACTTGCAAGCTGTAGATTTGTCTGCATTTCAGACTCATATCTACCTTCGTGAAGATCATCCTTTGACAAAGAAAGCTGAGATTGAGCCAGCAGATTTGGTAGGTCTACCTACCGTACGGTTCACTCAAGAAAAAGAGGCTTATCTTTATTATTCCGAGAACTTGATTGATACGTCGGATTCCTCGGTTGTGTTTGATGTGACAGACCGTGCTACTTTGAATGGAATTTTGGAGCGTACGGATGCCTATGCAACTGGTTCGGGCTATCTTGATGACGAGAGTGTCAATGGCATTACCGTAATTCCTCTCAAAGGAAAGGTAGACAATCGCATGGTCTACGTTAAACGAGCTAATGATGAACTTAGTTCTTGTGCCAAAGACTTTATTGAAACCATGCAGGCATATTTTGATAAGAAGAAGGATGAGAATGCGTAAAATTGGATTTCCATTTTTGATGGTAGTATTAATTGGTTTGGACCAGTTTGTAAAAGCTTGGACAGTTGCCAATATTGAATTAGATACGGTAACGGAATTTATACCAGGATTGATGAGCTTAGCTTATCTAAGAAATTATGGTGCTGCCTGGTCGATTTTACAAAATCAGCAGTGGTTTTTCACGATTGTAACAATCGCAGCTGTAACCGGTTTGATTTGGTATTATGTGAAGCAAATCAAGGGTAACCTGTGGACCTTGTTTAGCCTGTCTTTGATGATTGCTGGTGCTCTTGGGAATTTTATTGATCGTCTTAGATTGGGATATGTGGTGGACATGTTTCACTTGGATTTTATCAGTTTCCCAGTTTTTAATGTGGCGGATATGTGTCTGAATGTCGGTGTTGGAATTTTGTTTATTTGTATTATGAAAGAAGAGAGTAATGGAAGTAAGAGTTGAGATTGGTGGCATTCGTTTGGACAAGGCATTGTCGGATTTGACGGATTTGTCTCGTTCGGTTGCAAATGAGCAGATTAAGGCTGGTCAGGTTTTGGTCAATGGACAGCCTAAAAAAGCTAAATATAGTGTGCAGGTTGGGGATGTCCTAACCTATCAAATTCCAGAAGTAGAAGAAATCGACTATGTTGCTGAGGATATTCCTTTAGAGATTGTCTTTCAGGACGAGGATGTTGCTGTTGTAAATAAACCTCAAGGGATGGTCGTTCATCCGTCGGCTGGTCACACGTCTGGAACGCTAGTTAATGCTCTCCTTTATCACGTAAAAGATTTGTCAGGCATCAATGGTGTCTTGCGACCAGGTATTGTCCATCGGATTGACAAGGATACATCTGGCTTGCTCATGATTGCTAAAAACGATGATGCCCATACAAAGCTTGCTGCTGAATTGAAAGATAAGAAATCCCTTCGTAAGTATTGGGCCATTGTACACGGCAATCTGCCAAATGATCGGGGAATGATTGAAGCGCCGATTGGTCGTTCTGAAAAAGATCGCAAGAAACAAGCGGTGACTGCCAAAGGGAAAGAAGCTGTGACACGTTTTCAGGTTTTGGAGCGTTTTGGTGACTACACTTTGGTGGAATTGACCTTGGAAACAGGACGAACTCACCAAATTCGTGTCCACATGGCTTATATTGGTCATCCGGTTGCGGGTGATGAAGCTTACGGCCCAAGGAAAACACTAAAAGGGCATGGGCAATTTCTTCATGCCAGAACGCTTGGATTTACCCATCCGAGAACTGGTGAGGTTGTTGAATTTACGGCAGAAGCGCCAGCTATTTTTCAGGAGGCACTTGAAAAACTGCGCAAGGCTAAATAATAGTATGAAAACCTTATCATCTTGCCCATTTTTTCAACAAATGCTATACTAGAACATGAAAAATGTTAAGGAGAGTAAGGATGGAAACTTTACCAAATTGTCCAAAATGTAATTCTGAATATGTCTATGAAGACGGTGCCCTCTTGGTTTGCCCTGAGTGTGCATACGAATGGAACCCAGCAGATGTAGCTGAGGAAGAAAGTGGACCTGTTGCAATTGATGCTAACGGTAATCGTTTGGCGGATGGCGACACTGTGACGCTTATCAAAGATTTGAAAGTGAAAGGTGCGCCTAAGGACCTTAAACAAGGTACACGTGTTAAAGGCATCCGTATCGTTGAAGGCGATCACAATATTGATTGTAAAATCGATGGTTTTGGTGCCATGAAGTTAAAATCTGAATTTGTTAAGAAAATCTAAGAGAGAGGACTGGTTAACCAGTCTTTTCCTGTTTTTGAAAGGATAGTATGAAGAATCAAAGTTTTTTATTTTATAGCAGATGTTTACTGGCTGCTTTAGCGATTACGGGAACTGCTCTAGAAATCATTAAATACGGTATCGGGATGCTCATGTATTATACGGTACAATCTAATTTATTGGTATCTCTGTTCGCTGTCTATATGGTCTATGCCATGAGTAAAAGTGTGGATTTACAGACGTCACGTTTTCTTCGGATAAAGGCTGCTGTAACCATGTCTATCATGATTACTTGTGTGGTCTATCACTTTATGTTGGCGCCTTTGGCAGACGATTTCTGGCGACTTGAAAATCTACTCTGCCATTATATTGTTCCCTTATATTTTTTGTTAGATACCCTAATAGTAGATCGTCAGCAACAGTACAAGTGGTTTGACCCGATTTGGTGGACGCTTTTGCCTGTTCTCTACATGATTTTTGGTCTAGTGAATGGTCTTTTCATAAAAATTCCAATCCCAGATGCTAAGGACAGTCCTTTTGCTTATTTCTTTCTCAATGTCCCTAAGTATGGTTGGACCTATGTTTTGACTTATGCTGGAGTCATCTTTGTCGCCTATCTAGTCTGCGGTTTTCTATTGGCGGGACTAAAATCCATAAACCTTAAGACTTCATTGTCTTTTGGAAAAAATTCTCAGTAAAATCCGATAATTTCTATATTTTTTCAGAAAAAAATTGTCAAGGCTGAGATTTTATGCTATACTCTGCTTAATAAATCCTTTAAAACCTGTCCAGAGAGGCAGACAAGGAGCAACGTGTTAAGCAGGTTAGTCTTTAAATACTAGCCTATATTTTCATAGTCTCCTTGTGTAAAGGGGACTTTTTTCTATATTTTTTGGAGGTCTTATGAAGACAAAAGAAATCGTTGACGATATGACCATGAAACGGGCTATTACCCGTATCACTTATGAAATTATCGAGCGGAACAAGAATTTGGAAAATATTGTTCTAGCAGGGATTAAAACCCGTGGGGTGTTCATTGCTAAACGTATTCAGGAAAGGCTGAAGCAATTAGAGGGGATTGATGTTCCACTGGGTGAATTGGATACCAAACCTTTCCGTGATGATGTAAAAGTCGAAGAAGATACGACAAGCATGACTGCTGATGTGAATGACCGTGATGTTATTTTGGTAGATGATGTGCTCTATACAGGCCGAACCATTCGTGCTGCTATTGACAACATAGTGTCCTTGGGCCGTCCAGCTCGTGTTAGTTTAGCGGTACTTGTGGATCGTGGACACAGGGAGTTGCCTATTCGAGCGGATTATGTTGGGAAGAATATCCCAACTAGCCGTTCGGAAGAAATCATCGTTCACATGGCTGAAATCGATGGTCAGGATTCTGTCCTTCTGGTTGAAGGTGCATAGTCGCTTCGTTTACAAATTCTCATTCTACATCTAGATCATAAAGGTAGGTATCGTCATGACAATTACAAATGGTAAAGTTTCACTTAAACACTTGGTTACAATGGAGACCCTCTCAAATGAAGAAGTATTGGGACTCATTCAACGTGGTATTGCTTTTAAACGCGGTGAAAAGGTAGAGTTGGATCGGAAGTACTATGCTTCTAACCTTTTCTTTGAGGATTCAACTCGGACGCATAAGTCTTTTGAAATGGCGGAGCTTCGTTTGGATATGGGAATGATTGACTTTGATGCTCGTACCAGCTCAGTCAATAAGGGTGAAACCTTGTATGATACCATTTTGACCATGTCGGCACTTGGGGTAGACATCTGCGTGATTCGTCACTCGGAAGTGGATTATTACAAGCAGTTGATTGATAGTCCTACCATTCAAACTTCAATTGTCAATGGTGGTGATGGTTCTGGGCAACATCCAAGTCAATCCTTGCTTGACTTGATGACTATATATGAAGAATTTGGAACTTTTGAAGGCTTGAAAATTGCCATTGCAGGTGATATTACACACTCACGGGTTGCTAAGTCCAATATGCAAATTTTGAAGCGTCTGGGAGCTGAGATTTTCTTTGCTGGACCGGAGGAATGGTACGCAGAGGAATTTGATGTCTATGGTCAGCATTTGAATATTGATGATATTGTGGAAACGGTAGATGTACTGATGTTGCTCCGTGTACAACACGAGCGCCATGATGGTGATGGTGGTTTTTCTAAAGAAACTTATAACCGTTTGCATGGCTTGACTGAAGAACGCTACAAGCGCTTGAAAGACAAGGCTATTGTCATGCATCCTGCCCCAGTCAATCGTGATGTAGAAATTGATGATCAATTGGTAGAGGCGCCAAAATCACGTATTGTCCGTCAAATGCAAAATGGAGTATTTGTTCGGATGGCGATTTTGGAAGCAATTGTCAATGGCAAGGCTTAAAAGTAAGCTGTTCAGGTACCTTAGAACTGAGCAGTTAGAAATTTGTTAGACTTATCTTATTTAATGTCGCTCAGAGAGGCGACGAATAGAAAGGCAAGGGACAGGTCAATGGTTGCGAGCAACTCATTTCCCTACGCCTGCCTCTATGGAGGTCAGGCTATTCCTTGCACTAGCTCGAAAATGGATTATTATCGAATCCATTTTCTCACGTCGGTCAGAGTAAGTCGGACTACATGGAAGGCATGTGTCCTTCTACGCAAAGTCCTATTGGACCTTTGCTAACTCTGACACTAGCCGTAAGGTTTAACTAATATCGAGCTAAACCTTACGGCGTCGGACTTATCTTATTTAATGTCGCTCAGAGAGGCGACGAATAGAAAGGAGAAGGTACAGGTTCGAGTAAGATTTGATTTTTATATTCGAACATGCCCTAAGGACTGTGTGAAAAAGATAAATATCGACTTGACGCCTATAGCGTCGGCGCCGAATTTCCTATTTTCACTCTGTCCTTTTAACGGGCTTTGTATCATAGATTATGTCAAAAAGACGTTTAATTTTGGAAGATGGCACTATTTTTGAAGGGGAGGCCTTCGGTGCTGATATTGATGTGACTGGTGAATTGGTTTTCTCAACTGGGATGACAGGTTATCAGGAATCTATCACGGACCAGTCTTATAATGGTCAGATTTTAACCTTTACTTATCCCTTGGTAGGTAATTACGGGATTAACCGTGATGATTACGAATCGATCAAACCGACTTGTAAGGGAGTGGTTGTTAGTGAGTGGGCTCGTCGAGCAAGTAACTGGCGTAACCAGATGACTTTGGATGAATTTTTAAAGGCTAAGAAAATTCCAGCAATTTCTGGAATTGACACACGCGCCTTGACAAAAATTATTCGTCAGCACGGGACCATGAAGGCGACTCTTGCAAATGTCGGTGATTCTGTTGAGCATTTGACGGATCAATTGAGAGCGACTGTTTTGCCAACCAACAACATCCAGCAAGTATCGACAAAAACAGCCTATCCTGCACCTGGAGTTGGACGTAGTGTTGTGCTGGTTGATTTTGGCTTGAAGCATTCTATTCTTAGAGAGTTAGCCAAGCGTGATTGCAATGTGACAGTTGTCCCTTATGATACGACTGCTGAAGAAATTTTGGCCCTCAATCCAGACGGTGTCATGCTTTCAAATGGTCCTGGTAACCCAGATGATGTTCCAGAAGCACTAGAAATGATTCGTGGGATTCTTGGGAAAATTCCAATTTTTGGTATCTGTATGGGGCACCAACTCTTTGCTAAAGCAAATGGGGCAACGACTTATAAAATGAAGTTTGGTCACCGTGGTTTTAACCATGCGGTTCGTGAAATTGCGACAGGTCGAGTGGACTTTACCAGTCAGAACCACGGTTATGCAGTGGCTCGTGAAGATTTACCTGAATGTTTAATGATTACTCATGAAGAAATCAATGACAAATCAGTAGAAGGGGTACGCCACAAGTACTATCCAGGTTTCTCTGTTCAATTCCACCCAGATGCTGCACCTGGTCCACATGATGCCAGCTATTTGTTTGACGAATTTATGGAATTGATGGATTCGTTTAAAAAAGGGCAGTAAGGTTTAACCACTATCGAGCTAAACCTTACTGCGTCGGTCAGAGTAAGTCGGACTACATGGAAGGCATGTGTCCTCCTACGCAAAGTCCAATGGGATCTTTGCTAACTCTGACACTAGTTTAGAATTTCAATTATTATCGAATTGAGATTCTAAACGTCGGACTTATCTTATTTAATGTCGCTCAGAGAGGCGACGAATAGAAAGGCAAGGGACAGGTCAATGGTTGCGAGCAACTCATTTCCCACTGCGCTGAGATGTTGACACCTGCTCTTAGAAATGGTGATATACTTTAAGGCTATTCCTTGCACTAGTTTGTACAGTCAATTAATGTCGAATTGACTTTCAAAGCGTCGGTCAGAGCAAGTCGGACTTCATGCTAACGCATGTGTCCTCCTACGCAAAGTCCAATGGGACCTTTGCTAACTCTGACACTAGTTTAGAATTTCAATTATTATCGAATTGAGATTCTAAACGTCGGACTTATCTTATTTAATGTCGCTCAGAGAGGCGACGAATAGAAAGGAGAGATACAGGTTCGAGTTTCCTATTCGAACACGCCCTAAGGGCTGTGCGAAAAAGATAAACATCGTCTTGATGCTTGAAGCATTAGCGTCGTGTTTCCTATTTTTGCTTTGTCCTCTTAACGGGCTTTGTATCATACATTATGCCAAAACGTACGGATATTAAGAAAATTATGGTAATTGGGTCTGGTCCGATTATTATCGGTCAGGCTGCGGAGTTTGATTATGCTGGGACTCAGGCTTGTTTGGCTTTGAAGGAAGAAGGCTATAGTGTTGTCTTGGTCAATTCAAACCCTGCGACCATCATGACAGACAAGGAAATTGCAGACAAGGTTTATATTGAGCCAATTACGCTTGAATTTGTCACACGGATTTTACGGAAGGAGCGTCCAGATGCTCTCTTGCCAACTCTGGGTGGTCAGACTGGTCTCAACATGGCCATGGAATTGTCTAAGGCTGGTATTTTAGATGAGCTTGGAGTTGAGTTGTTGGGAACTAAACTGTCTGCAATTGATCAGGCAGAGGACCGCGACCTCTTCAAACAACTCATGGAAGATCTCAATCAGCCTATTCCTGAGTCAACGATTGTGACAACAGTTGATGAGGCTTTGGAATTTGCTGTTGAAATTGGCTATCCTGTCATTGTTCGACCAGCCTTCACATTGGGTGGTACTGGCGGTGGTATGTGTGCCAATGAAGAAGAACTGCGTGAAATAGCAGAAAATGGTCTGAAATTGTCACCGGTGACCCAGTGTTTGATTGAGCGTTCCATTGCTGGTTTCAAAGAAATTGAATACGAAGTGATGCGCGATGCGGCTGACAATGCCTTGGTCGTATGTAACATGGAAAACTTTGATCCTGTGGGAATTCATACAGGAGATTCTATCGTATTTGCCCCAACGCAGACGCTTTCGGATATTGAAAACCAGATGCTACGTGATGCCAGCCTGAGCATTATCCGTGCCCTCAAAATCGAAGGTGGCTGTAATGTGCAGTTGGCACTTGAACCACATAGTTTCAAATATTATGTCATTGAAGTAAACCCACGTGTGTCCCGTTCGTCTGCCTTGGCATCGAAAGCGACAGGTTATCCTATTGCCAAATTGGCAGCAAAAATTGCGGTTGGCTTGACCTTGGATGAAATGGTGAACCCTGTTACAGGAACAACCTATGCCATGTTTGAACCAGCTCTTGACTACGTTGTGGCAAAAATTCCACGTTTCCCATTTGATAAGTTTGAAAAAGGGGAGCGTCGCCTTGGAACCCAGATGAAGGCAACTGGAGAGGTCATGGCCATTGGGCGTAATATAGAAGAAAGTCTGCTTAAGGCCTGCCGTTCTTTAGAAATCGGTGTCTACCACAATGAAATGCCTGAACTCAGCCAAGTAACAGATGACCAACTGGTTGAAAAGATTGTCAAGGCACAGGATGATCGTTTATTCTATCTTTCAGAAGCCCTTCGACGTGGCTATACAGTAGAAGAATTGGCTCAGTTGACCAAGATTGATCTTTTCTTCCTTGATAAGCTGCTTCATATCTTAGAAATCGAGCAAGAATTGGCAACGAATTTTGATAATATTGATTTATTGAAAAAAGCCAAGAAATATGGTTTTGCAGACCGCAAGATTGCAGAACTCTGGGGACGGACAGAGTCCTATATCCGTCAACTCCGTACTGAACACAAGATTGTCCCTGTTTACAAGATGGTAGACACCTGTGCGGCTGAGTTCGAAAGTTCAACACCTTATTTCTATTCAACTTATGAGTGGGAAAATGAGTCAATTCGTTCAGAAAAAGAATCTGTTTTGGTGCTGGGTTCTGGTCCAATCCGTATCGGTCAGGGTGTGGAGTTTGACTACGCGACAGTTCATTCTGTTAAGGCCATTCAAGCGGCTGGCTACGAAGCCATCATTATGAACTCAAACCCTGAAACGGTCTCAACTGACTTTTCGGTTTCGGACAAGCTTTATTTTGAGCCGTTGACCTTGGAAGAGGTCTTGAATGTGATTGACCTTGAGAAACCAAAAGGGGTTATCGTTCAGTTCGGTGGCCAGACGGCTATCAATTTGGCAGAGCCATTGGCCAAAGCAGGTATTCCAATCTTGGGGACACAGGTGGCGGATTTGGATAGAGCTGAAGACAGGGATTTATTTGAAAAAGCCCTGAAAGACCTAGGGATTCCACAGCCACCAGGCCAAACCGCAACCAACGAAGAGGAAGCTCTTGAAGCGGCCCGCAAAATTGGTTTCCCGGTACTTGTTCGTCCCTCTTATGTCTTGGGCGGTCGTGCTATGGAGATTGTCGAAAATGAAGAGGACTTACGTTCTTATATGAGAACGGCGGTCAAGGCTTCGCCAGAGCACCCAGTTTTGGTGGATTCTTATATCGTCGGTCGTGAGTGTGAAGTGGATGCTATTTCAGATGGTAAGGATGTCTTGATTCCAGGTATTATGGAGCATATCGAGCGGGCTGGGGTTCACTCAGGTGACTCAATGGCAGTTTATCCGCCACAAACCTTGTCCAAAGAAGTGCAGGCGACCATTGCAGACTACACCAAACGCTTGGCAATCGGTCTCAACTGTATCGGTATGATGAATATCCAGTTTGTTATTAAGGATGAAACGGTCTATGTCATTGAGGTCAATCCTCGTGCCAGTCGTACGGTACCATTCTTGTCCAAAGTCACTGACATTCCAATGGCTCAGGTTGCAACCAAATTGATTTTGGGGCAAAGCCTCGCGGAACTGGGTTACCAAGACGGTCTTTATCCTGAGAGCAAGCAAGTGCACGTTAAAGCACCAGTATTTTCATTTACAAAATTGGCTAAAGTTGACAGTTTGTTAGGACCAGAGATGAAGTCAACTGGTGAAATTATGGGGTCGGACTTGACATTGGAGAAAGCACTGTATAAGGCTTTTGAAGCAAGCTACCAACACCTGTCTGAGTTTGGTAATGTAGTCTTTACCATTGCGGATGAAGACAAGGAAGAAGCACTTGGTCTGGCTCAACGTTTCCATGAACTTGGTTATGGCCTACTGGCTACGGCAGGAACAGCTGCCTTTCTAACAGAAAATGGACTTGCTGTAACAACTGTTGGCAAATTAGGCGACGCAGCTTGTCAAGATATTCCAAGTCTTGTTCGTGCAGGTAAGGTTCAAGCTATTATCAATACGGTTGGTAAAAAACGGGTGGCAGATGGTGACGGTCAAGTCATTCGAAGCTCTGCTATTGAAGGAGGAATTCCGCTCTTTACGGCCCTCGATACAGCAGAAGCTATGGTCAAAGTGCTGGAGAGCCGTAGCTTCATGACACGGGCTATATAGAAGATACTATCAGGATGAGCTTTGAGTTCGTCCTGATTTTTTGATATACTGAAGAGTATGAAAATGATTGTAACAACTAGTCTTGGGATGGATGAGGGGCTGGTCTATAGAGCTAGACGGATTGCCAGTGAACTGGGAATTGAATACAAGGAAAGAAAGAAGCAGTCGGTTGGAAAAATGTTAGGTACCTACGAGGCTGTCTTGGTTCTTTATAAGGATAAATTGATACTAGAACAGAGGGGTGGGCAGGTTTTATTTTTCCACCCAGATACTGCCATGTTGCGGATTAAGTCTGGAAGAGATCCGCTTTTAGAATTACTTGGAAAAGAAAAACAATCAATAATAGACTGTACTATGGGCTTGGGATCTGATAGCATTGTGTTAGCAAGTGCTGGTCATCGGGTGACAGCCTTGGAAAGTTCTAAGCTAGTGCACTTTATTGTGAGTCGAGGTTTACAGGATTTTGATAGTGGGCTGCAAGAGGTCAATCGAGCCATGAAATCTATCCAGACAATTTGGACAGATAGTTTGACTTATTTGAAAGGGCAAATAGATAAGTCTGTTGATGTCATTTACTTTGATCCCATGTTTTCAGAAGAAATCAAGGAATCACAAAATCTTTCTGGCTTGTCTACTTTAGCTGACAGAAGCCGTTTAACGGAGGAAATTGTATCTGAGGCTAAACGAGTAGCTAGGAAGAAATTGATAATAAAGGCTCATTTTAGAGATCAGGTCTTTGAAGAATTTGGCTTTAAACGTCATGTCAGACCTAATCAAAAATTTCACTACGGAGAAATTATTTTGGAGGAGGAAGTATGAAAATCATCGTAACAGGCTTTGATCCCTTTGGTGGCGAGCCTATTAACCCAGCCTTGGAAACGATAAAATCTCTACCTAAGACCATTGCTGGTGCAGAGATTATTCTTGTAGAGATTCCGACTGTTTTTGACAAGGCTGCGGATGTTTTAGAGGAGAAAATGGCAGAACATTTACCTGATGCGGTACTATGTATTGGTCAGGCTGGTGGGCGAGTTGATTTAACTCCTGAGCGTATAGCCATTAACCAAGACGATGCACGCATTCCAGACAATGAAGGGCAACAGCCGATTGATAGAACGATTCGAGAAGATGGTCAGCCTGCTTATTTCTCCACCTTACCCATCAAAGCAATGGTTGAAGCTATTCATAAGATTGGGCTTCCAGCTTCTGTTTCTAATACTGCTGGGACCTTTGTCTGCAACCATCTCATGTATCAAGCTCTTTACTTGGCGGAGAAACAATTTCCAAAGACTAAGGTCGGTTTTCTCCATATTCCCTTCTTGCCAGAGCAGGTTGTCGACAAGCCAGGACTGGCTTCCATGTCTTTGAACGATATTGTAAGAGGAGTTGAAGTAGCTATAGGAGCGATTGTTGAATATAGGGATAAAGAGGATATTAAAAAGGGTGGTGGTAGTACACACTGATGAAAAATATTATGGAAGCAAGAAAACGTGTAGAGGAAATGGAAAAAATATTTAACAGACAGCTAGAGCTGAACCAGTCCCTTTCCGATAGTCTGGCACAACTCAACCAGGAACAATCGACTTATTTACAGTTATTAGATTATTACCAGAGCCAGACCTATATGGAAGATCTTGATTTATCTAATAAGGGTTATTTCAATGGTATTCCTTGCGGAGTATTGAGTGAAGATGGAGTCTATAATTTATTGTTTGACCGTACAAATCTAGCAAGTCACCTGAGAGAACTAGCAGATATGCTAGAACAATAAAATTTTTTAAAACCTGTCAAGTTTTTTTCTTGACACCCTGTCAAAGTGTGGTATAATAGAACATGTGCTAAATAGCTCTGCTATTTCACCGAATAAAAATACAAAGAAAAGAGAACATTTAAAAATGGCAGTAAAAATCCGTTTGACTCGTATGGGTTCTAAAAAGAAACCTTTCTACCGTATCAACGTTGCAGATTCACGTGCACCACGTGATGGTCGTTTCATCGAAACTGTTGGTACTTACAACCCACTTTTGGCTGAAAACTCAGTAACTCTTAAAGAAGAGCGTGTACTTGAGTGGTTGGCAAAAGGTGCACAACCATCTGATACAGTTCGTAGCCTTCTTTCAAATGCTGGCGTATTGAAGAAATTCCACGAGCAAAAATTCTCTAAATAAGAACAGTAAGCGAGAACACTTATGGACATGATTGAAAATCTCATTATTGCGATTGTGAAACCTTTGATTTCACAGCCTGATAGCTTGACAATTAAAATTGTTGATACACCTGAATTTTTAGAATATCATTTGGATTTGGATAAATCTGATATTGGACGTATCATTGGGAAAAAAGGACGCACAATTTCTGCAATCAGAACGATTGTCTACTCTGTTCCAACAAGTGATAAAAAAGTTCGTTTAGTGATCGACGAGAAAGAATAGAAAGTCACCATTTGGTGGCTTTTAACGTTGACAAAGGGGCCTAGCCCCTTTTTAACATATAGAAAGGAAGAAATGATGAATCTGATTTGGACCTATTTGAAAAAATACCCCAAGTGGATTGCTTTGGACTTGTTGGGGGCTTTCCTATTCATTGTAGTTAACTTGGGCTTGCCGACATTTTTGGCAAGAATGATTGACCAAGGGATTACAAAAAACAATGTTGATCAATTATATTTCTGGGCAGGCATGATGGGCTTGATTGTTTTGCTCGGTATTGTTGGTCGAGTGACACTTGCCTATGCAGCTGGAAAGTTGACTACTAACATCGTCAAAGATATTCGAAATGATCTGTACGAAAAAATTCAGGACTATTCTCATCATGAATATGAGCAGATTGGTGTTTCTTCTCTTGTGGCTCGCATGACCAACGATGCTTTTGTTTTGATGCAGTTTGCGGAGATGGTATTGAAACTGGGAATTATCACACCTTTAATGATGATTGCCTCTGTCATCATGACCTTGGTAACCAGTCCAAGTCTGGCTTGGACAGTAGCAGTAGCCATGCCATTTTTGGTTGTTGTTATTTTCTACGTAGCCACTAAAACTCGTCCTCTTTCTGAAAAGCAACAGAAACGATTGGATACGATTAACCAATATGTTCGTGAAAATCTCATGGGCTTACGGGTCATTCGTGCCTTTACGCGTGAAGAGTTCCAAGAAACTCGTTTTGCAGAGGTCAATGAAGAATATACTGAAACATCCAAAAAACTCTTTAATTTGACAGGGCTGACAGAGCCACTATTTGTACAGATTATTATTGCCATGATAGTGGCTATTGTCTGGTTTGCCCTGCCTCCTTTGAAAGGTGGCAGTCTGCAGATTGGGGATTTGGTAGCCTTTATTGAATACAGTTTCCATGCACTTTTCTCATTCTTGCTCTTTGCTAACTTGTTTAACATGTATCCGCGTATGTCGGTGTCTAGTCAGCGTATCCAAGAAGTTTTGGACATGCCTATCTCTATTTCTAAGAATGAGGACGGTATTACTGAAACAGATACTCGTGGTTATCTGGAATTTGAAAATGTGACCTTCGCCTATCCTGGTGAGACTGAGTCGCCTGTGCTACACAATATTTCCTTCAAAGCTAAGCCTGGTGAAACGATTGCCTTTATTGGTTCAACGGGTTCTGGTAAGTCTTCCTTGGTCAACTTGATTCCACGTTTCTATGATGTGACACTAGGACGAATCTTGGTAGACGGGGTGGATGTCAGACGTTACAATCTAAAGGCACTCCGCAGCAAGATAGGCTTTATTCCGCAGAAAGCTCTGCTATTTACTGGAACCATCGCGGAAAATCTCAAATACGGGAAGATGGACGCAAGTTTGGCAGAGTTGCATGAGGCGGCGGATGTGGCCCAGGCCAGAGACTTTATCGAGAGCAAGGAAGAGCAGTTTGACACCCACTTGGCAGAGGGCGGAAGTAACCTTTCAGGTGGTCAAAAACAACGTTTGTCCATTGCCCGTGCCATTGTCAAGCAGCCGGATATCTACATCTTTGATGATTCCTTCTCTGCCTTGGACTATAAGACGGATGCAGTTTTGCGGGCTCGTTTGAAGGAAGTGACAGAGAATGCGACGGTACTGATTGTGGCTCAGCGGGTCGGGACCATTATGGATGCTGACCAGATTATCGTGCTGAACGAAGGTGAAATCGTTGGCCGCGGCACCCACAATGAATTGATGGAAAGCAATGAGATTTATCGAGAAATCGCCAATTCTCAGCTTAACCGTCAATCGTTAACAGAAGAATAGGAGGAATTATGAAGAATAGATCAGTATTTACCCGTGTTTGGGACTATTTGCGTCGTTACAAATCTTCTGTATTTTTAGCCGTTTTTCTAAAGACCATTAGCGCAGTTATGAATGCCTTAGAACCCTTTGTACTGGGACTAATCATTACAGAATTGACCAAGAATTTGTTAGACATAGCAAATGGAGTAGAAGGAGCGCAGATTAACTATTCCTACATTGCTATCATGCTTGCCATCTATGCCCTTCGCGCCCTTCTATATGAAATCGGTGCCTACGGTTCTAACTATTTTATGACCAAGGCAGTGCAGGGAGCAACTAAGGAACTACGTCAGGACTTGAGCCACAAAATTAACAAGATTCCAGTATCTTATTTTGACAAGCACCAGTATGGTGATTTACTCGGACGTTTTACAAGCGATGTGGAGACTGTTTCAAACGCCCTGCAACAAAGTTTTCTCCAGCTAGTCAATGCCGTTCTGACCCTCTCTCTAGCCATTTTCATGTGTTTCTGGTTGGATGTATCCCTAGCACTTGTAGTCGTAACCTTGGTTCCAGTGACCTATTTTGGTTCTAAGTTTGTCATGGGCAAATCCCAGCCATATTTCAAGCAGCAGGCTGATGCCCTAGGTCGTTTGAACGGCTTTGTCCAAGAAAATCTGACTGGTTTTAACGTTCTCAAACTTTACGGCCGTGAAGAAATTTCTACAGAAGAGTTTCGCCAGATTACCGCAGATTTGCAGGAAGTTGGTTTCAAGGCTAGTTTCATGTCTGGTTTGCTCATGCCTCTAGTTCACGGCTTCTCAAACATCGCCTATGTTGTCGTCGCCCTGCTATCTGGATTGAAAGTTCTTGCAGGCACATTGACGGTCGGTAATATGCAGGCTTTCGTCCAATACGTCTGGCAGATTTCTCAGCCAGTCCAAACCTTGACCCAGTTGGCACCACAGTTGCAGTCTGCCAAATCCTCCCTTGAACGCATCTTTTCAGTCTTAGATGAACTTGACGAAGAAGACGCCAATGCACTAGAGTTGACAGCTAGTCTGACCGGACAAGTTAGCTTTGAACAGGTCGAATTTGGTTATTCAGAAGACAAGCCGCTTATCCGTAACTTTAATCTGGATGTTCAACCCGGTGAGATGGTGGCCATCGTTGGTCCAACAGGGGCTGGTAAGACTACTCTTATCAACTTGCTCATGCGTTTCTACGATGTCACATCAGGTTCTATCAAGGTGGATGGTCAGGACATTCGAAATATTTCCCGTCAATCCTACCGTAGTCAATTTGGTATGGTCTTGCAGGATGCTTGGCTTTATGAAGGGACCATCAAGGAAAATCTGCGTTTTGGACGTCTGGATGCGACAGATGAGGAAATTGTGGAGGCTGCCAAAGCTGCCAACGTTGACCACTTTATCCGTACCCTGCCTGGCGGTTATAATATGGAAATGAACCAGGAATCCAGCAATATTTCCCAAGGTCAGAAACAGCTTTTGACTATTGCGCGTGCCTTGTTGGCGGATCCTGCTATTCTGATTCTTGACGAAGCGACTTCCTCAGTTGATACCCGTTTGGAACTCTTGATTCAAAAGGCCATGAAACGGTTGATGAAAGGGCGGACAAGTTTCGTTATTGCTCACCGCTTATCAACCATTCAGGAAGCTGATAAGATTTTGGTCTTGAAAGATGGACAGATTATCGAACAAGGTAACCATGAAAGTCTTTTGGCAGACAAAGGTTTCTATTATAATCTGTATCAAAGTCAGTTTAGTGAATCCAAATAAAAAAACGAACTCCCTTGTCAGTGACAGGGAGTTTTCTCATATACATGTTTGTGAAAATTAATAGGAAATTTCGGATAATAGTCCCTCAGCGGTAGTGGTTGGGAGGATGCGGACACGATTGAGAGTCAGTAATCCGTCACTAGCAGAAGCCAAGCCGTTGTTAGTAGTCACACCAAGTTTGTAGCCAGCTTGTTCAGTTAAGGCTACTGTATCTGCTGAGTATCGTCCACCAGGGTAGGCGATAGCGATGGTTTCTTGATTTAATTGGCTGTCAAGATAGGCTTTAGAGGAAGTAAGTTCATTTGTTTGATCCTCGATAGAACTATACTCTAAATCAGGATGGTTGACGGTATGCCCTTGGAAGGAGAACCCTGCGGTCTGCATTTCCTTGATTTGTTCAAGAGTAAGGTGCCCTGCTTGTCCATATTCAGTAAATCCTGTAATGACATTGTTGGTTGCCTTCATTTGATATTGCTTAAGCAATGGGTAGGCATAACTATAAAAATCCCAGAGGCTATCGTCAAAGGTTAGCCATACAACCTTTTTGCCAGCAGGAAGGACATTTTCTGTCAATACTTTATAAGCCTCTTCAGGTGATAAAGTATAGTAACCTGCATCTTGCAATGCTTTTAGATGACTTTCGAAAGTCGTTGGATCTACGATAAGATTCGCATTAGCTTCTTCCTCAGGAGCCATTACGTGAATGGCATGATACATGAGGATTGGAAGTCTGATAGGTTCAGTTTGTTGTTCCCAAATGATTTCTGTTTGTACTTCACTACTTTCTGAAGTCATAACACTCGAACTGGTTGTTGTCTCTACCGTTGAAGCTTTGGAATCACTTTGTTGCTTAGATGGCTGTTTTAGAAAGATTAGAAAAATAGATAGTAGAGTCACTACTAATAATGCGATACCAAGTAGCATTGGCACAAGTTGTTTCTTTTGTGTGCGGCTTCGACGGGCTCTTCTTGAATGTTTCATTATCTTATCTCCATAATCATATATTAAAACAATTATATCAAATTTTTTGCCAAATAGTCAGAATATTTGTTATAATGGGAGAAATACATTTTAAAGGAGAGCACATGGTAGTTAAGATAGGATTATTAGGATTTGGAACCGTTGCGAGTGGTGTGCCATTTTTATTAGAAGAAAACCAGGAAAAAATAGAGAAAGCTGCGCATGATAGTATTGAAGTTGCTAAGGTTTTGGTCAAGGATGAAGCAGAAAAAGACCGTCTCTTGGCTGCAGGTCATGACTATCATTTTGTAACAAACATTGATGACATTTTGGCTGACGAAGACATCGCCATTGTCGTTGAGCTGATGGGACGTATTGAGCCAGCAAAAACATTTATTACACGTGCCTTGGAAGCAGGCAAGCATATTGTAACAGCCAACAAGGATTTACTTGCTGTTCATGGTAGCGAACTACGTGCCTTGGCTGAAGAGAAAGGTCTTGCGCTTTATTATGAAGCTGCAGTTGCAGGTGGTATTCCAATCTTGCGTACCTTGGTTAACTCATTGGCTGCTGACAAGGTGACTCGTATCCTCGGTGTATTGAATGGTACTTCAAACTTCATGTTGACTAAGATGGTTGATGAAGGCTGGACTTACGAAAAAGCTCTTCAAACAGCACAGGAACTTGGTTATGCAGAATCTGACCCAACAAATGACGTTGAGGGGATTGATGCGGCTTACAAGGCTGTTATCCTCAGTCAATTTGCTTTCGGGATGACAGTTGATTTTGAACACGTAGCACACAAGGGTATTTCAAATATCACGCCAGAAGATGTAGCAGTGGCACAAGAGTTGGGCTATGTCATCAAACTTGTGGGTGATATTCAAGAAACTACCTCTGGTATTGCTGCCGAAGTATCTCCAACCTTCCTACCGAAAAATCATCCACTTGCAAGCGTGAATGGTGTGATGAATGCTGTATTTGTCGAATCTATCGGCATCGGCCAGTCTATGTACTATGGACCGGGCGCTGGGCAAAAACCGACTGCAACAAGTGTTATGGCTGACATTATTCGTATCGTTCGTCGCTTGAAAGACAATACTATCGGCAAAGCCTTCAATGAATACAGCCGCCCACTTCAATTGGCAGCCCCAAGCGATGTGAAGAGCGAATATTATTTCTCAATTGATGCGCCTGATAAAAATGGAAAAATGCTTCGTTTAGCAGAAATCTTCAATTCTGAAGAAATTTCCTTCAAGCAAATTCTGCAACAAGCTGCAGATGGAGAAACAGCCCGTCTAGTGATTGTGACCCATGAAATGAGTAAGACTCAGTTGGAAAATGTAACAGACAAATTGAGTAAAGAAACAGACTTTACTGTCTTAAATACCTTTAAAGTACTGGGAGAATAAGCAATGAAAATTATTATTCCAGCAACTTCAGCTAATATCGGTCCAGGATTTGATTCAGTAGGTGTTGCCCTTTCGAAATATCTAACGATTGAAGTGTTTGAAGAGACTGATGAATGGGTGATTGAGCACAATCTTGAACATGTTCCATCAGACAAGAACAATCTTTTGATCAAGACAGCTTTAAAGATTGAAAAAGGATTGCGGCCGCATCGTATCAGAATGATTAGTGATATTCCCTTGGCACGTGGTTTGGGTTCATCCAGTTCCGTTATCGTAGCTGGTATCGAATTGGCTAATCAATTAGCAGGTTTGAATATGACAGCGGATGAAAAATTGCTCAAAGCGACAGAAATTGAAGGACATCCTGATAATGTAGCCCCAGCGATTTTTGGTAATTTAGTCATCTCTAGCTATGTTAATAAGAGAGTACAGGCAGTTGTAACAGAATTCCCAGAAGCAAGTTTTGTTGCCTTTATCCCAAATTATCCTCTTCGTACAGTTGAGAGCAGGGGTGTGCTGCCATCTCAGATGGGCTATAAGAAAGCAGTGGCTGCTAGTGCCATTGCAAACGTTGCTGTTGCCAGTTTGATGGCAGGTGATCTGGAAAAAGCTGGGAAATCAATTCAGTCAGATATGTTCCATGAACCATTCCGTCAGCTACTTGTTAAGGAGTTTTGTCCAATCAAGCAAACTGCACAGGAGTTGGGAGCCTATGCAACCTACTTGTCAGGTGCCGGTCCAACAGTGATGGTATTAGCGCCCAAAGATAGGGAGGACGCTATTGTTCTAGCATTAGAGGAACTAAATCTAGACGGAACTGTCCACCGCCTTCAAGTAGATACCAAAGGGATTGCTATTGCATAGATAGTGAGAATCTATCATTTGCAAAAGTAAAAATGTTTATTTTGTTGGAGTTCGCCATCGCTACTATACGCGGTAGAAAGGGAACTCCTTTTTTGGTGCATTCCATTCTCCATTACAAAATATTGGAGCAAATTAATTTGGCTTGTGAAAGTATTTTTGTTGAATTTTATTCGTTTTCTCCTGTAATTTTTGGTATAATAAATCCTGTATATCTTAAATTGAAATGAGAAGGTTATGAAAGATAAAATTAGGCTTGAATTAGAAGGCATCGATATCCGATTCGATGAGCCTTTAAAAGAATATACCTATACAAAAGTAGGAGGAGCTGTTGATTATCTAGCTTTTCCGCGGAATCGTTACGAGATTGTTCGTATAGTAGAATTTGCTAAACGCGAAGGTATTCCATGGCAAGTATTAGGAAATTCAAGTAATATCATTGTCCGAGATGGCGGTATTCGTGGTTTTGTTATCCGTATGGATAAACTTAACTCCGTTACTGTATCAGGATACACCATTGAAGCGGAAGCAGGTGCCAATCTGATTGAAACGACAAAAGTCGCACTTTTTCATTCTTTATCAGGATTTGAATTTGCTTGTGGTATTCCGGGAAGCATTGGTGGTGCTGTCTATATGAATGCAGGTGCTTACGGAGGTGAAGTGGCACACATTCTAGTTTCAGCGCAGATTTTGACTCCAGCAGGTTATGTCGAAACGTTGGACAATCGTGAGTTGCGATTTGGCTACCGTTCTTCTATTTTGCAGGAAAACGGTGCGATTGTTTTGTCTGCAAAATTTGCCCTCAAGCCAGGAAATCATACGGTTATTCAACAAGAAATGGCTCGTTTGACACATTTACGCGAGCTCAAGCAACCTTTGGAATATCCATCTTGTGGTTCAGTCTTCAAACGTCCACTTGGTCACTTTGCAGGTCAGTTGATTATGGATGCGGGGTTAAAAGGTTATCGAATTGGTGGTGTTGAAGTATCTGAAAAACACGCAGGTTTTATGGTCAATGTCGACAATGGTACAGCAAAGGATTATGAAAATCTGATTGCACATGTGATTGATGTTGTTGAAAAATCTTCAGGAATTACACTGGAGAGAGAGGTTCGTATTATCGGTGAACTTGCTGATAAACTCTAGCCATCTGGCTCTGTTTTAAAAGAAGGAATTTATGAGAATTGAAAAAGCCAATTATTGAATTTAAGAACGTTTCAAAAGTATTTGAAGACAGTGGAACAACTGTATTAAAGGATATTAGTTTTGAATTGGAAGAAGGGAAATTTTATACCCTATTAGGAGCTTCTGGCTCAGGTAAATCAACAATTTTGAACATTATTGCTGGTTTATTGGATGCGAGTTCAGGTGATATTTATCTGGACGGTCAACGGATTAATGATGTTCCGACTAATAAACGGGATGTCCATACGGTTTTCCAGTCCTATGCCCTTTTCCCACATATGACTGTCTTTGAAAATGTGGCTTTTCCTCTTAAATTAAGAAAGGTTGATAAGGCTGAAATTGAACGCCGTGTGACAGAAGCCTTACAAATGGTCCGGCTCTCTGGTTATGAAAATCGTTCCATTCAGAAATTGTCTGGTGGTCAACGCCAGCGGGTTGCTATTGCACGTGCGATTATCAACCAGCCTCGCGTCGTCTTGCTAGATGAACCACTTTCTGCCCTGGACTTGAAACTAAGAACAGAAATGCAGTACGAACTGCGTGAATTGCAACAACGTCTAGGAATTACCTTCGTCTTCGTTACCCATGACCAAGAAGAAGCTCTGGCCATGAGTGACTGGATTTTTGTCATGAATGAAGGTGAAATTGTTCAGTCAGGAACGCCTGTAGATATTTATGATGAGCCAATCAACCATTTTGTTGCTACCTTTATTGGCGAGTCCAATATCCTGTCTGGTCGCATGATTAGAGACTATTTAGTTGAATTTAACGGCAAACGCTTCGAAGCTGTGGATGGTGGTATGCGTCCAAATGAAGACGTTCAAATCGTTATCCGTCCAGAAGACTTGCAGATTACACTTCCAGAAGAAGGTAAATTGCAGGTAAAAGTAGATACCCAGCTCTTCCGTGGGGTTCACTATGAAATCATTGCCTACGATGATTTGGGCAATGAATGGATGATTCACTCAACTCGTAAAGCTATTGTGGGAGAGGTCATCGGTCTAGACTTTGAGCCAGAAGATATTCATATCATGCGTCTTAATGAAACAGAGGAAGAATTCGATGCCCGTATCGAAGAATATGTGGAAGTGGAAGAAGTAGAAGATGGCTTGATTAACGCCATTGAGGAGGAACGCAATGAAGAAAACCTCTAGGCTTTTTGCAATTCCCTACGCCCTATGGGTCTTTCTCTTTGTACTAGCTCCAGTTGCCTTGATTATCTTCAAATCTTTCTTTGATATTCATGGCAATTTCACTTTGGCCAATTATCAGACCTATTTTAACTCGCCCAATATGACCTATCTGCGAATGAGTTTTAACTCCATTTTTTACGCAGGTATTATCACTCTGGTCACGCTTTTGGTTTCCTACCCAACAGCCTATTTCTTGACCAAACTCAAGCATAGACAGCTCTGGTTGATGCTTATTATCTTGCCAACCTGGGTCAATCTTTTGCTAAAAGCCTATGCCTTTATCGGTATTTTTGGGCAACACGGCTCTATCAACCAGTTCCTAGAATTTATTGGTCTAGGAGCTCAGCAAATTCTTTTTACAGATTTCTCCTTTATTGCTGTTGCAGCCTATATCGAGATTCCGTTTATGATTTTGCCGATCTTTAACGCCTTGGATGATTTGGATAAAAACCTAATCAATGCGAGTCGTGATTTGGGGGCAACTCCTTGGCAGACCTTCACAAAAGTTATTTTTCCTCTTTCTATGAATGGTGTCCGTTCTGGTGTACAGGCGGTTTTCATTCCAAGTCTGAGCCTCTTCATGTTGACCCGTTTGATTGGCGGTAACCGAGTGATCACGCTTGGTACAGCTATCGAACAACACTTTCTCACAACACAAAACTGGGGAATGGGCTCAACCATTGGTGTGGTCTTGATTTTGGCCATGCTCTTGATTATGTGGATGACGAAAGAGAGGAAGAAATAATGAAAAAATTTGCAAACATTTACTTAGCGGTTGCCTTCCTCCTTCTTTATTTGCCGATTTTCTATCTGATTTTCTACGCCTTTAATGAAGGTGGGGATATGAATGGATTTACAGGTTTTACCTTGGAGCATTTTTCATCTATGCTTGGCGATAGCCGACTAATGCTGATTCTGGCTCAAACCTTCTTGTTGGCCTTCTTGAGTTCTTTGATGGCGACCCTTATCGGAACTTTCGGTGCCATCTATATCTATCAGGCAAAACCTCGTTTTCAAAATGCACTCTTGTCTGTCAATAATATCTTGATGGTCGCTCCAGACGTCATGATTGGGGCAAGTTTCCTAATTCTCTTTACCATGATTGGTTTCCAGCTAGGCTTTGTCTCAGTATTGCTCAGTCATATTGCCTTTTCTATTCCAATCGTAGTATTGATGGTTTTGCCACGGCTGAAAGAGATGAACGCAGATATGATTTCAGCAGCTTATGACTTGGGTGCAACTCAGCCACAAATGCTGAAAGAAATCATGTTGCCATACCTAACACCAGCCATCATTGCAGGCTACTTCATGGCCTTTACCTATTCCTTGGATGACTTTGCTGTGACATTCTTTGTTACGGGAAATGGTTACTCAAACCTATCTGTAGAGATTTATTCTCGGGCTCGTCAAGGGATTTCTCTAGAAATCAATGCCTTGTCAACCCTAGTTTTCCTTTTCTCTATCTTATTGGTAGTGGGTTATTATTTCATCTCACGTGAAAAGGAGGCCAACTAATGAAACGATTGTATTCATTTTTTGTAGGAATTATAGCTATTGTCCTAGTTTTATGGGGAATTAGTTCAAAATTAGAAGCTGATTCAACCCAAGGGACAACTGATAAACTTGTCATCTATAACTGGGGCGATTATATTGACCCAGAATTACTCGCAGAATTCACGGCTGAAACAGGTATTCAGGTGGATTACCAGACCTTTGATTCTAACGAATCCATGTACACTAAAATCAAGCAGGGTGGAACTACCTATGACCTGGCTGTTCCTTCTGAGTATATGATTTCCAAAATGACGGAAGAAGATATGCTCGTGAAACTAGATAAATTAAAAATTGAAGGGATAGAAAATATCGATCCACGATTTATGGGCTTGAGTTTTGATAAGAACAATGACTATTCTATTCCATATTTCTGGGGGACCTTGGGGATTGTTTACAATGAAACTATGGTTGACAATCCTCCTCAAGAATGGGAAGATTTGTGGTCAGAAGAATACCGTGACAATATCATGTTAATCGACGGTGTTCGTGAGGTCATGGGCTTCGGTCTGCAATCTTTGGGTTACAGCTTAAACTCTAAAAATCCTGCAGAGATTGAAAAAGCAGCTGAACATCTTTATAATTTAACTCCAAATGTCAAAGCAATTGTTGCTGATGAGATAAAAGGTTATATGATACAAGATGCGGCAGCAATTGCTGTTTCGTTCTCAGGTGAGGCGAGTGAAATGTTAGATGGAAATGAAAATCTGCGCTATGTTGTACCATCAAAAGGTTCTAACCTTTGGTTCGATAACATGGTCATTCCAAAAACAGCAAAAAATATTGATGGAGCTTACGCCTTTATGAGTTTTATGCTTCGTCCTGAAAATGCGCTTCGCAATGCAGAATATGTTGGTTATTCAACACCAATTCCTGCAGCCAAGGCTATGCTGGATGAGGAGACTCAGAGCGATGAATCTTTCTATCCATCTGAAGAAACGATGAAGAAGATGGAAGTTTATGATAATCTTGGACCAGAGATACTTGGAATGTATAATGACCTCTATCTCCAATTCAAGATGTATCGGAAATAGTCTGATTGGACAGGTAGCAATATAAATAAAAGAATGGGAGTGAGGTTCTTTACTAAGTACTTATTGCTCCTATTTTTTGGTTATACATACTATAGAAAGGAAGGGAAATCCCAATGGAAAATCACCGGAAAGAAGTTAGTTTTATTTCTCAATCAATCCTCTACTCGGTTCTGCGTGGTAGTTTAGTTGGCATTGTCGCCGGTTTAGTGGTCGTTGCATTTCGCTTAGCCATTGAAAAACTATTTTCTGTCTTTACGCACCTCTATTCTCTGGCAACAGACAATGCAATCTATTTACTTCTTATTGGAGGGCTTTATCTGGTCATAGCTTTACTTGTTGGCAAGTTGATCAAAGACGAGCCAAATACAAAAGGTTCTGGTATACCTCAGGTGGAGGCAGAACTAAAAGGAATTATGGATTTAAACTGGTGGTCAGTCCTTTGGAGAAAATTTATCGGCGGTGTTTTATCCATTGCATCTGGTCTAATGCTGGGGCGTGAAGGTCCCAGTATTCAATTAGGAGCTGTAACGGCTAAAGGTATATCAGTTCTTCTTAAATCCAGTGAAATGGAAAGAAGGAGTTTGATTGCTAGTGGCGCTGCGGCAGGTTTGGCAGCAGCTTTCAATGCACCAATAGCAGGCCTTTTATTTGTTGTGGAGGAAGTCTATCATCAGTTTTCACGTCTGGTATGGGTCTCAGCCCTGGCAGCCAGTATCACTGCGAACTTTATTTCCTTACATTTTTTTGGATTAATGCCTGTTTTGCATATGCCGAAGGACTTACAGTTACTATCTCTTGACCAATATTGGATCTATATCTTACTTGGAGTTTTCCTTGGACTTGCTGGATATGTGTATGAAGTTGTTATCCTCAATATACAAGGTTTCTATACCCTCCTCTCAAAAATCATTCCTCTCCCAGTTCCATACTACAGTGTATTTGCCTTTTTGTTTATTATACCGATTGGTTATTTTTTCCCTAATCTGTTGGGTGGCGGGCATCATTTGATTTTAGAGCTCCCATATTTGGAACAAGGACTACTGACATTGGCAATCTTAATTTTAATTCGATTTGTATGGAGCATGATTTCCTATGGTTCTGGTCTACCAGGGGGCATCTTTTTGCCCATATTAACCTTAGGAAGTCTCCTTGGGCTTTTTGTCGCACGGTTCTTCCTTGATATTGGTTTCATCAGTCAGGAGCAGATGCTATTGTTTATTGTATTGGGAATGGCAGGCTTTTTCGCAGCGATTTCCAAAGCACCTCTAACTGCTATTATTTTAGTAACTGAAATGGTTGGAAGTTTGAACCAATTGATGGTCATCGGGTTGGTAGCTTTGAGTTCCTATGTGATGATGGACCTCTTAGGTGGCGCGCCAGTCTATGAAGCAATGTTGGAAAAAATTCTGCCAGAAGAAGTAGAACAGCAAGAACACATGACCTTAATAGAGGTTGTTGTCAACGAAACATTGGACAGAAGATTTGTTAGCGAGTTACGTTTACCGGATTCATGCTTGATCACCAGTCAAATTCATCATGGTAAGTCAAGGATTGTGAAAGGAAATAGCCAACTTTCTATGGGTGATTCCTTGCTCGTTGCAGTTCCAATCTCTCAAATTCATACCGTTCGTAGGATATTTGAGGGAGATTAGCATTTTTTTAGATTGTCTTAACAAAGAGATGAGAAAAGTCCCAATATTATAATGTTTCTGCTGTCTGGTCAACTCTCTCAATTCAGGAATGATTTCATCGGGAACGAAACTCCGAGGAAGCAGACCAATCCGCCTTCATTTGGCAATCCAGTAAGCATCTTTCTTGTCAGTTTTCTGACCTGTAGCCTTCATATGGGCTGGTTGAGCAAGTATTAGCTCGAAGTCATCACATAGAGCATGCTAGACAGGACACCAATAGACACCTGTGCTTTCCATACCAACAGCTTCCACATGAAATTGACTGAGAAAATCGTGGTAAGCACGTAGACCTTTAGTCGTTGTATCAAATGTAGCTAAGTAATGCCTTTGGACAAGTTGAGGGGAATACAAACGACAATGTCGACTTGATCTACACATGATTATCTATGACAATTCCTTCCTTCTTGTAAGTTAGAGAGCCTATCTACTGAATTTTATACTCTTCGAAAATCAAAATCAGACGTTGTTGACTTGATTTGATGAACTTCAGTTCTATCTGCATCTGCGTCGCCTAGTCTGTTTTTGATTTTCATTGAGTATTAGTCATATTCTTGAGTGTATATTGTGGTTCTTATCAGTAGGCTGGAGCAGTTTTGTCATCATAATTAACATCAATAATGCACCAACCGCAAGGCCCTCACGAGGTATATAATCTTAGTGAGGGCTTTATGCTCATTCTCATTATTCTGTGGGTAAGGACGGAGCCATCATGGATGTCTTGCTCACTCCCTTTTTATAGACAATATGTAAAGACCCCCAGTTGAGAATTCGTGGATTTACCTGTACACTAGAATAAAAAAAACAATCAACTTCTAACAGGAATTACCACACTCAATTGGAGGTCTTATATGTTTCATTTTACCACACTTTTCATCGGAATGGATGTTCACAAAGAAAGTTTTTCACTCTGCTATTATGATATGATGGCGAATCAATTCAAACATAGCACTAAAGTTGGTCCAAATGTTAGCTATATTGTGAACTATGTGAATGAGCTTCGTCGTTTATATGGTCAAGATGCAGAAGTGTTATGTGGCTACGAAGCCGGATGTCTTGGATTTACCCTATATCACCAGCTACAAGCTCACGGGATTCCCTGTATCGTGATGGCGCCTACAACGGTGATGAAGGAAGGATCTAAGCGTGTTAAGACTGATAAAAAAGATGCAGCTCAGCTCGCAAAAGCTCTGGCCTTTCGTAGCTATCGGCCTGTTCATGTTCCTACTGTTGAGGATGAACAAGTCAAAGAATATATCCGCATGAGAACAGACCACAAAGTGGCTCTGAAGAAAATCAAACAACAAATTCTTGCCTTCTGTCTCCGACATGATTTTCGCTATACCGAGGGAAGCAGTAATTGGACACAGAAACATGTCCGCTGGCTCCATTCCCTAAATCCTGATGGACTTTACGCAGAGATTTTGACAGAATACCTATTGACCTATGAGAAATTAGTAGATCAAATAGAACGGTATGATGCGCGAATTGAGCAACTGGGTCAAAGCGACAGTTATCAAGAGAAGGTCTCATGGCTCTCTTGCTTTATTGGCGTTAAAACACTAACCGCACTTTCCATTGTGACGGAAATCGGTGATTTTAACCGCTTTGCGACAGCTCAACATTTTGCTTCCTATCTTGGGCTAACTCCTAACGAAAATTCTAGCGGTGACAAGGAGAGAAGAGGTGCTATCACCAAAGCTGGGAATAGCCATGTGAGACGACTTCTGATAGAAGCTGCACAATCATTGGCTAAGGGGACGATTGGGTATAAATCCAAAGAATTGAAACGGAGACAAAGTGGAAACCGAGTGGAGGTGATTGCTTATGCGGATAAGGCTAATGAACGCTTAAGAAGACGTTATCGCACACTTGTTCTAGGAAAAAATAAGAAACAAAATGTTGCTAAAACAGCTATTGCACGAGAATTGTCTGGTTTTATTTGGGGGATGATGACAGGAAGAATAGCTTGAAGTTAGCGCTTGTTTTCATGTACACTTTTGACCATTAAGTTTTATCATCGCAGAGCGATGAGGAATCCCTATTTCTATCCAAAATCACTGGGTGAATTTGGACAGAAATAAGGATTGAAATCATGTTTGAATGGAAAGTATCTTGAAGGAGTTTAGGACTTCAAGGTTTGAGTCATCTACGAAATGACTAAGTGGCACAATTGTGATCCACGCTTATAGAGAGTAGGACTCGCGGCAGAACCATTGACCTGTAGGTAACCAATCCACGAATATCAGAGTGGCCAATGCCCGAAGCTAAGAACTAGGCTCTTTCTAGATACTTTTCATTTTTTAATCAGTTCGATTGTTTTTACTTGACAAAGGGCTTTACATATCAGTCATTTGAATTAACTTTGATACATCGTCACTTTCGGATTGCCGTACTCTAGTACTGCCTGCCCTCAGTTCCTTGTCTGAAAGCTAATTCATTTGACTATAGTGTGCATTATCTGTATCTATGGTTATAGATATTATTGATAGCTAGTTATAGTTTGAATAAATAACTGAATTTTCAGAATATACTTGCAATACTGATAATTTTGTGTTTTAATATATTTATTGGTTTTGCCAATAATGAAGGAGAAAAACTAGGAGGAAAAGTTATGAAAAAGAAAGAAACTTTCTCACTTCGGAAGTATAAAATTGGAACTGTGTCTGTTCTTTTGGGTGCAGTTTTTTTGTTTGCAGGTGCACCATCGGTAGCTGCAGATGAATTGACAAGCCTAGTAGAGACTAAGGTGGAAACAACTGTTCCTGACGCAATCGTCAGCGAATCAACCTCAGAAAGTCCCGTTGTCGAGGAGTTAGTTGACACTTCTGTGGAGGCTACCCCAACTGATGTAACCACTACAGATAATGTAGAGGAAACACTTGGCTCAGAAGCTCTTGAAAACATCACAAATACAGAAGTAGAAGCGACTCAACCAGCTGTAGAAACTCCAGCTATTTCAGAGAAAAAAGTAGAAGAAGAGGAGAAGCTTGCCGTAGCAGATGAGACTACTGCTATTACTAATCAGGAAGAAGCGAAACCACAAAACATTGATAGTAATACGATCATTACAGTACCTAAAGTTTGGGATAGTGGTTACAAGGGCGAAGGAACAGTAGTTGCAATCATTGATTCCGGTCTTGACGTTGATCACGATGTATTGCATATTTCAGATCTCTCAACTGCAAAATATAAATCAGAAAAAGAGATAGAAGCAGCTAAAGAAGCAGCAGGAATTACCTACGGTGAATGGTTTAACGATAAGGTTGTATTTGGTTATAACTATGTTGATGTGAATACTGTCTTGAAAGAAGAAGACAAACGCTCACACGGTATGCACGTAACGAGTATTGCCACAGGAAATCCGACACAACCAGTCGCTGGACAATTAATGTATGGTGTAGCTCCTGAAGCGCAAGTCATGTTTATGCGTGTATTCTCAGACCTCAAAGCTACAACAGGCGCAGCATTGTACGTAAAGGCGATTGAAGATGCTGTAAAATTGGGTGCAGATAGCATCAACCTCAGCCTGGGAGGAGCTAATGGTTCTGTTGTTAACATGGATGAAAATGTGACTGCAGCAATCGAGGCTGCTCGTCGTGCAGGGGTTTCTGTTGTTATTGCAGCTGGTAATGATGGAACATTTGGTTCAGGTCATTCTAATCCGTCAGCCGATTATCCAGATTATGGCTTAGTCGGTGCACCTTCAACAGCTCGCGATGCAATTTCTGTCGCTTCTTACAATAACACAACGGTTGGTAGTAAAGTAATTAATATCATTGGCTTAGAAAACAATGCTGACTTGAATTACGGTAAAAGTTCGTTTGATAATCCAGAGAAAAGTCCCGTACCATTTGAAATCGGGAAAGAATATGAATATGTCTATGCGGGAATCGGTCAAGCTTCGGATTTTGATGGTCTAGATTTGACTGGAAAACTTGCACTCATCAAACGTGGAACGATTACCTTCTCAGAAAAAATAGCCAATGCAACAGCTGCAGGTGCAGTAGGGGTGGTCATTTTCAATAGCCGTCCAGGTGAAGCCAATGTAAGCATGCAACTTGATGATACAGCTATTGCAATTCCATCTGTCTTCATTCCATTGGAATTTGGTGAAGCTTTGGCAGCTAACTCATATAAGATTGCGTTCAATAACGAAACGGATATTCGCCCTAACCCAGAAGCAGGTCTTCTTTCAGATTTTTCAAGTTGGGGTCTGTCAGCGGATGGCGAGCTAAAACCAGACTTAGCTGCTCCAGGTGGTGCTATTTATGCAGCCATCAATGATAATGACTATGCCAACATGCAGGGAACAAGTATGGCTTCACCACACGTAGCAGGAGCAGCCGTACTAGTAAAACAATATTTACAGGCAACTTACCCTACTAAGTCCCCTCAAGAAATCGAAGCCTTAGTAAAACACTTGCTTATGTCTACTGCTAAAGCACATGTGAACAAAGAAACAACAGCCTACACTTCCCCTCGCCAACAAGGTGCAGGTATCATCGATACTGCGGCAGCTATTTCTACAGGTTTATATTTGACTGGCGAAGACGGTTATGGCAGCATTACCTTGGGAAATGTTGAGGATACATTCAGCTTTACGGTCACACTTCATAACATTACAAACGAAGATAAGACTTTAAACTACTCAACGCAATTAACAACGGATACTGTCCAAAACGGATTGATCACCTTGGCTCCGCGTCTATTAGCAGAGATTCCTGGCGGTAAGGTGACTGTGCAAGCCAATTCAAGTACAACTGTTACAATTAATGTCGATGCAGCAAGCTTTGCAGAAGAATTGACAGGTTTAATGAAAAACGGTTACTATCTTGAAGGTTTTGTTCGATTTACAGATGTAGCCGATGGCGGTGATATTGTCAGCATTCCATACGTTGGTTTCCGTGGGGAATTCCAAAAACTAGCCGTTCTAGAAGAGCCGATTTACAATCTTATTGCCGATGGTAAGGGGGGCTTCTACTTTGAACCTGTTACAGCACAACCAGATACTGTTGATATCAGCCATCACTACACAGGTCTTGTTACAGGAAGTACGGAGTTAATCTATTCTACAGACAAACGATCTGACTTTGCGATCAAGACACTTGGTACATTTAAAAATGAAGCAGGATACTTTGTTTTAGAGCTTGATGAGTCCGGTAAGCCTCATTTAGCTATCTCACCAAATGGAGATGACAACCAAGACTCGCTCGCTTTCAAAGGTGTCTTCTTGAGAAATTATACGGATTTAGTCGCAAGCGTCTATGCTGCAGATGATACTGAGCGAACAAATCCACTTTGGGAAAGTCAACCACAGTCAGGCAATAAGAACTTCTATAGTGGTGATCCTAAAAATCCAAAATCAAGCATTATTTACCCTACTGAATGGAATGGGACAGACAGCGAGGGAAATGCTTTAGCAGATGGTAAGTATCAATACGTTTTGACCTACTCATCTGAAGTTCCAGGTGCAGCAGTACAAACTATGATTTTCGATGTTATCATCGATAGAGAATCACCAGTTATCACCACAGCTACCTATGATGAAACAAACTTTACATTTAACCCTCGTCCAGCCATTGAAAAAGGAGAATCCGGTCTATATCGCGAGCAAGTATTCTACCTTGTAGCGGATGCAAGCGGTGTGACAACTATTCCTTCCTTATTAGAAAATGGTGATGTAACCGTTTCTGATAACAAGGTATTTGTGGCACAAAACGACGATGGCTCCTTTACATTGCCTCTTGATCTTGCAGATATTTCAAAATTCTACTACACAGTAGAGGATTATGCTGGTAACATCAGCTATGAAAAAGTAGAGAATCTGATCAGTATCGGCAATGAAAAAGGGTTGGTAACTGTCAATATTCTTGATAAAGATACAAATAGTCCTGCACCAATACTTTTCTCTTACTCAGTCACCGATGAAACAGGCAAGATTGTTGCAGAATTACCACGATATGCCGGCGATACTAGCGTTCTTAAGCTACCATTTGGTACTTACACCTTTGATTTATTCTTATATGATACAGAATGGTCAAGCCTAGCAGGTGAAACCAAAGCAGTCGTGACGATTTCGGAAGAAAATAGCACTGCCGAGGTGAATTTCTATGTGACTTTGAAAGATAAGGCCAACTTGCTGGTAGATATTGATGCATTACTACCTTCTGGTTCAACCATCCAACTGGTAACTGCTGATGGTCAGACTATTCAGCTACCAAATGCTAAATATTCTAAGACCGATTATGGTAAATTTGTACCAGTTGGTACCTACACTATCCTTCCAACCCTCCCAGAAGGCTATGAATTTTGGGAAGAATTAGACGTAGTAGTACTTGCAAACCAGTCAAATGTTAAGAAATTAACCTTGATTAATAAAGTTGCTTTGAAAGAACTGATTGCTGAACTTGCTGGACTTGAAGAAACAGCGCGTTATTACAATGCTAGTCCAGAACTTCAAACTGCCTATGTTAAAGCATTAGAAGATGCCAATGCAGTATATGCCAACAAACACAATCAGGCACAAGTAGATTCAGCAGTTGCCAGTCTTGTGGCAGCGAGAGAGCAGCTAAACGGTCAGGCTACCGATACGGAAAAACTGATTGCTGAAGTATCAAACTACACACCGACTCAGGCAAACTTTATTTATTATAATGCTGAAAATACCAAACAAATTGCCTATGATACAGCTGTTCGTTCGGCACAACTTGTATTGAACCAAGAGAATGTAACACAGGCAGTTGTCAACCAAGCGTTGGCAGACTTGTTAGCAGCAAAAGCCGGCTTAGATGGTCAAAAGACTGATATTTCAGCCCTTCGTAGCGCAGTATCCGTTTCTTCCGTATTAAAAGCGACAGATGCTAAGTATCTCAATGCATCTGAAAACGTGAAACAAGCTTATGACCAGGCAGTTGAAGCAGCGAAAGCGATTCTAGCTGACGAATCTGCAAGCCAAGCAAGTGTCGATCAAGCTCTAGCCGTTCTGACAAGCGCTCAGGCAGAACTGGATGGTGTTGCTACTTCAACAAATGATGCCAAAGAGCCAGTAAATACTGCCACTGACAAAAAAGATGAAGGCACTGTAACGGCTCCACCTATAGACTCAGAAAAAGTTGATGTACAGGCACCTCCTGTAAAAGATACTGGGAATTCAGGATATGTACCGATAGGGCAGAAGCCAAACCCTCAACCAACTTTACCTCGTCCAGTCACTTTGCAAGCTAGTCTATCTAGCCCTAATCAAGAAAAACAGGTGACTCAACTACCAAATACTGGAGACAATGATACGAGATACTATCTTGTTCTTGGTGTCATTATTGGGCTAGGGACTCTGTTGGTAAGCAAACGACGTCATAAAGAAGAAGTCTAAGAAAATATAGTCATACTCTTCGAAAATCAAAATTATCCGTTGTCAACTTGCCTTGATGAGTGAAAAGCTCCAGTGGAGGTTTTCAGCCTGTTACCTTGAAATAAGATAGTAACAGAGTTCTATCTTCGGCTTCGTTTTCTAGGCAACTTTTGATTTGCATTGAGTAGCATTTTCTACCATTTGTCAGGCTTTAATCACGAGTTTGTTATATAAAAGACCGCTTAATCATTGATTAGGCGGTTGTTTGTGTTTGAAATTGAAGCATTGTCTTTTGGATGTTTCTTGAGACATCAGTTGGCTTTACAAGATAATAATCTTGAGCCAGTTGGTCAGCAATATAGGAGTGGAGGTAGGTTGCTACAAGGATTCTTTCATATAGTTGAACATGGGGAAATTGTACAGCGAATCCTGCAATCATACCTGCAAGAGTATCTCCCATACCTCCTGTTGCTTGGTAGGGACCACCAGCTCCTATTGGGGTGACTTGGTTTGGCTGGGTTTTTAGGATTTGAGTAGCGGAACTTTTAGCTACAAGGATTGTATTTTCTTGAAAAGATTGCAAGGCTTCAAGATTTCTTTGGTTTGTTTGGTCAGCAATTGGAATGGCTGATAACCGTTCCCATTCTTTCTGGTGGGGTGTCAGGATGACTTGTTTACACGGGAAGTTCTTTCTGTTTTGCTTTGCGACTAAGGTAAGGGCTGAGCCGTCAAGAACTAAAATCTGCTGGTCAGATAAATGTTCAAAAACAAAGTCCAATAACTGTTCAGCTCTGCTATTTTCCCCCAAACCTGGACCAATCAATACCAAGTCAGCATTTTCTAAGCTACTTATCAGCAAGGCTTGATCGTCAAATGAAAATGCCATGGCTTCAGGCAGATGACTATGTAAGGCTGGTATGTTATCTTTTTCAGTAGCAACAGTTACCAAGCCTGCTCCACTGTTGACGCTTGCTAGTGCGGCCATGATAATCGCTCCACCATAGGGATACAGTCCACCAATCAGCAAGACTCGACCATAGCTTCCCTTATGGCTGTTGCGTGGCCTTGCTTGAATGACCTTTCTACAGAGTTCTTGTAAGTCCATACATATTCCCCCTTTTCTTTTTATTATACCATGAGGAATGAGGTTTATGACAATCCAGATTTTAGATAAATCCAAGTTTTCATGCTATAATGAATTCATGGTATTATCAAAAAAACGTGCAAGAAAAGTTATTGAAGAAATCATCGCTCTATATCCTGATGCTAAGCCTAGCTTGGACTTTCGAAATCACTTTGAGTTGGTATGTGCAGTGCTCTTATCTGCTCAAACTACAGATGCTGCGGTGAATAAGGCAACACCTGGTTTGTTCGCAGCTTTCCCTACGCCCCAAGCCATGGCGGCAGCAGAAGTGAAGGATATTGAGCCTTATATTTCTCGTTTGGGTTTGTACCGAAACAAGGCAAAGTTTTTAAAAGACTGTGCCCAGCAGTTGATGGAACGGCATAATGGCATTGTTCCTCAAACTCGTGAGGAATTAGAAGCCTTGGCAGGAGTGGGAAGAAAAACGGCCAATGTTGTTTTAAGTGTCGGTTTCGGAATTCCCGCCTTCGCAGTTGATACCCACGTGGGACGGATTTGTAAACACCACGATATTGTCAAAAAATCGGCTACACCCCTGGAAACAGAAAAGCGAGTCATGGAAGTCTTACCTCCTGAACTCTGGCTCCCTGCTCATCAAGCTATGATTTATTTTGGTCGTGAGGTTTGCCATCCTAAGAACCCTGAATGCGAAAAATTCCCACAATTATATGAATTTGATTAAAAAAGCGTTGGCTACAGTATGAACTGTAAGCAACGCTTTTTTTCTATCATCTAAATTGTTCAATTTCTTTTTTTGCAATCGAAAGATAGCCTGTTTCTTCCATCAATTCAAGCAGTTGGAGTCCTTTTTCGATTAGTTCGTCATTATCTGTGCAGATACCGTAGCGGACTTGGGCAAAAGCCAGTATATCATACCGTCTTTCTTCTTTTGATAAGCATAGAATTCTATCTAAGATAAGACGACAATCTTTCTTACGATTGTGATAAAGATAGAGGGTACTTAGATTTTCTAATATTGTCAGTTGTCTGGTTTTGGTGTTTACAAAATCCTTGTATTTATCAAGTGTTTTTAAGATACCTTCTGTGACTAGGTTTACCGAATCAATGGGGAAGAAGTAGAGAATGGTATTGAGCATGCGAATGTCGCTCCAGTACCAGTTGTCTCGCTTTTCCAGTTCCTTCCAGATTTTTTCAGTTAGTTTTTTGGTGCTTTCCTCAATATCCTCTATACCAGACTTTCTGACCTTGTACATGATTTCTGACAGTTCAGATAGATGTTGGATGGGTAAATCTTGGTGGGTCTTTAAGTAGTCTTGGCACTTTTTGAGTAATACCTTAAATCCCTCTGGATTGGTAGAATGGACTTGCCCAGCGAAGTCTGTAAAGATTTCCTGCCGTTTGCTGGGCTGGTGGTAGTTACAGATATAGTCAAATTCTGCAAAGTCCATGTCCAGCTGCTGGAGGAGAAAGTGCATGGTTTCGTAGCGAGGGGTAGATTGCCCTTTTTCAAAGCTGATTAGGGCTTGGCGACTGATGCCTTTGCCGACAACTTCTGTCTGTTTTATGCCCTTACTCTCACGAATCTGCTTATATACTTTGCCAATATCCCATCTCATGCGAGTTCCTCCCGAATAAGTGTAAAAAAACTTGACAGTTTTTCCAATTTTATAAATAGTAGTATATCATTGTTTTAAGAAAAAGGAAAGGAGAAAAGATATGGTTGATTTGGCTCAATTGATAGGTCTTTTTGATTATTTTCTGTGGAAAGTATTGCTTTAAGTGCAGGAAATGTTGACATTGTGATTAATGTGAATTGTTGAATGATAGTATATGCGTGCAAGTCAACTATACTATTTGCTTTTTGTGAAAGATAAATGCTGGAGGTATAAGTATGAAAAGATTATTAACATGTTTAGTAGCAACAAGTGTTGTAGCAACTGGTCTTTTAGTAGGTTCTAATTCAGTTGAAGCTGAAACTCGTCATCCCCACCCAACTTATACAGATACTTGGAATTTTGGGGTTACCAATGATGGTTGGGCTTACTCACATTATTATTTGGAAGCACCAGTTCGTTTGGGGAGCAGTGCGACAGTTACCGATTTCTGGGGTAATGTGAAATCATATAAGGCAGCCAATTATGGTTGGGCTATAGCAGGAGCCAAAAAGAATTGGGATTGGATTCAAGCAAAAGCTTACTATGGTTGGTATTGGTTCTAGAAATATGACTGAAGGGTGAGGAAGACATCTTTGCCCTTCCTTAGTATTGGAGGAATATATGAAGTGGAGAGCATCCCTTATAAGTGTGTTTATGGTGCTATTATCCGTTTTATCATTTGGAGCTGTGAAGGAATTTGGGAATGACATAAAGTATCCAGCACAGGCTGCATTTTCACTTATCAATAGTGGTGGGGCAGTGGATAAGACAGCAGTATTCTCAAGTATAGAATCTCTGGCTCAAGAATATGATATACAAGTTTATCGCCCATTTATTGATAAAAATGGTGAACAGGCTACTTTTGTCTTTCATCCAACAAAAAATGATGAGTCCTATGTCACCAATATAGATAGCTTGTTGAATAGCGATGTGAGTGGAATGTATTATACCAGCAAGTCTGTACCTGCTGCTTTTCGAGAACAACTTGAATCCTATGGGTTAATTGTTCAAGCTGCGGATATTAGTTGGTATATGATACCTGTCTATTTTTTATTTACTAATTTGCGTTCTTTGGCAGTATGGACCTTATTTTTTGTTTTTGCCTTGGGATTATTAGCAGTAAAATTAATGTACGCCAAGCAGGCTATGATTTACAGAAGTTTGGGGCAGTTCGGTGCTATTCAACAAAAACATATTTTACAAGATATTGGTAGTCTGCTGTTCAATTATATGATATTATTGCTCGGCTTTATCCTTTACCAAGGTACTTTTTCTAATGTATTCGTCAAAACCTACTTACTTTTAATGGGGGTTAATAGTCTTATTCTTTTGGGGATTACCTGTTTTGTAAATGGAATTTATGGCTTGAATATCCGATGGATTAAACCGATTTCAATCTTAAAAAATAAGCCAGCCACCCGATTTGTTCTTTGGGTATGGTTAGTAGGTATTTGCCTTTCGACAAGTATTTTTGGACTGACACTACATAAAAGTTTAGATATGATTGCTCGTTCCCACAGCCAGATAGAAGTATTGGATAAGTGGGAAGTTGCTAAAGGTTTCGCCACTATTACTTGGTTTAATAGTATGAGCGAAAACATGGATGCCAATCATCAGATTGATGGTCAGTTTATGAAAGAACAAACTGAAAAATACCGAATGTTTATACAATCCTTTGAGCAAGAGGATATGCTCTATTCAGCACCCTCTGCTTTTGGTGAGGCAACAAGTAGTCATCTTCCAGTGCCCCTACAAGAAGAATTAAATGCCAATGGTATCAAACCTCAACTTGCTAGTGCTATCCGATATGTTAACAAAGGTTTTATCGAAAAGAATAAACAGCTGTACCCAACTAATCAGTATGGCAATCCGTCAACTGAAAGCGTAGGCATCATTTATATCCCAGAGAATCAATTAGAAAATACCGAGAATGTTCGTGCCATTGTTGCACATGAATGGTTTCAATACAGTAGTCTAAGTGCGTCGGATTTAACGGTACAACCAGTTCCTAGTCAACAAAAGACATTTTTATTTAACCACACGGGCGATGAACATGAGCTATTTACGACACAAGAAAAGACAGACGCTATTTTAGTAGCGTTAAATGTTGACTATTTTACCGAGGATGCTTTGGAAACAGCTTTTTTAAATATTGCGCATGTAGGAATCTTTAAACAATCCATTATTCAAGAAAAGATTACTAGCGCAGGGCTCACAAATTTTTCTAGTTTGACAAATGTTGCTGAGAAACTCCTTCTTGAACGCAATCGTCTGAATAGCCAACTAACAGGAAGTGTGATTGCCCTAACTATTCTATTTATCTGCCAACTGTTTATCATGTATGAATATGTAACTACTATTATGAAAAAATGTGCAAAAAAACTAGCTATCTACAGTTTATTGGGAAGTCAGAACTACCAAGTGATTTTGCGGAACTTACTCCCTATATTGGTAATAAATGGAATTTCTGCAGTAGTAGTTTGGCTTTTGACACTCCACCCATCTGTTGTTTTTTTAGTTTGGGGAATGTTTATGCTGGAGTTGCTAATTATGTCACTCCTATCTTATCATTTGGTGATGAAAAAACGAGTTCAGATAATAAAAGGAGATTTTGAAGCAGTATGATTGAAGTTAGAAATATTGAAAAAAGTTACGGTAAAAAGAAAATTTTTAGGGATGTGAACATTGATTTTCATACAAATACCTCATATGCTATTATTGGTCCGTCTGGGTCAGGGAAAAGTACCTTCTTAAATGCAGTAGCTCGATTGGAGAAACCAGATAAGGGAACCATCCGAATTGATGGGAAAGATATTTGGAAGATGAAAGAGCAGGACTATTTTAAAAACCATCTTGGCTATGTCTTTCAAAACTATGCCTTGATTGAGGAAGAAACGGTGTGGGACAACCTGAAAATGTTAGCCAAGAAAGAAGAGGTTGTTACAGCCTTACGACAGGTTGGTTTAGATGAATCCTATCTAAAGCATAAAATCTACGAACTTTCTGGAGGACAGGCCCAACGCGTATCCATCGCTAGACTACTGCTGAAAAAAGCGAGAGTAATATTAGCAGATGAACCAACAGGTGCTTTGGATAAGAAGACAGGAAACGAGATTATTCTGCTACTTTTAGGGTTGGTATCTCCTGAAACAGTCCTTATTGTTGCGACGCATGATGAAGAAGTTTGCAAACAAGTTGATACCGTCATTGACTTGTCAAATTTACTATAATGAAATAAAAGATCAAAGAAAATCTTCAGTTTTTGGAGATTTTTTTCGTTTTCTTGTCAGAAATGCCTAGCTAAATCAGAACGTTTTTTAAATTTTTCTAGAAAAATACTATCAAAACGAAACTATACGAATGTTCAGATAGATTCTATTTAAATATTTTCTATAAAAACGAATATTACATTGCAAATACTCTTTGATATTGACAAAACACAAACAATAAGATATAATCTTAGATGTCGGTTAAGGAAAAGCGAACAAAATATCGTTTCCTAATACAAAAATCATTAAAAAACGAACTGAGGAGAAAGCCATGTTTAATGAAACGCCTGTTTTTGACTACGAAGATATCCAGTTGATTCCTAATAAATGCATCATCAATAGCCGTTCGGAGGCAGATACATCTGTCACTCTTGGAAAATATAGCTTTAAATTACCAGTTGTTCCAGCTAATATGCAGACTATTATTGATGAAGATGTGGCAGAAATGCTTGCCAAAGAAGGGTATTTCTATATCATGCATCGTTTCGATGAAGCTGGTCGTATTCCATTTATCAAACGCATGCACGAGCAAGGTTTGATTGCCTCCATTTCGGTTGGTGTAAAAGACTATGAGTACGACTTTGTTTCTAGTTTAAAAGCTGACGCACCTGAGTTTATTACCATTGACATCGCACATGGGCATGCTGACAGTGTCATTAAGATGATCAAGCATATCAAGAAAGAATTGCCTGAGACTTTTGTTATTGCTGGAAATGTCGGCACGCCTGAAGCTGTTCGTGAATTGGAAAATGCTGGTGCAGATGCGACAAAAGTTGGTATTGGTCCTGGTAAGGTCTGCATCACCAAGGTCAAGACTGGTTTTGGTACTGGCGGTTGGCAGCTGGCTGCCCTTCGTTGGTGTGCAAAGGCTGCTCGTAAGCCAATTATTGCGGATGGCGGTATTCGCACCCACGGAGATATTGCCAAATCCATCCGCTTTGGTGCAAGTATGGTCATGATTGGCTCGCTCTTTGCCGGTCACATTGAAAGCCCAGGAAAGACCGTAGAAGTGGACGGCAAACAGTTTAAAGAATACTACGGTTCAGCATCTGAATACCAAAAAGGTGCCTATAAAAACGTAGAAGGTAAAAAAATTCTCCTGCCAGCCAAAGGCCACTTGAAAGATACGCTGGTTGAAATGGAGCAAGATTTGCAGTCATCTATTTCTTATGCAGGAGGACGTGACATTACCAGCTTGAAGCATGTGGACTATGTTATCGTGAAAAACTCTATCTGGAATGGTGACTCTATCTAGTCAAAGAGGACTTGCAATGCAGGTCCTTTTCTTGTTACAATATTTATATAAAATTGAAAGAGAATAAGTATGTACCAAACAAGAAATAACAAAGAGAAGCTCTGGCTCTTTATCAAAATATTTTTGCCCATTTTAATTTACCAATTTGCTAATTACTCGGCATCTTTTATCGATACCATGATGACTGGTCAGTATAGTACTATGGATTTGGCAGGTGTTTCCATGGCAACAAGTCTTTGGAATCCGCTTTTTTCATTTCTAACAGGGATTGTATCTGCATTGGTCCCAATCATCGCTCAATATTTAGGAAAAGGTGAAAGAGATAAGATTCGCCAGGAGTTTCATCAGTTTGTCTATCTAGCCATCGGATTAACCATTTTACTCTTATGTTCGGTCCTTTTTATTGCTATTCCAGCCCTTGAACGTTTTGAACTTGATGAATCTGTTTTTCAAGTTGGTCGGCAGTACCTCTATTTTATTTCCATTGGTATCCTGCCTCTCTTGCTCTTTAGTGTCTGTCGCTCTTTTTTCGACGCCCTCGGTTTGACTCAGCTATCCATGTACCTCATGTTGCTCCTTGTCCCATTTAACAGTCTATTTAACTATCTCTTGATTTATGGGAAAATGGGCCTCCCGGCCCTAGGCGGAGCTGGAGCTGGATTGGGTACTGCTTTAGCTTACTGGGCCGTGTTACTCGTAATTGTCCTTGTCATGTGCAAAAATAAGACTATTGCATCTTATCAGATTTGGCGGTGGAGTCCGATTGACCTTTCTTTATTGAAGGAAGGCTTGAAAATTGGTTTGCCGATTGGTTTGCAAGTCTTTGCAGAAGTAGCAATTTTTGCAGTAGTAGGGCTCTACATGGCAAAATTTTCAGCACAGATTATAGCAGCCCACCAGTCAGCTATGAACTTTGCGACATTATTATATGCCTTTCCTGCCTCAGTTTCTTCAGCCCTAGCTATTGTCATTGCTTATGAAGTAGGGGCTAAACGACCACAGGATGTGAAAGCCTACAGCCGTCTGGGACGCTTGGTTGCACTTGGTTTTGCAGGCCTAACACTCACTTTCCTTTATTTTTTCCGCTCCAAAGTTGCCTACCTTTATGGTAATGACGCAGAATTTATCCGTCTGACCTCGCATTTTCTAAGCTTTGCCCTCATGTTCCAATTGGCAGATGCCTTTACAGCACCTATTCAGGGGATTTTACGTGGTTACAAGGATACGACTGTTCCATTTATACTTGGTTTGGTTGCCTATTGGTCCATGACCTTCCCAGTCGCATTCTTGCTTGAAAGATTTTTCCAAATGGGTCCAGAAGCCTATTGGATCGGTCTTATTTCAGGGATTTTTGTCTGCGGAATAGCCCTAAGATTGCGTTTGAGGAAAATTGCTAGCAGTCAATAGATTTCGATGTTTTTGCTTGACAGATTTTCTGAGCTTGATATAATTTACTAAAAAAGGGTGGGTTTTATTATGAAAAAGAAATGGTTGATTTTTGTTGTTTTATCTTGTATTTCCTTGTTGCTTGGGTATCAATTTTTGAAGAAAACTGAAATTCGTTTACCTCAAGCCGACCAGATTGTAATTAGTAATCAGGATGGTGGAGAGCTAAGAACTCTAAAAGGTAGTGAAATGAGCGATTTTTTGTCGGAGCTTTCCCAAATTCATCCCTATCTTTTCAAAGATGCTAGCACCAATGATCAGCCAGTCGGGGTAGAGGAATATTATCGACTAACCTTTCAACCCAATAACAAAATAGCCTATCTATATGAAAAGAATGGTAAGACCTATTTGGAATTTCCTTATGAGTTGACAGTTAGGACCAAAAAGTCCTTGTCTGAGTTAATAGATTAGAAGAAGTCGGAGCAATCTGGCTTTTTTCTTTGCTTGAGAAAATAGCCTCCTCATGTTAAAATAAAAAGATAGAAAATCAGATGGAGAAATTATGAATTATTTTAACGTAGGAAAGATTGTTAACACGCAAGGCCTACAAGGGGAAATGCGTGTTTTGTCTGTGACCGATTTTGCAGAAGAACGTTTTAAAAAAGGGGCAAAGCTTGCACTTTTTGATGACAAGGATCAGTTTGTCATGGAAGTGGAAATTGCTAGTCACCGTAAGGCTAAGAACTTTGATATTATCAAGTTTAAGGGCATGTACCATATCAACGATATTGAAAAGTACAAGGGCTTTAGTTTGAAAATTGCCGAGGAAAACTTGACCGACCTTGAAGATGGTGAGTTTTATTACCATGAAATTATCGGCTTGGATGTCTATGAGAATGATACTCTGATCGGACAAATCAAGGAAATCTTGCAGCCAGGCGCTAATGATGTTTGGGTTGTCAAACGCAAAGGGAAGAAAGACTTGCTCTTGCCTTACATTCCGCCCGTTGTCTTGAACATTGATATTCCAAACAATCGCGTAGATGTGGAATTGCTTGAGGGCTTGGACGATGAGAATTGATATTTTGACCCTCTTCCCAGAAATGTTTGCTCCGCTAGAACATTCTATCGTGGGCAAGGCACGTGACAAGGGCTTGCTAGAAATCAACTACCATAATTTCCGTGAGAAAGCTGAAAAAGCTCGCCATGTGGATGATGAGCCCTACGGTGGTGGTCAAGGGATGTTGCTTCGAGCTCAACCGATTTTTGACACCATGGATAGCATTGAACAAACCAAGCCCCGTGTTATCCTATTGGATCCCGCTGGGCGTACTTTCAATCAGGCCTATGCCGAAGAATTGTCACAGGAAGAGCAGCTTATTTTCATTTGCGGTCACTATGAAGGATATGATGAGCGGATTAAGACCTTGGTAACAGATGAGATTTCTCTTGGAGACTATGTTCTGACAGGTGGAGAGTTGGCAGCTATGACCATGATTGATGCCACTGTTCGTTTAATTCCAGAGGTGATTGGCAAGGAAGTCAGCCATACGGATGATAGTTTTTCTTCTGGTCTACTAGAATATCCTCAGTACACTCGTCCCTACGAATATAGAGGGATGGTAGTGCCAGATGTTCTCATGAGTGGCCACCATGAAAATATTCGAATATGGCGTCTGGAAGAAAGCCTACGCAAAACCTATCAACGTCGTCCAGACTTGTTGGAAAATTACAACTTTACAGCTGAAGAGTTAACTATTTTTGAAAAAATCAAAGCAGAAGACACAGTTGATTAGACTGTGTTTTTCTTGCTAGAAGGAGAAATGATGAAACGCAAGGTATTTGAACATTACCAACCTTATAAGTTAGGAAAAATTGCTAAATACGACTTGGGCAATAATGAAAATCGTATTATCGACTGGTCCTTTTTACCGCAAAAGACCTTAGAGAGCTTAGAAGTTGGTCAATTGAGCTTTTACGGTGACAATACTTACTCAGAGTTGATTGAGAAATATGCGGCCTATCTTGGAGTGAATCCCAAACAAGTAACAGTAGGTGTGGGCTCTGATCACCTTATTCACATGATTGTTTCCACCTTTATGGAAAAGGATGATACTTTTTTGACTGTCAATCCAGACTTCTTCATGTATGAAACCTATAATCACATGCATGGTAGCCGTTTTGAAGCCATTGACTTGGAAGCAAAAAACGATACACTCGTCCTGCCAGTAGAGAAATTGTTGGCGCGTGCGGAGGAGGTGAAGGCAAAGATAATCATGCTTTCCAATCCTAACAATCCCTCTTCAGTAGCTTATTCACTAGAAGATTTGGAGAAATTGGCTATTTCTTTTAAAGGGCTACTCGTTGTAGATGAGGCTTACATTGAATTTGCAAATGTCGAAAGCTTCATCAGTCGTCTGCCACAATTTGACAATGTTTTAGTTTTACGGACCTTATCAAAGGCTTTTGGACTTGCAGGTTTACGAGTTGGCATTGCTGTAGGAAGTGAAGAGTTAATTTATGAATTGGACAAGGTCATTCCCCCATTCAGCTTGTCAAACTTGACTGCAAAAATGGCAGCCGTTGCATTGAATTATACAGACAAAGTTTTAGAAACAGTGGGAGTAATTCAGAATTTGCGAGAAGAAATGATTTTATTCTTGCAAGGGTTAGATAACTGTCAAGTTCTACCTAGTCAGGCTAGTTTTGTAACGTTTAAAGCACCGTGGGCAGAAGAATTTTATCAGCAAGCCTTGGCACAGGATTGGAATTTCAAATATTATCCAACAGGTAAATTAGAGGGGCATATTCGCCTATCTATTGGCCGTCCAGAAGAAATGGACATGATGAAAAAAATGATTGAGAAACTAGTGGAAGCGTAGATTTCTGCTAGTTTTTTTGTTTTTTTTGAAATAAAATGATAGAAAATGATTGACAATGACAGAAAATCGTGTATAATGATTTTTGTAAACGATTGCAGGAGGTGTTGGACATTCTCAAATCAGAACGAAAACAGATTATATTGGAGCGAATACACTCTCAACAGTTTGTTCGGCTAGAGGAATTAATTGAAGTTCTTGATACATCTGAGTCTACTGTACGTAGGGATTTGGACGAGTTGGAAAACGAAGGTAAGCTTCGTCGTGTACACGGCGGTGCGGAAGCACCTGCTAATTTGCAACTGGAAGAATCCATTCTTGAAAAATCTGTCAAAAACGTTCAAGAAAAACGGATGATTGCTGAAAGAGCAGCACAGTTAATCATGGACGGCGATGTGATTTTTGTAGACGCAGGGACGACAACCGGTGTCTTGATTGACTATCTCCAACAGGATAATCTAACAGTCGTGACCAATTCCATTCACCATGCTGTCAAGTTGGTTGAACGCAAGATAAAGACCATTATTATAGGTGGTTATGTCAAGCAATCAACCGATGCTTCAGTAGGTGCTATGGCTTTGGAACAAATTCGACAGCTCAATTTTGATAAGGCATTTCTGGGGATGAATGGTATTGATAAAAACTATTTTACAACGCCAGATATTGAGGAAGCGACCATCAAACGCACTATCATAGACAATGCCAAAGAAAGTTATGTTTTGGCAGATGCTTCTAAAATTGGTCAATTCTCCTTTGTTAAAGTTGCGGCAATCGAAAAATCCAACATTATCTGCCAATCTTCAGAAAGCAGTTTGTTGGATATCATAAAAGAGAAAACGAGGGTAATCGAGGTATGATTTATACAGTTACGCTCAATCCAGCGATTGACTATATCGTTCGTTTAGAACATGTCGAGACGGGCAGTGTCAATCGTATGGAGAGCGACGATAAGTATGCCGGCGGTAAGGGAATTAACGTTAGCCGTGTTTTGAAGCGCTTGGGCTATCCGAATACAGCAACGGGTTTCCTTGGGGGATTCACAGGTCAGTTCATCAAAGATGGATTGATTGCCGAAGGAATTGATACTGATTTTGTTCAGGTTGATCAAGATACACGTATTAACGTGAAAATCAAGGCTGACCAAGAAACGGAAATCAACGGATTGGGTCCGATTGTGACCGATACACAGTTGGCAGAACTAGAAATGGTTTTGGCTGGCTTGACTAAAGATGACACAGTTGTCTTTGCTGGGTCTGCTCCAGCTAGTCTTGGAAACGAAGTCTACAATAGGCTGATTCCTGTGGCGAAAAAAGCAGGAGCGCAAGTGGTCTGTGACTTTGAAGGTCAAACACTTCTAGACTCACTAGCACACCAGCCACTCTTGGTCAAGCCGAACAACCATGAATTGGAAGCTATTTTCAATGTTGAATTGAATGGTATGGCAGACATCGAGACCTATGCTAAGAAAATCTTAGACATGGGAGCTCAGAATGTGATCATTTCTATGGCAGGGGATGGGGCTTTGTTGGTCACTCCAGCAGCTACTTACTTTGCCAAACCAATCAAGGGAACAGTGAAAAACTCTGTCGGAGCCGGAGACTCCATGGTGGCAGGTTTTACAGGTGAATACGTTCGCTCACAAGACCCAATCGAAGCTCTCAAATGGGGAGTTGCTTGCGGTACAGCAACAGCCTTTTCAGACGATTTGGCAAGTATCGAATTTATTAAGGAAACTTATGAAAAAGTTGAGGTAGAAACACTATGAAAATTCAAGACGTTTTGAAAAAAGATGTCATGTTGCTTGATTTACAAGCAACAAGCAAGGAAGCGGTCATCGATGAAATGATTGCTAGCTTGGTAGAAAAAGGATACGTAACAGATTTTGACGTATTCAAAACAGGTATCATGAACCGTGAAGCACAAACAACTACTGGTCTTGGCGACGGTATTGCAATGCCACATGCTAAGAATGCAGCTGTAAAAGAGGCAACTGTTCTCTTTGCTAAATCAAATAAGGGTGTTGATTACGCAAGTCTTGACGGTCAACCAACTGACTTGTTCTTCATGATTGCAGCTCCAGAAGGTGCAAACGATACACACTTGGCTGCCCTTGCTGAATTGTCAAAATACTTGATGAAAGCTGGTTTTGCAGATAGACTTCGTGCGGCAACAAATCCAGAAGAAGTGATTGCAGTATTCGATACAGCTGAAACCGCTGACAAGGCAACTGAAGAAGTAGTTGCAGCTCCAAGTGGTGACCGTCCATTTATCGTTGCTGTTACAGCATGTACAACAGGTATTGCTCACACATACATGGCGGAAGAAGCACTTAAGAAGCAGGCGGCTGAAATGGGTGTTGACATCAAGGTTGAAACAAACGGTGCTTCAGGTGTTGGAAACAAACTAACCGCTGAAGATATCGAGAATGCGGCAGGTGTTATCATCGCAGCAGATAAGGCTGTTGATATGCCTCGTTTCAATGGTAAGCCATTGGTATCTCGTCCAGTTGCAGCTGGTATCAAACAACCAGAAGAATTGATTAACATCATCTTGGATGGTAAAGCTTCAGCCTACACAGCGACAGAAGGAGCAGCTACTGTGGAATCTTCAGAAAAACTAAGTCTTGGTAAAGCCTTCTATAAACACTTGATGAGCGGTGTTTCTCAAATGTTGCCATTCGTTATTGGTGGCGGTATCTTGATTGCCCTTGCTTTCTTGTTTGATAACTTGCTTGGTGTACCAAGCGACAGCCTTAGTAACTTAGGATCTTATAATGAAATAGCTTCTATGTTCATGAAGGTTGGTCAGGCAGCCTTCGGTTTCATGTTGCCACTTCTTGCAGGGTATATTGCTTACTCTATCGCTGAAAAACCAGGTTTGGTTGCAGGTTTCGTAGCTGGTGCCATCGCCAACAGCGGTCTTGCATTTGGCAAAATCCCTTACGCAGCTGGTGGTGAAGAAACCCTTGCCCTTGCTGGTGTATCATCTGGTTTCTTGGGTGCTCTTGTTGGTGGTTTCCTTGCTGGTGGTGTAGTTCTTGTTCTTCGCAACGCTTTGCGCAACCTTCCAAAATCACTTCAAGGTTTGAACGCTATCTTGCTCTTGCCACTTTTAGGTACAGCTATCACTGGTTTCTTGATGTTCTTTGTCAACATCCCAATGGCAGCAATCAACACAGGTATGAACAACTTCCTTGCAGGTCTTGAAGGTAGCTCTGCTATTCTCCTCGGCCTTGTCCTCGGTGGTATGATGGCAGTTGATATGGGTGGCCCAGTTAACAAGGCAGCTTATGTCTTTGGTACTGGTACACTTGCAGCAACAGTTTCAAATGGCGGTTCAGTTGCTATGGCAGCAGTTATGGCCGGTGGTATGGTTCCTCCGTTGGCAATCTTTGTAGCGACACTCTTGTTCAAGAACAAGTTCACGCAAGAAGAGCGTAACTCAGGTTTGACAAACATCGTTATGGGTCTTTCATTCATCACTGAAGGTGCAATTCCATTCGGTGCTGCTGACCCAGCTCGTGCAATCCCAAGCTTTATCGCTGGTTCTGCCCTTGCAGGTGCCTTGGTTGGTTTGTCAGGCATCCAATTGATGGCTCCTCACGGTGGTATCTTCGTTATCGCTTTGACTTCTAACCCACTTCTTTACCTTGCTTATGTAGCAATTGGTGCAGTAGTATCAGGTGTTCTTTACGGCGTACTTCGTAAAGCTAAATAAGATTGTAAACCTTGTCATTTGACGAGGTTTTTTCATCTGGAAAATGCTATAATTAGATCAAGATATAAATAATTATGTAAACAATACCAAATATAGTATATTGAGCCATATTTTGTTTGCTTTAAAACAGTATATTATTAGAAAAATATGCTATACTTTTAAGTAAGAAGAAACAAACGAAGGAGCTTCATATGTTTTGGAAGGAAAAGCAAAATAAGTTTTCTATTCGCAAATTTAATAGAGGCGTTGCATCAGTTATTATTGGTATGACTGCCGCCTTATTTTTTGTACCAAATTTGGCTATTAAAGCAGAATTGACAGCTCTTGCCCATACAAATGTAGCAAGAGAACAGATTTCCTATAAATATGTCCTTTATTCGGAACTGACATCAGATGAGAAGGCACGAATTCAAGCGACCATTCCAGCAAGGCAGGTTGGGGATACCCATACTTACTATATGGTCTATCGGCCAAAGACAAATTTGCCTCAAACAGGAGATATACCGACTTTTACAAGTAGTCTGGTTGGTTTAGGGCTATTGATTATCGGTCTATCTCTTACAAAAGATAGGAAAAAACGAATTGTTAGAAGTCTGATTATTTTAACTGCTACAGGTAGTCTTTCAGTGGCTGCAATTTCTACAGGTAGCCTCTCAGGTTTTGATAAACAATTTAGCCTTGCCATAGGTGAAGCTTTGCCACAAGCAGTGATTTCTATAGATCAACATGAATTTGTAGGTTATATTTTAGAAGGGCATGTTAATTCTGAAGCAATCACAGTTAGCGAAGCAATTATTGATGAGCAAGGGTCATCGAGCGAATTGATATTGCCAAATATATTGGTTGAGGGAATATCTAAGCATTCAGAAGCTCCCATTGTTGATGATATTATTCCTGAGGAACCAACAGCGCCTGTTGTCCCAAGTGAACCAATAACTGAACAACCAGAAGCCCCCGTTCCACCAGCTACAGAAGATGAAGTTCAACCTGAGGAACCAACAGCGCCTGTTGCCCCAAGTTCTCCAGTTACTGAACAGCCAGAAGAACCGGAAACTCCCGTTCCACCATCAACAGAAGATGAAGTTCAACCCGAGGAACCAACAGATCCAGTTGTCCCAAGTTCTCCAGTTACGGAAGAGCCAAAAGTACCTGAAACACCAGTTTCTCCAACGGTTAAGGATGAAGTTCAACCCGAGGAACCAACAGCGCCAGTTGTCCCAAGTTCTCCAGTTACGGAAGAGCCAAAAGTACCTGAAACACCAGTTTCTCCAACGGTTGAGGATGAAGTTCAACCCGAGGAACCAACAGCGCCTGTTGTCCCAAGTTCTCCAGTTACGGAAGAACCCGAGGTTCCAGTCACTCCCGTTCCACCATCAACAGAAGATGAAGTTCAACCTGAGGAACCAACAGCGCCTGTTGTCCCAAGTGAACCGGTTACTGAACAGCCAGAAGAACCAGAAACTCCCGTTCCACCATCAACAGAAGTCGAAGTTCAACCCGAGGAACCAACAGCGCCAGTTGTCCCAAGTTCTCCAGTTACGGAACAACCAGAAGAACCGGAAACTCCCGTTCCACCATCAACAGAAGATGAAGTTCTCCCCGAGGAACCAACAGCGCCAGTTGTCCCAAGTTCTCCAAGTGAACCAATAACGGAACAACCAGAAGAACCTATTAAAACCAAACCGGAGTTAGATTTATCAATTCTTAAAGAAAATGTAGATGATAAGAGTGTAGAACTAAGCTATACACTGACAGATAGTGATTCCACATTTGTCAAGGTTTTGGTATCTCTATACAAAGGGGATGAATTAGTCACAGAAAAAGAAATTCTAACAAAAGAAGAGCTATACAAGGTTCAATTTGCTAACCTACTACTGAACACTGAATATAAAGTTAAAACACGATTTGCCTATAATTTAGGTAGTGATGATGTGGAAGAAGAGCTCGGAACAGAAAAATTTGAACTAGAAAATAAATTACTGGAATTACGAGAATACAAGAGTATTGAGCTGTATCAAGTTGATGAATTTGGCGAGAAAACAAGGGTCACAGCCTTGACTAGCGCTCCAATTTCTTCAGAAAACTACCTTGTTAAGATTTCTACTGTAAACAATAAAGAATTCTACCTCCCCGTCGATAACTTCGAGAATGATGTCAATGGCATTAAGGTGAGCATTATTCATCCAAAATTAGTAAAATTTAATCAGAACAATTCTAGTTTCGATGAACACCATACCTTTACAGTTGACAAGCTTGTCTTACAAGAGGGGGCCTACAGTAAATTTAGTGAATTAGTAGATGCCATCAATAACAATCCTAGTGGAACTTATTATCTAGCTGCTGATATGGTTGTTGATAAGGAGGTTTCGACCGACACCTACATTACCAAAGAATTTACTGGAAGTCTGAAGAGCCTAGGTGGGCAAAAGGCCTACTCGATTTTACAGTTAGATAGACCGCTTTTCAGCACTCTTAAAAATGCTAGGATTGAAAATATCTCCTTGAAAGATGTGAGCATTAAAAATGATCAAACAGCAGTAGCTGCCTTAGCAAGAAAAGCAGATAAGGCTACCATTGATAAGGTCTCTGTTTCAGGAAATATTACGGCCAAACAAAATATTGCTGGTTTGGTTTACGAAGCAACAAATGGTACAAGCATTAGTAATTCCATTGTTAATGTGAACCTAAGCAATACAGCAAGTCATGAAACTTATCATATTGGTGGTGTTACAGGGATTTTAAATAGTTCAACCATTGATAAGGTGCGAGCTACTGTTGCGATTGATGCCAAAACTGCAAGTGGACGTGGACAAGGAATTGGAGGAATTGTAGCAAACGCGCAAGGTGCTGTGATAAAAAATTCCTATGTCACTGGAAATATCCATGCGACAGAAACTGCTGATACTGGAGGTGTTGTAGGTACAGCTAGGATGTCTGTCTTGAATAATATAGCAACAGGTGCATCTGTTACCAATGGGGGTATCATCGCTTCGGGTCAAAATGCCTATGCAACTGTAGGGTCCACCATAAGCAATCTGTATAGTGTTGAAGGTCATGCAGCAGGCCAACCAAATCCTACCATTCAGTCTACAAGCCTTTCTCAAGAAGCCGTGCTAGAGAAAATCAAGGCATGGGGAATTCCAACAACACCAACCACAACAGAACAGGAAAATAGCGACAGTCAGTCGAATTCAGTGCAGACCATTGATTATAACCAGGTTCAAAATGCTCGGGCTAAACGAAGAACTGCCTATGAAAACACGTCTAAGTTGTTGCCATTCTATGACCGGAATACTATTGTTAAATATGGTAACTTGATTGATGAAGCAAGTAATCTCTATAGCAAGCCTATCCAGTCAGTTCTGACCTTGAATGAGGATGGAGTAGCAACAAATATCTATGACCAACACGCTTCCTTGACCAAATTACTGATCCATTATGAAGATGGAACTTCAGAAGTTCTACCTTTGGTATTTAAGGGAGAGTACGGTAACACCAAGGTTGTTGAATACCGCTTAGGTGAACAACTCCTCTATACACCAGAACAATTACTATCTCTGGAAACCAGTCTCATCGATGAACTAGTGACAGCATTTTCTCAGGTTGATCTTTACAGCCAAGAGATGGCTGACATCTTACATATCCAAACTACAGACAAGAACGCCAAACTAAAAGACTTGTACTTAGATGAATCCTTTGCAGAAGTCAAAGACAAACTCGAATTCCATATCAAAGGTTTGCTGGCTAATAGACAGGTAGTTGATACCACAAGCAAGGCTGTCAGGGATGTCATTAAAAAAGAATTCTTGGCAGATAAAGAAAAAATTATGTTCGCCCTTGCCTACCTCAATAGGCTATATGGCATTAAATATGGAGATACCAATATCAAGAATATTGTGCTCCATCATGCGGATTTCTATAAGCGTCAATTAGATACTCTAGGCTGGTTGAAGTCATTTACAGATAAAATCACCAAGGATACAGATCAGTATTATGTTTCACAACAAGGCTACGAAGATATGTATTTTGACAGATTAACACTTGCCAATAATGCAGAAATTCATAAAGAACGTTTTGGGGCACTCTCTAGTCAACTTGGAACAGTTCGTGATTTCTTGGAATACAATATGAAATTGTTCTTGGGGGAAACCGATTCAAGGAAGTGGTTTAAAGAAGCGACCAATGCCTTTGTTTATGAAATTCCATCTAATGCAAACTCTAGCATTGACACCAGTCTATATAGTCATCTGGGACGTATTCCACGCTATGAAAAATACTACTTGCCATTGCTGAATATCAAGGAGAAGGATGATATTTTCGTAATGAGCTCAATGGCAACAGTAGCCTTTGGTGGTTATGGAAGATATGTGGATACGGCTTTGAAAAAGACCAATCCGGAACAATACTACCAAGAAGTTAAGACAGTACAGACAAGTCTGATACCGAAACACGGAAAACGATTAGGTGACTTTTTGGATATGTGGTATCAGATGGCAGATTCTAATCTGAGAGACAAGTTTATCCAACGCTCAACTGAAATTTGGGATGGTTACTGGATTAAGGATTCAAATGCATTTGAAGACCAAACTGATAAACGTCGTTGGGCAGATAAGTATGACCAGGAATACCGCTATGTTCAGGAGTTGGCAGGTGCCTTGAATGAATGGCATAGAAAATCGAATGATAGTGCCTTTTCAGACACAGTAACCTTTGTAAAATTCTCAAATCGGGACATGCTATCGGATTTAGGTGATTCGACCTTGAGCCATGAATTGGTCCATAACTATGATGAAACTATCATGTTGGATGGTTATAAGCGTCGTCCTGGTCAAGATGCAGAATCCTATGCTATGGGCTTGTTGCAGTCATCAGCTGGTGGAGGTATTTATTACTATGGATTTAATTTCATGAATGAACATAGTCCAAATACCCCACACAATGTTTCAAGTAGTCGCTTCAAAACAAAAGAGGATTTGCAAACCTATCTAAAAGGAATCTTTGATGTTACCTACCTCTTGGATGCGGTTGAAATCGAAGCGATTGCTGCTAAGGGGAAAGAGGCCTATCCTTACTTCTTTAACAAAATAGAGTTGGTCCCAGCCACTGAAGCACCTACCAATCAGTCCCTTATCTATCAGAACGCTCATGACCGTATTAGAAAATTAAGTGACGAGGAACTGGCTAATCTGAATATTGCGACTATCAACGATGCGATTGACCATGCACTAGTTGCCAAATCCTCACTTTTGCCGGAACAAGACTATTTGCGTGAAAATTTGAAGAACTATTATTTCGTACCGCTTTATTATCCGATTTATGCAGGCTTGCAAAATAATAGTGGTACTGTCGGTGGTTTACAATTCCGTAAGACAGCCTTGGAACTTCTTGCTGCAAAAGGTTGGGAAGAAGGCTTTATTCCTTATGCAACAGACAAGCTAAAAGCGGAAGCAGAGGCGGCAGGTCGTCCATTATCCGATCAGTTTATTTTTGAAAAAATATTTGCTAATCAATATGCGGATTATACAAGCTTCAAAAAAGCTATGTACAAAGAGCGCTGGGATAAGAAGGATAGACTGAAAGCCATCACGATTAGCTTCAATGGTCAGACTGAGACAATAGATAATATTGAAACGCTGAGTAGGCTGATGGCGGAGGCAGTTGATAAAGATTATCAGGCCACTAAGAATAAGCAAGCAGGATTTAATCGCCAAGGTTTGAAAGATGCTATTTTGAAAGCCTATGTCAAGCTAACAGATAGTTTCAGTTCCTCTATATTTGGAGAATGATGGAAGTCTGCTCTATATACAAAATGGGAAGAAATTGAAAGATAATATTTTCGGTTTCTTCCTTTTATTTTTTAAATCTTCAATACATTATGGTATAATATGCATAATATTGTTTATAGGAGAAGTTAGAAATGGAAATCATTCGCGATAAAGAATTTGTCAATCAGTATCATTTTGATGCCCGCAATCACGCGTGGGAAAAAGAGAACGGAATTCCGGAAACAAAATTGAAAGTTGACTTTCAATTGATTGAGCAAAATCGTGCGGAAAATCGAACATCCATGATTACCATTTTGCGCTTTATGATTGTACTAGAACATTTTGTGATTTCAGGTGCCATGAGTCAGGCCGTTCACTTACCAAATCGATTGGTAGAAGAGCCAACTGAATTTACTGATGAGGAAAAACGTGTTTTGGTAGAGCCTCTTTTGGACATTTTAAAACGAATGACTTATGAGGTTACTGAAATCGCCTTTGATGCACCAGGAGTGAATTTGGAGTTTTAATATGAAATTAGCAGTTATAACTGACTCATCGGCTGTTTTGAATGTCCAAAGTATTGAGCGGGATGACCTGTTTGTCCTAAGTATTCCAGTCAGCATCGATGGGGAAAATTATATCGAAGGGCAAAATTTGACGGTTGAAGAGTTTTATCAAAAAATGGCTTCATCGAAAGAATTACCTAAAACAAGTCAACCGAGTTTGATGGAATTGGAAGAAATTCTTAGAGGCTTGAAAGATAAAGGCTATACACACGCACTTGGCTTATTCTTGTCATCAGGTATTTCAGGTTTTTATCAAAATATTCAATATTTGGCTGATGAATTTGAAGGATTAACCATTGCCTTTCCAGATACCAAAATCACATCGGCTCCTTTAGGCATGATGGTAGAAAATGTTCTCAAATGGGCTGACTCTGGACTTAGTTTTGAAGAAATTACTGGGAAATTGGACCAAGAAATTGGGAAGACAACAGCCTTTATCATGGTCGATGACCTCAATCACTTGGTAAAAGGTGGTCGCTTGTCCAATGGTGCAGCCTTGTTAGGCAATCTCTTGAGCATCAAACCGATTCTGTATTTTACAGGTGAGGGTAAGATTGAAGTGTATGAAAAAGTGCGGACTGAGAAAAAGGCCATTAAACGCCTCTTGGAAATCCTCCAAGAACAAACGACCGAAGGACAATATCAGATTGCTATCATTCATGCCAACGCACCTGAAAAGGCTGAAAACTTTAAACAGCAATTGGAAGAAGCAGGTGTCGGTAGCGATTGGCCAATCGTGTCATTTGGTTCAGTTATCGGTACACACTTGGGAGAAGGGGCAGTGGCCTTTGGTATTTCTCCCATTATTGAATAGGAGTTTGCATGACAATTAAGGTAATTATCGCAGGATTTAAAGGGAAAATGGGCTCAACAGCTGTTGAGATGGTCAAAGGCGACGCAGCACTTAGTCTGGCTGCCTTGGTGGATCCCTTTGCGACAGAAACAGAAGTAGATGGTGTTCCTGTTTTCAAGACCAAAGAAGAAGTTGCCAGCCTAGAAGCTGATGTCTGGGTGGATTTTACAACGCCAAAATTTGCCTATGAAAATACTCGTTTTGCCTTGGAAAATGGTTTCGCACCTGTGGTTGGAACGACAGGATTTACCCCTGAAGAAATCGAGGAATTGACTGCCTTATCTGCTGAGAAGGGTTTGGGCGGCTTGATTGCTCCTAACTTTGCTATTGGCGCTATCTTGCTCATGCAATTTGCAGCACAGGCAGCCAAGTATTTCCCAAATCTTGAAATCATCGAATTACACCACGATAAGAAGAAGGATGCACCGAGTGGTACTGCTGTCAAAACGGCCGAACTCATTTCACAAGTCCGTCAGTCACAGACACAAGGTGCAGCGGATGAAGAAGAACTGATTGCTGGCGCTCGCGGTGCAGAATTTGACGGCTTCCGTATCCACTCAGTACGCTTGCCAGGCCTTGTTGCCCATCAGGAAGTGATTTTTGGTGCGCAAGGTGAAGGCTTGACCATTCGTCATGACTCTTATGATCGTATTTCCTTTATGGGCGGTGTCAATCTCGGCATTAAAGAGGTAGTCAAACGCTCACAACTCGTTTATGGTTTGGAACACTTATTATGAAATTAAACAATCTGCCTTCTGAGTTTCAGGAGGCTTTGCCGATTTTAGAGAAAATTAAAGCAGCTGGTTACGAGGCTTACTTTGTTGGTGGCTCCGTGCGTGATGCCATTCTCGGTAGGCCTATTCATGATGTCGATATTGCGACATCCAGCTACCCTCAGGAAACGAAACAAATCTTTTCACGGACTATTGATGTCGGAATTGAACACGGTACGGTGCTAGTATTAGAGGGGAAAAAGGAGTATGAAATTACCACCTTTCGGACAGAGGAGGAGTATGTGGACTTCCGTAGGCCGAGTCAGGTTTCCTTTGTGCGTTCCTTGGAAGAGGACCTCAAACGCCGAGACTTCACGGTCAACGCTTTTGCCCTTGATGAAGAAGCACAGATTATTGACCTCTTTGATGGGATGACCGACTTGGAAAACCGTATCCTGCGTGCTGTAGGCATCCCTGCTGAGCGTTTCAACGAAGATGCCCTCCGTATCATGCGTGGATTTCGCTTTGCAGCGACCTTGGACTTTGAGATTGAGCCGACGACATTTATAGCTATGGTTGAAACCGCACCGCTCTTGGAAAAAATCTCTGTAGAACGCAGTTTTATCGAGTTTGATAAACTCTTGATGGCGGATTTTTGGCGAAAAGGCTTGCGCGCTATGATTGATTCCAAGGCTTATGATTTCTTGCCTGATTTAGCTGGAAAAAGTGATGAATTAGAGACCATGCTAACAAGTCTGACAGAGGAATTTCGCTTTTCGACTTCTGAACAAGCTTGGGCCATGCTCTTTGTCTGCCTAGGTATTGATAACATCAAGTCCTTCCTGAAAAAATGGAAAACCAGCAATGATTTCCAACGCAGCGTGGTCAAGTTGGTAGAGATTTATCAGCTTCGCCAAGCAGGACCTGTTACCAAGCAAATCTGTTTCAAGTATGGCAAAGACCTCTTGTACTTGGTAGAGGAACTCCGTCAGGCACAGGGCTTGGATACGGATTTTGATGGAATTGACTGCATTGATCAATCCCTGACCATCCATGACAAGCATGAAATTGTGGTTAATGGAGGACATCTGATGCAGGCATTTGACCTCAAACCAGGTCCAGTTTTGGGAAATCTACTCAAGCAGGTTGAGTATGAGATCGTTGAGGGAAATTTGCCTAATGAAGAGCAAGCGATTATGACATTTGTGAAAGGAATCTTAGAGAATGAGTGATTTTATCGTTGAACACCTGACCAAGTCTGTCGGGGACAAGACGGTTTTTGCAGACCTTTCCTTTATCATCCACCAAGGCGACCGAATCGGGATTATCGGGGTCAATGGTACAGGAAAGACGACTTTGTTGGATGTTCTGTCAGGTCGCATCGGTTTTGACGGAGACGTGTCGCCTTTTCGCACTAAAAACGCCTATAAAATCGCCTATCTGACACAGGAACCTGATTTTGATGAAAGTAAGACAGTTTTAGACACCGTTCTTTCATCTGACCTTCGTGAAACCCAGCTGATTCGTGAATACGAATTGCTCTTATCTCATTACGATGAAGCCAGTCAAGCAAGATTGGAGAAAGTCATGGCTGAGATGGATTCTCTCAATGCTTGGGAGATTGAAAGCCAGGTCAAGACTGTTCTGTCAAAACTTGGTCTGACAGACCTCAACAAAACCGTTGCTGAGTTATCAGGGGGTCTACGTAGACGAGTCCAATTGGCCCAAGTCCTCCTTGGCAATGCTGACTTGCTCTTGCTGGATGAACCGACTAACCACCTGGACATTGATACCATTGAGTGGTTGACGACTTTCTTGAAAAATACTAAAAAGTCTGTTCTCTTTATTACCCACGATCGCTATTTCTTGGACAATGTGGCGACACGGATTTTTGAATTGGACCGCGCCAGCTTAACCGAATATCAGGGCAATTACCAGGACTATGTTCGCTTAAAGGCAGAACAGGACGAGCGAGATGCCGCCCTTCGCCATAAGAAAGAGCAGCTCTACAAACAAGAGTTGGCTTGGATGCGCAGACAACCTCAAGCTCGTGCTACCAAGCAACAGGCTCGTATCAATCGTTTCCATGACCTCAAAGGCGATTTAGCCAACAAGATAGACGATAGCGAACTGGAAATCAATTTTGAAACCTCTCGTATCGGCAAAAAAGTCATTAACTTTGAAAATGTCAGCTTTTCCTATCCTGACAAGCCCATTTTAGCAGACTTTAACCTGCTCATTCAAAACAAGGACCGCATAGGAATTGTCGGTGATAATGGAAAAGGAAAATCCACTTTGCTCAATCTGATTGCAGGTGATTTGCAGGCAGACAGCGGTAAGGTAGATATTGGTGAAACCATCCGTATCGGCTACTTCTCGCAAACAATTAAAGGACTAGACGAAAGCAAGCGGGTCATCAATTTCTTGCAGGAAGTAGCAGAAGAAGCAAAAACGACTTCTGGTATGGTTTCTATCGCAGAACTCTTGGAGCAATTCCTCTTCCCACGCAATACCCACGGTACCTTGATTGAAAAGTTGTCTGGCGGGGAGAAGAAGCGACTTTATTTGCTGAAGATTCTCTTGCAACGGCCCAATGTTCTCTTACTAGATGAGCCGACCAACGACTTGGACATAGCGACTCTGACAGTCTTGGAACATTTCTTGCAGGGCTTTACTGGTCCAGTCATTACCGTTAGTCACGACCGTTATTTCTTGGACAAGGTTGCGACCAAAATCCTCGCTTTCGAAGATAGCGGCATTCAGACCTTCTTTGGCAACTACACAGACTATCTGGATGAGAAGGCCTTTCTGGCTTCCAGCTCTGCCATTTCCTTGGAAAAACCAAAGGAGAAAACCGAGAAAATCAAAGAGAACAAGAAGCGGATGTCCTACTTTGAGAAGCAGGAATGGGCAACCATCGAAGAGGATATTGCTGGCTTGGAGGAGCGGATTGCGGCAATCGAGGCGGAAATGCTGACCTGTGGTAGTGATTTTACAAAATTGTCCGATTTGCAGAAGGAATTGGATGAGAAAAACGACCTGCTCTTGGAAAAATATGAGCGGTATGAGTATCTGAGCGAGTTGGAGGGCTAGATGAAAGTTCTTGTCATGTCTTATATGGTCATCTATCTTTTGGTGACCTTGGGAGCGGCTTTGTTTAGCTATCTAAAGACCAAAAAAATGAATACATTGCGCTTGATTTTAACTATCCTATCCATGATATTGCTGACAAGCACCTTGTATTTTTATAGTCAGTCTTATCACGACTTGCAGATGTTGGGCTTTGCTATGGGCTTTACCTTCATCTCCACTCTTTTTCTCTATAATGGAACAAAAGAAGGTAGTAATTTTACGACAGTTATGCTCTTTTCCATTGGAAGGTTTATCTTACATATTCAATTTTTAATTTTGCTCTATCTATTTCGTTAGGGCAAATTTTTTATCCGTTCAATTTTTTGAAAAGGCTTTACGCAAACCTTTGCATTATGTTATAATAAAGAAAATACATTTGAGGTGATGATTATGTCTAAAAAAATTATTGGTATTGACCTTGGGGGAACTTCTGTTAAATTGGCCATCTTGACTACTGAGGGAGAAATTCAAGAAAAATGGTCTATCAAGACAAATATATTAGACGATGGAAGTCATATTGTTCCTGATATTATTGACAGTATCAAGCAGCGATTTGAAACCCATGGTTTGACAAAAGATGACTTTTTGGGTGTTGGTATGGGGTCTCCTGGTGTCGTTGATAGCGAAGCTGGTACGGTTATCGGTGCCTATAACCTCAACTGGAAGACCTTGCAATTGGTTAAAGATCAGTTTGAATCTGCGCTTGGTTTACCATTCTTTATCGACAATGATGCAAACGTAGCGGCTCTCGGTGAGCAGTGGGTTGGTGCTGGTAATAACAATCCCAACGTTGTCTTTATGACGCTTGGTACAGGTGTTGGTGGCGGTGTCATCGCTGCTGGAAACTTGATTCGTGGGGTCAAAGGTGCTGGTGGTGAATTAGGTCATATCACAGTTGACTTTGATGAGCCATTTGCATGTACTTGTGGTAAGAAAGGTTGTCTAGAAACAGTTGCTTCAGCGACAGGTATTGTTAACCTCAGCCGTCGCTATGCTGATCAATACGCTGGCGATGCAAAACTCAAACAAATGATTGATGATGGGCAAGACGTAACGGCTAAAGATGTCTTTGATTTGGCAAAAGAAGGTGATGATTTGGCTTTGATTGTCTACCGTCACTTCTCTGAGTATTTAGGTGTGGCATGTGCTAACATTGCTGCAGTCCTCAATCCAGCCTACATCGTTCTGGGTGGCGGTGTATCAGCTGCAGGAGAGTTCTTATTGGATGGCGTTTGCAAGGTCTTTGCTGAAAATAGCTTCCCACAAATCAAGGAAAGTACACAAATTGTTTTGGCAACACGTGGTAATGATGCAGGTGTATTAGGTGCAGCATCACTTGTCTTAAAATAATAACTGAAGCAGGGGAAACTCTGCTTTTTTCTAATCCGCTGTCACACTTTCTTTATATACATATATTGAAATTCGGTTGATAAAAGGGTACAATAATAGTGAAAAGAGAAAGGAGTGTTGGTGTATGAAACAAGTAAGTATGCCTAAACTAATTGACTATCTAACTATAGTCGGGCTTTTGATTTTACTGTCTGCCTTTTTCCTTGATTACTGGATTCGTGACTGGTTTTTCCCGTCCAGCTGGGGAAACGTAGCAACCATGTTGATTCTCCCTCTACTGGGAGCTCTAATTCTTATACTGTCTATCTATTATAAAAAATTGTGGACTGGTTTGATTAGTATCTTCTTAATGATTTCATTTCCTCTGATATTCGGTATTGGCTACTTTATATTTGGCCCCTAGAAGGAGTGGTTATGAACCTGACTTTACTAAAAAGATTAAATCTAGTTTTGTATGGTATCGCATTTTTTCTCTTCGTCATGCTATTTTTGCCAATAGGGCAATGGTTTGATATTGTAAATGTGAATTTTAAACTAACATTTTTCATCATTCCATTTTTCGGACTAGCCAGCTTACCAACAGCTATTTACACTAAAAATGTTCGTCAGATATTGTTGAGTGTTCTCTTGGTTGCTTTGTATTTTATATTGTTCAGCCTAATAACTGCCCTATCTGGTTTGTTCCACCTTAATTTTTATTCATTCTTTTTCAAATGAGAACTCCGGTGCAAAACTGGAGTTTTTTGCTAGAATTTGCTATACTAAGACCATGACTAAAGCAGATATTATTTTTAAAGAAAACATTCGTAAGATTATGGAAGAGGGCGTTTTTTCAGAAAATGCTCGCCCACGTTACAAGGATGGAAACGTTGCTAATTCTAAGTATATTACTGGTTCCTTTGCTGAGTATGATTTGGCCAAGGGCGAGTTTCCTATTACAACACTTAGACCTATTCCAATTAAGTCGGCCATCAAGGAAATTCTCTGGATTTACCAAGACCAGACCAATGATTTGTCGGTTTTACAGGAAAAATACGGTGTCCAGTATTGGAATGATTGGGAAGTTGAAGGAACAGGCACAATCGGTGAACGTTATGGTGCTATCGTGAAAAAGCATGACATCATTTCAAAAATCCTCAAGCACTTGGAAGAAAATCCATGGAACCGTCGCAATGTGATTTCTTTGTGGGATTATGAAGCATTTGACCAATCCGCGGGTCTTTTGCCATGTGCCTTTCAAACCATGTTTGACGTTCGGCGAGTGGATGGGGAGATTTATCTGGATGCAACTCTAACTCAACGGTCAAATGATATGTTGGTAGCCCATCATATCAACGCTATGCAGTATGTAGCCCTTCAAATGATGATTGCTAAACATTTTGGCTGGAAGGTAGGGAAGTTTTTCTATTTCATCAACAATCTTCACATCTATGACAATCAGTTTGAACAGGCTGAAGAATTACTCCGTCGCACACCATCTGAAGTTGAGCCACGTTTGGTCTTAAATGTTCCTGACGGTACCAATTTCTTTGATATAAAAGCAGAAGATTTTGAGTTGGTGGACTACAATCCAGTTAAACCGCAGTTAAAATTCGATTTAGCGATTTAAGATGAGGGGGGCTTTCCAGCACCAGCGAGATTCACATTCTACGAATCTCGGAATCTTCCCTATCTCTGAGGTGTCGGTGAAAGTTTCAGCATGATAAAAATTTGCGCTTGGCCTACTTGGTAAGTGCATTTTTCATGTTTTTTTGATAGAATGATAGGACGGAAAGTGAGAGAAAATGACAAAGAAAATTGTTGCAATTTGGGCTCAGGATGAAAATGGTTTGATTGGAAAGGGAGATAAACTACCTTGGTCTTTACCAGCTGATCAGGCTCATTTTAAGGAAACGACAAGTGGTCATGCCATGGTGATGGGACGTATAACCTTTGATGGCATGGGAAAACGTGCACTTCCAAATCGACATACCTTAGTATTGACCACCGATAAAAGCTATCAAGCGGAGAGTGACCGGGTCACAGTCCTACATGGTGTTGAAGAAGTTCTGGACTGGCACCACCAACAAGGAGGAACCTTGTTTGTCCTTGGTGGTGGACAAATTTTTACTGCCTTTGCACACTACATTGAAGAATTGATTGTAACAGATATTCAGGGGCAATTTGAAGGTGATAGTTTCTTCCCAGAAACTTTTCCAATGGAAAAATTCCAGCTACAAAGTGAACAGTTTCGTCCAAAAGATGAAGCCAACCCCGTTGATTTCATCATAAAAAACTATAAAAGAAGAGAGAAATAGGCATGGAGAGAAGTTTATTCGGTTTGTTTACAGCATTTCTATGTGGAATATGCGTTCTTTGTGCAATTCAAGCCTTTAAAAAGAAACGATTTGGTTTAGCGATATTATTTTTATTGAATGCTTTTACCAATTTAGTCAATAGTATCCATGCAGTTTATGGATTTTTGTTTAGATAAGTGATATGAAAGAGGAGATAGATGGCTGTTAAGCATAATCATGAATTGATTTATTGCTCATTTTGCGGGAAAAATCAAGAAGAAGTTAAAAAAATTATTGCAGGAAACAATGTTTTCATTTGTAATGAGTGTGTAGAGTTAGCTCAAGAAATCATTCGTGAAGAACTAGCAGAAGAAGTGTTGACAGACTTGGCTGACACACCTAAGCCACAGGAATTGCTCGATATTTTAAACAATTATGTCATTGGACAAGATCGTGCTAAACGTGCCTTGGCAGTTGCTGTCTACAACCACTACAAACGGATCAATTTCCAAGATAGTCGTGATGAGAACGATGTTGATTTGCAAAAATCAAACATTCTCATGATTGGTCCAACAGGCTCTGGTAAGACATTTTTGGCTCAAACCTTGGCTAAAAGTCTGAATGTTCCATTTGCCATTGCGGACGCAACCGCTCTTACTGAAGCTGGTTATGTGGGTGAAGATGTCGAAAACATCCTTCTCAAACTCTTGCAGGCGGCGGATTTTAATATCGACCGCGCAGAACGAGGGATTATCTATGTGGATGAAATTGATAAAATTGCCAAAAAAGGTGAAAATGTGTCCATTACCCGCGACGTCTCAGGCGAAGGTGTTCAACAGGCTCTCTTAAAAATTATAGAGGGAACGGTTGCTAGTGTGCCACCACAAGGCGGACGCAAACATCCAAACCAAGAAATGATTCACGTGGACACCAAAAATATCCTGTTTATCGTTGGCGGTGCATTTGATGGTATCGAAGAAATCGTCAAACAGCGTCTCGGTGAAAAAATCATCGGTTTTGGTCATAATAATCGTGCTATTGATGAAAAAGAATCATACATGCAACATATCATTGCAGACGATATTCAAAAATTCGGTATCATTCCAGAGTTGATTGGTCGCTTGCCTGTATTTGCAGCTTTGGACCAATTGACAACAGAGGATTTGGTACGCATTTTGACGGAACCGAAGAATGCTCTTGTAAAACAATACCAGACACTCTTGTCTTATGATGACGTCGAGCTTGACTTTGATGAGGACGCCTTGTTAGCAATTGCAGAAAAAGCAATTGAACGTAAGACTGGTGCTCGTGGACTTCGCTCCATCATTGAAGAAACGATGTTGGATGTCATGTTTGAGGTGCCAGGCCAAGATAACGTTAAACGTGTTCGTGTAACAAAAGCAGCAGTAGACGGTAAGGAAAAGCCTTTACTAGAAACTGCATAAAAAATAAAGGGTGGAAACTGATTGTTTTCTACCCTTATTTATGAAAGGTATAAAATGGAAATCAACACACATAATGCTGAGATTTTGCTCAGTGCTGTTTCAAAAGCCCAGTATCCGGGCGATGACATTCCAGAAATTGCCCTTGCCGGGCGATCTAACGTTGGAAAGTCCTCATTTATCAATACTCTTCTAGGAAGAAAAAATCTTGCACGTACGTCAGGAAAACCAGGAAAGACTCAACAACTCAATTTTTATAATATAGATGATAAAATTCGATTTGTAGATGTTCCAGGTTATGGCTATGCTAAAGTGTCCAAAACGGAGCGTGCTAAGTGGGGCAAAATGATTGAAGAGTATTTGACAACACGAGAAAATCTACGTGTTGTGGTGAGTTTAGTAGACATGCGTCACGAGCCATCAGCAGATGATGTTCAAATGTATGATTTCTTGAAATATTATGAAATTCCTGTTATTATTGTGGCAACGAAGGCTGATAAAATCCCACGAGGAAAGTGGAATAAGCACGAGTCGATGATTAAAAAGAAATTGGATTTTGATAAAAATGATCGATTCGTTATCTTTTCTTCTGAGACTCGTCACGGATACGATCAGGCATGGGATGCTATCTTAAGTAACATCTAATAAACAGTTCAGGAGAAAAATCATGGAACGTACTTTCTTCATCATCAAACCAGATGCTCTTAAGCGTGGACTTGCAGGACAAATTCTTTCACGTATCGAACGCAGGGGATTTCAAATCCAAGATTTAAAAATGGTTACAGCGACAGAAGAGCTAATCAGTCAACATTATGATCATTTGACAGATAAACCTTTCTTCCCGCAATTAGTACAATATATGACGAGCGGGCCGATGATAGCTGGCATTATAGAAGGGCCAGAAGTTATCAAATCTTGGCGAGATATGATGGGAGCTACCAATCCAGTCAACGCCCTACCTGGGACTATACGTGGAGATTTTGCGACAGCGCCCGTTGAGGGAATTGTGGCAAATGTCGTTCATGGCTCAGATAGTGCAGAAGCAGCCGAACGCGAGATCGGTCTTTGGCTGGGAAAATAGCAGAGCAGACACCTAGTTTTCTAGGTGTTTTTCTTATGGAAAATTATCACTAAATCTGATATAATGAGGAGTAATACCCTTGTAGAGGAAGAAACATGAATTTAGAAGATTTGAAAAAACGACAGGAGAAAATTCGTAATTTCTCCATTATTGCCCACATCGACCATGGTAAATCAACCTTGGCTGACCGTATTCTTGAGAAGACAGAAACAGTTTCCAGCCGTGAAATGCAAGCCCAGTTGCTGGATAGTATGGACTTGGAACGCGAGCGTGGTATCACAATTAAACTCAACGCAATCGAACTCAACTATACAGCTAAAGATGGAGAGACATACATTTTCCACTTGATTGACACACCAGGACACGTTGACTTTACCTATGAGGTATCGCGTTCGTTGGCTGCCTGTGAGGGAGCAATTTTAGTGGTGGATGCTGCTCAAGGGATTGAAGCACAGACCTTGGCTAACGTTTATCTAGCCTTGGACAATGATTTGGAAATCTTGCCAATCATTAACAAGATTGACCTGCCAGCAGCAGACCCAGAGCGTGTTCGTCAGGAAATCGAAGATGTGATTGGTTTGGATGCTTCTGAAGCAGTGCCAACATCAGCCAAGGCAGGTATTGGTATCGAGGAAATCTTGGAGCAGATTGTGGAGAAGGTTCCAGCACCGACTGGTGATGTCGAAGCTCCATTGCAAGCCTTGATTTTTGACTCGGTTTACGATCCGTATCGAGGCGTTATCCTGCAAGTTCGTATTGTCAACGGTGTGGTAAAACCTGGCGATACTATTCAGATGATGAGCAATGGCAAGACCTTTGATGTGACGGAAGTAGGTATCTTCACACCAAAAGCAATCGGTCGTGATTACTTGGCGACTGGTGATGTTGGTTACATTGCAGCCTCCATCAAGACAGTTGCCGACACCCGTGTCGGTGATACGGTGACCTTAGCTGAAAATCCTGCTAGTGAGCCACTAGCGGGCTACAAGCAGATGAACCCAATGGTCTTTGCGGGTATCTATCCAATCGATTCCAACAAGTACAATGACCTTCGTGAAGCCTTGGAAAAACTCCAGCTAAACGATGCCAGCTTGCAGTTTGAACCTGAAACATCACAGGCACTCGGATTTGGTTTCCGTTGTGGATTCTTGGGACTTTTGCACATGGATGTTATCCAAGAACGAATTGAGCGTGAATTTAACATTGACCTTATCATGACAGCTCCGTCGGTGGTTTACCATGTCAATATGACGGACGGTGAAATGATTGATGTAGCCAACCCATCCGAATTCCCAGACCCAACCAAGATCGCCACTATCGAAGAGCCTTACGTTAAGGCACAAATCATGGTACCACAGGAATACGTCGGTGCAGTCATGGAATTGGCTCAACGCAAGCGTGGTGACTTTGTGACTATGGATTACATCGATGATAATCGTGTCAATGTCATCTACCAAATTCCACTGGCGGAGATTGTTTTTGACTTCTTTGATAAGCTTAAGTCATCCACTCGTGGTTATGCCAGCTTCGACTATGAGATTTCTGAATACCGTTCATCCAAGTTGGTGAAAATGGATATTCTCCTCAATGGCGATAAGGTCGATGCCCTCAGCTTTATCGTCCACAAGGAATTTGCCTACGAACGTGGGAAAATTATCGTGGACAAACTCAAGAAAATCATTCCGCGTCAACAGTTTGAAGTACCAATACAAGCAGCTATCGGTCAAAAAATCGTGGCTCGGAGTGACATCAAGGCCCTTCGTAAGAACGTTTTGGCCAAGTGTTATGGCGGTGATGTTTCCCGTAAACGCAAACTCCTTGAAAAACAAAAAGCCGGTAAAAAACGGATGAAAGCCATCGGATCCGTCGAAGTTCCTCAGGAAGCCTTCCTCAGCGTACTCAGCATGGATGAAGATGACAAGAAATAAGATTTGATACAAAGAAACACTCCTGCATTCTGGCAAGAGTGTTTTCTCTTATTTGCGTTTCATCTCGCCTTGTGGGTAGTAAGTTCCCTCAGGCATATCATTGATGAAGACATGAATGGCTTCTTTGGGTGCGTTTGTATTGCGTGATACCACCTCAGTTACTTCACGCGCAAGGGCAATTTTTTGTTCCTCTGTGCGTCCTTCAAATAAATCAATACGTACAAATGGCATAGCTAACCTCCGAATAATTTTTGTATATTTTACCATAGTTTTTTACAATATCCAAGAATTTTTCTAGAAGTTATTGTAAGACTTATTTTTTACATGTTATAATAATCCATATAAAAATAGTTGAGGTTAGAGAATATGTTTAATAGATGGTCAAATCACTCAAAACATTTGGAATCTATTCCGAGAATTAAAAAAATTTTTAATCGCAAGACTGCAATGGCCATTGGAGGTTTAGGAATTACAACAGTTGTTGGCGGTCAGTTAATGACAGCTGAGTTACCTATGAAAGATCAGATTTATGATAAATCTATTGAGGTAGTCCTTAAACAGTTTGAGGAAGCTGGGTTTGAAAAAGTTGAAACCATTAAAATAAGCAATATTGAATATGGCGAGAATATTGATGATACTTTTGTGAAGATTGTATCTGTTGATGGGGAGGATTGGAAAGAAGGAAGAGTTTTGAAATCGACTCCCGTTACAATCACCTATCATGCTGCTACTGATGATGCAGTAGAATTAGCATTTTCTTCAAAGAAACTTTCGGAAATTGAGGAGAAATTGGATGATGCAGGATTCGAGAATGTGAGTAAGAGTCCAATACTTTTAGTAGAGAAAGGCAATATTGATAAAAAAGACACAGTAGATAAGATTGAGATCGGTTCATCGACCTACACAAGTGGATACTTTTACTCTAAAAAACTTCCAATTACAATTACTTATTTTGATGTCAGTCCAGATAATATTGAATTTCCAACAACTCTTGATACAACTGGAAATTGGAAGGAGTTGGAAAAACAACTAACCACTGCAGGTTTTTCAAATGTAAAATGGACTGCAGTAGCTGATAAGGATAAAACCAAGCATGAGAAAATAAGAAAAATTACTGTAAATGGTGAGAATATAGAAAATCTTTCAAATATCGAACCTGTCGTTAAAAAACAAATCCCTATCGAAGTTACTTACTCAGATTTTTCTAGTTTTGCTGAATTACCGGTCTCTCTAACGACAACCACTGTAGCAGATACCAAGCAACTATTTACAAACAATGGCTTTAATCAGGTATCTGAGACCTCAATTGAAACCAATGAAATAGGTAAGAATGGCCAAATTCAGAGTGTGGAAATTAATGGAAAGAACTTTAACGAAATAAATGATAAAGTTATCAGAAAAGATAGTGAAATTATCATTAAGTATTGGAATGCCGAAAAGGCAATCGTTGAGAAAGCACGTAAAGAAGAAGAGGCTAGACTTGCTGCTGAAGCACAAAAAGCAGCTCAGGCTCAGTCCCAAGCACAAAATCAAGCTCAAATTCAACAATTCGCAGGAACATCGGCTGGAACTGTGTATTATAAAAATTGTACAGCCGCTCGAAATGCTGGAGCAGCTCCTGTACGTATTGGAGATCCAGGATATGCACCACACTTAGATCGTGATGGTGATGGGATTGGTTGTGAATAGGGAAGCATTGACATCGCTTACAATTTGTGCTATTCTATACTTACATAGGAGGTAATGACTTATGAACTATGTTTATCGTATGGTGTTTTCATTCCTGCTTGCCGGTCTGTTTTTGTATCTAGTAGTAACTGTTTTTAACAAAAGTGTATGGGAAGGACCATTATTGATCACATTCTCCTTTTTCAGCTTAATCTATGGATGTGTCATGCTATACAAGTGGAAACCAAAAGCTGCTAAAATTATTTTTGAGTGTGTCGGAAATTTCTTATCATTACCTTGGTCCTAATAACAAACAAGCTCAAATCGGGCTTGTTTTTCTATTTCCTAAATGGTCAAATTATGATAAAATGGAAAGAGTGAAATTTTAAGATTGGAAAGAGAAAAGTGGCTCAATTATATTATAAATATGGGACGATGAATTCTGGCAAAACCATTGAAATTCTTAAAGTAGCCCATAACTATGAAGAGCAAGGCAAGCCCGTTGTCATCATGACCTCTGCCTTGGATACTCGTGATGCCTTTGGCGTTGTTTCAAGCCGTATTGGTATGCGACGTGAAGCGGTAGCGATTGACGATGATATGGATATCTTTGGTTTTATCGAAAAAATGGAACCGCGTCCTTACTGTGTTCTCATTGATGAAGCACAATTTCTTCGACGTCATCATGTCTACGCCCTTGCTCGCGTAGTCGATGAATTAGATGTGCCCGTTATGGCTTTCGGTCTTAAAAATGATTTCCGAAATGAACTGTTTGAAGGTTCCCAACATTTGCTCTTATTGGCTGATAAATTAGATGAAATCAAAACAATCTGCCAATATTGTTCCAAAAAAGCCACTATGGTTTTGCGAACTCAAGACGGTAAACCAACCTATGAAGGCGCTCAAATTCAAATCGGTGGCAATGAAACCTACATTCCTGTCTGTCGCAAACATTATTTTTCACCGGAAATTAAAGATTTACCCTAATTTTTGAAAATGAAATGAGAAGCGACTGTAAACTGAGCATCTGTATAGAAATGAATTTGCCTATGACTCTGTGCCAATTTTCATGACTTACATACTACGGCAAAGGAATTGAATACGGGCTACGAACTGTGCCTGTTTCATGACCTACATATTACAGAAAGGAAATGAACACGCCCTACAAGCTGTGTCAAAAAGATAATTTCTCCAAGTGTTTGTAACACTTGGTCAAAATTCCTATTTTGACTGTGCTTGCTTAACGGGCTTTGTATCTTAATAGAACTGAACACGCCCTACAAGCTAACTAAAAGTGTGTTCTTTCCAAATTTTTAGAAAGGAACTGAATACGGGCTACGAACTGTGCAAAAAAGATAGTTTTTCCTAGGACGCTTTCGTCCTTCGTCAAAACTCCTATTTTTGCTTTGTTCGTTTAACGCCCTTAATATCTTAAAATTATGAACATCTACGATCAATTACAGGCGGTGGAAGACCGCTACGAGGAACTTGGTGAATTGTTGTCTGACCCTGAGGTTGTCAGCGATACCAAGCGTTTTATGGAGTTGTCTAAGGAAGAAGCTGCAACTCGTGATACAGTAACTGCCTACCGCGAATATAAGACTGTACTTCAAAACATTGTCGATGCAGAAGAAATGATTAAAGAATCTTCTGATGATGCTGACTTGGAGGAAATGGCTAAGGAAGAACTCAAACAAGCTAAGGCTGATAAAGAGGCTTACGAAGAAAAGCTGAAAATCCTTCTTTTACCAAAAGACCCTAACGATGACAAAAACATCATCTTGGAAATCCGTGGTGCCGCAGGTGGTGATGAAGCTGCCCTCTTTGCTGGAGACCTTTTGACCATGTACCAAAAGTATGCAGAAGGTCAAGGCTGGCGTTTTGAAGTCATGGAGGCTTCTTATAATGGTGTCGGCGGTATCAAGGAAGTGGTTGCCATGGTCTCTGGTCAATCCGTTTATTCAAAACTCAAGTATGAATCAGGAGCTCACCGTGTCCAACGTGTCCCTGTGACAGAAAGCCAAGGTCGTGTCCACACCTCAACAGCAACTGTCCTCATCATGCCTGAAGTTGAAGAAGTGGAATATGACATCGATCCAAAAGATCTTCGTGTCGATATTTACCACGCATCTGGTGCCGGTGGTCAGAACGTCAACAAGGTTGCGACTGCCGTGCGTATCGTTCACTTACCAACCAATATCAAGGTAGAAATGCAGGAAGAGCGTACTCAGCAGAAAAACCGTGAAAAGGCCATGAAGATTATTCGTGCCCGTGTAGCTGATCACTTTGCACAGATTGCCCAAGATGAGCAGGATGCAGAGCGTAAATCAACTATCGGTACAGGAGACCGTTCAGAGCGTATCCGTACCTACAACTTCCCACAAAACCGTGTGACAGACCACCGTATCGGCTTAACCTTGCAAAAGCTGGATACTATCTTGTCAGGTAAGATGGACGAAGTCGTAGATGCCCTTGTTCTCTACGATCAAACGCAAAAACTAGAAGAGCTTAACAAATAATGAATTACGCTCAATTATTTGCAGCATACGAAGAACAATTAGTCGCAATCGGTGAAGAGGCAGAATCCCTGTCCTTCACCTTTCGTGGCTTAAAGGGATTGAACTTTACGGAATTTCTCCTCCTGCTCCGTCAGGAAGTTACACCGACTGACAAAGAAGAGATTGATGCGATTTTTCAGCAACTTTCCCAGCACCGACCTGCCCAGTACATTATCGGCAAGGCTGATTTTCATGGCTTGGAGTTTGCAGTGGATGAGCGAGTCTTGATTCCAAGACCTGAAACGGAAGAATTAGTTGATTTGATTTTGCAGGAAAATAGCGGAGCAGGTTTGCGTGTATTAGACATCGGTACAGGAAGCGGTGCCATAGCTATTTCCCTTGCAAAAGCTAGACCTGATTGGGAAGTGGTAGCAGTTGACATTTCAAAGGATGCCCTAGCAGTGGCTCAGGAAAATGCAAGAACCAACCAAGTCTCTGTTCACTTTCTAGAATCGGATGTCTTGCAAGCTGTGACAGGGCAATTTGACATCATTGTTTCTAATCCGCCCTATATCTCACCAGATGACACAGATGAAGTTGGACTCAATGTATTGACTTCTGAGCCTCATCTGGCCTTATTTGCGGAAGAAGATGGCATGGCTATCTATAGACAAATTGCAGAGCAAGCAGGGGCATTTTTGAAGGAAAATGGAAAACTCTACTTTGAAATTGGCTACAAGCAAGGGCAAGACCTAACCGACTTACTCGCTCTGCATTTCCCCAAAAAGCGAATTCGAGTCCTCAAAGACCAATTTGGACAGGATAGAAAGGTCATAGCGGATGACAATGGATAAACTCCGAACAATTCTTGAAAATGGTGGTGCTGTTATCCTTCCAACTGAAACAGTCTATGGGCTTTTTGCCCAAGCCTTGAATGAAGATGCAGTCAATCGTGTCTATCAGTTGAAACAGCGTCCGAGGGACAAGGCAATGAACTTAAATGTCTCAAATCTGAACGATATTTATTTTTTCAGTCAAAATACACCCTTTTTTCTGGAAAAACTGTATAATAGATTTATGCCAGGACCGCTAACGATTATCCTGAAAGCAAACAAAAATGTTCCTTTTTGGGTTAATTCTGGACTGGATACTGTTGGTTTTCGTCTTCCCAATCACAAACAAACCTTACGTTTGATTTCAGAGACTGGCCCACTTATTGGACCGTCCGCCAATATTTCAGGAAACGAAAGTGGCAAGAAGTTTTCGGACATCCAGGCACAATTTTCAGTTGATTTGCCTGGCATTGAGGATGACCAAGCTCTGACAGGCATTGATTCAACGATTTTGGACCTTTCTGGGCAGAAAGCGCGGATTTTGCGCCAAGGTGCTATCAGCCGCGAAGAGATTCAGAAAGCCATTCCCGAAATAGAATTTGAGGTAGTTTTATGATTCGTCCCATTGAGAAAAGTGACTTGGTAGTCATCCGAGAAATCAATGCTCAATCCTTAGGGTATGATTGTTCATTGGAACAAACTGAGCGACAGTTTTTTAGATGCACGAGCACATTGGGGCATATCTTGTTGGTCTATATAGATGACATAAGTGGCGCAGTGCAAGGCTACATTCACGCACAAGTCTATGAAAGTCTCTATTCGGATACAGGCCTCAATATTCTCGGACTAGCTGTTTTACCTAGTCATCAAGGACAAGGGATTGGAGCAAGCCTGCTGAAAGCCGTTGAGCAAATTGCACAGAAAGAGGGCTACCATTTTATTCGCCTCAATTCTGCTGAAAGTCGTCTCCAAGCCCATCTTTTCTACGAAAAGAATGGCTATCATTCCGATAAAATGCAGAAGCGTTTTATCAAGCACATTTAGCCCAATACAAAGGAGTACCGTATATGATTTTTGACAAAGTTAACTACAAAGAATTTGATAAAGAAGTTTGGGAAGCTATCCAAGCTGAAGAAAAACGCCAACAAAATAATATCGAATTGATCGCGTCTGAAAATATTGTTTCTAAAGCTGTTATGGCAGCTCAAGGTTCTATTTTGACCAATAAATACGCAGAAGGTTACCCAGGTCGTCGTTACTATGGCGGTACGGAATGCGTTGACGTAGTTGAAAGTTTAGCTATTGAACGTGCTAAAGAAATATTCGGTGCAAAATTTGCTAACGTTCAACCACACTCAGGAAGCCAGGCCAATTGTGCTGCCTACATGGCCTTGATTGAGCCAGGAGACACTGTTATGGGGATGGACTTAGCTGCAGGTGGTCACTTGACTCACGGTGCATCCGTTAGCTTCTCAGGACAAACTTACAACTTTGTAGCTTACAATGTTGACGAAGAAACTGGCTTGCTTGATTACGATGCAATTTTAAAACAAGCAAAAGAAGTACAGCCCAAATTGATTGTAGCAGGTGCTTCAGCCTATGCACGTACAATTGACTTTGCTAAATTCCGCGAAATTGCAGATGCAGTGGGTGCCAAACTGATGGTGGATATGGCTCATATTGCTGGTCTTGTAGCAGCAGGTCTTCATCCGAACCCAGTGCCACATGCCCATATTACAACAACTACGACTCATAAAACTCTTCGTGGGCCACGTGGTGGTTTAATTTTGACCAATGATGAAGAGCTCATCAAGAAAATCAACTCAGCCATCTTCCCAGGCATCCAAGGTGGTCCATTAGAGCATGTCATTGCTGCAAAAGCCGTATCTTTCAAAGAAGTTTTGGACCCAGCTTTCAAAGACTATGCTCAGAAAGTGATTGAGAACAGCAAGGCCATGGCCGAAGTCTTCCTTGCAAACCCTAACTTTAAAGTCATCACAGGAGGAACAGACAACCATCTCTTCCTCGTTGACGTGACCAAAGTTGTTGAAAATGGTAAAGTTGCTCAGCATCTCTTAGATGAAGTAAATATTACTCTCAATAAAAACTCAATTCCTTACGAAAAACTCTCGCCATTCAAAACAAGCGGTATCCGTATTGGCTCTGCGGCCATTACTGCTCGCGGTTTTGGAGTAGAGGAAGCTCGCAAGGTCGCACAACTAACTATCAAAGCACTTGAAAATGCAGAAAATGAAACTGCTCTTGAGGAAGTCCGTCAAGAAGTGCGTGCTTTGACAGATCAATTCCCACTTTACGAAGGTTTATAATGGATATATTTGTAAAAAAAGCCATCATACATCAATTTAGTCCTGATGATACAGAGCTGGTCCTTTCCGACCAGCTTTTGACTGTTAGCCCAAAAATAGAAGAATATTTGCGTAAAAAGATTGAACGTGTCTTTTCTGATGAAGCAAAAACAGGACAATTTAACCCCGACAATCCTTTTCTTGACTATTTAGATGGTGACCTACTGACCAACTCTGTCAAGATTGCTAATCTCTGGAAAGAGGAATTCTCCATTTCTGAAAATCTCAAGACCAACGATTTGATATTTATTGAGTTTGAGAGAAATGGTGTAGAGCATTTTGCCTTTCTAAGAATTTCCTTACGTGAAAATCTCGCTCACGTTGGTCTGGAAAGCGGAAGTCCTCTTAAAATTACTCAAAACAATTTGCCAGGGGCAGGCTCTGCACCTGATGAAGCCTTGATTGTCAATCTTCAAACGCGGAAGTATCATTTGATTGAGAAAAGAATCAAACATAATGGAGCCTTCCTCAATTATTTCTCAGATAATCTTCTGCAGGTTACACCAGCTATTTCTGCAAAAAAATCAATCAAAGCAGTAGAGCAAACTGCACAGAAGATTGCTGACAATTTCCATCAAGGCGATTTTCAATTTCAATCGAAAGTCAAATCAGCTATTTTTAACAATTTGGAAGAAGATAATGAGCTTTCACCCGAAAAATTGGCTGATCAGTTATTCGATAACAACCTGACCGCTCGTTTAAATTTCGTCGATCAACTGAAAGAGGTCATACCTGATAAGATTTCCTTCGATGAAATTGATAGTAGCCGTCAACTTAAGAAATTTGAAAATCAGAAGCTATCTTTATCAAACGGAATTGAGTTGATTGTGCCAAATGCAATCTATGAGGATGCAGAATCGGTTGAGTTTATTCAAAATGACAACGGGACCTATTCTATTCTTATCAAAAATATTGAAGACATAAAGAGCAAGTAAATGAAAAAACTGATACGTACGCTGATACTTCTTTTGCTGATTTTTCTCGGTTACAAATTCTATCAAACCTACAGTGCAGTCAAGCAAGTGATGACCTATCAAACTATGGTACAAGAAGTATTGGCTGAAAACGACACACCAGCTAATGAAGAACTAGTCCTAGCAATGATTTACACAGAAACCAAGGGACAAGAAGCAGATGTCATGCAATCAAGTGAGTCCGCTACTGGCTATGCTAACACTATCACGGATAGTAGAGAGAGTATCAGGCAAGGAATTATCTACCTAACAGAAAACCTACGGTTGGCTGAGGAAAAAGGAGTAGAGGTTTGGACAGCAGTTCAGGCATATAATTTCGGTCCAGCCTACATCGACTATATTGCTGAGCATGGTGGAGAACATACACTCTCTTTAGCTAAAGAATACTCCAGAACAGTAGTAGCACCAAGCTTAGGGAATACTACAGAAGAAACATATACCTATTTTCATCCCTTGGCTTTGCTAAATGGTGGGAAGTTATATGTAAATGGTGGAAATATCTACTATGCTAGACAGGTTCGTTTTAATATGCACCTGATGCGCCTCATTAATTTATTTTAATACCTATCAAACTCATCGGAAATCTGATGAGTTTTTAACTATAGCATTTTTACAAACTAGGTAAAATTGTAGTATAATAAAGAGAATAGGAGACAGAGTGATGAAACGAAATGTATTGATTACAGGTGCAAGTAGTGGTATTGGCAAAGCAATCGCTTATGTGTTTGCTGCTAATGGTGATAATATCATCATTACAGGACGAAGATTGGACAAACTAGAAGAAATTAAGCAAGATATTGAAAGGCAATACCATGTTCAGGTATCCGTTCATTCATTTGATATTACGAATATGGAACAAACAATTGTAAATTGTCAAAAAATCTTAGAAGAAGTCGGACAAATTCATATTTTGGTAAACAATGCTGGTCTGGCATTGGGATTGGACAAATTCCAAGACTATGATTTGACTGACATGATGACAATGATTGATACCAATATTAAAGGATTACTAACTGTGACACGTCAGTTATTGCCACAAATGGTTGAAAATAATGAGGGTCATATCATCAATATTGGATCAACGGCTGGTATTTACGCCTATGCAGGAGCTGCTGTCTATGCTGCAACCAAATCAGCTGTCAAGGTGCTTTCAGACGGGATCCGTATTGACACGATTGATAAAAATATCAAGGTAACTACGTTACAACCTGGTATCGTTGAGACTGATTTTAGCCAAGTCCGTTTTCATGGAGATAAAGAGAGAGCAGCGACAGTCTATCAAGGAATTGATGCTCTTCAAGCAAATGATATTGCCAGCTGTACTCTATTTGTTGCAAATCAACCTGCACACGTGCAGATTTCTGATATGACCATTATGGCAACCAAGCAGGCAACTGGCTTTACTATTCATAGAGATTAGAGGGGAGATAGCTAGAATGAACAGAAAATATTTAGCACTCGCTCTTGGCTTGCTCACTATCATGTCGCTTTCTGCCTGTCAAACTGAAAAGAAGGGCAGTTCCGCAAGTACCTCAACTGCTGATACCCAGGTTTCTAATGCCAATACAAGCACGTCATCAACAATCCAACGTGAGATTTCTCTTAGTTCTATGGATATAGATGCTCTAATGCAAGGCAATTACGATAGTATACTAGGCACCTGGCAAAATAGCCAAGGAAATTCACTAGTCTTCAATAGCAAAGGATTAGTAGCAGATAGCCAATCCTTACTTGGCCGCGGAAAAATAACTGACGGAATTTTTGAAACAGGCTATGTAGACGCAATGATTGGCGATGTAACACTATTAATGATTCCCAAAGGAACACAAGCAAATACAACTGAGACAGACACTACTGACTCTACGCGCGATAGAATGATTGTAATAAGCCAAGAAACAGCAGCAGACGTGATAGATGTCTATTATCGCTTGACCAATTCAGCCACTAGCGGTATAGACCCATTAAAAAATACTGAAACAGGCGTACAGTTGGATAGTGGACCAAAAACGATTGATTATGCCAACTCAATTTTAGGCGAAAACAATTGGCGCGTCATTGAAGGTAACTACACGCGCACCGAATCTATTCCTTATAATGTTTTGGAAGGCGATGATAATGCCCGTTACACTATTTACCAAAACGGTGTCATTATCAATGCAGATTATCAAATTGTTTATCAACCATAATGATTCTCTAGGAGGTTAGACATGACATTCACATCATTTGAACCAACACGCAATGTGCAAGATTTTCATTTGGCAGCCTTTGCCTACTATGATGGACTAGATGTAATCGACCAACTCAAGCCAGGAACACCTGTTCAGCTAGTCGGAGAGCCTTCAAACCCACATGACTCAGAAGCTGTAGCAATCTTTTATCAGGGCACAAAGTTAGGATATATCCCATCGGATAAAAACTCACTAATCAGTCGGTTAATCTATTTTGGACACGGCGATATTCTAGAGGCACGTATTCAGATGTCCAATACAGAAAATCATCCTGATCGCCAGTTTCGAGTCGTTGTAAAACTAAAAGATAATCGTAAAAATGATAGTCGGTAATTTACCAACCTACCCATTTTCTACTTAACACGGAGCTGTGCTCTCCGTTTTTGTTCTTCAATAATGCTTAAAAAGGCTGCAAACTCCCTATCCAGGCGATGTTGGTAGGCCTTATTTTTTATTGTGAGATCTTCCAGGAACACTGGATAGGTTCCTTTTTTATACAATTCTCCCTGAAAGAAGGTAACCGCCCAATAACAAGGTATATTGAAAAGGTTCCAAAGTCCTGTCGACTCTGGAACCTTTTTCTATTTACACGCTCTCTTAATTGTTTCCTTCCATGGCAAATAAGCCTCTAGCACCTCTTTTTTTGCGAGCGTCTCTTCGTTGGGTAAGTGTTCTAGAAGATAGGTCATATATTTCTCTGCATCAAGTCCGTGTCGCTTAGCTGTTTCCAAAAGACTCAAAATGACAGCTGTCGACTTGGCTCCCTCAAAGCTCTGAGAGAACAGCCAATTTTTTCTGCCCATCACCAAGGTCTTCATAGCCCTCTCAGCCATATTGTTGGATAGGACTAGGTCACCGTCCAAGAGAACGTTTCGGAAGGTGGTTTCGTATTTGAGGCTATACTCCATTGCAGTGCCCAATTTGGAGCCTGGCAAAACGGCCTGATTGCGACACCAATCAAAGAACTCGTCCATCAAGGGAGTTAACTCTGTCTGCCGTTTATGTCGCCGTTCCTCAGTAGACAAATCTGCCCAGTCATTCTCTAAGGCAAATAGGCGGTCGCAATAGGCTAAACCCTTAGCACCTAAAGAAGTCTTGTCTGTCTTCTTAGGAGTCGCCTCAAAGAACTTCCGTCTAACGTGAGCCCAACAGCCAACCAGCTGTGCCTTGTCTAACTGCCGATAGGCCGACCACATATCACAGTGAACATAACCCGCATAATCCCCAAGAAATTCCTTTACAACCAAGCCACTCCGTCGTTTGTCATGATGATAGAGGGTGACGCCCTTTTTCTCATGTTTCCCAGACAAGAAGGTCCAGTAGAAGGTCAACTGGCTATCATTTTCCAAGACCTTGTAGGAGGTTTCATCCGCATGGAGAATAGGCTGCTCCAACAATTTCTCGTGCAACAGGTCATAAATCGGTTCGAAATAATACTGACTAGACTTGATGTGCCAGTTGGCTATTTCCTTCCGACTGATTGGCAGACCAAGCTTATGCCAGTCCTCTTCCTGGCGGTAATTGGGCACCTTAAGATTGAACTTCTGATGAATAGTATGGGCGATGATAGAAGCTGAACCCAAGCTGTGTGCCAAAGGTGCCTTAGGAACTGGAGCCTTGATAATCTTATCGCTCAGATTCTTCTGACTACATGCCTGACACTTGTATGCGTGTTGAACATGGTCAATCCGCTTTAATTGTGCGGGAATGAAGACCAACTCTTGTCGTTGAACAGTAGAACCAATCTCTTTCAACTGTCCATGACAGTCTGGACAAGTGCAATCTTCGCCCTGCAATTCGTGATGAACAATCTCTGGAGTGAACTGACTAAAAATAGCCTGACGAACTCCCTTGGCTTTCTTGCGTTTATAGGTGATGGTCTCCGTTTCAACTGGGTAAGTCAGCTTCTTCTTCAGGGAGAATTTCCTCCCCAAACAAGCTCAGCTGACCGGGTTGATACACAACCTTCTCTGATGATTTTCCGTAGAGTTTCTGTCTCAGATACTCAATCTGTTCACGAAGGAGGGTAAGTTCATTAGCCATCATATCTATCGTTTTTGACTGTGTTTCAATAATTTTTTCTAGTGATGACATAACCAATCTCCTTCTTTTTATCTCATTATACACAAAGAAAAGCCATGATTTCAATAGAAATCACGACTTTTTGAAAGATTTATTTTTGGATTGATAGAAAATCCTTTCATGAGCCAGTCCACCTGCTCGGAAGTTAGAGCCTTGACCTCTTCTTCATTGTTTGGCCAGGTCAATTTTCCATTCTCAAAACGTTTATACAATAACCAAAATCCTTGTCCGTCCCAGTAAAGAGCTTTGAATCGGTCTTTTCGACCTCCGCAGAAGAGATAGACCTGACCTGAAAAGGGATCCAGATTGAATTGACTTTTGACAAGGTAGGCGAGAGAATCAATCCCTTGACGCATGTCCGTTTTACCGCAAACCAAGTAGACTTGACCTAAATCACTGAGTCGGATGGTCATAGTGCAGTACCTTATCCAAGATTGTTTCTAATATTTTTTGGTTGATAGAGTGAAAGAATGTGACTTCCACTTTTCCGAGACGAATTTTCATCAGAATATCGTTTCTGCCTTTCTTCTCAAAGCGGCGAGATTGGGGAACAGTCAATGGGACGATGGGCTGTGACATAATAAATCCTCCAGTTTTGTTTTTTATAACAGTATACTGGAGGAGGGAGTGATTAGATAGATACTTTGTTATTGGGCGGTTACGAAAGAAGAAGCGGTCCGATAATTTATCAACTGAAACAAGAGAAGAACGCCAGCGGCTTTTACGAGAGTGAGAAGGTTTCCAAGATATTTTTAATTGCTTCTCATAAAAGTACCAGCCCATAATATAGATTTTAGTAATCTGATTTCGTTTCCTGTCTTGATAGAAACAAGGAACTGCATAAACATTTCCATGCTTTGTTTGCAAAAAAGGATGGAAATCTTTTATCTTTTCGTATTCTTTCTTTGGAATAAGGGTTAATTGATTATCCTTAATAACCTTCTTTTCATCAATAGTATATGAATAACGGTAGGGGTCATAAATGGTTGATTGTCCACGCGCTCTATAACGCTCTGCCATTTCCTTAAAAATAGGTAGACGTCCATAACCATCCATCAGACTAGATAGACTAAGTCCTCGTCGATTATTATTTTTCTTCACACCAAGAATCTGGCAGGTAGGCCAATAATTGATAGGAATGGCTCCTAATCCGACCAGAAGACCGGCGCTGTCAAAATGACTGGCAAAGCGTACCTCACGAGTGTGACCAGTCTCATTTTTCAAATCAACAAATATAGGTTGCTTGTCCTGTTCAAAAACAATTATATAATTTCCAGAAGACTCCGTATTTTCTCTAATTGGAACGGTGTAGAAGTGGTGAAAATTTGGTAATTCTAGTAACTTTCCAAGTGTTGATGTTTTCATAACACAAGTATAACAAAAAATATTTTTCAAATCCACAAAAATGTTTAATTTGTTAAACAAAATATAAAGAAGCTGGGAAAGACATCCATGACGACTTTCCCACTCCCACCGTTTATTCAAGGATAGGTGATAATTGTCTTATCTACCGAATCTTCTAAAGCCTGGCGCGATTCTTCTGATAAACGCAAATCTGCAAGGGTTTGTTCTGAAAAATAGTAGGGATTTAGACTATCTACAAATGCAAAAATTGAAATGACAGCTTTCTCCAATATCAGAGATTTTTCAGTGTAAGCAAAGGGAATAGCAGACCAATCATCACTCTCGAACATTTCTAAAATATCTTTTTGAACTTGAATTTCAGCCTCATTTTTAGCTGAAACTAGGATTGTTTTTAGTGTAGTACGAAAACTTTCCTTGTCTTGCACCAAGTCTTCCAAGGTCAGCAAGCTTTCATCTGCCTTCTCATAAAAAATATCTAATTCCGTCTCTGATGAAGTAGTCACATGGAGCCAGTCAGCCTTGATACTGTTTTTCATTACTGCATAGGCAGAAGTATTTTCAAAGGGACTGCTGCGCGTTTGAGGATAGAGAACAATCCACTCTTTCTGGAATAGATTGTCAGGTTTAGCTATTTTCAGTTCCTCCTCAGAAGCTGTACCAATCCGCTGGCTGATAGCAGTAGTGTCATCTCGCTGAAAGAATCCAATGATACGCGGATTTTGCGGACCACCAATGGCATCAATTTTTGTTCCTAGATCATTAATAATGCGTATGTTCAAGGCATGCCACTGCTCATTTAATAGTCTATTTTGCTCTTTTCCGAGCCAGTAGATTCCGATACAAGATAGACCAGTGGCAATAAGCAAGACAAGTAACAGCACTTTCGAGTATTTCAACACAGCCATCACACCTTTCTAAAACGTTTTCATCCATATATTATCATATAAAAATATAAAAAGCAACTATTTTATGGTACCACATTAAACGGTTACACAAGTATATAAATTCTAAGTTTACGACAGGAATGTTTAATGATAAAATATAGGTAATTCGAACTCATAATTTAATAGGTGTAGATACAACACCGTTGGAGGATACTATGGATGAACAATATCAATTCAATTGGGTAAACTTTTATAAGGAATTTGCTTGGAAATTAGTAGACTATAAAGATAATAGAGCAGAGCTGGTTGAGAAAGTAAAAGCTATCTATACCAAAACAAAGATACATATGCCCACGTTAGAAAAGGACAATCAACTGATGGATATTGATCCTTTTACGATATTTGGACTCTTCAATAAGCAAATAAAAGAGGAGAATCGTATTAAAATTCTGACAGCTATAGCAGAATTATTCCACCTCCAAGCGGAAATCCCATCCTCTTTTGAAAGCATACCAGTACTGAATAATCAGAATGCGACTTTCTATTACTTCATCGGAGATCGTGATGAGAATGATATTGATGACTTATGGGAACTTTTCATTGCTGCTTTGACCTATAGCAAGGAGCCTACGGCTGAGAAGAAAGAAAAATTTTCACACTATTTTGATTTGGCTATAAACAAGAAAGGAAATGGCAACAGCAAGATTACGATGGCCTTGTATTGGATTGCTCCTGACTTTTTCTTGAACCTAGATGGTCAAAATGAAAAGTATGTGTATGAGTCTGGGGAGATTCCTGCTGACATTGTCCAAAAATTGCCAAAGATGAAGTCAAAAATTTCTGCTGATGAGTATTTTGATATTTCAGATTCTATACTTCAATATTTAAAGAGTGCAGAGAGCAAACTGAAAAATTTTAAAGAATTATCATCCATGGCTTGGAAATACAATCAAGAAGAGAAAGAAAGAAGTGCTGAAACAATTTCTCCACTGGCTGATGAAGCTGATACTGGAAACGAGATAGGTAGAGAAGAGGTAGTAGAAGATAGCTATACTAAAAATCACTTCCTATCAGAAGTCTATATGACAGAAGAAGAGTATGATCAATTAACCTCCATACTCCAAATGAAAAAGAATATCATCTTACAAGGAGCGCCAGGAGTTGGAAAGACGTTTGTTGCAGAGCGCCTAGCATTTTCATTAATGGGTAAACCAGATTTAGAAAGGGTCATGACAATTCAGTTTCACCAAAGCTATTCCTACGAGGACTTCATCATGGGCTTTAGACCTTCGACAAGTGGCTTTGAGCTGAGAAGAGGGGCATTCTATACTTTCTGCAAAAAAGCAGAGTCTGACAAGAATCATGATTATTTCTTTATTATTGATGAAATAAACAGGGGAAATTTGAGCAAAATTTTTGGTGAATTGTTTATGCTGATAGAAAATGACAAACGAGGCAAGTCTTTACAACTCCTCTACTCGGATGAGCAATTCTCAATTCCAGAAAATCTATATATCATCGGCATGATGAATACCGCAGATAGGAGTTTAGCCCTACTTGATTATGCACTGAGACGACGCTTTGCCTTCTTTGACATCAAGCCAGGTTTTTCAACTGCGGGATTCAAAGATTATCAAACAAATCTGAAAAACGAAAAATTCGATAGACTCATTTCCTGTGTAGAAAAGCTAAATCAGGCCATTTCAACAGAGGAAGTACTGGGAGATAGCTTCTGTATTGGGCATAGTTACTTCTGCGGTTTATCGGCAGAAGTACTGGACCAAGGTTTGCTAGAAGCCATTGTTGAATATGAACTGATTCCTCTCTTGAAAGAATATTGGTTTGATGAACCGACAAAAATTCATGATTGGAGTAGTAAGTTAAGGAGTGCCATCCAGTGATACCTGTCCAAAATATCTACTATATGCTATCCTACGCATTCAAAATCCTTCATAAGCAGGAATATAAACGGATCGCTACTGAAGAATTTAAAAATGCTGCAGATCTACTGGCGGAAATAATGATAATCAGCCTCTCGATACAGGTGAAAAGAGGACTTGGTCGAGAGTATCGTTCTCAAACCGAGTCACTCTCGGCACTTAAAGGTAAAATAAATATCTCTGAATCTTTAACACCTCCGAATTGGCGTAGAAAGCAACTTGTTTGCCAATACGATGATTTTTCTCTTGACAGTAGAATGAATCGCATTATCAAAGCAAGCATTGAGATACTGCTAAAAGCTGATATAAGCAGGGACAGGAAAAAGAAATTGAGAAAACTCTTAGTTTTCTTTGGAGAAGTCTCAAAAATTAATCTACACTCAATCAATTGGAATTTACAATATAATCGAAACAATCAGTCGTATCAATTACTAATGTCAATCTGCTATTTGGTGGTGAATGGATTAATTCATACAGAGAGGGAGGGGAATAAGAAATTGATGAATTTTCTTGATGAGCGAAGGGAATCCTTGCTATATGAGAAGTTCATTCTTGGATATTATAAAAAGCATTATCCCCAAATACAGGTTACCGCCTCTCAGATACCTTGGGCACTAGATGATGGTTTTGGAGAAATGCTCCCCATCATGCAAAGTGATATTTACCTCAAATATAAAGATACTATATTGATTATTGATGCTAAATATTATTCTAGTAACACACAGATTCGCTTTGATAAGCGCACACTCCATTCAAATAATCTATACCAAATTTTTACCTATGTGAAAAACCAGGCTTATCGCCTGTCAGATTCAAACGATATAGTAGCAGGAATGCTTCTATACGCTAAAACCGATATAGATATTCAACCTAATCAGGTCTACCAAATGCATGGAAACCGGATTAGTGTCAAAAATTTGGACTTAAACCTGCAGTTTGCAAGTATTGCTGAACAACTGGATGACATCATTACATCGCATTTTGCATCCCCTCCAAAACGGTACTAGTTAGAGCTTTAAGCTAGAAAACAAAAAAACAATCAAAGTAGTAGCACTAAACTACTCTTTGATTGTTTTTTTATAAGACTCTTTCCTATTTTGGAGCGTCTGGTTAATTGATTTCCCAGATCAGCGACGCTTTTTTGTTTTTAGGCATCGGGTAAATTAGTCTGATTGAATTGCTGATAGAGCCTATCCCCAGGCTCTATCACTCCCACTCAATTGAAACAGGTATCCTCCTATCCCTTGTGGGACAAGGGATTAGAAGTAGTATATACATCAAAGGGGGGTGTTTTAGGGGGGATTGATTTTTTCATATGTTGGTTTCCATTAAATTTTACTCTAGTTTCATGTGCAGTTTGTATGTTAATTGCATTAGTGAGTAACTGGGCTATCTCTTTATCAGCACCACTGTACAAGTGAGCATAGTGACGCAAAGTTATCTCAGGACTTGAATGTCCTAATCTCTTTGAAAGCGCAAGAATAGAAGCTTTTAACTCATTTAAAACATAGCTTGCATGACTATGTCTTAGACCTTTAGGTTGAATCCTACGAACGCCCGCAAGCTCTGCATATCTATTTAATATTCGATTTATTGTTGACTTTATCATAGGGTAGCCATCGTAAGTAAATATAAAGTCATTTTCTTTACCAAGTCCTATTTGAGTTTGTATTTCTCGCCATTGTCTCAATATACTGACAGTTGTATCATCTAATTCAATGATTCTTTTGCCATCATCTGTTTTTGTATATTCTTTTCTAATGTATTTTTTTCTTGATTGAACCTCAAGCATGTGGTGGATGCGTAATTGTTGTTGCTCAAATGCAATATCACTCCAAAACAAAGCAGTTCCTTCATTAACTCGAATACCAGTCGTATAATATAAATATAGCATTACAAAACACAAATGTTCATATACATCATCTAGGCATATTTGTTGCAAGACTAACTCGAATTCCGTCCTTGTCCAATAAGGGACAATTTGCTTTCCTTTCGGAATTGCCTTTACTTTTTTTGAAATATTGTATTCAAGAAAATTTCTCTCGACAGCTTTATCAAGTGTTTTACGAAACATACCAAAAACTAGGGAAGCATATGATTGACTGTAACCTGAGCCTCCATTGTTTTCATCTGTCAGTAGCCAAATCTTAAAATTATCAACATCGGTCACGCTTATTTCACGTAGTTTTATATCACCAAATTTTTCAATAATAAGTTGTAAAGCTGGATATCTAGTATTAAACGTTGAGGTCTCGACATATGAACGATAGTATGGAATATATACTGTGTCCATAAATTCTCGATACTTCATATGATAAAAAGAATAGCCATCTGCTTTATGGTACTCTCTTTTTATTCTAGTAACTTCTTTATGTGCTTGAAGTGCTGATGTAAAGATATTCCCGAATCTATCTTTTGATTTTTTCCTCCTTATTCTTTCACCTGTTGCTTTGTCTGTACCTAACTCAATCTGATAAAAAAATTTACCTGACTTTAGGTCCTTGTAAACACCTGGATACTTAGTTTTTTGTTGGGTTTTGTTTGCCATTCTCTTCTGTCTCCTCTGAAATTGTTACTCCAATAAAAGATTCGACAGCAGAAGCTGGAACAATACCAAGTCTCTTGTTATTATACAAATAATAACCTTGATTGACAAGGTTCAGCTTAACTTGTTTGATAATGCCTGTGGCTTGGTATTTTGTAAACCCCATCTTTATCAGATGGGATTTTTCAATCATTCTGTCTGTCATCATCTTCCTCCTTTGATATTTTGAGAGTCATTTTTTTATACTTATCATAAACATCTGAATTGAATTCAATTTTATCTTTTTCGGGCTCGTAGTAAGGATTGCCGATTCGCTCATGTTCTACATATTCATTTTTTTTATTATCAAATTTATATGTGATAATTGATTTATCTGTTACTTCTTGAAGCAGTGTGATTCGTCTAATGAGCTGGGTCAACGTATCAATTTTCTTATCAAAACCAGCTTGTTTACTTATTGATTCATAGAATTGAGAAGGTGAAAATGGGGTGTTTATTATTATTGTCGTCGCAATAATTGGTTTATCAAAGAAACGGCTGGAAGCAGTAGCATCAGCATTGAATGGGTCAATGATAAGTAAGAAGTCAGCGTAATTAAAATTACCTCCCCGACCTGGTCTGATTTCCTCGATAATTATAGTCTCTTGTGAAGCGACATTTTGAAATGGGTCACGTGAAGAACCTGTTGTATAAAATGGTTTTCCAAGCGATTTTGCAAAGTGTTTACATAATCTTGATTTTCCAGTTCCTGATGGTCCATAAAGCCAGACTATTTCTCGCTTAAACCCATTTTTTAGTGCATTTTCTTTCCAATTTTCAAAATCAATTTCTGTTCGTCTTTTCTTAGCTTTTGAAAATTCTCTATCGTATTTCACAAGTGTATATCCATCAACCTGTTTAATTGCTTCGTCGAAAGTTATATCTCCAGCGATTATTTTATTTATGAGATTTCGGACAACGTTGATTGTTCTTTCTTTCCTTGAGTTAGATTGGATTTTTGACTCAATGTTCTCGATTCTTTCAGCATAGTCAAAATTTGCGATAACTTCATCAACTGTATATTGATGTTTTTCACTAGCATCCTCCGTACGATGAATTAAATAAGAATAAGCGTTATTAACTTTACCTTTCCATGCTTCGAAAAAGTTTGATTGAACCTCAAACCCATTTTGCGAAAGCTTGTTGATAATTGAATTTAACCAAACAGCATTTTTAAATCTGATGATAATATGATAGTGTGATTCTGTATCAATATCTTTATCGTGGATGATACCTGCAATTTCAAATGGATTCAGTGTTTCTTGAAATAATTTGATTATTTCTTGCAAATTTTTAATTGAAACACTTTCAACTGTTGAACAGAACATATAAGCAGTATGTCGAATAGTAGGTACCTTTTCTGACATTTTTCTCTTTTTCTTCATTTTATTCCTTTCAAATTTTGACAATGACAATGTAATTCATGCTGTCTATAACAAGCCCAGACAGCATTTTTTTCTAGAGCAGATGTTACTCTTGACAATGACAAAATAAAAATTTGGATAATTTAATCGCTATGTTTCGTCAGTGCAAATCTTCAATAAATTTTCTTACGAAATGCACAATTAAAATAGAATTTTAGAGGAAATATGATAAATTTTTCGTTATTTTTCTCAATAATGCATGCTAATTCTTGTATAAACTATAACGATAGAAAAATTGATTACTTGTTAAGCGTTACTGCTCAATAGCTAGTCATTGCCCTTGTTGAGGCTGATTTTCTAAAGAACTGTGATTTCATTCATCTGTCTCGCAGGCTTCAACAGCTTACATTCAATCACAGTTCTTAAAAGAAATTATCAGCAAAACAACAAATCGAGCAACGATAGATTGAGTGTTTCACTTAAGTACAAGCAATCAATTTTTATCGGTTTCTAGAGTTATTTTAAAGAATTAGTCATATATTAACTGAGAAAGCCAATACAAAAATCGAAAAATTGGGTTATCATCTTTCCAATCATCAAATTCTTTTTCTGCTTTGCGCTTATCTCGTTCAAGAACACGTATTTCTTGATTCACACTTGCACGTTCTCTAATAGCGTTTGAAATATCTTTCTCAACTTTTTCTTTGTCACTGAGCAATCGATTTAACTCTGCATTTCTAGAAGTTAATACTGACTCTGTTCTTTTTAAATCAGCTTTTGTATTTTCAAGTTGCTCATTGTACAGCTTTTCTTGTAGTCGTAAAACAGAAGAAGTATCACAATATTCACCAGTAAATTTATTTTTTAGCACTAAATAGACTGGTGCTTTTTCACGCTCTTCATGACCGATTATCATGTCTTCTAGACTACTTGAACATTGTAACTTGAAGTCTTTTTTTGACATTTCGCTGTAAGTGATGAGAGCAATGTCAAAGTCAGTTGCTTCATTTTGTAATGTATGCTCAGCGACAGTCGATAACAAAGTTATCTTCATTTTTCAGTTTACCTTTCTTTTTTTATTCAAATAACTGAATTGATTCAGCTCTGAAATAAATCGTACCATTGAAATCATAAGCTTCTAAATTCTGAAATTTATATCCAATGAATATTTTTAGATTCTTGTTTAACTCTGCTGGAAGTGCAACTTGAAACGGCTCTGAATTATCTTGTATAAACCAGTATTTGTACCCTGTGATTTTATCGGTCCTACCATTATCATCATACTTAAATTTCAAAGTATAGTCGGTGGACAATAAAAAATATGGTTTACTAACATCAGTTACAACGCTGGCTAAAACTGAAGGACTTAGTTTTTTTGTTTTCATTCTTAATTTTCCTCTCATTTTCCTGGTCTTTTTTGTAGTATACTTATGTGTTAAAATATTCTACAAAGAGTTAAAAAATCAATTAACGTTAATCTATATTCATTATATCTGCTATAAACTTATGTGTAAAAAACAGAAAATAGTTCGAATCCGAATCTATGAAATTATATAATATACAAGTTATATAAGTAGTCTCACATGCTAATTAGTAGATTTCAGAGTTTTAGTTAAAATCCGAAGGGTGCAATGTTATGAAAATTTATTTCAATGAAAAAGAGCTTGAAATAGCTTCTGTAGCAACGTTTTTGAGGGGTACATATGATTTTGTAGAATACAAAAATAATATTTTTTCTGAACAGATTGAAGAATTTGATAAGGTAAATGGCCAGAGCAGGACTGGTCACGTTATACTATTTAAAATTTTTCAAGAAGAAGTTGCAGAATTGATAGCTCAATCAATGTTAGTAGAATTAAGCTACAAACTAGCAAAAGTATTTACTAAGGAGCCACTTGCAATAAACTATACTCATTGGATTGTAGAAGAGATTACAAACAAGGTACGACTAAATAAAAAGAATAAGGAGCAAATGCATAAGTTAATTGCTGATTTTATCCTTTACATCTCTGAAAATTATTATGATAAAAAAATGGAGACTCAATTACTTGCTACTGAATCGTTAGTTACGCTTATACAATTTGTTAATGGAGAGATATTTCTTAATAAACAAGAAATTAAGTTTTTAATAAATAATCAATACCTTACAAAATCTGTACAGATTAACATTGAGAAGAATGATGATTATAAGCTCGAATCTTTAATACGTTTGGTCAGAAAATGCTCAACTGATAACCACAAGAATTTTAATGGTCACTACGAACTAAAGGCAACACTAGAAGCAATTAAACGAAGTCGTTTAAGCAAATCGCCACAGAAAATTTCTACTCTTATTCCTGAAGAATATAGAAAGTTAGAGAAGAAGTGGGAAGGAACAAAGTTACAGTTGCAAAATATTATTGAAGAATATCAAGGTTTAGACGAAAATATAAACTATACTTTAAATAAATTGAGTGATGATTTCGAAGACTATTATTTGGAACTAAGGAAATGTATTCAGAAAGTTACAATTACTATGCTTATCATTGAAAATTTGAATCGTAGCAGTTCTGAGTTAGAAATAATAACTATTGAAAATGTCCTAGATTCCCTGAATATTAAGAAATACTCCTTTAAAAGTATTTTGGAAAAATGGAAAGATTTTGAGAACGAACTCGAAAAGCAGAACCTTGAGTCAATGTATTACAAAGATATGTATGATTTAATGGATGAATATTTAGGAAAAGCAATTGATTATAGCAAATACTCGAATGATTTTGAAAAGGCCATTATTCAATTATTACTTAAGGTTGAAGAAGTACTCGCAATTACAGATAATTGTGACAAGTTGTATTTAGACATTAAGAAGAAGCTTCAGCAGTCCAAGGAGGATTGCCTTGAATATGCCAAAAATATTGATATGAGATTAAAAAATTTCTTAGAAAACCGAATATACTAAAAGCCAAGCGATTGTGCTTGGCTTTTAGTATTCATCTAGTTCATGTTTGATTATGTCTTCAACATTACATTCAAGAATTTCACATAATTTATCAATTGTTTTTGTTGTTATTGGTTCTCCTGATTTCATTCGATGTAACGTATGTGCAGAAATTTTTTCAACCTTGATTAAATAATATTCTGAAATTCCTCTTTTATTCAAAGTCTCATAGAAGGGTTTATATGAAATCATGTTATTACTCGCTCTTAAATTCTCTTATATAAACAATATGGTAACATTACCAACATATTGACTATATTCAATTTATTGAGTATAATTTTAGATAATAAACAAATTAGAGGTAAAAAATGGAAGTTTTATACGCTCTCAAGAGATTTTTAACCCTAAAAAATAATCTAATTCCCTCAACACAAAATAGAATAAAAGAACTTGGAAGAGAAATTTTTCAAGCTGAGGTTACCCTGAATGCTATTTCAGATGAAAAAGTATTTCTTGAGGACTTTAAATGGGATATTCGCACAAGAGGATTTACTATTTTTAATCTGGTTCACCTACCATCCCTGATTGTGTTTATCATATTTCTTATAGTTACACTATTATCTTTAGCAGGGATTGCCATTATTGGTGTCATTATAGAAACAATTATTCGAACTTTTATACTTTTCCAAGATTTTGAGTTTGAGGATACATTCTTCTATATCCCAATAAAAGTGGTTGAAGACTTTATCTATTCTCCTCCCTCAATTCCTGTTCCGATTGTGGTTGGGCTTTTGATAGTCTGGGTTTTATACAGTATCAGACAGGTTCAAAAAAATAGAATCTACTATGAAAATGTTGTTATTCCAGAGAATCGAAAGAAAAACGCTCTCGTCCCTGGAAAGCGTAGAAAACAACAATTAGCAGTAGATAATCTGAAAAATACCTTGAAATCCACTGAAGCTCAACTACTGAACCATCAAAATGAAATGATGAATATTATGAATACCATTTCCATTCCCAATCAGTATTGGAATAATGATGAAGTCATAAATTTCCTCATACAAAAATTAGAATATGGGCAAGCGAAGACTATCGGAAAAGCTTTGAATCTTTGGGATATAGAAGTATCGACTAGAAGAGTTGAGCAGGCATCGAAAGCTGTTATAAAAGAGACGAGAGAATCGGAAGCTCGTCTGGCTAGACAACGTGCAGAACAACACGCGCAAGAGCAACGTAACATTAGAGATAATACCGAAGCTCAAAATAAAGTGGCAGAAGAATTAAAACGAAGGAATGACCGTTCTGAGTTCTATGATGATATTGCGAAGAAAAACGGTTGGTTATAAATAAGGAGACACACTATGAACAAAAAGAAATTTTTAGCGAGCTTTACACTATTGGCATCTACAGCACTCTTATTTGCTTGTCAGAGTAATGAAAGTACCACAAAATCCTCTGAAAAGATTGTTGAAACCTCCTCTTCATCAAAGGATGCAATCTCCGAGGAGCAAAGAAATAAGTGGTTGAAGGAGTTTTATGAAGAAGTAGCTGAGACTGATGGTTCAAATTACCATAATGAGATTGAAGAACGAAGTCAAAAAGCATGGAATGAGAATCAAACCAACATCTTCAATGGACAGGCTAGTCTAAATGTTACTAATGACTATCTTCCTTCTGAATTGACAAAGCTAAAAGTCACGCTTGACGGTTATGATGAATCAACTAGAAGATTAAAAGTTACTGTTACTAACAACTACGATGAAACACTGATTGGAACAACAACCAATTCAAACAATAACAACTTGTACGGAACATATTTCACTCTATATGGCTACACAACGTTGTCAGGACGTTCTGAGAGGGTAAAAATTGCTCAGATTGCTCTTGCTAGTGATTTACCAGCTGGGGAGTCTATTCAACTAGAGATTCTTCCATCAGCTCTTGCAAATCGTCAAACTGATTATGCTAAAAAATTGCAAAATAGTGAGCTAGATTCTAAATACTACTTACTATCAAGCGATTACGGAAATTCTTTATGGGACATTACTAAAGACCAAGTAATGGGAGAAGAGATTATTTCAGAACAAATAGTATTATCTAGCCTTGCGAATATCTACATCGTACCCAAGCTAGTATTTGAAACTTACCCATCTACAGCTCCAAGTGATTCAGAGCTAGAAAATCTAATTTCAAACAATTAAAGAAAAGAGCAGACTGATGAGCGTAAAGAAACTAATATTGACCCTACTCACTCTAACACTAACAATTGTCCTTTGTGCTTGTGGTAAACAATCGAATACTAATGATAGTCAGCTATCAGGAACATATTCATACGAAAAAGGCGGTATTGATGGTTCTGAAATGGGATTCGAAGATGAAGAATTAACATTGCATTACGAACTAAAAGTAAGTGGTGATGAAAACATACTTAATATCAATCTCCTTTCAGAAAGAGGTAATAATGTGAAGTACCTCTATTCCGAGAAAGTAACCATTGATACAGACAAACAGATTATCAGTGATAGTAATGGAACAGAGCTGAAATATTCAGTTTCAGGAGATTCTGTAACAATACCTGATTTAGCAGGGGACAGTGGTGAAACAGTAACATTAAATAAATAATGTTGACAACCGAGAAATTTCTTGGTTGTTTTCTTATGGATTTATTTTACTTAATTCTATTGACATTATTAATAACTGTAAGTTATTATCTAAATATCGAAAATTTAAGTTATAGAAAGAATTATTAATATGAATAATTATTTTGCATCATTGTATAATCTTGATTTTAATGAAGATGAACAGACCTTATATGTATTTGACTCAAACTATATATCGTATGCAATTCAATCGGTACATAATTCAGAAAAATTTTTTAATGCGTTAGAAAATGTTATTGACAAAACATATTTACCATTTATTGTTTATCTTGAAAGCATTGATAACATTAGGAGTCACATATCTGGTACAAAAAACACACTAGATGCAATTAACAGCATATTTGAAGGAATAGAGGATTTGGATTCTGTCTTTGACACAGATACTAAAGCGTTCCAAGATTTTTTGAAGAAAAAAATCATAAACAAACAGGGTATTGACATTAATGCTTTAAATGGAAATATAAATTTTAAAGGAGAAAATGGAGCTAATAAAAAAATAGATTCTTTCTTAGACGAAATTTTTAACAAAGTAAAGTCACAATTAGATGGATTAAACGAGGTATTAGTTGAATCACTGAGTCAAATCGAACCCGACAAAGCGGATTTCAATTCCCAAAAATATATTGAAGGTATTGAAGAGCGCCTTCAACGAATTAATTCAATTTTCCTAAAAGAAGGTGTACTTGGGAAAGAGTATACTCAGGAAAAACTTGATTATTTTGGAAAAGTAATTCCTGAAAGATATCAAAAAGATATTCCACCCGGATTTAAAGATAAACAAAAGAAAAAAATGCGTAAATTTGCTACACTTGAATTTAATGCATCTTTTGGTGATGCGATGCTTTGGCTTGATATTATAGAATTTGTAAAAGAGAAAAAATTTAGTAATGTAGTAATTGTTTCTGATGATAAAAAGACAGATTGGTGTACTAGTAACGGAACCTCAGAATTAGAGTTATTACCAGAACTTAAGGTAGAGTTTCTTAAAGAAACAGGTATACCCGTTATTAGAAAATCAAGTTCACTATTTATTAAAGATATATTGAGCTTATCAGAAGACGAGAAAAAAGGTATAGAGAAGGAAATTGATGAAATTGAAAAAATTAAGTCGGAAATAGAATATCAAAATACAATAATTGTTAGAGCAAGAAAGAGTGGCTTCGAAAAAGTATTTATTGGCGAAAATTCATGGTATTCAGTTAGGATTAACGAGGATAGGATTCCATTTTTGAAGTATATTGCTGTATACCAAAAAACGCCTATTAAAAAAATTACACATTATGCAGAAATCGAAGATATTACTATATCCCCTGAAGATTCTTCAAAGAAAAAAATAGTATTTAAAGGGGAGGCGAAAGAGTTACCTAAAAAAATACCTCTAGGGGATGACTGGAATGCCTTGCAATCAAATAGGTATACGAATTTTAACAATCTATTTACTTCAGCAAATACTGATGAATTATTTTCAAAAACATTTGAAAACGATGGAGACGAACGTTCTTATCACAGTGAAGAATTTGATGACGGATTTGAAACAAATCAATAGTATATAAAAAGAATTAGCCAGAAAAAATTTCTAGCTAATTCTTTTTTCGGGGGGATTTAGGGGGGAATCAAACGAAGATTCACCCTTTTTAGACTAGTTTGTTCCTGCTAAACTGCTGTAGAATCGCTATTTTGAAGGTAAATCAAGCCTCTCCATTATTCCCACTCAACTGTTGCTGGTGGTTTACTTGTTATATCATAGACGATGCGGTTGACGTGGTCGACTTCGTTTACGATACGGACAGAGATTTTTTGAAGAACATCCCATGGTAGTTTGGCAAAGTCAGCTGTCATTCCATCGACAGAAGTGATAGCACGGATGGCGATGGTGTAGTCGTAGGTACGACCATCTCCCATGACACCTACGGAGCGAACGCCAGTGTTAACCGTGAAATATTGCCACACATCGCGGTCAAGACCTGCTTTTGCAATTTCCTCACGCAAGATAGCGTCAGATTCGCGAACAGTTTGAAGTTTTTCCTCAGTGATTTCACCCATGACACGAATGGCAAGGCCTGGTCCTGGGAATGGTTGGCGCCATACAACTTCATCCGGCATACCAAGAGCAGTACCAAGGGCACGAACTTCATCCTTAAAGAGAGTATTGAGCGGTTCAATCAACTTGAACTGCATATCTTCTGGCAGACCACCAACGTTGTGGTGAGATTTGATTGTCTCAGCAGTATCCGTTCCTGACTCGATTATATCGGTATAAAGCGTTCCTTGCGCTAGGAATTCAACATCAGTCAACTTGCTCGCTTCATCGTCAAATACGTAAACAAATTCATTACCGATGATTTTACGTTTCTTCTCAGGGTCAGATACGCCAGCAAGTAGGTCTAAGAAACGCTTAGCAGCATCGACGCGAATAATATTGAGGCCAAATTTACCGCCCAACATTTCCATAACCTGATCGCCTTCATTCTTACGTAGAAGACCATGGTCAACGAAGATACAGGTCAATTGGTCACCGATAGCGCGTTGGAGAAGGACGCCAACAACAGATGAATCCACACCGCCTGATAAACCGAGCAAGACTTTCTTGTCCCCAACAGTCTGGCGGATTTTTTCAATTTCTGTTTCGATGAAGTTTTCCATTTCCCAGTCGCCTTTGGCTCCACAGATACCAAACGCAAAGTTTTTCAAAATATCGTTTCCATATACGGAATGACGAACTTCTGGGTGGAACTGGATACCGTAGATACGGCGTTCCGTATTTTCAATGGCCGCGTAAGGGCAGTCAGCAGACAGACCAACCAGGTGGAAATCAGCAGGAATTTCAGTTACTGCATCACCGTGGCTCATGAGTACAAGCTGTTCTTCTGGTGTTCCAGCAAATAAGGCTGATTCAGCTTTCAATTGCAAGTTTGATTGACCATATTCACGATTTCCAGCCTCACCAGCAGGTACAACCTTACCACCCAATTTGTGAGTAATCAACTGCATACCGTAGCAAATACCCAAGATTGGAATACCCAATTCAAAGATTTCTGGATCAATATCAAAGGCATTTTCTGCGTAGACAGAGTTCGGTCCACCTGAAAGAACGATACCAATTGGATTGATAGCACGGACTTCCTCAGCTGTAATTTTATGGTTTTTCAATTCTGAAAAGACACCAAATTCACGAATTCGACGTGAAATAAGTTGGTTGTACTGGCTACCATAATCCAATACAATAATTTTTTGGACATCTTGTTTTGTCATGTTTTTCCCTTTCGTTTTGAAAAAAATTCAAATACTATTAGTTATTTTAACATAAAAGCGAACATTTTCAAAATTTTATTTGTTAAATATCTGTTTTGCAAACTATGAGTGATAATAAAAATGTTAGTGTTCGTATTTTTATTGTTTTTACTCACTTTATTTTAGGTAATCTGACTTCATTGTTTGCCTAGGAGAATTTTACCAATAGAGTGTGGCCTGAATTAGCCAAACGCCTTTATTTTTGGTAAACTAGAAAGAAGAGAAAGGCTAGATAAATGAAAGCAGCATATATCACAATTCACGATAAAATTAAGGAACAAATCGATAACGGAATCTGGAAAATTGGTCAACGTTTACCAAGTGAACGCGATTTAGCAGATGAATTTGGTGTTTCTCGTATGACGCTCCGTCAAGGAATCACACTTTTAGTGGAAGAAGGTATTCTACAACGCAAGATTGGTTCCGGTACTTATGTCGCCAGTACACGGGTTCAAGAAAAGATGCGAGGCACGACTTCCTTTACTGAATTAGTACAACTCCAAGGAAAGACGCCAAGCAGCAAATTATTGTCCTATACACGAACCAAACCTAATGAAAAAGAAGTTGAACAGTTAGGTTTATCCCGTGGCGAGTATGTTATTCGAATGGAGCGGGTCCGCTATGCAGATAATGTTCCCGTCGTGTATGAGGTTGCCAGCATTCCTGAACGCTTGATAAAAAATGTCCCAAAAGAAGATGTTACCAACCATTTCTTTAAAACACTTATGGACAATGGTTATCGAATTGGAACGAGCAAACAAACCATTTTTGCGCGTTTAGCCAATGAAAAAGTGGCTCAATATTTACAAATTTCTAAAAACCAGGCTATTCTCGCACTAAAACAAGTATCTTATCTCGAGGATGGTCAAGCATTTGAATTTGTAAATAGTCAGTATGTTGGGGAACGTTTCGAATTCTATTTAGAAAACAATTAACATAAAAATAATTATGCAAAACATTTTTAAAATCCGTAATCTTTCTAGTGATGACGGATTTTCTTATTTATAAAATATGGAATTTTTGATATAATAAAGTTTATGGAAATTGAAAAAACCAACCGAATGAATGCCTTATTTGAATTCTATGCAGCCTTGCTAACAGACAAGCAAATGAACTATATCGAGCTGTATTATGCGGATGATTATAGTTTGGCTGAGATTGCTGAAGAATTTCAAGTTAGCCGTCAGGCGGTCTATGACAATATTAAACGAACAGAAAAATTACTGGAAGATTATGAGATGAAGCTGCATATGTATTCTGACTATGTGGTGCGTAGTCAGATTTTCGATGAAATACTCACTAAGTATCCAGAAGATGCTTATTTGAAGGAGAAAATCGCCATTTTAACCAGCATTGATAATAGAGAGTAAGAGGAGAAGTATATGGCTTTTGAAAGCTTAACAGAACGTTTGCAGAGTGTTTTTAAAAACCTACGTCGTAAGGGGAAAATTTCTGAGAGTGATATCCAAGAAGCAACCAAGGAAATCCGTCTGGCCTTACTAGAAGCCGACGTTGCTCTTCCAGTTGTAAAAGATTTCATCAAAAAAGTACGTGAACGTGCCATTGGTCACGAAGTCATTGAAACCCTGAACCCCGCTCAACAAATCATCAAAATCGTTGATGAAGAATTGACGGCTGTATTGGGGTCTGAAACGTCTGACATTATCAAGTCACCCAAAATTCCAACTATCATCATGATGGCTGGTTTGCAGGGTGCGGGTAAAACAACCTTTACAGGTAAGCTGGCCAACAAACTCAAACAGGAAGAGAATGCTCGTCCTCTCTTGATTGCTGCCGATATTTATCGTCCAGCTGCCATTGACCAGTTGAAAACCCTGGGTCAACAGATTGATGTACCTGTATTTGAGCTAGGCAATCAGGTTCCTGCCCTGGAGATTGTACGCCAAGGTTTAGAACAAGCCAAAGCTAATCATAATGACTACGTTCTGATTGATACGGCCGGTCGTTTGCAGATTGACCAAGCCCTCATGGACGAATTGAGAGAAATCAAAGAGTTTGCTCAGCCAAACGAAATCCTCTTGGTTGTCGATGCCATGATTGGTCAGGAAGCTGCCAACGTTGCGCGTGAGTTCAATGATCAACTGGCTATCACTGGTGTGATTTTGACCAAGATTGACGGCGATACACGTGGTGGTGCAGCCTTGTCTGTCCGTCACATTACTGGTCAGCCAATCAAATTTACCGGTACTGGTGAAAAAATCACAGATATTGAAACCTTCCACCCAGACCGTATGTCCTCGCGTATTTTGGGCATGGGCGACATGCTGACCTTGATTGAGAAGGCAAGCAAAGAGTACGACGAGAAGAAATCACTAGAACTCGCTGAAAAAATGCGTGAGAATACCTTTGATTTCAACGATTTCATTGATCAGCTGGACCAAGTTCAGAATATGGGACCAATGGAAGACCTGCTGAAGATGATTCCAGGTATGGCTGGTAATCCAGCACTTGCCAACTTGAAAGTTGACGAGCGTGAAATTGCACGAAAACGAGCTATCGTATCTTCTATGACACCAGCCGAACGAGAAAACCCTGATTTGTTGACACCGAGCCGTCGTCGTCGTATTGCTAACGGTTCTGGAAATAGCTTTGTCGAAGTCAATAAATTTATTAAGGATTTCAACCAAGCGAAAACCATGATGCAGGGTGTCATGTCAGGCGACATGAATAAAATGATGAAACAAATGGGAATCAACCCAAATAATCTCCCTAAAAACATGCCAAATATGAACGGTATGGATATGTCTGCTCTGGAAGATATGATGGGCGGTGCAGGCATGACTGATATGAGCCAACTGATGGGAGGGGCTGGTATGCCAGACATGTCCCAAATGTTTGGAGGCGGTTTGAAAGGTAGAATCGGCGAGTTTGCTATGAAACAAGCCATGAAACGCCAAGCCAATAAAATCAAGAAAGCCAAAAAGAAGAGAAAATAATCTCTTCTTTTTTACTTTTTATTCGAAGAAGTAAGATACAGCGCTATAAAATAGAAGTAGCAAAGCAGGAAAAATGATTTTTGAACCCCAATACTTTCCATTATAATGGAAATATTCTAAAATGTCCTTTCTAGTGGACAATCTTTATATTGTCCGTTATAATGGAAATATAATAGAAATCAGAGGACAAGTTATGAATTATATCGCATTAATAGGAGATATTGTCAATTCAAAACAGACTTCAAACCGCTCTAGTATTCAAGAAAGGCTAAAACAGCAGCTGAATAGAATCAATCATTCCTTCGCTCAGGACTTCGCATCGCCATTTACCATTACAAAGGGAGATGAATTTCAAGCCTTATGCAAGCCTAACCCTTATATTTTTTTAATAATTGACCAAATCCAACTAGCCTTTCGTGATGAGGTGGAGATTAGATTTGGAATTGGTTTGGGTGAGATTCTAACAGCTATCGATCCCAAGCTAAGTATTGGAGCAGATGGTCCAGCTTATTGGGAAGCACGCAAAGCTATCGACTTCATCCACGACAACCATGACTATGGCACCAGCAAAATTGCCTTTTCATCCGAATACAAGCAAATCGATCGTGTGATTAACCCCTTGCTAACTTCTAGCGATTTCATCAAAGCTGCCTGGAATCGTTCGCAAACGGATCTGTTTGAGACCTTAATCTCCAAAAAAATCTATCAAGAAGATTTCACACAAAAGCCAATTGCTGAGAAAATGAAACTCAGTCAAAGCGCCTTTACCAAACGTTTGAAATCCAGCGGAATCAAACTCTATCTGCGTAATCGTCAAACTGCAATGAATTTGATTCTCCAGCTCAGTCAAAGAAGCTAATTTTGTTTACATAATTTATTTTGTGTAAACTTTTTTTAGAATTCTAATCGCAATATAATTTCATCTTCATCGTATTCGCCAGTTTCAACAAAGCCAAGCGATTGATACAAGGCTTTGGCTGGGGTGTTTTGGGATAAAATGCAGAGCTGAACAGCTGAAAATTTTCTTTCTGAGCAGAATTTTTCCAGTAACTGTGTCATAGCCTGACGCCCCAAACCTTGTCGCTGGAAGTTGGCATCAATGAAGAATTCAGAGATGAGATAGGCTTGCCGTTCAGGAAAATCATGGTATAAAATCAGGCCAACTGGGCAATCTTGCTGGTAAATCAAATAAGCCTGGCTATCAAACATCCGATAAGCAAATGCACGTGCCAAAGTTGTCACCTTATCCGCAACAAATTCGGCTTGGTCAGGAGAAACAGCTAAAGGAACTCGCCAATTCTCTGGACTAACAGGAACAAAATCTAGCATAAAACATCCTTTCGTATTTGTTTGTATTATATTATATTTGATTTTATTTGAAATACCCACCTACATCTTTCCGAAAAACTATAATTTTCTTGAAACTTATATAAGGTTATGCTATACTACTCATATAGCAAAAATCAGGAGAAAATGATGAGACGCGAGTTATTATTGGAAAAAATTGATCAACTAAAAGAAATCATGCCTTGGTATGTCTTGGAATACTATCAGTCAAAGTTGTCTGTGCCATACAGTTTTACCACCTTATATGAATACTTGAAAGAATACCGTCGTTTTTTTGAATGGTTACAGGATTCGGATTTGGTCGCTGTTGAACGGATTGCTGACATTCCCTTGGATATTCTGGAACATTTGACAAAAAAAGATATGGAAGCTTTCATTCTTTATCTGCGGGAGCGTCCCTTACTGAACGCCAATACCACGCAGAATGGTGTGTCGCAGACCACCATTAACCGTACCCTGTCGGCACTTTCTAGTCTCTTCAAGTATTTAACCGAAGAAGTGGAAAATGAGCAGGGCGAGCCCTACTTCTACCGAAATGTCATGAAAAAGGTGTCTACTAAGAAGAAGAAGGAAACCTTGGCAGCTCGGGCGGAGAATATCAAGCAGAAGCTCTTTTTGGGCGATGAAACGATGGAGTTTTTGGACTATGTGGACAAGGAATACCAGGTCAATCTCTCCAAACGTGCCCTCTCCTCCTTCCAAAAAAATAAGGAACGGGACTTGGCGATTTTGGCACTTCTCTTGGCATCTGGAGTTCGTCTGTCTGAGGCGGTCAATCTGGACCTCCGTGATGTCAACCTCAAGATGATGATGATTGAGGTAACGCGTAAAGGTGGCAAGCGGGACTCGGTCAATGTGGCTGGTTTTGCTAAGCCCTATCTGGAAGCCTACATGAGCATCCGTCAGCAGCGCTACAAGGCTGAGAAAACGGACACGGCCTTTTTCCTGTCTGAGTACCGTGGTCTGCCTAATCGCATCGACGCTTCTTCCATTGAGAAAATGGTGGCTAAGTATTCTGCGGACTTCAAGATACGCGTAACCCCCCACAAACTCCGTCATACCTTGGCAACTCGCCTCTACGACGCCACCAAGTCGCAAGTTCTGGTCAGTCATCAGCTTGGTCACGCCAATACCCAAGTCACTGACCTCTATACCCATATCGTCAACGATGAGCAAAAAAATGCTCTGGATCAGTTGTGACGTTACGTAAAATAAATTATGTAAAAAATCAAGGAGTAAGCGAAAAGCCTACTCCTCTTTCTATTAAATCAATTCTTTCAATTTTTCCTGATTGACAGCTGGGTACTGGTCCAAAAAGGCTGATAAGGTTTTCAAAACAGCAGGAATATAGCCGGTTTGGTCATTCTCCACCTGCAAGACCAAGAGTGGCTCGTGGAGGCTCATACGGAGCAAGAGCCAGCCGTCACCATAAGGCTCAGTCAGGTCAAACCGCACTCCTTCTTCGTTTTCTGGGTTAAAAGCAAAGCCTTCGAGGCTGGTGTTTCTGAGTTCAGCAATGACCTGTTCACCCAGTGCTCGATAGTCTGCCACTTCTAATTTGAAACGCACTTCTTGGGTTTCCAGCGGTTGTTTAAGCTGGGCAATCAAGTCGTCCAAGGACTTGCCTTTCGCTTGCAGTTTTGGTAAGAGCATGAGAATCTTAGCCGCTACATATGTTCCGTCATCGAGGAAGTAATTTTCCTTAAAGGCAGCGTGTCCTGAGGTTTCGATAGCCAACTGGCAATCAACTCCCTCTTGGTTTGCTAAAATAGCACGGTTGATGACATTACGGTAGCCTGAAATATAGCGAATTTGTTTGCCTCCCAGGCTTTCTATAAAGATCTTAAGGTGTTCAGTGGTTGGGGAATTGGTCACAATGCTGGTACCTGGATGTTCCGTCAAGGTAATCTGGCTGAGAACGGCAATCAGGTTGTTACGGTTGAGGATTTGACCGGACTTGGTCACTAGTGCTGCACGGTCAACATCGGTATCAAAGATAATACCAAGATCTGCCCCTTGCTTCAAGACTGCCTGACGAATGCTTTCCATAGCTTCCTTGTTATCAGGATTTGGAACGTGATTCGGGAAGGTTCCGTCTGGGTCTAGGAATTGTGAGCCTGTGGTATCTGCTCCTAGCTCTGCCAACACTTTCTCAGCAAAGAATCCGCCCGCACCGTTTCCAGCATCAACGATAATGTTGAGATTGGCAAGTGGTTTTTCTTGTCCACCACAAGCGGTACGAATTTTGCCTACGAGGTCTTGGGAGTAAGGCATAATCAGGTCTGCGGTGGTCACACTTCCAAGGGTGGAAGCTGGCAAGTCTTCGCTATGTGAGAGGATGAAGTCGATATCTTCGTGCTCTGCTCCGCCATTTTCCGAAAAAATCTTAATGCCGTTAAAGTAATAAGGCAGGTGACTGGCAGTAACCATGACGCCTGCGTGGCACTTGAACTGCGGGTACTGGGTGCTCATGAAGAGTGCTGGTGTGGTGGCCATGCCGAAGTCAATCAACTGAATGCCCAAACGCACTGCTTCTTCTGTGAAGGCGGCGACCAAGTCTGGACCACTGAGGCGGCTATCTCGGCCAATACCAATCTTGAGTTGTCCTACTTGATAGGCTTGAGCAAGTTCAGGCTTCTGGGTCAGCCAATGAATTAGTCCGCGAACCACTTCCTTGATGGCCAGTGGAGTGAGATTGACAGCATATTCATCTGTAGCGATAGCAATTCCACGAATATCCGATCCGTTTTGCAAAACATGATGGTGTGACATAGTAGCCTCCTGATTTATCTAGTAGGTTCAGTATATCACAAAATCAAAACGCTTTCAAAAGAAAAAAGTACAGCTTCTACTGTACTTTGGTGATGGTTACTGTGGTGCCGACGTCTACTCGGCTTTCCACTTTAATGCCTAATTCTAATTGACTTAAAATACGCTTTGTCAAATAAAGCCCAAATCCTGTCGCTTTTTGATGTTCACGGCCATTAAAACCTGTAAAACCTTCGTCAAACAGGCGTGGAATGTCTTCTGCCAGAATGCCAATTCCCGTATCGGAAATGGAAATTCCCTCATTCAGTTCAATGGCTACCTTACCACCAGTCTTATTGTACTTGAGGGCGTTGTCGATGATCTGTGATAGGGCAAAACTGAGCCACTTTCTGTCGGTTTTCAGTAACCAATTTCCATCGATGGTCACTGAAATGTCTTTTTGCAAAAACTGATTGCGGTATTTTTTGACCAAGTCCACAACTACTTCTCTCACCTCTACCTGCTCAAAGCGAAAATCACTGGCATGGTTGGTCAGCTTGAGGTAGTTGAGAAGATTGGCCATATAATTGTCCAATCGTAAGAGCTGATGATCGACATCCTGCTGGTTGAGATTGTCTGTCTGGCTCATCAAAGACAGGGCAGCCAGAGGCACTTTCATCTGGTGGGACCACATTTTGACCATGGCTTGCAGGTCCTCTTCCCGCGACTTATAATCCAAGAGCTGCTCCCGCGTCACCTCTTTCTCAGCTTCAATCAAGTTGAGATAGGCAAGGTCCATAGGCTTATTCAGCAGGGGCAGAGCTTCTTCATGGACGTAGTCTTCCAAGGCTCTCATGCGGTTGCGAAACTTCCAGAAAAGCCCTGCAGTCAGAAGGATTAAGAGGGTTAGGGACAATATCAGAGCGTTTTGCAGGAATTCGGTGGGGAGTTTGTAAAGTAAAAAGAGCAAGAGAAAACTAGCAGCCAAGACCAGATAGGCGAAGTAAAAACTACGGTATTCTCGGATAAATTTTGCCATCATTTGACCAGGTACCCCACGCCACGAACAGTATGAATACGGTCAAATCCCACTTCACTCACCTTCTTTCGCAGACGAGTCATGTTGACATTGAGGGTATTCTGGTCGATAAATTCTTCATTTTCCCAGAGTTTTTCCAAGAGTTCATCCTTGCTGACAATCTGCCCTTGTCGTTCTAGTAAAGCTGATAAAATCTTGGTTTCCGTAGGAGACAATTGAACCTGTTCCGATTCGTTTGAAAATCGCCCGTCCAAACTAAGCTGGAATTGGTCGATAGACAAGTCCGTTGTTTTGCTGAATTGATTAACCCGACGCAGAAAGGCACCGATTTTGGCATCCAAAATTCCTAGTGAAAATGGCTTGGATACAAAATCATCGCCACCCATGTTCATAGCCATGACCGCATTCATCTCATCATCGCTAGAGGAGATAAAGATAATGGGCATGGTCATGGTTTTACGGATTTCTGTCGTCCAGTAAAAACCGTTATAATAGGGGAGGCTAATGTCCATCAGCACCAAGTCTGGTTTGATTTCTGCCACTTCCTGACTGACAGCCCGGAAATTCTGCACACTTTCTACCTGATAAGATTTTCCCAAATGCTGCTTCAAGAGTTGGACGATCATCTCATCATCTTCAACAATATAAATCTTCTCTTTTTTCATCATTTTCATTCTGCAAAAGCCAGGACACAGGTTTTGGCTTTCTTATATACTTCCATTTCTCATTTTTAGACTTGTAGCTGTCACTTTGTCATCTTCGATGCTGACGATAACCCTGTAATTGCCGATACGGTAGCGCCATTGGCCAGAACGATTGGCAGTTAAGGCTTTTCCGTATTGTCTAGGGTTGTCAGTCACATGACTGGACAGGTAGTTGGTAATCTGCTTTTGAGTAAATTTATCCAGCTTTTTCAACTGTTTAATAAAACGACTGGTTGGTACGAGTTTATAACAAGTCTTCATTCGTCAATCCCAACTCTTCCAACATTTCCTCCCAGCTAATCGGCTCAATGCCATTCGCCAAGTCTTCTTGGTATTCTGCCCAAGCAATGTCTGCCACACGGGCATCGTACTCATCTTCAAGTGCTTCAAGGGTTTTAGTCCGAATGAGTTCTGACAAACTCACACCTTCAAACTTTGCCATAGCCTGCATAAAGAGTTTGTCCTGCTCAGAAACTTTCAATGTAATAGCTGCCATTTTCTCACCTCTTCGAGTATTCCTTTGGTATTACCATTGTAACACCATTCCCCTGAAAAAGCAAGAAATCTCGCACAAGGCGAGACTTCTTCTAGCGTTCAATAATGCGGTAATAGGTGCGACTAGTCCACTTGTAAATGACAAAGTAAATCAGAGCGACTGCCAGTAGGGTAATTCCGCTGACGGTATAAATCATAAGCGAAGAGGTGACACCTAAGGTCAATAGCATTTGCTTAAGCATAACAAGAGAAATCACGAAATGCAAGGTCGCCATAGCTAGTGGCATAAAGAAGACCGTAAGTGTTTGCGAGTTAATGGTCTTTTTGACCGCTGCTGCACTCATGCCCACTTCTTGTAGAATCTTGTAGGATTTCTTGTCTTCATGCCCTTCCGAGTACTGCTTGTAGTAAATAATCAAGGCAGCACCTAGCAAGAAACTAATACCCAACAAGAAGCCTGTGAAGAGAAATCCACCTCTGAAGCCCATGATCATATTGGTAAAGTCTGTTTTCTGCATGACGTATCCTAAAGATTCTCCATTAGCATCACTGATATTATAGGCATCGCCTGCCTGCTCACCAAGAGTGGCCACTTCCTCATTGGTCATATCAGTAAAGACACGGTAGTCCAGACTAACCTGATAGCCTTGCGGATTATTTGACTCATAGTAACTGCGAATGGTTTCCAAGACACTATCATCACTGACCACCATGACGGCAGCATTGAGCGTATTAGTAATATCAGGGAAAATAGCTGTATCAAGATTTACTACATTCTCGAAAGTACTATCTCCCAAAGTGACTTTCTCTAGCAACGGCATTTCACTTGGACGGATAAAGGCAACTTGATTGGCAGCCAGCTCTGGCAGGTCATTGCCCAACTTCCGGAAATCATCTTGGGTGACGAAGTAGGTAAAGGCTATTTTGCTAAAGTCTGGATTGGCAATGGTTTCTGGACTAATGACAATCTCCTTCCCACCGTCATAGACCAGACCAGCTTGGTAGGTCAGGTAGGACAGACTATCTTCCGCTTTTTCTGGAAAATGGCTGAGCACCGATTGCTGATAGGCACTTTCACCCTGACTTCTATCCGCAACTTTGTAGGTAATAGATGTTTCCTTTGGATAAAGACCACTTGTCATGCTTGACATGCCAGTATAAAGTGAAGTCGTTGTTGCAATGGTCACAAAGGCCATGACTGCTAAGAGGGTAATATTTGCCAAACCAGTTGCATGCTGTTTCATACGGAAAATCATCTGCGACGTGGTAATGAAATGCTCTGGCGTGTAAAAATAGCCTTTGTTTTTCCGACGAGCCTTCAAATACCAAGTCATAAAGCTGATGTAGAACAAGTAGGTCCCCGCGATGACAAAGAGCACAGCGATGAAGAAACGAATGATGACGCCAACTCCTGCAGATTGAGAAGAAAGTGATAGGTAGTAACCAACCCCTAGGCTAAGTACACCGAGTGCTGCCAAGAGGAAATTCCCACGCGGCTCCTTCTCCCCTTTTTCACTAGCTCGGAATAAAATCAGCGGACTGGTCTTGCCAATAGTCCGAATAGCCAGTAATTCCAAGATAAAGAAGATACCTGCAAAGAGAAAGGCGGTCATGGCAAATGCCAGAGGTGAAATACTAAAGTGTAAGTCACTATAATTGGTCAGATTCACAAAAATCAAGTAGAGAACATTAGCAAATACACCGGCTAATGCAGAACCCAGCACAATGACCAAGAGGAAGATGAAAAACAACTCAATGCTGGCAACCAAGGCCACCTTCTTCTTGTTCATCCCCAGCATATTGTAAAGCCCGAACTCCCTAGTCCGTTGCTGCATGAGGAAATTAAAGCTATATATTTCCATAATGACCGAGAAAATGGTCAGAACAATCACGCCAAGACCGATAGAAATGGCACCTGAGCCCATGGTCTTCATTACTGGACTGAGCATGAGTAAGAACATAGAACAAATCAAGGTAAAGAGGACCAGACTGGCTAAAACAAAAGGAGCAAACACACCCATGGATTTTCGGATATTTTGTCCAGCAAGTTTGAGGTAAAACATCTATTCACCCCCTAAAAGTGCAGACATATTGAGCGAAATTTCCTTGGCAAAGTCTTGATTGCTCTTACCTGCCTTGTACAATTGGTGGAAAATCCGACCATCCTTGATAAAAAGAACCCGTTTGGCATGGCTGGCTGCGTTGGCTGAGTGGGTCACCATGAGAATGGTTTGTCCATCTAGGTTGATGTCCTCAAATAAATTCAGCAAGTCTTCCGAATTGCGATAGTCAAGGGCGGCAGTTGGCTCGTCCGCTAGGACAATCTGTGGCTGTGTAATCAAACTACGGGCAATGGCCACGCGCTGCTTTTGTCCACCAGATAGTTCAAAAGGACGTTTTTTCAGCAAATCTTGAATCCGCAGTTTTGGCACCAAGACTTTCAAACCTTTCTCCATTTCCTCATGGCTGGTACGTGCCAATACCAGAGGTAAAAAGATATTGTCTTGGATGGACAGGGTGTCCAAGAGATTAAAATCTTGGAAGACAAAGCCAAGATTACGCAAGCGAAAATCGGCCAGCTCGCTCTCCTTGATTTTGGTAATATCTTGATTGTTCAAAAGAACAGAGCCACGAGTTGGCTTGTCCAAGGTTGCTAGAATATTGAGCAAAGTCGTCTTACCTGAACCACTTTCACCCATGATGGCGATAAACTCACCCTCTTCTACCTTAAAATCCACATCTTGCAAAGCACGAGTTTCCTCTTTTGAAAAGCGCGTGCGGTAAACTTTTTCTAAATGATTGATTTCTAATAACATAGTTACTCCTAATTCCTTATTCACTGTCTAAATCAACTTGGTCAAGAACTGCTTGATAGTCGATTCGGTCTGATTCAGCAATATTATCTTCTAAATCCACCTTATAATAACCACCCTGGACACCGATGGCCCATTCCTTGTTAGAAGTAGTGTAAAGATTATTCAAGGAAACTGTTTCTTTGACAGAACTCTCTTCTTTGACAACGGGCCATTCCATAAACTTAGCTTCTGTTCCTCGAATACTATCTTCGGCAACTTCCTGCTTGCTAACGGCATAGTCTTTTCCCTTGTAATGGAAAGTTTGATAGCCCTCATCAAAGCTAAGACCTGCTGAAGAGGAAGAACAAGCAGTTAGCATTATACTGCCCAAAGCCAGCAAACCAAATACTTTCTTTTTCATAGTTTCCTCCCTCTAGTATGCCATAAATCTTATACTTTGCAAATCATGGGCGAGCTCTTCTAAGAATGAGGCTTGTTCCATGAGTTCAGCCTTTTCTTTTTCTGAGAATACTTTTTCTTCTATTCTCTTCGCTTGTAAAAATTTGAATGACATATAATTTCCTTCTTTCTGTTATTTATGAGTCTATTATAGAAAATATTCCTCCTGTGCTCTCTTACAGTTCTGATTAAAAAACTTACAGCTTTGTAAGGAAAGAAAAAGGGAGTGGGAAAGAACTCGACTGGTCAAAAAAAGAGTTCGTCAACAAGTCCTTATTTCCAGTTGTTGAGCTGAAACAGTCTATCCCCAGACTGTTTCACTCCCACCCCCGCACAGCTCAAACTGTCTGGGAGACAGTTTGAGGTTGGAAATAGAGCGAACTTTGTTCGCAACAGTCGTAATGGTCAGATTTGGAGTGTGAAACACGAACAAATCTGCCAATCAACCACTGCGCTGAGATGTTGATGCGAACTCTGAAAAGAGAGGCTGGACTTTTTGCCCAACCTCTTAATCTAGTCTATTTTGTCTTCCCAATAAAGGCAATCATGGCGTCTAATTCTTCCTTGCTCTCAGTCACGAGAAGATAAGCATCGTTTCCTTGCAGTTCCGCAAAGGCGTCTGGCATGCGTTTGACTGTCTTAATCTTACCAGCGAATGTCTGATGAATGTCATCTGCTGAGTGAACATATTCAGTCGTATCACGGCGAGTTGCGACCAAGCAGTATTGAGGCTCAAATCGACGTTCCTCAACTGTAGCACCAGTTACCACATTGGCATAGTCACGGAAAAGGTCAATCGAATAAGCATAGTTGTAAGCTTCTACAGTGAAACCGCCTGCCATACGGTTATTGTATTCAATGGCGATATAGTCTTTACCATCTTTGAAGAATTCAATGTGGAAGAAACGTTCTTTCATACCGAAGGCTTTGATAATCGCACGACCATATTTTACTAATTTCGGATCTAATTCTTTTTCAATATAGTAGGCATTATCTTTTTTGCTTTGCATCAATTCAAACGGTGTATGAACATAGGTCAAACCTGTTTCAAAAACAACATTTCCTTCATGATCGACCAATCCGTCATAGGTTGTGATGATGCTTGAATTAACAAATTTTTCAAAGAAGTAAACCGTTTGACCGTCCCAAGCATTTTTAAATGTTTCGATATCAGCTTTTTTTGTCAATTTAAAGGTTCCGGAAGCGCCGACTCCATTATCTGGCTTGGCAATCATTGGAAAACCAATTGTCTTAACAGCCTTATCAATGTCTTTCTCCGATTTGACAACCATACCTGGAACGACTGGAACCCCTGCTTTTGAGAAGAATTTTTTCATCTCTGACTTAAATTTTGTCTTTTTCAGGTGTTTGGGTTTGGTACCAAAGATATTAAATTGTTCACGAAGGGCTGCATCATTTTCAAGCCAATGTTCATTGTGGGATTCTACACGGTCAATAGGACCATGCTTGTAAATTAGGAAGGCTGCCGCACGCTTGACTTCGTCAATATTTTCCAAATCATTGACACGGAAGTATTCTGTTAAGGCATTACGAAGTTCTTCAGGCAATTGATCGTAAGGTTCTTGCCCGATACCTAGAACCGTAACGCCTTCTTTTTTAGCCAATTCAATGGTGAATGGTTGAAAATTTTCTGGATAAAAAGGTGAAATAACGAGATAATTCATAGGTAGTCCTTTCTAGCTTATAGTCCGATAGAATGAAGGAAGAATGGCATTTGCTTTCTCCACCACACCCAGTCGTGGGCCACATCTGTTCCCCAAGTATCAAACCAAGCTGGGATATTCTTTTCTTCAAAGGCACGTTTTAGGTTATAGAATGAGTCCAGACCGTCTTGCTCCCAATCGCCCAAACCTGTACAGACGATAATATCAGCCTGACGGTATTTGTCAATAAACCAACCATCATTCTGATTCCAAATGTAGTCAGACGGTGAGTTCTGATAAACAGCATCGTCATTGCCATAGTCTTGATTGTTGTTGAAGAAACGAGCATCATAGACACCTGAAAGGGCGATGACTTTTGTGAAAACATCCGGATGCTGGAGGAAGAAATTCAGCGCGTGGTAGGCTCCCATAGAGCAACCGGTCGTCATCATCCCATCGAACCAGCCAGTTTTATGTTTGATAAAGGGAATTGCTTCTTCAATCACATAGCGTTCGTAGGCGCGGTGAGCTTCTGCTTTGTCATGAATAGATTTCCAGTCTGCCAACCAGCTTTCACTATCGTAACTCGTTAAGGTGAAAAATTGAACATGACCTGCCTCGATAGATCCACGGCAAGCTTCAATCATCCCAAAATCCGCATACTCATTGTAAGAACCGCCTGATGAGGCAAAAACTACCACAGGAATCCCTGCGTGACCATAACGATTTAGATTCATTTCTCGACCAAGATTTCCAGACCAGTGACTTAAAAATTCTACATGCATATTCATACTCCTAACAATTTCTAATCTATTACCATTTTTCACTTAAAAAGCGCAAGCAATCTGGCAAATAAGTTGCCCAAGCTTCTTCACTATGGACCGCACCTGAAACGACTTCCAAGGCGATATTGTCTAAATCCACTCCGCCAGCGATCAATTGACGATAGTAAGTCAGAGAGGAATTGATATAGGATTGCTTGATATTACCTGCCATCAAGGTTTTATCTGTATCATCGGCTTCTTCTGTTCCAACGTAGATATAAACTCGTTGGTCCTTGTCTAAGTTTTGGCGTTCAATATAGAGGTCAAATGCTTCTTGATGAAGCCAGTTGGCAGATGAAAAGACACCCAGACAGCCAATCTGGTCTTGATAAGCCAATCCCATAAATTGTGTGATATTACCACCTAAAGATGAACCAATCATAGCTGTGTGGGCCTTATCAGACTTAGTACGGTATTCTTGATCGATAAAGGGCTTCACCACATCCATGACAAATTCGGCATATAAGGTTCCCTTGCCACCAAACTGAATGCCTGGAATCCCCATTTCGCTAAACTTCCATGCGGCATATTCATGCATCCGTTCAGCACCATCGTTGTCAATCGCTACGATAATCATCTTGGCAATATCGGGATTTCGCTTAATAGTTGGGATGACTTTCCATGAATGACCTGAAAAAGCTTCCTTACTGTAGAGTACATTTTGCCCATCGTGGAAATAAACAACGGGATAGGTCGTTTCCGTATTTTCTTCGTAACCTTTTGGTAATAAGACACGGACACGACGCTTTCGACCAGTGAATGGAACGTCTAATTCATGGGTTTTCATATCCAAATAAAAATAGGACTTGTTCATATACATCTCTTTCTAACAGTATTTTTAGTATTATACCATAGTTTTTCTGGAATATTCAGAAAATTTAGTTATTTGTTTGCAATTTTCGGATTTTCCGAACATAGTTAGTTAATGTCACAGAATTTTCTCATACATTTGGCGGTAATGATTCAATTCTTTTTCTTCTTGTTGTGTGATGTCTTCAAAAATATCTAGCAAAATGGTACCTTTATCTCGTTTCCAGGTTGCCACCAATCGTCCTTTATAAAAGACAACAGGTTTGACAATACCCGTCAAAGTATAGATATTACGGATGTACTTAGGATTAAAAAAGGGATTAGCTTTCTTTTCATAACCTAGCAAAAGTTGGTCAAAGCCTGCAATGAAGAGGCAGTCAGGTAGGGCGGCTTCTTCTAATTCTCCCAGATAAAAGCGTTCTTCCCCTGCTACCTCAACGGTTTTTAAATCTAATTGCTCCATCCAATTTAGGACCGTAGATTTATTTTCCTTGAAATAGTAACGGGCATCGGCTAGGCTGACTGGCCCAAAACCTGCAAAATACCGTCGAGCAATTTCCAGCTCTGCTTTTTCCCGAGAAAGTGGCTGAAAGTCTTTCAGACGATGAAAACGCTTGGCACCATATTCTTGATAGACTTCCCCACGCTCGACCATGTAGCGAAAGAGACCGCCCCAGGCATTAAAGACCTGCTTCTCTTCTTCCAGTGTCATTTTCTCGGATCGGCAAAGGGACTTGAGTTCCTCGCGGGTCATGGGACCTTGTTCAAGGGCTTCTAAAATCAGCTGGTGATATTTCTGCCTGGTCTGAGGACTAAAAACGTCCCGTCCTTCTATCTTGAAATAGTCGGTGCTGGCCAGCCGCCCCTCGTGGATATAGAGAGAAATTTCCGACTTGAGATAGGCATGAACCGTTCGCCGAATGGACCACTGACGAGTCAGCTCCTCCTGCCAGCTCCCCTCATGAAAATCCTCCGCTGTCATACGGTTACGAAATCCGACATGAACATAGGGCTGAAACTGAGCCTGCAAACCGTTGAGGTTTTGGCAGATTTGCTGAACAGACTGTCCCTCCAGCAAGCCCTGCTTCTTGAGAACAATCCCCTTCCAAGTCTCCTGATTCATAACTTCCCTCTTTCAACTTTACTAAGTCCAGTATATCATAAAAGACACCCGAAGGTGTCTAAAATAGCTAATCATCTTAGTAAGCCAAAAACTCTTCCAAGTCCTTGAGGGAACGTTCTGCTATTGCCTCATAACGCTCCTTCTTATCACGGATACGCGGACCGTCCAGCTCCTTGATGATACCAAAGTTGACATTCATAGGCTGGAAGTGCTTGCTTTCGGTGTGGGTGATGTAGAATGGCAGAGCTCCGATGGCTGTGGTCTGTGGGAAGATGACCGGCTCCTCGCCTCGGAAACGGCGAACAGCGTTGATACCGGCCACTAAGCCAGAGGCGGCAGACTCAACATAGCCTTCTACTCCTGTCATTTGACCTGCAAAGAACAGATTTGGATTTTTCTTGGTCGCAAAGGTCTGTTCCAATAAGTTTGGCGAATCCATATAGGAATTGCGGTGCATAACGCCGTAGCGGACAAATTCAGCATTTTCGAGTCCTGGAATCATTTGGAAGACCCGCTTCTGCTCGCCCCACTTGAGATGAGTCTGGAAGCCAACAATATTGTAAAGGCTACCTGCTGCGTTGTCCTGACGGAGTTGGACAACAGCATAGGGGGTCTTGTATTCACCGTCACGAGGTCCCTTGTAATCTTCTGGATACTCTAAACCAACTGGCTTCATTGGGCCATAGAGCATGGTTTTGATACCACGTTTGGCCATGACCTCAATGGGCATACAGCCTTCAAAGTATTTTTCTTTTTCAAAGGAATTGAGCGGTGCTTCCTCGGCTGAAATCAAGGCCTCATAGAAAGCGGTGAACTGCTCCTTGTTCATCGGAGCATTGAGATAGGCAGCCTCTCCCTTATCATAACGGGACTTGAGATAGACCAAATCCATGTTAATGGTCGAGCTATCCACAATCGGTGCTGCCGCATCGTAGAAGTAAAAACCATCACCACCATTAAGCGCGTGAATCTTCTCCGCCAAGGCGTCAGATGTCAAAGGCCCCGTCGCGATAACTGTGATAGCATCGTCAGGAATCTCTGTAATCTCGCCACGAATGACCTCAATCAGTGGGTGGCTGTGAATCTCATCAGTAACTGCTTGAGAGAAATTCTCACGGTCCATGGCCATGGCACCCCCAGCAGGCACACGGTGAGCCTCTCCGGCACGCATGATGATGGAATCCAAGCGACGCATTTCTTCCTTGAGAAGACCGACAGCGTTGGTCAAACTATCGCCACGGAAAGAGTTGGAACAGACAAGCTCCGCAAACTTGTCGGTCTTGTGCTGGGGCGTTGGTTTGACACCACGCATCTCGTAGAGTTTGACAGGAATGCCACGCTTGGCAATCTGATAAGCAGCTTCTGAGCCAGCCAAGCCAGCTCCAATAACGTTAATGTGGGTTTGAGACATGAAACTAATACCTCTAGCCAGAATATCTGACTACTGTTTGGGAATAACCCAAAACAGAACCTTTCTAAATTTTATACCTATCTAGTATACCAGAAAATGGCTAGAAAAGACAAAACTACCTTCATTGAAATGAAAGTAATTTCACCTTTTTACATAATATATTTTATGTATATTCTTTACGGGAGTTTGACAGTTTGAAACCACCAAAAGTGTCACAAACGTTGATGTGACGCTATTTTTTTGTCAAATTCTCGCACATTTTTATTGCGTACTTTCTCGTACTGTGGTATAATAGAGTGAGGTGCGAATCCATGAGAGTTAAAAAATCAGTATCTAAAAATACTATCAACTATGCCATTATCAAAGATATCAAGGTCGGAAACAAACGGACATCAACCATTGTCGAAAATCTCGGCAATCATGAAACTCTTCAACAGCTACATCCCGAAATGGAACCAATGGAATGGGCAAAATTGCGGGCTAAAGAGTTAACCGAACTTGATAAAGAAGATAAACAAGAAATATTAGTCAAACTTCATGAGAATAAACAGTTGAAACAAAATCAACGAAATGAATATCATGGGGGATATTTATTTCTACAGAATATCTATTATCAGTTGGGATTGGATAAAATCTGTCAAGATATTCAGAAGAGGTATCACTTTAGTTTTCACTTAGATACCATTCTTTCTCGTCTCCTCTACGGCAGAATCCTATTCCCATCCTCTAAACGGTCTACTGCTCATTTTTCACAAACTCTCCTAGAACCTAAAACTCTGGAACTCCAGCACCTCTACCGAGGATTAGAAATTATTGCCAAAGAAACTGACTTTATTCAAGAACAACTCTATAAAAACTCAACTGCACTTTCCTCTCGTAAAACTGATGTCCTCTATTACGACTGTACAAATTTCTATTTCGAAATTGAGGAAGAAGATGAGGAGGGGCAACTGAGACAATATGGCTATTCTAAGGAACATCGACCGAATCCAATCGTTCAAATGGGGCTGTTTATGGATTCTCAAGGAATTCCATTAGCTTTCTCCGTCACACCTGGTAATACGAATGAACAAACGACTATGAAACCTTTGGAGAAGAAGATTATCAAGGATTTTGAAAAAGCTCAATTTGTGGTCTGTACAGATGCTGGACTATCTTCTATTGGAAACAAACGCTACAATAATATCAGCGGGAGAGCCTTTGTCACAACTCAATCTATCAAAAAGTTAAAGAAAGAAGACAAAGACTGGGCTACAGCTTCTACAGGTTGGCGGTTGATGGGAGATAAGTCCGAGACATTCTATGATATTTCTGCACTAGATGAAAGTAATCAAGACTTTCTCTATAGACAAGTCTTTTACAAAGAATGCCCCTTACCACAAGATGGGCTAGAAGACCAACGATTGATTGTAACCTTCTCAGCTAAATACAGAGATTACCAAAGAAAGATACGCGAACGCCAGATTCAACGTGCCTCAAAATGGATTGGAAAACCAGCTGACTACAAGAAGAAACAATCTACAGATCCTAAGCGTTTCCTAAAAGTAACAGAGACAACAAGGGATGGAGAAATAGCTGAGAAAACGTTTATTGAGTTGGATGAAGAACGAATTGTTTCTGAAGCTAGATTTGATGGAATTTATGCGGTAACAACAAACTTAGACGATACGATTGAGACCATTGTTTCCATTAATCAGAGAAGATGGGAAATTGAAGAATGTTTCCGTATTATGAAGCATGAATTGAAAGCTAGACCAGTTTATTTAAGTCGAGAAGATCGCATTTCTGCTCACTTTACAACTTGCTTTCTTGCTCTTATACTCTATCGTTACTTAGAGCTGGCGGTTCAGAAGCAATTCACATGTACTGAACTCATTGAAACCTTACGTTCATACACCTTTAAGTATCTGCCTGGTTTTGGTTATCTACCTAACTACACTCGGACGGCTATTACTGACCAGCTGCATCAGACATTTGGATTCAGAAGTGATTATCAAATTCTAAGCGAAAAAAAGATGAAAAAAATTTTACAATCGTCAAAATCGAGAAAAAGTACGCATTTTTGATATAAAAAGAAAACCTCGCTAAACCCTTGATATGCATAGGGTTAGGGAGGTTTTTGTCTTGTAAAACTGTCAAAGACGGGAGTATACCAGAAAATGGCTAGAAAAGACAAAACTACCTTCATTGAAATGAAAGTAATTTCACCTTTTTACATAATATATTTTATGTATATTCTTTACTATTCTATCGCTTATTTACAATAGCTCCGCTATATCTCCAACAACCTCAAAATTCCAACCAAGTCTCCTATAAGAGTCGATTTCTTCCTGACTATACGGGAAAGTATTCAGCAAAATGGAATCCATTCCCAATTCATGAGCAATAGCTATATCGGATGTCAAATCATTACCAACCATAACCGTTTCTTCAACATCAAGATTATTTTCCTCTAAAACCAGTTGAAGAAATGCTGGTTCAGGCTTCTTCATCTTAAAGTCAGAAGAGATATAAATTTTTTCCATCAAATCCGCACAACCTGTCTGTTCAATTTCTGCCTGAGTAAAAATTCGTTGAGCATTGGAGAGAATAAATAATCGCACTTCTCTGTCCTTTAATATCTGTAGACTAGTTAGGGTATTTTCATAAGCTTCTAACTTTTCACGTGAAAGCACGCGGAAAATCGTGGCTACTACTTGCCCAAAAGTCTCTAAATCAGTCGGCTTATTGGTACTTTGGTTTTCATTTGGTGAATCCGTTAATAGGCGAATGAAGATTGTTTCTAAATCAATTTCGACATACTGATAACTCACTGTTTCCGCGAGAGATCTCTCTGCCTCTTCTACAAAACGATGATAGGCATTTTTCAACTGGCGCGGTCGATAGGAACAACCAAAAGCATTGTAAATCTGTGTTAGCTGATTCCAGACCTCTAGTTTATTCTCATCTGTACGAATGTCAACCAATGTACCATAAAAATCGAAGATATAGTTTTTGTAACTTTTCATGTCTTTCTCCTAATCTTTAGACAACATGTTTTATATTATACCTCACAACGAAAACGTTTGCAACAATAGAACGAAAAAACCTACCACATTAAGTGATAGGTTTTTATTTTGATTGGAAACTCTATTATTTAAGAGTAACAATTGCACAACCTGTTAAATGTGCAGTATCAAGGGGTTTGAGTTCATAAATTTGAAGTTTGGCAGGAATTTTGGCATAAAATTGAATCCAATCCTGCACTTTTTATATTTTGTGTGATTTCTTCAGAAACTGTTTTATCTAAAGCATTAAACCAATGACTATATGTGTTCAAAGTTGTTGATTTATCAGCATGTCCCATTCGTCTTGCCACATATAAAATATCTTTTTTCAAAACATTTATTAGATAAGAAGCATGACTATGTCTAAGACCTTTCCCTGTTATAACAGGCACTCCTACTTGCTGCGCTTTACGTTTGATGATACGACAAATGGTTGATTTACAAAAAGGATCTCCAAATCTTGAAATGATAAAATCTGTCTCTTGATTTGCAAACTGATTTTTTCGCCAAACTTGAAGTACTTCAATAGTAATATCATCCAATTCAATAAGTCGTTCACCTGCTGGAGTCTTTGTTTGGTCTTTACGATACCAATTTCCATTTTCATCTTTCTCCAAGGTTGTATGTACCTTTAGAAATTTATTTTCAAAATCAATATCTTCCCAACATAAAGATAAACCTTCACTCACTCGTACACCTGTCATATAATATAACCAGATGGCAGTAAATCGTTGTAATTCTTCATAATCATGTAAGTCAAATGATTTGACAAATGTCTGAAACTCCGCATAGGTCCAAAATGGAGTTTCTGGATGCTTACCTCTAGGATTATCTAATGCTTTACAAGGCATATCTGAAATATAGCCAAGTCTTTCTGGCATAACCCATACAAGCTTTAAACCTTGACCATAAATTTTTCGCATAGTTTTCAGAATAATTTTCTATGATATGTAATCTAAAGCCTCGCAATCTCTAGGAGTTATTGCTTTTAATGGCTTTGAACCAAAATATTGAATAAAAAGTTTATGATGAGGAAGAGCCGTCTTATATGTCACAGACTGAACTTTTTGCTTATACGCTCTTAAATAAATTTTGTTCATATAGTTTTCAAAAGTCATATTGTAATTTTCTAAACTGACTTTGTTGGCAAATTCATATTTTATACGAACTAATTCGTCATATGCTTCTTTCATTGTTTCAAAGTTTTACCATATTGATTTTTTCTAGCTTTCTTTTGTACCCTTTTGCCAGTTACTGGGTCGATTCCAAGATCAATCTGATAAAATATCTTTCCCTTATTATCACAATAAACACCTTTGTATTTTTTACTACTTTTTGTTACCATTTGGATTCTCACTTTCTAAATGTTATTTAGATAGTGGAATCCCTATTAATTGTTCCACAATTTCTGCTGGTGCGATACCTAGTCTTCGATTGTCAAAGGGCGATTTACTTAATTGTACCGCATTATGGTCAACTTTGCGAGCTTCTTCAAACTTTTTTACAGCAATTCTTTTAGCTTCTCGAATAATGTCTCTAGAGGTATGTTCAGGAAATCCTAAATTCATTAAATCTTTATATGTAGCAGTTCTCATACACTTTTCTCCTCAAATCACTAAGTTTTTTTACACGCTAGATGAGATTTGAATGGTTAGTTCAATCATGGGAATTTCACCCGCTGTCCTTTTACGATGGCAGCCTGAACGGTCAGAAGTATCATTATCATTATTTGTGTCATGGCAGATAGGTTACCATCCTATTTTTGAATAAATGATTTTCGCTCATTTCCTGGCGCATTACATTCTATTGCTCAACAAATAAATAAAGTCCCACCTAGAATTATTCAATTGTCAATGAACAAATCAGGAGGACTATTTAAATTATTCTTTATTCGGTGGGGAAAGTCAGTTTGCCCCAACAAATAATCTGTACTGACGTTGTAAAGATTCGAGAGTTGTATTAGCACTTCAGCCGATAATGTATGTTCACCTCGCTCAATCTTTGCGTATGCTGAACGTGTAATACTAAGATATCGGATACATTCTGCTGATTAAGTCATAATCCTCTCGTATATCTCTTATTCGCCGATACATTAAGCTTTCTCCTAAGAAAAAGTATACTGTACAAATTATAAAAAGACGGAAAATGGTCCAGCTTGGACCAAACAGATTATTAAAAAAGAGGAGTACCTCTCCTCTTTTTTAACTCCTATAAAAGCCTAGTGACTTGTATGTTATATAGAAGCGATTTATTTAAAACTAATTATTTTTTTCCAAAACATCTACTGTTAATTTATAAAAAAGGATAGAAAATATACTATTTACTACCAGAAAAATAGATAAATTACCAAAAGACATATCTGTTAATGCTCTACTTCGGAGTGCAACCATTGGCTGAGAATAAGGGGAAAAATTTTGTTAAATCTTCATTGATAAAGATAAGTACAAAATTCAATACACTTCCAACTGTCGCAATTCCAATACTTTTACTGAAATTTCTTGTTTTCACTGTTATATACGATTGAAGAATAATTATTGGAACAGATGCTAAAAGTGACAATAATAGCCATTTAATATACGTCTGTAAACTCAAATCCAGAATAATTTCCATCAGCATGAATTGCTATAATAAAAATAATTAATAATACTAGTTGAACTGGAAGAATAATGAAAAAACTACACAATAATTTACCAAAATACAATTTCCACATTGAGACTTGGTTTGCTTTCAACATTTCAAGGTTTTTTCGTTCAAATTCAGGTATAATCAGTAAACCAGCAATAATAGCAAGCATCGGAGGATAGAGCAAGGTGCTATTATAAAATGTTAATTGTCCCCATAAAACCAGTGATTGTGTTCCTTCAACTAAAACATCCCTATTAGAAAAATATATTCCTAACCCAATAAAACTAGAAAAAGTCAGAAAAGCCATTCCAATCAACCAAAAGTTGGATTTTTCTAGCTTTTTTCCATTCTGCCTTAAAATAACTTCCCATCTTTATTCCCTCTCTTTCTCAAAACGAGATTGGCTTATAGCATACAACAATAAACAATAAACAAATAAATTATCAACTTCCAAAATAATTGACTATCAAAAATGTATGCAAACTCCCCGCCACCAAGAGACTGATATTTATAGGGTGCTAAGCTACCAAATCCTGTTATAGGATTAATCAAACTACTGAAGCCATAACTTCTTGGAGTCAAAACAATGCCTAAAAAACCACCTAACAAACCTAATGCCAATAATAGACCCTGTTTTTCTACTACTATAGCTAAGAATAAATAGATACAAATCAAAGAATATACTGAAAGAAATTGGGCAAAAAGTTGAAATAAAATAACTGAGAACGGGATTCTGATGCCTACTTGTTGACCAAAAATACAAATAGCAATGACTTCTAGAATTGACATGAAGCTAAAATAATAACCATAAATAAGAATTTATTGGCAAAAATAGTTAGAAGATTATGACCATTTGAAAATTGCAACTTAAAAGTCTGACCCTCACGCTCATTCCATACAATGCGAGCAGGCAAATACACAAACTGCTATAGGAAGCATGAGGAGGTTGACATTTTGATTGCTAAATAAAATTTCTACCCCTTTTAATTCTGGATGGGAAGAATGCAGAATTAAACGTAACGATATTCCATAGTGTGTCGCAACAATAATCAAATAGTTACTATTGAAAAAGATTTTGTTCGTTTACTTTTTAACCATTCAATGTATATACCTCTCATGCTACACCTCCTTGGTTAACTCTAGAAAAATATCTTCTAGTGTTTCACTCTCTCTGACCACTCTAAAAATGCGATAACCACTCTTGGTTAAATAACTTACTACATCTGCTAATTTAAATTATCCAATATCGCTTATTTTGACATAACTTGCAGTTGCACCTAATACTTCTACTGAACCGAAACTCAACCAAACTCTGAACTATATTATTTCTGAGAAAAATCTCCACCAATCTCCACCCACCTATTAGCTTTAATAGCTTCGATTTCTCCTTCATAAACCAAACGTCCGTGATTGATAATTCCAACTCTGTCTGCAATATACTCAATCTCTGTAAAGAATATGACTAGAAATAAATACTGTCAATCCCTCTTCTTTAGCTAATTTAACAATTAATTCTCGAATTTCATGAATGCCGCTGGATCAAGACCATTGGTCGGCTCATCAAGTAAAGAATTTTGGGTTTCTTAACCAACGCAAAAGCAAGTGCTAGTCTTTGTTTCATACCAAGTGAATAATCCCTCACAAGTTTTTTCCGATTTTTTTCTTCTGACAATCCCACTAACTCTAATGTTGGCCAAATATTTTCTTTTGCGAATCCTACCATCTTCTGAAAGACCATTAAATTTTCATAACCTGTAAGATTAGGATAATAAGAAGGTTCCTCAATCATTGACCCAATTTGTTTTAGATAGCCTTTGCCATTTTGTATATTAGAGCCAGTTACTATGATTTCTCCCGAAGTAGGACTAATCAGAGACAATATCATTTTCATAGTTGTTGTTTTACCTGCCCCATTTGGTCCAAGAAAACCGTAAATTTCACCCTCTCGGACGGTAATCTTTTCTAAGTCTACCGTGGTAATATCTTTATACACTTTTGATAGTCTACGCAATTCAATTACATTTTTCATCTCTACATACCTAATATAAGCCTACTCTTAGGGCTCTTCCTCTCTTTTTTATTTCACTACTATTGTACTGTCACAAGTTAAAGATAACATTAAGAGAACTGGGGTTTACTTAAAAACTAGAACAAATAAATTTTCCATAATTTACATTTGTTTCCATGAGATTCTTATGACTATCTTTAATCACTTCACCAGACTCCTCATCAATGAATATAACATTGTCAACAAAATTCACAATATCTAAATGGTGACTTACAATCAGCATTGTTTTATCCGAATACCTAGAAGACTGTAATACCTATAAATTCTATTTTTTACTGTGTTCATCCAAATTACTAAACGCCTCATCCCAAAAAACAATGCCGTTATCTTTTATCAATGATTTTGCTATAAGTAATTTCTGAATTTGTCCACCTGATAAATTTTTCCCCTGTTTTAACAATTTAGAATATATTTTGTTAGGTAGCTGAGAGATTACTTCATCCGCTGCCGTATCTTTCAATATTTGATAAAGAGGAGATAAATCATTAGAAGTCCATTCAAGATTTTCTAAAATACTTCCTTTTCTAAGCGTCATATTCTGTAAAACCACACTTATATAATCCTCAAATCCTACGATTCATATCTAATAGAGCCATTATAACGAAGCATGCCTGCTAGAAGTAACAGTAATGTAGATTTACCACTCCCCGATTTTCCTACAATAGCAATTTTTTCTCCTTTTTTGACTGTAAGATTAATATTTTTATAGATTGGTTTATTACCATAAGAAAAGTTTAAGTTATCAGTCTGTATTAAATAATCGTTTGATTCTGAACTCGGTACAGTAATTGGTGCTGAGTCTTTCAACAAATCACTTTGCTTTTCAGCGTAAATCTCCAATCGAAGTATTTCGAAAATTGCTCCTTTCACCTGTTCAATTGCCGAAATCAATAATGAAATGCTAGTTTGATATACAAGTAAGTCCGAAAGTGATACTTCTATATAGTTATTGTAAACTGATATAACTATAATAGAAGATAAACTGATGTAGTTAAATATAGTTCCAATCAATTGAGATAGATTTTCAATTCTCAAAATTTGAGAGTATTTTGTTGTGACTTTATTATTGACTGTCACCCAAGAATTGAAAATTTTATCTTCTTTTCTCATTATCTTTATATAGTCAATATCGTCCAAATCGGTTTGTAATTCCGAATTAAAATCGATAAGATATTGCAAATACGTTTGATTGTATTCGCTTTGTTTATAATATAACAGTATCGAAAATATACTATAGACAGAGATCATCACAACTAAAATCACTGTTAATTTTACAGAGATTGTCATTAAATAGATAAAAATTACCAAGGCTGAAATTAAACTTATAAACGACGGTATAATTTTTAATGTAACATTATCTCTTAATATTGATTTTAGATTAATCTTTTCAGAACCCCACCACTTAAATGATTGCGAAAATATAACAAAGGCTTCTTTAAAAGCCTTATAAATAACTCTTTACTATAATATTTGTCAAAATCCCTATTATACTTATTCAGCGCCTTATTTTTTACAAAATATCCAAGCAGTTGAAAAACAAGAACAAAACTTAGTAAAAATAAATTTGCACTGAATTTGAACTCATCTGTTAGCATTTGTCTTAAATTTATTGAAAACAATAGTACACTTGCTTGAATAAATAACAAAGATTAAATAAATAAGGAAATGGGTTTGACCTGAAGTGTCTTCTTAAAATAACTCCAAAAAATGGGGTTATATCTTTCTGGCTTAAACTCGTTACCTTTATTTACCATAATCATCGTTCCAGAATAATGTTCCATAAACTCACTTTTATGGTATCTAATTCGGCCAATTGCAGGATCTACAATTAGGACTCGGTCAGTTTTAATTTTTTCTAGAACTACAAAATGATCGTTATTCCAGTGAATAATCATTCTTCTTTTGGTTTCTTCGTAAATTTTCAATAAATCATCAAATGAAGTTCGATAAGCATTTATAGTCACTCCAAATCTATCATTTAAAGTTAGTAGATAAGATAAACTTAGACCATCTGCTGGTAATGAATCTTTATTACAGACTTCATGTAAAGGGATTCGGTGTCCAAGGTCATTCAACATCATAGTATAACAAGCTAGAAGACAATCTTCTTCATTGTTTTTGCAAAATAATCTTCATCGTCTTTCTTCCTTTCTGTAACTCATACGCTAGGAATAAGAATATCAAGCGATTTATCTTCTTTTAGATATTTAGCTGTAGAAAACAAAATTCCTGGAATCCCAGTCATTAAGCCATAAACATTATATTTTGTATTAAAGCTGCACATCCAGCCTTTTTCTAACCAAATGAATGTAACTTTTTGTATTCTCGATCTACAATACCTTTGAGTTTTTTGGACTGGCAATTCTCCATATAATTTAAATAATAACTGAGAGCTAATAAATTTCCACTGGTACCATGGCACAGCGAAAAATTAGTCATATCAAAACCAATTTCAATAATTTGTTTTACAGCATGCTCTACATCTCTTCTCAATTCTTCTACCTCAGAATCAGATAAAATATTATATTTATCATTTAATTGCAGCTGTGCCAACCTTGCAACTAATACCCCTGTAGAACCGTGGCACCAATTCGCACTTGTTTCACCATTCCTTTTATCAATCCAGCCTTCACCTAGTTTTTGTTGATTTTCAAAAAGTTCTAGCCTTATTAAATAGATCTAAGGCCTCTGAACGATTAGATTTATATGCTAAAAACAACAAGGCTACTTCTACTCCTAAATTCCCATGGGCAAGGCTGACATTATTTGCTTCTAATCGATTCCAACATATATAATCATTGTTATTGACACCTAATTCTTTAAGTTTAACTAGTGATTGAGCTAGATTCTCTATATTTGTGTCTGTATTCCTGAATGCAACAATTTCATTCGGAAAACTTGATAAAAAATCAGCTTGCGATGTAAATTTAAACAATATTGATCTCTAATTTTAAATATATCATCTGAAGTCTCTGACCTGTAATCAAGCTAATTCTAGAAATAGCAGAAAAAACTCCTAATTTTCCAACGAAGTATGTTGGATTTTCTATTTTAGTATATAAATTTAATAAAGTTGATAGTATTCGCTTCAAACAATCCATAATTCTCTCTTGTCTAGAAGGATCAACTAAATCATAAGCTTCAGATAAAGCAATAGCCATGCCAGCGATTCCTTCGTATACTGAATTATCCATTGGAACTAATTCAAAAGCGTCGTGATCATTAACTTTTAAAGTTAACCAATTTGTACTATCATCTTCCAATGAATATTTCTCATCATCCAAGATGATATCTACTAACGCATTAATACCTTCATTTAATATACCGTCATCAACACTAGTACAGTCATATTTTCTATATTCTTCTTGAAGCTCTGTACTATACAAAGCTTGTGTAGTTTTTAGTGAAAATTCTATCAAATCAATCTGTTCCTCAATTAATTCATCACTAAGCCTCTCTAACTTTTTAAGAGCCGTATTTAACGCTGAGATTTTTAATTTCCAAATTTTTCTCTCTCCATCTGTAATATCACAGCTATTAATGCTTGTGCTAAAATATGGAATATCCATGTTTAATAGCTGATTTTTTTCTGACTGGATTAACATATCACAGTCATATTCATTTAGTTTATTTGACATTTTTTCAAATAGCACTTTCGACTTATCGCAGTATACGGGAGATATTAGTAATTGTCGTATTAAACTATAATCCTTAGTGTTTCGAAATAAAATTCTAGTCTGAATATCGCTATGATTTAAATAAAGATTTTTAAGGTATTGTTTTTCCTTGACAAAAAAATTCCCCAATTCTCGGAATCCCTCTTTAATGAATTCAATATATTCTACCGCATTAAGATAATGCTTCTCTCCTCCTGAATTAAGAAAATAGGGTAAATGTTCTTGATTTTTTATCTGATATTTTTTCTTTTCGATACGGATGTCATCCCGATTATGATTAACAACAACTTTTACTTCCCCAAAGAATGTTCCCCCAAGAACTCCACTAGTATCCCCGCCAAAAACATCATCTGAGTCAGCAATTGGAAGAAGACCAGTGGAAAGTACGGAGTCTCTACTTTTTTCTATAATATGAAATGTTGCTTTATTACCAACCAACGTATCAAATGGTGAGATAGAAAAAATTGTTTCGACATCAACCAAAATAGGTGTAAGATTTGAAGAGATTAAATTTTCAAAATGTAAGTCTGAAATATTTAAAATGTAGGAATATCCTAATAAATAACCGATTCTACGATAAAATTCCTCAGCTTCATTTTTTGAATTAATAGGCTTACTAATTACGAATTTTTCCCAAAAATAATTTCCTTTATTCAAAAAACTAGGAATAAAATGAATTTCTTTATCTAGATAAGCACTGACTCTAGAATCTAATCGAGCCAAAAGTATGTTTGGTTTAGCTGATTTCTTTTTTAATACAACCTTTTGTCCTCGGTAAGATACAATACATACTCCGTCACCATTGTGAATATCTCCAGTAACATTAAGTTTGATATCACTTATGTTAGGAGTCACGCACGTACTATTAATGTACTTTTTTGCTACTAATTCTGAAAAGTCAGAAATAAATGTATTTTTTACAAATTCAACCAAACTTAAATATTTTTGAATACTGAGTACAACGCGATGATTTATTTCTGGGAAACGTTGCTCAATCTCATCCAATATTATACCTTTCCTACATAAGACATTATTAAAAAAGTCATAACGAATCTCTGGTGTAGACCCTACTAGACTTCCTTCAATCCGCTTCTCATTTATTAAATAAATTAGCGTCGGACGATAATAATCTAAAATCTTTTTCCCAATCTCATCAATGATATCACCATCCTCCAGTAATAGTTCTGGAAAGTATCTTTCAAGAACTACTTTTTGAAAAGTATTAAATTGGTTGTACAAAATTTCGCTACCCACCATACTGTTCCCCTCCAAAAACTAACAACATGTGAAGATTGCCTGTAAACTATTCCAACGACATTCCGCAGAAATAGTATTAACACCATGACCTGCTCCTCCTAAAAGAATATCCAGATCATCGATTTTTACTTCTTGTAGTGTAGCAACTGCTTCATAATTTATTTCTTTATTAGTTTTCGCATTCATAATTTTTTACCTTCTTTTTAATATTAGTTTAGTCAGTGCACTTCTCTATATGATAATTTTAGTACTCTTACTTAAAGATAAGTTTAAGAAATAATAAATTTTAAATAAATTTATACATTACAAAATATTCGTCACTTCTATGGCAACGATCAACTTCACATGAGACCTCTAGGGATAAGTCCTGCATCTTTCCTCGTTTACACAAGATATGAGCTCCCTAACTCTCACATTGCTAGGTAGGTTTCTAGGTATTTAGAATTTTTGGTCTTCTCATCCTCCATATATACCTTACATAACATTTCTGTTCAGAGAACCACCATTTCACTATTCCTCCCTATCCTTGCCACCTCATAATAGTCAGCATTTTGAGTCCTATTGGGTTACTCGCTAGCAGGTGTCCCCAGAGTACTTTCATCTTAAATGTAGCCATGCCCAGCGTTATCAAAAAAAGACAGACCAAAATAATTTTGAGTCTGTCTGTAAATTGTCAGAGGAAATCCTCCATTACGTAACTTCAAAGATATCTAAATGTATATATTTATGAACAACACGTAAATAGGAATTGCCATGAATTCATATGACATTCATGCGAAATAGTTTTAAAAACCCCATTTTTTCCAGCACCAATAATTTGATCCAACTCTTCAAGACTTACTTCTTGAATCGTACTCATTAATTCAATATCTTTTTTCATTTTAGTCGCCTCTCTTTGAAAAATTTTTTTACGAGCAACATGTGAATAAAAACTGCCATGAATTCATGTGACATTCATGTGAGATAGTTTTAAAAACTCCATTTTTTCCAGCACCAATAATCTGATCCAACTCTTCAAGACTTACTTCTTGAATCGTATTCATTAATTCATAGTTATCTTTCATAACATTTTCCTCTTTCTATTTTTTATTACCGACAATATCGATATCTTCTTTGTTACAAGTTCATCTTACAGGAGTATCTTAAAGTCTGTATAAAGAAAACATAAATTTAACTTTAAGATTTTTAATCTCCAAATATTTTAATTTAGTTAGTGAGGCCCTTGAAATAATATATTTTTATCTATAACTTGTTTTATTTTTCGAATTACAACATTAAATATTATTTCAATCTTTATTATATGATTGTCAAGTCATAAAATATTTGTATGCTTATTATATTTTCATTCTGAGTAAGGCTAAATAAACCCGATAACTTTATTGTATGATATAATTTATATAAACATTGGAGGTAAAAGTATGGGTTTTGAAATACAATTGTTGAATAAACATATACTAATTGTGGATGATGACATCGCATTAAGCGAATCAATCAAAGAAGTGCTCATGAGTCGTGGCTTCAAAAATATTAGTTTTGCTTATAGTATTAGCGAAGGTATTGATATTTTTTCAGTATCTCAAATTGATTTAATTATTCTAGATGTCATGTTACCAGATGGTGAAGGCTATTTACTTTCCAAATATGTAAGAAAGACATCTGATGTCCCAATTCTATTCTTAACTGCTAAAAATAATCCTGATGATGAAATAAATGGGCTTGACTCAGGAGGAGATGACTATGTTACAAAGCCATTTTTACCTAAATCTTTAACTTACCGTATAATGGCATTGTTGAGAAGAGCTTACCGAGATGAATCTGAACTCATTGAATTAACAGATTGCACAATTGACTTGAATAATGCAAGCGTAAAAAAAAGTAATCAAAATTTTTCACTGACCCCTACTGAAATTCAAATTCTTAGAAAGCTATTTACCAACAAAAATTACATCGTTTCCACAGAGACAATATGTGATACTATTTGGGGATTAGATAGCTTTGGATATGAAAAATCCTTAATGGTCCATATACGCAATATTCGAGAAAAAATCGAAATTATACCTTCCAAGCCAAAGCATCTAATTACCGTTAAAGGGCTTGGATATAAACTTGCTATTTAAACAATAAGAGATCTTATGAATATTTTCAAAAAGAATATATTAAAATTTATTTTATCGTTTATTTTCATCATAATGGTTGATATAGTACTTCTAACTGTAGCAGCAAACTATATACGTAGCCAACAGTCTGCCTCCAACATTATAGAAACAGTATCATCAGAAATTGTTTTATCTGATGGTAATTATACTGTCAGTCAAAAAGCCAAAGAATTAATCGATAATAATAACTTATGGATTATGATTATTGACAAAAATAGTGGAAAAGAAAAATTTAATATTGATAAACCTAAAGATATAGCTAATCAATTTGATTTTGCAGATGTTATTCGTTTCTCCAGATTTTATTTAAAAGACTATCCTGTATTTACTCAAATAAAAGAAAATGATCAGGATATATATATTATTGCATTCCCGAAAGATAGTATTATTCGCTATAGTAATAATTATTTTGATTTGAGCAGGATTCAAATTTTTCCCATCATTATCCTATCAATTATTTTTGCTAACATATTATTTTGCTTAATTTTATACATTTATAGTATTACTTTTCTAGATAGAAATATCAAGCCAATTATTTCTGCAATTGTAAAATTACCGAACGGTGTAAATACACAAGTTAAATCAGTAAAAGAACTAGATAAATTAACATTCGCCATTAATTCTGCCAATCAGAAACTTCGTGAAAATGAAGAGTTTAAAGAAGATTGGATTTCTGGAATTGCACACGACATAAAAACTCCTCTTTCAGTTATTGTATCCAACATATCTTTAGCCATTGAGAAAACTGATAACGACACTCTACTCAAATATTTAACTCCTACTTTAGTTGAAAGTCATTATATCCAGAACCTTCTCAATGACCTAAATATATTTGCTAGATTAACAAACGGAAATCTGATATTGAAACAAGAAATTATTTATATTATTCCATTTTTTAAAGATATAATCATTCAAATTATTAATCAAGAAATTTGGCACGATTTCAATTTTGAATTTACTGCCGATGAAAATTTATATAACAAAAAAATGTATGTCGAAAAATCTCTTGTTTCTAGGATAATCCATAATTTGATTTACAATTCTGTTTTACATAACCCCTCTGGATGTGATATTCAGATTATTCTTAAATCTCTGACCAATGACAGATTTTCAATTACTATACTAGATAATGGAGTGGGAACATCTGTGGATAGACTTAACAATATCAATAAAATTGAAGAATTTAATTTTGATATTTCTGGAGTTCGTAGGAGTGGTATAGGCTTAAAAATTACTAAGCAAATTGTTGATTTGCATGGTGGTGATATGTTTATATCTAGTCAACAGGGAGAATACTTCCAAACTACTATTACTTTAGATAGTATTGGTTGAAGATATTTTTGAGGATACCTTTATCAATCGCCCAATTATCAATTCTTTCGATAGATTTCTTCCTTATTTTTTATAGCAAAAACTCTCCTTGATTTTTATTAATTAAACCTATAGGTAATAGTTTATTCTAGTGAGACATTCTCTTGGAATTTCAAGTCTATATCTGTATTAAGAATTTTTACAAACCTTTCTATTCTACTTACCAGCCCTTCATACTCATCCAGATATAAGCTAAATTTTTCTTGTAATAGCTTAATTTCTTCAGTCACTTGTTCTAGTGTAATTGATTCTGTCAAATTTAGTTTTGAAAAGTCATACCTTGCTAGTTTTCGACTATTCGGATCATCACTCTTTAGGTTGATAAGCACTTCCGCCATCTTATTCAAGGTGGCGATTTTTTCATTGGTTTGATTTAGTTTGACATCTAGCTCTGCTATTTCTGCGACCAGTTCGTCTTTAACGTCTTGGTATCTTTTGTCTGTCTCTGTTAACTCAATCAAGAGGTTAATCTCAGTAATCTTTTCTTGAAGTCTTTCAACAGTCGGTCGTCTGTATGGTATTGCTCGACTATCGTTGGTTAGCTGTCTAATCAAGGTTCGTCCTTTTATATACTGATTCTTATCCGAATGTTCTTTGTTATAGATAAAGTATGAGGTTGTCTCACGGATATAGACTTTATATTTTGTCTGATTCTCTTCTTCAAGAATATCTAATTGATAGTTAGGAATGAAAATAAAACCGCTCTGCTTTACACCAAAAGACACCTTGATATAAACGCCCTCATCAACTAACTTCTCTATTTGGTGTCCTGCAAGTTCCACTTCAAATTCGTGAACGGCATCTCGTGTTTCCTTAAATGTCTCAAAGGCTTCCTCAATCTCTTTAGTGGATACCTTATCCTTATCTCGTTCTTCTTGAAAAGCATGGTACTGCTCCTTTAAATTCTCTAATCCTCCTGAATCACCTACTTCCTTATTTTTAAAGTAATCTTGAAAAAAATTGACATCATATAATTTCTTGTCACTTATTTTTTTATGATTCAGACATATCTGCTTTCCATTTTTTTCAAGTATGAAGGTTACATTCTTTTGTTTTAAGTCAATGGTTAGATTCAATTCTTTCGCTTTTGTCAGTAACTTTTCCAAAGAATTAACACGGTTCAACAAAAATTCTAATCGATTTTCAATCTCTAGCTTGGCAAAATATGTACGGAAAAAGTCTTCATCATATAGCTCTCGTTTACTGAGTTGGCGTCCTCGAATTGGCTTTGTCATGGATCTATCTGTCATCATGAATCGACTATGCTTCTGACTAAAATCAATATGAACATGTAGCTGCTCTGCTTTTTCTAAAAAATCATCAAAGGACTTTGACTGTTGCATCAAAAAATAAAGGCGCTGCTTCAATTCAAATTTATGACTAATCTTCCTATATTTTTGGTAGTCACGGTAAGAGAAACGCTTCTCAATAATTTTCGCTCCAGCCATTTTAGAAATGCGATCTGAAATCATGCGAAGGTTTCGTTCCAAGGCATAATTCCATATCAACTTTTTATCTGAATTGCGGTCAATAGCATTGATTAGGATGTGATTATGAACATGATCTTTGTCTGTATGAGTCGCTACGATGAAACGAAAACGACCTCCTGTTAATTCCATCATGGTCTCATAACCAATGCGGTTAATTTCTTCAGGTGTCAGATTATCCTCGGGAGAAAATGATTGTATGAGGTGATGGGCATGAATATTTTGTTGGTGTTTTTCTTGTCGGTCATTTCTAGATTCGTACAACTTGTCGTTATTGGTAAAGTTGACATTGTACATTTCTACCATTTCTTCATAGCTAGGAAAGTCTAAGTAATTGCTCATGCCAAAATCAGATACCAATTTCAAATTGTCTGTTTTACCGGGATTGAGGATATACTTAATCAGACGCCTACGGTATTTTTTCCCGTGCGTTGCAAAGTGTTTAGTGACTACCATGAAACTCCCTCAGTCTCTTCACTTCCACTTGAAATTCTTTCTCCACTCCAGTAATCAACTCACTAACTCCTTTACTTAATTCTTGTAACTGTTCTTGAGAAATCAGATGACTTTGATTAATCGCACGCGCAATTTGATTAATGTTATTTCCAATCCGTCTCAATTCAAATACTAACTGGTCATAGGTATCCGTGTTAATGGTGACAAATGACATATTGGGATTCAGCAACACTTTTCTAGCATATACTGAGAAATTTTGACAATGACTCTTAGCAATCCGTTCATTCAATTGATGTAATTCTGAATCTGTTAGAAATACTTTTTTGAGATTGGTACGATAACGATAAACCATAGTAGCCCCCTATCTCATATATTTTTCACGAAACTCACGACTGAGTGGCTGTACTTGATTGACTTCCGCAATCAATTCTTGAACGCAGGTCAATAAGATTGAAACGTGTTCTTGAGTCACTTGGTGATTTTCTCTTGCGACAACTAGAACTTCATGCACATCTCGACTAATTTGTTCAAACTTTTGAGACTGCCAAAGGGAAAACCAACTTTCAAAAATTCTATCCTGATAATTCTTTTTCAACAAATTTTGACGAAGAAATTCTGAGAAACTACCCACTTTTTGTTCCCTCATCATTTCTTTTATCTGTTTTTCTTCTTGTCTCGTGATTCTAAATTGCTTACGGATTAACTTAATTTCTTGTCCCATCCTACTATCCTTTCAACATGATATTTGTCTGACAATGTAAGGCTGCCTCACATTGTCAGTACGCTTCCTAAAGACTTCACTCTCTCCTTGTTCGGTCTTTGCGAGCTCAGATATTGTGTCCACAATATCCCCAAAATCATATCGCCAGCTGACCAAAACCTTTGAGTTTTGATAGCTGACGATAAGATAACTTGGTGGCTTCGCCCCCAAACCCCCAGTAGAAAATCAACACTTGATTTTCTTAGGAATGATATTAGGATAATAGAGGTGATTTGGAAAAAGTATCACAAAACAAAAAGTAGGATATTTCTAACCTACTTTTCATTTCCTTATATTATTCAGAAAGAGCTGTCTCATATATGGACATCTTATGTTTAAATGAGTCTCTTCCACCTTCCAATTGATTGATAATATGGTTTTTTATAAATTTTTCACTAACATATCCCTGTGATTCAATCCAAGCATGAGCCCCATCTGATTCCATAATTACCACTTGATCGGTCATGGAATTTGTTACAATTGTCGCATTATGGGTTGCTAAAATAATTTGTCGTTGAGCTTTCACGTCTCTAAACTGTTGAACTAAATGTCTGTATATATAGCGGTTATCCAAATTATCTTCAGGTTGATCAATAATTAATGGTCTGAAATCCTTTGAATAATCACTATATGCTAGTAAAAAATCTAACATCGCTACAACTTTTTGACCCAAACTTAATACACTAACTTCTTTATAAAGAATGTCAAGATGTTGTGATGTTTCTTTTGAGTTAATGTTAAACTCCAAAAAAAGTCTTTCATTGGCTACATGTTCTTTTAGCACTCTCTTTAACTCATCTAGTAAACTACTATTTGCGATTAAAGAATAAATACTAGTTTTTAAATAGGGTATGTTAGAATCATTAATCTCGGAATTATTTCTCCACTTATTCTCATGTTTTGCAAAATTCTCCTCAGAAATATTTTTTAATAATATAAAATACCTATTAGGAATATTTTGTTTCAAAATAACGTTAACAAATCCTTTTATTCCTAACTCCTGATAAACAAGGTATAGAATATCTGCAACATCCCGCTTACTAATTCTATAATTTTCAAATGAGAAATTGAGAGTTGAATTACTTTTGAAAAGAGTGCTTTCAAAATCTGGTACTTCCCATCTATCAATTTGCTCATAACAGATTCTTAACTTACCAACTTGAGTTTGATTGAAATCATCAATTATTTTGAGTATTGAATCCTTACGAACTCTCCTATATTTATCAAGTTCCTGTAGTTTAGCTTCGAATGATTCTAGAGTCTGGGTTCTTAAACCATAGTTTGGTCTCGGTAAATTTTTATTTTTTAGCATTAAGTCGGAAATAAATTCTGTAATTTTTTCTCCATCCGCTGTTCTAACCAACTCATTAACAGAATATCTCCTATCAAACATTTTTTCTAATATTCTAGTTTTATCAACTAATTTGAAAAATTTTCCCTCAACTTTGTATACTCTCGTATATTGAGAGCGTGTCCACTCTTTGATAGAGTCAGAATTGTAGTTATAAGGATATCCATACCTATTCTCACGATTTTGCCCATAATATTGTAAGATATTGTCCTTATTTTCCTGCAAGACATCTGGCAAACTAACCTCAATGATATATTCAGCATCCTCTAAAACATAGAGTACAAAAGCATTTGCATGGTTACATAGGAATTCTAATTTACTCTGCTTGTCGCAATCCTGAGAAAGTACAAATTGTAACATATCTATTAGTGTACTTTTCCCTGTACCTCTCCCTCCAATTAAACAGTTCATAGATGGTGAGAATGTTAAAAAGAAGTCTCTATCTTTTTCTAACTTATCACCTGTAAGAAAACTTCTATCGCCTCCACGACTTTGAATGTATAAACCTTTTATGTAAGACTTTTGTTCAAAATTTGGTTCAAATAAACTTACTGATACAGTGTAATCAAGCAAAGCTTCTTGGAACATTTTAAAAGAAATCTTTCCACCTTTTATCCACATATTATTCTTTCCGACTGAATCAATATCATGTGAATCATTATCTAATAAAAAATTTGGTTCACAATTAAAATCTGTCAATAAACGATTTTTCGATCCTTCAACAGAATTTATATTTTTTACACCAATAAATCGTGTATTTTCTTTTGTAAAAACTTGTCTCTTATATGCACCCGACAAGTGAGAACCTTTTTTCAAAATATTATAACTATTGAAATGAGCAATGTAGTTAATTATGTTTTGATTATTAAAATCTTTCATGATAGTCAACGAATGCTGATAACTTCCATCTTTTTCACTTATAATATTTTCACATAACCATTGATTAACCCAAGATTCTTTTTCATGATCGTATATACAAACAATATGTAACTTATCTGCTGCACTAATTTCTACTCCATGTAAAATATGAGGATGTATATTATAAGTCGGATAGGTTCTCGTTATAATTGAAACTGCTGTTTGAAGTTTTTTAATACCTTTGGTAGTATTATGATCAGTTACTACAACTATTTCTATTTCATTTTTTAAGATAGCTTCTGCTAACAAAAGAAAACTAATGTACTCTTTTGGGCTAGAAAAGACAACTTTATCAAAGCTACTAAAAAATTTTGTTTTATCAACTTTGATTTTCTTATTTTTGAAAAATATATCAAATAATTCATCTTCTGTACTTTTTCTATATTTCGTTGAAGTCCAGCTCGAAAATAGCTTATAATCATAAGAAACAGGTGTATGTAAATGAATCAAGGTCTTATGAAAACTACCGAATTTCTCTTTGGTATTTGTTAATTCTCGATAAACAGATTTTATCTTATTATTAAATCCTCGCAATTCTAACCCCCAAAAAATATTATCTTTAAAATCAATTATTTATTTTTCTCAAGTAATTCATTAAGTAGGAGTTCACTCTCCTTCACCATCTCCTCCTCTACCTTGCTCCATTTTCCAAAGAGACACTCTTGTAACACTTCTGCTGCGGAGCCTTCATCAATTGCAGAATCATAAATGCAAGTCCTGTCTCTTTGATAAATCTGAATCTGGTCAAAGAGTTGCTCTCTTTCTAACTCCCTTAGGTTATCAACCAAGTTCTCTACAATCCCATCATGGTGTTCTTTTGGCGTTGCTCTGGCCTGATTGGGATCGATGGCATAAAGCTCTTCGTAACGAATCAAAGTACTGAGATAGGACAATTCTGGTTTGGTGCCAATCACAGCTAAGGAAACCTGGTAGCCTTTTGATACTAATAATTGAGCAGTCTGACGAGGAACTTGAGTGGTTCGCAAAGTTCCCTCAATCAGCAAGTGATACCCCTGCGTGCTGAGTCCGTCAACCAGATGCTCTACCATTTTTCCTGCAAATCCCTTGGTATAGTCCACGCTGTCCTTGCCATACTTTTCTTGCAGGGCTAAGTAGTTGGGATGCTGAGAACGGTAGCTATCACCATCGATGATAATGATATTGCCTTGAAATTCTTTTTGCTTGATACGATGAATAGTCGTCTTACCTGCTCCGCTTTGTCCACCAAGCAAGATAGCTTTCGGTTGACCTGGAATCGTCTTTCCTCGGGTTAAGGCCCGAATGGTTCGCTGTAAGGCCTTCTGAAACTCAGCCTCACTGAATTCTTCCAACCTCATTAAGCCACCACCCGATGATGCACCATGTCTAACATCCGCTCGATACCGTCTAAATAGCCATTGTAACGCTCTATTTCATCGAAAGTATCGACAAGGTAAATTTTTGTGTTAATCAATTCGGCCAAGTCATCACTCATCAAAATCCAAGGGTTGGATTCATCATCAAAAGCAATATCTTGACTATCCTGGTATCTATAAAGCTGTGATAAAATGGCAGCTCCACGTTCTTTTATCACTTCTACTTTTAAAGTCAGTTGGTAATCTTCAACAGGTGTTAACATCTTATCCTCCCCTACAATATCGACATAAGAAACGTTAAATTTCTGACAAATACGGTCGATGAGTTCAGTTGAAACTGTACTAGTCCCATTTTCATAACGACTTAAGCTATTGCGTGAAATACCAACCATTTTCGCAAATTCTGGTTGTGTTAAATCATGTGTTCGGCGTAGCGACTTGATATTGTCTCCAATCATAGATAAAGACCTCCTCATATTTGCTTTCATTATACCATAAAAAACGGATAACGCACCAAATATGGTGCGTTATCCGTTTTTAGGTTTCTTCGCCTGCTTAAACTGTTCGATTCGTTTCTCCAGTTGTTCCGTCTTAAGTTTATTTTTCGCTTCTTGGATCGACTTATCAAGACTTTGTTCCTCATCGGTTATAACGCTTTGAGATAATTCAACGTTCTTATCAGGCTTAAAATTTGTATCAAAAACCACATCTAGGAGTTGTTCTACTTTGGTTAGTTCAGTATCTGACATCTCAGATAGTCGATGAATCAGTCGTTTAAATTGATCCTGATTCTGGGTTTTCTTTTGAAAAAATTTCATTGTCTTCTCCTTCAATTGTAAAAAGGTAGCCCGCATAGGACTACCTGACTTATAAATCATCAATGGCTACTGAAATAGCCTGCAACTTTTTATTTTGGATTTTCTTTTCATCAATCAATTGATGAAGTTCTTCAATTTGTTTCTGACAGGCGGAAATATCCTTGTTGTTTTGTGCAATGGTATCAGCCAAGTGTTGTTTATAGTCACTTGTGATATTTACTTTCTTCGGCTGACTTTGTTTAACGGTTGATGCGAGCGTTTGTACATCTTTAGATTCTGACTCCTTTTGTTGCTGTTCAAAAGCAGCCACATAATCTACTTCTTCAATTGGTTTTTCATCCTGTTTATGGAAAAGTGCTGCAATTTTTGCTCGTTCTTCATGGGAAGATGTTGGTTTCACATCATCTAGTGGCTGATCAAAATTCCAAGTTTTACTCATTTTATATCCTCATTTCTGTAATCTGAGTGTAGTGTGGTTTCTTTACCAAAGGCTTGCTCTAGTGCTTCATGAAATGACAACTGACTAGATTGTTGCCGTTTGATAAAGGTACTGTACATAGCTGTTTGTAGTTGGTCTCGATAGTGTTCCAATTTCTCAGTCTCACGTGAGACTTTTTCTTCTTGTCTAGCTACTTTTTCAGCCAGACGTTCAATCACACTCATAGGGTGTCCTCCTTGTCACTTTCTAGATTATGATAGTGGACTTGATTTTGTTATCACAATTCCATAGCACGCTCTCGTTTAGGTGGAGGATGATTCTTATTAACTTGTGCTTGGGCTGTTTGGATACAATCACTTAAGGATAGTTCACTCTGCTGTTTCACAATATCATTCCAATCTGACTTTGTTTCAAGTCCTTGCAATGGTGGTAAATCTTGAGAAAGCGGAAGTCCTTTATCTGACAGTTTCTGACAAAATTCTCTTCCTGCCTCATCGTTATCAACAGCCAATGTTAATGCATTTGAATGAGTTTGGTAGAAGGTTGTCGTCTCTTGTATTGCCTGAAGATAATGACTAAGTCTGCTTGGATTTACTGTATCTAGAAATGCCAATTTCCCCTGTTCCTCTGCTGCTAGACGCAAGGTCTGATAAGCAATCACAGAAAGTTTTAAACCTTCCATTGAAATCAGGCGAACATCGGATAATTGCTTTTGGTAAAGCTGATAATAACTCATCATATCGATAACTGATTCACAAAAAATGAGTCGCTTAGGATTCCCAATATCGAAACTAATACCGACATAGCCATGAGATCCTTTCATGATTTTTTTGAGATAACCTCGATCGTGTTTTTCTTCATTTTTGACGAGACCTTGAAGGCTTGCGGCCTGTAAGGTCCCGTTGTGGTCATAGCTTTTTAACACTAATACGGGCTCCGATTGATAAGTAGCTTGAGCAAGCAATCCTTGTCTACCAAAGGTATTGATAGTCTGATCACTTAGGCCACGGATGTCTTTTAAGTAAATACGTGCTTGCTGAAAGGGTTCTTCATGCAAATAATATTGAAACGGTTGATAAGTTTCTTCTATCAACTTAGCTTGTTCAAAATCCCCAGTTTCAAGATAGGATACAGCCTCTTTGAAAGTAACGCCTGCCACTAATTGAACAAAGTCTATCACATCCCCTTGTATATCTCTTGAAAACCATTTGAAAGTATTGGTATCCGCAAAAATCCGAAAGGAATCATGGTCTGGGTGTTCATAAATGTGTCCTGATAAACGTCTGAAGGAATAACCCAGACTTTCAGCCACATTTAAAATGGCCTTTTGTTTTACTGCTTTAATTCGTGTCATCTTGTCTCCCTATAAAAAAAGCAGAAGAATGTCTCCTGCTAGTTGTTCTCACTTGTTGTAGTTCAGTCGGTCATTTTTTGCGGACAGTTCATACATGCTATCCTTTTCTGTTCTCTGCTCCTGCGTTTGCTCTCGTTTGATTTCTCCCTCCGTATCTTCTTGGCACAAGCAGGACAATACCTTGATGCACCAGAGCCCGGGACATATTCAACGCCGCACACCGTACAATTTTTAGCGGGCATTGCTGCCCACCGTTTTGTAGGTATGATATGTAATTCATCGACAAAGCCGATGAATTTATAGTAAATCTTGATTTCCTGCTTCACTGTTCCGTCTGCTATCTTCTCACGCTCCGAAACAAGTATCTTGTCTATGAGTGCGTTTATAACTGTTGCATCCAGTTCTTTTAAGCCTTGATAATTTCGGATAAGGGCGAGGAAGTCACGGATTCCCCGTGATTTCTCGTAGCTTTCATTAAGAGTTTCCGTCACCTCTTTCAGCCTTGCTTCAATTTCAAGCTGCTCTTTCTGGTATTTCCCCGACATCATCTCAAAATTCCGCTCGGTAATACGCTCCATGACCTTATCCTCGTAGAGAGAGGAAAACAGCCTGTCCAGTTCCGCAAGGCGTTTGTTCAGCTTCTTACGTTCTTTCTCTAATGCTTTCGCCCTGCTCTGGTCTGTTTCCGTGAGCCGCTTTTCTATGGCCCTGACCGCCTTTTCATCATTCACTGCCATATCCGCAAAACAGTTGATGTCGGCAAGAACGGCATTGAATAAATCCCTTGCTTCTATATTGTGGGCACTACACTCGCTTCTTCCGTTTCTTGCATAATTATTACATGAATACTGTACACAGTCGATAATCTCTGGGCGTTTCCTCCTGTGTACGTTCATTGCCCGCAGAGCACATCCGCAGTCCACACACTTGATAACGCCTGCAAAAATATTTACAAATCCTCCCTTGTTCTGTGGAAGCCTACGACTTGTAATAAGCTGTTGGACAATATCAAATTCCTCCTGCGTGACTATTCCCTCATGGGTATTGGGTATCACTTCCCATTCTTCGGGCAGCTTAGAGGGGCGTTTCTTGCTTTTCATATTGGCGGCAATCCGTTTGTAGCCTACAAGATTTCCCGCATATATCGGGCTTCTTAAAATGCTCCTCACGCTGTTCCCACTCCAAATATAGCGTTTGTCCTCGTTCCCCTCAAAATGACGTTCAAAGCCTGTTTCGCCACGCTCCGCCGCATAAGCGGCAGGGCGTAGGATATGCTGTTTATTAAGATGTCTGCAAATTTTGGCAACTCCATTCCCTTTTAATGCAAGGTCGAATATCTCTTTTACAACATGTGCCACTTTATCATCTATCAGCAGATGGTTGTGGTCGGCAGGGTCTTTGATATAGCCATAAGGGGCGGTAGTTCCCATGAATTTCCCCTGTTGAAACCTCGCCCGATATGCCGATTTTATCTTAACAGATATGTCAGCGGCATACATTTCGTTTAAAATGTTGCGGAAAGGCGTGATGTCCATAGCAGATTTATTCAAGGTATCTACGCCGTCATTGACCGCTATATACCTCACGTTATGCTCTGGGAAGAAAACTTCCAGATATAACCCACAATCAAGATAGTTTCTCCCCAGACGGGATAAATCTTTCGTAATCACGCAGTTTATCAGACCGCTTTCAATGTCTTTTATCATATTCTGGAAACTTGGTCTTTGGAAATTTGTACCAGAATAACCATCGTCCACATATATTAATCACAAATCACTTATCACAAATCACAAGTGATTTGTGATTGTTGATGATAAAATAAGAATAAGAAGAAATAGAAAGAAGTGAGTGATTGTGGGAAATTTAGGCGCACAAAAAGAAAAACGAAATGATACACCAATCAGTGCAAAAAAAGATATAATGGGAGATAAGACGGTTCGTGTTCGTGCTGACTTGCACCATATCATAAAATTTTGTATAATAGGAATTGAAGTTAAATTAGATGCTAAAAATTTGTAATTAAGAAGGAGGGATTCGTCATGTTGGTATTCCAAATGCGTTATCAAATGCGTTATGTAGATAAAACATCTACTGTTTTGAAACAGACTAAAAACAGTGATTACGCAGATAAATAAATACGTTAGATTAATTCCTACCAGTGACTAATCTTATGACTTTTTAAACAGATAACTAAAATTACAAACAAATCGTTTAACTTCTGTATTTGTTTATAGATGTAATCACTTCAGGAGTGATTAAATGAACAAAAATATAAAATATTCTCAAAACTTTTTAACGAGTGAAAAAGTACTCAACCAAATAATAAAACAATTGAATTTAAAAGAAACCGATACCGTTTACGAAATTGGAACAGGTAAAGGGCATTTAACGACGAAACTGGCTAAAATAAGTAAACAGGTAACGTCTATTGAATTAGATAGTCATCTATTCAACTTATCGTCAGAAAAATTAAAACTGAATACTCGTGTCACTTTAATTCACCAAGATATTCTACAGTTTCAATTCCCTAACAAACAGAGGTATAAAATTGTTGGGAATATTCCTTACCATTTAAGCACACAAATTATTAAAAAAGTGGTTTTTGAAAGCCGTGCGTCTGACATCTATCTGATTGTTGAAGAAGGATTCTACAAGCGTACCTTGGATATTCACCGAACACTAGGGTTGCTCTTGCACACTCAAGTCTCGATTCAGCAATTGCTTAAGCTGCCAGCGGAATGCTTTCATCCTAAACCAAAAGTAAACAGTGTCTTAATAAAACTTACCCGCCATACCACAGATGTTCCAGATAAATATTGGAAGCTATATACGTACTTTGTTTCAAAATGGGTCAATCGAGAATATCGTCAACTGTTTACTAAAAATCAGTTTCATCAAGCAATGAAACACGCCAAAGTAAACAATTTAAGTACCGTTACTTATGAGCAAGTATTGTCTATTTTTAATAGTTATCTATTATTTAACGGGAGGAAATAATTCTATGAGTCGCTTTTGTAAATTTGGAAAGTTACACGTTACTAAAGGGAATGTAGATAAATTATTAGGTATACTACTGACAGCTTCCAAGGAGCTAAAGAGGTCCCTAGCGCCTACGGGGAATTTGTATCGATAAGGGGTACAAATTCCCACTAAGCGCTCGGGACCCCTTGTAGGAAAATGTCCTAAGTGTGGCAACAATATTGTATTAAAAAAATCGTTTTATGGTTGTTCAAATTATCCTGAATGTACCTTCACTTTAGCTGAACATTTTAGAAAGAAAAAACTCACCAAAACAAATGTAAAAGAATTACTAGAGGGAAAAGAAACCCTGGTAAAAGGAATCAAAACGAAAGATAGAAAGTCCTACAATGCCGTTGTAAAAATCGGAGAAAAGGGATATATTGATTTTATATCTTTCTCAAAATAAACATAAAAGCCCTTTAAAGAGGGCTTTTATACGTTTTTGCTATGTGCCATCCCTGCTTTTTCACATAATCCGTGAGGATGGATTTCTGTGTCGCAATGCTCGCACTCTCGTTATCCGTACCATCGTCTTTAGATAAGCGGCAATAAATGCCGACTAAATAGATTTTCTTTTCTTCTTTGATTCCTGCCATACTGTAAAACCTCCGTATCTGTCCTATCTGTTTTCATGTCCCATTGCGTACATTCTAAGCGGACAGCCCCTCATTGTCGAAGGTGTCGCCCTCGGCAATCTTCTTCCGAATATCCTCGGAGATAATCGGGACAAACGCTTCTGTAACGGTCTGTGTGCCGACATATTCACGGCTGATTATCATCTGCACTGGTGCTTTTGGCACGATACGCTTTCTCTTTTTATCTGCTTTCTTATCCTCGCCCATACTTAAATCTTCCTTTCCAGACAGGGCAGGGAAGAGTTTGGAAATGTCCCCGCCCTGCCAATCAGATACCATTAATCCTCGCTGTTTAATTCTTTCTGTAATGCTTTAAGGAGTGCCGCCGCTTCATCAGCGTTCAGCGTGATTCCCTTGCCGCACTTTTCACGGTTCGGGGAAAAGCTGCGGATGTCATACTTCGGCTCTTTCCCATTCCATGAAATGAGATTGATTTCCTTTGTGTAGCCACTGTCGCCCGTAGACAATACTGCGATTTCCTTTACGATTTCATACTGGATTTCTCTCATTCTCCATACCTCAACTCTCTGTATTTACTTCCCGAAAAAAGAAGATTAGCGGCTGTCACGGTTGCGTTTCCTCTGCAACTCACGCTCCAAAAGTTTGATGATGGTTTCCTCCATCTGCTTCGGCGTTGTGTTCTTCGGAAAGTATTTTTTCAGCTTGCTTGTGTTGATTTTCAAGGTTTCTTTCTGGTTGCCCTTTTCCTCCGTCATAATCGCAAATATCGTATCCATGTCAAGCCGCCCGCTCTGGCTTAACTGTTTCATCCGCTGTGCCTGTGAGAGTGAGGGCGTTGCTTCTTCGCTCTCCATCGTGGCAAAGAGGTTTTCCTGCTCGTCTTTCTTCAAGAAGGACAGTTCCACCGCAGGCGTGAGGGCGATTTTCCCCTCGTCCACCATCTGCAAAATCGGCGGTATCAGTTCCGTCAGGCGGATAAAACGCTGCACGGTCATCCTGCCCACGCCGAAGCCCTGTGCCACCTTGTCGTCCGTCCGCAACTTCGTCACAACTTGTGACGAGGTTAAGTCTGTGCGGAAACCCTGCCGCTTCATGGCTTCGGATTTCATCTTGTAAGCAAACGCCCGCTCCGATGGCAGGATATTCTCACGCTGCAAATTGCTGTCTACAAGGGTGATGATGGCTCGGTCACGGTCTAAGGGCAGGACAAACGCAGGCACGGTATTTATCCCTGCAAGTTCAGAAGCACGGACACGCCGCTGTCCTGCAATCACTTCATAACCGTCCCCGTCCTCTTTCGGGCGTGTGATTATCGGCGTGACAATGCCAAATTCCTTGATGCTTTCCGCTAACTCTGACAGTGTTTCATCTTCTGCCACATGAAACGGATTGTCGGGGAACGGGTACAAGTCTTTGGTCTTTAACACCTTAAAATCCTGTTTCTTCATTCACATATCTACCTTTCTTTCGCTCTGCTTCTATGATTTTTCTGCAATTCTTCCAACACTTCGGGCGGTATTTTTGACAGCAGCCGCCCCATCTGCTCGTTGGTTCTCTGCAATTCAAATATCTTCTGATTCGCTTTCTGCACCTTTAGTTCCTGCTCGTACTTTTCATCACGCATACGCCCCGCATAGTCTGATTCCTGCCCAATTCTCTCTTTCAAACTGTCGATATACGCCTGCTGTTTCCCGATTTCCTTAGAGAATTTCTCCACGTCTGGCAGCCATGCAGAGAGTAAATCTAACGCTTTATCCCTTTTCTTCCCTGCGTTAAAGGCGTTGATGTCGGATAGGGCAGACACGATTTCTTCATACTGTTTATCAAGCCTGCCGCCTAATTTATAGAGCCATGTGGGGACGTGTTTCCGCTTGGTTTCCATTGAGGACTGCCCCCGTTCAAGCTGATTCCACCGTGAGGACATCCGCTCATGGTAGGCGGTCTGCCACTCGGATAATGATTTCTGGTTGCCTAAGATAGCTTTCGCTGACAGCTTATTGTCTGGCGTAATCGGCACAAAGCAGAGGTGCATATGGGGCGTTCTCTCGTCCATATGGACGACAGCGGAGAGGATATTCTGCTTTCCAACACGCTCCGAAATGAAGTCAAGAGCCGTCTGGAAATACGCTTTTTGTTCTTCGGGCGGTAACTGGTTCATAAATTCTGGTGAAGCTGTGATGAGCGTTTCCACCATCATCACGCTGTCTTTCCTTGTCCTGCACCCCGCTTCGGCTACCATGCGGTTAATCTCTTTCTTGTAGGTGTACTTTGGTGGTGCTATGAGATGGTAATTGTTTTTAGAGCGTTCCATATCTATATCTGGGTTGCTTTTGTAGGCTTCTTTCTTCCGCTCGTTGTGGCGTTCACAAGCCGCAACGCCGCCCGCTTTTCGTTTCTGGAAACGCAGGATTGCATAAGGCATAGGCGGATTCCTCCTTTCTTTCGGCGGGTGACCGTCCTTTGGGGTGACAGCGGTGACGGTGGTGACAGCAGTTTTGGGATACCCCCTGCCGACTGCCGCAACTGTCACCCTCACCCCCTGCATGACGGTCATGTCGATGATGACGGTGTTTTTGGGATACCCCCCCCTCGCAAGAGCCGTCACCGTCATGCCGCCATTCTTTTATCCGAAGCCGTAAGGCGTAGGATAGCAGGGCACAGCCCTGCCTTAAGGGAGTCCAGAGGGAACGTCTGGCACACGACTTTGCAGGGCAAAGTGTAGTGTGTTACACCCTGTAAACGCAGTCGGAAAAATCGGAATGATTTTTCTGACCGCAGGGGTGGTTTTACACGACCGAAAAGGGCGAGTAAATCTCACGCCTGCATTTTGCGTTTACGGGGTGTTCTCCCGTAGGGATGACAGCGGCAGGGTATCCTAAAATCACTGTCACCACCGTCACTGCTGTCACCCGCAGGGCAGAGCCGCCAGCTTTACATGGCTTTAAGCGTCAATGACAGTAACAGGGGGGTATCCTAATATCGCTGTCACCACCATCACCGCTGTCACCCGCCCTCCTTGCAAGGGCAATCCGCCTGCCGTCTTTCCTGCGGCTGTACTGGTAGCAGATACGGTTCTCGCTTAAAAATGTGGTGCGGTATTCATTCAGCCATTTCGTAATCACCGTGGGTATGGTTTCCGTTTCCCCCATAGCGGCTAACAGTTCCGTTGCCGTGCCTATCCATTCTTCCTTATCCCTCATAAAATCCACCAACCGAAAAAGGACATCTGGTATCGTTTCTTTCGCAAGCTGCTCCTGCGTTTTCCGCTCCACAAGCTCCCAACGGCAATCACGGAAACGCAGCGTGTATTCCTGATAAGGCGTGTCCCTGCCCGTCACATACAGCTTGGCGGTGTCAGACGCACGTTTCTCCTTTTCCAGAACAAAGGTAGCGTCTGCACTCCCCGTTAAGCCTGTCGTCCCAGACACCTTGTTGAACACGTCGCTGTCATTCTGCTTTCGGATGTGGTGTACGACAATGACCGCCAGAGAGTGCCTGTCGGCAAAATCTTTGATTAGGGAGATGTCCCCATAGTCGCTTGCGTAGGCATTGTCTTTGGATGCGGTTCGGACTTTCTGCAAGGTATCAATCACAATGAGCCTGCTGTCTGGATGGTCTTTCAGATAATCTTCCAACTGCACGATAAGACCGTCTGACAGCTTGCAGCTTGCCACGGCAAAATGAAGCCGCCCGCTTGCTTCATCCGTCAAGCGGAATAATCTGTCCTGTATGCGGCAGAACGTGTCCTCAAGGCAGAGGTAAAGCACATCGCCCTCCATTGTCGGCATGTTCCATAAAGGGATTCCCTGCGACACGCATAGGCATAGCTTCAGCATGAGCCAGCTCTTGCCTATCTTCTGTGAGCCGCAGAACAGCGACAAGCCTGTCGGGATAAGACTGTCCACCACAAAGGACGGCTTCTCAAGCGGCTCATAAAGGAGCGTTTCGGCGTTGACTGTCTGTAACTTCTGCATGGCTTTCCTCCTTTCGGGCAGTTATCTTGTTGTTGCACATAAGCGTTGACCTCCTTAAAAATAGATTTACTCCCATGAAAAAAATGAGAGTATGTAATGCCGCCAATCCCGTACAAATAAAAAACGGATTTCTTTTTCGGGCGGTGTCGGTCACGGTTGGAGATACTTTTTCATTTCCGCCTTTACTTTCTCCTTTGCAATCGCAACAGATTTCTGTATTGCCGAAGCGGTGCAATGCTCCATCGCAGCGATTTGATAAAAATTAAATTCGTACTCGTAGTAGAGCAGGAAACGCCGCCTTTGTATCTCTGGCAGTCTGTCAACCGCTTTACAAAGCAGTTCCGCCCGTTCTGCTTCAATCATTTGTTCCTCAATGCTCTTAGGCAGCTTTAACGCCCGCCTGTTCAGCGTTTCGTCCCATACTTCCGAAAACTCCCTGTGCCGCTCGTCCCATTGGAGAAGATTCCTGTTCCTGCGTTCCATTTGCCGAAACTCCATAAAGAACTGTTCCGACACTTCCAACTCGTGGGATTTGCCCTGCCCGTCCTTAAAGCTGATAAAATACCTTGTGCTGCTTTCCGTAGATTCCTCCCGAAGCGTGTATGCCTTAACTCTGTATGTCATCCTGCTTACCTCCTGCAAAAAATGAGTGAGGGGATTTCCATCCCTCACCCAGTAGCCCGCAGGACGGCAGGCTGTTTTAGACGCTATAAAATTTTCGTAGCTTCTTCCGCAGATGGTCTAACCTTGCGTAAATAGCACCAGTCGTCAAATGCACGAGCGGGGCAATTTCTTTTGTGGAATACCCCTGCATTTTCAGCAGGACGATTTTCAAGGTACGTCCGTCCACCGTGACTAATACTTGATAAAGATTTTCGCTCTCAATCTCGTCCAGTAACTCCGCAACCGTACCCACCTCCGTCTGCCGCTCCCTGTCTGCCATGTCCTCAAGGTATTCCGCAACGTCATTCGTCCATCGGTAAAACCGCCTGTTGGAATTGAAGTCTGCCCTGTCCGCAATGCGTATCTGCTCAATGGTCGCTTCATCAACGCCGCACTCACGCAGCAGCTTTTCCTCCGCTTCTTTCCAGATACGCCATTTCCTGTCCTCCCGTCCGTGGTTATATGCCATGCTTCTTTTCCTCCAATCAGAATTGATTGAGAGGGCAGAGAAAAACCCCCTCATTTTCCCAAAGGAAAAAACAAGGGGGCTGAACGCCTTAAATTTTAATTTTCTATTATCTTTCTTAGTTTTCTTAGGATTCTGGCTTTGCGTTTGTTCACAACGCTCTGGGTTATGCCGAACCTCGCCCCGACTTCACGCTCAGAAAGTCCGTCAAAAAAGATTGCCTGTATCAATTCCTGTTCACTATCCGACAGCAAAGGCAGGGCGGCTTTCAGCCTGTCCACCATAACCGCATTGACAACGGTTTCCGCAATGTCCGCCGCTTCATCAGCGATAAAGTCTAAAGGCTTCCCCTCGCTGTCCGTAAATCCATCCAGAGAAAGCAGGCTGTTCTTCGTATCTAATTTTTTCAGATAACGCCACCGTTCCTTATCTCGGTAGAAGTCCGTGTATTGCTCCCTCACGACTTCAAGCAGACAGCCTTGAACGGGAATAAACAGCTTGTCCATGTAGGTCTGGTCGGATTCCCTGCGGCGGCAGAAATCCATGTAGGACAGTTCCACATATCTGCCGCTTTCTTTGATAAATACCTTTCTTGGTGCGTATTTCACCGCTAATACCTCCAATCTGAATTTTTGAAATGTAAAAATCCAGATGGAGAGGCGGGGAGCGGCAACGCACACCAGAAACAGCCCTGCGGCACTTTCCAACAAAAAACGACAAAAGAAAAACCGCAAAGGCTCTGTGACCTTCACGGTTATGGGAAATACAAATTCTGTTGTATGGAGATTGTACTTCCACTTTCAAGGTGAGAAGTACCGCTGCACTGGCAGAAATTTTTTTAACTGGTTTCCTGCCATTCTCTGATATGCTATGTATTGATAAATTTTACTTCGTATGAGCAGATGAATAACCGCCCGAAAAAAGAACATAAAAAAATCCCTCCAAATTTAAAAACAAATTCAGAGGGTAATTTAGGGTATAACAAAATAACCCACCCGAATATCGTTTTTTTTATTTGGTGAGTTTGTTCTTTCAAATACGAAACAAAAAGAGCCGATGATTCGTGAATTGTTCCACAATTTCATCGGCTCTGCGTCTTAAGCGTCTGGCTCTTTGATGACAGTTATCTTCAAGTTGTCAACTTTAATCAAGCTTTCTTGTCTGCATTTTGGACAATAAAGGGGATAATTCTCCAAAACAGTGTCCTTCCTAATTTTATTACGGGTTTTGCTCCCACAAACAGGACACAATATCCATTCGCATTTCATCATAATTAGTCTCTAATCCTTTCAAATCTCATTTTATATGACTTTTGCAAGCTGTTAAGCTAACTTGTGGAACATATGCCGAACCTTATCTATACGGCTATTCGGGCGGCGGGGTTGGCAAATAAATTTACCAATAGCTGGCTGGTATCCTTTTAACTCTGTCAAGCAGACTCCCTGCCCATTTGTGAAATAAGTTAAATCGTTCCTGTATTCTTGAATACATCTAGCAGGGATTTCTCCTTTCAGAATGACCTCGTCATTCTTTATCTGAGTACTTACAATATCTGCACAATACCTTGGAGCATCATGATACGCCCGTGAGAGATATTCCTGCGGTGCATAAATTTCAAAGTGGAGATATGGCTCTAATAGTTCTGTCCCTGCTTTTTTTAAAGCCTGCTCCAATACGATAGGGGAAAGCAGCCGAAAGTCTGCGGGGGTACTTACAGGACTATAATACAATCCATATTCAAAACAGATTTTACAGTCTGTCACTTTCCATCCATACAGCCCCTGCTCGCAGCCATAAAGAACCCCCTCCATAACCGCATTTTGGAACGATTGGTTTAAATATCCAAGTGAAACTCTGCTTTCATACTGCACTCCGCTTCCAATAGGGAGCGGCTCTATGGACAACCCGACAGAAGCCCAGAAAGGATTTGGCGGGACTTCTATGTGGATGGTATATTCTGCTTTTCTAAGCGGTCTTTCCATATATATAACAGTAGGCTCTTTTATTTCTGCCTCCACATGGTATTTTTCCTCAAGGATGGCACAAATGACTTCCATCTGCACATTCCCCAAAAAAGAAAGTATAATCTCATGCGTTGTAGTATCCACATAATATTTTAAAAGAGGGTCGCCATCTGAAATTTCTGTAAGTGCCCCAAGCAATATTTCCCGCTGTTCAGATTTCTTTACTGCAATCGTTGTTTGGAGCATAGGGAGAGGATTTTCAATAAATTTTCTCTGCGGCAACAGCATTTCGTTCCCCAAAATACTGTTTAGCTGCAAAACATCATTTGGTAAAATTACAATATCACCAGAGCAGGCTGTATCGGATGAATATAATTCACCGTTTGTCGGAACACACATCTCTGTGATTTTTATTTTCTCTTTTTCAGATATTTTAATAACATCCCTCAAATGCAATGTTCCGCTATATATACGCACATAAACAAAACGCCGCCTTTTCTCTGAATATTCAATCTTAAAAACCTGCCCGCATAGTTCAGATTGACCTTCAGGCGTTGATGAATAAAACTTACTGGCAATCACTTCTATAAGCTGCCGAATCCCCAGATTGTTTTTAGCACTTCCGTGATAAACGGGAAATAACGTTCCGTTTTGGAATCTCCTGTTTTCTTCCTGTTCCAGTTCTGACATTTTAAACGGTTTCCCTGACATATATTTCTCTAATAGTTCATCGTTTCCCATAATTACCGCATCCCACTGTTCCATATCGTCATTGTCCGTTACATTTATATGGGGATGCTGCCCAACCTTTTGCTTCACTATAATTTCCGAAGAAAGCTTTGCTTTCATTTCTTGATATACCATTGGCAAATCAATCCCCTCTTGGTCAATTTTATTGATGAAAAAAATTGTCGGAATCTTCATTGTCTGTAGTGCATGAAACAGTATACGGGTCTGTGCCTGTATGCCATCCTTTGCAGAAACTAATAATACTGCTCCGTCTAATACGGATAAAGAACGGTATACTTCCGCCAAAAAATCCATATGGCCTGGCGTATCTATAATGTTGACTTTTACATCCTCCCACTGAAAAGATGTCACTGCTGTCTGGATAGTGATTCCCCTTTGACGCTCCAAATTCATTGTATCTGTCCTTGTTGTGCCTTTATCTACGCTCCCTGGTTCTGCAATTGCACCACTGGTATACAATAAACTCTCCGTTAATGTTGTCTTTCCTGCGTCAACGTGAGCCAGAATGCCTAAGTTAATTATTTTCATGTGATTTTCCTCCTATCAACACCCAAAAAAGGGCATAAAAATACCCAGTGATAAATACTCCTATCACTGGGTAAATAACTCCAATAGCCCCAAAACACTTATATGTTTTCGGGCATATAAAATTACATGATAAAAGTATTATTAAACTGGGTACAAAAAACTAAGCCCCATATTAAAAGTGAAACGGGACTGCTACTTTTTGTTCCCACTATCAAATTGACAGTTTATTTAAGAATACCTTGCCGCATATTTATTAACTCCTTGTATAATACTGAATCTAATTATATTCCTTAACCCTTTATTTGTCAAGCTGACAAACTAAAGCAGAAAAAGCGGCAGGATTTCCCCCTGCCACTAATCATCTGTTTATGCAAAAATAATTTCCTTTTCCACAATCTCCCTCGCACAAGCCCTTATGTTATTGAGGCATCCTGTCCATTCTAAGGCGTTTTCTGCCTTTAGCTGTTCCGTTATGCCCTGTGCCTGTTTCATACCCTCTATGAGCCTTTCAAAGCGTTCCTGTGCCTGTCTGTTGATGTCGGCAAGGTAGGCGTTTAGCCTGCCGCTTGTAAGAAGATTGGTGTATGTAACTTTACGGTACTGTTTTAGATAATCTAAATGCCGTTGCCCCCAGATGCCTATTGCCTGTTCTTCTTCGGCGGGTACAGTTAAGCACGGTATCAAATAATCCCCTTGCCTTTCGTATTTGCCGCCCAGTTCCTCAAATAATGATTTTGCCATTGTCTGTTACCTCCACATTCTTTTTTATTTTGAATGTCCGCAAAATCCGTCCTACATCCTTGGATCGTTGGTATGCTGGAATTTGCACCATCTGTGGCTTCTTTAATGTCCTCTAGTTTTCCATTCCAAATGGTCAACTGATTAACCAGGAGCTTGTCGGAAACTTTGGAGTAGGATAACATAACCGTCTTGGTTTCTGTTTGAGAGGTTCGCTGTTGTTGCTCACTCAAATCAGATACATAGGTCACTTGATAGGTAACTTCCGCAAGTGCAACATTACTTTCTGTATTGACATAGATACTGGCTGATTCAAATCGGTAGTCAAGCATATAGTCTTTATAAACTTGATTGATCGCTTTATTCTGATTTGCTTCCTCTTCTGAAAATGCCGAGTCCGTCATGTAGGGTTTGATACGAGCGTTATTTTCACCCAGCTGGACCTTGGTGAAATATTGAGTGAGAAATTCATTGACAATCTCATCTGATAGGACTGTCGCTCTTTCCTCCTGCTTTTTCTTTGACACAAGTTTATTGGCTTCTGCTCGTATTTGGTTCTCTGTTTGCTTTGAAATGGTTTGTGAGCCAATCGTGTAGCCAATCATGACCATAAAACTGACTGCGATTAAACCTCCTAATCCAATCAGAAATCGAGCTTTCACTTTATTTAACATGGCTTACTCCTCTATTAGTGATAGCTTCATCATATCAAGATTAGCTTGGAGATTTTATCACAAGAAAAAGGACTACCAATCGGTAATCCTCCGTGTTAAACTATTCTATTTCTCCACCACTTTATAATAAAGCTTAAAACGAGAAATAGATTCAAAGCAATAAAAAATCCTGTAAAACTCCAAACTCCATTAGTTGCTAAATCTTCTGAATAGAGGTATCTCTCAGTAAAGAAGAGGTAAACTCCATAGATTTCAATAAAGACTAATCCACTGATGAGTCCGATAAGAAATAAAGCACCTGAAACTTTCACAATCCGATAAAGGACAAACAACATCAGTCCTATTGCTGCGATAATCAAAAGGCTTTGTAGAATTTGCTCCAACATCTTACACCTCTTTCTAGGCTAATTGCTTGCGATAGTAGTCAGCCTGTCTCTTGTCTAAATCATCAAGTTGGGCAACCAAATCAAGGTATTCTGCCTTCGTCACCTTATCTAAGCTTGGAAAATCATTCTCACGATTTGTGATGATGATTTCCAGCTGTCCAGTAATTTCACGCCTTGAAAAACTGTAATCAAAGGTCTCATCTTCATACTGTTCCTTTAAAGTTTGGTAGTTTGCCCTATCTTCTGAACTCGTAAAGCCTTGTGACAACCATTCTTCAAGTTGATAACGCATTTCTTCTACTGTTTTGGTCATGGTCTGTTCTCCTTTTGTGATTTCTTGACTTCATTTTACCGCGTTCAAAAATATTTGTCAGCCTTTTTTCTTATATCTCGAGTGCTAGTTGTTGCTTCTTTTGGGCTGTTGTATCTTCACTAAACTTGGCCAAAGCTGCATCTATCTCTTCAATCTCTGCTTCTTTTTCAACCAAGGGAGCCAAGACATCATACTTAGCCTTTACAAGCTGATATTCCTCTTCCTTGGGAAAGATTTTCTCAACTTCAACTTTGGCTACTTGTAGCTTATCTTTTAAATCCTTTACCAGCTCTTGCGTCTTTTCTTGGTCATCCAAAATATGGTCAATGGCATTACTGATCCGTTGAATGGTTCCCACGTCTGATTTCAAATCAAGGGCGACTGTATATTGGTTATCGCCTACAATCATCAAAGAAACAGTCTCTGGTAAAGGCTCACTAGGACCACGTGTTGTCATTTTCAAATCAAATCCTCTAAAGCTGGCAAGCGTTTTGACTTCCTTGGTCTCTGAGCGGTTATAGGTGATGAGTTTACGCAGATAGTCCCCAGCTTCAGCACGATTATCTATTGCTTGATTGTCAAATTGCATGACAAAATCTTGCGACTTTGTTGCCAAAGATTGGGCAATATCTTTATCATATTGACTCAACCGTTTTTCCATAATAGGGAGGTGCTTCTCGCTATAGGAAATGGTATGGCGATACTCGTCTTTGGAGCGATTAAAGGCGCGTTTTTGATTTTCTAAAACTGTCAGTTCATTTTCCAACTCCATTTTGAGCTTAAGGTAGGGATTACCAGTGGCTAAAGCCTTAAAGTCAGAAGCAGTCATGGTTTGTTCATCAATGTCTTCAGCTGATCTCACAGGATCTTTTGAGGTCATTATCTGCGTAATGTATTTGAGCTTATTCTCCTGTGTCTGCCAGAGGTAATTGTCGAAGCTCCCTTTAGTAATATAGTGATAAATATCTACCTCCTGGTGCATGTTTCCCTGACGAATCAATCTACCATTTCGCTGGACAATGTCTGAGGGACGCCATGGAACATCTAAATGGTGAACAGCTTTCATGCGTGATTGTACGTTTAGACCCGTTCCACCTTTTTCAGTCGAAGCCATGAGAATCCGTACTTCCCCACTATTGACCTTTCGTGAGAGAGAGTTTTTCTTCTCATCGGTATTGGCATCATGGACAAAGGCAATTTCTTCTTTTGGAATCCCTCGATCAACCAGCAAAGCTTTCAGTTCGTTGTAGACATCAAAGCCTTCTTCCTTACTTTTAGGTGTTCCAATATCAGAGAAAATCATCTGAGTGGCTTTGTATTCAGCTCCTTCACGGTAAATCCGCTCGACATTATCGACTACTTGAAGGATTTTCTGATTATCCGATAAGGAGTAAGCAGGGTCAATCAACCGCATATCAATGGCTAGTTTTCTGGCTTCTCCTGTGTAGGGTAGGATACTAGCGAGGTAGTCATTGCGACCCCTTTTCCATTATCCCCCCACCGAACCGGACATGATACTTTCGCATCATCCGGCTCTCCAGTAATTTCATTTCATAAACGTGTATTTATTGAACCATTATGTATTGCATGGTGACAATCCCGACAAGTCACTAGCGTTTTTCGACATCTTGCTGACATGATTTCTTTCCACTTTGGAACTAATTTCCCATTGTGTTTGTTCAAGTCTGCTAATTTTCTGATATGATGTACCTCTATGTTCTCCTCACTTCCACATAGCTCACACTTATTTGCGAGTAATCGCTTGATAAGCTCTGTTCGACCACCATAAACTTGATACGGAGCATCTTCTATTACAGCTTTCTTTTTATAAGAAAGTGAAATGCCACCCCATGTTGCAACTAGAGGAGGTTTATCTTCTCGAGGCACAACTACCTGTAAACACGGCACAGTTCGGCCATTCGTGCTAGTTGTGGTAGTCTTATATTTAGCTAACATTTTATTAATGGATGACTTATGTTTAAATGCTAATGTTTTAAGGAGTGATGTTTCCATATACCAATAGACTTTTGAGAACCATGACAAATTTTGTGCCAATATATAATATTGAACCAGCCCTCTATATTCTTGTTGGTAAGTTTGAACGATACTAAAGTCATCATCATGCAATAAGTTATTACGATGAATAGCTTTACCATTTTTCATGTATTGGCGGCATTTGCTTTCAATAACCGATGCAGGTACAAATAATGCGATAACACCATTGGCACTCCGTCTCCCTTTGTTATCAATATAATCATTGACACGTTGTGCTTTTATCTCATATCCCAGAAATTTAGCTGATTCTCCAGTCGCATGGGTAATCAAAGTCTTTTCTTGAGAAAGTTCCAAAGATAACTTAGTATTTAAAAAGTCTCCAATTTGCTTCTTTATAGCCTTTGCCTCAGCTTTTGAACCTGTAAAGCCTAGAATAAAGTCATCCGCATACCGAACATATCTTAATCTCCGATAGCTGGTATCATAAGTATCGACTGAAGGGAGATTTCTTCTCTCAACAATTAACTGATGAGCTTTTTTATAATCTCCTTTATCCTGATAGCATTTAATTCTTCTACTCAAACGATTATAGGCTGAGTTTGCTTTCTGCTTTTTACCTCTTGTATATTGAGGTATCAGTTCTTCACCGACCCACTTATCAAATTGATGTAAATAGATATTAGCTAATAAAGGACTAATAACTCCACCTTGCGGTGTTCCACTAATAGTCTTGTGAAACTTCCAATCATCAAGACATCCTGCCTCAAGCATATTTTTGATAAGCCTAATAAACCGACCATCCTGAATTTGTCTAGACAACATAGTGATTAATACATCGTGGTCAATCGTGTCAAAATAACTAGAGATATCTCCTTCTATGAACCAACGTGTCCCTTTCCAGGTCTGAATTTCTTGTAAAGCTGTATGACACCCTCTTTTTGGTCTAAAACCATGAGAATGTTCACTAAATTGTGGCTCATAATAGGCTTCTAATATCATGCGAATCACTTCCTGAAGAAGTTTATCACTCCATACTGGTATTCCCAAAGGACGGTGTTTTCCATTCTTTTTAGGAATGTACTCTCTCCTAGCTGGTCTCCAGTAATAGGTTTCTTGTCTTAATTGTTCAATAATCATATCTATTTTTTGAATAGACATTCCATCAATCGTTTCCTCTGTAACACCCTTTGTCATTGCTCCATTATTCGGGTATAACTTTGCATAGGCTATCAGATAGAGTTCACGATTAAATAGTAACTTATAAACCCTTTCGAGTGGTTTATCTTGTTTTCCACGTTCATGAATGACCGTTAAAATAGTTTTGGCTGTACGCATCCCACGCACCTAATCCTTTCTAACTAATCGAAATTACCTGTCACCCTTCGCCATGTACAAGGATTTCCCTTGCTCGGACTACTACGGTGACTCCGTTACCATAAGGGTCTCCCCTCTTAGGCAATCCTGCTATTCGTTAAAAATGTACGTTCTAGTAACCCTTAGGTTCCTCACTCATTCCTTTATTCATACTTATCGTATGCTCTTTTACTGTAGAAAGTTATTCGTCCAAAATCACAACAACGAATATACAGTAACATCGGTCTCAGTTACTTTCCGATGGGCGATGCTTTGCACCTAGTCAGAATTGAGGTTCAAGCAGTTTAGCCTTAACCATAGGTTACGGAACTTGCGGCACATCAAAGCGTTGTAACTCGCTCCTTATCCGCTTTACTAACATGCTATTGTCCCCTTTGGGTTTCCCCGCTAGGTTAGTTAGTTGTTCCTATTATTTACTTTCAATAATATCCCTCTGTGAGGGAGATACATTTTTACGCTTAACAGCGCACGATTTTAAGCATGTTATCTCTACTTGGATCAACACTACCTGACTTGATAGCGTCCGATCGCTCTACCAGCTCTTCTAAATAGTATTTCTGAGCTTGCGTTAACTCGCTTTCCACCGCAATAATCTTAGCTTCAGGTACAGGTAAGTCGAGCATATCTGAGGTCTGAATATCGGCAGTTTCCTTGTAGATTCGCATGAGTTCAGGAAGGTTGACAAATTTCTTGAACCGTTTCTTGGGTTGGTACTTATCTCCTGTCGGGGCTAGTTCCATAGAGTTTTCAATATTCCCAAAAGCCCCAACCCATGAATCAAAATTGGATACCTGGTATCGCTCTAAAACATCAGGTTGAATGTAATTCATCATGGTGAAAAGTTCACTAATAGAGTTAGAAACTGGTGTTCCTGTCGCAAAAACGACATTTCTATCTCCATGCTCTGCCTGAACCTGTCTCACTTTCATTTCCATATCCACGTTCTTTTTTGAAGTTGTGTTGGTAATGCCAGCTACATTCCCAAGTCCAGTGATTGGACGGATATTCTTGAAGTGATGAGCCTCATCCACAAAAAGAAAATCAATTCCAAGGTTTTCAAATTCGATAAAGGTATCTCGCTCTAGTTTTTGGAGTTCTTTCAACTGGTGTTCCAATCCCTTAATCGAACGTTCCGCTTCTTTCACCGTGTAATCAGAGTCACTTCCTAGTTTAATTTCTCTGAGTTGCTCAAGTTTGTCATTGATATAGGTGACCTGTTTTTCACGACTCATCGGTATCTTCTCAAATTGTGAATCCCCAATGACAATGGCATCATAGTCCCCTGTAATAATCCGAGACACAAACTGCTTACGTTTGGCTTTGGCAAAGTCTTTCTTAGTAGTCACATAGACTTTCTTGGTAGGGAAAAATTTCATGATTTCTTGACCAAACTGGGCAGTCAAACTAGAAGGGACCACATAAAGTGGTTTATGTACCATTCCGAGTTCTTTCAGTTTGAATCCTGCCCCAAGCATGGTAAGTGTTTTACCTGAACCAACTTCATGAGCTAGTAGGGCACGTTTCTCCTCCACAATCCGTTGAATGGCATTCTTTTGGTGAGGACGTAAGGAAATATTCTGGGCAAGTCCATCAATGGTTAAATGGCTACCATCATAGACCTTTGATACTGTACGATTATAGAGACTGTTATAGGTGTCTTCAATCATCTGTTGGACTTCTGGATACCTTGCTACAAAATCTTGAAAGAATTCCTGTAGGTGTGTTTCCTTGGCACGCAGGACTGTTGTTTTCTCTACATCCGTCACATTCTTTTTCTTATCCCCTTCAACAATTTGTTTTGTGATCGTTGGTTGATTGGAATTCAGGAGATTTTCGAAGATTTTTCGACCACTATCATAGCGTGAAGCAGGGACACCTAAACTCCTATCCGTTGCGTTGGAATTGGTGTAGGCAAACTTAGATTGGTAAGTGATAACCCCGTCAATGGGACTGACTTCAAGGACTGTTGCTACTTCTTGGTCTGACAGTTCATAGGCTTTCCCCATAAAGGTTTCTTGGGCAAATTTTCCATAAACAGCCAGAGGAATCCAGCGTGAACCGATTCGATAATCAATGTCTGCTAAAGTAATGCGGGCTGGTTTGACTGTTTCTAGAAGTCCTGCATAATGCGGCCGGTTAAAGTCCTGATTGTCTTGTTTGACGAATAGGTCCACCTCTTCTAACTTGCTAACGACATCCCCTGACAGAAAGTCTTGACGAGAAACATAGGTCAATTCTCCATTCAAATACTTCTCAGGATCAGGCATAATGAGGTCACCTAATTCCTCAATCAAGGTCATCTTCGATTCAACCTGATAGATAGACATCATATAAGCGAAATCAACACCTCGTCCGTCAGCCAAGCTCGAATTTAAGGCATCAAGGGCAGTATGTACCTTTTTAACCTCTTTTTCAGGACGCACTAGAGCCTTCTCAAAGGCAAGGGATTTAGTATAGATAACAGACTTTCCACTTGGATCCAGACGTTCATCTTCCAAACTAGCAAGAAGCGAATACTTATCATCACTATCAAAAAGATTGCGGTTCACTGCACTGTTCAAATACCCAAAGCGTTTGACAAAGCTATCATAGGTATGATTGAGGTTGCCTAACAAGTGGTTAAAGCTCTCCTTATCGTAGTCATAATAGCGTTGAATGGCAATAACTTCTTGGTAGGCATTGCGAATGTCCACCATTCCTTTGATTCGTGCCACTTCTTTATCAGACAAAGGAGCTTCATAGAAAACTGTCTTTTTATAATATCCCTTAAACTGACCACGTTTGGCTGCATCATCGGTCACATAGACATCCAGAGCAGTGTTATCAGTCACTTCTAAGGCATTAAAGCGATCAATCTGCTTTTGAGAATGTTTGGTGTCCCATGCTTTGAAGTTGCCCTCTTCATCGACATAGTAACTGATTTCTTCCGTCTTGGTTCCGACTCGAATGCCTTTATTATCTCGATAGTAAACTGTAGAACCCTGGTAACCAAAACTGTACTGACCCAGATTCTCCCTCATTTCAGCTGGAATGGAGGTATCAATGACTTGTTTGGTCAACACAATTGGATTAACGATGACCTCATTTCTATCAATCTCTCTTGGGGCCTTAACGTGATTTAGAGCAGTTTGGACACTTGCAATCAAGTCATCACTAGTCCCCTTAACAGAAAGTGTTCCGCCGTTAAAATTTCTGACCTCGTAGGTTCCTAGCACTTGGCTATTGTATTCCCCATCAAAGTAAGGATTGAGCCAAATGCGACTATCCTTATCATAACGAATGGAACCTGAAAAGGCTAAGTCGTCTGCCACATATTCCTTGTTCAGGTGTTTCTGGAAGAATAACATATCCGTTGTGACACTCGTTCCCGCAATGGCCTTAAAGGCAGAATCAGGCAGTCGAACCCCACCAAGAAATTCAGTTGTCTCACGAATATCTTGTAAGATGTTTTCTGTTCGCTTATCCATAGTTCCTGTGGAAGAGATAATCGCTACTTGTCCACCATCATGGACCAAATCAAGTGACTTTTTGACAAAGTAGTCATGAATCATGTAAGGCCTATCGTACCTGTTATCCGCAATTCGTATATTGGCAAAGGGCACATTTGAAATCACCAAATCAAAACTATTGTCGTTAAAAGCCACCGTCTCAAAGCCCTTAATTTCAATGTGACTATTGGGATGAAGGTGTTTGGCAATAGCTCCTGTAATAGTATCTAATTCCACACCATATAACTCACTCTTTTCTCTTAAGTGTTTGGGCATAGCCGCAAAAAAATTCCCTGTTCCCATGGAAGGATCTAGGATTTTGCCGCCTGTAAAGCCATCTCTTTCCAACTTATCCCACATCTGACGGATCAGGGCAGGGTCTGTATAATAGGCTGTCAGAGAGGACTGTTTCATATCCGAATACTCTTTATCTGTGACTAGGCTTTTCAGTTCTTCTCGTTCCTTAGAAAATTTTGGATTATAGTCATCAAAGAAATCATTGGCAAGTCCACCCCAGCCCACATACTTGGCAAGGAGTTCTTGTTCACTTGATGAAGCATTGCGGTGCTCTACTTCTAGATTTTTTACCAAACGAATGGCCGCAATGTTTGTCTCAACCTTATCTCTAGCAGTCTTTGGATAAAAGTCCGTCATATCTTCTGGAAAATAAAAGTCCGTTACTGGAATCTCAGGAATTGTTTCGACGACTACCTCTTCAGGAATTTGACTATCTGTTTCTTCAAGATCAGTATCGTTTTGACCTTTTTCAGAACCATCGGGTTCCAATAGTCCAATACTCTGAACTGGCTCCTCTTCCAGAAATGAGAATAGGTTTAATTCTTGGTCCGTTTCTTCTAACTCTGTTTGTTGTTCTGACTTTAGCTGATGAAGTGCCTGACTGACTTCTTCCCAGGTCCTCACATAAAGAACTGGATTTTGTTCAATGATAACCGAAAAATCATTGACTAACTCAATCCGAATCAAACCGTTCAATCGAGCATCGCTGACCGACATGACCTCAAAATCCTGTCCCTTATAGGAAACCAATGCCCCCAGAGGATAAGTGTCCAATACTCTCTGAACCAGTGGATTTTCCGAAAATTCTTCATCAACCACTACTTTCGTCTCAGCTTTCTCTAGCTTGTTCTTCCAATTTCTAAAGGTCAAATCTGGCTGGTTGCCCTTATCTTTTTCAAAATACTCCGCATCTTCTCTGCTGAGTTCTTCGTGTAAAAAGGCGTAGGCAACTTGTCGCAGCTCTTCAAGGGAAAGCTGGCTACCAAAGAAAAATTCAACCTTTTCATGACTCAATCCCATTTGGAGTAGTTCTGTCGCAAGGGCTAGTTGAGTTACCGAGGCTTTGGGATAACCACCTAATAAAGCAAGGTCCGCATTTTTTAAACGAAAACGACCAGCCGCATCCAATAAAATACCGACTTGGTCTGGGTCAAACTGAGATAGCTCAATCCCCACTTGAGTCAATTTTTCTTGATTTTCTATCCTAATGGCTTGTCCAATTTTTTCTAATTCCTTTTCTTCGACTCTAGTCAAAGTTCTTTTCAACTCATAGGGACTACCATCAGCCTCTAGATAGGTAAGTAACTCCTCGCCATCAAAGACTGGTGTCATTTCCATCTCAGTATCAAAATCACCTCGTCTAAAACTTGGGACTTTTGAACGTTCATTACGAATTTGGTCAAAATATGTTAGAATCTCAAATTTACGTCGTAATGACAACTCTTCATAAGCTGGCAGATGACTGGTTTTTCCTGTTTGAACATCTAGTTGAGACAAATCTACATCCAAACTAGCAATGATGAGAGAGCCATCTTCTCTAAATGATATTACTTGATGAACACTTGTTTTGTGCTCATCAACAGTTTCTTCATTTTCTAGAACAGTTTCATCAGCTCTTGTTTCAAGCTCAGGCTCGTAAGTTAAGAGAAACTGTTCAATATCTCGGCTGATTCGATCCGCTAAATTATTAGCCACACGATACACATTGACCAAATTAGCTCCCCTACTCTTTTGTAAGAGTGAATCCGGCGATATGGTTTGGTAGTGACCATTGGAATCTAATAATTGAAACCGAGTGGCCAGATTAAACAAGGCCACTTCAATCACCAAGTCTTTTTCAGACGGCGATAGTTTGTCGAGTTTTTGGAGACCAGTTTGGCCGAATACTTGTGTATAGGTCAATAAATCATGAGCAGTATCATAAGGACTAGCCTGAACAAAAGCTGAAATATCTGTCTCAAAGTGAAGTACTTGAACAGACTTATTTATTTCTTGCCTATTGGTTAAAAACTGACGAATAAGACTTTCCCACTCCTCATCAAAATGCTCTGCTTGGTAATATAAAAACGCTTCAAGCAGGGCTCTATCACGAGGAATGGTGGCTCTCATCATTTGTAGTAAGACTTCTTGATTCATTTTTCCCTCCCATCAAAAAAAGAGCTGAGATTCTTTTCTCAGCCCTTCGTTTTAGTCTAGGACCAAGGCTCGTTGGTCTTTTTCTTGCGGAATACCTTCCATTACAGTTGCCACATAGTGTTGTAAGAAATGACTTTTCTGGTCTAGTAAATCTTTTTGCAAGGCAAGGTGAACCAAATCTCCAAAATAATCCTGACTGGAAATAGCCAATTCCTGTTGAATCATGTCCTGTAAGGTTTCAAGGCTAAGTGGTGAATAATCGTCACTATCCAAAACCTCATACTGTTCCAAGGTGTCTGAAAGACTATTTGAAGACATCAGATCCATAATAAAACTAGAGCCTTCCCCTGTTCGGTACAACTTTTCTAGAATGTCAGTCATATCTGCCTGTACTTCATCCTGATAACTATCAACTTTAACTCGTAGCTCATCACTAATCAAGGATAGGTCATCTTCATCCATATAATCTTGATAAACCTGATTGAGGATTGTTCTATCAGAAATACTTAATTCCAAAGAGAGAAAGGCCTTGATAAACTCTTGGTAATCGACCTTCTCCATTTCAGACAAAGCCTCTTTCATGGTGTCAAAGTTCCAAGCCATCACACAACTCCTTTTGTGGGACTAGTGGTGAATGTCCAGATTGTAGCTCCTCTAAATCAGCTTGACCATCACCATCTGTGTCAACAGACTGCGGATTGGTTCCCAAAGCCAGTTCCTGAGCATCTGTCAAACCATCTTGGTCTGAATCCTTTTCATAAATAGTTTTTGGATTCATCTACTTCTCCTCCTTTTTCTTCAGTCCATAAGCCGTACCAAGTAGAATACCAGCTCCAATCAAGCCCAAAAGGGATTCCTGTTCCCCTGTATTTGGCAAAATATTTGCTGGAACAGGCGGTTCAATAGTCTCAATTGGTGGTTGAGGTGGTGTGGGTTGATTTGGACTTGGTTCTTCAGGTTGAGGTGTATGTGTTACAACTGTATTTGAGCTGATGACATAGCCATTCACTGTATAAAGGTAGGTATTCTCCACCTGACCAGTCGCAATCCGTTTCATCTGCAGGTAAACATCTGCCTGAAAGGCTGAATCATCAGAGATAGTCTCTAAGAAGGATTTATCAAATGAAATTGACACGAGGCCATTTTCTGTATCCACCTGTTGCAAGGTATATTTCGTGACTTCTGTCCCCTCTTTTAAGACAGAACCATCTTTGAGGATGACATCCGTCATCAGATAGCTGCGATAAACACCATTATACTCATCATGCTTTTCATCATAGTTATCTTCAAAACCATATTCAAATAAATCAGTCGCACGATTGCTTGGAATCAATGCTCCAACCAAGCGATAGTTAAAGGTTTGATACAAGGCCACTTCTTTCCCGTCAAGGCTCTCATCTTTATGAGACAAGTCAATCACCACATCTTTTTGTGGGTCTAGTTTGGGAACATTATTGACCACTGTTTCCGTGACATAGGCCAAGCCAAAATCAATCTGATAGGCTGTATTTTCATACTGACCACCTGTTTTGGTCAACCCATTTTTTACCGTCATCGGAAGCGTGACAACTAAGGTTTGACCAGTCTTCACATAGGTCTCATAAAAGGTTTTGGGATCATCGCTGCTAAGGACCTGAATGGCTCCTTTAGGTGTAAACTGACGTTTAGCCATGGCATCTTGAACAACTTTCGGAGCTTCTGACAAACTAGCGTAGGTGCTGACAGAGATACCAGATACACGATTGCCATCCTTATCCAAAACTTGAATGCCATCAGGAATTAGGGTAAGGGCTTCTTCTGGGTAATCGTCTACCATGTAAAATCCCTTGGCAAGAACATCATCCGTCACGACCATGTCCTTGTATTGACTGTAATCCAAGACAATTTTGTAATAATTGACCGTATTCGGAAGAACAGTCTTTCCATCAATTGAAATACCTTCTTGATTGGTATTAGACTTATGTGGAGTTACTTTAGGGACAAAATTGGTCACCGTGTTGGTTTCATAGGCTTGCCCAAAGTCCACCTGATAAGCCACGTTTTCATAAGACTTCCCTGAATTAAGCATGGTTTCCAAAACCGTCATCGGAGTGACAATGGTAATATTCTCCCCCTTGGTCACATAAGATTCAAAAAAGACTTGTGGGTCCTCAGGCATGAAAACTTGAAAAGCTCCTTTAGGCTGAATTTTTTGTTTCGAAAGGGCTGCTTGTAGCGTTTTAGGAGCTTCTGATAATTGAGAATAAGCCTTCACCGTGATTCCTGAAACTGTTTTGCCATCAGATGTGACAAACTGAATAGCTGCTTCATCCGGCAATAAAGCTTCTTCTGGATAATCATCCACAAAGTAAAAACCTTGTGCAATCTGAGAGTTGTCTGCTTTCATCCCTCGGTATTGGTCCAAGTCCCATGAGAGAGTATAGTGATTTTGAGTTCCCACTAGCATGGGCTTCCCATTGATGTCTACTTTGTCTTTATTGAGGTTTTGTTTCTTGGGTACTGGAGAAACAAGGGTGTTGGTCACTTCCTTAGTTTCATAGCCATTGCCGAAATCAACTTGATAAGCCTTGTTTGTATAGGTCTTAGTTTGACCATAGAGACTATCTTTCACCGTCATTTTGGTCAAAAGAGCTAAAGAAGTTCCTGTTTGAACATACTGGTCATAAAAGGCTTGGTTGTCATCCGGCAAAAAGACTTGAAAGGCACCTGTCGGTGTAATCTTAGCACGAGCTAATTTAGCTTGAAGGTCTTTAGGAGCTTCATTTAGTGAAGCATAGTTTTTAACCGTTATTCCTGATACCTTCTGACCATCAAGGGTTGTAACAGCCGTGCCATTTTCCACCACATCGAGCACTTCCTCTGGGTAATCGTCCACAAAGAAGAAGCCTCGTGCAATTGTCTCTTTAGCAGAACGATCTCCCTTATACTGGTCCAAATCCCAAATCAATCGGTAGTGGTTGGTTGTGCCAAGGGCTACGACCGTGTCATTAATGAGGACACCATCCGCATTTTCATTGTTTTTATCTGGTGTAATGAGTGTGGTTGTCTCCCCATCACCTGGTGTACGAACCGTTACAACATTTGAAGTGACTGTGTAAGTATTGGTTGTGCCCTTGTTCAAAAGGAGTTTGTAACTATTGGAATAGGTGGCCCCATCATTTTGAACAGAACCATAGAGTTTTGGAGCGGTCAGTTGATAAACCTTGGTTAAATCTTTATTTACCTCCTGCAACAAGTTTTCCTTTGCGGTCAAGGTCACAAAATTCTTAGTCACATCAAAGCTAAGGATATAGTTTCCATTCTCTTTTTGTGTTGTTTCCTTATCAAATAGGTAACCAGCAGGCAAGTAGTCCTCAAAAATGAGACTAGTCGTTTGGGCACGATTGGGCGATAAGGCATCAACTGTTAAGGGATAAATCACCGTTGAATCTTTTGCGACAGTTTTCTCATGAAGATTAGCTTGGTCGCTATTGACCACTTCTTTCATAATCTCTGGAGTAGTCGTCAAACGATAAGAGTGATAATGAACTGTCGGTACTTGTGGTGGAGTCGGAAGTTCTTTTGGAGTAGGATTAACAGGTAAGGTTACTTTGGTCAAGGTCAGACTAGGCTGCACCACCTCTTCCAAAGGTTTTGGCGTGAAGGTCACAGGCTTTTCTGGTGTAAATGTTTTAGGAGTAAAGACATCTGGTGTTACCGTAATAGGTTCTGGAATGGGTTCAAGTTCCACCGTTACATGAGGTTTGGGACTATATGGTGTTACAGTACGTGCCACTGGTAGGGTATTTAAGGCAAACCAGTAAGACAATCCAACATTCTGTGGCATATCGCCTTGGCCAAAGGTTACTGTGTAGGTATTTCCTGATGTAACTGTTGAGACAATTGCTCCTTTATAAGCATAACGACTTGATGTGGTATCCCATTCCTCAGGTAAATTCAAATCACTTGCACGGTTGGAACCCAAAGAACGTGCTAGACCTTCATTAGTCACTTGAACGGTTGAACCATTAATCGGCACAAATTTCCCAGATGAATCTTTGACATATTCTAGACCAATGTCATTATGATTGAGGGAAGAGTGTGTGAAGACTCCTGGCTTTTCTTTGGAGAAGGAAACTTGTGAACCGTCTTCCAAGAAATACTTGGCAACTACACGAAACTCCATCTTGTCTGTTCGCCAATCACCGTTTCCGTCATTTCGATAGGCAATGAAGCCCTCGGTAGGATCATTTGGTACAACCAATTTCACGGTATCGGTTCCAGCTGGTGATACAAGGTTGGTAATATCGTAAGTCACTCGACTAATCTTTTTCCCATCAAATCGTGCATGTTGAAGATTTTGATAGCTAAAACTAAGGGTCTCACCTGTTTTGAAGCTATCATAGACAAAGAATCCTGTTGAATCCAAAATTCTTGAGTAGCCACCCAGCAAAGCATCGCCAGTTGAAATAATCTGATCAGGATTTCGGGTATTGCCTCCATGTTGTGCTTGTGGCTCACCGTTATTGAGATTGAGGGCTTGAGCAAGGGCTTCAGAAATATAACCTTCTTCACCTTTTGAAATCTCGGCCAAATCACGTTGATAGCGTTCCAATTCTTTGGCATTATAGGCATCGATCGCTTCATTCTCTTTTCTGGCTGTGGCTTCTTTTTCTTGATTTCGTTTAGTAATGGCTTCAATCTCAGCTGCACGATCTGAAACTATTTGTTGTTTCTCCTGATTATCTTGATCTACTGCGGCTTGACCTGTACGGTTTTCAGCATCAACAGCTGCTTGACCAGCCTGATTACGCCTTTCAATGGCTTCATTATCTGCCTTTGCCTTAGCAAGTCCAGCTTCATTTTCTTTTTGAATGGCCTGGTTTTTCGCAACAATATCATCTGCCTTGGCTTTCTTTATTAGATAATCCGCTACAGCTTGTTCGTTAGTTGATTGAATGCTTTCAACACCCTTGCCATAGTTTGTATAGTCAAGTACAGATGTCCCATTTCTTGATGAAACTACTTGTTCTTTTACTGTCACATCAGCATCTGCATACCGAGTTTTTAGGTCATTGACTTTAGAATCAACCCAAGCATTTGTCTCTTTACCAGTTTGGTTGGCCCCTTCGTAGGCCTGTGACAGCTCCTTATTTTCTTGTTCAATGCGGGCTTTATTCGATTCGTATGTCGCTTTGTCAGCTTTGTAGGTTTCAGTAACTTCATTGATAGCCTCAACTTGGTTTTGGGCATCTTCTTCTGCTTTTGAAATTTGTGGGTTGGTTTCTGCCGCAGAAGTTGTATTTCCTAAATCCATTGGACTATCTTCAACCGTAGAAACACCTTCAGCCTTTGCTTCTTCAACTGCTTGTATTACCGTATCATGTGGTACGGTAACAGCAATCGCTCCATTAGATTGTCCAGTTAACGCTAAACTTTCAGTTTGTTCAGATACAGGGTTTGGCTGTGCTTCTGGTAAATTTGTGGCTGGATTCTCCGTTCGTTGAATGGTTGTGTCAACTGATGGTGTCACTTCATCAGCATGTGCAACCGTTCCTCCCCAAGCAACAACAGCCGTCACCATGGTTCCAAGGGCAACGGAACATAAAGTACGATATTTTTTACTCTTGCGAAAGACGTGTTTCTCGCCTTTTTCCTGATTGACAAGAAAGTGATGATTACATGTTTTGGTCATAAATAGTCCTTCTTTTCTTTTTTATGTAGCAACAAACTGTCACTCTTTATTAGATACGAGGGCGTTATGCGAGCATGACAAAAATAGGAGTTTTGACGAAGAACTTTCCGTTCTAGGAGAAACTCTCTTTTTTGTACAGCTCGTAGCCCAAGTTCAATACCATCATAAAAAAGAAGGCTTGATTTTGTTATCACAATCAGTTCAGGGAAAAGAAAAAAGCTATCGGAAGCACAACCGATAACCTCTGAAGAATACTTAAAAATAAAAAAAGAGGAGGACTGACGCATCAGACCCTCCCAGACGTGACTAGCACGCCCCAATTCGATACAACAATAATACCATTAATTTCGTTTTTCGTCAATAAATTTACTTAATTGTTGAATCGATGTTTTTCTATTTGTACTGATAATCTTAAAGAGAATATCACGATTATTGAGGGAAACATCAAATCGTTCAACAATTTCATTGAATTGATTGATATAGTTATTGAGGACTACTGTGTCAAATTTTAAAATGTTCAAAGTCCAAATTAGTAGAATGAAATAATCTTCAATGAAAACACAAGTAAATGTCGATAATCCTAAATCTTGTTTTATCTGTTTTTTGAGTGCTTTAGATACACCGCTTGAGAAATTAGCATCAAAAATCGCACTGTTATGCATGGTAGCATTCCTTAACTCAATAAGAGCGTTGACAACTAACTCGAGAGAGTTTGACCTATTTGGAATAATCGTGAAATCTTGATTCAATTTTTCACGACTTGACTTAGTTAAACTTCCTAAAAATCTACTAAACTGTCCTAAAGTAATAACTTCAAAATAAGCCCAGAGAGGAATTTGATAATCACTTTTTAAATAATGCTTAATGACCTCATTTTTATCTGAGTAATAGTCAATTGTATCCAGTACATTTTGTCTAGTTTCATTATACTGATCGAGTTTATTACCATATTTTTCATGGTCTTCAGGATAGTCCATGTAACAAGCTAATTGATGTTCTAATATATCTTCTATCCCACTACTAGATTCTGCGACTATTGAATCGATAGTCCGATTTTTTAATGCTGTCTCTACAAGCATTACTATTGGATAAAATAGTCCTTTTAACTCCATATCAAAATTGTAGATTGCTTCAATTTCCTTAAATGAAGAAAGGGGCAGAATCCCATCTGAATTGGATTTTTTAACGAATCTATATCGTTTATAACCATGATAATATCCCATATTTAAGAGTGTGACAGAGTCACCATCTTGAATATCTATTTTATGATTTTTAAAGATATGGTTAACTAGATCCCCAGAAGTTAAACCAGTTTTCGACTCTTTTTTCATTTTTTCAATAATTGTTTCCATTAAAATATTCAGTAACCTCTCCTTAGTATTATATCATATCACTAAACTTATCAAAGTAACTAAAAGGTAGAATTTCTTACGAAATATTTGCAAAACAATATGCTAACAAATCCAATTATTGTTAGCATATCCTTTTTTTATTTCGTCGTATAAGCAAAACTCAAACTACTATCCACTCCAGATAATTTACGGAAGGTGTAGTTGGGATTGCCATTGTAATTGGTTTCGGAGATAAGGAATGAGCCATCTGGGTAAACTTTTTCGACGAAAGCCACATGTCCGTATTCTGTTGGTGTACCATGTCCTCCTCCCGCAAAGGAAAGAATAGCTCCAGCTTGTGGACTTGTCCCTGTCTCTCCACCGAGACTTGCGGCTGTACGAACCCAATCTTGGCCATTGCCCATGGTACTGATAATTGGAATCTTCTCACCATTCTTACCTTTGAGTTTTAGCCCCAGTTGGTTGATACGGGCTGCAACTCCCCAAGTACATTGGCCGTAGGCATACCCCATACCGTCACCACCTCCTGGAACAGAGTTTTCAAAAAGGTCTCCTCGTACAGCTTCAAGTGCTTTGGGATCACTTTGTGCTGTCCCACCGTTGGGTTGACTAAAGCCTTTTTCAATTTGGTAATACCACTCACTTGCTCTTGTCTGACGTTCAAGTAGCTTATCACCACTATTTCCTTCCCAGTAAATGAGAAATAGTTGGGCAAGACTAGCTGGACTACCTGTATTTTTGAAGAAGTCCTTTAACCAGTTGGTGTAATAAGAACTATCCCCATGCAACATGAAATCCAGTTGTAACCCTAAGTCATACCACTTTTGATGTTTTCCTTTGGCATATTCGAGCAATAAGGTATGTCTGCGTGACCCATCCGCGGTATCTGTCCATTGGCCTAAGCCTAAACCACGTTTGAGAATATTTGGGTAACGCCCATTATATATAGTTGGACCATTGAGTGAAAGCCAGCCCTCATCATCCCACGAACCGTCTGTCGCACCAATAGGGGGAGATAGATAGTCGCCCTCCGCACGCTTGGGATTAATAGAGGATTCTACCGACCAATTTCCTAGAATGGCTGCGATAGCTTGATTGGTCGCACCTTTGCTTTTAAGATAGTCATAAATTGCCTTGGCTCTCTCGAACTCATCGCCGCCAAACTGACCGATAGTTGGAAGAATGGTGGTCTGAACCTGGATCACTTTTGGAAAGTAGAAAGCTGGATTGACATAGACCAACTTATCCGTGTCATCATCAACTTTTTGATAGGTGACTTTTAGACCCGTTCCGTCTTTGGTCTGACCAATAATATCTCCTGCCAAGACATGTTGATTTTCACTCACTCGACCTGAATGAATGCCAAACAAGGTTAGTTTAGTCTTATTCACTCCCTTACCAGATGTCAAAACAACGTTCTCTCCATCAAGAGATACCTTGCCATCCATCGGAGCTACAATGACTTGACCTTCTTTCGCTTCTAAGATGATATGGTGATGAAGCGTTGGTTTCTCATCAATGACCTCATACCCATATCGGTAGGTCATGCTTAAGCTATCCTCGTCAGTCTGTCCCTGAAAGGGATTGTCCAATTCTTGAAGGGCTAGATAGTTGCCTTCTTCGATCAATTCCTTTAGCTCTTCCTGGTCCTCATCAGACAGCTTGTAAGTAGGTTCTTTATATAAGTCAGACATGGATTTAATAGAATCTCCACCATCTAAGTCTGTCCACACTTGACTGAGAAACGCTTTGTAGGTCACACCACCTGTTTCCATGAAATCGTCAAGCTTGTAGTCTTGGTATTGATGATTCATGTAAACCATAATCTCATCAATCTTGGTGTAGTAGGCAATCCCTTTTTCATTGGTTCTCGTATGTTCCGCATCTTCCCACGTCATGTGGGTATAGGCCTTGGTCAACTCCATCTCATCTTGTTGAATGACACTACTACCTGAAACACTCATGAAAAAGCTCATCATCAAAAGGAGTATCAAGAGAATGCCTGAGACAATCCAAGTCAAAGGATTTCCCGCAAGGACAGAAAAGAAAGTCACACTTCCCTTAATGGCTTGGACGATTCCTTTGATACCTGCGACACTTTGTTTTCTCACATGCTTTAAAAAGGTTTGGTAGCGTCTTCTTGGTTTAAGAGGTTTCTGGCGTGTGAATCCTTTTCCCTTTTTGAAGTTCTGGAATCGTTCCTTTCCATGAGAAAATTTTGTTTTGGTAAACCTCACACCAGTCTGTCCACTTTTTACTGCCACCTTACCTGCTTGATAGGTTAACCTGCCATAGCGTCTGACTTTCAGGCTAGTATCCTTTAGGGTTCTAAGTCCATCTAATTCATCATCCTGTGATACCAAGTCAAGGGATTCAGATGCAACTAAGCCTAATCCAACTTTGACTTTGGTAGAGTTTTTCTTAGTCTTTTGGACTTTCTTGAGTTGTTTAACCTCACGCTTGGCAAAACTTACGTCTTTTTCTGCACTTAGCCGATCAAATGATTTTTCTTGGTGAAACTGAAAGCGAGACTTCAGGGAAGGATTTTCTTTTTGGAAAGTAAACTTGGGATTAACTACCTGCTGTTTCTCACTTAGTTTCACTTCTGACAGATGTTTTCTTGCCGTCCGCAAACGTTCTTGAGCTTGCGGAAGTCGATAGTTTTTGATTTCCTTTACCTTCAACAGTCTAGGAGAAACATAGGTAATTTCCTTTATGAACTTCTCTTCTGCTTCCTTTTGGCTACTGAGTAGATTTCCTTTTAACTCTGTTTTCTTATCTTGAAACAGAGAATTTTGGGCTGATTTTCGAAATCGTCCTTTTTTAGGAACAGTCTGTCTTAAGGTCCTAACTTCTTTCCGATAATGCATACGGGCTGATTTTAAGTTGCTTCGAAAGTTTTGCCTAGCCTGTTTGACTAGCTTTTTATCCTCTTTCATCTCATGTCCTCATTTTTTCAGGGTCCGTACTCATGATATCAAAGAGCTTGGTGTGTTGTGGAATCTTATTCTTGAATGGAACAACGGTTGAACCAGCCTTGATTAGTCCAGCCCCTTTTTCAGGATTGACCAAGTATTTCTCCAATTCCTTGGAAAGTCCAAGCATATGTACCAATTCTTCGCGATCGCTCTTAGCCTGTTTTAAAAGAATCATAAACTCGCTATTGGCAATAATGCGTCTGCCGTTGGCATCCAATAGAAGTGTCTCCACATTTTGAGTAATGCCTGTCGGTATCGCCCCATACTTACGGACACGACTCCAAAGTTTGAAGAAGAAATCAGAGGCATATTTGTCCAATAAGAGTAACTGCATTTCATCAAAGTAAATCCAGGTCTTCTTCCCTAGCTTTTGGTTTTTGACCACCCGATTCCAAATCTGGTCAAAGATAACCATGAGGGCAATTTGTTTTAATTCATCGCCTAACTTTTTGACATTGTAAATCAGGAAATGACTGTCTGTTTTAATATTGGTCCGATGTGAAAATATGTCCAGCGACCCTTCCACATAGAGTTCCATATCTAGTGCCAAGTCCTTAGCTTCCTGTTCAGGTTGTTGGGATAAGACAAAGACCCACTCGACCAAAGACGGTGTCTCAAAATGCTTATAGGTGAGTCGTGTCACACGGTCAATCAAGGACTTCTCACGACCATCCATTTTGCGATCCAAGAGCTTCCCAATCCAAGACAAGAGAAATTCGGATTTGACCTTAACTGGGTCCTCATCCATATTCTCATCAGATAGATCTAAGACATTTAAGAAGGTAGTGGAATCTGGAGCAATATCAATACTCTCCCCACCAAAGGCTTGACCGATAATGCTGTACTCGTTTTCTGGGTCAACAATAATAATTTCAGTATCGCAATCTGCTTCCTTGAGCTTAGTAGAGATGATTTCATGTTTTGTCGCCATCCCTTTGCCAGCTCCAGAAGTCCCTAAAATCAAACCTGACGGAGTATTTAACTTACCACGGTCAATACTGATGATATTACTTGAGATTTGATTGATGCCATAAAATTTCCCACCCTTGTCCTGAATATCAACGGAAGTCCAAGGTGCATTCACGGCAATGTTTGAAGTCAATAGAGACCGAGAAACACCCTCGAGATAGTTCTTCCCAAATGGCAAGAGACTATTAAAGGCTGCTTCTTGCATATAGGTCAAGTTATCGATAATCATATCATTAGACCCTGCCACTTGCTTGATAATATCAAGAGATTGTTTGAGTTGGTCTTCAGTATCCGCCAGCACGCCAATTAGAAATACGGTGTCAAACAGTTTATCTCCTGTTTGAGTCATGGTTTGAAGAAGAGCCTCAGCTTCATCAATATTGTTTTCAAGAACATGCCCGACCTTCTCCAAATAGATTCCAGTCCGAGCCATCTTTTGTTGTTCCCCAATCTTTTGCGATTCCATCAAGGTCTTCTTGGTTCGTAGCTTGGTCATGGTTTCAGACTTGGTAGAGCCTTTAGCATGTAGGCTAATCATCACTTCCAAATCTGACTGCATGAGGTCACGAATAAATTTATCCCCTAGCTCCATACCGTAATCACGAACATAGACAATCTGTAATAATCGATCGTCCAATTCAATATGATTCTTGTGTTTAAAGGAAAGGTAGGTTGGGGCAATAAAGTGTTTGGTAGTTTGACCTGAGAGGGTCAAATCCTTGTAAGAGAACGGTAAATGATTTTCACCTCGCAACATATCCGCAAGGACATTCACTCGCTCCTCTCCACCAAGTAAACCAAGAGCCACATCAATCTCTGAAAAGCCACTCTTGAAATATTCCCCAATCTGTGACAGAGAACGAAAAGCTACTTTTGGTGTTTGGTCGCTCTTGCCAAATGAAAGAAACTTGACGGCTGAAAAGTTGTTCTCACCCGCCTCTAAGTTGGCATCCATCATGCGATTCAATTCATCACGATAAGCATCAAACCCATCTTCCTGCAAGGGATAGAGAATACTCTTACGGAATTTTTCCAAATTAACTTTTTGATTGAAAATGGTCAGTTGGAAATTGGTCTGATCATCCAGTGAATTGATTAAATCGGAATATTTCTCCACGATAGCTCCCTTATCATCTAAGCCAACTGTTTGATAATTGACATCTCCTAAGAGATAGGTTTGTGAGAAATAACTTGGACTGATCTGCATAAGGCCATTCTGAAAAAGCCCTTGATAGGCTAACGTATTTACGGTAGAAGGTCTGATCTCCTGCTTCTGTGTTTTCGTCTTTTGCTTTTTGTCATTAGAAGAGGTCTTTGGTTTCATTGAGTGTTTTAATTTTTTCACGTTGGTCTCCTTTTCTTCCAGTAAATGTGCGGTCTGGCACCGTTAGTTCATAATGAAAACGGTACTTGAGGTAGATTTCAAATGGTAAATCATTAGGGCGATAGACCCCAAATAACATGAGTGGAATGGTAAAGCTAAAAACAAAACCATAGACAAACCAATCCCCAAATTGCCAGTAAAATAGGTTCAAGCCCAATACCAAAATGGTTATGGCGACGGCTGGAAATACAAAAATAACCTGTCTAGTTGTAAATCCCAGCCATGCCCTGTGTTGAACCTTTGAGATGTCCTTAAAGACACGTGTGTTCATAAATGTTCTCCAATCTAAATAAGCTATAAAAAGAGGAGGCGGGCAATTTACTCCCATCCTCCTACATCCCCAAAATACTTCGGGCGGTTCGTTGACTGCCAACTAAGGCAATGATTAACAATATGGCCTGTACCAAGCCACCAAACATAATGGCGAGTGATTCCATCACTCCAGCTCCATTTGATACGGCAATCTTTCCAGCCGATTCAAACAAGGGAACAAGAGATACAATTAGAAAAATCAAAATACCCTGAACGGCATAGACCATAATGTTTTTAAGGTAACCAATCCCAACACTTCTCCAGTCATCACTAAGGAAGGTCGGAATGGTAACAGGGGCAAAAGGAATCATCAGATAGAGTTGGATAAAGCGAATGGTAATCAAGATATTGACAACCATGATACTGGCCATTCGTACCAACCAAATGAGAATCGCAAAAAAGCCAATAATCATTTTTCCTACAATCCCAGATCCCTTAATGCCTGAGATGGTATCGTAATTAGTACCACCATTCGTGACAAGACCTGCCACTTGTTCAATAACATAAGAGGCAAGGGCAATAATGGCTTCCACAATAACCGTCGTATTGGTAATCACGACCGCGACCATGATGTAGCTGACAATCATAGGTGCCATGGCTTCGAAGGTCATTGCACCACCTGAGTTTGCGATTTTCTTGGCCATTTTTGAAAATTCGAGTACGAGAACAACCGCAAGAATAGCTACTCCCAAGGGCTGCATAATTCCCTTGGTAATGGCTGTCATGTAAGACCAAACCGTCGGATTAAAGTCCGCTAGTGACTTAACCAAGTTGGCGGTCGATTCTAAATCCACTTGAAACCCTTCAAAAAGGCTATCGCTAGATACTTTTTCAGAGGCTAAATATACAAAAGGTGACGTAAAATTCATCATCATGTCATGTGCAGTCCTCCCCTAAATGGTAATCTGAGTCACAAAAGCACCAGCGGCTCCCACCATGACCCCACCAACAATTTCTAGAATAGCATTTCGGACACCTGGTCCACCATCTTTAATATTGGTTGAAAGGTTGATAATGCCCATGACAACAAGAAAGGCTCCTACTGCAATTAAGCCTTTTTGTAATAGAGACATTGCTTGGGAGAACATGGAGCTGGCGTCCACTCCGTAAACAAAGCCTGTTAGTTTTTGATTCATATAATTCCTCATTTCTATTAATGTAGTGTCGTTTCTGTGCTTAAATCCCTTATTTTATGGCCTGACAAATCTACCTCTTCCTCAGCGGTTAGGGGATTGATATGATAGTGCCACCAGCGTTCATCGGTTTCCTTATCCGCAAGCCATTTCCAATTCTTATGTTTGAGCGGAAAATATTTCTTGGTTCGAAAAACAGGAACCCCTGCAATGCGTACAAGACACTCATCTCGTTTCATATTCCCGACTTCATCAGCCGTCATCAAGTCACGGGCAATTTTCTGGTGAGAGGTAGAACTTGAGCCAGTCTGCCCAAAAGAACGACTGGTACTTCTGACATCAATGGTTTGTTTGCCTAATAGACCACTCATAAATTTGAATGTTTCCTCGTCATTTCCACCCAAATAGAGGAGGCTGTCACAGTTCCCCAGTATAGTTTTCCAAGCCTCTTTTTCCTTATAAAGTCCTTGGAGTTGAGCAATATTTTGCAAGATTGGAACTAGACTCATGTTTCTAGAGCGAACTGTTGAGGTTTGTTCGGCAAAGTCTGGGATTTCTCCGACATTCGCAAACTCATCCAGATAGCTTCTAACATGAATCGGCAGTTGCCCTTTAAAGTCAACATCAGCCTGTCTGGTCAAAGTGGAGAAAACTGTAGAAAAAAATAAAGCAGATAGGAAACGAAAGGTCGTATCATTGTCTGGAATAACAAGATAGACCATGGTCTTTTGAGTGCCCCACGTTTTCAAATCCATAGTGTCTCTTTGCGTCAAATCAATCACTGATTGGATATTAAAGAGTGCAAACTTAGCGGTCGTCACAGCAATGACCGAATCCAAGGTCTTGTCCTTGTAGTTCTGAAAATCCGCCCAGTTTCTCATGGTAAAGTTCTCATGACCATATTTCTTAGCATAGTCTTCAAACAGGACTTCAAGAACACTTTTGTCCTGATTGTCTCCCTTTGATAAGAGTTTGATGAGTTTCCCAATCTCAGAAAAGGCTGGATAACGGCCACGCTTACGTCTTGCTTCCTGCTCTTGCTTGGAACTTCCTGGAGGATTGTAAAAATCCACCAAATAAGAGGCAATAGCTCTCACCAATGTCATGGAAGCCTCGTCCCAAAATGGATCACTGCGAGAACCAGACCCACGGGTATTGTTAAAATAGACCGTTAACATGCGGTTCAAATCATTCTCTGTTTCTACATAACGAAAGGGATTAAAACCGTCTGAATTGGTCATATTAACCAAGTCTAAAACCTTGACCTGATAACCGTTTTCTAAAAAGAGTTTACCTGTCTTCTCAGCCAAATGGTCTTTAGGATCTACGACAATATTGGAACAATTAAGTTGGATAAGATTGGGTTTAACAAATCGAAAGGTCTTGCCTGCCCCAGAACCCCCAATAACAATCAAGTTTTTATTTCGGTCAAACAGGGGCTTCTTCTTTTCCAACAAGGTTAGACGAACATCACGAGCCAAAATCGTGTCATTGAAAGGATTCTTACTGTAAAAGTTCCGCTTTTCCTTACTGGTTCCAAATCGTGCAGAACCGTATTCTTCCCCTTCTCGATAGACCTTCTGTCCTGTCGATACATAAAGATAGACTAGTGTCATCGTTAGAACCCCAAGGATAAAGGCAAGAAGAGATTTTTGAGTAAAAGCAAAAAGCCATAAAGGATTGAAAACCTGATTTAACCCCTCTCCTAAGAGGTAGGCAAATCGTTCCATAGGTGGGGCATTGGTTAAACTATCATAGAGTAGAGTTAGACGATGGCAGAAATAGCCAAAGGCGAGACCCAAGAGACCAAAGACAAATGCTTTTCGTCTTGAATACATTACAAGGTCACCTCCTTGGTTTTGACTGCCGAAGGTTCTGTCACTCTAATTTTCTCTTTGGCCAGTTCTATCTCTTGATCCAAGGTTTTATCAAAGGTTAAACCTTCTAGCTTCTCTGGATTAGACATCAGTTTCTTCAACAATTCATCCAAGTGATGATCAAGCAAGGTCTTATCCTTGGCATAAAAGTAGAGATAGTCTTTTTGCCAACTAATTACGATTGGCAGTTTTTCTGACTCCATCAACTCCTTAAATTTCTCCACATCGATTGGCTTATCCAGTATGTCTTTACTAACATCTATCGCTTCAATTGCGTAAGGGCTTTGAAGGAGTTCTTCCAGTTTTTGAACCCCAATCTTATAAGCTGAATCTTGGGCTAAGGCTTGCCTAGCCGACCATTCTAAGAGCTTTAAGAGGGTTCTGACTGTCAATAAACTACTTCTTTCCACGTATTGCATCGCTTGACGTTCTTGTTGTTCAGATGACATGGTGGCCTCCTCTTTTTTCGATTCCCTATCAAACATAAGGTGCTTCCATAATACGGAAGCACTCTTGATTTTGGTATCACAAGAAAGTTACGACATAAGCCAAACTATTCCAAAGTAAATGTAAGGCGATTGCCGTCATACAATCAGTTTTCAATCGAACAGCAGCCAAGGTCAAGCCAAGACAGCTATAGATGAGCCAACTCCCTATCTGATTGGGTCCATGGGATAGAACAAAGAAAAAACTGGTCACGCCTATTTGTAGAAGAGGGAATGTCAATTTTTCCCACAGCAGTTGCCTATAAACAATCTCTTCAAGGAGACTTGCATTTATTAGAAATAATAAAAAGATAATAGGAGGAACCTGTTTTCCTACTTGTAACAATACCGCTTGATTCCTAGTCTGAACTGAAGATAGGAAACTGATGAAAACTGCAAAAGCAACCATACACACAAAACCAAGAAGCAACCATCTTAGGCGATTTCTTAAGGTTATATTTTTTGCTTGAACAGTTTTATGACGGGCAATCTCTAAGCAAGTCACACTTAATAGGACCAATTGTAGCAAGACTATACCCTCTATTGTCAGATACTCTTTCAGGTATAAACTCACCAGAAGACCGTTTAGCTGTATAGCTAGATAAAACACCACTATCCTTATCATTGTCACCTCTTGAATAAATCTTCATAATCAATATCTAAGACTAGAACAATTCGCTCAACCCATCTAGTTTGTGGCATGAGACGATTCGATTTGTAATGCCGTAATTTTTGATAGAGGCGATTAAACTCACTTGGATAAACATATTGACCGTTGAATACTTTGCGAGCTAGTTCTGCCCAAGTGAGGTCTTTTTCTGCCAGAATGATTTCTAAATTATCCCAAAATCGTTCATTCATCTTCACACCTACCCTGTCACTTGTTTCATCAGGCTGGCCTGAAACAGTTCTTCTTTTACCTGTCTGGGAAGAAAGGTACGCACTTCGTCTAGCCCAATAGCTGGATAGACATGATTCTGACAGACAATGAGAGGCAACCGAAGATTCTGGTCTGGCTTTTGGAGAATGAGCTGAATCATCTCATTCAAACTTATCGAATATTGACGTTTAAAGCGAAGAAATCGTGGCGATAGCAACTCAAAACAATCCGTGGTTTTCGCAAAGAGTGACAGTAAGATTTCACGGTTTACATCACACGCTTTTATACAACGATAAGTCACACCATAGGTCGTCAAAATAGTTAGTAAATCTTGATTTGTATTGGCATTATTTCCTAGATATACCTCAATCATAGGCTCCTCCTTATAGGGTTAGGCTATTTTCAACTGTTTGTTCAAGAGTTGAGAAATAGCGACTCATATCAATGGGCATCCGTCCTTCACCAAAGCACTTGACCGTCACTAAAGTCGTTAAAATGCCATCCTTTCCTCTAGCAGAATAATGTTCACCAAAGGCACGAAAGGCCAGGTGATTGTCTTTCGTCAATAGTGTGTCTACACCATTTTTAATATCCCTAGTTTCCATAAAATCCGAAATCCGATGAAGATTGGATTCGTAGAATAGGGGATCATTCATCTCTTTGTGGTAATCATCTTCAAAAGTCACCTCAAAGTCACAATCAAAATTGGGGAGCGACAGTATCTTTTGTAATAACTGATTGGTCTCAACTTGGTGAATACGTTCCTCTAATTCAGTACACTCTAAAATACTTTTCTTATGTAGTAGGTTCATATTTTTCTTCCTCTTCCGTTCTTCTAAATTCTCTGGCAATGGCTTCAATAACTGTGACAGTCACGCTATTGCCGGCCTGTTTGTATAGTTGGCTCTTACTAGAAACACTTTCTGCTCTTTCATAAGCCCAGTCAGGAAAGCCTTGAAGTCTGAAACACTCTCTTGGTGTCAGTCGTCTTATTCTCAGGCGATAAAGTTTCCCCTCTAAGACAATGCCTGTGACTTCATACCACTTATCCTGTCGATATTCCAGAGCAGCAACCACCACTCCCATATTGTCTGAAGTTGTCAAGGTATTGGATATTCCCTTTCCCACACGTCCCCTACGTTTGGTTGAGGCTGGATAAGCCAGATTGACAGAGTCTCCAAGAGTTGCCTTTGCGTACCCTGTTTTTGTGGCTTCCTTGATTTTCAGAAATGGTAGCTCCTCCCTCAGCAAAATCTTTGGCACCTTGTCTCCACCTTGCATGGTGGTCAAGGTCGGTGATAAGCCAGAAATGTCAAATACTCTACCGGTCTGGTCAAAGCTAGTCGGCAGATTTCCTGCGACAACAACCCCGTGTTTGTCTTGACTGGTCAAAGTAAACATAGGGTCTTGATTATCCTTAAATCGACGACCATGTTGGCGTTTTTCAAGTCTATCTGGTGTTAAGACTGGAATGGCGATTTTTGCTCCCTCTCCTTTACCTCTTGTTAGTGTAGGAGCAAGTCCATTCGTCAGATAGACTTCACCATTCAAACCACGTTTAGAGGGATTGATATTTCCTAGCCTTTCAAGATGAGCTGGGCTGTTTTCTCTTCTGAGAGGAAATATGAATCTGGAACGGTATCTTCTAGAATGTCCGATAATAAAGACCCGCTCTCTGTTTTGCGGGACTTGGAAGTCCTTACTGTTAAGCACCTGCCATTCGACATCATACCCCAATTCATCCAACGTGGAGAGGATTGTGGCGAACGTCCGTCCCTCGTCGTGATTGAGTAGGCCTTTGACGTTTTCCAAAAATAGAAAACGTGGTTGGATTTGTTTGGCCGCTCGAGCAATCTCAAAAAAGAGAGTCCCTCGAGTATCTTCAAATCCCAATCGTCTGCCTGCGAGTGAAAATGCTTGGCAAGGAAATCCCCCGCAGATGATGTCCACTTGCCCTCTAAATTGTCTAAAGTCATGGTCTGTGACCTCTTTAATGTCATGGTATTCTATTTCCCCTTCTGTGTTAAACATAGCTTTATAAGATGTTCTAGCGAATTTATCAATTTCACAAAAGCCCAGGCATTTATGCCCCTGTGATTCCATCCCTAGCCTAAAACCACCTATCCCAGCAAATAAATCTAAAAATTTCATTTTTCCTCTCTTTCCAACTAAAAAAGAGCCTTACACTTGTAAAACTCTTGCTTATATATGATCATCCATTTCTGGTGCACGGATGATTTCAACAATCAAAATGATGATAGAAATCAGATAGATTCCGCCTAGTATCCACCAAATCAACTTAATCACCTCCCTTTACTTCTTGTCGTCTCAGTTGCTTGGTCCACTCTGACAGCACACCATTAAATACATATTCAGCTATTACTTCCGCTGACCGAGCAAATCGCATATGTTCCAGAGCATACTGATAACGGTCACTAAAATAAATCATGGCATAGTCACTAGCCGACTGAGATAGACCTGTCTGTCTTAACTGGTCATGAACCAAACCCCAAATATAGTCTCGATCGTACTTGGTCACGCCATCGACTTTTGAAGTAAAGTTCTCTTCTTGTTTCTCATCTACTAGCTGCCTCTCCTCCTCGTCCTCAATAAGGAAATCACTCCCTTCAGTTTCACTATATTCAGTTTCACTTCCTTCAGTCTCACTAGGGGCTGAATTTAAGACCGGCCCCGTCTTTCTTTGAGCCCCCCCTAGTATTTTTTTAACACTAGCCCCGTCTGTATGTAAGACTGGGGTAGTTTCATGTTCCAATTCCCCCAAGTAAATTTTATTTGCCATTCGACCTCTTTCACTAGAGGACTGTTGGACTTCATCGATTAAGCCATATTCGCGTAAGGTTTTCTTGATAGAGAGTAGTTTTGACTTTGAACAGCCTAAAAGTGCCATCAGATTTGAATTGGAATAAATCAAATAAATAGCCCCATCCTCATCAATCCAACCTTTACTCAAAGACAGCTCCAACCTATCTTTTAAAACCGCGTAGGCTACCTTAACTTCCAGCTTCATATCCTTATAACGTTCACTCTCAAACAAGACTTTTGGGAGTTTATAATAACGCTCTGATGTCTGATATTGATTAGCGGTAATACGTTTCATGATTATCCCTCCAAGACTAAAAGTCCAACATTTCCGAATTCATCAAATCGGATTAAACCTACTTGTTCCAATTCATCAACCAGATGAGTTGCTTTCTCAATATCAACTCCTAAAATAGCCACGAGATGGCACATCACGATTTGGCGTGATGATTTTTCCTTCTTTTGCATGATTACCTCCAAAACGCAAAAAAAGGGGTAGACAATTTAATGTCTACCCCCCGAAAATTTATTAAAACAAAAATCCTGCCAAAGAATTTTTGGCAGGATTTTTGGCAGGAAACCAAATCAATTTATCAGTTTCTATCAATCGCTTATCGCTCTCAAAGACTGGTAAATAGGGATTCCGCAATCTAATTATGATGTGACTCTTATTTAAGAGTAACAGTTGCATTCATTCAATTTTTCCTTGTATTATCAATACTTTTCAAAACTAACCTTCTATCGTGGTGGGGTGTGTGGTGGGGTATGCTACAGTTTTATCTGATTTTGTTTTTGCCACTCCGCTTTGTTCTAACACTTCCTGAATTTGTCCACCAATTGTGTTGTCTACTTGATAATAATGTGAATAGGTGTTTAATGTAGTCGCTTTATCAATTCTTCCTGATCGATGTGATAATGCTACAACATCTAAATGTAAGACATTTATCATGAACGAATCATGTGAGTGTCTTAATCCTTTTCCTGTAATCACTGGAACACCTGCTTTAAGGGCATATCTTTTTAACATTCTGGATAAGGTGCTTTTTACCATTGGTTCACCAAAACGTGAAAGAATATAATTATCCTTTGAATTCGCAACTTGAATCTTTCTCCATTCAGACAATATCCGAACAGTTTCATCATCCAATGAAATATAACGCTTCCCTGCCTCTGTTTTAGTCTGTAATTTTCTTAGATATTGTCCTTTTCCAATCGCTTCTAGTGTTGATTGAACATGAAGTGTTTTTTTCTTAGCATTGAAATCGGACCAAATCAATGAGAATCCTTCACTTACTCGAACTCCGGTCATATAGTATAACCAAACTGTTACGAATCTTAAGTGGTCTTCATAATCTGTTAGGTCAAACTGGTTTATGACTTTTAAAAATTCTTCGTATGTCCAGAATTTTGTTTCTGGTCTTTTCCCTTTTGGGTTATCCAATGATTTACATGGAAACGATTTTATATACTCTAACCGCTCAGCATAACCTAATGATTGTTTAAACCTACACCACAGCTGTTTTGCGTAGTTAGGTGAATAATTGGCAATAATCTTAACTCGAAACTGCTCACACATTCTTGGTGTTATGTTTCTCAATTTTGTATCGCCAAATTCCTCAATAAATAATTCAAAATGAACCATTGCAGTTCGATAAGTCAGCCCTTGAACTGTTTGTTTATAGTATGGTAAAAATACACTGTTCATGAATGCCTTATAAGAAATATCATAATCTGCATATTCAAATTTATCATGATACTCTGCACGAACTCTGCACAATTCATTATACGCTTCTTTCTCAGTATCAAAAGGTTTACCCCACCTGTTTAAATAACTTTTATATCTTTGTCTTTTGCCAGTTATAGGATTTGCTTTAAATTCTGTTTGTATGTATATTCTACCTTTCTTATCTCTATTTACACCTTTATAGTTTTTAGTCATGGTTCTTCTCCTCGTATTCCACGAGCGAGAAACCTAGTAATTCTTCAACAATAGATAACGGTGCTAAGTCTAATCGCCTATTGTCGAATGGGGATTTACTTAATTTTACCGCATTTACACTATTTTTGTCTGCTACTTCAAATCTCTGAATTGCAATATTTTTTGCTTGTCGTATTATTTTTCTAGCTGTAGTTTTTGCAAAACCCAATTTCATTAATTCTTTGTGAGTTATTGTCTTCATAGATACCTCTATCTATCCGAAATGATTCGAATGCATGTTACTCCGAACTAAGTTTCACGACATTGGTGGGTTGATTTGGAAATCAACATAGGAATCTCACCTGCTCCATTTTTCGACTAGAGCCTGAACGTTCAGAAGTATCATTAACATTATTTGTGTCATGGCAAATTGGTTTCCAGTCAATTTTTGAACTAGATAGTTTCTCGCTCATATCATCGCGTATCTGGTTCAGCTGCTCGACAAATAAATAAAGTCCCACCTTGGTCTATTCAATTTTCAAGGGACATAAAGAAAACTCTTTCACTATATAAAGTGAAAAAGTTCTCGGTCTGTTTCACATTTTATGCGAATTTTCAAGCATGTTTTTTAACTTATCAAGGACTTTATCTCTTAATCTAGAGATTCTGGATGGGCTAGTTTTTAACTCTTCAGCAACTTGACGTAGTGTTTTTTCCTGAAAGTATATAGACTCAATTAAAAGCATTTCACTTTTATTTAGTCTCGAAAGTGATTCTGATAGTAGCTCCAACATAATTTTTGTTTCTACAATTTTCTCAATATCTACAGTCAAATCAGGTAAAACATCTTCTAATCTAAAGTTTTCTTTTTCAAACGATGAAAACGGAAGTACGGAAAATAATATTTCACGTCTTCGTAAATAGTTTTGATGATTTACCAGACTCCAGTAACCACTATATACTTTTTTATCAACAAAAATCTTCCGTCCTCGTACAATTAAATAATATTCCATAGTATTCCTCCAATTGCTAAAAACTTATTAAGTACAATTGGAGGACTCCGTGTCCTACTCATACTTGAAACTCTCTTTATTTTTTTCCTCCCTACCTAGTAAGTGAATAATTTAATTGCAAGTTTTACTTCTTTATAAAAAAAAGAGCAAAATTTCATGATTTACATCTTGAAATTTTGCTCAATTTTTATTAATTAACTATTTTATTTAATAGTTAATATTCAAATCAACATAACCATTTGATACGATTCTAATCGTCGCAGTTTTTGATTCAGAATTGTATTCTACACTTGGAGTTACAAAATTAGAATCACTAGAATTCAGTATCTCAACAGTTGGTTGTTTACTTACATTCTTCAATACATATACTGTCTCACGCTGCTCGGAGCTTGGAGTATTATGGATATAAGTATTAAATACCCAATTTATAGCATCAGATTTTGATAGTTGAGGTAATGCTCTAGCTTGTGTTGAATTTGAAGCACCTTCCCATAATGAATCTTTATTGATTCGGAAGTTATTTTGTTTGATATTTAATCCTGTTGCAATATTCTCTACAATCGTGAACGAGTGAGATTTCAAAGTTACATCAAACTCTTTACCACTAAGTTCGAATGAACCAGTCTGGTCATTGTCGCGATTATACTCATAATTATAGATAAATGCTCTATTGTCAATCTCATCACCAAAAATGTTTCCAGTATACTCTTCTGGATATAGGCCGTTTAATAAATTTCTTCTGTTAGCCGCCGAAGACATACTGCCGTCATTTAGACTGACAACCTGAATATGGTCAGGTAATTTTGAATTCAATACTTCTGAAGAAATACTAGATGGTACAGCAGGGATTACACCATATCGACCAGTTGTATATAGTGGACTTTGGTGTGTTGCTGTATTGACATCAACATAGAAATGACCATCTCGTTTAGATGAGAAATTTCCATTTATCAAAATTTTTGTAGCAGCGAGTACATCTTCTTTAGAAGGTGCAGGATTATTTATTACATATTTGAAGAAGTTTTCAATTACAGTTGAATATAATGGTGATTCCTCATTTCTTACACCATAGGTATAGGCAGGATGCTCAAAATTATATACCGATCCACCATTTAAATAGATATTAATAGCCTCTGCTCCTAACATGGCTTCTGGTTGAGTTAACCATTGTCTATTCCCTTGTGTTTTTCCAATTCCAGAGCTTTCAAACAACTTCCATTTTCCTGTTTCATACCATTTCCAAGTGTCCATCAATCCACCCCACTGGTATGCATAGTCAGCAAGCCATAGACCTGTCATGTAACTTACAGTTGGAGCATCATTACCTTCATGTGCAGGGGTATTCTTGAACATGAAAATAAAGTTTTGCCAATATTTTTCGACTGTCTCTTTAAAGATCGGTCTTCCCTGAGTTCCTAAAGCTTTTTCAATGGAGGCACCATTGTTTTGCTCAGACCAAATGAAATATCCTCCGTGTCTTGCTGACAATTTTAAATACTCAGCCGCATTACTTTCAACATTTCCAGCCCAGATCCAATAATTTTCTGTTGAAAAGATTCCTTGAAGACAAGAATACTTTTCATACATTCTATCAATCCATTCCATCGTAATCCAATGTGCAGCAGTATAATGTGATTGGTTGCCTGCTGTGTATACAGTTAAGATAACTGGAATAGGTTCATTTTGACCGGTGGTTGGATTCACATAGTTTTGAGCTTGTTCGAGAATTTTCTCATAAAAATCCTGAGCTACTCCTGCTCTATGTGGCAAATCATCTGGGTGAACTTGAATTACTGTATAAGGCTTTAATTCTGGATCAATATTTTCCCATTTACCAACTAAAGTATCCTCTCCCCAGAATGAATAATTTCCTTTACTGTATTCTGAACCATTAGCATATAATGGCATCATAAGTAATGGACTTGTGTTAGAAATTTCTCTACGTTTTGGTGCAGGCTCAAAGTCATTGGGATTACGGAATTGTCCACTTGCTACAAAGTAAGCACCTGCTAAAACTAACTCATCGCCCCAGGTTTGTTGACCAGAATAACTATTTAAACGAATAGAACGAGCACCTTCTGGAATTTCAACATCAACTTTAATTGCTGGAGTATCATAATTAAAACCATCTGGATATTCGTTCAAAGTCGAGTAAATTACAGTACCATCAACTTCAATTTCAAATTTTTCAATATTAGCATACCTATTATCTGCATGACCAGCACTCCTATCTAATCCTACAAATGTGGTAAACCGTGATACTCCTGCTCCAGAAATATCATATTGTATTGTCGATGGTCCAGCAGCGATTGTACCTAGTCCTTTTTCAAACTCCTTAATAGATCCATCAGACATTTTTAAAGAAATTTTCTGATTACTTCCATTATTCCCTAGCGTAAATGGTTTATTTTTTTGAACAGTTTTTGAAGCTGTGGCATCACCGTGACTAGCACTTCGCCAATCTAAGTCTGAAAGATAAACAGAATTCTCTCTAACAGGTAGTTCATTTGGAGAAGTCTGATCTACAACATCTACTGCATCATCTTGAATTTCCGAACTATCGGGAATTTCAAAAGTTGGATTACCTAACACAACTTCATCACCCCATGTATGTTCTCCTGAGTAACTCTTAAATTCAATTATTTGTGCATTAGATGGAATATCTAATTCAAGCCAAATCGCTGATGTATCGTATTTAATCCCATCTGGATAATTGTCAATTGATGTATAAATTACAGCCCCATCTACAAGCACTTCAAATTTACTAATTTTGGAATATCTATTATCCGTAGGAACAGCTGTCCTATCAATTCCTACAAAGGATTTAAATTTCGTTGCTCCTAGGTTAGAAATGTCATAGCTAATTGTAGAAGGATTTGCCGCAACAGTTCCGATTCCTTTCTCAAATTCTCTAATTGAGCCATCTTCCATTTTTAATGAAATTTTATTCTCACGGTTTTCATTCCCTGCAGTAAATGGTTTATTCTTTTGAACAGTTTTGGATGAAGTAGCATCACCGTGAGTTGCGGTAGTCCAATTTAAATCAGACAATGAAACCTCAGATGCAAACACATGATTTTGAAACAAGAATGCTGAAGCCAATGTTGCAATCGTTAAAAGTGTAAATTTTCTCTTGTTATTTTTCACTTGTTTTACCTCTTATTCTTGATAAAAGAGAACTTTTGCTTCCCAACATTTCCTAGTCCATTTTTTCTGATATTGGAAAACAAACTAAACTATAAAATTGAAAGTATTATGAACTATCTATTTTCATCGCATTTCTTCTCTATTATTGGACTAGGAATGCAGAACCAATTATTCCGTTATTTCCATTATCTATTTTTGAGATGATAATATTATTCAAAATATGTTTTTGTTCATGATGTAAAGATAGTCCCAAAACGGTCTTTATATCTTCAATAAAATCTGGGTTATTTTGTGCAACACTACCACCCAAAACGATTATTTTAGGATCCAGTAAACAAATCATATTATGAATCGCTTGGACCATGCCATCTCTCGCATTAGCGATAATAGCCGATGCTGTAATATCTCCTTTACGCCAATTATCAAACACTGCCTTGGTTGACAAATCTTCACCATACATTTGCTTCCCTTGGCGTTCAATGGCTGGTCCTGAGCAGGAGATTTCTAGACCACTTGTTCTTCCGAAACTCCGAACTGGCATAAAACCGATTTCGCCCGCAAAGCCAGATCCTCTTAGAATTGTGTTATTTATGATATTGGAAGCTGCGATACCTGTAGAAATAGTAATATAGCCAAACATATCATCTGCTTCTAATGAAAGCATTCGATACTCTGCATAGGCCGCCACTTTCACATCATTGTCAATTTTTATTGGAATATTTCCAAATTCTTTTTGAAGTCGCTTCACAACAGGAAAATTCTCCCATGGAATGTTGTTTTGAAAAACTGCAACTCCATTTTCAACATCAACTTTTCCTGGCAAGCCAACTCCAATCCCTGCAACATCCTCAATATTCAGTTGCTGACTGTTTAGTAGTTCTCGAATAGCTGTACACACGCATTGAAATAAGGTTTCTGATGATTCTTTATTGCTTGGCACTTTTAAACTATAAGCCACATGACCTGTACCATCTACCAGTCCCACAGCAACTTTTGTACCACCAATATCTACACCTAAAGCATATTTAACTGCCATATTACCCTCCTAGTTTCTCTGCAATCAGAATTGTATATGGAGCTAGTTCATACTCTGTTTCTGTCAGAGCTTTATAATCTCCTCTAACCAATTGATAGTCGGAAAGATTGATATTATCTAACTGAATAGTGGCTGAATGGCTAGCTGGGTTCCGAAGCGAGAGAATTTCTTTCCCTGCTTCTTCATCAATACATCTGTAACCATAAATTTCAAACGCTGACGGTTTACCACCAATCATTTGACTATGTTTTAGAGTTGAGTAATTGTTCTCTATCCATTTGACAGCACGAGCATTGGCCTTCCAACGTTCCTGATCAAACATTGTATAGGAATAGTGGAATTCCCAAAAAGCATTTCCTCGAGTGGAAATAAATAGGAGATAATCTTCAAAATCTTCTACACTAGCATACATTTGATGGTCCATGTACCAGGTATGAGCTGTACTCGCATAGACAGGCTCATGGTTATAAAGGCTCCAGAGTGGCAATTGAATATCCCGTTTAGTTAAAAATTCTTCATATTGGCAATCACGGTAGGTAATCATCCGTTGAATATCATTCCCAGCATTTTCTGTAAAGCCAACATCCTGCGAAATTTGTATCCAAAGGCTGTTGACCCATTGTAAGAACCATGGGCTTGGATTGACATAGGAAGTCAAGTTTAACCAGCAATCTCTATCTCCTCGCTCTGCCCTTAAATCTTTTAAGAGGTCAATCAAGAATTCATAGACAGGAGTCATAGTGTGCATGGCAAACTCGCCACTAGGGTCTGGTTTGTCTGGCTTCAGCAACCAACCATCGATTTTCCAATAGCTGATGTCATATTTTTTCTGGTAATCCAACATTTTTTGCTTCATGACTTCCAAATAATTGAAGTCACCAATATTGACATCATTTGACAAGGCATTCTTGCTACCGAATTCTGGATGGGCCTCCAACCAGTCACTCATGATAACTTCTGTACCGTTATAGCCTCCACGTGGTCCAATCCAAAGACCAAGACTTGCACCCAGATTATTTACGAGAGCTTTTACTTTTGTTAGACCGTTAGGGAACTTTTCATTAAACTCCCAAACACTTTGGTAATCACACCAGCCATCATCAACGACATAGGCATCCAACTTCACACCATTGTCTTCAAAGCCATGTGAAATCTCTTCAAAACTCTTTACAATAATCCCTTCATCAATGGCAGTCATATGGTCATACCAAGAATTATATTGTTTTCTGAAGTAACTTGGCTGAGCAATTCCACTAATGTAAGTAAAGAAATCCTGTTGAATGCTTGCTTTCTCAAATCCAGAAGCTGCACCAATAACAACTGGCCAGATTTTTTTAGGCTCTTTAATTTCGTGACCGACATAGTAGCGAGAAAAATAGGTTTGATCTACCAGTCTATTTTCTCCCATTGGAAACTCCATACCAAAGAAGAAGGACTTGGCATAAATTGGTTGTCCCAACTCTACATAATAGCCAGAAAATCCAGCCATTTCCTTAATATCTTCTTGCTGTTTCGGAATATATACCTGCTCTAAGTTTGCAAAACCAAACTGCTCCACATCAATATAGTTAATCGTTTTAGAAGATGACAGAATAGTAACCTCTTTGGCAAGTACATCTTCACGTCCTGAATATAGAACGGTTAACTGGATTTCTGAATGATAGAAACTCACCAAAAGACTTTCATTGGTTTGTTCGACCACATGAGCTGTAAAATCCTCAGAGCCGAGCTGGCTTCCATCACAGAAAGAAACAAGGAATTCCGTATTTTTTTCATTTCCAATGGGTTCATCAAGCTTTTTATTCAAGATATGGGAAGTATAAAACTTCCCATCTTCTAATTTAAAATAGCGTGCTATCTGTTTATTTTCTATCTTCACTATCATCACCTACTAATTCAATCTTAATCACACTATCTACGCTGTCTGGCAAAGGATAAGTAAAGTGAGGAATATCGCCGTACTGGGCAAAACAAATCCCTTCGTAAGCATTAGTTGTCCAGCTCTTAGAAATCTTCACTTCACTACCATCATGAAGGAAACTCATCCTTTTAACTTTGCTTTCATCGATACCAATCAAGGCAAGTGGACCAATTGGCTGTTCGAAGACATGGGCATAAACCGTATTCCCTTTTTGAGTATAGTAGCCCCATTCTGGCTTAGGTAATGAACTAACGCCACAACCATAGATAGATTCACCATTCTTATCCAGCCATTTTCCAAAATCATTTAGAATTTCCAGACTCTCTTGGTTGATAATTCCTAGTGCATCTGGACCTACATTCAGAATCATATTCCCATTTTTACTTACACACTCAACCAACTTACGAATAAGTGTCCTGGACGATTTGTAGAGATGATCCGTAGGATTGTAGGCCCAGTTATTATTCATAGTTAAGCAAAGCTCCCAAGGAATTGGCTCTCCATGTATATTTCGAATTCCCTCATGCGGAACGATCTGCTCTGGACTGACAAAGTCTCCAGAATAAAGATTGATATTATCCGTTACAATACTGCCAAATCCTTCTCCTGATGTTTCTAAACGATTGTCAACAACTACATCTGGTTGATGCTTACGTACAAGCTTAATCAAATCTGTTGCACGCCACTTTTCACCGAACATTTCTCCATAAGAGTAGTCAAACCATAGAATATCCAGTTTGCCATACTTGGTTACAATTTCTTCTACTTGATTGTGTAAGAAAGTCAAATAGTTATCAAAGTCAATCTTCTCACCTTTGAAGGCTTCATTCTCACGCATGGGATGAATCATATCGCCATATTTCGGATAATCTGGATGATACCAGTCAATCAGACTGAAGTATAGACCTACTTTTAATCCTTCTTCTCGTACCGCTTCAACAAACTCAGCTACCAAGTCCTTTCCAATTGGTGTGTTTGTAGCCTTGTAGTCAGTATAGGCTGAGTCAAACAAGCAAAATCCATCATGGTGCTTGGCAGTCAAGACCATGTATTTCATACCTGCCGCTTTTGCCGCTTTTGCCCACTCTCTCGGATTGTATTTTACAGGATTAAACGCCTCAAAAAATGGTTGATAATCCTCAATGGATAATTGCTGGTGGCTACGAATCCACTCCCCTTTTCCAGGGATAGAATAAAGTCCCCAGTGAATGAACATACCAAATCGATCTCTTCGGAACCATTCGGTCCGTTTATTAATTTCTTGTAAACTATTTCTTGTCATCCTTTAACTGCTCCTCCTCCAAGGGCTTCAATAAAGTATTTACTTGCAAAAGCAAAGAGTAAAATTGGTGGTAAGATAATCACAACGATAGCTGAAAAAAGACCATTATAATTGGTATTAAAGCTAGTTGTGAACTGTCCAAGTAAGGCTGGAACCGTCAACTCATCTTTATTGATAATCAGCATAGAAGCCCAGTAATACTCATTCCAGTTGTTAATAAAGGCTAAAATTGCTGCCGTTAAAATGCCAGGTCTAGCAATTGGTAGCATAACTTTCCAAAACGTCTGAGCATAGCTTGCTCCATCAATCTCAGCTGCTTCTTCTAATTCTTTAGGGATGATTGCAAAGTAGTTTTTTATAATAAAGAAACTCATAGCAATACCGCTGCAAGAGTAGACAAAAATCAGAGCTACTGGTGTATTATAAATCCCCAAAACATTTACCAAGCGATAGACTGGAAATGTCATAGCTGTAGCAGGGATAAAAAGAGTTGAGTACAACATGGCAGTTATCAACTTTTTACCACGGAAATCCATTCGAGCTATGACATAAGAAGACATGGAAATCATGATGATGCTGATAATAACGGAAATTGAAACCACTTTAAAACTGTTCCAAAAATAATCCAATACATGCAGTTCTGTAAACACCTTGATATAACCGTCAAAGCTTAAATCTGTCGGTAAACTAATACCTGGATTTTTCATAGGATCTGCTTTTAAGGAAGACAGGAAAATCCATAAAATTGGAAACACTGAAATCAAACAAGTAATAGCCATATAGATGTAAATTATTAATTTTCCCGTTTTGGAAAGGCCATTTAAACGATTGTCCATACGCTTTATCTCACTTTCTACGCTTACCTTCTTTGAAGATCAGATTGATACACAAGATGATTAACATCCCACCAAGAATCTGAATAACACCTATGGTATTCGCTCTGGCGTATTGTGTACGAGAACTGGATACTGCCAACTCCCTAATGATAAAACTAATACTTTTAGTTCCTGCTGCACCATTTGTAAGGAAGAATACTTCGTTATACAAAAGGAAACCTGAAGTTGCGGCCATAATCGATACAGTTTTTAATGTTTCTTTTATCATTGGAATGGTGATATACCACTCTCTTCTCCAACCTGTGATATTATCTAAAATAGCTGCTTCATGAATTTCTTGTGGAATGGCGAAAATTTGACCCAATATCATTATTGTTGATGTCCCTGCAAAGAAAATATAAGCACAGGTCATTGCAATGATATTTAAACCAGGTGTCAATAAGATGGCATCCGAAAATTCAGGGTTGAAGAAGCGGATAACTTGGTTAACGACTCCATAATTTGGATTGTAGATCTGAAGAAAAATCAAACCCATTGCCGCACTTGAAATAATACTAGGTATGATGTAAAGATTTCGAGATATTTTCCAACCAGCCAATTTTTTTGATAAAGCAATCGCTACCGATAAAGCTAATGGAACTTGAACGACTACACCTATAATTGCCCATGTAATTGAATTTTTCAATGCTTCCAAAAAGAAAGGATACTCACTAAAAATATACTTATAATTGGCAAAGAGATTGCCAAAACCTAGAAATTCTGGGCTGGTTAAATTCGTGTAATCCCACTTAGTAAAGGAGGTTGCAAAAATAGTTACCACCGAATAAAAGTAGAAGAGAAAGAAACAAACTAATGTCGGAAGTAAGAATAGAAAAATAAATCGTTGTTTCTGTGCCTTCCTATTTTGTAAGGTCATGGTTTTCTTTGCCATAAAATACTCACTTTCTAAAAAAGGGCTAAGGAATACATCCTTAGCCCTGATATATTAGCCGATAAGGGCTTTCAAGATGTCTTGTGTTTCTTTTACTTTCTGATCAATATCTACACCATCAGCTGCACTTTCAGTCAATGCGTTGATAATTGCAGTACGAACATCACCACCCCAAACTGATACAACAGTCGGAACAGTTACATCTGCATTGTTTGCCATTGACGTTGCTTCACCTAAGAGTTTTACAGTAGCGTCGTCAGATCCGCTTGCAATTTCTGCAGTATCGATTGCTTGGCTGGCTGGGTTAGCTCCAACTTTTTCAAAAATGGTTGTTTGAACTTCATCGCTAGTCATATATTTTACAAATTCCAAAGCAAGTTTTTCTTCTTCTTCAGAGAGATTACTTGAAATTGTAATACCACCACCAGCTGAACTAATTGCAACATTGCCAGCATACAAACCTGGTTTCAAAGCTGCATTATCTTTCAAACCACCTGCTGCCCAAACTCCGTTAAAGAATACTGCTGATTTATTTTCAGTAAAATCAGTAGAATAAACATTGGCATCACCGCCAGCATTAGCTGAACCATTAGCTTGAACTTCTGTCATAACTAATTTAAGGGCTTCAGCAAATTCTTTTGAATCAATTCCTTCAGACGTTAGAGGACCTTCTAACAGTTTACGACCTGCTTCAGATGAGCCAAGTACTGTGTTAAAGAGACGAATTGCTGGCTCCCCTGCACCAAAGGCATAGACACCTTGTTTTCGAACCAAGGCCATAGCTTCCGTAAAATCACTCCACTTGGTCCATTGGTCAGGTGTTTTAGCTCCAGCCTTTGAGAAAATATCTGCATTGTACCATAGACCCAAGGTCAACAATTGGTCATGGACTGTATAGATTTTTCCATTCACATCATTTTGTGTATAGTTTAGACCAACATTTTTTTCCAAACCATTTTCATCAATGTATGGTTTCAAATCTAGAACCAAACTTTGTTCAATCGCAGCCAAGGAAACATCGTTACCAGCCAAGTCAATCATATCTGGGAATTCACCACTTGCAACCTTGTTGTTCATGATGTCTGTCAAGCTTCCATTCACAGGAGTTGGTTTGAACTCAACGTCCCCAGTTGCGTGTTTTTTAGCAAATTCATCATAAAGGTCACGCATGACTTTGGCTGCTGGCCATTCTTCTTCACTATGGTGATAACCATGATAGAATTCTAGAACAGTATCATCACCACCTGAAGCTTTTTCAGTACTTGAACTAGTGCCTGACGACGACCCACAAGCAGCAAGAATGACTGACGCAAACAAACACAATGCACCGCATTTCAACAAACTTTTTTTCATTTTAGGTTCCTCCGTATTATTTCCTTTGTCCGTAAGTTTTAAATTTTTCAGCCATCAATTCCATTTCTTCATCTGGGAGGATGACTGGTTCTCCCATGCTTTTGGCAACACAATAAATTTTTGAACAGTATTCAACCTCCTCAATGATATTGAAGGCATTTAGTAAGTCCTGAGCACCCGCTAAGATACCGTGGTTGGCAAGAAAGACTGCACGTCTGTCTTTCATCGCCTCAGCAGCATTTTCAGCCAATTCCTTAGTCCCATAGGTGGCATAATCTGCTACTCGGACATCCTTTCCTGCTACAGCAATCATATAGTGGCTAGCTGGCAAGGGTTCTCTTAGCACTGCCAAAACGGTTCCGTAAGTGGTATGTGCATGAATGACTGCATCAAGGTCTTCTCGTTGCTGATACTGAATCAAGTGCATATACCACTCGCTAGAAGGAAGTTTTTCACCTTCGACTACCTGTCCTTCCAGGTCCATGATGACAATATCTTCTTCCTTGATTTCAAAGAAATCAATTCCAGATGGAGTGATTGCCATTAGACCTTTTTCACGGTTAAATACGCTCAGATTCCCACCAGTACCCTTGGTTAAGCCTTCAGTAACTAACTTTTTGCCGTACTTTATAAGTTCCTTTCTTTCTTTTTCCATGAACATAAAGTGTTCTCCTTCTATTTACTATATAGCGGTCCTAAAACCTCACACATCTTGAAATCTGCCGCTTCCAAATCCTTAGTACCGACACCATCAAAAATGCTTGGACGGAAAATTCGTTCCCTTGGAATATTGTGGAGGGCTACAGGAATTCGCAACATACTAGCCAGAGTGATAACCTCTGCACCAATGTGGCCATGAACAAAGGCTCCATGGTTAGATCCCCAATGATTCATGACATCATAGACCGTTTCAAAACCAGGTTCTCCAAGATTCGGAGCAAACCAAGTTGTTGGCCATGTTTTATCTGTCCGCTCATCCAAGATACGATGCACTTCGTCATCCAATGGACAAGTGTAGCCTTCGGCAATCTGTAAACTTGGACCAACACCCTTGACTAGATTGACACGAATCAAGGTCACAGGCAACTCTCCTTGAGTTTTGAAGTGAGAAGAATAACCGCCACCACGGAAATATTCATAGTTAGCTCGACACCAATCTGTCGCTTCCAGACAAGCTTTGACATCCTCCTCCGTCATATTCCAAAATTCTTTCATGGTTGGCTGACCAGCTTCATCTCGTGCTGCGGCACTTCCATCAAGGGCTGAAGCACCTGAGTTAATCAGGTGAAGAATACCATCTTTAGCCCGACCTGTTAGTTCTTGACCAGTCACTCGTTTGACCGCCTCTGGGCTCCAATAAGTCCGAACATCAGAGAAGATTGGAGCCTTGTTGGTTAGGAGGGTTCCAAATAGCATGGCAGTCGCATTCAACGTATCATTTTCTGTTGCAAAAGCAGTGACAGGTCGTGGTCCATTCCAGTCAAAGGTAGAAGCCAGGATTGCTTCAGCGAAATCTCCGTTTGGCAACCAGTCAGTCCATTGCCGTTGACCTTGGAAACCACCTGAAATAGCATTTCTACCACGAGCTTCCTCTTCCCAACCAATCTCTGCCAATCGAGGATTTCCAAAGAGAATGTCTCGAATAATCAAGGTTTGCTTAGCAATAAATTCCCAATCCTTGTCAGCTGGAATCACCTTGGACTTGGTAATCACTTCTGGAAATTCCTTCCCTGCATTGATGTCAACACCCTCTTTACAATATTCTTTGATCCAAGCAAGAGCTTTTTCATATTCTTCTTTATCGTAGATTTCCAACTCCATACGGCGAAGGATTTCTGTCATATCCACAAATTCGACTAACATTCCCAGATAGTCTTCAAAGAAGGAAGTGGTAACCTGAGAACCTGCAATCCCCATTGAAGAAGCTCCAATGTTGACATAGGACTTGCCTTTCATCTGACCAGCAGCGATCGCCCCCTTGGCAAATAGCAAGATTTTTTCAGCCACATCAGCAGGAATGCTATTATCATCCAAGTCCTGAACATCATGGCCATAAATCTTGAATGCTGGGTAACCCTTCTGAGCATAGCCACTCATGGCTGCGGCTAGATAAACTGCACCAGGCCGCTCTGTCCCATTAAAGCCCCAAATAGCTTTAATCGTGTGCGGATCCATATCCATGGTTTCTGTCCCATAGCACCAACTTGGTGTGACAGATAAGGTAGCAACTACATTGTCACGAGCAAACTCATCGTAGACAATACCTGCATCGCCCTGACCACCAATGGTTCGACTGGCCAGTAAACACTGAACAGGTGTTCCATCTGCATAACGCAAATTGGACTCAATCAAATCCTTAGCAGCTAGGGCCATCTGCATGGTTTTTTCTTCCAAGGATTCCCTTACACCGCCCTGTCGACCGTCAATGGTTGGACGGATTCCAATTTTAGGATATAGTGTCATTTTCTTCCTCCTCTTTTGGGTAGAAATAGTTAAATGTTATAGACTCTTTTACAAGTTCCTTGGCTTCTTTCATATCTTTAACACAGCCAAGAGCCTTAAATTGAACGAGTGCATTACCAATCGAAGTTGCTTCATACAGACCAGTAACCACAGTCTTTCCTGTCACATCTGCTACTAATTGTGAGAAATAGTTCGACTTAGAACCTCCGCCTATCAAGTCAATTCTCTTATAGACATTTCCAGTTATTTTTTCCAATTGTAGAATGACTTCTTGATATTTTTCGGCCAAACTTTGATAAACTATTTTAAATAGAAACGCTGGATCTGTTGATATTGTTATATCTTCATCTGCAAAATAATCGACAATCTTTTCAATCATGTTCCCTGGACTTGAAAATGTCGAAGCATCCGTATCAAATGTTGGGACACAACTTCTCGTATTACTCACCATTTCAGTAATTTCGTCATAAGAAAAGTCATTGCCTAATTTAAAGAATGATTTTTTTAATTCTTCAAGAATCCAAAGTCCAGTACAATTTTTCAAAAATCTAGTGGTCCCATCATAGCCCGCTTCATTTGTAAAATTATACTTCAGCGCACTATCTGTAAGTATAGGAGATTTCAACTCTGTTCCGATTAATGACCAAGTTCCACAAGAAATATAAAGTAAATTTTCTTCTTCATGTGGTATCGCTGCTACCGCACTTGCTGTATCATGTTGACAGACATTAACTACTACTATTTCATTCTTTGAAATTTCTTTAGATGTTTTACCTAGAATGTTTCCTTCGGATACTAATTTCGGTAAAAGTAATTCAGAAATTTCAAATGTTTTTAAAACCTCTTGGTTCCAGTCTTTTGTCAAGGGGTTAACCAGTTGCATTGTAGATGCTATACTTCTTTCAATTGCAATCTCACCAGTCAATGTATAATTCAAGTAGTCAGAAATCATTAACAGCTTATTTCCTTTGAAATATTCTTCAGGAGTCTGAGATTTACATGCAATTAACTGAAATAGTGTGTTAATCTCCATCAACTGATTGCCGGTTTTAAAATACAAATCATCTAAGGATGAGTATCTCGCGATCTCATCTAAGATTGATTTTGTTCTACCATCACGATAACTTACTGGTTGAGCAATGAGTTCACCATTTGTATCCAAGAATACAAAATCTACTCCCCACGTATCAATTCCTACAGAAGCCAATTCTGAATGTTCTTGAGAATCTTCGATACATTTTTTTATGTTTTTTTCTAAGTTCTCAACATCCCAACATAATCTTCCCTTGACTTTATGAAGTGAATTTTGAAATCTGCGAACTTCTTTTGAAATCAATTTCCCGTCTTTAATTGAATACAGGATTCCTCTCCCTGACGTAGCACCAAGATCGATTGCCAATACAGTTTTCATCAGAACCTCCTTTCTGTTACCGTTTTCATATTTTAATTTTAATATATCTACAATTCCATTACAATACTTGAACGATAGATTGGAAATTATTCAAAATATTGACATAAAATCTCCATTATTGTTCAAAATATGTTATCATATACTCAAGAGGTGTTGATATGAGTAGAGACAAACGCTTAAAGGAAATAACAGATATTCTTCAAAATAAAAAAAGAATCGATGTAAAACAACTTGAAAAATTAACTTTTTCAAGTACTTCTACACTTCGTAGAGATTTAATTTTTCTCGAAGAACAAGGACTCATAAAGCGAAAACACGGAGAAGTGGTGTTAAACGCATTTAATACTGTTGAGCTTGCTCATAGTATCAGAGAAACTGAAAATAGGTCTGAGAAAAAAATAATTGCTGACCTTGCAAAAGATTTTGTTGGTCCAGGGATGTGTATTTACTTAGATTCAAGTACAACGGTTTATGAATTATGTCCTTTCCTGTCTACCATTGACAACCTAATTATCTTTACGAATGGACTGAATACTGCTCAACTGCTATCTGATCTTTCTAATCCAACTATGAAAATTTTTGTTACGGGTGGTGAAGTTAAGCTCCATTCCGCCTCCATTGTCAATCATAGTATGGAGAATAGTCTTCTTGAACACTTTAGTATAGACCTTGCATTTTGTTCAGCGAGAGGAATTGATGAAGAGTTTGTCTATGAAGCTTCTTTCAGTCAGGCCATCGCAAAAAAATCTATCATTGACAAGGCTAAAGAGACAATATTACTGATTGATAGTTCGAAATTTCGGATGTCAGGATTTTTCAAAATTAACAATCTAAAACAATACAAAACTATCATTTCAGATAAGTTACCTGACGAATCCTTATTAACTTCTGCCGAAAAGTATGAAGTTGAATGGATTGCCAATAATTAACATAAATAGTATATTAGCTTACCGCTCTACAATATAAAACTGTTGTAGCAAGCACAGTAAGTGGGTACCCACTTACGATAAAATTAACGAAGCAGATGCCTTTGGCTCTGCTTTTTTCGTTATATTTTACTTGTTAGGGAGAACCCTAAGACCCCGATAGAAAGGAATAGACAATGGAAAAACGTACCCGACCAAACCAATTAAAAATTCGACTTTCAGACAAGGAACTTGCTCAAGTGCGAGAAAAATTTGGACAATCTCGGTCAAAATCAATGCGGCATTTTGTTCTCAAATGTATCCTGGAAGCATCAATCTATGAAGTTGACATGCAACCATTTAGAGAGTTACAACATCTTCTTTCCAAGACATCAACTAATATTAACCAGATTGCAAAGAAGGTTAATACCTACTCCGTAGTATATAAGGAAGACATTATGACAATACAAAATGAAGTCCAGCACTTGAGTAAGGAACTGCATAAACTACAAAACATTCTCTACAATAGGACAAATCAAGGGGATATTTGATATGGCTGTCACCAAAATTCACCCCATAAAATCTACTCTCCATTTTGCAATTGACTATATACTCGAAAAGAAAAAAACAGATGGTCAAACGCTCATTTCGACACATATGTGTTTCCCTACTACTGCTCATTTACAATTCTTACAAACTCGAAAAGAGAACAAAGTAAATGGAACTGTTCTGGCTCGACACCTTATTCAATCCTTTTTACCTGGAGAAGTTGACCAAGAAACAGCACATAAGATTGGCTTGGAACTATGTCAAAAAATCTTAAAAGATGAATACGAGTATGTTTTAACTACACACATTGACAAGGACCATATTCACAACCACATCATTTTTAATAATGTCAATTTCAAGAATGGAAAGTGTTACCAAAGCAATAAACAGTCCTATCACCAGATTCGGTCTACTAGCGATCGACTTTGCAAAAAATACAAACTGTCTATCATTGATGAACATTATCAGAGCTTCCGTAAGAAATATAAAACCAGAGGAAAGTCTCATTATGAATGGGAACAAAGCCAAAAAGGAATGGGCTGGAAATCCTACTTACAGTTCCTCATTGATTTAAATATTTCACGTTCAAACTCTTGGGAAGACTTTCTGGACCGTATGAAAAAATCCAAATGTGACATCAAATTTGGTAAACATATTAGTTTCAAAGGCAAGAATGCTTCACGATTTACACGATCCAAAACAATCGGACCTGACTATACAGAAGATAGATTAAAAGAGAGAATTGCTTCCAATCCACCTCAAGAGCTGATTGATACGTCTAAGTTTAAAGACCAGAAAGGATTCGAGTTCTGGGCTAGAAAACACAACTTAAAATCCATGGCACAAGGCCTAGTTGAATTGAGAAATTTAGGAATACACTCAAAAGATGACTTAGAAAGGGCAATTGAATCCTTGGCTGATAAACAAATTTCAATTCAAGATGAAGTAAAGACTATTGATGAGCAAATGACAGATTTAGGGGAGAAAATGGAAAGTCTGCACATAGTACAACAGTATCAACTCATCTACCAACATTACCAAAATAACAAAGATAATCAACAATTCAAAAGAGAATATAAAAAAGAAATAATGGCATATACAAAAGCAAAAAATAAATTATTAGCTTACGATAAACCTTTAAATTCTAGAGAATTATTGTCACAGTTGGACAAGCTGCAAGAAAAAAAGAATACCCTTATGGCAGAGTATTCTCAAATAAAAATTCAATTTAATAAACTTTATCAACACAAGAAAAATTTTGACTCTTACTTTGAAACAGAGCAAAATCGAATCATTTAATCTATAGCCCAGTTAAATACTCCATTCGCTTTTTCCATACAGGAATTGAAACTAAGAAAAAGATTACATAGTATAAAATATCATTGGCAAGATTATTGGTCAAAAATTGTATGCGATAGGTCGGCTCAATACTCGAATGAAAGATTGATAATAAGAAAGTTATGAAATCAGTTGCTAAACAAATTCCTATACCAACACCCAAAAATACAATGACAAAATTGATGGTTTTACTTATTCTTGGCAAAAAAATTGAGAGAGCAACCATTAGAAAACCATATATCAAAACTACGGTCAATCCAAACAGAACATCCCAAAAATAAATCGTATTACCATTCGCAATCTTACTAGAAATTGGTTGGTGTAACAGATAAATTGTGTAGATAAATACTGCACAAAAATCAATCGCAAAACAGGCAAGTTTTACAGAAGTTCTAGCTATAAATAACCAAAGCCAAAATGCTGCTAAGATTAACATTCCATAAAGTGTTAACAAAATCATTAAAAACTCACTCCTTTCACTACATCTAGTTTACTGCATTATACTAATTTTGTCCGCTCATTATATTGAATTTCTGACGAAATTTTTAAAGTTATACTTGTCAAATTAAAAAAAATAATTTATACTTTTTGTAAGTTTATAAACTTACGACGAAAGGAGTAACCATGTTCTCTCCAAAAAGACTAAAAGAAAAAAGAACGGAACTAGGACTATCTCAATCTGAAATCGCACGACAACTTGAAATTAGTCGCATGTCATATAGTGCCTGGGAACGTGGAAAAACCAAACCAAACCAGAAAAATCTTTCTATGCTTGCTACTATTTTGAAAGTTGACGAGTCTTATTTTGAATCTGAATATACTATCGTTCAAAACTATCTTTTGTTAACCGATGAAAACAAATTGGCTGCCGAAGATTACGTTGAGCAACTACTAACATCTCAATCTATTGCAGAAAATGTTGTGTCACTATACTCCTATCAAGTGCTTTCAGCTATCCAATTATCCGCTGGTCCTGGTGAAGGTCTATACGATGAATTTGAAACTGAGACTGTCTATTCGGAAGATGAATATACAGGATTCGATATAGCGACATGGATTTCTGGTAATTCTATGGAACCTGTTTATAAAGACGGTGAAGTTGCTTTAATCAGGTCAACTGGTTTTGATTACGATGGAGCTGTATATGCCTTGAATTGGAATGGATCGCTCTATATCAAGAAACTCTATCGTGAAGAAGATGGTTTCCGAATGGTGTCAATTAACCCAGAAGTTGCTGAAAGATTTATCCCATTTGAAGATGAAATCAGAATTGTTGGTAAAGTTGTTGGCCACTTCATGCCTGTGATTGGAGGTTAGCAATGGCAAGACAGTTTGACGATATGATTTACATTAAAGGAGATCGCATTATTCTAGCACTCGACCAAAAAGATTACGATGTAACAGACCATCTAACAGAGCTTGTTGAAGAGTTAGCAAAATTGAAAGCTAGGTGATCACTATGGGCTATATTGACTATTCAAAAGAACCTCGAAGTGATATTGCTTTTGTTGATATGAAATCTTTTTATGCTTCTATTGAATGTGTGGAGAGAGGACTTCATCCCCTTCATACTTCTCTTTGTGTCATGAGTAGAGCGGATAATTCTTCTGGTCTCATACTAGCTTCTTCGCCAATGTTCAAAAAGGTTTTTGGGAAAGGGAATGTTGGACGTGCCTATGAATTATCATTTGATGTTAGTACTCGCAAGTTCAACTACTTTCGTGCTAAGGAAGCAGGATTACCTACCCACCCTAAATTTGTCTCGTATATTGAAAATTGGGCTAAACGTACTTTCATTGTCCCACCACGGATGGATCTGTACATTCAAAAGAATCTCGAAATTCAAAAAGTATTCCAAGACTACGCTGCGAGCAATGATATCCACCCATATTCTATTGATGAGGCTTTTATAGATTTAACCCAGTCACTCAACTACTTCATATCTAATAAAACCATGCCTAGAAAAGATAAGTTGGATATACTCTCTGCAAAAATTCAACATGATATTTGGATGAAAACTGGGGTCTATTCAACAGTTGGCATGAGCAATGCTAATCCATTGCTGGCAAAATTAGCACTTGATAATGAAGCTAAAAAGACAATTACAATGCGTGCTAATTGGTCCTATGAAGACGTTGAAACAAAGGTCTGGAATATTCCTAAGATGACTGATTTTTGGGGAATTGGTTCACGAACAGAAAAAAGATTAAACAAACTTGGTATCTATTCCATCAAGGAATTAGCCAACTGTGACCCAACTATTTTGAAGAAAGAATTTGGTATCATTGGCGTACAACACTGGTTTCATGCTAATGGTATTGATGAAAGCAATGTACACGAACCCTATCGCCCTAAAGCTGTCGGGATTGGAAATTCGCAAGTTCTCCACAAAGATTACACTCGTCAAAGCGATATAGAACTTGTACTTAGAGAGATGGCAGAGCAAGTTGCCATTCGCTTACGTAAGAGACACAAAAAAGCAACTGTAGTCGCCATAAATGTGGGATATTCAAATTTTGAAAACAAGAAATCCATCAATGTTCAGAGAAAAATAAATCCAACCAATCGAACACTTGTTTTTCAGGATGAAGTTATTTCACTTTTTCGCTCAAAATATGATGGTGGGGCAGTTAGAAGTATTGCTGTGAGATATGATGGATTAGTGGACGAAAACTTTGCAGTTATTTCACTTTTTGACGACTTTGAAGAAAGCGAAAAAGAGGAAAAATTGGAAACAACTATTGATAAGATTCGTGATCGATTTGGATTTCTTGCAGTACAGAAAGCTAGTTCTTTATTAGAAAATTCAAGGGCAATTGCTCGAAGTAAACTTGTCGGCGGTCATTCCGCTGGCGGATTGGAGGGATTAAGATGATTGACCGTAGCTATCTACCATTCCAAGTGGCTAGAGAATACCAAGATAGGAAAATGGCAAAATGGATGGGATTCTTCTTGTCAGAACATACATCTGGTTTGGAGAATGAACGTAATCGCATTGATTTTTCAACTGAATTGACCTTAGCTGATAAACTACTCCTACTCAATCAACTATATAGTAATCAGTTAAATGGTATTCTGACAGTTCCTGGAAAAATTTACATTGGAAAAGTAAAAAATTTGACCTTCCAATCTGTTTCATTTGACACTAAAGAAGGCTACATCAATATTCAAATCTCTGATATTCTTGCAATAGACTTGGAGGTGGAATATGAATCAGCTTGAGTTTAATAAAAATCAATTACAAATGGACTATTTTAGTGATAGCTACCGAAAATTTGAAGAGGATTTCTATCGCTACTCAAAATTAGCCGTTCCACTTACCTTTCTTACAGATGATTTGATGAATTCAATGGCATCCTCAGGAATAAACTATTTTGTTTTAAACAAAGAAAAATCAAAAGACAACCGAGATCATTATTTCATTTTTAAAATTGAAACGTATAGTGATAATAAGTTAATTCGTAAGTTCATATATCAGAAAACGACAACAAGTTTGGCATAAAAAATAGGAGCTCATCACATGATGGGCTCCAGTTGTATTTTAATTCCTATTCTTTTTCAAATATTATTCCAAATTTATATGTATCACAACTCCATCCCTCTATCCTGTTTTGGTTTACTTGGTTCTGAACTTGTCTGTTGGGAGTATTCCTTCAAAGCTCCGAGAGTTGAGGGCTTTTCTCCTTTTCCTGCCTCCTCTAGTTGTTTTTCTTTCGTTTTAAGGATTTTAATATTTTTAACAACAAGATTTTTGTAGAGTTTCCCTTCATACTCTTCATACTTCATCTGGCCAGTTAGCTTGACAAAATCCCCTTTCTTGAGTTGGTCTGCAAAGTCGGCACGTCCGTTATAAGCTGTCACATTTGTAAAGTGACTATTCCCTTGTTCATCATTTCGAGCAATTGAAAAATTGGCAACTTTAAATTCCTTTCCATCTTCTCCAGGGAAGACTTTAACCTCGACATCTTTAGTTACATTGCCAACCAATTCTACATTATCTGTTGATAATTGACTTTTATCGGACTCCAAAGTTTCAATTATTGCATCAATATTGGAATGAAGTAAACCAGATATAGAATCATCATCCATGTATGCTTGATAGACTTGCTGCAACAAGTCTGGATCTGAAATATCTTTCTCAATCGCAATAATGGCCTTGGTAAAGTCGGCATAATTTTCTTTTAACATATTATCTAAAGTTGATTTGATTTCTTCAAAGTTCATATTACTTGCTCCTCTTCTATTTCTTCTTTTGTTTGACTTTTGTAGTCACGTTCTTCCACTTCTGCCTTATAGGCTTGAATTTGTGCTAAAGTAGATGGCCGTTTTTCTTTCTCGTCGACATCATAGTTTGATTCAAAAGCATCACTATCTTTAAAATCATGGTCATAACGGTCTACTATGCCGTCACTATCCAAATCCTTGTCAAGCAAATCTCTAATATAAGGTAAACCTAGCGTTTGACAAGCCTCCTTTTCATCAATTGAGAGTAAGTCCTCATTAGTGGAATGCTCCAAAAATAGTTTAAAGTGTTGAGCTTGCTCCTCTGGTGTATTTCCTTCAAACACTCCAGACTTTAAATCTGAATCTGCAAATGATAGTTTCCAGAAAAAATTGGATAGATCTACACTATACTCAATATCATAGTCGCCAACCTCACTTTTTCCCTTTGCTAGATACACCACATCTCCAGTCGAAAAGATGTCTTTAAATTGTTCCGTTCTACTTTCTTCAGAAAGTTCGGTATCACCATATTCTCTGGCTAAGAAGTCAACAATTGCTGCCTTAACATCTTCAAGTAAAGGATTCGGATTCTCTAACTCTTCCACATCCCCCATATCCAGGATGCGATTGACCTCTGCTAAACGCAAGGTCTTTTCTTTTAGTAAGTCCGCCTTTTCAAAAGGTTTCGTTACCTCTTCTTTCGCAACCTGGAGCTTGTATTGGACCTCTGACAGTCTATTTTCCAACTTGGATACTTCTTCATCTATCCTATCCAAAACATTGTCTAAACGTTGAATATTGCCCTCAGGGCTATCACCGAAATGACCAACGTAGGATAAATTACCCTCAATCACAAAATCCATTGCTTGAGCAATTTGGTTAAAGAATGCGGAAACTTCAAATCCACGATAGTGACCAATTGACATTGTACCTGATGCAGGAACTAGTGGTAAAATTTTCATCAATTCTTCTGCTGCTGATTTCTTATCTACAAAGTGTTTTCCTAAAATTTCCATCCCATTAAACTGACCATCACCTTGTACTTTTGGAACTTTTCGTTCCATATCTTGCTTGGCAAATGCAATTTGTTCTGTTAGACGAGCAATTTCGGACGGATAGTGTTTTGCTATCTTATCTTCTAACTGATATAAATTGGACTTGTAGTTTGATTCCAGCATCCGTAATTTAGATACTTCAACATCTAAATCCATCTTCTCTTTGATAAGTGGATTACCAGTCGCAAGTGCCTTGATTTCCGCATAATTTAAGGTATTCTCATCCACATCATCAGCCACACGCACAGGCGTTTTCGAGGTCATAATTTGAGAGATAAACTTCTGTTTATTCTCAATGGTCTGCCAAAGATATGCGTCGAATGTATTCTCCGTCACATAACGATAGATATAGACGTCCTTATTCTCATTTCCCTGACGAACGATACGACCAGACCGTTGCTCCAAATCTGCTGGTCTCCAAGGTACGTCCAAGTCGTGGAGGGCAATGAGTTTGCTTTGCACATTTGTACCTGCCCCCATCTTCGATGTGGAACCAAAAAGAATACGAATATCGCCACTTCTCACCTTGGCAAACAACTCAGCTTTCTGCTTTTCATTATTCGCATCATGAATAAAGGCGATTTCATTTTCTGGAATTCCAAGATTAACTAACTTGGTTTTCATATCATCGTAGAGGTTAAAACTTCCATCACCCTTCGGTGTAGACATGTCACAAAATACAAGCTGAGCGGAACGTCGCTCACTTGATTGTTCCCAGATTGCGAAAATGTTCTTGGTACAGACATTTACCTTGCTCTCTGGATCATCTGGTAAAAAGGAATTAACCAAACGTTGGTCTAAAGCAATCTTCTTACCATCATTCGTAATCCGCAACATGTTATCTTCCTGGGGCTCTACTTTCCTATTTCTAACCTTATCAGCACGCTCGGAAAGGCTTTTTAAAATTTCTTTCTGATGACCTGTTGGCTTGGTAAGTATGGTTTCATAATGAGCCTGTGGAGTTGGTAAATTCAACTGATCTGCAGTCTTAATATCTGCCATCTCTTTTACAAGAGACATCAGTTCAGGAAGATTGTAAAACTTTGAGAAGCGTGTCTTACTACGATAGGAGTCTCCTTCTGGAGAAAGTTCTATGGCAGTTACGGTTTCGCCAAAGGTTGAAGCCCAGGAATCAAAATGATGTAGACCTTTTCGTTCCAGTTCATCAAATTGTAGATAGCGTTGCATGGTGTAAAGTTCGCTCATAGAATTCGACACAGGTGTTCCTGTCGCAAAAACGACACCCTTTCCTCCTGTTAATTCATCCAAATAGCGACACTTCATAAACATATCCGAAGATTTCATGGCTTCAGATTGACCAATCCCAGCCACATTTCTCATTTTGGTGTAAAGATAAAGATTCTTATAGTTATGGGCTTCATCAATGTAGAGTTTATCAACACCCAATTCCTCGAAAGTCACAACATCATCCTTACGAAAATCGTCATTTAGTTTTTTTAGCTTTGCCTCTAGTTTCTTCTTCGTTCCCTCAAGCTGTTTTACAGTAAAATTTTGGTCTCTCTCGTACTTATATTCTTCAATGAACTCGACTATATCCTGAATTTGATGTTTCAAATGTTGTTCCTGGTATTCTCTACTCATTGGAATCTTCTCGAATTGAGTGTGACCAATAATGACCGCGTCGTATTCGCCAGTCGCTATCCTACCTACAAACCGTTTTCGATTAGCAGGTTCAAAATCTTTTTTTGTGGCTACCATAATATTGGCTGCTGGATACAACTCCATAAATTCCCTTCCCATCTGTTCTGTCAAATGGTTTGGAACGACAAACAAGGCTTTATTACTCATTCCAAGTCGCTTACTTTCCATAGCACTTGCTACCATTTCAAACGTTTTACCTGCTCCGACTACATGAGCCAAGAGGGTATTTCCTCCATAAAGCGTTCGTGCTATGGCATTCTTTTGATGTGGACGTAGGCTAATATCTGATGTCATCCCCTCAAGAGAGAGGTGTTGGCCATCATATTCTCGGTTTCGGATTGAGTTAAATTTTTCATTGTAGAGTTTTTCGAGCCTATGCCTACGACTTTGGTCTTTGAAAATCCAGTCTTTGAAAGATTCTTTGAGAAGTTCCTGCTTTTCACCGGCCAACATGGTTTCTTTCTTGTTCAGGACTTGTTTTTTATTTCCCGCATCATCATAAACCGTATCGTAGACTCGTGTATCTCGTAAGTTTAATGAATCTTCGATTAACCGATAGGCATTGACTCTACTTGTACCAAAAGTCAGATTTGCAAGGTCATTTCGACTATCCTGTGTTTTCCCATCAATCTTCCATTCCGATGTAAAGGGAGAGAACTGTACTATAATTGATTTTTTCGCATAGTAGCTAGGTTGAAGTGTGTCAAAGATAAACTGCTCAATATCTGAGGTTGGAATCCAGGTAGCTCCTAGTCGGACCGAAATTTCACTTGCTGTCAATTCCTTGGGCATAACTTCTTCAAGTCTATCACGTTGAAATTTTAGTTCGTTAATATTCTCAAGAACTTCCTTATCTGGATTGTCGATTGATTGATACCTATCAATGTAAAAATCCATTATAGAAATCTTCTCACGGATGTTACCGCTTAAGAATTGGTCAGCAGGAACATAAGATAATCCCATTTCTTCCATCCCTTGCTCAGAAAATGGATGAAGCATACTCTCTTCATAGGCAAAAGGAATATCCAAATAGATTTCCCCTTTTAATTCTTTTATCAATTCCTCCCTGGGCTTGTCAGTCAACTGTGTCATATAGTCGAAGTCAACCCTTCCCTTTTCAGAAATTGAAAGAATCAAGGCCTCATGACTAGTATCACAATGCTCGACAACCTTTGCTTTTGCTATTGTCCGCTTAAAGAAAATATCGCCCTTCCCTACAAACTTACCTTTGTCTAGCTTCTCAATAGATGATACTAAGGGATAATGACTATCCTCGTGTAAATTCCTGCGATTAAGTGTAGAGTTGATAAAATCATATTTCGCTTTAAAAGAATCATATGCCTTGTTCAGTTGCTCTTGACTTTCTTGAATCAAAACATCGCTGGCATTTTCTTTTTGGAGTTGAATAACTTTTTTCAAACTATCCACTACGTAGATGTAATCTCTTAATCTATTTAGTTCTTTAAGTGATAACTTTTGACGAATCATGACAGAGTCTTCTCTGTAATATGGAACTCCATCAACCAAAGTATAAGAGAAATTCTTAACATGATCCATTGCTGGAAGAATGTCCTGTCCATCATCTAAACTGTGAACTTGTTCGGCACGTGGGATTTCTCCCTGAATGGATTGAATAGCTGTGCTAAGTTGCTCCTGTAGGTCACTCCCATCTGAAAGACAGGCTAAACTAGGACCAAATCGACCTGAGACTTCTGCCATTTGCCCCAAGACCATCTCTGGATGTTCTACAAAATACTTATTGTAAATAAGGCCATTCTCATCTCTAGCTAAATGTATCCAGTCCACATCCTGCTCTCTCACAACATCCCGTTTTTGTAAGACTAGAATATCACTTGTAACCTCAGTACCTGCTAACCCCTTAAAGGTATCATTTGGCAATCGAATAGCACCCAACAAGTCACATCGATTGGCCAAATATTGTCGAACACGACTGTCTTGTTTATCCATTGTTCCAGAAGAAGTTACAAATGCAATAATACCTCCACTACGAATTTTGTCGATTGACTTGGCAAAAAAGTAGTCATGGATAAGAAAGTTTTCTCGGTCATAATCTCGATCAGTTAGTTTGAAATCTCCAAACGGCACATTCCCAACCGCTACATCAAAGAAATTATTAGAAAATCTTGTTTCTTCAAATCCCTTTATCTGCACACTTGATTTTTGATAAAGTTCCTGAGCTATCCTACCACTCAATTTATCCAGCTCGACTCCATACACCTTAGAACGATTCATATCTTTTGGTAAACGACCGATAAAATTTCCTACCCCACAAGAGGGTTCCAGAATATTGCCTTTCTCAAAACCAAGATTCTGCAAGACTTTATAAATAGAATCAATCACGAGTGGTGGGGTATAAAAAGCAGTCAAAGTTGATTCCTTGGCTGCTTGATATTCTTCTGGTGATAATAATTCTTGTAATTTACTTCGAGCATCAGCCCATTGACCTGTCTTCTCCTCATTGAAGACATCTGCAAGACCTCCCCAACCAACATATAATGAAAGAGTTTCTTGTTCTTGTCGGTTGGCTCTTCTGCCTTCTCTCTCAATATTCTTTATGATTTGAATTGCAGCAAGATTATTTTCTAAGCGTTGTGACGGAGGTAATGAACCTGGTAGATCTTCAAGTACAAAATTTTCCAATGGTCTTTCTTCAGTATTAACTGTGGTGAACTCTGCAATTCTGTATTTTTCAGAATTCTCTTGTTCTACTTCTGCAGTTTCATCAGAAGTTTCCTCTTCTAACGCATCAAAATCAAAGAGGTCTAATTGCTCATGCTCCTTCATTTTTTCAAGCAATAGACTGTTTTCTAGGTTTCGTGCATACTCATCAATTTTGTATCTGAATCGTTCTTCTAATTCCAGTACATAGTTAATCTGACCAACCGTATCAATGCGAGCAACCATTTCATCTTCCATGTAGACGATGATTTGTCCATTTTCTTGTTTATCAAATTCAAATAACGGTGAAGACTCAAAGTCAGAAAAAATATGGTCATTAAAACGATAAAGTTTATTTTCATCATCAGAAAGATAGGTTTCTTCTTCCAATAGAGCATCAATTTCACCCGCAACTTGTCGCCAACTGAATGATTCCCTATGTCCATCGGATTTACGTGTTAAATGTAATCCCTTTGAATCATATTGATAGGAAATTGGAAAACTTGGACCACTTGCTCCACCCCAGCCGTATTCCTTTTGTAAAAACTGGGCTTGAAATTTTATATCTTCTTGACTAGCAAAAAAGTGAGCAACTCTTAGTCGCCCACCTTGTGTTCCTGTTCCTTTACGAAGAACATCATGCAATTCTTCTTTGGTTATTTTTGCTAAATGTAAATCAGATTGTGCCTTACCTGTTCCTTGATCGAGGAGCGTAGGTTGTTCATCTGAGCGGTCCACTTCAACATGTCCTTGGATTTCAATTCCTCGGTCAAATTCCACTCTGGTATCAATTGTTGTTCGAGTATTAGCGTCATCGTCTGAGCCTCTTTCTCCACTTCCATCAAGTGAGGAATCAACTGGGCTGTCTGATACAATTCTAGCAACATTTCCATCTTGCTCTCCTCCTTGCTCAGATACTCCAATCGTTCCTTGGCGTAGGGGGCTGTCCCAATCTCTCTCTGAATCTGTGGATTGGTTTGAAGTGTATGAAGAGTTTGTTGGTAAATCATCTCTACTATCTCCTCTGTTGTCTGACAATGACTGAACTCGTTGGCTGTCATGGTCGTATTCATCTTCTCGATAACTAATGCTTGATTCATTTGGTTGACCTCCTCTATCTTCTACACCATCATTATACCGCTCAATAATCTCTTTTGTCTGCTCTTTTAATGCAATTTTCTCAATCTTTTTTTGATGAATAATACGAAAAATTTTTTGGGACATTCTTGATAAGTAATCACCAAAAAGCAGAAACTGTCTAGGACTAAATTGACCTAACCCATTCTCAAGTAAATCATTGTTTAGGTCCATCTCAACCCCAAGTCTACCAGCAAATACTGCTTGAAAACTTTGTTCAATAAAACGAAGTAAATAGTTTTCACTTTCCACATCTAAATTCATTCCTGCAAGGACTTTTTGGCCAATACCTTTGGTAGCTAATCCTGCCAAATAACGAATCGCTGCCTCTTCATTTTCCGGTCTAAGTGACAATCTCTCATCAATAATATCTGTAAGGATGGATAAATCTTTTCCTGATTCATATCTCCATTGTTCAATTGGTCGTCTATCCTTATTCACTAGGACAGTCTGGCTAATATCAAAGACATACCCTACGCTAGTCGTTGATTGATTAGATAATAAAATCGGTACCCCTTTTTGACCACGTCTAACAATATAGTCAACGGACTTCCAAGATTGAAAATCTGAGCATAAGCTAGCTGTCGGTTTCTGATGAATAATACTCAATTGGTTTTGAAAGCCAAAACCAACGACATAACCTAGCCGCCCTAGCATCCTTTGATAAGCATCTACATCCGAAAGATAATGAGTGGATAAGTCTCCGACATAGTTGGCGTATTCTTCAACTCGCATGACTTCTCCTTTCTTTCGCTATAAAACCTGTTCTGACTTGATTTTGTTCATCTGCTCTTTTTCATGTACTGGAATAGTAAAGTGCTGACTAAAGTCCACCTGGTTTCCCGCTTCATCTTTAGAGATGACTGTGACAGAAGTTCGTACCACATCTGACACTCCAGTAGAGCGAATCGTATAAGATTGACCGTAAGCCATAAAACATAGATTTCCTTCTTCAGTTAAATGAACGTCTACCCCATTCTTAATATCTTGTTCTGCTATAAAATCGAAGATGTTATGAAGGTAAGATTCATAATCAAGTGGAACGTTCATTTCCTTATGATAATCATCCTCAAACCTCAGTTGAAACTCAGAGAGAAAATTTGGAAGAGAAAAAAGTTTTGACATAATATTATCAATCTCTATGTCATGTTGTAAGGCTTCATCATAATTACTTTCATAAATTGATTTTTGATGTAATAGTTTCATGAGTTTGACTCCTTCTGATAAATTTGTTTTACAATTGCTTCAAGTACCGATACAACAATAGAATTGCCTGCTTGCTTGTACAAGATACTGGACTTCTTGCTAATTTTCTCTGGAAAAATTGTTCGTAATTTATTAAAATCCTTGTCAATAAACCCCATCAATCGGAAACACTCTCTTTCTGTTAAGTAGCGATATTTTCCAGGACCTACTCTAATAAATCCAGCATTAGGTACTCGTGTTTGCTTAGTCGAAATCGTGTAACAATAATCTTGAATAATGTGTACACGTGCTGTGAAAACTGACTGACATGCCTTTTCTATGTACTTAAGAATGGACGGTTGAGTGACAGTATATTTTTCAGCTACTTTGCATTCTAAAAATTCTTCAATGGCTGGTGCTTGTGTTCGCTCTAGTTTAGAAAAATCAAATTGATTTTCCCTACCTAGATAACTGACCACAAAAATCCGTTTCCTTTTTTGAGGTATCCCAAAGTCAAAGCTATCCAGTATCCAGTAACACGATGTATAGCCTAAATATTCCAATTCCGTTAGATAGGCTTCAAATGTTGGTTTCATTTTCTTATCTAACACGCCAACAACATTCTCCCAAACAACCCATTTAGGTTTTTGGACCGCATTTTTTAATATCAAGATTGTTTCAAACAAAAGAGAACTTCTAGTATAGGAGCCTCTCTTCCCACCTCTTTTAAGTCCTGAGCGTGAAAAATCTTGACAAGGACTGCCATGCATTAACAAGTCAATCTGCATATTGGGTAGAGAATACCCTTTAACAGATTGTGGTATAAAATTCTCATTATAGAGTACGTTGTAGCTCTTTACACAATTCCTATCTATTTCTACATAGTCTATCAATTGATGAGGAATTTCCTGATTAAGAAGTGCTTTACGGAGGGCTCCTATTCCTCCAAATAATTCAACAACTGTCAGAGTCTTCATTCACTCTCCCCCTCCTTCTCAATTGTTGCTAAACGTTTGCCAATTTCAAATGCAACAGGTACAGTCACTGCATTTCCTGCTTGCTTATACAATTGTGAATTTGAAGTTACTCTACTTGCTCGATTAAATGCCCAATCAGGAAATCCCTGTAAACGAAAACACTCCCTTGGAGTTAGCTTACGAATCTGTAATTGATTCGTTACAACCCCAAGAGAGTTTCCAGTAACTATTGTTTGAGCAACCTGCTTACCAACTCGACCTCTTCTAACTTTAGATGACGGATAAGCGAAATTGACAGAATCTCCTTCAAATGCAGTTTCAAATCCCTTATTGGTATTTGAGCGTACATAAACTCCCCTACTCCGAGGTAAACGTTTTTCTAAAACAACACCGTGCCTGTCCTGAGAAGTAAGTGTAAACATGGGTTCTGATTCTTGTTTTACCCTCCTACCTTTCTGTCTTTTCTCAATTCTTTCAGGAGTTAGAATTGGATAAGCAATCTTAACGCCCTCGCCTTTATTCGTTGTAAGAGTGGGAGAAATAGCACTAGAAGAATACACCTTTCCATTCAATCCATATCCCGATGGATTTATGTTTCCCATGCATTTCGGACCTGATAGAGGAGAGACTTTACTTTTTCGTCCGATAGGAAAAAGGAACTGTCTACTTCGTCCTCTAGAATGTCCAATAAGATAGACTCTTTCCCTATGTTGAGGGACACCAAAATATTTGCTGTCAAGTATCTGCCATTCAGCATCATACCCCAATTCATTAAGCGTGGACAGTATAGTTCTGAACGTCCTCCCTTGGTCATGATTGAGTAAGCCTTTGACGTTTTCAAGCAATAAAAACTGTGGTTGGATTTGTTGGGCCGCTCGAGCAATCTCGAAGAACAAAGTTCCTCTAGTATCCTCAAATCCCAATCTTCTTCCTGCAAGCGAAAATGCCTGGCAAGGGAATCCACCACAGATGAGATCAACTTTTCCTCGGAGCTTTCGGAAAGCATGATTGGATATTTTTCGTATGTCATGATATTCGACTTCTCCTTCTGTATCAAAAATAGCCTGGTAGGAGTTACGAGCGAATCGGTCTATCTCACAAAAACCAACACAAATATGTCCAGCTTGTTCAAGCCCCAATCGAAAACCTCCTATCCCAGCAAATAAATCAAAAAAATACATTTATCCTCCTTTATGACAAAAGAAAAAAGCGACTAGATTTCTCTAATCGCTAAAACCATCATTCAAGTTTTAAAACTTTATGAAGTTGTTTGAAAATATTCAGGTTTAATTTTGTCAATCAAGGTGCTTGCAATGGAGTTAACTCCAACGTGCATCAAGATTGGATCTTCAAAATCTACCTGACTTGCATATTGTCTTGCTATCTGATGTGCAACACTAGCCTCAAGTCTGTATTTTGATGTTTCTAACAAAGCCTGTGCTAACTCATTGCTATACAATTCAACAGGACTAATCATTGTTTTTGCCATTGGTCTAACTCCTTTCCATCTTTTGATAAATAAATCTTTGTTACCTTCATTATATCACAAAACTCTTGATTGTGAATGGATAACTGTTTAAATGAGAATGGTTTGCGAAACTCGTCTAATACATCAGCTTTTGAAACCAATCCAGCCTTATATTTTTGGAGTAACCCTGTCGGATTATCGTCCGTCTGAACTCCATAAATAAAATCGAAATCATGAATGCGTTCCTTTGAGCGAAGCCGATTCTGAAAAACGAACTCAGCGAAATCTATCACATCATCAGAAATATTGTGGCTTTTGAAATAATGACACTTATAATTTGATGTTGTAAAAATTGAAGGAAAATCCGTCAACTCAAACTCTAGAATAATCCCTTCCTCATCCATATTCCCCAAAAATTCAGCACCAGCTTTATTGGTATTTAAAAATTCTACCAAACGGTTTATATACTTCTGTGCCTGTTGAAAATCTGATGTAATATAAAAACCAGCACCAAAATCCAGTTCATGTCCTAAATTGTAGTCTACTTTTATCCCTTCTAATAAGGAAAGGAGATGTCGTTTTAATGTAGCATGATACCATCTATTATGTGATAAATTCTTAATTTGCTTACTTGATAAATCCATTTCATTACCTCTAATTTCATTATACAAAAAAGGAAAACAATGTCAAACCTCATCTTCACCATCACTTATATAGTCTTCATCTTCTTCGAATTCTTCAAAGTGGTGTTCTTTCTTTGGTTTAATGACTTTTATATAATATCCTACACACAATACACAAAGAAGGAATAGACCGATAATAATGTAACTTCCAGCTGAAGATTTTTGTTTTGGTTCTTCATTTTTGACAGTTTTTTCTTCAACGACTTCTTCAACCTTTTGTGGTTTGACAGCAACAGTATCAGTTGATTCAACAAGGTTGAGTAAATCCTGTTCAGATACTTCTGTCAATAATTGTACATTTTGTCCACCTTTATCATGATCTATAATCAAGTGAAATACCTTTCCTGACTTACTTGTAAAAGTGACAAACTGCCGCTTAGTAGCAACTGAATCAGTAATTTCGTAATCTTGATTATTGGCATCTACATTTTCTGTGACTTGGCCCTTGGCGTTACTTTGCTCTGAGGCTTGTGGATGTACAGAAATGGCTACTGGCTGACTATTTGGCTCTGAACTAGGTGAACTTGCATAAATAGTTTGACACCCGCTAAATAACATAACCAAACTAGCTACTCTCACAAAACTAAATAATCGTTTCATGCGACAACTCCTTTTCAAATAAAACTTTTTTAGTAAATTCTTCGAGAGATAGATTAGATTTCTCAAAAACAACTATGACTTCTTCATAAATCAAATCTTGTTCTTCTTGTAAAACTTGAGCCAAATCTTGGTCAATTTTTTGCTTTTTTTCAAGTAGTTTTTCTTTCTTTTTTTGTAACATCTGAATATCTTTACGCATAAATTCCTCCTTATAATCCAAAATTGATGTAATAACATTGTGCGGCCATCTCCCGTGGAAGATAGCCTGTTGAAATCACAAATTCCCCTTTTACATTCATTTCTGAGATAACAATACTACCATCAGGGTTAACGCGTTCTACAAACGCAATGTGACCGTAAGTCGGATCTGCATATGGTACAGTTGGAGGCATACAGACTGCTGTACCAGCTCGTGCCTCTCTACTGACTGGATAACCATATTTTGCAGCATAGAACGCCCACTCGCCACCATTTCCCATTGGTGAATGTTGGATTGGCTTTCCAAGTTGTGAGAATCGATTATAAACATACCAAGTACATTGCCCAGGGTAACCGCCATTTAGAGCAGCAACATGATTAGGGTTTGGTGGTGGAAAATTTCCGCCTGTTAAATTGACATCATATACCGATGATACATTTCCAGGAAGACTGATCGTCGTTCCCGAAGGAAAGGCAGTTTCTAAATTCCCTTTTGTTTCTCTAAGAATCCTATAATGTTCTAAATTGCTAGGACTACCAGCAAATATTGACTGAATAACTACATCCATGTCATTTTTTGAAACTGTTGCTATCAATTTTCGATAGGTATAGGGAACTTCTTTCTCAACAATCGTTTTCTTACCACTGGTGTCAAGAACTTCTTCCTTGACCTTTCGATAACGGATTTCCCTCTCTTCACGATAGGAAACCTGATATATCTGGTCAAATAGTTGTTTCATCGCTGGTTCAACACTTGTTTGGTCTTTTATTTCCCCAAATCTAGCTGTCAAATAGGCTAATAAGACATGTGGATCATGACCAATTTGTTCCCTCCCTTTAACGATGTATTCATCGTATCCAGGTTTCGATTCCTTCAATCTTGCCAATTGATTGGATAAATTCAATTCATAGGTAGAGAATATGTGATTCAATGCAACAAGCATTTCCTCTGAAGAAAGATAGGATGTAGTGGTAAGCTGATAAGAAACTGATGATAAAGCACCAAACATAAATTGACTATTTGAATATACAACTGTCAATAGAGAAAATAAAGCCAAAGCCAATACCAAAAAACTCTTCCACCTTGTGGTAATGAACTGGACCATTTGATTTAACAGTTTTTTTAGCTCTTCTTTTATCCTGTCTCTAATTCTAGGGAAGTGCTTGTTACGAATTTGTTGCTTCATCCGCTGTCGATACATTGCCTTTCGATAGAATAATTGCCGTTGAAAAATCTTATCTTCCTTCATCAATCGATACTTATGCCGAAATTCCAATTGCGATTGTCTTACCTTTGCCTTCTTGGTCAATTTCTTTATCGTCTTTTTACGATTCGATTTTTTTGCAAGTCTCATTAGTGTAGCAGCATTAATGTTCAGTACTTTCGTAGTTGCATCAACTGCCACATTATCATCAGCTCCTGCTTGAAGATAACTAGCTACTAGAAACTCACTGCTGGCCAATCCTGACACTACTTTTTTAAGTGGGCTTGATTGTATTCTGCCAAGTTTTGCTTGTTCAATTTTTTTAAGTAAATGACGATTCTTCTTATCCTTTACAAACTCAATTGGCTCAATTACTAAGGAATTCAACTTTTCATGAATTTGTAACTGATCTTTTAATAATCTATGACGTCTAAATTTATTCGCCTTAATGTTATTAGTTAAAGTAAGTCGCCCTTTATAAAATTGTTTTTTTGCTGTAGTTGCAAAATTATATTTAGGTCTACCATCAACTTGAATTGGAGTGATACTCAATTTCGTTTTGGATGATTTAGATACAGTTTTTCTATTTTTGTCACTAGTTGTACCAGGATATAAACTACGAGCAATATTCGATTTTGTTTCTTTATTGCTCAGTCTATTTGACAATCTCTTACCTTTTCTGGTCAATGTTTTAATCTCATCATTCTGTATCTTACCGCCTACAGCATTAGAGTGCAAAATATCTCTAGAGAATAGTTTAATTTGAGGTAGATGAAGTTTTTTAGACCAGTCGATGTTGGGATAACTTATCTGTTCAATCATTATCGAATTTTCATTAAGATTTGACTGAAATTGGTTTGAACTTTGTTTACCCCCATCTGTATGAGTTACAGTTTTTTCAATTTGTTGACTTTGACTATTCTTTACCACCCTTATTTTATTTTTCGAAAGTTTAGAATTACTCGGTTGAAATTTCTTATTATCTATTCTCAATTGACTTTGTAGAAGTGAAACATCAAAGACACTCTCATTATCTGCTTGATCAATAATAGAATTAGACTCATCACTCACTCTTGGATAAGTTTTTATTGGAACTGAATCTGTAGAAGAATCAAATTGAGAAATAGGTAATTCTGACAGAACGTTTTGGCTTTCATGAACTGAATTGACATGAACATGTTTCTTCCCCTTTTTATTCTTAAACTGGGACGGCGTTCCTTGATTCTGATTGTGAATTAATTTTGCTCTCCCCTCATTTCTCCGATGGGTAAACTTTGTTTCAGTATCAATAATTCTACTTTGATTTGTATCAAACTTACGAAACGGACTATCATGAATTTTTCTTTCAATAGATTCAGTCGGTTGAAAAATATTTTGTGCCTGAGTATGACTTGAACTTGGTTCGAAACTCAAGTCCTTTGAGTGATTTAGTTCGCTGGAATTTACTGGATTTTGGTGCATAATTTCAAATTGTATTTGTTGAACTTCTTGTTCATTACCAGTTTGTGCAAGATTCCCATCAGAACTAACGTGTATTTCCGAATTATGACCATTCTGCTCGGTGAACTCAATATCGTTCCTTGATTCAACATTTTGCTGATTTTCAAATGCTTTTCGTTGATTCAATTGGACTTGTTTCTTATGACTTATTGGCTTTGATTCAACTAGGGGTGCTTCTGGTGGAGAGGGCTGATGTAAATAATTTTTATTAACTATTTCATCTTGTAGATCTGTAATTTGAATAGTTGATCCATTTTTATCATGAATAGGTAAAGGAGTTTGTGTAGACTTGTCATCCACAATATTAATATTTTTCCGCCTCTTTCCAGAAGATTCAACTTGATTTTGCCTACTCTCTAATTTACTTTCTTTATGAATAATCTGGTGTTGAAATTTAACACTCTCATCAACTGTTCTTCCAGAAAAATCTTGCTCTTCCTTCCTTTGTCGAATGTCAGGTTTTGATTTCGCATAATGTTTCTTATTGGTCTCTCGGACCATTCGTTTTGACTTTCCCATAATTCATCTAGCCCTTCCTGACCTCTTCTGGTTTGGTTGTCATCTTCTGATACAAAAGTGTATTCTTAGGGAATTGGTCTAAGAAAGGAACAATTGTATTACCAAAGAATAGTAGCCCCTCTCCAGCATCAGAGTTGGTTACATAATTGAGCTGATAGGGAGATATTTTTAGTTTTCTAGCTAGAATTTCTCTGTCCCCTGAAGCCTGGTTCAACATCATAATAAAGTCCGTATTATCAAAAACATTTTCTATTTCCTTACTCGCTAAAAGGTCTTTTACGTTTTGAGTTAAACCTGTCGGAATCCCTCCCCACTTACGAAACCTCTTCCAAATTTCAACCGAATATTGAGCTGTTTGTTCCTCCTTTAGCAGTAAGTGAAATTCATCGATATAATACCGTGTAGATTTTTGACTTTGCCTATTTTGTGAAACCTTGTTCCATACCTGGTCTTGAATAACTAACATACCAATCTTTTTTAACTGTGTCCCCAGCTCTTTTATATCGAAGCATAGAAGTGATTTATTCAAGTCGACATTTGAACGATGATTAAATACATTTAGTGAACCTGTCACATATATCTCCATTTCAGTCGCTAATTTTCGACCAACGCTTTCTTCCTGTTTTATCAACAAATCATATAAATCCTGTAAGATTGGCATATTCTCTGGAATAGGGTTTTCGAAGTATGCTTCGTAGATTTTCGGCAGACATCGGTCAATGACAGATTTTTCAGCGGCTGTTAACCCAGAACCGCCTACTACAAGTTCGAGCATTGACATGATAAAATTCGCCTTATCTTTCAGAGGTGCATCGCCATCTCCATAGTTGAAGTTTATATCTAATGGATTCAAATAATCCTTAGATTTAGCGGAAACATGAATAACCTCTCCACCAAATGCTTCTACAAGAGCACCGTACTCTCCTTCTGGATCACAGATAAGAATATCATCATCTGTTACTAGTATGGCATTGGAAATTTCACGCTTGGCTGAGAAAGACTTACCAGAACCAGGTGTCCCCAAAATTAATCCATTGGGGTTCTTTAGTTTCTTCCTATCTGCCATAATCAAGTTATGACTTATAGCATTTAATCCATAATAGATAGATGTACTTGAAGTCATAAAAAGCTCTTCAGTCGTAAAGGGTATGAAGACGGCCGTACTTGAAGTCGTTAATTGCCGCTTGATTTTGATACAATTTATTCCTAACGGTAAAGCTGATATTAAGCCTTGCTCCTGTTGGTAATCCAGACATTTCAGCATACAATTATGTCGGCTACAAATAGTTGCTAATTGAGAGACTGCATTATCCAGTTTTGCTTTCGTTAATCCTTGATTAAGAAGGATAAACGATACGAGAAACATCTTTTCATCACGACTCTGCAAATCATTCAATAGGTGTTTCAAATCAGTACCATAGGTCATCAAATCGGAAGGAATAATATCTAGATCATAACCAGAACGATATGCCTTCTTCTGCTCTTCCATCGTCATCCGTTGCACATCGGTAAACTTACGTTTAACTAACTTGATCGCTTCAACTTGATCTAATGCTTGTATATGTAGCGATAGAACCATATTCTCCTCAAGAGTAAGTAATTCAGTTAAAAACCTATCTGATAATTCTGATGCTAAAATCTGTACATGATTGGTCTGACACAAAACATTATCCATTGAAAAATACTTCTTCTGAAAGTGAAATTTATCTGGCACAATCGAAGTGCGACAATCACTATTGCCCAAATCCTCTGGCAAATCAGAAACTTGCTCTGTCGGGTTCAAAATATGATGAAGTACAATCAATCGTTCAAAACCATTTAGGACAATAGAACGAATCCCCATCCCTTTCAAATGAGATTGTAGATCAATTTCCAACCTGGATAAAACAACCTTTGCTTGACGATAAGTATCTTCTTTTACGCCAAAAACAATATATTTTGTTTGCCTTAAGCCGTTATTCCCCTTCTCCAATTGATTTTGAAGCATATCTCTAAATTCGCAACGTAATGACTCTAATCCATCATCTTTTGATGGGATTGTAATTGCATCTGCTAATTCATCCAATCTTCCAAGTTGGTTAGTAAAACAAAGTTGCAATCTGGTCGAATTATCAAAACTATTTAAAAATGCAGCAAACTGATTGAAAATGTAATCTCGTTGCTCTTCCAATGCTAATTGATAGTTAATATCTTCAAAGGCAATCATTTTTGTATAGTAGCCATCAGTTAATTGAAAAATTCCATTTTCATATACTTTTTCAATTGGTATTGTATCTTCAGCAGTCAAACATTTATCTCCTAATTCAAAAAATGATTTAATAGAACCAAGTAACGTGTTATTATCCTGTTTTAGAGGTTCCTTTTGAATCTTTTTTAATTGGGCTTCCTTTGCTTCAAGAAACTCTTGTGCCTGTTTTCTTTTTCTTTCTGGTCTCATGTACCTCCTCCTTGTGCATCTTTTTGTAGAGTGTTCTCTTATATCTCACACATGGCTGATAGTGTTGTTGTAAGAAAATATACTTAAGATAGATTTCACTAGTTAATCCATCCTTTTCATAAAACGTTAAAAATAAAAAAGGGAAAGCAAGTAAAATAAAGACGAGCATAGCCAAATCGTTACCAACACTTTCCCTAATAGATAAATAAATAGGCAGACTTACTAAGCCTGCCACCGAAAAACCAATTAACTGACGCTTGGTTAAATTAAAAGCTATTTTTGTTTTTACCTTGGATAAATCCTTTGGAATTTGAACATATGCCATATTATCTCCTCTCTAATGGGCATTCATGATTGACCTTGCAAGGGAACCAGTTTTCAACATCATGAATCCAAGTAATACTGTATAACCTAAAATTGAAAAGACGGACATATGAATATCCGTCATTTTTACACCTCTTAGTAATACAGCATAAATACCAAAACAGATGACCAGGAACAATCCTTGTAAAGCCAATGCGAACAGCCCACGAATGTAGTTATGTCCCAATTGACCCCAATCTCTATTGCCAAGTGTAGCAAATGGCAAAGCGGCAACTGAACTATAGGCATATATCTCAAACATCCTTCCATATGTGATAATGAGAATAATCAATGAGATAATTTGAATAGTTAGTTTTACTACTTGAAGTTCAAAGACTATTCCTACCAATTCTCCAATGTTCTTATCTTTCAAACTGTCAACCATGGCAGTAATCTGCTCAGATGAAATAGATGTCTCACTATGAATGACTCCTGTTGCTTGTCCTATCATGTGTTGACCTACATCAAAGGCTGCCATCGCAAATTCAAAAGCATGGGAGACTAAATACACTGCAACCCACATCTTGATGACATATTTGAAAAATTCAAACGTATCAACTTCTGCCATATTGTTCTTCTGCATCACTACTTGGATTAACTCTAAACATAAAACAGCTGTAATAACCAATCCAGCGATTGGTAGTACGACACTATCATTAATGTGTTTGATAAAGGAAAACACTTCTCCATTGAACTGGCTAGGCGATTGACCTACTTGGCCAGATACAAAATCTAATTGATGATTCAAGTCAGTAAACATACTTGTCAATGTTCCTTTTATCATATCCAAAAGGATCTCTTGAATCATTTCTTCTAGTTTTCCAAAAATATCAAACATAGCCCCTCCTACTGGATTAAGTTAGCAAGAAGCGGGATTAGTTTTAAACCAATTAACACAATACCTCCACCAGCCATTAGTTGCTTAATACCTTGTGACTTTGCTCCAGGGTTATCATTACCATAACCTTCCATGAGGTTGATAACACCCCAGGCACCTAAACCACCACCAATAGCAATTACCAACGTTTTTAAGACATCAACGCCTTGTGTAAAAAAATCCATTACTCTTCCTCCATTTGTTCTGTTTCAATTTTATTCATTGATTTTACGATAAAATTCTTGTAGACTTTATCACCTTTTCGATTTTCCTTGAAGTAACCAAATACATGGATGAGGTCACCTTTTTCAAATTCTTTTGCAATTTCTACCTTGTCGCCATAGGCAGAACAATTAGTGTATTCCTTACCCTTTCCGTATTTTTTTACTAGTGAGAAATTTACAACTGGGACGATACCCTCCTCAGTTTCAAAGCTAGAAAAAACGACATCTTTGACAAGATGAGCATTAATATTAATCATTTCATGTTCCATAATTTTCCTCTTTCTATGATTTTCTAAATCTATATAAAAAATATTGGCGGTTCTCTAATCCTCATCAGATACCTCCTACAACTGAATAATTCTAGTATTCTCAGACAGTTTGGCTTGGCCTCTATTCTTGAGATAGGCCTCAATATCAAACTTGTTTCTCTTATCAAAATCCTCTAATAATTTGTAATGCTTATGCTTAGTAATATCATACTTATCAGAATAAAATGGCCGTGTCCCACGAATCTCCAGGATACATTTCCCTCCATCCATCACTTTTAACTCATCTCTGGACATTAACTCCTTTCCGAGTTTTTGGTAATTAAGACCAAATGATTTCTGATTGGATCTGGTTTCACTTGTATTGTAGAGTTCAATAGTTTCTTTACCTAAGTTTTCAGCCAATTCTTTTAGCGTAGTACCTTCTTTTCCTCCAAGAAATAACTCGGTATCACAGTTTCCAATAATTGTGTCAGCATTATCCTTATATATGGCTTTCAATTGAGATTTCGCTTGAAGAATGATTGCCGCGGAAATTTCACGAGAACGAATTGTAGCAATTAACTTTTCAAATCTCGGAATTAAACCAATATTTGCAAATTCGTCCAGAAGACAGCGAACATGGACTGGTAGTCGACCACCATAAACATCGTCTGCTTTATCGCAAAGTAAATTAAATAACTGAGAATACATGATGGACACTACAAAGTTAAAGGTGTCATCTGTATCAGAAATGATGACAAATAGGGCAGTTTTTCTATCTCCCAGAGTATCCAACTCCAACTCATCATCACTCATAAGTTCTCGCAACTCTTGAATATCAAACGGTGCCAATCTAGCTCCACAGGATATGAGAATAGATTTGGCAGTTTTACCCGCTGCTAGTTTATACTTTTTGTATTGCTTGACCGCAAAGTGATGTGGTTTTCTTCTTTCCAAGGCCAGAAATAAATAATCAATGGCATTCTTGAAATTTTCATCATCTTCACGAACTTCACTAGCATCAATCATGGCCAATAAGGTATTAAAGTTTTGTTCTTCTTTTGGACTTTCATAGTAGATATAACCAATCAAGGCTGTATAGTAGAGTTTCTCGGCTTTGACCCAAAAATCTTCTCCCGCTTTTTCTCCCTCTCCCTTGGTGTTGGCTATAATAGTTTGAACTAGTTTAAGAATATCCTTCTCACTTTTTATATAAGCGAAAGGATTATATTTCATTGACTTTTTGAAGTTAATAGTATTCAGTATTTTTATCTGATAGCCATTTTTTTCCAACATCTTGCCACATTCAAGAACGATTGTTCCTTTTGGATCTGTGACACAGTAACTAGAATGCATTTGCATTAGATTCGGCTTCACAAAAAATCTTGTCTTTCCACTACCAGACCCTCCTACAACCAAGATATTTTTATTCCGAGCAAACTTTGGATTCGACGGTCGAGAATTCATGGTTAATTTCTCACTATCTGTCAAAAGAATATTATTCTCGAATACTGGATCTTCATATGGCTGAATATCTTTCCTATCACCCCATCTGGCAGACCCATATTCCACTCCATTCCTAAACTTTTTTGCATTCTTTTTTCTAAAATAAAGTACTATTCCAACAACAACTGACAAGGTTAAGCCAGTTATTATTTCATCAAGACTAGGAAAGAATATCCACCGCATCGTTTCAATTTCTAGGATTGCTTGAAATAACCTATCAAGGAAATCCCCATCAGAAAAGTTATTGACATGATGTCCTAGACAGGTACCGAGATACAAAAATAGGAGATAGGGTAATAAACTCTTTGCGAGTAATCTCCTATCTCCTAAGTGAATAATATTGAGTATATCTTGTTTGATTTGTTTTAATACTTCAATCCTACCACCTCCTACAAGGATTGTTCCTGATGTTTTTGTTTGATTTTTGGTTTTATGATATGTTGGCCAAGTGATTTTTGATATTGTTCTATTTTCTTAAGAGTTGACTGCTTAATTTTTGTTTTTCTCTCTGCACGTTCAACTGCCTGCTTAAAAGAATGTTCTAAGACAGCCGTATCTTTAGCCTGAAAAAACACCTCAAACTGTTTATTCTCCTTATTCCTCAATACCGAGAATCGAACACCATGCTTATTTAGTTCCTTTTTCAATTCAAGAAGTTCAGGCTGTTTCATAGGCAAATTTTCTAACGTTCCCTTTCCAACTAAATCTTTTAAGGGAACTTCCCCCTGTAAACTTTTTTGAGATATGTATTGTTTGACTGATAATTTTTTTGATTCAGCTTCTTTAATAACTAGCTTTAAAGCTGCAATTATCATTTTGGCGGAACTTTTTGCTAACCTTAGATTTAGTGTTACAAGACGATTGCCAACCTCCTCGTTAATCATTTGATTTCCGTCCCTTCCAAATAATCATCCCCAATGAAGTAAATAAACAAAAAATACTACTGATGATAATCAACAGAGGACTTACAAGTGTTTCTCCAGTTTCTGGCAATTTTGAACCATTTGTATTATTTGTAGTGTTACTATCCAATTTTGTTGTAGTTTTACTTTTATTTTCATCAGTCTGACTAGAATCTTTCTGATTAATTTCTGAACTATCTTTAGTTACTTTCTCGATTGGTTTTTCTGTATCACTCTGCGGATTATTTGGTATTTTTGGCACTTTAGGAAGATTATCATCAGATGATGGAATAACTATCTTAGTCTGACTGTCTGTATTATCATTATTTGGAGAAGGGGACTCTTTCTGTAATGTTTTTGTTCCTACTAGGATAACTTGATTCTGTGGCTCTTCAATCGGAATTTCTTCTACGATAGATTCGCCACCTTGTATCCCACGTACATAATTTGTTGTCACAATAATTTTTTTCTGTCCATTTTTCCCAACTTGGATTATCTTCTCAACACCTTCTTCAAGGCTATCATCATACTCTTTCACAACAGTAAACGGAATTTCATTCAAATTCTCAACTTTAGAAGTGGTATTTATAGGCTTTGTACCAACCTTGACCAATTCATCAACTGCTTCACGTTGAATAAATGACTGAACATTGATTGGCTCTCCGATTTTTTCACCCTTACTAGTTCTATATGTTGTTACCACATCTACAATTCCAGGGACTCCTTCTCTAATAACGACACGTTCGTCCTCAAATAAATAATTATCTTCTTCAATAATCATTCCAAATGGAATCTTCTCGCTTGATTTTTCTATTACCTCACCTTCAATTTGCTTGGTCCCAATTTTTACGACCTTATCAATTTTAGGCTTATTTTCCTTAGCTTCTGATTTGAAAGGGGCGAGTTCTTTTGTACCTTTAATTGTCCGGTAATAATCGTGAAAAGTAAACTCACCGTTTTGACCCTCGACTATTGTTACAATTTCACCTTCGTATAGATTTGTATCTACCTCCTCGATGATATTAAATGGTGTAATTTCAGTTCTTGTGATAATTTCCTCGCCTTCAATCGCTTTTGTGCCGTAGTGAATTATTTCATCACTTGGGGCAGTCTCAGAAATAACACTTGAGCTTAATAGCTTATCCGTTCTGATACCTTTTTTTGTTTCAAAAATATCTTGAATAGTCTTTGTGCCTCTTATTCCTTTTCTAACTATAATTTCATCTCCAACATACATATCAGGATTTTCTTGTCGAATAACACGGTAATCTATCTCTTCTACTCTTTCTAATGTTTCCTGACCTGTATTCTCATTAACAATGATTTGAAAAGGATTACTGTCCTCCAGAACAATACTTGTAGGAGGTATTGAAACAAATGTATATCCATTCGGTGGGGTAATCTCTAATGTGACTTCTTCTCCTTTGTTACCAGTAATTGATGGCCCATCACTTACCTTTTCGCCGTCTTCAGTAACAAATTCAATCATTTTAGAAATAGACTCAGGAATTGAGGGCTCTTCCGATATCTTTTCTACAACTTCGATGTAATTGTTGTTTGAGGCATACAAATCAAAACCATGTATATTATTTCCATCACCAATTGACATAACTGCAAGTCGTGTTTTTAATGGATTAATAGTCGAGTTTTTCCAAAAATTTAATCGACCAGTTGTCTGATATGTTTTACCATTTACGTCAAATTCAATTTCTGAGTTTACCTTTGTTTCAGTTACTTTCAACTGTTGAACTTCATCTTCAGTTAGTTCCCTTAATTGTTTCATTGGTTTTCCAGTTTGTGGATCCATTGAAAATTCACCATTTGATACTAGATAAAAATGTTGTTTAGCAGTTTTCAGTCCATTCAATCGACCGTTAATAATATTCGTAGAAAGTTCTTGATCACCCACTTGTACTTTTAAGTATCCTGAATTTGATTTATGATAGGCAGATGCCATATCTCGGTACTCAGGTGTTTGAAAGAATCCAGTTACTAACTGACCACTAACATCCCTTACGTTATCTGCTTCTGTTAATTCAAAGTATCCATGGTGGGAAGTGCGAGTTGTAAGAAATGCGTATGCAGTATATGATAGACTACCGTAAATATTATAAATATCCTTACCTAGGTAGCGATTCATCTGATACTCTACCATACCGTAGTCAAGCAAAGGTACTTCTCTGCCATCTATAACAGCAGTTAGTTGACCTATTTTGTCACGCTTTAAATCAGATAATGTCTTTGGCTGTCCATTGACAAATAATTTGTAAGGATAAGTTTCAGGAATACGGATAGCATGATAATTCTCCGAAAGACTAGAATGTGCTGCTTTAGAAACTTCAAAACTCGTATTTGAATAATCAATAATGAATTGATTCCCAGCTAAAGTCCCCCATTCTTTACTACTCCCAGCTATATCATTTCGATGAGATGCTACTTCATTAGCATAAACTGTGAATAAATTATTAGGACTAAGAATAATAGAATTTACGCTAATGAAACCAATGGAGAGTGAAACCAATCCAATCGTTAATTTACGTAGGCAAAATTTACTTATTTTTGAAATCATAAAATACTTCCTCCAAAATCTTGTTTTACTTGGTTTGAATAATAAGCACCTATTGTTTGAGGTGCATTAAATGCTGTTGTTAGAATATAGGCTCTGATATTACGAATGTTAGAATCTACCTTTGACAAACACTCACAGATATAGTCAATATGGTGCATATTTAATTGTCTAAAACGTTCTTTTACAAAATTTATCGGCAATCTCATTTGATTGATAGAGATTGTGCCTTCATTTTGGTAAAACACATCAGCAATGATAGGTAGCACCTCATCCCATTCACATAATTTCTCAACACAACCTGATTCTTTCAATATGTCATACTGAACTTGTTTTTTTAATTTTTCTAGCTCATCCTCCACTTCGATAAATTGATTGATATAAAATGAAGTATTATCTGTTGTATTATTTGAAGTATTATTTGGTAATGGTTGGCTCATATTGACACTTTGCATTGGTTCAGTTTGAACCAATCCATTGGTTCTTTCTGAATTATTGCATTGGTTCAATTTGAACTTTTCCATTGGGTCATTTTGACCCAATGCATTGGTAACATCATTCTCATCTGCCTTTTCTAAAACTTTACTTGCTACGTTATTTCTCTTTTGCTTTACCTCCTCCTCTAATGTGAAAATTTTGTCATAGTTCAATGAATACCATTTTGTTTTATCCCTTGGATCTTTATTGTAATTCCCCGTAAATAAATAGCCGGCTTTTTCTAGTTTTGAAAATGTCCGTTTTACAGTTTCATAACTTAGGTAAGAAAAATCGGACTCATGCCAAGCCCGAATAGAATTATAAGTCCAGTATTTTCCATCATGGTAGTTCTTCCCATTCTGTTTATTTATTTCTAGCCAAAAGTTAATTTGTTGAAGGACGATAGCCTCGTTCAATCCAATTTCTCTGGCCAAGACAGGATTTGCGACTATTGGTCGCTCATCAAACAATAGTGCGTTCATACACACCTCCTACATCATTCTTCAAAAAGAAAAGCAACCAGAATTTTCTGATTGCTCAATAATCTAAAATATTATAAAACCCCACCACGTTTAATCGTGGTGGGGTTTGTGGTGGGGAATCAAATGATTCCAAACCAATTTAAATCACCATAAAGGCGTTAAAAGCCTTATTACTTGGTTTCTCACTCCAAATATACTCTAATATATTATTTAAGAGTAACTGAAGCGCCTGCTTCTTCCAATTTAGCTTTGATTTCTTCAGCTTCTGCAGTTGCAACGCCTTCTTTAACCATAGCTGGTGCACCGTCAACAAGCTCTTTAGCTTCTTTAAGACCAAGACCAGTGATTTCACGTACAACTTTGATAACGCCAACTTTTTTGTCGCCAGCAGATGTCAATTCAACGTCGAATGAGTCTTTAGCTTCTTCAGCAGCACCACCAGCTGCAGCAACAGCTACAGGAGCAGCCGCAGTTACACCAAATTCTTCTTCGATAGCTTTAACAAGGTCGTTAAGCTCAAGGATAGTAGCTTCTTTAATTTCAGCAATAATGTTTTCAATGTTCAATGCCATTGTGATTTTCCTCCAATTTAGGTTTTTAAATAGTTTGTAGCACTAAGCAGCTACGCTCTGACGCATTAAGCTGCGTCTTCTTTTTCTGCAACAGCTTTGACAGCGTATGCAACATTGCGAACTGGCGCTTGAAGTACAGAAAGCAACATAGAAAGCATGCCTTCGCGGTTTGGCAATGTAGCAAGTGCTTCGATTTCTTCTTTAGAAGAAACTTTACCTTCTACAGCACCACCTTTGATTTCAAGAGCATCAGCAGTTTTCGCGAAATCGTAAATTGTTTTAGCTGGAGCAACTGCATCGTTTGAGAATGCAACTGCAGATGGACCTACAAACAATTCTGCAAGACCTTCAAGACCAGCTTGCTCAGCAGCACGACGCAAGATTGAGTTTTTGATAACTTTGTACTCAACTTCTGCACCACGCAAGTTACGACGAAGAACTGTATCTTGTTCTACTGTCAAACCACGAGCGTCTACAACAACGATAGATGTTGCAGCTTTCATTTGCTCAGCAACAGCATTTACTAATTCCGCTTTTTTAGCGATAATAGCTTCACTCATTTTTTTACCTCCGTTTTTATTTTGGGCTAGGCACAAAAAAATCGCACCTAAACCTAGACACGAAAGTACAAATACGTTTATTTCAATAATCGTTTTGTGCCTCGGTAGGATGTTTACGAGTCTAGCTCCCCTACTGTCTTAGGTCAGTTTTTTCAAACCTCAATTATCATAACACAGTATTTTCAATAATGCAAGACTTTTCTCCTATTTTTTTAATATTTTTTTCAATTTTTTTCAAGCAGCAGTGCCGTTTAGTTAGTTTTAGTTGTAGAGGTCAGACTTGGAATGTGAAACACGAATTGCTGTGATTTGCTTCGCAAATCTTATCTCCAACCTTTTTACCTCGATTTTTTCATTTCTAAGCTCAGGCTGAAACAGTTCACTGAACAGTTTCACTCCACTGGCCTGTTAAACCCAATCAACCACTGCACTGAGAAGTGACTTTGGACTTTTTGACCAGCCTCGTTTAAAGTTGAAAATAAGGAAACGAAGTTTCCTCGCTTGTCGAAGTAAGCTAAGATAAACTAACATGACTATAAAAAAACAACTGCCATTCCCTTGAGAATAGCAGTTTAATCTTATTTAATCTTGTCTTCTTCGTAGTCACCATTTGGGCAGACAACTTGTTTACCACCACCACGAACTTTTTTCTCAACGAGATAGTGGTCGCATTTCGGACAAGAACGCCCGACTGGCTTGTCCCAAGAAGTAAATTCACACTCTGGGTAGCGATCGCAACCATAGAAAAGACGATTACGTTTACTCTTGCGTTCAATCACTTGCCCTTTTTGACAAACCGGACAAGTCACACCGATTTCTTTAGTGATTTGCTTGGTATTGCGACAGTCTGGGAAATTGCTACATGCATAGAATTTCCCAAAACGTCCTAATTTAATAACCATTTCATGTCCACAAACATCACAGTCAAAGCCAGCTGGTTCATCCTTAATTTGGATTTTTTCCATCTGTTCTTCTGCCTTAGATAATTCTACCTTGAATGGCTGATAGAAACCGTCAATGACCTTCTGCCACTGCTCTTTCCCGATTTCTACATCATCCAATTTTTGTTCCATATCGGCTGTAAATTTGACATTGACAATATCTGGGAAGAATTCAACAATCAGCTTATTAACGATTTCTCCGAGTTCAGTTGGTTCAAATCGCTTAGCTGCAAGCTTAACATAGTAACGTTTTTGAATGGTTTCAATCGTTGGTGCATACGTAGATGGGCGACCTACACCATTCTCTTCTAATGTTTTAATTAAGGTTGCTTCAGAGTAGCGAGCTGGTGGCTGAGTAAAGTGTTGTTCTGGATTTGTTGACGCGCGCACCACCGTGTCACCTTGTTCCATATCTGGCAACATTTTATTTTTATCAGCGTCGTTATAGACAGCCATATAACCATCGAATTTTACTTGGCTACCATTAGCAGCAAAAATCACTCCATTTTGACCCAAACGAACACTCATGGTATCAAAAACTGCTGCAGCCATCTGACTTGCGACAAAACGATTCCAAATCAGTGTATATAGTCGCAACTGGTCCTTGTCCAGATATTTTGCAATTGATTCAGGTGTTAAGTTAACATTTGATGGACGAATGGCTTCGTGGGCATCTTGTGCACCACTGGCATTTTTTACTTTATTACCATGCTTTGAATAGGTAGCACCAAAACGCTCCGTGATAAAGTCAGCAGCTTGTGCTTGTGCAACAGGGCTAATACGTGTTGAATCCGTACGCATATAGGTAATCAAACCTTGGGTACCACCTGTGCCAAGACTGACACCCTCATAAAGTTGTTGAGCAACCATCATGGTTTTACGAGTACGGAAATTGATTTTATTAGCTGCATCCATCTGCATAGTAGAAGTTGTGTAAGGCAGAGGTGCATTTCGTTTGCGTTCCTTACGCTCAACCTGTTCTACTAAGAAATCATCCCCATCAAGTCGGGCGAGAATTTCTTTAACCTGCTCATTGTTTTCAACCTTGACTTTTTTTCCATCTAAGCCATAAAAGCTGGCTTGGAATTTCTTGCTCCCCTTTTTAAAGGTTGCATCAATTGTCCAATATTCTTCTGGTTTGAAATTGCTGATTTCATTTTCACGGTCGATTATTAATTTGAGCGCAACCGATTGAACACGTCCTGCTGACAGACCTTTTTTGACTTTCTTCCATAAAATAGGTGATATGGAGTACCCTACAATACGGTCTAGAACACGGCGAGCCTGTTGGGCATCAACCAAATCATGATTGATGGCACGTGGCTCCTTAAAGGCATTTTTGACAGCATCTTTTGTAATTTCATTAAAGACAACACGGTTTTTGTCATTTTCATCAAGGCCCAAAATATGAGCCAAATGCCATGAAATAGCTTCTCCTTCACGGTCCGGGTCACTTGCCAGAAAGACTTGTTTGGCATTTTTTGCCTCTTTCTTCAAGGAATTGATAAGCGGACCTTTTCCGCGGATATTGATATATTCAGGTGCGTAGTTGTTATCGAAGTCAATAGACATACTGGATTTTTTCAAATCACGGATATGACCTACTGAAGCAACGACCTTATAATTTTTACCAAGATATTTTTCGATTGTTTTTGCCTTAGCAGGCGACTCTACAATAACGAGATTTTTCTTGGTTGTCGTTTTTTTCTTACTAACTGTTTTTGTAGCCATTCTTATACCTTACAAATATTTTTAACCTCACAAAGAATATACTATTTTTCAGTCAGTGTCAAGCTATTTATTTTCCTATAGGAAGACTTGTTTTAAAATTGATACTCAGAAATGATGTCCAATCCTGATGTAACGCACTTTGCTCCCTCTTGAATCAAATGATGACATCCATCTGATTTCCCATCCATAATGGAACCTGGAATAGCATAGACTTCTCTGCCTTCTTCCAAGGCACGTTCACAAGTAATCAAGCTGCCAGACCGCATTTTTGCCTCGCAGACTACCAATCCTTCCACCAAACCAGCTATAATGCGATTGCGTTCTGGAAAATGGTATTTGAGAGGCTGAGCACCAGCTTCATACTCTGTCAGCACCAAATGGTGTTTTCCAATATAGGTCTGCAAATCCTTATTTTCTTTTGGATAAATCTTATCCAAACCTGTTCCAATAACGGCAATGGTTTGCCCACCATTTTTCAGGCTAGCAATATGAGCAGCTGTATCAATTCCCCTTGCCAAACCACTGACAATAACAAAGCGATTATTTAGTTCCTTGATAATTTTCTGAACAGATTGGATACCATTTTTACTGGCATTTCGTGTACCAACAACTGCCAGCTTTGATTTTTCCAGCAATTCTAAATCCCCTTGATAAAACAAAAGTACAGGTGGATTGTAAATCTGTTTGAGCGCCAAAGGATAGATGTCATCCAAAATCGAAAAAGAAGGAAACTTGTTAAATTCTTCCCGACAAGATTTGATATCCAAATTTTTATAGTTTTCCATAAATAACACTGGATTTTTACATTCGGATACGACAGCGATATTGCGCAAGGTCAATTTTTTACCATGTAAATCTTGATAGGCCAAAACTTTATTAATATTAAGATTGGTCAAACCTGCTTTTTTCCATTTAAACAATTCAAAATTATTCATTTTCTTCACCTCATCTAGTCTATTCGCAAGGCAAAGAAAAAATTCTCCCGAAGAAATTATTTTTTAGGTATTTCTTTGATAACACGCGCAGGATTGCCAGCCAAAACGACATTATCACCGAATGATTTGGTAACAACTGCTCCAGCTCCAACAACGACATTATCGCCCAAGGTCACGCCAGGTAAGATTGTCACCCCACCGCCAGCCCAGAAATTATCACCAATGGTAATTGGAGCTCCATATTCCAAACCAGAATTTCGTTCATCAGGATCCAGTGGATGAATAGGAGTTAACAACTGTACATTTGGACCAAGCATGGCATTTTTCCCAATGGTAATGGGACAAACATCCAACATGGTACAGTTGAAATTAGCGTAAAAATCCTCACCAACATGAATATTGCTACCGTAGTCACAATAGAAATTTGGCTCCATATAGATGCGTTGGCCTGTAGTTCCAAACCAGTTCTTCAATCGCACAGAGCGGACTTGTCCATCTAGTTCTTCGTTAAATTTTTTCATCTGTTGGCGGGCAAAGATTCGCATCTCTCTCAATTCAGCATCTGCTGCCATATAAAATTGCCCAGCTATCATCTTTTCTTTTTCTGTTGGCATACTTCTGCTCCTATTTTCTTCTTAATACATATCATAGGATTTCTTATTCTAAAAGTCAATCTTTCTTGACAAGTCCAGCTAAGATTTGGTATTGTTCTTATTAATTTAAACCAACGAAAGAGGGAAGCATGCAAGAAAAACATGAACAAACTATAACTTTGACTGCTACAGAATTGCTTGGGTTGATACAAACTGAATCGGTGCAATTGCTAGATGTTCGTGACCCAGAAGAATATTCAGCTGGTCATATTGGTGGTGCTATTAATTGTCCCATGGATCGGATTGCCGCATTTGATGGACCAGTCGACCAACACTATCTCCTCATCTGTAAGAGCGGAAAACGTAGCAAGCTGGCCAGAGAAATCATGTCATCTAAGGGATTTAAGGCAAATGATATTGCAGGTGGCATGGAGGCTTGGGACGGATTGATTGTGAAATAAGGGTATTTCGGAAAGGAAGCATCCTTTTTCTTTACTTTATTTTTTAAAAATTATATAATCTAGTTATCATTACTAGATAAAAGAGAGTAGATAATCATGAAACAAACTATCCCCTACTGGCATGAACTACCAGACTTAGACCTCTATTTGGACCAAGTTCTGCTGTATGTTAATCAAGTAGTCAATTCTCAGGAAAGCCTTGAACAGAAGAGTTTATACTCAATGAAAATCAACAGTAGCCTAGGAAACGAAGCCAATGATAGAACTGGGGTTCATCAAGGCAAGTTGACAACGGATAATGTTGATTTTCGAAGAGTATTGACGGCTGCCATGATAAACAACTATGTCAAGCACAAGCAGCTCGAAAAACCTGTTAAGAAAAAATACCAAAAACAACAAGTAGCCCGCTTGATTGCCTTGACTATCTTAAAAAATGTCTTTTCCATTCAAGAAATCAGTCAGACCTTACATCTTCTTCTCCAGACAAACAGTTCTGAAACACTCTACAATCATTTTGTTGACTGCATGCGAAACGAGGAAAACGAAAAAACACCTGACATCATTCGCTACGCTTGTCAATCCATCAAACTCTACTACAAAACCCGTCAACTCACTGTTGAGTTAGAAAGGAAATATCATGAATCCTAGTTTGAAATTAAGTTTAAAGCTTTCATTTGGTGAAGAAGTCGCAAATAGTGTGACACATGCAGTTGGGGCCTTGTTTATGCTGATTTTACTCCCTATTACTGCTATCCATTCTTTTCAAGATTATAACGTGACAGCAGTAGTCGGCATGTCCATTTTTGTCATCAGCCTATTTCTCATGTTCCTATCCTCTTCCATCTACCACTCCATGCCCTATGCTTCTACTCACAAATACATCCTGAGGATTATTGACCATAGTATGATTTACATCGCTATCGCTGGGAGCTACACACCTGTTGCCCTTTCCTTGGTCGGTGGTTGGCTGGGCTATCTGATTGTTGGTTTGCAATGGGGATTGACTATTTTCGGTATACTCTATAAAATTTTTGCTAAAAAAATAAACGAAAAATTCAGCCTATTTCTCTATCTCTTTATGGGCTGGTTGGTGGTCTTTATCTTGCCAGCCATTCTTCAAAAAACTGGACTTATTTTCGGAATTTTGATGCTGGCTGGTGGCTTATCCTACACCGTAGGTGCTATCTTTTATTCTAAGAAAAAGCCTTATTTCCACATGATTTGGCATCTCTTTATCCTATTGGCTTCAGCACTGCAATACATGGCCATTGTCTATTTTATGCTATAAGAAAACAGCTTCTAGAAAACTAGAGGCTGTTTTTACTACATTAAACTGATGATCATACCAAGCAGATAAAGAACTGACATGATACCTAAAAACACCAAATGCACCTTTCGGCTCATGACTACATAGCCAACAAATTCCCGAATAAAGGCATTAAGGCTAAAGTAAAATTTGGTTTTTGCTCCATAGCCGATACATTTGATTTTCAGTTTTCGGGCCAATAGCAGAGCTCTGAAAACATGATAGTAATTGGTTACAAGGGCAAATCGACTACCAGGTTTCATTAGGGCATAGGAAAATTTCAAATTTTCTTCTGTGTTGGTTGATTGGTTTTCGATGAGAATGTCTTCAGCAGGCACTCCTTTCTCCAAGGCATAATTTGCCATAGCTTGACCTTCAGCTATGAGTTCATCAGGTCCTTGTCCGCCTGACATGATGAGCTTACTGCCAGGATGTTTCTGGTAGATCGCTATGCCTTTTTCAATCCGCGAAGCCAAAAGTGGCGTCACCTTATCACCAATCAATCCAGCTCCAAGCACCACCACATAATCAAGCTTCCCAGGGAAAAGATTGACCAAATTGACAAAGCTAGATGTCGTATAAAGCATACTGATGATAATGGCATAGGACACTAAGAATCCAACATAGACAAACACCATATTGAAAAAACTGATACCAGAAAGGGAGCTTGCCACAGATGGCGCGATAAAGAGATAGAAAGTTAAGCCGATAGCTAATCCTAAAGACAAAAAGTTATGAAAACGGACACCTTCTCGCTTCAAAATCCGAAAACCGTTCAGATAGAGGGTAATCAGCAAGACAAATGGACCACTTAAGAAGGCTAGAGCCAATACCATTGCCAGAGCGATTGCCAATAAACGCAAGATTTCATTGTTTTCGAGAATGCCTGTTGAGATAATCCATGCCAAGGCCCAGACGAGGATGTTCAAAGCAAACAGGGAGATAAAAATCGACCGTCGCTCCCAGAAATAAAGAAGGGCAAATAATCCGCTGGAAGCTAGTAAAAGCCAGAAAAAGACCGTCACGACGATTTCCCTCCTGCTAGCATTGTCTTAATGGGCTCAAAGGTCTTACGGTGAATGGGCGTGATGCCTAGCTTGTTCAAGCCTTCTAAATGCTCTGCCGTTCCATAGCCAGCATTCTTGGCGAAACCGTAGCCTGAGAACCCCTTGTCATAGTCCGCCATCATCTTATCCCGCGTCACCTTGGCAACGATAGAGGAAGCTGCGATAGATAGGCTATTGGCATCTCCCTTGATGATAGAAGTTTGCGGTAGGGGTGTATCCAACTTCATAGCGTCTATCAAAAGGTGTTCAGGCTCTTGGCTCAACTGCCCCAAAGCTTCCAACATGGCTAATTTGGTCGCCTCATAGATGTTGACCTGGTCGATGACAGCCGCATCTTTGACGCCTACACCGACTGCCACCGCTCGCTCCATCACTTCTTCGTAGATAGCCTCGTGCTTGGACTTGGGGATTTTCTTGGAGTCATTGAGGTAGCGAATTTTACAGCACTTGGGCAAGATAACTGCCGCTGCCACCACAGGACCTGCTAGAGGCCCTCGGCCGACTTCGTCGATACCAGCGATGAACTCCACCCCATTTTCATAAAGGGCTTTTTCGTAAGATAGCATAGCTTCTAAGCGAGCATCTTCTGCTGCTTCTTTTTCCAGCTCCTTACGGCGTTTCTTAATAGCAGCCTGAACCCCTGCTCGCTCATCCTGAGATAGTTGGTCCCAGACTGGACTGTCCAGACTGTCTACCTGAGCCAGCAGAGCAGTCACTTCCTTAATCGTTGCCATCTAAGTCACTCACCCTGTCTAATGTATAGGTACCTAAACGCCCATCCCGAACGTCCTTGACAAAGAGGTTGTAAAAACGGTCATAATCATCACGGAAGCCCAGTTTTTTTGTCCAGTCCATAATAAGTTCAGGCGTTTCCTGCTCCAAATCCATGCCCTTGAATCGCTCTTGGAGGCGTTCTGGGTAATTGGCTTTGAAGTAATCCAGACCGAAAATAGTCACTTCGTCCATGGGCAAGAGCTGATCCTTAATGGCTCCTGTCAGAGCCAACTTAAGTCCAACTTCCTGGTCCTCAAACTTAGGCCAAAGAATTCCTGGCGTATCAAGGATTTCAAGGTCCTTGTTAGATTTAAGCCACTGCTGCCCCTTAGTCACACCTGGTTTGTTGCCGACAACGGCGATTTTCTTACCAGCCAGACGGTTCATGAGGGTAGATTTCCCTGCGTTTGGAATACCGATAATCATGGTCCTCAGGGTTTCTTTTTGAATGCCTCTTTGGCGGAGGCGTTCAATTTTCTCTTTCATCAGGCTCTTGGCTGCGTCGGTCACTTTTTTCACCGTCGCTTGCTCTTTTGAGTTGATAGCAAGGGTACGAATGCCCTGACCTTCAAAGTAGCTCTGCCATTCTTTCGTACGGACAGGGTCTGCCAAATCGACCTTGTTGAGAATCATGAGCTTGGGCTTGTCTCCAACAATCTTTGTCAGCATGGGGTTCTGGCTGGATAGGGGCAGGCGGGCATCGACCAAAATGGTCACGAAATCAACGTGCTTGATGTTTTCCTGCACCTGCCTGCGAGCTTTTGACATGTGGCCCGGAAACCATTGAATAATTGCCATGGGGTCCTCCTAAATATGATTCATTGAAAAAAGCCGTAAAAACGGCTTGTTTTTTTATTATTATAGCAGAAAATCAATATTTTGTCTTACTTGTTCCCCTTAAATTCTCTCCCGTAACTTTTCGACAAAGAGATAGGCTGCGGGACAAATCAGAGTATTTTTTATTGTTAAATTATTGATTTGATAAATCTTCTTGCGGTCAGTATGCGGAAATTCTCGACAGGCTTTGGGACGAGCATCATAGATACTACATAGATTATCGCCTCCAAGGAAGGGACAGGGCATGGATTGAAACACCTTATCTCCGTCCTCATCCACACGCAAATACATATCCTCAAAAACTGGAAGTTTCATGCGCAAATGCTTGGCAATTCGGGTAATATCTGCTTCTGTAAAGAGTGGTCCCAACGTTTTACAACAGTTGGCACACTCTGTACAGTCGATTTCAGAAAATACTTCGGCATGAATATCTTGAACAATTCTATCCAAATTTTTAGGTGCTTTTTTCTTCAAATTTGCTAGAAATTTTCGATGTTCTCCTTGCTTCTGCTGGGCCAATTGCTTGTATCTTTCAATGTCGACGGTCATAAACTCTCCTTTTCGACCACTATTATACCACAAACTAGCTATTGAGCTCTGCTATTTTTCAAAACCTTCTTCAGAAAAAATCCTGCGGGAAACTTCGGCTACAGGTAGACCAATAATGGTGTGAACATCCCCTGAAATGCCCGCCACAAAGCGTGGATCCAGCTCCTGAATACCGTATGCACCTGCCTTGTCGAGTGGCTGCTTTTAACGGATATATGATTGAATAACCTCTTCAAGGGCTGGATAATAGTCGACAAAATCAATCTGTGCAACCGTATAAAAAACATCCAGTGAGTGTCTTGTCCGTAGGCAGACAGAGGTTACAACGTGATGACTCTTTCCAAAATAGGAACGTAACATGGTTTCAGCTTCTGTCAAATCTTGAGGCTTGTTAAAAATTTGCCCATCTGACACGACGATTGTATCCGCAGAAATGTAGAGATGACCAGTTACCAAATCCATGTCCGATTTGGCTTTGGAAATTTCACAACAAGTTTTTGCAGCTCGAGTGAGAAAATCGTCTGTAGCGAATTGTTTCATAAAATGTTCTTCGATACCACGCTCATCCACTTCAACTGATGCGATTTGTGGTTGTAAAAATCCCAATAATTGTTTACGACGCGGGGAGTTGCTAAGCAGAACGTAAGAACTAATCTGCTCACGATCCCCCTCTTTTTGATATTGAAATACAGTTTGCATGTTTCCTCCAGTCAAAAACAGAGTCCGAAGACCCTGTTTTCAGATGATTGATTAATTTTCTTTTCTACGACCTACTGCCATGGCCAGTCCTGCAAGACCTAAACCAAACAGGCTGAGCGTCAGATTCATCTGATCACCAGTATTTGGCAAGACTCCTGCTTTTGTAGTTTTTACTGGACTTGCTACTTCTGATTTTTTATCTCCTACTTTAGGAGAATCAACTGGGGCCTTCTTGTCCGTTGCTGAAGTATTTTGCGCTTGATTAGATGGTGAATCCGTATTTTCAGCTGGAACAGTTTCTGGATTTGAGGCTGGATTTTCTGGCTCAGTATCCAATAAAATTTCGATAAAGTCTGGGTAGCCATCTTCATCCGTATCAATGCTTGAATTTACAGGAATGATACGTGAATATGGGTTGACAACCTCATAAGCTGATAAGTCAGCTGTCTTTAGGTATTCAGCAAAGACGCTGTCCATTGAAGGACCTTCTTCACGTGCTCCGCCAAGCATTGTGTAGCCATCACCACCAGCAGCAAGGAAGTCATTTGTTGCTAAATAGTACGTTTTTTCAAGATCCAAGGCGTCATATTCGCCAGTCTCTGGATTAAGAATACCGATAAGAAGAACACGTTCTTCTACAGGAAGGGTTGGATCGTAGAATACATTTGCTCCTGAAATGTGTAGGAATCCACCACTAGCTTCAAAGAGCGGCATACCATTTTCATCTAAAAGCATCTCGCCAGTTTCTGGATTCACTTGCAATGTAGATGATAAAGACTTGGTAAACATATCATAAATTTGCTGACCAGTCACAGTGATTTGAGAAACAATGTTACCAAATGGCAAGACTGCAATAATATCACCTTTTGTAACAGGCTGATCTTTAGCAATTGTTGCACGTAGACCACCACCGTTAGTCACAGCAAGGCTAGTTTTGTTTGAAAATCCTGTTTGACCATAGGCATAAATCGCATCCGCCACTGCATTCCCCAAGTTGGTTTCACGAACACGCACGTTTGAGCGGTCTCCGTTTAATTCTACTGGGTTATTTTCAATAACTACTTGAGCATTTTCAGCTTCATATTTTGCTTTAATTTCATCAACCAAGGCTGCGATTTTAGCATTTGGCGTCACATTTTTAGTATCCGCAGCAGAAATCAAGCTAGCTTCACCCAATAACTTATCGGATTTCAAGGTTACTTTACCGATATTGTTCAAGTAAGAGCCTGTTTGATTATAAGTAACGTTTTCTCCATAGGTAGTCGCTTCTACCGTGTGGGAATGACCATCGATAACAATAACACGTTTACCAGCTAATTTACTATTTTTAGAAAGTGCTTCAGCAAGAGTTGAACCTCTCCATTCAACAGGTGTTGTAGAATCAACACCTAGGTGAGCTAGAATGATATAGTTCTTGTAAACACGATTATCTGCTAGAGCACGCGCTTCCACTTCGTCAATCACTTTATTGACTTCTGTGACTGGGTCGGTAAATATTACTCCCTCAACATTTTTAGGATGGGTTTTTGTAGCAGTTTCAGGTGTTGTTACACCGATAACTACAAATTCATCGCCTACAACAGTTGGAGTTTTATCGACAATAGTTGAAGCTTCAAAAACACGAGCGCCATTAACGTAAGTGTTAGCACTCAATAGCGGGAAGTTCAAGGTTTCTTTGTACTTGATTGCTTGATCCATCCCAAAGTCAAATTCATGGTTACCAACAGCCATTGCATCATAGCCGACTTGGTTCATGATATTGGCGCGGTCTTCACCTTTTGTAGAGTTGGAAATTGGAAGTCCTTGGAAGGCATCACCAGCATCTACTACAATTGTATTTTCTACTTTGGCACGTTCTTCTTCAATGACTGCTGCAGCCTTAGCGTCACCGATGACATTCTTTTCTTCAAGAATGCGACCGTGAACGTCGTTTGTGTGGATAATGACTGCCTCTACTGTTTCTTCCGCAGCAGGAACAACAGTTTCCTCCGTTGCTACATTTTCAACTGACGTTGCTGGCTGATTGGTTGTCGTAGCTGCAGTCGTTGTTTCAGCAGCTTGTACTTGTTGAGCTAAAACAAATGGCGCCAACAAGAGTGTGGACATTACAGGCAACAAGATTTTTTTCTTTTTCATAAATAGACCTTTCTTCGGCATTTTTTATATCTCTATTATACACTTTTTATCAAAAAACAAAAACATTAAAATCGCTTACATGTCAAAAAGGTTCGAAATAAGGGAGCGGGAAAGAACTCGACTGGTCAAAAAAGAGTTCGTCAACAATTTTTCGTTTTAAGTTGTTGAGCTGAAACAGTCTATCCCCAGACTGTTTCACTCCCACCCCCGCACAGCTCAAACTGTCTGGGAGACAGTTTGAGGTTGGAGATAAGGCGAACTCTGTTCGCATCAGTCGTAGAGGTCAGATTTGGAGTGTAAAACACGAATTGCTGAGATTTGCTTCGCAAATCCTATCTCCAACCTTTAACAGTCCACTGGACTGTTAAACCCAATCAACCACTGCGCTGAGATGTTGACACGAACCCTGAGAAGCGAGGTTAAGCTTTTTGCCCAGCCTCCATTTCCTATTTACCAAATACTATTTGTCCATTTGCAATGGTGTAAAGGACCTGTCCTTTCAGACTATCACCAACAAACGGAGAATTAGCAGACTTCGAGGTAAAATCCGCTGTGACCAACCGATTTGCATTTGGGTCAAAAATAACAAGATCAGCTGGGCCATTTTCAGCAAGATAGCCAGCATCAAGACCATAGAGCTTGGCTGGATTAATAGTCATTTTCTCCAACAATTGCACGAGGGTCAGATGCCCTTCTTCCACCAGATGCGTCAAACCAAGTGAAAGCGAGGTTTCCAAGCCTGTCATTCCTGAAGGAGCTTGCGTAAGATCCTCTACATTTTTCTCATCTGCGTGATGAGGTGCATGGTCCGTCGCAATGACAGAGATAACACCAGATTTCAACCCATCAATCACAGCCAAGCGATCACTTTCTAATCGTAGTGGCGGATTCATTTTAGCATTGGCACCTTTTGTTAGAAGTAAGTCCTCAGTTCGTGAAAAATGTTGAGGTGCGACTTCTGCCGTGACGTTTGCTCCGAGACCTTGAACAAATTCAACCACCTTGACCGACTCGGCTTTGGATAGATGCTGGATATGGACACGCGCACCTGTTTCATAGGCAATCATAACATCACGCGCAACCATGCTGTATTCTGCCACGCCAGTTGCACCACAAACATGAAAATGTTTTTCAGCTACTTGCTCGTTGAGTCCCAAGACACCATTCAGGTCAGGGTCTTCTTCATGCAGACTGATGAGACAGCCCTGCTCTTTGGCTAATTTCATAGCTTTTCTAACCACGCCAGCATTTGTCAAAGGAATACCGTCGTCCGAAAAGGCCACCGCTCCAGCTTCTAGCAAAGCAGGAAAATCGGTCAGATTTTGACCGTCGAAATGATCTGTAATGGTTGCCACACTATAAATGTGAATAGCTTCTTTTTTAGCGGAATCCAATACTTCTTTTAAGGTTTCAACATTTGAAATCGTCGGATTAGTGTTTGCCATCATGACAACAGAAGTAAAACCACCCGCTGCTGCAGAAAGAGCTCCTGTATGAATATCTTCTTTATGGGTCTGACCAGGCTCCCGAAAATGCACATGAACATCAACCAAACCAGGAGCAACGACTAATCCTGTCGCATCAATCACTTCTTGCTCAGCATCTTCTGAAATCGACTCCGCAATCTTAACAATCTTACTTCCGTCCATCAAGATGTCGCAAACCTTGTCTAAACCGGATTGCGGATCCAATACACGACCATTTTTCACTAATAACATTCATATTCTCCTTTGTAGTACCAAAGCCATTACCATCTACTGTCGCAGCCAATCAATTCCTGTTCTGCCTTGTGAAGTCAAGTAGGCATTTGCTTGTGAGAAGGGCTTGCTTCCGAAGAAACCTCGATAGGCTGAAAGAGGGCTTGGATGAGCAGATTCGATAACCAGATGTTTTGGATTGGTTATCAACGCCTTTTTCTTGCGAGCATAAGCACCCCAAAGAATATAGACAACAGGCTGGTCTAAGCTATTGACCACCTTAATAACAGCGTCCGTAAAAGGCTCCCAGATTTGCCCTGCATGTCCATTGGCCTGACCTGCTGGCACAGTTAAACAAGCATTGAGCAAAAGCACACCTTGTTCCGCCCATGCTGTCAAATCATGATCTTGTTTGACGCCAATATCATCCGTCAATTCTTTTAAGATGTTTTGAAGAGATGGCGGAGCTGGTACCGAGTTCGGAACAGAAAATGACAAGCCCTGTGCCTGACCAGGTCCGTGATAGGGATCCTGTCCCAAAATAACTACTTTAACCTCTTCCAAATCCGTTGTTTGAATGGCAGCAAATACCTTCTCACGAGGCGGATAAATGGTTCCACTAGCATAAACATGATCTAAAAACTGATTGATTTTACCAAAATAATGCTCTGGCAACTGTGCCTTTATCAATTCGTGCCAAGCTGAATGTTCCATAAACTGCTCCTAGTTTGAACTTTTCTCTTTAACAATATAAATCGGACGTTTCTTCGTTTCCAAGAAAACTTTTGCCAAATATTTACCGAGAATACCAATGGTCATCAACTGCAGACCTCCCAAAAATAGGATGATACAAATAGTCGACGGCCAGCCAATTGTAGGATCTCCGAACACCAAGGTTTTGAAAACCACAAAGACCATTAGAACTAGCGACAATAGGAAGGTGAAGAAACCTGTATAGGAGGCAATATTCAAAGGTGTATCTGAAAAATTGATGATTCCTTCAATAGAATAAGAAAGCAATTTCCAGAAAGACCAACTAGTTTCGCCAGCGACCCTCTCAACATTTTCATAGGGCAAGTATTCTGTCTCGAATCCAACCCAAGCAAAAATTCCTTTCGAAAAGCGATTGTATTCAGACACAGATAGAATGGCATCTACCATGTGACGACGCATGAGACGGAAATCACGGGCACCGTCTACTACCTCGACCTGGCTGATTTTATTCATCAATTTGTAGAATAATTTTGCAAAAAAGCTACGAATCGGTGGCTCACCATCTCGACTGACACGACGGGTTCCAACGCAATCTAAATCTGGATTTCCATCCAACATATCCTTCATTTCCATCAACATTTCAGGTGGATCTTGTAAATCAACATCCATGACGGTCACTAGCCCACCTTGCGCAGCTTGTAGACCTGCATAGAGAGCAGCTTCTTTCCCGAAATTCCTTGAAAAGGAAAGATAGCGAACAGCTCGGTCTTGACCAGACAATTGGCGTAAAACCTTTAGTGTCCTATCCTTTGAACCATCATTGACAAAAATATACTCAAATTGTTCCCCCATCTCCTTACGAACTTTCTCCATAGCATCGTAAAAATAGGGAATTGCCTCTTCTTCATTAAAACAAGGCACGATAACTGAAATCATCTATTTCTCCTCATACGGTCAATTATTGTATTCTCAAAATACGTTAGAGACTATTATACCATTTTACAGGATAAGTTCCCAGAAATCGTGCGTGGGCTCGTTTTAAATCTAGTCTTCCTGCCAAGTTTCTTGATTTTGACGGAACTTTTTAAGCAGATTCAAACCATCTGCATTGATATATCCCTGTACTTTTGCGACCTTGATTAACTCTGAATAATTGCTAAGCGTCACCAATTTCACGCCAGCATTATCAAAATTACGATCTGCCTTTGGCAATTCATAGGTAAAGATTGCCACAACACCAATAACGTCAGCGCCTTCACGCTCAGCTGCTGCTACGGCATCTAGAACAGACCCTCCAGTAGAAATCAGGTCTTCAACGACAACCATTTTTTGTCCCTTGACGATGCGACCCTCTAATTGATTCCCTACACCATGGTCTTTTGGTTTGCTACGGATATATGCAAATGGCAAATTCATCCTATCTGCAATGATAGCACCATGAGGAATACCTGCTGTGGCAGTTCCGGCAATCACCTCAACCTCAGGAAATTCTTCTTCAATACGTTGCACAAAGCCATCTTCAATCAAATTTCGAGTTTCAGGATAAGATAGTGTAATACGATTATCTGTATAGATAGGGGATTTGATACCTGATGCCCATGTAAATGGCTTTTCTGGACGCAGATGAACTGCCTTAATATCCAATAAGTGTGATGCGATTTCTGTTGCTAGTGTCATAATAGACCTCCTTCTAAATGCGTACCATTCCAACATGACCATCCCGCCGAATAGCCTGTCACTCCTAAAGTACCGGTTCAATCTATGAACCCTATAAAAAACTATATTTATCCCTGTTGAATTCTTACAGACTTCTCCTAGTCCACAATTTCAATCCATGAATCAAAATACTGTTCAATGAAATTGGTTTTCTCTTTTATTTCTGTCACGGTAAGTTTTTCATCAAGACCTGTCAGAACCCATTTATCCTCGACATCATCTCTGCGATGTATAATCGCGACCAATTTCCCCTCGAAAGCTGTCAAGGGCTGCCGAACAGCTTTGGAAATGATGTAAACATCTTGCTCTTCACCATCTCCAGCCAATAGATTTGGGACGTAGCCGTAATTAATGGGGTACTGGTTGCCAAATTTATCAATATACCCGAGAGGTCTATCGATTATAATCTGATAAATCTTATCCACGATTCCACTCCTCTTTAATAGACAAATAAGTCTGGTAAGGATGTTCTGATTTTGTAATCGGGCGACCTACGACGATGTAATCACTACCGATTCGAGCAGCATCTGCTGGTGTCATAACTCGTTTCTGATCGCCTACTTCACCGCCAGTCGGACGAATCCCTGGCGTCAGGCACACAAAATCAGAACTTGTGACATCTTTAATCAAAGTCACCTCATGAGCTGAACAAACCACCCCATCAAGACCAGCTTCTTGTGCTCTTTGAGCATAATGAACAACCGCTTCCTGCAAACTAGTCTGTATATTCTGGTCCGTTCTCATCTGCTCTTCTGAGGTAGAGGTCAACTGAGTGACCGCTATTAAAACAGCATCCTTACCCAATCCCCTTCGTGCTGCCCGCATCATCTCAACACCACCAGCAGCGTGAACGTTGGTCATATCCACACCGAGTTTTGCCAAGACTTTCATAGCAGACTCGACGGTATTAGGAATATCATGCAGTTTCAAATCTAGAAAAATACTGTGACCGCAGCCTTTCAAATAATTGATAATACCTGGTCCCTCCGCATAATACAACTCCATTCCAACCTTTACATAGAGTTTCTCATCTGGTGGGAACTGTTCCAGAAAAGACTGAACTTCTTCTTTACCTGCAAAGTCAAGGGCAATAATTGGTCTTGTTTCTTTCATAAAATCCTTTCATTTACACAAAAATCCCTGCCAAATCGGTCAGGGATGTGCACGAATTCAGCTTGAAAATCACCTTTCAAGCATATTACATGGCACCTTCCTAGCCTCTCTGGACTTAGTTAAAGGAGATATTTTCTTTATATTACTCTTTTATTTTACCTTTGTCAACGCTTACCCAAGCTTTCTCTAACTTCTTGGCGTAAATTTTCTAGGGTGTCCATCCCATAAACATCCATGCGTTCGGGTAAATCCTTGATAATAGTTGGACAGGCAAATGGGTCTGTAAAATTGGCCGTTCCAACTCCAATCGCTGAAGCTCCTGCAATCATCATCTCTAAAGCCTTGTCAGCCGAATCCACACCACCCATGCCAATGATAGGAAGGTTGGTCATCTGAGCTACCTGACGAATGAGTTTGAGAGCAACCGGAAAAACTGCTGGACCTGACATTCCTCCTGTACCATTTGCCAAGATTGGCTGGCGAGTTTTGAGATTGAATCGCATACCAACCAAGGTATTTATCATCGTCAAGCCAGTCGCTCCAGCATCCTCAGCAGCCTTGGCCAACAGGGTTATGTCTGCCACACTTGGTGTCAACTTAACGTAAACAGGTACAGATGAGGCTTCGACTGCTGCTTTTACTGCTTGATAGGCCAATTCTGGCACCTGTCCAATCAAGAGACCATTATTTCCGTGGTCCACATTGGGACAGGAAATGTTCAGCTCGATAGCTTTTACGTTTGGAGCCTTTGAAATTTTCCCTGACACATAGGCATATTCTTCATTGGAAAAACCAGCCACATTGGCAATGATAGGCAAGTCTGGAAAATGCTGTTCCAACCATGGTAATTTTTCGGATAAGACTACATCAACGCCTGGATTTTGAAGTCCAATGGCATTGAGCATACCTGCTGGTGTCTCGGCTACACGGGGAGTCGCATTGCCATAACGAGGATGACGGGTAGTCGCCTTAATCATAATGGAGCCCAACTGGTTTAGGTCATAATAATCCGCATACTCCTGACCAAAACCGAAGCAGCCAGAGGCTGGAATGATGGGATTTTTCAAGTCCAAGCCTGGTAAGGAAATCGCTAATCGTTTTGTCATATCAACCTCCTATAAAATCAGACTACCAGTCGCAAAGACTGGACCTTCCTTACAGACACGCTTGTTTTCATGCTCCTGACCCTCTTTAGGTTTAACCACACAAGCGTAACAAGCTCCCATGCCACAGGCCATGCGGGCTTCTAGGGAGATGTAGGCGTGGGGATGGTCCTGAAAACGTTGGTCAACGTAATTCATCATAGCAGGTGCTCCACAGGAATAAATGGCAGCAAAGTCGTTTGTCAGCTCTTCAACGACCGTTGCGACATTCCCCTTACGCCCATAGGAACCATCATCCGTTGTGACATAAACTTGACCATACTTGGCTAGTTCCTCTTCCAAAATGACGGCCTCTTTGGTGGCAAAGCCAATGACTGACGTGACATTGACACCACGGTTCGCCGCCTGTTTCGCCACTTCCACCAAGGGAGGAACACCGATTCCTCCGCCAATAATGAGAATGCGGTCACCTTCTTTGAGAAAGTCTACTTCAAACCCTTTCCCAAGCGGTCCCATAACATCCAAATACTGCCCAACAGTCATTTTCGAAAAGACTTCCGTCCCTTGACCTTCCACTCGGTAAATAATCCGACATTGAGACTTATTCCGATCAATCTCGGAAATAGATATTGGTCTCCGCAAGAGCATGGAATCATCTGGAACACGAATATGGATAAACTGCCCCATTTTCATATCTTGGACCATATCACCCTGCAAGGTCATAGCAAATATACGTGGAGCAAGCTGGACTTGGTCAACCAATAACATCTGTTCTTTTAAAATCATCTTTTCTCCTATTCTATGAAACACAGAAAACAAGAAAGTCGATATAGAGAAAAAACCTTGCTGGCTAGCAAGGTTACACGAAAAGAAGGCAGTATTTGCCCTATTTATCACGTTCCCTTCTTCGCCTCTCTGGACTCAGTTAAAGGATATATTTTCAGCATTATACATTTTTTAGAATAATTTGTCAAATCATGTTACAATAGAGGTATGAGAATCCAACAATTATACTATATTATCAAAATTGCAGAAACAGGTAGTATGAATGAGGCTGCCAAACAACTCTTCATTACCCAACCCAGCCTTTCCAACGCTGTACGAGACCTGGAAAAAGAAATGAAAATTAAAATCTTTTTCCGTAATTCTAAGGGCATTACCCTGACAAAGGATGGCATGGAGTTTCTTTCCTACGCTCGTCAAATTGTTGAACAGACCGAACTATTGGAAGACCGCTATAAAAATCCTAATGCAAAACGCCAACTCTTCAGCGTATCTTCCCAACACTATGCCTTTGTCGTCAACGCCTTTGTCTCACTTTTGAAAGAAACTGAAATGGAAGATTATGAACTCTTCCTACGTGAAACACGGACCTGGGAAATCATCGATGACGTCAAGAATTTTCGCTCAGAAATCGGTGTGCTTTTCCTCAACCATTTCAACCGTGATGTTCTGCTGAAACTTTTGGATGACAATCGACTATCCTATACAACTCTCTTCACTGCCAAACCACATGTATTTGTCAGCAAAACCAATCCTTTGGCACAAAGAAAGTCAATCACTCTCGATGATTTGGTAGATTTCCCCTATCTCAGCTACGAGCAAGGTATTCACAACTCCTTCTACTTTGCAGAAGAAATTCTAGCCCAGGAACACCATAAAAAATCGATTGTCGTATCTGACCGTGCCACACTCTTCAATCTCTTAATCGGTCTGGATGGCTATACAATCGCAACAGGTATCCTTAATTCAAATCTTAATGGAGATAATATTGTATCAATTCCTCTGGAATTTGATGATGAAATCGAATTGGTCTATATCCAACACGAAAAGGCATTGCTGTCCGACATGGGAGAAAAATTCATCAATTACCTACTTGAAGAGGTAAAATTCGACCGAAAATAAATACAATATTATATAGACTAACACAAAATAATATGTTATAATATGCTTATGAAAGCCGTTGAAAAGAAATTTGAAATATTTCAATTTCTTTATAGGAAACGCTTTCATTTTTAATACTCTATGCTATAATACATGTATCATATATATTAAGGAGTGGTTAGATGGCTCAAAATAAAATGTTAGCTATGATTCTTGCTGGTGGACGTGGAACACGTCTAGAAGGGTTGACAAAAAAAGTCGCCAAACCAGCGGTCGCATTTGGCGGAAAGTACCGCATTATTGACTTTCCTCTCAGTAACTGTGCCAACTCAGGTATTGATATTGTCGGAGTTTTGACTCAGTATGAGCCTGTTCTCTTGAATTCATACGTTGCACAGTCTCAACGTTGGGGGCTTGATGTACAAGGATCTGGCGTCTTTGTATTACCACCGAGTGAAAAAATCGAAGGTTTCGGACTTTACAAAGGTACAGCCGACGCTATTACACAGAACATTGATTTCATTGATCTTCACGATCCAGAGTACGTATTGATTTTGTCTGGTGACCACATCTATAAGATGAACTACGACAAACTCCTTGATACACATATTCAGAAAAAAGCAGATGCTACGATTGCGGTTATCGAAGTTCCGATCAAAGAAGCTTCACGTTTTGGTATCATGAATACGGACGAAGATTACCGTATTGAAGAATTTGAAGAAAAACCAGAAAATCCTAAGAGCAATTTAGCATCAATGGGTATCTATATCTTCACTTGGAAGACCTTGAAAAAGTACCTTCAAGAAGATGACAAATTGGACACTTCATCTCACGATTTTGGGCACGACATCATTCCGAAATACTTAGAAGATGGCCGCACTCTCATTGCCCATCCATTCCGTGGTTATTGGAAAGACGTAGGTACCGTTAACAGCCTCTGGGAATCCAATATGGACTTGATTGATCACGCTGGAGATTTGGACCTTTCTGACCGCTCATGGAGAATCTATTCAGAGGATAAGGGCTCACCTGCTCAGGTGATTGGTGCGACTGCAACTGTTAAATCTGCCTATATTGATAAAGGGGCAGTTATTGACGGTACAGTAGAACATTCTGTTATTTCAACAGATGTACAGGTCAACCAAAATGCCGTAGTAAAAAATTCTGTCGTCCTGCCTGGTGCTATTATCGGCGAAGGTGTTGAACTTGACTACGTCATCGTCGCTGAAAATATTAAAATTGCCGACGGAGTTAAACTCACAGGAGACATCGACCATATCCTCTTGATTGACAAGAATGTGACCAAGTAAGAAAGGACTGCTATGCTAAGAAATACTCTCGGAATTGTAAATATTGAAGGAAACAACGTACATTTTGGTGACGTGATGAAGCACCGTGGCGTACAAGCTTTCGGTTTCTTAGGTCGTTATCGCCTAATTGACTTTGCTCTATCCAATATGTCAAACTCTGGAATTACAGAATTCCAAGTATACATGCCTGCCGAAATGCGTTCAACAATTCAGCACGTTGGTACAGGAAAACACTATAATATCAACAGCAAACGCGGTACCCTTCGCTTGCTCAATAGCGCAACAGACCCAAATAGTGTCTATCGTCACGATATTAATGCCTTCACAGAAAACATCCACTACATCGAAAAGTCTACAAAAGATTATGTGCTAGTTGCTCCATCTTACTTCATCTATAGCCAGGATTTTTCAAAAGTCATGGATGACCATATTGCAACGGATGCTGATATTACCGTTCTTTATAAAAACGTTTCAGATGCTAAAGAAAATTTCATCGGCTGCCAAACTCTCAAATTTGGTGAAGACCGTCGTGTCGTAGCTTTTGAGGAAAACCACGGTAAATATAAAAACCGTCCCGTTTCCCTTGAAGCCTACATTATGAAACGGACTACATTTATCGACTTGATTAAACGTGCTAACAAAGTGTCGTCTCTCTACTGGTTAAAAGATATTTTACGTGATACAGTTGACCAGTACAAGATTATGGGCTATGCACATCGTGATTATGTCGCATGTATCAATACGACAGCTTCCTACTTCAATACTCAAATTGAATTGATTGACCAAGATACCCGCAAACTCCTCTTCAAACATGATTGGCCAATCCATACCCAAACAAGTGATAGCTCACCATGTTTGTATGGTCCATTGGCAGAGGTCAAACGTAGCCTAATTTCAAATGGAGCGAATATCAATGGTCAAGTCGAAAATTCAGTCATTGACCGCGATGTTATCATTGAAGAAGGTGTTGTTATCAAAAACTCAATCATTCTCAATGGCGTGACAATCAAGAGTGGGGCGAATATTGAAAATGCAATTATCGATAAAGCAACTAAAATTATTCACCCAATTGACATCAAGGGAAGCGAAACTTCGCCTTCATACTTGAAACCACACCAAATCATTTAGGAGCTAACATGACAAAAAAATCTGTTCTCTTTGTAGCATCTGAAGGACTTCCATTCATCAAGACTGGTGGTTTGGCCGATGTAATCGGTTCCTTACCTAAAGAATTGGTAAAACAGGGGTTGGACGTCCGAGTGGTACTTCCTCTCTATAAGAAAATTGCTATCAATAACCATGCTGATTTCGATTACGTATCAAGTTTTGATGTGCGGGCTGGCGACATCCAATCTATGGCAAATGTTTACAGTCAGGTTGTTGATGGAGTGACATTCTATTTTATTGAGCACCGCGATTTCTTTGAACGCGATGAACTATATGGATATGACGATGATGCCATGCGTTTTGGCTATTTCCAACATGCTACATGTCGTCTGTTAGAAGCACTTCATTTCTTCCCGGATGTCATGCACACACATGACTGGCACACTGCTGCCCTTCCATTCCTTTGCCGTACTTTCTATAGCTACCGCGAAGAATTCCGCAATATCAAGCATGTATTCACTATTCATAACTTGGCTTTTCAAGGTATTTTCCACAAACAAGCACTTTGGTCAGCGCTTGGCATGGACTATAGCTACTATTTGGATGGTATTGCACGTTTTCATGATGAATGTATCAGCTTCATGAAGCTTGGTATCCTATACGCTGACAAGGTTACTACAGTTTCTGAAACTTATGCTCGCGAAATCCTAACGGAAGAATTCGGCGAAAACATGCAACATGTACTAGAGTTGCGCAAATATGACTTGGTTGGTATTGTCAATGGTATCGACTATGACAGTTGGGATAGTCAAACAGATCAGTACCTTGTGAGAAATTATAGTCTTGAAACGATTGAAAGTAAAAAGGCTAATAAACTGGCCCTGCAAGCACAATTTGCCCTTCCACAAGATGAGAATGTCCTATTGATAGGTATCGTCTCTCGTTTGACATGGCAAAAAGGGTTCTACCTCTTGACCGAGGTACTTGGCCATCTTCTTCAAGCCCATGTCCAATTTGTTATCTTAGGCAATGGTGAGGAAGACATTGAAAATGCCTTTAATCACTTTAAACATGCTTATCCTGATAAATTTGCATTCTACCGTGGTTACAATGAACCACTTGCCCACCAAATTTATGCAGCAAGTGATCTCTTCCTCATGCCTTCTATGTTTGAACCATGCGGCATTAGCCAGTTGATTTCAATGCACTACGGAACACTCCCTCTAGTGCGTGAAACAGGTGGCTTGGTTGATACTGTAGCACCATACAATATGTCTACCAAAGAAGGAACTGGTTTTAGCTTTGGAGGGCGTGACGCTTACAATATGCGACAAGTCTATGATTTAGCCCTTCAAACCTACTATGACCGTCCCGATGACTGGTATGCCATGGTTGAACAAGCTATGAAGCGTGATTTTAGTTGGACAGCTTCGGCAGAGAAATACATCTGGCTCTACCGTGAAATTAGTGGTTAGGAACTAAGATGAAAAAATAAACTGAATCGGAGTGTGACCCTAGTCCACTCCTTTTCGGCAATGGAGATTGCTATGACAGAATTTACTGACCTAGATTTATATTATATGAATGCTGGTGAGCATACCACTCTTTACGAAAAAATGGGTGCTCATATTATAAAAGAACGAAACAAAATTATCGGAACCCAATTTCGTGTCTATGCCCCAAATGCCAGAGAAGTATTCTTAGTTGGCAACTTTAATGAGTGGCAACGCAGTCACTCTATGGAGCGTGAAATTGATGGAGTGTTTCAACTTTATGTAGACGGATTGAAATCCCTTGAAGATTATAAATATCTGATTATCACACACGATGGGCGTGAAATATATAAGGCTGACCCTTATGCATTTTTCAGCCAAGTTCGTCCAGACACTGCCTCTACAACCTACAATTCGCGTTATAAATTCAAAGATGACATCTGGATGTATAATCGTGTTAACTATGATTTTAAAGAACAGCCAGTATCCATCTACGAGGTGCACTTAGGTTCGTGGAAGCAAAAATTTGCTAATAAAAATGAAGGAGGAGCTCCTGTAGAAGCTTTCAATAGTTATAAGGAAATTACTCCACTTCTCATCGAACATATCAGGGAAAATAACTACACACATATTGAATTATTGCCAATTACCGAGCATCCTCTCGATGCGTCTTGGGGCTATCAGGTAACAGGCTACTACAGTCCAACTAGTCGCTATGGCAAGCCAGATGAACTTAAGTATTTAGTTGACCAATGTCACCAAGCAGGAATCGGAGTGATTCTTGACTGGGTACCACTTCATTTCTGTAAAGATGCTCATGGGCTCTACCAGTTTGATGGCAGTTGGCTATACGAATACTCCTACGAACAAGACCGTGAAAACCACCAGTGGGGGACTGCTAATTTTGACCTTGGAAAAGGACTGACTCGTTCTTTCCTTCTTTCCAATTTAAAATACTGGTTGGAATATTTCCATTTTGATGGCATCCGTGTTGATGCACTATCTTATCTCCTCTATTGGCGTGGTGAAACAGATGAGGATAAGATAAATCATGCTGCAATTGACTTTATCAAACGTGTCAATGCCATGGTCCATACCGACTATAAGGGAGTCCTGATGATTGCTGAAGACTCTTCAAGCTTCCCTAAAGTCACACATTCTCTAGAAGATGGCGGTATTGGATTTGACATGAAATGGGATCTGGGCTGGATGAATGATACACTAAAATTCGTGGAACGCCCTGCTATTTATCGAAAATATCACTCAAATGAAATCACTTTTGGTATGTACTATAACCAAAACGAGCAATTCTTACTACCACTTTCGCACGACGAAGTTGTTCATGGGAAGCACTCCATTATCGAGAAGATGAATGGCGACTACGAAGATAAGTTCCATCTGGCTCGAGTCTACTACAGCTTTTACTTTGCCCATCCTGGAAAGAAATTACTCTTCATGGGAAATGAATGGGGTCACATCCGTGAATGGCATGAATATACAGAAATGGACTGGGGACTGCTACAATTTCCAATCCACCATTCTTTCTATCAAATGATGAAAACATTATCTACTTTCTATAAAGAACATGATGCTTTCTGGAAATATGACTACCAAGCCTATGAAAAAGGATTTAATTGGGTAAAAATAGATGAAGAAGCAAGCCTGTATGCTTTTTCTCGCACTAGTGATGAGCAAGAAATCTTGACTATTCATAACTTTAATGATCAAGAACTATTTGATGTACACTTGGATTTGCCAGCTGACAGCGAATATAAACTTGTCTTCTCATCTAATGCTATTCCAATAGACACATTTAGCCTCTATCCCGATGAAAATGGAGCCAGAATTACTGTACCACGTTTGACCAGTTTTTATCTAGAGCGTGTGAAATAATTATCTATAAAAAATGGAGTATTGAACCGACCCCAATTTTCTGTCTAACTTTTGGGGAGTGGCTCACTTACTCCATTCTTTTTTGCATACAAAAACAACCACCGTTTCCGATGATTGTTCGTTTCTCTTATTCAACACTTGTATATGTTGCAGCTTTCTCAAGGAAAGTATCAAACTCACCACTTGCTTTTACTTCTGCGATAACCTTGTCTATCGCAGTTTTTAGTTCTGTACTACCTTTTGGCAAAGCAATGACTTTCGAATTCTCATCAATCGTTGGAAATTCAACGGATGCAACGGCTAAATCTGAATTCTGTGAAACATAACCAGCAGCAACTGGAGAATCCATTAAAATAGCATCAACTTTTCCTGATTTGAGCTCATTTACAGCTTCACCCATCAAGGTTAAAGAAATTATGTTAGCTTGACTAATGTTTTCCTGTGCGTAGGATTCTTGTGTTGAACCCTTTTGTACCGCGAGAGTTTTCCCGCTCATAGCATCAATTGAAGTGAGTGAATTGGCGCTATCTTTTTTGATAAGTAATACATCAGAAATTTGATAGTAACTTTCAGAGAAATCAAAAACTTTTGCACGCTCTTCCGAATAAGATAGACCAGCAATTGCAATATCAGCTTTGCCATTTTGAACGCTAGACAATACATTGTCAAAACTCATTGCTGAAACTTCAAGCTTGACCCCAAGTTCGTCGGCTATTTTTTGAGCCAACATAATATCTGCACCAACAACTTCATTCTTTCCATCAACTAGTGCCTGAAACTCGAATGGAGCATAGTCTGGACTAGTTGCCACTACCAATGTTCCTTTTTCTTTAATTTTATCTAATGCGGATTGTGATGACGTCGAAGAACAAGCTACCAATGTCAATCCTGCTAAAACTGTTGCTGCTAATGCCAAGATTTTTTTCATATTTCCTAAATACCTTCTCTTTATTTTAATAAAATACTTATTCTAAAAAACACAAGCTTATTGATTTTCATTGTATTTTCTTGCAGTTTTTCAGAATGTATTCTCATTTTAATTCATTTTTATACATTTGTCAAGAAAATATTATTTTTATTCAATTTAATCGTATAAAATTTAATTGTTAGCAATGGATAATTCATAGGCTTCTTGAACAAATTGATCCATCTGTCCAGATTCCACTAGTTTTGTAATGACAGAGTCAACTTTTTCCTTTAAAGCTGTACTTCCTTTTGGCAAGGCAATAGCATAGGCATCTGAATAGCTACTTTTTATCTCAGTATCTAAAATAACCAAGTCATCATTTTTGGCAACATAGGCTTTCGCAATCGGCTCTTCAAAAATAACTGCTTCTAGCTTCTGTGATTTTAATTGATTAATCAGCTCGCCGTTCGAAGCTAGAGCAATAACCGTGGAAGACGGAAGCTGTTCTTTAACAATTTGTTCTTGAATAGAACCTTTTTGTGCTCCTATATTTGCCTCTGCTAGAGAATCAAGCGATGTATATTGTGCAAGATCCTCTTTATTTATAATAACTTTATTGGTTGAGGTGTAGTAAGGAATGGAAAAATCATACACTTTTGCACGCTCTTCAGTGGCTGAAATTCCTGAAATGGCAATATCCGATTGCCCTGACTGGACATTGTTCAAAACATTATCAAAACTCATCGCTGAAAATTCGACTTCTACACCCAATTCTTGACCAATGGATTTTGCAAGCTCAATGTCAGCTCCAACGATTGTATCTTTGCCATCAACCAGTGTTCTAAACTCAAATGGTGGAAATTCTGGATTCAATGCAACAATTAGTTTTCCCTTTTCCTGAACATCCTTCAAGGAAGTATCTTCTTGAGTAGCATTTCCACTACAAGCACTTAGGGTCATCGTTGCCAACAAAACCAATCCCGTCATAATATATTTTTTCATCATCATATTCTCCTTTAAAACAATCCTGTGCATACTTATACCGTTTTTTATATAAAACATCGGACTTTCATTATAGTAAAATGCATATTTTTTCTCCTTTTTTGAAAGATAAAAACATTTTACGTCATTTTTATACATTTGTCAACTAGTTTGTTGTATTTTTATTCAAACAGCATAAAAAAGAAGCTATTTCTAGCTTCTACCTAAAATTTATATCCCACTCTCCATCGTCATTTTTTCTAGTATAAAAGAACTCGGACAAATCTGGCTCATCCATGACTTTCAGTATTTCTAGCAAATCATAGGCCAAATCCATCTGAGGCAGGTCCGACTTCTCGACCCAACGCACCTCGCCTTCTTCAGTTGATCGGATAGTTCCTGTAAACTCTGTTGCCTTATAGAGAAATACAATGTAACGATGCCCTTCCTTATCCGGCCAATGTTTAAGACCAACCAAGCGAGCATCAGTGACTGTTAAACCCGTTTCTTCTTGCACTTCTCTAACAACCGAATCATGGAAATTCTCGCCTTCTTCAATATGTCCCTCTTGTGTCAAGCTACTGACACTATTTATTTACTAGATTTCACACTAATTATATCACAAAGCAACCTATCGAGAAAGAGACTTGATAGGATTCAAGTCTCTTCCTCAACTATTTATAGATAACTGTAAAAAAGCCAAGACAATCAACCACAACTTTGTCAACGTGTGCAACTACAATTTCTTTGCTTAACTTCTTGTCAGTTGGTAACTGAACACAGTTCGCTTCTTTCATCTGTTCTTCCAAAGCCTGAACAGATTTATCCACTTCCTTTTTCTTGGCAATATAATCTTCTCTGGTCAACAGGCTATCCTTGTAGTCCTGAAAGCAGGCAAGTTTTTCTGTCTTCAAACGTTCAATTTCACGAAGAACAAGGGTCTTAGATACCTTTTGATGAGGTTTTACTGCTTCATCTCCTAGTTTCCCTTTGATTGCTTGTTCAATCCTATCCACTCGACAAGACTTCATTTTTTCTCCCTGCCCCTTACAATAACGACAGGAAAAATATTGGTAACCTTGATGGTTGTAATGTCCAATCAAAGAATGATCACAATGCTCACAACGAATCAGACCTGTCAATACAGATGATGTTTTAGGTATCTGATGCTGTTTTCTTTTAGTGGCTTTTGATCCTTTTAATTGGACAACTTGTTCAAATAGTTCTGATGAAATAATCGCTTCGTGATTGTTCTCAATCCGCTCCCACTCTGATTTTGGTCTGAAAACATGCTTCCCCCTTACATACGTCCGAGTATTAAAAAGATAAGTTCCCTTATAGGCTTCATTCTTTAAAATTTGACCAACGGTAGTGCTACTCCAAACATTTCGTTTTTGCTCAGTTGTTAAACGGAGTGACTTTGCGTAACGTGCCTGACTGATTTGCATCTTTCGTTCTGCTGGAGTAATGACTTGTTCTTCATTCAGGAGTCGAGCAATTGTTTGGTAACTATTACCATCAAGGTACAAGGCGAAAATCCGTCGAACAATTGGTGCAACTGTCTCGTCAATAATAATCTTGAAACGGTCCTCTGGATCCTTGAGATAACCAAACGGCGGCAACCAGCTCATGTTTTTGCCCGAGCGTTTCATGCTGTTCATCGCACTCTTGATCTTTTCAGAAACATCCTTAGCATAAAATTCATTAAGCAAATTCTTAAAGGGAACGTCAATCTCAACACCATTATTCTCTGATGTCAGGCTATCATATTGGTCATTTAGAGCAATGAACCTCACTCCTAGAAAGGGGAATATATTTTCCAGGTAGTTTCCTAACTCCAGATAATCACGCATAAATCGTGAGAGGTCTTTAACAATAACATGACGAATCTCGCCAGATTTTACCTTTGTCATCAATCGTTGAAAAGCAGGACGATTGACGGTTGTCCCTGAGAAACCGTCATCCACAAATTCTTCTCGCTGAAAGTTTTGAAAGTCAGATGAATTATCTAGATAATGATGAAGCAAGTATCTTTGATTGACAATGGAAATACTCTCATCCGTTCCAGCCTCATCGACAGATAATCTAAGATATAAAGCTACTTTAGACATTGACTGCACCTCCCAGCTGACAGCGAAAAGTAATCGTTACTTGTTTATTTACGTCAACTTCGATGCGTTCGATAATTGCCTGTAATAGTTCCGAGGTTAGAGTCTCTGTTCCTTGGCATTGAGTTAGCGATTTTACCCAACTTATCTGCTTCTGATGTTCTTCTTCCAGTTGCCCAATAGCCACCTCACAATGTCTTATTTCCTGCGAAAGTGTCTCAATTTGAGCTTCCTTTTCAGATTTTTGAGTGAGATAGGTTGCTTTTTCAGTCCGTACCAAACTATATGAAGCATATAAGTCACTTATTTCTTCTAGTAATCGCAAGATAGCTTGTTGGTGTTGCCTTACTTGCCTATAATAAACCTTAATACAATCATCTTTTTTTGTTTTCAACTTAGACAGTAGCTGCTCAGCTATTCCTAAACGTTCGATTTCTGCTTGAAGCAACTCTGAGATTATTCTATCTAAAGCTATCTCACTAATATAAACTGTCTGTTTTTCAGATATTTGAGGGTCATAGACATGGTCCGTGAAGTAATAATAATCATAGTCAGATTTCTGATTTGAAAAGTGACGACAATAGCGATACATTTGCTTAGAATTTCCTTGAGCGTAAATCAATCCCTTGTATCGATTAGGCCTCTTCGGCTGTAGCCTTTTTTTAATACTCCGTCTGCTGTGAAGATAGGTAACGATTTTATCATATTCTTCTCGAGTGATATAAGCTTCATGAGCGTATTCAAATCGAATATAATCCGTCTCCGTAAGAGTTTTATTGGATTTACGCTGCACAAGATGTCCCTGATAAACAGGACTTTGGATTAAACGAAGGATAGTCGAATTTCTCCACTCTGTTCGATCATCTTCACTACGATATAGTTGTCCAGTTCGCCTATATACGGTTGGAACTGCAACTCTAGCTTTATTGAGATATGCCGTTACTTTACTAATGGATTTTCCCTGAACTAAAATGTCGAAAGCTATTCTTAAAATCGGCTTTACAAGAGGGTCTATCATCAGTTTGACACCATGCTCTTGTTTGTCCAACTGATACCCATACGGAGCAAAACTTCCAATATAGTAGCCACGGCTAGCATGATAAATATGACTCGCAGTCACTTTCTTTGAAATATCTTTAGAATAAAGGTCGTTAACCAAATTCTTAATTTCTACCTCAAACGACTTCTTTTCTTCAAGTCCGTTAAGGGTATCAAGGTTATCATTGATAGAGATGAAACGAACACCCAAGAAGGGGAAAACTTTATCAATAAGACGACCCATTTCGATATAATCTCTACCCAGGCGTGATAAGTCACGAATCAGAATACAATTGATATGACCTTTTTTAATGTCCTCCATCATTTCTTGAAAGGCAGGGCGGTTAAACTTCGTGCCTGAATACTCATAATCAGTATATGCCTTGACAACCATTAAGCCCTTATCTTTGGCGAATGTTCTCGCTAAGCTTTCTTGTGTCTCTAATGACTGTGATTTATTTCTCCAAGTTTCTGTTCTTTCCTTAGATAATCTAATGTAAATACCAGTTCGATAGATTGTAACCTGAGTAGTCTTTGTTTCTTCTGTACGATAGCGATTCTTCGTGCGAGCCATCAAACCGCCTCCGTTTCCGATTGAGAAAACTGTTGGAGAATATCCATCTCTTTTATATCATGAAAGACCAGCGTAATCTCGTGGTCTTCTCCAATATTAATCCGATCTAAGAGGGAAACCAATGTCAAGCGGTTTAAGCAGTCTGTGTCTCTCAACTCACTTAATTGCTTCAACCAAGCTTCCCTATCTTGGAGTTTATGATAGAGTTCCTGAGCTAATTCTTTTTTAAGAGCAATGGTTTCTTCAACCTGCTTCAGCTTTTGGCGATAATGTCTCTGAAATTCCTGATACTCCAACTCATTGATAAGACCATCATCTAGGTCCATATACAGGGATTGGATTAATAGCTCATACTTCTTTCGTTCGGTCACAAGTCCTGTAAAGTCAATTTCAAGAAAAGGTTCTTGTGAAAGATAATGAGGGATACGTTCAATCAGATAGGACTTCCACTCCAGGTGTTGAGCTATCAAGGTTGAAATGACTTCCAGTAGGCTGTCGTCCTTAATAGAATGACGACTACAACCTTTTCCCTTGTTGTATGTACTACAGATGTACTGAATGGTCTCTATTTTCTTGTAACGGACTTTTCGCTGTATCATCTGAGATTGACAGTCTTTACAAAAGAGTAATCCTGTAAATAAAGAAGGCTGCCCTTTTCCATTTTTGACATCTCTAAGTAATAAGCTATTGGCAATCTCAAAGGTGCTTTCAGATACAATACCTTCGTGTGTGTTCTCTACCCGCACCCAGTCATCTGGACTAACCTTTAGAGACTGTTTCGATTTGTAATTCAGTTTCGTATGTTTTCCCTGTTCTAAAGTCCCTGTATAAACTCTATTGACCAGAATACGATTAACCATTTTGGCATTCCACTGATTAGAATTACCATAAAATCCCTTGAAATTTTCGTGACAAGATTTCTTATATTGGAGTGGGGTTGCAATGCCAGCTTTATTGAGATAAGTGGCAATCCTATTGGAAGAATATCCTTCTAACTTGAGTGTAAAGATTTTTTCAATGATTGAACGAGCACTCTCATCCACTACTAGGTGGTTCCTCACGTTATCGTCTTTACGATAACCGTAAGGGGCAAAAGCTCCTATAAATTCTCCGTTCTGACGCTTAGCCTTCTGTGTGCTACGGACTTTCATAGAAATATCCCGACAGTAGCTATCATTGATAAGGCTTTTAATCGGCAGGACAAGATGTGTTTCATTGGTATCAGCAGTCAAACTATCATAATGATCATTGACCGAGATAAACCTAACACCAATAGAAGGGAAAATCCTTTGAATATACTTCCCAGTCTCAATATAGTCTCGCCCAAACCGAGACAGGTCTTTGACGATAATAGTATCTATCCTTTTCTCATTAACCATCGTCATCATACGGTTGAAATCCGGACGATTAAAGGTTAGGCCACTAATACCATCATCTACAAATTCTTCTAAGATGATAAGGTCATGCTTTTGGGCATAGTCTCGTAAAAGTGAACGCTGATTGACAATGGAGTTACTTTCAATATTATCTCCATCGTCTCGTGATAGGCGTAAATAAATACAGGTTTGTGTCATTGTCTTCTCCTTAATCGAATATTAGGTGCGGATCAATCAAGGATTGAAGTTCTACTATTCTATTTTACATAATTTACTGTTACTTGTCCGCTAAAAGTTTATATTTTTTCTAACTTTCTACCAAGTAAATCATCTAAAATATCCGTTAGGCTCAATGGCTTATCGGTAACCTTTACCGTTACTTTGTAGCCTTCAATGACAACCTGCGATGTGTCCTCACCTATTATTATTTTTGTCATACTATATTATTCCTTAAAATTTAAAATAATGACCTCAGCGGGAATGACTGGTTAGGTCATTCATGGGAGTTACACCCGCTGGCCTTTATCGCTGGCAGCCCGAACGTGCAGAAGTATCATTATCCTTAATTTGTGTCTTGGCAGATAGAATACCATTCTATTTTATAGCTGATTTTGTTCGCTCATATCATGGCGAATCAAGCTAAACTGCTCGACAAATAAGAAAGTCCCACCTTGGTCTATTCAGTTGTCAATGAACAAACAAGGAGAGACTATTTTTTATGATGAAGGCGATAAGGATAATCTGTTAAACCAAGCAAATAATCGGTACTAACATGATATAAAGTTGATAGTTTAATTAAGTATTCGATTGATAATTGTCTTTTACCATTTTCAAGCCTTGAATAAGCTGATTGACTACAGGATAAATACTTTGCAAGATAGTCTTGAGAGTAATCTTTATCCTCTCTTAAATCCTTAACACGCCTATACATCCGTCCACTCCTAACACCATTATAGTCAAGCTTTGAACGAATCTTATAATTTATGCCAGATTGGCATAAATTATTGTAAAAAAGAGGGATAGCACTAAAATGAATTACTCACAAAGTGCTATTCCCTTCAATTCAGTTAACTAATCGCAATATATCTTCTATTACCACTATAAGCAATGTACGAAATCCATTGGCGTCCTGAAACGTTTGAAATTACAACATCAAAAGTACCTAACTGATCATTTTTGTTTTGAATGTTAGTTGTTCCTTTGACAACAGGCGAAACTGGTTTGGCTAACTGGTTAATAGCGATATATCTGCGTGCCCCAGAATATGAAACATATGATATCCACTCATGATTATCGGCTACTAATGTTTTATCATAATTGACTGTATCTCCACTGTCATAATAAGCTATGTCGGTACTATAGATTTTAGGTTCTGATTTAATGCCTTTACGGCTAGTAAATCTATATGTTCCAGGCTGAAGTAACATAGTTCCTAGATTAGTCTGTCCTCCTGAAGAATTACCGCCTGATGCATCAGAAGAATTACTGCTAGTTAAATCTTTAAAATGAACAAAGCCAGTATATGCTGAAATCGGTTGTATTCGCGTGTGATAAGCATAATCCCAGTTCCAGTTATATTCTTCTACTGTTACTGTATTTCCTGATACTGAGGCAACCCAAGAAACATGCCCAAATGTTCCATTTGTTGTCCAAGCTACTGAGCCAACAGTTGGAGTATTATCTACTCAATAGCCTAATCGACGGGCTATATTCCCCTACTGTCCAGCATCTCCCATTGCTCTTGGAACTTCAAATTTGTTTACGCTATGTAACCTATGCGCTACAAATGAAGTACATGTTGATTTATTGTATCCCCAAGTATCAAACTCATCTGGTCTCTTTTTCCAACTAGCTGGATAATCATCACCTATTACTTTCCCTGCTCTAGAAGTAGCTCCTTTAGATAATTTCAAATCATTATTTTGCTCAAGGAAGTCTTCAATTGCAACCAAATCGTCATCAAAAATCCACCATCTTTGCTAGATTTAACTTCATTAGTAGCTTGTTTTACAACCTCTACCGGGATTGTATCATTCAAGCCCTCTGTAATTGCTGACTGTTTAGATAATTCTTCATCTGCAGGCTCTGCTTTGCTTGATTCTGGCGAAGTAGCCGTTACACTTTCTGTATGCACCGCTAACTCGTCTAGTATATTTGATTCAGCTTGTTTTTTACATCAATATTTTAGGAATAAGCTATTTTCCCATTAGAAACATCTATATTAGTTTTGACGTCTTCAAGACTATCATTAATTTTTTCGTTTTCTAATGGTACATCATCCATTTGAGAGAATTCCTCAGCTATTTCATTCCCAGAAGCAGTATTTTGATTGACTATAACTTCTTGAAAAGCGATTGCAGCTGCTATTTCATCTGCAGATACACTCTTCTGAGTTGCCCCAAATAAACATACCACAAGCAACACTGAAGTAACACCAATTGAATACTTGCGTACAGAAAAACGTTGACGCTCAGTTGATCAAAATTCTTTTTTCATGAATTTGTACTCCTTTACACTTGATATTGTAAAGTTAAAAGTTCAGGGTTTGTTCAGAATATCGAACCGTTTATTCAAAAATTATATCCTTAAATAAAAGTAGTCCTGCCTGCCAATAGGTGTTCACATTCTTTGAATATATGTGCAACATAGATAATAAAACACCCACATCGCCATTTAAATAGCCAAACTGTGAAATTATTTGTAATTCGTTATTCCTTTTGGACTGCAGGTATTGGGTAATTTTTTTATCAAAATCATAAATATATTTATCAAATTCATCTGTTTGATATACATACTTGAAAAATTGACATATTTCTAGTAATCCAGCATAACCATGACATAAAATAGGAGAATCTATTCCAGCTTGTCTTTCCATTGAAGTTTTTAAAATTTCGACTGCTTTATTCTTGAGATACTCATCATTTAATGCAACTCCGCAATACATATATAATAGAGATATGCCTGGACTACCATAGCACCATGCATCAATATTTGGTAAGAATTTAGAATTAGAATATCCTTGTTTTAATTCATCAATATCTAATCCATCCTTCCATGTATACAAACTAGGTGTTTCAAATTGTTCATATACATCAATGATATGTCGCAAGGTTTCTTCAATTTGACAACTAAAGTTTCCTTTTATCATTGTGTAAGCTAAAGCAATTCCAACTCCCGCTAAGCCATGTGCTACCCCTAAATTTAAGCAACCTTTGGGAAATAGTACGCTCTCCGATTCAGACATTTGATTTTGAGAAGTGACATAAAAAATATCGTTCCATATATCCTCTTTGAATGAACTAGTCAAAAAATTTACAATTTTTCTTTGAACATCTTTTAACCTTTCTCTATCATGAAGCGAGATATAAACTAAGATACCAGATACTCCCTCTATAATATCATAGTCTGTTGGGGACATATTTCCCGTATCTATCGAAGGTAAAAATTCACTAACGAAATATTCGATATATTCATCTAAACTTTCCACTAATCTTTTATACTTATTTTCATTTAAATGTAATAAGCTAATCCCAATTCCAGCAGCACCCGAATACAGAGAGCCTGTCATAACACCTCTTTCTGATAATATTGAAACTAGAATTTCAATATAAGAAGTCAGTTTTTCTTCATATGAACTCACGTGATTACTGTTCAGTTCCGATACTAGTAATATATAACCTGGAAGTCCATGTGATAAAGTCACAACATCATAGTTATTATTACTATTTATAATGTTATCAAGTTCAAAATCATATTCAGCTATTGTTATTTTTGAGACATCTTCAAGTAATTCATCCATTTTCATCATAATTCCTCATATTGTTCTGAATAGTACATTTTTTTATAGTGCTCATTTGTCCTTAATAAAGTTTCATGATTACCCACTCCATCAACTTTTCCATCTTTCATTACAATAATCTTATCTGCTTTTTTAGCTGACTTTAAATTGTGTGAAATAAAAATAGATACATGGTCACGAGAAAGCTCTATGAATTTATCGAATATTTCTTTTTCAGATACTGGGTCTAGTGCTGAACTTGGTTCATCTAAAATATAAACAGAAGCATTTTTTAAGAAAGTCCTTACTAAGGCTAATTTTTGCCATTGACCACCAGACAATTGGCGCCCATCTTGAAACCAAGTCCCCAATTGCATATCAATATCCCGATCCACTTCAAAAGAAAATTTCTTTAAAGCTAACTTAATAGCTTGTGTATCGTTTAAAATTTCTAAATTACTTAATGCTATATTTTCTCTCAAAGTTAATTCATATTTAACAAAGTCTTGAAAAAGAACTGATACATGCTTTTGATAAAAGGCTAAATCTAAATTTTTATTCGAGATACCATTAAATACTATCTCACCTTGACTTGGCTTATAAAGCCCACATAATAATTTTACTAATGTACTTTTACCCGAACCATTTTTCCCCACAATAGCGACAAGTTCACCACATTTAAAACTTAGGCTGATTTCTGATAATGCATTAATAGAACTATTGGGATAACAATAACTAACATCCACTAAATTGATTTCTGATACTTCCTTTAGTGAAATATCTGTGTTATTTATATATATATTTGATTGATCATATTGCTCTGACTCAAAAAAGTTAAATAATTGCTCCATGAATAAGCTAGTATTATATATTATATATACGCTCTGTATCATAGATTGAGAGTACGTATTGATTCTTGTAAGAGCCTGAATAAGACTTATTAGATTTCCTAATAAAATCTCCCCTGCTCTAACAGCAGAAATTAACATTATGATAACTAAACAATTTATAAAATTCAGCAAAATGTCTAAAATAGCATTAAAAATATTCTTTTTCTTTGAAATTTCCGAATCTTGAGAAATAAATTCTTCTTTTATTAAACTAAACTTATTAATTAAATAGTCACTGATGTTATTTAATTTAATTTCCTTAAATGAAAAGTCATGTGTTAATAAGTAGATATAATACCAGACTTTTCTCTCAGCACCAACACGATTCCATTGGATTAAAAATTCTAGTTGTCCAATTTTTAAAAAAGTGACTAAAGAAATAAGAGGTATGCACAACAAAAAAAGTGCAATACTAGTTTTCCATGTACTTATATAAAATAAACAAACTAGTAAAGAAATAATAGAGGAAAAGAAACTTATGATAGCATTGAATAATTGATATGGTTTATATGTACTATCCTGTGTTAGATTCTCAACTAGGTTATATGTGTCAGCATTTTCAAAATCAGCCAATTCTAGTGAAGATGTTTTTGTAATCAATTTTTTACTTAAGCTATAAGATAAATTTAAATTGAACTTCTCTAGGAAAAATGCATTAATTTGTACAAAAATAGAACTAACACTTTGCACTATAAAATATATGACTAATGTTTGTAAAACTTTATTAGACTGCAACAAAATTGCATTTATTAACTCTTGATAAACGTAAAATATGCCTAATGGAAATAGAGCTATTAATACATTGATAACAATTAAATATGTGGCATATTTCTTTTCTAGTCGAAAAATTAACTTTAATGTATTTGGAATCGTGAATACTGTAGACAATAATTGTTTGGAGGTAATTTTATCCATATTACTTATCCTTTGTAAATTTTTCATTTTGAAAGACCAATCTTAAAATATTATATATCTCTTTTTCTTGTTCTCGATCAATACCTATTAATCTATTATTATGAACATGGATTATACTATCCACAATAGATGTTTTTCGGAATTTTTCGAACTTATTTATTTTGAACTGGATAGAGTGAAGCAATATACTTAGTTCAGTTATTATAGGAAAATTTGATTGGAGATTATTCTTCAAAATATAATTTTTTATCATATTTATATAGTGATGCTTTGTTTTATTCAAATTCTTTGATCTATTTGATGGGGAAACATCCTCTAGGAATTCAATAATTGAGTCATCTCTTATAAAGAGAGTTTTTAAATATATGTAATTAACCAAAACCGCATAATCTAAAATAGATAGCTCGGAGTCAAGTTTAGAGGAATTAATCATTTCAATACAAATTTGAGAATCTACACAGAAGATATCTTCAATTTCTCTCATAAGTAAACTACCACCATATCTTTCAAGCTCTCTCTCATAGATATCAATTGAAAATGTAGAAACAATACAGTTTTTTATTGCTTCATTTATAATTGATAGTACACTATAATACAATTCTATATTCTCTGATAATCCTGATATTCTAAGCCTGATATGAGGTTTGGGATCCCTATACCTTAAGTAAAAGACCTTACCTTCATTTTCTAAAATATGATTCTTAAGTCTCGTTAAATAACCTATTAGAAACTCATCCTGCCTATCTTCTGATATATAAATTTTAAAGTACGTCCACTCTTGAAATGGTAATTGCCTACGTTCTCGATCCATCAATTCAAAATCCTGAGTTTCCACAATTTTTTTATAACCGTGCGAACAATTACTCAAATAATTTGTATTTCTAAAAGGAATCACTAAATCAGACGATGTTGATTTCCCGTTTCTCACTACCGGACTATCATCTCCTATGACCTCAGTTAAAATTAACTGAGTTTTATTTTGGAAGCTGCTAGATAACAGATTTTCAAAACTATTGTAATCCAATTGTTTAGTTAAGTTGATAAGGATTCTACTATCTCCTTCTTCGATATAGAAAGTTTGAGGTAGACCATATTTTTTTACAATTTGATTAACTGAGTTCATAGTATCATTAACACGAACACGCCACTTTGCAGGAGCTATGATAATATCTTCAAAAGTCAATCTAGGTACATAACTAAAATTTTTATAAATTATTTCCCAAGGTATTTTTCCAATATTATTTTTTATTGAAATTTCAACTAAAAATCTTAGCTCATTACAAAATAACGTCAAATTGTACATATTGGTAGAATAAAATCTGATAAACTCTCCACTTCTTATATCCCTAGCGTAAAATTTCAAATCTGAGCTAAGTCCTATATAAATATCTTCTAATAAAATTTTCTTACCAGAAACATCTGTAGATATAGGAAGGCAGAAATTTCTATTTGAAACAGTATTCATAATATTTCTATGCCTCAAGTTCTCTGGTAAAAATAAAATTTCGCAAGTACTAATATTATCTAAGTCCCCAATTCTATCTTCATGTTGTAATAGTTTCTCATGAAAATTCTGTAGAGTGCCACTCAAGCCAGCAAAACGACCGGAACCGCCACCTAATGTATTTGAACCAATAATATTACTAAGACTAAAGATTGTTTTACCATCCTTTTTTACCATATTAAAAAAAAGATCAAAACCGTCTATATTAGATAACTTTTCTGAATTAATTTTTTCATAATGATTTACTATTGATGAAAGTTCAATAGGTCTTCGCTCACTAACTGCTTTAGTATATAGATCCAGATACATTTGTTCTTCCGCTTCGGAGTAAAATTCAAAAGGTGGTTCCTCCATTATGAAATCATTACTAGGATGATTATAACCAAATGGAGCTCCTAAACCAATACAGGGATCCAATAGTTCAACTAATTTGACTTCTCTTTCAAGTCCATATTTTTCTAAAAAAGCTTCTGAATAGTAATCAAGATGTGTTTTATTAGTAGATTCTGTTGAAAGAGCTATGAAGTTTGCAAATCTTTCGAACTTCTCTTGTATTTGAGTTGAGAATGAAAACTCAGAATAGTTAGATATCAGATCAATTTTAAGGTACGATTTACTTCTTACGATTGATGACATTGTTTCATAAATTTTTTCTAAGAGTGCAACCCCTTCTCCAATTGGAAGTTTCGAGTATAAATCAATCATTTCAAAAATATTACGCAATGAAGTTTTTATATGAATGTCTATATAATTACGTGAAATAAAATCTAACAATTTTTCTCTTGGTGAACCGCATAGTATATCTTTTTGAATATCCGATAAAAGGTAATGATTTTTTATTAAAGTTAAAATATAGTCCTCGGCAAGATTAGAACTTTCTATTCCATATACACTAACTAACTCTTCAATAAGTTTTCGATAATTACAGTAACCCCGACTACAATTTTTTGAAATTATTTTATATACTGAAGTTTCCCTAATACTAATTTTTTCTTGATCTTCAATGAGTGAGTAAAGTTGATAAATCCTATCACCTTTTTTATAACAAGCATTATTAATAGTAAAACTTAGTGAGTTGTAGTACTCAGATTCAAATTTATAGACTAATAACATTAACCATTCAGCATCCAATGTAATAATTTTATTTACATTTTCATTAAGTTTCATATGATTATTCTCTTGAAATGTCCCTATAGAGGTTTCGCTGAATAATCCCAATGGAGTTGGCCTTCCATGAGAACGTTTATAATATCGATATACTGAAATTGCAATTTTATCTACTTTTTTAGTATTAGAAATGTTACCTTGATAGTATTTTAGTAGTTGATAGTAGAGAGACGAATTGGCAAAAAATAATTGCTCTAAAAACATTTGATCATTCTTCAAATGTTCTAAAAAGTCAATATTATTCACAAAATTTTTAGTCTGAGTTTCTAAAATTGAACTTCGAATTAAATAAGAATCTGTCTTAAAATATTTGTCATTCACCATTTTTCCTATCTCCTTTGGTATTTCATAACTTCATTTAGTGATTATAGATTAGTGATTATAGATTTTAAATAAATTACATTCTACAGCATTTATTTTACTTTTATCAGCTTTATTCAATATCGAACAAAACTGATAAAAATAAAGGTAGCATGACTAAATAGCTGCTACCCAAATAAAAAGTTAATTAGTGACAGTTACATGAAACTGTTGGTGTCTTATGACATCCCATAATTCTACCTGTAATACAACCAGCTGTACATAATGAGATACTAGTAATACGTGGTGAAGCACCCTGTTTTTTTTTCTTTTGAAGTTGACACTAGGTCAAGATTAAAATCATTATTTTGCATTATAATTTCCTCCAATTTTTGAAATTTATTTTATTTGTTCGAACACCTGTATTATAATACTCGTATTTCAGAATTTGTTCAGAAAAAATTTTTCTATATATATTTTTTTGAATAAAATGATTAATTACTTCAATATTTTAATTTTTGAGTATTTTAGTAAATATATTTGAGCTAAAAATAGCAAAACTATCCAACTGATAAAGATAGATAGGTTTACTAAATACCCATCTACAGGTTCTAAAATCATATTAATTGGTAGTGCTATTGGTAACCAGTGCATCTCTAAAAATACCTTATTTGTTGCAAAGATAATAAGTAAACACTCAATAAACGCTACAATCAAATTCCCACTATTTCCTAAAAGAAAGGCTAACAATAAGTGAAAATGATTTAGGAAAGCACTTAATAACCAATAGATTAATCCAACTGTTAAATATGAATCTTGCTTGAAAACTAAGTATAATAAGCTCCATACCCCAATTGTTGGTAGTAAAAGCATTAAATCTAAAATTATGATCTTAGCCGCCCATAACTTAGCTCCTTCCCGTTCACTAATCAATATTTGAAAGTGATTAGCCTGCTCTTCTTGTTCACAAATCAAAATAGCTACTAAGCTAATGATTACTGCAATAACTAGCATTGGAAAGAAGATAGCAGCTTCTAAAGCTTTACTACTTTTCACAAATATTAAATATGGCAAAATCGTGATTATTTCAATTAGCGAAAAACCTAATATAAGATAGCTTGGATATGACATTTTAATTTTCAGCCACTCACTTTGAATTATTTTCATATTCATTCCTTCTTTCGATACATTAACATACAAATAATAAGCGTTAACATTGCTGACAAGAGTACACACAATAAAACTATGGAATGATTTAGATTTCCAAAACTTTGTTCTAAGTCACCAGACGGTCGTAAATGTAGTATAGTCTGTGCCACCTTGTAATGATAGGTATAAGGAAAAATAAACCAGAACTTTGTCTGTGCAATCAATGGTGCAATCAAAAGGCAAATAAAAGTGTTCCCAACTACAAGCAGGTAAGGGTTTAACTTATCTGATAAATAATACAGAAAAGCTATATTCCAAACCACACTTAATAGCATAAACAATAATGTTATTGAATCATGTAAAGTATTAACCTCCATATAATTCGGATATAAATAGCTTTCCATTACTTTTATGATAAGCATCAAGAATGCACTTGAAAAAAAGACTTGAACTGCTACTAAAATCATTTTAGATACCCGAATTTTATATCCTAATTTTCCTAAAGTAACATTTTGAAATTGACCTGCCTTCTCTTCGCTTTTAAAATCCTTAAGAAAAAGTAACCCCACTAAAGCAAAGAGAAATAGTGCCTCCCACCAATAAATTGTAAAACTTTCTAAAATCTGTGGTCCAACTAATAAGAAAGCAATCAATGCTGCTAACAAGGGGAGGGCTACCAATAGTTTCCTATAACTATTATTATTTATTTTCAAAAACTCTGATCGGATAATATTTTTCATTTCAAACCTCCATGAACAATGTTAAAGAAAATCTTTTCTAAGTTATCATCGTGATTATTTAATTCGTTATAGCAAATATAGCCCTCATTTAAGATTACAATATTATCAGCCACCTTACTGATTTCATGCAATTGATGACTTGAGATAAGAATTGTCATCCCATTCCTCTGCAAATCCTTCAATAAATCTAATAGTTCCTTAATTCCATCTGGATCTAACCCATTTGTTGGTTCATCAAGAATAAGTAAACTCGGGTTCGTCAAAATAGCCATTCCTAAGCCCAAGCGTTGCTTCATTCCTAAAGAAAACTTACCTGCTTTCTTTCTTCCAGTATTTTCTAGCCCAATCTTTTTTAAAACTTCTTTAATTCGATCATCTGTAATATCATACAGCAATGCTTTGGTTTTTAAATTATCAAATGCTGAAAGATTCATATAGATAGCAGGTGTTTCTATTAAAGCTCCTATTCTATCATTATATTCATTTACTTGACGTTTACGATTATCAAAAAAGATCTCTCCACTTGTTTCCTTCTCTAAACCAAACATAATTTTCATTAGTGTTGATTTTCCTGCTCCATTCACACCTAATAAGCCACAGATACTGCCAGCTTTAATTGTGAAATTAACACCCTTTAGTACATGTCTATCTCCATAATTTTTGGATAGATTATTGATTTTTACTTGCATAAATAGTTTCCTCCTTACTTTATACAAACATCATATTACTTCTTGTTCAGATTTTGTTCAGAGTCAAAACTTTTATGAAAACGAGTCATTTTTCTTATAGGAAGAAATCTCCTAAGGCGTTTTCAGTTAGAGCAACTATCTCAAAATCATATAAAAAAAGATAGTCACTCCTTGAACAATGTCATTAAGTTAAATCCCCTACTACTCCAAATTTTGAGTGGCAGGGGATTTTTTTCTATGTTAGACTAAAAATAAAAGGAGAAAATCATGTTTGACCAAATTAAAAGTCATTTGCTTAATAGTATTGATGACATCGTTTCAGATGCCAACCAGTTTGTCCGTCAACCAGCAAAAGATTTCAGTCGAAACAGCCCATTGACCATGAAAACGATGTTGAAATCTCTCCTTGCCTTGGGTGGCAAGAGTTTAGCTAAAGAACTGCTGGATCTGGACTTGCCGTCTCTCAGTCTGCTTTCGTTCAACGACGTTATCAGATTAAATTCCAAGCATTTGAAAGGCATTTTAGAGATTTTACTGCTAAAATCCCCACTGTTAACCCTATGCCAATCTTAGCTGTGGATGGCAGTGATGTCATTTTGCCTAGAAATCGCTTTGATAAGACGACCTGTATCCAAACGGGGGCAAATCGTACGCCTTACAATTTGACTCATATCAATGCACTTTACGATTTAGAAAACGCTGTTTATCGTGACCTGCGGATTCAAGACAAGGTCGATAATGATGAATCATTGACATGATGGAGAATTCTCCCTTTCGCACGAGCACTTGTCATCGTGGATAGAGGCTATGAATCTTACAATGTCATGGTCCATTGCCAAGAGAAAAATTGGTTGTATGTCATCCGAATTCGGGATGGAAATGCCTCCATCAAATCAGGTTTGAACCTGCCTGACACGCCTTGTTTTGATGAACATTTCAACCTCAAACTCTGTCGGAAACAAACCCAGGAGATGAAGCAAAACTATCGAGACTTTCCCAACCAATATCACTATTTAACGCATCACTACCCTTTTGATTTCTTACCGAGCTCTAGTCGAAAAGCGGAACCCATCAGCTTTTATGAGCTAACATTTCGTATGGTACGACTGGAAATCCAACCTGGTTGCTATGAAACCTTAGTTACAAATACAGATAATCCCGTGGAAAAATTAAAAGACCTCTATGCCAGCAGCTGGAGCATAGAGACCAGTTTTCGTGACCTTAAATACAGTGTGGGGTTGACTCATTTTCATGCCAAAAAGAAGGAAGGGATTCTCCAAGAAATCTATGCACGTTTTATCAATGTTAACTTTTGTAAATGGCTCATCTCACATGTTACCATTAAACAATCAAAGGCGAAAAAAGCTTATAAAATCAACTTTTCAGACGCTGTTTATGCCTGTCAAAAATTTCTCAGAGGTATACTTGCTTCCTCCAAATTGAACACCTACATAGCCAAGCATTTATCCATTGTTCGACCCAATCGAACATTTCCAAGAATGATAAAAAGCCAAAGTCCAGTAAGTTTCACTTATAGAGTTCCATAATTAATGAAAAATGGGGGAAAAAACTTTCCTTTTGTGCGGCCAAAATGCGATAAAAAGCACAACCTATCCCAGAATATGCACTAATATACGAGTGTAGGAATAGGTTGTTTGATGAAGGATGAGGTTAACTTAATGACATTGACTCCTTGAATGCTATCCTTTATTCCTATGATATAATAAAATTCAATTTTTACTTCATAAGAGTTTGTTCTTAATATACAATTCCACTTTTGCTCCTCCAGTTTCAGGATTTGTCAAAACTAATCTTCCTTCATGTTTTTGGGCAACTTTCTGGGCAAATGATAATCCAATTCCATAATGATGACTACTACTTCGACCAAAATTTTCAGTGTAAAATAATTTATTAGCGTTACTAAGAGCCTCTGGTGTGAATGCTGAACCGCTATTCCAAACTTCAAAAATAAGAAAATCTGCTGTATCTTTTACTGATAATATAACCTTTTTTTCAGCGTTAGCGTAACGTGCTGCATTTGCCAAAATATTAATTAATGCTCTATTCAAATTAAGTTGATTCCCATAAAAATTCTTAGCTGATGTCGAATTAGTAAGTTCGAACGTCACCTTTTTGGTAACCATAATATCCTCAGCTTCGGCCAATAAATCATCTAAAAATTCTGATAAAAAAATATTTTTATGAGATTCTCCATCTTCAATTAAAAGTCTCGAATAGCTTAACATCTCATTAAAATACTTTTCAAAAGTATTAATGCTATGGTTCATCGAAGAGATAAAATCTTCTTGTTGCTCTGTCAAATTAGTCATTTCAAGTAACTCGAGATTTCCCTTTAATACAGTTAGTGGCGTTTTGATATCATGAGCTAGAGCACCAACTTGGAAAGAAAAATCTTTCTTCTCCGATTTTTCTTTTTCAATAAGTGTCGCTAAATCATTGCCCTTTCTATGAAGAGTCTTTAAAACAGCATCAAACTCATCAATTTGAGAATATCTATCATTGAGCGGGAAAGCTCTACTTCCCATCTGGACAGACGTATTCTGAATAGATCTAAAATTTGCAGAAATCTCTTTTATGTATCTCGTTAAACAAATAATAATTGACAGAGCAAAAAGTAAGAGAAATAAAGTTATAGTCAGGTAATTATAGGGAATTTTTCTAAAATATTGATTTGAAAATTCTGGGACTTCACTATATCTGACAACTAAAAAATAATCGTCAGTTTGAAACTGTTCATAATGTATCAAATCTACTTTGAGATTTTTCTGCTTTTCTATCACTGATTTATAGTAATGCAATTCATTATTGACGAAATGACCTTGACTGACCTCTTCTGACATTCTACTAAAAATAGCAAAGTCATATCTATAAGGCTTCATAACCTCACTAAGTTCCTCAGCCGTCATCTCTTTCTGTATAGGGAAGTCCATTCCTGTCGTTCCATATGTCACAAGACCTAACTCGGAAAGCACAGCTGATAAAAATAAAATCACTACTACATTACAAATTGTCAAAATAATAACTTCAAAAACAACTTTCCAACTTCTCTGCTTTATCGAATAGTTCTTTTTAGTCATACCACTTGTATCCCATGCCTCTTATTGTACGAATCGGATTAATTCCATATGGCGAAAATTTCCCTCTTATTTGATATATATATTCAGAAATAGACCTAAACAATGCATCAGCCTCGTCATCATATACTTGCTCATAAATATCTTCCCTTGTGTAAACTTTATTGGTTTTACGTGATAACAATTCTAAAATATCATACTCTCTTCGAGTAAGAGGTATAATGTCTCCATTAATACAAACTTGTTTTTCCTGAAGATAGAAAGTGATGGGGAGCAATTCTCTAACAACGCTTTCTTTCTCTTTAGAAGTCTTGTGCCTCTCCTCTCTCTTTAGATGAGCAGCGACCTTTGCTACTAATTGATGGACACTAAACGGTTTAGTAATATAATCATCTCCGCCTAAATTTAAACCTGATACAATATCATTTTCACTATCTCTAGCGCTTACGAAGACAATTGGTGTATCTACTTCATCACGAATTTTTTTACAAATCTGTAGTCCGTCAATATTAGGCATCATGACATCAAGAAGTATTAAATCAAAACCTTTAAAATCATTAATAGAAAGAGGAACTTTAACCTCTTGGTAGGTTGTTACCTCATAATTTCTCATCTCTAAAATAGTTCTCATCAGTTTCAAAATTTCAAAATCATCATCTACAGCTAATATCTTATACATCCTGATACCTCAAAATATTATATTTCTATTTTACACTATTATTGCACAAAATTCGTAATATTCAGCGATCTAATTTCTTGATTATTGTCATCTTTACTTAACCAGCTATTATCATATAGAATTTTAATTGCTTCATCTGGTTGATCTTTTAAGTTATACTTTTCAATAATCAGTCCTAATGCCGCAGATACTTTAGGAGTAGCAATAGAGGTCCCATAAGCATAAGTGAATTTCCCTTCTAATGTAGGAACAATTACCCAATCTTTCTCATATAACTTTTTACTAACCCAGTTTTCATAACCAACTTCTGCTAATGCCTTAGTTCCACCTCCAGTAGCATAAATATCTACACTGCTACCCCTATTTGAAAAACTGGAAATATAATCATCATCATCTACGGAACCAACTGTAACAATGTTATCTAATTCCGCTGGGATATCTCTCACAAAACCGTCTACCTGATTATAGTCTTTGCCATTTAGACTTCCTAGATAATCTTTCAATTCAGCTTGATTATCTAAATCAATCCCCTCATCTCCAACAGAGGCAACAACAACCGAACCTTGATTATAAGCATAATTGATTGCTCTTTGATAAATGTTAACTAAGGCAGTATTGTCATCTTCATCAGTTGAGTTTTCTAACAGATACTCTCCTAAACTTAAATTAATGACATCAACATCATCTTTTGCTGCTTGAATAATTGCTTTTAATATCCATTGATCTTGAGCGTTTCCCTCATCAAATACACGATACATCCTTATTTTCATTCCTGGAGCAATGCCTTTATATTCACCATTTGATGAAATTTGTCCAACAACTGACGTTGCATGTCCTGTTTTATCGATGATATTTTGCTCATCAACTACACCCGTATCTAAATCTGCTGTAAAGTTTTTTACTGAAATAATATTTGAATAAATTTGTGGATTATCATATGTAATACCTGAGTCTATGACTCCAATTGTTGCCTTGCCAGTTGATTTATGTCTAAATTTGGTCCCCGTACTGATACTTTTTTGCATATCCCACTGATTTGACCAGAAATCAAAGCTATTATTTGTATAAACATTTTCACCATATAAATAGGTTATATTAGGTTTTACAGTTAACGTATTATTAGCCACAATTTCTTCAATATACGAATCGTTTAGTTCTCTAATTTCATCAATACTTTTATTAGTAGATACAGTTAAAAAGTTTATTTCAGGAATTTTATCTGTAACCTTGATTCCTTGTTTTTCAAAATTCATTTCAATATCATCAACCGACTCAGGATTTTTTAGTAGAATATTATACCTAACGTCTGCATTTTCATTAGCTTTCACTTGCATTGGTAAATTATTAAATGAAAGAATAATTGACGACAAAAAAATGTTTAATACTAAATTTCTTTTTTTCATGATTATAACCTCTATATTTTTCGACTATATTATACCAACTGTATTTCAGAATTTCTTCAGAATAATTATTACACATTTTATTTGAATTTTTCTATGTTTTCATAATTTTTCTAGAGTAATACTCTATATTAGCATCGATTGACTTTACACAATTTAAGATTTTAACAAACTTTTCCAACCTTCTCACTAGATATTCATACTCATCTATGGATTTACTGAGTTCATTTTGAGAAGTTTCAATTTCTTTCTCAACCCCTTCTATTTTTACAGCCGCAGTCAGATTCATCTTGGCATAATCATACCTGGCTAGCCGTCTGTTTTCTGGGTCAGAGTTATTAAGATTGAGCAGGACTTCTGCTACTTTGTTGAGATGAGCGACCTTATCCTGCAACTCCGTAATGGTCAAATCCAGCTGGGCGATGTCCTTGATTAACTCATCTTTGACTTCCTGGTAAGATTTGTTGTTGATGTCTAATTCAATAAGAAGATTAAGCTCTGCTATTTTCTCTTTGAGACTGGCCATAGTCGGGCGTCTGCGTTTAGGGATATGCTTGCTGTCGTGAGTGAGTTGGCGGATTAACTCCCGTCCTCGCATGTAGCGGTTGAGGTCAGAGTTCTCTTTATTGTAAATGAAAAACTGGGCGGTCTCTCGGATAAAGACATGGTAGGTCTTGTCCTGATCACTCTCATGAATATCCAATTTGCGGTTTGGTATAAAGACCAAGCCGTCTTTTTTGATACCATAATTGATTCTGACAAAGAGACCGTCTTTAACTAACTTGTCAATCTGGTGCTCCGCTAATGCAACTTCAAACTCCTGGACCTGGTCTCGTTTTTCTTTGAAATCCTTATAGGCCGCCAAGAGTTCCTCAATTGGGAGCTTGTCCTTGTCCCGCTCTTCTTGGTAGGCTTCAAAGTCTGAGACCAGGTTAGCCAAGTCATGTTCTGGTGTGATGTCTCTTTTATCAAAATAGTCCTCAAAAAACTGGACATCGTAGAGGTGTTTTGTGCTGACCTTTTTGTTCTCAATGGAAATTGTTCGGTCGTCCTCTTTCAAGGTAAAGGTAACATGCTTTTTCTTCGGGGAGATTTTCAGGTTTAACTGCTCTGCTATTTCCAAAAGATGAGAGAGGTTTCGTACTCTGGGCAAGAGAAAATCCAGTCGCTGCTCAATAGCTCGTGTCGCAAAATGCTCTCTGAAATAATCCTCGGTGTAGGGCTGGCGCTTATACAGCTGATGGCCGCGAATGACCTGCTTCATGTCTCGGTCGGTCATGAAAAATCTGGCGTACTTGCGAGAGAAATCCATCTCCACGTTGAGAGCGGAAGCCTTGACCACAAAGTCCTCAAAGTTCTTGCTGTTCTCCATGAGAAAATAGAGACGCTGCTTGAGTTCAAACTTGTGATTGGTCTTGCGATAAGTTTCAAACTTCTCATGCGAATAGCGATTGGGCGGAATAATCTTTGCCCCTGACTCCTTCGCCAAGCGGTCAGAAATCATGCGAAGATTTCTCTCCTGGGCATAGTCCCATCTGAGCTTCTTGTCAGAGTTTAGGTCAACAGAGTTTATCAGGATATGATTATGGATATGATTCTTGTCTGTGTGAGTCGTGACGATGAAACGAAAGTTGCCCCCTGTCAACTCCTTGATAGTCTCGTAACCAATGCGATTGATTTCCTCTGGTGTCAGCTTGTCTTCAGGAGAAAATGATTGAATCAAGTGGTGTGCATGGATTTTGGTCTGCTTGAGTTGCTGGCGGTCGTTTCTGGAATCATAGAGCCGATCATTGTTGGTCAAGTTTGCCTGATACATCTCCACCAATTCCTCATAGCTGGGAAAGTCCAAGTAATTGCTCATGCCAAAATCAGAGACCAGTTTCAGCTTCTTCGTCTTTTCTGGATTGAGAATATACTTGATGAGGCTCTTACGATACTTGGTGCTATGCACCGCAAAGTGTTTAGTGACGACCATAAAACTCCTTCAGCTGCTGACACTTTATGTTAAAGTCCTTCTCCACTTCCTTTATGAGTTGGCCAATGCCTTGCACCAAAAATCCACGGTCGCTTGGTGTTAAGATGTGAGTCTGGTTGACGGTCCGTGCGATTTGATTGAGGTTGTTTCCGATTCGTCTCAACTCAAATACCAAGTCGTCATAGTTACTGGTGTCAATGGTCAGAAAGGTCATGTTGGGATTGAGCAGAACTTTTCTAGCATAAGCAGAGAAATTTTTACAGCCACTCTGACCGATACGGTTGTTCAGGGTTTCCAACTCCTGGTCTGTCAGAAAGACTTTTTTGAGGTTGGTACGGTAACGATTTTCCATATCTAACCTCCCATGTACTTGTCACGAAAATCTGGGCTAAGTGGGATAGCCTTCTCCACTTCTGCCATCAGCTCCTGCACACAGGTTAGGATAATTCGCAAGTGCTCTGCTGTAACCTGATGGGTCTGTTCAGCCATGATAGTCACTTGTAAAATGTCTCGACTGATTTGTTCAATCTTCTGGGACTGCCAGAGGGCAAACCAATCCGTTACTGCCTGCTTCCTCTCAACCAAGTCCATCAGCTTTTGACGGACAAAGGGAGAGAATTGCTCTGCGTGTTCCTGCTTCATCAGCTCCTGAATCTGCTCAAGTTCTCCTGGTGTCAGATTGATTTCCTTACGGATAATACGATAGTGGTCTGTCATCTCGTTATACTCCTTCTCTACTTGCCTCTATCGGGTCAGCCCCGATACCGTATGGGATACGGGTGCTTCCTAAAAGCCTCAACGCTTCGCTTTTCGGCTTTTGCGAGCTCAGTTATTGTGTCCACAATAACCTAAAATCTAATCGCCAGCTGAACCCAAACCTTACAGGTTGGTCAGCCGACGATAAGAAAACATGGTGGCTTCGCCCCCAAACCCCCAAGAAAAAGTCAAGGGTTGATTTTCTAAAACTAGATAGAGTGTAACAAGAGAGAGCTGAAAAAATTATCACAGGAAAAGAAAAAGAGCCATTTGGCTCTCGAAAAATTTCTGAAATGAAATAGCTTAACCTAAAACTTCAAAATCATCACTACCATCGGCTTCACCTGTTAGACACGTGAAGCACATGTAGCTCCCTACCAGTGCACTCCCTGCTACCCAAATAGGAGATCCACAATTCATACACCTTGCCCCTCCTTCTTTTTCTTCAAGTACTGCACGCAAGGTTTCTTCAAGCTCTTTGGGATTGATGTCTGGATTATTATTGATAGTCAATTCGACAAATTCTTTGATTGAAATAAGATTCAATACTTTACCTCCGTTCTAATCTATTTTTTAGTCCGTGTCCATCTAAGCACTTATCATATCTTTATTGCCAATAAATCCATCCAATTTTTTGGAAAACCATAGTGTCTCAAATCCACTTGTTCTTGATTACTTTCTTCCAGAAGCTTTTGTAATTTTTTATTCCAAAAATTCTTAGTTTCTATGGACATTGACAAGATGAGATGTCTCATTGCTATAAAATAGATAAATAGTGTCTTGCTATCATTCTCTGAGTCTGTCACTAGCAACTCTCTGTCAGAATGATGAAAAGCTGGCAGTGTATGGTGTAAGCGACCATATAATCTGCCATTGTGTGAGCAAATATTCCTAAGATAACGAAGAGCGTTACACCAAGACAATAAGATTTTAGCTGGAATGTTATCATCCTTGTCCAAGGGAAGACTAATATAGGCAGCAACCTTATTTCGATATTCTGGTTGTAGGGCAACGAGGAAGGACGCTATATTTCCAAATGTCATTAAACGAAAAACGGTCCAAGGTAACACGACCCCATATTGGTTAATCTGATTCTTGATTGTGGCATCATCTTGTTTTTCCAAAATCAATCGTGACAAATGATATTTTGTTTTCAAAACAATATCCAGCCTCTTAGGATTTTCTTTTCGGTATTTAGATTGTTCTGAATAATAGAGAGTATCATCTTCAAAAATATAAGAAGTTTTATTGTATCCAATCGTCAGAGCATCAGCTGTACTCTTCTTCAAAAAAACTTCGATACGCTCCAATATCTCTTGAAGAAAATTTCTAAAGTAGCTATCAAATAAGTAAACTCTTTTTGCTTCTATGTATTTTCTGTCCACCAACTTCCCATATTGAGAGAATGATTGGAAGTCTATATCTCTTAAAAAGTCAATACAATCCTGTTTATAAAAATCATCATTCCCATTGTATTTGAAAGACCAGTTAGAGTTTTCTTTCATATGGACATATAACTGTTCTTCAGTTAAAGCCGGCTCAAGAGAACATTTTAATTGAGTTGGTGCTAATACTGGTCTATAAACCAACCTAGTTTTATCAGTAATATCTAAATCTAACGGAAAATAGTCCTTAAAATTTATTAATTCAAATACATTATTAGGCATAAAATATCTCTCCGCAATATGAAAAAAGGCCACCTAGTTATACATTGCTGTACCTTCGATGACTTCTAATCTAACTAAATTATACCACAACACCTCCTACTAAGCAAGAAATATTTTTACTTCGTTTGATTCAACGATGGCACATATTTCAAAAAACAGGCCAAAATAATTGGTCTGTTATTTGTTATTATTGCTCTCTCGCCTACCTTGTCTAAATCTCTCAATGTTTTTTTCCAACTGCTCAGTATTCAGTTTATTTTTCGCTTCTTGAATTGACTTATCAAGACTTTCTTCCTCATCGGTTATAATGTCCCTAGATATTTCCACTCTCTCACTAGACTTGAAACTAGAATCAAAGACCACATCTAGGAGTTGTTCTACTTTGGTTAGTTCACTATCTGACATCTCTGATAGTCGATGAATCAGTCGTTTAAATTGATCCTGGTTTTGTTTTTTCTTTTGAAAAAATTTCATTATATTCTCCTTCAATTGTAAAAAGGTAGCCCGCATAGGACTACCTGACTTATAAATCATCAATGGCTACTGAAATAGCCTGCAACTTTTTATTTTGGATTTTCTTTTCATCAATCAATTGATGAAGTTCTTCAATTTGTTTCTGACAGGCGGAAATATCCTTGTTGTTTTGTGCAATGGTATCAGCCAAGTGTTGTTTATAGTCACTTGTGATATTTACTTTCTTCGGCTGACTTTGTTTAACGGTTGATGCGAGCGTTTGTACATCTTTAGATTCTGACTCCTTTTGTTGCTGTTCAAAAGCAGCCACATAGTCTACTTCTTCAATTGGTTTTTCATCCTGTTTATGGAAGAGTGCTGCGATTTTAGCTCGTTCTTCATGGGACGATGTTGATTTCACATCGTCTAGTGGCTGATCAAAATTCCATGTTTTACTCATTCTATATCCTCATTTCTGTAATTTGGTTGTAGTGTGGTTTCTTTACCAAAGGCTTGCTCTAGTGCTTCATGAAATGACAACTGACTAGATTGTTGCCGTTTGATAAAGGTACTGTACATAGCTGTTTGTAGTTGGTCACGATAGTGTTCCAATTTCTCTGTCTCACGTGAGACCTTTTCTTCTTGCCTAGCTACTTTTTCAGCCAGACGTTCAATCACACTCATAGGGTGTCCTCCTTGTCCCTTTCTAGATTATGATAGCGGACTTGATTTTGTTATCACAATTCCATAGCACGCTCTCGTTTTGGTGGAGGATGATTCTTAATGGCTTGTATCTGGGCTGACTGAATAAGATTGCTTAAGGATATTTCCTTCTGTTGCTTCACAATATCATTCCAATCTGACTTTGTTTCCAGTCCCTGCAATGGTGGTAAATCTTTGGTGATTGGAAGTCCTTTATCTGACAGTTTCTGACAAAATTCTCTTCCTGCCTCATCGTTATCAACAGCCAATGTTAGCACGTTTGAATGAGTTTGAAAAAAGGTTGTCGTCTCTTGTATTGCCTGAAGATAATGGCTAAGTCTGCTTGGTTTTACTGTATCTAGAAATGCCAATTTCCCTTGTTCCTCGGCTGCTAGACGTAAAGTCTGATAAGCAATCACTGAAAGTTTTAAGCCTTCCATTGACACCAGGCGAACATCTGATAGCTGCTTTTGGTGAAGTTGATAATAACTCATCATATCTATAACTGATTCATAAAAAATGAGTCGCTTGGGATTCCCAATATCGAAACTAATACCAACATGGCCTTTTGAGCCTTTCATGATTTTTTTGAGATAACCTCGATCGTGTTTTTCTTCATTTTTGACGAGACCTTGAAGGCTTGCGGCCTGTAAGACACCATTATGGTCATAGCTTTTAAACACTAAAACTGACTCCGCTTGATAAGTAGCTTGAGCAAGCAATCCTTGTCTACCAAAGGTATTAATAGTCTGATCACTTAGGCCACGGACGACTTGCAAGTAAGTACGTGCTTGCTGAAAGGGTTCTTCATGCAAATAGTATTGAAATGGTTGATAAGTTTCTTCTATCAACTTAACTTGTTCAAAATCCCCAGTTTCAAGATAGGATACAGCCTCTTTGAAAGAAACACCTGTCACTAATTGAACAAAGTCAATTACATCTCCTTGTATATCTCTTGAAAACCATTTGAAAGTATTGGTATCGGCAAAAATCCGAAAGGAATCATGGTCTGGGTGTTCATAAATGTGTCCTGATAAACGTCTGAAGGAACAGCCCAGACTCTCAGCAACATCTAAAATGGCCTTTTGTTTTACTGCTTTAATTCGTGTCATCTTGTCTCCCTATCAAAAAAAGCAGAAGACTGTCTCCTGCTAGTTGTTCTCGCTTGTCGTAGTTCAGTCGGTCATTTTTTGCGGACAGTTCATACATGCTATCCTTTTCTGTTCTCTGCTCCTGCGTTTGCTCTCGTTTGATTTCTCCCTCCGTATCTTCTTGGCACAAGCAGGACAATACCTTGATGCACCAGAGCCCGGGACATATTCAACGCCGCACACCGTACAATTTTTAGCGGGCATTGCTGCCCACCGTTTTGTAGGTATGATATGTAATTCATCGACAAAGCCGATGAATTTATAGTAAATCTTGATTTCCTGCTTCACTGTTCCGTCTGCCATCTTCTCACGCTCCGAAACAAGTATCTTGTCTATGAGTGCGTTTATAACTGTTGCATCCAGTTCTTTTAAGCCTTGATAATTTCGGATAAGGGCGAGGAAGTCACGGATTCCCCGTGATTTCTCGTAGCTTTCATTAAGAGTTTCCGTCACCTCTTTCAGCCTTGCTTCAATTTCAAGCTGCTCTTTCTGGTATTTCCCCGACATCATCTCAAAATTCCGCTCGGTAATACGCTCCATGACCTTATCCTCGTAGAGAGAGGAAAACAGCCTGTCCAGTTCCGCAAGGCGTTTGTTCAGCTTCTTACGTTCTTTCTCTAATGCTTTCGCCCTGCTCTGGTCTGTTTCCGTGAGCCGCTTTTCTATGGCCCTGACCGCCTTTTCATCATTCACTGCCATATCCGCAAAACAGTTGATGTCGGCAAGAACGGCATTGAATAAATCCCTTGCTTCTATCCAGTGACTAATCTTATGACTTTTTAAACAGATAACTAAAATTACAAACAAATCGTTTAACTTCTGTATTTGTTTATAGGTGTAATCACTTCAGGAGTGATTACATGAACAAAAATATAAAATATTCTCAAAACTTTTTAACGAGTGAAAAAGTACTCAACCAAATAATAAAACAATTGAATTTAAAAGAAACCGATACCGTTTACGAAATTGGAACAGGTAAAGGGCATTTAACGACGAAACTGGCTAAAATAAGTAAACAGGTAACGTCTATTGAATTAGACAGTCATCTATTCAACTTATCGTCAGAAAAATTAAAACTGAATACTCGTGTCACTTTAATTCACCAAGATATTCTACAGTTTCAATTCCCTAACAAACAGAGGTATAAAATTGTTGGGAATATTCCTTACCATTTAAGCACACAAATTATTAAAAAAGTGGTTTTTGAAAGCCATGCGTCTGACATCTATCTGATTGTTGAAGAAGGATTCTACAAGCGTACCTTGGATATTCACCGAACACTAGGGTTGCTCTTGCACACTCAAGTCTCGATTCAGCAATTGCTTAAGCTGCCAGCGGAATGCTTTCATCCTAAACCAAAAGTAAACAGTGTCTTAATAAAACTTACCCGCCATACCACAGATGTTCCAGATAAATATTGGAAGCTATATACGTACTTTGTTTCAAAATGGGTCAATCGAGAATATCGTCAACTGTTTACTAAAAATCAGTTTCATCAAGCAATGAAACACGCCAAAGTAAACAATTTAAGTACCGTTACTTATGAGCAAGTATTGTCTATTTTTAATAGTTATCTATTATTTAACGGGAGGAAATAATTCTATGAGTCGCTTTTGTAAATTTGGAAAGTTACACGTTACTAAAGGGAATGTAGATAAATTATTAGGTATACTACTGACAGCTTCCAAGGAGCTAAAGAGGTCCCTAGCGCCTACGGGGAATTTGTATCGATAAGGGGTACAAATTCCCACTAAGCGCTCGGGACCCCTTGTAGGAAAATGTCCTAAGTGTGGCAACAATATTGTATTAAAAAAATCGTTTTATGGTTGTTCAAATTATCCTGAATGTACCTTCACTTTAGCTGAACATTTTAGAAAGAAAAAACTCACCAAAACAAATGTAAAAGAATTACTAGAGGGAAAAGAAACCCTGGTAAAAGGAATCAAAACGAAAGATAGAAAGTCCTACAATGCCGTTGTAAAAATCGGAGAAAAGGGATATATTGATTTTATATCTTTCTCAAAATAAACATAAAAGCCCTTTAAAGAGGGCTTTTATACGTTTTTGCTATGTGCCATCCCTGCTTTTTCACATAATCCGTGAGGATGGATTTCTGTGTCGCAATGCTCGCACTCTCGTTATCCGTACCATCGTCTTTAGATAAGCGGCAATAAATGCCGACTAAATAGATTTTCTTTTCTTCTTTGATTCCTGCCATACTGTAAAACCTCCGTATCTGTCCTATCTGTTTTCATGTCCCATTGCGTACATTCTAAGCGGACAGCCCCTCATTGTCGAAGGTGTCGCCCTCGGCAATCTTCTTCCGAATATCCTCGGAGATAATCGGGACAAACGCTTCTGTAACGGTCTGTGTGCCGACATATTCACGGCTGATTATCATCTGCACTGGTGCTTTTGGCACGATACGCTTTCTCTTTTTATCTGCTTTCTTATCCTCGCCCATACTTAAATCTTCCTTTCCAGACAGGGCAGGGAAGAGTTTGGAAATGTCCCCGCCCTGCCAATCAGATACCATTAATCCTCGCTGTTTAATTCTTTCTGTAATGCTTTAAGGAGTGCCGCCGCTTCATCAGCGTTCAGCGTGATTCCCTTGCCGCACTTTTCACGGTTCGGGGAAAAGCTGCGGATGTCATACTTCGGCTCTTTCCCATTCCATGAAATGAGATTGATTTCCTTTGTGTAGCCACTGTCGCCCGTAGACAATACTGCGATTTCCTTTACGATTTCATACTGGATTTCTCTCATTCTCCATACCTCAACTCTCTGTATTTACTTCCCGAAAAAAGAAGATTAGCGGCTGTCACGGTTGCGTTTCCTCTGCAACTCACGCTCCAAAAGTTTGATGATGGTTTCCTCCATCTGCTTCGGCGTTGTGTTCTTCGGAAAGTATTTTTTCAGCTTGCTTGTGTTGATTTTCAAGGTTTCTTTCTGGTTGCCCTTTTCCTCCGTCATAATCGCAAATATCGTATCCATGTCAAGCCGCCCGCTCTGGCTTAACTGTTTCATCCGCTGTGCCTGTGAGAGTGAGGGCGTTGCTTCTTCGCTCTCCATCGTGGCAAAGAGGTTTTCCTGCTCGTCTTTCTTCAAGAAGGACAGTTCCACCGCAGGCGTGAGGGCGATTTTCCCCTCGTCCACCATCTGCAAAATCGGCGGTATCAGTTCCGTCAGGCGGATAAAACGCTGCACGGTCATCCTGCCCACGCCGAAGCCCTGTGCCACCTTGTCGTCCGTCCGCAACTTCGTCACAACTTGTGACGAGGTTAAGTCTGTGCGGAAACCCTGCCGCTTCATGGCTTCGGATTTCATCTTGTAAGCAAACGCCCGCTCCGATGGCAGGATATTCTCACGCTGCAAATTGCTGTCTACAAGGGTGATGATGGCTCGGTCACGGTCTAAGGGCAGGACAAACGCAGGCACGGTATTTATCCCTGCAAGTTCAGAAGCACGGACACGCCGCTGTCCTGCAATCACTTCATAACCGTCCCCGTCCTCTTTCGGGCGTGTGATTATCGGCGTGACAATGCCAAATTCCTTGATGCTTTCCGCTAACTCTGACAGTGTTTCATCTTCTGCCACATGAAACGGATTGTCGGGGAACGGGTACAAGTCTTTGGTCTTTAACACCTTAAAATCCTGTTTCTTCATTCACATATCTACCTTTCTTTCGCTCTGCTTCTATGATTTTTCTGCAATTCTTCCAACACTTCGGGCGGTATTTTTGACAGCAGCCGCCCCATCTGCTCGTTGGTTCTCTGCAATTCAAATATCTTCTGATTCGCTTTCTGCACCTTTAGTTCCTGCTCGTACTTTTCATCACGCATACGCCCCGCATAGTCTGATTCCTGCCCAATTCTCTCTTTCAAACTGTCGATATACGCCTGCTGTTTCCCGATTTCCTTAGAGAATTTCTCCACGTCTGGCAGCCATGCAGAGAGTAAATCTAACGCTTTATCCCTTTTCTTCCCTGCGTTAAAGGCGTTGATGTCGGATAGGGCAGACACGATTTCTTCATACTGTTTATCAAGCCTGCCGCCTAATTTATAGAGCCATGTGGGGACGTGTTTCCGCTTGGTTTCCATTGAGGACTGCCCCCGTTCAAGCTGATTCCACCGTGAGGACATCCGCTCATGGTAGGCGGTCTGCCACTCGGATAATGATTTCTGGTTGCCTAAGATAGCTTTCGCTGACAGCTTATTGTCTGGCGTAATCGGCACAAAGCAGAGGTGCATATGGGGCGTTCTCTCGTCCATATGGACGACAGCGGAGAGGATATTCTGCTTTCCAACACGCTCCGAAATGAAGTCAAGAGCCGTCTGGAAATACGCTTTTTGTTCTTCGGGCGGTAACTGGTTCATAAATTCTGGTGAAGCTGTGATGAGCGTTTCCACCATCATCACGCTGTCTTTCCTTGTCCTGCACCCCGCTTCGGCTACCATGCGGTTAATCTCTTTCTTGTAGGTGTACTTTGGTGGTGCTATGAGATGGTAATTGTTTTTAGAGCGTTCCATATCTATATCTGGGTTGCTTTTGTAGGCTTCTTTCTTCCGCTCGTTGTGGCGTTCACAAGCCGCAACGCCGCCCGCTTTTCGTTTCTGGAAACGCAGGATTGCATAAGGCATAGGCGGATTCCTCCTTTCTTTCGGCGGGTGACCGTCCTTTGGGGTGACAGCGGTGACGGTGGTGACAGCAGTTTTGGGATACCCCCTGCCGACTGCCGCAACTGTCACCCTCACCCCCTGCATGACGGTCATGTCGATGATGACGGTGTTTTTGGGATACCCCCCCCTCGCAAGAGCCGTCACCGTCATGCCGCCATTCTTTTATCCGAAGCCGTAAGGCGTAGGATAGCAGGGCACAGCCCTGCCTTAAGGGAGTCCAGAGGGAACGTCTGGCACACGACTTTGCAGGGCAAAGTGTAGTGTGTTACACCCTGTAAACGCAGTCGGAAAAATCGGAATGATTTTTCTGACCGCAGGGGTGGTTTTACACGACCGAAAAGGGCGAGTAAATCTCACGCCTGCATTTTGCGTTTACGGGGTGTTCTCCCGTAGGGATGACAGCGGCAGGGTATCCTAAAATCACTGTCACCACCGTCACTGCTGTCACCCGCAGGGCAGAGCCGCCAGCTTTACATGGCTTTAAGCGTCAATGACAGTAACAGGGGGGTATCCTAATATCGCTGTCACCACCATCACCGCTGTCACCCGCCCTCCTTGCAAGGGCAATCCGCCTGCCGTCTTTCCTGCGGCTGTACTGGTAGCAGATACGGTTCTCGCTTAAAAATGTGGTGCGGTATTCATTCAGCCATTTCGTAATCACCGTGGGTATGGTTTCCGTTTCCCCCATAGCGGCTAACAGTTCCGTTGCCGTGCCTATCCATTCTTCCTTATCCCTCATAAAATCCACCAACCGAAAAAGGACATCTGGTATCGTTTCTTTCGCAAGCTGCTCCTGCGTTTTCCGCTCCACAAGCTCCCAACGGCAATCACGGAAACGCAGCGTGTATTCCTGATAAGGCGTGTCCCTGCCCGTCACATACAGCTTGGCGGTGTCAGACGCACGTTTCTCCTTTTCCAGAACAAAGGTAGCGTCTGCACTCCCCGTTAAGCCTGTCGTCCCAGACACCTTGTTGAACACGTCGCTGTCATTCTGCTTTCGGATGTGGTGTACGACAATGACCGCCAGAGAGTGCCTGTCGGCAAAATCTTTGATTAGGGAGATGTCCCCATAGTCGCTTGCGTAGGCATTGTCTTTGGATGCGGTTCGGACTTTCTGCAAGGTATCAATCACAATGAGCCTGCTGTCTGGATGGTCTTTCAGATAATCTTCCAACTGCACGATAAGACCGTCTGACAGCTTGCAGCTTGCCACGGCAAAATGAAGCCGCCCGCTTGCTTCATCCGTCAAGCGGAATAATCTGTCCTGTATGCGGCAGAACGTGTCCTCAAGGCAGAGGTAAAGCACATCGCCCTCCATTGTCGGCATGTTCCATAAAGGGATTCCCTGCGACACGCATAGGCATAGCTTCAGCATGAGCCAGCTCTTGCCTATCTTCTGTGAGCCGCAGAACAGCGACAAGCCTGTCGGGATAAGACTGTCCACCACAAAGGACGGCTTCTCAAGCGGCTCATAAAGGAGCGTTTCGGCGTTGACTGTCTGTAACTTCTGCATGGCTTTCCTCCTTTCGGGCAGTTATCTTGTTGTTGCACATAAGCGTTGACCTCCTTAAAAATAGATTTACTCCCATGAAAAAAATGAGAGTATGTAATGCCGCCAATCCCGTACAAATAAAAAACGGATTTCTTTTTCGGGCGGTGTCGGTCACGGTTGGAGATACTTTTTCATTTCCGCCTTTACTTTCTCCTTTGCAATCGCAACAGATTTCTGTATTGCCGAAGCGGTGCAATGCTCCATCGCAGCGATTTGATAAAAATTAAATTCGTACTCGTAGTAGAGCAGGAAACGCCGCCTTTGTATCTCTGGCAGTCTGTCAACCGCTTTACAAAGCAGTTCCGCCCGTTCTGCTTCAATCATTTGTTCCTCAATGCTCTTAGGCAGCTTTAACGCCCGCCTGTTCAGCGTTTCGTCCCATACTTCCGAAAACTCCCTGTGCCGCTCGTCCCATTGGAGAAGATTCCTGTTCCTGCGTTCCATTTGCCGAAACTCCATAAAGAACTGTTCCGACACTTCCAACTCGTGGGATTTGCCCTGCCCGTCCTTAAAGCTGATAAAATACCTTGTGCTGCTTTCCGTAGATTCCTCCCGAAGCGTGTATGCCTTAACTCTGTATGTCATCCTGCTTACCTCCTGCAAAAAATGAGTGAGGGGATTTCCATCCCTCACCCAGTAGCCCGCAGGACGGCAGGCTGTTTTAGACGCTATAAAATTTTCGTAGCTTCTTCCGCAGATGGTCTAACCTTGCGTAAATAGCACCAGTCGTCAAATGCACGAGCGGGGCAATTTCTTTTGTGGAATACCCCTGCATTTTCAGCAGGACGATTTTCAAGGTACGTCCGTCCACCGTGACTAATACTTGATAAAGATTTTCGCTCTCAATCTCGTCCAGTAACTCCGCAACCGTACCCACCTCCGTCTGCCGCTCCCTGTCTGCCATGTCCTCAAGGTATTCCGCAACGTCATTCGTCCATCGGTAAAACCGCCTGTTGGAATTGAAGTCTGCCCTGTCCGCAATGCGTATCTGCTCAATGGTCGCTTCATCAACGCCGCACTCACGCAGCAGCTTTTCCTCCGCTTCTTTCCAGATACGCCATTTCCTGTCCTCCCGTCCGTGGTTATATGCCATGCTTCTTTTCCTCCAATCAGAATTGATTGAGAGGGCAGAGAAAAACCCCCTCATTTTCCCAAAGGAAAAAACAAGGGGGCTGAACGCCTTAAATTTTAATTTTCTATTATCTTTCTTAGTTTTCTTAGGATTCTGGCTTTGCGTTTGTTCACAACGCTCTGGGTTATGCCGAACCTCGCCCCGACTTCACGCTCAGAAAGTCCGTCAAAAAAGATTGCCTGTATCAATTCCTGTTCACTATCCGACAGCAAAGGCAGGGCGGCTTTCAGCCTGTCCACCATAACCGCATTGACAACGGTTTCCGCAATGTCCGCCGCTTCATCAGCGATAAAGTCTAAAGGCTTCCCCTCGCTGTCCGTAAATCCATCCAGAGAAAGCAGGCTGTTCTTCGTATCTAATTTTTTCAGATAACGCCACCGTTCCTTATCTCGGTAGAAGTCCGTGTATTGCTCCCTCACGACTTCAAGCAGACAGCCTTGAACGGGAATAAACAGCTTGTCCATGTAGGTCTGGTCGGATTCCCTGCGGCGGCAGAAATCCATGTAGGACAGTTCCACATATCTGCCGCTTTCTTTGATAAATACCTTTCTTGGTGCGTATTTCACCGCTAATACCTCCAATCTGAATTTTTGAAATGTAAAAATCCAGATGGAGAGGCGGGGAGCGGCAACGCACACCAGAAACAGCCCTGCGGCACTTTCCAACAAAAAACGACAAAAGAAAAACCGCAAAGGCTCTGTGACCTTCACGGTTATGGGAAATACAAATTCTGTTGTATGGAGATTGTACTTCCACTTTCAAGGTGAGAAGTACCGCTGCACTGGCAGAAATTTTTTTAACTGGTTTCCTGCCATTCTCTGATATGCTATGTATTGATAAATTTTACTTCGTATGAGCAGATGAATAACCGCCCGAAAAAAGAACATAAAAAAATCCCTCCAAATTTAAAAACAAATTCAGAGGGTAATTTAGGGTATAACAAAATAACCCACCCGAATATCGTTTTTTTTATTTGGTGAGTTTGTTCTTTCAAATACGAAACAAAAAGAGCCGATGATTCGTGAATTGTTCCACAATTTCATCGGCTCTGCGTCTTAAGCGTCTGGCTCTTTGATGACAGTTATCTTCAAGTTGTCAACTTTAATCAAGCTTTCTTGTCTGCATTTTGGACAATAAAGGGGATAATTCTCCAAAACAGTGTCCTTCCTAATTTTATTACGGGTTTTGCTCCCACAAACAGGACACAATATCCATTCGCATTTCATCATAATTAGTCTCTAATCCTTTCAAATCTCATTTTATATGACTTTTGCAAGCTGTTAAGCTAACTTGTGGAACATATGCCGAACCTTATCTATACGGCTATTCGGGCGGCGGGGTTGGCAAATAAATTTACCAATAGCTGGCTGGTATCCTTTTAACTCTGTCAAGCAGACTCCCTGCCCATTTGTGAAATAAGTTAAATCGTTCCTGTATTCTTGAATACATCTAGCAGGGATTTCTCCTTTCAGAATGACCTCGTCATTCTTTATCTGAGTACTTACAATATCTGCACAATACCTTGGAGCATCATGATACGCCCGTGAGAGATATTCCTGCGGTGCATAAATTTCAAAGTGGAGATATGGCTCTAATAGTTCTGTCCCTGCTTTTTTTAAAGCCTGCTCCAATACGATAGGGGAAAGCAGCCGAAAGTCTGCGGGGGTACTTACAGGACTATAATACAATCCATATTCAAAACAGATTTTACAGTCTGTCACTTTCCATCCATACAGCCCCTGCTCGCAGCCATAAAGAACCCCCTCCATAACCGCATTTTGGAACGATTGGTTTAAATATCCAAGTGAAACTCTGCTTTCATACTGCACTCCGCTTCCAATAGGGAGCGGCTCTATGGACAACCCGACAGAAGCCCAGAAAGGATTTGGCGGGACTTCTATGTGGATGGTATATTCTGCTTTTCTAAGCGGTCTTTCCATATATATAACAGTAGGCTCTTTTATTTCTGCCTCCACATGGTATTTTTCCTCAAGGATGGCACAAATGACTTCCATCTGCACATTCCCCAAAAAAGAAAGTATAATCTCATGCGTTGTAGTATCCACATAATATTTTAAAAGAGGGTCGCCATCTGAAATTTCTGTAAGTGCCCCAAGCAATATTTCCCGCTGTTCAGATTTCTTTACTGCAATCGTTGTTTGGAGCATAGGGAGAGGATTTTCAATAAATTTTCTCTGCGGCAACAGCATTTCGTTCCCCAAAATACTGTTTAGCTGCAAAACATCATTTGGTAAAATTACAATATCACCAGAGCAGGCTGTATCGGATGAATATAATTCACCGTTTGTCGGAACACACATCTCTGTGATTTTTATTTTCTCTTTTTCAGATATTTTAATAACATCCCTCAAATGCAATGTTCCGCTATATATACGCACATAAACAAAACGCCGCCTTTTCTCTGAATATTCAATCTTAAAAACCTGCCCGCATAGTTCAGATTGACCTTCAGGCGTTGATGAATAAAACTTACTGGCAATCACTTCTATAAGCTGCCGAATCCCCAGATTGTTTTTAGCACTTCCGTGATAAACGGGAAATAACGTTCCGTTTTGGAATCTCCTGTTTTCTTCCTGTTCCAGTTCTGACATTTTAAACGGTTTCCCTGACATATATTTCTCTAATAGTTCATCGTTTCCCATAATTACCGCATCCCACTGTTCCATATCGTCATTGTCCGTTACATTTATATGGGGATGCTGCCCAACCTTTTGCTTCACTATAATTTCCGAAGAAAGCTTTGCTTTCATTTCTTGATATACCATTGGCAAATCAATCCCCTCTTGGTCAATTTTATTGATGAAAAAAATTGTCGGAATCTTCATTGTCTGTAGTGCATGAAACAGTATACGGGTCTGTGCCTGTATGCCATCCTTTGCAGAAACTAATAATACTGCTCCGTCTAATACGGATAAAGAACGGTATACTTCCGCCAAAAAATCCATATGGCCTGGCGTATCTATAATGTTGACTTTTACATCCTCCCACTGAAAAGATGTCACTGCTGTCTGGATAGTGATTCCCCTTTGACGCTCCAAATTCATTGTATCTGTCCTTGTTGTGCCTTTATCTACGCTCCCTGGTTCTGCAATTGCACCACTGGTATACAATAAACTCTCCGTTAATGTTGTCTTTCCTGCGTCAACGTGAGCCAGAATGCCTAAGTTAATTATTTTCATGTGATTTTCCTCCTATCAACACCCAAAAAAGGGCATAAAAATACCCAGTGATAAATACTCCTATCACTGGGTAAATAACTCCAATAGCCCCAAAACACTTATATGTTTTCGGGCATATAAAATTACATGATAAAAGTATTCTTAAACTGGGTACAAAAAACTAAGCCCCATATTAAAAGTGAAACGGGACTGCTACTTTTTGTTCCCACTATCAAATTGACAGTTTATTTAATAATACCTTGCCGCATATTTATTAACTCCTTGTATAATACTGAATCTAATTATATTCCTTAACCCTTTATTTGTCAAGCTGACAAACTAAAGCAGAAAAAGCGGCAGGATTTCCCCCTGCCACTAATCATCTGTTTATGCAAAAATAATTTCCTTTTCCACAATCTCCCTCGCACAAGCCCTTATGTTATTGAGGCATCCTGTCCATTCTAAGGCGTTTTCTGCCTTTAGCTGTTCCGTTATGCCCTGTGCCTGTTTCATACCCTCTATGAGCCTTTCAAAGCGTTCCTGTGCCTGTCTGTCAATGTCGGCAAGGTAAGCGTTAAGTCTGCCGCTTGTAAGAAGATTGGTGTATGTAACTTTGCAGTGATGCTTCAGATAATCCAAATGCCGCTGTCCCCAGATGCCTATCGGCTGTTCTTCTTCGGCGGGTACAGTTAAGCACGGTATCAAATAATCCCCTTGCCTTTCGTATTTGCCGCCCAGTTCCTCAAATAATGATTTTGCCATTGTCTGTTACCTCCACATTCTTTTTTATTTTGAATGTCCGCAAAATCCGTCCTACATCTGAGGGACGCCAAGGAACATCTAAGTGGTGGACAGCTTTCATGCGTGATTGTACGTTTAGACCAGTTCCACCTTTTTCCGTAGAAGCCATGAGAATCCGCACTTCACCACTATTGACCTTTCGTGACAGTGAGTTTTTCTTCTCATCAGTATTGGCATCATGGACAAAGGCAATTTGTTCCTTTGGAATACCTCGATCGACTAGCAAGTCCTTAAGTTCATTGTAGACATCAAAACCCTCTTCCTTACTTTTAGGGGTACCAATATCAGAGAAAATCATCTGTGTGGCTTTGTCTCCAGCTCCTTCACGGTAAATCCGCTCGACATTATCGACCACTTGAAGGATTTTCTGATTATCTGATAAATTATAAGCAGGGTCAATCAACCGCATATCAATGGCTAGTTTTCTGGCTTCACCTGTGATTTTAAGCATGTTATCTCTACTTGGATCAACACTACCTGACTTGATAGCGTCTGAACGCTCTACCAGTTCTTCTAAATAGTATTTCTGAGCTTGCGTTAACTCGCTTTCCACCGCAATAATCTTAGCTTCAGGTACAGGTAAATCAAGCATATCTGAAGTCTGAATATCAGCTGTTTCCTTGTAAATTCGCATGAGTTCAGGAAGGTTGACAAATTTCTTGAACCGTTTCTTAGGTTGGTATTTATCTCCTGTCGGGGCTAGTTCCATAGAGTTTTCGATATTCCCAAAAGCCCCAACCCAGGAGTCAAAATTGGATACCTGGTATCGTTCCAAGACATCGGGTTGAATGTAATTCATCATAGTGAAAAGTTCACTAATGGAGTTTGAGACTGGTGTTCCTGTCGCAAAAACAACATTTCTATCGCCATGCTCTGCCTGAACCTGTCTCACCTTCATTTCCATGTCTACGTTCTTTTTTGAAGTGGTATTGGTGATACCCGCGACATTCCCAAGTCCAGTGATTGGTCGGATATTCTTGAAGTGATGAGCCTCATCCACAAAAAGAAAATCAATGCCAAGGTTTTCAAATTCAATAAAGGTATCCCGCTCCAGTTTTTGGAGTTCTTCTAATTGGTGCTCTAGTCCCTTAATCGAACGCTCTGCTTCTTTCACCGTATAATCAGAGTCACTTCCTAGCTTGATTTCTCTGAGTTGTTCAAGTTTGTCATTGATATAGGTGACCTGTTTTTCACGACTCATCGGTATCTTCTCAAATTGTGAATCTCCAATGACAATGGCATCATAGTCCCCTGTGATAATACGTGATACAAACTGTTTGCGTTTAGCTTTGGCAAAATCTTTCTTGGTGGTCACATAGACTTTTTTGGTTGGGAAAAATTTCATGATTTCTTGACCAAACTGAGCAGTCAAACTAGAAGGAACCACATAGAGAGGTTTATGTACCATTCCGAGTTCTTTCAGTTTGAATCCTGCCCCAAGCATGGTAAGTGTTTTACCTGAACCAACTTCATGAGCTAGTAGGGCACGTTTTTCCTCGACAATCCGTTGAATGGCATTCTTTTGGTGAGGCCGTAATGAAATATTCTGAGCAAGTCCATCAATGGTTAAATGGCTACCGTCATAGGTCTTTGATACCGTACGATTGTAGAGCCTATTATAGGTGTCTTCAATCATCTGTTGGACTTCTGGATACCTTGCTACAAAACCTTGAAAGAGTTCTTGTAGGTGTGTTTCCTTGGCACGCAGGACTGTTGTTTTCTCCACATCCGTCACATTCTTTTTCTTATCCCCTTCAACAACTTGTTTTGTGATGGTTGGTTGATTGGAATTCAGGAGGTTTTCAAAGATTTTTCGACCACTATCATAGCGTGAAGCAGGGACACCTAAACTCCTATCCGTTACGTTGGAATAGGTGTAGGCAAACTTTCATATCGTTCAATTGTTCCTAAGTATGATTCAATTTTCGGTACTGCCATGACATACATTTTTGTTTCATAACCTTTGGCTTGAAGCATTGTTGCGGTTTGAATGGGAACGTCTGTTGTTCGTCCTGTACCTTCAATCACCAAGTTATAGCCTTGATCGCTTAAACGGCTTATGATCGCTTCTGTCATGCGATTAGAATAAGGGGTAACGTGTTTTACTACGTCTTTCTCATAAAGTTTCGCTAGTTCATCAAAATTAGGGTGCTGTTGTTTAAAGGTATCATTATCAATGACAATAACATTCCCTTGTGTTTCTTCAAGAATTGCTGATCGCAAACTCGTTTTCCCTGACCCTGGTTGCCCACCAAGTAAAAAAGCGGTTGGCGATTCAACCGCTTTTTTTCCTTGAACCAATTCTTCTAAATTATCATTTAAGCGATTTTCAAATTGTTTGTCAGTAAAATTGACTATATTTGCCATATTAAGCCACTTTCTCTTTATTCAAAACTTGTTTTGAATAGCGATTCATTGACCGCCAATACTCATGAACGGCTTGTAATTCTTCTAAAGAATAATCAAAAAGATTTACACGTTTTGCAAGCTTTAATTGGTTTAATAAATTGACTTCCAATAATTGAGAGTCATTTTTATTTAATTCATGATTCAAAACATAGTTTAATACTCGATTATAAACGCTTGCCGATAATTCGTTAATGATCTCTATTTCAAATGTTTTTTCATAAGTAACTGCCATTTCATTTTCACTCCTTTTAAAGTTTGTCAGGTAAATATTTCCGAATATATTCTTCTAAGGCTTTATCCATAACTTCTTTTACGTTTCCGCCATTCTTTGCTGTTTCGATTTTTATAATATGGTGCAAGTCAGCACGAACACGAACCGTCTTATCCCCCATAATATCTTTTTTTGCACTGATTGGTGTATCATTTCGTTTTGCTTTTTGTGCGCCTAAATTTCCCACAACCACTCACTTCTTTCTATTTCTTCTTACTCTTATTTTATCATCAACAATCACAAATCACAAGTGATTTGTGATTAATCACTTGTGATTTGTGATTCTATTCTTTTTCGTTTTCTAATTGAATGATTCGCTCAAGCATTTCAAAAAATACGTTCTCATACATAGATAAAACTTTTTTGTCATAGCCTTTGTGTTCTGTAATGCCGTTTTTAGACCAGGTACTTACTTTATTACTTCGCTTGATAATATTTTGGAAAACCAAGTTATCTTCTTTATGTTGCTTGTACAGTTCTTCCAGGTTTGATTTTATCGTTGTGCTGTCCGTATCAACTAAATAAGGAACAAAACCGATCATATCTAGTCCAGGGTTAAACTGTTCTTGTAAATCAATCAAATAGGAAATATAGTTTTGAATGTTGTTTGTACTTTCTTCTTCTGCTTGTAAAGGGATCATGACGTAATCACTTGCCACGATTGCATTATTTGTATAAACGCTTGGCGTTGGTACAGTATCAATAATAATGAGATCAAAGTCACTTTTTAAAGGTGCTAAAAGATCAGAAAAGATTAGATGTCTAAAAAGCTTGTAGTTAAAGCTTTTTAGACATCTAAATCTAGGTACTAAAACAATTCATCCAGTAAAATATAATATTTTATTTTCTCCCAATCAGGCTTGATCCCCAGTAAGTCAAAAAATAGCTCGACATACTGTTCTTCCCCGATATCCTCCCTGATCGACCGGACGCAGAAGGCAATGTCATACCACTTGTCCGCCCTGCCGCTTCTCCCAAGATCAATAAAGCCACTTACTTTGCCATCTTTCACAAAGATGTTGCTGTCTCCCAGGTCGCCGTGGGAAAAGACAAGTTCCTCTTCGGGCTTTTCCGTCTTTAAAAAATCATACAGCTCGCGCGGATCTTTAAATGGAGTGTCTTCTTCCCAGTTTTCGCAATCCACATCGGCCAGATCGTTATTCAGTAAGTAATCCAATTCGGCTAAGCGGCTGTCTAAGCTATTCGTATAGGGACAATCCGATATGTCGATGGAGTGAAAGAGCCTGATGCACTCCGCATACAGCTCGATAATCTTTTCAGGGCTTTGTTCATCTTCATACTCTTCCGAGCAAAGGACGCCATCGGCCTCACTCATGAGCAGATTGCTCCAGCCATCATGCCGTTCAAAGTGCAGGACCTTTGGAACAGGCAGCTTTCCTTCCAGCCATAGCATCATGTCCTTTTCCCGTTCCACATCATAGGTGGTCCCTTTATACCGGCTGTCCGTCATTTTTAAATATAGGTTTTCATTTTCTCCCACCAGCTTATATACCTTAGCAGGAGACATTCCTTCCGTATCTTTTACGCAGCGGTATTTTTCGATCAGTTTTTTCAATTCCGGTGATATTCTCATTTTAGCCATTTATTATTTCCTTCCTCTTTTCTACAGTATTTAAAGATACCCCAAGAAGCTAATTATAACAAGACGAACTCCAATTCACTGTTCCTTGCATTCTAAAACCTTAAATACCAGAAAACAGCTTTTTCAAAGTTGTTTTCAAAGTTGGCGTATAACATAGTATCGACGGAGCCGATTTTGAAACCACAATTATGATAGAATTTACAAGCTATAAGGTTATTGTCCTGGGTTTCAAGCATTAGTCCATGCAAGTTTTTATGCTTTGCCCATTCTATAGATATATTGATAAGCGCGCTGCCTATGCCTTGCCCCCTGAAATCCTTACATACGGCGATATCTTCTATATAAGCGTACCGGTTCCAATTTTTTCGCAGTTTAACTTTTCCGACGCATTTATCGTCTTGGTAGTAAAGATATATTATCTTATCAGTATTGTCAATATATTCAAGGCAATCTGCCTCCTCATCCTCTTCATCCTCTTCGTCTTGGTAGCTTTTTAAATATGGCGCTTCATAGAGTAATTCTGTAAAGGTCCAATCGCTTCATTTTTACTGTTTAAAATACGTCTTAATTCTTCAAGTATTTTGAGTTCTTCCTTCTCCATAACTACGCCCCATTCTTTTTTTGTATAGTAATATTGTATCATTAGGAATCACAAATCACAAGTGATTTGTGATTAATATATAAAAGCCCTCTTTAAAGGGATTTTATGTTTATTTTGAGAAAGATATAAAATCAATATATCCCTTTTCTCCGATTTTTACAACGGCATTGTAGGACTTTCTATCTTTCGTTTTGATTCCTTTTACCAGGGTTTCTTTTCCCTCTAGTAATTCTTTTACATTTGTTTTGGTGAGTTTTTTCTTTCTAAAATGTTCAGCTAAAGTGAAGGTACATTCAGGATAATTTGAACAACCATAAAACGATTTTTTTAATACAATATTGTTGCCACACTTAGGACATTTTCCTACAAGGGGTCCCGAGCGCTTAGTGGGAATTTGTACCCCTTATCGATACAAATTCCCCGTAGGCGCTAGGGACCTCTTTAGCTCCTTGGAAGCTGTCAGTAGTATACCTAATAATTTATCTACATTCCCTTTAGTAACGTGTAACTTTCCAAATTTACAAAAGCGACTCATAGAATTATTTCCTCCCGTTAAATAATAGATAACTATTAAAAATAGACAATACTTGCTCATAAGTAACGGTACTTAAATTGTTTACTTTGGCGTGTTTCATTGCTTGATGAAACTGATTTTTAGTAAACAGTTGACGATATTCTCGATTGACCCATTTTGAAACAAAGTACGTATATAGCTTCCAATATTTATCTGGAACATCTGTGGTATGGCGGGTAAGTTTTATTAAGACACTGTTTACTTTTGGTTTAGGATGAAAGCATTCCGCTGGCAGCTTAAGCAATTGCTGAATCGAGACTTGAGTGTGCAAGAGCAACCCTAGTGTTCGGTGAATATCCAAGGTACGCTTGTAGAATCCTTCTTCAACAATCAGATAGATATCAGACGCATGGCTTTCAAAAACCACTTTTTTAATAATTTGTGTGCTTAAATGGTAAGGAATATTCCCAACAATTTTATACCTCTGTTTGTTAGGGAATTGAAACTGTAGAATATCTTGGTGAATTAAAGTGACACGAGTATTCAGTTTTAATTTTTCTGACGATAAGTTGAATAGATGACTGTCTAATTCAATAGACGTTACCTGTTTACTTATTTTAGCCAGTTTCGTCGTTAAATGCCCTTTACCTGTTCCAATTTCGTAAACGGTATCGGTTTCTTTTAAATTCAATTGTTTTATTATTTGGTTGAGTACTTTTTCACTCGTTAAAAAGTTTTGAGAATATTTTATATTTTTGTTCATTTAATCACTCCTGAAGTGATTACATCTATAAACAAATACAGAAGTTAAACGATTTGTTTGTAATTTTAGTTATCTGTTTAAAAAGTCATAAGATTAGTCACTGGTAGGAATTAATCTAACGTATTTATTTATCTGCGTAATCACTGTTTTTAGTCTGTTTCAAAACAGTAGATGTTTTATCTACATAACGCATTTGATAACGCATTTGGAATACCAACATGACGAATCCCTCCTTCTTAATTACAAATTTTTAGCATCTAATTTAACTTCAATTCCTATTATACAAAATTTTAATCAATTTGTCTAGGTTTCGTTTTTTCTGTAGTTGGTTACCACTCAACAAGCGATTAATTGACTTCGCAAATTGGAACATTTTTACAGTCACTTCATTTTTTTCTGGTACGTCTTTATCCAATTCTTGGGATTGATCTTTATTGGTATTTTCAATTTCCTTACTTAATTCTATCTTATCAGAATCAGGTAAATAAGCATTGCGATTAACAACCTTTTTCAGATTGTGTTTTGCTAATGGGCTTAGTTCATCAATATGTTTCATGCTATCTTGAACAAAAAATACACCTTGACAATCATTAGGAATTTTCACCGTCTGAATGTTAGTTAAGAAGCCTTTTGATTGTTCCAACATGTCTGCTAAAGTAATACGTGCTGGTTTGACCGTCTCAAGTAACCCTGCATAATGTGGCCAGTTAAAGTCCTGATTGTCTTGTTTGACGAATAAATCTACCATTTCTAACTTAGTGACGACATCCCCTGACAGAAAGTCTTGGCGAGAAACATAGGTCAATTCTCCATTCAAATACTTCTCAGGATCAGGCATAATGAGGTCGCCTAACTCCTCAATCAAGGTCATCTGCGAATCAACCTGATAGATAGACATCATATAAGCGAAATCAACACCTCGTCCGTCAGCCAAGCTCGAATTTAAGGCATCAAGGGCAGTATGTACCTTTTTAACCTCTTTTTCAGGACGCACTAGAGCCTTCTCAAAGGCAAGAGATTTAGTATAGATAACAGACTTTCCACTTGGATCCAGACTTTCATCTTCCAAACTAGCAAGAAGCGAATACTTATCATCACTATCAAAAAGATTGCGGTTCACAGCACTATTCAAATACCCATAGCGTTTGACAAAGCTATCATAGGTACGATTGAGTTTACCTAACAAGTGGTTAAAGGTCTTCTTATCATAGTCATAATGGCGTTGAATGGCAATGACCTCTTGGTAAGCATTGCGAATATCGACCATTCCTTTGATTCGTGCCACTTCTTTATCAGACAAAGGAGCTTCATAGAAAACTGACTTTTTATAATAACCCTTAAATTGTCCGCGTTTAGCTGCATCATCGGTCACATAGACATCCAGAGCAGTGTTATCAGTCACTTCTAAGGCATTAAAGCGATCAATCTGCTTTTGAGAATGTTTGGTGTCCCATGCTTTGAAGTTGCCCTCTTCATCGACATAGTAACTGATTTCTTCCGTCTTGGTTCCGACTCGAATGCCTTTATTATCTCGATAGTAAACTGTAGAACCCTGGTAACCAAAACTGTACTGACCCAGATTCTCCCTCATTTCAGCTGGAATGGAGGTATCAATGACTTGTTTGGTCAACACAATTGGATTAACGATGACCTCATTTCTATCAATCTCTCTTGGGGCCTTAACGTGATTTAGAGCAGTTTGGACACTTGCAATCAAGTCATCACTAGTCCCCTTAACAGAAAGTGTTCCGCCGTTAAAATTTCTGACCTCGTAGGTTCCTAGCACTTGGCTATTGTATTCCCCATCAAAGTAAGGATTGAGCCAAATGCGACTATCCTTATCATAACGAATGGAACCTGAAAAGGCTAAGTCGTCTGCCACATATTCCTTGTTCAGGTGTTTCTGGAAGAATAACATATCCGTTGTGACACTCGTTCCCGCAATGGCCTTAAAGGCAGAATCAGGCAGTCGAACCCCACCAAGAAATTCAGTTGTCTCACGAATATCTTGTAAGATGTTTTCTGTTCGCTTATCCATAGTTCCTGTGGAAGAGATAATCGCTACTTGTCCACCATCATGGACCAAATCAAGTGACTTTTTGACAAAGTAGTCATGAATCATGTAAGGCCTATCGTACCTGTTATCCGCAATTCGTATATTGGCAAAGGGCACATTTGAAATCACCAAATCAAAACTATTGTCGTTAAAAGCCACCGTCTCAAAGCCCTTAATTTCAATGTGACTATTGGGATGAAGGTGTTTGGCAATAGCTCCTGTAATAGTATCTAATTCCACACCATATAACTCACTCTTTTCTCTTAAGTGTTTGGGCATAGCCGCAAAAAAATTCCCTGTTCCCATGGAAGGATCTAGGATTTTGCCGCCTGTAAAGCCATCTCTTTCCAACTTATCCCACATCTGACGGATCAGGGCAGGGTCTGTATAATAGGCTGTCAGAGAGGACTGTTTCATATCCGAATACTCTTTATCTGTGACTAGGCTTTTCAGTTCTTCTCGTTCCTTAGAAAATTTTGGATTATAGTCATCAAAGAAATCATTGGCAAGTCCACCCCAGCCCACATACTTGGCAAGGAGTTCTTGTTCACTTGATGAAGCATTGCGGTGCTCTACTTCTAGATTTTTTACCAAACGAATGGCCGCAATGTTTGTCTCAACCTTATCTCTAGCAGTCTTTGGATAAAAGTCCGTCATATCTTCTGGAAAATAAAAGTCCGTTACTGGAATCTCAGGAATTGTTTCGACGACTACCTCTTCAGGAATTTGACTATCTGTTTCTTCAAGATCAGTATCGTTTTGACCTTTTTCAGAACCATCGGGTTCCAATAGTCCAATACTCTGAACTGGCTCCTCTTCCAGAAATGAGAATAGGTTTAATTCTTGGTCCGTTTCTTCTAACTCTGTTTGTTGTTCTGACTTTAGCTGATGAAGTGCCTGACTGACTTCTTCCCAGGTCCTCACATAAAGAACTGGATTTTGTTCAATGATAACCGAAAAATCATTGACTAACTCAATCCGAATCAAACCGTTCAATCGAGCATCGCTGACCGACATGACCTCAAAATCCTGTCCCTTATAGGAAACCAATGCCCCCAGAGGATAAGTGTCCAATACTCTCTGAACCAGTGGATTTTCCGAAAATTCTTCATCAACCACTACTTTCGTCTCAGCTTTCTCTAGCTTGTTCTTCCAATTTCTAAAGGTCAAATCTGGCTGGTTGCCCTTATCTTTTTCAAAATACTCCGCATCTTCTCTGCTGAGTTCTTCGTGTAAAAAGGCGTAGGCAACTTGTCGCAGCTCTTCAAGGGAAAGCTGGCTACCAAAGAAAAATTCAACCTTTTCATGACTCAATCCCATTTGGAGTAGTTCTGTCGCAAGGGCTAGTTGAGTTACCGAGGCTTTGGGATAACCACCTAATAAAGCAAGGTCCGCATTTTTTAAACGAAAACGACCAGCCGCATCCAATAAAATACCGACTTGGTCTGGGTCAAACTGAGATAGCTCAATCCCCACTTGAGTCAATTTTTCTTGATTTTCTATCCTAATGGCTTGTCCAATTTTTTCTAATTCCTTTTCTTCGACTCTAGTCAAAGTTCTTTTCAACTCATAGGGACTACCATCAGCCTCTAGATAGGTAAGTAACTCCTCGCCATCAAAGACTGGTGTCATTTCCATCTCAGTATCAAAATCACCTCGTCTAAAACTTGGGACTTTTGAACGTTCATTACGAATTTGGTCAAAATATGTTAGAATCTCAAATTTACGTCGTAATGACAACTCTTCATAAGCTGGCAGATGACTGGTTTTTCCTGTTTGAACATCTAGTTGAGACAAATCTACATCCAAACTAGCAATGATGAGAGAGCCATCTTCTCTAAATGATATTACTTGATGAACACTTGTTTTGTGCTCATCAACAGTTTCTTCATTTTCTAGAACAGTTTCATCAGCTCTTGTTTCAAGCTCAGGCTCGTAAGTTAAGAGAAACTGTTCAATATCTCGGCTGATTCGATCCGCTAAATTATTAGCCACACGATACACATTGACCAAATTAGCTCCCCTACTCTTTTGTAAGAGTGAATCCGGCGATATGGTTTGGTAGTGACCATTGGAATCTAATAATTGAAACCGAGTGGCCAGATTAAACAAGGCCACTTCAATCACCAAGTCTTTTTCAGACGGCGATAGTTTGTCGAGTTTTTGGAGACCAGTTTGGCCGAATACTTGTGTATAGGTCAATAAATCATGAGCAGTATCATAAGGACTAGCCTGAACAAAAGCTGAAATATCTGTCTCAAAGTGAAGTACTTGAACAGACTTATTTATTTCTTGCCTATTGGTTAAAAACTGACGAATAAGACTTTCCCACTCCTCATCAAAATGCTCTGCTTGGTAATATAAAAACGCTTCAAGCAGGGCTCTATCACGAGGAATGGTGGCTCTCATCATTTGTAGTAAGACTTCTTGATTCATTTTTCCCTCCCATCAAAAAAAGAGCTGAGATTCTTTTCTCAGCCCTTCGTTTTAGTCTAGGACCAAGGCTCGTTGGTCTTTTTCTTGCGGAATACCTTCCATTACAGTTGCCACATAGTGTTGTAAGAAATGACTTTTCTGGTCTAGTAAATCTTTTTGCAAGGCAAGGTGAACCAAATCTCCAAAATAATCCTGACTGGAAATAGCCAATTCCTGTTGAATCATGTCCTGTAAGGTTTCAAGGCTAAGTGGTGAATAATCGTCACTATCCAAAACCTCATACTGTTCCAAGGTGTCTGAAAGACTATTTGAAGACATCAGATCCATAATAAAACTAGAGCCTTCCCCTGTTCGGTACAACTTTTCTAGAATGTCAGTCATATCTGCCTGTACTTCATCCTGATAACTATCAACTTTAACTCGTAGCTCATCACTAATCAAGGATAGGTCATCTTCATCCATATAATCTTGATAAACCTGATTGAGGATTGTTCTATCAGAAATACTTAATTCCAAAGAGAGAAAGGCCTTGATAAACTCTTGGTAATCGACCTTCTCCATTTCAGACAAAGCCTCTTTCATGGTGTCAAAGTTCCAAGCCATCACACAACTCCTTTTGTGGGACTAGTGGTGAATGTCCAGATTGTAGCTCTTCTAAATCAGCTTGACCATCACCATCTGTGTCAACAGACTGCGGATTGGTTCCGAAAGCCAGTTCCTGAGCATCTGTCAAACCATCTTGGTCTGAATCCTTTTCATAAATAGTTTTTGGATTCATCTACTTCTCCTCCTTTTTCTTCAGTCCATAAGCCGTACCAAGTAGAATACCAGCTCCAATCAAGCCCAAAAGGGATTCCTGTTCCCCTGTATTTGGCAAAATATTTGCTGGAACAGGCGGTTCAATAGTCTCAATTGGTGGTTGAGGTGGTGTGGGTTGATTTGGACTTGGTTCTTCAGGTTGAGGTGTATGTGTTACAACTGTATTTGAGCTGATGACATAGCCATTCACTGTATAAAGGTAGGTATTCTCCACCTGACCAGTCGCAATCCGTTTCATCTGCAGGTAAACATCTGCCTGAAAGGCTGAATCATCAGAGATAGTCTCTAAGAAGGATTTATCAAATGAAATTGACACGAGGCCATTTTCTGTATCCACCTGTTGCAAGGTATATTTCGTGACTTCTGTCCCCTCTTTTAAGACAGAACCATCTTTGAGGATGACATCCGTCATCAGATAGCTGCGATAAACACCATTATACTCATCATGCTTTTCATCATAGTTATCTTCAAAACCATATTCAAATAAATCAGTCGCACGATTGCTTGGAATCAATGCTCCAACCAAGCGATAGTTAAAGGTTTGATACAAGGCCACTTCTTTCCCGTCAAGGCTCTCATCTTTATGAGACAAGTCAATCACCACATCTTTTTGTGGGTCTAGTTTGGGAACATTATTGACCACTGTTTCCGTGACATAGGCCAAGCCAAAATCAATCTGATAGGCTGTATTTTCATACTGACCACCTGTTTTGGTCAACCCATTTTTTACCGTCATCGGAAGCGTGACAACTAAGGTTTGACCAGTCTTCACATAGGTCTCATAAAAGGTTTTGGGATCATCGCTGCTAAGGACCTGAATGGCTCCTTTAGGTGTAAACTGACGTTTAGCCATGGCATCTTGAACAACTTTCGGAGCTTCTGACAAACTAGCGTAGGTGCTGACAGAGATACCAGATACACGATTGCCATCCTTATCCAAAACTTGAATGCCATCAGGAATTAGGGTAAGGGCTTCTTCTGGGTAATCGTCTACCATGTAAAATCCCTTGGCAAGAACATCATCCGTCACGACCATGTCCTTGTATTGACTGTAATCCAAGACAATTTTGTAATAATTGACCGTATTCGGAAGAACAGTCTTTCCATCAATTGAAATACCTTCTTGATTGGTATTAGACTTATGTGGAGTTACTTTAGGGACAAAATTGGTCACCGTGTTGGTTTCATAGGCTTGCCCAAAGTCCACCTGATAAGCCACGTTTTCATAAGACTTCCCTGAATTAAGCATGGTTTCCAAAACCGTCATCGGAGTGACAATGGTAATATTCTCCCCCTTGGTCACATAAGATTCAAAAAAGACTTGTGGGTCCTCAGGCATGAAAACTTGAAAAGCTCCTTTAGGCTGAATTTTTTGTTTCGAAAGGGCTGCTTGTAGCGTTTTAGGAGCTTCTGATAATTGAGAATAAGCCTTCACCGTGATTCCTGAAACTGTTTTGCCATCAGATGTGACAAACTGAATAGCTGCTTCATCCGGCAATAAAGCTTCTTCTGGATAATCATCCACAAAGTAAAAACCTTGTGCAATCTGAGAGTTGTCTGCTTTCATCCCTCGGTATTGGTCCAAGTCCCATGAGAGAGTATAGTGATTTTGAGTTCCCACTAGCATGGGCTTCCCATTGATGTCTACTTTGTCTTTATTGAGGTTTTGTTTCTTGGGTACTGGAGAAACAAGGGTGTTGGTCACTTCCTTAGTTTCATAGCCATTGCCGAAATCAACTTGATAAGCCTTGTTTGTATAGGTCTTAGTTTGACCATAGAGACTATCTTTCACCGTCATTTTGGTCAAAAGAGCTAAAGAAGTTCCTGTTTGAACATACTGGTCATAAAAGGCTTGGTTGTCATCCGGCAAAAAGACTTGAAAGGCACCTGTCGGTGTAATCTTAGCACGAGCTAATTTAGCTTGAAGGTCTTTAGGAGCTTCATTTAGTGAAGCATAGTTTTTAACCGTTATTCCTGATACCTTCTGACCATCAAGGGTTGTAACAGCCGTGCCATTTTCCACCACATCGAGCACTTCCTCTGGGTAATCGTCCACAAAGAAGAAGCCTCGTGCAATTGTCTCTTTAGCAGAACGATCTCCCTTATACTGGTCCAAATCCCAAATCAATCGGTAGTGGTTGGTTGTGCCAAGGGCTACGACCGTGTCATTAATGAGGACACCATCCGCATTTTCATTGTTTTTATCTGGTGTAATGAGTGTGGTTGTCTCCCCATCACCTGGTGTACGAACCGTTACAACATTTGAAGTGACTGTGTAAGTATTGGTTGTGCCCTTGTTCAAAAGGAGTTTGTAACTATTGGAATAGGTGGCCCCATCATTTTGAACAGAACCATAGAGTTTTGGAGCGGTCAGTTGATAAACCTTGGTTAAATCTTTATTTACCTCCTGCAACAAGTTTTCCTTTGCGGTCAAGGTCACAAAATTCTTAGTCACATCAAAGCTAAGGATATAGTTTCCATTCTCTTTTTGTGTTGTTTCCTTATCAAATAGGTAACCAGCAGGCAAGTAGTCCTCAAAAATGAGACTAGTCGTTTGGGCACGATTGGGCGATAAGGCATCAACTGTTAAGGGATAAATCACCGTTGAATCTTTTGCGACAGTTTTCTCATGAAGATTAGCTTGGTCGCTATTGACCACTTCTTTCATAATCTCTGGAGTAGTCGTCAAACGATAAGAGTGATAATGAACTGTCGGTACTTGTGGTGGAGTCGGAAGTTCTTTTGGAGTAGGATTAACAGGTAAGGTTACTTTGGTCAAGGTCAGACTAGGCTGCACCACCTCTTCCAAAGGTTTTGGCGTGAAGGTCACAGGCTTTTCTGGTGTAAATGTTTTAGGAGTAAAGACATCTGGTGTTACCGTAATAGGTTCTGGAATGGGTTCAAGTTCCACCGTTACATGAGGTTTGGGACTATATGGTGTTACAGTACGTGCCACTGGTAGGGTATTTAAGGCAAACCAGTAAGACAATCCAACATTCTGTGGCATATCGCCTTGGCCAAAGGTTACTGTGTAGGTATTTCCTGATGTAACTGTTGAGACAATTGCTCCTTTATAAGCATAACGACTTGATGTGGTATCCCATTCCTCAGGTAAATTCAAATCACTTGCACGGTTGGAACCCAAAGAACGTGCTAGACCTTCATTAGTCACTTGAACGGTTGAACCATTAATCGGCACAAATTTCCCAGATGAATCTTTGACATATTCTAGACCAATGTCATTATGATTGAGGGAAGAGTGTGTGAAGACTCCTGGCTTTTCTTTGGAGAAGGAAACTTGTGAACCGTCTTCCAAGAAATACTTGGCAACTACACGAAACTCCATCTTGTCTGTTCGCCAATCACCGTTTCCGTCATTTCGATAGGCAATGAAGCCCTCGGTAGGATCATTTGGTACAACCAATTTCACGGTATCGGTTCCAGCTGGTGATACAAGGTTGGTAATATCGTAAGTCACTCGACTAATCTTTTTCCCATCAAATCGTGCATGTTGAAGATTTTGATAGCTAAAACTAAGGGTCTCACCTGTTTTGAAGCTATCATAGACAAAGAATCCTGTTGAATCCAAAATTCTTGAGTAGCCACCCAGCAAAGCATCGCCAGTTGAAATAATCTGATCAGGATTTCGGGTATTGCCTCCATGTTGTGCTTGTGGCTCACCGTTATTGAGATTGAGGGCTTGAGCAAGGGCTTCAGAAATATAACCTTCTTCACCTTTTGAAATCTCGGCCAAGTCACGTTGATAGCGTTCCAATTCTTTGGCATTATAGGCATCAATCGCTTCATTCTCTTTTCTGGCTGCAGCTTCTTTTTCTTTATTACGTTTTGTAATAGCTTCAATCTCGGCAGCACGATCTGAAACGAATTGTTGTTTCTCCTGATTAGCTTGATCTACTGCGGCTTGACCTGCACGGTTTTCAGCATCAACAGCTGCTTGACCTACCTGATTACGCCTTTCAATGGCTTCATTATCTGCCTTTGCCTTAGCAAGTCCAGCTTCATTTTCTTTTTGAATGGCCTGATTTTTCGAAACAATACCATCTGCCTTGGTTTTCTTTGTTAGATAATCCGCTACAGCTTGTTCGTTAGTTGATTGAATGGTTTCAACAGCCTTGCCATAGTTTGTATAGTCAAGTTCAGATGTCCCATTTCCTGATGAAACTACCTGTTCTTTTACTGTCACATCAGCATCTGCATACCGAGTTTTTAGGTCATTGACTTTAGTATCAACCCAAGCAATTGTCTCCTTACCAGTTTGGTTGGCCCCTTCGTAGGCCTGTATCAGTTCCCTATTTTCTTGTTCAATGCGGGCTTTATTCGATTCGTATGTCGCTTTGTCAGCTTTGTAGGTTTCAGTAACTTCATTGATAGCCACAACTTGGTTTTGGGCATCTTCTTCTGCTTTTGAAATTTGTTGGTTGGTTTCTGTCGCAGAAGTTGTATTTCCCAAGTCCATTGGACTATCTTCAACCGTAGAAACACCTTTAGCCTTTGCTTCTTCAACTGCTTGTGTTACCGTATCATGTGGTACGGTGACAGCAATCGCTCCATTAGATTGTCCAGTTAACGCTAAACTTTCAGTTTGTTCAGATACAGGGGTTGGTTGTGCTTCTGGTAAATTTGTGGCTGGATTCTCCGTTCGTTGAATGGTGGTGTCAACTGATGATGAGACTTCATCAGCATATGCAACCGTTCCTCCCCAAGCAACAACAGCCATCACCATAGTTCCAAGGGCAACGGAACATAGAGTGCGATATTTTTTACTCTTGCGAAAGACGTGTTTCTCGCCTTTTTCCTGATTGACAAGAAAGTGATGATTACATGTTTTGGTCATAAAGTGTCCTTCTTTTCTTTTTTATGTAGCAACAAACTGTCACTCTTTATTAGATACGAGGGCGTTAAACGAGCACGACAAAAATAGGAGTTTTGACGAAGAACTTTCCGTTCTAGGAGAAACTCTCTTTTTTGTACAGCTCATAGCCCAAGTTCAATACCATCATAAAAAAGAAGGCTTGATTTTGTTATCACAATAAATTGAGGGAAAAGAAAAAAGCCACCCATAAAAGTGGGTGACTAAAATAATTGATGTCTAAAGTTTATGGATTTCTTTTTCTAAATTAGCGATAGTTGTTAACAACTCTTCAAATGATGGCACAGACCCATAAAACATTTCTTTCATCTGGTTGTAATCTGATTCAATTTCATTCAATCTGTAATCATCTGGAAGTAATCTGATTCTTTCAATAGTTGCGTCTTCATATTTTGCCCATTTTCGAGGATAAAATTTTTCCTTAAATGAAACAACTTTCTCCAATAACTCTTGATTCATAAAGGCTCTATTCTTATAAATCGAATGGGCAAGACAGTAAATATCATAATAATGCCGTGCATAGCGTATAGGGATTTTACTATCTGCTGGTCTATTTGCCTCATGATGTAAAATTGTAGCTTTTTCCCAAAAGGTTCTCTCAGGTAAAACAGTCCTAACTGAAATACTATCTCCCACAAATAGCATAGGGTAAACCTTGTATAAATCAGGAGTAATCTCTACCATTTCAGAGGGTGTCCAGGCAGCTAAAGCACCAATTTCTAAGCGAATGACTTGCTTCACATACTCTGATTGGAAACTTGTCGGATATTCAAAAAGTACTGTTTGTGGGTCATTTACATCTATACTAATTTGAAAATCATCTTCAATCAGTTTCGCAAAATCTAACCTCATCTGTGGAATTAACGTATTCACAAGAAAGTCTTCTGCTTTTAAATTTGATTCCTTATTGAACTTGTCCTGTTGCGTATTTGAACGGGATTGCCACGGTTCGTCTTTACCATATCCAATAACCTGCCAATCCAAGATTAAATCAATATCTTCTGAGAATCGCTTAATTAAATCATAGCACTTAGAAAGACTTGTACCCCCTTTAAATGTAAAAGCATCCTTCCATTCACTCTTTGTAAAGAGATAGTTGAGTACGAAACAAACCCAATAATCTTTTTCAACGATCACTTCATTGATACCAAGTCTCTCCGCAGCATTTCTAATAATGGCTTGAAGGTCGTCTTTGGAAATTTTTTTAAATTCTAGCATCTTTAGGATTCTCCTATTTTTTTCAAGATTTTATAAATCCATGCACTGGTAGTCTTGCCTTCCTCAAGAAGTTTCTCTTTATCACTTTTAGTTAACCTTTTCTTAAGATAAAGAATCTGTTCTTCTGAAATATTATCTTTTCCAATAGCTTTGATGGCTTGAATAACTAGTGCAGTTAATTGTGACATATTTGAAATGGTACTGTTTGTTGTTCGCTTGAATACTAGCTTCGTATTTCCAATTAAAAAATTTACATACCGTCCATCAGAAATATATGTCCATTGAGCTGGAACTTGTGTTGACAACCCTAATAAATTTAGAGCTGTGTTCCCTGAAGGTGCAATTGTCCAATTATATTTTCTAGCAATGGCAATAGCCACTTCATTTATTGAAGGAGACTCAAATTCCCCAATCAACTCAATAAACCTTGGTTTGTAATACACACCGTTTACAATACGTTGAATCGTTCCATCGTTAACAAATCGATTCAAATTTTTTCTAATTGTCTCATAATCAGCGAGCTCTAAAAAATCATTTGAAATAAAGACTGCGCCGTCTGGCAGATTATCAATCTTACTATTTATTTTAGACTTTATGTTAATCAATTCCTCACCACCTTGTCCCAAATATTATACAATATTTGGGACAAAACGACAACTATCTTTCTGGAGATTATTTCGTCGTATAAGCAAAACTCAAGCTACTATCCACTCCAGATAATTTACGGAAGGTATAGTTTGGATTGCCATTGTAGTTGGTTTCTGAGATAAGGAATGAACCGTCTGGGTAGACTTTCTCCACAAAAGCCACATGTCCGTATTCTGTTAGGGTGCCATGTCCTCCTCCCGCAAAGGAAAGGATAGCTCCTTCTTGTGGACTTGTCCCTGTCTCTCCACCGAGACTTGCGGCTGTTCGTACCCAATCTTGGCCATTGCCCATGGTACTGATAATTGGAATCTTCTCACCGTTTTTACCTTTGAGTTTTAGACCCAGTTGATTGATACGGGCTGCGACTCCCCAAGTACATTGGCCGTAAGCATATCCCATACCGTCACCACCTCCTGGAATAGAGTTTTCAAAGAGGTCTCCTCGTACAGCTTCTAAAGATTTTGGATCACTTTGTGCTGTCCCACCGTTGGGTTGACTAAAGCCTTTTTCAATTTGGTAATACCACTCACTGGCTCGTGTTTGACGTTCAAGTAGTTTATCACCACTATTTCCTTCCCAGTAAATGAGAAAGAGTTGGGCAAGACTAGCTGGACTACCTGTATTTTTGAAGAAGTCCTTTAACCAGTTGGTGTAATAAGGACTATCCCCATGCAACATGAAATCCAGTTGTAACCCTAAGTCATACCATTTTTGATGTTTTCCTTTGGCATATTCCAACAATAAAGTATGTCTGCGTGAACCATCCGCGGTATCTGTCCATTGGCCTAAGCCTAAACCACGTTTGAGAATATTTGGGTAACGTCCATTGTATATAGTTGGACCATTAAGTGAGAGCCAGCCCTCATCATCCCACGAACTATCTGTCGCACCAACAGGTGGAGATAAATAGTCGCCTTCAGCTCGTTTTGGATTAATGGAGGATTCTACCGACCAGTTACCTAGAATGGCTGCGATGGCTTGATTGGTCGCACCTTTGCTTTTAAGATAGTCATAAATTGCCTTGGCTCTCTCGAACTCATCGCCGCCAAACTGACCGATAGTTGGAAGAATGGTGGTCTGAACCTGAATCACTTTTGGAAAGTAGAAAGCTGGATTGACATAGACTAGCTTATCCGTGTCATCATCAACCTTTTGATAGGTGACTTTTAGACCCATTCCGTCTTTGGTCTGACCAATAATATCTCCTGCCAAGACTTGTTGATGTTCACTCACACGACCTGAATGAATGCCAAACAAGGTTAGTTTAGTTTTATTCACTCCCTTTCCAGATGTCAAAATAATATTCTCTCCATCAAGAGATACCTTGCCATCCATCGGAGCTACAATGACTTGACCTTCTTTCGCTTCTAAGATGATATGGTGATGAAGCGTTGGTTTCTCATCAATGACCTCATAACCATATCGGTAGGTCATGTTTAAGCTATCCTCATCGGTCTGTCCCTGAAAGGGATTGTCCAATTCTTGAAGGGCTAGATAGTTGCCTCCTTCTGTCAACTCCTTTAACTCTTCCTGGTCCTCATCAGACAGCTTGTAAGCAGGTTCTTTATATAAGTCAGACATGGATTTAATAGAATCTCCACCGTTTAAGTCCGACCACAGTTGACTGAGAAATTCTTTGTAGGTTGTTCCGCTTGTCTCTATGAAATCATCTAACTTGTAGTCTTGGTATTGATGATTCATGTAAACCATGACCTCATCAATCTTAGTGTAATAGGTAATTCCCTTTTCGTTGGTTCTTGTATGCTCCGCATCTTCCCACGTCATGTGGGTATAGGCCTTGGTCAATTCCATCTCATCTTGTTGAATGACACTGCTACCTGAGACACTCATGAAAAAGCTCATCATCAAAAGGAGTATCAAGAGAATGCCTGAGACAATCCAAGTCAAAGGATTTCCCGCAAGGACAGAAAAGAAAGTCATACTTCCCTTAATGGCTTGGACGATTCCTTTGAAACCTGCGACACTTTGTTTTCTGGCAAGCTTTAAAAAGGTATGGTAGCGTCTTCTTGGTTTAAGAGGTTTCTGGCGTGTGAATCCTTTTCTCTTTTTGAAGTTCTGGAATCGTTCCTTTCCATGAGAAAATTTTGTTTTGGTAAACCTCACACCAGTCTGTCCACTTTTTACTGCCACCTTACCTGCTTGATAGGTTAACCTGCCATAGCGTCTGACTTTCAGGCTAGTATCCTTTAGGGTTCTAAGTCCATCTAAATCATCATCCTGTGATACCAAGTCAAGGGATTCAGATGCAACTAAGCCTAATCCAACTTTGACTTTGGTAGAGTTTTTCTTAGTCTTTTGGACTTTCTTGAGTTGTTTAACCTCACGCTTGGCAGAACTTACGTCTTTTTCTGCACTGAGCCGATCAAATGATTTTTCTTGGTGAAACTGAAAGCGAGACTTCAGGGAAGGATTTTCTTTTTGGAAAGTAAACTTGGGATTAACTACCTGCTGTTTCTCACTTAGTTTTACTTCTGACAGATGTTTTCTTGCCGTCCGCAAACGTTCTTGAGCTTGCGGAAGTCGATAGTTTTTGATTTCCTTTACCTTCAACAGTCTAGGAGAAACATAGGTAATTTCCTTTATGAACTTCTCTTCTGCTTCCTTTTGGCTACTGAGTAGATTTCCTTTTAACTCTGTTTTCTTTTCCTGAAACAGAGAATTTTTGGCTGATTTTCGAAATCTTCCTTTTTTAGGAACAGTCTGTTTTGAGGTCCTAACTTCTTTCCGATAATGCATACGGGCTGATTTTAAGTTGCTTCGAAAGTTTTGCCTAGCCTGTTTGACTAGCTTTTTATCCTCTTTCATCTCATGTCCTCATTTTTTCAGGGTCCGTACTCATGATGTCAAAGAGCTTGGTGTGTTGTGGAATCTTATTCTTGAATGGGACAACGGTGGAACCGGCCTTGATTAGCCCAGCCCCTTTTTCAGGATTGACCAAGTATTTCTCCAGTTCCTTGGAAAGTCCAAGCATATGTACCAATTCTTCGCGATCACTCTTAGCCTGTTTTAAAAGTATCATGAACTCACTATTGGCAATAATGCGTCTACCATTGGCATCCAAAAGAAGAGTTTCTACATTCTGAGTAATGCCTGTCGGTATCGCCCCATACTTACGGACACGACTCCAAAGTTTAAAGAAGAAATCAGAGGCATATTTGTCCAATAAGAGTAGCTGCATTTCATCAAAATAAATCCAGGTCTTCTTCCCTAGCTTTTGGTTTTTGACCACCCGATTCCAAATTTGGTCAAAGATAACCATGAGGGCAATCTGTTTTAATTCATCGCCTAACTTTTTGACATTGTAAATCAGGAAATGACTGTCTGTTTTAATATTGGTCCGATGTGAAAATATGTCCAGCGACCCTTCCACATAGAGTTCCATATCCAGTGCCAAGTCCTTAGCTTCCTGTTCAGGTTGTTGAGCTAAGACAAAGACCCATTCGACCAAGGACGGTGTGTCAAAATGCTTATAAGTGAGTCTTGTCACACGGTCAATCAAGGACTTTTCACGACCATCCATTTTACGGTCCAAGAGCTTTCCAATCCAAGACAAGAGAAATTCGGATTTGACCTTAACCGGATCCTCATCCATATTCTCATCAGATAGATCTAAGACATTTAAGAAGGTGGTAGAATCTGGGGCAATATCAATACTCTCCCCACCAAAGGCTTGACCGATAATACTGTAGTCGAGTAGGTTAGTGGTATTACTACCACCTTCCTCTCTAAGAACCGTACGTGAGAGTTTCCCCTCATACGGCTCAAGCATTTCATCACTCTTTCGAGCGGCTCTCAATAAATAGTCGCTGACAGTAGCTATGCACATAAGCCATATTATCAACTTCTTCCACACCTCCCTTTGATTTTGGAACTTTAAAGAAAATTTCTCTATCTTCTCCAAGTTCCATCGGGAGTCCACAGTGATGACAGCGTCCGTCTTGTTTCTTCCAAACAAGTTTAAAACGACCTGTCAACCGTTTCATACCATGATTAAAGGTTCGTTGAGCAAAATAGTCTATATCCAAGTAAGGATTGGCATTTTCTCTGACTTTTGTATGTCTGACGATAGCAGTATGGTCAACTCGAATGAGTTCTTTATCGCCTGAAGCGAATACCCAACTTCGATTGCCTCTTCTATGCCAATACTTGGTCGAAACCCACCACTGGCCTTTCTTTGGATGACGACGTTTTGCCCATCGCCACAATAATTCGTATAAATGATAGTCCAGATAGGAGAAGGCTTCACTAGCACACACGGATTGGTGGTAGTTTGTCCATCCTCTTATCTGTTGATTTAGTTTCATGATTAAGACTTCTTGCTCCCATGCTTTTCCTCGCTTGAGGATGGTTTCTGAGAATTTACCAATAACAGTTTGAATAGAATTCTTAGATGGTTTTACAATCAATTTCCCCTTGTACTTCCGAAAATTCCAACCAAGTAGGTCGAAACCATCGTTGATATGAGTTACCAATGTCTTTTCCTCTGACAGCTCTAAACCTCGTCCAAGCAGAAACTCTCTAATCAATTCTTTAGCCTCTAATGCAATTTCTTGTGTCGCAGCTGTGACGATAAAATCATCCGCATAACGGACAAGATTGACCTTATGGCTATTTTTGAATCGAAGGTCGGTTTTTCCTAAACGATTGGTATGAAATCTGTCTGATAAGACTTGTTGTAATCCATCGAGTGCCATATTGGCAAGGATAGGCGAAATGATACCGCCTTGTGGCGTGCCGTCTTCCGTTGGGAATAACTCACCCTTGAACACAAAACCTGCTTTAAGGAATTGTTTTAAGATAGATTTATCCATCGGAATGTTCTCTAAGAGCCAGTCATGACTGATGTTGTCAAAACAGCCTTTGATGTCGCCTTCTAAAATCCACTGAGGAGAAGCTTTCCGTGATAGTGCTGTGAAGATATATTCACAAGCATCTTGACAGCTTCTTCCTTTTCGGAAGCCGAATGATTTAGTATCCGCAGTTGTCTCTGCGACAGGCTCTAGTGCTAAAGCATAGAGTGCCTGCATGGCTCTGTCATACATAGTCGGAATCCCTAATGGACGTTTCTTCTTTTTCCCCTTTTTGTCGATGTAAACCCGTCTTAACGGACTGGCTTTGTAGCCTTCGTCCGTTAGGGACAGGAGAGCTTCCATCTTTTGAGCAGGTGTCGTCCATAGTTCACCGTCTATACCAGCTGTTTTCTTGCCTTTGTTAGTCGTTACTCGACGAACGGCAAGTGCCTTGGCATAGAACGAATGGGTTAGTAAATATTGAAGTCTTTTCACTGTGTTTGTGTGTTTGGCTTGAGTAGCCTTGACAATCCTGATTTGTAGCCTATTCACTTCTTGTTCTGCTCTCTTCCAATCAATGCTTTTCCATTGTTTCGCAAGCAGTTGCTTGTGTGATAACTTCTCAGCTGGTGCTGTCGTTGAATGTTTATCATTCATAGGTTTACCTCCATTTTTGTCATGAAATACCATAGGATAAGTCTGCACCCTTTCAGGTCAGGGCAAAGTTTGAACCCCTATCTCCTACCATTACAGTTGGAGTATTCGCTTTTTATCCTTTCCTCTACCCTCTGTATCGTCTATCCCTCTTACGAGTTCAATACCTTCTATCGATTAAAAGGAATACATAGGGCTTACCAAGTTCCGTGTTATAAATAATTGTGAATACCTTAGGTGCCATCTTTGAGCCGGGAAGAATGTATCCATTTGCCATCAGGTTATGAAAGCCCCAATGACCTCCTCCGTACCTTTTGGTGTAAGTGTATCAGCCTTATTTCACTTAGTCCCTGTAACGACTCTTGCGATGGTTCACGTCTGTTCACCATAGTATTCTTATCCTAACAGTCCATCCGATTTTAGGCTATCAGACTTTCCATATTGTCCCACAGGCTTCCCAACATAGCCGTTACCAGTCAAGCAGGCTGTGGTAGGATTACCCCAAATGGATAGAGTAGCTAAACTAGCAATTTACAACACGACTTCTTGTCGCACCTCATTTTCTGGGTCAACAATAATAATTTCAGTATCACTATCTGCTTCCTTGAGCTTTGTAGAGATGATCTCGTGTTTTGTCGCCATTCCTTTGCCCGCTCCAGAAGTCCCTAAAATCAAACCTGACGGAGTATTTAACTTGCCACGGTCAATACTAATAATATTACTTGAAATCTGATTGATGCCATAAAATTTCCCACCCTTGTCCTGAATATCAACGGAAGTCCAAGGTGCATTCACGGCAATGTTTGAAGTCAATAGAGACCGAGAAACACCTTCAAGATAGTTCTTCCCAAATGGCAAGAGACTATTAAATGCAGCTTCTTGCATATAGGTCAAGTTATCGATAATCATATCATTAGACCCTGCCACTTGCTTGATAATATCAAGAGATTGTTTGAGTTGGTCTTCAGTATCCGCCAGCACGCCAATTAGAAATACGGTGTCAAACAGTTTATCTCCTGTTTGAGTCATGGTTTGAAGAAGAGCCTCAGCTTCATCAATATTGTTTTCAAGAACATGCCCGACCTTCTCCAAATAGATTCCAGTCCGAGCCATCTTTTGTTGTTCCCCAATCTTTTGCGATTCCATCAAGGTCTTCTTGGTTCGCAGCTTGGTCATGGTTTCAGACTTGGTAGAGCCTTTAGCATGTAGGCTAATCATCACTTCTAAATCTGACTGCATGAGGTCACGAATAAATTTATCCCCTAACTCCATGCCATAGTCACGAACATAAACAATCTGTAATAATCGATCGTCCAATTCAATATGATTCTTGTGTTTAAAGGAAAGGTAGGTTGGGGCAATAAAGTGTTTGGTGGATTGACCTGAGAGGGTCAAATCCTTGTAAGAAAACGGTAAATGATTTTCACCTCGTAACATATCCGCAAGGACATTCACTCGCTCCTCTCCACCAAGTAAACCAAGAGATACATCAATCTCTGAAAAGCCACTTTTGAAATATTCCCCAATCTGTGATAGAGAACGAAAAGCTAGTTTTGGTGTTTGGTCGCTCTTGCCAAATGAAAGAAACTTGACAGCTGAAAAGTTGTTCTCACCCGCCTCTAAGTTGGCATCCATCATACGATTCAATTCATCACGATAAGCATCAAATCCATCTTCCTGTAAGGGATAGAGAATACTCTTGCGGAATTTTTCCAAATTAACTTTTTGATTGAAAATAGTCAGTTGGAAATTAGTCTTATCATCCAGTGAATTGATTAAATCGGAATATTTCTCAACAATAGCTCCCTTATCATCTAAGCCAACTGTTTGATAATTAACATCTCCTAAGAGATAGGTTTGTGAGAAATAGCTTGGACTGACCTGCATAAGGCCATTCTGAAAAAGCCCTTGATAGGCTAACGTATTTACGGTAGAAGGTCTGATCTCCTGCTTCTGTGTTTTCGTCTTTTGCTTTTTGTCATTAGAAGAGGTCTTTGGTTTCATTGAGTGTTTTAATTTTTTCACATTGGTCTCCTTTTCTTCCAGTAAATGTACGATCTGGTACTGTTAGTTCATAATGAAAACGGTACTTGAGATAGGTTTCAAATGGTAAATCGTTGGGGCGATAAACTCCAAATAACATGAGTGGAATGGTAAAGCTAAAAACAAAACCATAGACAAACCAATCCCCAAATTGCCAATAAAATAGGTTCAAGCCCAATACCAAAATGGTTAGGGCGACGGCTGGAAATACAAAAATAACCTGTCTAGTTGTAAATCCTAGCCATGCCCTGTGTTGAACCTTTGAGATGTCCTTAAAGACACGAGTGTTCATAAATGTTCTCCAATCTAAGTAAGTTATAAAAAGAGGAGGCGGGCAATTTACTCCCATCCTCCTACATCCCCAAAATACTTCGGGCGGTCCGTTGACTGCCAACTAAGGCAATGATTAACAATATGGCCTGTACCAAGCCACCAAACATAATGGCGAGTGATTCCATCACTCCAGCTCCATTTGATACGGCAATCTTTCCAGCCGATTCAAACAAGGGAACAAGAGATACAATTAGAAAAATCAAAATACCTTGAATGGCATAGACCATGATGTTTTTAAGGTAACCAATCCCAACACTTCTCCAGTCATCACTAAGAAAGGTTGGAATGGTAACAGGAGCAAAAGGAATCATCAGATAAAGTTGGATAAAGCGAATGGTAATCAAGATATTGACAACCATGATACTGGCCATTCGTACCAACCAAATGAGAATCGCAAAAAGCCAATAATCATTTTTCCTACAATCCCAGATCCCTTAATGCCTGAGATGGTATCATAATTAGCACCACCATTCGTGACAAGCCCTGCCACTTGTTCAATAACATAAGAGGCAATGGCAATAATGGCTTCCACAATAACCGTCGTATTGGTAATCACGATCGCGACCATGATGTAGCTGACAATCATAGGTGCTATGGCTTCAAAGGTCATTGCACCGCCTGAGTTTGCGATTTTCTTGGCCATTTTTGAAAATTCGAGTACAAGAACTACCGCAAGAATAGCTACTCCCAAGGGCTGCATAATCCCCTTGGTAATGGCTGTCATGTAAGACCAAACCGTCGGATTAAAGTCCGCTAGTGACTTAACCAAGTTGGCGGTTGATTCTAAATCCACTTGAAACCCTTCAAAAAGGCTATCGCTAGATACTTTTTCAGAGGCTAGAAATACAAAAGGTGACGTAAAATTCATTATCATGTCATGTGCTGTCCTCCCCTAAATGGTAATCTGTGTCACAAAAGCACCAGCGGCTCCCACCATGACCCCACCAACAATTTCTAGAATGGCATTTCGGACACCTGGTCCACCATCTTTAATGTTGGTTGAAAGGTTGATAATGCCCATGACAACAAGAAAGGCTCCTACTGCAATTAAGCCTTTTTGTAATAGAGACATGGCTTGGGAGAACATGGAGCTGGCGTCCACTCCGTAAACAAAGCCTGATAGTTTTTGATTCATATAATTCCTCATTTCTATTAATGTAGTGTCGTTTCTGTGCTTAAATCCCTAATTCTATGACCTGACAAATCTACTTCTTCCTCAGCGGTTAGGGGAGTGATGTGATAGTGCCACCAGCGTACATCGGTTTCCTTATCCGCAAGCCATTTCCAATTCTTATGTTTGAGAGGAAAATATTTCTTGGTTCGAAAAACAGGAATCCCTGCAATGCGTACGAGGCACTCATCTCGTTTCATATTCCCTACTTCATCAGCCGTCATCAAGTCACGGGCAATTTTCTGGTGAGAGGTCGAACTTGAACCAGTCTGCCCAAAAGAACGACTGGTGCTTCTGACATCAACGGTTTGTTTGCCTAAAAGACCACTCATAAATTTGAAAGTTTCCTCGTCATTTCCACCCAAATAGAGGAGGCTGTCACAGTTCCCCAGTATAGTTTTCCAAGCCTCTTTTTCCTTATAAAGTCCTTGGAGTTGAGCAATATTTTGCAAGATTGGAACTAGACTCATATTCCTAGAGCGAACTGTTGAGGTTTGTTCAGCGAAGTCTGGGATTTCTCCGACATTCGCAAACTCATCCAGATAGCTTCTAACATGAATAGGCAGTTGCCCTTTAAAGTCAACATCAGCCTGTCTGGTCAAAGTGGAGAAAACCGTAGAGAAAAATAAAGCAGATAGGAAACGAAAGGTCGTATCATTGTCTGGAATAACAAGATAGACCATGGTCTTTTGAGTGCCCCACGTTTTCAAATCCATAGTGTCTCTTTGCGTCAAATCAATCACCGATTGGATATTAAAGAGGGCAAATTTAGCTGTTGTGACCGCAATCACCGAATCCAATGTCTTATCCTTATAGTTTTGAAAATCTGCCCAGTTTCTCATGGTAAAGTTCTCGTGACCGTATTTTTTAGCGTAATCTTCAAACAGGACTTCAAGAACACTTTTGTCCTGATTATCTCCCTTTGATAAGAGTTTGATGAGTTTACCAATCTCAGAAAAGGCTGGATAACGGCCACGCTTACGTCTTGCTTCCTGCTCTTCCTTGGAACTTCCTGGAGGATTGTAAAAATCCACCAAATAAGAGGCAATAGCTCTCACCAATGTCATGGAAGCCTCGTCCCAAAATGGATCACTGCGAGAACCATTTCCTTTGGTATTATTAAAATAGACCGTTAACATGCGGTTCAAATCATTCTCTGTTTCTACAAAACGAAAGGGATTAAAACCGTCTGAATTGGTCATATTAACCAAGTCTAAAACCTTGACCTGATAACCGTTTTCTAAAAAGAGTTTACCTGTCTTCTCAGCCAAATGGTCTTTAGGATCTACGACAATATTGGAACAATTAAGTTGGATAAGGTTGGGTTTAACAAATCGAAAGGTCTTGCCTGCCCCAGAACCCCCAATGACAATCAAATTTTTATTTCGGTCAAACTGGGGTTTCTTCCTTTCCAACAAGGTTAGACGAACATCACGAGCCAAAATCGTGTCATTGAAAGGATTCTTACTGTAAAAGTTCCGCTTTTCCTTACTGTTTCCAAATCGTGCAGAACCGTATTCTTCCCCTTCTCGATAGACCTTCTGTCCTGTCGATACATAAAGATAGACTAGCGTCATCGTTAGAACCCCAAGGATAAAGGCAAGAAGAGATTTTTGAGTAAAGGAAAATAGCCATAAAGGATTGAAAACCTGATTTAACCCCTCTCCTAAGAGGTAGGCAATACGTTCCATAGGTGGGGCATTGGTTAAACTATCATAGAGCAGGGTTAGACGATGGCAGAAATAACCAAAGGCGAGCCCCAAGAGTCCAAAGACAAATGCTTTTTGCCTGGAATACATTACAAGGTCACCTCCTTGGTTTTGACTGCCGAAGGTTCTGTCACTCTAATTTTCTCTTTGGCCAGTTCTATCTCTTGATCCAAGGTTTTATCAAAGGTTAAACCTTCTAGCTTCTCTGGATTAGACATCAGTTTCTTCAACAATTCATCCAAGTGATGATCGAGCAAGGTCTTTGCTCTTTTAGCTCTTCTCTTACTTGAGCTTTTAGATATTGCTGTTCTTGTGTTCCAAAAAACTCATTTTCTGTAAAATCTTCTAATTGTAATTTTTTTGTTTTTTCCATTTTCTTTTCCTCTTTTCTTTTTTTTGATTTTTAGTTTTTTGACAACCATTTTTGTTAGGCGTTTGAGGAAGTGAAGCTGTTTTCCTCATGTTTTAAAAGCTAGAAATAAATTACAGTATACGCTCCTTTCTTTTTTCGTTTTGTTGGTTCATTTTCGCCAGTGTGTTCGTGTCGTTTGCTGTGACGAGAACGCAACATAGACACAAAGAAAACACAAGGGCGAGCTTGCTCGTTTATATACCCTTGTGTTTTCGACTGGATATGTTAAGGTAACAAACAGTAAATGACACGTTACAGACTGCAAAATGTACCAACTGAAAAAAGAAAGAATACCGTTGTGTGCTTTATTTCTCGATCAGCTTTTAAAACATGAGGAAATGTTTTTATAAAAAAAGAGTAGTTACCGTTTTTTGGTAACTACTCTTTTCCTTTTTTAAGGTTTAAAGTCCTGGAAGTTTAGGTGTTTTGGGTATTGGTGGTGTAGGTGGCTGCAAGCTTTCCAATTTTTGTTGAATTGCTTTAAATTCAGGGGTTTCTTGGTGTTGATTTTGAACCATTTTTTGCTCTATTCTCTCCAAAGTCGGTTGAATTTCTTTCCCTGATACTTTACGATTTAATTCTCTTTCTAAGGTCTCTTTCGGACTAATGGAAGGCGTTTCTAAGCTTGAATAGAGTTTCACTCCTTCTCTATTGTAAAGCCTTATATCGCTAAATAAGCCCGTTTTATGAAGGGTTTCTAAATTGGTCGGTAAGTTTTTGACAACAATATCATGCGCTTGTTTTGGTGTTGCCCTGGCTGTCATTGGATCATCTGCATACATGGTTTCATATCGTTCAATTGTTCCTAAATATGAGTTGATTTTAGGTACTGCCATGACATACATTTTTGTTTCATAACCTTTGGCTTGAAGCATTGTTGCGGTTTGAATGGGAACGTCTGTTGTTCGTCCTGTACCTTCAATCACCAAGTTATAGCCTTGATCGCTTAAACGGCTTATGATCGCTTCTGTCATGCGATTAGAATAAGGGGTAACGTGTTTTACTACGTCTTTCTCATAAAGTTTCGCTAGTTCATCAAAATTAGGGTGCTGTTGTTTAAAGGTATCATTATCAATGACAATAACATTCCCTTGTGTTTCTTCAAGAATTGCTGATCGCAAACTCGTTTTCCCTGACCCTGGTTGCCCACCAAGTAAAAAAGCGGTTGGCGATTCAACCGCTTTTTTTCCTTGAACCAATTCTTCTAAATTATCATTTAAGCGATTTTCAAATTGTTTGTCAGTAAAATTGACTATATTTGCCATATTAAGCCACTTTCTCTTTATTCAAAACTTGTTTTGAATAGCGATTCATTGACCGCCAATACTCATGAACGGCTTGTAATTCTTCTAAAGAATAATCAAAAAGATTTACACGTTTTGCAAGCTTTAATTGGTTTAATAAATTGACTTCCAATAATTGAGAGTCATTTTTATTTAATTCATGATTCAAAACATAGTTTAATACTCGATTATAAACGCTTGCCGATAATTCGTTAATGATCTCTATTTCAAATGTTTTTTCATAAGTAACTGCCATTTCATTTTCACTCCTTTTAAAGTTTGTCAGGTAAATATTTCCGAATATATTCTTCTAAGGCTTTATCCATAACTTCTTTTACGTTTCCGCCATTCTTTGCTGTTTCGATTTTTATAATATGGTGCAAGTCAGCACGAACACGAACCGTCTTATCCCCCATAATATCTTTTTTTGCACTGATTGGTGTATCATTTCGTTTTGCTTTTTGTGCGCCTAAATTTCCCACAACCACTCACTTCTTTCTATTTCTTCTTACTCTTATTTTATCATCAACAATCACAAATCACAAGTGATTTGTGATTAATCACTTGTGATTTGTGATTCTATTCTTTTTCGTTTTCTAATTGAATGATTCGCTCAAGCATTTCAAAAAATACGTTCTCATACATAGATAAAACTTTTTTGTCATAGCCTTTGTGTTCTGTAATGCCGTTTTTAGACCAGGTACTTACTTTATTACTTCGCTTGATAATATTTTGGAAAACCAAGTTATCTTCTTTATGTTGCTTGTACAGTTCTTCCAGGTTTGATTTTATCGTTGTGCTGTCCGTATCAACTAAATAAGGAACAAAACCGATCATATCTAGTCCAGGGTTAAACTGTTCTTGTAAATCAATCAAATAGGAAATATAGTTTTGAATGTTGTTTGTACTTTCTTCTTCTGCTTGTAAAGGGATCATAACGTAATCACTTGCCACGATTGCATTATTTGTATAAACGCTTGGCGTTGGTACAGTATCAATAATAATGAGATCATAGTCACTTTTTAAAGGTGCTAAAAGAGTAGCAAGCAATCTACTTTCATTTTCAAAAGTCCATGAGCGAGTTAATTTTGGCAGTAACATCAAATCAAACGTGCCAGGGATCAAGTCTAAATTATCAGTCAAATGAACAATAGAAGAAGCCAAGTTTCCATTTTTCAGTCCTTCATAAAAATTAACACGTGGCAATTCTACCTTAAATGTTTTTGCTAAGTCTTTTGTCAATGTTGCTTGTAAGTCCTTATCGATCATTAAAACTTTTAAATTAAATTTGTCTGTCAAGTAAGCAAACATAGTCGATAATTTTGACTTTCCAACACCACCTTTAAAATAATTGTTTAAGATAACAATCGCTTCATTTTTACTGTTTAAAATACGTCTTAATTCTTCAAGTATTTTGAGTTCTTCCTTCTCCATAACTACGCCCCATTCTTTTTTTGTATAGTAATATTGTATCATTAGGAATCACAAATCACAAGTGATTTGTGATTAATCACTTGTGATTTGTGATAAGTGATTTGTGATTAATATATAAAAGCCCTCTTTAAAGGGCTTTTATGCTTATTTTGAAAAAGAGATAAAATCAATATATCCCTTTTCTCCGATTTTTACAACGGCATTGTAGGACTTTCTATCTTTCGTTTTGATTCCTTTTACCAGGGTTTCTTTTCCCTCTAGTAATTCTTTTACATTTGTTTTGGTGAGTTTTTTCTTTCTAAAATGTTCAGCTAAAGTGAAGGTACATTCAGGATAATTTGAACAACCATAAAACGATTTTTTTAATACAATATTGTTGCCACACTTAGGACATTTTCCTACAAGGGGTCCCGAGCGCTTAGTGGGAATTTGTACCCCTTATCGATACAAATTCCCCGTAGGCGCTAGGGACCTCTTTAGCTCCTTGGAAGCTGTCAGTAGTATACCTAATAATTTATCTACATTCCCTTTAGTAACGTGTAACTTTCCAAATTTACAAAAGCGACTCATAGAATTATTTCCTCCCGTTAAATAATAGATAACTATTAAAAATAGACAATACTTGCTCATAAGTAACGGTACTTAAATTGTTTACTTTGGCGTGTTTCATTGCTTGATGAAACTGATTTTTAGTAAACAGTTGACGATATTCTCGATTGACCCATTTTGAAACAAAGTACGTATATAGCTTCCAATATTTATCTGGAACATCTGTGGTATGGCGGGTAAGTTTTATTAAGACACTGTTTACTTTTGGTTTAGGATGAAAGCATTCCGCTGGCAGCTTAAGCAATTGCTGAATCGAGACTTGAGTGTGCAAGAGCAACCCTAGTGTTCGGTGAATATCCAAGGTACGCTTGTAGAATCCTTCTTCAACAATCAGATAGATGTCAGACGCATGGCTTTCAAAAACCACTTTTTTAATAATTTGTGTGCTTAAATGGTAAGGAATACTCCCAACAATTTTATACCTCTGTTTGTTAGGGAATTGAAACTGTAGAATATCTTGGTGAATTAAAGTGACACGAGTATTCAGTTTTAATTTTTCTGACGATAAGTTGAATAGATGACTGTCTAATTCAATAGACGTTACCTGTTTACTTATTTTAGCCAGTTTCGTCGTTAAATGCCCTTTACCTGTTCCAATTTCGTAAACGGTATCGGTTTCTTTTAAATTCAATTGTTTTATTATTTGGTTGAGTACTTTTTCACTCGTTAAAAAGTTTTGAGAATATTTTATATTTTTGTTCATTTAATCACTCCTGAAGTGATTACATCTATAAACAAATACAGAAGTTAAACGATTTGTTTGTAATTTTAGTTATCTGTTTAAAAAGTCATAAGATTAGTCACTGGTAGGAATTAATCTAACGTATTTATTTATCTGCGTAATCACTGTTTTTAGTCTGTTTCAAAACAGTAGATGTTTTATCTACATAACGCATTTGATAACGCATTTGGAATACCAACATGACGAATCCCTCCTTCTTAATTACAAATTTTTAGCATCTAATTTAACTTCAATTCCTATTATACAAAATTTTAGTCTTTTTGCCAACTAATTACGATTGGCAGTTTTTCTGACTCCATCAACTCCTTAAATTTCTCCACATCGATTGGCTTATCCAGTATGTCTTTACTAACATCTATCGCTTCAATTGCGTAAGGGCTTTGAAGGAGTTCTTCCAGTTTTTGAACCCCAATCTTATAAGCTGAATCTTGGGCTAAGGCTTGCCTAGCCGACCATTCTAAGAGCTTTAAGAGGGTTCTGACTGTCAATAAACTACTTCTTTCCACGTATTGCATCGCTTGACGTTCTTGTTGTTCAGATGACATGGTGGCCTCCTCTTTTTTCGATTCCCTATCAAACATAAGGTGCTTCCATAATACGGAAGCACTCTTGATTTTGGTATCACAAGAAAGTTACGACATAAGCCAAACTATTCCAAAGTAAATGTAAGGCGATTGCCGTCATACAATCAGTTTTCAATCGAACAGCAGCCAAGGTCAAGCCAAGACAGCTATAGATGAGCCAACTCCCTATCTGATTGGGTCCATGGGATAGAACAAAGAAAAAACTGGTCACGCCTATTTGTAGAAGAGGGAATGTCAATTTTTCCCACAGCAGTTGCCTATAAACAATCTCTTCAAGGAGACTTGCATTTATTAGAAATAATAAAAAGATAATAGGAGGAACCTGTTTTCCTACTTGTAACAATACCGCTTGATTCCTAGTCTGAACTGAAGATAGGAAACTGATGAAAACTGCAAAAGCAACCATACACACAAAACCAAGAAGCAACCATCTTAGGCGATTTCTTAAGGTTATATTTTTTGCTTGAACAGTTTTATGACGGGCAATCTCTAAGCAAGTCACACTTAATAGGACCAATTGTAGCAAGACTATACCCTCTATTGTCAGATACTCTTTCAGGTATAAACTCACCAGAAGACCGTTTAGCTGTATAGCTAGATAAAACACCACTATCCTTATCATTGTCACCTCTTGAATAAATCTTCATAATCAATATCTAAGACTAGAACAATTCGCTCAACCCATCTAGTTTGTGGCATGAGACGATTCGATTTGTAATGCCGTAATTTTTGATAGAGGCGATTAAACTCACTTGGATAAACATATTGACCGTTGAATACTTTGCGAGCTAGTTCTGCCCAAGTGAGGTCTTTTTCTGCCAGAATGATTTCTAAATTATCCCAAAATCGTTCATTCATCTTCACACCTACCCTGTCACTTGTTTCATCAGGCTGGCCTGAAACAGTTCTTCTTTTACCTGTCTGGGAAGAAAGGTACGCACTTCGTCTAGCCCAATAGCTGGATAGACATGATTCTGACAGACAATGAGAGGCAACCGAAGATTCTGGTCTGGCTTTTGGAGAATGAGCTGAATCATCTCATTCAAACTTATCGAATATTGACGTTTAAAGCGAAGAAATCGTGGCGATAGCAACTCAAAACAATCCGTGGTTTTCGCAAAGAGTGACAGTAAGATTTCACGGTTTACATCACACGCTTTTATACAACGATAAGTCACACCATAGGTCGTCAAAATAGTTAGTAAATCTTGATTTGTATTGGCATTATTTCCTAGATATACCTCAATCATAGGCTCCTCCTTATAGGGTTAGGCTATTTTCAACTGTTTGTTCAAGAGTTGAGAAATAGCGACTCATATCAATGGGCATCCGTCCTTCACCAAAGCACTTGACCGTCACTAAAGTCGTTAAAATGCCATCCTTTCCTCTAGCAGAATAATGTTCACCAAAGGCACGAAAGGCCAGGTGATTGTCTTTCGTCAATAGTGTGTCTACACCATTTTTAATATCCCTAGTTTCCATAAAATCCGAAATCCGATGAAGATTGGATTCGTAGAATAGGGGATCATTCATCTCTTTGTGGTAATCATCTTCAAAAGTCACCTCAAAGTCACAATCAAAATTGGGGAGCGACAGTATCTTTTGTAATAACTGATTGGTCTCAACTTGGTGAATACGTTCCTCTAATTCAGTACACTCTAAAATACTTTTCTTATGTAGTAGGTTCATATTTTTCTTCCTCTTCCGTTCTTCTAAATTCTCTGGCAATGGCTTCAATAACTGTGACAGTCACGCTATTGCCGGCCTGTTTGTATAGTTGGCTCTTACTAGAAACACTTTCTGCTCTTTCATAAGCCCAGTCAGGAAAGCCTTGAAGTCTGAAACACTCTCTTGGTGTCAGTCGTCTTATTCTCAGGCGATAAAGTTTCCCCTCTAAGACAATGCCTGTGACTTCATACCACTTATCCTGTCGATATTCCAGAGCAGCAACCACCACTCCCATATTGTCTGAAGTTGTCAAGGTATTGGATATTCCCTTTCCCACACGTCCCCTACGTTTGGTTGAGGCTGGATAAGCCAGATTGACAGAGTCTCCAAGAGTTGCCTTTGCGTACCCTGTTTTTGTGGCTTCCTTGATTTTCAGAAATGGTAGCTCCTCCCTCAGCAAAATCTTTGGCACCTTGTCTCCACCTTGCATGGTGGTCAAGGTCGGTGATAAGCCAGAAATGTCAAATACTCTACCGGTCTGGTCAAAGCTAGTCGGCAGATTTCCTGCGACAACAACCCCGTGTTTGTCTTGACTGGTCAAAGTAAACATAGGGTCTTGATTATCCTTAAATCGACGACCATGTTGGCGTTTTTCAAGTCTATCTGGTGTTAAGACTGGAATGGCGATTTTTGCTCCCTCTCCTTTACCTCTTGTTAGTGTAGGAGCAAGTCCATTCGTCAGATAGACTTCACCATTCAAACCACGTTTAGAGGGATTGATATTTCCTAGCCTTTCAAGATGAGCTGGGCTGTTTTCTCTTCTGAGAGGAAATATGAATCTGGAACGGTATCTTCTAGAATGTCCGATAATAAAGACCCGCTCTCTGTTTTGCGGGACTTGGAAGTCCTTACTGTTAAGCACCTGCCATTCGACATCATACCCCAATTCATCCAACGTGGAGAGGATTGTGGCGAACGTCCGTCCCTCGTCGTGATTGAGTAGGCCTTTGACGTTTTCCAAAAATAGAAAACGTGGTTGGATTTGTTTGGCCGCTCGAGCAATCTCAAAAAAGAGAGTCCCTCGAGTATCTTCAAATCCCAATCGTCTGCCTGCGAGTGAAAATGCTTGGCAAGGAAATCCCCCGCAGATGATGTCCACTTGCCCTCTAAATTGTCTAAAGTCATGGTCTGTGACCTCTTTAATGTCATGGTATTCTATTTCCCCTTCTGTGTTAAACATAGCTTTATAAGATGTTCTAGCGAATTTATCAATTTCACAAAAGCCCAGGCATTTATGCCCCTGTGATTCCATCCCTAGCCTAAAACCACCTATCCCAGCAAATAAATCTAAAAATTTCATTTTTCCTCTCTTTCCAACTAAAAAAGAGCCTTACACTTGTAAAACTCTTGCTTATATATGATCATCCATTTCTGGTGCACGGATGATTTCAACAATCAAAATGATGATAGAAATCAGATAGATTCCGCCTAGTATCCACCAAATCAACTTAATCACCTCCCTTTACTTCTTGTCGTCTCAGTTGCTTGGTCCACTCTGACAGCACACCATTAAATACATATTCAGCTATTACTTCCGCTGACCGAGCAAATCGCATATGTTCCAGAGCATACTGATAACGGTCACTAAAATAAATCATGGCATAGTCACTAGCCGACTGAGATAGACCTGTCTGTCTTAACTGGTCATGAACCAAACCCCAAATATAGTCTCGATCGTACTTGGTCACGCCATCGACTTTTGAAGTAAAGTTCTCTTCTTGTTTCTCATCTACTAGCTGCCTCTCCTCCTCGTCCTCAATAAGGAAATCACTCCCTTCAGTTTCACTATATTCAGTTTCACTTCCTTCAGTCTCACTAGGGGCTGAATTTAAGACCGGCCCCGTCTTTCTTTGAGCCCCCCCTAGTATTTTTTTAACACTAGCCCCGTCTGTATGTAAGACTGGGGTAGTTTCATGTTCCAATTCCCCCAAGTAAATTTTATTTGCCATTCGACCTCTTTCACTAGAGGACTGTTGGACTTCATCGATTAAGCCATATTCGCGTAAGGTTTTCTTGATAGAGAGTAGTTTTGACTTTGAACAGCCTAAAAGTGCCATCAGATTTGAATTGGAATAAATCAAATAAATAGCCCCATCCTCATCAATCCAACCTTTACTCAAAGACAGCTCCAACCTATCTTTTAAAACCGCGTAGGCTACCTTAACTTCCAGCTTCATATCCTTATAACGTTCACTCTCAAACAAGACTTTTGGGAGTTTATAATAACGCTCTGATGTCTGATATTGATTAGCGGTAATACGTTTCATGATTATCCCTCCAAGACTAAAAGTCCAACATTTCCGAATTCATCAAATCGGATTAAACCTACTTGTTCCGATTCATCAACCAGATGAGTTGCTTTCTCAATATCAACTCCTAAAATAGCCACGAGATGACACATCACGATTTGGCGTGATGATTGTTCCTTCTTTTGCATGAATTCCTCCTGAAAATAAAAAAGCGGGAACACTTATTAAAATGTCCTCGCTTGTGCGATATGATATTATAAATAAAAAATAAATTTTTCCTCCTTAATGACAGATTGTAGAACACTCAAATCCTTGATTTGACAGCGTTTTAAGCACCTGTCATTATTATGACACAATCCCCACCTGGAAAGGCAACACCAGACCAACGATAACACTTGGGATCTCGAATCTGTACAACGACCTTACCTTTCTTATCTTCGATTAGACACATGTTGGTCAAAGTGACCATTTCTTTTCTAGCCATTTTCTCTCTCTTTCTGTTTAAAAATCATTCTATATTCTGTACGTTCTGCGCCTAAATTGACCGTTTTTTTGACACCATCAAATCGGAAGCCCACTTTTTCATAGAAGGCAACGGCACGCGCATTCCCCTCCAATACCCAGAGAGTAACGGTTTCGTAGCTCTGCAATTTTTCCAAAGCTGCCTGCATGAGCTGGTAGCCTATCTTCTGATCATAATAGTCCGCCAAGACATAGAGGGCGTAGAGCTCCCCTGCCCCTGGCAAATCCTCCTGACTAGACGAGCCGTAACAGGCAAAGCCAACCACCTTATCATCCATCACAGCTATCAAGATATTCTGAGGATACCGATCCGCCCAGTCTTGACAGCGTTCTAAGGTGTAAGTATTCTTTAAAAATTCCTGAGGTAACAAGTCAGCATAGGCCTCCTGCCATGATTTCCAATGAACATAGGCCTTACCTAGCATTTCACTTTTCGTTTCCAGTGGTTTAATCATCATCTAATGTACCTCCGAATTTTTTCCTCTAGTATACATTAAAAAACAAGTTGGCACAAGACCCAATGTCATTAAGTTAACTAACCTATCACGTTTTGTGGTGGGTTAGTTAACTTAATGACATTGCCGTCAACTCCTTCTTACCTTTTTTATCAAATCTAACAGCTAATAACAGGAGAGACACTCCACCCACCACCAATAGTCCGGTTTCTACAGAGCCAGTATTTGGCAAAACTTGAGACGTGCTTGTCAATGGAGTAGATGCTGTGCCAGTAGCTGGACGATAGATCAGGTAATAATTTGCATCCGTTTCCTGAGCTAAACCAGGCAAGTCACGAATAATCAACTCCTTTTCTGCATCTGTCAATTCTTGCTCTGTCACATAGGAATAATTGATAGACTGAGCACTAGCTGACGGTGCTGCTGCGACCGACGATGCAAAAAACAAACTTGCTACAGCTGCCGAGACAAGTCCAATTGACAGTTTCCGAAAACCGAACCGCTATCGTTTTTCACCAAAAATATTTTTCATAAAAACTCCCCCTATTCCCTAAATAGTATAGAAACCATTATAACCTTTTATAGGGATGAGGCTGGGCAAAAAGTCCAAAGCCACTTCTCAGAGTTCGTATCAACATCTCAGCGCAGTGGTTGATTGGCTTAAACAGTCTGGGGGACTGTTTAAGGTTGGAGATAGGATTTGCAAAGCAAATCTCAGCAGTTCGTGTTTCACACTCCAAATCTGACCTATACGACTGATGCGAACAGAGTTCGCTTCATCTCCAACCTCAAACTGTCTCCCAGACAGTTTGAGCTGTGCAGGGGTGGGAGTGAAACAGTCTGGGGATAGACTGTTTCAGCTCAACAACTTAAAACGAAAAATTGTTGGCGAACTCTTTTTGACTAGTTGAGTTCTTTCCCACTCCCAAGTCCACAAGTAAAAATTTTAAGTATTATAAAAGGTGGCAGGTCAATTTCTACCTGCCGCCTCTTGTAATTTCATTCTACTTAAATCACTGAACCTAGTAACTCTTACTACATATTCTTCAACTCAATGACCATATCACGAATCTGGGCTGCCAGTTCAAAGTCAAGCACTTCTGCTGCTTCCTGCATTTGACCTTCCAGTTTCTTAATCATGGCCTTGCGTTCATCTTTATTAAGAGCATTGAAGTCCACCACTTCTTCCTTGTCCTGAGTGACAGCCTTGGTCACGCTAATCAGGTCACGGATCTCTTTCTTAATGGTCTGTGGAATGATACCATGTTCTTCATTATAAGCCATCTGGATTTGACGGCGGCGGGCTGTTTCGTCCATGGCCTTCCGCATGGACTCTGTGACCTTGTCCGCATACATAATCACATGACCCTCAGAGTTACGAGCTGCCCGACCAATTGTCTGGATGAGCCCTCGTTCATTACGGAGGAAGCCTTCCTTGTCTGCGTCTAAGATAGCAACCAGACTGACTTCTGGCACGTCAATCCCTTCACGCAGGAGGTTAATCCCTATCAAGACATCAAAGACACCTAAGCGAAGATCACGGATAATCTCCGTACGCTCCAAGGTCTTGATATCCGAGTGCATATACTTGACCTTGACGCCCATTTCTTTCAGGTAGTCGGTCAGGTCCTCTGCCATTTTCTTGGTCAAGGTAGTGATAAAGGTCCGCTCACCTTTCTCAACACGGGCATTGATTTCACCTAAAAGGTCGTCCATTTGCCCCATGGTTGGACGGACTTCCACCTCAGGATCCAGAAGCCCGGTCGGCCGAATAATCTGCTCGACAATGGTATCGGTCTGCTCCATTTCATAGTCACCCGGCGTCGCAGATACATAGACAATCTGGTGGACATGGCTCTCAAATTCTTCCCTGCGCAGCGGACGATTATCCAGTGCACTCGGGAGGCGGAAACCATAGTTGACCAACATCTCCTTGCGTGAGCGGTCACCATTGTACATCCCCTTAATCTGCCCCATGGTCATGTGGCTCTCGTCAATCATAATCAGGTAGTCTTCAGGGAAAAAGTCCAGCAGAGTATAAGGAGGCTCGCCCTCGCTTCGCCCGTCCATGTGACGAGAATAGTTCTCGACTCCGTTGGTGTAGCCCATTTCTCGAAGCATCTCGATGTCGTAGTCGGTTCGTTGTTTCAATCGCTGAGCTTCTAAGAGTTTTCCTTCTGCCTCAAAGACCTTGAGCTGCTCTTCCAGCTCCGTCTGAATCTTGGCAATGGCCGTTTCCATGTGGTCATCGTTGGTCACGAAGTGGGTGGCAGGGAAAATGGCCAAGTGATCCACATCGCCCAAGACCTTACCAGTTAGGCTTTCAATCTCACGAATGCGGTCGATTTCATCGCCGAAAAATTCCACACGGAAGGCGTGTTCATCACGGGAAGCTGGGAAAATCTCCACCACATCGCCACGCACACGGAAGCGTCCCCGTTGGAAGTCGAGGTCGTTCCGCTCAAACTGGATATCCACCAGAGAATTGAGCAACTGATCACGGGAAATCTCCTGACCTGGTCGCAGGCTGACCACGCTGTCAGAATATTCCTTGGGCGAACCCAAACCATAGATACAAGAAACCGAAGCCACTACAATGACATCGTTTCGTTCCAGCAGGGCCGACGTCGCTGAGTGACGGAGTTTGTCAATCTCATCATTGACCGAACTGTCCTTCTCAATATAGGTATCGCTAGACGGTACATAGGCTTCTGGCTGGTAGTAATCATAGTAAGACACGAAGTATTCGACTGCATTTTCTGGGAAGAATTCCTTGAACTCACTATAAAGCTGACCAGCTAGGGTCTTGTTGTGGGCGATGACTAGGGTCGGCTTATTGACACGGGCAATGACCTGACTCATGGTGTAGGTCTTACCAGTACCAGTCGCCCCCATGAGAATCTGGGCTTTTTCTCCACCCTCGATATTATCGACCAAGGTTTCAATGGCTTGGGGCTGGTCACCAGACGGTGCATATTTTGACACAAGTTTAAATTGGTTTTCAGTATTTCGATTAATCATACTTCTATTTTATCATAAGTTCAACCAATGGAGAAACATTCTAAACCATTCACAACTATGTCCAAAACATTAAATTTTCTCACATTTTAATGACTTTGTATGTCAGAAATTCTAACATTGTAAAAACCTCGATTTTGCATTAATTTTCAGAATATGATATACTAGGACAGTTATTTTATAATAGAAGGAGTATGGAAATGAAGAAAAAATTACTCATGTTATTGGCAAGCATTCTGCCAGTATTCTTTATTTTTACTGGCGTTAAAGCTGACGATACTATTGATATCGTATTTGATAATGCTTACGCCCCATTCGAGTTTAAAGACTCAGATCAAATTTATAAAGGATTAGATGTTGACATCATCAACGAAGTAGCCAAGCGCTCAGGTTGGACCATGCATCAAAGCTTCCCAGGATTTGATGCAGCTGTAAACGCTGTACAGGCTGGATCTGCGGACGCCCTAATGGCAGGTACAACTATCACCGAAGCGCGTAAGAAAGTATTTACTTTCTCAGACCCTTACTTCGACACCAAAATCGTTATCGCTACCACAAAGGCAAATACCATCTCTTCATATAAGGACCTTAAAGGCAAGACTGTCGGTGTCAAAAACGGTACTGCAGCCCAAAACTTCCTAGAAGAAAACAAAGACAAGTACGGATACAACGTAAAAACTTTTGATACTGGCGATTTGATGTATAATAGCCTTTCTGCTGGTGCTGTTGATGCAGTCATGGACGACGAAGCGGTTATTCAATACGCTATCCAACAAGGTCAAGACCTAAGCATTGACATCGAAGGCGAAGCAATCGGTTCATTCGGATTCTCTGTAAAAAAAGGTAGCCAATATGAATACCTTGTTGAAGACTTCAACACAGCACTTGCTGCAATGAAGGAAGATGGTACTTATGAAAAGATACTGAATAAATGGCTAGGCTCTTCCAATAGTACTGAGAACACTGATTATTCTTCTCGCTTAAGCTTAACAGGAAACGCATCAACTAAAGCAACACCTGTCAAATCAAGCTACACCATTGTAGCTGATTCATCATTTGCTCCATTTGAATACCAAGATGAATCAGGTAACTATGTCGGGATTGACATGGAATTAATTAAGGCTATCGCTGAAAACCAAGGCTTTACTATTACTATTCAAAACCCTGGTTTCGACGCTGCACTAAATGCTGTTCAAGCTGGACAAGCTGATGCAGTTATTGCCGGTATGTCTATCACAGATGCTCGTAAGGAAATCTTTGACTTCTCAAACGCCTACTATACTTCAAACATCCTATTAGCTGTTAAAAATGGTAGCGACATCGCTTCTTACGAGGACTTAAAAGGGAAAACTGTTGGAGCTAAAAATGGTACTGCTTCATATAGCTTCTTAGAAGAAAACAAGGCAAAATATGGTTATACCCTAAAAGCCTTCGACGAAGCTTCAAGTATGTATGACAGTTTAAACTCTGGTTCTATTGATGCTCTTATGGATGACGAAGCGGTTCTTCTATATGCCATCCAACAAGGTCGCAACTTTGCAACACCAATTCCTGGCGAAAAATCAGGTGAGTACGGATTTGCCGTTAAAAAAGGTGCCAACCCAGAATTAATTGAAATGTTTAACAACGGTTTAGCTGCCCTAGTTGAATCAGGCAAATATGATGAAATCCTTAATAAGTATTTCAACTCAACTGAAGAAGCAAGCACAGCAACTTCAACTGTTGATGAGACAACGATTGTTGGTCTTTTAAAAAACAACTACGGTCAATTGCTCTCAGGTCTTGGTATCACAATCGGACTTGCCCTTCTATCATTTGCTATTGCAATTGTCATCGGTATTATCTTCGGTATGTTTGCTGTCAGCCCAGTTAAAGCACTTCGTGTGACAGCATCAGTGTTCGTTGATGTGGTCCGCGGTATTCCTTTGATGATTGTTGCCGCATTCATCTTCTGGGGCATACCAAACCTGCTTGAGTCAATTACAGGTCAGCAATCACCTATCAACGATTTTGTCGCAGGTACAATTGCTCTATCCCTCAACTCTGGTGCCTATATTGCTGAGATTGTTCGTGGTGGTATTCAAGCCGTTCCAGCTGGTCAGATGGAGGCGTCTCGCAGTTTGGGTATTTCCTACGGAACAACCATGCGTAAGATTATCCTACCTCAAGCTGGTAAAATTATGTTGCCTAACTTCATCAACCAGTTTGTTATTACTCTGAAAGATACTACTATCATTTCTGCGATTGGTTTGGTCGAACTCTTCCAAGCAGGTAAAATCATTATTGCACGTAACTACCAATCCTTCCGTATGTATGCAATTCTTGCCATCATTTACTTGGTAGTTATCACACTCTTGACTCGCTTAGCACGCAAACTCGAAAAAGGAGGCAAATAATGGCTCAATTAAAAATCAACGTCCATGACTTACACAAGTCTTATGGTAAAAACGAGGTCCTCAAAGGTATTACTGCTAAGTTCTATGAAGGCGATGTTGTTTGTATCATCGGTCCTTCTGGTTCAGGTAAATCGACCTTCCTTCGTACAATGAACTTACTTGAAACCATTACAAGTGGTCAAGTAACAGTCGATGGATATGACTTAACCGATCCTAAGACAGATGTTGATGCCTTCCGTTCAAATGTCGGAATGGTATTCCAGCACTTTAACCTTTTCCCACACATGTCAGTCCTAGACAATATCACATTTGCGCCAATCGAACACAAATTGATGGACAAGTCTGAAGCTGAAAAAGTCGGCATGGAATTATTGGAAAAAGTTGGATTGGCAGACAAACGCGACGCTATGCCTGATAGCCTATCAGGTGGTCAGAAGCAACGTGTTGCCATCGCTCGTGCCCTCGCTATGAACCCAGACATCATGCTCTTTGACGAACCAACTTCTGCCCTTGACCCTGAAATGGTTGGCGATGTACTCAACGTTATGAAAGACTTGGCAGAACAAGGTATGACCATGTTAATCGTTACCCACGAAATGGGATTTGCCCGCAAGGTTGCTAATCGCGTTATCTTCACTGATGGCGGTGAGTTCCTTGAAGATGGTACACCAGAGCAAATCTTTGACAACCCACAACATTCACGTTTACAAGACTTCCTTGATAAGGTCTTGAACGTCTAAGCTAAACGAAAAGCCTTGACTTACGTCAAGGTTTTTTTGGTATTTCCAAATTAATTTACAATATCATCTTATAGGACCAACCTTTCTTTGTCTTTTCAACAGCTTCAAAGCCACATTTCTCAAATAGTTTACGGGAGCCCGTATTCCAGTCATAAATTTCTTCTACAAGTATTTCCTCAAGACCCACTTCCCTTGCACGCTCGATCATTCGCTGTAATACCTTAGTCCCGATTCCCTTTTTCCAATACCGCTTATCTCCAATGGCAATGGCAAAATCATCTGCAAACAGCGTCACATCACCAATTGGGATAAACTGATCGTCTTCAAAAATTTCAATAAAGTAACATTCGCCATTTTTAGACAAATAATCATACATACGATTGAGCAAGTCAAGACTATAACGTTCTTTATCGCCATCAACAAGCCAGACCAATTCCAAATCTTGGTGCCATTCAAAAGCAAAATCATGCTGACCATCATACCGACGTAAACGGACTTGTTTGTCTATTTCTAAAATATCTGCTTGCTCAATTCCAGTGATTGCCATTTCGGATCCTCTCTCATTTACAATAAGTTCATTTTAACATATATCTCTATCAATATAAATAAATATTATAGCACGTTAATTGACAAGATTCTATCGATATGCTATATTAAAATAAATAAAGCATTGCGAGGTAAGGAGAAATGGACAATAACAAGTAAACTCAATCTAAGTTCTATACTTATTTAGTAGTTTTCTTGCGTCCATTTTTCTGTTCTCTCTATTCCTTGAATAGGGTCTTTTTGAGCAGATTTCGACACACTACTAAATAGGTAGTGTGTTTTTTCTTGTAAAGGAGGCCTTATGCTACTAGCCACTCAACACCTAACCCTCGACCATCAAAAAGATTTGAGAAATCTGGTTCATGACCTAAACCTCATTGTCAACCCTAGCGATAAAATAGCTATCATCGGCGAAGAAGGAAATGGAAAATCCAGTCTATTACTCACCTTGATGGATTCAACTCTTGTCGCCGACTACCTACTCATATCAGGCAGCATTCACCGATATTTTCACTCGCCAGTCTACATTCCCCAAGGTCTTCCATTGGAAATGGCAGAGCTAACCTTGAACGACTACTTCTTCGGAGATATGGACAGTGACATTGATTACCGCCTACTCTACCTCTATGCTGAGCAGCTCCAGTTTAACAGCGAGCGATTTGCCAGTCAACAATTGATTGGAAGCCTGTCAGGTGGCGAAAAATTAAAAATTCAGTTAATCAAATCTCTAGCAACTCCATCTGATATTATTTTTCTGGATGAGCCGTCCAATGACTTGGATTTAGATACCTTACTTTGGCTTGAAAACTATATCATTACTAGTCCTAAAACCATTCTATTTGTTTCCCACGATGAAGACTTCCTCAGTAAAACAGCTACAAAAATCATTCACCTAGAATCTGTTAAGAAGAAAACACTTGCTCAAACCAAGGTTGAAGAACTAGATTACCAGGATTACGCATTGGGACGCCAACAAGCCTATCAAAAGCAAGTCCAACAAGCTCGGAACGACAAAAAAGAATTTGACAAAGCTATGAACAAGCACCTACGTCAAAAATCACAGGTTCGTCATACCTTGCTCAACACCCATGATGCCACACTAGGACGGCTTATAGCCAAGAAAATGAAGAATGTCTTATCGCGTGAAAAACGATATGAAAGAATGAAGGAAAATCTCACACAAGTTCCTTTTCATGAAGATGCTATTTCCCTCTTCTTCTCAGACATTTCACCACTACCAGCTAGAAAGCAAGTACTTCACTTAGAAAACTTCCAATTAAAGGTTGACGAGCGACTACTCGTTCAAAACATCCATTTCAACTTAAATGGACAAGAGAAAATTGGCATCATTGGACAAAATGGAATAGGTAAATCCAGCTTTCTAAAGATCATCTATCAGAAACTCAGGCAACGAGCAGATATAAACTTGGGCTACATGCCCCAGTACTATACAGAAGTCCTTGATGAGTCTAACACTCCACTTGATTTTTTATTAGAAAATGGCAATCGTGAACAGGAACAACTTATCTTGACCCATCTAGCTAGCCTGCAGTTTACACGACAAGAAGTCCATCACAAGATTAGCCAACTTTCAGGTGGACAAAAAGCCAAGTTACTCTTGTTAAAAATGGTTCTTGAACAAGCCAATTTTCTTTTATTAGATGAACCCAGTCGAAACTTCTCTCCCACTTCTCAGCCATATATTCGTCAACTATTTGCCGATTATCCAGGTGGTTTGGTATGCGTATCACACGACAGACGCTTTTTGAAAGAAGTTTGTCAAAGAATCTACCGACTAACTGAAAATGGACTGGAAGAACTGTAACCGCCCAATAACAAGGTATATTGAAAAGGTTCCAAAGTCCTGTCGACTCTGGAACCTTTTTCTATTTGCACTTTTCTTGAATATTTTCAGCCCATGGTAAATAAGCCTCCAGAACTTCTTTTTTTGCGAGCGTCTCTTCGTTAGGTAAGTGTTCTAGAAGATAGGTCATATATTTCTCTGCATCAAGACCGTGTCGTTTAGCAGTTTCTAAAAGACTCAAAATGATAGCTGTCGACTTGGCCCCCTCAAAGCTTTGAGAGAACAGCCAATTTTTACGTCCCATCACCAAGGTCTTCATAGCCCTCTCAGCCATATTGTTGGACAGGACTAAATCGCCATCCGAGAGAACGGTTCGGAAGGTGGTTTCGTATTTGAGGCTATACTCTATTGCAGTGCCCAATTTGGAACCTGGCAAGACAGCCTGATTGCGACACCAATCAAAGAACTCGTCCATCAAGGGAGCCAACTCTGCCTGCCGTTTATGCAGCCGCTCCTCAGTAGACAAGTCAGTCCAGTCATTCTCCAAGGCAAACAGGCGGTCGCAATAGGCTAAGCCCTTGGCTCCTAAAGAAGTCTTGTCTGTCTTCTTAGGAGTCGCCTCAAAGAATTTTCTTCTGACATGAGCCCAACAGCCAACCAGCTGAGCCTTGTCTAACTGCCGATAGGCTGACCACATGTCACAATGTACATAGCCCGCATAGTCCCCAAGAACTTCCTCCACAACCAAGCCACTCCGTCGTTTGTCATGATGATAGAGGGTGATGCCCTTTTTCTCATGCTTCCCAGACAAGAAAGTCCAGTAGAAGGTCAACTGGCTATCATTTTCTAAGACCTTGTAGGAGGTTTCATCCGCATGGAGAATAGGCTGCTCCAACAATTTCTCGTGCAACAGGTTATAAATCGGTTCGAAATAATACTGACTAGACTTGATGTGCCAATTGGCTATTTCCTTGCGACTGATGGGCAGACCGAGCTTGTTCCAATCCTCTTCCTGACGGTAATTGGGCACCTTCAGATTGAACTTCTGGTGAATGGTGTGGGCAATGATAGAGGCTGAACCCAAGCTGTGTGCCAAAGGTGCCTTAGGAATGGGAGCCTTGATAATCTTATCGCTCAGATTCTTCTGACTACATGCCTGACACTTGTATGCGTGTTGAACATGGTCAATCCGCTTTAATTGTGCAGGAATGAAGACCAACTCTTGTCGTTGAACAGTTGAACCAATCTCCTTTAATTGACCATGACAGTCTGGACAGGTACAATCTTCGCCTTGCAATTCGTGATGCACTATCTCTGGAGTGAATTGGCTGAAAATAGCCTGACGAACTCCCTTAGCTTTCTTGCGTTTATAGGTAATCGTTTCTGTTTCAACTGGGTAAGTCAGCTTCTTCTTCAGGGAGAATTTCCTCCCCAAACAAGCTCAGCTGACCGGGTTGATACACAACCTTCTCTGATGATTTTCCGTAGAGTTTCTGTCTCAGATACTCAATCTGTTCACGAAGGAGGCTCAACTCGTTGGTCATGATTTCAATGGTTTTTGTTAGACTTTCAATCACTTTATCTTGTGACTCCATGGACTTACCTCCTTCTTTTTATCTCATTATACACAAAGAAAAGCCATGATTTCAATAGAAATCACGACTTTTTGAAAGATTTATTTTTGGATTGATAGAAAATCCTTTCATGAGCCAGTCCACCTGCTCGGAAGTTAGAGCCTTGACCTCTTCTTCATTGTTTGGCCAGGTCAATTTTCCATTCTCAAAACGTTTATACAATAACCAAAATCCTTGTCCGTCCCAGTAAAGAGCTTTGAATCGGTCTTTTCGACCTCCGCAGAAGAGATAGACCTGACCTGAAAAGGGATCCAGATTGAATTGACTTTTGACAAGGTAGGCGAGAGAATCAATCCCTTGACGCATGTCCGTTTTACCGCAAACCAAGTAGACTTGACCTAAATCACTGAGTCGGATGGTCATAGTGCAGTACCTTATCCAAGATTGTTTCTAATATTTTTTGGTTGATAGAGTGAAAGAATGTGACTTCCACTTTTCCGAGACGAATTTTCATCAGAATATCATTTCTGCCTTTCTTCTCAAAGCGGCGAGATAGGGGAATAGTCAATGGGACGATGGGGTGTGACATAATAAATCCTCCAGTTTTGTTTTTTATAACAGTATACAGGAGGAGGGAGTGATTAGATAGATACCTTGTTATTGGGCGGTTACGAAGAACTAGAACAGATATAAAAAAGAAAAATGGCACACACGCCAAATTTCCTTTTATTTTTTCATAAAGAATGAAGCCATGCTATTCGGTTCACAACCTATAATTTATCAAGAGCAAGTTGCAAATCTTCTAGCAAATCATTGATATTTTCAAGACCAACAGATAGGCGGATTTGATTTGGTGTGACACCAGCAGCAAGTAAATCTTCCGGAGCTAACTGAGCATGCGTGGTTGTAGCTGGATGAACTACTAGTGATTTAGCATCGGCAACGTTTGCTAGATTAGAAAAGATTTCCAAACTATCAATAACCTTACGCGCTTCTTCTGCTCCGCCTTTTACTTGGAAAGAGAAAATAGAGCCAACTCCCTTAGGCAGGTACTTATCCGCCAAAGCCTTATAAGGACTATCTGGAAGTGATGGATAATTGACCGACTCTACCTGAGGATGACTAAGTAAAAAGTCAACAATTTTTTCAGCATTAGATACATGACGCTCTACACGGAGAGACAAGGTTTCTAACCCTTGCAAAAGCAAGAAGGCGTTGAATGGAGAAAGGGCAGCACCTGTATCGCGAAGTAATTGTACACGAACTGCTACAATAAATGCTGCAGCACCAATATCACGAGTATAACTAATGTCATGATAGCTTGGATCTTCTTCAACAAATTGCGGAAACTTACCAGATGCCGCCCAATCAAACTTGCCGCTATCGACAATCACACCGCCAATGGTCGTACCATGCCCACCGATAAACTTGGTTGCTGAATGAACCACAATATCAACACCATGAGAAAATACATTAATCAAATATGGGGTTGCGAAGGTATTATCTGAAACAAGCGGGATGTGGTGGGTGTGTGCAATTTCTGCTAATTTTTCAAGATCAGGAATATTGATAACAGGATTTCCCAAGGTTTCAATAAATACCAGTTTTGTATTATCTTTAATCGCAGCTTCTACCTCTTCAAAATCATCAATATCTACAAAGCTTGTTGTAATACCATAGCGAGGAAGGGTTTCTTTGAATAGGTTAAAAGTCCCACCATAGAGTGTCGTTGCCGCCACAATGTGATCGCCAGCATGTGCCAACGCTAGAATAGTGTATGTGATGGCTGCCATTCCTGAAGAAGTGGCCAAGGCACCAATACCACCTTCTAAAGCTGCCACACGATTTTCAAAAGTAGAGACCGTCGGATTCGTAATTCGAGTATAGATATTCCCCGGTTTACGTAAAGCAAATAAATCTTCTGCTTCTTGAGCATCTTCAAAAACATAGGAAGTGGTTTGATAGATGGGTACAGCACGTGATTTTGAAGCAGAATCAACTTCTTGTCCAGCATGGAGTTGAAGGGTTTCAAATGAAAATTCTCTAGTCATAAAGGTACTCCTTTGGTCTTTTTCTGTATTCTACCTCATTTTTACCATCTTGACTAATACTTAAACATTAGAGATATGTATAGTTAACAACTATAGCCACTAATCAGTTATCCTATAAGAAAAATTTTTCTATATTACATGAATACTAAACAAGCACTTAAATGACTAAAATGTCAGTCAGTAAAAGCGGAGAAATATACTTCAAAAATCGTGACTTTTCTTCTCGACATGCAATTAATGGACAAGCTACTGGAGGAAAAATGGTGCAAGCTTTTCCCTTCTTTACGAAGCTGACAAATCCCATTTCTTTGTCGTTTTACGGTCATCATTTCGTAGTCAACGAAATCGATTCATCAAAGTAGGCCAATAGTTAAAGATTTTACTAAATTAATGCATTTAGGTCTAAAAAGACTTAATGACTAAATTTTAGAACAAGTTTTATTCCATTTTATCTGATGTTCGTTAGATATACTTCCACGAAAAAGAGGAAGCCGGGCAAACCATAATGGATTACTTGCCCAGCTTCCTTAACAGAAAACAGATATTATCCTAGAACAATTCTTTGTAATATGAGATTGTCTCATCTAATGTTGGCATGAATGGATTTCCTGGTGCACAAGCATCAATCAAGGCATTCTTAGAAAGGTATTCAAAGTCAAAGTCTTCTTCTTTGATGTCCAACTCTGTTAATTTCTTCGGAATACCGACTTTAGCTGACAATTCTTCGATTTGTGCAATGGCATAGTCAGCACATTCTTCGTCTGACTTGCCTGCGATATCAAGACCTAAAGCTTTTGCAACATCGCGGAAAGCAGCTGGTACACGTTTGGCATTCTCACGTTCTATGATTGGCAAAATCATAGCACAGCAGACGCCGTGTGGTAGATCGTAAACAGCTCCCAACTGGTGAGCCATCGAGTGCACATAACCTAAACCAGCATTGTTAAAACTCATACCGCCAAGGAAAATAGCATGGACCATAGCCTCACGGGCTTCGATATCTTGTCCGTTTTCAACTGCTCGTGGTAGGTATTCTTTAATTAACTCAATGGCACCCATAGATAATTTTTTGGTTACACCGTATGCTCCAGGAGTTACCAAGGCTTCGATGGCATGAGTCAAGGCATCCATACCTGTTGCTGCAGTCAAAGTTGCAGGCTTGGACAACATAAGCTCAGGATCGTTGACTGACATAACAGCTAGACTGTTTTTATCCACCATAACCATTTTAACCTTGCGTTCTTCATCGGTGATAACGTAGTTAATGGTGATTTCGGCTGAAGTACCTGCAGTTGTATTGATTGCTACAACTGGCAGACCAAGTTTTTCTGACTTATGCAATCCTTCATAGTCTTGTGGTTTACCACCGTTTGTCGCCATGATAGAAATACAGCTTGCCGCATCCTGAGGAGAACCACCACCAACTGAGATGATGAAATCACAGTCATTTTCCTGCAAAACTGCTAGACCATCAAATACATTTTTACAAGTCGGATTAGGATCAACCTTACTAAAGACTACGTAGTCAATACCTACTTCATCAAGTGGCTTGGTAACTTTAGGTAAAATATTACTTGTTCGGATAAAATCATCTGTTACAAGCAGAGCCTTTTTGTAGCCCAAATTCTTGACATAACTACCAATTTCGTTGACACAACCGCGACCAATCAAATTGACTGCTGGGACGTAAAATGTTGCCATAGACAAGCTCCTTTATTTATTTTATTTTTATATTATTATACTATAAATAGCAAGTTGTGTAAAGGTTTTGTGAAATTTTTAACGTAAAAAATTTCATCCTGCCCAAGACAATGATTCACCATCTACCTTACTGCTACTCCGCAACAATTCGTTTACTTGATGAATGGTTTAAAATTCAGTAAAATAATGTCTACGAGGAGGGAAAATGATGAATTTACTCGAGTATATCGGTCCGATTCTCTTCATTACTGCAATCATTAGCTACAGTCTCTACCGGAGGTTTAAAGATAGCAAGGCCACTATTAACGTACCAAAATGTCCAAAATGTAAGTCAGAAAAACTTCAAAAATACCCTCCCAAAAAACGCGAATATTCTCCTCGAGATGCAATTATTGGTCAAGCAATTGGTGGAAGAAACGGCGCAATGTTTGCCCTTCTTTATGAAGCTGATAAAACTCATTACCATTGTCGATTTTGTGGACATAATTTTGCAATAAAAGAAAATCGTTTAATTAGAGAATCCTAAAATTATCAATTTAAACCTTGAACATCATTTTACCTTCAAAAAGCAAAAACAACTGATAAAATATTCTAGCAGATTTCAATTTGGAATTGTCTATAGGTCTGACAAACTCCCCCCATCCAACTGCTACGAATCAATGTCTAGAAAACACATTACCAAAGTTATTGTTATTCAGACCCTGGTCAAAAATCATAAAATAGAAAACAGCTTAGAATCAACGTTTCTGGAAATGTAATTCTAAGTTGTTTTTTGAACAAATTTGTATTTGGAGAGAATATTTGCACATCCACAGTATGATAATATCGTCTCAATCTTTAAAAGATATAAATACCAATCTCAGTAAAATGAAATAAAAGGTTAACGAAGTATTCTAATAAAATAGTCCTTTATCAATTTAATGCAGTGGCACACAAAATAAAGATTAGTGATATTCTAGACTTATTGAATAAAAAGATATCGAAAATCAAACTTAACTAGCATACCCATTATTTTCTTCAAAGTTCTCCATCATTTCCTTCTGCATAAGTATAATTTCGGAACGAAACACATTAGCCAAAGTGGATTGATTGATGATTTGACAATTGATTCGCACAGATTTCAAGACCCTCTCAACTAGACTTTCGACTTCTGAACTGTTACGAATCCCCATATCCCATAGTTCTTGCAAGACTGATTTTTCATATCTTCTTTCATACTCAGACATCCCCTGCTTCGCCCAAAACAGTTGACCACTCTCATTCTCAAGCCAATTCCAAACCAGATCAGGATTTTTTACTAAAGGTTTCTCAATTTGACAAGATTGACAAAGAACCATTTTATTAGACAAAGAATAGGACAACGGCCAGATTTTATTGACAATTTGACAAGCAGATACAGCAAAAGAAGATTTACATCTCCAGCAACAACCACTCAAATTATCTTCGATGTCACAAATTCCCATGTCAACTAAAGTACTTGCCCAATATTCTTCAACCTCTTTGACTCCTGTTTTTTTAGCTACTAATCCAAACATTTTTATAATCTCCTTTAATAATCAATCAAATTTGAAAAGTCGATAGAATGCCAAATTTAAAATAAGCTCTAGAAAATAGTCCAAATAAATTTATTTTTTTCATTCGACTTGATCTTTATGCTTATATATTACCACCAATTTTTTATTTTGTCAAACATGTTAAACAAAATTTGCAAAAAATATTTTTTAATGGTATAATTAGTTAAACAGATAAGGAGACAACCATGATTTTAGGTGATATTTTAAAAGAATACCGAAGCAAGAATAAATTATCAATGGATAAATTCGCTGAATTATCTGGTTTAACAAAAGGTTATATTTCTATGTTGGAAAAGAACCAGCATCCCAAAACCAAAAAAGCTCTCCTGCCAACGATGGATACGCTAGAAAAAGTCGCTAAGGGCATGGCTATATCGGTTGGTGAGCTAATCGAGCAACTAGATTCCAATCAGGATATAGCTTTAACGATTACTCCTTCCCAATTTAAACTCTTTCAACAGCCTATTCATCCAGAGGTTCAAACCTTGGACAATGAATTAAAAGGTGATTTCCATGCACAATGGTTAGCTTTTGGTCAAGAACAGTTAGCAGCTATGCAAACTACCTCAGTTACTCCTTCTGCTTCTATTCTTCACTTGGATGACTATCGGGAGCGAATCGAATTACCTGTTCCTGGTAAGGTTTCTGCCGGTACAGGTTACTGGCAGGATACAGATATGAACAATCTTGTATCATTCTATAACGATGAGATTCCAGATAACCAATCTTATGATACAATCGCTCAGGTTGTGGGAGATTCTATGGCTCCGCATATCGAGGATGGAGACTATCTCTTCATTCGCCTAACTCCTCATATTCCTCTAAATACGATTGGAATTTTTTCAGTAAACGGAGAAAATTTTGTTAAGAAATTCAAAGGTAACTACCTACAATCCTTAAATCCAGACTATGATGATATCTATTTTAGCCCAGAAGACGATATTCGGCCTATTGGTCAAGTTGTAGATATTTATAGTCCAGATTGATTTCTAAGCCTAGTTAATCACTAGTTATATTGGCTACATTCATCCATCTAGTTTTGGAAAGTCTGTTCGTATAGCTGGCGTTTTTTCCTACTGAAAACAAACTGAAAAGCACAGTAAAAGGAGGCTATGACAGCCTCCTTTTTATATGTCAAATTGGAAAAGTCCATTACCAGATAGTTATTTGACAACAAGTTAATGATTAAATAATTATTCTGCTACCCTTATGTCTTTGATTGTCCTCTTACTATTTGTCTAAAGTGTGGAGATTGCTTATTATGATGAAAATCGCTAGAGGTTTTTGTGATTTTCTCTATAGGTTTTTGTGATTTTCTAAGGTTATGTTCAAAAGTTACAACATCTTGAACACATAGTAGTTACGACACGAATATTCTTAGCCTACTTTTGAGTGAACTGGGTAGCAAGGCTAATTGTAAGTTATGCTATGCATTTGACAATGGATATCACAAATAGATATAAAACAGGGATAACGGACTTTTCCCCTACTAGCATCCCTCTCTTTTTATTAGAGAAAGATGGCTAATAGTATATACACTTCTACGAACGCTAAAGAACTCCTTTCAACAATTCAGATGGCGTTCAACATCTTAACTAACTATTTCCTTTTTTCAATTAGATTATACCACTATTATAAAACGCTTTCAAATAATTATGTGCTCCAAAGTCAACTTTTTTGTTTTTCTTTTTCCTTGATAAAGTTTTCCCACATTTTTTGTTGCGGCTTAGCAAATGGGTAGGTAGGAAAATCTTCTACAGAAACCCATTTCAATTCTTTTGATTCTGGAAGGTTAAGTGTTTCTGCCACACCTTCTACCATTTCTATCTGCCATTTGCGGTGACTAAAAATGTGCTGGACGATGCCAAATTCTTGCTCTTGCCAATCAACAGTCAGACCATAAAGTTCCGTAAAGCTCTGCCGAATATCTGGCTGAACAACTTCTTCTGCAACTTCAAAGAGAGAGACTTGTTTTTCAACGATTGCTCCTTTTTCCAAAAGCGGAAAAGACCAAAAACCTGATAGAAGACCTGCTTCATTATTTTTTTCCAATAAAAATTGATTGTCTTTATTCCTGATGAGAAATCCCTGGTAGGCCACGGGAATCGGCTTTTTCTTTGGTGCTTTGATTGGATACTTATCCATTGTACCGTTTAAGTAGGCTGCGCTAAAGGCTTTGACTGGGCTGTCCTGGGGACGTGGATTAACTGGCGATTCAATATCCGACCCTAGATCCATCAGAGCTTGGTTGAAATCGCCCGGTCGCTCTGGATCAATCAATAGCTCCATCATCGCTTGGAAAATCTTGCGATTGGCAGGAAGCCCAATGTCATAATCAACCTCAAACAAGCGGCTGAGAACCCGCATCACATTGCCATCTACCGCTGGTTCTGGCAAATTAAAAGCAATACTGGAAATTGCTCCAGCAGTATAAGGACCAATGCCCTTTAGGCTTGAAATGGCTGCATGCGTGGTCGGAAATTGCCCATCAAAATCTTCTACCATTTGTTGCGCTGCCTTTTGCATATTCCGCACGCGCGAATAATAGCCCAATCCCTCCCAGAGTTTGAGAATGACCTCCTCTGGTGCTTGTGCTAAATCACTAATCGTAGGCAAGTGATAGAGAAAACGTTCATAATAAGGAATGACCGTGTCTACTCTTGTCTGTTGAAGCATGATTTCAGAAACCCATATAGCATAGGGATCCTTGGTCCTTCTCCAAGGCAAGTCACGTTTATTAGCATCATACCAATCTAAGAGTGCCTTGCGAAAAGCTTGAATCTTTTCCTCCGGCCACATTTCAATTCCATATTCTTTCAAATCTAACATACATCTAGTATAACACAAAGAAAGGGAGCCAGCTTTTGCCAACTCCCTTATATCGTTTATAATCAAAATCAAACTAGCTCCAAAGTTTGGAGGTTGGAAATAGAGCGAACGAATTTGTTTCTCTAAATCTAGCCAAGACTGTCTGCTTTTGATGTTCGAAGAGTATTATTCTACTTTTCCTGTTACAAACATGGTAAAACTTGCTGAAGCAAGTAGCTGTTTATTTTGGTTTTTTATCTTAACTTCGACGACCTTTGTTCTACTTCCATCATGTGTGCAAGAGCCTATTACTGATAAGGTATCACCAAGTTTAGCTGCCTTCATATAATGGATATTGGACTGTAGGGTGACAGAATAAGAACCCCTTGCTACCGTTGTCAGACCTGCAACTGAATCTGCCAATGTGAAAAGAAAGCCTCCATGTGCCATACCGTATGGATTGAGAGATTTTTCCGTCACCTTTGTAGTCAGTAGCACCTCTTTCTCATTGAGCATTGTAGCTTGATAGTCATCTAAAACCGTAATCGGTTGTAAGTTTAATTTACCTAACACTTTCATCCTCCTCTGTCTGCTGACTTGTTTGCATTTGATAATAAACGCCTTGTTCAGCCATCAACGCTTCATGATTCCCTTGTTCAACAATTTTTCCATCCACCATGACCAAAATCAAGTCAGCTGATTGAATGGTTGATAGGCGATGAGCAATAATAAAACTGGTCCGTCCTTCCATCAATTTGGCAAATGCTTCCTGTACTAAAATTTCTGTCCGTGTATCAATAGAGGAAGTCGCCTCATCTAAAATCAGGATTTTAGGTATCTTGACAAAGACACGCGCAATAGACAAAAGCTGACGTTGTCCCTGGGATAAGCCTTCTCCTCCATCTGCCAAAACCGTATCGTAACCCTGCGGAAGTTGTCGAATAAAGAAGTCTGCATTGGCTGCCTTAGCCGCCTCAATGACCAATTCCCGCGTGGCATTTGGATAGCCATAGGCAATATTATCATGAATGGTACCAGATTTGATCCATGTCTCCTGTAAAACCATCCCAATCTGTCTGCGGAGATCCTCACGACTGTACTGGCTAATCGGAACCCCATCCAAAACAATCTGACCAGCCGTCACATCATAGAATCGCATAAGTAGGTTAATCATGGTTGATTTTCCTGCTCCTGTTGGTCCAACAATAGCAATTTTCTGCCCAGATTTGACATCAATGTCCAGATGTTCAATCAGAGAACGGTCAGGGCTATAGGAGAAAGACACATTGTCAAAGGAAATAGCTCCCTTCAACTCCTCTGAATCAATTTTCCGCTCAGCCTGATCGTCAATGCCATCTAGAGCCAAGATAGCAAACAGCCTGTCTGCACAAGCTAAGGCGCTCTGCAATTCCGATAGGACCGAGGAAATATCATTAAAAGGCTTGCTGTACTGACTAGCATAATTGAGAAAGGTTGTCAGAGAGCCAACGGTAAAATTACCAGCCATAATTCTCAGCGCTCCAAGTCCTGCAAGTAAGGCATAAATAATAGCATTGATAAACCGCGTACTTGGATTGACCGTTGAAGAGGCAAAGATAGCCTGTTGGGAATAGGTCGCATACTGGTCATTCACAACTTGAAAACCTTGCGTAAATTGCTCTTGAGCATTGAAAGATTGAACCAGTGTCAATTGACTGATGGACTCTTCCAAAAGCTGAGATTGCTTCCCACGTGCCTGAGTCTGTTGTCTATAATAACCATAGGATTTCTTAGCGATATAGCGTGCCACAAGCAGAGAAACTGGAGTCAGGGCAACAACAACCAACATCATGGTCAAGTCAAGCCTAGCCATAGTGAAAATGGTTAAGAAAATGGTCAAGATACCAATGAAAAATTGATTAAAAATCATCAAGAGTCCATTTGTTAATTGCTCACTATCACTTGAAAAACGAGCCACCAAATCACCGACTGATTGACGATCCAGATAAGATAGGGGCATCTGGTGCAGCTTCACATAGACCTGTTCACGCAAGTCGGCCACCATTCCGTAAACCAAGCGATTGGTTACCAAAGGTAAGTACCATTGCACCAGCGTATTAAGCAAGATAGCCATCACCATTTTGCCTAAGATACCGAGCAAGACCTGACCATTTGCTATCAATACTGCATCGACTGCCTGACCAATCAAGATAGGCAGATAAACTGTCAGAAGGACTTGCACCAAAGTTCCCACCAACATCAAGGACATTCGAAGGGGCTGGTGTAAAACCAATCTGACCAGTTCCTTAAAACTAGCTTGTCTCATAGCTATCCTCCTCTCCTTGTTGTTGCGACTGGTGAATTTCTTGATAAATAGCAGAGCTTCTCAGCAAGTCCTCATGGCGACCAAGTCCAACTTGACGCCCTTGTTCCAAGACTAAAATCTGATCAGCTGTCCGTAAACTATTGGTTCTTTGTGACACCATGATTAAGTTCTGACCTGGTAATTCCTGGCGAATAGCAGCTAATAATCGACTCTCCGTCAAATAATCCAGAGCAGATGTTGCATCATCTAAGATTAAAATCGGTGCTTTCTGTAAAACAGCGCGTGCAATGGTCAAACGTTGACGCTGTCCACCAGAAAAATTCTTCCCAAAGGCTTCGACAGGGCTATCCAAACCACCTTTATCCTCTATGAAAGATTTAGCCTGTGCAATTTCTAATGCAGACCATAGGTCACTATCAGATATTTCTTCCAATCCTAAAGATAAATTAGAACGTATAGTTCCAGCAAAAAGTTGAGCCTGTTGCGGAACGACGGCAATTTGCTGCCGCCACTCTTTTAAATTCTTAGGACTTTTTCCATCAATGAAGAGAGAGAGCTGATTTGTTGGCACTGAATAGAGTGCCTGCAATAAATCTACTAGGGTGGACTTACCTGACCCAGTTCCCCCGATAATTCCCATAAACTGTCCCTTACGTAAGTCAAAAGCAATGTCAGACAGGGACTCCTCAGCAGATTTTGGATAAGAAAAGGAAAGATGACGCACAGAAAAGATGATTTCCTTATCCTCACTAACCACTTTTGGCAAACTAGACTCTACATCCTCAGATGTTTGATCAAAAACCTCTTGAATACGTTGCGCTGAAATATAGGTCTGGTTGAGAGTAGATACGACCATAATCATCTTGACCAATTCGACTAAAATTTGAAGAAGATAGTTGATAAGAGCGACCAACATCCCCTGTTCCAACAATTTGTGTGAAATCGCTATATTTCCCTGCCAGATGAGAATGAGCAAGGTGCCATTGACCACTAAAAATGTTAATGGTGATAAAAGACTAGACCAAAAACCAGCCTGCAACTGTTGCTTCTTATAAATCTGATTTATGCCTTGAAAAGCCTTAATTTCTCGCTCTCTTTGTCCAAATGCACGAATCACTCGCCAACCAGTCACTGTCTCACGTACCTGCCCCACCAAACCATCTAATTCTTTTCGCATCGATTGATAAATACGGCTGGTCATAACAGAAATGACTGTCACTATAAAAATCAATAGGATAATCATTCCTAGAAAATAGGCAGATAGACTTGGGCTAATATAGAATGCCATGATGAGCGAACCAAATACGACAATTGGAGCACGTAAAAACAAACGAAGAAAAGTATTAATACCCGTTTGAATTTGTAAAGTGTCACTGGTCAATCGTGTCAGCAAACTGGATGAGGAAAGAATATCTCGGCTAGACTTGGGAAGGGAAAGAACCTTCTGATACAAGTCATTCGTCAGCTCTTTAGTCACACCAACCGCTGCTTTAGCTGAATAATATTGCGCTATTAGTGAAACAATAATTCCAATACATGCTAGACCAACCAGTAAAAAAAGCATAGCAACCAGGTTTCCCTGGCTGCCATTTGGAATAATTGTATCAACGATATAGGCGATAATTAATGGTACCAAAAGCTCAAAACAAGCTTCCAATAGTTTAAAAACTGGACCTAATATGGATTCCTTAATATAGTCCTTAAAATATCGTGATAAAAATTTCATATTAACGGTGCTCCAAAGCCTGAACCGCAGTAATCAAGGTCAAGTTGTAAACATCATCAGGGTTACAACCACGAGACAAGTCGTTTACAGGCTGATTCAAACCTTGTAAAACAGGACCTACCGCTGCAAATCCTCCCATACGTTCGGCAATTTTATAACCAATATTACCAGCTGAGATACCTGGGAAAATAAATACAGTCGCTTGACCAGCAACACTCGAACCTGGGGCTTTTAATTTACCTGTGGTAGGAACAAAGGCAGCATCAAATTGCAATTCACCATCCAAATCCAACTCCGGACGCAATTTTTGAGCAATTTTTGTAGCTTCAACAACCTTATCTACTTTAGGACCAGCACCAGAGCCTTTTGTTGAATAGCTGAGCATTGCAACTTTTGGATCAATACCAAACATTTTAGCAGTACGTGCTGAGTTGATCGCGATTTCTGCCAGGGTTTGAGCATCTGGATCAATGTTGATAGCACAGTCACCAAAAATATAACGCTCTTCACCTTTTACCATCAAGAAGGCACCTGATGTTTTCGATACACCTGGCTCTGTTTTAATGATTTGAAGAGCTGGACGAACTGTTGAAGCGGTTGAATGAATCGCACCAGATACCATACCTTCTACTACGCCCATATATACCAACATAACACCAAAGTAGTTAACATCTTTCAACAACTCATGTGCCTGCTCTTCTGATACCTTACCTTTACGGCGCTCTACCAAAGCAGCTACCATCTCATCATATCTATCATAATGAGCTGGGTCAATAATTTCAAAACCTTCTGTAATCCCTTCAATGTCAAGGTAAATCTTAATACGATCTGGGTTTCCAAGCAAGACGGGTACTACATCCGACTCATTTACCAAACGTTTTGTCGCCTGCAAGATACGTGGTTCTTCACCTTCTGGCAATACGATACGTACTTTTTTACCCTCTAGCTTTGTAGCTAATTGCTCAAAAATTTTCATGAACAAACTCCTTAAATTTATTTACTTATTAACTGATTGATGACAGCCTGAAAATCCTCAGGAAGCGGTGCTTCCAAATCAATCCTTTCGGCTGAAAAAGGATTGTCGAAGGCCAAATTATGACAATGCAAGGCTTGACGTTCTATCCCACATTCCAAACTTCCACCATACATATCATCTCCTAACAATGGAAATCCAATGTGAGAAAAATGAACACGAATCTGATGAGTCCGTCCAGTATGTAGTTGAATATCTACTAAATGAATATCTCCCCACGATTGCACAACACGATAGGAAGTATGAGCATATTTTCCATTCTTTGTCACACAACGGGTAATGATGCTGTCTTCTAGACGACCGATAGGGGCAATAATATCCCCTGTCTCTTCTAGCTGCCCATTCCCCTTCACCAAAGCATAATAACGTTTATGAATAAGCTTTGCCTGCAACTGCTTATCAAGTCGTGCATGGGCATAGCCATGTTTGGCAAAGAGCATAACACCCGAAGTATCTCTATCCAACCGCGTTACGATATGGACCTGCTTATTTTCGTAATCTTGCTCCACAAGGTAGCCTTTCACAAAATTAGCGATTGTGGATGAATGCAGGGCTGACGGAATAGAAGCATAACCAACAGGCTTGTTAATAGCAAGAAAATGATCATCTTCATAGACAATATCCAGCGGAAAGGAAATCGGTTTCAAACTTCCCGTTAAATCCTCCTCAGCAGGTATGTCAATTGTAACCCTATCTCCAATATCTAGCAAGTAAGTTGCATTGCGCTCGATGTCATTGACCCAAATATTGCCACCAGTGTACTTGATTTTTGCCAACAAGCCCTTTGAAACACCATGTTTTTTCAAAAACGTTTTAATTTTCGTATGCTGGTCAGCTATGAATTCAAACCGCATTACTCCACCTCTCCGATAAAGGCGTCCTTAACCCGATTCCAAAAACTAGTATGACTCGGTGTTGCAACAAAATGAATCTTACTATTGTCTATCTGATACTCTATACTTTCAATACTATCATAGACAAAAGTCTTATTGTCTACCGCAATCGAGTAACGGTCACTATGCTTTGGTTCAATCACAATCTTGTCTTTTTTAGGAACAACAACGGATGAACCTAAGGTGCGGTAAACACGATTGTTCAAACTTGCCACTTCTGCAATCTGCAATGCCTCGATTGTTGGATGTAAAACAGCACCACCTAATGACTTGTTATAGGCTGTTGAGCCTGTCGGCGTTGAAACCGAAATTCCATCCCCTCTAAAGCGTTCGAAGGGCACATTGTTAATAATAATATCTGCGACCATGGTCTTAGAAAGACGTTTTACTGTCGCCTCATTTAAGGCACGCGCCTCGACAATGCGACCATCTGCCATCTTGACCTTAACATTTAAAATCGGATACGATACTCTAGCACCTGTATCAAGCTTAAGATTTTCAATCAGCTTGTCCACTTCAAAATCGCGATAATCTGTATAAAACCCCAAATGACCCGTGTGAATTCCTACAAAACGTACACGATCAATCAACTTTTCATATTTGTGAAAAGCAGATAAAAGCATCCCATCTCCACCGATAGAAATGACAATATCTGGATTTTTAGGAGTCAAAATAAAATTTGCTTCTTTTAACTTTGTCCATAATTCTTTGGACACCGCTTCACTCTTAGGATTTCGACTAGCGAGCAGAGCGATTTTTTTTCTACCTGTATTCTTCATCTGTATCATCACTGTTGCCCACACCGTCATTCAGTTTGCGATAGGCAGGATCAAATAAGGCCTGCGCTTCTTGAATGTCGTTGCGGATTTTTCGCATCTCCTCATCTAATTCATAGGCAATTTTTGCTGTAACTTCCAAGCGTTTCTTGATTTCTTCTGGAAAATTCCCCTTATATTTATAATTCAGAGAATGTTCAATTGTAGCCCAGAAATTCATGGAAAGGGTTCGAATCTGGATTTCTGCCAGAACCGTCTCGTTGCCATTTATAGTATCCACAGGATACTCAATCACCACATGATATGAACGGTAACCAGAGGCTTTCATATTATTGATATAATCCCGTTCATGCACAATTTGCATATCCTTGCGTTTCCGCAAAATAGCTAATACTTCTTCAATGTCGTCCACAAATTGAACCATAATCCGAAGACCGGCAATATCTTGCATATCTTGAGCAAGATTTTCCAATTTGATATGTCGCAGGGCCATTTTTTCTTTAATGGATTCAATCGGTTTTACCCGTCCTGTGACAAACTCAATTGGAGAATGCCGATTAGCCTTGCGATACTGCTTGCGAATCCCCCGCAGTTTGATTTTCAATTCACCAACTGTCTGAATATAGGGGTCTAAAAATTCTTCCCAGTTAAAGTCCATACGGCCCCTTTCTTGTCAAAACTTTTAAATTGTATTAGAATAACACAAAGACTAATCTATTATAACACATTGAAAGGGTTTACTGCATGAAAAACCACCTTGAAATTGAGTATAAAACCTTACTGACCAAATCCGAATACAAACGCCTGCTTACTGACTTTTCAGATGTGAGCCCAATTCTTCAAACAAACCACTACATTGATACCCCAGACCTAGATATGAAGAATCACCGCTTTTCACTCCGTATTCGTACATTTGAAGACTCAGCAGAACTAACATTAAAAATTCCACAAGAAGTCGGAAATCAAGAATATAACCAAGTTCTAGACATCCAAACTGCTCATCATTTACTGGAAAATTTTCAACTACCTGCAGGACAAATTTCTGACATTATTTCTGCAACCGAAATTCCACTTGATAAACTTGCTGTCTGGGGAAGCCTTACGACAAAACGCTATGAGAAACAGACATCTATAGGTCTTATGGCCCTCGATGAAAATGATTATGTGGGACAAAAAGATTACGAATTAGAAGTCGAAGTGACCGATGCAGATGCAGGGAAAATTCTTTTCGATGAATTCCTTAAGAAGAAATCAATTCAATTCAAATATGCTAGTAGTAAGGTTGCACGAACAGCTGCCCACATAAAATAACTATAAAAAATCAGCCAAATAAGGTTGATTTTTTAGTTTCACTACTGAAAATTTTTCATTTTTTTGATAGAATAGAACTATCTATTGTAAAAATACTTTTATGTCATCATAAAAGCTCAGTGTGTAAAAGGAGTTACTTTAAAATGGTACAACCACTCGGTGAACATAACATTAAATTATTCTCACTCAATAGCAACCGTGATATTGCTGAAAAAATTGCTGATTCTGCTGGAATTCCTCTTGGAAAGCTGTCTTCTCGCCAGTTTTCTGATGGTGAGATTCAAATTAACATTGAAGAATCTGTACGTGGCGTAGACGTCTACATTATCCAATCAACAAGCTATCCGGTTAATAATCACTTGTGGGAATTATTGATTATGATCGATGCTTGTAAACGTGCTAGTGCCAACACCATTACAGCTGTCATCCCTTATTTCGGCTATGCTCGTCAGGACCGTACCGCTTCTCCACGCGAACCAATTACAGCTAAATTAGTTGCAAATATGCTGGTTAAAGCTGGTGTCGACCGTGTATTGACTCTTGATTTGCACGCTTCACAAATTCAAGGTTTCTTTGATATTCCAGTAGACAATCTCCTTACAGAACCACTTTTTGCAGCCTACTACATGGAAAAAGGACTCTGCGGTGAAGATGTCGTCATTGTGAGTCCTAAAAATTCTGGTATCAAACGCGCGCGTAATATCGCTGAATTTCTAAATGCACCGATTGCGATTATCGACTACGCTCAAGATGATTCTGAGCGTTCTGAAGGCTATATTATCGGTGATGTTGCTGGTAAAAAAGCTATTTTGGTGGACGATATTCTCAATACTGGTCGCACTTTCTCACAAGCTTCAAAAATTGTCCAAGAAGGTGGTGCTACTGAAATTTATGCAGTTGCCAGCCATGGTCTCTTTGCAGGAACTGCAGCCCAACTCTTAGATGAAACACCAATCAAAGAAATATTAGTTACCGATTCTGTTGCAAGCAAAGAACAGCATCCTAAAAATATCGCCTTCCTAACAGCTAGTGACTTGATTGCAGATGCCATCCACCGCATCCAAGAACATCAGCCACTCAGCCCACTTTTCAAATTTACTAGTCCTGAAAAAGAAAACTAGGAGTAACTCTTTGATTTATTTAGATAATGCAGCAACCACTGCCCTATCTCCTACTGCACTCCAACGGATGATGGAAGTGGCTCAAGAAAATTATGGAAACCCCTCCAGTATTCATCAAAGCGGTCGGAAAGCCAATCAATGTCTTAGACAAAGTCGTCAAGAGATTGCTCAGATTCTCTCCGCCTCTCCCGAACAAATTATTTTCACATCTGGAGGCTCCGAAGCTGATACTTTAGCTATTCAAGGCTATGCACTTGCGCATCAATCCAAAGGAAAACACCTGATTACTACGGCTATCGAACACCATGCTGTCCTCCATACCATGCAGTATCTAGAGGATCGGTTTGGGTTCGAGGTAACCTATATCCAACCAGTCAACCAAGTAATCACCGCTCAACAAATTCAGGATGCCCTTCGGCCAGATACTATTTTAGTCAGCGTCATGTTTGCTAACAATGAGACCGGTCAGCTACTTCCCATCAAGGAAATTGGAGAGCTCCTAGCCGATCATCAGGCCGTCTTTCATGTAGATGCTGTCCAAGCAATTGGAAAAATTACAATTTCTCCCTCTGACTACGGAATTGACTTGCTCGCGGCCTCTGCCCATAAATTCCATGGTCCAAAGGGGATGGGATTCCTATATAGTAAAGTTCATAAATTTGATTCCTTGATTCACGGCGGAAAGCAGGAACAGCAACATCGAGCAGGTACTGAGAATCTCCCTGCTATTGCTGCTATGGCGACTGCCCTAACAGAACAATATGAGTCCTTAGATACGCATCATAAGCATGTCAGTGAACTGCGACAACATATTATTGAGGGATTATCTGGCTTAGATTATTATCTCAATCAGGCTGGACCTCATCTCCCTCATGTCCTTAATATCGGTTTTCCTGGTAAACTTAATGAACAACTACTCATGCAACTAGATTTGGCAGGTATTGCTGTTTCTAGCGGTTCTGCATGTACGGCAGGTGTTGTCCAAAATAGCCATGTTTTAGAAGCTATGTATGGAAAAGACTCCCATCGTCTGAAAGAATCCATTCGTATCAGCCTATCTGAAATCAATACAAAAGAAGAGATAGATACTCTTATCATCGAACTAAAGAAAATACTTGGAGGTTAAAATGGCATTCCAACAATCAGTTACCTTAAAAGATTGTAATTTTACTTATCACATTAGCCCTGCTATCAAAAAATATACACTCCGTGATAACACCTTTGAACAAACCAAAGCAGGTCACTATCAGCTTACACGTCTTCTGGAAGAAATTCCAAATTCAAACCAAGGATTCCTCTTGAAAATTATTATCAACCAAGACCTAACTGGTTTTAAAATTAATATTACCGACAAGTCTGGTCTTCATCTGGTAAACATTTTTAAGCCAGAAAGTAACAAGGTTATCCAAGAAAAATTCTATTTCCTCATGGATAGCTTGATTGACCGTGACATCTTTACAAAAGAGGCTTAGTATGATTGAAATTCACTATCTTGACGCTTACAAGCAAGAACGTATCCAAACATTTGAGAATAAGGATGCAGCCATTCTGGCTTTTGCCGGTTGCTTAACCCTCCCAGACTATTATCCAGTTACCAGCATTACACAAGACGGACAAGCTCTGGATTACAAAGGGACAATCGGAGATCTCTATCGCTATTTACAAACACTAGATTAGACAGTTTCCTGTTTAATCTTTTTTTAAAATCAATCTGTTGATTTTTTCACAAACTTGGACTAGAATAGAATAAAGAACTGTTTAATATATAAATAATCGATAAAGCGTATTCTATCGAAATAAAGGAGTCTAAAGTGAAAAACGATAAAAAATCTGATATTCCACGCGCTACTGCCAAACGTCTATCCCTCTATTATCGCATTTTTAAACGTTTCTATGCAGGAAATATTGAAAAAGCTAGTTCAAAAGAAATTGCCGAAGCTATCGGAATCGATTCAGCTACCGTCCGCCGAGATTTTTCCTATTTTGGAGAGCTTGGTCGTCGTGGCTTTGGCTACAATGTCAAAGAGTTGATGGATTTCTTTGCGGATATTCTAAATGATACCTCCATCACCAATGTTATGCTTGTTGGAGTCGGGAATATGGGGCGGGCCTTGCTACACTATCGCTTCCACGAACGAAATAAAATGAAAATAGTCATGGCTTTTGAAGCAGATGATAATCCAGCTGTTGGAACGACAGATGAAAATATCCCAATCCATGCAATCTCAGAAATCAAGGAACGTATCAGCGAAGCAAACTCTCAGACAGCCATTCTAACGGTACCCAGCGTCAAGGCACAAGAAGTGACCGATATTCTTGTTGAAGCTGGTGTCAAGGGAATTCTGAGCTTTTCACCAGTTAACTTGTCTGTCCCAAAAGATGTCGTTGTCCAGTATGTTGATTTGACTAGTGAATTACAGACACTACTCTACTTTATGCGAAAAGGATAAGCAATGAAAAAACCAGTTATTGGTATTTCTGGAAATGAATATAAAACAGGGGATCATACAGAACCCCTGCTTTCTTATACCCAGACTTGCCTCGTACAAGCTATTGAAGATGCTGGCGGGCTCCCACTCATCCTTCCTGCTACAGAGCCAGATTTGGCAAAATATTATATTCATCTTATTGACAAACTCATCCTAGCAGGAGGACAAAATGTCCAGCCAAGTTACTATCACGAAGAAAGGACTATTGACAGCGATAATTATCTACCAAAGCGTGACGAGTTTGAATTAGCCCTCATAAGGGCTGCCCAAGAAAATCAGAAACCTATCTTCGGTATCTGCCGAGGTCTACAGCTCTACAATGTAGCTCAAGGTGGTAGCCTTCATCAATCAATTTCTGAACATTGGCAAGACATAGACGGACAAGAAGTCAGTCAAACGATTCAACTGACTCAAAATAGTCCACTTTACGACATATATGAGTCCAATCCGAGTGTGAACTCATTTCACCGTCAGGCTATCAAAGACTTAGCACCTGACTTAGAAATCATTGCACTATCAGATAATCAACAGATTATTGAAGCAGTTCATTCAGCCTACCCAACTAAATTTTTAGGGGTTCAATGGCATCCTGAACTACTCTACGGTAAACGTGAGATTGAAAAAGAACTCTTCCACTATATTGTCAATAAACTTTAAAATAACTCACTTTCTTCTCTAAAAGAATAGTAATCCTTATTTCCAACAATTAAATGATCTAATAATACCAGTCCTAGCTTTTCGCAGGACTCTTTTAAATTCTCCGTAAATAGCAAATCATTCCTACTAGGTTGTACTGAACCCGACGGGTGGTTGTGAACGATGATAATCGATGTTGCCATACATTTTACTGCGTAATGCAAAATTTCACGTGGTTCTGCAATGCTACGATTAACACTCCCAATAAAAATCGTTTTTTGACTGATAATCTGGTTCTGTGTATTGAGATAAAGTGCAACTAGGTGCTCCTGCTTCTTATGCCCGATTTCATGAATCATCTTACGTCCCAACTTCTCACTTCCCAAAATTCTCTCATTTAAGAGTAGCTCTGATTGATTGATACGTTTTCCAAGTTCAATCATAGCCTTAATTTCAATCGCCTTGACGCGCCCAATGCCAGTCAAACTTTGCAATTCTTCAATTGATAGTTCTCTTAGAGCCGCTAAACTCTCCAAACGATTCAATAATTTATTGGAGAGAATAGAAACAGGTTCTTTTTTTGTCCCAGTTCTAATAAAAATTGCTAGTAGTTCCTGATTACTGAGACGCTCAGCTCCAACTTCTACTAAACGTTCTCTAGGTAGAATGGCCTCTTCTTTAAATTCAATTTGATACATAATTTCCTCCTCACCTATCTATTCGTAAAATCTTGCAAAAAAAGAAGCCATATAAAACCAAAGATTATCTCCTCAGTCTTATACCACTTCTTTATTCGATTTTGATTGCCTTGAATAGTGAAAAGGGCTGGGGATAGCCCTTTTCAGCTTATCTCCTGAAAATAGGAAAGAGATAAAGAAAGGGAGTGGGAAAGAACTCAGCCATTCATAGAAGAGCTCCCCTCACTTCCAAACATTTAGGTTTGGGCTAAAATAGTCCACTGGACTATTTTGACACAAACTTCGTTTGTTTTATTTCCGCGCTCCAACAGTCACTACTCTGACTGTTGGAGGTTGGAAATGAAGCGAACTCTGTTCGTATCAGTCGTAGAGGTCAGATTTGGAGTGTGAAACACGAAGTGCTGAGATTTGCAAAGCAAATCCTATCTCCCACCTTTAACAGTCTCCCAGACTGTTAAAGCCAATCAACCACTGCGCTGAGATGTTGACACGAACTCTGACTAGTGGAGCTGGGCTTTTTGCCCAGCCTCTAGGTGTTAACTTTTCATCTACCCACTACAGTTTTATTTACGTTAAAATAAGGTAAAATAAGACTTCGTCATCATCTTGGATATATAAAAATCTCAAAGGTTGACCAATTGTTGACTAAAAAAATACTCTACATATGCAGAGAAGCACCTCGTAGGAAGTACTCTCAGATCAAAGACAAAGTCGCTAGAATGACATTTCTAACGACTTTCAGAATGAAGACAAACATCAATCGAGATATTTGTCTTTTTTCCATCTTCTAGCCTAAATTTTTTTCTTTTTTCTAAAATAGAGGACCTTTCCCCTTAATACACCGCCATATGGATGGTATCACCTTTGATGATGATTTGGTCTGGTGAGAAGGTTGACCAGTCCTTGCTTTTAAAATAGGCTTTTATAGCGGAATCCTTCTCTGTTTTTTCAAGCTTTTCCCCTGTCATATACGTATAGATTGAAAATGGGTAGAGATTTGTAACGGGGCTTTTCACTAAATTCCCCGTGTTAAGTATTCCCGAATGACTATCTATAAAGTCTGTATATTGATTATCCAGCTGAGGATGTGCATCTGTATATATTGCTCGCTTTGTTACTTTTATCTGCGTCTTTTCCTCATAGTCACGAACCATTTGCTGTACCACCTGCATACGGTTTTGATCCAACTGGGTGACGACTATCTGTTGTAAAAATATTTTGTTAAATGTCAGCGTAAGTACTGCTAGATAGAGGGTGACTAGTGTACCTTTGACTAGCTTAGCCTTTTTGAAGTCTAGTCTAGCCAATAATAAGAATAGACCAACCAAACAAGCAGCCGAATACGTAGACCGAGCACCTGAACCAGCTTTTGTAACCAAACTTAGGGCACATGGCAAAAGAAACAATAAAGGAAGAGCCAGCAAGATAAGCTTCGCTCTTGTCTTCTCAGCTGCTGTCCCATTAAGTTGTCGTCTCACTCTCCAAAGGAGATAGCCAATGGCAAGCAAAAGGGAAAACAAAAGAAAACCATCGGGACCAATGTTGAAACCTAAAATATATGATTTGATCAAACTTTTTAAAAGTTGTAACATTCGAGCGACTAGTCCGAGATTTTCAAGATTAAATCGACCAATGCCAAAGAGTTTTAGGTAAAGAAGTGAAACAAGACCACTCACGACAAATGGGATCGAGGAGAGGAGAAAGCTACGAATAGCTGTCTTAACATCTCGTTTTTCCACCGCAAAACACAGGCAAAGCATCAAGTACAAGGAAGTAAAGGACTGGTAGGTGAGCATGGATACTGTCGCTAAAACGGTAGAAACCAGGAGCCAATGCGTGATCGGTTTGCAAATCCGTATATAAGTGGCAAGAATAGCCATCAATAAAGCAAACATCATCATACCACGTTCAACAAATAAAAAATAGCTGATGATAAGGGGATTGACCAAGATGATCAATGATAAAAAAGGAGCCATCAAAGAGGAAGCTACCTCAGTCTTTTCAAACAATCTCGCTAAACACCACACAGACAAGCCCAGAAAACAAAGTGCTAAACAACTTGAGATAAGCAAATAGAGTTCTGGCGCTTGATGCAGACTCCCCATCAGGATAAAGAATAAGGAAATAAAGGGACGACCATTTCTACGAGACATGTTGATGGCACTTTCCATCCATGTGCGGTTAAAATGAATATACGTATCAGCTGTAAAACTCGGATAGAAACTCAATCCAAGGACGAGTAGCAGGAACAGGATTACCCCCCCCTGCTACTATTTTTTTATTGTTTTCTTTTGTAGACATGCAATCTCCTTCTCATTTATCATTCAATCAGCTTTCCATCTTCCTTCAAGCGAATGTAAATCATCTTATCATCCCCATAGATAGTGTGGTAGTATGTGTCTACTAGCATAGGAAGATGGGTTAATGTAGGAAGTAGCTTGTCGGGTATCTCATAAATTGTTTGCACAGTAGGCAAGTGACTCAGCTTTCTACGATCCCAATACTCATTATGACTGATTGCTAACATTGGGTAGGCAAGAAACTGCTTTTTTAAGGTCGGTGGCGCAGAAATCCTTCCAAGAAAATATACATCTACTGTCTCTTTATTCTTAACCTGTGGTAAGTGACTCAAATCCTCATAGACCAACTGAAGACGGAATTTTCTATAGTCAGCAATAGTCGCTAGAGCATTTCCATAGACCAGAGCATAGACAAAAAAGATATAGGAAAGAACAAGAATCGGTAGACGAAGAACGGATCTCCGCCCCCGCTCTACTATAACCAAGCCACAGAGGACAATAACAACTACTAGACCATACATAGCACGATTATTTAGCTGTGGTTCTACCAGTATGGGATAGAAGCCAAAGGAAAGGAGCAACATCAAGACAAGTGAAACAAGAGAAAAACTAAATCCAAGAAGATTTCTCTTTTTACTCATACAGTACACTAGGAAACTTCCTAAAATAAACAAAGTCGTAATAAGCCACAAAGGGGTAAACCCATCCCATACCTTGGTAAAATAAGCTGTGTAATTTTTTAGGAGAAACTCAGGAATCTCCGATAGAGCAGGAATACTTACATCAAGATAATCTTTACGAGGAGCAATCATGACAACTAGATAGAAATACAGGGCACCAGCTCCATAACCTAGTAAAGACTGCCATAAGAAACCACCTAACTCCTTATGCCATCCCTTCTCCTGCCACATTCTCAGGAGCAATAGGATGACTAGCATGGGAAAAATCCCAAAAGAAGCCTGGTAGGATGTCATGACCAGTAAGCTTCCAAGAAAACAAGCTAAGACATACCATCTAGCCCCTGAAAAGCGGAACACAAGCGGAAAGACCGCAGCAAGCAGTGAGAAAGCCATAAAAGGAGCATCAAATTTATAGCTAAGATTGACGATGAAAAAAGGATTTAATCCCAAAGGTACAAGTGCTACTACTTCCCAAATCGTAAATGCCTTACGCTTATAAAGCAGACCTAATAGGAGGATACCAACAAGAGCTAGGATAGCTACTGCTAGAATCTGACTATAGGGAGAGACATCAACCGCAAACTTGCCCCCAAAAAAGTAAATGGAGCTTCTATCCGTAAAAAAGCGACTCCAATCATCCCATCCACGACTACCACCAGAAAATCGCCAGTTATCATCATTATAGTAGACATTTGCTCTCAAAAGAGCACTAATCCCAAGGAGATAAATGCCAAACAGGATGGCAAAGTTTGTTTTCGCCGAAAAGACCCACTTCTTCTTGGTCACTACTTCACATGATAGACCCTGCCACCAATTGACAAGCAGTCTATGAAAATGTGACAAAACCTGAGCAATAATCGGAATAGCAAGAATCCGAAGAATGTTAGTGGTGATAAAGCCAATCCCCATCCCATCAAAAAGTTTTGTCACCATACCCCTACAATCAAGACTGCTAGAGGGAGGTAAGTCGCATAGCGAGACCAATCATAGATTGACCCAAGCCCATTCTCTTCTGTTATATATATATATATATGCAGTCGCTATCGCTCCCAACATCACCAATAGGGCTAAGGGTGTACGATGAGTGACTGTCAGCATGAAAAAGGCTGACAGCGATAGCAAACTCGCCCATCTAGGCGGAATGATTTTCTGAACGTTCTTTAAAATCATGGGTTTCCTTTCTGAATAGTGAGATGTTTTCTTTTTATATCCATCATCCTTGAGACGAGCAAACACGACAGGTAGATGAGGTAGAGTGCCAAGATAAAGGAGATACGATCCCCTGATGTAAAAATAGTTCCAGAAAAACCAACCATAGCTAGACTTGCCACAGCTACAAACAAAAGATACACCAAGTCCAACCGTCTAAAGACCAGATAAAGGGCGTAGGCAATCAAGCAGAGCAGACAAATGATAGCTACTACAAACAAAGCAGATACTTCCTGTGTCAGCCAACCAGGAAGCGTTTTAACCTTTCCGGCATAAAATTTAGGATAAGCAAATAAATCTTGTAAGATTCCCAAGGAATTACCGACCTTCATAAAGAGCTGACCAAGGGACAACAGAGCCATAAAAGGTACAAAAATCAAGAAAGGGAATAACTGCTTTTTAGACAGAGGGGTCAGGAAAAGATTTAAGACCAAGAGCAACAAAAAGACAACAAAGAGATGATTGATATTATACAAAAGCGTCTTTCCAACATGGGATAAACCAAGCAAAACCTTGTCTAATACTGTCAATTTAAAAAACTCAGGAAAGTATTTATTTGCTTGCTCAATAGCCCGAACGGATATCCCCGGTGACAAAAGGGCAAAAACAAGATTACACCCTGTGAGGATGAACAAAACCCAACCAAATGGCGATAGACCCTTTTGCCGCCACCATTCATAGCCCCAAATGGCTAGAAAAACAACTGCTACTTGCTCGTGATTCGTAGCAAAGAGTAGTAATATACTTGACATAATATATATATATATATATATATATATATTATGTTTGAATTTTCTTTCTTGGTAGCTACGATAGAGAAGAAAACTTGCTAGGCCTGCTGTTACCGGCCATAGGTAGTTTAGATTGGTCATCATCAAGCCAGGGATTAAAAACATCGATATCGGAAGTAGAGCAAAGAACCCCAAGAGAAGAAAAAGGTACTTGACTTTCCTCCCCAAGCTATTGGCTAGTATGATATCCAGTAAGCCAACAAAGACGAGACTATTGAACAAACGGAAGACTACTTTAGGGAGGTGACTAAACACCAAGGCAAAACTTTCAATCACCAAACGATTTGACCATATCTGGTAGCGCTCGACCATAAAGTCCAGACTGAATGGCTTATCTAGCCACCACTTATCGTCCATGATGACAGGGTAGGACCATTGTAAGACAAATAATAAAAGGGCAAGTAAGAACAGCGTAATAGGGTAGGGATTGGCGCAGAAGCTACCTCCCCATTCTTTTATCTTTTTCATCTAATCTCTCCTAAAAATATCTCTGGTGTATACCTTATCTACTACATCATCTAAAACAGCATCGTAGCGGTTAGCGATGATGGCATGGCTTTTCTTTTTAAAGCTGGCTAGATGATTGACCACCTTAGAGCCAAAAAAGCGGCTACCATTTTCCAAGGTCGGCTCGTAGACGATGACCTGTGCCCCCTTGGCCTTTATCCGCTTCATCACGCCTTGAATGGCGCTCTGTCTGAAATTATCCGACTGACTCTTCATGGTCAGGCGGTAAATCCCAATCACCAAGTCCTTCTCATTCTCCTGATTATAGCTTCCATGGTCAGTGTAATCATAGTAACCAGCCATTTTCAGCACCTGATCAGCGATAAAATCCTTTCTTGTCCGATTGGCTTCGACAATGGCAGACATCATGTTTTGAGGTACGTCATCGTAATTGGCAAGTAACTGCTTGGTATCTTTGGGCAAGCAGTACCCACCATAGCCAAATGACGGATTGTTATAGTGCTGACCTATCCGTGGATCCAAACCGATACCAGTAATAATAGCCTGAGTATCCAAGCCTTTCAATTCTGCGTAGGTATCCAGTTCATTAAAATACGACACACGAAGTGCTAGATAGGTATTGGCAAAAAGCTTCACCGCTTCTGCTTCTGTCGCACCCATCTGTAGCAGTGGCGCATCATTCAAGGCTGCATGAGCAAGTAAAGCAGCAAACTGGCTAGAAAGCTCCTGAACCTCTTCACTGTCTGTAGCTTCGCAAGATACGATAATGCGTGATGGATAGAGATTATCGTATAGTGCTTTTGATTCTCTCAAAAACTCTGGACTAAAGAGGATACGATCCGTTTGGAACTGTTCACGCATCCGCTGGGTAAAACCAACTGGCACCGTTGACTTGATGACCATAACCGCCTGCGGATTGACAGCCCTAACAAGGGAAATCACCTCCTCGACATGACTCGTATCAAAATAATTTTTCGCACTATCGTAGTTTGTTGGAGCAGCAATCACGACAAATTCTGCTTCTGCATAGGCCGTCTCAGCATCCAAGGTCGCTGTCAAGCTCAAGTCCTTTTCAGCCAGATAGGCTTTAATATAGTCATCCTGGATGGGAGAACGACCAGCCTGTAGAAGGGCCACCTTTTCCTCCACGACATCTACTGCGGTGACATCATGGTATTGTGCCAGCAGGACAGCCAAGGAGAGGCCGACATAACCAGTCCCAGCCACTGCAATCTTCGCCCGAGAAGGGAGGTCTCGCTCCTTCTTTTTCTCCACATAAAAATCCGTCACATCACATGCCAATGCCTGAGCCAGCAACTCCAACTGAGCTAGACTGGGAGTATGTTCTCCCTGCTCAATACGACTGATGACAGAGCGATTGATGCCTGTCCTATCAGCTATATCTTGCTGTGACAGGCTGTCTTGACGGCGTTTATTTTGCAATGTACTAGCTAAAACTGCTAATGAAAATTGTTTCATCACTTCTATCTCCTAACATGATTGATAAAATCTATTATACTATTTGTGACGGAAACAATCAAAACGAGAGCCTGTTGTGCTATTCATTCGCGAAAATGTTTCATTTAATAACACCATCACCCAAATACTCTTGCTACAAGTTTTTTCGTCAGTTGTCGAAATTCCTGACTCAAGACCCAGTTACAGACAAATAAGAGTACGGATACATAGACAAGTGCCGCAAGCCCTGGAAGGATAAAATCGAGATAGCTCGTGACCTGAAATGGATATAGAAATTGAAAAGATAAACCTACCACCACGATAAACAAAGCACCGCCAACACTCATCAAAGAAGATTTTTTTCCATCTATATAGAGTATCTCTCGGCTCAGATAGTGATTATTGTAAAACAGGCGGTATAAATTGGCAACGACTGCTGCTACCGCTAAGCCCACGAGACCAACGAATAAAAATAAAACAAGAGACAAGACGATGAGCACTATCGATTCCAGAATAAAACTCTTTCGATTGTTTTCCCAATGCCCAGCTGCCTTAAAAGCATAGGAAGACATCGTCCGTGCATTTTGTAAAAAGTCAGCCACAAGGTAAACATAGGCAAAGAGAGGCTGGACATAGTCTGCTCCTGAAAATTTTCTCGCATAGTGAGATAAAAATGCCATGAAGAGACAAGCCGCCACTGTATAGATAAAAACAAACCAATTATGCCAGAGATAAACCTGATGCTGGTAACTCTTACGCGTTTCCTCGATTGATTTTGTGGCTAACTGATGCCCCAAAACAAAGTCCAGATTATTAAAAGCCGTGATTGCTAGACTGCTAAACATGGAGACAAATCTCGTATAGAGCGTAAAAACGGACACCAGTGCTAGCCCATTGAAATACGAAATAATAAAAATAGCACTGGAGTTTCGAGTGGTATAAAGGATATGGTCAATGACCGCCAGAGGGTTATTTTTCAAAGGGATAACTTCTGTCGATTCATTCTTGAGAAAAGGATAGTGTCGCTTCACATACAGCCAGATTAGGATAGGAGTTAGCAAGCCAAGTCCAGCCATCAAGCTCTTATAGCCAAGATAGGAAATTCCTGCTGTTACAGCCACAATCACAGAAAGCTGCGTCACGACCCGTATCCCAATACCGATGCTCATGGATACATAGGACTTCCCATCTGCCCGAAGCAACATCCGATGCTTGCGGCGAAACATATACTCTACAAAGGTACCGAATGCTGAAATAAGAGTCAATACAAGTATGGTCCAGCGGTCAAACGGCATCTGGATAATAAAGGGCAAACCAATACCAATCAACAGTGCATACAGCACAAACATCAGCCCCTGCCGTTTAAAGAACTGATCCGCAGAACTCAAAATCGTATTGACTTTCTTATAGTCCTTATCCGCCAAAGGTTTGTAAAGCTGAGCCTGGACAATGGTCGGAACGCTAGAGTCAAAGGCAGCAAAATAACCCAGATAGGCAGACAAGGTAACCCCCAAGCCTCTCAAATCTGATCCAAAATGACTGATAATCAACCCCGGAGCAATTAAGCCAAATACAATTCCAACCAGTTGAGAAAGATAGGAGGTTAAAACCGTTCTAAAAATCTTTTTTTTCATCTTTGTTTTCTCAACTTCCATATCTTTCTAGCATACCAATGATACCCTATCGCAAGATGATAGTGGTATTTGGCAACGAGCTTCACCATCTTTTTATAGCGGTGAAAAATAGGCATCGTATCAAGATAGTCAACACTCTCTTGAAAGTAAGGAGATTGGCCTAATTGTTTTAAAAACAGATATTTTTCGGTGTAACTTCCACTGCTGCGTAAGCCTTTTTTCAGCAACTTCACCTGATTGCGAAGGGCGACTTCTCGCAGAGATTGTTGATAAACATTTCTCTCTTCCAAAGGATAAGCCTGTAACCGCTCAAAAAGAAGAGCATTGAGATAGCTCCTAATCTGGTAACGCTTCGCTAGTGAGAGTGACATAAACTTACTCTCCTCGTATATCCGATGAAAATAAAGATTTTCTCCCAGATAATAGGGCGACTGACATTTTTCAAAGAGGACAATCGTAGGCAAGACATCTCCAAATATACTTGAATCATGCTCGCCACATTCCTCTACTGTAGGAGCTAACTCACGTTTAAACGCCTTGTACCACATGGCAGACCCATACTGACTATAATACCATGAGAGCAAGTCTTTTTTAGCAATCCTCTCATACGACGTAAAAGGAAAGTCCTTACAGGCCAGCTCAAAATCTGCCTGCTCTGAAAAATTATATAACACCATATCGGCATGGGTCTCTACTACTAAGTTATGAATCTGCTCCAGACAATCCTTACGAAGGAAGTCATCATGGTCAAGACTGACGATATAGCGACCTCTTGAAGCTTGATAGCCCGTCAAACGAGATGCCAGCTCCCCTATATTGTCCGCATGCGATAGGATACGCAGAGGCTGAGCCAACTTCTTCTGAAACTCTCGGCTGATAGCAACCGTCCTATCTGTCGAACAGTCATCCACCAAAACAATCTCAAAATCTTGGAAAGTCTGATAACGACAGGATTCTAGAGCCTGTTCCAGATAAACTTCGCCATTGTAAACAGGAATATTGATCGAAAAAAAAGGTCTGTGACTCATTTTCAAAATAACCTTCTCCAAATTCTTGATAGGTAGGTAGTGAGATACGCTACTGACGCTAAAATAGGGTAACGATGAACTGTAAACCAGCGACGTTGCTGAGGAGTGACTGCATCAAACTCCAGATAAGCCAAGCTCTGCTGAAAGACAGCAGAGGAACGCACATGCCTTAATCGTTTCAAAAAATCAAGATAATTCTTCGCCGCTGAAAGATAGAGAGCGGAAAACCAGCTCACTCGACGAACCATGCTGGACTTTACAACATCACCAAGTTTTTTATACTTTTCTTGAAAATAAAGCTCTAGTTCCACTTTTGAGTCAAAAAAATATGTGTCCAGTGTATTACTCAAACTATTTGGAACCTGTCGATAAAAATAATAGGCTTCGTCAATAGAAAGTGGTTTCTGAGCATGCTCCATCACATAGGCAGAAACAACCCCATCCTCACCTGTTCGAAAGTCAGGCAAGTCCTTGTAAAAACCAGCAGGTGGACAAAGGGAACGGTGAAAGACTTTAGTCCACAGTGTCATCAGATTCCCTTTACTAAAAAAAGCTTCGAACACTTGCTTAGGGTCTAAAATCTCATCTGTCGGAAAGAGACAAGGTCTTTTTTTCCTTGAAAAATCAGCTTTGATTGAATAATTTGTCAACACTAGATCCGCACCTGTCTCTTGTATCCGCTGAAAGACCCCCTCAAGATAGTCACTTCTCATCTTATCATCAGCGTCAATACAGAGGATGTAGTCACCTTTCGCTCTTTCCATCCCTAAAGCACGTGCAACCAATGACCCCTGATGGTGGCCTTCAATCAAGGTTATCTGCTTCTCATACCGCTTCTGAAAATCCGTGACAATCGCCACACTACCATCATCTGACCCATCATCAATCGCTATCAATTCAAAGTCTTGGTTGGTCTGCCCAAATACAGCCTCCAAAGCCTCTACCAGATGAGGCTCAGCATTGTAAATCGGCATGATAATCGAAAAAAAGGGGGAGTGACTCATTTTCAAAATAACCTTCTCCAAATTTTTAATAGATAGGGAACAACATATGCTAACGGGTCTAGGATGGGATAGCGATGAACGGTAAACCAGCGGCGTTGGTAGCGAGTGACTTCGTCAAAATTCAGATAGACCAAGCTTTGCTGAAAGACAGCAGAGGAACGCACATGCCTTAATCGTTTCAAAAAATCAAGATAATTCTTCGCCGCTCGAAGGTAGAGAGTGGAAAACCAACTTATACGACGAACCATACTGACTTTTACAACATCGCCAAGTTCCTTGTACTTTTCTTGAAAATAAAGCTCTAGTACCACTTTTGAATCAAAAAAATTTGCGTCCAGAGTATTACTCAAACTATTTGGAACCTTACGATAAAAATAATAGGCTTCGTCAATAGAAAGTGGTCTCTGAGCATGCTCAATCACATAAGCAGAAACAACGGCATCCGTACCCGTTCGAAAGTCAGGCAAGTTCTTGTAAAAATCAACAGGTGGACAAAGGGAACGGTGAAAGACTTTGCTCCACAGTGTCCTCAGATGCCCTCTTCTAAAAAAAGTATCCAACACTTCTTGCGAATCTAGTAGCTCATCCGTTGGAAAGAGGCAAGGGCGTTCTTTGTTGGAAAAATCAGCATAGATAGAATAATTAGTCAATACCAAATCAGCACCAGTCTTTTGTATCCGCTGGAAGACCCCCTCAAGATAGTCACGTCTCATCTTATCATCTGCATCAATGCAGAGAATATAGTCACCTTTAGCCTTTTCCATTCCTATGGCACGTGCGACTAATGACCCCTGATGAGGACTTTGAATCAAGGTCAGTTGCTTCTCATATCGCTTCTGAAACGCTTTGATAATCGCCACACTGCTATCATGTGAGCCATCATCAACCGCTATCAATTCAAAGTCTTGGAGGGTCTGTCCAAAAACAGCATCCAAAGCCTCTAGCAGATAGGATTCAGCATTGTAGATTGGCATGATAATAGAAAAAAACGGTTTATTCATCTAGCCTCCCTTTGCAGATACCATTTTCTGATGCGTCCCAATGGAAAATACAACAATAACATTGGGTGTGTAAAACGATGCTCGACAAGATACAAGAATACCTTATCACTAAAACGCAATTTTGCGGAACTCCCAACTGCTATCGCTCTCTTGAAAAACAAAGATTCCTTGATATGCTGAGTATTTTTTAATATATCACTTAAAGGACTTGAGAGCAGTAATCGTTTTCCTGACCAAGAAACACGTCTCATCAAACGTTCCGCCATCTCCACTGGCAAATCGGTCGCATATTTTTCATGAAAATACCAATCTGAAAAGGCTACGGAGTCAAAATGTTTTACCGTGTAAGAGTTACTGAGGCTACTTGGCACAAATCGATAATAATAGAGTGCCTCATCAAGAACAACAACATGATGGATGTTTGAAAAAATGGCTTCAATGGTCACTAAGTCAGAACCACATACTAATCGCTGAAAAGACCCAAAAAAGTGGTCATCTGGTAAAAAACATGACTGAAAGACCGTACACCACAAGGTCATTAGCACACGATTTGCCAGTATCATCTCTTTCACAACCTCTGGTCCAGTCATCTGACGATGAACATAAGGAGTGTAATCAACAGGCTTTTGTGAAAAATCTATCCGACGAGAAGAGTTAATCACCACAGCCTCTGCCTGCGTCTCATCAATCGTTTGCCTAACCATTTCTAAATAATCCGCTCTCAAGACATCATCCGCATCCATGCACAGGCAATACTGACCTCTCACCTCTGCCATGCCTGTCGCACGTGTCAAAAGTAAGCCCTTGTTTTCAGGATGAGAGTAGAGGCGGACTTTATCCTGATGCGAAGCGACAAACTCCTGACAAAGCGTCTCAGACTGGTCAGTCGATGCATCATTGACCAAAATCAGCTCAAAATCCTGATAGGTCTGAGCTAGAACAGACATAATCGCCTCAGTTAAATAGAGCTCCGCATTATAGACTGGCATGACAATCGAGAAAAAGGGATTGGTCTTCATAATAACCTCCTTAAACGCTTTCTATACCAATTGATAGCCAAAAGCAAATGTAGGATTCGGTAGTTCAAGAGTAAGAGAAATAGGCGGTCATACTGTGACTGCGTGTCTTTCTTTATTTCCATTACCTTCCTAAAAACGAGAGACTGACGAATCACCCTTGCTCTATCACACACTTCCTTGAAGGATTTACTTTTTAGCAATACTTTTTTGGTATACCAGAGAAATCTCCTTACCAAATATGCATCCATGTTTTCTGGAAATTTCTTATGATAACTATCATACAAATACAAATCTGTCTGGGCACATTCTTCAAAATCTATTTCGTTAAAATTAAAACTTAAGCTAGTCGACACCTGACGGTAATAATAGAGAGCTTCATCTAAAACAAGCACTCTTTCTACCCTTGCCAAAATATGGTGCAAGGGTATCCGATCCACACTCCGAACAAAGTGCCCAAATTGCTGATAAAAAGCTTGATCAGGTATAAAATAAGCCTTAAACACCAGTTGCCATACAGTTGTCAGCTGAGTCTTCGCCAGAAGTAGTTCTTCAATGACTTCCAAGCCCGTCATTTGACGATTCAGAAAAGGACTAAAATCTCTTCGCTTGATAGAAAAATCAGGCTCCATCGAAAAATTGATTACCACAGCATCTGCCTGCATCTCATCAATTGTTTGCTTGACAAGCTCTAGATAGTCCATCCGTAAGACATCATCCGCATCCAGACACAGGCAATACTGACCACGTACCTCTGCCATGCCTGTCGCACGTGTCAGAAGCAAGCCCTTGTTTTCTTTATGAGAGTAGAGGCGGACTTTTCTCTGATGTAAAGCTACAAACTCCTGACAAATCATCTCGGACTGGTCAGTCGAGGCATCATTGACCAAAATCAGCTCAAAATCCTGATAGGTCTGATGTAATACAGACTCGATCGCTTCCGTTAGATAGAGCTCGGCATTATAGATAGGCATAACAATTGAGAAAAAAGGCTTAGTCTTCATTGGTCTCCTTTACGTTTGGAAAAAATGGGCGATAAATCACATCCGCATAACTTCCATCGAGAATTGATTTACGATAAAATTTCCAAGAAAATTTCACTATTGGACTTGTCTCTAGCACTTCTTGCCATCGCTTCTCATCAAATGGTTCATTAAAATGAACAGACACGAAATCTCTATTTTCAATCCCAGAAACAATAGGCAGGTAATCAATCACCTCTCGAAACTCAGGATGAAGCCTGTAATGAATATCTTGGAACAGATCAATCGTATAGTTGATGGGATTATCTACTTGACTAAAATAGTAAAGCAAACAATCACGGATATAGCGTACATGAGGATTTCCCTTCTTTGCAGAAAAACAAAACGAAGTCCACCGCCCTTGCTCTATCCAATATAGATAATAGTTTCTGACACTTTCAATCTGATGTCGAAAGGTAAAAAAATCATTTGCAAACAAATGACTGTCTAATTGGTCAGTGACATAAAGGGTCGCATCCATCCAAACACCTCCATGTTGGGCAAGCAGAGCATAGCGAACATAGTTTGAAAAAGGGGTAAACGCCATCTTTTTTCGTGCCAGCTTATCCAACAAAACCTCTGGAATCGCTAGATAATCAGCCAGATTATCCTTTGTCAAGAAGATGTGCTGGTAACCATTTTTCTGTGCAAAGCGTTTTTGACTCTCAATCGCATGGCGACAGACTGCGGGAAGCTCCGACTCACCCTGCCACCACAAGGTCCAGATGATTGGTGTTAGGGAGTCAGCTGTATTGTCATTCTCTAAATAAGCAGAAAACGGAGACAAGTGACGAGTAACTGTCTTTTCATAAAAACGTGAATGAACTCGCCACTTTAGACGCGAAAGCTGCATTCCCAAAAAGGAATCAGGCTTTATGGCCTCTTCAGCCCCAAACTTTGTCAGAACTTTAAACAAAGCCATACTCGGCGACTGTCTGAATACAGTCATAAATTTTCCGACATTCCTTATCATCTAGCGACAAACTCCTTTTCTATCTTCGTAGCATATACTTATAAAACGCCCTTTGTACACGTAAAGGAAGAATCCCCATCATCAAGTGAAGAAGATTTACCGATAGGAAATCCCAAGCTGTCATCTCCTGCCGTCGATAGGAAGCATACCGCAACCGTATCAGTTGCAAGAGACTCGTCCAAGATTTCCGCCTTTTCAAGGTATCGCGGTTAAAGCGGAAGTCAAGCAAAACCTCAGGGATATTGGCTGCACGATAGCCATGATGAAGCATCCGCAACCACAAATCCCAATCTTGATTGTAGCGAATGGTAGGATTATATCCACCAACTGCATCAACCGCCGATTTGCGAAACATGACACTTGAGTGATTGAATGGATTTCTTCGTTTCGAAAAATTCACAATCGCCTCGTGATTCAAGGGAACTTTTCGGATACTCAATGATTCGCTAGTCGTTCCTTCAAATTCTGATACATAACTTCCTACAAGCGAAAGCGTCGGGTCACTCTCAAAACAGCTCACTTGCTTTTCGCACCGCTCCTGTCGTGAGACGTCATCCGCATCCATACGAGCAATCAAGTCTGTCTTAGCAACTGATAAGCCTGCCATCAGAGCCGTAGCCAGTCCCGAATGTTTCTCTAAAACCACTTCAACAATGGGAATTTTTGCATTTTTTTTTCGACAATCATTGATAACATCTTGTAAACTAGCTGGAACAGGTCCATCTTTTACAATGATACATTCCTCTGCGGGGTAGGTTTGTGAAAGCATACTTTCTATTGCCTCACGAAAATGGTCAGGATTGTCTTCCCGCCATACCGCTAATAAGATTGAATACGGCTCCATGTTCCTCCTTAAACTATTTTTAGAACCTGCATTTGCAGTTCAGCACTTCTATCTAAAACTCCTTTTTCAGCTACTCATTGTTCGTTTTTTTTTAATACAGCCAGTATTTCCTCAAAAACTGCTTTGATTAGCAAAAAATTTTCTTACATAAAAGCACGACACTTGTGAATACAGGTTCTTCTTTTTATAGGTTATTTGTATCTTCAAATCGTCATCAGTATAGCATAGACATTTGAATTAGCTTTGATACAGCGTCACTTTCGACTTGCCGTACTCTAGTACAGCCTGCGTCTCAGTTCCTTGTCTGAAAGCTAATTCATTCGACTATAATTTCCTGATTGAACATCTGAAACTCTTTGGCGAATTTCTTCTTTTAATTGCATAAACAAGAGCTCATTTTTGTCTTTTTCATCAGAAGGTAAATCACTAGTTTTTGGCACAGTCATTTGTTTTATATCCCTTTCGCAAAGGTATAGCTATTTGGAAAGATACGTTTTTTCAATGTTGTACTAACTTATTTATTTTACATTAAAACAAGATGAATAGCAAATTTCCTTCATTTGCTATCTTTTACGCTTATTTCGTCCCCTAAAAGGAAGCAGACTTGATATCAATACTAACGGTGTTATCAGCAAGCAGTATAGGTCAAGGGAGAGACTTGCTTCAGATAGGTATTGTCTGTCCCACTCAACCTTACTTTTCACCTTGTGGACTTGTAAACCTTTCACTTGGGCTAGTCCTGTTAAACCAGGTTTTAAACGATTGACACCATATCTATCTCGAGCATCAATCAAAGCCGTTTCACTCCACAAGGCTGGTCTCGGTCCAACCAGAGACATATCACCTTTTAAGATATTCCACAGCTGAGGAAGTTCGTCTAACTTTGACTTTCTCAGCCATTTTCCCACAGGAGTTACCAGACCTTTCCTAGGTTTTACCTGATAGGTCGGAACATCGCTAGGTACTGTAGCATACATGGTACGGAATTTATAAATGGTAAATGGCATCTTATCTTTTCCAATACGCGTTTGAGTAAACACTACAGGGAATCCTGTATCACAAGCGATAAGCACCGCTACCAAAAGAAAAATAGGAGAAAAGAGTAAGAGCATGAACACAGCTCCAACAATGTCTATCAATCGTTTGAATACTTTATAAAACAGATGCTTTCTCCTTTCTCACATTCATCTAATTACAGATAATATTCCTTATACCACTGGGCAAATCGCCGCAAGCCATCACGCAAGGACGTTGTTGGCTTGAATCCAAAGTCTTTTTCTAATGCACTCGTATCAGCATAGGTCACTGGGACATCGCCAGGCTGCATGGGAACAAGTTTCTTATGCGTTTCAAAATCATAGTCACCAGATAAAACACCAGCTGCTACTAGTTCTTCCTGTAAAATTGTCACAAAATCCAAAAGGTTCTCGGGGTGACTATTTCCAATATTGTATAGGGCATACGGTGGAATCGGCAAACCATCTTCACCGATTTCTAACTTTGGAGCCTTCTCCATGACCAGACAAATCCCTTGTACAATATCATCAATATAAGTAAAATCACGCTTGCAGTGACCATAGTTAAAAATTTCTATCGTCTCTCCCTTTAGCAATTTATTGGTAAAGCCAAAGTAAGCCATATCTGGACGACCAGCAGGACCGTAAACTGTAAAGAAACGCAAACCAGTTGTTGGGATTTGATAGAGTTTACTGTAGGCATGAGCAAATAATTCATTGGACTTTTTAGTTGCAGCATAGAGCGAGACTGGATGGTCTACCTGATCATCTACCGAAAATGGCACTTTCTCATTTCCACCATAAACAGACGATGACGAGGCATACACTAAATGCTCAACAGGATGCTGGCGACAAGCCTCTAAGATGTTTTGAAAACCAATCACATTACTCTCAATATAGACATCTGGGTTCGTAATCGAATAGCGAACACCTGCTTGTGCTGCAAGGTTCACCACAATATCAGGTCTAAAGTCAGCAAAGACTTGAGTAACCAAGTCTTTATCAGCAATATTTCCTTTGATAAAGCGATAACTGGCTTTAGAGTTTGCAGCCTCTTTTTCCAGTTCAGCCAATCGCCATTCTTTCAAAGATACCTCATAATAATCATTTAAAGAATCCAGACCAATAATCTGCATCGCTTGATTGACTTTCAATAACTTCTGAACAAGATGGCTACCGATAAACCCAGCAGAACCAGTGATTAGGATGGTTTTGTTTGTAATCACAACTACTGAACCTTTGACTTATTTTTTATCAAACTTAACTGTTTTACAACGACACCCTTTAGGGTCATCACAAATGGATAATTTATTATTATCAATACTACAAAAACAAAAAGATCACTATATAACGGCAGTGCTATCAATTTTAATGAAGCAAATACACTAAGAACTATGATATTTAGAAAAAATCGAATATAATCCACTGAGTAATTTGCAATCTGTCTCGCAATCCATAACCGATAAATCATCACAATAAAATAGCTAATTGCACTTGATAAAGCCGCTCCTATTATAGCATATTCAGAAATTAGAAAATAATTCCCAATCAAGCAAAGTACGGCACCTAAAAATGTTGATATAAAAATAGGTCTTGTCTTTTTGATCGCCATTGAACTTGTTGCAAAATAGCTGGAAAAAATCGAAAAAATCGTTCCTAAAACCAAAAAGGGAGTTGCCGTATTTCCTAAATAGTAATCACTAGAAAATAATATCGTAAATAACCACCTATTCAGAGCTATTAAAATAAAAGCTAAGACAAAGACAGTCAACGAAAAAACATTAAAAATCATTGTATTAATTTCATTTTCATCTTTTTCTGACTCCTCATCTTCAAAAGCAATCAATTGCCAGGATTGCATAAAAATATTGCTAGCTAGATTTAACAAGGTTGGTATTTTAACAGCTACTGCATACAAACCGTTTGCCACTGCCCCAGCACTACTTATCAGAAAAAAACGTGATGAATAGTTGACCACCCACCACATCACATCATTAGGAATCAAGGGAAACCCATAACCTAACATATCTTTTATTAATGTGAAATCTGTTACCTTGAATTGTTTTATAGATTTTAGAGTAATGCCACAATACATTAAAAGATAAATCGTAGAAAAAAGGGAAATCAATATATTCGATAAAAGGTATCCGAAAATTCCTAAACGGAAGTAAACAATAAATAAAATACTCAAAACTCCTGTTAGAGTTGTTTGAAGAATGCCATTTACTGTATATAATTTAATCTTTTCAATTCCTATAATATACTGCATCATAATCGTATTGATAGAACGACAGTACAATAACAGTAAAAAAAGGTAGTAGTAGTCTGATATAGACGGAAATAGGTTTAAAAAAGGAGAAATAAGAGCAACGCATACAGCAATAATATGAAAGAGCAATAAAGAAGTTAATAAAATGTCACGTTGTTTTGACTTATATTCAATTGTAAAACGTACAATTGAAAAACCTAGCCCTAAACTTATAAAAGGTAATAAGATATTTGTCAGTGCTAATATTAAGTCAACAGTACCGTATTCATCAGGGATTAAATAAGCAGTCAGAATTGGTAATAATAAAATACCAACAATAGTTGTCCCTACATTCCCAAATGCAAAAAGCAAACCGTTAACGACTAATTTTTTTATTTTATCCACTTTAAATTTCTTCCTCAACAATTTTTTGCACTAATAATGTCTGTTGAACTTGATTAAGCATTGTAGTCAAATGGATATCTCTATTTCTGACCAACTCATCTGCATCAATCTTTAAAATTGTATCTACAACGACTGTTGCATTCGCTTCAATAGTAAATACAGACTGTGGCAGGTGAATTTTATCGTAAAACTGTCTTACTTTTGTATCCCATTCTACAGCTACTGAGGGAATTCCTAAAGAATAACTCGTAATAAGACTATGAAGTCTAAATGAAATAATCCTATTGAATAAACTAACCTGTTCAACAAACTTTTCAGGTTCAGTTGCCCTATCGAGTAGATAGTCATTTTTTTATCATATAGAAAAAGCTTTTTCAGAAGCAAGCTACACAGTTGGTAGTCTTTTTCACCACCATTAGTAAATAATTTCCACGCTATATTACGCGAATCTAACTCTCCAATGATAGCCTGCCAAAACTTCAATAGTTGTTCTACAGAAAAATGTTCTACCCACATTACCCCTAATCCAATGAGCTCAGATGGTTGTTTTTCAATTTGATACATTTTAGACGCAACTATAGCCGGATCGAAGATGCTTTTTACATAATCATTTTTATTTAAGAGATGATTTAAGAAATCAACGTCATCTCTAGATGTTACAGATATTACTGAAGGTTTTAACAAGGTTTCCTTTAGTTTATCTGCGTTTTGTTTTGTGATTTTGCCTACACCGCAAGCGTTAAAAATAATGGGAACCCGCTTTTTATCAAGTAGATTAACAATATAATGAATCGAAGGAATAAAATAGTCTAAAAACATTTGCCCACCAGCAAAAATAACTAAATCATATGACTTGTTCAATTGCTCATCATAAAATTTTTTATTTTGCGTCAGTAATAGTTTAGAATGTTTTCTTGTTAAAATAAAATTCACTAGGAAACTTTGTTTTAAATAGCTTTTTAATACATTTTTCTTGACAACATCCCTGCTCTTCTCATTGCTGTATTTAGGAGGGAGAAAAGCAGTTCTCCCTGACAAATCCATATGTTCAATCGTTGCATCTGAAAACTTAGCTATAATCCACTCTACAGATTGACAAATCAAAGGATCTCCTAAATTCGAAGAATAGGTTTCTCCAATTACCAAAATATTCATATTTAACTCCACTAGCTAGTCTATGTACAAATAGAACTAACCTGTTTAAACAACTTTCCTTTTAATTACTAAAAATAAATCCCTTTAGCTATGAACAAAACTCAAACTCAAATTTAAAGATTAATAATTCTAAGAGCTTTTTCTTCAAAAATACATTATACCTCAATAAAAGCAAACTAGTAGATAAACTTTTATATCCTCCGCATTTGGTGATATTTCTTTATCAAAAATGGGGGTATCATCTTTCGAATTTTTAATTTTAAACGTGTTGCTGGCGATAACCATGACCCATTAAAATGATGAATCGTATAAGTGTTATCTGTAACTTTATATTTTAATGTTTCAATATCCTTAGCACAAAAAACATCTGAAGGATAAATATGCAAATCTTCTTGGAGAACCTGATATTCATCCAATGGAATCCATCCATACTCTTCTCTAGTAATTTCAGTAATAATTACTGTATTGGGACGAACATTTAGTTTGTCATTGCTAACAAGAGATGGATTATCGTAGTAGGATAACAATCTCTTAATCCATGGGTGTCCCTTCACAGCCCCCATTGTTGCAGTAATACAATAAAATTCATTTTCACAACCAGTAAAAGCCTGATGTTTTAAGAATTTTTCAAGAGATTGTTTGACTTCGACATCAGTATCCATATAAATTCCACCGAATTCCTCTAGTACTTTTAATCTAGCAAAGTCAGTTATATATGCCCACTTCTTTTCTTTATATGCTGTCCGCACAAAAGGATGAGATGTCAAATCAAAATTATCATCTGTCCATATTTTTATTTCAAACTCTGGCATATGATTTCGTGCTGTTTGGATAAAATTTTCTACCTCTTGGGGCAGTTCTTTGCCACCAAACCAACAATAGTGGATAATCTTTGGAATCATCGTTATCTTCTTTCTTTAGTATTTCACTTTTTCAACTTCATCTGATGCAATATTTTATAAAAAGCAGATGGTACCAAAATGAGCAATAAAGGCTTCAATGCATAGATATAATTTATCGGTGACAGATGCAACTGTTGAATCGCTAAACGCTTAACGTATACTTCATTGAGACGATTGGATAGTGTTCGTCTCCCCTGAGCATCCTTATCATCACGAACTTTATATAAAGCCTCAGTTAGGTTGTGACCTTTCAAACCTTTTTCGTAGAGTTTTATCCAAAGGTGATAATCTTCTACACGAAGCAATTTTGGAGAGACACTGTAACCTCCCACTCCCATCACAGCAGCCTTTCTCATCAATACCGTCGCATGTGCAAACTGACTCCCCTTCACCAAATCTTCTTTTCTAGGTTCAGCCAATAAGGTACTCACTCCCCAATCACCATTTTCATCAAAATGAATCATATTAGTGCCCACAAAAGCGTGGTCAGGATGTGAATCTAAGAAAGCAACTTGTTTTTCAAATCGAGTAGGCATCGAAAGGTCATCCGCATCCATACGTGCGATATATTCACCCTCTGCTATCTTTAGGCAGTCATTCAAGGTCTCGTTTAGCCCTTTATTTTTTTCATGTATAATAAGTCGTATCTTATCAGGATATCTTTTGTGATATTTTTCTAGTAAGGAGACCGAACCGTCATCACAGATAATAAACTCAAAATCTTGAAAAGTCTGTCCTAATATTGAATCAATAGCCGCTGATACCGTATCAACTGCATTGTAAACACCCATAATAACAGAAATTTTCACGTTAATTTCTCCTTATTTCTAAACAAGCTCCTCGTCTTTCTTTTTGACATTAGCAAAAGAGGTGGAAGCCAAAACAAATAAAATCCAAAAATACGGTTGTCGTTGATTGGCTAAAGTAAAACTTTCAATGATTAAGGGAAGAAATACAATCCAAATCAATTGCCCTGATTTTCGGATATTCCCCCAAATCCAGTACAACAAGCTTGAAAAAGGTATCATACCATAATAGAAAAGCATTCCTAAAAAAGTTGAATGGATTTCTAACTGGATTGCACTCAAAACAAAGCGTTTGTAGTAGCCCTCACCAGCTCCAAAAAGAAGATATTGAGGATAGAGTAATACCCGATCTATCCCACGTTCCTGAATTAAGGTTAGTTCTCCATAACTACCAGAATTATTAGATGAATTTGTCAAACCTTTATCAATCTTTGTCATCAACCGCTTGTATAAAAAGCTATCCTCAAATCCTGAGATAAATGTCGTTCCAACAATTTGTAAGAGTAACACTGCCACTAGCCCACCAAATATGAACAACAGCACTTTATTTAATAGCGAGGTCATATCTTCAAAGAAAAGAAGATAAAAGAAATATAGTGACGCAAAACCTAGCAATATTCCTGTCGAAGAAGTTGCAAATAAGAGAATTATAGCACAGATATGGTCAATCAATCTTTCTCTCTGTTTTAACTTACGATTGATAACAACTATTACATAGATACTAGATAGCAAAAAGAATCCTAGCTGGTTGGGGTCATTAAATGTCCCTGTATAACGAACTTCCGACGTATCTACTAAAAACGAAGGTGCGACAAAGTACAATAGCAATTGGATGTACAAAGATAAGCGAACAACTGTACGTAATCGAAGTAGCCCTTCCTTTTTCTTAAAGAAATAGCGACAGAGTATAATTACCAATAAATTATAAAGATAGTATAGAATGGGTAAAATAAAGCTAAGAACAGGAATGTCACCATAATAAATTGAAAAATAGATTAGATTGATGACTACAACAAAAAAATAAAAGAAAAGATATGCTTTATCTATACTTTTGTAATATAGCTGGAGACGATTCTCAACGATGTATGCCACAACAGATAATACTAAGAATACATCCCCAGGCTGAACTCCTCCTGATTTAAAAAAATAAAAAGGCTTAGCTAGTAGAAAAAGGTAAAATAGTATTTCTGATAGTCTCATTTTTCCTCCACCCTATTCATTTTCCTCTTCATTTCTAACTTTTTCATAGATTGTTTTCAATTGAGTCTTTATCTGGACAAGTGAGTACTCTTTAGCATTCTTCATTGAAGCCACTTGCATTTTTTGATACAATTCCTCATCATCTATCATTTGTTCTACCGCATTAGCAAATGCTTCTGCTGTTGCTTCTTTCAAAACAATGCCATTTTGCCCGGTTTCAACCAAATCACGATTGCCCCGACAATTTGAAACAACCAAGGGGAGACCCGTCGCCATTGCTTCGATTAAATTGACAGGTAGCCCCTCTCGCTTGGAACTAGATAAAGCAAGCTCTGAAATTTTCATTAAATCAGGAACATCGCTTCTGTAACCTAATAGGTGAACAAAGTCCCCCAACTGTTTTTCATCAACTTGCTGTTGGTAAGTATCTGCAAGGACACCGTGACCAACCAACAAGAGCACTAGGTCTTGTCGCTTTTTAGAGAGTTGCTCCATCATCTCTATCAAGACGGTTTGATTCTTATTGGCATTGAGTTCTCCAACAAAAATCAAGTATTTTTTATTGGCATCAAATCCTAATCTTCTTTTGAGTTCACTCTTTTCTTCCTCGTTCACAGGTTGGAACTTTTCTGTATCAATCCCTACCCCATTGACCAAGTAAAGGTGCTTCATCTGAAAATTTTTTTTTGCAATCGCATAATCTTCGTGATTAATCGTTATCAAGGTATCTGTATAGCGAGAGAGGAATTTTTCAATAGGATAATAGGTTAACCAATTAAATAATGGACCACCTTTTAAAAAGTGAAAACCATGAGCAGTATAAAATACTCTAACGTTTGGAAGATTACGACAAGCCAAACGTACAATAGCAGATGCTATCGGGGTATGGGTATGAACAATATCATATCCCCCATTTTTAACGATATCTCTTAACTGACCTATAAGCTGTTTATATGGATTGCGTAGAGGGCTACGGCTAAATGGTAACTCATAGGTTGCCCCTACCAAGTTCAATAAGTTATCCTCAAAAGGTCTTTCTAGTTTGCAAGCCACATCAACCGTGTGCCCATCTTCAACCAATTGTTCAATATGGGGTATCAAAAAAGCATTCAGTGTATTTGAAATGGTTGTTACGTATAAAATTTTCATTATTTTATCTCGATGATATTCTTTAAGGTTTCCGATACTTTGGAAAATAATTTGTTTCTAAATCTTTCAACTCTTCTCCGCGAAGTTTGACAAGTTTCTCGTACATTTCCTTATCAAAGATACGTTGACCAATATAGAACTTTCTGTCAAAATTTTTGTTAAATTTTCGCTTAAAGCGGAAAAGGTTATCCTCTCGTCCTCCCAGACCGCCTCCCAACATCATTTCAGTAAAACCATGCTCACTACCCCAATGTGCCATAAAATCAATTAGTAGATTTGTTGGATATAGCGAAGCATAGTCTGTTTTTGAAGCAGAAAGATGATAATGGATTTTGCTGTTGTATAAATAAAATATTGACATAGCAATGATTGAATCATCTTTCTTTACATAGGCAAAAAGGACATTTTGTTTTAAAGCATCAAATAGATAGTCATAATATTCCTTTTCGAAATAGTAATACTCCGTTGCATCATCTCTATCCATTGTTTCCTTATAAATACCCATAAATGTATTTACTAAAGCTGGGTCATTGCTTAAATAAACATCTAGTTTGTTTTTCTTCGCCTTATTGATATTTCTTCGATTGGAATTTTCGTAAGAGACTTGAATTGCTTCTTTAGATTCTAGTTTTATAGTAATATTGGGACCAATTTCAGTTATATTATATAGTGTCGCACTTTTTTTATAGTTTTCTAGTATTGGATGGAATCGAACAAATTCTGAGATGATACTGTTATTCCTACAGAACTCCAAATATTCTTGCTTCAATTTAAACATGCTATGCTCACTATTGTTTCCTTGTATCAGCATTCCACCATAACCATACGGAGTTGCGATATCAAAATATGTATTTTCAGGTAAACCATTAAAAAGGCCCGAGTGGGCAATATCACGAAGCATGACAACATTTATTGCACGAATAAAATCATCATAATAATAAATAAGAATGGGTTCACCATCTCCGTGAATTTTATATAATTGAGCATGCTCAGCAGTGTAGTAAATATCTACATCATCAAATGTAGAAATAATTTGATTCCATAATTCACTCTCAGCTAAGGTTATTTTTTTTATCATCGTTCTCCATCTCCAACACCATGACTTTTCTGTATTCTGTAAAATCATGATGCTCATAAAATTGAACAGCTGTTTCATTACTAGTGGTTACTATAAGTTCAATATTCGAAATACCTCTCGCCTTTGCAACTTCCTTTAGGCGAAACAACAATTGACTTGCAATACCCCGACCACGTACAGAATGTTTTGTTGCAATAAAATTTATGAAAATTTTATCAACCCCAAAATCATTTTTATGATAATACCATAAAAAACCTAAAACTTCACTCTTCTCAATATAGGAGAGTACAAAACCTGTATTATTCGCCAATATCCTTGACATATCTGCATATTTTTCATTTACAACTGTGCACAAATACGAATCGTCAATGACAAAGCTACTACTGTATACCTCTCTCAATAATTCCAATATGTCATCTTTATATTGAGGAAGATTATTATACGTTATTTCTGTAATCATTTTTTCTTTCAATATCTAAATCTTTTATTGTACCAGTATCCACTACCACTACATCTTCACGTTTTACAACTTTAAGAACTGTTTTTAATAAAATTTGAATATCAGTCCACATCGTAATGTTTAGGGAGTATCGGACATCTAATTCTAACCTTGTATCCCAATCCAAGCAATTTCTACCATTTATTTGAGACAACCCAGTAAGACCTGGCCTAACTGAATGACGAAATTTCTCACGTTCAGAATAGTACGGTAAGTATTTGATTAGAAGTGGCCGTGGTCCAACAATACTCATATCCCCTTTTAAAATATTCCATAATTCTGGCAATTCATCCAAGCTGGTAGAACGTAAAAACTTTCCAAAGGAGGTTAGACGTACACTATCTGGCAATAAATGACCATTTGCATCTTTTTCATCCGTCATCGTTCTAAACTTGTACATTTTAAAAATCTTCTCGTCTTTTCCTGGTCGTTCTTGCGTGAAAAAGATCGGTGTTCCAAGTTTCAAACGCACTAGAATAGCTACTATTGAGATAACTGGTGATAATACGATTAGCGCTAAGAATGATAGCACAACGTCAAGTGTACGTTTTAAATATCTTTCATAAATCCCTTGTTTTCTTGTCATTACTCCTTCTTTCCTACTCAAAACATGCTCTAATTACTTCGATAATGCGATTTTGCTCTTCCACTGTCATTTTATTATCACTCGGTAGGCACAACCCTCTTTCAAAGATATCTGTCCCTACTTCAGCGGTTTCTTCTACAATGTAGGCATTTGTTTGTGCACGACCATCTCCCCTTGCAGTTACAAAAGGATTTAACCTAAAAATGGGCTGCAAATGCATGGGCTTCCAGATAGGACGACCTTCAGCATTTATTGAGTTCAGGGCATCTAAAATTTCTGACGGACAAGTCTTTCCTTTTGCCTTCGTATAAAGTACATCATTATCCGAACGAACTTGCTTGGTCATTGCTTCTGGATTGATAGTCAGACAGGACAACCAGTAGTTTGGTGAACTATTTTCCGCATCAAAAGGATTCATCTGAATAGGTAAATCTTTCAGACCTTCCTGATAGCGTTCATAGATAGCTTTTTTCTGTGCAATGTGTTGCTCAAGATATGGCATCTGTCCACGCACCACTCCAGCTATCACATTACTCATACGATAGTTATAGCCGATTTCCTCATGTTGATACCAAGCAGCTTGCTCACGCGCCTGTGTTGACCATTTCCTCGTCTTATTGGCTGCATGTAAGTCAGAAGTTAGTAATGCACCGCCACTTGAACCGGTAATAATCTTATTTCCATTAAAGGAGATGATGGAATAGCGACCAAATGTCCCTGTCTGCTTTTCTTTATAGGTTGCCCCTAATGACTCTGCTGCATCTTCGATCAAAATCGCACCATGCTTTTCACAGATTTCTTGGATTTCGTCAAGTTTTGCTGGAACGCCATACAGATGAACCAGTACCACTACCTTCACATCTGGATACAACTCAAAAGCTTTTTCCAATGCTTTAGGATCCATGTTCCAGGTATCTGCTTCTGAGTCAATAAAGATTGGAATCCCACCTTCATATGTCACAGGATTGACTGTCGCTGAAAAAGTCATGTCGGAACAAAAAACATAATCACCTGCCTTCACTCCTGCCAATTTGATAGCCAGATGCAAAGCAGCTGTACCAGATGATAAGGCCACCGCATGTTCGCTCTTTGTATAATCTTGGAGCAATTCTTCTAGAGCATTGATATTAGAACCTGCTGTTGTCATCCAATTGCTATTATATGCTTCTTGCATATAGGTCATTTCATCTCCATGCATTGTGGGAGATGAGAGCCAAACTTTATTTTCAAAAGGGAAAAAGCTCCTTGAACGTTCAAACGCCATATCTTACTCCTAACTATTTCATTCTAAGACAGGGAGAATACTCTGATACACCATCCTGTACAGTTACTTTTTCTAGTCTTCCTAGAATGTAATACTCTTCGAAAATCAAAATCAGACGTTGTTGACTTGATTTGATGAACTTCAGTTCTATCTGCATCTGCGTCGCCTAGTCGGATTTTGATTTTCATTGAGTATAAAGATATTTTTTACACTCTAGGAGGCTGGGCAAAAAGCCCAGCTCCACTACTCAGAGTTCGTGTCAACATCTCAGCGCAGTGGTTGATTGGCAGATTTGTTCGTGTTTCACACTCCAAATCTGACCTAATCAACTGTGCGGGGGTGGGAAAACGAACTCTTTTTAGACCAGTCGAGTTCTTTCCCACTCCCTCTATTCCTGTTTTGCAAAGTCAATTAAAGTTTTTTTCAAGGCTTCAGTAGATTTTTCAGCTAAACTTTGGATGAATTGTTCGACCGTTTCCTTGTCATAATTTTGCACTCGACCAACAAAAATTTTGTCATAGATTTGTTCGCTGACTCGTTCATCCGTAGAGAGCAATTCTTCGTACAATTTTTCACCTGGTCGAATACCCGATTCGACAATACCAATTTCTTCCTCAGTATGCCCACTGAGTTTGATGACTTTACGTGCCAAGTCCAAAATCTTAACGGGTTCTCCCATATCCAAAACAAATACCTCTCCACCCTTCGCTAGATAACCCGACTGTATCACTAATCGACTAGCTTCAGGAATCGTCATGAAGTAACGAGTCATACGGAAGTCGGTCACTGTAACAGGACCTCCATTCTTTATCTGTTCTTTAAAGAGTGGAACAACACTTCCTCGACTGCCTAGTACATTACCAAAGCGTACGGCAACAAATTGCGTACTGTCTTTTTCATTTAAGTTTGTGACAATCATTTCTGCAACACGTTTTGTTGCTCCCATGACATTTGGTGGATTAACAGCTTTATCTGTCGAAACCATGACAAACTTCTCAACCTTATTCGCCTTAGCCGCTTCGGCGATATTTTTTGTACCGAAAATATTGTTTTTTACTGCTTCATGTGGATTGTATTCCATCAAAGGAACATGCTTATGTGCTGCTGCATGATAAACGATATTGGGACGATAGTCAGCAAGAATCTGAAATAAGCGCTCTCTGTCTTGGATATCAGCAATGATTGGAACAATGTCAATCACACCCTTATAGCTAGCCTGCAATTCTCTATGAATGAGGTAAATAGAATTTTCACCATGCCCCAATAACAGTAATCGCTTGGGTGAAAAACGCGCAACCTGCCGACAAATCTCCGAACCGATTGAACCCCCTGCACCAGTAACCAAAACTGTTTTTTGCGCAAAATACTCACTCAAACGTTCTTGTTGCAAGACCACCTCAGGTCTTCCTAGCAAATCAGCAATATCAATTTCCCTCAGTGCACTGATGGATAACTTCCCAGATAGAACATCCTCAATATTCGGCATATTGAATACTGGAACATGTGCTTGCTGGCAAATCTCAACAATGCGCTCACGTTCTTTACCTGATAACGAGGGAATCGCAATGACAACTTGTTTCACATCTTGTTGAAGGATAATATCTGGAATATCTCGGCTCGTTCCCAAAACACCCACACCGCCAATATGAGTTCCCCTCTTCTTTACATCATCATCAACAATACCGACAATACGATAAGGAAGTTTTTCTTCGCCGATTGTTTTTATAAACAAATGTGCCCCTTCACCTGCACCGACCACTAATGTAGATAGAGACTGATTTGATGCCCCTACTTTTCGATTATGAATTTGATAATAGCTCCTCCAAGCCAAACGTGGAAAAGTTAATAATACGATTGAAAAAACGAGGGAGATAAGAGAAAAACGAAAACTTACAAAATGTAAGACAAGCGCAGAAAACAGAAATCCGACGACATAAGCAAGTACTAAACTAAAAGTCAGTCTCAACAACGTATCTTGATCAGTAAAGCGTGTTACTCTTGAAAAAAGCCTCTGTTTTCTAGAAAAAAACACATAGACCGCACCAACAAGGACGTAGGTAAGCCCAAAAGTGGACCAAGTCATCGAAAAAAGAATGTCTAGGAATTGCATACTTGCATACATCGAAACAGCCATCATTATCAAATCCACGGCAATTAATATAAGGACTTTTAAACTTCTAGACATTCTTCTCTCCTAAATTTTCACTCTTTTTTGTAATAATAGTATTTATCATCCTGATCCATTGGCACATCGTTTAACACACAACCTAAAATACGTGCCTCGACGTTTTCCAAAGCTGTCCGACTCCTTCTCACCTCATCTTTATGAACATAGCCAGAGCGTACTACAAGGATAACTCCATCAACACGGCTCGCTATAATTTGAGGGTCTGTAACGCTATTAATCGGCGGAACATCATAAATGATATAATCAAAATGCTTTTCCAGTTCCTCCATAATTTTCTTCATATTCTGAGAGGCGAGCAACTCTGATGGATTTGATGGCAACTCGCCCGCTGGCATAACAAAGAGCGATACATCTTCCTTGAAACAAATAACATCTTTAGCTGGAATATTGGGGTTTAAGATTAAATCTGATATCCCAGGAAATCTTGACACCCTAAGTGTCTTATGAACAGTTGGTCTTCTTAAATCAGTGTCAACAAGCAAAACATTCTTTCCTGTTGCCGTTAAACTTACCGCCAAATTTGCCGCTACTGTTGACTTTCCCTCTCCAGGAATAGACGATGTCACCGCAATCGACTTCAATGAATCATTAACTTGTATGAACTCTAAATTAGTGCGCAACATTCGAATTCGTTCAGAATTTTGTGATTCTGGTTCTACATATGTATAAAGTGGTGCTCCTTTTTTTTGTTCAACAGCCAAACTCTGTCTATTTCTACGTTTCTTTTTAAACAACATTAGATTGCCTCCTTTCCAACTTATCTATCTACGTCTTGAACTCTGTTCTTGTAAGCGACTATTTTGCTGTTCTTTTGGGGACATTGTATATAGTTCCCCCAAAACAACTAGGTTCATACTTTCTAAAAATTCTGCATTAGTTACTGTATTATCTGCCAACATCATATAAAGTGCTTGTACAATGGCTGAAACTCCGCCAATCACGGCACCAATTAAGGCATATTTTTTTAAATTTGGTTCCGTTTTCCCCGCACTATAAGACGCTTTTGATAGAACAACCACCTTAGATACATTGTCCCCATAAATCGTCTGTAAGACCTGTGTAAACTTCTCTGTTATAATCGTTAGTATTCGTTGTGCCTCATCAGGGCTATTCCATTTTAATGATAGTGTGAAGGTTTGAGATTTCTCATCAGAATGGTTGAATGTTAAATTACTTTTCAAACGACCTACTGTAACCTGGCCTCCAACTTCTTTGACCACTTCATCTAACACCGGTTCACTCACTAAAATTTCTTTGTAAGTCGGTATCATCTCTAGGTTGGTTCTTGTTTCATTTTGGTAGCTTTGTTGCTCAATGGTCTCATTACGCGTGACCAATAACTGAGTTGTAGAACTATATTTTGGAGCAACCATAAACATAGCATATCCAAACATGATAATAGCACCAATTAGTCCCAAAATAATTATTTTAAAAAGATGTGTTCGCAAAAATCGAACAACATTCATCAAATCTATCTGCTCATTTTTAATTTCTTCCATAACGAGAATATCATTCCTTTTTCTACTTAATCTTTAAATCCTTGAGGATACTTTTGCTGCCATCTCCAAGAATCTCGACACATATCTTTAATATCAAACTGAGCTTTCCACCCCAATTCTTGTTCAGCTTTACTTGCATCCGCAAAACATGTTGCAATATCACCAGGACGCCTGTCCATGATTTTATAAGGGAGCGACTGACCAACAACTTCAGACATCATCTGGATTAGTTCTAAAACAGAGTAACCCTGACCTGTTCCCAAATTATAAACTTCTAAACTTTGTTGATTTTCTAAATGTTCTAAAGCCGCTAAATGCCCTGTAGCCAAGTCCATCACATGAATATAGTCCCTAACTCCCGTACCATCCTTGGTCGGATAGTCTTGACCAAAAACTCGAATATAGGGAAGCTGACCAATAGCGACCTGTGTGATATAGGGAAGCAAATTATTAGGGATGTCTTGTGGACTTTCTCCCAGTAATCCCGACTGATGAGCACCTATAGGATTAAAATACCTTAACAGGGTTATCTTCCAAGTCTGATCTGAGTGGTACAAATCACGCAAAATACTCTCAAGCATCAATTTTGTTCTACCGTATGGATTGGTTACAGAAAGTTTTGCATCTTCTGGAATTGGATTTATCTCGGGAGCTCCATACACTGTGGCTGAAGAACTAAAGATTATCTTTTTACAATTGTACTGTCGCATCACCTCGAGTAATGTCAATGTTCCTGCCACATTATTGTGATAATATTCCAAAGGTATTTCAACTGATTCCCCAACAGCTTTTAGCCCTGCAAAATGTATAACAGCTTCTATCTGTTCCTGTTTGAAAATATTCTCCAACAATTCCTTATCACGAATATCACCTTGGTAAAATGTTAAAGATTTTCCTGTAACTGTTTCGATAGCCTCTAAACTTTTCTTGCTAGAGTTAATCAAGTTATCAATCACAACAACATCATAGCTTGCTTCAAGTAACGCTATGCAAGTATGAGAACCAATATAACCACAACCACCTGTAATTAATATTTTCTTCATTTTTTCCTTCTATTTTCAGACACTAATACTTCTATTATACCCCCCCCATCATTTTGTCAAATTTCAACCCACGCCGTCGCAGGACAAACGCATGAAGAAAATGCATGTAACCATACTGTTAAAAGACTAAATTCAGAAATACGAAAAATATTAAAATTCGCTAAACGAGACAAACTTTCCATTACTGATTTTACTGACGGAGTTATCATCGCAGGACAAGCTAGTCGGAAAATCAAAACTGAAAAAGCTATCACAAGTACTGTTGATTACTATAAACTTCTATCAACTTGAAAATATAACATAAACAAGGAATACAATATTCTTGACTACTTGCTCTATCTTCAATTAAAAACAGGTCTACGCTTTGGTGAAGTCTTAGGTTTATACTCATTCGATTTCAAAATCTAAACAGATCCATTTTCTATGTACAATACTTTTTAGATTCTCACTATTTAACCCTCAAATGATTTCTTGGAGCTTATCAATGACTGATTCCAATGTTTGAAAGGCTCTGTTCTTAAAGCCGCGTTTTCGGATTTCTGCCCAAACTTGTTCAATGGGATTCATATCTGGGGTATATGGTGGTATGAATGTAAATTCAATATTATCAGGTATTTCAAGTGCCTGAGATTTATGCCAATTTGCATTGTTCATGACTAAAATGATGTAGTCATTGGGATAAGCTTCTGATAATTGTCGTAAAAATTCATTCACCCAAGCGGTATTACAACCATCAGCTATCACCAGCTATTATGAAGAAAGATTCACCTGTATGGGCATCTACCGCACCATAGCAGTAACGAAATTCGCGGATGTGATGACTTGAGATATTCGGACGGTGCTTTTTAGGGCTCCAACATGCCCCTAGTTTACTAATCCAACCAACCCCTGCCTCATCTTGATACAAAAAGTCTGCTGGGAGCAGACTTTTTCCTGAGCTCGGAAATTGGAAAGCGAAGACGGGTTTGCTTATAGGAATTTTGTCCAAGAAACCGCTTACCTGACTTTTCCTTGTACAAAGATTTTATTTTTAGACGCTAGAATCGTTTCGGCGTCTGCTTTCTTTGGATGTTCTGGACGGGGGCTAACTTTTGTTGAGGCTGGGCAAAAAGTTTAATCTCGCTTCTCAGGGTTCGTGTCAACATCTCAGCGCAGTGGTTGATTGACAGATTTGTTCGTGTTTTACACTCCAAATCTGACCTAATCAACTGTGCGGGGGCGGGAAGACGAACTCTTTTTTGACCAGTCGAGTTCTTTCCCGCTCCCTTTATTTCCCGTCTCAAAGAATCTTTTGATTCTTTGACCCATCCATGACGTTTCAATAGTTGGTAGAAACCATCTTTAGTTGTCGTGCGACCAATTTTATCTTGATAAGCTCTATAGAGGGATTCAACAGTCACAAATTCTCCATTTACAGCAGAAGTTAACTGCTCACTCAAGAAGGCTTGTTCTTCTTCAACTGTCATATAAGAGTGGCGACGACCTCCTCTAGCATCTGAAGTAATGCCTGTTAAACCATATTCTTGATATTTCTTAGTCAATCTCCAAATTGTATCGTGTGAGACATCCAGCATGTCCATAATCGCTTTGTAGGGAGTATGGATAGCCCTGAGATATACTGCTTGAATACGTTTGTGATGAGGTGCTAAGTTTTTATCTTTTAGAGCTGTTTTAAGCTCTTTAATCATTTCGTTAGTAAATTCCATGTTTCTATCATACTTCAGTTTTTGAAATTAGTTAAGTATAAGAAATTAGTCCAAGATAATAGAGATAAAAATAAAAACACAAATAGTTCGGCTGGATTTCATTAAAATCAGCTTGAATCTATCTGTGTTTTAAACATAAGGAAAGAGAGAACGCATTTCGTCCTCTCTAGGTGTTAGCTTTTCATCTACCCACTACAGTTGACAAAGAGCCAATATATAGATGTTTTATTGTCCATAATCATACTGATTATAACTCTTATTGAAGGAATCTAAGATGTCTTTTGCAGTTTCATTATATGGAGTTGTTGATTCAAGAACTCCTTTTACAACAATACGTTGCGTAGCATAATAGTCCGTACATGTCACTAACGTAACTTCTGTACGTCCTTCTACATCATCAATGACATAGACACTTTCAGGCGAAACAATTTCCACACTATCAATAACGTAGGTGTAAACATTGGTCTTGTCAGTAATATAGATTTTCATGCCGTTTTTAGCACGATCAAGCGGTGAAAAGAGAACATCTGCCGCACCAGTTACACCAAAAATATGGTGGCTGGCCAACGCATAATTTCCTTTCCCCATCTCTTGGTTTTCCTTCATGGTACCAGCTCCATACATGAGCGAAGTATTGAAGACCCCTTTAAAAATAGGAAGGTTGATACCAAGCTCGGGAACCGCAATTCCACCAATTACAGGTAAGCGTTGTGCATCCCACTGAGCTGCTAAAATAGCCTCTGTAGAAATAGACTGAACCTGATCGAAATCAAATGTTGTTTCAGCCTGTTTATTCTTTTCGATATCCTCTGTCGTAACATTGCTAATCTGGTATTTATTCGTATTCCAGCCGATAATAAAATTACGGATAGAGGTGTTGAATATCAACGCTAGGGAAATCAGTATCAATACAACTGTTAAAAGATTGCGCCAAAAAGAACCTTTACTCTTCTTCTTTTTTTCACGTTTTGACATGATTATTTATTCCTTTTCTTCTTTAATTTCGGCAGCATCTACCAAGGCAAAGGTCATGATTTTCGCTTCATCATTCAAGCGCATCACTTTTACACCCATGGTTGAACGACCTGTTTGTGAAATATTTGCAACACTTGTACGAATAATCACACCAGTATCGGTAATAACCATAATATCTTCATCACCAGATACCGTTGTCAAACCTGCCAGAGAACCATTCTTATCAGCAACTTTAAGAGTCTTGATACCCTTACCACCACGACCTTTGGTTGGATACTCGCTGGCTGGGGTACGCTTACCAAAACCTTTTTCTGTCAAGACAAGAACTTCCTGATCATCTGAAATCATGGTCGCACCAACTAACTGGTCTCCCTCGCGTAGTTTAATACCGCGAACACCAGTCGCAGTACGGCCCATATTACGAACATCTGTTTCTGTAAAACGAACAGAATAGCCAAATTTGGTCCCCATGATAACATCTGCCTGGCCATTGGTCAAGAAAACGTTAATCAACTCGTCATCTTCTTTCAAGTTCAATGCCTTGAGACCACTTTGACGGATATTAGCAAATTCTGAAACACTTGTCCGCTTGACCACACCTTGACGGGTTGCAAAGAAGAGATAGCTATCTGCCTCCTGGTCCTTGGTCACGTTGATAATGGTTTGAATTGCCTCGTTTTCTTCCAATTTAAGCAAATTGACTACTGGAAGTCCCTTTGCAGTACGACCATATTCTGGGATTTCATAGCCTTTGAGACGGTAAACACGTCCCTTGTTAGTGAAGAAGAGCAAGCGATCATGAGTGCTTGTAGAGACTAATTCTCGTACAAAATCATCATCCTTGACGCCAGTTCCTTGAACCCCACGTCCTCCACGCTTCTGAGCTTGAAACTCATCCTGTGCTAAACGCTTGATGTAGCCTTGATTTGACAAAGTGATTAAAACATCCGTTTCTTCAATCAAGTCCTCATCTTCAAGGGAAAGAACTTCACCAACCATCAATTCTGTACGGCGTGGGTCAGCATATTTACGTTTGACTTCTTCTAATTCGTCTTTAATAATCTGAACAACACGCTCAGGCTTAGCTAGAATGTCAGCCAAATCTGCAATCAATGCCACTAACTCATCATATTCTGATTGAATCTTGTCGCGTTCCAAACCTGTCAAACGACGAAGACGCATATCAAGAATAGCCTGACTCTGACGTTCAGAAAGGTCAAATTTCTCCATCAATTCAGCTTGAGCAATAGCATCAGTTTCTGAATTACGGATAATACGAATGACTTCATCAATATGGTCAAGAGCAATCAGCAAGCCTTCTAAGATATGAGCACGCGCCTCAGCCTTTTCTTTATCAAATCGTGTACGACGAGTGACTACTTCTTTTTGGTGTTCAATATAAGACTCTAGAATCTGACGTACAGAAAGGATTTTCGGTACACCATTTTGGATGGCCAACATGTTGAAACTAAAGTTGGTTTGAAGCTGTGTTTGCTTGAATAGGTTATTCAAAATAACGTTAGCAGAAGCATCACGACGAACTTCGATAACAAATCGTACACCCTCACGGTTGGATTCGTCTCGAACAGCAGTGATTCCTTCAATACGTTTTTCTTGGACTAATTTAACAATATGTTCTTGAACCTTGGACTTATTGACCATATATGGAAACTCTGTAACAACAATGCGTTCACGACCATTTCCATATTCTTCAATTTCTGTGCGGGAACGAAGAACTATTGAACCTTTACCAGTTTCATAAGCACGGTGAATTCCAGATTTCCCCATAACCAAGGCACCAGTCGGAAAGTCTGGTCCAGGCAGGACTTCCATGATTTCACGAGTTGTTACCTCTGGATTGTCCATAACCAGCTTAACTGCCTCGATAGTCTCACCCAAGTTGTGTGGAGGAATGTTGGTAGCCATACCAACGGCGATACCAGTCGTTCCGTTAACCAGAAGGTTAGGGAAACGAGCAGGTAAAACCTCAGGCTCACGTTCACTCGCGTCATAGTTATCCGCAAAATTTACCGTGTTCTTGTTAATATCACGAAGCATTTCAAGCGCAATCTTGCTCATACGTGCTTCTGTATAACGCTGAGCGGCTGCTCCGTCGCCATCCATGGAACCAAAGTTTCCGTGACCATCAACTAACATGTGACGGTAGCTCCACCATTGCGCCATACGAACCATTGCTTCGTAAATCGCACTATCCCCGTGCGGATGGTATTTACCCATAACATCCCCTGTAATACGGGCTGATTTTTTATGTGGTTTATCCGGTGTAATTCCTAATTCATTCATCCCATACAAAATACGGCGATGAACCGGCTTCAGACCATCACGTACATCAGGCAGAGCACGTGAAACGATAACACTCATCGCATAGTCGATGAAGGATGATTTCATCTCATTGGTCAGATTAACCGTTACTAAGTTTTTATCTTGCATTATATGCCTCTTTCAACAGTCATTGTGCTTCTATTATACCATATTGGCGAATAAATTTCTTTGTTGGAAACTAGCATGTAAACATTTTCAAAGGCGCTTTCACAAGTGACAAAAAGCTTAAAACATGCTAGAATGTATTATGGTCGGGATGAAGTCATCCCCAAATAAAACTAAGGAGATGTTTAGCAATGACTGCAACTAAACAACACAAAAAAGTAATCCTTGTCGGTGACGGTGCCGTAGGTTCTGCTTATGCTTATGCTCTTGTTAACCAAGGGATTGGTCAAGAATTGGGTATCATCGATATCAACAAAGACCGTACTCAAGGTGATGCAGAAGACTTGAGCCACGCATTGGCCTTCACATTCCCTAAAAAAATCTACTCTGCTGAGTATTCAGATGCTCATGACGCAGACTTGGTTGTATTGACAGCTGGTTTGCCACAAAAACCAGGTGAAACTCGCCTTGAATTGGTAGAGAAAAACCTTCGTATCAACCAACAAATCGTTACAGAAATCGTTAACTCTGGTTTCAACGGTATCTTCCTTGTTGCCGCTAACCCTGTTGACGTATTGACTTACTCAACTTGGAAATTCTCTGGTTTCCCTAAAGAGCGTGTTATCGGTTCTGGTACTTCTCTTGACTCAGCTCGTTTCCGTCAAGCATTGGCTGAGAAAATCGGTATCGACGCACGTTCAGTTCACGCTTACATCATGGGTGAGCACGGTGACTCAGAATTTGCAGTTTGGTCACATGCCAACGTTGCCGGTGTGAAATTGTACGACTGGTTGCAAGATAACCGCGATATTGATGAGCAAGGTCTTGTTGACTTGTTTGTATCTGTTCGTGATGCAGCCTACTCAATCATTAACAAAAAAGGCGCAACTTACTACGGTATCGGTGTTGCACTTGCACGTATCACTAAAGCAATCTTTGATGATGAAAATGCAGTACTTCCATTGTCAGTTTACCAAGCTGGTCAATACGAAGGTGTTGAAGATGTCTTCATCGGTCAACCTGCCATCATCGGTGCCCACGGTATCGTTCGTCCAGTAAACATCCCATTGAGCGAAGCTGAATTGCAAAAAATGCAAGCATCTGCTAAACAATTGAAAGACATCATCGATGATGCTTTCGCAAACCCAGAAATTGCAGCTGGTGTTAAAAACTAATTATATAAAATAGTAAAAAAGGTGAGCAATAGCTCGCCTTTTTTACCTTCTAATATCATAACGTAACATAGCAATTCCATCTGTGACAGTGGACTCTATAACTCCTCTTCCTTTGAATAGGACAATTATTCATTTCCTGTACAGCAAAGAACATGATAAAAAGATCCACTGGACCTAAAAAAATTGAAGAAGTTTGCGAAAGATAGCAGGTTATTAAACTCTTAGAAACATTGATATTTCAGCGTTTCTGAGAGTTTTTAATTTTCAACATAAAGAAAAAAGATTGAAGAAAATTATCCAAAATGGACTTTTTCTTCAATCTGAAAGGTTCGCTGGACCTTATTCGCTTTCGTATTTTCAAGCTCATGATAAAAAGGTCCAGTGGACCTTTTTATTTAGATTTGATATAGTTGATACCGTCTGCTTTAGGAGCGACTGCTTTACCAAAGAAAGCAGACAGAGCAATAACAGTAATCAAATATGGTGCAATTTGAAGATAAACCGTTGGAATATCTTTCAATCCTGGTAATTGTCCACCCACTACTGCCAAACTTTGCGAAAGACCGAAGAATAGACTGGCGAGCATAGCGCCAATTGGATTCCACTTACCGAAAATTACAGCTGCTAGAGCGATGAAACCTGAACCTACGATTGTTGTTGCAGAGAAGTTGATATTCACTGATTGAGCACTTACAGCTCCACCAACACCACCAAGGAAACCAGCAATCAACACACCTGCATAACGCATAGCGTAGACATTGATTCCCAAAGTATCCGCTGCCTGCGGATGTTCACCTACTGAACGAAGGCGCAAACCGAACTTGGTTTTATAAAGGATGAACCAAGCAAGAAATGCTGTTGCAATAGCCACATAACCCATCAAGCTTGTATTTTTGAAGAAAATTTCACCAATGATTGGAATATCTGCCAAGATAGGGAATGAAAATTTACCAAATGATTCAGTAATACTATCAGTTTGACCCTTATTATAGATAACCTTGACTAGGAAAACTCCCAATGCTGGAGCCAAAAGGTTCAACACCGTACCTGATACAACGTGGTCTGCACGGAAATTAATCGTCGCCATCGCATGAATAGTGGCAAAGATAACACCAGCAAGACCTCCTACAATAACAGCTAATAATGGAGTAGCATTACCAAATGTCCCTGCAAATTCGATATTGAAAACAACACCAGCAAAGGCACCGATAACCATGATTCCTTCTAGACCAACGTTTACAATACCACCGCGTTCAGAGAAAACTCCTCCAAGACTGGTAAAGATTAAGGGTGCTGAATAAATCAACATTTGCGAAATGAGTAAGGCAAGAATTGAAACATTCATCTTATTTCGCTCCTTTCGCTTTATTTCTAGATTTTAATAATTGTTCAAAAATAAATTTCACACCGATAAAGAAAATGATTGATGCCGTAACAACGTTGATCAATTCAGGTGGAATCTGTGCACGTACCATACCTGGGGCACCGACAGAAAGAACACCGAATAGAAAGGCAGCCAATGGAATACCTAACGGTGAATTAGAAGCTAAAAGCGCTACTGACATACCATTAAAACCAATATCCAAGTTACCGCTTTGGATATAAACGTTTTGGAAAGTACCCAAACCTTGGATAGCTCCCCCAAGACCCGCAAGAGCACCTGAAATAACCATAGATAGAATAATCGTACGTTTCGCAGACATACCCGCATAATCCGATGCTGTTGGGTTAAGCCCCACTGAGCGAATCTCAAAACCAAGAGTCGTTTTGGTCAATAGGAACCAAATCACAAAAACTGCAATAATGGCAAAGAAAATACCAATATTCATACGTGAGTTATCTGTCAATGCACGGAGCCACTCTGTTTGGTAAGAGGCATTTGCTGACACGTTAACTGTTGAGTCTGTATTCTTCATCAAACTATCTGCAAATACATCACGAATGATATAGTTACATGAATAGAGTAAGATGTAGTTCATCATAATCGTAACGATAACTTCACTTGTTCCCAAATAGGCACGTAGAATACCTGGAATAGCTCCAGCAATACCGCCTGCCAACATAGCAATCAAGACTGTTCCCAAAATCAAAACTGGACGTGGTAAGTCAGGATTTGCCAAGGCAAACCATCCAGCAAAAACCCAACCAACATAGGCCTGACCAGACAAACCAACGTTGAAGAAACCTGCACGACTAGCTACTGCGAAACCGAGAGCAGTGAAAACAAGTGGTGCCATTGCACGGAAAATTTCACCAATTGATTTGATATTACCAAAAGCTGAATAGAATAACTCTTCATAGCCCCAAATTGGATCGTAGCCAAAAACAAGCATGACAATCGCTCCAAGTAGGATACCGCTGACCACAGCCATTAATGGAAGGGCCAAATTCTTATATTTATTAAGCATGTTCTTCTCCCTTCTCAATATGTCCACCTGCCATCAAGACACCTAACTCTTGTTTATTGGTCTTAGCAGGTTCAACAATACCATGGATGACACCATCATGGATAACAGCAATTCTATCTGATACATCCAAAATTTCATCCAATTCGAAGCTGACAACAAGAACAGCCTTACCCTTATCACGTTCTGCAATGAGACGCTTACGAATATACTCAATAGCACCAACGTCCAAACCGCGTGTTGGTTGGCTAACAATGAAAAGGTCTGGGTTGCGATCGATTTCACGCGCGATGATAGCTTTTTGCTGGTTACCGCCTGAAAGAGCCTTGATTGGGACGAGTTCACTCGCCCCGCGAACGTCAAATTCTTCCATTAACGCGCGTGCTTTTTCATTAATGATATTATAGTTCAAGATACCATTTTTTGAAATCGGTTCTTTATAGTAAGTTTGAAGCGCAAAGTTCTCCGCAACAGTCATCGGAAGAACGAGTCCATCACGATGACGATCTTCGGGAACGTGGCTCACTTGCATTTCTGTAATTTTACGTGGAGTTTTACCAACTACTTCCTCACCTTTGATAGTGATTGAGCCAGATTTTACCTTACGTAAACCAGTGATTGCCTGAATCAACTCACTTTGACCGTTTCCGTCGATACCGGCAATACCAACAACCTCACCTGCTCGAACATCAAGCGACAAGCCCTTAACTGCTGGAATACCACGGTTTTCATTGACAACCAAATCCTTAATTGACAAAATGACTTCTTTAGGACTCGCTTCAACTTTCTCTGTTTTAAAGGAAACGGAACGTCCAACCATCCACTCAGCCAAATCTTGGTTTGTTGCTCCTTCAACGGCAACTGTTTCGATTGATTTACCTCGACGAATAACTGTTACACTATCGGCAACTGCACGAATTTCATCCAATTTGTGCGTAATCAAAATAATAGATTTACCTTCTTCAACCAAGGCTTTCATAATTTTCAAGAGCTCTGCAATTTCCGCAGGGGTCAATACAGCTGTCGGCTCATCAAAAATTAAAAGGTCTGCTCCACGGTAAAGTGTTTTAAGGATTTCTACACGTTGCTGTGCACCCACAGAAATATCTGCAACCTTTGCAGTTGGATCAACTTCAAGACCATATTTAGCAGAAAGTTCTTTAATTTCTGCGATAGCTTTTTTAAGGTCAATCACGCCACCTTTGGTGGTTTCAGAACCAAGAATGATGTTCTCAGCAACTGTGAAAGCATCAACCAACATAAAGTGTTGGTGCACCATACCAATACCCAATTGGGCTGCTTTGGATGGAGAGTCAATCTTCACGGATTGACCGTTGATAACAATTTCACCGCTTGTAGGTTCCAACAAGCCAGCAAGCATGTTCATCAGAGTAGATTTATCCGCACCATTCTCACCAAGAAGGGCATGGATTTCACCACGTCTGACATTCAAATTGATGTGGTCATTTGCTACAAATTCACCAAATATCTTAGTGATATTGCGCATTTCAATGACATAATCCTTAGTCATAATCTATTATCCTTTCTGACTATAGCCTTCTGAAAATTCTTCAGTACTACTTTAGTACCTTAAAATTCTTCATCAACTACACCATTTTTGTCAGTAAAACCTACCATAGCTGATAGGCTTTACTGAGAAAAATCTCAGCCCGAAAACGGCGACCCCGTCGGGTCGCCGAATCGGAATTGTCGAAAAGAAATTCATTAAGGTTTTTCAGGAACTTCTACTTTACCATCCAAGATAGCTTGCTTAGCATCTGCAACTGCTTTAGAAGCATCTTCTGAAAGGTTAGTTTCTGCCAATTCAACACCTTTATCTTTCAATGAGAATCGAAGTACTTGACCACCAGGGAATTCACCTGCAACAGCTTTAGTTGCAATATCTTTAACTGAAGTACCAACTTGTTTCAATGTTGAAGCCAATACAAAGTTAGAAGACTTACCATCTTTAGAAGTGTATTCACCTTCTGCTGATTGGTCACGGTCAACACCGATTACCCAAACTTTATCTGCTTCATTACGAGTTTCATTTTCTGCTTTAGCAGCAGCAAATACACCGTTACCAGTACCACCAGAAGCGTGGAAGATCACGTCTGCACCTGCAGCATATTGAGCAGCTGCAAGAGTTTGACCTTTAGCAGCATCACCAAATGAACCTGCATAGTCAACTGTAATCTTGATGTCTTTGTTTACAGACTTAGCACCCGCAACGAAACCAGCTTCAAAGCGATCGATGATAACACCTTCCATACCACCGATGAAACCTACGTGGTTTGTTTTAGTTGACTTAGCTGCAGCAACACCAGCAAGATATGATGCTTCATGGTCTGCGAAACCTACGCTAACTACGTTGTCTTGATCTGGAACAACACTATCCACGATTACATAGTGTGTGTCAGGATTATTTGGTGCAACCTCAGCAATCGCACTCTCCAAGGCAAAACCAATACCGAACACAAGGTTGTAACCACCAGCAACAGCTGAATCAAGGTTTGTAATGTATTCTGATTCATTAGCTGATTGGAAGTAATCGTAGCCATTACCTTTAGAAAGACCAGCTGCATTACCCCATTCTTGAAGACCTTCCCATGCAGATTGGTTGAATGAACGGTCATCAACACCACCAATGTCAGTAACGATAGCAGCTTTTACAGATGTGTCCGCTGATGAAGATGCTTCTGAGCTACTGCTTTTTGAAGCACGGTTACCACATGCAGCCAAAGATACAGCCGCAACAGCTGCCAGACCAAGTCCTACAAGTTTCTTGTTCATTTCTGAACCCTCCTAAAAATCTTTTTGCAACTACATTGTTGCAGAGTAATATTGCTACAGTCAAATGACTGTCATACAGACTAGGTTAAGTCTGTAAAGGAATATGGAAGTAATTCCCCGACTGTCATCTCGACTGTCGATTGATCTTTAGCGACCAAGGTCACTTTTAAATCCTTATCAAAAAATTCTGCCATAACTTGGCGACAAGCTCCACAAGGAGATATTGGCTTTTCTGTTTCGCCATAAATAATGATTTCAGAAAAATCTTTCACACCTTCAGAAATGGCCTTGAAAATAGCTGTCCTTTCAGCGCAATTGGTCAAACCAAAGCTTGCATTTTCAATGTTTACACCCGTAAATATTTCCCCTGTCTTAGCTACAAGAACTGCACTAACTGGAAACTTTGAGTACGGTACGTATGCTTTTTGACTGTTTTTTACAGCTAATTCAATTAAATCAATAGTCTCCATCTGCCTGTGCTCCATTCATGATTGCCACGCCTGATGACGCACCAATACGAGACGCTCCTGCTTCGATAAAGGCAATGGCATCTTCATACGAACGTGCACCACCTGAAGCCTTCACTCCCATGTCAGGACCTACTGTTTTTCTCATTAAGGCAACATCCGCTACTGTGGCACCGCCTGTAGAAAATCCTGTAGATGTTTTAACATAGTCCGCACCAGCTTCTTGAGATAATTGACAAGCTTTCACTTTCTCATCATCAGTCAAGAGGCATGCTTCGATGATAACTTTGACTAGTTTATCACCACTTGCTGCTACAACAGCTTTAATATCCTCCAAAACCAAATCGTAATTTCCAGTTTTCAGAGCACCGATATTGATAACCATGTCAATCTCATCTGCTCCATTTGAAATTGCGTCTTTTGTTTCGAATGCTTTTACAGCAGGTGTGTTTGCTCCGAGAGGAAAACCAATAACCGTACAAACTTTTACATCACTATCTTTCAAGCTTTCAGCTGCTAAAGCAACCCAAGTTGGGTTAACACAGACACTTGCAAAATCATATTCTTTTGCTTCTGCCAAAATCTTTTCAACCTGCTCTTGTGTTGTCTCAGGTTTCAAGATTGTATGGTCAATATATTTATTCAATTTCATAGTTTTCTCCGTATATTAAGAAATAATCTCTATGATTTCTTTCGTTTTTACACTTTCTTTATCTATTTTAACATTTTTTTGGAAATTTGTAAGCATGTTTTCCGAAATATTTTCATTGGCATAAATCGTTGCGATTTGTTCACCCTTAGAAACAGCTTCCCCTACTTTCTTATGGAAGACAATACCTGTTTCATAATCTAAATCGTCTGTCTTGACTGCGCGACCTGCACCAAGTTTCATTGCAAAGAGACCGAATTCCAACGCAGGAAGCCCTACAAGGTATCCATCCTCCTCCGCAAGAACTGGAACTTGCTGTGTAACCTGAACTGGACGATATAAATCTTCTAAGTCACCACCTTGAGCAAGGACCATCTCTTCAAATTTCTTCAAAGCTGCACCATTGTCAATATGTTGGCGTACTTCTTCAATGCTTTTCTCAACATTTGCAAGCCCCAACATAATTTGGGCTAGTTCACAGATAAATTCGGTAACATCTTCTCGACCTTTACCCTGTAAAATTTCAATAGCCTCTAAAATTTCCAAACGATTTCCAATCGAAGTTCCAACTGGTTGAGACATGTCAGTCAAAACAGCAACGGTCTTACGCCCAACCGCCTTGCCAAGATCCACCATGGTTTGAGCTAGAACCCGTGCTTCTTCAACGGTCTTCATGAAGGCACCTTCTCCTACTGTTACATCTAGAAGAATCGCATCCGCACCTGCGGCAATTTTCTTAGACATTACCGAGCTCGCAATCAGTGGAATAATGTCAACGGTTGCTGTCACATCTCGAAGGGCATAAAGCAATTTATCAGCTTTAACAAGATTGTCTGACTGACCAATAACTGCAACACCAGTATCTTGAACTTGCTTGATAAAATCTTCTTGACTAACTTCAATCTGGTATCCTTTGATTGACTCTAACTTATCCAAGGTTCCGCCAGTATGACCAAGTCCACGACCGCTCATCTTTGCAACTGGAATATCAAAACTTGCTACCAATGGCGCTAAGATGAGTGTGACCTTATCTCCGACACCACCTGTAGAATGCTTATCTACCTTGATGCCTGGAATTGCAGACAAATCAATCTGTTCACCCGTTGCAACCATAGACATTGTCAAATCAGAAATCTCACGTGTTGACATCCCTTTGAAATAAATCGCCATCGCCAAGGCTGACATTTGATAATCCGGTACTGTCCCAGCTACATATCCATCAATCAACCATTTGATTTCTTCAGACGATAGTTCTAAGCCATCACGCTTTTTTTGAATTAAATCAACTGCTCTCATTCTCTCACACTTTCAAGGATGTAGTAACCCTTGTCTTTCTTTATAATTTGGCAGTTGCCGAACACCTCTTCCATCTTAGCCTTGGCACTCGGTGCACCTTGTTTCTTTTGAATGACAATAGTCAAGGTTCCGTTTGCCTCTAAGCGTTGAAAAGCGCCAGCAATTACTTCATGTACAACCGATTTTCCGGCCCGAATAGGTGGATTTGAAACAATATGATTGAATGTTTCGTCCACGTTTTCGTAGATATTGGATTGATAAATTTTAGCGGTAACACCATTCCTCTCAGCATTTTTTGTAGCTAAATCCAAAGCTCTGCTATTAATATCAATCAGTGTTGTCTTGGTGCTGAACACCTTAGCAAGTGTCAAACCAATTGGTCCATAACCACAACCAACATCCAACACCGATGCCCCTTTTTCAAAATGAAGGGTTTTTAAAAGCACTTGACTACCATAATCAACCATCTTCTTGCTAAAAACACCTGCATCTGTCATGAAAGACATTGGGGTGTCTAGTAAGTTTACGTGAATCTCATGAATATCATGTGCTACTGTAGGATTTTTTTCGTAATACATATTGGACATGTACTTATTATAACATTTCCTAAAAACGTTTTCAAGAGTTTTTCTTACATAAAAAATATGATAAAATGAAATCGACATTGAAACGCTTACCTATAGGAAGAATTATGTATGAAAAACGAATTTTTAAATTTTGAACAAATTGACCGAGCCACTTGGCAACAACTACACCGTAAGACTACCATTCCACTTAGTCAAAGTGAACTAAATTCTATTAAAAGTTTTAACGACCGCATTCAATTACATGAGGTTTCTGACATCTATCTTCCTTTGGTTAATCTTATCCATATCTATCGGAAAGCACGCAAAGACCTAAATTTTACGAAGAGTTTATTTCTACAAAAGACTATCAAGCCTCAACCATTTATCATTGGCGTTTCCGGAAGTGTTGCTGTCGGCAAATCAACAACTAGTAGATTGCTGCAAATTCTTATCGCTCGGACATTTAAACACGCCAAGGTTGAATTAGTGACAACAGATGGTTTTCTCCATCCAAATGCGGTCTTAGAAGAACGGCAACTGTTAAATAAAAAGGGGTTTCCTGAGTCCTATGACATGGAGAAATTGATTGATTTCCTTGATAAGATAAAAAATGGCTACGACTGCCAAATTCCTGTCTATTCACATGAAATCTATGATATTGTCCCCAACAAAACTCAGGAAATTAAGTCTCCAGATTTCTTGATTGTTGAAGGAATCAATGTATTTCAAAATCCACAAAACCAGCGCCTCTATGTCAGTGACTATTTTGATCTGTCTATATACGTTGACGCTGATGTGGAGCATATTGAAACCTGGTACTTGGAGCGATTCCAAAAATTATTGACATTGGCAAAAAACGACCCTAACAACTATTACCATCGTTTTACCCAGATGACGTACCCTGAGATTCTATCTATTGCCCAGAATACTTGGAAAAATATTAATCTAGCTAACTTAGAAAAATTCATTGAACCAACCAGAAACCGTGCTGATATTATTCTTCATAAGGCCGAAAACCATGAGATTGATAAAATTTATCTAAAAAAATAAATTTCACTTGTCAAAAACACTCTTTTCAGATATAATGGCATAGTTAGTACAAGAAAGGGTGGAGGTGAAACCATTGGCAAACATTAAGTCAGCTATCAAACGCGCTGAATTGAACGTTAAACAAAACGAGAAAAACTCAGCACAAAAATCAGCTATGCGTACTGCAATCAAAGCATTTGAAGCTAACCCATCTGAAGAGCTTTTCCGCGTTGCTAGCTCAGCAATCGATAAAGCAGAAACTAAAGGTTTGATTCACAAAAACAAAGCAAGCCGCGATAAAGCACGTCTTGCATCAAAACTTGCTTAATTAAAAAAGAAACCTTTGGGTTTCCTTTTTTTATTTTTTCCATCGGACAAAGTGGAACAGTTTTCCCCTCGATGAATAACATCATTAACTCGTCAACCACAAAGCCCTCACTAAAATTATACACCTAGTGAGGGCTTTATGTTTGTTTTCATTGAGGGCGGAGCCACCATGGATGTCTTTCCCGCTCCCTATTTTTTATTATTAGGGAAGAACACGCTCCTAGAGATTCAAACTAATTCGTTAGAACCAATCTGCCAGTTCAAATGTATAGGTTTTGTCATTATAATAGTACTGATACTCTCCTACATCGCCCAAAGCCTGAAAAATAGCATTATTTTCAGTAGAGGCCAATGTAATCATTTGTTGCATTGCTTCTGCTGTTCCGAATTGCAAGACTACTTTATCCGTACCTTGTAGTCGCTGGTCAATGATGGACTGTAAAATTGCAGCTTCATCAAAGCTTGTGAAATAAACTCCCTTTTGAACATAGTAATTCAATGAATTATCTGTGCACTTTGGATAGGTCAATACTCTAGGTTCGTAATATTGTTCTTCTCCCCAGTAGTCGAGTAGGTCGCTATCAGCAATTCTACTTCTCTCTAATATTTCATCAGGGACACATAGATAATCGTATGAAATATCTGTATGCGCTTCTCCACTTATAGCTTGATCAAAAACTGGATCTCCCCAAGTCGTATCAACACCATAGTATTGTCCATTTATCTTGACTAGATTCCAAGCATGCCCAAACTCACCGTTTTGCCCATTTTTTGCAATCCCTGTAACATAGATACAATCAATGCCTGCTTTTTTACATAGATATTGGAAGGTGCGACTATAGCCAGCACAAACGGATTTCTTATCTAATAGCACACTGGTAATTCCTTGACTTCTCCACGTGACAGATTTGGTCTGCAGGGCTTCAAGGTCGTAATCCGTTTGCTTTATAATCACCTCGTAAAAATATTTAACCTTCTCATAGTCCGACCCTTTTGGTGTCTGAGCAAGTATCTTATTCACTTCATCTTCTATTTTATTTTGTGTCGGAGATAAATCACTCGGATACACCGGCTCTTCTAAATCCAATATATCAATTCCACCAGCCATTGCTGCTTCATCTGTTAGCCAGTAAAATTCTGGATAATCATGGGCGACAGAAAAATATACGCGCGAATATATTTCATCATTAACAGAATCAATATCGATCACTTGCATCCGCTTGCTGAGTCCATTAACAAATTGGAGATAGACACGACGTTCCTTATCAGTATCCAATTGTTGGTAGTAAAAATTTCCTTGAACCTCTTCTTTTAATGCTGTTAATTCTGCTTCTAGTTGCTTTTTTTCTTTAGAAAATTCAATTTTAACTGCTTCCAAACGTTCACTCAGCTCTTGTCCTCCTCCTGAACAAGCAGAAAGGACTGTCGCCGATATTAATATGGTTAAAACGCCACGAGAAACTTTCCTCATATTTACCTCCATTCTTTTTTAAGTATAACATAATTAGGAGACATCTGACGAACTACACAAAAAAATTAGACTAGAATTTTCCTAGCCTAATAATATTGTTTTATTTAGGTAATCCTACCTCAAAAATAGTTCCTTTCGGTTGGTTATCTCTAACAGAGATTTTCCCACCTAGTGTCTTGATAATTTGCTGAGCCAGCGATAATCCTAGACCGAAACCACCTTTTTGACGCGTTCTGGCCTTATCAACTCGATAAAAGCGATCAAAGATTTTCTTCTTATCAGCATCGCTGATTCCCAAACCATTGTCGGCAACTGTGAAGTAGACAGATTTATCCTTGATATTAGCTGTAATTTGAATTCTGCCATCATCGTCGGTATACTTCATGGCATTGTCAAATAAAATGGTAAGCAACTGTTTAATCAGGACCTTGTCTGTTCGAATCGGCTGATGAATCAAATTATTAACTGTTAGTGTTTTTCCATTTTCTTCAGCAATCATAAGGTAATTAGCAAAGATTTCATCAAAATAGTTGGGTTGGACATCAATCATATCGACTTTTAAGCCATCATCACGACGAGCCAAATTGAGTAGGTTCGTTGTCAATAATCGCATATTTCGAACTTCTTCCAAACTAGATCCGATGCTTTCACTACTCTCTAAAATCGTCGCTTCGGGATGGCGAAACAGGCTCTCCAAGCGATTTTGGAGAACAGCCAACGGCGTACGCAACTCATGACTAGCATTTTCAACAAAGTCTTTTTGCTTTTGATAGCTAATTAGAATTGGACGCATGCTAAGATTCGATAGGTAAATACTGGCTAAGATAGAAATGAGCCAAGCTGAAACCATAACAATAGCAACTGTCGATTCATAGGTCTCAATGGAGGATTTTATTTGGCTGACATTCACTAAAATTGTCGCATATTTTATATCATAGGACGAATAATAACCTAGTTCATCTGTAGCCAGCTCAATCGTCACATAGCGATAATCTTCAGACATACCGAAGCTTGATTCAACCTTTGCTTCCTTAATTTCGCCCAATTTTTCCTTATCTAACGGTAGGTCGGCCAAACCAGTAAAAGTATCCGGATTGACCATTTCTCCACTTTTACTATAGAGTAAGACATGAGTATTGACACCTAATCTCAGCTGATCTCCATCTCTAGTATTTTTTTGTTCTTTAGGAACAGGCATGCTATCTGAGCTAGAGCTCGTCGTTTCTTCACTAGTTGGGCTATCTTGAAGGATAAAGACAGAGTTGGGCTCATAGGTTCTTGCGATCGCAAAACCAACAGCCATCACTGGTTCTTCCTTAATCCGTTTCAAGGTATTATCTGAATTTTGATACATAGTTGAACGCATTAATTGAAAAATGATAGCTGTCATCAAGCCAAAAATCAGGGTAAATACTGCAAAATAACGGATAAAGAAGGAAAATTTATCCGTGTACATTAATTTTTTAAATCGCTTAGGCATTTTTTAGAATGTACCCGACACTACGCAGGGTTTGAAGATTTTCCCCGAAGGTCGTTCCTTTCAACTTTTTCCTAATTTTAGAAACATATACTTCTACTACTGAAATAGTCGTGTCACTGTCAAATCCCCAAATACGGTCAAAAATTTGAGTTTTTGGTAAGATAACATTTTGATTTTGCAAGAAGTAGACTAGTAGATCGAATTCTTTTCCTAGCAATTCAACTTCTTCGCCATTTACAGTTGTAGAGTTTGTCGATAAGTCAACGGTCACGTCCCCATAAGTCAGTGTGTTTTCATTAAACTTGCCCGATCTCTTTAATAAGGCTTGAATACGCATCTTCAACTCTTCTAAATAAAATGGCTTGGTCAAATAATCATCTGCACCTAATTCAAATCCGTGACCTTTATCTTCAAGGCTTTCCTTGGCTGTTGTAATCAGAACAGGTGTCGTAACACCTTTTTCACGTAACTCTTTCAAAACTTGGAAGCCATCTTTTTCAGGTAACATTAAATCTAATAAAATTAAGTCGTACACACCAGTTTCCGCTTCATAGATTCCTTCTTCACCATCAAAAACTTGCATGACATCTGCAAAATCATCTAGAAAATCAAAAACAGAATTCGAAAGGCTTAAATCGTCTTCTACTAACAAAATCTTAATCATGTCTATCTCCTTAACCTAATATCCAAAAGACAATTCAAAGACACAAGTAAAAACTTGGTCTTTGAACATATTTTTTCACTTTAATAGTTGCCTCTGCATTTCTGTCAGAGTTTAATTTATTATACCACTTATCTCAAATTTTTCCTATTGGTTTGAAGTGTTAGAACTACCTGAAATTTGGGATTTTATTTCTTGATTCTTTTCTTTTAAAGCATTTACCTCATCTGAGGAAGTATTTGATTGTGTTGCACCACTTGTAGCATCTGGAGGGGTTGTCCCTTGACCAGGGGGCATGCCTTGGGTATTGCCATTTTGACCAGGTGGCATACCACGCATCTCACCGTTTCGACCAGATGGCATTCCTTGGGTTGTTTCGCCTGTTGCATCTGGTGGAGTCATACCTTGACTATTCCCATTCTGTCCTGGAGGCAGGCCTTGAGTGTTTCCATTTTGACCAGGGGGCATGCCTTGCATACCACCATTAGAGGCGGGCGGCATTTGATTACCTGCGATTGAATTAGCTTGTCCGTTCGTTGCTCCATTCTGAGCTAATGCCGCTTGGCTTTGTGTCGATACAGCTGTTGAAGATTTTGAAATGCTCATACCTCCAGCAAAACCTACAGTTGCTGCCGTAATAGCAACCGCTGCCAAAACTGTTTTCGACTGTGACTTTAATTGATTGATTATTGACATAAAATTCCTCTTTTCAATAAAATTTTATCATAGCGAGTCTTTACTCACCTGATGACACGAACAGTATAGAATGAGAAACTTAAACCAAGCTAAAGATTCATTGCATTTTCCTTAAAGCAAACTAAAAGAAGTCCTTTCGGACTTCCATCTTACAATTCAGTGATGTCGCCTGTTCGTAGGTAAACAACCCACTCACAGATATTTTTAGCATAGTCACCGACACGTTCCAAGTAGGTTAAAACTTGGTAATAGTCGCGACCAGCAACCAAGGATTCTGGATTCTTCTTGATTTCTTCTGTTGTTAATTCTTGGATGGCTGAATAAAAGTCATTGACAATTTCGTCACGAGCTGCCACTTCATAAGCGACCTCAACATCAGAGTTTGCTAGATATAGTTCGAGCGTTTCCTCAACAAGTTTGCGAACTTCTTTCCCCATTTTCTTGACTTCTTCCTCGACTACAGGAATGCGAACTTCGCCCTTCATCCGAATAGCAGCTTTTGCAATAGACACAGCATGATCCCCCATACGCTCCAAGTCGCTGGTTGCTTTTAAAACAGTGATAACACTCCGTAAATCTGTAGAAACTGGTTGTTGAAGGGCGATGATTTCAAGTGATTTTTTCTCCAATTTTACTTCGAAAGCATTAATTTTCTTATCTGCTTCAATGACTTCTTTTGCTAATTCACGATCATGAGTTGTAAAAGCACGAACGGCATTGTTGATTTGTGCCAACACTTCGTTCCCCATGGCGTAAAATTGGTTATGAAGTTTTCCTAATTCCTCTTCAAATTGAGCTCTTAACATGTGAACCTCTTTCTTTTTCTTATAGGCCTTAGCCGAACTTACCTGTAATGTAGTCTTCTGTTTCTTTATTGGCAGGATTCAAGAACATTTCTTTTGTCAGATTGTATTCTATCAAATCGCCATCAAGGAAGAAACCTGTTCGATCTGAAATACGTGATGCCTGTTGCATAGAACGTGTTACTAGCACCATTGTATACTTATCTTTCAGACCATAAAGTGTGTCCTCAATTTTACCAGCTGAGATTGGGTCAAGGGCTGACGTTGGCTCATCCAACAAAATAATTTTTGGGCTTGTTGCCAATACACGGGCCACACATACACGTTGCTGCTGACCACCTGAAAGTCCAACTGCTGAGTCATGCAAGCGATCTTTCACTTCATTCCAAATAGAAGCACCAATCAAAGAACGCTCAACTGCTTCGTCCAAGACCTGCTTGTCCTTGATACCGTTAATACGTAAACCATAAACGACATTCTCGTAGATAGACATCGGGAATGGGTTTGGTTGTTGGAATACCATACCGATTTCCTTACGAAGATCAACAGTATCCGTACGAGGACTGTATATGTTCTTTCCGTTGTAATCAATCGCACCTGTCAATGTTACCTCTGGGTTTAAATCTCCCATACGGTTAATAGAACGCAAGAGGGTTGACTTACCAGAACCAGATGGTCCAATCAAAGCAGTAATTTCATTTGGATAGAAATCGATTGACACATTATTCAAGGCTTTTTTCTTGTTATAGTAAACAGACAAATCTTTTACTTGTAAAATAGGTGATGTCATTTGTTCCCTTTCTATCCAAAATGTCCTGAAACGTAGTCACTAGTTGACTTGAGTTTTGCATTCTGGAAGACATTTGCTGTCTTATCATATTCAATCAAGTCACCCAGATAGAAGAAAGCTGTGTAATCACTTGCACGAGCTGCTTGTTGCATATTGTGCGTAACAATGATAATGGTGTAGTCCTTCTTCAATTCAAACATAGTTTCTTCTAACTGCATAGTCGCAATCGGGTCCAGGGCTGATGCAGGCTCATCCATAAGCAAGATTTGTGGTTTTACAGAGATAGCTCGTGCAATACACAAACGCTGTTGCTGTCCACCTGATAAGGTAAAGGCTGACTTGTGCAAGTCATCTTTTACCTGATCCCAAAGGGCTGCTTGTTTCAGAGAAGTTTCAACAATCTCATCCAAAACCTGCTTATCTTTCACGCCTGCACGTTCATGTGCGAATGTGATGTTGCGGTAAATAGATTTTGCAAATGGGTTGGGACGTTGGAATACCATTCCGATATGCTTCCGAATTTCGTAAACGTTCATATCTGGTCTATTGATGTCGATTCCTTCATAAAGAATTTGACCGGTTACCTTAGCAATATCAATAGTATCATTCATGCGATTAAGACTGCGAAGATAGGTTGATTTCCCACACCCTGATGGTCCAATCAAGGCTGTAATTTTATTTTTTTCGAACTGCATATCAATGCCCTTGATCGCTTCATTTTTACCATAGTAAACATGAACATCTTTTGTCGAAAGGGCGATATTCTCCTCTGGAAAAGTAATGATATGGCGTTCATTCCAGTTGTAATCTGCCATTTTTTCTCCTTATAAGTCAGACTTCTAGGCTGCTGAAGTCATTTTCGCATGAAGTTTCTTACCGATATATCGTGCAGAAAGGTTGAAAATCAAGATAAATACCAAGAGGATTGCTGCTGAACCAGCAGAAACTTGGGTTGCATCTGGAATTGTACCTTCACTGTTTACCTTCCAGATATGAACCGCAAGGGTTTCTGATTGACGGAAGATAGAAATCGGACTAGTAACACTCAATGGATTCCAGTTTGACCAGTCAAGAGCTGGAGCTGACTGACCAGCCGTGTAGATAAGAGCTGCTGCCTCACCGAAGATACGACCAGATGCCAAGACGATACCTGTTACAATCCCTGGAAGTGCTTCTGGAATAACAACATGGAGAACAGTTTCCCAACGTGATAGACCAAGAGCCAATCCTGCTTCACGTTGTGTATGGTGAACGTGACGAAGGCTGTCCTCTACGTTACGCGTCATCTGTGGTAAGTTGAAGACTGTAAGAGCCAAGGCACCTGATAAGATAGAAAAACCGTACTCAAACTGAACAACGAAAATCAAGTAACCAAACAAACCAACGACAACGGACGGTAGGGATGACAAAATCTCAATACAGGTACGGATAAAGTTAGTCAATGGACCTTTTTTAGCATATTCAGCCAAATAAATACCTGCACCGGTTGACAAGGGAACAGAAATTAAGAGCGTTACAACCAATAGGAAGAATGAGTTGTAGAGCTGAATTCCAATACCACCACCAGCTTTGTAAGATGAAGATTTACTTGTCAAAAAATCCCAGCTTACATGTGGCAGACCACCTAGCAAGATGTAAAGAATCAGTGACGTCAAGATAACGACAATCACACCAGCGATTGAGTAAAGAATACCAGTCGCCAATTTATCAAATTTTTTAGCGTGCATAGTTTTTCTTACCCTCTCTCGTAATAAATTTCATAATCATGTTAAAGATAAGGCTCATCAAGAGCAAGACTAGGGCCAAGGACCATAGGACGTTGTTCTGAACAGTTCCCATAACCGTATTACCGATACCCATTGTCAAAACAGAAGTCAAAGTCGCTGCTGGCGTTGTCAAGGAAGTCGGGATAACCGCAGAGTTCCCCACTACCATCTGAATCGCCAAGGCTTCACCAAAGGCACGCGCCATACCAAAGATAACGGCCGTAAAAATACCTGGCTTAGCAGCATTCAAGATAACACGCCAAATCGTCTGCCAGCGAGTGGCTCCCATAGCCAAACTTGCTTCGCGGTAGTGACGAGGTACTGCACGCAAACTGTCAACCGTCATAAAGGTTACTGTTGGCAAAATCATAACGAAAAGTACAAATACACCCGACAAGATACCGAAACCTGTTCCACCGAAGATTGAACGTACAAATGGCACAACTACTTGCAAACCAATGAAACCATATACAACCGATGGAATACCAACCAAAAGTTCGATAACAGGTTGTAAGATTTTTGCACCACGTTTTGGTGATATTTCTGTCATGAAGACCGCTGCACCGATTGCGATAGGGGTAGCAACAACAGCTGACAGAATCGTAACAATGAAAGAACCTGAAATCATTGGCAGGGCACCAAATATTTTCGAGCTTGGTTCCCACTTGCTTCCAAATAAGAAATCAGTGATGCTCACACCGTCAACAAAGAAAGTCGATAATCCACGCTGTGCAACGAAAATCAAAATCATTGCAACAATAAAGACAATCAATGATAGACAAAGGAATGTAATTACCTTACCAAACTTCTCTAATCGAGAGTTTTTAGATGGAGACGATAGCTCTTTTGCTAGTTGTTCGTTTTTCATGCTTACTCCTTCTCAGTCACCGTGCCATCAGCATTTTTCACAACTTTCATATCGTTGATAGAAATGTATCCCATACTTTCAACGATACCATTTTGAACTTCATCTGACATCATGTAATCTAAAAATTCTTCTGTCAAATCAGTCGCTTTTCCCATCGTATACATATGCTCATAGGACCAAATTGGCCAATCATTTGTTGCTACATTTTCAGCAGTTGGTTCAAAACCGTTTAACTTAATTGTTTTAACGGAATCATCTAGATAAGCAAATGATAGGTAGGAAATTGCACCTGGTGTCTGAGCAACAATAGATTTTACCATACCGTTAGAATCTTGTTCTTGACTCTGAGTTGCGGTTTGTCCATCCATGATAACACTATCAAAGGTCGCACGTGAACCTGAACTAGCTGCACGGTTAATGATTGAAATTTCCAAATCCTTACCACCCAGCTCTTTCCAGTTGGTAATCTCACCAGTAAAAATTTTACGCAGATCTTCTGTAGTAATATCTTTAACCGATACCTGCTCATTTACAATAACGGCCAAACCAGCTACTGCTACTTGATGGTCAACAAGTTTACTTGCATCAATACCATCTTTTTCCTCAGCAAATACGTCAGAGTTACCAATCTGAACAGCTCCAGACTGAACTTGTGACAAGCCAGTACCTGATCCACCACCCTGAACGTTGACGGATTTACCGATATTGACACTACCAAATTCATCTGCTGCTGCCTCAACAAGTGGTTGAAGCGCCGTCGAACCTACGGCTGTAATAGACTCTCCTCGATCGATCCAAGAAGAACAACCAGAAAGAGCCATACTACTCAAAAGAAACAAAGCTACAATTCCAAGCTTCTGCTTTTTTTTCATTTCGTTTTTTCCTTTACATTTTTCAGTGGAATCTCCTAAAATTAACTCTGTATTTTACATAGAATTTACAAGATATTTCCACTCATCCACTATATCATATAAAAAGACAAGTTGCAAAAAAAATTTGCTGATTTATTTTAAAATCTCAACCCTTTTGGAAAGCCGTTTTTAAGCGTTCCAGATACAATTTTTGCGAAACCAAGACCGTTCCCCTGAACTGCTACCTGATACCAGCCATTAGCTAAATCCTTGGACACAGCTATTGTATGTCCAGCAGTATAGGACGAGAATTCTTCTGAGCTGATTTCCACTCGATTTTTAACCTCCGAACTATGGAGTGCTAGACCTAAAGCAAAACTTGGTTCAAATCTTTTTTTCTTAAACGTCCCCAAGTGAAGGCCATTTCGAGCAATCTTTACTTTTGACAAATCAGGAAGGCCGTGTGGCAGTAGATAGAGATTGTCGCCAAAAACCTGCAGTAAACCATCCAATTGAACCCTTAAATGCTTCTGTTCAAATTCTTTCCATAGAGATTGCTGTTCTCTATTCAAATTGGATTTTCCTGGTTTTAATTTTTTCTGACTGGCTTCCCCTAGAAATCTAAATTTAGCAACGAACTGACCTTCTCCTGCAAAATGGTGGGGATACATACGAGCAACTTCTGGATAACCGACTCCTTCTACCATTCCATTGATTTTAGGAATGTCTATTAGTTCCAAATCATACTGTTCTAAGAGCCACGTCACTACTTCTTCATTTTCCTCTGGTGACCAAGTGCAAGTAGAATAAATCAATTGACCACCTGGAGCCAACATGTTCAAGGCCGATTCTAAAATTTCACGCTGTAAGCTGGCACATTGTGCTGGATAATGTTTGGACCAATATTGAATCGCATCGGGGTCTTTTCGAAACATCCCTTCACCTGAACAGGGAGCGTCTAGGACAATCATATCGAAATATCCTGGAAAGACCTTGGCCAAACGATCGGCAGATTCATTGGTCACGACTACATTTCTCGCCCCGAAACGCTCAATATTTTCAGCCAATATTTTTGCTCGTTTGTTAGAAATTTCATTACTAACCAAGAGCCCCGTATTTTCTAAGTATGAAAGCAAGTGAGTAGACTTTCCTCCTGGCGCTGCTGCCAAGTCCAATACTTTCATCCCTTTTTTCGGTGCTGCAATCTGACCGACAACCTGTGCAGCTGGCTCTTGTGAGTAGACTAAGCCAGTTACATGTTCTGGAGACTTTCCTGAGACCTTACCATAGTATGACCAAGTCATATTAGGGATTGGTTGCTCAAAGTCCAATTGGCTTTCTTTAAGAGGATTTGTGCGAAATCCTGAGATTGGCTCTTGTTCAAAACTCTCAAAAAATGCTTGGGCTTCACTACCAAGCAAATGATTATATTTATCTATAAAATCCTGTGGTAATTGCATTAGAATATATATCCCTTCACTTCCTCAAGATGGGATTCTGATACTAGCATGACAAACTCTCGCTTATCATAGGCCAGACTCGGACCATCAAAACTTAACATGACTAAGCCTAAAGAGGAACCAATAATACTGGCTGCTGCGTAGTCCCAGGGACACAGATAAGAAGCATAGGCAAATAATCTTCCTTCCAGAACGTGGGCGAAACCAATTCCAGCACTTCCTACAGATCTTGTTCCTAAACTTTGATTTGCTAATTCTGCCACTCCATGTGCATTGCCTGCGTACAACTTTGCATTGATTCCTATCAAACTCTGACGAAGAGGGCGCAGCTCTGGTTTCTTTAAGCGTTCTTGATTGCAATAAACAGGGAATGAATCTCCTCCATGGAAAAGTTTGTCTCGCATGACATCATAAATGATACCGAACTTTCCTACTCCATTTTCAAAATAGGCAATCATAATGGCAAAATCAGTTTTCTGAGCAATAAAATTTGTGGTGCCATCAATTGGATCAATAACCCAAACATTTCCCTCATGAATAGAAGAAACGTCCCCACCTTCCTCACCTAAAATCCCATCACCCTGATAGCGAGATTGAATCTGTTGAGTCAGCATTTCTTGCACTTGTTTATCAAGGTGTGTTACCAAGTCTGTAAAGTCACCCTTTTCTTCAATCTGAAGATCATCATGTAAATGCTGTCGGAGAAAATTTCCAGCTTCCAGGACAATCGTTTGGGCAAAGTGATACTTAGTTTCCAAAACGAATAACTCCTTTCCCTTTATCTCGAGCAGCCTTAACAACTCGATAGGTTGAATAACCAGAAACTGCTTCAAAGTCACGATCAATTTGACGTTCCTGTCCCTTACTTTTAACAACATCTTTGAAGCTTTTATAACTAGCTAATATAGCTACCGCATCTGCTCCTTTTTCATAAGCTGCCTCCACCTGATTCAAAAAAGAAAGCACGGAGGAAATCTCCTCTGTGCTCCACGAAAAATCAAGTGGATATGAATAATTTTTGTTCATATCTGTTATCTTTCTTATCCTATTTCTGCTCTCAATGTAGCATTTTTTAGTTCTTGTTTGCGATACTTCCGCGGAAGAAATGCACGAATTTCATCTTCGTTAAAACCAATCTGCATCCGTTTTTCGTCCAAAATAATCGGACGTCGTAAGAGACTCGGATAGGTTTCGATTAACCCAATAAGCTGCTTCACAGAAAGCTCATCAACATCAATATCTAGTTTCTGAAAAACTTTTGAACGGGTAGAAATCAAGTCATCTGTCCCATTTTCTGTCAATGCTAAAATGTTCTTCAATTCCTCAGCAGTTAGAGGGCTAGTCATAATATTGTGCTCAATAAAAGGGACTTCGTGACTTGTCAGCCAAGCACGAGCTTTACGACAACTGGTACAACTCGGTGACAAAAATAAAGTAATCATGTCTTCCATCCCCTCTAAAAACATTTTTCTTCTTATAGTATACTCTAACTTAAAAGAGTTTTCAATAGTAAATCTAATCTCTTCCCTGTAATTTTTCCAAAGATTCTATTTTTTTCTCTAAGCGTAGCAATATTTCGTTTTGTTCATCTATTTTTGCCATCAAGGTATCCAACTTCGTTTCACGCTCTGTTTCAGAGAAAAAACGAGTTATTGTAGAGGTAACCATACCAAAAGTACAAATACCAACCAACATCAAGAGGATGGCTATAATTTTAGAAATCGTATCTTGGGGGACAATATCTCCGTACCCTACAGTTGTCATCGTTACAATGGACCACCAAAGTGCATCAAAGAATGATTTCCCTTCAATCACTGATAGTAAGACACTTGCAACTAGAACCGCTGAGATATTTAACATCAACACTTTGGATAAACTGTTGGTATGCAATAGCTTGTTGATTGTATCCCAGAATCGATTAGACAGGGCAAATATTCTCGTTACTTTGACTAATCTGAAGAGTCGTGCAAGTCTTCCCAAGCGAAGAAAACTGAAGAATAAATCGAATGGAATAATAGCAATTAATTCTAAGATATGGCCCTGTACATATTCAAGTATGTCATCCGCATAATAAAGCTGAGCAAAATAATCGCAGACAAAAACAAACCATAAGAGCAAGTCTAGTACCCGATACCCACTAGAATTAGCAATATTAGCATCCATCAATTCAAGTACGATAAGAAATACATAGACTACAGCTATGTAGGTCATAGCCTTCTCATAAAAAGGATGACGAATCAATCGTTTAAGCATATTTCTCCCATTGCAAGGCAAATTCCTCATCAGACTTCATCTGCTCCATCAAACCTTCAATCCCATCAAATTTGACCATATCTCGAATTTTTTCAAGCCAAAAAATAGTTATTTTTTCTCCGTAGATAAAGCGGTCAAACCCAAAAATATGGGCTTCTATCCGCATCTCCGTTCCATCAAAGGTCACATTTTTCCCAACGCTTGTCATAGCTCGATAGCGTTTTCCATCTACTTCAACATCCGCGACGTAGACTCCCTCAGATGGTAAATGGACACGGTCAAAAGGTGCCAGATTTGCTGTAGGATAGCCGATGGTGCGCCCTCTGGCATCTCCATGAACAACAATTCCCTCCGTCATAAATGGATAACCTAAAAGTTGATTAGCCAGAGAGACATCCCCTGACTGGATAGCTTGGCGAATACGAGTTGAAGAAACTTTTTCTCCGCCCAGGCTCACTTCACTTACAATTTCTACCTGACCATCGAATAACTCTGTCAAGTCTGTCACATCTGCTCTGCAATTTCCGAAATGATAATCGAAACCTGCCACTAAGACTTGTGCGTTCAACCCCTTGATGTAGCGTTCTAAAAACTGCTGAGGAGTATTATTAGCAAATTCACTGGTAAAATCTGTCAAAACCAGCTGGTCTACACCGTATTGCTCCAACAAGTGGTAACGCTGATCTTGACTGGTCAAATGGAGTAAAAGTTCTGGTGTAAAACGCGCAAAAGCCAGACGAGGGGTCTCTGGAAAAGTCAGTACGGTCACTGATAATCCTTTTTCATCTGCAACTTGTCTAGCACGGTCTAAGAGGGCCTTATGCCCCAAATGAATCCCATCAAAATAGCCTAATACCAAAACCGTCGGTTTTTCCTGATGGAGTTCTTGATAATTTTTTATCGTTCTAATCTTCATATTGTTTATTTTATCACAACTAGGCTAAAACTTCTTCTAGAAAAACCTTACGAGGCTTGTAAACTTGGTCACGTTTTTCCAGGATAGCCACCAGTTTCTCCCTATGAAAACCTGCCAACAATTCCGCCTGACTATCTAAGGTAATAAAACGACCAAATCTGGCATCAATAACTTGCTCAATCGTCAAATCAACAATGGGCAAGTCACCAATTCCCTGCTCAATAGGGCGGAGGAAGGAATAATCATTTTGAGCAACCTTGTTCGCAATCTCTTCAATGGTCAAGGCATCAGCCAGACTCATACCAGCTGAACCTGTACGCTCCAGCTTAGACATATGACTGGCGTAGCCTAACTTAGCCCCTAAGTCAACAGAAAGAGTACGGACATAGGTGCCCTTTCCACAACGAACTCGGAAGGTAAAACGTGCACAGTCATCTGCTAGTTCAATCGGACTAGTCCGTTCAAAACTGTAAATCTCAATTTGGCGTTGAGGGCGCTCAACTTCTTCGCCCGCCCGTGCGTATTCGTAGAGTTTTCGGCCGTTTACTTTGACGGCAGAATACATGGGTGGAATCTGGGTAATGGTCCCGATAAAACTAGCCATGGCTTTATCAACTGCCTGCTCTGCTATTTCCAAAACCGGTGTCTGCTCGACAAGGTCACCCGACGCATCTTCAGTCGTGGTCGAATAGCCGAGGGTAATCTCCCCCTCGTAGATTTTCCCCTCTTCCTGCATGTACTCAATCATGCGCGTGGCCTTGCCGACTGCAATGGGCAGAACACCTGTCACATCTGGATCCAAGGTCCCACCGTGACCAATCTTCTTCTCCTGCAAAATCTTGCAGAGCTTAAAAACAACATCGTGCGAGGTCATGCCCGCCTCTTTTTTTACGTTAATAATTCCTGAAATCATGTTCCCATTATAACACAAAGGACCGCTCTTGTGGGCGGTCCGGTATCAATCAGTCATCGTAAAAACGATAGCTACCGAATGTTGTACCTATCAAATTCTCTAGTTCCTTGTGAATACGTCGCATGGTTCCAGAAGGTGCTGCTTCATATGTAATAACCTCATCAATACCGACCTCTTCCTCCTCATCATAGCCCCAAGAAAATATCAACGGAGCGTCATAGTATCCTTTGTCAGCAAATTTTATAGTCGACCATTCCAACAACTTGATTTCCTTTCAAAAATGACTAAACTAGAGTTCCCGATGAAAATCGCTACTTATCTCAAAAAATGGTTGAATATCCTGAACATACTCCAAAACGCCTTGAAATTCTCCTTGATCATCACGCACTGCCTTATAGACCACATAGACAAACTTGCCCATGCTCTCGGACTTGAACCACATGGTGACCTGGTCTTTTTGCCCTGTGCGGAGCAGTTCAAAAATCTTCTTGACCTTGTCCACTATTTTGGGAGGATGGCAGAGCTCCACATGGCGTCCAATCTGGCTTGGCGTCCGTTTGAAAATCATGTCTTCGACAGGGTGGCTGTCATTATAATATTGGAAAATGTCATCATGTTCATTGCTATCTTCCTAGTAATCCATCCAATATTTCGATCAATTTTTCTTTTTCCTGACTCTCATTTGTTTTAAACCTGATTAGAGGGAGGTCGCATTTTTTCAAAATGTTATCCTTCATAATATCACGTTCAAACTGCTTAGAATTACCTTTGTGGAATGCATATCCATCTACTTCTACAGCAAGTACAGGGGCTTTGGTAAGTCTATTAATTATCAAAAAATCAAGGTGCGTATTTCCATGCCTTGCATACTTGGCTTCCACTTCTGTTAGTCGAGTAAAATCCTTCACAAGATTATGCAGTTTATAGTCATGTATAACATCTAAACTATTATATTTTTCATCGCTCATAAACACTTCCCTAATCCGATGATACATTAAATTCTCAGAATCATATCGCGATATCCGTTTTCGTTTTCTAAAATATTCCTCCTTTTCTTGCTCATACTGTTTGTATAAGTAATCGAAGATGGAATATATAGGGCTCTCTCTTACTTCAAAATTATTATATTGTATATATCCCAATAAATCACTAATATTTTTATCTAACGATTGCTCATTCCCAGTCATGACAAGAAATAATTTATTTTTAGCTCTTGATATCGCCACATTTAGTAAGTACGGATCATCCGTAAAACGTGTTATGCTGTTATCAACCGTGGAGATGATTATCGTATCTTTTTCTTTTCCCTGAAACTTATGGACTGTATCACTTTCCAAATCATCAATTTGCTCTTGCAACTTCTCTTTCTGCTCTCGATAAGGCGTGACAACTCCTGTCCGCTCCCGATAGATTTCATAATTTGGAATAACATCTTTCAGAATTATATCAATCTCTCTCTGACTATAGTGATCTCGAGCGTGATTTCCCTTAGGTGTTCTGATAGCCTGAAGAACATCTTTTTCCCCATTATCACCTGTCATAATCACTAAGTCACCATTATAAAACTTTTGATTGCAGAAATTGATAATTTTGGGATGACATCTATAATGCTCTCGTAATAGCGTTTCTGGAATATTCGGAATCACTTTTAGTACCGATTGAAGAAAACTGTTTGTGTATTCATAACCACTATGAACACCGTATTTATGGAAAAGCTGAGCACTACTTTCTTTAACATCTTTTGTGACAATATGCGGTAGCTGTTTACTATCTCCAACAACTACAACATTTTTAGCACAGGATAATGCTAGTGCCCCAGTTGTAATATCCACTTGTGAGGCTTCATCTATGATTAAATAATCATAGGTAATATCCTTTCCTAAACTTGTTGTTGATGAAAATGTTGTACTAAGAACAATAGGATATTCTAGAAGAACTCGTTTCGATTGTTCCCTTAAATCTTCCTTTGTAAACTGTACTCTATTTCTTTCATTCCCATACTTACTAACTAGAAAATCTTTGAAAATCTTTAATGAATCACTGGTCAAATTGTTTAAAACTTCCGTACCATTTAAGTGAACCAATTCTTCTTGAAGAGTTTCTAATTTAGTCCTTATTTCTGTTTGTTTATGCTGGTAAAATAGGTTCTGAAATTGTATTGTCAAATCAGACAATTCTTGTTTATAAAGTTCCCAGTTTTTAACACCATATAATAAAAAGTTTTTTATCTTAAAAATTAAACCAAACCTTTTATTCCTTTTATAGAATTCCTCAAATTCATTCCAAAGCTTAAATAACTTCTTAGAAGAATAAAGGTTTAATTCTATAGGCGATATATCTATGTGCTCAAAAAAATCTTTGAAATGGCGAAATTCCGTTTCTAATTCTGAAAGTTCTTGTCTCAGATTGGCCAGTTCTTCCTGAATTTCAAAAATACGAGGAAGCCTACGAATCTTTTCATTTAATTCCTTATCAAGGCTTTCAATACCATTATCTTTTAATCTCCAATAAGAAAAATCAGGGTACATACTATGCTGATTGAGAATAAAATTATTTTTATTTTTTTCACTTCCAAGGTAAGCCACGGGAAAGTCAAGACCATAGTTCTTTAGTTTTTCGTAAATATTATCAATGGCTGCATTATTATTAGAAACAATTAGAACCGTCTTATTCCGTATCACTATATTAGCTATAATATTCAGAATCGTTTGTGTCTTACCAGTTCCAGGAGGTCCTTGAATGACACTAAATTGATTTATTAAGGCATTTTTTGTTGCTTTATATTGACTATTATTACAACCAAAAGGGAAAATCAGTTCCCCATGAAACGGCAAGTTATTCTTCTTACTGGGACTTAGATAGCTCGCTAAAGCAACTGTTTTGTCTACGTAATCCAATTCCTCATACCTTTTTAACAAGAGCAATTGATCAGTCCCAGAGTTTCTCAGAGGATTCAGCTTAGATAGTTCCGTCAAATAACTAAAAACATGACGACTATTCGAATGTGTCAACTCATTTTGCCGTATTTCTAGGTCTCTACCCATATATAATTTTCCAGTGCCATTTTTGTAGCGGATGATATAAGCCCGTGAGTGCGTTCCATTGAATTCAAACATTGACTCAATATTATTTAATAAAACCCCATCTTGCCTTCTATAAACTCCTATCTCTGAAGGATTCAACTGTTTGGAAAACTTCAGCACCTCAACTCTCTGCACATTGTAGCGATAAGGTTGGACATTATTTTTAAAATAAATTTCAAAGTAGAGCTTCCCTTTGTAACGAATCGATTGAAGCGACTCGATATTTTCTGACTTGTCCTCTCCATCAATCAAAATTATTTTTCTATCTTTCACTATATCTCCACTCTCACTTTCAATCTTAATCTTTCTCCTCCCTCAACGCCTCAAACTTGGCTTTCATGGTTGGGTTATTGCGAGTGAGTTTTTTGACGGAGACGTCGTCTAGCTTATTATTGGCTAGGCGAAGCTGGTTTTCGCTGGTGGTCAGGGCTGCCTTGACAGCTTCCATTCGCTTGATTGCCTTGTCGATTTCATCAATAGCCTTTTGGAAATTGTTGCTGGCCGATTGATAGTTTTTTGCAAAAGCATTCTTGAAAATTTCCAAATCTTCTTCAAAATGAGTAATATCAATATTCTGCTCCTTAACCAAAGCTAACTCCTGCTGATATTGCAGACTATTGAGCGCAGCATTTCGTAAAATTCCGATTAATTGGATAAAGAACTGTGGTCGAATAACATACATCTTCTCATATTCATGACTAACATCCACAATCCCTGTATTGTAATAGTCATTGTCCGCCTCTAGCATGCTGACTAATACAGCATATTCGCATTTTTTCTCCCGACGGTCCTTATCCAACTCCTTAAAGAAATCAGCGTTTTTATGCTTGGTCTTGGTCGTATCTGCCTCGTTTTTCATTTCGAACATGATGGAAATAAATTCCAAGCCCGACTCGTCAAAATCACGGAAGATGAAATCTCCTTTTGAACCGGACGCTGATACTTCGTTGTCCTTCGCAAATTTGGCACGTGGAAAAGCATAGGAACGAACCTTGTTAAACTCCGCCTCAGCAAATTGCTCCAAGCTCTCTCCAATTGCCTTAGTAGACTGCTGGGCCTTGAAATTTTTGTAAAATTCCACCTGCTCATCCGCCGCCTTGAGCCGTACTTCGTACTCCTGACGAGTGGTCGCCAGGGCTAACTCTTGCTTTTGTTCCTGCAAAACCAAAGCATTTTGTGCCGCATCCCGCTCTTTTTCCACCTGAGCTACCGCCTGCTGCAACTCCAAGTCCTTGGCAAGACCGATTTGCCCCAACTGAGCCTTAAGCTCTTGGATTTCTTGGTCTTTTTTGGAAATAGCAGAGCTGATTTCCAGTTCCGTCTGACTAGCAAATTTATCAAGTTTTGCGGTCAGTTCCAGAATCTCCTTATCCTTATCACTCAATCTAGCCTGCAAATCATTTTCAGCCTTCTGGCTTAATAATTCTCGTTCCCGCTCCAAACGGTCGTGGATTTCCTTGTCAAACTCCGCTCCACGCACCTGGGCTAAAAGCTGACTATATTCTGTTTCATTGACCTGAAAGGCCGTCCCACAATGGGGGCAAGTAATTTGATGCATATTCTCTCACTTTCTTCTTTTCAAATAAGATATTAATTTATGTAAAACCGTAGCTACTCCCAGCGCCAATAAAAAATAAAAGAAACGAACCGCATTTCTAGCATCTGGAAGTGATAGAGCCCAAAGGACAAAAATCGTTATAGCAGTCGGCCATCTCCAGCCCCAGGTCATCTTCCGTTTGATAAACCATTCCATCCAATCTTCATTAGAATCAAACCGTGTTTCATAATATTCTTCTTTCAGTTGTTCCCACCACTTTTTCATAACAACCTCCTTTCAGATTACAGACCTTCTAATTCAAGCTCCAGAAAAGTCCTCCACTTTTCCTGCAAGGGTTGACGCACAGGCGGCTCCTGACCTTCTAAGAATTTTTTGATACATTCATTTTGCACCAACCATCCTGTCATGTCTTTTTGAGCATTCGCAAATTCATTACCAAAATCTTCTGGAATTCGTTCTTCAAAACTAATCAAGGTCTGATTTTCTAGCTGAGACAGTGTAAATGAAACTGTTACTGAATCCCACCTGTAGGCAATTTTCTCATTTTTTCGATATTCCAGTAAATCCATGTTTTCACGGAAGTCTTCCATTTCAAAAACCAGCGTATTTCCTACAATGTTTAACTGTGAAAACCAGCGAGCAAAACCACTATCCGTTGCCAACAAATCCCAGGACTCCGCCAAACTAGCCGACACAGAATAGCAAATGCTGAGCAGGTAGTGCCCCGCCTCTTTCTTCACACTAATCTTCATATCATGCTCCTATTCTATCCTTCTATTATACCAAAAAACACCGGTCTATAACCAATGTTCCATATATATTTATAATTTTTGACCATCAGTAAGCAGCCCATTCTCAATTTTTATACCGTATTTCTTCTAGTATTTCAATCATTCCTTTCTCATTTTATGCTATACTAGATGTATTGAAAACAAGGAGGTTTATATGATTAAACTAATCGCTCTTGATATGGACGGAACCCTTTTAAACGAGAAAAAAGAGCTGATGCAGCCACAGATTGATGCCATTCATCAGGCTGTTGAAGCGGGCGTCAAGATTGTTCTTTGTACTGGTCGGCCCTTGGCTGGTGTTAAACCTTTCGTAGAGCAGCTCGGCTTTGACACCGAGGAAGAATTTATCATTGTCAATAACGGCTGTTCAACGCATTCGACAAAGGATTGGAGCCTGATTGACTGGGAAGAACTATCTATCTCTGATATTGATTATCTTTCCACTTTTATTGAAAATGATGATGTGCAAATTTCTCTCTTTGATGAGGAAGACTACTTCGTTCTTGCAGAAAAAGCCAATGCACGCGTTAATTTAGACGCAGGTTTAGTAGGAATGACTCCTCAACCAATTGATTTAAAAGAAGCCCAGTCAGGTCAGCATCGCTTCTTTGAAGCCATGTTTGTCGGTGAAAAAGTGCATATCGATGCTTTTGAAAATCAACACAATCCTATACTCAGCCAACACTATTCCACCGTTCGTTCACAGGACTATCTGTTAGAAATTTTACCAAACGGTGCCAGCAAGGCCTCTGGTTTAAAAAAACTGGCAAACCGCCTCGGTATCCTTCCTGAAGAAATCATGGCTATGGGAGATGCCAACAACGACCTGGAAATGATTGAATTTGCTGGACTTGGTATTGCCATGGGCAACGCCAATGAGCAGGTCAAGGCTATCGCCCAGGACATCACAGACACCAATGAAAACAATGGCGTTGCCAAAGCCATTGAAAAACATATTTTGAACAAATAAGGAGATACTATGAAATACCCAACACTCTTAGACCGCTTTTTAGTCTATGTCAAAGAAAACACTCGCTCAGATGAAAACTCGACCACTACACCTTCTACCCAAAACCAAGTCGAGTTTGCACAGAATATCCTTCTGCCTGAAATGAAACGCATCGGCTTACAGAATGTCCACTACCTACCGAACGGCTTTGCTGTGGGAACACTGCCTGCCAACGACCCAAGTTTGACACGTAAGATTGGCTTCATCGCCCACATGGATACGGCTGATTTCAACGCTGAAGGTGTCAATCCGCAAATCATCGAAAACTACGACGGCAACCCAATCGCTTTGGGAACTTCTGGCTACGAATTGCATCCAAAAGACTTCCCACAACTTGCCAACTACCACGGTCAAACCTTGATTACCACTGACGGTACTACCTTGCTAGGCTCTGATGACAAGTCAGGAATTGCAGAAATCATGACAGCGATTGAATTCCTAGTCCAAAATCCTGACATCAAGCACTGCGAAATCCGTGTCGGCTTTGGTCCTGACGAGGAAATCGGTGTCGGAGCAGACAAGTTTGATGTGGAAGACTTCGATGTGGACTTTGCCTACACCATGGACGGCGGACCGCTGGGGGAACTCCAGTACGAAACCTTCTCAGCAGCAGGTGCCAAGATTGATTTCCTAGGACGTAATGTCCACCCAGGATCTGCTAAGGACCAGATGATCAATGCCTTCCAAATGGCTATTGATTTCCACAATGCCCTTCCAGAAGCAGACCGCCCTGAGAAAACAGAAGGCTATGAGGGTTTCTTCCATTTGATGAATATGGAAGGCAGCGTTGATACTGCTTCTACCTCCTACATCATCCGCGACTTTGAGGAAGAGGATTTCCTTGCCCGCAAACAGCTCATGCTGGACATCGCTGAAAAGATGAATGCCAATTTTGACACTCCACGTGTCATTGTCAACCTACATGACCAGTACTACAACATGAAGAAAATCATCGAAAAAGATATGACTCCAATTAACATTGCTAAGGACGTCATGGAAAATCTAGGTATCAAGCCACTGATTGAGCCTGTTCGCGGAGGAACAGACGGCTCCAAGATTTCCTTCATGGGCATTCCAACGCCAAATATCTTCGCAGGTGGCGAAAACATGCACGGTCGCTTCGAGTTCGTCAGCTTGGAAACCATGGAAAAAGCTGTTGATGTGATTTTAGGTATTGTAGCATATAAATAAACAATTTGTTCAGACTTTCAATTGAAGGTCTGATTTTTTCTGAAAATCTTTCAAAATTTTTGAAAAACTACTTGTATTATTGAACTAATACTGTTATAATAGAACCATCAAAAAGAAATGGAGTTTTAATATGACAGAAGAAACATTAGCACAGGGAATTCTCATTGGCATTTGGGGTACAACACTACTATTTTCATTTATTTGGTATATTCTTGTTGCTATTTCCAACTACATCCTCTTCAAAAAAGCAGGCTATGCTGGTTGGAAATCATTGATCCCAATCTACAATCTCTATATCCAACAATGCATCGCCTTTGGCTATGAAAAAAGATGGTTCATTCTATTCTTACTGATTCCACTAGCAGGACCATTATATGGCATCTATCTCGTTTACAATTTTGGTCGTAGCTTTGGTTTATCAGCTGTACAAGCTATCTTCTATGTTCTTCTTACACCTATCTTTAACCTCTACATCGCCTTTAATGATGGAAGTCGTTACCAAGGTCCACAAGAATTCTTTATTGATTAATATACAATCAAGCCCCCGCACACGCGGAGGCTTTTTTAAACGAATAGAAAAATAAGAAGAACCATCATGACTAGGCTGACCAAAATAGATAAGGAGTTAACATTGGCAGGTTCAGCTGAGCGACTACCTAACTTTAATGCATAAATTGGGGACATGACTGAAATCGGAGAGACTAGACAGACCAGCAACATGATTTTCATCGTTTTATCAATAGGTAGAAGAAAATAAATGACTCCTGCTATTAGAATATTCGCACCCAGCCTCAAAGAGAGAAGATAGACCAATCGACTAATTTCTTGCCAATTCAATTTTAAATCAAGCAAGATTCCCAACATGAGCATGGCTAAAAAAGGATTAGCATTACTAGCTATCGTCAGCGCAGAGATAAGTTCGCGTGGAAGTTTGATAGAGCAGACTGCTAACGATAGGCTAACTAGATAGACTACTAGTGGAACTGAGCGTGAAAGATTCTTTATAAAAGTTGCAACGGTCATTCTTTCCTGCTCTTCATCCACACCAGCTGCGATACTGTAATTCCCACCTAGAACCATGATTGCATTCCCCGCATCAAATACGATGACGCTTAGTAGACTAGATAGCGGAAAAAAAGCTTGCACAAATGGGAGTGTAAAGGTTCCGATATTATAGCCTGATAACTGCATAAGACCGACTGAAGTCTGTTGACCAGACTTCTTTGCTTCCCAGTATCCCACCATATCCAAAAAAAGATTACAAAGAATCCCTAATATGAAGGGAACGTATAAATCTATAGATACTTGGGCTGTCGCTGAAGCTACAAGGAGAGAAGCTGGTAGCGTAACATTCATCACTAAGCTAGAAAAGATTCTTGCATCTTCCCTTCGAACAATCCCTTTGACTTTTAATGTATAACCTAAACCGATAACAAAGATAAAACCGAGAGCACGGGCTAATAATTCAAGTTCATTCATGAAACTAGTATAGCATATAGAAAAGAATTTTGATGATATATAAAAATTTTATATAATCGCTTGATTTTGCTAAACAATAGGTATATAATTTATATATAAAATAATTATACATAGCCTTTCAGTTTGCTTTTAATACGAGGCAACTAGCTGTAGGCTGTACTAGCGTACGGCAAAGCAAGTTAACGAAGTAGTAAAAGATAAACTGGATGGCTATAAAGATAAAGAGGTGAGTTTATGTACTACCCCGTATCCTCTATCTTGATTGAATTTCTGGTATTAGCCATCGTGGAAAAGCAGGATTCCTACGGCTATGAAATCAGTCAAACCATCAAGATAGTTGCTGATATAAAGGAATCCACACTCTACCCTATTTTGAAAAAATTGGAAAAGGCTGGCTATGTCACCACCTATACCCAAGAATTTCAAGGGAGAAAGCGGAAATACTATACCATCACTCCTGCTGGACGTGAACACCTCCCCTTCCTGCAGGGTGAATGGAATAGCTACAAAGACCATATTGACGGAATTATAGAAGGGAGCTTACGAAAATGACACGCGCAGATTATTTGAACCAACTGGAACAAGCATTATTTCAACTTCATCCAAGTGCCAGACAGGAGGCTTTAGACTACTTCAATGAGTATTTTGACGAAAAGGATAACGACGAGGAAGCTATTATAGAGCTAGGAACACCTGATGAAGCAGCAAAAGAAATCATTGCCAATCTACCTGAAGATGCCCTAATCACCGAGAAAGACCAAGCAAGTCCACATTCATCTAAACCATTTGATTTCAACTTTGATTTTGATTTTCAATTTGACTGGGAGAATTTTTTCAACAATTTCAAACATTCAGCCTATCAAGCTAGGGAAAGAATTGAATTGACGGCGAAGATCGAAGAATTACCTGAGTTTTCAAATCTACAGATTTCGCTCGAAGATCAGGCCCTTAGTGTTCAAAGTTATGAAGGAGAAGCTGTCTTATTGCACAATCCTGTTTCAGAAGATGGGAGCTACCAGGCTTTTGACTATCAACTGGTTCATGATAGTTTGTACATATCTAGCAAGCCACTCCCTGACCAGCTCTACTTCTCAAACAATCAAACCAGCTCTGCTATTCTCAAAATCCCTAAAAAACTACTGCCCCTTACTAGTCTCAATCTGAAAACGACAGATAGTAGTCTGACGACGGCGGCTGTGCAGGCGAGCGAACAGCTAGTCATCAATGCAAAAGATAGCAGCATCAGCATGACGAAAGTGAGCTGCCCAAGCTCTGCTCTACGGTTAGAAGACTCTACACTAACTATCTCAGATGGACAGCTGAGCGAGTTAAAATTGGAAGCCAGCGATGCTGTTATCACTCTCTCAAGCATGAGCCTTTCAGATGCAAGGATAACATTAGAAGACTGTGTCTGGAAGTTGAAGGATTTTGTCCTTGAAAAGAGCCTTAACTGCCAGGCTGAAGATTCTGTCGTAACCTATAAACCAAGTACAGACATCAGTTTGGACATCTGGGAGGAGGATTCTAGCCTTAAACTTCCAAAGGATAAGGCCTTTACAATGATGAAAGAGGATGACATCACTCATCTCAGCTATAAGCAAGAAAATAGCCCTGCTCAGCTAGTTATTCATTGTCAAGATTGCCAGCTTACTGTTGGATAAAGGAGGTTCCCATGAAGCGCAAGGAATATTTACAGAAACTCGAAAAACATCTCAAACACCTGCCAAAAGAAGATTTTCAAGATACCTTGGACTATTTCAATGAGTTTTTCGATGAGAAAGAAAACGATGAGCAAGCTATTCAAGAGCTAGGCAGTCCAAAAGATGCAGCCCGTGAAATTCTAGCCAATCTCTATGATAAAGAGAAGATTGAGGATAAGCCAAATACCCGCAATATGGTCTGGTTGACCATCCTCGCTATCCTTGCCGCACCCGTCGGCATCCCCCTAGCCATTAGCTTGGTCGCCCTCTTCATCATCCTTCTCGTGCTCATCTTCAGTGTCTTCCTACTTCTTATCTCACTCTGGATTGTCCTCCTCAGCCTGGCAATCGCCCAGCTACTCCTCGCCTTTGACCTCTTCACACTATCATGGTCTACCTCCCTGCTCTTCACAGGCCTCGCCATCATCTGCTTGGCCCTCACACTATTGGGTAGTAAATTCACTCTAGACCTTGGAAGCAAAACCTTCTTGCTTGTTTTACATTGGATACAAAGAAAGATCCGCAAAGGAGGCTACTATGAAACAGCTTAAGCCATTTACGAAAATCAGTCTGAGCCTGTTCACTCTTGGCACAATTCTCAGCCTCATCGGCTACTTTGCTGGTGGTTGGACAAATATGAAAAACATTGGCGAAAACTATTTTCAGCCCCAAACGGCAAGTTTTACGGATATTCGTTCTATAGAAGTTAATGAAAAACTGTCCATTATGCCCTCGCCTGACAACCAATTCCACCTCCACTACTACCGAAATCAGCACAAAGGCATTGACCTACTCAGCCACCAAGTTCAAGATGGAAAATTGACCATTTCTAGTGCCTATCAAGGCATCGTTACTTATGATGGTTTACTCGAACCTATCTTACATCTTGTCAATGACCAGAATATTGCCTACTACCAACCTGTTTTACAGATCCCCAAAAACAGCACAATCGAAACACTCTCAGGCAACCTTCAAGGAGACCTTTATCTGGATAAAGTAACTATTCAAAATCTTGAACTCACTGCTGAAGATGGGGACATGTTGATTGAAAACAGTCACATCAGTCTTAGTAGACTATTACACATCAATGGAGAAGTTACAATCAAGCAGTCCACTTTAACAAGTCCAGCGGACATCACAGATACTACCGGAAGTATTCTAACTGTCGAGGATGGGGATTTTAAAGCTGAAAACTTAAAACTAGAAGGAAGACATAACATCAGTAATTACAATGGTTCGATTGACATTTCTCTTCATCCCCAAACAAAAACTGACATCCATATAGATGCCAGTCAAAATAATCTGGGAATTGACCTTCCAACCTATTCCAATCCCCAAGCCACTAATTACCTCCATATCTCTACACTAGATGGAGAACTGAATATTCAGTAATTGCAAAAAGCCCTCCTCAACGGAAGGCTTTTTAACCTATTTAAACAACAAAATAGAAATTAATGCCAAGATTGCTGGTCCACCTTGGGTTAAGATGATTTTTGGACTAGAAGTCGCTGCTCCGTAGCCTGCTGCTCCAATAACAAACAAGACAAAAATAGTTGTCACTTCAAGGTTACCTGCGAAAATTCCATAGATAAGGAAGACGGCCAACAAACCATTATAGATTCCCTGGTTTTTAAATAGGGTTGTCACAGACTTACGTTGTAATTCTTCCTTCTCCATATTGAATACGCGACTAGTAGAGCCTGAATGGGTCGCAAAGGTTTCCAAATACATGATATATAGGTGCTCAATAGCTACGATACTAGCTAGAATAGTGGTAAAAATAGACATAATGTCTCCTCTCAAAAAATTATATAGGTAGATTTTGCAAGCCAATCAACAGTTTATCAAGAGTGGCTAGGAATTGCTCGCTCTCCTCAACAGTTAGAATCTGATTCATCGAAGTTTTGATAGCTTGGTGGTGGGCAGAAGGATTCGTGATTAGCGCTTCTCTAGCCTGCTCAGTTGGCCAGACAAGTACTTCTCTCTGATTGTCAGGATTTCGCTTGCGAATGATATAGCCGCTCTCCTCCAACAATTTGAGATGACGCGTAACCGCTGCGCGGTCTATCTGAAGCCGCTCCTGCAAAGCCAACTGATGCAGGGGTGCATCTTTTAGTAATGTTTGCAATATTGAATAGCGTGTCAAACTGATTCCCAACTGCTTTTCAAAAAGATTGGAAATCGTCTCATCTGCCACTTTCAATCTGTATAACAAATCTTCCATTTCTTGCATTATCTACCTCTTTTGATTGATTAATCAATCGTTGATAAGTCAATTATACTACAATCCGAACAATTTTCAACTATTTTGCCTATCTATTAAAAAAATATGTTGCCTACACCTATATTTTGTTATAATTAAGAAAATAACTAGCAGAGGGATGGGACTTACTTATGGAAAACACTCCTAGACTAAACTTGGTCATAGACGTGCTCATGCTCGCTGGTGCCATTTTGGCACAAAGCGGTGCAGAAATTCACCGAGTTGAAGATACCATGATTCGGATTGCACATTCACAAGGAATTGAACAGGCCAATGTCCTTGCCATCCCTGCTGCTATCTTTTTCTCCATCGACCATACGAATATTTCGCGTATGAAACGCATTGTCAATTCAAATTACGACATGCAGAAAGTTTGTGACGTCAACCAAATCTCCCGTTCCCTAGCCAATGAAGAAATCAGCCTAGAAGAAGCTTGGAGCCAATTAAATGCAATCAAACAACAAAAGCCACCTTATAACAATATCCAAATAACCTTAGCTGCCGTAGTAGCCGCACCATTTTTTACCATCATGTTCGGAGGTTCTCTTTTAGATGCAGCAGGTGCTGTCCTCGCAACAGCTTTAGCTTTCCCTATCTCACTAATTGTCGATCGCTATATTGGAATTGATTTTGTCACCACCTTCGTTGGCGCCTTTGTCTTCTCACTCACCTCTTATTTATTAAGCGCAACCACTACTCTCCCCATTAATCCTAACCTGATTAATGCAGGGGCAGTCATGCCTTTTGTACCAGGGATTGCTTTTACAAATGCTGTAAGAGACCTCATGACCAATCATATCAATACAGGGATGACCAAATTTTTCCAAACAGCGCTTATTATCTTATCGCTCGGTGCAGGTACAACTGTGGCCTTTATGCTTGTGAGGTAATCTATGACACCAGTTCACTTCTTATTACAGGCACTCGCCTCTTATATCGCTATTGCAGCCTTCTTAATTGTTCTCAATGTTCAAAGAAAAATGCTGGTCCCTGGTGGACTCCTAGGCATGCTTGTTTGGCTTATTTATCTTTTACTATTGGAACCAACAAATGTCTTGATTGCTACCTTTTTCGCGGCAATTATCGGATCCTGTGTCAGTCAAATCATGAGTATTTGGTTAAAAACACCCTCCGTCATCTTTTCATTGGCTATACTTGCACCACTTGTTCCAGGCTATCGAGCCTACATGACCACGACTTATTTCGTTTCTGGGGACCACGCTCAAGCCCTAACCAATATCACTACCGTCTTAACTTTAGCCTTAGTCATTCCCATCGGTATGGCCAGCGGAACAATATTATTACGCCTTTATAAGGTTCTTCGAACCGGCAAAAAAGCAGCCTAACCCCTTGAAAATAAGGGGCCTTTTTGTTAAAATGAAAACTTATCAAAGGAGATGCTATGAACCAAAACGTAACCAATTTAAAACTTGCTGAACGTGGTGCCTTGCTATCTATCGGTGCCTATATCGTCTTATCAGGTATCAAACTCGTTGCAGGACAGCTCTTTCATTCGGATGCCTTACGAGCAGATGCCTTCAATAATATTTCTGATATTATCGGTAATATCGCTGTACTTGTTGGACTAAAAATGGCACAGAAACCAGCTGATACCGATCATAAATTTGGACACTGGAAAATGGAAGACTTGGCAAGCTTGATTACATCCTTCATTATGTTTGTCGTTGGTTTTCAAGTACTCTATGATACCCTCCAAAAACTAATCAGCAATTCTTCTATCGAAGTAGACATTATGGGGGCCATTGTCGGAATTTTTTCTGCACTAGTTATGTTAGCTGTTTATTTATATAATAACCGCTTGGCAAAAAAAGTACGTTCCAAGGCCTTAGAAGCAACTGCCAAGGATAATCTATCCGATGCAGTCACTTCCATAGGAACTTCTATCGCAATCTTTGCTGCAGCTTTCAACTTCCCTATTGTCGATAAAATTGCAGCCATCATCATTACCTTCTTTATCCTAAAAACAGCCTACGATATTTTTATGGAAAGCTTCTTTACCCTATCTGATGGATTTGATGAAAACTTATTGAAAAAGTACGAGGAAGATATTCTCAAACTCCCAAAAATCGTTTCTGTCAAATCACAACGTGGTCGGACTTATGGAGCCAATATCTACCTTGATGTTGTTTTAGAAATGAATCCAGACTTATCCGTTTATGAAAGTCATGAAGTGACTGAGCAGGTTGAGCAACTCCTAACACTCAAACATGGAGTTTTTGATGTGGATATTCACGTAGAACCATCTGAAATTCCACACGATGAGATGTATGAGCATGTGTACGACAAACTCTTCCGTTTTGAAACAGAGATACAAGCACATGCTAATGGGTATGAAGAATTGATTGACGATCAGTATCTCTTAATTGATGCCAAAGGCCGCTATCGAAATAAAACTCAGATGCTTGCCGACCACCCCATCCAAACCACGTATTTATCCAATTACCAAATGACCTCCATTAGCCAAAAATCAAAATTAGTTACGTTTGAAATTGGTGATTATGTTCATACGTCACTTTGGCGCCGTCATGAAAATTGGACTGTTATTTTCCACCAGATTTCAAAGAAACAAGCCTAGTCGAATGACTGGCTTTTCCTTTATAGTCGAATGAATTAGCTTTCAGACAAGGAACTGAGGCGCAGGCTATACTAAAGTATAGCAAGACGAAAGTGACGATGTATCAAAGTTAATTCAAATGACTGATATGTAAAGCCCTTTGTCAAGTAAAAACAATCGAACTGATTAAAAAATGAAAAGTATCTAGAAAGAGCCTAGTTCTTAGCTTCGGGCATTGGCCACTCTGATATTCGTGGATTGGTTACCTACAGGTCAATGGTTCTGCCGCGAGTCCTACTCTCTATAAGCGTGGATCACAATTGTGCCACTTAGTCATTTCGTAGATGACTCAAACCTTGAAGTCCTAAACTCCTTCAAGATACTTTCCATTCAAACATGATTTCAATCCTTATTTCTGTCCAAATTCACCCAGTGATTTTGGATAGAAATAGGGATTCCTCATCGCTCTGCGATGATAAAACTTAATGGTCAAAAGTGTACATGAAAACAAGCGCTAACTTCAAGCTATTCTTCCTGTCATCATCCCCCAAATAAAACCAGACAATTCTCGTGCAATAGCTGTTTTAGCAACATTTTGTTTCTTATTTTTTCCTAGAACAAGTGTGCGATAACGTCTTCTTAAGCGTTCATTAGCCTTATCCGCATAAGCAATCACCTCCACTCGGTTTCCACTTTGTCTCCGTTTCAATTCTTTGGATTTATACCCAATCGTCCCCTTAGCCAATGATTGTGCAGCTTCTATCAGAAGTCGTCTCACATGGCTATTCCCAGCTTTGGTGATAGCACCTCTTCTCTCCTTGTCACCGCTAGAATTTTCGTTAGGAGTTAGCCCAAGATAGGAAGCAAAATGTTGAGCTGTCGCAAAGCGGTTAAAATCACCGATTTCCGTCACAATGGAAAGTGCGGTTAGTGTTTTAATGCCAATAAAGCAAGAGAGCCATGAGACCTTCTCTTGATAACTGTCGCTTTGACCCAGTTGCTCAATTCGCGCATCATACCGTTCTATTTGATCTACTAATTTCTCATAGGTCAATAGGTATTCTGTCAAAATCTCTGCGTAAAGTCCATCAGGATTTAGGGAATGGAGCCAGCGGACATGTTTCTGTGTCCAATTACTGCTTCCCTCGGTATAGCGAAAATCATGTCGGAGACAGAAGGCAAGAATTTGTTGTTTGATTTTCTTCAGAGCCACTTTGTGGTCTGTTCTCATGCGGATATATTCTTTGACTTGTTCATCCTCAACAGTAGGAATATGAACAGGCCGATAGCTACGAAAGGCCAGAGCTTTTGCGAGCTGAGCTGCATCTTTTTTATCAGTCTTAACACGCTTAGATCCTTCCTTCATCACCGTTGTAGGCGCCATCACGATACAGGGAATCCCGTGAGCTTGTAGCTGGTGATATAGGGTAAATCCAAGACATCCGGCTTCGTAGCCACATAACACTTCTGCATCTTGACCATATAAACGACGAAGCTCATTCACATAGTTCACAATATAGCTAACATTTGGACCAACTTTAGTGCTATGTTTGAATTGATTCGCCATCATATCATAATAGCAGAGTGAAAAACTTTCTTTGTGAACATCCATTCCGATGAAAAGTGTGGTAAAATGAAACATATAAGACCTCCAATTGAGTGTGGTAATTCCTGTTAGAAGTTGATTGTTTTTTTTATTCTAGTGTACAGGTAAATCCACGAATTCTCAACTGGGGGTCTTTACATATTGTCTATACCTTAAATTTGGGTTTTAAAAAAGAGCACTAGGCTCTTTTTCTTATATTATTATTTTTTTACTGCATCGGTTGCAACATCCTCACCAAACCATTTTTGGGAGATTTCTTGGAATTTACCTTCTTTATATAATTCAGCAAACGCCTTATTAATGTTTTCTACGAGTGTCGTATCTGATTTACGAGCACCGACTGCAAAGGCTTCATTTTCAAAACCTGCATCAATGATGTTGTAATCTGCGATAATTCCCTCTTGTTGCAAGTAATAATTTGCATACACACGGTCAATCAAAAGACCATCAATACGATCGTTTTTCAAGTCAATCAAGGCTTCATTGAAGGTCGCATACTGACTTGCATCCTTATTTTGAACAATATCTTTCAAAATAGCTGGTTGTGATTCAAATACTGAATAGCCAGATGAACCTGCTTGTGCACCTAAAATCTTATCCTTCATATCAGATACTTGGCTAATATTGGAAGATTTTTTAGTTACAAGAACTTGTTGGTTATCCATATAGGGATTTGTGAAAAGAACTTTTTCCTTACGCTCATCTGTAATAGAATAACCATTCCAAATTAAATCAATATTCCCGTTATTCAATTCAGTTTCTTTCAAATCCCAGTCAATTGGTTGCCATTTTACAGTAATTCCATATTTTTCAAAGACTGCATTAGCCAAGTCAATATCAAACCCTGTGTAAGAACCATCTGTCTGTTCAAATCCCATTGGAACAAAGGTCTTATCAAAGCCAATCGTAACGGATTTTTCAGACTCGTAGGCTGTCCAATTATCAGACTTAGTAGCCGAATCATTGGAGCCACAAGCAGCAAGAGTTAAAGAAGTTACAAGAGCAAAAGCTCCAAGCATCATTTTTTTAATATTCATCATCATATTTGTTCCTTTTCTTAGTGTTTCGGTTCAATTTTGATGATTTCATCTGCGATATTCTCAGCAAACTGCATATCATGGGTGACCACAATTTGCGTGATTCCAGTAGCCCTATTTTCAAGAATCAGTTTTTCAACTTCTTTTCTTAATTCAGGGTCTAGGGCCGAAGTTGGTTCATCATAGCCGATAATCTCAGGATCAATCATCATCGCACGCGCCAAGGCCACACGTTGTTTCTGTCCACCCGATAATGAAAATGGGTAGGCAGTTGCGTGGTTAGCAAGTCCAAGAGTATCCAAGAGTTTAAGGGCCTTGTCTTCCGCCTCTGAACGCGACATATTTTGCGTTTTCATAGGAGAGAGAACCAAGTTTTCCAATACGGATAGGTGCGGGAAAAGCTGGAAGTCCTGGAAGACAAAGCCCAGCAAATGTCGTTTTCCCAACTCCTCTAATGGCAGTTCTTGACCATTATACATCAAAGTTCCTGAATCAATAGTCTCTAAACCAGCCAACATCCGTAAAAGAGTTGTCTTACCACCGCCAGATTGACCAACGATGGCAACAATTTTCCCTTCTGGAATGACCAAATCATAGTTGGAGAAAATCTGTTTATCTTCAAAGCGTTTTGACAAATTGCGTAACTCTAACATGACTTCCTCCTATCTATAATAATCAAATTTCTTTTCTACTTGTTTAGAAATCAGTGTTACCGCACCGATCATCAATAGGTAGATTGCACCTGCGATAAACATAGGCGCCAAGCTGGCATCACGATTGGCAGCAGTACGACTAGCCAACAACAAATCGCTAACCCCAAGTGCATAGACCAAAGAAGTATCCTTTACCAAAGTCATGACTTCATTGAAAACACTTGGCAGAACAATTTTCACAACCTGCGGTAAGACAATGTAGCGAATGGTCTGAACAGGGGTAAATTTCAATACCTTAGCAGCTTCATACTGACCTTTTGGAATAGCTTCAATACCACCACGGAAAATTTCAGAGAAATAGGCCGCATAGTTGAGCGTAAAGGCCAGAATCACAGCAGGCATTCGGTCAAATGTAATACCAACACTAGGTAAAACATAATAAACAAAAATCAGTTGCAAGAGCAAGGGAGTTCCACGCATAATTAAAACATAGAAATGCAATAGCCATTGCAAGGGTTTAAATTTTATTTGCATTAAAAATGCAAGAACAGCTCCCAGAGGCAAGGATAGTATCAAAACTAGAAAAAATACTTGCAGGGAGACCACCGCTCCATTTAATAGACTGGGCAGAACTTCCAAAACATAATCCATAGAATTCTCCTAAAAGAGTGATTAGGTTATAGTATATCAGAAAATATCTTGTATTTCAAAGAATTTTTCAGAATTTTTAATAAATTTAACAAAAATTTGTATATTCTTTCATCGAATTGAAAAAAGGTCCGAAATCCGAACCTTTTCTCCCTATTCAACAGTTACAGATTTTGCCAAGTTACGTGGCTTATCAACGTCCAAACCACGTTGTAAAGTCGCATAGTAGGCAATCAACTGAGTTGGAACAACCATTGCAATAGCTGACAAGAATGGGTGAACTGTTGTAACAGTGATATCATCTTCTTCTTTAGCTACTGCTTCATCTACGATTGTTAAGACATTGGCACCACGCGCCACTACTTCCTGAATATTGCCTCGAGTATGGCTTGCAAGGTGTGGGTGATTTGAAATCAAGGCCAAGACAGGAACACCGTCTTCAATTAATGAAATGGTACCGTGTTTCAATTCACCTGCCGCAAAGCCTTCACATTGGATGTATGAAATTTCTTTCAATTTCAAGCTGGCTTCCATAGAAACGTAGTAGTCACTACCACGACCGATATAGAAAGCGTTGCGAGTAGTCGATAATAGTTTTTCAACTTTTTCAGCAATCACATCTTTTTCTGACAAGCTGGCCTCGATAGATTGAGCTACGATGGACAATTCATGTACCAAATCAAATTCTTTAGCGTAGGCATTACCATTTGCATCGCCGACAGCCTTAGCCAAGATTGCCAATGTCGCAATCTGTGCAGTATAGGCTTTTGTAGAAGCTACTGCGATTTCTGGACCTGCATGGAGCAACATGGTGTAAGTCGCCTCACGTGATAGAGTAGAACCAGGAACGTTAGTCACAGTCAAACTTGGGATGCCCATTTCATTCGCTTTAACCAATACCTGACGGCTATCAGCTGTTTCACCAGACTGGCTAATCATGACAAAGAGTGGCTTTTTGCTCAAGAGTGGCATGTTGTAACCCCACTCAGATGAAATTCCCAACTCTACTGGTGTATCGGTCAACTTCTCCAAGAAATCTTTAGCGGCAAATCCTGCGTGATAAGACGTACCAGCAGCCAAGATATAGATACGGTCAGCTTCTTGTACTGCCTTAATAATATCCGCATCAACTGTAATTTGACCTTCTTCATTTGTATAGGCGCTAATCAATTTACGCATAACAGTTGGCTGCTCATCAATTTCCTTGAGCATGTAGTATGGATAAGTTCCCTTACCAATATCTGACAAATCAAGCTCAGCTGTATAGCTACCGCGCTCAATAGCATTGCCATCATAGTCCATAACTTCTACGCTATCTTTCTTCACGATAACCAATTCTTTGTCATGGATTTCCATATATTCACTTGTCTCACGAATCATAGCCATGGCATCGGAGCAGACCATGTTATAGCCATCACCCAATCCAATCAAAAGTGGAGACTTGTTTTTGGCAACGTAAATAGTATCTGCATCATTAGCATCAATCAAAGCAAAGGCGTATGAACCTTGGATGATATGAAGTGCTTTTTTGAAGGATTCCAAAGTAGACAGACCTTCCTCAGCAAATTGACCAATCAAGTGTGCAGCAATTTCTGTATCTGTCTGCCCTTTCAAGTCATGACCTGCAAGATACTCTTCCCTGATTTCTGCATAGTTTTCAATCACACCGTTGTGGACTAGGATATGTCCAGCAGTTTGAGAAGTGTGAGGGTGAGCGTTGTTCTCAGTTGGCTTACCATGAGTCGCCCAACGAGTATGACCGATCCCTGTTGTCCCTTCAGTCTTATCGCCAACTTTTGCAGACAATTCTGCAATGCGACCAACAGCTTTCACAAGATGAGCTTGCTCACCACCCGTCACAAAAATACCTGCTGAATCATAACCACGGTATTCTAATTTTTCAAGTCCTTGAATCAAAATATCAGTTGCGTTTGTATTTCCTACAACACCAACGATTCCACACATACATGTCACCTACGATGTTTGTTAACATCGGCTTTCATTTCTTTAAAAATTGGTCTAGTCTAATTTATATCTAAAAAGACTAGTGAAATCAGTATATAACAAGTTTTTATCCTTGTCAACATTTTAATTGGTCTAGTCTAATTTCAAAATACAGTTCCAGTCATCTCAACACAATAAAAAAGCTGATTCTACTGAACCAGCCCTGTCTTAATAAAACCAAATTCTGAAAGTGGACTAATCCGAAAAGTCAGTCTACCAACAATATCCTCACTAGAAATCAAACCAAAACTACGACTATCCTGTTGATTCGTTCGTACATCATTCAACACCAAATAGTGCCCCTCTGGAATGACATTGTACTTTCCATTTGTCAAGGTTTCCAATGTAAAGTCATCTGTATAACTTTCTTGTGAATGAGGTGTTTTTAAATAGTTCTCGGTAACAATAATATCATTACGATAGAGAACATCGTCCATATAGGTAACCGTCTCGTTTTCCAATGCAATCACACGACTCACATACTCTTTTCCCTCATGGTTATACAAAATAAAATCTCCATGAATCGGGCGGACATTTCGCACCGTCATGATAAAGTCATTTTCCTTCAAATAACTATTTGCCATCTCAGGGGTAATCGTGACTGGCTCAAGTAACCAAAATCGTAGGCCAATGATTCCCAAAATCAATAAGACCAATAAACTGATTTGTTTTATTAAATCTCTTTTTACCATAATCTCTCCATTTCACTAGTATTATACCACAATTTAGAGCCATTAGTGTCTGAGATGCTGGTAAATCTCTTCAGCAATAACTTGATTTCCTAGCGGTGTCAAATGAAGACCATCGCTATAGTATTCAAGATGTCCCTCCGTCACAGTGTAAAGGTTAATAACTGGTAAACCAAGTTCGTTTCCGATAGCTGGGATAATTTTTTGTAATTCATCTTCAATAATTTGATTATTCAATCCAAAACGACTGGTTGGCACGTAAGGCGGGATGACTAAATAAACATCCGGCTGGCTTGGTAAATCCATATACTGCTCTGCCATTTCCCTATACTCTCGAATAAACCTCTCTCTATTCCAATATGGTCCTCGGCTATCGTTACTACCAATCATGATGATGACAATATCTGCTTCACTCTCAAGTGAAAGTTGGGCATTCTTCTCTTTAAAGTAAGGAAAATCTGCAGTTGACTGAAGTGAACGCCCACTCAATCCGTAATTTGAAACTTGATAGTGATGCCCAAGTTTCTCAGCTAGAATACAAGGATAGGCATCTTTTTCCCGATTCTCCAAGCCATATCCATAAGTCAAACTATCTCCGACTGTTGCAACTTTTACGGCCCCACTTCCAACGGTTAGGACCTCAGGATACATTATATCTGACACACGAACTCCTCAATTTTTCTTATTTTCTATTGTATCATGTTGAAAAAAATAAATAAACTTCTAAATTTGTGATATAATTAACTTATGAAAAAACAAGTTATTATTATAGGCGGAGGAATTGTTGGCTCTACTGCAGCCTTTTATCTCTCCCAAGAAGAACAAGTCCATCTTACTCTCATTGATTCAGGTATTGGAACAGCCACACGAGCTGCCGCAGGTATCATCTGCCCATGGATGGCTCAGAAAAAAAATAAAGACTGGTATAAGCTGACTTCCGATGGTGCTGTTTTCTACCGTCGATTGGTAGCCGATTTGGAAAAATTGGGTGCTACTGAAATTCCATTCAAACAGACTGGAACCATCGGCCTAAAAAGTAAGCCTGAACTACTTGATAAAATCCAAAAAATTGCCGAGGAACGTCGCGTAGATACTCCGACTATTGGCGAAATTACTCCGCTTATAGGCTCGGAAATTAACCAGTACCTGCCACTACTTAAGCCAGACTACTTTGGTATCCATTTAGAAGGTGGCGGTCGTATTGATGGTGGGCGTTTGATTGATATTCTTCAGGAACAATTTTTGAAAAATGGTGGTACACGTATCTACGGACAAGCAAAACTGCTCGACAACCATACTGTCGAAGTAGATAATCAAGTGCTTACTGCTGACCATATTATCTTAGCCACAGGGGCCTGGTTGCCACATATTCTTGAACCTCTTGGTTATCAAGTGGATGTTCGACCACAAAAAGGACAATTGTTCGAATTAGATACAGAATTCGATACCGACAATTGGCCAGTTTGTATGCCTTACGGAGAGATTGACATCCTACCATTTGAAAATGGAAAAATCATTATTGGTGCAACTCATGAAGATGATATGGGCTACGATTTAGAACTAGACCCTGAAAAAATCCAAGCCATGCATGATAAAATAGCTGAATTCATGCCTGATTTGGCAAACTATCCTGTAGCCAGAACTCGCATTGGAACGCGCGCCTATACTTCAACTTATTCACCATTCTACGGAAATATTGAGGATATGCCTAATGTCTGGGTAGCTAGTGGTCTAGGCTCCACCGGTCTGACAAATGGTCCAATTATCGGTTGGCAAATTGCTAAAGAAATTCTCAACCAAGAAACAAACTTTGACCGTACACCATATTCTCCAAATAGATATATTCTCAAAAAATAAGATACGATACGTTTAGATTCTACTAACCCTTTAAATGTAGATACTAAGACTAGTTTGTTATCTAAGCAGTCAAAGAGGCTGGGCAAAAACTAGTTTCTCACAATAAAAAAACGAGCAATTCCAATTAGGAGTTGCTCGTTTTCCATTTCATGCTTTATAATTATAATAACGACAAAACAACTAGAAAGGCATGAAAATGTATAAACAGTATAACACAAATCAGCTTAGTTTGGAATTAAATATTGCTTGGGACTTACCTGCTACACATGAGGCACGTCTGATTAGTCAGTTTGTGGATACCATTCCTCAATCCGTTCTATTGGAAGAAACTTCCCACACAGGTCGTCCAGCCTTTCATCCAGCTATGTTACTTAAAATGACCCTGTTCGCCTATGCTCGTCAAGTATTCTCTGGTCGGAAAATCGTTCAAATGAATGAAGAAGTTATCCCTATGAAATGGTTGAGTCAGGATACCTACATCTGTTATCGAACTATAAATAGTTTTCGGGCTAGCACACATGCCAATCAGCTCATCAAAACTGCCTTCATCTACTTCACTCTCCTCCTCAGAGAGAATGGATTGATTGAAGATGAGGCTCTCTTCATTGACGGAACTAAGGTAGAAGCTGATGCCAACAAGTATTCTTTCACGTGGAAAAAGGCCGTTGAACGCTATGAAGATGCCTTGAAAGGAAACATTTCTGCCCTTTATGACAAGCTAGTTCAAGAAGGGGTGAATACTGCCTTGTCCAAGGAAGAATGCCTCACTAGCGAGGGGCTGACCCAACTCCTACAAGAAACCGAACAAGTATTGGACGAGGTGGAAGAAGCTATCTCACAAGAGCCTAAAGTCATCAAAGGTGGCTCAGCCAACAGACAGAAACGAAGAAGAATTAAGAAACTCAAGAGAAAGTTGAAAGAGGATTTTCTTGTTCGGAAACAGAAGTACGAACGGGATAAACAGATTCTACAAGAGCGAAATTCCTATTCTAAAACGGATCATGATGCAACATTCATGAAAATGAAAGAAGAAAGAAACAGTCTGGGGATAGACTGTTTCTTCACGAGCCTTGAAATAAAAGAGCGAGTATGAAGAATGGCCAGCTCAAGCCTGGTTACAACCTCCAACTTGGCACAAACAGCCAGTTTGCCTTAGCTTACGGACTGTTTCCGAATCCAACTGACACTCGTACACTCAAGCCTTTTCTTCAATCCATCCAAACCCTAGAACTCTTTCAACACATTGTCGCAGATGCAGGTTATGGTAGTGAAGAAAATTATAGCTTTATCGTTGATGACCTGGAGAAAACACCTCTGATTCCCTACGGAACATATCAGAAAGAGCAGAAGAAAAGCTACAAGAAGAGTGATGCCAATCCTGAAAACTGGACCTACTTAGAAGATTCTGACCAGTGGATAAAACCAGATGGGGTTGTCTACTCGTTTAAGAATTATTCACGAAGAACGGAGCAGAATGGATTTGAGAAAGATATTAAGATTTACGAAGCTGATCCAGTACAAGCTAGCGAGGAATTGGACCAGTTAGCACGGACAGAAAAAGGTAACCTCAAACAAATTCAGTATAATCCTACGTAGAACTATTTCAAGAACTTAGTCAAAGATAAATTGACAAGTAAAGAGGGGGCCCGCATTTATGCCAAACGTAAGGTGGATGTCGAACCTGCATTTGGTAGGATGAAGGGTGTTTTTGGCGTGCGCAGAGTGCATGTCAGAGGACAAAAAGTGGTTGAAACTGAGATAGGATTCCTCCTAATGAGCATGAATCTCACGAAATTGGCTAAGAAAATAGTCCAAGATAAGAGAAATAAAAAGAAAAACACAGACGGTTCAGCTGGATTTCATCTGAAGCAGCTCAATCTATCTGTGTTTTTTTATTTACTGGCTAGTTTTTGCCCAGCCTCGTTTCCATTAACAATCATATTAAAATGAGCTAATTTTTAACAAATTTTAAACCTTATCCTAGCGACGGAAACTTGGGTCTAATTTGAATGATTTATTCTCTACAATGTTCTTCGCTGAACCGTAAGGAATTTTACTAATTATCTCAATGCGGAATTTCTTTGCACCTTTTAAATCTGCATCCGTCAAATTAGCTGCATAGTCTCCAGATGGTGTTTGATCGAGCGGATAACATAGTTTTCACCCAAAATAAAGTAAACATCTGGTGCTTCTGCATATTTTTGTTTTAGTTTTACAACTACTCGTTCACCTGGAATACCTGTTTTTTGTGACAATGTCACATCCACAGCTGAGCTGCGGCAGTAAGTAACTGTTTCTTTTGTATTATATTTTACGTAAGTATTTGATTCAGATGTATTGGCGCTAACAACAGGAGCAAGCGCTGTAAGTCCTGTACTCATGCAGGCTACTGAAAGCATGGCAAAATTTTTCATTTTCTTTGAAAAGTTCATAACAGTTTCTCCAATTTCTATTATCTTGTATTTATATCATTTAAACTCAAACTATAAAATAGCAATATGATGAACTAATCCTACTGGAATAGTTTCCTTAGTCCGTAACAATTTTTTCGAATGCACTCTATTGATTGTTACAAGATAATTTTAATTGAATTCTCCGCAGATGGTCGCTAATTATTCACTCTCTAACCCTTGATTATTGCTTTTTACTTGCTTTTTTTTAATAGTGCCCAAACACTACCAAGTACAAGAGTTAATAGGCTAATTCCAACAATCTTCCCAGAAGCATTTGTCATTGTTGTTGAAGATTGTTCCACACTTAAAACTTGCTTTGTATCTATTTTGGAGTGAGCAGCCGAATTCTGACCATATTTTCTCGTATTATTAATTACCTTAGGTTCAGCTGACTCGTCTAGATCAGTCTCTTTGTAGCCCTTGTCCATTTCTATACTGGACATCTGAGGCTCTCTCTCTGGAACTTCTGGCAATACAATCTCCTGAGAACTTATACCTATTTTAACATTAGCCAATAATCTGGATTCAGGAACCAAGATTCTTTCTGTACTCTCCAAATCACTCATCAATTTATTCGGCTGAGTCACCTTTGTTCCTGTTAGAATTGAAGAACTATCTGCTTCAGCCAGTATGCTTTCTGTCGTTGCTTCTGTCAAAAATTCAATTTGAGGAGCATTCGACTCATTGGCAACCTCCTCAGAACCCACTTTCAATGTGGAAGAAACTTCGGCATCTACAAACTTGTTTTTTTCAGAAATAGTAGATAATTTAGCTACTGATTCGGCCACACGAATTGCTGAATGCCCAGGTAAAACTGGAATATCCTCAGCAACAGGAACTAAAGTGGCTTCATTTTTGGCGACACTCTCACTTTCTACACCCACTGGTTCATCTGAGGATTCGACAGTTAGAGTTTTGGCGGTGGCTGGTTGTTCAGTAACGGTCGTCGCAACTTGAGTTTCTTCCTGAGAAGCGACTTCTGGTTGAACAGGAATAGCTGACCTGCCTGGAGACGAAGTTGGGGCTGGTTTAGCTACAGTCTCACTTTCTACACCAACTGGTTCATCTGAGGATTCGACAGTCAGAGTTTTGGCGGTGGCTGGTTGTTCAGTAACGGTCGTCGCAACTTGAGTTTCTTCCTGAGAAGCGACTTCTGTGACTTCTGGTTGAACGGGAAGAGCTGACCTGCCTGGAGACGAAGTTAGTTCAGTTTTAGCGACACTCTCACTTTCTACACCCACTGGTTCATCTGAGGATTCGACAGTCAGAGTTTTGGCGGTGGCTGATTGTTCAGTAACAGTCGTCGCAACTTGATCTTCTTCCTGGGAAGCGACTTCTGTGACTTCTGGTTGAACGGGAAGAGCTGACCTGCCTGGAGACGAAGTTGGGGCTGGTTGGGCGACTGTTTCGCTTTCTACACTAGCTGATTCGTCGAAAGATGCTTCGACTGTTGTGGTTTTGGAGGTGGCTGGTTGTTCAGTAACGGTCGTCGCAACTTGAGTTTCTTCCTGAGAAGCGACTTCTGTGACTTCTGGTTGAACGGGAAGAGCTGACCTGCCTGGAGACGAAGTTAGTTCAGTTTTAGCGACACTCTCACTTTCTACACCCACTGGTTCATCTGAGGATTCGACAGTCAGAGTTTTGGCGGTGGCTGATTGTTCAGTAACAATCGTCGCAACTTGATCTTCTTCCTGGAAAGCGACTTCTGTGACTTCTGGTTGAACAGGAATAGCTGACCTACCTGGAGACGAAGTTGGGGCTGGTTGGGCGACTGTTTCGCTTTCTGCACTAGCTGGTTCGTCGAGAGATGCTTCGACTGTTGTGGTTTTGGAGGTGGCTGGTTGTTCAGTAGCGGTCGTCGCAACTTGAGTTTCTTCCTGAGAAGCGACTTCTGTGACTTCTGGTTGAACGGGAAGAGCTGACCTGCCTGGAGACGAAGTTAGTTCAGTTTTAACTACAGTCTCACTTTCTACACCAACTGGTTCATCTGAGGATTCGACAGTCAGAGTTTTGGCGGTGGCTGATTGTTCAGTAACAGTCGTCGCAACTTGATCTTCTTCCTGGGAAGCGACTTCTGTGACTTCTGGTTGAACAGGAATAGCTGACCTACCTGGAGACGAAGTTGGGGCTGGTTGGGCGACTGTTTCGCTTTCTGCACTAGCTGGTTCGTCGAGAGATGCTTCGACTGTTGTGGTTTTGGAGGTGGCTGGTTGTTCAGTAGCAGTCGTCGCAACTTGATCTTCTTCCTGAGAAGCGACTTCTGTGACTTCTGGTTGAACGGGAAGAGCTGACCTGCCTGGAGACGAAGTTAGTTCAGTTTTAACTACAGTCTCACTTTCTACACCAACTGGTTCATCTGAGGATTCGACAGTCAGAGTTTTGGCGGTGGCTGGTTGTTCAGTAGCGGTCGTCGCAACTTGATCTTCTTCCTGAGAAGCGACTTCTGTGACTTCTGGTTGAACGGGAAGAGCTGACCTGCCTGGAGACGAAGTTAGTTCAGTTTTAACTACAGTCTCACTTTCTACACCAACTGGTTCATCTGAGGATTCGACAGTCAGAGTTTTGGCGGTGGCTGATTGTTCAGTAACAGTCGTCGCAACTTGATCTTCTTCCTGAGAAGCGACTTCTGTGACTTCTGGTTGAACGGGAAGAGCTGACCTGCCTGGAGACGAAGTTAGTTCAGTTTTAGCGACACTCTCACTTTCTACACCCACTGGTTCATCTGAGGATTCGACAGTCAGAGTTTTGGCGGTGGCTGATTGTTCAGTAACAATCGTCGCAACTTGATCTTCTTCCTGGGAAGCGACTTCTGTGACTTCTGGTTGAACAGGAATAGCTGACCTACCTGGAGACGAAGTTGGGGCTGGTTGGGCGACTGTTTCGCTTTCTGCACTAGCTGGTTCGTCGAGAGATGCTTCGACTGTTGTGGTTTTGGAGGTGGCTGGTTGTTCAGTAACAGTCGTCGCAACTTGATCTTCTTCCTGGGAAGCGACTTCTGTGACTTCTGGTTGAACAGGAATAGCTGACCTACCTGGAGACGAAGTTGGGGCTGGTTGGGCGACTGTTTCGCTTTCTGCACTAGCTGGTTCGTCGAGAGATGCTTCGACTGTTGTGGTTTTGGAGGTGGCTGGTTGTTCAGTAGCGGTCGTCGCAACTTGATCTTCTTCCTGAGAAGCGACTTCTGTGACTTCTGGTTGAACGGGAAGAGCTGACCTGCCTGGAGACGAAGTTGGGGCTGGTTGGGCGACTGTTTCGCTTTCTACACTAGCTGATTCGTCGAAAGATGCTTCGACTGTTGTGGTTTTGGAGGTGGCTGGTTGTTCAGTAACGACGGGCGCAACTTGAGTTTCTTCTTTTACATTTACCTCCTCCATGCCTATGGGACCTGATAGAAGTTCTGACCTCTGATTCTCAACTGTTTCTGATTCAAGAAGTTCTTCCACAGGGACTACCTCATCATTTTTCACATCTTCTTCAACAACTACTACTAGCGAATCCGTTTCTGACGTTTGCATGTTTCTTGATAGTTCTGAACCAAATTCATCCTTGTTTTCAATAATTATTGGTAATGTATCTGCCTCTTGTTCAAAAACATTATCTCCCTCAGCCTCTACAGAAGATGTCGTTTGGACCTCCACTGGAAAATGCAATTGATTGGTACCATCTGCAATAAGACTTGCATTCTCTGGGTCTACTTCCAAATTTGTGGAACTTGTTTCTTGAGATGATAGAGAATCAACATCTGAAACCGTTGAACGATTACCTACTGGTAAATCTGGTGCCAAAGCATTTCCAACTTTTGAAATAGGAAAATCTAAACTCTTTAAACTATTTAAACCATTTTCCAATGCACCACTTAGCATCTCAGAACTTTCTGCCTTTTGAATAGATAGAATTCCTTGATTATAGAGATTATTTAGTTTTTCAAGATAAATCAGTCGCATTGATTCTGGCAATTCAGATTGTCCTTGAATAGACAAATCCAACGCCTTCTTTGTATCGGCTAATGTCTGACTAGCTGTTTCTTTGGCTTTTGCAAGCGGATTGAAATATTCTTCCCATAAGTCTTGACCAAGACGAATCGTATGAACATAATCCAAAAGCGCCCCAGCTGAATTATTTTTCACATGATTATTTAAACGTGGATTTCCAGAAGCATCACGAGTGATGCCCATACGCTTCAAACCAATTTGTTCTTGTTGATCATCAGAATCAGTGATATAGACAGCCCTAATCTTACCTTGATTATCGTACTCAGCACCCCATACCGTCACAATATGCGTTGCATAGCCTAATGTTCTATAAGTTAGACCGAGTAATCCTTTGCTCTCCAAAACAGTTCGAACATCCTCACCAAAACGCTCATAGCTACCACTGAAAAGACGATTTGTCAGTTTTTTCTCTTTGAAAACGTCGTAGAAAAAGCCACCCCTACTATCTGGTACTAACTGGCTATCTTCCAGATTGACACCACCCTGTACCTTAGGTTTATATCCATTAATAAACAAGTCAACTAAGGCATCTGACACAAAGCCATTTGTACGATAACCGTAGTAAGTTTTGAACATGTCAAAGACTCGACTATTTTGCTGATCCTGGAACGAATCAATATAACGACGCAGGTCCGTTATTGCATAGTTTTCCCCAACATTTACTGTACTATTTTTTTCTTTAAGATATCGCTCAACATAGGAACTATTCTGTTCCAACCACCAATGTACCATGTTGGAAGACACGGCTGCAAAACATAGGTTAAGGTCAATAAATGAAGCATTGAGACTTTTATTGGTATCATAATAGCCTTTTCCTGCCTCAAATGGCGCTGTATAGTTTAAATAGTCTCCATACTTTTCCTTTACAAAACCACCGCTTTGTTCCATTACAGGAGGAGTAATTCCATGGGCCCATACAATTTGTCGTTGCTCGCTACTCTCCGTTTGATAACTAGTCTGATTCAAAATTTCTTTTGTCTCAGTAACCTCTATCTGATTTTGCTCACTCGTCGTAACTTCTTTATCATTTCTAGAAACTACATTCTCGGTCCCTCCATCAACTTTCATCTCTACCGCTACTTCCCCTTCAGCGATAACAGGTGATGGGATGTTATCTGCTATTTCCTCTACAATTTCAAGATTAGAACCCTCTAGGGATTTATTTTTTTCTGATTCAATAGATGCCTCATCCTTGACTTGTGATTCTTCAATTATTTCATTCATTCCTGTAACAACTGTATCTGCAGCAACAGTGGATGTATAAATAGCACATAGCAAAGAGACTGAGACCAAACCAACCGCTGATTTTCTCAAAGAAAATCGTTCTTGAATATTCATCTTTCCTCCGTTTATCATCAAAAATTTGAATAAACTATTCTATTTACGACTTATTTTTATTTCCACATCCCCCAAGAAAATATTTCTAAACAAGCGTTTGAAAGAAATTCAGATATAGTCTATTTCCATAATCACGCCAAAAAGGTCCAAAAGGACCTTTTTGATTATTTTACTGTACGAACACGCATAGTGTTTGTTGAACCTGCAACACCTACAGGCACACCAGCAACGATAACAATATCATCTCCTGCTTCAACAAGACCTTGTTCTTTGGCAATGCGTTCAGCCAAATCAAACATATCGTCAGTTGAATCTGGACGGTTTGTTACAACCGGGATAACACCCCAGTTAAGCATCAATGATTTTTGTACTTTCTCAGTAAATGTTACTGCCAAGATGTCAGCATCTGGACGGTATTTAGAGATTGAACGAGCTGAGTAACCAGTTTCAGTAACTGTTACAACCAACTTGATGTTCATTGAGTGACAAGCATCTTTTACTGCTGATGCAATAACTTCTGTTTTAGATGCACGGTTAAAGTGATCAGAGTTCAAACGACCGTATTCGTTAAGAAGAGTTTGTGCGTTTTTAGCAATAGTTGCCATTGTACGAACTGATTCAACTGGATATTTACCGTTTGCAGACTCACCTGAAAGCATTGTTGCGTCAGTACCGTCGATAACTGCGTTGAATACGTCAGATACTTCAGAACGAGTTGCACGTGGTTTTTCAGTCATTGTTTCCAACATGTTTGTTGCTGTGATAACTGCTTTACCAGCTGCATTCACTTTAGTGATAATCATTTTTTGGTAAACTGGAACCATTTCAAATGGTACTTCGATACCCATGTCACCACGAGCAATCATGATACCATCTGAAGCTTCAATGATTTCATCAATATTGTCGATACCTTGTTGGTTTTCGATTTTTGAGAACAATTGAACGTGCTCATTACCAGTTTCTTTAAGAATGTTACGAACTTCTTCAACATCTTTTGCTGAACGAACGAATGAAATTGCGATGAAGTTCAAACCTTGTTCCAAACCGAAACGGATATCAGCGTTGTCGCGGTCAGCAAGAGCTGGGAAAGGAATTTTAGTATAAGGAATGTTTACACCTTTTTGTTTAGCGATAACACCGTCGTTTTCAACTTCAACAATAAATTCACGTTTTTCAGCATCTTTTTCGATGACTTTAAGACCTAGTTTACCATCGTCAACAAGAACTTGTTTACCAACTTCAACATCATCAAATACATCCAAACCACCTGCAACGTTCAATGCAATCACTTCGCGAGTTGACTTAATGCCTTGTTTAGTTGCTACGCGGATTTTTTCACCAGTTGTGTATGAAAACTCTTTAGCATCGTCAGCAAACAACTCAGTACGGATTTCTGGACCTTTTGTATCCAACAAGAAACCAACTTTTTTACCAGCAATTTCTTCCGCACGACGTACAGTTGCCATACGCTCACCTTGCTCTTGGTGGTCACCATGTGAGAAGTTGAAACGGAATACGTTTGCACCTTCAGTGATCAATTGAGCAATTTTCTGTGCTGATGCTTCAACATCAAGGTTTTCACCCCAATAACCATCATCACCGAATTTTTTTCCACCACGGATTTCTACCGCAGGTCCGAGGGTTGCAACGATTTTTACACGTTTATTCATCTTAACAAAACTCCTTTATATTTAATGGTCTTTTGACCCTTAATAACAAATAATGAAATTGTCAAATTAGATTGACAAGTTGCGGTTTAATTCAGCCATATCCAAGTCAGCTTTATGTGGATTGTTCACAATAATCTTACCATCTGCAGTCAAGCTGAACAATGCTCCTTCTTCAGCTGTACCAAGAATTGGATTTTCAACCATTTGCTCGTTACGGATACCTACTGCAAGACCTCCACGTCCTTCTTTAAGCAATTTAACGGCATGAGCACCCATACGAGAAGCGAGTACGCGATCACGCGCTGTTGGAGAACCACCACGTTGGATATGACCAAGTTCTGTCACACGAAGATCACTTGTATCGCCTGCTGCTTTCAATTCTTCAGCAAACTGTGCAGCTGGCATAACACCTTCAGCCAAAACAATGATGCTATGTTTCTTACCATTGTCGTAGCCCGCTTTAATACGGTCAACAATGTCGTTTATATTGAAGTCTTCTTCTGGAACAACGATAACATCTGCACCAGAAGCGATACCAGCCCAAAGAGCGATGTCTCCCGCATGACGTCCCATTACTTCAACAACGAAAGTACGACGGTGACTTGATGAAGTATCGCGGATTTTATCAATCGCATCCATAGCAGTTGTTACAGCTGTATCAAAACCGATTGTAAAATCTGTACCCACGATGTCGTTATCAATTGTACCAGGTACACCAATAGCTGGGAAACCATGCTCCGTCAAGCGCATTGCTCCGTGGTAAGAACCATCACCACCGATAACAACTACACCTTCGATACCATGTTTTTTCAATTGCTCAATCCCTTTAAGTTGCCCTTCTAATTTGGCAAATTCTGGATAACGAGCTGAACCAAGGAATGTTCCTCCGCGTGAAATAATATCACCTACAGAACGTGCAGACAATTCATGGATATCACCCGCAACCATACCTGCGTAACCTTCGTTGATTCCATAAACTTCCATTCCTTCTGAAATTGCTTGGCGAACAACTGCACGAATAGCAGCGTTCATACCAGGGGCATCACCACCACTGGTCAAAACAGCAATACGTTTCATTCGTTAATGCTCCTTTAACTTTTCATTTTAACTGCCCTATTATAACATACTTAACCTAAACTTGCTTGACTTTTTGCTATTTTTTTATCGAAAAATCGTTTTCATAACAAATTCACTTAACTCTTCTTCTAATTGAGGCGTTTTCATAACCATGTGGTGCTCAGCCTGAATTGTCTGATTACTATCTTGATAATGAAGTACTACTGGAATGCTTCCTCTATATTTATCCAAAATACGAGCAACGGCATAATCGTGTTCTCGATTTTCCAAAAGAATCCAAAATTTCTCCAAACTGACAGGCTCTAATTTTTCTAGAACTAATTGCAACTGTCCATCGCGCTCTTGCACTCTACCTGTGATGTACCCCATTCCCCCTTCTTCCAAAACAGAAGCGTATTGGCGATAAGATTCTGGGAAAAGAGTCACATCAAGCGTCCTCTTGGTATCTGTCACTCGAAGAAACGCCATCTGCTCCCCAGTCTTTTTGGTACGAATCAATCGAATAGCTTGAATCTGCACAAGAACGGTTGCTCGATTGCCAACCGCTAAATCAGCCAAATCTGTAAAACTACGCTTAGACTCTCGACAAATATTGACTAAAGGATGCGGACTAATACCAACACCTAGCAATTCTTGCTCTAGCATAAATTTTTCGCTGTCGCTGTAATCTTCTGCATCTGTCCAACTATAACTCTCCTCTGCAAAAAATGTACCAATTGCCTCTGCAAAGACAAAGAGATTGTCTAGATTTTCAATAATCTTTTTACGATTGGCGTCAAAATCATCAAATAAACCAATCTGAATAAGAGGAATTAGTAAATCTTTTTTCTTGAAATTATCTGGCAAGCGCAAAATAAAATCTTCTACAGACTTATAGGGACGATGATCCAATATCCATAAAGCTAAATCTTTAGGCAAACCTTTCAGTGTTTTTAATCCTAGGTAGACCTTACTTTTATCAAACTTATCGTGATAAGGAATATTGTTAATCGTGAGTCGAGCTACCTCAAAGTCAAACTGCATCGCATCTTCAATATAAGCACTGCTAGAATGATTGAGCATGACATCAAAAAAGACATCCGTATAGTGACTCTTGAAATAGGCCATTTGAAAGGCTAAGGCTGAATAAGCATAGGCGTGGCTACGGTTAAAACCATAACCAGCGAACTTAGCCATCATGCCAAATATTTCCCTTGCATTCTCTTCAGCATGTCCGTTTTTCAGTGCTCCCTGTAAAAATTCCGCTTCCATTGCCTGCATTTCCTGGGCATTCTTTTTAGACATCGCCCTGCGGAGTAAATCCGCCTTGCCAAGCGTAAATCCTGCATAGACCTGTGCAATCTGCATGACCTGTTCCTGATAAAGCATGATACCATAAGTCGGTTGTAAAATAGGAGCAATGGTTGGGTCCAACAAATCAACTGTCTCTTGTCCATGTTTGCGTTTGACAAAATTATCCGAGTAATCACTGGCACCAGGTCGGTTCAAACTGGTGGTGGCTACCACATCCTCAAAACGCTCTGGTCGAACCCGTTGTAGAAGGCTAATGGCACCCGGTTGTTCAAATTGGAAAATTCCCTTGGTCTTACCTGCCGCAAAAAGTTCCAAGGTTTTTCTATCTTCTAAATCAATCTGGGCAATGTCAATTTCTTTCTGGTAACGCTCTAGAACCCCTTCCGCCATTTTTTGTACAAAGGTCAGATTTCGCAGACCAAGAAAGTCCATCTTGAGCAAGCCATTGGCCTCTACTGCATGGGCATCATACTGGGTCACCAGCATATCATCACCCATTTTCAGTGGAATGGTATCAGTCAAGTCCTCGTCACTCATGACCACGCCGGCTGCATGAATAGAGGTCTGGCGAGGTTGTCCCTCGATTTGCTGGGCAATGGCAAAGGCTTTTTGGTACTCAATCTTACTATTGATAATCTGTCGGAAGGCTGCATTACGTTGATATGCTGAAGAAAGATTATCCTTAAATGAGATTTTCTTGGTAATATTAGTCAACTCATACTCAGGCGTTCCAAACCGTTTGAAAACATCACGAATAGCCTGCTTGGCACCAAAGGTTGAATAGGTCACGATTTGAGCAGCGTGAGTCGTACCATAGCGGTCCCGCACATAACGAATAAAGTCAGGGCGATGAATATCTGGAATATCGATATCAATATCCGGCATGCTATAGCGTTCATTATTTAAAAAGCGTTCAAAGAGCAGCTGATGTTTAACGGGGTCAATGCCCGTAATATTCAAGGCATAGGCAACCAAACTCCCTACCGCAGAACCACGACCCATACCCATATAGTAGCCCTGGCTACGTCCAAATCGGAGCAGGTCCCAGACAATCAAGAAATAATCATCAAAGCCCATCTCATGAATAATGGACAACTCTCTTTCCAGGCGCTCCTGATAGACAGGCCCCGTCACCCCCTTTTCTTCCAAGCCCTGATAGGCTTTCTCCTGCAATTCTTCCACTGCAGGTCTGTCACGATTAAAACGTGGCAATTTTAAATCTGTATTTAATTGATAAGAAATCCCTGCAACCAAGTCACGTAAATTATCAACTGCTTGCGGAAACCGATTAGAAAATAGATTGGTTAAGCTATCAGCCGATAAAAGCTTTTGTCGACTATCTATATCTGCAACTTGATTAAGTGGAATATTATCTCGAATAGCATGTAGAACCTGCAAGCTCTCCAACTGTTTCTCCTCGAAAAAACGAACCGTATGGATGGGCAGAATAGGACCATGAAAATCTTGAATAGGTGTATCCCTAGTCACTCCGACATAATAATCCAGCCCAATATCCAGCTGCTCAATCCCTGAAAAGTAGGGAATGATGATAGCGATATCCACTAAATACTGGCGAATATCTTCAAAGTTATCCTGTCCAGTCATTTTTGCAGTCGATATTTTCAAGAGATTTCGATAGCCCTTGGTGGTCAAGGCAATCAACTGAGTTGTCACTTCTCGCTCCTGCCCCTCCAACTGCCAGTCCAATTCACAGCCGATGATTGGCTGTATTCCTGCCTTCTGACAAGTTTCCATAAAACTGTAAGCCGCATATAGACTATTCTTATCCATCATCCCCAAGGCTTGGTAGCCCAGCGACTTGGCTCTCTTTACATATTCTTCAATGGTCACCATGCTATCCATAAAGGTATAGACGGTTTTTGTATCTAGTTGTGCCAGCATGGTCTTCTCCTTTTTATTTCTTCTATTATACCAAATATTCTAGGAAAATTTTTTCAAGAAATGCAATCAAAAGACTTGCAATTTATCATGTTTTATTGTATTATTTTGTTAGAACATAGGTATTGGCAAAAATGCCTAGAAAGGAAAGAATAATGGCTTGGAAATTTGACAACAATATGCCCATATATATTCAAATCAGTAATACTATAAAATTACAGATTGTGACCAATCAATTGAAATCGGGAGATAAATTGCCAACCGTGCGTGACTTGGCTGAAATAGCTGGCGTCAATCCAAACACGGTGCAACGGGCCCTGTCTGATTTGGAAACGGAAGGATTTGTTTACTCAGTCCGCACAACAGGACGTTTCGTCACAGACAATCAAGAATTGATTTCACAGACCCGCCTGCATTTGGCACAGAAAGAACTTGAAAACTTTGTGACCAATATGCTGGACTTGGGCTTCAATCAAGATGAATTAACCCACCAGTTAGATGATTATTTGAAAGGAGTGTCTTATGAATAATGCATATACCCTGGTCGAATTACAACAGGTTTCAAAATCCTATGGCGGTGCTGTAGCTCTCAATAATGTTAACTTAAAATTGACTGCTGGTAAGATTATTGGACTTTTGGGACCAAATGGTTCTGGTAAGACGACGTTAATCAAACTCATCAATGGACTATTGCAACCTGAGTATGGTCAAGTCCTTATCAACGGTCGCACTCCTTCACCTGAAACCAAGGCAATCGTATCCTATTTGCCAGATACGACCTATCTTGATGAAAGCATGAAGGTTTCTGATGCTATCACCTTCTTTACAGATTTCTATGCGGACTTCGATAAAGAACGAGCTCTTCACCTCTTGCAAGACTTAGGAATTGATTTGAACAGCCGCATGAAACACCTGTCAAAAGGGAACAAGGAAAAGGTTCAGCTGATCTTGGTAATGAGCCGTCAAGCGCAGCTGTATGTTTTAGATGAGCCAATTGGTGGTGTTGACCCTGCCGCTCGAGACTACATTTTAAAAACCATCGTCAACAACTACTCTCCGACTGCCTCTGTTATTATCTCTACTCACTTAATTTCAGATGTCGAGCAAATTTTGGATGAGGTTATTTTCCTACACTACGGAAGTGTTATTCGCCATGAAAACGTGGATGACCTCCGTATTGAAAGTGGCGAGTCCATTGACGAACTCTTCCGCCAAGACTTTAAGGCTTAGTTAGAAGGAGATTGCTATGTTTAAGAAATTACTCAAATATGAATTTCAATCCGTTGGAAAATGGTATTTAGGAATTTATGCCGGGGCATTGGTCCTGTCTGCAATACTTGGATTCTGGTTACAAGCTTTGACCCTACGGGCACAAGCTGGAAGCACTGAACCTGGTGGTGCTGAAATGGTTCTTTTCGGTACATCCTTCATGACCTTCGGTATCTTAATTGCAGCACTCGGTTTATCCACCTTTTTCATGGTTATTAACCGATTTAGAAAAAATGTCTATGGTCGTCAGGGCTATTTAACCATGACCTTACCTGTCTCCAGCCACCAAATTATCCTCAGCAAACTTGTAGCTTCATTGGTTTGGTACTTTTTGGCAGGAGTTACCACTGTTCTTTCAATCGGAATCATTTTAGCTGTTCTCATGCTCGGAACTGAGGAAATCATGATTCCTGAATTGCATACTGTTGTACAAGCATTAGACTGGCCTGTCATATTTGCACATCTATTCTATGTGCTGATTGAGTCAACAATGGGAATCTTGCTGATCTACTTCTCCATCTCTGTTGGTCAACTGTTTAAAGATCACCGTCTACTGTTTGCCATTTTAACCTATATCGGAATTTCAATTGTTCTCGGTGTGTTTGGAGCTCTCGTTTTTACCAATTATCTAGAGAATCTTTATAATGCCGCGCTACCATTATACCCAAGTCCTATCTTGGCCTTGGTCAATATCATTCTGGCCTTTGCCTACTATTTTGGTACACACTTTATCATGACCAAGAAATTGAATTTGCAATAAGAAAAAGCTCTTTGCCGGTCGTTCTGACATGGCCTAGAGCTTTCTTTTTACAAATTATACTTTTGGGCTAGGACATCAAGTAAGTTTGCCTTTTCTTCTTCACTGGCAAAGCTTGCTTGAATAGCATTTCTGTTGAATTGATAAAATTCTTCCTTGGTCGTTCCAAAATACTCTACAAATAGCTGATATTCTTTATTTAGATTTGTATTGGAAACCGTTCGATTATCTGTATTGATGGTAATCTTTGCTCCCGCTTGAACCAGCTGTTCATAGGGGAAGTCTGCTAGAGTTTGGGCAGCTCCGGTCTGGAGATTTGAAGTCAGGCACATCTCAAGCGTTGCTCCGCTATTGACAAAAAGCCTGAATAGCCTCAGCGTGACCGCTAAGAGCCGTTCCATGTCCAATCCGCTTGATACCCAAGGCCAGAGCTTGGGCTACATTGGTCACGCAACCACACTCACCAGCATGGAAGGTCATGGGGTAACCCAGAGATTGTGTGTAGTCAATCAACTCAGCCAGCTCATGAGTTGGGTAGTCTGCCTCGTTTCCAGCAAAATCAAAGCCAACCAATCCTTTCGGTGCCAAATCAGCAATAGCCGAAAAGAGTTCCTTCGTTTGATTCGTATTCGTTTGCTTTAAACCACAAACCAGAAGTTTAGCAACCACTCCAAAATCTTCCTGCCCCCTGTTTAGTCCAACTAAAACTGCTGAGACCGCTTCTAAAATAGTCAAGTCTTGATCCGTCGACAGTTCTGGTGCAAAGCGAAGTTCAATATAGAGGACTCCATCCTCTGATGCTTGACCTAGAACATCGTAGGCAGCTAATTCCAATGCTTCTGGGGTTTGTAAGAGTGGACGGATAAAGTCAAAAGTTTTCAAATAGGTCATCAGGCTATCCACCTTGCCTTCGATACTGACCAATTTTCTGAGTTCCTCATCCTTGTCTGGAATGGAAATTTCTGCCAGTTGGGCAAGTTGTCGGATTGCCGATAAAGATAGGGAACCATCCAAATGGCAATGCAATTCTGTCTTGGCTAATTCTTGTACATTCAACATCAACACTTCCTCTTTCGTAAGTAGATTGTTAACTATCATATCATATTTTTGACAAAATACAAGACAATCTCCACAAAAAATGAACATTATTCTTATTAGATAATTTCAAGTGCAAGAAAAAAGAACGATTTTCATCGTTCTTGCCATACGGAAGACATGGGATTCGAACCCACGCACGCTGTTACACGCCTACCGCGTTTCCAACACGGCCTCTTGAGCCTCTTGAGTAATCTTCCATATATGGAGCTGGTGGGAGTCGAACCCACGTCCAAACACCTGCTAACTTATTCGTCTACAACCATAGGTTATGTCTTGCTTTAACTTGGGCTCGATACATAACTCAAACCTAGACCAAGCGAGTCAGTAAATCTCTTTTGGAACAGCCTGACTCAATCCCAACGTAGCTTGTTATTTTAAGACCAATCAGCAAACACAAGCAATTCGCGAATGGTCACGCAGGCAGGTTATTAAGCTGCTAATGCGTAAGTGTTTGTATTTTTTGCAGTTATATTTAACTGGCATTTTTACATCTGCCGATGAGTTGCAGAACAAGCCTCATAATGCCTGTCGAATCCGTAACAACCCCGTAGGATTTGATACAGGAATTATTATAGCAGAATTTTTTATAAATAGCAAAATTATTTTACATTTTCCTTACAATTTAAAAAAATTTTGAAATATGGTAAAATGAAAGTATGTATAAATTTTGGCAAAAAACCATTCAAGTATTAAGTATTTTGACCCTTATCGGGACTGCTATTTTTCTGTTTTGGCTCTATAAGATTGGCATTTTGAACGACCAAAATGTCTTAAGCGATTTAATCAAAAGCCAAGGTGCTTTAGGTAGCCTCTCTTTTTTAGCTATTCAGATTATTCAAGTTGTATTTCCGATTATTCCAGGCGGTGTTACGACTGTTGTAGGTTTCCTCGTATTTCATTTTTGGTGGGGATTCTTTCTCAATTATCTTGGAATTTCAATCGGTAGTATCATCCTTTTCTGGTTGGCTCGTCGCTATGGAAAGAAATTTTGTCTCCTCTTCATGTCTGAAGATACGTTTTACAAATATGAAAGCAAAATTGATAATAAACGTAGTTATGAAATTTTCTTTGTTCTTTGTATGCTTTCTCCCATTTCTCCAGCTGACATAGTGGTGATGATTACTGGATTAACAAGCATGAGCTATCGGAAATTTATTATGATTACTTTACTTTGTCGCCCTTTCTCAGTTGTGGCCTATAGCTTCTTTTGGATCTATGGCAGCCAATGGTTGCAGCAATTGTTAGGATAAGTCATAACCACCCGTGAAAACGGGTGGTTTGAACAAGGGCTATAAGCCCACATCACCAGCCAGCGCCTAAAGACGCTGGCTTTCACTTTGTTCAAGCCTCACTGCTTTTGACTCGTCACTAGCCTCTTAAAGAGGCATTCGTACTACTTGCCATTATCCCTAAAGGAATCTTCATACTCTTTTACACTCAATTTATCAAGTGCTAGATCATGTTTTTCCTGTTCTTGTATATATTTCTTAATTGTGGCTTCATTAAGTCCAACCGTACTTACATAATATCCCTCTGCCCAGAAATGACGATTGCCAAATTTATATTTGAGATTGGCGTGTTTATCAAACATCATAAGAGCACTCTTGCCTTTTAAATAGCCCATAAAACTGGATACACTTAACCGCGGGGGAATATTGACTAACATATGAACATGATCCAGCATCAGATGACCTTCGATAATTTCAACACCTTTATAACTACACAATCGTCGAAATATCTCTCCAAGACTACTTCGATATTGATTATAGATAATTTTTCGTCTATACTTAGGGGTGAAGACAATGTGGTAGAACACAGCCACTTTGTATGTGATAAACTATGTGCCTTTTGCGCCATATTTTTCTCCTTTCGCTTTACAATAGGCTTGAACACCTTTATTGTATCGCGTTTGGAGTTTTTTTGGTATAACCTTCGTCGCGCACCCGCATAGCGGGTGGTTTATTTGTCACGCACCTTATGGAGCGTAACGGACTAAAAGTCACATAACAAAGCAAAAAGAGCAGGGTTCATCCTGCTCTACAATCCAAATCGACGCTTTTTATTCTTCTCTTGAGTTTATGTGCCTACCGTTTCCTACTCTCCAGTGCAAATATATACGTACTTTATTGACCGTTTCACAAGATGACGTGTGCTTTCACCACACTAAATTTGATATACGAATTAGGGATGAACCCTAAAATCAACTTATAAAATGTAGGCTTTTAACCCTATCAATAATGTGGCTTACGCCACGCTTCGGCATTCGACCCGCCTGTCCGTAGGCTTTGGTTATGATAAATAGCAGAGCTACCCATCCCATATAGGTCTGATATTTGCTAGAATAGGTATGACTACTTTTCCTAGGCCTGTTTATTGTAACACGGAAATTTCTCTTTGACAAGTATAATTTTTAATATTTTTTACAAAAAATCCAAACATTAATAAAAAAATGGCTTCAAACGTTCGAAACCATTTTGTTTTTTTATTTAATTCCTAATGCAATTCGAGCATAACGACTCATTTTTTGAATGGTCCAAGCTGGTGACCAAACCAGTCTCACATCTACTTCTGTTACTTCAGGGACATCCTTCAGTACATCATGAATTTGATCGGTAATTAGATCAGCTAATGGACAACCCATGGTCGTCAAGGTCATATCAATTTCAGCCTTGCCCTCAATAAATCGGATTTCATAAATTAGCCCTAAATTGATAATATCAATACCTAGCTCAGGGTCAATCACATCTTCAAGAGCATGAAAAACACGCTCCTGAATGTCTTTAATTTGATCTTCTGTGTACGTCATTTTTCTCTCTTTCTTTTTCACAAGTTCAATACTAGAAAAGAACCAAACGAAGTTTGTGTCAAAACCTCCCCGAACTCTCGCTCGTTTCCTGTTTTCAGCGAGCGGTTGATTTTGTCTCCCAGACAAAATCAATCCTCAATAAAATCTCTGAGTGGTTTGCTGCGGGATGGGTGGCGGAGTTTACGGAGGGCTTTGGCTTCAATTTGGCGGATGCGTTCACGGGTTACGTTAAAGACTTTACCAACATCTTCAAGCGTACGCATTTTACCATCATCTAAACCAAAACGAAGACGCAATACGTTTTCCTCACGGTCAGTAAGAGTATCCAATACCTCATCTAACTGTTCACGAAGAACGACACGAGTTGTGTAATCAACTGGATTTTCAATGACTTCGTCTTCGATAAAATCTCCAAGATGACTATCATCTTCTTCACCAATTGGGGTCTCGAGTGAAACAGGCTCTTGTGCAATCTTGAGGATTTCACGAACTTTCTCAGGCGTCATATCCATACGCTCAGCGATTTGCTCAGGAGTTGGATCTTGGCCCAATTCCTGCAAGAGATTGCGTTGTTCACGGACCAATTTGTTAATGGTTTCTACCATGTGAACAGGGATACGGATTGTACGCGCTTGGTCCGCAATGGCACGAGTGATAGCCTGACGAATCCACCAAGTTGCATAGGTTGAAAACTTGAAACCTTTTGAATAGTCAAACTTATCAACGGCCTTCATCAAGCCCATGTTTCCTTCTTGGATAAGATCAAGGAACTGCATACCACGGCCGACATAGCGTTTGGCAATGGATACAACCAAACGCAAGTTGGCTTCAGCCAAACGTTGTTTCGCTTCTGGGTCCCCTGCTTCGACTGCCAGAGCCAATTCTTGCTCTTCCTCGTTGGTCAAAAGAGGTACAACACCAATTTCTTTCAAATACATGCGGACTGGGTCGTTCACTTTTGCAGAAGTGCTTCCGAGCAATTCTTCATCAGATAATTCTGGTTCTTCCTCTACCTGCATAGCACGCGCAGAAGGATTACCATCCTTGTCAACAATCGAAATCCCGGCATCTTGAATACGTTGGAGCAAATCATCAATCCCATCAGCATCAAGCGTAAACGGAATAACCAGTTGGTCATTGATTTCATCGTCTGTAGCTGAACCTTGTTTTTTATGGTTACGGATAAATTCGGCAACTTGTACATCAAAAGTAGTTACTTCTGTTTTTTTATCTTTTTTATTTGTCATATTTACTCCATTTGTCTTCTTCTATCGAGGAGTTTTTGCAACTCATCGAGGGCAATATCTGCATTTCCCACATGGGAATGTTCACGGATTTTCCGTGCTAGATGCTGGTTCTCCTTCTTCAACAATTCCTTGTCTCGCCGAATTTCTAATTCTTCGATTTCGTGTGGAGATACTTCATTAGGTAAACGTTCTTCCTGCATACGATACCAAGCCTGTTGAGCGGAATCGTTCAACTGTGATAGTTCAAAACTGGTAATTTCCCCAGATTTTTTTAACATATCATAAATAGCTTGCAATTCTGGCGTCGCAAAATAAAAATCTTCTCGTAAACGGAACTCATTGAGAATATAAGGATGTTCAACCATCCGATAAAGTAAATGGTTTTCTGTTCGAATTAGACTCGTTATACGAGCAATCGTTTGGACTGGTGGCAAATAAGACTGACCAGTCTGTGATTGAAATACCTGTTGTGTTCTCTCCTGGCGCTGGTTCAGACGAACAGCATTTACTGCCTGTTCCACCTGATTATAATCAAAATCAGAAAGTAAATCCGCCACCTTATAAATATAAGAATTTTGAGCTGTAATGGATGATACTTTGGCAATAATTGGTGCAATCTTATCTACAAACTCAATCTGCATTTGTAGATTGTCAGGATTTTCAGGCTTCAAGTATTGAATCAAAAATTCTACATCGCTGATTCGTGACTTGGTTAAAACCTGTTGCAAGGCTTCTTCCGAATTTTTCTGCAAAAATTCATCTGGGTCCATATTATCTGGCAAACTCACGATTTCAACCTGAAAATCTTGTAGTTCGTCCAGCACCTTCATGGTAGCTGCCTGTCCAGCCTTATCCCCATCATAAGTCAGAACAATTTTCTTACAAAACTTAGCTAGATGTGCAACATGCTCTCTTGTCAAAGCTGTTCCCATGGAAGCCACTGCATTATCAATCCCTACACGATGAGCAGCAATGACATCTAGAAAACCTTCCATGAGATAGGCTTCACGTTGCTTCTTAATAACCGCTTTAGCCTTGTCCAAATGATACAATTCATAGCTTTTATTGAAAATCGCAGTACTACGAGAGTTTTTATACTTAGCTAATTGTTTATTGTTTCGATCTTCTTCGGTCCAAATCCGACCTGAAAAAGCTACAATTCGACCATATTCATCCGCCAAGGGGAAAATAATCCTCGCTTGAAAGGCGTCATAAATAATATTATTCTCACTTGGATTGAACAAACCCGAATTCAATAGACTTTCTTCGTCATATTGACCTGATAGTTTTTGGTAAAGAATATTCTGTTCGGCAGGAGCTAAGCCTAGCTGGAATGTTTTTATGACATCATCTGTCAAGCCACGTTGGTGTAGATAAGCTCTAGCTTCCTCACCCATTTTGGTTGTCATCAAAAGGGCATGATAAAACTTTGCAGCATCCCGATGAATATCATACAGTACCTGATGCGGACTAACCCTTTTCTCCTCTTGATGATAGGAAGGAGTTACATCTACTTGAAACCCTGCCTTCTCAGCTAAGATAGCTGCCGCATCTGCAAAAGAAACACCACGAACTTCTTCGACAAACTTAAATACATCGCCAGACTTCCCACATCCAAAACAATGATAGAACTGCTTATCTTCAATCACATTGAAAGACGGGGTTTTCTCCCTATGAAAAGGGCAAAGACCGACATAATTACGTCCGGCCTTAGTCAAAGCAACCGTTTCACCAATAACATCAACGATATTGAGAGCTTGTTTTATTTCAGTAATTTTATCCTTTGAAAGCACATTCCCTCCTCATATCATACTAGCTAATTTAAAAAGTGAACACTCTTCCCTTAGTTTAACATACTCTATTTTATACTAAAAGAAGGAAAATGTAAAATTTCTGAAACAAATTACTTGTAAAATAATTTTTAACGGTTACTATATATAGAGTAAAATATTTATGAAAGGACATATTTAGGATATGTTGAAAGATTTAAAAGCCTTTTTGTTCCGTGGAAACGTGATTGATTTGGCTGTCGGTGTGATTATTGCATCTGCATTTGGTGCAATCGTTAAATCATTGGTTGAAGATGTAATTACTCCATTGTTCTTGACGCCAGCTTTGAAAGCTGCTGGTGCAGAAAAAATCGCTGACTTGTCATGGAACGGTGTAGCATACGGTAACTTCTTGAGTGCTGTTATCAACTTCTTGATTGTTGGTACTGTTCTCTTCTTCATCGTTAAGGCTGCGGAAAAAGCTCAAAGCTTGGCTAAGAAAGAAGAAGCTGCTGTTGAAGAAGCTACACCTGCTGGTCCAACTCAAGAAGAGTTGCTTGCAGAAATCCGCGATTTATTGAAAAAATAATCAATAATATATTGAAAAACAGGTCTCCATACCTGTTTTCTTCTTGTCAAAAAAAGGGAGCCAATCGGCTTCCCTTATTGTTTTATCCTTCATATCCATTTGGATTTTTAGACTGCCAGTTCCATGTGTCACGGCACATATCCTCAATCGTTTTCTCTGTTTTCCAATTGAGTTCAGCTAGAGCCTTGTCTGCATTAGCATAGCAGGTCGCCACATCACCCGGACGACGGTCAACGATTTTATAAGGTACCGGTACACCATTCACTTTTTCAAAAGCTTGAACAAGTTCTAAGACACTAGTTCCTTGACCTGAACCAAGATTGTAAGTATGTACACCTGTAGTAGTTGAAATTTTTTCAAGCGCCTTAATATGACCGAGCGCCAAATCAATCACATGGATATAATCACGCACTCCAGTACCATCAACTGTATCATAATCGTTACCAAAAACGCTGAGTTCCTCACGTTTACCAACGGCTACTTGTGCAATAAACGGCATCAAATTATTAGGAATACCAGCCGGATCTTCCCCAATCAAGCCAGATTCATGGGCACCGATTGGATTGAAATAACGGAGCAATGCAATACTCCACCCCTTGTCTGCTACTTCCACATCACGCAAGATTTGTTCCAACATAACTTTGGTATAGCCGTACGGATTCGTTGCGCTAGTTGGCATAGTTTCAACCAAAGGCGATGGATTATTGAGGCCATAAACAGTCGCACTTGAGGAGAAGACAATTTTCTTAACACCAAATTCTGCCATGACTTCTACCAAAGCTAGGGTTGACATGATATTGTTTTCATAGTACATAATTGGCTTAGCTACGGACTCACCGACTGCCTTGTAGCCAGCAAAGTGAATGGCTGCCTCAATGTTTTCATTTTCAAAAACTTGGCGCAAGGCTTCCTTATCTGCCACGTCCAACTCATAGAAAGTTGGGCGCTTGCCAGTGATGGTTTCAATGCGATCTAAAACCAAAATACTTGAGTTTGAAAGATTATCCACGATAACCACTTCTTTCCCCAACTTCAACAATTCGACAACCGTATGACTACCAATATAACCTGCACCACCAGTAACTAAGATACTCATCTCTTTACTCCTTTTCACTTGGACAAAAATTCTATATCCCTATTATATGTTACTTGTTGTAAAATGTAAACAAAAAACAGCCTTTCGGCCGTTTTCAAATTCAATTAGAATTTTTTACGCTTGCGAGCTGCTTCTGATTTACGTTTACGTTTTACAGATGGTTTTTCGTAGAATTCGCGTTTGCGTGTTTCTTGAAGAGTACCAGCTTTAGTAACCGCACGTTTGAAACGACGAAGAGCATCATCAAGTGATTCGTTCTTGCGTACTACTGTTTTTGACATTTTTTTCACTCCCCTCAATTTCAAATTACATACTATTATAACTGCAATCAAAAGGATTGTCAAGAACTTTTTTACATAATCACGACTTTTTCCCCTTTTTCCTTAGGAGCAATAGCCAAGCTCCACAGATGATTTCATACAAGACAAAGAATAGGAGAAAACAATGCAGGAAGAATTCTGCTGGTAAGATGTAGATAACCGGATCCGTATTTGGGTTGAAGAGCCAGGTCGAGTCACCAGGAAAAAGAACTTGATGAAAGAGAGTAAAGAAAGAATCGAAACCAATCAACAAACCTAGTACAGCAATGAATAAGGGTACTGCTGCCATCCATAGAAAGACGGCTTGATACAATTTTCCATATCCTTTTCGCACCACTTCTTTCCAAAAATAGAAAACCGCAGGCAAACTAATCAGGAAAATAACCTGAGTTAGATGGAATAAATGTTTCACATCCGCAAAATGTTTCAGACCATCAGCTGAGGATGAAAAATTTGGCATGTCTAAAACACTTGCAAAAGGATTGGTCAGATAGTTCATCAAGATATTAAAATTATAGGAAATATCTGCCGCTTTCATGTAGACCACTTTTTCCAACCCCAAAAAAGAAATCTCAAGCGGATAAACTAGCCAAGCTAGGTAGATGGTACCTAGAACTGCTGCCGACAAGACAAATAAAATCGTTCCGATAATCTGTAACTTAGTTCTCATCAAAACTCCATTCATCTAGGCTGTTGAGGACATGGGTTGGAGCCAGGGGTAAGTCTGCTACTTCTTCTGGCTTGGTAAATCCAGTCAGGACTAAAAGAGTTGGAAATCCATTGTCAATCCCTGCACGAATATCCGTCAAGTAGTTATCCCCCACCATAACCGTTTGGCTGCGTTCTGTCCCCAAAATCTCCAGAGCCTTGTCCATGATAATGGCTTCAGGCTTGCCGATAAAGGTCGGATCTACTCGTGTAGCTGCTTTCAGGAGGGAAATCAGTGAACCCGCACCTGGCAAGTGACCACGCTCCGTCGGAATGTTCAAGTCAGGATTGGTACCGATAAAAGTCGCTCCCTTTTGAATGGCCAAGGTGGCAATGGTCAGTTTTTCATAGGTCAACTGAGTATCCAAACCTACGACAACATAGGCTGGATTTTCCGTGTCTTCCACATAACCTGCCTCAAAAATGGCAGACTTGAGCCCATCTTCTCCAATGACATAGACTGTCTTTTCCTTGCCCAAGTCATTCATATAATCTACTGTCGCCAGACTGGCCGTGTAGATAGTTTCAAGTGGTGTCTCGATATTAAAATGCTCCGCCAACATAGCCTGTACCGTTTCAGGACGGCGTGTGGTATTGTTGGTCACGAATAAATAGGGAATCTGACGTTCTTGCAAGCGATGAATAAAACGTTCACCAGCAGGAATCCGCTTTTTCCCTTCATAAATGGTACCATCCAAATCAATCAAATAACCTGTATATGTCATTTTTCCTCCTTAATCAAATCGTGTTTCCCAATGCTCAGACCGACTAGCTTCCAAGCAAAGTGCTAACTGCTCTACTGTGTTTTTCCCAAGTGAAAGTGGCGGTAAATCGTCTAAACTGAAAAATCCACTGGCAACTGTTTCCGAATTGGGCTGAAACTCCCCGCCAAGGAGACGACATAAAATGAAGACCTTGGTCACGCGGTGGGCTGACTTGGCAGGATTGTTCTTGTGTTTGTCCAAAATCGCCACCACACGTTGAGCCTCCACATCCAGCCCCGCTTCTTCCTTTACTTCCTTGACCACATTGTCCTTGACGGATTGATTCACATCGCACCAACCTCCAGGTAAGGACCAGAGCCCATCGTTTTCCTGAACCAGTAGGATTTTATCCTCTTGAAAAATAGCTGCGCGGGTATCCAGCTTGGGTGTCTGATAGCCTGTTTCATTGCAAAACAAGTCTTTCACCACCTCCAAGGGCTGTCCAGATGGCTCTACCAACATTTCCGCTGCAATCTGACGGATTTCCTCAAATCGTTCCATATCATAAACATCTTTTCCATAGGCCAAGCCTGTCTGAGCCAAAGCTTGTAAACGTACGGCCCATTCCAACCACTTATCCTGCGACATGACATTCTCCATTCAATGTTTACCTAACTTGCTTAATAATCAACATTATACCACAAACCGAATCAGCGAGAAAGAAACCAGCTGTATACGACAGGTCATACGCATGAAGAAAGGCTCTATAATTTCTGTAGTGAGTAATATCCACCGCTACAGTTGACAAAGAACCGTTATAGTCAAATGAATTAGCTTTCAGACAAGTAACTGAGGGCAGGCAGTACTAATCCGAAAGTGACGATGTATCAAAGTTAATTCAAATGACTGATATGTAAAGCCCTTTGTCAAGTAAAAACAATCGAACTGATTAAAAAATGAAAAGTATCTAGAAAGAGCCTAGTTCTTAGCTTCGGGCATTGGCCACTCTGATATTCGTGGATTGGTTACCTACAGGTCAATGGTTCTGCCGCGAGTCCTACTCTCTATAAGCGTGGATCACAATTGTGCCACTTAGTCGTTTCGTAGATGACTCAAACCTTGAAGTCCTAAACTCCTTCAAGATACTTTCCATTCAAACATGATTTCAATCCTTATTTCTGTCCAAATTCACCCAGTGATTTTGGATAGAAATAGGGATTCCTCATCGCTCTGCGATGATAAAACTTAATGGTCAAAAGTGTACATGAAAACAAGCGCTAACTTCAAGCTATTCTTCCTGTCATCATCCCCCAAATAAAACCAGACAATTCTCGTGCAATAGCTGTTTTAGCAACATTTTGTTTCTTATTTTTTCCTAGAACAAGTGTGCGATAACGTCTTCTTAAGCGTTCATTAGCCTTATCCGCATAAGCAATCACCTCCACTCGGTTTCCACTTTGTCTCCGTTTCAATTCTTTGGATTTATACCCAATCGTCCCCTTAGCCAATGATTGTGCAGCTTCTATCAGAAGTCGTCTCACATGGCTATTCCCAGCTTTGGTGATAGCACCTCTTCTCTCCTTGTCGCCGCTAGAATTTTCGCTAGGAGTTAGCCCAAGATAAGAAGCAAAATGTTGAGCTGTCGCAAAGCGATTAAAATCACCGATTTCTGTCACAATGGAAAGAGCAGTTAGTGTTTTAATGCCAATAAAGCAAGAAAGCCGTGAGACCTTCTCTTGGTAACTGTCGCTTTGACCCAGTTGCTCAATTCGTGCATCATACCGTTCTATTTGATCTACTAATTTCTCATAGGTCAATAGATATTCTGTCAAAATCTCTGCGTAAAGTCCATCAGGATTTAGGGAACGGAGCCAGCGAACATGTTTCTGTGTCCAATTACTGCTTCCCTCGGTATAGCGAAAATCATGTCGGAGACAGAAGGCAAGAATTTGTTGTTTGATTTTCTTCAGAGCCACTTTGTGGTCTGTTCTCATGCGGATATATTCTTTGACTTGTTCATCCTCAACAGTAGGAATATGAACAGGCCGATAGCTACGAAAGGCCAGAGCTTTTGCGAGCTGAGCTGCATCTTTTTTATCAGTCTTAACACGCTTAGATCCTTCCTTCATCACCGTTGTAGGCGCCATCACGATACAGGGAATCCCGTGAGCTTGTAGCTGGTGATATAGGGTAAATCCAAGACATCCGGCTTCGTAGCCACATAACACTTCTGCATCTTGACCATATAAACGACGAAGCTCATTCACATAGTTCACAATATAGCTAACATTTGGACCAACTTTAGTGCTATGTTTGAATTGATTCGCCATCATATCATAATAGCAGAGTGAAAAACTTTCTTTGTGAACATCCATTCCGATGAAAAGTGTGGTAAAATGAAACATATAAGACCTCCAATTGAGTGTGGTAATTCCTGTTAGAAGTTGATTGTTTTTTTATTCTAGTGTACAGGTAAATCCACGAATTCTCAACTGGGGGTCTTTACATATTGTCTATATTGGGCGGTTACGTTACTTACAATATACAAAGACCCTCAAGATATGAAATCTCGAGGGTCAAGTATGCTGACAAGCCCGTAGAAGACTAGTCATTATTTACTATTGGTCTTCTTCTTTTTTCTTCTTCACCAAACCAAAGAGTCCTGCTAGACCTGTAGCAAAGGCTAGTACTCCATATAGAGGACTGGTGCTGGCTTCACCAGTATTTGGCAACTGTGCAGTGCCTGCTTTTGGTGTAACAGTGATTGTACCAGTCGTTGGAGTTGGGGTGGTGCCGCCGTCCGTTGGCGGAGTGGTGCCGCCGTCTGTTGGCGGATTAACTCCTCCGTCCGTCGGTGGGGTAGTGCCTCCATCTGTTGGCGGGGTGGTGCCGCCGTCTGTTGGCGGATTAACTCCTCCGTCTGTTGGCGGGGTGGTGCCGCCGTCTGTCGGTGGGGTAGTGCCTCCATCTGTTGGTGGGGTGGTGCCGCCGTCGGTTGGCGGATTAACTCCTCCGTCCGTCGGTGGGGTGGTGCCGCCGTCGGTTGACGGGGTAGTACCTCCATCTGTTGGCGGGGTGGTGCCTCCATCTGTTGGTGGGGTGGTGCCGCCGTCCGTTGGCGGGGTAGTGCCTCCGTCCGTCGGCGGGGTGGTGCCGCCGTCTGTCGGTGGGATGGTGCCGCCGTCTGTTGGCGGGGTAGTGCCTCCATCTGTTGGTGGGGTGGTGCCGCCGTCCGTTGGTGGGGTGGTGCCGCCGTCTGTTGGCGGGGTGGTGCCGCCGTCTGTTGGCGGGGTAGTGCCGCCGTCGGTCGGTGGGGTGGTGCCGCCGTCTGTTGGCGGGGTGGTGCCGCCGTCCGTTGGCGGATTAACTCCTCCGTCGGTCGGTGGGGTGGTGCCACCATCTGTTGGTGGGGTGGTGCCGCCGTCCGTTGGCGGATTAACTCCTCCGTCCGTTGGCGGAGTGGTGCCGCCGTCTATCGGCGGGGTGGTGCCGCCGTCCGTTGGTGGATTAACTCCTCCGTCCGTTGGTGGGGTAGTGCCGCCATCTGTTGGTGGGGTGGTGCCGCCGTCTGTCGGCGGGGTGGTGCCGCCATCCGTTGGCGGGGTGGTGCCGCCGTCTGTTGGCGGGGTAGTGCCGCCATCTGTTGGCGGGGTAGTGCCGCCGTCGGTCGGTGGGGTTGGCTCACCTGGCTTAGGTTCCTCTGGCTTAGGTTCCTCTGGTTTAGGCTCCTCTGGCACTTCCGCATAGACATAGGTTACGACGAGCTCACCTGAGACGTTACCTTTCTCGTCTGCTGAGCCAGCTTTCACTGCAACAAGTTGGTAAGTCTTACCACCTTTTTGCAAGGTTTCAGGTTTCTCATTGTCTTCTGTCGTGTTATATGGAACATCCTTTGTACTTGGAGTAACTTCAGCTTCACCTACATAGGTCTTCACGCCATTGTACTCATAGTACTTCCGCTTAGTTGTGATGCTACTGATTTCAGTACTTGGTGTATCTAGGAATGGACTCTGAAGCTCTTTGCCGTCAACTGTTTCGTACTTAATCGTTACAGAACCGTTAGTTGGTTCGGTTGTGACTTCTTCCTTGATTTCCGCATAGTAGTAATTTACAACTGTATCCTTGGTCAAGGTTCCGCTGACGCCTGTACCTTCCGTGAAGGTTGTCGCTGCCTCTACCAAGTGGTAGGTCTTGCCACCTGACTCAAGTGTGGTTGGACGTTCTTCTTTACCATTCTTGGTTTCAGTTGTATCATAAGACACCGCTGGATCAACTGGATTGATTACTACAGCCGGATTACCTACTGGCACACGCTCATTATTGGCATCTAGATAATAGGTGTTGGTTGTTACCGTCTCCGAAATCTTAGTAGCCGGAGTATCTTCATAGCTTGGTTGAAGAGGTGTGCTTGTACCCAAGATATAGTAATTTACAGTTACCTTGGCTTTGTTCTCTGTAGGGATTATTTCAGTCTGTTCTGGGGCATAGACATAGGTTACGACTGTATCACCTGCTGGCAAGGTTCCATTCTCTGGAGTTTTGTCCTTAGTCTTGATGAGGTGATACGTAGTACCTGATTCATCTGTAAGAGTAGCTGGTTTTTCGTTTACTCCACCCGTTTCTGATTTGTCTTCACGAGTATCGTATGTCGCATCAGTTTTTGTTGTTGTGCCACGAACTGGTTGCTCATCTAAGTAAACCTTATTGCCATCTTTTAGGTAATAACGTCTTGTCGTTGGAGTGCTTGAGACAAGGACGTTTTCACTATCCTTATAGGATGGTTTCAAGGTTGTGCCACTTTCTGTCTCATATTTGACTGTGACGTTCCCTTTTTCTTCGATCACACCTTCCTCTACTTGCTCTTCCGCATAGTAGTAAGTAACTTTTGTCTCACCTGCTGGAAGTGTGCCGTTTTCTGTACCATTTACACGAACTTTGTGGTACGTCTTCCCACCAATTGTCAAGACATCTGGCGCTTCGTCCTTAGTTACTTCATAGGTCGCATTTGTTAGCGTTACAACAGGTTCGCTGGTATTGGTTACCTGCTCCTCACCATTTTCATCCACGTAGTAGGTTTCAGTAACGGTTGAAGTCGATACCAATTGATCCGTTGTGTCTTTGAAGTCAGCCTGAAGTTTTGTACCTTCTGGATTTTCAGTGGTTTCACTACCTTCCAACTTGTACTCCACAATGACACTACCATTTGATGGGGTTGGTACTTCACGTGTCTGTTCTGGGGCATAGACATAGGTTACGACTGTATCACCTGCTGGCAAGGTTCCATTCTCTGGAGTTTCGTCCTTAGTCTTGATGAGGTGATACGTAGTACCTGATTCATCTGTAAGAGTAGCTGGTTTTTCGTTTACTCCACCCGTTGCTGATTTGTCTTCACGAGTATCGTATGTCGCATCAGTTTTTGTTGTTGTGCCACGAACTGGTTGCTCATCTAGGTAAACTTTATTGCCATCTTTTAGGTAATAACGGCGTGTCGTTGGAGTGCTTGAGACAAGGACGTTTTCACTATCCTTATAGGCTGGTTTCAAGGTTGTGCCACCTTCTGTCTCATATTTGACTGTGACGTTCCCTTTTTCTTCGATTACACCTTCCTCTACTTGCTCTTCCGCATAGTAGTAAGTAACTTTTGTCTCACCTGCTGGAAGTGTGCCGTTTTCTGTGCCATTTACACGAACTTTGTGGTACGTCTTCCCACCAATTGTCAAGACATCTGGCGCTTCGTCCTTAGTCACTTCATAGGTCGCATTTGTATTTGTTACAACAGGTTCGCTGGTATTGGTTACCTTTTCCACACCATTTGCATCCACGTAATAGGTTTCAGTAACGGTTGAAGTCGATACCAATTGATCCGTTGTGTCATTGAAGTCAGCCTGAAGTTTTGTACCTTCTGGTTTTTCAGGTGTTTCACTGCCCTCCAACTTGTACTCTACAATAACACTACCAGTTTTTTCGGTTGGTACTTCACGTGTCTGTTCTGGGGCATAGACATAGGTTACGACTGTATCACCTGCTGGCAAGGTTCCATTCTCTGGGGTTTTGTCCTTAGTCTTGATGAGGTGGTATTTCTTACCTGATTCATCTGTAAGAGTAGCTGGTTTTTCGTTTACTCCACCCGTTTCTGATTTGTCTTCACGAGTATCGTATGTCGCATCAGTTTTTGTTGTTGTGCCACGAACTGGTTGCTCATCTAAGTAAACCTTATTGCCATCTTTTAGGTAATAACGTCTTGTCGTTGGAGTGCTTGAGACAAGGACGTTTTCACTATCCTTATAGGCTGGTTTCAAGGGTGCGCCACCTTCTGTCTCATATTTGACTGTGACGTTCCCTTTTTCTTCGATTACACCTTCCTCTACTTGCTCTTCCGCATAGTAGTAAGTAACTTTTGTCTCACCTGCTGGAAGTGTGCCATTTTCTGTGCCATTTACACGAACTTTGTGGTACGTCTTCCCACCAATTGTCAAGACATCTGGCGCTTCGGCCTTAGTCACTTCATAGGTCGCATTTGTTAGCGTTACAACAGGTTCGCTGGTATTGGTTACCTTTTCCACACCATTTGCATCCACGTAGTAGGTTTCAGTAACGGTTGAAGTCGATACCAATTGATCCGTTGTGTCTTTGAAGTCAGCCTGAAGTTTTGTACCTTCTGGTTTTTCAGGTGTTTCACTGCCCTCCAACTTGTACTCCACAATAACACTACCAGTTTTTTCGGTTGGTACTTCACGTGTCTGTTCTGGGGCATAGACATAGGTTACCGTTTTTGTCGCTTCTGTGACTAAACCTGTTACTGTTGCTGAATCGTCCTTGAGCTTGATAAAGCGGTAGGTCTTACCAGCAGATTCAATTGTAGCTGGTTTCTCAACCGTTCCATCCTCACGAGTCTGGTCGGCATTGTATGCAAGATTAGACAACTCCACTGTTTCAGCTGGTTCTGAGTCCAGGTAGGTTACTTGATTGTCAACCTTGATATAGCGACGACTTGGGGTGGTGTACGTCGCCACCACTCCTTGATCAGTATCTTTCAACTGACCTTTGATTTCTGTTCCAGCAGTATCCTCATACTTGATGACAACATCACCTTTCACTTCTCTTGAAGTGGCTGGTTGTTCCTGCACCAAGGCATAATAATAGGTTACGGTAGTGGTTCCTTCTATTACTTGACCTTCGAGTTGTGCATCATCTGTAACAGTAACTGGAGCTGCATCTGTCGGTGTTTGTACCGTTGTTTTTGCAGATACCAGTTTATATTCACGACTTGGATTTGTTTCTGTCGCTTGCGTCGTAAATGTTTCAGGTCTTTCGTCGATAGAATCTGTAGCAGTATCCTTATCATGGTCAACACCCGTCTCTTTGGCATTCCATGGTGTACCTACCGCTGCATCCTCTGTGTCAGTGACATCTGCTCTTAGAACCACACTGCTATCTACATCTGTACCATCAGCATTCAAAGCCTTGTAGACAATCTTCACTGTTCCCTTTGGATTCGGTTGTGGATTATCGGAAAGGGTTACGATATCCAGATTAACCTTAGGCTCAAAGTCAAGCTGCGGGATAGGTATATCCTGTACCAACGAGTTCCAATAACTTTCATTCACGCCTCCCGGTTCCGGAGTAAAATAATGAGTAAACATGGTTTTTGTAAAGATAGGACCTAGGCTGTAATAGTCTATCAATTCCTGATCATGATCACTAGGTTTAATCTTCGCAGTCTCCCCAGAATCCCTAGGAGGCTTGTAATCTGTGATATAAGGTGTATATCCCAGCAGCGCTTCAGTAATGTCATCGCCATCTCCCTGGAATAAATCCATGTCATACGGGAAATATCGTGCTGGTGATGTAGCGTGATTACCGTTGCTTGTTTCTCCGTCCTTATTTACCCAGTCATATCGCTTATTTCCCAGATTCGAAAATTGTGGCATTGCTCCGTCTTGCGGTGTACTTCCGTCCACATTCGGATATTTTATCTCCATCTCTACCGCTTCATTTTTCATAACTTCTGGCAAGCCAGAGAAATCGATATTGTCTACGATGCCCTCTGCAAAGTTATTTTCTGTGTTTTCGAGCGTTGTTTTCACCAGATTCTTCACTGCATCGAGAGTATTATACACATGTAATGTAATTTCTCTCCAGTTTTTATCTTCTTGGATAATTTGTTCATCTTTTTTTACGATAAACTTAAATTTTAATTTCTGTTGAGGATTTAAAACCGTCCACTCAGCATCATTATATTTGAGTCTATCCATCATCTCGTTCATAGCCCCAGCAAAGGTTGTCTGCTGACCACTCGAATTTGCAAAGATCACCTCCACGCCTTTCGGTAAATTCATGACGGTATTTGGCTTATTGACCTTATCATCGCTTACAGCTATATGCGACAAGAACAAACCAAAATTCGTATAAGACTGGTCATTTGGTCCTGACTGCTCCACAGCTTCACGGATATTGTCCACCACCAACAACGTATTATTTTCTTCCGGCAAATATATCGATGGGGTACCCGGATTACTCGCATTCTTAAACTCAATCTCCGATACAAAGGAGCCCGGTCGTGCCAATGCTATAAGTACACTATCAGACGCCGCATCTTCAATAGTAGCCCCTTCAAAAAAATTATCTCCACCTAAAACCAGATTTTGTCTATGGTGGAATTTCGTCAGGTCATAGCTTTCCTCAATAGAGGTAGAAGTCGGATCGGAGGTAAAGTCCGATTCCTGAATAATATATACTTTATCGGTTGCCTGCAATGCACCGTTTGCCGTTTTGTATGTCGCAGCATCTACAAATTCGTCTGCCACATATGCCGCCTTTGCAATATCCATGGTAACCGTACCGCTAAACTTCTTATACTTATAGGTTCCATCCGTCATCTTTAGTGCAATGATAGGATTTTTCAGTATATCCGTCCACTTAAAGTTTGTATGCTCACTGGTAACGGTGTATTGTCCGTTATTAGCAGAAATAGCGTCAATACCGCTTTGGTTGGCATCTGCTGCCCCCGATGTCGTTGCAGCTAGCATAACCGTCACTTCTTCCGTTCCTGTAAAGCTTGTCAGCTCTGGAACCAAGTTTCCTACTGCGGTACGGATAGCTGTGATTTGGGCATTGATATCTTCAAGACTGGCATGTTCATCCGCAAAGACTTGGTTGGCTGCTTCTGCTGCTGCTTTGGTTGCATTAGCTGCTGATTGAAGCGAGCTTGTGTCTGCTGTTGACTTAGCTGCTTTGCGAAGAGCATCGGCTGACAAGACTTCCGCTTCTGAGATGACTTCTTCGAGAACTTTCTTGGCTGCTGCTAAGGCATCGTCACTTTCTTTTGTGCTCAAGCTTTCTTGCTGTGATTCGTTTGTTGGAAGGGAATCTGCATTCTCGGCCACTGGAACTGTCTCTTCTGTAACAACCTTTTCCGACTGTGCAGGTGTTTCCGCAGGAGTTCCAGTATTAGGTGTAGACGAAGGCACTAGCTCCGATTCTTTTATCTCAGCGGAAGATGACAGATCTTCCTCACTTACTGGACCACTAGTAGGAATCACTTCCTCGTTAGAAGCCAAATCATTTGCAGAAACAGATACCGCACCATTACCTAAAAACATGAAGGCTGCGATGGCTACCGAAGCGATGCCCACATTAAACTTACGAATCGAGTAGCGGTAATGTTTATCAGGTGTCGTCATCCGCTTACGACGAAAATTTATTTTTTTCTTATCTAACATTTTATTTTCCTCTTTTGAATCTTAATTGAATGGTCTGAAGAGACAAGTAAATCTTATTCTCTAGCAATTTGATAGAGATAGGCAAAGAGTGGCTTGATGATGTCCCTCTTCAGCCGTTGTTTGAAATAGTCTACTTCCAGTAGCTGGCAGGCAAAGTTCTCTGCTTTTTCTAGCTCTGCTCTACTGGTTGAGTAGGTAGCAGGGAACATGGTCTTGCCCAGATAGAGCATATCTCCCTCGTAGGGCACTCCATGGCTCTGGTAAAAATGGCGATTGGCCCGATTCAGTCGCTCGAGGGTGACAGACTGAGGGACTGACGAAGCACTGCCTTCTCTGGAACGAACATGGATCAGATGGAGGTGAAGCAGGTAGACCTCCTCTTCCATGATGATTCGCCTGTGAAGCTCAAAGTCCTCAACCCCATCGAAGCGGGAGTCATAGCGGTACCCTTTCTCCTTCCAGCTCTTTGTCCTAAAAATCACGCCAGGGTGTAGGAGGTAGGGATGAAAAAGATAGAACGTCCTCAATTCATTAAAGGTGGTCAAGCGTCTTTCACCAAAAGCCACCTCCCACTTGTTGCCATGAACAGGGCCTGGATAGCTGGTACAGCCACTCATAAAGACCCGTGGGTTATTTTCCATAAAATTGACCTGTATCCGAATACGGTCATAATGAGCCAAATCATCTGCATCCATACGGATGATATAATCTGTATCAATATGGTCAATGCCATAGTTGAGAGCATAGGAAATGCCTTTGTTCTCCTCATAGGAAAGAATTTTCACGGGATATTGTTGCAACTTTTCTAAAGTTTTATCCCTACTACCATCGTTAACAACCAGTATCTGATAATTATCATAGCTTTGATTTAGCAGACTATCCAAACAATCTCCGATGTGTTCCTCCCCGTTATAAACAGGAATAAGCACCGTTACAGATGGTTGAGTTTTCTCTGTCAAAACATCTCCTCCTCTCCAAAAAAACAATAAATAAACAGCATATATATATATATATATATATATATCGGAGGCTATCCTTTTTATAAAATATCCCTTTTTCACAAGGATTATAAGACCTCGTAAAAAAAGTATACACAATTTAACTTTAGCATATTTAAAATAAAAACTCCAGTAAAAACATACATTTTATGAAAAATATTCGTTTATTTTTTCAGAAATAATAATCACTTAATATAGCGATACGTATTAAAAATAAGGCATATCTAAACTTATCAATTTGAGAACTCTAAAACTATTTTGAGAATGGGCTACTAACACTATAACTTAAGGTCGTCCTACTTCTAATTCAAACAACTATAGTCATTTGAATTAACTTTGATACATCGTCACTTTCGGCTTGCCGTACTCTAGTATAGCCTGCACCTCAGTTCCTTGTCTGAAAGCTAATTCATTCGACTATATATTTCAAAAAACTACAAAATGTTCTTTCATTTTTTGGGGGTTGAGATAGCTCGCAAATAGAAAAAGGGGCGCACTGCCCCTTATTTCTTTCTCAAGCTGCCCAGACAGCTCTATCAACATTTCCGCCGCAATCTGTCTGATTTCTTCGAAACGCTCCATATCATAGACATCTTTACAAACCAGTCTGAGCCAAGGCTTGTAAACGTACGGCCCATTCCAACCACTTATCCTGCGACATAACGTTCCCTCCATTCTATGACAGCTTGCGCATGAATATGCCCATCTACCACAATCTCATGCTGGCTGACACAAGCATTAGACACCATGCGTGAACTTACCAAGCTAGTCGCCTCTACCTCCTTAAGATACTTGAGTTGGATTTTTTTAGGGACATGGCAGAGCAGAAAATCATAGCCTAGTGCTTCATACATCCATTCCAGATACTTGCCATTATTGACATGCCCATTCATATCCAAGTCAAAATAGCGAACAGGAAATTCTTGAACAGATGGATTTTCCAAGAACTGATACTTAGGAGCCCGAGGCAATTTCTTGACCTGCTCAGACTGATAGGGAGCAATCAAGGCCTCTGGCACAGGTGCCACCTTGCGACTCTCAAAATCAATCAAGACAAAATAACAGAGAATATCCAGCAAAAGATTACCTGCCTCATCGTAGATGTAGAACATCCGATGACAGAAAAACTTGTTGTAGGCAACTGCTTCTGTTTTTATCGTGATGGTTTCATTATACTTGGGTAGGCCTTGAATGGTCAGTTCATAATCTGTCACGACCCAAATCAAGCCAAATTCCTGAAAAACATAGAGGTCACTGCGACCCAGTTCTTCCGACTGCCGACCTGACACACCGAGACAGTAGGAAATAAAGTCAGGCAGTTTAATTTCTTGTTTAACATCCACCATATCAAAGGGAATGGTGAACTCTTCTTGGTAGGTTAAGCCCATCGTTTTTGCTCTTTTCTAATCTGTAATAATAAATCGTTCAGCAACTGTATCGCCAAGAAACAATCCTTTTTTGGTCATCCGAAGCCAACGGTCTTCTTCTTGCAAGAGACCTTCATTTTTCAAGTCTCTGACCACCTGACCGTAGCGATCTTCAAAGGAAATGCCAAACTTTTCCTCGAATCGCTCAATGGACACGCCAGTTTTTTTCCGTAGCCCTAAAAACATCTCTTCTTCCATCTGCTCAGTCTGGCTGAGGAATTCTTCGTGTAAGCGGGAATGGCCTTTTTCGCGGATGGATTTGAGGTAGTGCTGAATGGGGCCGCGGTTGCGATAGCGCATGCCGTCGATGTAGCCTGAAGCTCCTGCCCCCAAGCCGTAATACTCGGAATTGTCCCAGTACATGAGATTGTGGCGACTTTCAAAACCAGGTTTGGTGAAGTTGGAGATTTCGTAGTGTTCGAAGCCGTTTTTCTCCAACTCTTGCAGGATGTAGTCGAACATATCGGACTCCACATCTTCGTTGGGCAGGTGGAGGTTGCCACGGCGTTGGCGGTTCATGAAGACCGTGTGATTCTCCAAAATCAAGCTATAAAGGCTCATGTGGGGAATATCCAGCTCCAAGGCCTTTGCGACATTATCGACCACCTGCTCCATGGTCTGACCAGGAAGGGCATAAATCAAGTCAATAGAAATGTTGTGGAAGCCCGCTTCCTTGAGGGCAGCAATGGTTTCATAAATCTGGGCCTGATTGTGGCTACGACCAATTTTTTTCAACATACGGTCATCAAAGGTCTGGACCCCCAGCGACACTCGATTGCACTTGGACTTTTTCAGAACCGCAATCTTATCCGCCGTCAAGTCACCTGGATTGGCCTCGATAGTGAATTCTTCCACCTGTGACAAGTCCAGCAAGTCCTCCAGATTGGTCAGGAGATAATCTAGCTGGTCTGCCGAGAGAGCCGACGGTGTTCCACCTCCGATATAAAGTGTGCGGAGGGCTGGCAGGTCGTAAAACTTGACCTCTTCCATGAGGGCAGCCAAATACTCATCAACAGGCTGGTTCTTGATAAAGACCTTAGAAAAGTCACAGTAGTAACAAATCTGGGTACAAAATGGAATGTGGATATAGGCAGATGTCGGTCGTTTTTTCATACCAACTATTATAGCACACTATTAGACTTTTTATGTTTTTAGCAAAACAACAAAAGGACCTAAAGTCTAATGACTTCAGATCCTTTTTATTTTGAACTGTACAGATGGATGACTTACCAAGGGATATCCATCTGTACTCAACTTTTCGAGAAAAGATAGTTTCTTATCAAAAAGATTTCGATGAATGGCTTATTTTAAGCTTCTTCTTCGTCTTTTTTTCTCTTTGCTGCGAAAAGTGCTAATCCCATTCCAAGAACTGCTAATCCAAGTGAAGTTGCTGAAGTTGCTTTTTCACCTGTATTTGGCAATTGCTTAGCTTTCTTAGTTGACTTGTTGGCATTTGAAGTAGAAGTAACTGATTTCACTTTCACTCCTGCTGCAGGATTATTTGCATCTACTGCTTCAACTTCTGCCGAATTCAAGTCTGAAACATTTCCAGCCATATCTTTAGAGTAAGCTGTCACAACTGTTCCTGGCTTGATAGCAGAACCTGGAATGATAACTTGACCAGTAACAGGATCTACAATCACAGCTTTAGCAGTTGTTGTCCATTTACCATCTGCACCCTTAGTAACAACAACAAGTTGAGCCTTACCATTGTTATCTACGTAGGTAACAACAAATTCAACAGCCTCTTTAGTTGGAGCAACTACAATATTACCTTTAGCATCGTCTGTAATCGCAGGAGCAGTTGTATCTGCCTGTTTCACAATCTCTGCTGGCAATACCAAGTCGATAGTACCATCTGGGTACTTGATTGACACAGAAGCATCTTTAGAAACGATGATTTCAGTTCCTTCTGGGAATGTATTGTTCTCTTCAAGGAGAGCCTTGATGCGAGCAATTTCTTCTTCAGTCAAGTTGTTTGGATCAAGTACTGGTGTTACTGTTACAACTGGTTTGATAAGAGCTGAAAGTGGAAGTTTGATTTCACCCAATGCATGATGAGTTCCAGCACCATTGATAGCAATAATTGCTTCTTCAACAGCTTTATCGATTTCAGCCTTAGCTGCTGCTTTCTCTTCTGGTGTCAAGTTTGGATTTGCATCGATAGCTGCTTTCGCTTTATCTGCTTCTTCCATAAGCTTGTTCTTAGCACCTTGCTTAGCTGCATCAAGAACATTTTCTGCAATAGCAGCGTTGCCCTTATCTTTAGCAGCTTGAACTTCAACTGAAGATGTTGAACCGTCAATTGCTTTATTTGCCGCTGCTGCTGATGCATCTACTGCATCTTTAGCTGCTTGTTTCTCAGCGTCTGTCAAGTTGTCGTTGGCGTCAATTGCTTTCTTAGCATCGTCTGCTGCTGCCTTAAGTTCTTCCTTAGCGACTGCTTTCTCACCTGCAAGAGTTGCTGCGTCAACTTCGTCAGCCTTAGTTGCTGCATCGATGGCTTCTTCTGCCTTAGCTACTTCTGCATCTACTGCTGCCTTAGCGGCTGCTTTCTCTTCTGGTGTCAAGTTGTCGTTAGCATCGATAGCTGCTTTCGCATCTTCTGCTGCCGCTTTAAGCTCTTCCTTAGCGACTGCTTTCTCACCTACAAGAGTTGCTGTCTCAACTTCGTCTGCTTTAGTTGCTGCGTCGATTGCGTCATTAGCTTTCGCTACTTCTGCATCTACTGCTGCCTTAGCGGCTGCTTTCTCTTCTGGTGTCAAGTTGTCGTTAGCATCGATAGCTGCTTTCGCATCTTCTGCTGCCGCTTTAAGTTCTTCTTTAGCGACTGCTTTCTCACCTACAAGAGTTGCTGTCTCAACTTCGTCAGCTGATGTTGCTGCATCGATGGCTTCTTCTGCCTTAGCTACTTCTGCATCTACGGCATCTTTAGCTGCTTGTTTCTCAGCGTCTGTCAAGTTGTCGTTGGCGTCAATTGCTTTCTTAGCATCGTCTGCTGCTGCCTTAAGTTCTTCCTTAGCGACTGCTTTCTCACCTGCAAGAGTTGCTGTCTCAACTTCGTCAGCTTTAGTTGCTGCATCGATTGCCTCGTTTGCTTTCGCTACTTCTGCATCTACTGCTGCCTTAGCGGCTGCTTTCTCTTCTGGTGTCAAGTTGTCGTTGGCGTCGATGGCTTTCTTAGCATCTTCTGCTGCTGCTTTGAGTTCTTCCTTAGCAACTGCTTTCTCACCTGCAAGAGTTGCTGCGTCAACTTCGTCTGCTTTAGTTGCTGCATCGATAGCTTCGTTAGCTTTAGCTACTTCTGCATCTACTGCATCTTTAGCTGCTTGTTTCTCAGCGTCTGTCAAGTTGTCGTTGGCATCGATTGCTACTTTCGCATCGGCTGCTGCCGCTTTAAGCTCTTCCTTAGCGACTGCTTTTTCACCTGCAAGAGTTGCTGCGTCAACTTCGTCTGCTTTAGTTGCTGCATCGATGGCGTCGTTTGCTTTCGCTACTTCTACATCTACTGCATCTTTAGCTGCTGCTTTCTCTTCTGGTGTCAAGTTGTCGTTGGCGTCGATTGCTTTCTTAGCATCGTCGGCTGCAGCTTTAAGTTCTTCCTTAGCGACCGCTTTCTCACCTGCAAGAGTTGCTGCGTCAACTTCGTCAGCCTTAGTTGCTGCATCGATGGCGTCGTTAGCTTTCGCTACTTCAGTATCTACTGCTGCCTTAGCGGCTGCTTTCTCAGCGTCTGTCAAGTTGTCGTTAGCATCGATTGCTTTCTTAGCATCGTCGGCTGCGGCTTTAAGTTCTTCCTTAGCGACTGCTTTCTCACCTGCAAGAGTTGCGGCATCTACTTCATCAGCTTTAGTTGCTGCATCGATAGCTTCGTTAGCTTTCGCTACTTCTGCATCTACGGCATCTTTAGCTGCTTGTTTCTCAGCGTCTGTCAAGTTGTCGTTAGCATCGATGGCTTTCTTAGCATCGTCGGCTGCGGCTTTGACTTCTTCTTTAGCAACTGCTTTCTCACCTGCAAGAGTTGCTGCGTCAACTTCGTCTGCTTTAGTTGCTGCGTCGATGGCTTCGTTAGCTTTAGCTACTTCTGCATCTACTGCATCTTTAGCGGCTTGTTTCTCAGCGTCTGTCAAGTTGTCGTTGGCATCGATGGCTGCTTTAGCATCGTCGGCTGCCGCTTTAAGTTCTTCCTTAGCAACTGCTTTCTCACCTGCAAGAGTTGCGGCGTCTACTTCGTCAGCCTTAGTTGCTGCATCGATTGCGTCGTTAGCTTTCGCTACTTCTGCATCTACTGCTGCCTTAGCGGCTGCTTTCTCTTCTGGTGTCAAGTTGTCGTTAGCTTCGATTGCTTTCTTAGCATCTTCTGCGGCTGCCTTGACTTCTTCTTTAGCGACTGCTTTCTCACCTGCAAGAGTTGCGGCATCTACTTCGTCAGCCTTAGTTGCGGCATCAATTGCGTCGTTAGCCTTAGCTACTTCTGCATCTACGGCTTTCGTAGCTGCTGCTTTCTCTTCTGGCGTCAAGTTGTCGTTGGCATCGATAGCTTTCTTAGCATCTTCTGCTGCCGCTTTAAGTTCTTCTTTAGCGACTGCTTTCTCACCTGCAAGAGTTGCTGTCTCAACTTCGTCAGCCTTGGTTGCTGCGTCGATGGCTTCGTTAGCTTTCGCTACTTCTGCATCTACTGCATCTTTAGCCGCTTGTTTCTCAGCATCTGTCAAGTTGTCGTTGGCGTCGATAGCTGCTTTCGCATCGTCCGCTGCCGCTTTAAGTTCTTCCTTAGCAACTGCTTTCTCACCTACAAGAGTTGCTGCATCTACTTCGTCTGCTTTAGTTGCTGCGTCGATGGCGTCGTTAGCTTTCGCTACTTCTGCATCTACTGCATCTTTAGCGGCTGCTTTCTCTTCTGGTGTCAAGTTGTCGTTGGCGTCGATAGCTGCTTTAGCATCGTCAGCTGCGGCTTCAAGTTCTTCCTTAGCGAATGCTTTTTCACCTACAAGCGTTGCATTGTCGATAGCATCTGCTGTAGTTGCTTTATCGATTGCTTTTTCAGCCTTGCTCAATTCAACGTAGACATCTGCTTTCGCTTTTGCTTTCTCATCGTCTGTCAAGTTTGCATTTTCATCGATAGCTCGCAATGCATCTTCTGCAGCGGCTTTGACTTCTTCTTTAGCGACTGCTTTCTCACCTACAAGAGTTGCTGCGTCGATTTCTTCTGCTGTCTTAGCATTGTCAATCTCAAGGTTTGTTGCTGCAACTTCTGCATCAATCGCTAATTTAAGAGCAGTCTTCTCAGACTCAGGCAAGTTTGCGTTTGCGTCGATGGCTTTCTTAGCATCTTCTGCTGCCGCTTTAAGCTCTTCTTTAGCGACTGCTTTTTCACCTACAAGAGTTGCTGCGTCTACTTCTTCAGCTTTGGTTGCTGCGTCGATGGCTTTTTCTGCCTTAGCAACTTCATCATCTACGGCTTTCTTAGCTGCTGCTTTTTCTTCTGGTGTCAAGTTTGCGTTTGCGTCGATAGCTTTCTTAGCATCGTCCGCTGCCGCTTTAAGTTCTTCTTTAGCGACTGCTTTTTCACCTACAAGCGTTGCATTGTCGATAGCATCTGCTGTAGTTGCTTTATCGATTGCTTTTTCAGCCTTGCTCAATTCAACGTAGACATCTGCTTTCGCTTTTGCTTTCTCATCGTCTGTCAAGTTTGCATTTTCATCGATAGCTCGCAATGCATCTTCTGCAGCGGCTTTGACTTCTTCTTTAGCGACTGCTTTTTCACCTACAAGAGTTGCTGCGTCGATTTCTTCTGCTGTCTTAGCATTGTCAATCTCAAGGTTTGTTGCTGCAACTTCTGCATCAATCGCTAATTTAAGAGCAGTCTTCTCAGACTCAGGCAAGTTTGCGTTTGCGTCGATGGCTTTCTTAGCATCGTCGGCTGCCGCTTTAAGCTCTTCTTTAGCGACTGCTTTTTCACCTACAAGAGTTGCTGCGTCTACTTCTTCTGCTTTAGTTGCTGCGTCGATGGCTTTTTCTGCCTTAGCAACTTCATCATCTACGGCTTTCTTAGCTGCTGCTTTTTCTTCTGGTGTCAAGTTTGCGTTTTCGTCGATAGCTTTCTTAGCATCGTCCGCTGCCGCTTTAAGTTCTTCTTTAGCGACTGCTTTCTCACCTACGAGTGTAGCTGTGTCTACTGCATCGGCTGTTGCTGCCTTGTCGATAGCTTCGTTAGCTTTCGCTACTTCAGTATCTACAGCTGCCTTAGCGGCTGCTTTCTCGTCGTCTGTCAAGTTGCTGTTAGCATCGATAGCTTTCTTAGCATCTTCTGCGGCTGCCTTGATTTCTTCCTTAGCGACTGCTTTCTCACCTACAAGTGTAGCTGCGTCAACTTCATCAGCTGTTTTCGCTGCTACAACGGCTTCCTTAGCTTTTGCCAATTCAGCATCGACTGCATCCTTAGCAGCTTGCTTCTGGTCGTCTGTCAAGTGAGTGTTGGCATCGATGGCTTTCTTAGCATCTTCTGCGGCTGCTTCAAGTTCTGCAGTAGCGAATGCTTTTTCACCTACAAGCGTTGCATTGTCGATAGCATCTGCTGTAGTTGCTTTATCGATTGCTTTTTCAGCCTTGCTCAATTCAACGTAGACATCTGCTTTCGCTTTTGCTTTCTCAGCGTCTGTCAAGTTAGCATTTTCATCGATAGCTTGCAATGCATCTTCTGCAGCGGCTTTGACTTCTGCCTTAGCAATTGATTTTTCTGTTGCAAGAGTTGCTGCGTCGATTTCTTCTGCTGTCTTAGCATTGTCAATCTCAAGGTTTGTTGCTGCAACTTCTGCATCAATCGCTAATTTAAGAGCGTTCTTATCAGACTCAGGCAAGTTTGCGTTTTCGTCGATGGCTTTCTTAGCGTCATCGGCTGCTGCCTTGATTTCTGCTTTAGCATTTGCTTTTTCAGCGTCAAGTGTCGCTGTGTCAACATCTGCTGCTGTTTTCGCGTTTTCGATGTTTTCAAGAGTGGTATCTCTTGCTTCCTCAATGGCTGCAATTGCTTCTTCTTTGGCAGTATCTGACAAGTTGTCGTTGGCCTTGATACCCGCGATTGCATCAGCTGCGTCAGCTTTTACTTCTTCTTTAGCAACATCTTGAGTAGCATCGAAGGTCTTGCTTTGAATGTCAGCTGCTGTTGTTGCATCTGTAATAGCTTTTTCAGCTGTTTCAGCTGCTTTGGTAACAGTTGCTTTGTATTCATCTTTTTCAGCATCTGTCAAGTTGGTATTTGCTTCAATACCTTTCACAGCATCAGCTGTAGCTGCGGCTACTTCTTGCTTAGCGATATCTTTTTGAGCAAGAACTGTTTCAGCATCAACAGTATCTGCATCCGTTGCAGCGTCAATCTTAGTTTCTGTATCTTTCAACGCATTATCGATTGCATCTGTGTAGACTTTCTTCTCTGCATCTGTCAGGTTTGAATTTTGTGCGATAGCTGCTTTTGCATCGTCAGCTGCTGCTTTAGCTTCAACTTTAGCAATAGATTTCAAACCATCAAGTGCACCTTTGGCAACTTCATCAGCCGTTGATGCCGTCTTAATAGCTTCTTCTGCTGCTTGGCGAGCTTTCTTCAAGTCTTCTAAGGCTTGTGTTTTAGCTGCTGTTGACAAGTTGTCCGCTGCTTCGATTGCTTTCACTGCGTCATCGTAAGCCGCTTTAATCTCGATATTTGCAAGGTCTTTTACAGCTGCATCTTCTAAGGTTTGAGCTGCTTCTGGTGTCGTTGCTTTTTCGATGTTTGCTACTGCTTCCGCTGCCTTAGCCTGAGCTGCAAGTTTCGCTGCATCTTTTTCGTCTTCTGACAAGTTTGAGTTAGCATCGATTGCTGCTTCTACAGTTGCCAAGTCTTTAGCTATCTTGTTCTTAGCGTCTTGCTTAGCTGCGTCAAGAACATCTGCGGCGATAGCTGCCGTACCAGCTTCTTCTGCTGCTTGAGCTGCTTCTGGAGTTGTTGCTGCATCGATAGCTTTCTTAGCGTCTTCTGCTGCTTTAGCTACTTCTGTCTTAGCGTATGCAATTTCTTTTTCTGACAAGTTTGGATTTGACTCAATAGCTGCATTAGCTGCTTCTACATCTTTGTCAATCTTGTTCTTAGCGTCTAGTTTAGCTGCGTCAACAACATCTTCTGCGATAGCTTTCGTGCCTGCAAGAGTTGCTGCATCTACTTCATCAGCTTTGGTTGCTGCGTCGATGGCTTTTTCTGCTTTCGCTACTTCATCATCTACGGCTTTCTTAGCTGCTTGTTTCTCAGCATCTGTCAAATTGTCGTTAGCTTCGATAGCTTTCTTAGCATCGTCTGCTGCCGCTTTAAGTTCTTCCTTAGCTTGATCCTTCTTAGCACTTGTGCTTGTGTCGATACCAGAAATTGCGGATTGACCGTTAGTTAGTGCTGTGTCTACTCCTGCATTATCTGTTGCTGTGACAATAGCATTTTCAGCATCTTCTTTAGCCTTATCCAATTCTGCCTGTTTCACTGCTTTTTCTTCTGCGGTCAAGGCTGACTTAGCAATCTCATCTTTCTTAGCATTGTAGGCATCTTGAAGAGCTTGCTTAGCAGCTGTTTTCTTAGGACTTGTAGTTGTATTGATAGCTTCAATCGCTGCTGTACCATCCGAAATAGCCTTAGTTAAGTCTTCAGTAGTAGTAGCATTATCAATTGCATTATTAGCTCGGTCTTTTGCTTCTTGAACTTCCGTCAGTTTGGCTGCTTTCTCCTCATCAGTAAGGGCAGAAGCATTGATTTCAGCAACCTTCTCTTTTGATGCTTTATCAATTTCCGCTTTCGCAAGATTTCTTGCAGGCGCTTTATCTTCATTGATGAGGTGTGATGCTGGAACTGTTACGACAGTACCGTCATTATAGGTTACTGTTGCTTCACCTGTATCAGATACGGTAATGCTTTGAATGAGGTTAGCGCTATCTGTATTCGCGTTGTTAATCGCTTGTTTTAAACTATCCTTCTCAGTATCAGTTAGTTTATTGGCATCAAAGACGACAGTCTTGTCTGTTGGATGGGCAAGATACAGTGCCTTATAGGTTGTGTCAGTTGTGATTTCACCACTCTTAGGTAATACTTCACCTGCATCTGTTTGCCAACGCACAAAGGTATGTCCCTGAAGAGTAGGCGACTCAACTTTTTCTTTAAACTTTTTATTACTAAAATCAATAGAATAGAGATTTTTGCTCACAGCTACCATTTTAGATTGTTTTGAGCCACTGAGTTGACCTTGATCAGCATCAAACGTGATAAAAATCCATTTATCTTGCTCATCTGGACCATATTGTGCTAAATAACCTTCTTTAGTCCCGTTTCCTCCTACATCTTCAACTTCAAAAACGACGTTTGGATACAAGGTTATATTAGTGACATCAGTATCCTTATAATTGTCACGTGCAAAAGCATTTCCTGGTTTATAATTATAATCATTCACAGACCAACCAACAACCGTGTCGCCTTCATCTGTTTTTACAGTCGGCCATTGCCAAGCAGGGTCATCTAACAATTCTCCCCATTTCACATTCTCTTTGACAAATACTTTTACCGATTCGCCAGTTTGAGTACCTAATGTGAAACCTCGAGTATAATCATGTTTGCCGAATGTTACAGTTACGTAGCCCTTAGGTGCTTGTTCCGACGCAGAACTTGGGATTTTAATAATCGCTGTGTATGTAGACTCAATAGTCGCTTTACCATTTTTAAGAGCCCCTTCAACAGCCGAATCTGTTTTTGCATCATCAACTGCTTTTATAGCATTTTCCTTAGCTGTAGTCAACTCAGCTTGTTTAGTGGCTTTTTCGTCAGCTGTAAGTACAGAATTTTCAATTTCTGCTTTCTCAGCATTGTAGGCTGTTTCCAAGTCTTGCTTAGCAGCTGTTTTCTTAGTAGCACTCGTTAAATCAAAGTTTTCAATGCTATTCTTACCATCTTCAACGATCTTATCAAGAGCATCTTCAGAGGTCGCTCCATCAATCTGCTCTTCTATAGATTCTTGAAGTTCTCTCAATTTATCTAACTTATCTTGTTGCTCTTTTGCCGTTAGCTGACTTTTTGCAATATCATCCTGTTTTTGCAATACTGCATCGGAGATAGCTTCCTCAGCTTTAGCGCGTTGTTCTGCAGAGTTGTCCGATACCAAACTCGCTCCTGAAATAGTCCGCTCTTCACCCGTTGTAAATCTAACCGTAGCATCACCATTATTCGCTACAGTTATTTCTTGAATGCTATCCTTTAAGTCAGTATTGACACTACGAATCAGGTCTGCAACTTCTGTTTTATCAGTCTCACTCAGTTGTGCTGGGTTAAAAACTTTTACCGCTTCTTCTGGATGTTTTAACCATACAGCAGTAAATTCAATCGTGTCAATTTGTCCCGAAGTAGGTATTCCTCCTCCTGTAGCTGTTTGCCAACGAACAAAAGTATAACCATCTCTGGATGCTTTATTGGATGCAGCATCAATTTTTGAAGTTACTCGCGGATTACCCCATTGTACATGCTCATGAGCCACATAAAAAGCTTTTTTCGCTTTGCCGTCAATTGTGCCACCGTTAGCATTCAATGTAATTCCGTGGAATTGAGGAATATGGAATTTAGCATACGACCCCGAGTTCATGTATTCTTCAAATGTTTTTCCGTCTTTAACATCGCCAACAATGTAATCCACAACGGTATTGATCTGCCATGTGTCTACAATAGCAGTGTCATCGAGAGAATTGAAATCAATGTACTGTAGGTTTCCGCTAACACTTCTAGCATAACCTAAAATAAAATCGCCGTCGCCTACTGTATATTTAGGCATTCTAAATTGCGGGTCCCTCTTTAATGCTCCCCATGTAGTTCCAGTCTTAACCCAAAAAACAAATTTTTTAGATTTTCCATTTTGAATTTCACCAGGTTTTCCTTCAAAAACCAATGTCGAAAAATAAGTGGAAAACTCTACTTTCTGGTAACCAGCAGGTTGTCTTTGGTCATCTTGAGTCGGAAATTTGATAATCGGTTCATCTACTGGTTGGTTAGTCGAACCATCTCCTTGTGTTCCAGTATTTGCTGAACGTGAGGTTCCTACTGGTTGGCTACTTGCTGAACCTGTATCATCTGCAGGCTGGACATTCGCAGTTGAGTTTGTTGTATTACCAGTCTGAACTCCTGAGCTATTGTCTCCTTGATTATCCCCTTGTGGCTGCGTGCCATCGGATGTTCCAGTACCATTTCCAGGTACAATTTGCCCGTTTGAAGCTCCATCCCCATTGACTCCTGTTTCAGCGCCTACAATCGTTCCTGTACCAAGAACCAAGGTCGTACCTAACAGAACACTTGCAGCACCAATATGATATTTACGGATAGAGAAACGCTGGCGCGCTCCATACCAATCAAATGATTTCTTTTTCGAACGATTCATATCGTCACTCCTTTTGAATAAATATTACCAGAGAAAAAAGAAGCGTTCAAAAAATCAGTTTTCCCTAGTTTCAAGTCACCAAGACTCTGAGTTAATTATACCTCACCCCCCCCCGATTTTCAAGTATTTTAGTACATTCTTTGTACCGCACGTTGTAAAGTCAAGTGCAACAAGTTCATTGATGACTAGAGTTCCAGAATCCAAGAAGAAGGTATCTATTTCGACATCACGATAAAAGCAAAATTACATGAACTCCTTTATCTGCTTTTTAAACATCGCCATGTAGACAGACACTATTCTGATGATACCTACCAAAAATGCCGAAAACTCAAGGAATTGAGCCGATTATCATTCACAAATTAATTGCAACTCACTTTAGAGATTAGTAATTTTAATACTCATTTAAAATCAAAATTAGCTATCTACTAATCAAATTGTATATAGAGAATTTCAATTTTGAAGTTGTCGAAATGAGATGGCTAGTCAAAATCTATGATTTCCAATCTGAGCTTAGATATTGAAATTTTACACATAGAAATTGACCTTAGTATTCTATTTTTGATTTTTATTGAGCATTAGATATGTCCTATTTCTAATTCACTAGACTATCCAATCCACAGATTTTCATAATATTTTTTCTTTTATCCTTTCAAACGTTGATTTCATGCGGTTTCTAGCACCTTGTATTTAGTTGATTTTGTAATTTGTTCACCTTTTTGTTCACCCTAAAGACTATTCATGGCTTTTTCGTAATATAAAACCGCTTCTTTTTCCTTGTCTTTGGATAGGTGACCATATGTATCTAAAGTCATAGCGATATTGGAATGACCGATCCTATATTGTAATTCCTTATAAGTGATACCAGCGTTCAACAGTAAACTAGCGTGGGTATGGCGGAATGCGTGACAAGTAAAACGAGGAATACCCAAAGCCTTACACCGACAATTTATAACTTCTTGTAGTGAAACCTGTGGGAGGTATTCCCTTAAAGTTGTCGCAAAGACAACACCAGGAGCACACGCGCCAACCTCAAGAAACATCAAGCGTTGACGATTTTGATATTGTTTCAGCAAGAGAACTGTTTTTTTGTCTATGCTGATAATACGGGTACCCGCCTTTGTCTTTGTTGTCCCGATAATGTGTAGTTCCATGCTATAGGTTTTACTGATTGATATTGTACCAGCTTCTAGGTCAATATCAGACAATTCAAGGGCAGACAATTCACCAATACGACAACCAGTGGCAAGTAATAACTTAAAAATAACATATTGGTAATACTTGGTAAAGTTCCTACTTGCTAATTGTTCAGCATAATCGAGAAACTGTTTTAAGTGTTCAGGTTCGATAAACCTGACCGCCTGACGACCCGAAGCACGCAAGAAGATAGATTACTGAATGCTATCGCAGTAAGTCAGGAAGTGGATGAAATAGAGCGAGCTATCTCAAACTTGGATAAGTTACACAGTGACATACTTACAGAGAAGTATATCAAGCGTCAGAAAACAGGTTTGGCACTCTATGAAAGTTTTTACATGGGAAAGTCTATGTTTTACGAAGCATTACAAACAGCTTTGTTAGACTTTGCTTGTATATTTAAGAATGGGGAACTATTGCAGTATAAAGACGGTCAGGGCTAAAATTCGTAAATACCCCCATCTTTTTTCAACGGGGGTGGGTTTGTTCGGGGTTCAACGACGCCGCCCTCTTCCGTGCACAATTTTCCCTTTTTGAAATTTTTTAGGAATGTAAGACAAATAGCATAATCTATTGACAAATGCGCATAATGCGTATATAATAAATAATGTAAGGAGGTAGAGCGCTATGCCACTTACTGGAAAAGAAATGGCAAAACTTGCAGAGGCTAACGGGTGGAAAGAAATCCGAGTCAATGGAAGTCACCACCATTTCAAAAAAGAAGGATTTTCAAAAATAGTCACAATCCCAGTTCATGGAAACAAGGACTTGGGCAAAGGGCTAGAAAAGAAAATCCTGAGAGATTTGGGGCTACTTTGAAATGCCCCTCCTTTTTCGCTTTTGGAGGTAGAAACATGTTAAAATCTTACCCAGCTATTTTTCATAAAGATGAACAAGGTTATTGGGTGGAGTTCCCAGAGTTTAGTGGTGGTACTCAAGGGGATAACCTTGAGGAAGCTATGTACAATGCCCGTGATTTTTTAGAAAGCTCTATTGCCCTTTATATTGATGAGGGGATGGAGTTACCAAAAGTAAGCGATATAAAGGAGTTAAGCGCTCCTGATGGCTTTGTTTCAATGATACAAGCTGATCCAACACCGTATATTAAGAATAATAAAGCAATTAGAAAGAATGTGACAGTGCCTGAATGGTTAACAAAATTAGCAGACCGTGAGGGTTTGAACTATTCGGAAATTTTAACAACGGCTTTAGAAACACGATTACAAGTGTAAACATGATATAATACACGTACCAGCGATCAAAAAAAAGCGCATCAATTCGATACGCTAGTTACTTGCCTGCTAAACTCATAAAATTTTTGAGGTTATCGCCCTTTGATAACCTTTTTTTCATTGTAAAATTTGTTCACCTTTTTGTTCACCCTGAGGGGGAACATAAGGAAATATAAAGAGATACGATTTTTTAAAAAACCAGTAAAATCACGAGTTTGGGAGTTATAACACTCTCAAACGTTAGTCAAATTTCAATTCCACAACAACTCATACTTTCAAAGTCAGAACACAAAAAATGACCCCGCAAGGTCATTTTTAGTTTCTATTTCGCTTCCAAATGCCAAATATCTTCGTTGTACTGTTGAATCGTACGGTCTGATGAGAAGAATCCTGCTTTAGCAATGTTGACGATAACCTTTTCCAACCAGCTGTCACGGTCTTCATAGTCAGCCAACATTCTTTCCTTGGTTTCAATATAATCTTCCAAATCAAGCAAAGTCATGAAGTGGTCATTGTGCTTAAGGTTATCCTGTAAACGCCATAGACGTTCATCAATACCGCCAGCCTGACGAATGGTGTCAGAAGTGATGAAATCAATCAATGGACGGATGGCTTCACGTTCGTATAAGGCATATGGATGGTAGGTTCCATTTGCATAGTGGTCGATAACAGTCTGGCTATCTTGACCGAAGATGTAGATATTTTCATCGCCGACCAATTCATGAATTTCCACGTTGGCACCGTCGTCTGTACCGATGGTCAGGGCGCCGTTCAGCATGAATTTCATGTTACCAGTACCAGATGCTTCTTTAGATGCAAGAGAAATTTGCTCTGAAATGTCTGCCGCTGGAATGATGAAGCTGGCTTCCGTTACGTTGTAGTTTTCAATCATGACCAACTGCAAATGTGGTGCCACTTCTGGGTCATTTTTGATAACCTGTGATAAGACCAAAATCAAGTGGATAATATCTTGAGCCGTTGTGTAAGCTGGTGCTGCTTTTCCTCCAAAGAAGACAGTCAATGGACGCGCGGGGATATTCCCAGCCTTGATATCCAAATACTTATGGATAACATAGAGGACATTCATCTGTTGACGCTTGTACTCGTGCATACGCTTGATTTGCACGTCAAAGATAGACTCTGGATTAACTTCAACACCTTGAGTTTTAGCAATATGACGTTGTAATTTACGCTTGTTGTGTTGCTTGTTTTTATCCAACCAAGATTTCAATTCCTTGTCATTCTTGTATTCTAAAAGTTTTTCCAACTCGCTGGCATCATGGTGATAACCATGGCCAAGTAGGCCATCAAGATAGCTTGCCAAACTTGGGTTGGCATGCATGAGCCAACGACGGAAGGTGATACCATTCGTCTTGTTGTTAAACTTCTCTGGATAGAGCTCATAGAAGGCTTTTAACTCTGATGTTTTCAAAATCTCAGTATGAAGGGCTGCCACACCATTGATAGAGTAGCCATAGTGAATATCCATGTGGGCCATGTGGACACGACCATGCTCATCGATGATATTGACAGCAGGATCATCCTTCACTTCTTTGGCACGACGATCCAGCTCTTCAATAAATGGCACCAAGTGCGGAACCACACGATTCAAGAAATCAAGCGGCCATTTTTCAAGAGCTTCTGACAAGATGGTATGGTTGGTATAAGCAGTCATTTTCTTAACAATTTCAACTGCCTCATCAAATGAAATGCCACGAAGTTCCAACAAACGAATCAATTCTGGAATAACAAGTGATGGATGGGTATCATTGATTTGAACCACTGCATAATCAGGCAAGTCATGAAGGTTTGACCCTTTGGCAACCGCTTCGTCAATCAAGAGTTGGGCAGCGTTAGACACCATGAAATACTGCTGGAAGATACGGAGAACTTTACCCTCGTCTGTCGAATCATCTGGATAAAGGAAGAGGGTCAAATTACGGAAAATATCTTCCTTGTCAAACTCGATACCATCGTAGATGATATTATCATCAACTGAACCAAGGTCAAACAAACGTAGACGATTCTTGCGTTCCATTTTATAACCAGGTACATCGATGTCATACAACTTAGATGTCAAGGTAAAGTTTGCAAATGGCACCTGATAAGAAATCGGTGACTCTGTTAACCATGAACGTGGTGTAATCCACTCGTTTGGCACAGCTGACTGCTGATGGTATTCGAATAATTGTCTAAACAGTCCAAAGTGATAATTCAAGCCGACCCCATCACCGTTAAGACCCAGACTAGCAATGGAATCAAGGAAGCAGGCAGCCAAACGACCCAAACCACCGTTACCTAGAGATGGCTCCATCTCCACATCTTCAATGGCAATCAAGTCCTTACCAGCAGCAGCTAACTGGCTCTTCACCTCGTCATAGACACCTAAGTTAATCAGGTTGTTGGACAAGAGTTTACCAATCAAGAACTCTGCTGAAATATAGTAAACCTTTTTCTTCTGGTCGTTAGTATATTTGGCTTCACTTTGCTGTTTTGTAAAAGCAAGCAAGGCGTAATAGAGTTCTTGGTCTGTACAATCCTCAATACGTTTAGCATACATGGATTGAACAAAATTTTGTAAATTTATCATGAGGTTTCTCCTGTATATTAATGTAATCATTCAGAAAGATTTCACTCTTTCTTTGTAAACGTTTTCTTAATTATACCCTATTTATAAAAAAAAGACAAGCCAACTCCCGTACAAATAGAAATTGGTTCGTCTTTTAAACGATTGCAGGTTACTACAATCAAAATTATTCTTAATTATTCTGCAATCAGAGTTTCCAAACCAACTTTCATCATATCTGTGAAGGTGTTTTGACGCTCTTCTGCTGTGGTATCTTCTTCTGGATTGACCAAACTATCAGAAATAGTCATAATGGCAAGCGTTTCTACGCCGAATTTAGCACCCAAGTAGTAGAGGGCTGCTGCTTCCATTTCGACTGCCTTGACACCTAGTTGACCTAATTCTAAGTTGCGACTAAACAATTTTGGAGAATAGAAACTATCTGATGATAAAACATTGCCAACATGCGTTGTCATGTTGAGTTCTTTGGCGATATGATAAGCCTTATCTAAAAGACCAAAATCAGCGATTTGTGGCAAATCGTACTCTGGCCAGTCAATATTGATCATACGAGAATTAGTTGCGGCTGCTTGCGCCAAAACCAATTCACGAACATGGACATCCTTGTTGAGCGAACCGGCAGTTCCTACACGGATTAGCTTTTTCACGCCATAGTCATTGATAAGCTCGTGGGCGTAGATAGAGATAGAAGGCATTCCCATACCTGTTCCCATGACAGAGACACGATGACCCTTGTAGGTACCTGTGTAGCCGAACATATTGCGAACTTCGTTGAAGCAAACTGCATTTTCAAGGAAGTTTTCAGCGATAAATTTAGCACGAAGCGGATCACCAGGAAGCAAAATCTTATCAGCGATTTCGCCTGGTTTTGCGGAAATATGGATAGACATGTAATGTACCTCTTTGTTCTATTTTCGAATGCTTATAACTCAGCCAAGATAGCTTTCACCAAGCCCTTGAAGTTGCCCTTGATTTGCTCGGTTACTTCTACAACTTCTTCGTGATTGAGTTCAGATTGGAAACCAGCCGCAAAGTTTGTGATAGCAGAGATACCCAAAACTTTCATACCTGAGTGAGCTGCCACGATAACTTCTGGTACTGTTGACATACCGACTGCGTGGGCACCCATAGTCTTGAAGGCCAAGATTTCAGCAGGTGTTTCATAGGTAGGGCCTGTCACACCGAGATAGACACCATCGTCCAACTTGATACCCAATTTTTCCGCAATGGCATGGGCTTTTTCACGGTATTCTTTTGTATAGGCATTTGACATATCTGGGAAACGTGGACCAAATTCTTCCAAGTTTTCGCCAATCAATGGATTTTGGCCAGTCATGTTGATGTGGTCTGTAATGGCCATGAGAGTACCTGGACCGTAACCGATACCACCTGCGGCATTAGTAACAATCACGCCTTCACAACCAAGAGCTTTCATGACACGGACTGGGAAAGTCACAACTTCCATCGGATTTCCTTCGTAGAAGTGGAATCGACCTTGAAGAGCCAAGACCTTACGTCCTGCCAAATCACCGTACACCAACTTACCAGCATGACCTACAACTGTTGACTTGCCCCAGTTTGGAATATCTGCATAGTCGATGACAATGGCATTTTCAACTTCTTGGGCCAATTCACCCAAGCCAGAACCCAAAATCAAACCGAATTCAGGTTTTACCAGACCTTTTTCTTCTAAGAACGTTTTTGTTTCATTGATTTTTGCAAGTAAACTCATATTTTCTCCTTTTATAAATAATCCGACCAGTCATATTCTGGCATTTTTTCTTTAATGATTTCAAGTGGACGACAGAGAAAGGCTGTCTGCTCTCGCTCGATAATGGGACGGTTGAGAAGAGCAGGCTCTTTAACTAAACGCTCAAAGATTTCTTCTTCTGACAAGGCTAGTCGTTCTTCTTCCTTCAATCGAGTAACTGCTGAAGGTTGACTGCCCATTTTTTTCAAAAGAGCTGTCAATTCTGCCTCTGTCAAAGGATTTTCTAAATAATTGACCCACTTGATATCTAAGTTTTGACTAGGTAATAAGACTTGTAATTTCTTACACTTACTACAGTCGGGATTGATATAGACCGTTAGCTTCTCCATTAAATTAGTTTCTCCAAGAAGCTTTCGCCAATCATTGCTGTGTCCACTCCGAAGTTTTCCGCAACGGTTGCTGAAATGTCCGCAAAATGGCCTACTGGCAAGACACCGCTACCTTTGAAAGCCTTGCTGTATGCTAAGAGTGGCACATATTCGCGTGTGTGGTCTGTTCCAGCATAGGATGGATCATTTCCGTGGTCAGCTGTAATCAAGAGCAGGTCATCTTCACGCATATTGTCAATAATCTCTGGAATACGTGCATCAAACTCTTGCAAGCAGTCGCGATAACCTTCGATATTGCGACGATGACCATAGACAGCATCAAAGTCAACTAGGTTTGTAAAAGTAAAACCTTCCTCGAATTCAGGCAACTGCAACGTTTCAAGCAAGACATCGACACCGTGCATGTTGGACTTGGTGTGACCCATATCATTTGTAATACCTGAACCATTGAAAATATCACTGATTTTACCAACTGAGTAAGTTGGTACACCCGCATCTGCTAGTTTGTTGAGTACTGTTGCTTCAAACGGTGATACTGCATAGTCATGACGATTTGCAGTCCGTGAGAAATTGCCTGGCTCACCAACGTATGGACGGGCAATAATCCGACCAAGAAGAGCTGGGCGTTCAAGGGTAATGGAACGAGCGTATTCACAGATACGATACAACTCATCAAGTGGAATAATATCTTCGTGGGCTGCAATCTGAAGCACAGGGTCTGCGGAGGTATAGACGATTAACTCCCCAGTTTCCATTTGGCGAGGGCCAAAGTCATCAATGACAGCTGTACCTGAATACGGCTTGTTTGCTTCGCGGATGATTTTACGACCTGAGAATTCTTCGATTTTTGTCAAAATCTCTTCAGGGAAACCATCCCAGAATGTATCAAATGGCTCAGTAATATTGAGGCCCATGATTTCCCAGTGGCCTGTCATGGTGTCTTTTCCGAGCGACACTTCTTCCAGCTTGGTCACGTAGCCAGTTGGATGACTTTCAGCAGGAACTGTCGCAAGCGCTGTATCTCGAGGGATATTTCCAAGACCAATTTTTGCCATATTTGGCACTGCAAGACCTGCTTTTTCAGAGATGTGACCGAGAGTGTCAGATTCTGTATCTGCTACACCCGCATTGAAAAATTTATCTGAGTCTGGTGCTGCGCCGATTCCGACAGAGTCCATAACTACCAAGTGAACACGTTTAAATTTAGGCATAATTGTCTCCTTTATTTGAATAGTTAGATTCAACCAAAATCAACATCCAACCAAGTTGCTAGACTGGAAATTATCGTTACCACATCTAAACATTTTAATGGGGTGCAATACTATACAGTCAAAGCTCTCGGCATCAAACTTCCTAACCATCAAAACTAGATACTGTTACTCGCTTCACTGCCTGCTGTTCAGCTATCGCTTTTTCAGTACCTATCATCTGACTGCTACGAGGTAAGGGGATAGATTTTTGAAGAGTCTAAACGTTCGTGTTTTCATTATACCATAAAAACGCCTCTCATTGTACCAAAATGAGAAGCGTTTTCAATTTATTTCTTTTCGATGATGTTCGGTCCTTCTGGTGTGCCAACAATTACCTTGGAAATCAATCCAATAAAGAGACCGTGTTCTACAACACCGACGGTCCGGTCCAATTCTTCCGCCAATGCATATGTGTCGTCTATTCTGCGCAAATCAAGGTCAATGATAAAGTTCTGCATATCCGTGATATGTTTTTCTCCATTACGCATACGAAAACTTGGACGATACCCTTTTTTCTCAAATAGTCGGAAAAGATTTTCCGCACCGTACTGCACGACTTCCACCGGCAACTTGAAGGTACCTAGGGTTTGAACCACCTTGGACTCATCCACAATCCAGATGCAGTCCTTGCTGTTGACAGCGACCACCTTCTCCATGAGCAGTGCAGCACCGCCACCCTTGATACCATTGAAGGCTCCGTCCACCTCATCGGCTCCATCCACCGTCAAGTCCACATATTCGACTTCGTCGATATTTTTTAGGGGAATCCCAAGGGACGCAGCATGTTCTGCCGTAGCATGAGAGGTCGTTACGCCTGTGATCTGTAGCCCTTCTTCTGCAACCCGGCGGCCAATCTCCTGCACGAAATAGTAGGCAGTCGAACCAGTTCCAAGTCCAACAATCATCCCGTCCGTCACAAATTCCGCCGCCTTAATCCCAACCTGCTCTTTTAGGTTTGTCATCTTTGTCTCCTTTGAAGTCATTCATGAAATAATTATACCACGAACTGGTTTAAGAGGATAGCGAATACATAAAATTAACTACTTCAATTTTTCCAGAAAGCTAGTTAATTCTGCCTGTGCTTCCGGTGTGGTGCCGACTAGCTGACCAAGCATAGCTTCAAGCTGGGCTGTGGTTGCTGCGATTTCCTCATCGGTCTGGGCAAGCTTATCCGCAAGCTCTGTCAGTGGAATGACCGGCTCTTCCTCAAAGGTATCGACATAGCGAGGGATGTTGAGGTTGTAGTCGTTTTCCACAATCTCCTCAAAGCTAGCTAGGTGGGCAAACTTGTCCACATCTTGACGGTCTTGATAGACTTTCAAAATCTTGGCGATATGATCATCGGTCATGATATTTTGGTTTTTGCCCTTGTCAAACTCTTTTGAGGCATCGATAAAGAGGACATCTTTGCTGGTGCGGTTTTTCTTGAGAATGATGACTGTGGTTGGAATGGAGGTATTATAAAAGATGTTGGCTGGCAGGCCAATCACGGTGTCAATGGCTCCTTCTTCTAGAAGATGCTGACGGATTTTCTGCTCTGCATTTCCCCTAAAGAGAACCCCGTGAGGAAGGACAATAGCCATAACGCCTGAATGCTTGAGATGGTAGAAACCATGTAGCAAAAAGGCGAAGTCAGCCTTAGACTTGGGTGCTAATACTCCATAGCTAGAGAAACGTGCATCTTGCAGGAAGCCAGCATCTCCACTCCACTTCTGAGAATAAGGTGGGTTCATAAGCACACCGTCAAAGTCTGTCGGCTCCGTCGTTGGCCAGTCCGCATCAAGAGTGTCACCGACATGAAGTTTTTGGTTCTCAATAGCAACACCGTGGAGCATCATGTTCATGCGGGCCAGGTTGTAGGTCGAGGTGTTAATCTCCTGACCAAAGTAGGAAACGGTCGAAGACTCTTTACTGTAACGTTTGGCGTTAAGAAGGAGGGAGCCTGACCCCATGGTTGGGTCATAGAGGGTCATGCCCTTTTGATGTTCCCGTCCAAGAAAGACAATCTGGGTCATGAGGTGGGAAACGGCTTGAGGTGTATAGAACTCGCCCGCTTTCTTTCCAGAGTCGCTGGCAAACTGACCAATCAGGTATTCATAGGCATCTCCCAAGACATCTCCATCATGGTTGCTGAGGTTGAGCTCATGGAGTTCTTTGATCAGGGCTGAAATGACCTGATTCTGCTTTTGCGGTGTTGGTCCCAGCTTTTTAGAGTAGAGGTCGATGTCTTCAAAAAGGTTTTCAAAAATCTCGTTAGACTGCTCAATGTCTCGGAAGCCCTGTGCCAAATCTTCCAACTGGAAGTTGCTATTGTGGACTTTTGCTACCAAGGCCGTAAAAGTCAGACCAGGCTCGATAAAGTAACCCAGCTCATCATCAAGGACATCTAGCAAATCTTCCTTAACATCTGGATCCGCAAAATTTTCTTCATAAAGTCTTTGCGCCTGTGACAAACTGTCAAAGGTTTCATCGAGGTTATCACAAACTGCCAGAAGCAACTTGTCTGATAGGTATTTGTAGAAAATCAAGCCCAAAAGGTAGGACTTGTATTCGTTAGCGTCCATCTTGCCACGGAGAATATCCGCCGCATTCCAAAGGGACTGATAGAGGGATTGTGAGTTGTTTGAATTGTTCATGTCTGTGATTCTTTCTAAAAATATGGTATAATAGATAAGTAGAGAAATATGACGGTGGTTCCAACTTTCTAACTGGAGGTGGTGCTTATGGAAATAAGTCCGAAATCTTACAGAAAGGGGGAACAAATGTCTCTAACTGATGTTTTGATGGTAATGATTGCCTTCGGTGGATTTATCTTAAATCTCATCAATTTAGTCATTATCATCTATAAAGCATTCGCAGACAAAAAATAAAACCGTCAATATTTTGGGACACTGACGATTTTATTTTAATATAAAACAAACATTGTGAACCACCGAAATGGCTCTACTAGGAGTTGGATTGCCGTCCAACTCTTTTTCTATGCTTATTTTAACAAAATTTCGTCAGTTAATCAAGATTTTTATATGGTGACTTAGGGGGAGTGAAACACCTGATGAAAACAAAAAATAATCCGTCCCCACTTTCGGCAAGTTGAACGGATTATTTCTGTAAATATGAGCCACCGTCTTAAACGGTTCTACTGAGAGTTGGATTGCCGTCCAACTCTTTTTCTATGCTCATTCTATCAGAATATCAACCGTTCGTCAAGAAATATTATAATGGGAATTAGGAGGGCGAGAGGCTAGGCAAAAAGCCCAGCACCACTTCTTAGAGTTCGTGTCAACATCTCAGCGCAGTGGTTGATTGGCATATTTATTCGTGTTTCACACTCCAAATCCGACCATTACGACTGTTGCGAACAAAGTTCGCTTCATCTCCAACCTCAAACGGTCTCCCAGACAGTTTGAGCTGTGCGGGGGTGGGACTGAAACAGTCTGGGAATAGACTGTTTCAGCTCAACAACTGGAAATAAGGACTTGTTGACGAACTCTTTTTAGACCAGTCGAGTTCTTTCCCACTCCCTGAATTATACAAATAATTTACGGAGCAGAGTCTTTTTCATCTCTTTCAAGCTAGTCAGCTTGTCCTCCACCTGAGCAATCTCTTGGTCAAGGGTTTGGAAGAAGGTGCCGATGGCGGATTGTTCTTTCTTCAGTATTGGTAAATCTATAGGTGTATTTTTTCCTGTGTTTATTGTAAATGTTCCAACTGTTCCTATCCCAGCCGATTCTTTTATAAATGATTGAATATTTTTGCCAATGAATGAATAGTAGAAAAACTGACCATCAATTTGATTTTCATTCTTAAACCAAATAATATTTCCATCCTTAAAATAAATTGGTTCATTCTTTTCAATTAGCATAGGGATACCAATTGTACCAACTCCAGTAACAAGCAAATCACCTTTTGTAACCTTTCCTGAAATTGCTGTATATTCATCGTATTTTTTTTGTGATATGAATAAGGGCTCGGAGACTGACTCATTTTTTGATTCTGCAACTATATCTCTTGCCCGCAAAAATCTTACTCCAAAATCTGTCCAATCAGATTGATGAATACGTTTTACCGAGGTAACTTCCATTATCTCCCCCAACTTCACTTCTTCCCAGTCGTCTTCAAAGCCTTGGAAACGGAGGGCTGGTTTGGTTTGTCCCTTGACTGGAAAGAGGAGTTTGAGATAGGTCTTCTTCTGCTCCTTGAGCGTGTCCAACTTACGCTGATGAAGGGTGATGTGGCGGTCCAGGGTGGAGAAGAAGGTGCCGATGGTTTCTTGTTCGGGGAGGGAGGGGAGCTTTATATCAAAGTCACTAAGAACTTCCTTGGTAATTGTTTTGATTGTTCCACCGGGGGCACACTTTGCTTCTTCAATAAATTTTTGTTTAATTATATAAGCCCAAAACAAATTATCAACTGGTAAGTTAAAGTTTTCAAAAATCAGTACCGTCCTATCAATAAAAGCCCCATATTGGGTAATAGCAACACGACCAATACTACCTTGTAAAGTAACTAGTACAGAACCTTCCTCAGCAAAGACACTTAGTGGTTGTGCTTTTCTACTAATTTTTTGTTTTGTATCTCCTACTAAATTCATCTCATCTGTGACATCTGCAACTTGAACAAAAGGCATTGCTCCGTCACCATCATACCATTCGCTATTTCCGTAAGGTTGCGGAAAAGAACCACGTCTAAATCTAGCCACTTCCCCCAACTTCCGCAGTTCCCAAGCGTCAGTGTAGCCTTGAAAACGATAGGCTGGGATATTATTGTTTGTTTTCATTTAATTTAATAACTCCTTTCTCATCTGATCTATATCATAACTTTTCACAAATACAATATTTCCTCTACCAGTTAACTCTACTAACTTTCTTTTTCCTAAAATAATTGCTAGATTTTTAACAATATTTCGTTTCGTGACCTCGTCAAGGAAAGTAAATATGAACTTGTAAGCATAGCCCCCTTCATGGGCTAAATCAAAACAGGCTTTAAAAATTTCCTTATCAAGAGGATCTACGGAATGACCAAAGATGATAATATTTTTACTAGCCGAATACACCCAATCGTCACTAAACTCTAAAGTATTTTCAAAAAAATTCTCAAACTTGCTTCCTGTTTCTTTAACAGCCCGTTGATAGAATTTCTGAAATGGAATTAAATCTTGATGGATATTTTCAGTTTCTGCTTCCTTATCTTCAATACCGAAAACCATGGTATTGATGTCATCATCAGATCGATTGAATTGACATCTTCCATGAATAAAGTGAGTATTTTCCTCGGTTACACCCAACATTTCACTAGCAGTATTGGTATAATTAAAAGTGATAACTTTAGATTTTTCAATATTTTGAATCGCATCCAATGCTGTTGAAGCAGGTCTAATCTTTTGAATTTCAAAATCAATCTTATCCAAATAGGTTAAATAAAATTCCAGGTAATCTGTTATTTTCTCTAATTCAGAAATCATAGATTCATTAATAGCATCAAGGTGATGAAGTACGGATAACTTTGAACTTTTACAAATAGACTCACTTTTCAATAAATCCAAAACACAACATATTGCCAGATGATTTACACTATCAGCAAACTTTGATTTTACACTCTCTAGTTTAGAGTTCCTCTGAATAACATTTTCTTCCGCCAACACATCTGTTAAAATGGATGCACTATGTTTAAGCTCCATTATTGCCTCTGCAAGTGATGAAATAGCATGTTCAATATTTGACCAGTTTTTGCCTAGTAAATCTTTATTTTCTTCAAGAAAGCGAACGTAGATATTATCTGGTAATTTAAACAACCATTCAAAATCCTTTTTTTCAACATTTGACAATATCTCGGCAATTGATTCGACATCAAAATATAATTGTGATGTCTTTAAGGAATTTTTTATAGTCACCACTCCTCGACTGAGTATAGTATTAGCTATTGGGTCATTGGATAACGAAAAATCCAGAATGTCTATTGGTAAACTGTTTTTCACTTCGTAGTAAAGATAATCTGACATCAAAAAGAATTTTTTAAAATTACTTAAGCTCAAAATTTTCTCATTCTCTTTGTCTGAGAATTCCGATTTTAAATCATCTAAGGCTTCAGAAATTCTTGTTATTATCCTTTGATAGTTTTGACTTACATTTTCCAATGAGTAATCATTTGTATCTTTTAAAACATACTTTTTCAAAACACTAACAGACCTTGAAAATTTCAAAAAATCTCCATAGCTGGTCTTTCTACCCATCGCAAGGTCAAAACCATTTCCTAAAATTAAAATATTTTCCGCCATTCATTCTCCTTTCTATTTTCATTTCTCTCAAATACCACATTTTGTTGAAATAGCTCTTAATTATTATTTTCTATTTTGACAAAATGCTGATTTTGATAAAATAGACTTAAGTTTTTTCATTCTAATTTGACAAAATGGCTGTTTTGAGCAGATAGAAAATAAATCTCAGGGTCTATTTTGACAAATTGAGGGTTTTGTCAAAATACATCTACCCTACCTCCCCCTCAATGGCAGGATTTCTTCCGCAATCATGTTCATATAGTCCTCTTTGAGAGCTTTTTTGTATTTGAGCTTGTTGAGGGCTTGGTCGCCCTTGTTTTCCTTGTAGCTTATATAGTCGTAGGTATCGACCAGGGCTTTTTCTCCGATTTGCTTGTCCTTGCCGACTCGGTAGTTGTCCACGATAAACTGGAGTTCGTCTTCGCCAACACACCAATCTCGTGCTGTGGATACGACTTGCTCACGGATGGTTAGGTCAATCATCTCGTCTAGCTTGTGGGCGATGGATTGGCCCTTGTAATCTTGAGTATTGGTCTGAGCTTCCTGCCAGATTTTTGAGATAAGTTGGGAGAGTTTGGGATTGGTCTTGTCTAAGTCGGCGATGTAGTTGTCCACCATCTTTTTCTCTTTATCAGGAATGACTTGATTTTTACTGTCAATCAGGTTTTGGATGAGAGAGATGATATAGTGGTAATTGATTTCATCCGTACGGACAGACTCCAGCTCGTATTCAATATCAAAAGGCGTATCTTCTATGCCCTCGTCATCCTTCCGCCGTCTGCGGAGTTCTTCGATGACATTTTGGTATTGTCCAGAAAAATTCTCAATATCCTCCAGACTAAGCCCGATTTCCTTGAGAATGTCCTCTTGCTCGTAGTCGGCATAGACCTGTACGGAGGCAAAGAGCTTGTCAAATTCCTGAAAGGCCTTAGCAAAGCGTTTCAACTCGGCATCACTGCTGACATCCAGGTCTGGCACCATTTCAGGATTTGGGGCAATAGCCAGCAACTGCTGAACTTTTTCCTTGAACTTGGCTTTTTCTTCCAACCAAGTCGGAGCCAACACCGCAAACTCGCCACCATTTGAGTAAAGACTGAGGGCCTCGTCAACCTTTTCCTTAAAGCGTTCTGGAGTCTGGAAGGTGACGATTTGTCCAAACTTCTTGCCCTCGTCAAAGAGACGGTTGGTCCGTGAAAAGGCTTGGATGATGTGCTGGGGTTTCATAGGTTGCCTGTCCATGAAAATGGTAGACAAGCACGGAGCATCAAAGCCCGTCAAGAGACGATCCACCACAATGACCAAGTCCAACTGCTCCTCACGGAAGGCATACTTGTCTTTTTTCCGAGCCAAGCGTTCGTTGAGGTCAGTATTATAGGAACCAAGGGTCGCCAGAGTGAAATGCGTACCAAACATGGCATTATAATCCTCCAAGCTCTTGCTCATGTAGTCTTGATTAGCAAAGGAAGACTCTTCATTTTCAGTCACTGAGTATGTGATGGCAACTTTTGGAAAGTCTGGTAAAACCTTCTTGACAGACTCGGAAATCGTCAGGCTCTTCTGTCCTGCCTTGACTTCTTGTATCAGGTCATAGTAGGCTTGGGCACGGGCGATGGACTTGACAGTCAGTAGGCCCTCGTAAGTTTTCCCTACACCGTTTTGGAAACCGAGCTTGCGTTTGGATTTGTTTAAAATGGCATCCAGCACCGTCAGCATGTGCCGTTCATCGTCATAAAACTCGTCTTCGATTTCATCTTCCGCCCAGCCAGGCATGGTGGTCTGATATTCCACTTGGAAACCAAGAACAGCTCGATCATGGATGGCTTCTTTGACTGTGTATTCATGGAGACATGGCCCATACTGTTCTTCTGTCGTCTGGGCTAAATCACCTTTTTGCTCTCGCTTGTTCTCCTTGAAAATAGGAGTACCTGTAAAGCCATACCAAAGCGAGTTGACAAAGAACTGTTCCAAAATCCGCTGGCGTTCTGGGGTGACAGCCCGGTGGCATTCGTCCACAACAAAGGCTAGATTTAGGTTCTTAACACGCTGGTGGAATTTCTCATGAAGCCCCTCTTCAAATTGACGCAGGAGGGTATTGAGTTTTTGAATAGTGGTGACCACGACACGGCGGTCTTCTGAAGACAGATTTTTCAACAAGTGCTGGGTATCGTCCGTCTGGTCAATATCTATCATGTCATTTTCCGCGTAGGATAGAAAGGCAGCGGTGGTCTGCTGGTCAAGGTCTGTCCTATCTATGACAAAAATAGTCTTCTCAATGGATGGAATTTGCAGGAGATTGCGTGCCACCTTGTAGGATGTCAGGGTCTTACCAGAACCAGTTGTGTGCCATATATAGCCTGACTGGCGTAGACGGCTAGCTTCTCTGATAGCTTCGATGGCATGAATTTGATAAGGACGGAGCAGGATAAGGGCTTTTTTGTCGTCGTCGATAACGCTATATTGCATGACCAATTGGTGAGCCATGGGAATGGAAAGGACCTCTCTGGCAAAGTCAAAGAGATGGGGTTGAGCTTGGTTATGCTTGTCTACCCACTTGGTCAAGAAACGATCATTGAGTTTGGATTCCTTGGCTGCTGCTATGTAGCGGGTTTCCGTGATGTTAGACACTACAAACATTTGTAGACTCGAAAAGATACCCTTAAACTGACCTTCTTGCTCATATTTGCGAATTTGACGGAAGGCATCCATATAGGGATGGGAACGGCTCTTGAGCTCAATCTGAATCATGGGAAGACCGTTGATTAAGAGGGTCACATCACCCCGTCTTTGTCTGGCAGCATCCCCACCTGTCACAACTTGGTTGACAACCTCATAACTGGACTTGCCCCCTGCGACATTGTGCCGCCAGATGACCTCTAGTCGGATGGTGCCCAGACTAGCATCTTCCCGCTGGACTTGGACCTTGGCAATACCATTCTCACCTGCTAGCCACTTGGCAGCTTCGTAGAAATTGACAAAGTTGAGCTGGTTCTTGATTTGGTGCTTTTCTTGCTCTGTCAGAGGATGGTCAGCTAGGTGGCGGACGTTATTGGCCTCTAGCTTGGCGAAAAAGTTGGACCAAAGGAGTTCTTCACTATTGAGTTCAGGACGGTAGACCCACTGACTCTCTCCGCTGGTCAGATGGCGGATGAGTTCGTCTTCCATCTGCACTTCATTGGCTGGCTTTTTAGTCTGATAAAGAGCCTGAGGGTCAACCAATTCCCGCTGACCAGGCAACAAGCGTAAGCTAACTTGAAAATCTTTCAAATCCTCTTCATTGACCTTTTGCAAGAGTTTGTGGAGATGCTTACGGAAACCGATTAACTGACCGTGGGCATCTGCTAATTTCTGCTCTGCTTGGGCATAGTGGTCAGGCTTACGCTTGATGTCCAGATACCCTTTGACAATATCGGTCAGGCGGGCTTGTTCCACTTGGTAAACAGCCTCCAACTCTAAGGCATTGTCCTGTCTTTCTAGTTTTTCAAGCAAGCCTGTTTGGTATTCCTCTATGGCTTTCATTTCTTCCAAGAGTTCTGGTGCATAGACTGGTATGTCTAGCATAAGTTGTTTCCAAGTCATCTAGACACCAGCCTTTCGACAACGCAAAAAGCCTGCCAAGACTGGCAGGTTTTGTTTACTATGAAATTGAAAAAAAGTTTTAAATTACTTTGATATATATATATATATATATATATATGCAAATCTATTTAGAAATTTCATATCTCTCTCCAAAAAAATACAAAGATTATGTATGTTTATTTTATCATATTTTAAGCTAGAATGGAATAGAAAAGCAATTGATTTAGTGAGCATGCATTCCCATCCCTCATTTGTGCTTTTTTTATCATTCCATGATACACTAATAGATAAGACGATTTTAGAAAGAAAGATATATGATTACCAAAGAATTCGACACCATTACCGCTATTTCCACCCCTCTCGGTGAGGGCGCTATCGGGATTGTCCGCCTTTCTGGGACGGACGCTTTTGCCATTGCCAGCAAGGTCTTCAAAGGAAAAGACCTTGCGACTGTACCCAGTCACAGCCTCAACTACGGTCATATCATCGACCCTGCGACGGGTCAAGTGCTGGACGAGGTTATGATCGGAGCCATGCGTTCCCCAAAGACCTTCACGCGCGAAGATGTCATTGAGATTAATACCCACGGAGGCATCGCCGTTACCAACGAAATCCTCCAGCTCCTGATTCGCCAAGGGGCTCGAATGGCTGAGCCGGGCGAATTTACCAAGCGTGCCTTTCTCAACGGTCGTGTGGATTTGACTCAGGCCGAGGCCGTCATGGATGTCATCCGTGCCAAGACCGACAAGGCCATGCACAATGCCGTCCGCCAGCTTGACGGCTCCCTCTCCCAGCTCATCAACGACACCCGCCAGGAGATTCTCAACACGCTGGCACAGGTTGAGGTCAACATCGACTACCCTGAGTATGACGACGTCGAGGAGGCGACGACAGAGCTGGTCCGCGAGAAAACCCTCCAGTTCCAAGCGCTTTTGGAAAATCTCCTCCGTACTGCCCGCCGTGGAAAAATCCTGCGTGAAGGCATCGCAACCGCTATTATCGGTCGTCCAAATGTGGGAAAATCCAGCCTGCTCAATAACCTTCTCCGCGAGGAAAAAGCCATCGTTACAGACATCGCAGGAACAACCCGTGACGTTATCGAAGAATACGTCAACATCAAAGGCGTCCCCCTCAAGCTGATTGATACAGCAGGTATCCGTGAAACAGACGACATCGTTGAAAAAATCGGTGTGGAACGGTCCAAAAAAGCCCTTGAGGAGGCCGACCTCATCCTACTAGTCCTCAACGCATCTGAGCCTCTGACCGAGCAAGACCGTAACCTCCTAGCCATTTCCGATATGGCCAACCGCATTGTCCTGCTCAACAAGACCGACCTGGAAGAGCAGATTGAAGTAGACCAACTGCCTGAAGATGTCATTCGCATTTCCGTCTTGAAAAACCAGAATATCGACCAAATCGAAGAGAAAATCAACCAACTCTTCTTTGAAAATGCTGGTCTGGTCGAGCAAGATGCCACCTACCTCTCCAATTCTCGCCACATTTCCCTCATTGAACAAGCCGTCCAAAGCCTACAAGCTGTCAACGATGGGCTGGAAATGGGCATGCCAGTAGACTTGTTACAGGTTGACCTGACCCGCTGTTGGCAAATTTTGGGGGAAATAACAGGGGATGCTGCTCCAGATGAACTCATTACCCAACTCTTTAGCCAATTCTGTCTTGGAAAATAAGAACAAAAGTCATGTAAGAAAACTTGCATGACTTTATTTGTATATTAACACATGATTTCTTGTCTAAGATGACAAATTTTGATATACTAAACAGTGAAAGGAGGTCTTTCCATGAAAAAATCATCATCTGTATTACACTTCTGTCCTGTCTAGTTTTTCCCTTTATTGGCTGGAAACTCTACGCCTACCAGCACAACAAAATAGGCTTAACTGAGAATGCGGATTTCTACTTGGTTTATCCCGGTAAGGTCGAAGCCTTTCAGCTAAATGGGCAAGAGCCAGAACTGCTTCATACCCAAAAGATGAATTCTCAAGGGTATTTTGGCTCTGGTGAAAATTATGTCATAGACAATCGGTATCTAGTCTTTGCCAACGATCAGCAAAAATTCATTAACGACAATCTGATATCCATCGATTTCAATACTGGCACTGTCTTGCGAAAGCCAAGTCAGTATAGTAGCTATATCAGTGGTACAGATGGACAAAACTTTTATACAGCGGGGCCCTATCACAAACTAGCGCAATTTGACAGGAATTTTGATACCATTCAAACCCACGTTTTAAACGATGACTTCATACCAAATGCTCCAGTCATGGTAGACCAAACGTCAGTCTATTTAACTGGTTTTGTGAAAGATTTTACCCAAGATGGATCTGAAGAAAATGTCCTAGTGATATTTGATAAGAAGGATTTTTCGAAACAAGAGGTATTTAAGTACGACAATACCATTGCCACAGGAGAGGGGCTTTTGATCAATGGAACCATCTATCTCCCAAATTTAGGGAAAAAAACAAGTGAGTATGAGGACATTGAACAGTCATCCGAACTCTTGGCCTTTGATACAAAAACAAAAACATTTTCGTCCGTAACTTTAGAGCACCACTCACCAAGTACCCTCCATGCTCTCAAAGACGAAAACCTTCTTCTCATCGAGCATCAAAATGGTATGTTTAGCCCACTTTCCTTTACTATTTACAATACCCAAACTGGCGAGCAATCCTATCATACTTTGAAGGACTTAAATCCCCGTCCTCATTACATCGACCATATCCATCAAATCGATGACAAGCGCTTAATGATTATTTTGGCAAATCAACTCCTTATCTATGATACGGAGGCTAAGAGCATTATCAACCAGACCACTCTGTCAGAAGACTACGTTTCTGGAATTTGGATCAATCCATAAAATAAAGAACTCGGCTCCCTGAGCCGAGTTCTTTATTCGTTATCCTTTAAATCCACACTTGGAACGGTTGTTGCCGCATCATTTGTTGCCTGGAAGAGCTCTACTTTTTCATAGCCAAATAGGTTGGCATAGATGGACGTCGGGAACCGTTTGATTTTTTTATTATAGGCAGTTGCTACCGCATTATAATCCTTGCGGGCAACTAAAATCCGATTTTCAGTCCCCTCTAGCTCGGTAATGAGGTCAGATACCTGTTGGTTGGCTGTTAATTGCGGATAATTTTCCGTCACCATCAGCAAGCGAGACACAGCCGAATCCAGCTGGCTTTGGGCTTGATTGTAGTCACTGGTCCCTACTTGGCTGGAACCGATTTTCGCACGTGCATCCGCAATGGCTGTGAAAATCTCTTCCTCATGCTCCATGGCGCCTTTGACAGCTGCGACTACATTGGGTATTAAGTCATAGCGACGTTGCAACTGTGTGTCTACATTGGCTTGCGCATTTTCAACCTCAGCATAACTGTCAACTAAGCCATTGTATTGCCCAACTGCGCCCATTCCTAAAAATAGCAGAGCGAAAACTGGGATTAGTATGGCTAACCATTTCTTTTTCATAAACATTTTCCTTTCTTACCAACCAGATGAGGCTCCGCCACCGCCACCACCGCCGCCAGACCAACCACCTCCACCATAGGATGATGAAGATGATGAAGAATGGGAAGAATGATTGTTGTGGTAATGATGGTGGTCATCTACCAACATCCAAAGCAGATTACCTGGACCACCGCCTCGACCACGGCTAGCCTTATCAATAATTCCAAAAATTATGAAGATTAGTATTAGAATTAAAAACAATACAAAACTATCACTTTCCGCACTGGTCCTTTCTTCCATGGCTGCCAGTTGTTCCTGACCCAGACTAGTCCCGTAGAAGCGATCTCCGATGGATTGGACAATGTAGGTCACTCCGCCATTATAGTCTTCCTGACGGAAAAATTCTCTAGCATTATCTAGAATGTCCTTGGCTTCCACATCTGTCAACACCGTGGCAGCATTGTCGGAGGTCTCTATCCGAAACTCCCTGTCGTCTATGGCAATCACCAAGAGGATACCATTGTCTGTCCCAGCAAAGCCAACCTGCCATGCACGAAAGGTTTCGTTTGCCAGACTTTCAATATCCCTTGAAAGACTTTCAGTCACATAGACCCCAACCTGCAGTTGTTGCTCGCTAGCTGCCCAAGTCTGATTGAGCTGGTCAATGCTGGCGATGGTTTCACTGGAAAGAAGATTGGTTTCATCAACCACCGTCGTAGCAATAGGACGGTCTGGAATTCCCTCAGCTTGTGCCAGGCTAGGCAGACCTAGACTGAACAATAAAAGCAAGAAACCTAATAAATAGAACAGATACTTTTTCATACGGCACCTCCTCTGAAGGTAGAAACAACATCTTTATATTATTGTATCATTTTTACCTTGTTTTTCAAGTATTTGCATAAGTATATTTTGTAATTGAGGGATAATTTCAGCTTGAAACCAGGGATTCTTTGCCTGCCAGATATTATTCCTTGGGGAGGGATGAGGCAACGGAAAATAGGTGGGAAGGTAATCATCTGCATGTTTCACTCTCTCCGTCAGGTTCCTTTGGGATTTTTCCAAATAATATTCTTGAGCATAATTGCCTACCAATATGGTCAGTTCAAGCTCTGGCAGTTGGTCCAGAATAAGCGGGTGCCATTTGGGAGCGAAATCCTTGCGAGGCGGCAAATCCCCAGACTTCCCTTTTCCTGGATAATAGAAATCCATAGGAAGAATAGCAAAATGACCCGATTCAAAAAAAGTCTGACGATCCACGCCCAACCATTGACGAAGGTTGTCACCACTGGCGTCGTCAAATAAACGCCCTTTTTCCTGGGTTTTCAAGCCAGGCGCCTGTCCAATAATGAGAATTTTTGCGGTCGAAGGGGCTTGGAAAAGGGGGTCTATTCCCTTGTTCGTAAAGTCTCGGTTAGCAACATCCTCAATGATGGCTTGACGAATATCAGCAAGTTCCACGATGTCCTACTTTCTTGACCATGGTCACATCTTCTTCTAAGGTTCGGAAACCATATTTTTGGTAGAAAAAATAGGCTGGAAGGTTGCGTTCGGTTTGCAAAAGAATATGAACAATCTGTCTTCTCTCCAACTGCTCCTCAATTCTTTTTAGGAAATCTTGTCCGATTCCTCTGCCTTGGTAGTGACGAGAGATACATAGCTCTTCAATTCGATACTCTGTTCCCTCATACCAATAGCGAATGTAACCTAGGGAAAGGGCAATGAGCTTATCTTGATCAAACAAACCAAAACAAAGGGCTCGTGGATGTCCCAGTAAATCACCTAAGTAGCAATCTAATTGTTCCTCATCTGACCAATCATCATTCCAAGGTTCTTGGCTGAAAACAGATAAAAATAATTCTTTAACCATTTCCATGTCTGAAAAACAAAGTTCTTTCAGTTCCATATTTCCTCCTAAAAAGGGAGTGGGAAAGAACTCGACTAGTAAAAAAAGAGTTCGTCAACAAGTCTTTATTTCTAGTTGTTGAGCTGAAACAGTCTATTCCCAGACTGTTTCACTCCCACCCCCGCACAGCTCAAACTGTCTGGGAGACAGTTTGAGGTTGGAGATGAAGCGAACTTTGTTCGCAACAGTCGTAATGGTCAGGTTTGGAGTGTTGAGCACGAACAAATCTGCCAATCAACCACTGCGCTGAGATGTTGACACGAACTCTGAAAAGTGGTGCTAGGCTTTTTGCCCAGCCTCTCATGTATTACTTAATGAGTTCGTAGATAGCTTCTGCATAAATAGCAGCTGCGCGGTAGAGTTGCTCAACTTCAATAAATTCGTTGGCTTGGTGCATGGTGTTGACATCGCCTGGGAACATGGCTCCGTAGGCAACACCTCGTTTGAGCAAGCGTCCAAATGTTCCTCCACCGATTACTTGTTCGTGACCTTTCAAGCCTGTGTGTTTTTCATAAACAGACAGGAGGGTTGCGACCATTGGGTCATCGATTGGGCAATAGTGTGGGGTATGGCCATGCTCAGACAGGCTAACAGCTTCCACGTCCAGTTTTTCCAAACCAGCCTTGATGGTTTCTGGGTTGGTATTTTTTGGATAACGGAAGTTGAGGGCAATGGTATTGTCTGATGAAGTTTCGTCAAATTTGAAAACACCTGCGTTCATAGAAAGGGCACCCATTTGCTCATCGTAGATGGCTACGCCGAGTTTTTTAGCGTCATAGTCTTCCAGAAGGACTTGTCCTGCTAAGTCAAGATAGGATTTTGCTGCTCCGTCAAAGGCGAATTGGCTGAGGAATTTTGCCAAATAGGTTGCTCCGTTGACCCCTTCTTCTGGGGTTGAACCGTGGGCTGATTTTCCGATGACGGTCACTTGAACTTGACCGTTTTCAAGAGTTTCCGCGTCAGCTTTTAAGCCGTAAGCAGCTGTGAAATCTGCCAACTTGCTGTCCAGGTCTGCTAGTTCGCCAGAAATAATAGCTGTCGCAGACTCAGGCACCATGTTCTCACGCAGGCCGCCTGTGAAGGAATGCAGTTTAGCAGCTCCGCTATTTTCCCCTGCAAAATGAAGATAAGCTGTGATATTGCCCTTTTCGCCGTTGATAATCGGGAACTCAGCGTCTGGAGAAAATCCGAAATCTGGTAATGGGAGACCGACATGCTCGAAGTAGTAATCCATGTCTGCCCAGCCTGACTCTTCGTCGGTACCGACGATGAAACGGACTTTTTTAGAGGTCGGAAGGCCCAACTCCTTGATGATTTTCAAGCCGTAGTAACAAGCCATGGTCGGTCCCTTGTCATCAGAAGATCCGCGGGCAAAGAGCTTGCCGTCAATGATTTGCGGCTCGTAAGGGTCGGTGTTCCAACCGCTTCCTGCTGGCACCACGTCCAAGTGACCAAAGATACCAAGGACTTCGTCGCCCTCGCCAAATTCAAAGTGACCTGCGTAGTTATCGACATTTTTAGTTGGATAGCCATCACGCTGAGCAATTTCCAGGAACTTGTCCAAGGCACGCACTGGTCCAGGACCAAATGGATGCTGGGCATCTGCCTGGCTGTCGTCACGCTCAGAATTGATGCGTAAGAGGTCAAAGAGGTCCGCTAGAAACTCATCTTTGCGTTTGTCAAACTCTGCTCTAAAATTAACTGTCATTTGTTCTCCTTTTCAGTATCGTCATTTGGTTTATCTTTTATTACTTCGACGAGCGAGGAAACATCGTTTCCTTATTTCCAACTTCAAACACTCCACTGGAGTGTTTGAACTCACCTTGCCTAACGCCAGTTATGCCTGCGGCTGTGGACACAAACTCTGTTTGTTTCATCTCCGACCTTCAAAGGTTCCCCGAACCTTTGAAGGTAGTTCTAAAAGTAAACCAAAAGACTATATCAAAGTAAGTCTATTTTATCATAAAATGAAAGAGATTTCAGAAGTAAAGCGAAGAAAAAAAGTTGGTCTCCCAACTTCTTTCTATTTTTTCCAAGTAGATCGTTCTGCTACAACTGTAAACAAAACATCGGTTGATGAATTGAGGGCTGTTTCACAAGAATCTTGAATCACTCCGACTACAAATCCTACTCCAACAACCTGCATGGCGATTTCATTTGGAATACCAAATAGGCTACATGCTACTGGAATGAGGAGAGGAGAGGAGAGGAGAGGAGAGGAGAAGAGAAGCGAGCCACCTGCTACCCCAGATGCTCCTGCAGCTGATAGAGATGCGACAACAGATAAAAGAAGGGCCGAACTGAAATCAACTGTGATACCAAGTGTATGTACTGCAGCCATTGTCAAAATATTGATGGTAATGGCAGCTCCTGCCATATTATTTGTGGCACCGAGCGGAATGGATACTGAGTATGTATCTGGATCCACTCCTAAACGTTTGCAGAGCTGCATATTGACAGGAATATTAGCTGCTGAACTTCTTGTAAAAAATGCCGTAACCCCACTAACTCGAAGACATTCAAATACCAGCGGGTAAGGATTTTTTTCATTACAAAAAAAGCAATCAAGGTATTGACAACAAGCGCAACAAAAAACATGCTTCCAACCAAGAGTAATAGCAGTAAACCATAGTCTTTTAAAGCTGTCAGACCATTATTTGCAATGGTATCGAAAACCAAGCCCATGATACCAAATGGTGCCAGACCAATAATCCAGCCTACAACTTTAGAAGTCACTTCTGCCGCAGATTTCAATAAATCTTTGGTTGTCTTGCTTGCACGACGAAAGGCCAAGCCAAACACTGCCGCCCATGTCAAAACACCAATATAATTAGCCGTTGCAAGAGCATTGACCAGATTGTCGACTATTTTCAATAACAAATCTTGGAATACTTCAGAAATCCCTTGTGGAGGAGTAATGTCCGTAGTCGTTGTAGTAGAAAGAACCAGTTTAATAGGGAATAAATAGCTTGCTCCTACAGCAATGAAGGCCGCAGCAAAAGTACCAAATAGATACAAGCAGATAACTGTCCTCATATTCGATTTTTGACCAGCAGGAGCTTGTGATAGAGCATGTGCTACCAAGGTCAGAACCAAAAGAGGGGCTATAGCTTTCAATGCTCCTACAAATAGACTACCAAAGAGAGAAATCATCGTGAACTGTGGAACACTCAATCCCAAGACTAATCCTAATACTACCCCAATACTGATTTTCCGTATTAAACTCATCTTTTTCCAGATAGAGATTATATTTTTCAAACAATTACCTCCAAACAAACATTTTTCCATAATAGCAGAAAAACGAGGCTTGGTCAATAGAATAAAAAATGAGTATCAGGTAGTGAAAATCTGAAAAGCATGTAATAACATTTTCGTCTTTACAAACTGAAACAAAAAGCCACCTTTCGGCAGCTTGTTGCTTAAGTCAATTCATTAAAATCCCATACATCGTCAACCCAACCCTCATAGAAATCAGGCTCGTGGCAGACCATGAGAATTGAGCCCTTGTAGGCTTGAAGGGCACGTTTGAGTTCATCCTTGGCATCCACATCCAAGTGGTTAGTCGGCTCGTCGAGAACCAAGACATTATTTTCACGGTTCATAAGCAAACAGAAACGAACTTTGGCCTGCTCACCACCTGAAAGAACTTGAATTTGGCTTTCGATATGCTTGGAAGTCAGACCACAACGAGCCAAGGCTGCTCGTACTTCCGCTTGGTTCAGAGCAGGAAAGGCATCCCAAACCGCTTCCAGTGGGGTCTGACGATTGCCTCCAGCTACTTCTTGCTCGAAATAGCCTAGTTCCAAATACTCCCCACGCTCCACAGAACCGCCCAGCGGTGGAATAATCCCTAGCAAACTTTTAAGAAGAGTAGATTTACCGATACCGTTGGCACCGACAATGGCAATCTTCTGGTTGCGTTCAAAGGTCAAATTGAGCGGTTTACGTGTCAATACACGGTCATAACCAATTTCCAAATCAGTCGTTTGGAAGATAAAGCGACTTGGAGTTCGAGCCATTTTGAAATCAAATGATGGCTTTGGTTTCTCTGCTTGAAGCTCAATAATCTCCATCTTGTCCAGCTTCTTCTGACGAGACATGGCCATGTTTCGAGTTGCAACACGAGCCTTATTACGGTTAACGAAGTCCTGCAAGTCTGCGATTTCCTTCTGCTGGCGCTCATAGGCTGCCTCTAACTGAGCCCGCTTCATAGCATGTACTTCTTGGAATTGGTAATAGTCGCCTGTGTAACGAGTCAAGAGCTGATTTTCCACATGGTAGACAATGTTAATCACATCATTCAAGAAAGGAATGTCATGCGAAATCAAGACAAAGGCATTTTCATAGTTCTGCAAGTAGCGTTTGAGCCAGTCGATGTGTTCAGCATCCAAGTAGTTGGTCGGCTCATCCAGAAGCAAGATGTCAGGCTTTTCCAAGAGCAATTTTGCCAAAAGAACCTTAGTCCGTTGTCCCCCTGATAACTCCGTCACATCCTTGTCCATGCCATAATCCATGACACCAAGCGCACGCGCTACTTCGTCAATCTTGGCATCAAGCGTATAGAAATCACGGCTTTCCAGACGGTCTTGCAGCTCACCAACCTCTTCCATGAGGGCATCCATATCAGCACCCTCTTCTGCCATAGACATGTAAATGTCATTGATACGAGCTTCTGTCTTGAAGAGTTCATCGAATGCTGTCCGCAAGACATCACGGACTGATTGACCCTTTTCTAGTTTAGCATGCTGGTCCAAATAACCTGCCGTTACATAACGTGACCATTCTACCTTGCCCTCATCTGGCTGCAATTGCCCTGTTACAATAGACATGAAGGTTGATTTTCCCTCACCATTGGCACCCACAAGTCCGATATGCTCCCCTTTCAAGAGACGGAAGGAGACATTCTCAAAAATCGCACGGTCACCAAAACCATGACTTAAATTCTTTACTTCTAAAATACTCATAATTTCCTCACAACATCAAAGAACTGGAGTAACCAAACTCCAGTTTTTACTTTTATTTTCACTGTCTTTAGAGTAGCCTACTCAATCTTCTAGATTTAGACAATGTAATCAGCTCAAAGAATGATTGATTTCTGCTTAAATTCCAATTTCTGCACGGACCACATCAGCAATGGTGTCCACATAGTAATCGACTTCAGCATCCGTTGGCGCTTCTGCCATGACACGCAAGAGGGGCTCGGTACCACTTGGGCGAACCAAGATACGACCGTTGCCAGCCATTTCTGCTTCCATTTTTTCAATGATAGCCGCAATAGCAGGCACTTCCATTGCCTTGTCTTTCATGCTGTTTTCCACACGGATATTGACCAATTTTTGTGGGTAAATGGTCACTTCTGCTACCAATTCTGACAACTTCTTACCAGTTTCTTTCATGATTTTGGTCAATTGCACAGCGGTCAACTGGCCGTCGCCTGTGGTGTTATAATCCATCAGAATCACATGTCCTGACTGCTCACCACCGACATTGTAGCCTTCCTTGCGCATTTCTTCAACCACATAACGGTCACCAACTGCGGTCACAGCTTTTTCAATACCTTCACGATCCAAAGCCTTATGGAAACCAAGGTTAGACATAACAGTTGTCACAATGGTATTTTTAGCAAGTAACCCCTTTTCTGCTAAGTACTTGCCGACGATATACATGATGCGGTCGCCATCTACCAAATCACCATTTTCATCGACGGCAATCAAGCGGTCACTGTCACCATCAAAGGCAAGTCCAATTTGACTACCTGTTTCCTTGACCAGTTCTTGCAATTTTTCAGGATGAGTTGAGCCAACGCCTTCATTAATATTCAATCCGTCTGGATGTTCAGCCATAACGGTTAAATCAGCTCCCAAATCCGCAAAAATTTGACGAGCAGAGGTTGAGGCAGCGCCATTGGCAGTATCCAAGGCAACTTTCATACCTTCTAGCTGAATACCTGTTGAAACAAGGAAGGATTCATATTTACGCAAGCCTTCCGGATAATCAACCACATCGCCCAAGCCTTGTGCAGATGGACGAGGAAGTGTATCTTCTTCAGCATCCAAGAGAGCTTCAATCTCTGCTTCCAAAGCATCATCCAACTTGAAGCCGTCACCTGCAAAGAATTTGATACCGTTATCTTGCGCTGGGTTATGACTTGCAGAAATCATGACACCTGCACTTGCTTTTTCAGTTTTGACTAGGTGGGCAACACCCGGTGTCGCCAAAACTCCCAATTTATACACATGAATCCCTACTGATAGAAGTCCTGCAATCAAGGCAGCCTCTAACATTTGACCTGAGATACGTGTGTCACGCGCCACAAAGACACGAGGAACATCCGTCTCATGCTGGCTAAGGACATAACCACCAAAACGACCCAATTTGAATGCTAATTCTGGCGTTAATTCTACGTTTGCTTCTCCACGGACACCATCTGTCCCAAAATATTTACCCATTTTCATAACCTCTTATTTTGTTTTTGTAAGTATAATTTGCATATTTGCTTCCGTCTGAGACAGTACAACTGGCAAGACATTGCCGTCGCTATCTACAGCCTGTAATTTAGCTGTACCACTATAATTCTCAGACAGATTGCTCACATCCATCGCAACAGCTTCGACCTGATCAATCTTAGCCATTGTTTCTTCATCCGTTGTCACTTTAACGGTATCTACGTTGACTGAAACTTTAGACAGACTGTAACCTTCTGCCAATTGATTACTATAGACTCGACCTGCTACTGGGAATGCCTTGCTAACTTTTTTACCAATCTTAACTGTAATCGCATCTGGTGCTAGTGTCGCACTCACTCCTGCTGGCAAATTAGTCAATTGTAGCTTGACAGTCTGTGTCCCATCACTCAACTCTCTCAAATCCGCAGTCACTTGAAACGTCCGAGTTGACTCATCGGATTCTCTCTGTAGGAGAACACGATTAGAGCCCCTTAATTCAACTGCTACCGTCGAAGAAAATCCGGAAATAAAATACTTGTTTGTATCATATTCAATCTCAATCGGTACATTGCTCAGTGTGTGAACATAGGTTTCTGACTCCGTGTTCTGTGCAGCTGTTTCTGAATTTTTATAGTTGGTGGTTGTTGCATAGAAAAAGAGCAACAATGCTAGAAAAATAGATAAGGCTAAGTGACCTACAGCTTTAAACTTATCATTCATGTTTGCCACCTCCTAATCGCTTCCAGATGGACTTCTTCTCTACATTTTCAGAAATAAAAGTCGCTCGCAACTCTGCTTCAAACTCATCCAAAGTCAAATCATGTTTAAATATCCCGTTTCGTGCAATAGAGATACTGCCAGTTTCTTCAGAAACAATAAACACAAACGCATCAGATACCTCCGATAAGCCAATGGCTGCACGATGTCGTGTTCCAAATTCCTTTGAAATTCCTGCGCTTTCTGACAGGGGCAAATAAGCACAAGCAACAGCTACCTTGTCTTCCTTGACAATTACAGCCCCATCATGTAACGGTGTATTCGGGATGAAAATATTTATTAACAATTCCTGCGATATATCCGCATTGAGTGGAATCCCCGTTGCTCTATATTCTTGCAATGTTTGGGCTTGTTCTACTGCCACAAGTGCACCAATTTTACGCGGAGACATATAAGCAACCGATTTGAGAAAAGCAACAATTAACTTTTCTTCTGCACTCACTGTATTTGTCCCAAAAATCTGAGTTGTCCTACCGAGTTTTTCAAGCATAGCACGCAACTCTGGTGCAAAAATAACTACTGCTGCAATAACCCCATACGTGATTACTTGATTAATCAGCCAAGCAATCGTCTGCAGACCGAATAAACTCGCTATAATCTGGACAATAATGAAGAGAAAAACCCCTCGAATCAATGTCATAATTTTAGTACCTGCAATAGACTTACTAAAATTATAAATCAAATAAACAACTATACTAATATCAATTAGGTGCAACAATGCGGTCCAAGGACTGGCTATCAAACTCGACCAATACCCTGTATCCAGTAACTGGTTTAGGTTTAACATATCATTCTCATACTTTCTAACTCATACATAGTAATGTACCCATTATACCATATTTTCCCCTTTTCTTTAGAAAATAGTGACCTTCCTGTTAAAAATAGTACAGATTTACTGCAGGAATATATCACGTTCCAACACACTCCATTCTAGAAAATCAGTGACCTTTATGATAAAATAATCCCATGAAAATAAATACAGCTTTGGGTATTCTAGCAGGAAAAAGCTCCCAGTTCATTTTGAAAAAACTAGGACGTGGTACTACTCTGCCTGGGAAAATTGCCCTCAAATTCGATAAACATATTTTAGATAGTTTGGCTAAGGATTATGAAGTCGTTGTTGTGACAGGTACTAACGGTAAGACTCTGACCACCGCCCTGACAGTTGGCATCCTCCAAGAAGCCTTTGGCGAAATTACGACCAATACCAGCGGTGCCAATATGATTACAGGGATTACGGCAACATTTTTATCTGCCAAGAAAAATAAAAACGGCAAGAAGATTGCCGTCTTGGAGATTGATGAGGCTAGCTTGGCCCGTGTGACCGATTTTATCAAGCCTAGCTTGATTGTCTTTACCAATATCTTCCGTGATCAGATGGATCGCTACGGGGAGATTTATACCACCTACCAGATGATTTTGGACGGGGCTGCCAAGGCACCAGAGGCGACCATTCTCGCCAACGGTGATAGTCCGCTTTTCAACTCGACGAACGTTATCAATCCAGTTAAGTATTACGGTTTTGCAACAGAAGAACATGAGCCTCGTCTGGCTCATTACAATACCGAAGGTGTTCTCTGTCCGCATTGCCACCAGATTATCCAGTACAAGCTCAATACCTACGCCAACTTGGGTAGCTATATCTGTACCAACTGCGGCTTTAGCCGACCTGAGCTGGACTACAAGTTGACCGAACTAAAAGAAATCACCAATACTTCTTCTACCTTTGCCATTGACGGTCAGGATTATAAGATTAACATCGGAGGCCTCTACAACATCTACAATGCCCTAGCAGCTGTCAGCGTAGCAGAATTTTTCGGTGTAGCTCCTGAGAAAATCAAGGCAGGATTTGACAAATCTAAGGCAGTCTTCGGCCGCCAAGAAACCTTTAAGTTGGGTGATAAAGATTGTACATTGGTCTTGATTAAAAACCCTGTCGGTGCAACCCAGGCTATTGAAATGATGAAACTGGCTCCATACGATTTTAGCCTGTCCGTCCTTCTCAATGCCAACTACGCTGACGGAATTGATACCAGCTGGATTTGGGATGCTGACTTTGAACAAATTACCCAAATGGACATTCCACAAGTCTTTGCAGGTGGTGTCCGCTCGTCTGAAATCGCCCGTCGCCTCCGTGTGACTGGCTATCCTGAGAACCAGATTACTGAAACGCCGAAACTGGAAGACATCATGGCCTTGATTGAGCAATCGAGTAGCCAACATGCTTATATTTTAGCTACTTATACAGCTATGCTCGAATTCCGCGACCTGCTGGCTCAACGCCAAGCCGTTGGAAAGGAGATGAAATAATGGTCTATACGTCATTAAAAAGTCCTGAAAAAGACTACACTTACGATCTCCACATCGCCCACCTCTACGGTGATTTGATGAACACCTACGGGGACAACGGCAATATCCTCATGCTCAAGTATGTGGCTGAAAAGCTGGGGGCTCGTGTTCAGGTGGACATCGTTTCGCTGACAGATGAATTTGACAAAAATTTCTACGACATCGCCTTTTTCGGTGGTGGTCAGGACTATGAGCAGTCTATTTTAGCCAAGGATTTACCAACTAAAAAAGACAGCCTAGCAGACTTTATCGAAAACGATGGTGTCATGCTGGCTATCTGCGGTGGCTTCCAATTGCTCGGGCAATATTACATCGAAGCTGGTGGCCGCAAGATTGACGGTCTAGGAATCATGGGCCATTACACCCTCAACCAGACCAATAACCGCTATATCGGCGACATCAAAATTCACAATGAGGAGTTCAACGAAACCTACTACGGTTTCGAAAATCACCAAGGTCGCACCTTCCTAGCTGACAACCAAAAACCGCTAGGCAAGGTCGTTTACGGCAATGGCAACAATAAGAAAGACGGTGGCGAAGGCATGCACTATAAAAATACCTTCGGCAGCTACTTCCACGGACCAATCCTGTCCCGCAATGCCAACCTAGCCTACCGCTTGGTCATAACTTCCCTCCGTAAAAAATACGGACAAGACATCCAACTTGCTAGCTACGCTGACATCCTCAGCAAAGAAGTCGCTGAAGAATACGGCGATGTAAAAAGCAAGGCAGAATTTGAGAAATAAAGCAAAACCGCTTCTGATATCCAGAGGCGGTTTCATTTTTTATATAGTTCCTACCAAAAGCACTGCCTCAACCGTAATCTCCGTCAACTGGCTCAAGTCCAGCTTGGACTGGTCCACTTGGAAAAAGAGGGGCGTCATGTCTGCCAAGACTTGAGCATGGGCGGCTGTAATCGGCAGAGTCCGGCTGACCAGCACTTGCTCCACCTGCCCCAGGTAAGACTTGAAATGGTCCACGATATCTTGGTTGTCATAGGACTCCTTACGGAGTTGGTCTTTGGCTAAATGGCGGAGCTCCTTGAGGTGATTGGGGCCTGGGACTAATTTTAGAATAGCTCCACCAGCTTTCAGCACTCTGGCAAATTCCTGATAATTAGCTGGGGAGAAGATGTCCAAGATCCCGTCAATGGTCTTGTCTTGAATGGGTAACTTAGTCAAGTCACCGACAAACCATTTGACCGACTTGGTCCTGTCAGATCTAGCTGCCAGGAGGATGGAATCCTTGGAAATATCAAAAGCAAGAATGTCCAAGTCCATTTTCTCGGCTAACTTACGGGAATAAAAACCCTCTCCACAGCCGATGTCCAAGACAGACCGCAAGCCTAGCTCTGCTATTTTTCCCTCCAAAGCCGCATAGAGATGATCGTAATAGCCCGCCTCTAAAAAGGCCTGGCGGTTTTCAAAGCTAGACTTGTGGTAGTTGGCAGACTGCTTGACCTGGGGTGCCAGATTGACGTAGCCCTGCTTGGCGATGTCGAAGGTGTGGCGGTTGGGACATCGGAGGCTATTGAGGTCAAGACCAAGAGCCTGCCCACAATGGGGACAGGCGAAAAATTGGTCGCTATTGGCAAAACGTTGGTGTTTGGTCATCTTATTTGTATTCTTTTCTAAAGCGGTGCAGGGCTAGTCCTGATAGGAGCGTGGCAATGGCTCCTGTAAAGACCAGCAAGTAGCCGACTGGAATGAGATAAAAATTTTCATGCAGAATGCCCTCGGCATCGATATACTCGACTGAGTTTGCCTCGATGATAAAGCATACGAAGCCGAGTAGCATGAGAAAACTACCAATAATGGTAATGGTCAGGTGCATCTGGGTGCGGCGGCCTTCACGACCGTCTTTTACAAGTTTTTCTGTCATGTTGTTCATGTCAGTTCCTCCTAAGATAAGGTGATCTAAGGAGATCGAAAAGACAGAGGACATGAGAATCAAGAGCTCCAAATCAGGTAGATTCTTGTCATTTTCCCAATTGGAAACAGCCTGCCTGGTCACATTGAGTTTGAGGGCAAACTGCTCTTGGGTCAAACCTTTCTTTTTTCGTAAGTCTTTGATTTGTTGTCCAAAGTTCATTTCTTCTCCTTTCAGGAACCTGTCTGGCAGGTCCTAAACTCATCTTAGCCTGTCGGTCGATGTTTGCCAAGAAAGACTGGCTTGCTCTGGACTTTTTTAGCGAAAGGTGGTCTTGCTAACTCCGCAAGACTGACTTGCAAGCCTGTTCTATCAAGGGTTTGAGCCTCTTGTCAACTTGCTGTCAACCTAGCCCATCTGCTCAGATAATTCCTCCCATTCTTCCATGAGGTTTTCTTGTTGGGCAGTCAATTGATCGATTTCTTTCTGGTAATCGGTTAGCTGACCGATGTCGTTGGTTTCTAGCATGGCTTGGTTGAGCTCGCTTAAGCGGTTTTCGATGCTATCGATTTCTGCCTCGATTTGCTCGATGCGGCGGGCTAGTTTGCGTTGCTCTTTTTGGTTTTCCTTTTGTGCTTGGTAGTCCATAGCTCCGGCTGATTGGCTAGTACTTTCTAGCTGGTCAGGCTGGGCTTCTGCTTGCTGCTCTGCCTTTTTCTCCAAATAATAGTCATAGTCGCCCAAGTAGAGCGTGGAGCCAGTTTCCGAGATTTCGAGGACCTTGGTGGCGACGCGGTTGATGAAATAGCGGTCGTGGCTGACAAAGAGCAGGGTGCCGTCAAAGTCGATGAGGGCATTTTCCAGGACCTCCTTACTGTCGATGTCCAGGTGGTTGGTCGGCTCGTCGAGGATGAGGAAGTTGTTATTTTCCATAGATAGCTTAGCAAGGAGCAGGCGGGCTTTTTCCCCACCAGATAGCATGGAAACGGACTTTTTGACATCATCGCCTGAGAAGAGAAAGGCTCCTAGGCGGTTGCGAATTTCCACTTCAGGTGTGGTCGGAAAGGCTGACCAGAGCTCCTCCAAGACGGTGTTGGAAGGCGTCAGGGCAGACTGGGTCTGGTCGTAGTAGCCCACTTCCACGTTGGCTCCTAGCTTGGCTTCCCCTTTGATAAATGGCAGAGCTCCGATGATTGATTTGAGCAGGGTTGTTTTTCCGGTACCATTTGGTCCGACAATGGCAATGGCATCCAGCTTTCGTTGGTCAATAGAAATAGGCTGGGAAAGAATGTTTCCATCGTAGCCCACCGCAGCATTTTCCACTGTCAAGACGATATTGCCAGAAGTCTTGTCCGACTGGAAGGTCATATTGGCAGACTTCTGACCAGTTGTTGGCTTGTCCAGTCGCTCCATCTTTTCCAACTGCTTGCGTCTAGCCTGAGCACGCTTGGTGGTCGAAGCACGGACAATATTTTTCTGAACAAAGTCTTCTAACTTTGCAATTTCCTTCTGCTGCTTCTCATAGTTTTGTAACTCAGTCTGTAACTTCTGCTCTTTGAGCTCGACAAACTGAGAATAATTGCCCACATAACGATCCAAGGAATGCTTGGTCAAATCCAGTGTCAGTGTCGCCACCTTGTCCAAGAAATAGCGGTCATGGCTGACGATAATCAAGGCTCCCTTGTAGTGAACCAGATAATTTTCCAACCAAGCAATGGTTTCAATGTCCAGATGGTTGGTTGGCTCATCCAGGACCAAGAGTTCTGGGCTTTCAAGAAGCATCTTCGCCAGAGCAAGTCGAGTATTTTGACCGCCAGAGAGTTCGGAGATTTTCATGTCCCACATGGTCTGGTCAAACTTAAAACCGTTCAAAATGGCACGAATATCCGCCTCATAGCTAAAACCACCTGCCAGACGAAATTCCTCCGACAGACTATCATAGGTATTCATGAGCTGGTCGAGTTCACTACCAGATAGACTACCCATCTGCTCTTCCATAGACCGCAGGCGTTTTTCCGTCGTCCGCAGGTCGTCAAAGACATGAAGCATTTCATCGTAAATGGTATTTTCTGACTCAAAACGGCTGTCCTGTGCCAGATAAGAAAGGGACAAATCACGCTTGGTTGAAATATCACCGCTTGTCGCTGCTTCTTCTCCGACAAGGATTTTGAGCAGAGTAGACTTGCCTGCTCCATTTTTTCCGACAAGGGCAATCCGATCCCGCTCGTCCACTTGAATGTTGATATTGTTAAATAAAACTTCGCCCGCAAAAGAGCGTTCAATCTTGTTTCCACTTAGAATAATCATAGCAATATTGTACCATAAATTTGCCGAACCATGACACCTGCTATTCACCAAAAATATAGATAGCCAATCCTTCTACCCAAAAAAGCTCTATAATGTCGTCAATGGTTAAAACCACTAGCGAATTATAGAGCTATTTTTGATACGTCCCAATTAGTTTAGCTTAACGAAGAGTTCGCTTTTCTACTGCAATACAGAATTCTGTTAACTCTCTCAGTTCTATCTACAAACTGAATACCATTATGAAATATCATCTTCTTCTCGCTCCTTACGACGACGTTTAGCGATGAGCGCAAAAGCTCCTGCTAACATCGTAGCACTCAACAATCCTGATACTGAAGACTGCGTTTCACCTGTATTAGGTAGCTTAGTTGCCTTCCGATTCACTGGTTTTGCAACTTCAGAAGTCATCGCAGACATACTTGCTGACGTGGACGCCGATGTACTTGCGCTAGTTGAGACACTTATGCTTGCTGACAACGATTGAGAGGTACTTATGGATTCAGATACCGATTGAATATCAATTTTTGGTAATTCCATGGAAGTACCACCAGCATTTGATACAATCCAAATCTCTGACGCACTTGTCGATGCAGACGTGCTGGCGCTGGTTGAAGCGGACGTGCTTGCACTTGTCGAGGCAGACGTACTTGCGCTGGTTGAAGCACTTGTACTTGCCGATGTTGAAGCGGACATGCTGGCTGACGTTGATGCGGACGTGCTGGCACTTGTCGATGCTGACGTACTTGCGCTAGTTGAAGCACTTGTACTTGCCGATGTTGAAGCGGACGTACTTGCTGACGTTGAAGCACTTGTGCTTGTCGATGTTGATGCGGAGGTACTTGCCGATGTTGATGCGGACGTACTTGCTGACGTTGAAGCACTTGTGCTTGTCGATGTTGATGCGGAGGTACTTGCCGATGTTGATGCGGACGTGCTGGCACTTGTCGAGGCAGACGTACTTGCGCTGGTTGACGCTGAAGTACTTGCTGACGTTGAGGCAGACGTGCTGGCTGACGTTGATGCGGAGGTACTTGCACTTGTCGATGCAGACGTACTTGCCGACGTTGAAGCGGACGTACTTGCCGACGTTGAAGCACTTGTACTTGCACTTGTCGATGCAGACGTACTTGCCGACGTTGACGCAGACGTGCTGGCACTCGTTGAAGCTGATGTACTTGCCGACGTTGAAGCACTTGTGCTTGCGCTTGTCGATGCAGACGTGCTTGCACTCGTTGAGGCAGACGTGCTGGCGCTGGTTGAAGCACTTGTACTTGCACTTGTCGAGGCGGATGTACTTGCACTCATTGAAGCAGATGTACTTGCGCTGGTTGAAGCGGACGTGCTTGCACTTGTTGAGGCGGACGTACTTGCCGACGTTGAGGCAGATGTGCTCGCGCTGGTTGAAGCACTTGTACTTGCCGATGTTGAAGCGGACGTACTTGCTGACGTTGAAGCACTTGTGCTTGCACTTGTCGATGCAGACGTACTTGCTGACGTTGATGCGGACGTACTTGCGCTGGTCGATGCAGACGTGCTGGCACTTGTCGAGGCGGACGTACTTGCCGATGTTGAAGCAGACGTACTTGCACTTGTCGAGGCGGACGTACTTGCCGACGTTGATGCGGAGGTACTTGCACTCATTGAAGCTGACGTACTTGCCGATGTTGAAGCAGACGTACTTGCACTTGTCGAGGCAGACGTACTTGCGCTAGTCGAGGCGGACGTACTTGCACTCATTGAAGCAGATGTGCTCGCGCTGGTTGAAGCACTTGTACTTGCACTTGTCGAGGCGGACGTACTTGCGCTTGTCGAAGTAGACGTACTTGCACTTGTTGATGCTGATGTGCTTGCTGACGTTGAAGCACTTGTGCTTGCGCTGGTTGATGCGGACGTACTTGCCGACGTTGATGCGGATGTACTTGCACTCATTGAAGCTGACGTGCTGGCTGAAGTACTTGCGCTGGTCGATGCTGACGTGCTTGCGCTGGTTGACGCTGAAGTACTTGCTGACGTCGATGCTGACGTACTTGCACTTGTTGAAGCTGACGTACTTGCACTTGTCGATGCGGACGTACTTGCCGATGTTGAGGCAGACGTGCTTGCACTCATTGAAGCGGACGTACTTGCTGACGTTGAGGCACTTGTCGATGCCGATGTACTTGCGCTAGTCGATGCAGATGTACTTGCGCTGGTTGATGCGGACGTACTTGCTGACGTTGAGGCAGATGTGCTCGCGCTGGTTGAAGCACTTGTACTTGCACTTGTCGAGGCAGAAGTGCTTGCGCTGGTTGATGCGGACGTACTTGCCGATGTTGATGCGGATGTACTTGCCGACGTTGAAGCACTTGTGCTTGCGCTAGTTGACGCGGACGTGCTTGCGCTGGTTGAAGCACTTGTGCTTGCGCTTGTCGATGCGGACGTACTTGCACTCGTTGAGGCACTTGTGCTTGCGCTAGTCGAGGCAGACGTACTTGCGCTGGTTGAAGCGGACGTGCTGGCTGACGTTGATGCGGATGTACTTGCACTCATTGAAGCTGACGTGCTGGCTGAAGTACTTGCGCTGGTCGATGCAGACGTGCTTGCTGACGTTGAAGCACTTGTGCTTGCACTTGTCGAGGCGGACGTACTTGCACTTGTTGAGGCACTTGTACTTGCGCTGGTTGACGCTGAAGTACTTGCTGACGTTGAGGCAGACGTGCTGGCTGACGTTGATGCGGAGGTACTTGCACTTGTCGAGGCTGACGTACTTGCGCTGGTTGAAGCACTTGTGCTTGCGCTTGTCGATGCGGACGTGCTGGCACTCGTTGATGCGGACGTACTTGCCGACGTTGAGGCAGACGTGCTTGCACTTGTCGATGCGGACGTACTTGCGCTAGTCGAAGCACTTGTACTTGCGCTGGTTGAAGCACTTGTACTTGCGCTGGTTGAGGCACTTGTGCTTGCGCTTGTCGAGGCGGACGTACTTGCGCTGGTTGATGCGGACGTACTTGCTGACGTTGAAGCACTTGTGCTTGCACTTGTCGATGCGGACGTACTTGCTGACGTTGAGGCGGACGTACTTGCTGACGTTGAAGCACTTGTACTTGCACTTGTCGAGGCAGAAGTGCTTGCGCTGGTTGATGCGGACGTACTTGCCGATGTTGATGCGGATGTACTTGCCGACGTTGAAGCACTTGTGCTTGCGCTAGTTGACGCGGACGTGCTTGCACTTGTTGAGGCTGAGGTACTTGCTGACGTTGAAGCACTTGTGCTTGCGCTGGTCGAAGCAGATGTACTTGCGCTGGTTGATGCGGACGTACTTGCTGACGTTGAGGCAGATGTGCTCGCGCTGGTTGAAGCACTTGTACTTGCACTTGTCGAGGCAGACGTACTTGCCGACGTTGACGCAGACGTGCTGGCACTCGTTGAAGCGGAGGTACTTGCACTTGTTGAGGCAGACGTACTTGCGCTGGTTGAAGCGGACGTACTTGCACTTGTTGAGGCAGACGTGCTTGCACTTGTTGAGGCAGAAGTACTTGCTGACGTCGATGCAGACGTACTTGCCGACGTTGATGCGGAGGTACTTGCGCTTGTTGAAGCAGACGTGCTGGATGACGTTGAAGCGGAGGTACTTGCGCTTGTCGATGCGGACGTACTTGCACTCATTGAAGCGGACGTGCTTGCGCTGGTTGAAGCACTTGTGCTTGCACTGGTTGAGGCGGAGGTACTTGCACTTGTCGAGGCTGACGTGCTTGCGCTTGTCGATGCTGACGTGCTGGCACTCGTTGATGCGGACGTACTTGCCGACGTTGAGGCAGACGTGCTTGCACTTGTCGATGCGGACGTACTTGCGCTAGTCGAAGCACTTGTACTTGCGCTGGTTGAAGCACTTGTACTTGCGCTGGTTGAGGCACTTGTGCTTGCGCTTGTCGAGGCGGACGTACTTGCGCTGGTTGAAGCGGACGTACTTGCTGACGTTGAAGCACTTGTGCTTGCACTTGTCGATGCGGACGTACTTGCTGACGTTGAGGCGGACGTACTTGCGCTGGTTGAAGCACTTGTACTTGCACTTGTCGAGGCAGAAGTGCTTGCGCTGGTTGATGCGGACGTACTTGCCGATGTTGATGCGGATGTACTTGCCGACGTTGAAGCACTTGTGCTTGCGCTAGTTGACGCGGACGTGCTTGCACTTGTTGAGGCTGAGGTACTTGCTGACGTTGAAGCACTTGTGCTTGCGCTGGTCGAAGCAGATGTACTTGCGCTGGTTGATGCGGACGTACTTGCTGACGTTGAGGCAGATGTGCTCGCGCTGGTTGAAGCACTTGTACTTGCACTTGTCGAGGCAGACGTACTTGCCGACGTTGACGCAGACGTGCTGGCACTCGTTGAAGCGGAGGTACTTGCACTTGTTGAGGCAGACGTACTTGCGCTGGTTGAAGCGGACGTACTTGCACTTGTTGAGGCAGACGTGCTTGCACTGGTTGAGGCAGAAGTACTTGCTGACGTCGATGCAGACGTACTTGCCGACGTTGATGCGGAGGTACTTGCGCTTGTTGAAGCAGACGTGCTGGATGACGTTGAAGCGGAGGTACTTGCGCTTGTCGATGCGGACGTACTTGCACTCATTGAAGCGGACGTGCTTGCGCTGGTTGAAGCACTTGTGCTTGCACTGGTTGAGGCGGACGTGCTTGCGCTAGTCGATGCGGACGTACTTGCACTTGTCGAGGCAGACGTACTTGCACTCGTTGAGGCAGAAGTACTTGCCGATGTTGAAGCTGACGTGCTTGCGCTGGTTGATGCGGAGGTACTTGCACTTGTCGAGGCAGACGTACTTGCGCTGGTTGATGCTGACGTGCTGGCTGACGTTGAAGCACTTGTGCTTGCACTTGTTGAGGCAGACATGCTTGCACTGGTTGAGGCAGACGTACTTGCACTTGTTGAAGCGGAGGTACTTGCACTTGTTGATGCTGATGTGCTTGCCGATGTTGAAGCAGACGTACTTGCCGATGTTGAAGCAGACGTGCTGGCTGACGTTGAAGCAGACGTACTTGCACTTGTTGAAGCGGAGGTACTTGCGCTAGTCGATGCGGAGGTACTTGCACTTGTCGATGCGGACGTACTTGCGCTGGTTGATGCGGAGGTACTTGCACTTGTTGATGCGGACGTGCTGGCTGACGTTGAGGCACTTGTACTTGCACTTGTCGAGGCGGAGGTACTTGCGCTGGTTGAAGCACTTGTACTTGCGCTAGTCGATGCGGAGGTACTTGCGCTAGTTGAAGCACTTGTGCTGGCGGACTCGCTGGCTGATACTGAGGCTGAGGCAGACTCAGAATTCCTGTCAGTAACATTTAAAGTATACGTTTTCTCAGTCTTAGCACCGTAGGCATCTGTCGCTGCTACAGTTACCGTATAGATTCCTGCTACTAATGTCTCTGCTGGAACATTCGGCTGGCTTCCTTGATAAACAATACTACCTTTTGCATCCTTTACCGTATAGGTAATAGTGGTTGTAAGACTATCATTTGGGTCTCTGCCATCTTCCGCATCCGTCACAGTAACACCAGTAGAGATGTCAATCGTTGTTTTTCCACCACGGTCAACGGTTTGATCAGAAACTGTCACTGCAGGTGCTTGGTTAGCTCGGTAGGTAATTGGAACTTGAACATCCTTATAAACGCCTTGAGCTGTGGTAATACGAACTGTTGCTGTCCCATCTGTCGTAGGAATAGATGATACTAATTTCTTCGTGTAACCGATCGTACTTCCACCAGTTGAAACTGTTACTGCATCCAATACTTCCTGTTCAGACGGAGTATGATTATACAAACGATTCTCTAATGAGTTGTTTGCTGTCGCATCCATCACCCAGAGTTTGAAGTTCTGAAGCTGTGTTGCATTTCCAAAGGAATCCGTAAAAATCAAACTTCTTGAATACACACCAACCCCGTTATAGGTCGAACTTGCAGTTCCTGAAAATGCCCCGGTTGACTGGTTGATTGTAAAACCTGAATTCGTTTCTTCTAAACGACTCGTTCCATCCGCTTGCGTTTTGTAGAGACGAACACTTGAAAAACCATTCGCATCTGTTGCAGTAACGGGATAAACTGCATTTGTCCCATCCTCTGTCTGAATACTTGTACCCTTAAAGATGGCCATATTGCTAATGCCAGTTATGGTCGGGGCACTATCGGTAACACTTAGTGTATAGCTAGTCGTTGCCGTCAAGCCTTCCGCATCACTACCTGTCACGTCTACAGTGTAAGTTTTAGTTGGGTCAAGCGTACTCGTATTTATCGTCATATGACTTGTGTTTGTAATAGTACTTATGACCGTATTTGTTGACGCATCTTTTAGGACAATTTGGGTAACTGATGGAGTAAGGTTGTTTGCTTCATCCTCAACATCACGTACAATTACTCCTGTTCTTAAATCATATGTTGCAACAACGCCCTTGTCTACCGTTCGATTAGCTGCTGTAATCGTAGGTGCTTGGTTAGCTCGGTAGGTAATTGGAACCTGAACGTCCTTATAAACGCCTTGATCTGTGGTAACACGTACGGTTGCCGAACCATTTGTCGTAGGAATAGAGCCTATAATCTCTTTTCCTACACCTATACTTCCGCTAGAAGTCCCTTGAATCGTAACCTGATTAAGAACTTGATCAGCAGTTGGCGTTGTTTTGTAATTCTGTGTCAGACTACCGGCTGTAACATCATAAACATAGAGTTTAAAATCCGTTAGACCAGAAACATTTCCCAAACCATCCGTAAACTCCATGCTCCGACTATAGACGCCTGGATTTCCCTGATAACTTGCTCCTGTTGTGCCAGAGAACGCCCCTGTTGTCTGGTTAATTGCAAAGCCTGATGTTGTATCTTGGTCACCTTTCGTACCGTTCGATCTGGTGATATACAAACGAGCACCTGAAATACCATTTGGATCTGTTGCGGTCACTGGTGTAATGCTGGTCGAATTATCTGTACGCGCTATCGGTGTATTCTTAAAGACAGCCATATTGTTAACAACAGTCGTTGTAGGTCCAGTATCGGCAACTCTCAGTGTGTAAGTTCCTGTGGTAGTTGCACCATCATTATCTGCACCTGTTACGCGAACAGTGTAGGTCTTGCCAAGTGTTAGAGTAGAGGTATTAATGCTAGTAGCTGTCATATCCGTGACTGTCTGAACGACACTACCAGTATCATCTAGTACTTCATACTTGGTTACCCTTGGTGAGGTGGCACGTTGGTCTTGTGATGAACCGTCTTCCGCATCTAAAACAACAACGCCTGTTGAGAGGTCGTAGGTCGCCTGACGTTTATCGGCAACTTGTTCGCTTGATGTCACTGTAGGAGCTTGGTTGGCGCTGTAGTTAATCGGAACCTGAACATCTTTGTAAACGCCCTGAGCTGTCGTTACTCGTACGACAGCATTTAATGTCTCCGCAACACCAGTCGAATCAGGGATAGAGATGACACTTTTTGTCACAGTTGTCGGGCTATCTCCCTTATCTACAGTTACCGCATCCATAACCTCCTGCTCAGATGGTTTATTCTTATGAGCGCGAGAGAGGGTAGAGGCCGCTGTATCAATAATGTACAGTCTGAAGTTTCCAGATGTTGAACTGTTATTGAGACCATCGGTAAAGGTCATAGTTCGAGTAAAGAAACCAGCACCACTTGCTTGCGAGATTGTCCCGCTTAGGGCACCAGTCGTTGTGTTGACCGAGAGACCCGTATCTCCGCTGATTGACGAGTTTGTAATGGTTTTGGCCTGTTGTTCAACTGTATTATTGACCCCATTAACAGCGTCCCTCTCAGTCGCCACTACTGGTCGGATGCTATTGCTGCCATCTGTTGTTGCAATGGCTGTACCTGCAAAGACGGTGTAATCTGTCACAGATTCAATGGTTGGTGGGTAGTTGACAAAAATTGCTGTATCCGCAGAGTTGGTCTGACCTTGAACCGTCACTTTTACGTTAACAGTTTTTGATTCATTTAAGGCTGGTAGCGCATCCTTAGGAGTGATACGGAGATTATTTATTATATTCTGAACATCAGAAGGAGCACCCGTCTTGATTTGTGAACGAACCTTGTTCACAATTGTATCCGTTGTTACTTGCTCATTCCAAGCCATGTTTACAAAGTTATTGGCGGTTTTGAGTTCAACGATAACAAATCGAGACTCTAGCCATCCATTAACATTGTTCGTCATCCGATTTCCGGCAGCATCCAAGGCATACGGCGAACGAGTGAAATAGGTACGCTCCCCAACTGTTCCAGTATAAACAGGAGTACCTGAAATGAGAAATTGGTTTTGATCTGCAGTTCCCGCAACTCGCTTGACTTCTACAACAATGCCTGGCAAGGTTTTAAGAATATTGTTTACTCCGTTTTGAAGTTCGTCCAACGAAGTGCTATCGCCATAGTAATTGATTCCCTTCATTCTCCATGTATCGGGATGACTAGCCTCTTTAACTACAGCAAAAACGAGTGGAGTATCAATTTTAAAGCCATTAAATAGAATTAAATGGTTCGTACTTACAATCTGAGGCGCTACATTATCCGTCGCTAGAGCTACAGACACCTCTTCTGTACCTGTCTGTAGACGCAACTCTTCTGCCAAACGGGTCGTCTCGGTTCGGACAACTTCTGCCTTGGCAAGGAGTTCTTCCTCTGTAGCACTTGCACTGCTTAGTAAGATACTGGCATCAATGGCACTATTTTTTGTATCTGTCGCTAGGGTGACCAAGGAAGCCTTTTCTGTATCATCGTAGAAGCGACGCAAGACATCATTGGAAAGAACCAAGGCTTCTGAACTTACTTGCTCAAGAACTTTCTTTGCCGCCTCTACTTCAGGAGTGGATAAAAGAGGAGTATCCTCTTTTTTTACAACTTTTACCGTCAACAGGTTAGCCCCTGACTCCGTGACCTCCTGCGAAATTGTGCTGGCTTGACCGTCCGCCAAGCTATAGCCATCTGGTGCTACAACCTCAACCGACACAGTGTTTTTTGCACTGGCTTCTGCCGTTATGACAGTGACAGTTTTAACATCTGCTGAAACAAGAGAGCCATCTTCTCGCTCATATTTGACGATATAGTTGATATTGGCTACTCGATCTACAGTCTTGACCGATTGTGTCGTCTCAGACTGGCTAGACGAACTACTGTTCAAACTAGTAGCTACTAACCCTGTTGCAACTTCCGAACTTGCAGTAGCCATAGCAACGATAGTACTATCGGGCTGCGCCAAAGCATCCGTTGGAGCAAGCAAATCAGTTGAAGGCGCATAAGAAAGGGCGCCTCTACTCTCAACAGCAACCAGACTGGACTCAGACACCTTACTTCCTGATGGTTCACTACTATTTTCTGAAGCTACTGCTCCTATCGAACTCGTCTTTCCCTCTACTAGGCTGCTAGAAACAGACATAGACACACTGGTTGAGGCAGATTCTGACGCTGATGTCGAAACGGAAACACTCGCAGAGGTTGATGCAGAAACAGAAACAGACAAACTAGCACTCTCTGAGCTAGATAGACTAACTGAAGCAGACTGGCTGGCGCTAAAAGAACCCGAGGTGCTGGCACTCCCTGACCCTGCCTCACTAGCCGTGGCGGAACCTGTATCTGATGCAACACTTTCTTCCGAAACCACTTCCGTTAAAACGCTTTCAACAACCACGATATTTTTATCAACAAGGGTGTCTGTGCTATCAACCTGTTGCTCCACTACAGCGACTTGCTCTTCTGCAAAAGTATTCAGCGCAAGGGTCGTCCCAGATATGGCAGCCCCCGAGGCTAACAAGGCCTGTAAGTAAGCCAGACGAGAACTTCTCTGCTCCTCATTTGTTTCAATAATCGGCAAAGTAACCTTGGCCTGCCCCTTCCCTCTAATCACGCGTAAAAGACTGATTTGGGACAAGACCGTCCGAACCCAGTTCTTACCCGATTTATGCATTTTGACCCGACTTCTACGTCCAATTTCATCAAAATGCTTATTAAATCGTTTTTTGTTCATGAAAACTCCCTAGAAATATTCATTTTTCTTCACACACACGATATATATATATGGATAAAATAAAACTTTATTACTATTTTACCATAATTATAAATCTATATCAATAAGAACAACTTTTTTGTTTATATATACAATTACAAAATATTATATTCAAACACCTCTTGAATTTCTTCTAAAAAATCTTAATTCCCACCAAATATGCTAATGTCTATTTCAAGCAGAATAACGACTTACTTCCTATAAAGAAATAAGGAAAACAGTATACATCTATCGCAGAAGCAAGCCTAAAAATTCAAAAGATATACTGAATAACTATACTATAACTAAAGTAACTAAAAATTAGCTTAATTGAGCCTCTCATTTTTAACTTCTAAAATCACGATTCCACCAAAAAATGGTAAATTCCAACACAAAACATCTTCTAATTTCTCTATTGATTAAATCGAATAAATGAATAAGAATAAACAAGCACGCCAGCAACTGCTCTTCCCACTCTTGAAAAAAAGACGGATGCCTGCTATAATATCATTAGGATACTACTGCTCACTACCCCACCTGGCCCCTGTCAGTAGATTTAAATTTTTTTCATTTGATTTCGAATAAATAAGTGGGAGTGGGAAAGAACTCGACTAGTCAACAAAGAGTTCGTTTTCCCACCCCCGCACAGTTGATTAGGTCAGATTTGGAGTGTAATACACGAACAAATCTGCCAATCAACCACTGCGCTGAGATGCTGACACTAACTCTGAGAAGTGTTTTGCCAGACTCTGCCATTAAGAAATCAAATGAAAAGGATGTGGTAGATTGAGACATAGTCGCTTAAAACCAACACAGGATACAGTCGCCAAAAAGATTTTTCAAAACAAGGAAGTCACCAAGGCCTTTGTGTCAGACATTTTAAACCTAGCTGTTACAGAAGTTGAACTCTTGGACGGTCACCAGATTAGCCTGCCCAATGATCATTCGCCCCGCGGTTTCTATACGGTGACGGACATTTTGGTCAAGCTAGACGACGGCACCCAGGTCATTATCGAAATTCAAATTGTCAAGCAAAAATTTTTCATCAACCGCCTGTGGACCTATATCTGTACCCAGGTACATGATAATTTTGAACATGCCCGTCAGGAACACGGCGACACGCATACCACCCACGAATGGCTCTATCCTGTTTATGGAATCGCCCTCGTGGAGAAGAATTACTTTGACGATGACCAACCCTTTCACATCTTCTCCCTGCGAGAAGAAAACACCAATCAAGAACTGTTTATCCAGCCAAAAAACAGTGACAAACAGCACAGTCTGGTCAAACTCGCCTTTCTGGAATTGGGCAAATACCAGCCCGAAACTATCTCAGAATACGACTTGAAAAAATGGTTTGAATTTTTTGGAAACCGAGACTTCACTATCCAACCAGACAAGATTATTTCACAGGCAGAACATGCCCTAGACTACACAACATGGACCAAGGAGGAACAAGACATGTGGGATAAAGAATTTGACAGAGAAGAACTCTACTACTCATCCCTACGTGAGGCACGAGAAGAAGCTTGGGAAGAAGCTTGGGAAGAAGCTTGGGAAGAAGCTTGGGAAGAAGCTTGGGAAGAAGCACGGGAAGAAACTGAACAAAAAGAACGCCTGGAATTTGCCCAGCGTTTATTAGCAGAAGGGTTGGATAATGATATTATTGCTCGCTGTACAACTCTTCCCCTCTCCCTAGTCGAACAACTTCGTAGTCAATTGGCGACAGGTGGGTAGTTAGGCAGAACATGGACCAAGGAGGAACAAGACATGTGGGATAAAGAATTTGACAGAGAAGAACTCTACTACTCATCCCTACGTGAGGCACGAGAAGAAGCTTGGGAAGAAGCTTGGGAAGAAGCTTGGGGGAAAGCGGAACAAAAAGAACGCCTGGAATTTGCCCAGCGTTTGCTTGCAGATGGTTTAGATAATGATGCGATTGCTCGCTATACAACTCTTCCCCTCTCCCTAGTCGAACAACTTCGCAGTCAATTGGTTGCAGGATTTTAAGCGTTTAGAGTGGAACTAAAAACAGTCTAGAAATAGACCATACAACTGATATTGGGAAGACGAACTCTGAGAAACCTCAAACTCTTTTTAGTTGTCGACTTCTGATACCACAACTAAAGGAATATAACATTCCCTCCCTATGATAGAATCAAAGCCAAAAAATTTATAATTAGATTACTAGGATCTTTCCTAGTAGTCTTTTTCTGTACTAAAAATTCAGGATATTTCGTTTGTTTTTTTTAAATAGCAAAAGTTGCTTTTAATACTTGACATACAGGGACAATGATTGCTTTTTGTGAACCACGTCGACTTTGAATTTGTTATAATCGGCTCTCTAGGGCTTTTTTTTGACAGTGAAAGTAGGTCGGCATAAACATTTCTTCTAAATATGAATAACCATGTCGAATCTTGCTACTTCCTTTCTTATCAGAACTCTCATTATTACAGAGGCTGGGCTCAAGCCCAGCACCGTTTCTCAAAGTTAGTGTCAACATCTCAGCGCAGAGGTTGATTGGCTTTAACAGTCTGGGAATAGACTGTTTCAGCTCAACAAATAGAAATATAGGCTTGTTGACGAACTCTTCTATGAAGGGTCGAGTTCTTCCCACTCCCACCCAGAAGGCTAAATCTCTAGCAGTTGGAAATAAGGATACGACGTTTCCTCGCACGTCGAAGTAATCAAAGATAAACTGATAATTGACAATAAGAAAAAGGCTGGATCAACCAAGCCTTATCTATTTATCAAAAAAGAATTGAATAATCCTAAAAATAATCAAACCCAAACTAATCAGCACCGAGAGAATAATGATGATATGAAAATCAAAGCCTCTCTTTTTTTTCTTTTTTTTAGGAAGAACATACCGCTCTTCTTCCAAGCGTTGTTCAATTCGTTCTCTCAAAGGATGTTTTCTGGTCATAGTTTCTCCTATCCTATCAAACGCTGATAAGCAGCAACATCAACTAAATTAGCCTCTTCTTCCTGACAAGTCAATAGACGGTTTGCTTCTTCTCCTGACTCAGTCAGAAGATTCTGGATTTTAGTAACTAAGAGCTCTACCTGCAAGGAACTAAAACAATTTTCTTTGGCCACATAGATCTTGGCGTGAGCAGTTTCACCAAAAGCAAAAATCAACAAGCGATGTTCAAAGGCAGTTCGTACAGCTGATAAAATCTCGCCACCATGGTTGATGTCCAGATAGATACTGGTTTTCTGATACAAGTCCCTCACCATATCCATGGAAATATTTGGATAAAGAGTCACATTGGCATGATTACCAACAGCCATCAAATGACTAGACATCTCTGTAATGGCACCAATATGAAAATGAAGATTGGGCAAACCTGTAATCAAGTTATCCAATTGCTCTATTTGATCAGAATTGGTTAAAATTAAGGCTTCTGGTTTCAACTTCTTTTTCTCCTTGAAAGGATAGAGGAAACCCAAATAAACAATCTGTTCCCTCTGTTCCGAACTGGCTAATTCTAGCAAGCGTTCATAAGTGGCCTTATCCTGTACCACTACCTTGCTTGGTCGTCTGCTCTGCTGATTGAGCAATAGGAGCATATTACCTGGAATACTATCATGAATTGGTTCCTGCCAGAAAAGAATGTCTTCACCATCCTCATTGAGATAGAAAGTCGTCAAGAAGGATAAACCCAGGCTATTGTAAATAATACGGTCTAACTCAAAACCTGCCTCCTTGAGATAGAAAGCAATCCATTCATGCTTCGTTTTGAAAAAGTAGATACGGTTTTGATAATTCAAAATCAGGTCGCCCGTTTCATGATTTTCAACCAAGACTTCTTGCCCCTTGAGACCATAATAGCTAGTCTGAGTAGCCTGTCCCTGCCTGTCATAACTAGTCTGACCAAAACGAACCCCTTTATCATTGTAACGGTCTGTTACCACAATTCGCCCAGCCTCATCATACCAATCCACTGCCTTGATCAAACGCTTATGGCTTGGATGGGCGTAATGAATCTGGGCACGTTTATTGGCAAAATTATAAATAGCAGCCTGGCTATTATCACCTCGAATTTCCCAAAAAGCCGGAGTTTGTAGTTGATTGAAATACAAGGCATGACCTTCCATCTGCTCATACTGGGTAAAAAAACGATAAGGCGAGGTCACATCGTGAGGTAGAAAACCGTCATCATTAAGGACAATAGTCGGATTATGATAACCCGAGCATAGCAGGGAATAGTGCAAATCCCAACTTCCTTGATGATAGCTATCAAATAAATGAATCATTGTGCAACCTCCTCTACTAAGTCTAGCCACTTTTTCTCAATTTCATAGGTTAAAAATTTAGAAGCAACTTGGTAGGAGGCTTCCTGCATGGCCTGACGATTTTCTTGGCTAAAGAAAATGCGAATAGCCTGACAATACTGGGCAACAATTTCCTTCTCATCTTCTACTTGTGGAAAAGGCAAGAGATAGCCATTGAGCCCATCTTGAATAAAGGTCTGGTTGCCGTATGGAGCGTCAAAACCAATAAGCGGCAAACCAGCACCAATAGCCTCTAGCAAGGTCAAGCCAAACCCTTCGCTCTTTGAGGCTGTAAGATAAAGCTCATAATTCTGATAGACCTCTGTCAAATCCTGATGACCTTTTAGTTGGATATAGTCCTCTGCACCATACTCCTTAATGATAGTTTCGATTTTATCTTGCTCGCCACCACTGCCATATATATCAAATGTCAATTCTGGCAGGTGTTTCTTTGCTGCAATCACAGCCTTGGTCAGCCAGTCTACATGTTTTTCCGTAGCCAAACGTGAAGCTGTAATCATGGAGTAGGGCTTTCTCTTTTCCGAATGACGTATAGTATCAATGCTTCCTACCGGTATATCAAGCACACGGGGAACCTTGCCCACATAACGAGCAAACTGTTCTTCTAGAACTTCCTTCTGCCGTTGCGTCGAGGTGATAAAGAAATCAACACTATCTGCATGAACAAACTGGTAGTCATAGAAGTTATTCCAAAGTATCGTTTGGTCCGTCAAGCTATTTGGGCTATAGTGTTCTGCGTGAATGACCACTCCTAGCCTAGCTGGTCCTTTATTGGCAAAAACGGCCTGTCCTGTACCTGTCGCACGGTCCAAGATGACAATATCCTTGGCAGTCAGCTGCAATTGCTGCATAAAATAGGCAATCCATTCATCCTTGGAAGAAAGGATGGCATCTGGCATGCGGTAAACAGAGTTTTCACCATCAATTACCTCTTCATAGGCAACCGAACCATCTTCATTAAAGTAGCGACGGAGATAGAGATGAGCCCTGTTATCACGGGGAGTGTAGTACTCACTGAAACTTCTCATATAGGTGAAAAAGTCCTTCCGAATCAGCATTCCTCTAGAAACGTATTCGACACGATGTACTAGGTCTTGATCTTCCTGACGCAGATAGGCTGTCAGAAATAAGTCCTGTTCCTCATAGAAGAAACGCACAATCTTCCCGTCCCGTTCTTCTCTAGTAATATTCCCAGCAACATCTTCCCGAAGCTGGTCTAGCGTATAACTAATCGGAGCAATCTTTTGATCCGTGAAAAAAGTGTAGAGCCAGATAATCTCCTTATCCTCAAACCCAATATTTCGGGTCAAGTCAGCCAGAGTATCCTGACCAAAGAAATCGGTAAAAATAAATTTGGCATCCACTCCCTTACGACGAAGAAGTTGAGCCCGATAAGCCTGGGCATATTCTACACCACTACTGGCCCAGCCTATCCCAAGATTGATATTATAGACAGTCATTTATAGCCCTTTCTTAAGCAAAATACACCTGCATCTCTCCCTTTTCCGTATAGGAAACATCGCTCAAAAGGATGTTCTGAAGGATACCGCGTTTGATTTCTTCTTTCATTTTCTGATAACCTTTATAGGCTTCCTGATGGTATTCAAATACTGGATTGCGCTGAGCTACCTGTCTGGCACCTGCGATAATGCGAAGTTGTTGAAGATAATCTACCTCTTCCACCCAGCATTCATCGATGGCTTTTAGCACAGCCAGACGTTCAAACTGAAGATAATCGGTCGTTAGAAGTTCTTTTTTCCTCTGAATTTCTGCTTCAATGATTCCCAGCAAGAAAGCTCGCACTTGTTTGTGATTCCTTACTTCCAGATGTTCTGGAAAAGCCTGAAAATCGTAGGTAATATGGTCTAAAATATAGCGTTCCAAACTATGAGCTTCTAATATTGGATGGCGTTTAAGGTAGAGGTCAATGTCTTCTTTGGCAAATTGCAAAATATCTAGAGCCTGACTCCGCCCCTCAATAATAGCATCTCTTTCTCTATAAACATAATCCCGTTGGAGTTTGACGCTTTCGTCAAATTGCAGGGTCATGCCCCGTGAGGCTCTTCCAGTACCATCACTAGCCTCTTGAGAGTGTTGTAAGGCTTTCCTGAACCGTTTCCCAGTCAATTCTTGTGGCTTACTCGGATCCACCAAATCTTTATTCTTCTTATAAAAATCTTGAATCCACTTACCACCATTTTCAATCAGAAGATCATCTTCTAAGCAGGCAAAAAATTGACTAAAACCTGGGTCTCCCTGGCGACCTGAACGACCGCGCATTTGCAGGTCCATTCGTTGACTTTTCATCCGTTCTGTCCCTATAACAGCCAGACCACCCAATTCTCGCACACCTGGTCCCAGCTTTATATCCGTTCCACGACCAGCCATATTGGTAGCCACCGTGACTGTTCCTAGCTGGCCAGCTTCCGCCACCATCTGCGCTTCTTTCGCTGCATTATAGGCATTGAGCAAGCTATGGGGAATCCCTTCCAACAAAAGCATCTCCGAATAAATCTCTGACATATTGACCGAGCCTGTTACCAGAAGGATGGGTTGACCTGTCGCATGGATTTTCTTCACCAAGTCCAAAGAAGCAGTAATTTTTTCAGGCATGGTCGTATAAATCTTATCCGGATAATCCTTGCGAATGACAGGCTTGTTGGTCGGGATTTGAATCACTTCCATGTTATAGGTTTCGATAAATTCCGCTTCTGCGGTCTTACCCGTTCCTGTCATTCCAGCCAGCTTATCAAACATCAAGAAAAGATTTTGGTAGGTCACTGACGCAATCGAACGCATTTCCGGAGTGACCTTGACCCCTTCTTTTTGTTCAATAGCCTGATGAATGCCCCCCTGTAGCCTGGTTCCAGTCAGCACACGCCCGTCCGTCTTGTCCAGCAATTTCACCTCATCATCTTGGATAACATAATTCTTTCCCAAAGTGTATAACTTATGGGCCTGCAAGGCCAAGATGACATGACGGACCAATTCCGCATGATCAATATCAAACAATTCCTGCGAACTAAAATAACGCTCTGCCTCATCCATTCCTGCCTGGGTCAACCAAACTTCTCCGTGCTCTCGGTTATAGTAATAGCCCACTCCCTCTTTCAAACCAGTAACGAAATGATCAGCAATAGCATAAAGGTTAGACTGCACACGGGGAGAGCCTGAAACAATCAAAGGCGTTTGGGCTGTGTCTAGCAAGACAGCATCTGCTTCATCAATAATGGCATAATGAAAAGGGCGCAGGTATTTATTATTCTTATGGGTCGCCAGATTCTCAAAGAGATAATCAAAACCTAAACTACCATTGGTCGTATAAACAATGTCCGCTGCATAGATGTCTTTCTTAGTGAGAGCAGCTTTGGTGGTCCGATCATCCGAATCATCCACACCACAAGCCACTGTCAATCCCAAAAAATGATAGACCGCTCCCATCTCTTCTGCATCACGACGCGCTAAATAGCCACTGGTCGTTACCAGCATAGCACTCTTGCCTTCTAAAGCATTGAGATAGAGAGGCATGGTAGCTGTTAGGGTTTTGCCCTCGCCCGTCTTCATCTCCGCAATATTGCCCTCGTGAAGAACAATGGCTCCCATTACTTGAACAGGATAGGGAAACATGCCCAAGACACGCTTGGCCGCCTCGCGAACCAAGGCATAGGCCTCCACCATGAGATCATCCAAATTTGCACCAGCTGCCAATCTCGCTTTGAACTCCTGAGTTTTAGCTCGCATTTCAGCATCCGTCAGGCCTGCCATCTCCTCTTTTAAGCTATCAATTTCTGTAAAAATCCTCTTCAATCTCTTTAAACGATAATAATCCATAGAGAAAAATTGTCGGAGTTTTTTCATTCGTTCAAGAACCGTCCTTGTCTAAAAATTGCTGGATAAGGAATCGGAGGGGATGAACCAGAGAAGAAACAAAACCTTCACTGACATCCTTCCTCTCTTCTCTCTCCCTCCTAGCACGCTGTATCAAATCCTCTACATGCGAAAGGGAAATCCCTTGTTCTTCCAAAAGTGAATGATAGGTCTCAATAGGATAAAATACCGAACTTAGAAACAAGCCAGCCGGTTTTATTTTCTCGCTATAGTAAGCAGCTGCTAGATTCCCTCTTGGCCCATAAGCAAAAAACTGAACCCTTGCTTCCGGGTGTCTAGCCACACAATCCATGATAAATTGCTCCGTTTGAGGATGGAACATGGATACATCGTCAGCTCTATCAGAAACAAAGACTATATCACCTAGCCTGTCTATACATTCTGCAAACAAATCCTTCTCATAGTACACATCTTCAGGATGCTCCAGAAAAACAATATGTAAGCGAGAAGAACTTGTAGGATTACATTTTTCTTCCAAAAAAATCAACTCTTCCTGAGGGGAAAAGACCGATTGCAACCAAATAGAGCGAAAGGTCAAACGTTCACAACCAGCATTCAACAAGGCAATCTCGTAGGAATAAGCTTCCTTGGGATAGGTAAACGATGCTTTCTTATCTTTTAAAATCTCAAATCCCAGCTCTTTTCCAAAACGATCAAAAAACACCACGCGCAAGTAAATACTCCCCTGAGGATAGGCCTCCGCATCCAGAATCAACTGGTAGCTGGCTCCCTTTTTCAAAATAGGAAGAGTCGGGGTCTGCCGCTTGGCCTGGAAATTGGTCCGAGAATACCAGTGCTTTATTTCAAAACTTGGAGGCATGAGGGGATTTTCAAAAGAAATAGCCTCTTTTTCAAAATCAATCCGACTCCCATACGAATAGCTGTCTTGTGCAAAATGTTTCCACTTAATCTCTAACCGCACACTATTTTCTCCTATTAAAATCCTTGTGCAGCATATCATAATACTGCTTGATAAACCAACCAGAAGTTGCAGCACTACCATCTAGGTGGCGACCCGAGTAACCTCTACCCAAAATAGTCGCTCCCGTTTCCTTACTGGTTCGAACCAAATTTTCAAAAGCAGCCGCATCATAATCATCTTCTTTCATGTAGGCCACTGCAAATTTTGTCGAGGCATAGACTCCTTCTTCCATCAAAGTCCAAAAACGCTGGTTGAGCCTGTCTGCTGCTTCTTGATCCATGGACTGATAGGTTGAATATAACAAATCCAAGGACGTTGGAAATCCACCAGGCCTGTGTAAACGCTCAGCTAAAGCCATATCCCCCAAGCTCAAAAGGGGCTTGCTAATCACAATCCCATGAGGTTTTAATTTGGCTCCATAGTAGGAAGCACCAAAAGTACCCATGGACATGCCGGATAGGATCAATTGACTGGAATCAAAACCTAGAAAATCCAAAGCTTCTTCTATCTTGCCTTGAATCTTATCTTCCAGTTCCTGACTTCCCAAATAGAAGGCCCCACCATCCAATCTTGGATCACAAATCAGCATAAAGGGTGTTTTCAAGCCTTTCATCATCCAAAAACCTTCAAAGCCTTCGGCAGTACGAAAACCTGAGAAATAAACACAGAGGGGTGGTTTAAAATCAGCAGGGTCAAAGTAAGTAAAAATCTCCTGGAGCTGATGGTCGACAAGCCGTTGTCCGCCCAAGATAAACTCACCCAATCCATTCCTTCCCCAACGATAGTGAAGGTCACCGATTTCTACTCTTCCAACACCTTTAGCTAAGATAGAAATGAAGAGATAGCCATCTATATCAGCATCGATGACAACCTGATCCTTCAAGCTATCCCCATCAAATTCCCACTGCTGATAAATTTGACTGGTAGCCCCATTTGGGATGAGCCGAACAAGCATTCGGATGTCAGCCGTAGAAGAATGACTGTGCTCTAAAAATAAATTCAAAAACTGCCATTCACCATAGGGAATATTGTAACGAAAGAAGGCCAACTGCTGAAAATCGTCCCCGAATTCCCCTTCAAAAGTCATGTATTTCCGCCCCTGCATGTGAATCTTGCCTGAAAAATTGGGGGAAACTTCCATATCACTAATATGAACCTTGGCACCATATTGTCCAACAAATAATCCCTTGGATAGGGTATGAACAAAAGCCTCTTTTTCTCTAGGATTATAGGCTTGAGCCATGACCTTTTTTAAAAACTGCTGGAGCCATTCCGACGTGTTCCAACCTGCTGGATAAAAAATCTCATAAACCTTAAACAGTTCACAAACCTTTTTCACAGTCCCTGGGTATATTTCATCAGCTAAAATAAGGACAGCATACTGAGGATAAGCATCCAGTTTTTTCTGTAAAAGCTCTACCTCTTCTTCCAAGGTTTCCAGTAGCAGATTCTCCTCCTGGACTTTCTCAGCTTTCTTATTTTTTTCAGTTTCCTCTAACAAGCTTGCCAATCGTTTTCTTGTTTTCTCTAATCTAGACCTATCCTTTTTCGCAGCATCAATCTGACCAAGCAGAATGTCCAAATCATCTAGAGAATAATAATGCCATTCTAACTTTTCAGAGATGGCTACTTCTTCCCGCCAATTCTTTCCACCAACTTGTAAAATAGCTATTTTATTTCCCATTAGTTTATTTTTTCTTTCACTTTTTCTACTAGGACACCACTTGTATATTCCGAAATTTTTTGAACAGAATGAATGAGCGACTTATTCCAATTGGTCAGACCTGCTAGGTAGAAATCGATACCTGCTAGTAGACCTCCATCCCTGAAAAGAATAAAACCATTCTTCATATGTTCAACAAATTCTGTCTCCACTCGATTGATTTGAGGAATACCAGAACTAATCCCTGCAATTTGGGTATACAAATCTGGCTCTTCTGCCAAATCAATAATCAATCGAACATATTGAAAGGCTTGAATAATCTCATTTTCGCTATGTAAAAAGGACAGCTTGATGCGACTCTCCTGACTTTCTGAATCTCCAAATTCGAACATCTGTCCTTCTTCTTTTTCAAAAAACAGATAGGGTTCCGACCTGGTTTCTAGAAATTCTTCTAAATCTTGACTAAGATTTTTGACCGTTTCTTGGTTTGTCTGATAAGACACCAGATGCAGATGCATATCCTCGTATTCTTCCATCCTGTTAAAGAGCACTTCCAAGCAAGCCTGGTACTCGTCTGGGCTTAAACCATCCAATAAAAAGTAAACTTCTAGTTCTTTCAAACGTTGGCTCTTACCCAAGGACAAACGGGTATCAAACAAGGACAAATGATGGACTGGAGCAATCTTAAATGTTGACAAGTAATCAGCTGTCTTCTTACTATCCGTAAGAACCAAGTCAGCCATAGCCAACATAGGTAGAAGTTTTGCTGTCTGCTCCAAAGGGAAACGTTGACCAAAAAACGATAGAACAACCTTTTGGCTACCCTTGGCCTTCATGACCACATCATAGTGCTGAGGAGAGGCCGTTAAAAAGATATGGGCCTCCTCTGAACTACTTTTCAGATAATAAGCCAAACGTTCTTGAACCAATTCTTCCATGTTCTCATAGAATGCTTTATCCGAGATGGCCACTTCCAATTGAGGATTGATTTCAATATGTTGGTCATTGTCTCCTAAAAATTCCCGAATTCTCCACCTGCCATCTAAGCCCAAATAATCCTGATAGAGCGGCTGCCAATCCTGGTAGTAAAGAATACTTGATACAAAGCCCCGATCATCAAAGACCATTTTTTTGAACAAACTCCCCTTGTCAAAGAAACTAATCCAAATAACCTGTCCCGATTCACCAAATTCGATCTGGGCATAGACTTCTCCACCTAAGAGAGCAAGAGCTAGGAAAGGGCTATTGACAAATTCAATCCCCTGTGGCCAGTCAAAATCCAGATAATCAATCACTGCACCCTGATAGTCTCCAATTCCTTGCAACTGATCGAAAAGAGACCAGGTATCCACCTCAAACAAATCGTAACGGTGCTTGTAATACCGAAGATTGGGCATATAATTCAAGATGAGCAGTCGATTCTTTTCTCCTGCCGTTTCGAACATGCGCAACTGATTGATGGTGTCATCAAAACGAGCGGTCGACCACATATTGTACCAGTTATTGGTATTATCATACCAAGTCCTCTGTTCTGGATACCAAGCTGGAATAAAGTAATGTGTCATACATTCTCCTACTTCAATTCAAAGAGTGAACCATAGCGTTTCTTTAAGCCCATCATTTTCACTTCTTTGATAATTGTCAACAAAATACCTACAACCATCATAAAAATCCCTGGCAGTCCTGCAATCCTCTGAATATCTGGATAATCCAGACTAAGCAACAGAGGAAGACCAACCATAAACAGCAAGAAAACAGCATTGATGGTACCAATTTTAAAAATAAGGGAGATCAGGTAGGCCTTGGTTGGCTGACCTGGTCTAAGAAGAGGAATATAATCTCCTGTTCGACGCATTTCTCTTGTTTTTTCTGTTGGATTAACTGTTGTAAAGGCAAAACTGATGGTTAAAAGAGCCAATATAGCCAAAAAGAACAAAATCCCTTCCAAATTCGTCAATGTAAAATAACTAGCCAAATATTGAAAAATCATGGCCTGATTGGGAAACAAGAAAGACAAAAGCAAGAAAATATACTGCGGAAAAGCCAATAGGGTATAGGCATACATGAAAGGCATCCCACCCGATATATTGAGTTTAATAGGCATATAAGCCTCTTTCATCAAATCGTTCTTGATAGCAATCCGTTGGATAGGTACCCGATACTCTGCCTGGTCCAATACAACCGTTAAATAGACGGAAAGAGCTGTCCAGGCTAATATCAATCCTCCTACAAAAGCCAATTCTGTCTGGAACAAATCAAGGAAGAGTGGAAAAATATAAAACTGCCCAACAATAATATTGATTAGAATGATAATGGCCGTCCCCCCAAGACCATAAGCAGCATTCATGCTGGCCAGCCAGCTAATCACAAAGGCACCTGCAATCGTGACCAAGGTTACAAAAAAAATCTCATCAATAATGGCTAGTTTGCCACCCTCGCCATAGTTCAATCCAATAGCCAGCCCCAAGCCCTGAATAAAGGCCAAAAGCAACATCAGAGCATTCTTACGAAACTCCATCATCCGTGGAGAAAGAGAGCTCTGCTTACTGCCAATTGAGAAGAGGGAGATAAGAATCGTAGCATACATCCAGGGTCCTAAACCTAGTGAAAAGATGGATAGCATAGGCAAACTACTTTGTGGTATCTGATGCCAAGGTAGTTCTTCAAGCGCTGTCTGAGGCAGATAGCCCGACAAATTCACTAAGGGAACAGGTAGATAACGACCTGCTAGAATGATAAACAAAATCAAACCTGTAACGAGGATTTTTCCTAAAACAGGATACCTAAAAAATAATTTATTCATCGCTAAATCTAACATTCTTTCAAGAAACTGTATTCACAAGTGAAGCGCTTGTATACTTGTAATAGAAGAGATTGTTTTTCGCTAATCAAGGCAGGTTGTTAGAGAATATTGACTGTATTTTGAAAACAACGAACAATGAGTAACTGAAAAACCAGCAGTTGCTGGAAGTGCTGAACTGTAAATACAGGTCCTAAGTTTCTATATCATTTTATTTTATCATAATGTCCATCGGAAGTAAATTGGCGGGTTGCTGGCAGCATATACTGGCCAATGATTTTCTTGCCTAAGAACCTGTATTCACAAGCAAAGCGCTTGTATCGAATTTTACTGTATAAATTGTCCATTTTGTGATAAAATAATCAAGTATACCTATCTAAAAGGAGATTCTCTTGAATAAGCCACTAATCAGTATTATTGTCCCTGTCTATAATGTCGAAAACTATCTGGATGAATGTATTCGAACGGTCCTCGGTCAAACCTACTCCAATTGGGAATTGTTGCTCATAAACGATGGTTCCACCGACTCTTCTGGGACTATATGCGATGATTATGCTAAAGGGGATGATCGTATCTACATAAAACATATAAAAAAAAGCAAGGGTGTGTCCGAAGCTCGCAATACTGGTCTGTCCCTTGCAAAAGGGGAGTATATTACCTTCCTAGACTCTGACGATGGTATTCGTGAAGATTTTCTAGAAACCTGCCTGACAACTGCCATTCAGCATGAGGTAGACATTGTCATTGGTCACTTTTTCATCTGGGACGAGAGAAATCATACCTTCTACTACTTCGTTGAGCAGGCACAAAAGGATCAGACAGAATTTCTAACCGTTCAAGAAGCTCTCGACCGACAAGTTGTTTGGAAAAACCTCAACACTGCCCCCTTTGTAATTCCGTGTGGCAAACTCTTCAAGGCTTCCCTATTCGATACTCTTCGTTTTCCCAAGAACAAAAGGTATGAGGATGAATATACCATTCACAAAACCTTTTTAAAAGCCAAGCAAATCGCACTGATTCATAGTGAATTTTACATGTACCGCCGTCATGGTCAGAGCTTTATGACCACCGACTTCAAACTAGAAACAGCCATGAACAATATCGAAGCCTTGGAAGAACGTATCGTAGATTTGGTTTTAGCCAAGAAGGATACGGAGCTGGTTCGCCAAAAACTCTATAATGTCCTATTACATACCAAACATGAATTAGAAGTCCATCAGTGTAGCGATAGCTTAGAATACCTACGTGTTTTAAACAAACTGGAACTATTTAGTGAATAAGAACCTCCTAATCAGAAAGAAACAAGCAATTTCCTATGAATACACCAACTATCCCCATCCGAGTAAAACCTATTTCTCAAAGCCTAGACTATATTTTGGAACACTCCTGCTCTGTCGCACGATTTGGCGATGGAGAGATGGACATTATTGCAGGTCACAGCATTCCTTACCAAGACTATGACCCTCAGCTAGCCAGTGAATTAAAAGAGATACTAGGACTTGAAAGCAACCAGCACTTGATGGTCTGTTTATCAGATGTTTTCGAAAACAGAGAACGCTATACAGACGCCTGTAATCATTTTTGGGAAGGACACTTACAGCACTACCAAGACTACTACCGCCAGATTTGTAAAGCTCCTTGGTATGGAAGTACCTTTATCTCCCGTCCTTATATGGACCTAGCCGATAAAAGTTTATCTGCTACCTATTTTCAAAGCTTAAAGCAGATTTGGATAGACAAGGACATCCTGATTGTCGAGGGCAAAACCTCTCGCTCAGGTGTGGGCAACAACCTTTTTCAAGAAGCCAAATCTATCCAGCGGATTATCTGTCCCTCAAAAAATGCCTACGCCCAAATAGACGAGATTATTTCGGCCATCAAGACCTACGGACAAGACAAACTAGTCCTTTTGATGTTGGGACCAACTGCCAAAGTCCTGGCCTATCGTCTGTCTAAAACAGGTATGCAAGCAATTGATATTGGCCATATTGATTCGGAGTATGAATGGTTTACCATGCAGGCTCAAACCAAAATCAAACTCCAGCACAAGCACACAGCTGAACATAATTTTGACCAGGATATCATCTTTACAGAGGATCAAGAGTATCTACAACAAATTGTCTTAGACTTGACAGGTGAGATCCTGCCTACTGTGCTAGAAAGTAAAACCATAGATATTGCTTTCTCTGTTAACAATCGCTATGCCCAGTATCTTGGCGCCACCATCCTATCCATCCTCGCCCATCATCCAAAGGAAGAGGTACGAGTCCATATTCTTTACAAGGAGATTGCTCAGAGCATTCTCCAAGACTTGGGCAACCTAGCTCAACAAACTCCCAATTTAGAGTTGCACTTCCATTTGTTGGAAGACCAGCAGTTTTCAGCCATTCCTATCCGAACTGAACAATTTCCGATTGAATCGTTTTCACGATTCCTACTACCTGAACTCCTCATTGACCTGGAGCGAATCCTCTACCTTGACGTAGACATCTTAGTACATGGGAACTTGATGGAGCTCTTCCAAACGGATCTAGAGGAATATGAGCTTGGAGCAATCATTGAAGCAGATATTTTCAAATACTACCAATGGTATCTGGATAGTCTGGGCTTTGGTCCAAATGATGCCTACTTTAGCTCAGGTGTGCTCTTGATGGACCTTGACAAGATGCGTCAGAATGGTACTACCAATCAGTTGATTGCCATGGCTTTAGAAAAGGCACAAGACTATAAATTCCCTGACCAAGATATTTTAAATACCTACTACAAGGGACAGTTCAAGCAATTGTCACCTGCCTATAACTACACCGATGTCCGCAAGCAAAATAGGGAACTGACAGCTGACGAGATTGTCATCGAACACTTCAACGGTGACATCAAGGCCTGGCATGCTATCACAAAAATACCCGACTATCTCAAGGTTTCTGCCCTGACCTACCAAGACTATCAGGCAGCATTCGTAACCCTACAGAATAAGCCTATGGTCAGCATCATTATCCCTATCGGCGAAGAAAGTCCTTATCTCCAAGCCTGCCTAGAATCCATCAGCGAGCAGACCTATCGCGAGCTTGAAATCCTCTTGGTGCAGAACAAGGCCTACTCACATAGCCAAGCACTAATGGATGCTTACCAGAAAGATAGCCGTTTCCACTTGCTCACCTTAGATACCGAGGTTGTTTCTCTCGAGCAGGCTGGCATCAGGAAGGCAAAAGGAGACTACCTAACCTTTGTCCGTCAGACTGACTGGTTGGACTTGGAGTACGTCGAGTGCTTATTGACCTCCTTGACGGAGAAAGATTGCCAGATCGCCCAGACCTCTTTCACTGTCTTTAATGAGGAACAGCAAAACTACCTCTTCTATTCAGAAGAGTTTCCAATCGGTACCGTCATAGAGAGCAAAGAACTACTTCAATGTTTACACAGCTTGATTTGGTTTGAAAAAGAAGGACATGAGAATTTGTTTGGAAAATTATTCCAAGCCCAAGTCTTCACACAACTCTTTCACCGACAGACATTAAGCAACCAAAAACTAGCCAATCTTGCCTATCTAAGTACTGATACAGTGGTGGTTAGCCGTCATAAACTCTATGTGCGTCGCTTTAAAGAAAAAGCTGAAAACTTAGAAATACTAAACAATAGAGTGGATGACCTAGCCTATCTCTTTACCTTGCTAGCCAATAACCAACTGTTGACCGTTGATTTTATGGATTACTATAAAGAACAAGCCCAACTACTAGCCAAGGAAAGCTATTGTCAAAATAATCATCAACTCTATCATCAAACCTTAGCAAGACTCAATCTACTCTAGCCAGCAGATAAGGTCATTTAGTTTCTCCTTTAATACTTCGACGAGGGGAGGCTGGGCTCAAGTCCAGCGCACTTCTCAGGGTTTGTGTCAACATCTCAGCGCAGTGGTTGATTGGCTTTAACAGTCTGGGGGAGTGAAACAGTTCAGTGAACTGTTTCAGCCCGAGCCTAGAAAGGAAAAAGCGAGGTTAAAGGTGGGAGATAAGATTTGCGAGGCAAATCTCAGCAGTTCGTGTTTTACACTCCAAATCTGACCATTACGATTGTTGCGAACAAAGTTCGCTTTATCTCCAACCTCAAACTGTCTCCCAGACAGTTTTGTTGCGAACTCTGTTCGCCCTATTTCCAACCTCCAACAGTCACTACTCTGACTGTTTTGTAGCGAACTTTGTTCGCTCTATCTCCGACCTCCAAAGGTTCCCCAAACCTTTGTGTAGCGAACGAAGTTCGCTCTATTTCCAACCTCAAACTGTCCCCCAGACAGTTTGAGCTATACGGGGGTGGGAGTTTAAAAGGTCTGGGAGACCTTTTAAAGTGGGAGATATAAGCTGACGGCAGTCAGCTCACATAAATTGATGTCTGGGGATAGACTGTTTCAGCTCAACAACTGGAAATAAGGAATTGTTGACGAACTCTTCTATGGATGGTCGAGTTCTTTCCCACTCCCTATTTCCACCTTCAGTACAGACTGCGCTAAAAGTAAACTAACAGACCTTATTATCCACAAAAGAGGGCAAGACTAGGTAGATTTAGAACTAAAAAAACAAAGGAGAACCGGATGCATATCGCATTTAGTGCTACTGATTCCTATGCCGACTACTTAGGGACAACCATCTATTCCATCATTCAACACCATCCTAACCAGGAACTGCATTTCTATGTATTGACCAAATGCATGTCTGACCATAGTCGTTTTAAACTCAATCGCCTGACTTCTCAGCTGGTGACCATTTCTTTTATTGAGATTGACAGCACTTCTTTTGACCACCTTCCTTTGAAAGAAGGTATTTCACTCGAAACCTACTTTCGCATCTTGTTGCCCAGCCAGCTAGCTGAACTGGACAGGGTCCTATATCTGGACTGCGATATCTTAGTTAATGGATCACTGAAAGAAATCTGGGAAAGCGATCTTAGTCACCATTACCTCGCAGGTGTCAATGAATTAGACATGCTCCATAGCAATGCGGAATACCGCCAAAAAATCGGGTTCACCCCTCAGGATATTTATGTAAATGCAGGGGTACTTCTCTTTAACCTAGAGCTAATGCGCCAAGACAAGATTGAGGAATTCCTCTTTGCCAAAGCGCAAGAGATAAAGAATTACATTGAATATCAAGACCAAGATATTATCAATATCGGTTTGAAGGGGCAAATCCTAAACCTTGAAGCCAAGTACAATATGACTGCCTATCAACGCAAGGTCAAACATATCTCGCTGGAAGAAGCGGTCATTATCCACTTCAATTGGCACAAGCCTTGGAGAAAGGACCAAAATTATCTCCAATACAATCGCGAGAGTTTCGAACTCTATCGCAGAACCTTTCAAGCCTACCTCTCCACTGTCGAGCCAGCAATTACTCTCCTAGTCAACGCTTGGCAGACCAGACCAGCCTCCCTCAGCCAATGCCTAGCCAGCGTCTTTGAGCAGGATTACAAGAACCTACAGATTCTACTCCTGCTACCAGAAGACCAACCTGAACTGGAAGAAATCCTGATTCCTTACCTGACCAAAGAGCATCCAGTAATGGTGATCAAAAAAGACTTTGCCACAAAAATGAAAGCCTATTATGCAGGACTAGCGCACATCAAAACCAGCTATTTCAGCATGATAGAGGCAGAGGACTGGCTGGACAAAACCCATATCTCATCCCTCTACCATCAGCTTGTGGAGCAAGATACCTTCATAGCCAGTGCGCCCTTTACCTTACTAGAAGAGGAGGAGGGGATCTACAAGATGTTTGAGCCTGACCTTGCTGACGGCCACCGACAAACCAGCTATTTGTTAGAAAACCTCTTCGGCTTAAAATGGTATGAAACTTTCCGTCATACCCACCTAGATGGCAAACTCTACCATTCCACTATCATCCAGAGAGCAGGTCAACTAGCCAGCTATCACTCAGAAGATTTACTAGCCTGCCTCTTCTACTTGGTAGGTGAATCCGTGGCCTTTGTCAATAATAGAACTTATGTCAAACGAAATGTATCAATAGTTCAGCCCACCTTTGAAACCGAAGGGGGCATTCTCCAGCGAATGAAAGAATTGAACCACTTCGCCTCCTATATGGCGCTATGTAATCTGTCTCTCATCCATTACAAAGAATTTTACAAACAAGAACTCTATGACCTGCTTGTGACTGCCCAGAAACTAGAGAAAGAAGAGCTCGCTACCAAGATAGAAGCGAAGCTCAATGAATTGCAATTCTTAGAGCAACTTCCTCATCACAAGCCATTCTATTAAGGAAACATTATGAACCTAGCATTTACTGTCAGCGATTCCTATATAGACTACATGGGAACCACCCTCTATTCCATCATGGTGCATACAAGAAAATCCCCTGTTTCCGTCTATGTCCTCACATCTGATATATCAGACTATAGTCGCTTTAAACTTCAAAAATTAGAAGACCGATTTCACAATCTAAACATCCATATCCTTGTGGTGGATGCCAAACAGTTCGAAGACTTACCTCTTAACCGTAGCCATATCACACGGCCTGAGGTTTATTTCCGCATGGCCTTTGCCAGTCTTCTTCCTGATTTAGACCGTATCTTGTACCTAGATAGCGATATTCTAGCTCAAAAGGATCTCCAGCCCCTCTGGGAAACTCCATTAGACGGGGCTTATATGGCCGCAGTTAGTGAACCACCATCAGAAGGCGGTTTTGACTACCGTCGGAGTATTGGAATGACGGACCCGACCTACTACTTTAACTCAGGGGTTCTACTCATGGACCTTAAAAAAATCAGAGAAGATAAGATTGAAAGCTTGTTATTTGAATGCGGACATACCATCAAGGATAAGATTCGTCTCCAAGACCAAGACATTATCAATGTCGCATTGGAAGGGAAGATAAAATCCCTAGACCCTATCTATAATTACGGCTATATGGAAAGGCAGGAAAATCTTCGCAAAGAGGCCGATATTGTGTTAAACCATTATAGTTTAGAAAAACCTTGGAATCGCCAACTTGATGTTCCAGATTACAATCGGCTCGCAGTCAATCGTTACTTGGAGTGCCATCAGGCCTATCTCCAGTTTATCGAGCCTAAAATCAGCCTAGTACTTCCTATTTTTGAAGCAGCAGACAACTTGGACAAAACCTTGGATTCCATTGCTCAACAAGTTTATCGCAATATTGATTGCATCATTTTAGATTATTCAGCCGATAGGGAAACAAAAGAAAAGTGTTTGGCAGCAGTGAAACCCTCCTCCATCTTCCGCTACTATCACTTTACACCAAATAATCAGCACAATTTTCTTAAAGAAGGTTTGGAAAAGATGGCAGGTAGCTATCTCAGTCTGATTTATGCAAATGATTGGGTAGACTCTTTCTATCTCGCCAAGCTCTTTCTAGCACTAGAAGAAAATCATGCTGACATCAGCAAAGTCAGCTGTAGCCAATTTGAACAGACTACTGGTAACTTCTACTTTTTCAACCCCTTGTGGCAAGAAAAACAAGTTCTGGATGGAAAATCTTACCTACAACAGACCCAGCTGGCACCCAGCCAGCAGGTCGCCTATTACCAATCCTTGTCTGGTATGCTCCTGGCTCCCAAAGTGGTGACAAGGGTTTGGCAACGAAGAACAGACCTCCCAGGCCAGCTCCTGACTCGATTCTTGCTACATTCCCAAGCAAGTCTGGTCTATCTACCAGAAGTAGCCTATATTTCTAGCAATAGCCAGCCTGTCCAAGCGATAATAACCAGCAGTCAAGAAACCTCCGATTATCTGACTGCACTACAAACCTATCACGTCTTAACAAAGGGAGCGGACAAAGACTTCTATCACCAAGAACTGCTGTCCCTGTCTAATAACACAGCTACCCTACCTCCAAACTTGGCAGAAGAAATTGATATACAGCTTGAACTTTTGAGGTGATTATCAACGAATACTATCGAGGTCGCCAATTTCCAAATTTAACGCGTAAGGATTAGATGAAAATGAGTAAAATAAATATTTCCTTTTGTATTAACGACAAGCATTGTCACTATGTATTTTTTACGATTTCTATGATAAAAAAATACACAACTAATCTGGATATATTTGTACTCCATACTGATTTATCCGACAAGTCAAAAGATAGGCTAAGAACATTGGAGACTGAATCTGTAAACATTCATTTTGTCAAGATTGATAGAGATTTATTTTCCAATTTGCCGCTAACACTAGATGGCATTACCATCGAAACTTATTACCGTTATTTATTGCCAGAAATTCTCGTAGATTGTGATAAAGTCATCTACTTGGATAGCGACCTCTTGATTCGATGTGATGTTAAAGAACTGTGGGATATTGACCTCAGTCAGCACTATTTGGCAGGTGTCAACGAAATTGACATAATCAACCGTTTTCCTGACCATAAATTAAAATTGGGATTTGATTTAGATGAACTCTTTATCAATGCAGGGGTCTTGGTCTGCAACTTGCAAAAAATGCGCCAAGATAAGATTACCCATCATTTATTTACGGAAACAGAGCGACTAAAAGACATCATTCTATTTCAAGACCAAGATGTCATCAATATTGCTTTGAAAGGGAAAATAGCCGAACTTCCCCTAGCTTACAACTACACAGTTGAAGCAATGGAAAAAGACTTGTTGGGTCTGGATGAAATCAAAATTATTCATTATAACTCCTCTGGAGCAAAACCTTGGAAACATTATCAATTTCAAGAGCTACCCTTAAATAAATATCTAAAACTTTGGCAAGTCGACTTTGTTAAAAATATAAAACAGATTCAACAAACAAAAGTAAGTCTCCTACTCCCCATCTACAATGAAACAAGTCTGACAACTATCGAAAACATTTGTAAGCAAAGCTACAAAAATATCCAACTCATCCTTCTAAACTACAATACTGATATAAACATTCAGGTACCAGATATCTGCTCCCACTACCCACTGGATGAGGAAAATGTAGACATCCTAACTGTCGACCCAGAAAGTCCGTTAGGACGAGACTTGCTCAAGCTGGTCAAGGGGCAATACCTGATTAGCCTCAGTCACATCGATGAACTGGATGATTCATTTATCGAAACAGCCTTGAACAGTGCTGAACAATACCAGTCTGATATTGTATTGCTGGAAAACTGTGACTTTAATGAAAACGATGGTAACTACTACTTCCATGCCAATCTATTCAAGGAAGAGACAGTGACGGCTGAAACTGTAACAAAGCACTTCCAGACTTTCCCTAGACATAAAACCTATCTGACAAATCCCTATTGTAAACTCTTCAAAACAAGCTATGTCAGAGACAACCATATCGATTTAGTCAATGATTTGATACCGAAGAGCTATGAAACCGACAAGATTTCTTATGTCAAAGAAACTCTCTATATCTATCGAAAAATCAAAGAAGAGCTGATCAGTGTTATCGTCCCTGTCTACAATGTCGAGAATTACCTACACGAATGTCTGGATAGTATCCTCAACCAAACCTATCAAAATCTAGAAATTATCCTGGTCAATGATGGTTCGACTGATAGTTCAGGCAAGATTTGTGATGACTATGCCGCAAAAGATGGGCGGATAAAGGTCATTCATCAAGAAAATGGCGGACTATCTGATGCTCGAAATAAGGGACTGGATGCCATGACTGGTCAGTTTGTAACCTTTGTTGATAGTGATGACTATCTTGGAAATCATTGTATCGAAACCTTATATATATATTCACAAACTTGTCAGGCAGACATTGCCATTGGCAAGTATATAGAGTTTGAAGAACATAACAAATTATTTGTATTTCCTAATTCTCAAAATAGTGTCAATAAAATAGAATTGTTGACTGGAGAGCAATGCCTTGAAAAATATCATAGATATTTTTCATTTATTGCTGTGACTGCTTGGGCTAAACTATATAGAGCCAACTTATTCAATGATAACACCCCATATAAATCCATCAGATATCCTGTAGATGTCTTGCATGAAGACCAGTACACGACGCATAAACTGTTTTTTAAAAGCCAAAAAAACATTTTTGTCGATGAATATCTATATGTGTACAGAAGACGAGAAAATAGCATAACCAAAACGCAACTATCAGAAAAGCGTATTATGGACGAAATCAAGGGCTTTGAAGAGAAAATAATTGACTTTGCCTTATTAAACAAAGATATGACCTATCTAAAAGAATACTACATCTACTTACTAAACCAACACAAAACCTATCTTGAAAATCACCAGCAACAAGATTGCGAGGTGTATGAATATATAGGAAAAAGATTGATGACCTATTTCAATTGGCAAGATAAGCCTTAAATAGTATGTTTTTTGGGTAGACTAGAAACAAATCGAAACAGTATAACAAGTACAAAAATAAGAAAAGGAAAGGAAGACAATGAAAGTTCATATTACCAATCTCTACGGCCAATCCCCCCTGAGTGTCGCCCTTATGGCTCAAAACATGGTCGCAGATATTGCAAAAAAATTAGATATCAAAGAAATCGGCATTTATAGTTTCAATGCCGATGGCGAAAGCGTTGAAAATCTGGCTATTCGATTTGATGGCATGAACGCTGCTGTAGGAAATGGCGATGTTATCATCTTCCAAGCACCTAGCTGGAACGGTACCCACTTTGACCACGAGTACATCAAACGATTACGGATTTATTCTGGCATAAAAATTGTCATCTTTATCCATGATATTCCACCACTCATGTTCAGCTCCAACTTCTATCTGATGGAAAAAACCATCGAAATGTATAATATGGCTGACTTGATTATCGCTCCTTCACAGAAAATGCTAGACCTGCTCTACCAGCATGGCCTTCGTGTCACCAATACTCTTTTGCAAAATATGTGGGACCATAAAACGGATATTTGGCTTGAAAAACCAGCCTTCCAACGGGTTCTCAACTTCACAGGAAATCCACAACGTTTCCATTTTGTTGACGACTGGCAGTTTGCAACACCGCTCAATCTCTTTGCGCCAGAATATTACCCAACCAAACCCAACAATGTGGCCTACCAAGGTTGGAAATACAGTCTCAGCCTACTCCAAGAATTAAATAAAAATGGTGGCTTTGGTCTTGTCTGGTCACAAGGAGAGGATGCAGAATACTACAATCTCAACGTTTCCTACAAATTAAGCACCTACATCGCAGCCGGCCTACCTGTCATTGCACCGCGTAGCCTCTCCAATGCCCACTATATTTCCGAATACAAGCTGGGGTTCCTTGTCGATAGTCTGGAAGAAGCCAATGCCATCGTTTCCACTATCACTGAGGAAGAATACCGTTCCCTCCTTGATTCTCTTTGGAATTTCCGAGAACTGATTACGAAGGGCTACTTTGCTCAAAAGCTACTGACTGATGCGGTTCATCAGGTTATGATTTAGGAGGAGACACAGTATGGACGATTTAATTTCAGTTATCGTTCCCATCTACAACGTGGAAAATTATCTAAGACAATGTTTAGATAGTATTATTAGTCAAACCTATCAAAACCTAGAAATTCTCCTTATTGATGATGCTTCGACAGATGATAGCGTCGCTATCTGTCAAGAATACCAATCCCGTGATAGTCGCATTCGCTTGATTAAAAAAACTGAAAACCGTGGTGTATCAGACTCTCGAAATCTTGGTTTAAAAAATATGACTGGCGACTTTGTCACCTTTGTGGATAGCGACGACTATCTCAATCACGATATGATTGACCGACTTTATCAGCTTGCAGTCACGGAACAGGCCGACATCGTTATGTGTGATTACTACCGTTTTATCGAAGAAAATTCTACTTTTCTCATCCACAATTACGAAGATTTCTATGAAACTCTCTCTTTTGAAGATTATCTGGATAGGGTATTTACCGGCGCAACGGACAATTATATCACAGTATGGGGAAAACTGTTTAACAGTTCCTTGTTTGTTCAAGATTATCAAATTCTTTTCCCTACTCTTAATCAAGCCAACGAAGAACAGCAAGTGACACATTTGCTATTTCTAAAAAGCAAAAAAACAATCTACCTCAGCTATGCTGGTTACTGCTGGCGCAAGCGTCCCAATAGTTTGACCAGCTCAGCAACTAGTATCCAGCACATTGCCGATGACTTAGACGGTTTTGAAAAACGCTACTTTGATCTCCTCTTGCTCGGTCATGATTTATCCAAAGCCATTGCCTTTTACAAGCTCAGGATAAGTGGATACAAACAAACTTTAGAAGAATTGGGCTACTGCCATCATCCAGTCTACCATCGGATTAGAAAACACCTTTCTCTTTACACTAGAGGGAGTTGACTGTTATAGATATGTATTTTGCAACGCAAAAGTGTATCAATCTCCGCATCTTTTAAATCGGTCTCGTTTCTCTTACTATAGTTATCGAACAAGCAGATATCTTGCGATACTAGAAGAACAAGGAAAAACAAATACAGAAATATATAATAGACTATTAAAATTTGCCTATTTGATAGAAAATGGAAAGCAATATGAAACATAAACTACCAATCAATTATTTAGGCCAATTCTATAATTTAGAACTTGAAGAACATGCTGATATTCAGGTTGATGATGGAATTATTGCCAAAAACTTTTGTAGCTTTGAGGTCAAGAATTATGCTACATTACGAATCGGCAAGCAGGTCTTTTTTAACTCCTCCTGTGTTCTAAGATGTATGGAGAAAGTTACCATCGGTGACTATTGTCTGTTTGGTGACGGGGTCAAAATTTATGACAACAATCACCACTACTCCCATCACCATGTTGAAGCGCTCTCTTTCAGCACTGCACCTATTACCATTGGACGACATTGTTGGGTTGGAGCCAATACTGTTATCCTAAAAGGGGTGACCATCGGTGACAATGTGATCATCGGAGCAGGCTGCACCATCTATAAGGACGTCCCTGCCAATACTATCGTGACCTCATCAGGAACTATGACCTATCGACCTCGACCACAATTTGACAAACAGGTCACAACCTTTACGGCATCCGATACTCTGGAACACTTGGAATACCTGGTTACTTCCCTGCCTGATATTGCTTTCAATATCTTGGCTGGAACCCATATCTCTCCTCATCTCAATAGTTTTCGTCGATTTAGCAATGTCAATATCTATAGCAATATCAACGATACTGAACTGGAAGATGAGATTTTGGATCGTACCTCCATCTATCTAGACATCAATCACTGGTGGGAAGTCAAAGACATCCTCAACCGCTGTCAGCAAAAACAAATTCCCATCTATAGTTTTGATACTGTCGCCCATCAACCAGAGCTAACGAATACCATGATTTCGAGTAACCATCCAGAAGAAATGGTGCAGGCTATTCAAGATTTTTTTAAAGAAAGGGATACCTAATGGAAAAGCCACTTATTTCAGTTATTGTTCCCATCTATAACGTGGAAAACTATCTCAGGCAATGTTTAGATAGTATTATTGGTCAAACCTATCAAAACCTAGAAATTCTTCTCATTGATGACGCCTCGACAGATAATAGCGTAAGCATTTGTCAAGAATACCAAGCACGAGACGAGCGGATTTGTTTGCTAAAAAAAACTTGCAATTCTGGTCTAGCAGATACACGAAATCTAGGTATCGAAAATATGACTGGTGACTTTGTCACCTTTGTGGATAGCGACGACTACCTCGAAACAACATTCATCGAGGATCTGTTTACACAACTTACCCTCCATGAGGCTGATATCGTCATTGGAGAATACTATGGTTTCGATGAAAACAATGGCATCTACTATATCCATTCTCAAGAAGTGAGGACAGAAGTATTGACGATTGAAAACTATTTTTCACATTTATTGACTGTGGGGACTATTACCTTCTTAACTGCTTGGGGCAAATTGTTCCGTAGTCACTTATTTACTTCAAAAGAACACAATAGATACATTCGCTTTCCGAATGTGAGAGTAGCGGAAGACAGGTATACGACACATTTACTTGTCCTCAACAGTCATAAAACAGTCTATTATTCTAAGAATCTCTATTGCTATCGAAAAAGAAAGGGAAGTCTTTCAGACGCCCCTTCTTCCCCTGCTAATACATTAAGCGATATCAAAGGCTATGAAACCTTGATTATTGACATGCTTCTTGCTGGTCTTGACCCTAGCCTTGCCGTGGATTGCTACAAACAGCGTCTCTTATATCACCAACAGCAGCACCTGACTCACAAGGTAACTGAAAATGATACTTACCGATATATCCTACAAAAATTAGGGATTCAATCCTCATCCGATAGTTAATCGGTCTACCATCGGATTAGAAAACAGCTATCCTTTTGGGCTATCAGGAGAAAATTTCAATGACAGAAAGGGATTCATATGAAACTAAAAGAACGTCTCAAACTCCATATGTTTTGGATTGGTCTTGTTTCCCTTATTCTCATGCTGATTGACAATATTGCCTCAAGTTATTTTGGCTACAATATCAGTCAGGAATTGAATAAGATCGAGCAAACCATTTGTATTATTCTCAGTATTCTTCTATTTTTGGGCATATTAAGTAACAAGAAAGACAGCTATGGTCAAGAAACCCTTGATAGCATCAGCCACAAGAAAGAAACTTCTGATAGGAACACTACAGGGGAGCAGTAAAGCTTTGAAAACTTGATAGTGATTCATGCTAACAGGTTGTGGCGGATATATAGCAAACCAAATCAAAAACAGGATTAGCTACGTTTATCAATTTGAGAACTCTAAAGTTATTTTAGGAGGGTGTTGCTGACACTATAACTCAAACTTGTCCTTTCCCTAATCCAAACCACTATAAAAAGCTGAGCTTGTTATCCGGATTTTATACTCAATGAAAATCAAAATTAGACTAGCCCCAAAGGTTTGGGGAAACTTTGGGGGTTGGAAATAAAGCGAACCAAGTTCGCTACAAAAGGTTTGGGGAAACTTTGGGGGTTGGAGATAAAGCGAACGAAGTTCGCTACAAAAGGTTTGGGGAAACTTTGGGGGTTGGAAATAAAGCGAACGTAGTTTGCTACAAAAGGTTTGGGGAAACTTTGGGGGTTGGAAATAAAGCGAACGTAGTTTGCTACAAAAGGTTTGGGGAAACTTTGGGGGTTGGAAATAAAGCGAACGAAGTTCGCTACAAAAGGTTTGGGGAAACTTTGGGGGTTGGAGATAGGCGAACGTAGTTCGTTTCTACTTATGCAGATAGAACCCTGTTACTATTTTGTTTCAAGGTATAGTCATTTGAATTAGCTTTGATACATCGTCACTTTCGGCTTGCCGTACTCTGCGAAAGTGAGGCTGGGCCAAAAAGACCAACCACGCTTCTCAGGGTTCGTGTCAACATCTCAGCTCAACAACTTAAAACGAAAAATTGTTGACGAACTCTTTTTATCTTGGTCGAGTTCTTTTCCGCTCCCCTTCCACTCATCAAATCAAGTCAACAAGGTCTGAGTTTGATTTTCGAAGAGTATTACAAGTCAAAAAAGCTGAGCAGACATCTAAGATGGCTTGCTCAGCTTCTTTTTTTCTTTTGCGATTTTTATACCTTCAATCCACTAAGCAATTCCTTATTCTGCCAGAGTAGATAAAGACCACCGCCGATAATAATCAGCATGATGACAAACTTGATCAAGCCCTTAACAAAGCGGATGACCAACATCAATATCATAGATACAATCAGCCATCCCCAAGCGGAAGAATTGAGTAAGGTTTGCATACTCTCTAGACTGGCACCTGTCCAGGCCTTGATAGGTTCAGGGATTTTATCAAACCAGCTGCTATCTATACCGATTTGTTCCATAATCGAATGACTGGTAGACTGCATCCATGCAAAAATCCCAGCATTATAGAGAAAGAGCAGAGCTTGCTCAGGATAACGTTTTATTGTGTTTGTAATTGTTCGAAACATATTTTCCCTTCTATTCTGAATACAAGGCAAGGACCGCATCAATATCTGCCTGCTGGATACCATGATTAGAACCTGCCGATTCCATAACAGAGGTCTGACTATCTTCATGATCTAGGCCAATAGCATGGCCCAATTCATGCTTAGCTGTGGGAGTGGGAAAGAACTCGACCAGTCTAGAAAGAGTTCGTCAACAAGTCTTTATTTCTAGTTGTTGAGCTGAAACAGTCACTACTCTGACTGTTTCACTCCCACCCCCGCATAGCTCCAACAGTCAGAGTAGTGACTGTTGGAGGTTGGAAATGAAGCGAACTCTGTTCGCATCAGTTGCGCTGAGATGTTGACACGAACTCTGAGTAGTGGTCCTGGGCTTTTTGCCCAGCCTCATCATAACCATATTGGTCGTTTAATAAATAAAAACTATTCAGACGCACCGTTACCGAGCTATAATAATTCGTCAATAAATTAGTCGTTGAATTGGCCTCACCTGCCGCCTGGGTATTTCCATCATTCATCTCAGTAGCAATAATATCAGCCTGATTTGGATCACTTGTCATCACAAAAGTGAAGGCCCCTGTCGCATTCCAATTTGCAATGGCTGTTTCATAGGCAGCTACAAATGTTGGATTCTGAGTTTCAATGTAAACAGTCGCAGTATTGCTTTCCCATCGACCATGATCAGCTGTATTGACCGTATCAGTCGTCAGGTGCTTAATGGTATTAACACCTTCTTCAATCGTCACTTCAGACTGTCCTTTGACCATCAATTGCACTTTTTGAGCTAGAGTTTGTAACATCTGAGGCGCTGTTTCCTGTTGAAAATAGAATAATAGACCTAGACCACAAGCCAACACCATTGATAACCAAATCAGACCCCAAAATGTCCGCCAAATCCACCGCAGAATATTTCCAATAAGTTTCATAGACTATACCTCTTTCTAGAAATAGGTTTTAGTATAGCCGTAATCTCTGAAACTTTTCTTAAAAACTAGGACAGTCTTTCTTCCAATTTGAAATCAATTGGCAACCAAGCCAATACTTTCTCAATCTGCTGATTCCAGTAATACCACTCATGTTTACCTGGCCCATAACTAGCCTCTATATCAAATCCCTGCTCTTCCAACTCTCGAACTGCTTTTTGATGCCCCTCAAAGAGAAAATCCTCCTCACCACACCAGGCATAAAACTTGGTCTTTTTATCGGATTGTTTAGCAATTTCTAACAAATTATTTGGATTCTGTTTATCAGAAATGTCACCAAATACTCCTTGCCAATACGAAGGACTTCCCAATTCTGCTGCCGCTGGATTATCAAAATCAAAATACAATGCGCCTGAAAGCGAAGCTGCATGTGAAAAACGATTGGTCAGCATGGCAATCTTGAAGGTCCCATACCCCCCCATAGACAAACCAGTGATAAAATTCTTCTCCCGCTTGTCAGACATATTTGGGAAAAATCGTTTGAGAATTTGAGGTAACTCTACTGCAATGGCATCGAAGTAATTCATACCGTAAGTGGTATTGGTATACCAGCCTTTATCTGTATTGACCATAACCACGATAAGATTGGTATAACGAACCAATCGTTCCACTGTAGAACGATTCAGCCAGGAATCCTGATTGCCTCCCATGCCGTGCAAAAGATATAGGACAGGAATATCGTTGTCATCGGGATTTTCCACACGATTGCTATCTGGATATAAAACCGTAACCTGTCTAGACATATCTAGAGCTTCTGAGTGGTATTCAATTTTCATTATTGCCATAAATCTTCTCCTTATGGTAAAGAGCCTGAGTTTCCCTCGGCTCTTTGCATTTATAAAACTCTATTTCACTTCCATAATCACCGGTAAAATAGCTGGGCGACGTTTAGTTTGGTCAAAGAGGAATTTTGCTAAATCATCGCGAACAGCACTCTTAAGCTCTGCCCAGTCAAAGCTATCTTTTGTAAAATAATTTTCCACCGTTGTATTCACCAATTCTGATGCCTCACGCAAGATGTCCTTGCTCTTTTTCACGTAGACAAAACCACGGGTATTGACCTTGGCCTTGGAAATGATTTTCTTCTCACGGCGGTTGACAGTGATAGCCACGATAAAGATACCGTCTTCTGAGAGGATCTTACGGTCACGAAGGACGATATTTCCAACATCGCCTATGGCATTTCCGTCAATCATGACATCACCAGCAGGAACCGCTCCGCTATGGACAAAATCCCCCTCTTCAAAAGCCATGACATCCCCACGCTTAACGATGATAATGTTTTCTGGATACATACCGATTTCAAGCGCAGCCTTAGCGTGAGCATCCAATTGACGATACTCCCCTTGAACTGGGAAAAGATATCTAGGCTTCATGATGTTGAGCATGAGCTGCAAATCACGCGCATTGCCGTGACCAGATACACGCAGTTTTTTTGTAATGGATTTGACCGTTCCACCAGCCTTGTAAATCAAGTTTTCTACACGAGCAACAACCGCTTCTTTTGAAATACTTGGAGTGGTAACAATATAAACTAGATCACCTTCTTTGATTTCAACGTAGCGATGTCTACCGATAGACATTTTACGCAATCCATTTAACGGCTCGCCCATACGACCAGTTTCTAGAATAATCAATTCATGGTCTTCATACTTGTTCATATCCTTTGGTTTTACCAACAAGCGTTCGCTGACCAAACGAAGTTTTTTCAATTGAATCGCTGTTCGGACAATATTTTCCACATCATGTCCTGTCAACACGACACGACGACCAGTTGCTTCTGCTGCATCAAAAATCTGTTGAATACGTACAATATTGCTGGCAACTGCTGCCACAATAACACGCCCATCACAGTCAGCAATCGTATTGAGAATTTCCTCCCCAGCCTCATGCATGCTAGCTACTTGAACATTGCTATCTGCATTTGCTGAGTCTGACAAGAGGGCCAACACACCTTCGTTACCGATTTCAGCCAATCGCCCAAAATCCGTACGATAAAACTTATCTGCCGCTTGGTCAAACTTAAAGTCACCTGTATAAACGATGTTTCCCTGGTCCGTCTTAACGACAATTCCTAAACTCTCTGGAATAGAGTGGGTCGTCTGAAAGAAAGATACCACTGAATCCCCGAAATCAATTTCAGTTTCAGCATTGATAACATGGAAATCATTAAATTTCTTAGTAGCATTATTCCCCTTGACAAGTAGCTTAGCCAATTCGATCGTCAAGTGCGAACCAAATACTGGCACTTTCACTTTCTCCAAGAGATAAGGAAGCGCTCCGATAGCATCTGCATGCCCGTGAGATAAAAAGACCCCTGCTACACGATGCTTATTTTCTTCCAAATAATCGAAATTAGGGACGACTACATCCACACCTAACTGTTCATTCTCAGGATACTTTGCCCCTGCATCCAAAACAAAAATATGTTCATTCACTTCGGCAATGTACAGGTTTTTTCCATTTTCCCGCACACCTCCGAGAGCCATGATTTTTATGCTACTCATTTTTTCTCCTTTTTGGACATCCCACAGGTGTCCATTTTATTTTTCTTACCAACGGTCCTTGGGATGCCCAAGTCGAATTACAGTCTGCTATGTCGGAGCTCTATTTGCAAAAGACACACGTTGGTTCAAAATTATATTCAACCATCAACGCAACTTTTAAATAGAAATACCTAAATAGCTATCGCTTCTATTATACATTTTTTCAAGAAAATTTACAAAAAACTCCGCTGAAAATCAACGAAGTTCTACATATACATTAGTAACCATGTCCCTTATGTTCCCACTTACCACCAACATTCCACACTAAAATCCATTTCCAATCCGTATGAGTACTATTAGGCTCTAAGGTGGGCTCTGCACCCTCAGCTGCTACCTTAAAAGACGAAGTTAGGATAATAGCTTCCTCTGCACCATAGTGCTCCGCCCAGTCGTCAAATAACTTTTCATCATCGCCACCGTATCCAATGGTCAACAATTGGCAATCAGTAAAATGCTTATCAAAGTAATCTTGAACTACAAGAATAGCCGCCTCAATCTCTTTTTCCGTATACAATTCTGATTGTTCCATCGGTTCAATCTCTGCCTGATAAGCTGCTCCTGTCCGACATCCTACCAAAAAAAGACAACACAACAGACTACAAATAGCTAAACATTTTCTCATCTTTGTTACCCCAAGTCAACAATCGTTGCTGAAAAGCCAATCTCTTCTACAAAACGCAAAACATCTTCTGTCTTTACAAAAATTGTTTTCGTATTAACATTGGGGTGGAAGGTTAGAATGGGTTCAGAAAGGATTTCTTTATCAAAAAAGACTTGAATATCCTTATCAACATTATGTAACAAGCCAAAAACAGATACCGCACCCGCAGGCAAGTGCATTTTTTCCATCAAGCTATCACTCGAGGCCATCCGAATACGGTTGGCTCCCACCAAATCACGAAACTGGTCCATATCCAGCTGCTTCTGGTCATCCATGATCAGTAAATAAAATGCAGTCTTTTTCTTATTAGTCAGAAACATGGACTTGGTCCGTACTCCTTCTAGCCCTTCAATGTAACAGTCTGCTTCCTCAGTTGTCCGAGCTGGTGGATGCTCTACAATGGTGTAGTCCATTCCCAAGTCAGCTAAGCTTTCAAAAACCAATTTATCCATGACAGCACCTCTTGACATATTTAGTATATTATACTGCTTTTTAACCAAAAATTCAAAGGATAATAAAAGCCTGGATTACTCCAGACTTTAGTCAAACAACTTATAATAATCTTCCAGTTTCATCTTGGATTTTTCTTCAGCCGTTTGGTCCTGAATAATCTGACCATTTTTCATGACAATCAAGCGATTACCGTGACGCAAAGCATCTTCCATCTGATGAGTTACCATAAGCGCAGTCATTCCCTTGGTCTCAATCAATTCGTCTGTTAATTGCATCAAGGATTGGCTGGTCTTAGGGTCAAGGGCTGCAGTATGCTCATCCAAGAGTAAAAGTTCAGGCTGTTTCAAACTCGCCATTAGCAAACTCAATGCCTGGCGTTGACCACCTGAGAGGAGCCCCGCTGGCGTATCCAGATGTTTTTCCAGACCATTTCCCACTCTCGGCAAAAGCTGGGCAAATTCTTCCGTCTGTTGGGCCAATCTGCGTGGCACTAAGCCCCGTCCCTCGCCACGGTACTTAGCTATAAGTAGATTTTCTGCCACCGTCATCCGTGGTGCTGTGCCCATTTTAGGATCTTGGAAAACTCGTGCCAGATACTTAGCACGTTTTTCAGCAGGCCAATTGGTCACGTCTTCACCAAGAATATGGACAGAACCACTAGTCAAGGGTAGGGTTCCAGCAATGACATTAAAGAGGGTTGACTTCCCAGCCCCATTTCCACCCAAAATGGTAATAAAATCACCCTGGTAGATGGTCAGATTGACATTATCCAAAATCACACGTTCTTCATCAAAACCGTTTGTCACCACCTTGGTGGCATTTTTTAATTCAACAATTGCTTTCATCGTGACAGGCTGGCTCCTTTCAAGACTTTATTTTTCAACTCAGGAACCATGAGGCAGACTGCCAGAATCATGGCCGAGAAGATACGGAGGTAGCTGGTATTGATACCGAGGGAAATGACCACCAAAATTAAGAACTGATAGAAAATTGCTCCCACTACAATAGCCAAGAAGCGTTCCAACATGGTCAGATTTCCATAAATCACCTCACCGATAATCAAACTAGCCATACCGACCACAATGACACCAATACCACGCGACACATCCGCATAGCCTTCTTGTTGTGCAATCAAGGCACCTGCAAGAGCGATGATCCCATTTGAAAGAACAAGGCCTAGCAACTCCATTCGACTTGTATTGATACCAAAACTGCGTGCCATATCTGGATTATCCCCTGTTGCAATAAAGGCTTGACCAAGGCGAGTATAGAGGAAGAACATCAAGGCACCAATCACCACCGCTAGGCTACCTAGACCTAGCAAGAGACCATTGACTTGCTCAGAAAAAGGAAGGAAATCTTGTAAACGTTTGGTATTCAGTAAGCCTAGATTTGCCCTACCCATGATAAATAGAATGACAGAGTGACAGGAAGACATGACCAAGATACCAGCTAGGAGAGTGGGGATTTTCCCCTTGGTATAAAGCAAGCCTGTGACAAAGCCCGCCAAACAGCCAACAAGAACTGCTGCTAGAGTAGCCAAGATAGGATGAACTCCTTGCGTCAATAAGGTAACAGCAACCGCTCCTCCAAGCGGGAAAGAGCCCTCTGTCGTCATATCAGGAAAATTCAGAATCCGAAAGGTAACGAATATTCCCAAACCTAGTACAGCCCATAAAAGAGCCTGTGAAACTGTTGATACAATCATATTTTTCCTTTTCTCTATCTCTTATTCGATAACCTTGCTTGCTTTACTAATCACATCATCTGACAAGGTAATTCCTAATTCTTTAGCAACTTTTTGGTTGACAACAACGGTACCCTCGTTAAAGATTTGTACAGGTGTATCCTCTGGATTGGCACCATCAAGAATTTTCGCAGCCATCTTACCAGTTGCCACACCTAAGTCATATTGGCTAAGGGTAACAGATGCGATACCTCCGCCTTCTACCATATCTTCTACGCTGGTGAATATCGGAGTTTTAGTTTTATTTGCCACAGAAACGACTGTTGAAAATGCTGACGCAACTGTGTTGTCTACTGGTGTAAAGAGAACATCTGCCTTGCTGGTCGCCACTTCTACTGTGGATGCCAACTCATTGCTTGAAGCAACTGCGTATTCAAGGACAGTATAGCCTGCTTCTTCTGCTGCCGCCTTAAACTCTGCTACTTGAATTTTTGAATTGTCTTCGTTAGAAGAGTAGAGCACACCGATTGTTTTAGCATCTGGTGTGATTTCCTTGATGAGGGAAACAGCGTCTGCTACTGGTGTCTGGTCAGACACACCAGTGATATTCCCACCAGGATTTTTCAAGTCTTTGACCAAGTTGGCACCAACTGGGTCTGTTACCGCACCCATGATAATTGGCAATTCAGTCGTTGCGTTTGCCAAACCTTGTGCAGCTGGTGTCGCGATACCGATTAAGAGTTCATTACCATTGTCCACCAATTTTTTACTCATGGTCTGAACTTGCGACTGGTCAGCCTCAGCATTCATAAAATCAATGTCCAAATTATCCGTCGTTGAATAGCCACCCTCTTTTAGTCCATCCTTGATCCCCTTGTAAATCTCATCTAGTGAATCATGGGTTACGAACTGAAGAACCCCAATCTTAACTTTCTCCGTTGATGTAGATGAATTGCTCTGCTCTTTTTGTGTCATAAACAAAGCAGCAACCACCATAACCGTAAGGGCAACAATTGTAGCTAGTAAGTTTTTATTTTTCAACATATTCATTCTCCTCGTAAAATACATAATATCCAATTTCTATGTCTTCAAAATTTTATTCCACCATCGCCATCGTTTCATCATGATTACCTCATTTTGTTAATAATTGTCAAAGTAGATTGCTTTTAGATTAGGAACGGAGGCGCAGACATAACTCAATGCTTCCTCGTTTTCAAGCATTGACTTCAAACAGTCCACTGGACTGTTTGAATCAGCCAAGCCGAACGTGACGCAATATAAAAGCACTCTACGAAGACAATGGAAAAGCCCCCGCAGGAAAAAACAACCTGCGAGGGCGTCAATGACACGGTGCCACCTCACTTATGGGAATTGTCTAGAATCCTCCCATATCTCATCTCCTCTAACAAGGAGTTGCACTGTAAGGTGTGCGGACCGAACTATCATTGTTTTAAGTTCATTTGCGTGATTGATTTGGCTGATTACTCAAAGTAAGTTACAGCAAACAATCATTGTGAATTTAGGGCATTTTAGGACTAGCAGTCGAGTGAAGGCAGTACTGGTGGTACGGCAAGACCGACTAACGAGGTCATAAAATAGACATAAATGCACATCAGCCCATTTCATAAAACTCCGCCACCTGTTCCCAGTACCACAGGCTCCCTGAAGACTGCTGCTTTACTACTTCTTCTGATTACAGATGATTATACGGTATCAAAATCACTTTGTCAACACTTTTGCCGTAATTTTCTGAAAATTTTTCTGGATTGAACCAGCCATCCTATTCCCACTAAACTCCAAAGAATAAACTCTACCCAATAGAATAATTCTTGTAAGAAGGTCTTTTTATGACTGATTGTTACCGTCCCTGATTTCTCTAGTTGTACATATATTTTTCCATTATTTAGTGTTTTCTCCGATGAGACTGGCATTTTCAATTGTTTCATTCTAGCCAGCTCTTCAGAACTTCTGCTTACGGTTTCCAGTCTCGGTTGTCCACCTACTCCTCCCTCGCTATAAGTTGCTTGATACCCCTTATACCAAATGTTAGGCAAAACAAGACTGGCTACTTGACTGTCATCCATCACTTCAAACCTTATTTTCAGATGATTGTAGCCATATTGGACATCACTAATTTTTAGATTCTTCACATTTGAAAACTCTTTAAAGCTCTCTTGTCGTACTGCTTGGTTGTCAATGTCTAAAGAATAGTACTCATCTCCAACAGGATTGAGAAAAACATCACGCGGATTTTGAAAAGCTTGATACATTCGACTATTTCTATCTCTCAACATCTGAAGATTGGATTCAAATTTCGAAATCGTTGTTGGATAGACAATTGTAAAAAGATAGACTGCAAAAATGGCACCACTAATCTTTAGTATCACTTTCTTTTCCAACTCCATCAGAATGAGCAATAAAAATAAGATTGGTAAGAAAAATGAAAGTCGTTCAGTATACTGTAAACTCCCTAAAAACGTAAATTTCAAATGTGTTTCCCACGGAAGAATATCAGACATCAGAAGGTAGGTCAAACCAATAACGCCTAGAATTGACTTTGAGGCGGCTTGTAATCTTTTGAATTGGAAGAAAAAATAAAACAGGGCTAGCTTCATACAAGCATCAAATATATTCGTTAATGGTGCGAAACCAGAATGCAAGGATTCTTTTACACGAAACATCAAGGAATTGTCTACTGGAAAATTGCGAGTCATCCATGTAAAGTAGAAGGGCTGAGACTTTATTTGCTCGATATACTGAACGATATAGCCACTTGACAAAGCTAATCCAAATATAGCTGACACAGAAAATGAAATAAATGCCTTCCATTTCCATCTGGTTATCGTGCAGCATAAAAACAGAAGCGAACTAATCGCTAAGACCAGCGTTGATAGTATGTGAGTTTGAATCAGCAAGGCAATGATAATACCAAGTAAAATGGGATTGTACTCCTCTTTAAATATGACTTTGTATAGTGAGTAATACAAGGCTGGTGCTAGACCAACCGCCATAGTCATCCCAAAACCATAAGCAGGGAAGAAGCAAGCGACAATGGCTGCTAGACAGAAGCTCTCAAGACTTTTCTGACTCAGTTTTTTAAAACAGTAAAAACTACTAAGAGTGGTCAATAAAATAATCGATAGACCAAACGAAAAATAGGCAATCGTCGTATTCTTCGTTACAAGATAAACCAGTGCTGCTGGATAAAATTGCCAATTACCATAGAACATATCAGATGCATAACCTGTTCCATAGGAAAAAAGCTGATTCAAACTAGGTAGCCATTCCCCATGAGAAATGGACTGAGCCAGACCGACTAGCCTCGTCAAATGGAAATCAAAATCATAAGAACCTTCATAAGCATTGATTACAAATATGGATAGACACGCAAAAATGATTGACCATATCACTAACACTAAATAGGGTAAATAAGAATACTTTTCCAGCCAATTTTCTAGTTTCGTTTGATACATTCTTTTCGCTCACTTTCTTTATCTGTAGTCTCTTGGTTTCATCAATTTCAATTCAACTTTTTTATAGTCGTTAAATACAATACTTTTAGTTCAAATGTACGTTATAGAATAGTTTACACCATTTGTCTACTCTATACAATACTTTTTGTTAAAAAGTTATCTTTAGTGTACTTATCCACTTGTCACTTGCCTTGTATGATAAAGACGAGGTATTTATATGGAACAATCATCACATCTACAATTTTTTATTGCCCACCGTATCAAAACGCTCCGTCTAGAGCGTAAACTTAGTCAAGAAAAACTATCTGAAAAAGCTGGACTAGGTGCAAAATATATCTTCAATATTGAGAATAAAAACTACAATATTCGTATCCAAACCTTAGAAAAGATTATCGCTGCCCTGGAAGTGTCTTATGAAGAATTTTTTGAATTTGAATATCCGCTTACGGAAAATCCAAGTTTACAATTATTAGAAACATTATCGACACTACCAAAAGAAAAACAGAGTGCACTATTAACTCTGTTCAACACTATTATTCTCACTCTAAAATAAGGTTCTCCTCTCTAAAATATGATATACTAGACTGAGTTATAGCAATTAGAAAGAGGAAAACCATGTCTTTTGACGGATTTTTTTTACATCACATGACGGCTGAGTTAAGGGCCAATTTAGAAGGTGGGCGGATTCAGAAAATCAATCAGCCCTTTGAGCAGGAAATTGTCCTCAACATCCGTAGCAACCGTCAGAGCCATAAATTGCTCCTGTCCGCCCATTCGGTTTTCGGGCGGGTTCAGCTGACTCAGTCAGACTTTACCAATCCAAAGGTGCCCAATACCTTTACCATGATTCTGCGGAAATACTTGCAGGGTGCTATTATCGAGGAGATTCGTCAGTTAGACAATGACCGCATCTTAGAATTTTCGGTGTCCAACAAGGACGAGATTGGCGACCATATTCAAGCTACCTTGATTGTGGAAATCATGGGCAAGCACAGCAATATCATCTTGGTGGATAAGTCTGAACAAAAGATTATCGAGGCTATCAAGCACGTTGGTTTCTCGCAAAATTCCTACCGGACCATCTTGCCAGGCTCGACCTACATTCGTCCACCAGAGACGCATTCTCTCAATCCTTATACGGTGTCTGATGAGAAATTGTTTGAAATATTATCGACTCAGGAACTGAGTCCAAAAAATCTCCAACAGGTCTTTCAAGGTTTGGGGTGGGACACAGCTTCTGAACTAGCCAGTCACTTGCAGACGGATCGCCTGAAGAACTTCCGTGCCTTTTTTGACCAGCCAACTCAGCCCAGCCTGACAGACAAGTCCTATGCTGCTCTGCCATTTGCCAATAGCCCTGAAAACCAGCCACACTTTGAGAGCCTGAGCAGTCTGCTGGACTTCTACTATCAGGACAAGGCGGAGCGGGATCGGGTGGCCCAGCAGGCCAATGAGCTGATCAAGCGGGTAGCCAGTGAGTTGGAGAAAAATCGCAAGAAGCTGGTCAAGCAGGAGCAGGAATTGGCGGATACGGAAGGTGCGGAGTTGGTGCGGCAGAAGGGTGAGCTCTTGACCACCTATCTGCATCAAGTGCCCAATGACCAGTCGAGTGTGCGGTTAGACAACTACTATACGGGCGAGGAACTGGAGATTGAGTTGGATGTGGCTTTGACTCCTAGCCAGAATGCCCAGCGTTACTTCAAGAAATACCAGAAACTCAAGGAGGCAGTCAAGCACTTGACCAGCTTGATTGAGGAGACCAAGGCAACCATTGTCTATCTGGAGTCCGTTGACACCATGCTGGGACAGGCTAGTCTGGCTGAAATTGATGAAATCCGTGAGGAATTGATTGAAACAGGCTACCTCAAGCGCCGCCACCGTGAGAAAATCCATAAACGCCAGAAACCTGAGCGTTACTTGGCGACGGACGGGAAGACTATTATTCTGGTAGGAAAAAATAACCTGCAAAATGATGAGTTGACCTTCAAAATGGCAAAGAAAGGCGAACTCTGGTTCCATGCCAAAGACATTCCAGGCAGTCATGTGGTCATCACTGACAACTTGGACCCAAGCGACGAGGTCAAGACCGATGCGGCGGAGTTAGCCGCCTACTTCTCTAAGGCCAGACATTCCAATCTGGTCCAAGTCGATATGATCGAAGCCAAAAAACTCCATAAGCCAACAGGTGGCAAGCCAGGTTTTGTGACCTACCGCGGTCAGAAGACTCTCCGCGTCACCCCAACTGAAGACAAAATAAAATCCATGAAAATCTAGCTCATGGATTTTTCTGTATTGAAACCTACTCCGCCTTATCAATATCTTCTCTAACTTCCTTAGCGTTGAACTTAGCAAAAAGATACTGGCGGTCTTGAACAGGAAAACGTTGGTCTAGTTGATCTACTGGTCCCACTTCCACCATTCCTTCTGAGATAACATAATCCATGACATGCCCGCCAAATGTCAAATCATCCGAAATAAAATGCAAATGATAGCCAGCCACACTGACCCCGTGAAAAATTTCTGGTGTCCAAATACCAACAATGGTGCCTGAAATATTCTCGGCCGTGTATTCAGGCTGGCGACTTGCCACCTCCGCAAATCGAACATCAGAAGCCGATTTTGGAATCATGCGGACATGCATCCGTGAAAACGTCCCTTTGATTTTGATAGAACGAAAAAGATTTTCGCCATCATAATAGGATTCAATCCGCTGGTGCAATTCATCGCTAGTCATTTCAAAGCGTTGTTTGAAAATCACTTCTGCCTCATGGAAAATGACCGCCGCATAGGGAACTTTTATATCGGCAGGAACTTCAACCACTTCTGGTTTCTCCCCTGCTCCCTTGGCCTGATAAGCCTTTCCATCCAAAACAATCAGCTCGCCATCAATGGAATCCAGGGTTCCCAAACCCAAATCACCATGTTCCAACAATTCGCCAACCGTCAAGGAGCCGCCATACAGTCCAGCCATTAAGGCACCTAAGGTATTGTATTGAAATAATCGATTTACTTGCATATCCTACTCTTCATTCAAAAATTCTTGCATGGTTAAATCGTCTGGCACCAATTGGATATAACGACTAGCTTGCTCTTTTGCCTCATCCAAACGACCAAGTTGACGTAAAACCGCTACGTAATCAGCCAAAAATTCAGGATTCTCAGCCAATTCTCCAGCCAATTCATCGTAAAGCTCAATAGCTTCATCGTCTCTTTCTAGAGCTTGATAAGCCTTGGCCATATTCCAGCGAGCTAGAACGTTATCTACCTCTTCATCAAATAAAGCCACAACCTCTTCAAATCGTTCCTGCTCAAGATACAAATTGGACAAGCGCAGAGCGAGTTCGTTACTATCATCTGCCACCTCTTTTGCCCGTAGAAGATAATCTTCTGCCCCCGCCTCGTCATGCAATTCATAGGCATACTGAGAAGCCTGAAGCAAGAGATTGGCATCAAAGTCATTTTTCGCCAGGCCTTTTTGAGTCATAGCCAAGGCTTCATCAATTTTATGCTCGGCATGAAGCGACTGAGCATAGGCATATTCATAGCCCTCAAAATCAGGATTGATGGTATCCAACTGCTTGAAATAGAGATTGGCCTTTTGGTATTCTTCTCGTTCAAATAGCAGAGCTGCCAATTCAAAGACCGTCTGATCATCGTATTCCAACTCAACAGCTTTTTCCAAAAATTCAATCGCCGCTTCAAATTTCCCTAAACTTGCATAGGCAATACCAATTCGCTGATAGGTAGAAACTCCCGTTAATTCGTAGATTTCACGATTATCCAGCTGGGCATAGTAGGAAATAGCCTCATTAAAAAGCTCCAGTTCCATATCCAATTCTGCTAAGCCAAAGAGGATGATGGGTTCATCTGATAAGTGACTTGCTTCTAACAATTTTTCACGCGCCACATCCGACAAGCCTTCTGCCTGATACAGGTCCGCCTTAACCAACAAGGCTTCCACATAGACAGAACTGTCTTCCGAAATTTCCTCCAAGTATCCGAAAGATTCTTCAACCAAGCCATCTTCAAATGCTATTTGAGCAAGATTGATCAGTACTTCGGGAAATTCTTCTTTGACCTGTTCATAGATTTGTCTAGCCTGTGGGAAAAAACCAATGCCTTCTAAGTAGGCTGCCAAGGACAAAAGTGTTTCGCTATCATCTTGCACCAAGGCGCGCTTGAAATACTTATCTGCCTTGTCTAAATCCTGTTGTTCCAAACAAACCAACATTTTTTCACTATTGTTCATTCACAACCTCATTTTCTTCATCTTCATACAAACTACTGTGTGCCTTGTACCATTCAAATGCCGCTTTCACTAAAACCTTAATAGAGGCATATATTGGAATTCCCAGAAGAACTCCTAGGACACCGTACATCTGACCAGCTGTCAATAATACAAATAAAATGGTAATCGGATGAATACTTAGGGAGCTTCCGATAATCAATGGCGTCACAAAACGACCTTCGATAGTCTGCTCAATCATAAAGACTACTAAAACCTTTATCAACATGATTGGACCAGCAATCAATCCTAAAATAACAGCTGGAATCATGGCCAAGAAAGAACCCAAATACGGAATTAGATTGAGGAAACCAGCCATCACCCCCAAAGTTATTGGATAGCTAAGACCAATGATTGAGAACATCACTGAGAACATCAGGGCAACAATAATCGCAACGGTCACCTGACCACGAACATAGTTTGATAATTGCCCATTCACATCTGATAGCACTGCTCCAATCGGTTCTCTCCACTTGGTTGGTAGATATTGGGTGATGTGTTTATTCAAATACTGACCATCCCGTAACAGATAAAAGAGAATAAAAGGCATAATCAGAACAGCAACAATAATTTGAGATGCTGTCGAAATCAAATTACTTGCCCAGTTCACAGCACTTGTTGAAAATTTTTGCGCATAAGCAACTGCTTGATCATTGACCTTATTTAACAATTCCAATGCAGTAGGACGAAACTGTTCAAATCTCTGGTCCTGCAATAAGCTCGTCACTTGCCCTTCGATTTTTTGGATATTTGCTGGCAGGTTTTGCGCAAAGGATGTCACTTGCTCTTGAATACTCGGAATTGCCACCGCCAGTCCCCATATAATGAGAAGACTGATTAAAACAAAGAGAATGGAAATACCAACTGTACGAGAAATTTTATGCTTTTCCATCCAGTCAACCATCGGATTTAATAGGTAATACAAAAGACCTGTTAAAATCATCGGTAACAATACAATTTCTAAAAAGCTTCCTATTGGTCTGAATAAAAAACTAATTTTACTAAAAATAAATATGGTCAAAAAAGTCAGCAAGGTTACCAATAAAAATGTCACCGCTTGGCTATTTAAAAACAAGCGGAAAAACCAAGTCAGACTAAATTTTTGATGCTTATCTTCCATCTAATACACTCCTAGTCTTTTTTTCTATTGTAACATGGAGAAAGGATTTTTGTAAAAATCAACTACAGAATTTATACGACTTTCTCAGAAAAACATGGTATAATTTTATCAATCATTTCCAAAAAGGAGAATCCTATGACTATCTATTTCGGTACCTATACAAAACGTGAATCAAAAGGAATTTATAAAGCTGATTTTGATGCTGAAACAGGACAACTTAGCAATCTAGAATTGGTCACTGAAGAACCTAACCCTACCTACCTTGCCTTTGATAAGGCCGGACATCTATACTCCGTCGGCGCTGAAAATGGTCTAGGAGGTATCGCTGCCTTTAATGCTGATTATACTCTACTCAACCATGTTGTATCAGAGGGCGCACCACTTTGCTATGTCGCTGTAGATGAAGCAAGAGATTTAGTTTATGGCTCCAATTACCACAAAGGACAACTACTTGTTTATAAACGTTTGGCGGATGGTTCGCTAGAATTAGCTGATGTCGCTCAACACGAAGGATCTGGGTCGCACGAAAACCAAGCCTCCGCCCATGTTCACTTTTCTGATTTGACGCCCGATAAATTTTTAGTAACCTGTGATTTAGGATGTGATCAAGTGGTAACCTATAAGGTATCTGACCAAGGAAAAGTAGAGAAAATCGCAACCTATCAGGCTGCGCCAGGAAGTGGTCCACGTCACATTGTCTTCCATCCTGTCGCAAAAATCGCCTATCTCATCTGTGAACTCAATTCAACTATTGAGGTGCTTATCTATGACGGCTGGGGACAATTTGAACACCTACAAACTGTCTCTACTCTCCCAGAAGACCATACTGGTTTCAACGGAACTGCCGCTATTCGCATCACAAAGGATGGTAAATTTATTTATGGATCCAACCGCGGAAACGACTCTATCGCAGTCTACAAAACGCTTGCTGATGCCAGCTTAGAATTAGTTGAAATCGTCCCAACAAATGGGAAAACTCCTCGCGATTTCACGCTTAGTCCTGATGAAAAGCATTTGATTGTTGTCCATCAAGATTCTGACAATGCAACTGTATTTGAGAGAGATACCGAAAATGGCTGTTTGACTGAGCTTTCACACGATTTCTATGTTCCTGAAGCAGTTTGCGTTACATTTTTATAAGTCGTTTCAGTTGTGAAATCCGTCCAGTTTTGGTTTAATAGTTTCATAGGAGGTGTTTTCACCATGAATCCAGTAGATCTTTTTAACCAAGTAAAAGAATTGATTGCAAACAAAGACTTTGATGGTGCAAAACAATTTATCGAAGAAAACAAAGACCAATTTGGTGAATACTTGGAACAGGCAAAAGGCTTGTTATCAGGTTCTGAAGGTGTTAACGGTCTTTTAGATAAAGTTAAAGGCTTGTTCTAATACATGTAAAAACTAGGTTGAGAATGTTCAGTCTAGTTTTTTTGTTTGTTCAAAAATATTTGTTATCTCTTGCAATGAAGGAATTACCCAATCGCTCTTCAACTTATCATTCTCACCAGCATGCTTCCCAAAACCTGTCAATATCCGTACAGTCCACATTCCTAAAGATTTAGCAGGTAGAATATCATTATCGTACCTATCCCCAACATAGACAACTCTATCAGCAGGGATGTTTGCCTTTTGCAATGCAAGTGTGAAAATAGTTGTATCTGGTTTAGATAACCCAACCTCTTCAGAGAGGATGATGAGTTGAAAATATAGTCGAATGAATTAGCTTTCAGACAAGGAACTGAGGCGCAGGCTATACTAAAGTATGGCAAGGCGAAAGTGACGATGTATCAAAGATAATTCAAATGACTTTAAGACTCAATTCCCCACTCTTTAAGCAGATTTCTAACACTACTAGACTGATTGGCAACAATCCCCAATCGATAGTTTTGTGATAACTTCTCTAGAGCATCTATTGTTTCAGGATACAGGCTCACACCCTCATTTGTCCATAAAGGACGTGGCTCGGTCGGTGCAAAATAGTGCCAGGTCGCACGAATGGGATCCAGCGACTTATGAGCATACTCCACCATTTTCTTTTTATAAGAATCTGATGAAACCTCTATATCCAGAGACTCTAACTTCTTCACACACTTGTCTATATAATAACCATAAGCAGCCTCTTCATCTAAAAGCGTCGAACCCAAATCAAAAAATATCCACTCTATCATCCCACTCTCCATCTCTTTTCAACATGAGAATACTTAAGTTGATCTACCTTTTTAGAATATCATTTTATCAATATCAAGGCAAAGAAAACTCCCTAGGAAAACCTAGAGAGTTTTACTAATCCCTCACTATACTAGCTCGGGGATAAAACAGTCTCCCAGACATTGAAAACAAGTCCGAAAATCTTCGGACTTGTTTTTACTATAACCCTCGTTATTCTAACTCGGGGATAAATTAGTACACTGTACTTGGAAAAAACAAGTCTGGAAATTTCCAGACTTGTTCTTATTATAACCTTCGCTATGCTAGCTCAGGGATAAAACAGTCTCCCAGACTGTTTTATTTTTTCAAGTTGTAGAATGAGTTCAAGCCTTTGTAGACTGCAACTTCACCAAGTTGGTCTTCGATACGAAGCAATTGGTTGTATTTAGCGATACGGTCTGTACGTGACAATGAACCAGTCTTGATTTGGCCTGCGTTAGTTGCAACTGCGATGTCAGCGATTGTTGAATCTTCAGTTTCACCTGAACGGTGTGATACAACGGCAGTGTAGCCAGCTTCTTTAGCCATTTCGATAGCTTCAAATGTTTCAGTAAGAGTACCGATTTGGTTAACTTTGATAAGGATTGAGTTAGCAGCACCTTCTTTGATACCACGTGCAAGGTAGTCAGTGTTTGTTACGAAGAAGTCGTCACCAACCAATTGAACGCGTTTACCAAGACGCTCAGTAAGAGCTTTCCAGCCATCCCAGTCGTTCTCATCCATACCATCTTCGATAGTGATGATTGGGTATTTGTTAACCAATTCTTCAAGGTAATCAATTTGCTCTGCAGAAGTACGAACAGCAGCGCCCTCACCTTCGAATTTAGTGTAGTCGTAAACTTTACGCTCTTTGTCGTAGAATTCAGATGACGCACAGTCGAAACCAATCATGATGCCGTTTTCGCCAGCTTCGTAACCAGCAGCTTCGATAGCTTCGATGATTGTTTCAACACCGTCTTCAGTTCCTTCGAACTTAGGAGCGAAACCACCTTCGTCACCAACAGCTGTTACCAAACCACGAGCTTTCAAGATTTTCTTCAAAGCATGGAATACTTCAGCACCCCAACGAAGACCTTCTTTGAATGAAGGAGCGCCAACTGGCAAGATCATGAATTCTTGGAAAGCGATTGGAGCGTCTGAGTGAGAACCACCGTTGATGATGTTCATCATTGGAGTTGGCAATACTTTAGTGTTGAATCCACCAAGGTAAGTGTAAAGTGGCACTTCAAGGTAGTCAGCAGCAGCACGCGCAACAGCGATAGAAACACCGAGGATTGCGTTTGCACCCAATTTACCTTTGTTAGGAGTACCGTCAAGAGCGATCATAGCGCGGTCGATAGCTTGTTGATCACGAACGTCAAAACCGATGATAGCGTCAGCAATCACGTTGTTCACATTGTCAACAGCTTTTTGAGTACCAAGACCAAGGTAACGAGATTTGTCACCGTCGCGAAGCTCAACTGCTTCGTGCTCACCAGTAGAAGCTCCTGAAGGAACCATACCACGTCCGAAAGCACCTGATTCAGTATAAACTTCAACTTCAAGTGTAGGGTTACCGCGTGAGTCAAGGACTTCGCGAGCGTAAACATCAGTAATAATTGACATTATATTACTCTCCTTTGAGTTTAAAATAGTTACATAGCTATCATACCCTAAAAGAAGGGATTTTTCAAGAAAAAACAGGTTATTTTACTGAAAGAAATAATGTAAACGCCTTCCTTTGCATTTATACTGGGATATGCTATACTAAGACTATGACTGATTTACATACTACAATTTTACAAAAAGCCTCTGGTGAAACCCGTATAAACCCTGATGAACAGCGCTTATACATGGGAACCTATCGCGAACGGGTTGTCCTGATCGTTTCCTTTGACGATTTGAGTAGTGAAGTCGTCGGAAATAAGTTCGATACAATTTGCCAAAAACTAGCAAACAGCTACTCTCCTCTATTCCTCAAACTCTCGCCAGCCCTGTCTGACAAGCAACAAATTTCACTACTAAAAATTGCTCAGAACTTCGGCATTACTACTGCTATCATCGATGAAAAAATAGGGCAATCTCCCTACGCACTTGTCTTTCACACAAATCACGCTGTGGATAATGAAGAAGTTAGCTTAGAATCCATATTTCCAAATCTTATCTCAAAACCAGAAGAAAAAAAGGAAGAGAAAAAACCTTCCTTCTGGAAAAAATTATTTGGTTAGACTTATTTATCGATAAAACAGTATAAATATTAAAGTAAAAATAATACAGGTTAGACAAAGGATTCCTAGCAATCTGCCTCTTTCATTTTTTTCATTGAAAAAGAACATTGCTCCATTTGCCTTTATTACATTCGTTTCCGTTCCTCTGTCTTTTTCGGAAAGTCTCATAACAGATACTAGCTTTAGAATACAAATAATAATGAATAAGATAACGGCTACATATTTCACTAATTCCATCTTTGTTGACCTCCTAACTGAAGAATTCTTGCCACCTGTTCTGCCGTGCGGACCAGGTTTTTTTCTGCTTTTTGAAGCGTGTCCTCCAAACTTTCAACGCTTGCAATTATTGGAAAAGCGGCGCAGATATTTTCAAAAGGAAACTCGGGAAGATCGTCTTTGAGGCTACCACAAATTGCAATGATGGGAATCCCTGCTGGAGTCCGTCTAGCTACTCCTATCGGAGTCTTCCCTGATAAGCTTTGAGCATCCATCCGCCCTTCTCCGACCACAACCAGATCCGCTTTGGCGACGCGATGATCAAAGTCCAACTGATCCAAGACAAAGTCGATGCCTTTTTGAATGCGAGCACCTGCAAATTGGACTAGACCTGCTGCCATACCTCCTCCAGCACCCGCTCCTGCCAAATCGAGCAGCATTGGATTAACTAATTTATAAAAGGACTCCATTTTCTTGTCTACTAGTTCAAATTCAGCAGAGGCAAGACCTTTCTGACCTGCAAAAACAAATGTGGCACCCGCTGGTCCGCAAAGCGGATTATCCACATCCGTTACCAAATCAATCCTGACCTGAGATAGATCTACCAACATATCCTCTGTGGAAAAGCTGACAATCTCCCCGATATGAGCTCCAATTGCCTCTACTTCTTTTCCCTCTCGATTATAAAATTTCACTCCTAAACCTGCCGCCATTCCGATACCACCATCATGACTGGCAGAGCCACCTACTCCTATAAATATGCGCTTAACACCATTTTGAACGAGCTCCACAATCAGCTCCCCAACCCCTTGTGTCTTAATAAAGAGAAGACTCCTTTTTCCATGCGGGATACTTGCCAGCCCTACAATCTCAGCCATTTCAAAAACCGCAAGATCATCTTTAACCGCATAGGAAACCTTAATTTTATCTCCAAATGGACCTGTCACCCAAGTCTGGGTTCCATCCAAGGATAAGGCCTGCATTAGACTCTCAACTGTCCCTTCGCCACCATCTCCTAGGGGAATTAAGTCATACCCTGCTTGTGGGTAAACCTTAGAAAATCCTTTTTTAATCGCTTCAGCAACCTTTGTAGCTGAAAGAGACTCTTTAAATGAATCTGGAGCAATGAGAATATGCATGGTACTAACCTCCTTTATATTATTAGTATATCACGCTCCTATTCAGCTTTCAATAAATCTTTTCTGTTTTTCATCGTCTGTGTTATACTGAAAGAAAGGAGATAAGTATGTATCAAACTATATTATTTGACTTAGATGGAACTCTTACTGATTCTGGACAAGGAATCTTAAACTCCGTCGCCTACGCACTAGAAAAAATGGGAATTGAAGAACCAGATACAGCCAATTTAAACCGATTCATCGGCCCGCCACTCTATGAATCTTTTTCACGATTCTACCAACTCAGCCCTGAAGATACACAAAGTGCAGTTGATGCTTTCCGTGTCTATTTTAAAGAAAAAGGAATGTTTGAAAATCAACTCTATCCTGGAATCATCCCTCTGCTTGAAGAATTGAGAACGGCTGGAAAAACACTAGTAATTGCTACCTCAAAGCCAGAAATATTTGCCAAACAGATTCTAGAACATTTTGGTATCGCTCACTACTTTGATGTCATTGCCGGTGCTAGTCTGGATAGTAGTCGCATCAGTAAGGCGGACGTCATCGGCCATGCTATAAATCAATTAGAAGCATTTCCAAAACATGCTGTGATGATTGGAGATAGGGAACATGATATTGAAGGAGCACGCATGCACCAACTTCCCGCCATCGGTGTTCTTTACGGCTATGGGAGCAAACAGGAATTTGAAAAGGCCGGGGCCACCATGATAGTCGAAACCGTCCAAGATTTGAAAAAGGTTTTACTGACAACAGAATAGAAGAGGCTGGGCAAAAAGACCAACCTCGCTTCTCAGGGTTCGTGTCAACATCTCAGCGCAGTGGTTGATTGGGTTTAACAGTCCAGTGGACTGTTAAAGGTTGGAGATAAGATTTGCGAAGCAAAGTGTTTTACACTCCAAATCTGACAATTACGACTGTTGCGAACAAAGTTCGCTCTATTTCCAACCTCAAAAGGTTCACTGAACCTTTTGAGCTGTGCGGGGGCGGGAGTTTAAAAGGTCTGGGAGACCTTTTAAAGTGGGAGATATAAGCTGACGGCAGTCAGCTCACATAAATTGATGTCTGGGAATAGACTGTTTCAGCTCAACAACTTAAAACGAAAAATTGTTGACGAACTCTTTTTTGACCAGTCGAGTTCTTTCCCGCTCCCATTATTTACTATCTAAAATCTCTATTAGTTTATAGAGATTTTTTTCATTTATTTGGTAGGGCGCCTGTTCTTGGACAATCGGTTTAGCACAGAAAGCTACTCCAACTCCTGCTCGTTGAATCATTGGTAGATCATTTGCTCCATCCCCCATGGCAATCGTTTGAGATAGACTCAGCCCATTTTCTGCCGCCCATTCTTCTAAACATGCTTTTTTAGTATCTTTCGTTACAATTTTACCCAATACTTGTCCAGTCAAGACTCCATCTACTACTTCTAATCGATTAGCCCGAACATAGTCTAACTCTAACTGTGCAGCTAGTCGATCGACTGTTTCATGAAACCCGCCTGAAACGACTGCTACCTTATAGCCTCGCATTTTTAACTCTGAGACTAATTCTGCTGCTCCAGGCGTAAAGTGGATTTTTTTGATAATTCGATCAAACACAGAAACAGGCAGACCCTTTAACAACGCCACACGTTCACGTAAGGCTTCTTCAAAATCCAATTCCCCACGCATAGCACGTTCGGTAATTGCTGCAACTTGCGCTCCTAAATCGGCCTCTTCTCCAAGTAAATCTATTCCTTCTTCCAAAATTAATGTTGAATCAACATCCATAACTAATAATCCAGTTGTCATCTCCGATATTCCTTTCAAAGTATAAAAATAAAAAGCCAAATGGCTTTTTATCTAGTAGCGAATGGCTTCGCGAGTTTTTTCGTATGAACGTACAAAACGCTCTGTTACACCAGGTTCAACTGTTTCCAGAGCAAATGAAATTTCTTCAAATGCTGCTTGGTAATCAAAATCCTTTTCAAAAATTGATAATGAACGGTTAAATGCTTTTTGCACACTTTCATCGAATGAACGATAACGGTTAGAGTATTGTAGCAACTGCTCTGTTAAAGTCGCATTTTGCACAATCAAATACGCCAACTCTTCCAATTGATTCATATCATACGTTGCATTTTCCAACAAACGGTTAACAACTTCGATATTGATTCGTTTATAGTCTAACTCGGCAATCAAGGCTTCCACATGATCGCTCGTTCTAAAGAAGTTTGTTAAAAATTCAGCTGGAATTCCTGGAAGGTTGCGTTTTTCCATATAACGCTTAAGGGTATGCAATTTGTTGATATAAAGTGTAGCTTTCTTACGCGCTGTGTTCTCTGACAATTCTTGTGATTTCAGATAGTCAGCTAAAACAAGCTGCTCCTCTTCGATTTCTTTCAAACTTGCCAATGAATGATCCAAACGCTCTTTCAAAATAGAATATGCAACTTGTGGATTTTCAATGTCTTCCACACTTTCTGTAACAACAATTTCAATCGATTCCAAACGAGCTTTAAGCTGATTGATACGTGAAAGTTTGCTATCTGCTAGCAAGTAAGTTGCGTTTAGGCGTTGGCTTTCCTCATCCAAGAGCTGTGTATTTTGGACAACATGCTCCAAGAATTTTGGCAAGTTTTTACTAATCTTAACAGCTTCCTTATTCGCTTCGATTTCACGATTGAAGACTTTATACAAATGATCAATTTTTGCTTGAATTCCCTCATTTTCAGCTTCTGCGGCATCCAAATCAAAGGAAACAATCAAAGCAGTGTTTTCACGAATTGAAACGCGAATATTTTGGAACTGTGACTCGATGTTAGCTTCTGTGAACAAATAATTCTGCTCAACCAGTTTACGATAACCCGACTCCAAATCTTCCAATTGCTCTGGGAAATCTTTTGTAACTCGTTCAATCAAACTTGGAATGCGATCCATGATTTGATTGAGAGCAATCATATGCTCTTCAGCCTTATCAAGGATTTCAGAAGCTTCAATCGGGTCACCTGAGGAATTGAGCATCACAAATTCAGAAAACTCAACTTCAATATTTTTCAATTGTTTCTCAAGTTCTGGTAATGTCTCACCGTAGCTATCTGGATTTTCACGAACAGCTTCCTGCAAACTATCGAACAAGTTTAACGCATGTTTTACACGACCAGAGTTTTTCTCTTCTTGCTCCTTCAACTCCATCAAACCATGACGGATAGAGGCGATGTCTTCTTCAATTAAATCAATTTGGCTTTCGATACTGTCGATAGCGTTCTTTGCACTCACAAAGCGAAAAGCATTGTTATAGCCTTCTGCCTCAAAGATATGATTTTCAATGTCGGCAAATGAATTGAGTGACAAATCAACCCATTTTTGATTCCATTCACGGAATGACACCTGACTTTGACCAATCAAATGAAGTGCTTTGACAGCTTCGACTTCTTCATTAACTGGAAGGTTAAATAGCTCTTCCTTACGTTCTTCCAATGCAACCAAAAGGTTGTCATTTCGTTTACGAACAATCAGGCAAGCTACATAGGCAATGATTAAAATAATAACAATCGAAACGATTAAGATGATTGTTCCTGTAGGCATGTAAATCTCCTTAGCTCATAGTAATTACTAGAAAATATCGCTTAATTATACCATAAATCTCTAGTATATGCACTTGTTTTTTTAGTTTTTAGACATCCAATGTTGAATAAACAGCATTTTCCTCGATAAACTCTCGACGAGGTTCAACCTTATCCCCCATTAACATGTCAAAAATCTTATCGGCTTCTGCCGCATCATCAACTGAAACGCGTGCCATGAGACGATTTTCAGGATTCATCGTAGTTTCCCACAACTGATGATCATCCATTTCTCCCAAACCTTTGTAACGTTGGATCGTTGGCTTGGACCGTCCCGTACTATGTCTTTCTAAGGCATCTTGCAATTCTTGCTCTTGATTAACCCCAGGTTGAATATATTCTTTTATCTCACTTCCAACCTTGATACCGTAAATAGGTGGTTGAGCGATATATACGTATCCCGCTTCTACAACAGGACGCATGTAGCGGTAAAATAATGTCAGAAGGAGTGTCCGAATATGGGCACCATCGACATCGGCATCTGTCATAATGACTAATTTTTGATAACGTGCCTTGCTAACGTCGAAATCAGCACCAAAGCCAGTTCCCATAGCTGTAAATAGACTACGGATTTCTTCGTTGGCCAAAATCTTGTCCATGCTGGCTTTTTCTACGTTCAAAATCTTACCACGAATCGGTAAAATAGCCTGAAATTCACGGTCGCGACCGGATTTAGCTGAACCACCGGCTGAGTCCCCCTCAACGATGAAAAGCTCTGTCTTCGTTGCATCATTTGAGGAACAGTCTGCTAACTTACCTGGGAGGTTTGAGATTTCAAGACCCGATTTCTTACGAGTTACCTCACGCGCACGCTTAGCAGCAATACGAGCCTTGCTTGCCAAAATCCCTTTTTCAACAATCCGTCTAGCAATCTGTGGATTTTCCAAAAGAAATTCTGCAAAGGCATCAGAGAAAAGGCGGTTGGTAATTTTGACCACTTCACTATTCCCAAGTTTTGTCTTAGTTTGTCCCTCAAATTGAGGACCTGGGTGCTTAACAGAAATGACCGCTGTCAAGCCTTCACGCACATCCTCACCAGTCAAATTATCCTCATTTTCTTTGAGAATTTTATTTTTCTTGGCGTAGTCGTTGATAACACGTGTCAGAGCTGTACGGAATCCTTGCTCATGGGTACCACCTTCATGTGTGTGAATATTGTTGGCAAAACTAACTACGTTTTCATGATAACTCGTCGTATATTGCATGGCAACCTCAACGGTAATATCATCCATTTCACCTTCTGTATAGATAGGGGTCTCAAAAATGACATCCTTGTTCTCATTAAGATACTCAACGTAGGAAGCAATACCACCTTCATAGTGATATTCCTTTGTTTGCTCTACTCCCTCACGTTTGTCCGTAATAGAGAGATTTAAACCACGATTTAGGAAGGCCAATTCTTGGATCCGCTTATTTAATTTTGCAAAGTCGAACTCAGTCGTCTCAGTAAAAATTTCTGGATCAGGTGTAAAATGTACAGTTGTACCAGAACGGTCTGTTTCTCCAACAACCTCCAAATCTGCAACGACTTCACCTCGTTTATACTCTTGGAAATATACCTGACCATTTTTGTAGACATGGACGTCTAGCTGAGTAGATAGGGCGTTTACGACTGATGAACCTACGCCGTGCAATCCACCTGAGACCTTATAACCGCCTCCGCCAAATTTACCACCTGCATGGAGCACTGTAAAGACAGTTTCTACCGCTGGACGACCAGTTTTTTCCTGAATATCTACCGGAATCCCACGTCCATTATCAATAACCGTGATGGAGTTATCTGGCTCAATATAAACTTCAATTTTATCCGCAAAACCAGCCAGTGCCTCATCGATTGAGTTGTCGACAATTTCCCAAACCAAGTGATGGAGACCTTCTTTAGATGTTGAGCCGATATACATCCCTGGACGCATTCGAACAGCTTCAAGACCTTCCAAGACTTGAATCTGACTGGCATCATATTCTTGAGCCTTCTCTTGTAAATCTTTGATTTCTTCTGTCATTTCTTTTCCTTATTTTCTATTTGTTGCTCCTTAAAAATAGAAAAGCCAATCCATCTAGATAAAAGCGAGACATATTTTTAGAGCAAAAATCATTCTAACGAATACCCTTCATTATACCATATTTTCTAATATTTTGATAGAAAAAAGAAGAGGAAACATTAGCTCCATCTTCTTCATTACTTTAACGATGATAAACCATTGTTTGAGCTAGGCTTTCCCCATCTCCACCAAATAAATCAACCAATTTATAGGCGAAATCCAAACTTGTTCCAGCACCTCGGCTAGTGATAATTGGACCATCAACAACCACATCCTCTTCCAGATGAATACCTGACGGAATGTCTTTTTCTTTCCCTGGGAAACATGTATAGTGACGACTATCTAGCAAACCAGCCTTATCCAGAACAATTGGAGCCGCACAGATTGCTGCTACTGATTTTCCTGATGCAACCGCTCTTTGCAATTCTGTAATCAGGGACTCTGAATCTCTAAGGTGAACAGAACCTGGCATTCCTCCTGGTAAAACAATCAGATCAAAGGAAGACAGGTCTCCATCAAAGACTTGGTCAGTTTGAACACGAATACCGTGCGATCCCTCCACTTCATGACTATCTAAACCAACAATCTGACAGTCAAAATGAGCTCGACGTAATACATCTACAGGGGCCAATGCTTCGATTTCTTCAAAACCATCGGCTAAAACAACCGCAACTCTTGTCATATAAACCAACTTTCTAACGTTTTATCGTAATTTTTCTATAGCGACGTGATCGACTTGTTTCCTTCTCATCAGCTAGTCGTGACTGATACCCCATTGACAGCACTAGACCAACACCAATCAGATTTGAAACCATGGACGAACCACCTTGGGAGATAAACGGCAAAGGAATACCTGTTAAAGGCAACAAACCCGTTGCAGCGCCAACATTTTCAAACACATGGAACAAGAGCATCATGATATAGCCAGTTGATATGTAGGTGTAGTATCGATTGTTTGACTTCAACGTTACCCGCAGCATTCGATAAATGAGCAACAAGTATAGTACAATCAATACCGTCCCACCAATAAAACCAAAGTCCTCTCCAATCACCGTAAAAATCATATCACTTTCTCGAACAGGTATAAGAAGATTTGTTTTATTGAAACCTAGTCCTTTTAAGCCACCACTTCCGATAGCTATCAAACTTTGAGCTTGCTGGTAGGTCGTTGATTGGGCATTTTTAAAGGGATCAAGCCAGGCTGCAATACGATTGATTTTATAAGTGTCCATCCCCAAATTGTGGAGGAATGTTGTTCCACCAGGAGAAATAAAAATCAGCATAAATCCACCAACCAAAACGATCCCCGTTAAGGCAGTCGGTAATAGAATTTTCCAAGAAACTCCTGATAATAGAAGCATTCCGCTAAAGATTGCTACAAATACTAAGGAGGTTCCTAAATCTTTCTGTAAGGCCAACAAAATCAAGACTGGGATAGTAAACAGTGTCATATAACCAATCAACATAAAATCCTCACGAATTTTTCGATTTGGATAATATTTATGAAAGGTGACAATCACCCTTGACAACATAATGATGTAGGCTATTTTCATAAATTCGGATGGTTGAAAAAGAGTCATTCCACCAATCGTTACCCAGTTTTTTGCTCCCGTTGACGCTACTAAGTCTGGACTGTAGAAAAACAAAGGCAATACCATAAGTCCTAGCCCAAGTACGTACAAGTAAGGTGTGATTTGCCACAGAAACTTAGTGGAAAAGAACATGACCAAAAAAGCTACCACTGTTCCAATTCCTATCCAAGCAATTTGTTGACCAACCATCTGTACAACATTATCCGGATAATCTTGACTAACCGCAATGTAGAGAGAAATAATCCCCACAACTAATAAAAAAAAGACCGGTAAAATAAGTGAGTAGTCTACTCGACTATCGATTGTTCCCCTATTTTTCATCAATTTCCTCATACTTTCACTTCAAATTCTTACTCGTTCCATTATAGCAGAAATCATCTCTCATTGAAACTAAAAATCTAGTTACATCTGAGGGGATACGATTTATACTCAACGAAAATCAAAAGTAGCCGGGAGTTTGACGGTTTGAAACCACCAAAAGTGTCACAAACGTTGATGTGACGCTATTTTTTTGTCAAATTCTCGCACATTTTTATTGCGTACTTTCTCGTACTGTGGTATAATAGAGTGAGGTGCGAATCCATGAGAGTTAAAAAATCAGTATCTAAAAATACTATCAACTATGCCATTATCAAAGATATCAAGGTCGGAAACAAACGGACATCAACCATTGTCGAAAATCTCGGCAATCATGAAACTCTTCAACAGCTACATCCCGAAATGGAACCAATGGAATGGGCAAAATTGCGGGCTAAAGAGTTAACCGAACTTGATAAAGAAGATAAACAAGAAATATTAGTCAAACTTCATGAGAATAAACAGTTGAAACAAAATCAACGAAATGAATATCATGGGGGATATTTATTTCTACAGAATATCTATTATCAGTTGGGATTGGATAAAATCTGTCAAGATATTCAGAAGAGGTATCACTTTAGTTTTCACTTAGATACCATTCTTTCTCGTCTCCTCTACGGCAGAATCCTATTCCCATCCTCTAAACGGTCTACTGCTCATTTTTCACAAACTCTCCTAGAACCTAAAACTCTGGAACTCCAGCACCTCTACCGAGGATTAGAAATTATTGCCAAAGAAACTGACTTTATTCAAGAACAACTCTATAAAAACTCAACTGCACTTTCCTCTCGTAAAACTGATGTCCTCTATTACGACTGTACAAATTTCTATTTCGAAATTGAGGAAGAAGATGAGGAGGGGCAACTGAGACAATATGGCTATTCTAAGGAACATCGACCGAATCCAATCGTTCAAATGGGGCTGTTTATGGATTCTCAAGGAATTCCATTAGCTTTCTCCGTCACACCTGGTAATACGAATGAACAAACGACTATGAAACCTTTGGAGAAGAAGATTATCAAGGATTTTGAAAAAGCTCAATTTGTGGTCTGTACAGATGCTGGACTATCTTCTATTGGAAACAAACGCTACAATAATATCAGCGGGAGAGCCTTTGTCACAACTCAATCTATCAAAAAGTTAAAGAAAGAAGACAAAGACTGGGCTACAGCTTCTACAGGTTGGCGGTTGATGGGAGATAAGTCCGAGACATTCTATGATATTTCTGCACTAGATGAAAGTAATCAAGACTTTCTCTATAGACAAGTCTTTTACAAAGAATGCCCCTTACCACAAGATGGGCTAGAAGACCAACGATTGATTGTAACCTTCTCAGCTAAATACAGAGATTACCAAAGAAAGATACGCGAACGCCAGATTCAACGTGCCTCAAAATGGATTGGAAAACCAGCTGACTACAAGAAGAAACAATCTACAGATCCTAAGCGTTTCCTAAAAGTAACAGAGACAACAAGGGATGGAGAAATAGCTGAGAAAACGTTTATTGAGTTGGATGAAGAACGAATTGTTTCTGAAGCTAGATTTGATGGAATTTATGCGGTAACAACAAACTTAGACGATACGATTGAGACCATTGTTTCCATTAATCAGAGAAGATGGGAAATTGAAGAATGTTTCCGTATTATGAAGCATGAATTGAAAGCTAGACCAGTTTATTTAAGTCGAGAAGATCGCATTTCTGCTCACTTTACAACTTGCTTTCTTGCTCTTATACTCTATCGTTACTTAGAGCTGGCGGTTCAGAAGCAATTCACATGTACTGAACTCATTGAAACCTTACGTTCATACACCTTTAAGTATCTGCCTGGTTTTGGTTATCTACCTAACTACACTCGGACGGCTATTACTGACCAGCTGCATCAGACATTTGGATTCAGAAGTGATTATCAAATTCTAAGCGAAAAAAAGATGAAAAAAATTTTACAATCGTCAAAATCGAGAAAAAGTACGCATTTTTGATATAAAAAGAAAACCTCGCTAAACCCTTGATATGCATAGGGTTAGGGAGGTTTTTGTCTTGTAAAACTGTCAAAGACGGGATTATAGCAGAAATCATCTCTCATTGAAACTAAAAATCTAGTTACATCTGAGGGGATACGATTTATACTCAACGAAAATCAAAAGTAGCCTAGGAAACGAAGTCGAAGATAGAACTGGAGTTCCTCAAGGTAAGTTGACAACGGATAATTTTGATTTTCAAAGAGTATTACTAGTGCACAAATCATAAAATACGTATCAAGGGTTTCAGCTATTCTTTAAATAATTACTATATTAAGCACAGAAAAAGCTACTTGTAATTCTGTTTGTGTCTGCGTATTGTCGTAAGCTGCCTGTGTGGTATGCCAGCCAACAGTTAAGGGCTTTTTTAATTTTGTCATTACAAAAAGGTGGAATAGTTTTTATTCTGCCTTTTATTGTTATTCTGCGATGTTACGGAAAAGCGCCAACCCCAGCAGGTCGGCGCGTGGAAATATACAAATTGATTGACATATAACCTATAATGGGGGTATAATCATAGTGTAAAGAATTGTTGTGAGGACAATTCTAGCACTAAATCAAAAAAGCCCCCAACGTGCCAGCGTTGAGGGTTTTTGTTTGCCCCTGTTTGGGGTTAGTCGTCGTTATCGTCTAAATAATACTTAACTACTTCAGTCAAGATATTAACCAATAACGGCGCTAGAATACTTGTGAGGATAAGTTCTAGCAACTAAATCACCTCCCTTCAGTAAATTCAGGGGGCTTGTATATCTTATCAGATAGTTTATTTTGTTGTCAAATTCTCCCCGCTTACACATGGCAACGTGTAAGCAACCATATTTTTATGATTGATATTTAATCCCAAATACTATAAACTAGATAAACGGAGAAAGCATTTATAACGCCCGAGGGTGTATATTTGCGTGAGGTGTCTAGTTTTGCTAGGCACTTTTTTCATTCTTAGCAACACTATTAGAAACCACTTATAAACACGCGCATACTATTTTATTCTTTCGATTAGGTGGGAAAACCAATAGGAGGAATAAACAAATGATTAAACAATATCAACTAAAAGACGGCTCTGTTAGATACTCTTATATTGCGTATGTAGGTATAGACCCACTTACAGGCAAAGAAAAGCGCGTAAAAAAGAGCGGTTTTAAAACTCAAAAAGAAGCCCGAATAGCTGAAAGCCAGCTACTTCTAAAAGTGGAGCAAGACGGATTTTTTTGACAAGCCAGATAGAATAACCTTTGAGGAAGTCTGTAAGATATGGCTGGAACACTATAAAAACACCGTAAAGGCTAATACATACGCCAAACAAAAGGCACAAGCAGACCTACACATCATTCCAGCATTTGGCGCGTGCTACGTGGATAAAATAAGCCTACCAATGTGCCAAAAACAGGCGCAAGAATGGTTTAAAGGCTACAAGAAATACGCTAACTTTATCGGTATGACTAAGATGGTTTTAGATTTTGCGGTAAATCTGGGCTATATTCATGATAACCCCATGAAGAAGATAATAAAGCCCCGTAAATCCTTTGAAGTCGATGAAGAAGAAAAGAAAAAGAAAACTTCTACAGCCGTGAAGACTTGCAAAAGTTCCTAGACTGCGTAGCAAAGGAAGACAAGGAAGAAATAGCTTGTATTTTCCGCTTACTCGCCTTTACAGGTATGAGAAAAAGCGAAGTTCTTGTCCTACGGTGGAAAGACTTAGACTTCTTTACCTCACGTTTATCAGTTAGCCAAATAGTAGCCTACGGAGAAAATAACAGTATCGTCTATCAAACACCCAAAACAAAAAAGAGTAAGCGCACTATCACGCTTGACCCTATTACCGTGTCTATTCTGAAAAAGTGGGAAAAGACTAGACAATTTTTAAACTTCCCCCAGCGCGTGAAATCAACTGACCTAGTTTTTCCAGCAGAAACAGGCAACGCCCATAGTTTTGATTATATAAACTATAATCTACGTTGTATTCTGAAAAAATATGACTTGCCTTATATAACGCCCCACGGTTTCCGCCATACTCATTGTAGCTTATTATTTGAAGCTGGGGCATCGATTAAGGAAGTACAAGAAAGATTAGGGCATGAAGATATTAAAACAACTATGAATATTTACGCTCATGTTACGGAAAATACAAAAGAAAAAACGGCTGAAAAGTTTGCCCAATTTTTGGGAATGTAACGCCAGCCGTTACTTTTTTCGTTACTTTTTCAAAAAGAAAACCACTCCCACGGCTCGGGAATGGCTTAAAATCAACGTTTCTAACGGTTTTTATAACGCTGATTATTTGAGACCGTATTTTTTGTTGAAGCGATCCACACGTCCATCTGCTTGAGTGAACTTTTGACGTCCAGTATAGAATGGGTGTGAGTCTGATGAAATTTCCACACGGATCAATGGGTAAGTTTCACCTTCGAATTCAACTGTTTCGTTAGATTTCTTAGTTGAACCGCTAAGGAACTTGTAGCCAGTAGTTGTGTCCATGAAGACAACAGTGCGATATTCTGGATGGATATCTTTTTTCATTTTAAAATTCCTTTCTGCCATGGACTCTTTCCGAGCCATAGATTATAACCATTTAAGTTTACCAAAAGTTTGTTCTTATGGCAAGTCTTTTTACCTATTTTTTTAATATTTTTTTCAAGTTATAGTACGGCGAAAGTTCTATAATGAAGTTAGCCACCTTACCTTAGTCAAGAATTAGATGTTTCACTATGTTTGAGTAAGTTGATGATTTCATTTGATAACAGGCTTGAAGCTGTTAGGCTAGTTGCCCAAGGCTAATCATAGCCTTGGTTTAGCTGAAAAAACAGCTTCAAGGGTGCCTGGTGTCAAATGAAATGTGATTTAAGGTATAAGAAAACACCTCTGTGCTATACTTGTTGTTCACCACAAACACAAGGAAAGGCACAGAGATGCAAGGACATTATACCCCAAAAGGGAAACATTTGACAATAGATAACCGTCGCTTGATTGAGCGGTGGAAACTTGAAAATAAGTCAAATCGTGAAATTGCAGGCTTGTTAGGAAAGGCGCCTCAAACGATTCATAATGAAATCAAGCGTGGGACAACCTTACAACAAGTGCGAAAAGGGGTCTACAAAAAAGTTTATTCTGCTGATTATGCACAAACTGTTTACCATTCCAATCGAAAACGGTCGGTTAAAAAGATAATCCTAACGAAAGAAATGAAAGAGAAGATTTTACACTATCATAAGCAAAAATTTTCACCTGAAATGATAGTGAAGAAGAAGCAAGTGAAAGTAGGTATTTCAACCATCTACTATTGGTTTCATAATGGTCATTTAGGATTGAAGAAATCGGACATGCTTTATCCTAGAAAAGGGAAAGGTGGCAAGAAGCAAGCTAGTCCGAACTTTAAGCCAGCTGGTAAATCAATCGAAGAGCGACCAGAGGTCATCAATCTTCGATTGGAAAACGGTCATTATGAAATTGATACAGTTCTACTAACCAGAGCGAAAAATCAGTGTCTTTTAGTCTTAACCGACCGACGAAGTAGACACCAAATCATAAGATTAATTCCAAGTAAAACTGCTGAAGCTGTCAATCAGGCACTTAGGTTACTATTGGCTGAGTATCATATTTTATCAATAACTGCAGATAATGGTTCGGAGTTCAAACGATTGTCTGAGGTATTTCCTGAGGAACATATCTACTATGCACATCCCTACTCTTCATGGGAAAGAGGTTCAAATGAAAACCATAATCGATTGATTCGGAGATGGTTACCTAAAGGAACCAAGAAAACGACTCCGAAAGAAGTAGCTTTTATCGAAAATTGGATTAACAACTACCCTAAAAAATGCTTGGACTACAAGTCGCCAAGTGAATTTCTTTTGGGTGGCTAACTTCAACTTGAAATTTGGGGTTATAGTACGGAAGCACCCGAAGCAAGGTCAGAAGTTACTCTGGCGCCAAATCCCCCTCTTGAAGGACTGCCCAAGCTATCAGAAATTCTTTCTTTACCAGCAAGAACTTTCTCAGAAAGCCCTGAGGTCACTAGAATCCTGCCATCCAGCCCAATCAGAACTGCTTCGATACCATCCGTTTCTTCTGCCATCTTATAAATCCGAGTTATTTCTTGACCAAACAGTCGAGTCGTCCAAATCTCACCGTCAACAGATTGTTTGGACACAATGGTCAAACTAGCCAGCTGCGACTCGATTGGATAGCCGGTCTCGGGACTCAAAATATGATGATAGGTCTTTCCATTCACGGTAAGGGTTCTTTCGTAAATACCAGAGGTAACTGCTGATTCTTCTCCTATTTTGAGGACGAGGGCATTCTCACCCCGTGTTTTCTGTGGATCCTGAATCCCAATTCGCCAATAGCCATCTGGATTATGCGGAGCCTGACCGAAAGTTAAGACATTGCCTCCCAAGTTAATCAATCCAGCCTCCACACCTATTCTTTTCAAGAAGTCGACAATCTTATCTGCTACATATCCTTTAGCAAGAGCACCCAGATCAATGGCCATACCTTCTTTTTTCAAATAGACTGCCTGCTCCTCATCATCTAATTCGATGTCCCTTGGATTGATGAGCTGGAGTTTTTCACTGATCATTTCTTGAGTTGGAAGTTTGGCATCGCTAAATCCAATCCGCCAGCTTTGCACAAGGGGACCGATAGTAATATTCAGAAAAGATCCCTGTGCCAGACTGTGTTCTTTGCCCAGTTTAATCAATTCATACAGGTCATCGGCAACAGGAACCGCCTGAACACCCGCATTGAGGTTGACCTCCATCAATTCAGAGGTTAAGTCATTGGCAGAAAATCGATCCTTGTAGAGATAGAGCAATTCTTCGACCTGATCTAAAATTGGTTCTGCATCTGGATGCCATATTTTAGTTTCTATGATGGTTCCCATTAGACGAAGGGAGCGACTACTTACTTGCATTCCTCACGACCTCTTGAATTTCTTGATAGATTTGCTCATTTTCGGAAAGAGAATAAGAGTTAGCACCGCTGGCTAGTGGGTGGCCACCGCCATCGTGGCGCTTGGCAATCTCGTTTATCGGAATGTACTTGCTGCGTAAACGAACCCTGTAATTTCCGTCAGTTTGTTCCACAAAAATTCCCCAAGATTGTACAGTGCCAATCCGTCCTGGAGCCCCAACGATAAAGGATGTATCCGCATCGGTCACCCCGTATTTTTTGAGGATATCCTGAGTCAAAATGACCCGTGCCGCACCGTGCTCATCGACTTCCAAGTTGTCGTAAACGTAACCTGTCAGCTTGGCAATCTTGAAATCAATGGTATCCATCTGGCGGGACATCCTTGCAAAGTCAAAATCTTCCTGACGAAGTCGGGCAACAATTTCAAAAGTGCGTGAGCTAGTCGCCGGATAAAGAAAACGTCCCGTATCGCCAACAATACCAGCATATAGCAGACGAGCAGTTTCTCCGTCCAATTCCAATTGACTTTGAAGGGCCAATTCTGCAATCATTTCACTGCATGAGCTAGCCTCTGTATTGACCCAGAGCAGGTCGCCGTAAGGCTCTTCATTTGGATGGTGGTCGATTTTAATCAGGAAATCACCCTGAGTGTAGCGGTCATCATCCACACGGGCGGTATTGGCAGTATCTGTTACGATAACCAAGGCCCCTTGATAATCTTGGTCGGAAACCCGATCCATTTCTGCCATCCAGGCAAGATTCGACTCATTGAAACCAGTTACCTTGATGGTTTTTTCAGGAAAATTCTTCTGCAAGAGCTTTTGCAAACCAACCTGGCTGCCAATGGCATCCGGATCTGGTCGTTGGTGACGATGAATGATGATTGTGTCGTATTCGCGAATTTTTTCAATAATTTTACTGTAAATTGTCATAGCAACTCCTTTTCATCATTTTAGCATAAACTTCCCCTTTTGAAAATGATGGGAGTATGGTATAATGGAATTACTATGTAATTTGGAGGAAATTATGGCACTAGCAAAAATAGTTTACGCTAGTATGACTGGTAACACAGAAGAAATTGCTGACATCGTCGCCAGTAAGCTAGAAGAGTTAGGTTTGGAAGTACAGGTTCACGAATGTACGACTATTGAAACTGAAGAAATCTTGGATGCAGATCTCATCGTGGTAGCCAGCTACACCTATTCTTATGGTGGAGACGGTGAGCTTCCAGATGAAATTGTTGATTTCTATGCTGACCTAGCTGACTTAGATTTGACTGGTAAGGTCTACGGTGTTTGTGGTTCTGGCGATACCTTCTATGATGACTTCTGTAGTGCAGTAGATGACTTTGATGTCATGTTTGGTTCACGTGGTGCAACTAAGGGTGCCGAAAATGTTAAGGTAGACCTTGCCGCTGAAGATGAGGATATTGTTAACCTTGAGCAATTCGCGACAGACCTTGTTGCTAAACTAGATACAATGAATTAACTGACAGACAGACTGGCTTATCAATAGGTCTAGTCTGTTTTCTTTTAGCCTTTTATTAAGATTGTACAACTATTGCTTGCAATCTTAATAGTTTTGATGTATGATTAACTGGTTAAGTTTTTTTAAAAAGGAGAATTTTATGGCTAAAAAATCAAAAATGGCACGCTATCAGAGACAGTTGGAGTTAATCGAGCGCTATGCGGATTTACGTAAAAGTCTCAAAGAAAAAGGTGACTATCAAGCACTTCGAAAATTGCCTCGCGACTCAAATCCAAATCGACTGAAATACCGCGACAGGACTGATGGCCGTCCGCATGCCTATATGCGAAAATTCGGTGTGAGTCGGATTACCTTCCGTGAATTAGCCCATCTTGGTCAACTTCCTGGGGTAAAAAAAGCAAGTTGGTAACTTCCTCAAACAAGGCTAGTATTCTGCCTTGTTTTTTGCTATACTAAAAAACAACTGAAACAATATACGGAGGTTTATAAGATGAATTTGGATTGCATCCGCGAACAGATTAACACGATTGATAGCCAATTGGTTGAACTACTTGAAAAACGAATGGAGTTGGTCGACCAAGTTACAGCCTATAAACGAGCAACAGGTAAGCCTGTTTTGGATACCAGCCGAGAAAATGCTGTCCTTGAAAGAGTTGGAAAATTAGTCCAAAAGGATGATTACCGCTCTGCTATTCAAGCGACCTTTAGTGATATGATGGCCCAATCAAGAGCATATCAATCTTCCAAGTTAGCAAATCATGAGTAATAAAATGAAACATGCCATCCAACTCCTTTTCTTTTCTTGCTTAATTGGAGTCGGTGCAGGAATTATCACCACACTTTTTGGGAAAATTCTACTAGGGGTTGGAGAGTTACGATCTGAATATTTTACATATCTCATCCCCTTTCTGCCACTTGCAGGTGTGTTGATTGTTTTCATTTATCAAAAATGGGGAAGGGAAGTCCAAGCAGGTATGGGCTTAGTCTTCAAAGCTGGACAAGGGGAGCTAGTGCAAATTTCTCCAGTTCTCATTCCACTCATCGTCTCTACAACTTGGCTCAGTCATCTTGTCGGTGCTTCCGTTGGTCGCGAAGGTGTAGCTGTCCAACTTGGAGCCAGTCTCTCACACTGGTTACAAAAACATGGTTTCACACATTTGCCCAAAGATATGATAACAAAGATTGGTATGGCCGCAGGTTTTGCAGGGTTATTTCAAACACCATTGGCTGCTGGTTTCTTTGCCATTGAGGTTTTAATCGTTGGCCAATATTCTTGGACTAGTCTCCCCTATTGTCTAGTTGCCGCTTTCACAGCTTCTACTACTTCCCATTTACTGGGATTGGAGAAATTTTCGCACACTATTTCATCTTTTTCATTCCAGTTTACAGATAGTTTCAAATGGCTATTTATTGCCCTTTGCTTCGGTTTCATCGGCAATTTATTTGCTTGGTTTCTGGCGCAAGCAAAAAGCATCTCAACTCGATGGCTTCCAAATCCTTACATTAAAATAGCTATCATGGGAGTTGGACTGACCGTTCTACTATTTTTCTTCCATCAAGGTCGTTATACTGGTCTAGGAACCAATTTGATTGATGCCAGTTTAGCTGGGGAACAGGTGTTTGCTTTCGATTGGCTACTAAAACTCCTACTAACCTGTCTTTGTTTGGCTGCAGGTTTTCAAGGGGGCGAAGTTACTCCGCTCTTTGCGATTGGAGCAAGTTCTGGGGCTGTTTTAGCAGGATTACTAAGTCTACCAACTGAACTTGTTGCAGCCCTTGGGTATTGTGCCGTATTTGGAACAGCCACCAATACCATACTGGCTCCTCTCTTCATTAGTTATGAAGTATTCGGCGCTAATATCCTGCCCTATGCTATTCCTGTACTTGCCATAGCTTATCTTATAAACAGAAAACAGACTATTTATGGACAGCAGTTGAGGAAATTCAATAACGCAAAAAAGCCTATCATCTAGGCTTTTTCGTATACTCTCCATCTCCCCTGCAGGAATTTTATAGCAAAACACGTTGTTGTATGTTTTAAAAAATACGCTGATTTTAGCTATTTTTGTTATATTTTTGACCTATCTATACTCATTTTTTAAAACTTTTGGGGCGAATTTGGGGCAGACGCACTAAAAAAACACTCCATAAATCAACTTCTCAAGACCTCTGGACAAGGCCTTTTATTATGTCCGCAAAAACGGCAATTTTTAAAAACGTCCGAGATAAAAGTAAGTATTTTTCTATCAAATTTTGAAAAAACGCTATTTTTTTGAAATTCGGGTAACAAAAAAAGCCCCCAGCAAACGCTGAGGGGTTCTGAAATACAATGATAGCGGTTGGGTGGCGTATCCAACATCTCAGGTACTCTCTCGAGTGCGTCAGGAGCCTTTCTGACCTCGCTATCACTATTTTAAATAATCTTTCTCAGAAATAGTTTTCAGACGCTCTTTGTAATTGACAAAGGTTGAAAACTTAAAACGTTTAGGGTCTGTTAGTTTGTGAATATCCTTATCCGATACAGCTTTATTAAAATCAACAATAACTTTAATAAGTTTATTGATAATCATTTTATCGTTATCCATCAACTTATAGTAGTCTGTCACCTCTCGCAATCGAAAGTTAGTATTCAAAAGATATTTCTTATCTTCCAAAATAAGAGATTTCCCTAAATCCAATCCTTCGACATACCCTACCCTGTTTGACGGGCGCAATTTATACTTTAACTGATACCTTTTTGGCATATAACTACGCAGGGGAATAAGGAAAGTCAATTCTTGGATTTGCACCAAAACAATCGCAAAACCACGACCTTTATTCAAGATTTTCTTACTTTGAAAATCATAATCCATAGCTTGGATAATATCAAAATCTTTACACATTTGTAAATCAATTTGACCAAGTTTCAATCTCTTACTCTTCATCTACACCTACCACAAAAAAATCCTACCAACGGGATATTGGCAGGACGCATTTCCAATGGGATACTTCTGTTAACGAGCGCGTCCCTCCGCCCCCTCATTGCCACAAGGCATGGGTTTAACGACAAGCGATGTCGGAACATAGAAAGGAGGTGTTTAAACCGTTTCTGTTCACAATTATTATTCCACACATCCCTATATTTTGTCAAGAAAAATCTTCGCAACCATCATTGACAAAATGGCTATTTTGACAATAATGCACAAGGTATATTTATTTTCCATGTGCGAATAGAAATCATGCAAACCATTGATACGACTGCGTTTGTCTATTTTCCAAGCAAATTCCATGTGCGAATTAATGTGCGGTTCCATTCTATTTCAGCAAACAAAAAAAGCCCAGCAGACCGCTGGGTTGAAAAACTATTTAAACGTACCATAAGGTACGACATTGCGCCGATTTGACTCCTCGCCTGCTGCTACATAGCGACGTACACCGCTACGGCTAACATACGATACCCAAATGTATCCATCGGCAATATAGACCGAATCATAATTAAACTGCTCGCCATTCGTGTACGTTGCCACAACTTTACCGTCTAGACCAGGCTTGTCTCGGACATTGAGCAAAGATACTTTAACGGTCATTGTCCCCTTCTCGTCTTTGACCTTACCGAGATTGCCACTGCTTGACTGTGTTGCCACTGCAGTAGAGTCGCTGTAAGGTGGATAAAACCAGCCGACAAGGTTGCTGATTTGCTGGCTAGCATATTGAGCAGGACCACCGACCGACAAATTACCTACCAAGTTTTGCTCGATTGTTTGGACGGTATTGCCGCTAACACCGATAATCAAACCTGTATGCCCATAGTTGATACCGTCACCTGCCCAGTAGTTTTTGACGAAAATAGCTCCCGGACGCGGACTCTCAGAGGTAGGCATATAATGCACCTCAAATCCGTGTTGCTTGGCTGACTTTATCAAATCAATGGCATTGCCCCACAGAGCCTTGCCGAAATATTTTCCACAAATCCAGTTAGGTAGGTCTACACACTGCTTGCCGTACCAACCATCATAGTCTACGCCTTGACCACGGTTGGCAAGGTCTTTGGCGAAGTTGGTGACTTCATTTACTGTTGTCATTTGTCAGTCTCCTTCCACGCATCGTTCATTTGCTTCACTGCTGATTCGATAAAGGTCTCTAACTGTGTATCAGTCATATAGATGTTGTATTTAGCAAGCTGACCTGTTACGCGACGTTTAGCCATGTCTAGCTTGTCTACATGCTTGTCCTGGTCTAGCTTGGCGATTTGTTCAACTGCATTAACAGCGTTCCGTGCCAGAATCTCTGTAATTTCGACCGCTCGCTTACCGCCCTTGGCAATCAGATACTTTTTGACCTCATGGACAATCATACCGGCAACGATAGCTAATATACCAGTAGCAGACCCTATAATAATTTCTGTAAGTTGATTCATACTTATTCTCCTTTTTCGATTTTTTCGATGCGGTCACTCATTAATGACACTTCACCTTTTAAGCCACCGATTTCACGAGCCATCGCCCCCATTTCTGCGGTAGTTTTCTCGAGGTGATTCATCAAACGGTCCTCCCGCTTATTACTTTCTTCCTTTGCTTGCTCATGGAAATCCATGAGCTTAGCTTCTCTCTTATCCGATGTCTTAATCAGATACCGGATGACGAACCCAAATAATAAAATAAACAAAATAGCCCAAGCAACTTGGCTTTGAGCTATTCGTTCTGCGTGTTCGATTGGCAATAGAATTCCTCCTATTCTTTTGGCAATGTCGGATCTGTCCAATCTGGATTTCCGTTTTCATCAAACTGCATGATGTAGAACTCCTCATTGAAGAGATCAGCAACGTTGATTGTCGTTGTAGTTCCGCCCCACTGATTAAAGGCCCACACAGTTTCAACTTCTACGAATTGACGACGGCCGTTGACAATACCTGGTCGACGTTGGACATCACGGTACATATAAAAATCATTTGTCGCATTTTTACAGCGAATAAATTCCCCGTTTTCCTTCATGTACTGCAATGCAGTCGCAAGGTCAAATGGTTCTGTAATAGTTGATAAGTCGAGTAAAGTATTGTTAGTAGTTTCAGTCATGATTATTCTCCTTCGATGATTTCTTCCGCTGGTTTAGTAGCTTCGTCCAGTTGCTTTGTTAACTCAGTAATTTCTGCCTGCAGACCTGCGATGGTCTGCTGAGCTTCTGTCAACTGGACAGCTAACAAGTTCTTAGTGTTCTTCTCTTCTGCCAATTGGTTGGCTAGTTCTTGGTTTGTCAAAGCGAGTGCTTGATTCAGTTGTTCTTGGTTCATTTAAATATTTCCTCCTAAACTTTTGCTGGTAGAGTATAGCTATAACCCCTCTCTGTCGATTTATTGTTGTGTAATAGCTGTAAGTTGTCGATGATCAAATTTATGGTATCTCTCATGCTCGAGTATGTCGTAGCGTTTTTCCACAACCACAAATCCCCAACTTTTATCTTGGACGAAGCGCGGTGATCAGCATTAAATGCATCGATGTCTAATTTCCCAGGCAAGGTATTGATATTCCATCCATCCGCTGCTTCAAACGCTGAGCTTGCCAATCTGACCGTATCTCCAACCACGTCGATTTGGTCAATATTTGGACCGTTCCAAGCCCTAATTCCGACAAATCCGCCATCATTCGAGGACTCGGAATTCCAACGGTTGGAGCCTATTACGGTCACTCCAGCATTTCCTTTTCCAGTAACCGTACCAGTTGCGAACTTGACAAACTGGGTAGGATAGCCGTTTAAAACACGCTTGAGAGCTGCTTGGTCCGTATAGTACAAGATTTGACCAGCGTTTAGATTGACTTCCATAGCTTTGTTGGTCGCGGTCAAAATTCCACCTGAAATCTTACTTGCCGACAATGTGACAGCTTGCACTGCTGTCAAAAACGCATCCTTGGCAAACAATTTCTTCAGGTAGGCTTGGTTTGCGGATAACCCGTTGAAGAAAGCTTCATCGAATGCAATTTTTGACCCGTCGATACTATTCGCTTTAATGCGTGCAGCATCCACTGTACCCGACGTAATCTTTCCAGCATCCAACTCACCAATCATAGCGTTCTTGATTACGCCATTATCAATCAAAGTCTGACCTGTGATATGCGTCAGTCGACCATCGATTCTATTAGTACCATTAGCCAGTAAATTGATTTGGTTAAGCACTGTACCAGCACTAGTCAGATTTTTAATAGCGTACGAATTATTAAGCTGACTAACCTGTGTAGCTGTACCGCTAATCTTATCCTTGACCTCGGTTAGAAATAGACTATCAGTCATGACCATACGAGCGACTTTGTCTTTGATACCAGTTTCCGTTGAGCCGATGATACGCTCGTAAAGATTGACCGTCTCACGTACAGTCTGCAAGTCTACTTGGTTAGCCTTCTGAGATTGCAAGGTCGCAAATCGCCCGTCGACCGTGGTCTTATATTCAGCGATTTTTGTGTCTGCGTAGGATTGTTGGTCTTCAGGAGCGGGCGACCAGTCAGTCGCAATCGCTCCGCGTTCAATTTTTGCTCGACGAATAATAGGTTTTACTCCCGTGCCGTAAGTGCCATAAAAGGCTAAGTAACTATTTGCTAAACTCACTGCTCCCTCGGTTGGAGTAAAGGTCACATGGAACCTTTGCCACTCCGTTGTGACAGTCAAGTTTTTCCATAGACCCGAATATTTAGAACCTGATCCATTTTGCTGGTATACAGCGACTTGCCCCGTTTGAGATGCTCTCAAGTCAAAACTTAAGGTATACTCAATCAGCCCATACTTATCAAAAACTGGGGCCAAGTCATAAGGTGTTCGCAGAAACTCTGCGTGACTTTGTTCGCTGTTAAAGATTTCGGTGTATTCATCAGTGCCTGTCAATAGATTGGTACCGCCTACATACAGACTTTCAAACCGCTGACTAATTCCGCGAGCGGTTTCTTCAAATACCGACTTAGCGACATAGTCTTGAGTAACAGCTACACGCAGAGCTGATACTTGGCGAGCAGTCTCATCTCGACTAGCTGTAAAATACTGACTAGCTCGTGTGCCTTCCGCATTCTTATAGATTTCTAAACTCTCCAGCCTTGTCTTGATTGCAGTCGCTGTCTGCTGAGCGTAGGTCTTAGCATCTACTGCCTTTCCATCTACTGTTTGGATTTGACGGGACAACTCTGCACTGGATTCCTCAGCAGTGCGCTTGTAGGTTGCGATTTCGGAGCGGAGGTCTTCTGGAGAAGCCTGCCAACCTAAATCAATATTTCCACGTCTGAGCGACACTTTTTCAAACTCAACTTCCCCTGTGAAATCCCTTGCATAGATACGGAAATCAAGAAGCTTTATCTGGTTTCGAGGTACGTTTATCCTAAAGGTAGTCGCAAACTGCACAATTCCTCTATTATTGACCGCATCTAAACGATTGGCTGTCAAATATGTTCCACCAAACTGCGTATTTCGGCTGTCGTTCTTTCTGCCATCTATATAAAGCGCAAAAAATGGATTTCTACCAGCCACATAATTAGTGACCTTAACTGAGATTGATGCTATGTATACTTGGCTAACATCGTCATTAGCTATCTGAGACTTGATACTTTGGTAAATGTACTTGGTTTTATTAAGTTCTCCTATAATTCTCGCTTTACCATCAACTATAGTCACTCCAGTTCCTTGCCATTGGTTCAAGTTTTCGTTAAAAGAGCTATTGAGCAGAAGGTTGTCTTCTATCCTCAAACTCTCAAACCGCTCCGTCACTCCGTCAATCCCGCTCTGCAAGTCAGCGGTTTTGCGATTGATACTATCAATCTGTCCTGTCTGGGTATTGACAGTCTGCGTCAGAGCCTCATATTGGGTCCTCGTTTGGCTCAGGGTGTCTTCCACGGTCTTAGTCCGACTGGTAACACTAGCGATGTCTCCAGTCGCCTTAGAAACGGTTTTAGAGAGTTCTGCGACTGTTGACCTCGTACCATCTGCCAAAGTCTCGACTGTCGACACACGATTGGTCAAAGCCGTCTGCGCTTGGGCTTGTGCCAAAATCTTGCTAGCTTGCAAGTTAAGGTCATTGCGCAGGGCTGTAGCACTTGCTTGACTATCTCTAGCCTTCTGGTCGGCGTTTGCGATTGCCGTCTGTAGCTCAGACTTAGCAGTGTTTAAGGCTTGACTGACCGTCGCAACCTGTGCTCTCGCATCTGCGATAGCCTCCGTCTTGACCTGGTTAGCCCTAGCCAATGCACTAGCAGCATCCGCCTTGGCTTGGTTGGCAAGTGATTCGACAGATTGAGCCTTGGATAAGATGTCCGCGACCTGTCTGTCGTGTTCTTCAGATTGAGCTTGCATGGATTGGTTGACTTGGGCGATTTCAGTATCAATACTTCTCTTGATATTGTCTGCATGTCGCTCAGCCTCCGCCCTTGACTGCTCGATACCGTCGTTGATTTCGGATTTGACTTTATTAATTTTTTCATCAAATTCCTTATCCTTATATTCCAGTTGCTGTTGGACCTCTGCTTCGATCTCAGTAGACATTTGCTCGATGCGCTTGCCTAAAAATCCCTTATAAGCATACTGAGTATCATTCCCAGCCTTACTGTCTGCGCTAATCTTAGACTTAAGACCGCCCTTGAAACTGAAAGATTGACTCAGGACAGGGACTTTGTAGGTCTCGTTTTTGTTTGTCTTGAGCGTTACCCATTGACCGACATCTAGCTTCAAATGCCCTTGCCAATCAAGCGAAAACGGGTAATACTTGATGTCTTTTAGCTCATAATACAATTCATCCAATAGATTCTGGTTCATGAAGCTATTTTCAAGCTCCAATGAACGTCCAGTTCGTAAGCCTACTGTCAGCGTTTCCTTGTCTTTCTTACAAGTAATACCAGCAATCTGATATTGGATTTCACTCTTGGTCAAACCATGCAAAAAATAATTATCAGCAGTGACAGTGATTCTTGATTCTGTCAGACCACGGACTTCAAGCTTCCCTTGTCGATTAAAAAAAGCAGAAAAGCCAAGTAACTGAATCGCTTGGCTTAACACTTCTCGGAAAGTAATGTCATTTTTATCTGCTTTCGCTTCGATATGTCTCTGGATAGCTTTAAGACCTAGATTGTCCGTCTCTAGCTCTATTCCTGTCTTTACACAAATCTCACGAATAACATCCCGAATCTGCGCAGGATAAGTCAAATCAGAAACATAGGGCTGGTTTAGCTTGAACATGCCGTCCATCAAGTCCAATTCGGTAGTATTCCTGTTGCGGTCAATACTGATGTCATTGACAAAATACTCACCCATGGCGACCCATTCATAGCTATCGCCTACCAAGAGCCCAATTTCTGGATAAATCTTATCCAACTTGTTAAAAGTAGTAATGATAGATGTAAAGGTCAATTTAGCCGAACCAGCAACTGTTCCGCCAGGTTTGAAAGTATCACCGCTGATATATCCATAATTAAAACTGGCTTCTTTGATGTCGCTAGAAGTATAGGCGCCTGCACGAATGGCAAACACCCTATCTTTAGCTAACATAGCTTGGTTAAATGTTACCGTGTGAACCACCTTACCTCTCTATTAAACTAAATTTTAAACCGCTCCAGGGTTTAAATTTTTCAGTAAAGGAATATGCAGGCGCTGTCCTATCGCCAACATAAAACGTTTTGGACGTCTGCCCAAGTATAGGGTCTGGGTAAGACACTTCAAAAAATACAGGCTGAACAGCGTTTTGAATCTGCGCCATCTCAGCCTGGGTCAACATCCCCCAATCACATTCCAATTTGCGCTTGGTTGTAATTCTGTCCCTGACCATGTCGCCGTTAGCGTTTCGCCCGGTTTCTCCATCCACATCATTGACTGAAACTTGAAAAGATTTAGGAGGTACAACTGTAACTCCATTGATAATCAATTGACTCATGTTTACCTCCTAAATGTTAAGCAAGAGCTGTCCCGCTTCTGCTTGAGCTTTGTTAATCTCGTCAATAGTAAAGCGTCCAAACTCTCTACTTCCAATCACAATAACGATGTCGCCATTTGGCAAACCAGATGATTGCGGTAGACCTCCGCCCAAAGCATTAACAACTGCACCGCCGACAACACGGCCCATGGTTTGTAAGAAGCCTGTATTTTCCAATGGCATAACCACCTCTTTACCTGCTTCACCAATCATGGCGACAGTTGGGCTATCCACGATACCACCACGGGCAAGGCGTGGAAGATTGACATAACCGATGCGCCCAATATTGACACCAGGGATTTTGTTGATTAAGCCGATTGCACCGTTTATCAATCCGATAAATCCGTTGACGACATTTTCAACTGTTGCGATTGCACCGTTCATGCCGGACTTAAACGCACCCGAAACTGCATCTCCGACTGCTCTACCGATATCCGTGAACCAACCCACAATGCTATCGAATATTCCTTTAAAGAAACCAGCTACATTGCTAAATGCATTTGTAATACCGTTCCAAGCGTCAGAAAACTTTTGACCAAACCACTGACCAACTTTAGAGAAGATGTTTTCGATATCTCTCCAACGTTCGCCGAACCACGGGCCTATACCTTGGAAGATTCGCACAATCGCATCCCAACCAGCCTGCAGTATAGCAACGATGGTATCCCAAACACCTTTTAAGAAAGAAACAATGGCATCCCAAACGAACTTGAAGATAGAAGACAGCATTTCCCAGATTCCTTTAGCAATCTGAACAATCCCATTCCAAGCCTTTTCCCAATCGCCAGTAAATACACCAACCAGGAACTCGATAATACCGCCTAGGATTTTCGAAACAGCTCCCAAAACATCGAAAACCACAGTCCAGGCTTGGACAAACCAGTCAGCTAATGTCTGGAATGTCGGGACAAGGACAGGCAAAATGTTCGCAGCTATCCAATCAAATAGCGGTACCAGAATGGTATCCCAAAGTAACTTTAAGGCGTCCGTAATTTGTCCGTATGCGGATAGAAAACTATCGATAAACGGTTGAATATGATTGTCGAATAAATCAGCAAACTTTTCGCCGATGCTATCCAACACTGGTTGAACATCATTATTCCAGCTATCTAGCAAAGTTCCAAATATAGAACTTAAAACTTCATTGAACGAATCGTAGAATGGTTTTACATGCTCATCGTAAGTTGTGCTCAACCCCTCAAACGCATTCTTGAATAGGTTTTTGATAGATTCGAAAGTAGGCTCAAGGGCAGAGAGCAAGCCGTTTAAAGCGGTAGTTATTTTATCTTGGTTATCAACTAGCGATTGTTCTATACCGCTTAGTATATCGCGACCTAATTTTGAACCAACTTCAACAATCCCCATTGTCCCATAGGTTATCGCTGAAAGAATATCTGCACCGATATTTGTCGCAGCTGCACTTGTAAAAACGTCATAAAACGTTTGACCGAGCATTTGAGCGATATTTCCAATGCTTGCGACTGCATCGCCTGCTATATCGAACTGACGTATCAGCCAACCTTTTATATCCAATTTGGTGTCGTTTAGTGATTTATTTAAGCTTTCGGCGATAAATACCGCAATTCCCATGATGATGTTGGCTAGAGCACCAGTGATTTGACCTAAAGCAAAAGCTAGCTTCTCTCCAAACCTTGCGGCTGCTTGTAAAACAGTTCCGTCTGCAAAAATATCTTTCAGCGATTGCCAGATACCTGCTAGAGCAGTTTTAAAGCGGTCAAGACTATCAGCTCTGAACGACATGTTAAAGCCATCTTTAAACAGGTCTTTTAATTTTGAGAGGTAATCAAAAAGAGGTTGTAGAGTCTTATCCCATCCGTCAAATATGGACTTAAACTGGTTGTCCATATCAGTCAATTCTATTTCTGGCAAGATGTCAGCTCCGCTTCCTGAGCCTCCACCTTTACTACCCTTGCCTCCGCCTCCAGAACCACCGCCTGAACCCGCTCCATCTGAACCATCGTCTTTGTTTAGATTCAGAGTGGTAATCTCATCAAAACCAGCTAATCCCATCAGCTCTTTTGCTGCCTTCTTAGCTGATTTAGCAGTATCATCTAGATTACCTGCGGTACCCCCAGATGCGTCATCTACACCGTCCATGGCGTCGCCTAGACCACCTACTGCATCGTTTGCGTTTTGTGCACCCTGAGCAAGGTTTCCAACTGCGCTATTCTTCACATTGGCTTTTTTGTTAAACATCAAACCAATAAACTCAGCGAGCTTGGCAGTGATATTTTTCAAGACCATAGCAAACGAATTAAGTACAGGCATCATAGCGTTGATAATCGGCAACATTGCATTACCGATATTTAGTGCTGCATCGCTTAACAGCGACTTGAACATGCTAATACGACCGTTTACAGACTGCTGTAAGGTATTTCCGTACTTAGCTGTTGCTTGCTCCAAAATCGCCATCAAGCGGATTTGTTGCTGGGTGTTGTAGTCTAATTGTTGCCAAGATTGCCCATTCGCAAAACGTTTGAATGCGTTGGTTGATTCAATCATAGCAACATTGACATTTATTCCGAGGTCTTCGATAGCTTCGGTATTACCCAACAAGCCCGAACGAATACGCTCCATAACATCGGTCATGGTCCGTCCGCTACCTTGCGCAATCACAGCGGATGTCTGTAACATCTTACCTGTATAAGCGCTCAGCTTGTTAGAATCCTTGATAAAGTTGGAAAACAGGTTGGAATAGACCGCTCCATACTTAGTAGCTTCACCTACGCTCATGTTCATAGCGTTGGCATTGTTATCAATCCATTTTAAAAATGCTTGGGAACTTTCGCCCATCTGTCGTTTGATTTGATTGACCGAAGCACTGACTTCAAGAGCCATCTGGGTAGAATACATACCAAGGTCTAACATTTTCTTGCCTAGATAAGCTAACGCGGTAATCTTAGCAAGTTTGCCCAAAGCAGTCGCCATGCCACCAGCTTGTTGACATACACGCTCTCTAAGGCCTTTTGTCTTGTTTTCAATTTTGTTTTGAGTCTGCTTCATCTGAGATTCTAACTGCTTCATCTTCTTCTGAAACGGTGCTATCTCACCTTCAACAATAACTCTCAACTCTTCTAACGTAACAGCCATCGTTCCCTCCTTTCCTTCTTATTCGGAAGTTGTGAACCTTCCTCTCATTCTTTCTGCGTAAGCCCTCATCTGCTCCTGATGGATTTTCAAATCACGCTCAATACGAGCTTGTTCAATCTGCGCCCTATCCTCTTCGAACAAAGTAGGATAGAACTCCCAAATGTCTGGCGCTTCACCTTTTTCCTGAAACATCAGAGAAACAAAGCGAGCTATCATCTGTGATTGAATAAAGTGATGAGAAGCTATTTCCTTCTGCTTTTGGAATTGTTGCCTGTTGTAACTTTCAACTAGCTCTTTTAATTCCAAAAGAGTGTATTCCCAAAAAGAAAACGGGTCTATCCCTGCATCTAATGCTGTTGGATAAAACCCGCTAATCAATTCTGCGACCGAACAAGGACCAGAACCTACTCGACTGCTGTCAACGTCGGTTCTTCCTTCTCCTTGTTCCGAGGAATAAAACCCGATACTTCGAACAATGGTACGATGATATCAGTCATCAATTCAGTTTGTCCATAACCTTCATCGATGTAAGCATCGAACAAGTCATAGACATCATCCAATTTAATACCATGATGGAACTTCTGCAAAGCGCCTTGAACAACCAACAACATGACCTTCAAAGGTGGTAGATTGAACTGTTCGCCTGGTTTGGGCATAAAGATTTTGAGCAAATTAACACCCAATTTTTCTTCAACTTCACAGGCTTGGCGAGTGCTAAGACGCAATTTATAGTCTGTTCCCTTGACGGTCCAAACGATATATGGTTTACGTGTTGACATTTATACCTCCTTAAAGTACTACTGGATCAGTGAATTCTAAATCTGACTGCAGAGCCAATTTCAATGTAAACTCGATAGCAGAGTTGACACCGCCACCGCCCAGCTTGACAGCAATCTGAGCTGAGAAGCGGACAGTTGTACCATCTGGATACTCTTGCTCAAAGTGACGGATAGCTTTTGAATCAGACAACTTACGCAAAGTACGATAACTAGAAGTCGTTTTGGAATTCTCGTACTTGAATTTATATTCCAATTCGCCAGCGTCACCAATACCAAATTCATACTGCTTAATGGTATCCGCAAGGGTCGTATTCTCAACTTTCTCAGGGTCAATACCAAGTTCTGGAACTTCTTTCAAGCCCTCGATAACTGCATAGCCAGACCCCTTGGTCTCACTCATTTTCAATTTAATTCCGTTTGCTAACATGTTTTATCCTTCCATTCTGTATTGGTAAACGATTCGGGAGTTTAAGTCTAAAATCCCTTCAAATCGCATGACTTTGTGCCGTAAGTGCGTTGGGTCGGGTGTATCCACGCTGGATGTACGTTTTAGCCCGAGAGATGCAAAAATCGCATCAATCGCTACGGCTAATTCCGAGGTACTATCATTGTGGAAAATATCGACCTTATACCGCAAATAGGACATCTGTTCTGTATCATCTGTAATCTCGTAAGGCTTGTTTTCCTCTTCTAAGTAGATGATAACCGGGAAATTCTCCCAATCTTGCGGATATGTATCTGTCACATTGTCCGCAACCTCTTTCAATTTCTTGTAAATAATAGGCTTAATATTTATCATTTGCTGACCTCTTCAACTAGTTTCCGTTTGACATATCTGTTAATGTTCTTCGTGACTCGCTCTTCATTATCCTTGAGGGCTGGATAAAGATACGGCTGAGCAACCTGCCCAAACATCTTGTAAAACTCGCCAATCTTTTGAAAACGATAAGGGCCCACATCAATCTGGGACTCATGGACATACCAAGGTGTACTGCTATAAGATACGCTAACATTTGGCGAAATCCCTGCGTGGTTTGCAGCACCTTTTGGACCAGTACCAAATTCAACAAATCCGCCATGGTCTGATGTGCTAACCACTTCAGCTCTCGGATTCCCAGACTTAGACATCCGTACCTTTATGCCTATTCGCAAATCATCTTTGTTTGCAGGGGCCCGCAAAATTGCATCTGCCTGGACAACATTCTTGGCAGCGTTGTGTACAGCTTTTGCCATGATTTCGGTTTGCTGCTGTCCTGATAATCGTCTAAATTTTGCAATTAGCTTGTCAGCACCTATCAATCGCGACATTGTTCCAACTCCAAGACTTGATGGTTTGTATATCGTTTTATAGATATGACTTTATGGGTTACTTTATCGCTATTGATACAAAAGCCATCGTCTTCATCTATAAGAGTCTCACGATCTACCAAGCAATTCAAAATATATGCCAACCTCTGACCGTATATCTCAGCTTGTAAGCGACCACTAGCAGGCCATATCTCAGCCTGTATCTCAGTAGCAACATCGCTATAAGTAGCTTTCTTGATACCCTCATCACTCGTCACTATGACAGCTTTACGGATCAGATACGGCTTCAGTCGGTTTCGCTTCAAACGCACGACCTGCCACCCTTGCGAGTCTATGACTGCGGATACCATTTAAAATAGTATCAGACAGCCCGTCTTTATATGACACAGACACGCCCCCTTCACTTCGCGATGTTTCGCCCTCGCTTCCTTGGCGGTTGTACAACTCGAGTGCTACTTCCAGTTGCATTCCTTCCAGCGCTGGCGTAAGCTGACTTCGATTCGTCTCAGTCAAAATGATATTTTTAGCCCTCAAAAGCAAAGACGAGAGGATTTTATCATCACTCTCGCCTGTCAAAGTTTTTAATTCTTCTAGCATATCCGCCCCCTATTTTGCAGGAGCTTCTGCTCCTTTGGTCTTGATTTCTTCAATGTAATCAGCCAAATTCACATCTTGCAATTTAGCGTTTTTCTTCATCTGTTCATGACGTTCCTTGGTTAGTTCGATGACATCGTTAACACGATGAACAAAACCAAACTCATCATCTGTAAACTCTTTTAAAACTTTAAAGCGCATTTAGAGCCTCCTAGACAATCTCTTTCCAGTTGGCTGAATCGCTGCCAGGAGCTGTTGAGGATGAATCTACTTTCTTAGTGGCTTCAAACAATTTACCTTCGTTCTGTACACAAGCACCAGCTTCATAAGTTGCACCAGATACCCACTGCTCTGCACGGATGTTTAATTTGCCTTGTGCGCTTGGCTTCGCTTCTGGTTTAGAGGTCGCAATAGAAATGATGTACTTCTGGTCAAAATCAAAGACAAATGCTCCAGTATACAGCAATTGTTCCACCAATTCACCAAAACGACCTGGGATGTTGTTGTTATACTTCGTTTCATCTACTTGGATAGGCGAAACGACTACCCCGCCGATTGTCGCAACAGCTTGTACGCCTTTAAGGTACTTAGATGGTACTTTGTAAACCGTGAATGTATCCAACTGACCGACATAACCTTTGTAAAGCACAGTTTGATTGGTGTCTCCTTGTGGAAGGTTGACAATTTCTGACTTAATCGCTTTATAAAATGCTGGCGTCACAAACAACAAGCGGTTTTCCACTACGTCCAATTCATCCAATTTCTCAGAAACATCCAAGACAGCTTGGTAAGAATTATTAGCACCTTTAGTATTAGCTGGTACGACATTATCGCTGACATTACCAAGAAGAGCGTCAAAACGAAGATGGTCTAAGTACGGCGCCACAACTTCGGCAGCTTGACGAGCGACAACATAATTGACATTGACTTCACCGTTTGAATCACGCTCATCTAGACGATCCACAAAACGCCCCCAGTATTTTTCTTGGTCCAGAGTGTATGTGCGTTCTTCTGTTTGTGCATGGTCGAACTCATTGTCAGCATTACGCTTGTAGTCTTTGAGTTCTGTTGTGTCAGATTTTGTAACAGTAAATGAACGCCCGTTCATTTCCACTGCATCATTCGATAGCAAAAGCGGAGCTGAGTAAGATTTTTTAGCAACAACTTTCTCGATAATTCCTAAGAATTTTTCACGGGATGTTGCGGTGTTAATATTTTCAAATGGCATATTTTATTTTTCCTTTCTTATTTCAAAAAATCACGTTCCCACTTTTCAACGGTTGGTTGTTCTTGTGGTGCTTTCTTCATCGGTGCACTTCCTTTGGTCTTGTCAGCAACGCCTTTCAAGACTGCTGCTTCCCAAGTCTTTTGGATGGCATCGATGGAATCACGTACACTATCAGCGTCAGCAAGATTAACCACGTCTACTAGCTCAATTGGTAAGCCACGTTCGCTTAAAATCGTCTTAGCTTCAGCGGTTAGCTCTCTGCGTGTGATTTCCGCTTCACGGTCAGCAAGGTCTTGTTCACGCTTGTCAAGCTGGTACTTCTGCTTGTCTTCGGCGTTCATCTTGGCTAATTTCTTAGCTTCTGATTCAGCTTTTTCCTGCTCTGCCTTCCATTTAGCGAATTTCTTGTCAATGATGGCATCGACATCGGCATCGGTGTACTTCTTTTCGTCTTTCGGGTCTGTTGTGACTTGTTCAGGTTCAGCTGCTACCTGTTTGTCATCTTCGACCACTTCGACTGTTTGTGTTTCTTCGTTCATTGCGAACCTCCTATTTTTAAAGTCGTCCCCGACTGTATTTTCCATAGCTTTTACCGTCTTCAATGCTTGGACCAAAAAGAAAACTGGTCAATTTCGACCAGTTTTAAGTAATTTAGAGTAGTTTCAAGCAGTCTTTCCTGCTGTCAAGATGAGTGACCACCTCCTTGTTAACGACTAAACCAAGATTTCTTGGACAGCTTGTCAGCTACTTTCTTTTCAAGATAATCAAATCTCGAATTAGTAGCCTGTGCATTGCGTTCGACGATTGAACGTAGCTCAGAAATTTCATTTGCCTGTTTGGCGTTTTCATCAAGTAGACTTTTAATGATGTTCAATGCAATATCAACAGCTTCTTTAGTTCCCTGAACTTGTTCAATCAGTTCACGTTTTTTCTTAATACGCTTGTTCATAGCGATCTCCTTTCTATTTTTTTGTATCTTTATATAATTTATAGAGTTTGTATAACACAAACGGAAATCCAATGATAAACACAACACTCTCTATAATCAACCTAAAACGAAAATACAAGTCCATAACATTCTCCTGTTTTTGAACACGAAAAAAGCACTCGATTACTTGAGTGCTTATTTAAATAATTGGTCTGCCTTCTGCAAATGCTATTTTTGCTTCAGCTAACGTCATCTTATTTGGACCGCCGTCAATGTTAACAGGTCCAGTATTTTGCCATTTACAGGTGTCACAAATATCATAGTCCATAACATCATGACCGCAAACAGGGCAATGTAGCCATACATAACCATCAACTACCCAAGTCTTTTGCAACTTCTCTGTCATAGTAAGCTCTCCCTTCATCTGGTTTCATCATTGTCGTGATTGTTGCTTTTCCATTATTTCCTAGAACGTAGATATTATTTTTTACATCATACCTAACACGACGAGAATCTGTGTCATACCCAAGAATATTATCTTGTATAGGATTTGATAAAAGCTCTTGTCCTAATTTCAGATAATCTGATTTGGAAATGTTCCCAAATTCATGACTGTGTTTCTCAAAATGACCATTAAAAGACTTCTCAGACGGGAATTTTGCTTTTATCCATCTAGCTCGGTCCTTCAACTGCTCTAATCCTTCTCTGTCATTATACTTCAAATCAATATAGTCTTCAAGCGATTTAGGCGCCTTATCTCCAAGAATTGACTTGTACTTTTCATACTGGTTATTGGCACGTTCAATCTTCCAAATGTCCAAGTTATCCGCCTTGTATTTTGGTTTAACATACTTCTCATACCAGTCTTTATACGTCATATTGGCAGGCACCTGGATGGTCTTGCCTGTCACTGGGTCTCTGGCGCTTCTGGTCGCTTTAACCAACCATTCTTCATCATCTAGCGCTATAGTGACCGTCCTACACCACGGGTGTAATGGCGGGTAGTTCTTCCCTTTCACTCTTTCGCTGACCAAGTAGACTTCTCCATCATGCTCTCGGCAAATACTTGATGTTCGCAGGTCCAATACAGCCACAAGTCTGTAACGCTCAACTTCTGCTTCTTCATACGCCAGAGCTTCCATTTCAGCGTGGAAATGACTGGCCTCTGTCCGCACCAGCCTGCGTGAGTTGTAACTACCTTTTCCGAATTGGGCATTTATGACTTCTGCAGTCTCGTGCGCTGACCGACCTGTTAACAGACTGACTGCTAATTGCTTTTGTAATTCATTTGCTAAAGCTTGAGTATTCCCCCAAATCCTTTCAGAGTAATTCGCCCCAAGCCATGGCGTTTGCTGGATAGCTCTGATTTCCTCTGGGTCAATCCTGTTAAACGCAAATGCCACACCAGACTGCTGTTGTAAATCAAAAATAGAGTGATAGTAAGCGTCTGGAATAAACTCATCATAGAAGGCTCTAGAAGCCTCATTTTCGGCTTTATACAGTCGGGTGGGTAAATTATCCATCTCCCTCTGTAAAGCCTCGTATCGCTCAATTCTGGAAGCGTAGGGAGCCGAATCGAGTAAGATAAGCAATTGCCGTATCTCTTCACTGTCCGTTGTATTCTGTAAAGCTAATTTTAACTCCCGAATATCGGATAAATCCTTGACACTAGCCAGTACCCTCTTAGCTTCATCATCCGTCAGTCCGTGGTCTCTGCGATAACTCTCAAAAATCTGGTCAATCTTTGAAGTGATATGCCTACTTGCCAGCTTGTGTATTTCGTCGAGTTGCTTTGCGGTTTGCTCTGCCTGGTCCATCGCCTGAACCATCCTCTGGGCTTTCCGCTTCTCCCAATACTTCTGATTGTCCATCTGTCACACCCTCTTCATAAGGCAAATTCTGGCTAAATGTGGGCTCTTCCTGCGCAGTCTCTTTTTCTTTCTCGAGTGCTTTAATTTCTGCATCTGGGTCTTCCACAAACGGCAAGAGCGAAATAAGCTGGCGCAGACTAACCTTGTCTTTGAGATTGCTGATGATTTGAGACAATTCCAACAAATTCTTCGGCAAACCACGGCTAAACTGCGGAATGATTGCCTTTGCGTTTTCGTAAATCTGTGACCAGTTGTAGTAATTCGCAAAAATCTGTATGCGTTTGTGTAAAGATTTGATATAGTATCGCTCTTTGGTCTTGGTAATCATTTCAAGCCCCAAAAGCTTAAATTCCATAGCTACCCCTGATGTATTCCCGGCGAAATTCTCATCTGACAGATTAGGGACGTGACTAAAAGTGTAAATATCCTCTTTCAGCGCCTTACGAAGTACTTCGACCGTAGCCTCATCCAAGACATTCTTCAAGAACTCAGCACTTGCGTCCTTCGGCAATTCCAGCAAACCTTCTTCTCGCAGTATCTCCATTGCTTCCCTTGCTTCTTCTGGCGTGTCTGCAAGTGCTGCACCATACAAGACCAAGATGGACTCGATAGCTTGTTCCTTGTCATTCACACGGTTACCCATCAGAGAATTATACGCATCTATCAAGCTAATCTGTTGCTCATAATCTCCAACCATATAGCGATTGTTTCGATACTCAATAATTGGCAGCCCCTCAAGATTATGTGGGACACCTTCTTCCGACTCCTTCTTCTGCTCTCGCAAAGACATGCTGTATTGCAGAGTCTCAGTCACTACTTGGGCCTGATAATAACTTTCTTCCGTCACATCGTCCTTTGTTTGATAGTAATAGACCGCAAACAAGGGTTTCTGCTCAATCGAATCATCGTAAACAATAAAAGTGTTCTCTGGTTCTAAACTACGTGTTACCAGCTCATTTTCACCTTCTTTGACATAGATGTACTCATAAGCCCTGCCATAGATTGCCATGTTCAAAGCATTGTCTGAGTCTGTCGAATCAACATCTGCACTATCAAATGCTTCTAACAGGTCTTCAATGTCCATATCGTCGGTCTTAGGATAACGGATAGCATTGCCCATAAAGTAACCTGTGGCGGTATCCGCAATGTCCTTGGCGTGATTGGCGACTGTCTTAAAGTTTGGCAGGTTGCTTCTGCGTGTGTGATTTTCGATTGCGTGCTTACCCAAGTAGTAATCTTTTAGCTTCTTGAGTTTACTACTTGTCTGGTCATGCTTTAATATCAATTTGTAAATGATATCTTTATCCAAATTCTGCTCATCGTACAATGAGCGACTATAGACTAATGTTTCTTCCATTTTGATCCTTTCTACAAGCCAAATAGCGATTTACGTTTGACTTTGGCTTTTGGTTTAGCCATGTGCGAATAAATAGCATAACGAAGTGCATCCAGTACATCATCATTCTTCTTTTCTGGCTCGCCCGTTTTCTCATTCCAGACATACTGATAGACTTCATCTTTGAATTTTTCAACCTTTTCCGAACAAACAAAAAAGCGACCTTGCTTCATCAGCTTAGCCACTTGTTCAATTCCACTCAGAACAGATTTATCTGCATTCACACATTTTAGATGTTCCCGTTCAAATCGGGCGACATGTTCAGGACGGGCGGAGTCGGCGTAGAAATAGATATTCCCGTACCGTAATTTGATGTCTTTGGCAATCTCCACCCAGTAATCAATTTCTTGATACTGCGCCGAGTATTCTTCTAAGAGATAGACTCTACCATCTGCCGTCTGTCCACAAACAACGATAGACCCATGGTGTTCATATCCCCAGTCAACACCAGCATAATAGATGGTGATGTCGTCTGTTGGAATATCCTTGCTTGGTATGAGCATGTCTTCCTTGAAATCACGATAGACAGCTCCTTCCCCGCTGACCCAACGACCGTAGATACCACGTTCTGTAAACATACCACTCGGCGTTGTTGCGATAAGGTTCTCGATATACCGCTGGTTTAAGAAGGTGTTATCAAATATCGTAAAATGGTTGGCGATAATGCTCTTGTCATCTGCTTTATCGATATAATCTTTTTTTAGCCAGTGGTTGGGGTGGTCTGGGTTAGTGTCGCAAATAATACGAGCGCCAAAACCTGAACAACGCTTGCGGATTTCATCAAAGACTTCCTTGTTGGCAAGCGTCGCTTCGTTGATATAGGCTCCGTACGCCGTCATACCGCGAATCGCTCTCAAACCAGCTACAGAACCTGTAAATGTCGTAACCACATAGACACCGAAGAGCGTGAAGTTTCCATGCTTATCAAACTTGAAATCTATCCCATACTTTTCTGATAGTTCTTGCAAGATGTTAGTCCGCAATGTACCTGCACTGGTAGCACCGAGGATATACATCGGATTGTCAACACCGCAAGCCTTAGCATTTCTTTTCGCTCTACGCAACTCCATGAGGAACAGGTCGTTATCAAGTTGAGTTTTACCTGCACGGACAGCCCCATGGTTTATCATCATGTACCAATCTTCACGCAAGGCCCGTTTTAAGATGCTGAGTTGCTTATCGTGGTATAGTCTATCAATTCCCATTTATTTCCTCTTCTAGTTTATCGAACAGTCTATCAAGTGCAGTTTCATGCGTTTCGTTAGTTTCCAACGATAATTCGCGCTTTTTGTTTTCTAGTTGCAAAGCTTTTATACGCTCTCGTTGTTCTTGTTTATCCAATCGGTCTTTTGTATCTATAGTAACCAGTTTGCTAATCTGTTCAAAAGCTCTAACATCGCCTTTCATAGCCTTCTGCATCATAACCATTGCAACAGCCATTTCATTTGTTGCTTCAAAACCTAAATCTTCTAGTTGTTTTTTGGCAACTGAACTTGTTACATCTGCCTGTAAAATAGTCTCAAAAGCTTTTTTTAGATTTGATTTTTTTCTTCTAGCTTTTCCGGAAGCAATGCCTCCTTTTTTTCCATTTTTTCGAGCTTCGTCCGAGCTTGGGACTATCAAGTTTTGTTCATTTGCCATCGCCTCGCTTCTCTCATTCTAAAAATTATCTATATCATTGTTAGCGTCCGAGAACTATCTACCTTGAAAATACCAGTCATTGAATTTGCTTGTCTGTCTTTTTTTGAATTTTTCGTATGTTGTGGTGGTAGTTTGGGCCCACGCTTCTCTAGCCGCCTCTCTCTGTTTATCAAGTCTAGCCCTTCTTTTCTCATTACTTCTCTTTACAGCTTCGTCGTGTATTTTTTTCCTTTGTTAAAGTTATCGAAATTTTTTTGAGCTCTTTTTTTGGCTGCTCCCGTTGCGTTATCACGTTCTGCCTTTAATTTTTTGTACATCTTTAGGCGATAAGAACTTGGTCCGTTTTTCTTGGATTCTTCTATAGCCTTCGCCCACTGACTTGCACTTTTTACTCCTCCACCGATACTAGCGCCTCTGCCTCCCATAACTACGTTCCTTTCTCTTTCATTCTTTTTGTTGTTTCGTTATCGAAATAAAAAACTTCTATGTCTTTATAATCGTACTCAACTTCGCCGCCATAAACAATCAACTGTTTTGGCGATAACTCGTCGATCATCTTATCCATACCAGAGCGCCATGCAGCCATCTGTTCAGAAGATTTTTTAACCCCGATTGTTGATACTGCGAGAGTTGCATTTCGTGGCAAACCATCAAAGCAAAATACAAAACTCTCATGACGTGACCAAGATACAGTCGGAATAACTGTACAACCATAGTTTTGCATCATCTGTCCAATTAATCGAGACCTGTACACATTCCAAATCTGCATAGCTATCGGCATGTCTTGGTAAAGACTAAAATCTGGCGTTAAGACACAATCGAATTCAGTAAGTTTTTCGATATAAAATTCTGGCCTCTGCCAAATCCTTTCGAATTGATAGTCATCTAGAAAAAAGTGTATCCCAGCAGAATAATCGGGCTTGTTAAGGATATAGTTAAAACCTTGTAATTTACTCGGCACATAGGTAACCGGCTCAAGTGATGGAATGTTATATTTACCGTCGACACGAGTTGCGTCATAATCACGCAAATTATATTGGTTGACAGTGGTTTCTCTATGTGATTCACTGTAATGTTCTTTGTCAATTATCCCATCCTTACGTAACTCATTTATTGGGAGTTCGTCTTCTGAAGCTAACTCAAAACCCGATAAATCAAAACCAAAATCTGACATGTCAATTGTTTCAAAGGCCTCAAGTTCTAAGGCAAGCGCGGCTTTGTCCCAACTTGAATACTCGGCTACACGATTATCAGCCAGTCTATACGCTCGAACCTGTTCATCCGTCAGGTTGTCAGCATAAGCAATAGGTATTGTGCTTAATCCAATTGAAAGCGCGGCTTTGAGCCTTGTATGTCCTGTTATTATCACATTGTTTTCATCGACTAAGATAGGTTGTTGAAAACCAAACTCTTTTATTGAAGTTGCTACTTTTTTAACAGCTTCCCCATCGTTATTTCTGGCATTATTATAATAAGGGAAGATGTTGTTGATTGGCACATACTCAATTTTTAGCAATCTTATCACCTCCGTTCCTCAATAAAATAAAAACCCACACTTCGTTGTGTGGGAAAAATATAGGAGAAAGACCCCTAGCGGAATCAAACCGCCCAACTTATAACTTACCTAGGATATAAGTAGCTGTGCAATCATACAGGGCCTAGTCGCATCCGCAACCATTTCAAAGTTAATGAGTGATATATGAATTCTCGTCCAACGACTTACCCCGTTCTGGGACACAAACACTCAAAGGAGAGTGTGGGATTCGAACCCACGGACCGCACGTAGGCGGCCACCCGTCTAGCAAACGGGCGCATTCGACCAACTCTGCCAACTCTCCATGTCAGGGAAGGCTTACTGCCTTACCCTTATTTCTTGATACTACCATTCTAGCAGAATATAAAAACTGTGCTAACAAGTATTGATTTGTTCAGTACGGTTTTGTAAAGTTCAATTTAGTTCCATTTGTTCCAAAACATCATTCAACTCACAGATAGCCGTATTCCTCCAAGTATAGAAAGTGGTTCTACTGATACCCATTTTGTCACAAACATCATCAACATACATCTTAGTAATGTAAGTCATTCTGAGGACTGACCTGCTCTTTGGATTTTTCAGCTTGTTAATCAATCTACCTAACTCAAGTTTCCTGTTAATAACTTCATTGGTATCTTGTTCAATCGCCTCTTTCATCACGATCAGCTGGGTATAGACATCATCAACCTTTTTAGCCTGACCACCCTTGACCTTGTCTGCCGTCCACTTGGGGCTTGAGAGCAAACCTGCCTCAAGCTCATTGATTTCATCTATACGGCTTTGAATATCCATATCAAGATTTTGTAGCTCATTCAAGAGCTCTTTAGCCTTGTTCACTCTCTGTCTCCTTTTTGTGGTATAATGTATGTGAGTTATTTACCACAGCCAGGGCAGAGAGTGCCTTGGCTTTTTTTGTTACTCTTGATTCGTAATCACATCCCCTTGTGTGATAACTTCAACCCAGCCATGCTCCAAACGAGCCTCAGCTTCTTTCATTCGAATCAAATTATCCGAAATAGAGTTATTCAATTCAGCATTGGCTTTTGCTTGACCTTGAGCCTTGATAACCTCTGCATCGGCATCGGCTTGAGCTTGGATTTTTTTAGTTTCAGCTTCTATTTTAACTTTCTCTTGATCCTGCTTAGCTGAATCTACTTGTTTCTGCTTAACAGATTCATCTTTGATGGCTTTTTCGATTTCATCGCCTGCATCTTGGTCAGTGATAGTAAATGATACAAATTCCAAGTTGTCAGCTGCGAACCGCTCTTTTAGTTTCTGGTCAATCTTGCCATAAACTTCTGTACGCTTAGAGCCTAGTACTTCGTAAATATCATACTCACCTGTCACTGATTCAATGGCCCGTTGCACAGCTGGAGCGACAACGCTATTACTCACATTTTCCAGGTCTGTGTAGTTAGTAAATACAGTCATAGCTTCTGCCTTGTTGACCTTGTACTTGACGTCAATATTGGTATTCAACCACTGACCATCCTTCGTCTGTGTCGTGATAGCTTCCATGGTCTTGGTCTGAACTGATGTCGGTAACTTATACACCTTATCAGCAAATGGAACTTTCAGATGGTAGCCCGTCTGTAAAGTCTTTTCTTGTACTCCGTTGAATGCCGACACCTTCACACCTACGGTATTTGCTGGAATTTTGACAACTGCGGTCAATCTAAAAAATACTGCAAAAATAATAAGTCCAATAATTGTAGCGCCTGCTGCTACCTGACGTTTTGTTACTTGAAATTCATTTCCGTACATTGATTTATTCCTCCAATTTTGTAATATTCGTCCCCCACCCGTACCACAATAGGGAGTTGGACTATGATACCATTTGCAATTACTTTCTATTTATTTTATTTGTGGCTGACCTTACTGCCATTGGTCCAATAATGTGACTTTAATCTACAAAGGAGTCCTCCTTTTTAATTTATTTTCGGCAGAATGACCAACCGACCTGTGACAGTCGGATAGCCTTAGATTAGGTTAATTCCTCCAACTCAAAATAGTCAACCAACCCCTCTTTCAAATCTTCAAGTGTTTCACATTGTTCTAGCAAAGAGGCAACATCTTCCTTTGTCGTTTCTTTATCAAGGGTACTTTCTTCCACCGCATCAGCTACCCACTTTGGATGGGCTCCAGCATATGAAAATTCCTCCTGTGGCAGTAAGTCCAGCAAGGCTTCATAGCGTTCTTCAAGTGAAATCAGCGCTCCGAATGCATTGATGTAATCAGTATCATCTTTTTTCTGCTCATAAACTACTGGTTGATTTTGCTTTACAACCTCTGCATAGATTGCTGACCACTCTTTCTCTGTAAAGCTTGATTTTTCAACCAACGCTCCGTATTCAATTTCATTTCCATCAACATTAATTTTGTAAATCATATTCTACTCCTTTTGTATTTTTAATTTTTAAGATAAATCATCCAACGCTACCCATCGAAATTGTGGGTATTTTTTAGCTTCTTCTTGGGTGCAAAGCATCGCCTCTGCCCTAACCGTTTCTTTTGCATCTGCCATGAAAATACTGTGAGTTCCATCGCTATATTCTAAGTAGTTATACTTTGCATGTCTCGGCTCTGGCGCATCGACCAGTAGCACGCCTAGTTTTTCATTCATTTTCTACCCCCTCCACCAACTCAGGATTTGCATGGATGTTGCTGATGATTTCAAGAGTGTAGTCAACCGTAGCCTCCACAATCATAGTAACAAAGGGTACAAATACCCCAGTGATTGTCATACCTGATGCACCATGTTTAAAAGTGACTGCACTTATTTCTGAATCGCCATCCTCATCCATTATTTTAACCACATCTCCTTCAAATATCTCCTGACCGTTTTTATCAAACAGCCCTGTGGATTGCATGAGGATGACATTGTCTAAAGGTAATTCAAAAGGCTCTTCTCCCGTGCGGGAAAGGTCCTTAGCTAAACCATCAAGCCCAATGTATATATCATGTCTCCACGCATGAGATATCTTATCCCACGCCCTAAACTTCGGTATCATTTTCTGCCTCCTTCATCATCTGTATAGCATTGGACAAAGCTCTGACATACTCGCCGCACTTATTTATTGCATTTGCATTGAATATCAGTTTTTGGCTTTCTACCACCATCGTCTCAACGAATTGTCCTTTTAACTCCGTAAGTAACTCAATATCTTTTTCCATCACTCCACCTCTTCCTTAGACTTCGGTGTCGTTTTTACCTCTTTCAAAAATAAACCTATCATGCCGATAATAAGTATCCATATAAGCAGCAACATTCCTATCAGTCCAGATAGAACTATTAGATTAAGTAAAATATCTAAGATAGGTCCATTCATCCATTTACCTCCTTTTTAGGAAGATACTCATACATACTATACCTCGACCAAGGTATAAGTCTATGCTCTCCATCCAAAGGATAGAACATAGCCTCATGCCCATCTCTTACTTCTTCAAATTCTTCATACTGCTCATCACTAACCCAATAACGTGTGTAAACATCAGAGTATTCTGGATACCAACGCTCACCACAACAAGAACAGTATTCCATATATTCAGGTTTTTGGCTTAGAATTTCTTCTAATCGCTCTAATGCCTTTGCCTCTTCTGTAGCTTCAATAATGATTTCAGACGTTACATTTTCATCAATTACAAAGTAACCTCCAGAATTATTTTGGTCAAAAACATAAAAATAAGTTTGTGCTGTTGTCATTTGTTCGCCTCCTTAATCTACTTCTTCTCTAAACTGCCAAGCCCACTCAAAATCCTTTTTGATTTCTTCTTCAGTTAGTTGAAAACCTTTTTTCTTTTTCCAGTCATTACCTAGCTCTTTTTTGATAACTACCTGCTTAAAACCATTCATCATAAGTATGTGAACTTCAGTTCCGATGTTGTTAGGGTTGGGAAGTTCAACTGTGTACAGTTTCTCCTGCTCAATCTCATAGCCGAAAAGCCACGCTAGGGCGAAAGTCTCTTGGTTGTGCTCTAACCATTCGCCAGTATCATTGTATTCATCGCAGTAATCCATTGCACGGAGCAATCCATACCCTTCTTTATTTTTGCAATATTCGATACTATCAGCGATAAACTTCGGCACCACAACCTTCTGCGGTTCGTGGATTTGGTCAATCGTGTTCACAACAACTTCAAGTGGTACATAATCGACCTGGACACATCCTCCTATAATTTCGCCTGCTTTAAATATTACCCTCTCTCTGTTAGCTATTTTTATTTTTGATTGCTCAATAATCTCTATCGCTTCCTGTTTATTCATCTGTTTACTCCTTGAAAAAGGTATCAAAGTCCAACCAATCATCTTTAATAAGATTTCCAATCTTCGTTACTCTACCTCCAAAACCGTTACTCTTAACACGTATATACTTCCCTTGCAGTTCTTCCCAGCTATTTGCACCGGCAACCTCCAAGATACGGTCTATCAGCTCAAAGCTCTTGTGAAAAGCTACTCGTTTTTTCTTGTGTTCGTCGTATTTATCTAGGCAGTATCCTCCAATAGATACTCCAAATCCATATCCCTCAACAGTCAGATAACAAGTTAAAATTCCATGGTCTTCTCTGCCCAAGAAAGTTTTGGTTATCTTTACGTTTTCAATTGTGTTATTCATCTGTTTCCTCCAATTTTCTCGCTATCGCCTCAATCACATTAACCGTGACTGAGTTACCAGCTTGCTTGTATAGTTGACTATTACTGTTTACTGCCTGGGCTCTATCAAACGCCCAATCTGGAAAACCTTGCAACCTCCAACACTCGCGAGGTGTCAGTTTGCGGATGCGGATACCATCTAATATGCCGAATGTCCCTGCTTTGGTATTCCCCTGATGGCCACTGGCAGTGAGTGTGCCAACCTCGTCTTTGGTTTTTCGGTTGTAAAAATCATAAACCTTAACATGATTATTCTCCTGCCAGCTGTTGCTGGTCAATGTCGGGGTGATATCATGCTCGCCACCCTGATTGTATCCGTGGCCTCGTTGGATGATTTTAGGCTCTCTATTGCCACCTTGCATCGTATTGAGACAAGGAGAGATGCCGTTTGGATCATAGATACGACCTACTTGCGGATTGCCTCCAAAACTATCTGTATCAAGCAAATTTCCGACTTGAACGACTACGCCTTGCTTGTCTTGTTCAATCGCTGTGTCATCTCCTCCGAAAGGAAATATCGCTCGTCCACCTGCTCCTCTAAGATGTCCGATAATAAACACCCGCTCTCTGTTTTGGGGGACTCCAAAATTCTTGCTGTTGAACACTTGCCATTCCGCATCATACCCCAATTCATCCAACGCTCCGAGGATGGTCTCAAATGTATTTCCGTTGTCGTGGTTAAGGAGTCCAGTGACGTTCTCAAGGAATAGATATTTAGGTCTGAGAATAGATGCGAACCTAGCAATCTCAAAGAACAAAGTCCCTCTAGTATCTTCAAATCCTGCTCGCTTTCCAGCAATGCTGAAAGCCTGGCACGGAAATCCTCCACAGATAACGTCCACACGTCCGATTCCTCTAACAGACTCATCTGTGACTCTTGTAATGTCATGAAAATCAAATTCTCCTTCCGTATCATGTATCGCCTTATAGCTCTTTCTGGCAAATTGGTCTATTTCGCAAAAACCGATACATTCGTGACCGGCACGTTCCATACCAAGACGAAAACCGCCAATGCCAGCAAATAGGTCAAGAAATTTCAAGATACATCCTCCATCTCCTCAATCAACCAATCCAAATGTTGTCTAGCCTTCTTCAAGTCCTCGACACCGTTCTTCTGCTGAAATCGCAACAGATACTTGATGACATTGCCCCAGTAATAAGCACATTCGCCGGCTAGATTGCCGATAAAATTCTTGACCACATCCAAGGCTTCCATACCATACTTACCTTGGTAATGTTTTGGTTTGGTTACGTTGTTAAATTGTTCCATTTGCTTTTCCTCCTACGATATCCATCGCATCCTCAACGCTCCTAGCCACACCGGCTAAGGCGCCGAACTTTTGCATTCGATCGATAAATTTCTCTTGCTCTGGTCGTACACGACCCTTTTCGTTTTTTACTTCGATGAAAAATATTTGTCCGTCTTGTCTAAATCCAAATAAGTCACTAAAACCTTTTGGCAGACCTGTGTCAAAGTATCGTCCATCAGACGTACGGACTTTGCCAACGTTGGCACGGAAGACCAGACAACCAGCCTCCGTCAAACCAACTCGAATATCATTTTGTATTTTATGTTCTTTTTCCATATATTTCCTACTAAAGGTTACACATCTCGAAAAAAGATAGATAACCTCCAAAAAACCAGTCATATCAAGGGTTTAGCCCTTGTTCCACCCCTAAAAGTTACCCGTTACCCCCTATTTTCTATTTATATATATTTTATATATTTATAATTTAATAAATAATAAGAGAAGATAGGTAACCAGTAACTTTTTTATCAAAAACTCAGTAATATCAAGGGTTTGACTAGGTTACCTATCTATAAAAGTTCGGTAACCTAATCAGTAACCAGTAACTTTTTATCAAGACAAACTGCAGTCGTGTTAGGGTCGTTATCGTTATCCCAATAAAAACCTGTATATCTGCGAGGAACATCCAGCGATGGTTTGAATCTCCTTGTCGGTTTTGCTCTTTTCTTCTCCCATTCTGCAGGGAGTAATTTTATGAGCTGACGTTCAAACTTTCCTTTAGCCACTTTTGTAATCCCTTCTTCTTTGCACCACTCCTGATACAACCACCACAAGAAACGGACCGGCAGGCGTTCGGATTGAAATGTTCCGAACCATTCGTCAATAAACGCTTTAACTGTATCGTTGCTAGATTTAAATTCTTCCAAGACATCCAGCGTTGCCTGTGGCTCGCTGAATCGTGTGAAGTTTAACTCAAGGGCTTTTTTCAACACATACTGTTTCACATCATCCCTATTGATGTACTCATCCTTAATCTGCCAATTATCTTCCTTGGCTGAAAATGTCTTCCGAAAGGGGATGATAAGAAAACGCCGATAGGTTCCGTTGGTTTTATTCTTAAACCTCGGCAATTCGTTGGTTGATTGAATGACGGTTTTTTTGAACACGGTCGAGTAAGGTTGCTTATTCTTCTCCTCGACTAATACTGGCTCACCAGTCACGACGCTGTTAAAATTCGACGATTCATCAATGTAAACACCAGCCTGCACATCGTCCCCGATGATAACAGTTTTACCTTCAATCATTGACAAGGCGAAACGTTCCGAAAACTGATTCAGTTTCAAGGTTGCTACATTACGGATACCGACAATATTTGTAATCAATTGTTGGACCGTACCCTTACCGTCATTTCCTTCACCGACAAACCAGATAGACTTCCTGTACGAGTAGTTCCCATTTAGGCTGGCTGAAATAACCTGCCATAAGAGATGAACCAAGTCTTCGTCACCGCTCATCAAATCCAGTAACCAACTATCTACATCCCAACCGTCAATGTTTGGTGATGCCGCAAACGGATCATACTCTGTCTCAATGGTTGAAAATGCCACGAACCGATGGGTAAAACCCGACATCTTCTTCAACTGTTTGTCAAAAATACCGTTTTTCACCAGAATGAAACGTTTCGGATCCTGGTAATCCCCGATAGAAAAATCGCATGAGAATCCATCATATAGATATTTCCGTTTGGTTGCTGCTAACATGAATAGTACGTTCTTGGACCGTGTCTCGGTAAAAGTAGGTTCTAACAATCTGATAACCTTGTAAGCAAAAGATGGGTCTTTATGATAATAACCAGCGTCAGGATCATAAACCGCCACCCTGTCGTTCGGTAGGTTGATGACATATAGGATTTGTTCCAAACCTTCCGCAACAGCTAACTCTGTCAAGCGTTTCGGTGGCTCTTTTATTTCTTCCATGGTTCCATACTGCGTTTCTTTCCACTTAGCCTTTTCCAGCCAGTCGTTTCTGTAATCACGACAGGCCAGACGAATCTCACGCCAGTCGGTCGGTTTTTCGTAGACAGCTGGATGTGGAACGACGTTTTCGTACTCTGCTTTAATCTTCGCTATATCCAATACCACTTCGCCTATCAAGCTCCTTTCTTAACATACTTTCAAATGTCCTATCTACCTCCTGCTGAGATAGAGGACTTGGCGTGTAATGATTAGCTATTTTTGCTAACATATAAGCTGCCTCCTCATCAACACCACGGATCAATAACCCGCCAATCAAACTAGCTAGATTATTGTTTCTTCCACCTTCATCACCCAAACCGAAAACAATTTGTTCAAATAGCTTAGCTGTTTTACTGCTGTATTCTGGGTTGTATTTAGTTATAAAATTGATTTTGCTTGGTTTCTTCTCTGCTTGTAAGATGTCCAACAGCTCCATCGGAGCCTCTGCCATCTCTTCGACAGACTGATCCCAGACATATTTTCCCTTGGGATTGTTGCTAGGTGCTACCAAGACATAATTGTTCGGGTGGGCTTTGATATCAATTCCTGGACGAACCTTAATATCTTGACTAATTTGAACACCTTTAGGTTTCTTGAGAAATATATGCCTGCCACCACTCGGCGTTGTCGCCTGTAGAGTGGCAGGGATATATTGTTTCAATTCCCATTCTTCAAAACTGGAATAGCCATCCACATCATCTCGAACATCAATATCAATAACAAAGAAATCCGTTGTTTTTACAGCTATGTTGGCATCTGGGTTATCACGCCACAGACGCTTGATTTCTAATTCTGAAAAAGTCTTATCCTTGTACGCTGTTATGGCCCGTTTGCTCTTCTTATCAATCGGAATGACAGAAAAACCAAGGCGAGCATAGTGCAAGGCGTATTCTACCATTCCTGCCATAGTCTTAGAATGGCAAATCTAAGTCATCCACAACAGGCTGACTAGCTTGGACAGCAACTGGTGGCAATTCTGATTGCTCGTATTTCTTGATATTCAGGTTGTCATAGGTCTTACCGTTGTATTCAGACTGCTCATTCTTAACCGTGACTTTCAAGTTCTTACCCTTGATAAGGTTCAAAAACTGCTCCACGGTCTGAATTTCAATGTTTTCAGGCAATTTTACCGCCTTAGCATAACGCTGAAGAGCAAATTCAGGGTATTGCAAGGTTTCTTTGTTGATCCAAATCTTGTCAAAGATAAGATTGTTGCGGAACTTCTGCTGGAAGTCCTCACGGATTTTCAAGCGAATATCCAAGAAGTCGGTGCCACCTTTACTTGCAGATTGCTCCACATGTGAAATAAATACTTCGTAAGTTCCGTCTTCGATAGATGAAAATTGTTCTGCTGCTTCATAATTTACTGTAAAAAGTCCCATTCTTAATTCCTCCAAAGGTTTAATTCTTTTTGTTTGTGCCACAGCCAGCCTGGGGCGTAACCGTGGATAATTCTAAATGCTTTTAATTCTGCGAGAGACTCACATCTCTCGTATTTCTTACCATATCGTTTGACACGCTTGTAGACCAAAGCCTCTTCCCGTGTCACTTCTATCATCTCACCGCGGATAGAGACAAACTCCATCCCCTGGTTGATTAAAGTTAACGTTTCATTTGTTGCCTCCTGTTCAATATCCTTGATAATTTTCAATGGTTCATCACAGTAAGGACATTTTCCATCGACAATCTTATCCCTATAAAATGTCGCAAAGCAATTCTCGCAAGTCTTAGGCGCCTCTTCCTTCTCTTTACTGGATGATTTTGTTTTATCAACGCCTTCCAAGGTCCAGTAGCGGTCATCGTTTGGCAGACCGTGCCGAATGTGATTTCCGACATGATCTATCAGTATGGCACGTTTGCCATCTCTGGGATTCAAGGCGCGCATTGCAAACTGCAAATACAAACTTAACGATGCCGTCGGTCGTAGCATGATGCAGACGTCAACACCTGGCAAGTCAATCCCTTCAGTAAATAAATTGACGTTCACCATGATAGTCACTTCTCCGTCACGAAAGGCACGCATTGCCCGCTCTCGTTCGACTTTCGGAGTTTTTCCAGACACTACGGCTGATTGGTACCCTGCTTCAAAAAATCGCTTAGAAACCCTCTCAGCGTATTCTACGCTATGGCAATATACGATAGCTTGTTTTCCCTTTGCCAAACGTTCGTAATGGCTCAAGTAATCGCCGTGCTGTTGCTTGAAATCAAAACTATCATCAATCGACTGGTTCGTGTACTCGCCCTGCCGTTTCCTTAGCTTTGCCTGATCAAGCAGATTGATAGAATAATAGTCAAACTCTGAAATATTGCCATGTTCCTGCAACCACAGGATAGATTTACCGACAACCAAATCATCCGCCATATCGTCAAAACCAGAACCATCCAAGCGTATCGGAGTTCCTGTAAAAAACAACTGTACCGCCTGGTGATAATATTTTAAAATCTGTTGGTATTGACTAGCCTTGATATGATGCGCTTCATCCACCAAGATGAGTGTCGGCAAAGGTAATTTTCCTAACTTCCTGACAATACTACCAACTGTACCGATATAGACCAATCCCATGTCGACACCAGCGCGGCTGAATGTCTCAAAAACTTGTTCGTTGATTTCCTTGCGATGACTGAAAAACAGTACCGTCTTTTGCTTATCTGTCGCATTCTTGGCGATGTGAGCCATACAAACTGTTTTTCCGGACCGTGGGGGTGACTGCACCATGATTTTACGGTGGCCTGCAAGCATGGATTTCTTGATATCCAAAATCAGTTCAACTTGGTAGTTCCGTAGTGAAAAGCTCATCTACTTTGCACCCCTTACGGTCATCCAGACGATTTTTTGCGTAGACACTTGCCGACGGTTGTAAAATAAAACCTCTCACTTCCTCGCCGTCTTCAGTGGTCTTTTTGACCAATCTAGCCACCACATCGGTCAAGCCTAAGAAGTTATTCAAAATCTTAGAACGAATATCAGGCATGGCCCTGTTGTAAATCATGCCATTTTCATCCGTCCACTGATCCGAAGTCTCCCAAGCTGTGAACACAATACGTTTTTTCAGCTGCAATAAGGCCCGCAAACTATCCAAAATAGTGAAATCTACCCGTTGGTAGTCCGCTTGAGAAGGCACCCTGTGGTTCTTGCCCTCGCGACCTAAATTCGCCAAGCAAGCCCGAAAGAGTTCTGATACATTGTCGACGACGATGGTGTCGAATGGTTCAGCCGCTCCTTTTAGTAATTCTTTGACAACATTCAACCATTCGTCCCAGATTTTATGCGAGTCTACTTCCGCAATAGAAATATTCTCGCACCCGTTTAGAACCTTGGATGACTTGTCAATATCAATCACCAAGGTCTTACCTGGGATGTATTTCAATGCCGAAGTCTTCCCAAACCCTGGGTTCCCATAGATGAGATAACAGGAATCATTTAACGTTATATCTGTCGCTTTTGTAATTTTCATTTCACTACCACACTGCGCCCTTCTGTCAGTTCAGCTCCGAAAACAACTTGACCATTCTTGATGGCTTTCTTGATTTCCGTTTTATTCGGTTCAACTTTCACTTTCAAAAATTCATCTGCTAATTTCGATGGGTCAAAAATAGTGACACTTTCCGTTTTTCGGAGTGATAATTTAAATAATCCAGTATCAACCTTCTGTTGATTAGTTAACATCATCGCTTCTTTTACACGTTCCTTAAAACGTTCCGCCCTTGCTTCAGCTTCTTTTTGTTTTTTGGCGAACGCGTCTTTTTCAGCCTTAAACCGTTCTGCATCGGCTTCGGCATTACGTTGCATCTTGATAAACCATTCGCAAGATTGCGCAAAATTTTCTTCAAAGTCAATACTTTCAAGCGTGTCATTAAACGTTTCATCGTCCAATTCCATAGCTTGAAGCTGGGCATAAATCCCTTCTAATTCGTACAAAAACGCCATATTACAAGTCCTCCATAAAATGATTTTCCAAAAATTTAACGTATGCAGCGATATACTCCAACTGGTCATGGTCGTAACCTTGCTTGTGGGTAATCAAGCAGGCAACATAGTGATCATGCATAGCCATAAAATCCTTGATGCCGATTGCTGCATCACTTTCCATTAGTTCAATTAAATCTTGTCTTGTCATAATCTAGCCAAATCATTCAGCAACATCCGTATCTCACGAGCGTTCAAGCGGATCTGGTTGCTATCAATCTCTCTACGATTTGCTTCTCGCAGGACTTCAATCTGCTCTTCCAGAATCTCTTTCTGATACTCACGGAATGCTTTTAACCATTCATCTTTCTCAAAAAAATCTGTATAGTCAATACCACCATTATCTAAACGAACTGCCCGACGATTTTTCACATCTTTAGAAATCGAAGCCTTGACAGTATTCTCTTTAATCTTCAATACCTCTGACACTTCCTTAGAAGATGCGTTCGGATGTTCGCGATAGTATTCCCTAATCCTTTCAATACTAGTCATAAGCCCTCCACTTTCCGATAACTCTCGGCTCTTCATCTGATATACAGAATGGACAAAATATCATTGGTTCTTCTGAGCGCGATTCCCATTGTTCAAGACAATCGTCACACACGTATTCTCTGTCGTAAATTGTCATACTAGCCCTGCCTGGATCTTCACGATTTTCAATTCCACAGCAAGTTCGTACGGTGACATAGCTTGATAAAACTGTCGTGTTTTACCTGTGAAATAGACAATCTGATCAATTTGATTTTCCCGTCCAATCCCATTACTAATGTGCATGTCTGCCCCACTTTCTAGCCGTTCGAGCTGGCGCATCATCTGCAAACTTGATTGGTTTCCAGTTTGCAAGAGACTGTTTAACACAGTTCTTCCAGGCTAAGCGATCAGCTTCAACTGCACGTTCACAAGCCAGGGCTGTCAGTTGTTCCCTAAGCAATTTAGCTTCACGTTTCTTGCGTTGCTTTTCCGCCTTCCGCTGTTCTACTACTGCTGCCGTCAAAATCGGCAGAGCGAAAATTCCTAATGTAAATATCGCTTCTGTCATAATAACCTCCAATTTTCTTTCATCCACTCAACCACGGCATCCCGTGGAAATCGTGGGTGTGATCCCTTCTTTTCAATCCTTGGAAAATCCTTCAAGTGTGACACCCTCTGGAATTCCGTTTCATTTGCAATACCTAGCAACTTCTTGCACTGCTTGCTGTTGAGTAGCAAAGGCATTGCAAGCTCTAGGTTAAATACCTCGAAAACCTCTACCAGTCTGACTTTTAGCTGACTGATAAATCGTGATATGAGGCTTTCAGCAATGTCATCCATCTTGTCAAACCTCGCTTTCGTGTGTTATAATTTAAGTGATTTTTTTAGTAAGCTCCTGACTTCGTCATGGGGCTATTTTTATTAGCTTTTTGCTAATTCATCCAGACTCACATCAAGAGCCTTGGCAATTTTAACAACATTACTAAACATCATATCCTTCTTCTTCCCAGATTTTAGTTCTGCCAACATCGTATAATTGATACCTGCTTTCTTTGCTAAAGCGTAGATAGTCATTCCTCGGATATTAGCAAGTTCTTCGATTTTCTCCCACATCTTCAAAACCACTATATATAGAGCTAAATCCGTCTTTAGACTGATATTTTTCCTATATATAGACCTTTCTATATATTTTTGTTACTATCGACTTATGACAATCAGGTAAACAAATCCAACTTTAACTACCAAATCAAGTGATTTTCTCCTGTGCGTCAAATATTAAGGAAAGGAGAAGAAGTATGAGCAAGTTAAGCCCAAAACCAAATAATCAAAAAAAGCTTAAGACTTGGGCAGATTTGGATAATCAATTAAAATTTGCTTTTGACGAACGATTATCAAGTCCGATAACATCTATAAATCCAAAACTCTATGCGATGCCTGTTGAAGAAATAATTCAAGAATTAGAGAAGAGTGGATATACTGTCATTGAGCATGGCGGTTCACTCGTTATAAAGTAGCGCTAACTTCTCTTCAATAGAAGTTATCTGCTTTTGTAAAATTTCTAAACAATCTTTTTTCCAAGCTTTGACTATTTCTGTGGTCGAAGCTTTTTTTCCTTGATACGGATAACGTTTTGGTCTCATCCCCTTCTCCTTTCTAGTTTGTTAGTTGGGTAGTTTTATGAACCTACCGAATCTTAAAATCTTCAATCACACGAGCAATAAAACGATTTGCTTGTGGATTTTTTAGTTTACCATTCAAGATATTAGTGACATCCTGACGAGCCATGCTGTATTGCACCGCTAACGTTGTAATTGTGAGATTGTTGTCTTTTAAGTATTCCAATACTTTTTGACGACCGCCGTCCACATTTGGCATATAATTTCTCCTTTCTTGTAAGTTATAATGAATAATAAAAATCAAAGGAAATCGTGTCCGCTCAAGTATTTTCACAGTGAAACCCTTTACAAATTTTCTTACATTTTATATAATGTAATTAATCATAAACTCGAAAGGAGTGATATTCTTTGTCAGAGTTTTTGAGGTATACTGTGTCTCAGTAGGAATATGTTTTCATTTGTAGAAGCCAGTCACCTTCTACCGGTATAGTCGACGATATCAGACTCAAACAGAAATGACTTAAAAGAAAAAATATTTCTAACCGATAGCAGTGCGAGGTGCGGATACTCGTCAAGTATCGTGTGCCACTGCTTCTGGCCTGAGCAGATCAATTTCCGTAGCGTACTCTATGAAGCAGATAGAGTACGTTTTTTATTTTTCCTATAAGACAAAAAAACGCCCCTATCGAACTGATAGAAACGTGATATAATATAAATTGGCACTGACGATACCGCCTCGAAGGGAGGTGAGAAGTCCAATGGTAGAAACACTTATTTCATCTATCATCGGCCCGTTAGTGGTCGGTATCCTTCTACTTGTCATTGAAAAATGGCTAGACGAAGATTGATAGTGTCAAAAAGCCCCCTGCTTATGTGGAAGTTAGCAGGGGGCTTTCTTTGTCCGATGGTTTATCGAAACACTTATTTTCCCCTATATCTTACCACGTTTCTATTCAGTTGTCAAAGGGCTTGTAAGCGAAAGAGTTAGAAAATTTTATATAATTTCTTGACAAACTCTAGAATAAAGTCTATAATCAAGGCATAATAAAAACAACGTTTAGAACATTTCTAATCATTTATAAATACAGTTTAGCGACCGTGTTATTTAATTTTTTAGAATGTTTTTGACTTCGTTTTTTTCTAACTCAATCATCTTACAAAAACTATTCTATACTTTTTTCTAGAATAAGTCAATACTTTTTTCTAGATTTTTGGAATATTTTTTGTCAATCTCTTAGAAAGGTTGATTTAACAATGTTTTCAACACTAGAAAAAATAAAAGAACTTGCTAAAAAGAGGGGGATTTCATTAGCGAAGTTAGAAGAAAATCTAGGATATAGTACAAATTATTTCTATACTTTAAAAACAAAAGCTCCCAACGCCGAACGATTGGCTGAAATAGCTAATTACTTCAACGTATCCACTGATTACCTATTAGGTAGGACAGATAATCCTCGGATTGCATCCGATGAAAGTCTGTCAGAAATAGATCTAAAAAAAGATGCAGCAGAAAGTTTCTTTTATGATGGACACGAACTCAATGAAGAAGATTTGGATTTAATTGCATCTATCCTAGAAACTCGCATTAAAAATAGAAAATAAGGAGTTTTGCCTATGATGACACCAGAATCAGTATGCGCTGAACGTGGTATTGATTTGGTCTATTTTGACGGTAGGGATACAGATAATAAGGGTATCTATAACAAAAAGCACAACTTGATTGCAGTCGATACATATCTTGATGAAATCGAAAAAAAGAAAACCATCTACCATGAAATTGGACATCAAAGTCATGATCCGTCACAATATGACCGTAGACGTGAACAGTATGAATTACAAGCAGATAGGAATATGATCCATTACCTGGTCAAAGAAGAATTGGCCTTGATGGACGATGTCAAAGAATTTAATTACGTTCGCTTTATGGAAAAATACGACTTAAAAACCACAGTCAACGAGACCATGGTGATTGAGGAATATAATAATTTGATTTGACAATAACGCAAGGAATAAAAATGTCATGAAGAAAGAATTTTATTGAAAAAATTCAAGATGTGAAACTGTATCATAGCGATGATGCTAATACACCGCTTGGTGTCGCTTACGATATATCAAAATTTCCAGTAGATTTTGGGGTAACTTTTAAAGTATTCTTTTTTAACCTCGTACCCAATAAAGACTACGTGATTGTACTATATTACATTGCTGGCAACAAACCTGAAGAATTGCACCTGCTGAACAATGTCACTCTCAACGTCCAGTCCGGCGACATGATAAAATACCAAGACGGCTATGGGCTTGCATTCGGAACCTTCTCAACAATCTTTCCAATCGATCAGGAAGGAGAGTTAATGATAGTTCTTGAATTACGAGCTTTAGACAATATGGAAAGAATCTTGGATACCTATAGTACATACATCACGTTCGAGGAGAAAGCGAAATAATGACACTCGAAAAAGTAATCCCAATGAAAATAACCAATCCGAACAACTTATCTGTACCAGTACAGACTACACATGATATAATAGAATCAAGAAAACAACAGGAGGATTCTATTATGCCGCAAGAAACATACACAAAATCTGAAATTGATTTGAAGTTCGATAAAATCAGCACTGATATTCAGCATAGCTCGGAAAAATCGGATTTAAAATTTGATGCATTGACCAAACAAGTAGATTTAAAATTTGATAATTTTGAAAATAAGTTAGAGAATTTATTTGCTAATCTTAAAGTTGAGTTAGCCAATGAAAAAATAGAATCTCTAGAACAAGCTCGTAAAGATAAGCGAGAGCTTATTTTATGGTCTATAGGAACAGCAGTTGCTATTTTAGGAATACTCATTCCTTTAATTTTGAACAAATAAAAAATCCCCACACTCTCCTTACCATCGGCGAGGTTGTGGAGGTGTATAGGGAGAGGTAAATTCAACACCAGAAATAAATATCCTTGACTATTTCACTCATTTTGGTATAATGAGGTTAGTCAAAAGCCTTGTTCGTCAAGGATACGATATTTATTTATAAAGCCTTGTTCGTCAAGGACAAACAGTCTGGTGTACTTTTCTAAGTGCACCTTATTTTTTTATCAAGGAGTTACCATGGCATTCCAACAAGGAGAAGTCTACCTTGTCAATTTCACACAAAAAGGCGGAAATGAATTTTACGGCAAGCACTACGCTATCATTCTGACATCGCCAGATAAAACAGACGGCACACTCTTGGTTGTACCATTAACAGGCAAAAAAGCAGGTAAAAAATACCGTGGTGGTATCACGCTGGATAATACTAAGTACCAAGACACACCATCAAAACCCAAAGCCTACGCCTATGTCCGAAAAATACAAGAAATTGACAAACGCAAAATCATCTACAAGACCAAAAAGCAAGTAGACTCCTCTGGAGTTCCCCTCACTGACAAATCAGGAAAGGCACTATTCCAGAAAATCTACAAACCAGCCTACCAACTCGACCAGACAGATTTGGACAAGTTAAAAGCAAAAATCAAAGAAGTCTTGCAATTAGATATCGAATAACAAAAAAATCCCCACACTCTCCGCCGACCAAAGCTTGAGTGTAGGGTAATTCCGTATAGTAAAAACCTGCTTTGCAGTAGGTCTCTTTACTATACCCATTTTATCAGATTTGAAAGGGGAAATCAATGGCATACTTTAGAAAAAGAGATAACGGTTGGGAATACCGTATCTCTTATAAAGCCCCTGATGGCTCATACAAGCAAAAATCAAAGTCAGGGTACAGAACCAAGACAGAGGCTGTTCAAGCCGCCTCACAGGCAGAAATCGAGCTGTCCAATGGCGTTGCGGAAGATAAGAACATTACCCTTGCGGAATACTTTGAAAAGTGGATGCTTATCCACAAGAAGCCTCATGTCGGACCAGAAACGTTTGGCAAGTATGAATACACCCTTAAGCTAATTACTAGATACTTCCATGAAACGAAACTCTCGAGAATAAACGCTACTTCCTATCAAAATATTATAAACGAATTAGCGAAACGTTATGTGAAAGATAGTGTCAAAAGGTTCAACTCGCATATAAGGGCAGCGATTAAAGTCGCTCTCCACCAAGGAATTTTAAAAAAAGATTTTACCGAAATTGTCAAGATTTTCTCCGATGTCGAATCCAAGAAAGAGGAGGATAAGTACCTGGAACTTGATGAATACGAACAATTAATCACAGATTATCGAAAGACAATCAAGTACCAGTCCCACTTCTTCCTGTACACTATCGGAAAAACTGGACTTCGTTTCTCGGAAGCAGCGGGCATTACAGAGCCTATCGTTGACCGCGAAAATATGTGTTTACGAATCCGCAGGACTTACAAGGTTTACGGAAAGAAGAAAGGTTGGGGACCTACTAAGAATCCGCAATCAGAACGAGATGTGCCATTTGACAGTGAGTGGCTGAAAGCATACGACGAGTACATGAAAGTTGGATATATAGACAATCCAGATAAAAGATTGTTTACCAAATTGACGGGGACTGGCGAAAATAAAATTTTAAAGAAAAAGACACGTCAAACATTTAATGTACACGGCTTACGTCATACCTACGTTAGCTGGCTAATCTATCATGACGTGGACGTTGTGACCATTGCCAAGTTAGTAGGACACAAGGATGCGACCGAAACATTGAAAACATATTCGCACTTATTCAAGGCAAAACAAGAAGAATCATTCGCCAAAGTCAGAAATTTAATGGAAAAATTTGGGGCGGATTTGGGGCGAGAAAGTTAAAAACCCTTGTGTATCAAGGGTTTTTACTGTATTTTCATCTCCCCTGCAGGAATCGAACCTGCAACTAATTCTTAGGAGGAATTTGTTATATCCATTTAACTAAGGGAAGTCTGCTTCTCTATTGTACACTAGAAGAGAGCAGATTGCAAGAGCAAGGTTATATAAGTTTTTTTCAAATTTTTACAAAAAGCAGAACCTACTCTAAGATGAAACACAATTGTTTTTATGTATTTCTCTCATGATAATCTCCAAAAGAAGTAATTCTAGAATGTACTTCGAAAGTTTGTCGTTTTTATGCTTGTTTCCTATTCCCCTTCCTTACGTCTCATTGAGACAGCCATTCCGAGTGAAACTAAGCCACCCAAGCTAATAAGAAGGGAGCCTAGGGCTTCTTGACCGGTATTTGGAAGTGTTTGATTTCCTGATGCTTTTTCAGTTTTCTTATTTGAAATAGGGGCCATACTTCCAGATGGTGCCGGTTGCTCGTTTGCTTTCTGATTTGCTACACTATCGCCACCGTCGTTTGCTTTTTCAGGTGTTTTCGTATCGGTAGTTGTCCCAGCAGCATCTCCTTTTTCTTCTGCTTTTGCTTCTTCTACGTACTCCTCTACAAATGCTTTTCTGCCTGTAATAGTTGCACTAATGGTTTGACCTGCTTTTTCTAGATCAGTCAAATACTCAACAAATACTTCTGTATCTGGATTGATAGCGCCAATCAGTTTAGCTTCTTTGAAAATCGAGAAGCCATCCCCACCGCCAAATAGGAAGTCATTGATGACAAGTGTATAGGTTTCTGTCGGAACAATCTCTGTTCCATCTTCTTTGAAGGCTTTAACAACCTTGTATGGATTTTCTTCCGTTGGATTATCTGCTTTCGTGTAGATATATTTAATTCCAGACATTTGAAGGAAATATTTTTCGCCTTCATCGTATTGTTGATTTAAGGCTGTATAAATCTGCTCACCTGTCATTTGAACGACTTGTAGGATATTCCCAAATGGTTGAACAGCTTGTGCTGCTCCCCAAGTAACTGTTCCATCCTCTTGGACCTTCAAATCTGCCCGAATCCCGCCATTGTTGGTCATTGCAAAGTCAACATCATAACCTGATTTCTTAGCAATAGCTAATTGAGCCGATGTTACTAAATTGCCCACAGCACTTTCTTTAAATTCATTTACCTCGCGAGAAATATCTGTCGCTTGACTAGCCGTACCAATTTTTTGCTCTGTTACTTTTTTAACAATGGTATTTGCTTCGTCTACAATCGCCTGAATTTCTGGACTTGGTGTTTTCTGCCCTGGTGCCACTGCAATAATTTTCGCAGTCGGAACATCTTTAAAGTCGGCAATATCTGTATCATAAACAGCCCTAACATCTGCATAAGCCTTGCCTTGTGAGGTAGCTTGTACAATCAAGGTTTTGCCTGTTGTACCGTTTGTATAGACATGGTTGTGACCGGCAAACACAAGGTCAACTGAGTGTTCAGGATAGATTTCATTTAGCTTAGCAATCATATCTGCAGCTTCACCAGCAGCCACACCATCCTTGCTTGTAGCTGGGACGTGAGCCAGTACAACTATCGCATTTACACCCTTTTCAGCTAACTCACGCGCATATTTTGCAATCGTCTCTGCCTCATTCAAAAAAGTGTACTGCTCATAGTTTTTCTTCAAAACAAGATTAGGAATTTCTGTCGTAACTACACCAATGAAGCCAATATTTGCTTCTTTATCATTTACAGGAATAGTCTTAATAGCATACGGTTTCCAGCCATACGGAATTTCACCCGTCTCTTTGTCAATAACGTTAGCGATAACAATCTCCTGTTTGGCTGCTTCATGAGTATAATTATCTACAATCTCATTAAACTGACCTTCTTTTGGAGCCTCACCAGTCATGATACGGTTATACTCATCAAGTCCCTCATCAAATTCATGGTTCCCCAAAGTACCGTATTCAACATCCATTTTGTTAAAGACTTTTACAGTTGGTTCATCTTGTAAAAGTCCAGAATTCGATGGACTTGCACCAACCATATCTCCGGCTTGAACACGGATAGACTCTGCAGGTGTTTCTGTTTCTGCTGCTGTTTCTTCAAATTCTGCTTGCGAATCATCCATGTAAGCATCAAGTAAGGCGGCAGTTCCTGCATTCCGAACTGTTTCCCCTTCCAATCGCGCTGTCCCTGTCGTATCAAGCGCACCATGGAAATCATTAACTCCCATAATTTGGACAGCTAATTCATCTGCTAAAACAGCCTGTGTTGTAATGACACTAAAACCAGCTACAAGAGCTAGTACACTGCTTTTCAACCGAATATTCTTTTTCATAAGCAAAACAATGCTCCTTCTATTTTTTTCATATTGACATATCTATAATAATCCTTTTTTTACGGCTTTTCAATATCAAATCAGTCATTTATAACAAAAAATTATAAAAATATTCGTTTATTCTTACTTTTACATCATTTTTCTGAAAATATCTTGTTGTTTTTATCCATAATACGAAAAATCATCCCTCTTCCCATACACAGTTCTCTCCAAAATACTCTTCGCAACTAAAAAATCTCTTCCAAACGGAAGAGAACTGTTCTTATTTAGTTGCTTTATAAAGTTCGTTAACCTTGTCCCAGTTGATTACTTCAAAGAAGGCTTTGATGTAGTTTGGACGGACGTTACGGTAGTTGAGGTAATAAGCATGTTCCCAAACATCCAATGCCAAGATTGGTTTCAAACCTTGCATGATTGGTGTGTCTTGGTTAGCAGTTGAGATAACTTCTAACTTGCCTTCTTTGTTGACAACCAAGAAAGCCCAGCCTGAACCGAAGCGAGTTGTTGCTGCAGTTGTGAAGGCATCTTTGAAGGCATCAAATGAACCAAAGGTCGCATCAATATCGGCTGCCAATTCTGCTGAAATGTCTGTTTTTTCAGGTGAAAGTAATTCCCAGAAAAGTGCATGGTTAAGGTGACCGCCACCGTTGTTGATAAGGGCTTGACGGATATCAGCTGGAATTTGCTCCACATCTGACAAAAGTGCTACCAAGTCTTCACCGATTTCTGGGTGTTTTTCAAGGGCTGCATTAGCATTTGCAACATAAGTTGCATGGTGCTTGTCATGGTGCAGGGTCATTGTTTCTGCATCAATATGTGGTTCCAAGGCATCGTATGCGTATGGAAGGTCTGGTAAAATAATTGCCATTTTCGTTTTCTCCTATACTAAGTGATAGTTCTATTCTACTCCAATGTGAGAGCCTTTTCAATTTATTTGTCTGAAACTACTAATCAGACACTTAACTCGTTGCAATTTTTAACAATGTAAGTTCAAACAAGTAATCCTTATCAAACCGTCCTGTCTTGATTTGATAATCTGTTTCTATCAATAATCGAACAACTTTTTTCAAAAATCCAATGGACAGATGGCGTGAATCACGCAGGGCAAATTTGATCTGATAAGGATTAACTTTCCTTCCCATGATTTCTGACAATTCTGCCACCATTTGCGACTCACTCTTGCCCTGTTCTTGAAGCATTTGAACCTGCAAATACGTCCGAAATTGGGTCAACATAATGGCGATTAGTTTGATTTCGTCTTCACCCTGTAATCGTAAATCGCGCACCAGTTGACGTGCCTCATCCATTTTGGACTGGAGTACCATTTGTGTCAGGTCAAAAATATTATCTTGTAAGGTCTTTGGAATAGCAGCATCAATATCTGCCATGGTAATCAACTCTTGTCCCTTATAAGATTGAAGAAAAGCTAGGTTCTTACTGATTTCAGCAAACTCAAAATTAGACTTAACAAGGAGATATTGAAAAACCTCTCCTCCCATCTGCAATCCAAGACACATTATCTCCTTTTGGAAATGATTTTTCAAATCCATCTCCTTCAGAGGATTTGCTTCTAATACTAGTCCATCTCGCTTGAGGAGTTTAACCAGGCGTCGTTTGCTATCTAACTTTCCTGGAGCTAGGATAATCAAACGTGTTGTTTCGACAGGATTTTCCAAATAAGCCTCAAACTGTTTAAGCTCATCGTCCGTCAAATGCCGCTTCTTGTCTGTGGTCAAATCAGAAAAATAATCCAGTATGACAACTTTTTCGTCTGAAAAAAATGGGAGAGAAACCAAATCCAAATCCACCTGACTATAATCAGCTTCTGACATGTCAAAATAGGCAAAACTAAGGTCTGCAGGATCGAAATCAATCTGTCGCAACAATAGATCCTTTGCAATCTGATATTGTCCAACATCCTCACCGCATAGAACGGTCAAGGAACCTAACTTCTCTTTTTTTAATTTTTCAATCTGTTCAATTACTAGCATTATTACCTCTAATTATCTCCAAAATCACTAAGTATATAGCCCTTATTGCAAATATGTTATTTCATTTATTATACCATTCTTTCACAACAAATAAAAATGAAGTAGCAACCGCTAGAAGGCAGTTTCCTCAAGGTGTTCTATTTGCGAAAGTGCTATATTTTTGCTACACTTTAAGTAATGTAACATAAACTAGAAAAGGGGAAATAATATGGAACGGAAACAGCGATTTACAATAAAAAAATTATCAATCGGTGTTGTCTCTATTTGCATCGGTTTTACTTTTCTTGCTCAAGCAAGTATTACAGTTGCAGCTGATGAAAAGGATACTGTAGCTTTTGTAACTGACAAGGTAGAAGCTGACGGAAGTGAAACTGCAGATTCAGTTGAAACGTTAGTGAATGAAAAAGCGGAACAAGATACAGGAAACACCGACGAAGATCCTGCATTAAACAAGACTAGAGAAGAACAACCTGAAGTAGCCCCTCTTGTCAGCAACACTAATGACAGTAAAAATGAGGTAGCCCCTTCAAGCTCTTCTGATACTGAAGACAGTTCACAAACAAGTGCCTCCCTCGAAACTGTGGAAACAGCGAGTAAGCCATCTACTATTTCTACTCCTGAACTATCCACTGAATCAGAAACAAATGAAACCAGCCTTTCAGAAGAGCCGGCTGGTACAATCGAAGGAAGTACTGCACTTCGCACAGCAGCAAATACAAATACAGCCCCAACAACAGCTGTTTCCACTGATGATACTGCAATCCAAGCAATCGAAAAAGGAAGCATCCCTCAGTCTAAAACGATAGCATCTCTAAACGCTGAAGAGAAACAAACTCTTAACAACCTCATTCTCACAAACTTTGAAACTAGCGCTGATAAAGTAGCTTTACTAGATGTTGTGAAACCTAAAGAGAGTTTAAATACCTCTGATACAATGAAATATTTGGTTCCACTCATCAAAAAAGTGAAGGCTGATGAAAAATACAAAAATCTCTCTGATTCTGAAAAAGTAGAAGAAGCAAGAAAATTAGCACTGATTGAAGCGAACAAAAACCTCTACGAAGATGCAAGTATTGAAGCTCTTGCGCCTGAGGCGAAAAACACTTTCCAACAACTACTTGCATATAACAATGGTCAGCTACTTACGGAAAAATCAGGACTTACAGTTGAAACTCTAAAAAATAATCTTAGTCAACTGTATCGTGGTGTCCTATACCTCCAGCAGCAATACTCCTTTGAAAAAGATTTACCACAAACTCTTGTCTTTACTCCCCACACAATTGGTAATATCCAAGCAGACCAAACAAGTGCCTATGACCGATTGATGGCTTATGGTGGGCGTATTACAGATAAACGATCGCTTGCTTTAAATCTCAATCAGAATCAGTTCAAGGAACGCCTAATTAGCCAATATACCGGTACTAATTCTACGGCTGAATTGGTTGAAAAAATTTCTCAATCAAAAGGTAAAGATGTCAATAGCTACTTTACAGAACAATCTCAGGCACTGATTGGAACTAGCCCAAATATTTCCATATTTGACTTATTGAAAACAAATAAGCCAGATTACATTCTCCCTATCCTCTCACAAGGAAGAGGAATTTACGTTGCGGGTACTAGCAATAGTTTGACTCTTGGACTTTTAGATTCGTATACAGACCTGTACCCTGAGTTGAAAAACTACAGCAAGGAACGTGGGGTACAACAACCTACATCTACTTTCTTCGAAAAAATCCTTACCTACCAAGAAAATTGGTTGACTTTCCTTAACTCTGCTAAAAAAGATAGTACAACTATTCCATTTACACTAGCAGTCGATACGATGAATGTCTATAACGAGACCACCAAAGCACACACTTGGTCACCTAACGAAGGCACTTCTGCACATTCTGCGGTACTCAACTTCTTCTCTCCAATGAATCTCTGGGAAAATTATGTTCGTTCAGGAGTTGGACTAGGAGGTGTTGCAAACGGTGAAAATATGATTAAAGCCTACGAGACACGCTTTATGCACAGTAACCTTTCAGGTGTCGCACTGTTCACTCACGAAATGACTCATACAAACGATGAGGCTAGGTTGTTCGGTGGAACTTATCGAAAAGAAGGTCGACGAGCTGGTCAAGGACCTGAAGTGTATGCAAGAGGTTTATTTGAAGTCATCGATAACACACAAAACGGTGTTCCTGGTGAGTACAAACCTGTCTTTAATTTGAATACCGCTCTCACTATTGCTGAAAGTTCTAATCGTACTCAAGCATTAACACCTCAAACTTCTACAGAAGAGTTGGCCAATTATACCAAAAACCTGGTCGATTTAATTGCTTATTTAGAAGCAGTCGAAGCAAGGGTTGCTTTAAAATCCCTAGCAGAGAATGAATTAGCTACTTATTTCAATAAGGTCGTCCAAGTACCTCGCAATACCACTTCTAACACTAGCACGACAACCACCAGTCTCCCTTCTACCAATGATGCCTTTATCCCGTTTGGGTATTTAACAGCTGCTCCACTTACTAAACCTAGCAGTATCAATGATTTGGTTGACCAAGATGCAGTCAGTGGTCAGTTTATCCCTCGTGGAATTTCCCCTATTCTAACAGAATTAAGTCATAACCAATATGATCATGTCCCACTTCTAGAAAGCTTCTACGGTGCTTCAGAGGCTCCAAGTGGCAATAATACCGTTGGAGATATCTCTTTCAAGCGACATGCATATGAAATATTGGCATGGAAAGGCTGGGATGCCTTTATAAGTTACATTAGTAACAGATACAATAGCGACTCAGAAGCTTTTAAAGCAATCCTAGGAAACGAATATTCAGATTGGGCTAGTTTCAAAAAAACACAATACAAACGGTTAGAAGATAAGGAACCGGTTAATCAATTGTGGCAAACTAGCCAATTGGAGAAAGCGTTAGAAACAGCTATAAAAGCTGACTTAGCAGTATTAACCACCTATCGAAATTCAGTTAACAGTCTTCTTAACAGTCGTTCCACTATTACCCAATCGCAGCTAGACCAAGCAGCTCAAAATGCTTCAGTTGCTCGGTTAGCAACTAATGTCCGTAAAGTTAAATTAGATATTCTAAACAAAGCTCTACAGTTTAACAATCTAGAAACTAGTATCTTTGAAGCACCAAAACAATCTGACATTATCTATGTAAAAAATGGCGGAAACGGACAAGGACTGACAGAAGATACCCCTATGGGAAGTTTGGCTGAAGCCTTGCAGAAAGCTACAGATGGTACTATCATCAAACTGGTCGGCAATGCCACCGAGCGAACTCCACTCGTCATCAATAAAGCAGTTACCATTGAGAGTGATAGCAGTGAAAATGCGATTATTTTTAATGAGAGTATTCAAATTTCAAATAACGTTACCCTACGTAATTTAAGTATTCATGCTTTAACAGAAAGCAATGTCCCTGGAAACATCTACATAGATGGTCAAGTGACAATGGATCATGTATCCACTCTTATATCCAATCGTCAAACTGATAAACGCCCTAGTCTTATCATAGGTTCATCAGCAGATACAACTGATAAGCGTGAATCCAGTTTGAAAATTTTAAATACAAATGAAACTGTTTTCGATAAGATGACCGTCCAAAATGCCGCAGATATTGCGATTGCAAATGGTACACAAATTAAAAACGGTGTCGAAGTGACTACACCTTCTCCTGTTACAATCACTTCCGAAAGTAATCAGGTCAATAAATTCCAAGCACCTGAAACCAATCAGGTAACCCTTATTTTTAATAATAGCAAAGCAAGTAATGTAGAGTTAAAAAACATCTCAAATCTCATAGTAAAAAACAATTCCTTTATCTCCCTAAACAGCCAATCACTCAATCCAATCCAACAGGCATTAACAGTAGAAACTGGTAGCCAAATAAATTTGGGAGATTTAGAAGCTCGTTTCCAATCACTTAAAGGAGATGGAATATTAGGATTCACAGATAAGGGACAATTAGCCTTACAAGATTTAGACGGACAAGCGACTATCCAGTTTAAACGCAAAGATATGAATTTCTCTGAATCAGACGGTAAGACATTTGTCACTATTGCTTCTAAACAAAGTGGCCTTTCAGTCAAGCTAATACCGCTGGATGAAATACTTAAAATGGACAAAGACGGAAATTACATCTATCATCAGCCTTACTCAGCAGGATATTATTTTGAATCCGTAGAACTTGATAAGATATTGCCAAGTGAAGTCGAAGATTTATTGCCAGAAGATAAGGAAAGTCCTAATCAAGCGATTCCACAACCAGAAGCGATTACTGAAATAGTTGTAGATGGGGATGGAAGATGGGTCTTTGACAGATGGGAACTTGATTCTGAAAGTACTGCTAAACAGCATTTCTATACAGGTTACTGGCGCTACGAATCTTCACCTCAAACAACCGTTCGTTTTGAAGATGTTCCATTTACAACTATCTATCAAGCCGATGAAAACAGAACGGCTGGGGAAAAAGAAACTATCTCTAGCGGAAAACTTGGAAAGGCAAAAATTACTGAGACAGAAGGTTCTGAGCCAGTAAGAGAAGTCCTTGAAAAACCACAAAACGAAATTGTCGCTGTCGGTACAAAACCAGTTGTTGTAAGCAACATCTTGAAATACAAGACAACTACCGTAGAAGACCCTGAATTGCCAAAAGGACACACGGAGACCGTCACTCAAGGTAAAGAAGGCAAGGAAATCATTACTACAACCTACACAATGGATACCAAAACTGGAAACATTACTGCGAACACCGTAACGGAAACAATTGAACCAGTCGAAAAAGTTGTGAAAATCGGAACCAAATCTTCCCCTCAAACAACCGTTCGTTTTGAAGAGATTCCATTTACAACTATCTATCAAGCCGACGAAAACAGAACGGCTGGGGAAAAAGAAACCATCTCTAGCGGAAAACTTGGAAAGGTAAAAATTACTGAGACAGAAGGTTCTGAGCCAGTAAGAGAAGTCCTTGAAAAACCACAAAACGAAATTGTCGCTGTCGGTACAAAACCAGTTGTTGTAACCAACATCTTGAAATACAAGACAACTACCGTAGAAGACCCTGAATTGCCAAAAGGACACACAGAGACCGTCACTCAAGGTAAAGAAGGCAAGGAAATCATTACTACAACCTACACACTGGATACCAAAACTGGAAACATTACTGCGAACACCGTAACGGAAACAATTGAACCAGTCGAAAAAGTTGTGAAAATCGGAACCAAATCTTCCCCTCAAACAACAGTTCGTTTTGAAGATGTTCCGTTTACAGTTATCTATCAAGCCGATGAAAACAGAACGGCTGGGGAAAAAGAAACTATCTCTAGCGGAAAACTTGGAAAGGCAAAAATTACTGAGACAGAAGGTTCTGAACCGGTAAGAGAAGTCCTTGAAAAACCACAAAACGAAATTGTCGCTGTCGGTACAAAACCAGTTGTTGTAACCAACGTCTTGAAATACAAGACAACTACCGTAGAAGACCCTGAATTGCCAAAAGGACACATAGAGACCGTCACTCAAGGGAAAGAAGGCAAGGAAACCATCACTACGACCTACACACTGGATACCAAAACTGGAAACATTACTGCGAACACCGTAACGGAAACAATCGAGCCAGTTGAGCATGTCGTGAAAATCGGAACCAAATCTTCCCCTCAATCAACAGTTCGATTCGAAGAGATTCCGTTTACAGTTATCTACCAAGCTGACGAAAACAGAACAGCTGGGGAAAAAGAAACCATCTCTAGCGGAAAACTTGGAAAAGATAAAATTACTGAAACAGAAGGTTCTGAGCCGGTAAGAGAAAGTATCGAAAAACCGCAAAACGAAATTGTCGTTGTCGGTACAAAACCAGTTGTTGTAACCAACGTCTTGAAATACAAGACAACTACCGTAGAAGACCCTGAATTGCCAAAAGGACACATAGAGACCGTCACTCAAGGGAAAGAAGGCAAGGAAACCATCACTACGACCTACACACTGGATACCAAAACTGGAAACATTACTGCGAACACCGTAACGGAAACAATCGAACCAGTTGAGCATGTCGTGAAAATCGGAACCAAATCTTCCCCTCAAACAACAGTTCGATTCGAAGAGATTCCGTTTACAGTTATCTACCAAGCTGACGAAAACAGAACAGCCGGGGAAAAAGAAACCATCTCTGGCGGAAAACTTGGAAAGGCAAAAATTACTGAGACAGAAGGTTCTGAACCGGTAAGAGAAGTCCTTGAAAAACCACAAAACGAAATTGTCGCTGTCGGTACAAAACCAGTTGTTGTAACCAACGTCTTGAAATACAAGACAACTACCGTAGAAGACCCTGAATTGCCAAAAGGACACATAGAGACCGTCACTCAAGGGAAAGAAGGCAAGGAAACCATCACTACGACCTACACACTGGATACCAAAACTGGAAACATTACTGCGAACACCGTAACGGAAACAATCGAACCAGTTGAGCATGTCGTGAAAATCGGAACTTTAGAAATAAAAGTTCCCGAAACTGCTCCTGAACAACACATAAAACCTGAACTCAAATGGAGTACAACAATCATACCAATTCCTTTCCAAACGAAATACATCGTGGATAATCAGTTGAAACAGGGAGAAGAAATTATCCTTGTACAAGGAAAAGACGGTCAACGACAAATTATTGCTCTCATAAATGGAGCGGTCGTTGGAAGAAACAATGAAGAAATTATTTCTGATACCATCCTCCTTGAGCCGATTGAACAAGTTATCAAAATCGGAAGTCGCAGTACCGATAACCTCCCAAACAAGGAAGAAAAACCAGATACTCCAAATCTTGTACCGATTTTGCCACCAACATTGCCAACTAATGAAGCAATCCCTACTCCAATGAAGCTCGCAGAGACACCAAAATCGATAGAATATCTGTCGAATAGACAACATGATGCTATCGTTTCTCCGAGCCAGCTTCAACAAACCAATGGCGCACTATTACCAAAAACTGGTGAGCAAAAAGAAAACTTCCTATCTAGATTGGGATACATTTTCCTAGTATCTTTAGGACTTGGTTGGGCTATCTTGTCTCTTCTCAAAACTAAAAAGGAAAAGTAAATGATATATACTACCCCAAAAAAGTTAGATATTTCTATCTAACTTTTGGGGTGATTCAATATAAGATTACTTCTCAGAAGCGATCAACTCCTTCTGAAGGGACTTTTGGGAAATCAACCAAATCTATCCTGAGAGACTGTAATGTCGTCTTCTCACCTCCTCTCCAAAGAACTTTGTGGAGATAAGAAACGAGTACCAACTAGAATAAACTACATACATGAATAACTTGCTAAAAAGCTGAGGCTATCCAACTCCCCTAATGGGCACTATAATTTCTGCAGTGGGTAAATCCACCAGAGAGATTATAGGGCCCTTTTTTAAAACCATCACTCCCTCACCGTCTCAATCGTCCACTCTTTCCAACCTCGGAAACGGATAGCTCCTTGCTGGTCGGTGCGATAGACTTGGATATTTCGACTGTCAAAGCGGTCCAAGGTTTCTTGGTGAGGATGCTTATAGCGGTTGTTTTCTCCTGCTGATACCAGGGAAATATTGGCTCCGATATGGTCTAGAAACTCAGGATAGGAGGAACCCTGGGAGCCATGGTGACCAGCTTTCAAAACATCGACAGGCAGGTTGGGATAGGTTTTAATCAAGTCCAGCTCCCCTTGCTCCAAGTCCCCTGTAAAGAGAAAATTAGTTTTCAGCAAGCGACCGTAAAGGACAATAGAGTCATTATTGCCACCGTCGCCCGTACCGTCTGGATAGAGGACTTCCAGATAGGAGTCAAAAATCGGCAAGCGGTCGCCCACCGCCACCACATGAACAGGAACATTGATTTCTTTCAACGTGGCTACAAAGTCAGGCACCGTCAGGCTTCCCGGCGACACGTAAATCCGACCAATCTGGACCTGCTTCGCCACCTCCAGCACATCGCCCACATGGTCTGCATCGGTATGGGTCAGGACCAAACTATCAATCCTGTCCACACCCCGACTATGCAGATAGGGAATCAAAGTCCGCTCTGCATTTGCCTGCGAAGACCGCTCCTGCCACTCCTCCTTGGCCGCAAAATCGACCCGACCGCCCACATCAATCAGGACCGTCCGCCCCCGCATATCCCGCAAAAAGATGCTATCCCCCTGCCCGATATCCACCACCGTCACCTCGTTTTCCAGCGGGTGTTTGGTTATGAAAAATAGCAGAGCGAGGACCAGGCTCAGACCTAGGAGCCAGTTCTTTTTCCTGTGGAAATCATAAAGTAAGAAGAGACAGACTAGCAAGAGAACAAGAATTACCCCAGACGGCTTGCCCAGTATCCAAGGCCGCAATCCCAAATCAGCCACCCAGACAATGATTTTCTCCATAAAGACAAAAAATCCGTTGACCCAAGTCATCTTGACCAGAGGTGACAAGAGAAAAATAACTGACAAACCTGGCAAAAGCAGGACATCAAAGACAAAAGAAAAGGCAAAGGTCAAGAGGATAGACAAAGGCTGAAAGGCATAGAAATAGGTCATGAGCACTGGCAAAATCCCAAGTGAAATACTGAGACTTTCCACCGCAGCCTTTTTGACCTGCCCCAAGTCTTCAAAATCAAAAACCGTCAGCAAAAAAGCATAGGTAAAAGTCAGCACTCCTCCTGCTGTCAGCAAAAATCGGGGTAGTATCAGCAGACAGACAAAGACTGTCACCGCAAAGTTATCCAACTTCCGCAAGCCCAGATTACCCAGAATTTTTTGGACCAAGGACCGCACCACCGACACGGAAAAACCTGTCAAACCAGCATAGACAAGAGAAAAGGGAATTTGCAGCTTATCTACCGTTTCCTTGGTCAAGCCCAAACGCAACAACATCCAGCGAAACTTGTCGATGAAAAAGCCCACCTGCATGCCAGACAGGGCAAAGAGATGAATGATGCCCAGACTAGAATAGAGGTCGCTCATCTGGTCGAAATCACTATCCAGCTCCCCAAACAAGAGCCCTGTCATGTAGTGGCTCATGGGAGCCGGAAAATTGGTTTTGATATAAACCAAAGCCTGCCTCCGCCAGCTTGATAGCCAGTCAAAAATATTCCACGACTGGACAGGGACAATCTTCTTTATCGCAGAAATCTTAACTGTCCGATAGATGCCCTGTGTTTTCAGATAGGCCTGATAGTCAAAACCGTTGAAATTCCGCTGACCTGCTGGCAGGCTGACCTCTGCTTCCACTTCAAGCTGGACCAAATCTGTCAACTTTTGAAAATAGGCCTGTTCCTCCTGACTGGCTAATTTGTAAAACACCTGATAGGTTTGTCCGTCAGCCCGACCGCGAAAGGACAGGCTGTCCCCGTTGACTTCAATGGTATCTGGAATGACCTGCACAGTGGTGACTTGCTCTGAGGCTGACTGATCTGCTCGCTCCCATTGGACCTTTTGGTAGCCGAAAAACAAACCGCACAGGGCTAGAAGCGGCAGCGTTTTGAGAAAAACTGCCTTACCTTGCCGAAACCCAAAGACAACTAGTAAGAAACTCAACAGGCCCATTGTCAAGAGGGAAAAAGAGTGGACTGCAAAATAAGCTGCCACCGCCAAGACTGCCAGATGGATGGGCTGGCAGGGGAGCTTAATCGACCGTGACATAAGGCCGAATGCTTTCCATGGTCTTGTCGCCGATGCCCGAAACATTGTTGAGGTCATCCACCGACTTGAAGCCACCGTTGGCCTCACGATAGGCGATAATGTCCGCCGCTCGCTTGGAACCGATGCCCGAAATAGTCTGTAGGTCCGCCTCGGTCGCCGTGTTGAGATTAACTAGATTAGTGTTTTTTTCTTCTTGGGACATAGCAGAGCTGGTAGTCGTGCTGGCCACCACCGAGATGTTTTCGTCCTTGCTGGCCACATAGACGACCGCCTCGTCGCTCAGCTTCTGAGCTAGATTGACAGACTTGGGATCTGCCTGACTGGTCAAGCCGCCAGCTGCTTCAACTGCGTCATTAACACGCGCTTCAGCTTCTAAAGTGTAGAGTCCTGGCTTTACTACCGCTCCTTTGACATCAACGACCAGCTGGCTGGGCTCTTCGCTTGCTTCTGCACTGGTTTCCTCGACCAACTCAGAGCTGCTAGAAGTTTGCTCTAGCTGTGGAAAATCTGTCAGTCCTGTCTGATCAGACTTGGCTGGTTGACTGAAGATTAAGAACGTCGCCATTAGCAAGCCAGCCACTGCGGGCAGGGCAATCTGCCACTTGTATTCTTTCAGCATTTCTATATAAGTTTTAATCGTATCCATAAATTACCTCCACCTATATAGTTCGTAAAAGAAACAAAAAAACTCGCAAATTTACGAGTTTCATCATATTATTTTTTATCCAACTGCGTGCTTGGTTGCCAGAAAAAGCTGGCGATATAGCTAAAGGCATAGGTCAATCCCAAGATAAGAGCAACCAGCAAAAGAACTGGGATACGATAGATATAAGTCAAGATATTTGGTTTTTTCTTGGATTGGAAAGATGCCGCATGGTCATCTAAGCGTTTGAACTCAGCTTCGATTCGACGGGTCACTTCTGCCGTACCTGCATCATCCATACGCTTGATGTCCGAAACATCGATAGGATTTCCAAAAGCCACATCGATTCGCTCACCAGCTAAGAGCCCTTTGATGGTCATGGGACCCACATAGGTAGCTGGCATGAGTTTGACCTTGGCTGACTTGGCAATGACCGCCACACCACCTTTTAGCTCAGATGAATGACGACTTCCTGAAGGAAACATGACAAGTGAGCGGTCACTTTTTTTCAACATGTTGACAGGATACTTGATGGCTGCCATGCCAGGATTGTCACGGTCAATTGGAAATGCTCCACATTTTGAAATCCACCAGCCAAACCCACGGTCCTTGAAGAGTTCTTTTTTGGCCATAAAGATGAACTGCTTGGGAGCAGCAGCGTAGCCAAGAAAGACTGGATCCCAGAAGGTTTTATGCGGGGAGATGAGAATATAATTTTCCTCCTGAGGTAAAATCTTCTCCCTATCATGATAATGAATATTGCCATTGATGGCCCACAACAAGAAAGTTAATAGTGTTCGTAGATAAGAATAAAACATAAACTTCTCCTTTTTCAATCCCCTCTATTATAGCACAAATTTGCTTCAGGAAGAAATGTCATATTCATTCAAATTTACGGTCAAAATACCCACTATTTACATAGCATCGACTTGTAAAAACCACTAGATAGGTTTACAATAGAAACATGATTACAATTGAACGTGTATTAGAAATATTGAAGGCGGATGACAACTTCCGCCATATCAAACAGAATGACCAGACTGACAGCACATGGACGGATGTCCAGTTTGACGCCCTCAGCTATGACAGCCGGACTGTTAGTCCAACGACCCTCTTTTTTGCCAAAGGCTTGGCCTTTAAGAAGGAATTTCTGGAAAAAGCTATCGAGGCTGGGCTGGCTTTTTACGTGTCTGAAATCGACTATGAAGTCGGCATTCCTGCTATCATCGTCCATGACATCAAGCAGGCCATGAGCCTGATTGCCATGGAATTTCATGGTCATCCCCAGAAACAGCTTAAACTCCTGGCCTTCACCGGCACCAAGGGTAAGACAACGGCGGCTTATTTTGCTTTTAACATTCTTAACATCAGCCACAAGCCTGCCATGCTTTCGACCATGAACACCACGCTGGACGGTAAGACATTTTTCAAATCTACCCTGACCACGCCTGAGAGTCTGGACCTCTTTGCCATGATGGCGAAGGCGGTCCAAAACGGCATGACCCACTTGATTATGGAGGTGTCCAGCCAGGCTTACTTGGTCAAGCGGGTTTACGGGCTGACCTTTGATGTCGGCGTCTTCCTCAACATCAGCCCCGACCACATCGGCCCCATTGAGCACCCGACCTTTGAGGACTACTTCTACCATAAGCGTCTTTTGATGGACAATAGCAGAGCAGTCATTGTCAATGCTGGGATGGACCATTTTGAAGTGGTGAGAGAGCAAGTTAGCTCCAAAGACCATGACTTCTATGGACCGACTTCTGACAACCAGATTAGCCAGTCAGCAGGTTTTGACTTCACAGCGACTGGCAAATTGGCTGGCCATTACGACATCCAGCTGATTGGTGGCTTCAACCAAGAAAATGCTATCGCAGCAGGACTGGCCTGTCTCCGCTTGGGAGCAAGTCTGGAAGATATTCACACAGGGATTGCCCAAACCAATGTCCCTGGTCGTATGGAAGTTCTGACCCAGCAAAACGGAGCCAAGGTTTTTGTCGATTACGCCCACAACGGCGACAGTGTGAAAAAGTTAATCGATGTCGTCTTGGAACACCAGACAGGTAAGGTCATCTTGATTTTAGGCGCTCCTGGCAACAAGGGAGAAAGTCGCCGCAAGGACTTCGGACTCCTGCTCAATGACTATCCGCAGATTGAGGTCATTCTGACAGCTGATGATCCCAACCGTGAAGATCCCGCTGCTATCGCTGAACAAATCCGTGCCCACATGACCCGTCCAAGCAACTTCATCTTGGACCGGGAAGAAGCCATTCGCACAGCCATGAGTCAGACAAGCTCTCCGAAAGATGCCGTCATCATCGCAGGCAAGGGGGCTGACGCCTACCAGATTGTCAATGGCGAAAAAGCCGCCTATGACGGTGACATCGAAGTAGCAAAACAATATTTGTAACATAGGGTCCTTGTTCACAGACAAGGACTTTTTTATAACGATTCTCATTAAATTAAATTTTTCAGAAAACTCTTTGTTTTGATAAATTTTTTTGATATAATACTGGTCGGAACAAATTATTAATGAATCATATTCTGGTAAGGAGGAGTTTGTGTCTTCGATTCAAGCGGAAAATATCCAAGTCTCTTACGACAATCGGATTATTATTGATGAATTATCAACAAGTATTCCAAAAGGAAGTATAACGACAATCATTGGTGCCAATGGCTGTGGAAAATCGACCTTGCTTAAGGCATTGACAAGGATTATTCCTGTTCAAGAAGGGGCTATCTATTTAGATGGACAAGCCATTTCACAACTACCAACCAAAGAAGTTGCAAAAAAATTAGCCCTGCTCCCTCAGGTCTTAGAAGCGACAGAAGGGATTTCCGTTTATGAACTGGTCTCCTATGGTCGCTTTCCGCATCAAAATGGGCTGGGGCATCTCACTGATCAGGATAGAGAGAAAATCAACTGGGCCTTGGAAGTCACCCAGACCGCTCCCTACGCTAGGTTACCAGTTGATGATTTATCAGGTGGTCAGAGGCAACGTGTTTGGATTGCAATGGCACTTGCCCAAGATACGGATACCATTTTCTTAGATGAACCAACAACCTATCTTGATCTCAATCATCAATTGGAAGTCTTAGAACTTTTAAAAGAACTGAATCAAAGCCGACAGAAAACCATTGTGATGGTCCTTCACGATGTCAATTTATCAGCTCGATTTTCAGATTATATGATTGCCATGAAAGAGGGAGATATTCGCTACCATGGGTCTGTGTCCAATATGATGACAACTGAGATACTGAGGGACATTTTTAGCATTGAACCTCAATTGATGCAGGTTGCTGGTCAAGATTACCCTATTTTGCTAACTTACGATTTAAAAAAATAATAAGGAGAAAAAATGAAAAAGTTTTTAGCTATTTTTAGTTTATTTGTTGGGCTGGTTTTCTTAACAGCTTGTTCTACCTCTTCCTCTTCAACAGACGTAGAATTGTCTAGCATGCCAAAGATTGAAGGCATTACTTACCACGGTGACATTCCAAAAAATCCTAAAAAAGTTGTCAACTTTGCTTACTCTTACACAGGCTATCTCTTACAATTAGGAATTGATGTATCTAGCTATAGTCTAGATTTAGAGAAAAATAGTCCCGTCTTTGGAGACAAACTAAAGGATGTTCCACAATTGACAACGGCAGATACAGAAGCGATTGCCGCACAAAAGCCAGATGTCATTCTAGTATTTGCTGGTGATGATAACTTAGAAACACTGAAAGAAATTGCTCCAGTTATTGAAATCACTTATGGAAAGAGTGACTACTTGAAAATGCTGACAGATATTGGTCAGATTTTTGGAAGAGAAAAGGAAGCACAAGCCTGGTTAGATCAATGGGATAAGAAAGTTGCTACTGCGAAAGAGGAATTGAAAGGATTGATTGATACAAGTTCAACATTTACCGTCATGGACTTCTTCGATAAGAACATCTTCCTTTATGGTAATAACTTTGGTCGTGGTGGAGAATTAATCTATCGCGCTCTCGGTTTTGCCGCTCCTGCAAAGGTTCAAGAAGACATCATCAATAAAGAAGGCTGGTTTGGGGTATCTCAAGAAGCTCTTCCAGAATATGTTGGCGACTATGTCCTTGTTAACGTCAATGATAAAACAAAAGAAGCAGCTGCCTCTCTCAAAGAAAGTGATATTTGGAAAAATCTACCTGCTGTAAAGAATGGTCACGTCATCGAGATAGACTATAACCTCTTCTACTTCTCCGATCCGATGTCTTTAGATTTACAAATTGACGCCTTTGTCTCAGAAATTCAAAAACTTCAGTAAAAGGACTGGATATATGAACAAACTAGCAAGTTCTCGTTATCCCAAAACAAAGCCAAAGAATATTTGGCTTGTTTTTTTCATCATCTGTCTTTCTTTCATAGCTGGAGTCTATCTTAGTTTACGCTTTGGAGCTATTTCTTATAGCCACCAACAACTGATAGAAACCCTAAAGCATCCACTGACAGATTCTTCCGCTCAGGATGTTATCATCGATTTACGCTTGCCTAGAATGGTAGCCGCCATCTTGGTGGGAGCTGCCATGGCCCAAGCTGGGGCAATGATGCAAGGAATTACACGCAATCCGATTGCCGATCCTGGCTTATTAGGAATCAATGCTGGAGCAGGACTTGCTCTCATTATTGCCTATGCTCTATTCGGTGGTTTGCACTACAGTCAAATTTTATTAATATGTTTACTGGGCTCCTGTCTGGCAGCCGGTCTAGTCTTTGGTCTAGCTTATCAGGTGCAAAAAGGCTACAATCAACTCCGTTTAATTTTATCTGGCGCCATGGTAGCAAGTCTATTTTCTGCTATTGGTCAGGCTATTACTATCTACTTTGATTTATCAACTGCAGTGATTGGCTGGCAAGCAGGGGGATTGGTACAGGTAAACTGGAAGATGCTGGCCATCATTGCTCCTCTTATCATCATTGGCCTCATCCTTGCTCAACTCTTTTCGCATCAGCTGACCATCCTGAGTCTCAACGAAACCGTTGCTAAAAATCTAGGTCAACGAACCTTACTGATGACCTTGGTTTTGTTGGGAATTGTCCTTCTACTCTCAGCTTCTGCGGTAGCTCTTATGGGCTCGCTTTCTTTTATCGGGCTCATTATTCCTCACTTTATCCGAATGTTTACAGGGAAAAATTACAAGCTACTCTTGCCATTAACTGCCTTTGCAGGGGCTAGTTTCCTCATCTGGGTAGATTTGGTTTGCCGTTCTATCAATCCACCTGTTGAAACTCCCATTAGCGCAGTCATCAGTATCATTGGTCTCCCTTGCTTCCTATGGTTGATTAGAAAGGAGAAACACTTTTGATAAGACATCACAACTATCTAAAAATATTCACATTCCTGCTGATCCTTTTATTTGTCATTTTCCTACTTTCCTTATCTATCGGCTATAGCAATTCATCCTTTTCGGATCTCATCGACATCATGAGTGGGCAGGCTAGTTCATCGACTCTACTGATCATTGGACGAATTCGCTTACCTAGAATAATCGCCTCCATTATCGGAGGGGCTTCTCTGGCTTTGGCGGGTTTGTTGCTACAAACTTTGACCCGCAATCCTCTGGCAGATTCTGGAATATTAGGAATCAACGCAGGAGCTGGTCTTGTTGTGGCACTATTTGTCGGTCTCTCTTCAAAAATCAGCCCTGTCTTATTGAGTCTCATGCCTCTATTTGCTATGATGGGCGGTGGATTAACCATTTTTCTAGTTTACTGGATTGCACGTAAGAAGCTGTACGGCATCCATCCTGCACGCTTAATTATCACGGGAGTTGGAATTTCGAGCATGCTGTCTGGTATCATGGTCAGCATCATCAGCCAATTAGATGACTTTAAGATGGAATACATTATCCAGTGGCTCAGCGGTCGAGTAAATGGTGGAGATTGGAAAACTATCGCAATCTATACTCCTCTTCTTCTATTGGTGTGGATGGCAACGTTTAGTCGAAGTCGCTCACTCAATATTATGAATCTAAACGACCAGACAGCCATGGCTTTGGGACTCCACTTACAGCGTGAAAGGCGGACTACCTTGGTATTGGCTACCGCCCTAGCCTCTCTTAGTGTCATTTTAGTTGGTAATATCACCTTCGTTGGTCTCATTGCTGGTCACATTGTGCGCAAATGGTTAGGAAATGACCATCGTGTCATCATTCCAGCTACTATGATAATAGGAAGCTTCATTCTACTTCTAGCGGATACCATAGGACGGGTACTACTTGTCGGAACAGGCATCCCAACCGGCATCATCGTCTCACTTATCGGCGCTCCCTATTTTCTGTGGTTACTAAAACAAGAAGGCTAGATGACTCCAGCCTTCTTGTTATTTTTCTAGGTAAAATTCAATATCCTCTTTAAGTTTTAATGGACTAGTTGTTGGTAAATATCGTTTGACCACACGCCCTTGTCTATCCACCAAAAACTTGGTAAAATTCCACTCAATTCGACCTCCTAATAAGGTTGATTTTTCTTTCTTAAGATAGCGATATAGCGGACTAGCTTCAAATCCATTCACAGCAATTTTAGCAAAACGAGGAAAAGTTGTACCATAATTCAAGCTACAGATCTGATTGATGTCTTCAGCAGAACCGGGAGCCTGATTTAAAAATTGATTACAAGGGAAATCCAACACTACAAAACCTTGGCCTCGATGAGGCTGGGCAAAAAGCCCTGGCCCACTTCTCAGTGTTTGTGTCAACATCTCAGCGCAGTGGTTGATTGGTAGATTTGTTCGTGTTTTACACTCCAAATCTAACCTAATCAACTGTGCGGGGGTGGGAAGACGAACTCTTTTTGACTTAGTCGAGTTCTTTCCCACTCCCCCTGTAGTTCCTTGTATTGGGGTGCCAATCCACAACCTGGCGCTGTATTGACTATAAGTAAAACTTGTCCTTGATACTCAGCCATGGACTGATCTGTTCCATCTTGTTTTTGTACTGTAAAATCATAAATGTTCATTATATATCCTCCTCTAGTCAAAATAAGTGAATAAATGTTCCATTTCATTTGGTGTGAGTTGTCTGTATGTACCTCGTTCCAAATCCCCCAGTTCAAAACCACCAAAGGAAATCCGCTTGAGATATGTGACCTTGACACCATAGGCTAAAAACATCTTTTTGACCTGATGAAACTTACCTTCTGCCAGCTTGATGGTCGCTCTGCTATGGTCCAAAGAAGCCTCCAAGACAGTCAAATCTGCAGGCTGACACCGTGTTCCATCCAAGAAAGTAACACCTGAGGCAAAAAATTTTGAAGCATCCTCAGCCAAGCATCCATTTACCTCCACATAGTAGACCTTGTCCACATGGTGACTGGGATGGAGCATGCGATAACCGAGCGGACCATTGTTGGTAATGAGGACTAGGCCTTCGGTATCCCTGTCCAGGCGACCGACTGGGTAGAGACATTCCCTACTGTCTTGCGGAGAAATCAAGTCGATGACTGTCTGATGCTCCTGGTCTGTCACGGCAGAAACGACTCCTGCTGGTTTATGAAGCAAATAATAGGCGGAACCTTCTAAGGCAACTTTTTTACCCGAAACTTGGATAGTTTGTAACTCTGGGTCAACAATCTGGCTTAGGCTTTGAGCAGGTCGTCCGTTAATCTTGATTTGCTGGGCTTTGAAAAGTTTTTTTACTTGCTTACGCGAGCCAACTTTGGCTTTCTCTAAACATTTGTCCAATCTCATGGGACTATTGTATCACAAATCATATAGCTTGACTCTTTTTGAAAAAAGTTTATAATACTAGTTAGTGATATATTTTTTTACAAAGGAAATCCAATCATCCTATTGGATTTCCCATTTCTTCAGTAAGGGAGAAAATTCATGGGACTTTTACAAGATGGCAAATGGGTGGATCAATGGTATGACACCAAGTCAACAGGCGGTAAATTTGTCCGTACTATCACACAATTTCGCAACTGGATTATGCCAGACGGACAGGCAGGCCCAACAGGAGAGGGCGGTTTCAAGGCTGAGTCTGGTCGCTACCACCTCTATATTTCTCTGGCTTGTCCTTGGGCTAGTCGGACCTTGATTATGCGAAAATTGAAGGGCTTGGAAGACCATATTTCCTTGTCTGTCGTTCATCCCCTCATGTTAGAAAATGGCTGGACTTTTGCAGACGGACCTGGCGTGATCAAGGATTCCCTCTTTAACAGCGACTATCTCTATCAGGTATATTTGAAGGCTGATCCACACTATACAGGACGTGTCACCGTTCCAGTTCTTTGGGATAAGAAAACCAATACAATCGTAAGCAACGAGTCTGCCGAGATTATGCGGATGTTCAATACCGCCTTCAATGACATTACAGGCAACTATGATGACTACTATCCAGAACACCTACAGGCTGAGATTGATGCCATGAATGACTTTGTCTATCCAAACATCAACAACGGAGTCTACAAGGCTGGATTTTCAACCAATCAGAAAGTCTATGAGAAAGAAGTCAACAACCTCTTTGCTGCCTTGGACAAACTAGAAGAACATTTGGCTGTCAGGGACTATCTAGTGGGAAATCAATTGACCGAGGCTGATATTCGCCTCTTTACCACCTTGGTGCGTTTCGACCCTGTTTACTTTGGGCATTTCAAATGCAATATCAAGGCCTTGGTTGACTATCCAAACTTGTGGGATTATACCAAGCGGATTTACAACCACTCTGGTATTGCGGAGACGGTTGACTTTGACCATATCAAGCAGCACTACTACGGTAGCCACAAAACCATTAACCCAACAGGTATTGTCCCAGTCGGACCAGACTTGGACTGGACATTGTAAGAAATAAAGGGAGATGACAGCCTCCCTTTTCGTATGGTATAATATTTCAGATTTTTTTGAAAAGGAGATTGACATGTCTGAAATTATCGCAAAACGCGTATCCAACTATGAATTATTTTATGATTTGGTCTTTGTCTTGGCCACTTCTTCACTGACTGGACTTTTGCACGGTGACCATATCGGTCTCAGGGAAATTCTAACTTTTATCACCGCTAACCTGATTATTATGACCTTGTGGATTAATGAGACGATTTACCTCAACAAATATGGTGAACGGGATTTGTTGGATATTATCACGATTATTGCGTCCATGTTTGTGGTGGGGCAATTATCCCTAAACTTTAGTCATGATTTTGAAGCAACAGCCCTGCCCTTTACTATCTTTTTGACCCTGTCTTATTTGCTACTTTGCTTGCAGTACTACCTTCGGGGGCGAAAAATCGGTTTTACGGCAGATATAAAAAATAGTCTCTATATGTTTGGGATTTATGTGCTGGTATTTTTCTTGGCTTCGGTAGCTATCTACTTCAATTTCTGGACCTATGATGAAAAGAGCCTCTTACTTTTTTATCTTCCATTTGTCATTTCCTATTTCTTCAAGGACAAACTCAGTCACGATGTCATGAACTTTCCTCATATCGTAGAACGCTGCCAGTTGATTACTATTATTACTTTTGGTGAAACGGTCATTGCGATTTTGAAGAATTATCCGATTCAGACGCATCTACTCACTGGTGTTCTCTTCTTCTTGGCTATGGCGTTCTCCTTTATGTTTTACATTTCGCAAACCTATCTCAATATCAACCATCACCGCAAGGCAGATGCGACTGTTCTGCTATACGCTCATTTGGTGATTGTTCTTGGCTTGAATTTCTTCACAGTGGCAATGGAGCTTTTCCCTAGTCATCATAATGATTTTTGGCCTTGCCCATGCTGATTGTAGGAAACCTTATCTTCTATAGTGGTATCCTTTCGACCTCCTTCTATAATCAACAAGTCCATCAAGTTGGCAGGAGAGGGCTGTTCATCTATGCTCTCATTTTACTAATTGGAAATGTTGCCTTATTGCTGGATGGGCATTCAAATATCCTACTATTTGTTATCTTAAACCTGCTCTCACACGCTATGGTTGCCTATCATGTTATTCGCTTCCGCAAAGCCAACCACAGTTTGTTGGGGGAAGATATATAATCATTCAGTTTATTACAGTAAAAGAACAAAAAAGCAAGGAGACTTCCTAATTCAAAGCCTTCTTGCTTTTTATTATAACTGTATCTAACTATTTTAAAAATAAGTTTAAATCTCCCTTATATGCAGCCCATTCAGAAGTTAAAAATTCTTTTTTTAACTGATAATGAACAGGTGCTTGTTGTTCTGTCAAGAATGGGTGGATATACTTATCAAGCTCCAGCCAGCCTTGCCAACCGATGTGGATCGTATCTTGCATAAAATAATCTATCCCCCCCTGCTCCGACAAATCAGCAATATGATTGAAACCTTGACTGGTCAACTGGTACTTAATCTTTGCTACTGTTGCCTGATACATATCTTTATTGAGACCAGTGTAGTTCATCCAACGTTCATTAACTGGGGGAATTACAAATAGCACATCAGTCTGATGTTTAGCAAATTCATTCAAAACCAGCTGAAAATCATTGTACTCCGGTGATTGCAGATAAGATATTTTTGTCTGGGATTGTTTGAGTTTTTTGATTTTTGACTGAAGACGATTTCTATAAAACCTATCATCAATTTGGAAATCATTTGATTGAGTAGAACGACTCCCGTCCTCATTAGCCACTTTACTCAAGCGGTCATAGGAAAAAGGCTCTGGAAGTTTCATCGCTTCCGTTTCTACCAATCCTAAATTACTACCAGAATCAGCAAAGCGACTAAATAAGGCATCTTGCTTTTCTAATAAATAGGCTTGCCAGGTCAACTGCTCTCTATCCCATTTCGACAATTCCTTACCACTAGCTACTTTTTGAAACATTCCTGTCAAACTACAGTCTGATTTAAGCTCTAAGAAACGCTTTGCTGCATATCTATCATAGTCATCCTCAGCACTTGTTTGCAGAAAATGAGTGGCTTGATCACTACTAAAATATTGTTCAAATGCCTTAGATGATGCCCCTTTGGGTGAAAACCATTGAGGAGAAACAACATAGATAGCCTGACTATTTTTTAAATGTGCCCCAATCTGTTGCATGCCAAAATATTGTGTCAGCGAAGCTGCACCACGTTGTCCTAACAAATAGGGAGTATACTCTCTCTGATAGGCATCTGCCAACACTGACGGATGCATACTATCAAAACGTGACCATTCACTTGACCCAAAGAAAGGAACAAAGCGATGATTTTTGTCTCCCAGAGCTCTATTTTTCTTATATTTGCTCTTAAAACTAATATAAGACAATGCTACTGCATCTTGTTTTTCTTCTTTGAAATTTGACCGAGAAGAACTCGGGAAAAACAACAAGGTGAGAATAACTAAAAACGTTGCACAAATCACAGGCCCAAAAATCTGCCACAATTGCTTACGCATGCATCAACTCCACAACACCAGAAATGATTTTGTTAGCTGTATTCCAATCTTCACGACCAAACTCTGAAACTGGAACTGTAATATTAAAACGACTTTCTAACTCCACAATAAGTTCTACGGTCCCCATACTATCCAAAACACCCGCATCAAATAGGTCTTCATCCATCATTTCAGATACATCTTCCATAAATAATTCTTCGATAATATTCAATATTGTTTCTTTTACATCCATTTTTTTATTCCTTTCTACGATTCATACAATCGTTACCTATTGTCTACTTGAACCACAATTTATCTAAAAATCCTGAAAATATCAAGAAAGAGAACATGACCGTATGGAAGGTCACAAACATACCAGCGAAACTCGTCCAACGATTATCCAGCAGTGGTTCTTGCCCAGCTTTTTTTCGAGCTAAATTAATTGATTTCCTCTTACGAATCCAAGCGTCATTGATGATCAACCCCAAAGCATGAAAGAGACCATATGCAATATAATACCATGTTACACCATGCCACAAGCCCATCAAGAGCATATTTAGCAGATAGGCAACATTAGATACCGTATTTCGATTTTTGAAAACCTTATGTTTTAACAAAGTCTTAACCAGACGCATGAAGACGAAATCACGGAACCAAAAAGATAAGCTGATATGCCATCGATTCCAAAATTCCTTAAGATCACGCGATTTGAACGGTTGATCAAAGTTAATTGGGCAGCGAATACCCATAAGGTTGGAAATACCTATGGCAAACATGGAATAGCCTGCAAAGTCAAAGAATAATTCAAAACCATAGAGATACATAACTCCAATAGTAGGTAAGTTAAACCATCCACCTTGATCCAAGGCGACTGCCTTTAAAGGCTCCAGTAAAGTATGCCCGATAAAATAGGCTAGAATAAACTTATATAAGAAGCCCATCATAATATAATGCACAGTCTGATCGAGCATATTTAATAACTCAGTTCGCTCAGGAATTTGTTTGTAATCTTCCGTAAACCGTCTATAACGATCAATAGGACCACTCGAAATAGTTGGCATAAATAGCAAAAATCGTAAAAAACTCCCTAAACTAAATTCCGTTAGTAAACCGTCCCGCATTTCAATCACCATTCCGACCGACCGAAACGTTAAATAAGAAATACCTAAAAAACCGAAAATTGCCCCATGCTGACTAAAAGTCGGTGCCAACTTTACCCAAGTCAACGGAAAAACAGCTAAACACACGATTAAATAGAAGACCCAGCTTTGATTTGCCCGTTGACGATAATGTTTGTAGAAAAAAATCAACATTGTCTGCCAAATAATATAGGCCAATAAAGACAGCAATTGCATTGTCTTTGTACCTGTAAACATCAAGACAATGAAGGCTAAACTAACACCTGTTTCATACAAGGGGAAACGTTTTTTAAAAAGGAGTCCTATAAAAATTGGTACTAGCGCTAAGACTAAATAGAAAAAGTACAATGGATTCCCATAAGGCTCTAACTGAGGTAGCTGTTTGAAAAACTCCATCATTGAGCATTCACCTCAGCGATCAATCCCTTAATATCAATCTTCCCATTTGCAGTCAAAGGAAGACTGTCTCGATAAATAAACTTCGAAGGCATCATATAATCCATCATCCGTTCTTTTAACTCCTGCTTGATGACCCTGGTTAACTCCAACTCTCGATCGAACTGCTCCATAATCCCTGCTTTAGGGACAACATAAGCTAACAGATTTTGCACTTTATGGTCAGCATTATAACGTGGAACAGCTACCGCAGCCTCAATATAGGTTGATTTATTTAAGTGTTGGGCAACTTCTTCCAACTCGATACGATAACCATTATATTTAATTTGGAAATCCATACGCCCACCATAGAGTAACAGACCTTCATCTGTCATTACACCCAAATCCCCAGTATGATAGGCCTGTAAGCCGTCAAACTGGAAAAATGCCGCCTCGGTTCTCTCAGGATTATTCAAATATCCTTTAGAGACAGCAGGACCTGATACAACAATTTCTCCCTGTTGACCATTCGGTACTACTTGACCATCCTCATCCAAAATAAAAGTTGGTGAGTCTGGTTTGGTATAACCAATCGGCAAACGTTTATAATTCACTAACATCTCATTAGTTATAGCAACTGCTGATAAGGCGACTGTAGCTTCGGTCGGTCCATAAGCGTTAACAATCACAGCTTTTGGAAAACGTTCGCGGAGCTTCTGAGCTGTTTTTACAGTTAACTCCTCTCCGTCAAAATAGAAATGCGTCAAATCTGGTAAATGTTCCCCATCAAACTCACGAGATAGCAAAGCCATATCTACAAATGATGGTGTCGAAGTCCAAATCTTAAATGGCAAAGTTTGAATAGCTGCAAATAAGGTCTTAAAATCCAAAGTCAACTCTTTCGGTAGGGCAAATAAGGTCCCACCAAGGGCAAGCGTCGGAGCCCAATACATAACCGACAAGTCAAACGAATAGGACGGTTGAGCCAACATTTGCGGTCGCTCTGGTAGCGCAAACTCCTTATCCCTTATCATCCAGTTAGTGAAGCTGAGCAAATTGTCATGCGAAATTTGCACCCCTTTTGGTTTACCCGTTGTCCCAGAAGTGAAGATAATATAGTAGGTATCATCTCCACTTACAGGATGCATCAACTGATAAGTTGACTTCTTCTCAAAAATGGCTTCAACTTCAGACAAACCAAGCACTGGCAAACTTGTCTCTAGCGGAAAGTCTGCTACCGCAAACACCAAACTCGGCTCTGCTATTTCCAGAATAGCTTCAATCCGATCCAAAGCAGAATGACTATCTACAGGGATATATGGATGGCCAGCCTTGGTTAAGGCAACAAAGATTGCCAACATCTGGTACTCCTGTCCGCCAAAAACAAGAACAGGAGAGTTTGCTGGTAAATCCAAACTATCAATATGGGCTGCTAAAGAATCTGAATCTGCCTTTAAATCCCCATAACTGTACAACTGTCCTAGATAATGGTAAACAGGGTAGTCAGGATTTTCTGTCGCAAAATGCTCTACCCGCTCTAACATACTGCTAATCTTTTTTATACTCTCCTCTTTAAAACTCATTATAGATAAATCCTCCCTGTCCAATGTCTAAATAACTATACAGATACAAAAGTAGTAACAATATAAAAAAATAGAACAGGGTTCTACAGATAAATCGTACAACTGGATGTTGCATGTTCTATCTCCTTCCATCTCTTATTCCTGCGAATTACTTTAAATACAATGTCTAGTCAATCTTGACTTACTTCGAACTCATTCCATTCATTAAATGATTAATTTTAAATCAACCTACATTTTACCATAATTTTGTCAATTTATTTCTTTTTTCACAAAAAAATACAAGAATATACCTGTTACACAAAGACTGTATTTTTTTATCAATGCAATATAAAAAGTTTAGAACAATTACATCCTAAACTTTTCACTCTTTAATTTATCTAAGAAAAATTACAACCGAGACTCAAGAAATATGGAATTCGTGTCAACATCTCATTCGCAAAAAAATGTAACCCTCTATTTTCATAGAGGGCATACTATTTTGAGTGATAGTATTAAAGTTATGAATGTATAGATGAAAAAGATTTTTAAGAGGGTAATATATAGAAAATTAAATAATTTAAGAAAGTTAGTGAAGTATGAAGGATTTTCAAATTAATTGACTAAATATTACAAGATTATAACTCTAGATTACTTATTTAACTTTACACCAAGTTAATCCCACAGAACAACATAATGCATTCCACAATTTTTGTACACCTCCCCAAAATGAACCAAACCATGATGATTTTTGTACAGAAGGAGCCATTTGAGTCACAGGTGGGTTGATAGGCTCTAAATGTTGAACACCTTGACCAAAAGGTTGGGTTGATTCTTTCAGCTCTAGAAGTACTTCGTCACGTTACTCAAAACCAACTGGTGAATTAAGTCGTTGCTCTGCATTTACAACTGCACCACCTGCAGTGGTCATTAGCACTGCAAGTGCCATAGCACATGCGCCAACTTTATAATTACGTTTTGTTACAATGAGAGGGGGAACTCGACTAGTTAAAAAAGAGTTCGTCAACAAGTCCTTATTTCCAGTTGTTGAGCTGAAACAGTCTATTCCCAGACATCAATTTATGTGAGCTGACTGCCGTCAGCTTATATCTCCCACTTTAAAAGGTCTCCCAGACCTTTTAAACTCCCACCCCCGTATAGCTCCAAAGGTTCGGGGAACCTTTGGAGGTTGGAGATATAGCGAACGAAGTCCGCAACAGTCGTTAAGTCAGAGTAGTGACTGTTAGAGGTTGGAAATGAAGCGAACACTGTTCGCATCAGTCGTAATGGTCAGATTTGGAGTGTAAAACACGAACAAATCTGCCAATCAACCACTGCGCTGAGATGTTGACACGAACTCTGAGTAGTGGTCCTGGGCTTTTTGCCCAGCCTCCTCCTTTGTATAGATATTTGCTTCCTCCTATCGGAAACGTAGTAACAGTATAGTACAAAAAAATAACTCAAAAACCAACTTTAGAAAAAGATTATATAAAAACCATAAAACTACCTAAAAAAATGAAAACGTTATACAAAACGTAGAGAAAATGATACTATTTTGCCCATTTCACTTGTTCCTATCAATTTTCAACATGATAAAGGACAGCAATTTAGTAGTACCTCTTGTCGAAATTTTCTCTCACATCCAACTTAATGTTATAATCCATTCAATATATAACAACTGATATTGATTATCAGAATAGCAAAAGGCATGCCCTTAAAAATATAAGTTACATGCCTTTTCACAATTTTTGTCAAATTCATAATGGAAAAAGAACCTAGATTCATTCAGACATTATACTTATTGCACTGTTACAACCAACTTTATGTCTAAGAATAATCGTTTACAACATACTACACTAATTTACTTGCTGCCGCTTGGTCGAGGATAAGGATGACATTGTCGTGGTTTTGGAGGACGCTTGCTGGGACATCTTCTGTCACTGCTCCTTCCACAGTCGCCTTAATGGCGTCAGCTTTTTCCTGACCATAGGCCATGAGAACAATGGTCTTGGCTGCCATAATGTTGGCGATGCCCATGGAGATAGCTTGTTTGGGTACATCTTCTGGATTGTCAAAGAAGCGTGCATTGGCTTCGATGGTTGATGGCGCCAATTCAACCAGATGGGTCTGACCATCAAATGGAGCACCTGGTTCATTGAAACCGATATGGCCGTTGCGACCGATACCCAAAATTTGGAAATCAATTGGATGCTCTGCCAATACTTGGTTGTAACGTTCTGTTTCAGCAACTACATCTGTCGCTAAACCATTCGGTAAATAAGATTTCTTAAACGGTTTGGCATTGAAAAGATTTTCCTTCATAAAATGAATATAGGATTGGTCGCTCTCCTCACCTAGACCAACATACTCATCCAAGTTTACAGATGTCACATCCAAAAAGTCTAAATCCGACTCACGAATCAATCTGTAAAATTCTAACGGACTGGAGCCTGTTGCCAAACCTAATACCTTGGCACCTCCGTTCAATTTTTCTTTCAAAATGTCTAATGCTACAGTTGCTCCTTCAACTTGATTATTTACTACATGAATTTTCATAACACACCTCTTTGGTCTATACCATTTATTGTTTTTCTTTATTATATGGTATAGACCAATTTTTGTCAAGAATTTATACTTATAGAGTATTACATCAGCACGAATAATTTTAATTCTCTTCCCATCCATCAAGACTTAAGTGTCTAACTATGATATAATACATTTATGACAGATGTGCTTTTTTACTTATTTTTTATTGGTATTCTGTTCTGCCTTACTGGCTATTTTATTTCTAAATCAAAGGTCCTAAAGTTTATTTTCTACCTGATTGGTAGTCTATTGGTGGCTTTGCCATTTGCCCTATTGATTTATTTTACCTATATTTTATTTTAGTCTAAGGAGTGAATATGAATACTGCAGATTTTGATTTTGATTTACCCGAAGAGCTTATCGCTCAAGTTCCCCTTGAAAAGCGCGACAGCTCTAAACTATTGATCCTCGACCGCGAAAAACGGAGCATGGTTGACAGTCACTTTGACCATATTATCGACCAACTAAATCCCGGTGATGCTCTGGTCATGAACAATACACGTGTTCTGCCTGCCCGTCTCTATGGCTACAAGCCTGAAACTATGGGACATGTTGAGCTTTTGCTTTTGAAAAATACCCAAGGTGATCAGTGGGAAGTTCTTGCCAAACCAGCAAAACGTCTGAAGGTCGGTACCACAGTCGCTTTTGGTGACGGACGATTAACTGCTACTATCGTAGAAGAATTAGAACACGGGGGAAGAATTGTTGAATTCTCCTATGAAGGTATCTTCCTGGAAGTCTTGGAAAGTCTAGGCGAAATGCCACTTCCACCTTACATTCATGAAAAATTAGAAGACCGTGAACGCTATCAAACAGTTTATGCCAAGGAAAACGGTTCTGCCGCAGCCCCAACTGCTGGACTACATTTCACCCAAGAGTTACTCGAAAAAATCGAAGCTAAAGGAGTGAAGCTAGTCTATTTGACTCTTCACGTTGGGCTTGGGACCTTCCGACCAGTCTCTGTTGATAACGTTGATGAGCATGAAATGCACTCGGAATTCTATAACCTATCAGCAGAAGCTGCTCAAACCCTCAATCAGGTCAAAGATAACGGTGGTCGTATCGTCGCAGTCGGCACTACATCCATCCGCACCCTCGAAACCATCGGTAATAAATTTGATGGCCGTTTGGAAGCTGATTCTGGTTGGACAAATATCTTCATCAAACCTGGCTACACCTTCCGAATCGTTGATGCCTTCTCAACCAATTTCCACCTGCCAAAATCTACTTTGGTTATGCTAGTTTCTGCCTTTGCAGGTAGAGAATTTACCTTAGATGCCTATAAACATGCTGTTGAAGAACGTTACCGCTTCTTTAGTTTTGGGGATGCAATGTTTATTCAATAGGCTGTTATCACCAATTTATTCTGAGTTCAGATTTTATTTTCCTTACATCTCAAGGAGGGCCCTATGAACAAGATTGAAAGCCGCCATCAGCTGATCCTGTCTCTAATCATGGAGAAGAAAATACATACCCAGCAGGAATTGCAAGAATTACTAGAGGTCAACGGAGTCTCCGTCACCCAATCTACCCTCTCCCGTGACATCAAGATGCTCAATCTTGTCAAAGTCAACGAAGATGATTCTTCTCACTATGTCATCAACCCCATTGCTCCTACTCGCTGGGAAAAACGACTGCGACTCTATATGGAAGATGCTTTGGTCATGCTAAAACCTATCCAACATCAAGTGGTGCTCAAGACCCTACCTGGATTGGCCAACTCATTCGGTTCTATTTTGGATGCCATGGAGATTCCTCAAATTGTAGCGACCGTCTGCGGTGACGATGTCTGTCTCATCATTTGTGAAGATGTCGAGGGGGCACAAGCTTGCTTCGAGCACTTGAAACAGTTTACTCCACCATTTTTCTTTAGTAAATTATAAAAATTTGTGTTCACAAACAACATACTTAATTTTAAAGATAATTTTTCAAATAATTATCAATAACTTCCCTTTATACTCATAAACGAAAATATAACATGTACGCGTTTTATTGTAGAATAGTCTAACTTGACTTATTCTATATGCAGATGGGGTCTATTTCTAAAATAGCATATAATAAGTCACACTTTCATATATTTTTGTCCACTTCTTGTGAACAGTGACACATTTCTATCTCATCTTTCAATGTTATTCTTCATAAGAAAAGCTCTTAGATATTTCACTAAGAGCTTTTAAACTGTAATTTACTATTCAATACTGATAATATGGCTATTCCGCAGCTAGGCGATAGACTGCCTCAGCATAAATATCCATTGTTTTATATAAGTCTTCTAATGGCATGCGTTCATTTTCCTGATGCTCTGTTTGTTCTGTATCTGGGAAACATGCACCAAAGGCCACACAGTTTGGCATGGTACGAGCAAAGGTAGCCCCACCTGACGAGATTGGCTCGCTTGTTAAATCTCCTGTCTTATCTTGATAAACAGACATGAGCGTAGATACCAGCTGGCTGTCTAATGGCACATACAAGGAAGCAAGGTAGTCGTACTCTTCATAGGTCAAGCCACATGATTGCGCTTTGGCTTGTAAAGTAGAAACTAGGGCATCTTTATCCGCAGTGACAGGAATACGAATGTCCAAGCGAATTTCTGATTTTTTTGCGCTAATGGTTAGACCTGCAATATTGAAACTGAGTGTCCCTGATGGTTCATCGGTCACATCACCAAAAAGCTTAAATCCTGTGGCATCTTCACCAACTGCATTGACGATAAAGTCCAAGGCTGGATGATTTTCAAAATGTTCCAAAGCCTTTGCCAAACGAACAATGGCATTGACCCCCTCGGCAGCATCCTTGGCGTGCCGCGAAATACCAAGAACCGTTACTTGATCATCTTTGGTTTCATAATCAAAGCCTAATTGATCTAATTCCGCAATAACTCCTGCTAATAAATGACCAGAATAGCTTGCCTTGGCAGGTACTACGTTATAGGCAGTTCCCGCTTCGATACTCAGACAAGGGTGACCTGGACCATGCAATTTGGCCTGTAGCAATCCTTTTTCAGCATAAGTCAAAGGGAAGGAAGAATCTGGTGCAAAGCCCATAGTTGCCACTTCTTCCAACTGATTGTAGCGGTTCATACACCGCCATAAGGTCTCTTCATCTGTTCCAAAAATGAAACGAATCCGTTTGTTAAATTGGACTCCCGCATCAAGAAGTGCTTTTACTGCAAATAAGGCCGCCATCGAAGGACCTTTATCATCCTGAACTCCGCGTCCAATAATGTAATCTCCCTCTACCACAGCCTCAAAAGGCGGCGTCTGCCATTGACTAAGATCACCAGCAGGTACCACATCTAAGTGGCAAAGGATTGCTAATAATTCTTCGCCTTGCCCAATTTCAGCATAGCCATAATAACCAGCAGGGTCTAAATAAGTTTTAAAACCCATTTTTTCCGTCAAAGCCAACGTGTGCTCCAGAACATCCTGAATCGCTTGACCAAATGGCGTATCTGCCTGATGTTCTTGCAAAACAGAAGGAAAAGCAACCAGTTCTTGGATGGCTTGAATACATGCCTCCTGATGCGATGACTGAATAAAACTTGTTCTCATTGTGTCCCCTTTCAACATAATAAGATATGATATATTTTCTAGCACTATTCTATCATAAAAGGAAAAACTGAGCCAAATTTTATCTGTATTCATGATAAAATCTGACCCAGAATTTCGATTAGAAGAATGTCGCAATGACCAAAATAGCTATGGAGGCAATCATGATGCCTACGATTAACTTACCTACAAATTTATACCAAGTACCAATTTCAACACGACCAAGTGCCAAGGCTCCCATTACAATACCTGATGTTGGAGCCACCAAGTTCAAGAGACCTGATGCAGCTTGGAAAGCTGTGATAACCAAGCTCGCTGGTACATTTACAAATTCACCAAGAGGTGCCATGATACCCATAGAAGCCCCTGCAAGACCTGATGAAGATGGAATCAGGAAGGACATTGGTAGATAGAAGAGATATGTCAAAATGATGAATACTTGTGAAGACAAACCTTGCAATCCTTCTTCACCCATGTGGAGAATAGTGGCAGTAATCATACCATCGTTCATGATGACTTGAATACCACGCGCGATAGCACAAATCAAAGCTACGCTGAAAATATCAGCCGCACCGAACATAAAGGATTTTACCAAACGTTCTTCACTCATACCATAAACTAAACCAACTACAATCCCTGCGATACCAAAGAGCATTGCTCCTTCTGGGAAGTACCAAGTACCAAGAGCAGCTGTTGAAGAACCAATCACTTGACCGATGAATGGAAGACCAATCAACCAATCATTAAATTGTGTAAAGATAGTCACACCCAAATCTTCCCATGGAATAAAGCTACAAATCATGAGAACAAATGTTAATACAAATACCCAGAGAACACGTTTTTGAGCTGGTGATAATTCTGCATTCACTTCTTGAGTTGCTGTTACATTAAAGTGTTGCATGTCCGCTTCACGTTGTTTATAAACCAAGGACTTAGTCGGATCATTTTTCACTTTCTCAGCATAGTTGGCTACAAAGAGAACCCCCATCGCGAGAATGACAACGAAGAAGACAAAGCGCCAAATCATACCATCCGCAACACTTACACCTGCTGCGTCAGAAGCAACAACTGTCGCAAATGGGTTTACAGTAGAAGCCAAACAGCCGATTTGAGACCCTAGCAAGATGATGGCTACACCAGTAATACTATCAAAACCAACCGCCATCATAACAGGAACAAGGAGTGGGAAGAAAGCCATTGTTTCTTCACCCATACCATAGGTTGAGCCTCCCAAGGCAAACAAAGTCATGAGAATGTAAATCAACATTTTTTCACGACCTTTGAAGCGTTTTACAATAGAAGCAATCCCTACATCAAGTGCACCTGTTTCGTTAACTACACCAAGAAAGGCACCAACCATGATGATGAAGAATGCTACGTTAATCGCTGCTTCAGTCGCACCATGACCAAGCATGGCACGAACTGGAGCCATAAAAACATCGTAAATCCCTTGTGGATTTTGAGCAACCTTCTCATAGGTACCAGCCACCAAATGTCCGGCTTCATCAACCTGATACTGACCAGCTGGAATAATCCATGTCATCACTGCCATAAAGGCAATAATGAGCATCAATATTGTATAAGACGAAGGCAATTTAAAGCCTTTTTTCACTTTTTCGCTCATCGCAAAAACCTCCTATAATATTTTAAAAGTTTATCCCCTATTTAAGGGAAATTGTATCCGTAATAACCGTATCAAATATCCACCTATCTTCAAGAGATGTCTATCTCCTTCAGTCTATTATCTGAAATCATTGCTTATAGATAGATACTTGATAGGAAATGGATGAGAGGGGAGGGAGCTTAGAAGCCCAGACCTTCATGTTTCGATTAAAGGGAACCCTTGTAGGACTATCAACACTCCCACTCCCCTAACTCCATCAATAAATAACCCGTCTAGTTTAAAAACTATATTTGCATGCAGAGTACATCAATAAATAGAAGCCTCAACGATACATACAGCTACTTAGCCTTTGACAATGATAGTGCCGCTATCGGATTCAATCAAAGCGCCTAAGTTTTCTAATGAGGTAATGACTGCTTTTGATTGCGGCTTATTGTTTACAAAAGCAATAGCTGCTTCAACTTTCGGTAGCATGGAACCTGGTGCGAATTGATTTTGTTTGATATATTCTTCCAATTCAGCTACGGTAACTGTTTCTAATTTTTCTTGGTCTGGTTTGTTGTAGTTAACAAAGACATAGTCTACACCGGTCAAGACGATAAACAAGTCTGCGTCAACCAATTCTGCCAAACATTGAGAAGCAAAGTCCTTATCGATAACTGCTTCCACACCGGTCAGGGTGCCATCTGCTTCTTGGACAACTGGAATACCTCCGCCTCCAGCAGCTACGACTACCTCACCTGCATTGAGAAGGGTACGAATGGTACCAATTTCTTTTATTCCTACAGGTTTTGGCGAAGCAACGACTTTGCGCCAGCCACGACCAGCATCTTCTTTGAAGGTTGCACCAGTCTTTTCTGCTTCTGCTTTCGCTTCTTCTTCTGTATAGAATGGTCCAATCGGCTTGGTCAAATTTTCGAAGGCGGGATCATTCTTATCCACGATAACCTGGGTCACAACAGATGCTACATCTTTTTCAATGCCTTCCTTGAGCAATTCATTTTCCAAGGCATTTTGCAACCAGAAACCAATCGAACCTTCTGTCATGGCTACCAAACTGTCTAATGGAAAAGCTGGGTTCTTTTCCGAATCAGCAGCAAGGTTTTGAAGAAGTAAGTTTCCAACCTGAGGACCATTACCATGCGTGATAATAAGGTCGTCCCCATTTTTTATCAATTTTACAAGGTGCTTAGCTGTTTGTACCAAGGCCTCTTTTTGTGCTTTAGCCGATGGGTCGGACGATAAAATGGCATTGCCACCCAAGGCTACTACAATTTTACGATTTGCCATATCTCTTGCTTTTTCCTCACTTTCGCGAAATAGTAATCGCTTACACATCTACCCTCAAAATAAGGGGGCTGGGTGCCAGCCCCCGGAGGTTGCGATGACTAGAGAATATACTCAATGAAAATCAAAATCAGACTTGCTTCAAAGGTTCGGGGAACCTTTGGAGGTTGGAAATAGAGCGAAGTTCGCTTCACATATGAAGATAGAACTCCGTTCCTTTCATACTTCAAGGGAACAGGCTGAAAACCTCCACTGGAGCTTTTCAGTCATCAAATCGAGGCAACAACGTATGAGTTTGATTTTCGAAGAGTATTACACACGTGGAACAAATGGATCCCCTAAAGTAGCCGCCATCACTGCTTTAATAGTGTGCATACGGTTTTCAGCTTGGTCGAAGTGACGAGCATATTTGCTACGGAATACTTCGTCTGTTACTTCCATTTCTTCTACACCGAATTTTTCAGCGACATCTTTACCATAAACAGTGTTTGTATCATGGAAGGCAGGCAAGCAGTGCAAGAAGATGAGATTGTCATTTTCTGCTTTTTTCACCAATTCCATATTCACTTGGTATGGTTTCAAGAGGGCAACGCGTTCAGCAAATTTATCTTCTTCACCCATTGATACCCAAACGTCTGTATAGAGAACATCTGCGCCTTTGACTGCTTCGTCAGCATTATCAGTAATGAGAACACGTGCTCCACTTTCTTTCGCAAAACCTTCAGCCAAGGCAACTACTTCTTCTTCTGGGAAGAGTTCTTTTGGAGAGAAGATATGGACATTGACACCAAGGATAGCGCCTGTTACCAAAAGTGAGTTAGCAACGTTGTTCCGGCCATCACCACAGTAAACCAGAGTCAAGCCTTCCAACTTGCCAAAGTTTTCTTTAACAGTCAAGTAGTCCGCCAACATTTGAGTTGGGTGCCATGCATCTGTCAAACCATTCCATACTGGCACACCAGAGAATTCTGCCAATTCTTCCACCATTTTTTGACTGAAACCACGGAATTCAATACCGTCGAACATACGTCCCAAAACTTTAGCAGTATCTTCTGTAGATTCTTTCTTACCAAGTTGGATGTCATTTGCACCAAGATATTCTGGATGGGCACCAAGGTCAATTGATGCTACTGTGAAGGCAGCACGAGTACGTGTTGATGTTTTTTCAAACAAGAGAGCAATATTTTTACCTTCCAAATAACGGTGTGGAATATTGCGTTTTTTCAAATCTTTCAAATGAGCTGAGAAATCAATCAACCATTCCAATTCTGCACGTGTGAAATCTTTCTCTGCAAGGAAATGTCTACCTTTAAATACGTTTGTCATTGTCTCTTCTCCTAATGTTTAAATAAATTTTGTCAATGTCTGGCACCATTCTCCATCTTCTTGATAAACTTCAGAAGTTGCTTGGTAGCCAACTGACTCATAAAAAGTCTTTGCAGTTAACTCCGAATGTATATTCAACTGATGAAAGCCTGCTTCACGTGCATAAGCTTCCAAAGAGCTGATAATCATTTTTCCATAGCCTTTTCCACGAAAATTCGGTAGAGTGGCTATTCGGGTTAGACGAGCTTGACCAGGGCCGACAGGAAGAAAACGTCCCGTTGAAACAGGTTCTTCACCAATAAAGAGATTGGCGTAAACTCTTCCTACCGTATCATTCTGGTCAAATTCATCTTCCTTTGCAATACCACGCTCAAGGACAAATACCTTATAGCGGACATAGATAGAGGCTGCGCGTTGCCATTCTTCCGAACCGATTGTTGTTCGTTCTATACTTGGCATTAGATGTCTTCCCGTTCAAACGGCATTGACATACAACGAGGTCCACCACGACCGCGAACCAATTCGCTTCCGCCAATCTTAATCAAACGAAGCCCTTTGGACTCGAGGATTGCATTGGTAATCGTATTGCGTTTGTAAACAACTACCACACCTGGTGCAATAGTCAATGTATTTGAACCATCATTCCATTGCTCACGACCAGCAGCAACCATATCACCGCCACCACAACGGATCAATTCTACCTTTTCAAGACCAAGGTTCGCAGCCAAAAGTTCTGCCAAGTCACCATGTTCTTCTTCAATATGAAGCGTATCATTTTCATAGGTTACAGAGAAGACACGAAGGTCACCTTCAATTTCTGGGTGGATAGTAAACTTATCATAGTCAACCATGGTAAATACTGTATCCAAGTGCATGAATTTACGGTTGTTAGCAAATTCGAATGCCAATACTTTCTTGAAGCCAACATGCTGTTCAAAGATATTTACCAATAGTTTTTCAATTGATGCAGCATCGGTACGTTGTGAAATACCTACTGCCAAAACATCTTTTGAAAGAACCAATTCGTCACCACCCTCTATACGAGTAGTTGCTTCACGATTGTAAACCAATGGAACTTTTCCACCATATTCTGGGTGATGGGTGAAGATATATTTACCATACAAGGTTTCACGGTTCCGTGTTTCTGAATACATGTGGTTAAGAGAAACAGCATTACCAATCGTAGCAAATGGATCCCGTGTGAAGTAAAGGTTTGGCATTGGGTCTATTGCAAATGGGTAAGAGGATTCAACCAAATCTGTCAAACCTTTTTCTTCAGAAGGGATTTCTGGCAATTCTGCCTTTTGAACACCAGCCATCGTTTTCTCAACCAGTTCTTGATTATCTTCAATAGACATCAACAACTTGCGAATTGCCTTCTTAGTCGCCCGACCACGAATGTTAGCTTCTTCGAGATATTCATCAATAAATTGTTCACGAATTTCAGGTGTAACAAGTGACTCAGCAGCTAATTTTTCCAAGTAGAGTACTTCGACACCTTCATCACGAAGAGCTTGAGCAAATGCATCATGCTCTTTCTGTGCATCTTCTAAGAATGGAATATCATCGAAGAGTAGGCGTTCTAGGTAGTCAGGCATCAGGTTTTCAATTTCCTTACCTGGTCTGTGTAACATAACTTTTTTCAGCTTACCAATTTCTGAAAAAACATGAATTGGATGGTTTGACATGATCTGTCCTCCTTGTAGATTTATACATGATGGGAAACGAGGAGGAACGTACGCTTTCCTGCCTCTCATTTCCTCTTTACATCCATAGTTTAACAGAGCAAAAAAACAAAAACTTGAAAACGCTCGCATTTATGTTGAGAAATTCTTCACATTTTCAACCTTATTTATAAATAATTATCGATTATATCGCCTATATTATGCATAATTCTTTGCGTTATATCATTATATGAATTTTTATTTTTTATAAAAAACAGAAACTTCAATGAGTTTCTGTCAAATTTTCTAAGAAATAATCAATATCTAAATAAGTTAACTGTTTATGGCTATAAGCAATTTTTCCATTCTGCTTCAGTTGCTTCAAAACATAGCTAACCGTTTCCCGTGTCGTAGCTGCTAAACGCGAAATCTCTTGAATATGAATTTCAAATGGCAAGGTAGCAAACTGCTCTCGCTGGCACATATCCCAATAAAGAAGAGCCAAGGCTTGAACGACTCGATCTGATGCCTTGGAACGCATCGCATTTCGCAAGCGCAACTCTTGAAAACGAAGCACTTTGGATAATTTTTGACAGATATAAGTCATTTGACTCGGATTTATCTTCGACAAGGTTTCAAACAAGACCATCGGTACAATAAAATACTCTAGGTCCGTTATGGCAATGGCAGTATAATGATAAGGTTTGTCCTGAAACATATCTCCAAAAGGAAAGGCACCACCCTGCCGAATATAGTCCAAATACGTAAAACTATCCGTCTCATCATATTGCTCAATCCGAGCATAGCCCTTATACAATACAAATAGATAATCTCTAGGATCCTCTGCGTAAAAAAAGATTTGTCCCTTAGGAATCTTTCGAAAACGAATATGCTTAGCTAATTGATCAAAGCTATCACGTGTCAAACGTTCAAAAGTTGGATGTGCCCTTAGATAATCATATTGTTCGTTGCTTATCATCAAAACTCCTTTCTAGCTAAAGTATCCTTCTATCTATTCTAACATATATTAATGTTATATGCTAATCATTACTGAAAAATTCATAAAACAGGGTCATTCCAGTGAAGAAGATTGCTATCACAGCATACAAAAAACTGGTCCTTTCGAACCAGTCTTAGTATCGTCGAATGAATTAACTTTCAGACAAGGAACTGAGGTGCAAGCAATACTAGAGTACGGCAAGCCGAGAGTAACGATGTATCAAAGTTAATTCAAATGACTATAACATTCTATGTATACCTATCTAGTCAGTCAATTCATCCGCAATCTTATTGATTTTTCGCAAACGATGGTTGACACCACTTTTAGTGATCGGTACCGTTAGACTATCCGCCAATTGCTGAATGGAATAGTCTGGATGCTGAATTCGCAACTGGGCAATCTCCTGCAAGTCACCTGACAACTGATCTAGACCGATAGTATCCATAATTTTGATAATATTATTGATTGTTTTCATACTAGCATTGACCGTCTTTGCAATATTAGCGGCTTCCGCATTTGTAGCTCGATTTAGGTCATTGCGAGCCTCACGAAGCAATTTAACATTCTCAAATTCTGTCTTTGTCTCTTCTGCTCCAATCACCAAAAGAAAATCCATAATGTCCTCTGCACGTTGCAGATAGGTAATGGTTCCCTTACTTCGCTCAATGACTTTGGCATCCAAAAGAAATTTCTGCATCAGATTGGCCAGGTCATTGGCATGGTCACTATAGACAGAAGCTATTTCAAGCTGGTATTTTCCTTTTTCAGGATCCTTAACAGAGCCTGCCGCTAAAAATGCTCCACGAAGATAGGCTTGACTCCACGAATCATTTTCCAAAACCAAGGGAGAAATCCCCGTCTCTAATCCAAAGAAGCTATCAGCCAAATGCAAATCGTTCAATATCTCATTCACGCCGTCTTCTATCAAAACTGCATACACACGGTTCTTTTTGAGATTAGGTTTTTGATGATGGCGAATCTCAGCCTTAATCTGGTAGAAATGGAGTAACAGTTCATAAATGTGACGGGCAATCTTTGCATTTTCCGTGCTGATAGAAAGAGTCAAACCTGATGAAGCTAAGCCCAAACTACCTGATAATTTGATAATAGCAGATAGCTCGCTCTTATTTGAGCTAGACTGAAGCAGCAATTCTTCCTTTACTTGTACTGTAAAACTCATGGCCGCACCTGCAAAATCTTGAGCAACTCTTCTACCACCAAGTCACCATCATGGAAAGCTCCGCCATTTTCCAAACGAAGAAAATTCGAAGAAATCACACGATTAGCCTGTTTTTGCAAACCTGCAAAATCGTGTTTTACCTGTACCAAGTATTCATCAAACTGGTTGCTATTCATATACTCTTGTGGAACCGGCTCAATATTGACCAAAACTGTATCAATGAATTGTTCAGCTAGGTGTGCATTGAGAACCGCCACATGGTCCGCATCTGAGAAAAACTCAGTCTCTCCCCGTTGGGTCATAATGTTGCACACATAGGTCACTTCAGCCTTGGTTTCTTTTAGGGCTTTGCCAATGTCAGAAATCATCAGATTCGGCAAGATTGAGGTAAAAAGAGAACCCGGTCCAAGTACGATCATGTCACTTTCCATAATCGTTTCAACCACCTGGCGACTGGCTTTCGGTTCATCATCGTTATAAGAATTTGTCACATAGACATGATCAATCATCCCATTATGCTTGGAAATCTTGCTCTCACCTGCTACCTCGGTCCCATCTGTAAAAATAGCATGAAGAGTCAAGGCCTGTTCGCTAGATGGATAAATCCGCCCTGTCGTATGGAAAAAGCGCGTCAACAACCTCATCGCATTGTAGGTTGAACCCTGCATTTCTGAAATGCCAGCAATGATGAGATTCCCTAGTGGATGACCAGCCAAGGGTCCATCTGAATCCGCAAAACGATACTGGAAAATTTGTTCATAAAGTTTGGGCATATCCGACATAGCCAATAGGACGTTACGCAAATCACCTGGAGGGGTCACCTGCAAAGCCTGGCGGATTTCCCCCGAAGATCCTCCGTCATCAGCTACCGTCACGATAGCGGTAATCTCTACATCCTTATCCCGCAAACTCTTCAAAATGACTGGAATTCCCGTTCCGCCCCCGATAACTGTAATCTTTGGTTTTCTCATGAGCGGTTGACCGTCTCCTTCCGTCTGTCCTTATCGCGATGGCTACGATTGACAATCCAGTTTTTCTCCAAATCATCTGCCAAGCGTTTAGCAAAGGCTACGCTTCTATGTTGACCGCCCGTGCAACCAACGGCAATCGTTAGAACTGATTTTCCTTCCTTCTGGTAACCAGGAAGAATTGGCTCAATCAAGCCGATAAGGTGGCTGTAAAATTCTTCAGATTCCTGGTGGTCCATAACATAATCAAAGACGGGAGCATCCAGACCAGTCAGATTTCGTAATTCTTTCTGATAATAAGGATTTGGCAAGAAACGCACATCAAAGACCAAGTCCGCATCCAGAGGCAGACCATATTTGAAACCAAAAGACATGACTTCCACACGGAAGGATGGTTGGTTGTCCTGACTAGCAAACTGCTCTGAGATTGCCATACGGAGATTACGAGGTGTCAGCTCAGTCGTGTCAATGACATTCTGGCTCATATTTTTCAAGGGAGCCAAAAGTTCACGCTCTAGCTGAATCCCGTCCAAAACACGACCATCAGCCGCCAAAGGATGGGAACGACGAGTTTCTTTATAGCGAGCAACCAATTCACTATCCGTCGCATCCAAGAATAGGACTTTAAAATCTAAATCCTCTGCCCCCTCAATCTCATCCAACACCTCTCGAATCTCCGAGAAGAAGGAGCGACTCCGCATATCTACAACAAGAGCAATCTTATTGTTATCCTGGCTATGACGAATCAACTCTAAAAACTTTGGCAAGAGAGTCGGTGGCATATTGTCAATGGTAAAATAACCCAAGTCTTCAAAAGACTGAATTGCTACCGTCTTACCAGCTCCCGACATCCCTGTCACAATTACTAAATGGAGTTTGTCCGACATGACATTCCCTCCTTTTCTCTTCTAATCAATAACTGCAATAACTTCAATCTCAACCTTAACATCACGTGGCAAGCGTGCAACTTCCACCGCTGAACGAGCTGGAAAATCCGCTGAAAAGGCTGTTTTATAAACTTCGTTAAAGGCTACAAAATCATTCATATCTTTTAGGAAACAAGTTGTTTTCACCACATGGTCAAAGTCTGTTCCTGCTTCTGATAAAATTGCTGCAATATTTTTCAGGACTTGCTCAGTCTGCTCCTGAATGGTTTCACCAACCACTTCACCAGTTTCAGGTGAGAGAGGAACCTGACCAGAGGCAAATAGGAAATTTCCAACAACCTTCCCTTGAACGTATGGGCCAATTGCTGCAGGTGCCTTACCTGTGTGAATCGTTTTCATCTGATGATCTCCTTTTTATCTTTCTATTGATATTATACCAAAAAACTGACCTATTCAGCCAGTTTTCGTGTTTGTACAATAAATCTCCAAGTCAGAAAAATCGCTCGCAAGAGCAGGTCAATCAAAATCGACAGCCAGACGCCGGCAATTCCTAAACCGAACATCTGACCTAAGACGATAACACCTACAACGCGCAGCCCCCACATTCCTATCATTGTGGAGTAGAGCGGCGACTTGGTATCCCCCAATCCCTGCAGAGCGCCAGCCATAATCAAAGAAACCGCCAGCCCCGGCTGGTTGAAGGCATCAATCCGCAGAGCTATGACGACTTGACGGACGGCTTCTAGGTCTTTGGTAAATAGCAGAGCAAAACTTGGAGCTCCGAAAAATAAGACGATTCCCAGAAGGGACATGGTGGCTACTCCATAGGCAGAGCTGAGAAATGCGACTCGTCTAACTGTGAGGATGTCCCCCTTTCCCAAGGCTTGACCGATCAAAACCGCTGCCGCTGTCGCAAGACCATAGGCTGGCATATAGGTAAAACTCTCGATATTGCCTGCAATCATGTGAGAAGCATAGACAGTCGTCCCCAGCCCCACAATCAAACTGAAATAGACCACCTGTCCCAACCGCATAACCAAGCGTTCGGCTGCTGCAGGTAGGGTCAAAACCACCATTTCCTTAGGACTTCCCAAGCGGAACAATTGTTTGAGATCAACTGCCAAGTCAGTCTGCTGTACCTTTCGGTAAAGCAAGACAGTACCAAGCAAGCGAGCTAAGATGGTTCCCAAGGCGGTCCCTACAATACCCCAACCTGACCAAGAGCCAATACCAAAAATCAAGAAATAGTCCAAGACCACATTAAAACCATTGGTCAGTAAGCTCATTTTCATAGGGGAAACTGTGTCGCCAGATGCCCGCAGGATTGTTCCCAAAATGGTCATCAGAGCTTGGAAAATCGTCAAGCCACCAACCCAGTAAAAAAATGCCTGGGCGCCAGCCAAACTCTCCGCATCTGCTCCCATTAAGACCAGCATCTGCCGCCCGAAAACAAGGGATAGTAAACCCAATAGCAGACCTACACCTACTGAAAGCACTAAGGCTTGACGGACATGAAAGGTAAGAGATTCCCTATCTCCCGCGCCAATAGACCGAGCAATCAAAGCTGTTGCCCCAACTCCCAAAGCCATATAGACCGCCAAATAGACATTCAAAATCGTATTGGCTAGACCCACTGCCGTCACCGCTACCAGCCCCAGCTGTGCAATCAAGAGGGTATCCATAAAACCAACTAAGGGCTGAAAAATATTTTCCACCGTCGCAGGAAAGGCCAAACGAATAATCTCTTTTCCTAAACTTTCTTGCTTCATTTTCCTCTCCACGGATTTATTTAGAATAATTATAAATAAAAACAGGTGAAAAAACAAGAAAACAGGGAGTGGGGAAGAACTCGATAAGTCAAAAAGGAGTTCGTCTCCCCACCCCCGCATAGCTCCAAAGGTTCGGGGAGCCTTTGGAGGTTGGAGATAAGGCGAACTCCGTTCGCTTCAGTCGTATAAGGAAGATTTGGAGTGGAAAACACGAATTGCTGAGATTTGCTTCGCAAATCTTATCTCCAACCTTTTTACCTCGCTTTTCTGTTTCAAGGCTCGGGCTGAAACAGTTCCCAGAACTGTTTCACTCCACTGGACTGTTAAACCCAATCAACCACTGCGCTGAGATGTTGACACGAGCTCTGAGAAGTGCACCGATACCGAGCCTAGTTTCCTAAAGCTTCACTTTTTATAGATTTCTTTCCGGTGCCCGATTTCAAGAGCTAGGATGACCATTTTGTTATCAATAATATCGCAAATCACACGGTAATTCCCCACTCTATACCGCCACAGCCCCTTATAGTCTCCTACCAAGGCCTTGCCAAACTGTCTTGGATTCTCCAAACCGTCCAAACGTTTTTTCAAATCCTTTGCAAGCATCATCCCCACATGCCTGTCCATTTTTTTCAACTGCTTCAAAGCATCATCGCTGAGAACAAGTTTATAAGCCATCTTCTAACTCCGCAAGAACATCATCAATCGAGTGTGTAACAGGATTTTCTTGGAATTTCTTCAAAGCCTTGATACCAATTTCATAGTCCAACTGGTCTTCTATCTGTTCTGCCAGTGCAGTTTTAAATAACTCAGACAGGCTTTTTCCTGTATGAATGGCATAGCTTCTGAAGATTTCTTCTTCTGCATCGTTTAACCGTAAGGATACAATTCCCATCATTCTACCTACTTTCTTCTTGTAATACATTGTATAACAATTCGTTCAAAATGTCAATGGACACCAGAAAAACAGACCACGTTTGTAGTCTGTTTGTATATCTATTGATTTGCTTATGGATGCAAGCGGTGCAACATTCTCGGGAACGGAATGGCTTCACGGATATGTTTTGTACCAGCGACGAAGGTTACCATACGCTCGATACCGATACCGAAACCACCGTGTGGCACTGAACCGTACTTACGTAGGTCAAGGTAGAATTCGTATTCTGACTTGTCCATGCCGAGCTCATCCATCTTAGCTACCAAGGCGTCGTAGTTATCCTCACGCATAGAACCACCGATGATTTCACCGTAGCCTTCTGGCGCCAAGAGGTCCGCACAAAGCACGCGCTCTGGATTACCTGGAACTGGCTTCATGTAGAAGGCCTTAAAGCTTGCTGGATAGTTGACCACAAAAGTCGGTACACCAAAGTAGTTTGAAATCCAAGTTTCATGTGGTGAGCCAAAGTCATCACCATGCTCGATGTGTTCGTAGTCCGTATCTTCATCCGCTTCGTGTTCTTGCAGAAGAGTAATGGCATCATCATAAGCCACACGTTTGAATGGTTCTGCAATGTAGCGTTTAAGGGCATCCACATCACGCTCAAGAGTTTCTAAGGCTTGTGGCGCACGGTCGATAACACCTTGAATCAAGGCTTTGACATAAGCTTCTTGTAAGTCAAGTGACTCTTCATGGCTTAGGAAGGAATACTCGGCATCCATCATCCAGAACTCTGTCAAGTGACGACGAGTTTTGGATTTTTCCGCACGGAAAACAGGACCGAAGTCGAAAACACGACCAAGGGCCATAGCACCAGCTTCCAGGTAAAGCTGACCTGATTGACTGAGATAAGCTGGTTGACCAAAGTAATCTGTTTCAAACAATTCTGTTGAATCTTCTGCCGCATTTCCAGACAAGATTGGGCTATCAAACTTGATAAAGCCATTCTTTTCAAAGAATTCATAGGTCGCATAGATGATGGCGTTACGGATTTGCTGGATAGCGACCTGTTTACGAGAACGCAACCAGAGGTGACGGTTGTCCATAAGGAAGTCTGTACCGTGTTCTTTTGGCGTAATTGGGTAATCTTGTGACTCACCGATGACTTCGAGGTCTGTCACATCCAACTCATAACCAAACTTAGAACGCTCATCTTCCTTGACGATCCCTGTCACATAGACAGACGTTTCTTGACTGAGGCGTTTTGCCACATCGAATTTCTCAGTACCTGCTTCTTCACCGAATTTTTCAATAAAGTTTGGTTTGAAGGCAACTGCTTGGAAGAAGGCTGTTCCGTCACGCAATTGCAGGAAGGCTAACTTGCCCTTGCCAGACTTGTTGGCAACCCAGGCACCGATGGTCACTTCTTGACCGACATAATCTTTTACTTGGTTGATGGTAATCAATTTTCTAGACATTATTTTTCCTCTTTTTATTATTTCATAAATGTGTGTAGTCGAGCTACTGCTTCTTTGAGCGTGTCCATATCTGTTGCATAGCTGAGGCGGATATTCTCAGGAGCTCCAAACCCTGCACCGGTCACCAAGGCTACTCCTACTTCTTCCAAGATAGCAGTGGTAAATTCAGTCACATCTGTGTAGCCCTTCATTTCCATGGCCTTTTTGACATTTGGGAAGAGATAGAAGGCTCCTTCTGGCTTGATAACCTCAAAACCTGGTACTTCTGCCAGCAAGGGATAAATGGTATTGAGTCGCTCTTCAAAGGCCTGACGCATGGTTTCTACTGTATCTTGCGGACCTGTAAAGGCTTCAATGGCCGCATACTGAGCAGCGGTTGTTAAGTTTGACGTCGTTTGTCCGACAATCTTACTCATGGCTGCAATGATTTCAGGATTACCAACGGCAAATCCAACCCGCCAACCTGTCATGGCATAGGCTTTTGCCACACCATTGACCACAATAGTCTGCTGACGAATGCTTTCTGAAATGCTTGAAATCGGTGTGAAGGTATTTCCATTATAGACCAAACGACCGTAAATATCGTCTGCCAAGATGAGAATGTCGTGTTCCACAGCCCAGTTGCCAATAGCTTCCAATTCCTCACGGGTGTAAATCATACCCGTCGGATTGGACGGACTGTTGAGCAAGAGGACCTTGGTCTTGTCAGTCCGAGCCGCTTCCAGCTGGTCGACCGTTACCTTGAAATTATGCTCTTCCCTTGCAGTGACAAAGACAGGCACACCTTCGTTCATCTTGATTTGGTCAGCATAGGATACCCAGTAAGGTGTTGGAATCAGAACCTCATCATCAGGATTGATGACTGCCGCAAAGAAAGCGTAGAGGACAAACTTGGCACCTGTTGCAAGAACGACTTGATTGCGTTCGATAGAGTAGCCATAGAAATTCTCAAAGTAGGTATTGACTGCGTCCTTCAACTCAGGAAGCCCTGAAGCTACCGTATAAAAACTCGCCTTACCATCTTCGATAGACTTAATAGCAGCTTCTTGAATATTTTTCGGTGTGACGAAGTCTGGCTCACCCAAGGTTAATTCCAGAATATCACGACCTTCTGCCTTCAAGGCTTTTGCACGCGCACCGGCTGCCAGCGTGACACTTTCTTCCATTTCTAAGACACGTTTTGATAGCTTGCTCATAAGCCCTCCTTCTTGATAAAATCTCCTGTTTCAAAATTTACTAAATAATAAGCTGTCCCAGATTTGACCTCCCAAATTGGTTTGTCATCCCTAAAACCTAGAATCACCCTATCAGCTGCTGACGCACCATTCTCTGTAGCGACTGCCTGCGCTTCTTCCTTAGAAATACCATTCGCCATTGGATAAACGTACACAGTATTTGTCTCTTCAGGAATGATAACCGCAATCATTTCCCCCTGACTCGTCTTTCCTTGCACGCTAAAGTATGTTTCTGTCCCGTTGTAGATAGAGACATCATCAACAACCTCCATATCCGTATAGTCTCGAGCTACAGAAATAGCGTGATTCTGCACATCAGAAAAAGGCTTAGCTGCAAGGTCCCAAATAACGAATATCGAAAAAGTCATGACACTTAGGAGTATAAAGGAACCAGCTATCAGCTGTCCCTTCTTCGTTGCCAATACTTCCAAAAGTTGAAAAATCTTTTTTTCCATAGTAGTCCTATTATACTACAAGTTAAAGCATATTTCCATTTTTTCCGTAATTGAATTGTGAATAAACTTTCATTCTCCTTCAGACAGAGAACGAATACAAGAACTGAGACCCACAGTTCAGCTCCTCTATGCTATATAAAGTACTTTACCTATGAATATAGGATTTAACTTTTTTTGCTTGATAACCGAACTATTTATTGCTAAAATATTCTCATGAGAACTGTTGAACAATCTTTAAACGAGAACAAGCATGCACTTCACAGTCTAGTCGTCTTTCGCAGAGCAGCTAATACTATCACAAAATCAGAATTAGAAACAATCAAAAAATACGGACTGACAGTTTGTCAGTTTGGAGTGATGGAGGCACTCTACAACAAAGGAAATCTGCGGATTCAAGACTTAATTGATAAATTATTAAGTACTTCTGGCAACATGACTGTCGTTATAAAAAACATGATTCGAGATGGTTATATCTACAAGACTATCGATACAAATGACCGTCGTGCTTCCTTGATTGCCCTCACTCCACTTGGACGCGAAACCATTGAAAAAATCCTTCCAGAGCATTATGATCACGTTGGAGAGATTTTTTCTGTCCTTAGTTCAGAAGAACAAGACCAATTAGCCGAGATACTTAAAAAATTCAAGAATCAGCAGACCTAGGATTGCCAATAAAAGACAAATACGATATACTAAATTTATGTTTTTATGAAAAGGGGACCATCATGGCAAACGTATTGTTTTTAGTTGGTTCACTACGTGACGGTTCTTTTAACCATCAAATGGCCAAAAAAGCTGAAGCGTTCTTGGCTGATAAGGCTCAAGTATCTTACATTGATCTTGCAAAAATTCCCCTATTCAACCAAGACATCGAGACACCTATCCTTCCTGAAATCGCAGAGCTACGTGCACAAGTAGACGCTGCGGATGCTATCTGGATTTTCTCACCAGTATATAACTATGCAATCCCAGGCATCGTAAAAAATGCTCTCGATTGGCTCAGTCGTTCGCTCGATTTATCCAATCCAAAAGGACCATCTATCCTACAAGATAAAATCACAACTGTCTCTGCCGTCGCTAACAGCGGTCACGACCACCTATTCAAAGACTTCCAACACCTTCTTCCATTTATTCGCACTCAGATTGCTGGTAAATTTACAGGTTCAACCATCAATCCAGAAGCATGGGGAACAGGTGTATTGGAGTTATCTGACGAAACTCTAACAAAACTCGAGCAACAAGCAGCTGACCTGTTGGCAGCAATTCAATAATCAAAAAAAACCAGAATTTCTGGTTTTTTTTGATTAATATTTTGAGAGCATTTCATACTCAACGAAAATCAAAAGTAGCCTAGAAAACGAAGTCGAAGATAGAACTCTGTTACTATCTTATTTCAAGGTAACAGGCTGAAAACCTCCACTGGAGCTTTTCACTCATCAAGGCTCTTGACAACGGATAATTTTGATTTTTGAAGAGTATCAACTTCTGCCAAGAATCAATTACTACTTTGATGACTTCTCAAAATCATTCCCCAACTTCATTTCTCACACATTGCAAGGCCGCACCGATAACCTGGTGCATATCGTAGTAACGATAATGACCAAGACGTCCACCAAAAATAACATTCTCTTGTTGTTCTGCGAGGCGTTTATAAGCAGTATAGAGTTTGTTGTTGCGATCATTGTTGACTGGATAATATGGCTCATCGCCTCGTTTCCAGGTCTTCGAATACTCACGAGTAATAATGGTTTTATCTTGTGTACCAAATTCGAAATGTTTGTGTTCGATGATTCGAGTAAATGGCGTTTCACTATCTGTGTAGTTCACAACTGCATTCCCTTGATAGTTTTCCATATCCAACACTTCTGTTTCAAAACGAAGGCTACGATACTCCAACTCACCAAGCTTATAATCAAAGAACTCATCAATCATTCCTGTAAATACAATCTTCGGATAGGTAGCTAAATAGTCTTCCTTATTGGCAAAGAAATCAACATTTGTCTCAACATCAATATTCTCATGTTCCAACATTTTTTCAACAATCTGCGTGTAGCCACCGATTGGAATACCTTGATAAGTATCGTTAAAGTAGTTATTATCATAAGTCAAACGAACAGGCAAGCGACGGATGATGAAGGCTGGTAACTCCGTACACGGTTTTTCCCATTGTTTCTCGGTGTATGACTTGATCAATTTTTCATAGATGTCTGTACCAACAAGTGAGATGGCTTGCTCTTCCAAGTTCTCAGGCGTTTTACCACCCAACACAGCCCGTTGCTCAGCAATCTTCGTTGCTGCTTCAGCAGGGGTCACCACGCCCCACAGTTTATTGAAAGTATTCATGTTGAATGGAAGATTGTAGATTTCACCCTTGTAGTTGGCGACTGGTGTGTTTGTATAGCGATTGAACTCAGCAAACTGATTCACATAATCCCAAATTTCCTTTTCAGAAGTATGGAAGATGTGTGCGCCATACTCATGAACTTGGATTCCTTCTACTTCTTTGGTGTAGATGTTACCGGCAATATGGTCACGTTTTTCGATAACCTTTATTTTTTTACCCTTTTTAGCTGCCTCATGAGCAAAGACCGCTCCGAACAGACCTGCACCAACAACTAAGTAGTCGTAATGTTTCATATATTTTGTATTTTCCTCCTAGAACTGATGTTCTTGCGAAGATCGAGTCAACTGTTCCGAAGTTAGTCCTGTTATTTCTAACACATCCTCTATGTCAAGACCTCTAGCTAATAATTTTTGTGCAACATCTAAACTTTTTTGTAGACTTCCTTCTTCTAGACCTTCGGCTCTTCCTTCTTCCTTTCCACGATTTCTACCACGTATAAAAGAACTTTCCAATTCTCCAAAGTGGTTGGAAGCATTACGCAACCATTGATCTACCATTTCGATTTCCTCCTCTGTCCATGTATTTCTGTTTAGCAGATTCTCTGCCTTTTCAATAATATCTGATGTCGATTGACTAAATTCTCTATTTGCAAAAAATTCAATCCATTGGCGTTGATTTTTCCCAAGTTGACCCTTACGAAACTTTTTCAGCTCAATGATAACCATTTCAAATGGTTTCTTTAATTCTTCCTGATCACCAAATGGTAATTCTAAGATTTGACTGCTATCTTTTTCAGTCATTACAAAACTGTGAATAGGTTTTTCATCATCGAAATACTTACTCGCTACTAAAGCAATCGAATAAATCGGAGAAATTTTATTATACATATCATGCGTCTGCGTGACCTTCTCACGAATATTGGGCAAGTCCTTCACCAAATGTTGGCAGGAATAAGTCCACAAACGCTTGATAAAACCATTTTGATAGGCAACTTGAATCTCGATAATGACCTGTGTCCCATCTTCTAACCGAGCCAAAATATCTACGGTTGTACTAAAGTGTCTAGTCCTTTCTTTTTTCACATCCGCGATAGTTCCATTCAATATCTGAACAGATTTGGGACGAAAACCTAAAAAGGTATCTATAAAGTCAATGGTAATTTCGTGGTCATTGAAAATCTTTTTTGCAATAATATCAGCCATAGGGCTGACTGCCTGACGACGTTTAGTCATTTTTTTCCTCCAAATAAAGTGATTGAGAAATTCTCTCTACCTATTTATTCGGAAAATATTCTAGCTATATTATAGCATGGTAGCCAAATCTTTTCCACTTTTACAGAGCATGAGTAAACGATAAACAACACCCCTATACTATTCCATTAAAATGCTTTGCATCACTTCAATTTAACTAGTTATTCTTAATATTAATATCACAATAAATAAAAAGTATAGTGGAGAATGAGATGATTGGATAGGTACCTTGTTATGAGGCATTTACCTTTTCTTTTCAAAGCGGCGAGATTTGGGAATAGTCAATGGGACGATGGGCTGAGACATAAAAAATCCTCCAGTTTGTTTTTTATAACAGTATACTGGAGGAAGGAGTGAGTGAGTGGATAGATACCTTGTTATTGGGCGGTTACTGTCCACGGAGGACTTTCACCTCAGATGTACGACATGCCCGTCGTACATACAAAAAGAGAGAACGAATTTCGTCCTCTCTAGGTGTTAGCTTTTCGTCTACCCACTACAGTTGACAAAGAGCCCTTCTTGTTACATGCTTTTTTCAATTTATTTTCATGGTTTTTACGTTTAGTCATGAATAATTCCTCAAATTCAGACTAATTATAGCATAAATTTTTGCTAAAAGACTATATAAAATATGAAAATACGGTTTTCTGAAATCAGTGTTTTCTTCATACGATTATCGTGTACCACATCAGCAATACGTTCATTAATTCGAATAGTTCCGAAAATCCAGCTACTCTATGACTAGGTATGGGAACTTAAAAATTCTTGTAGCTGGTCGAAATCATTAAGATTATCAATCTCAAATATAACGTTCGAAGGAATGTCTCTCTTATATACTATCAACTTATCCAAGTTATCTTTTACAAGATTATCCCAATATAAATTACAAAAATCATTTGATTCTAACATCTCTTCAATAAGTTTTTTTAGAACCTGACCAGATTTTGCATCCCAATATGATACCCCAGATAGAATAGAGCCCTCACCATTATCTATCACAATTTCTTTCACCAGACCATTATCATCGCATTTTAAAAGCCACTCATCCTCAAAATTATCTTTATATGCCGAAAAATATGTAGAAATGGTTATATCAGAATCTAAGAAGTTCATGTGCAGATAATTGTCTGCATCAATTACATAAGCATCACTCAAAAAATCCCGTACAAGATACATGCTATAAAAGTTATTATAGGTATCATATTTATCATTATGAATTAATTTTACACCATATTTATTCTCTAAGAAGTCAAACTTTTCTGACAAATAACCTGTCACAATAATAATTTCCGAAATACCAATTTCATTTAAAAACAAAATTTGTCTTTCTATTAATGTTTGACCTCCAACTTTAATCAAAGATTTAGGAGTTGTTAAAGTCAGTGGTCTCAATCTAGTTCCCATTCCAGCTGCTAAAATAATCGCTCTCATAAATTCTCCTTTTAGTTTTTTAAAACAAATAGCGTACCAATAATGATAGCTACACTACTGATAACTAATTTAATATCTAATTGTCCTCCAAAAAACAACAATGAAAAAATGACTGTCCAAATCGAATAAGTAACATTTAAACCTGTCGCTCTTACAGGTCCTATATTATCAATAGCAGAATAATAGAATAAATAGGAAAGAGTCCCTATTAATGCAAGACAAACGATAACAAGAATTGATTGTGAGTTTAAAACAGTTGCTACACTGTAAACAACATCCCCCTCTACTATCATAAACAACAGATAGACTAAGCTTGAAGTCCATTGCCTGATAAATAAAGCTTGTTTAGGTAAGATATCTTCTTTCATACCATAAGCGGTAATTACACTCTCTGAAGCCCAGCCAATTACACATAGCAATGCTGCTAAAGAGCCAACGAATAATTCTTCTATTTGAGAAAAGCCACTATATCCAAGAAAAATAACTGCCAAGATGGTTAAAGCTAGTCCAAACCATCCCTTTCTTGTCAAATAATCTTTTAAAAAAATCATTCCTAATAAAGCAGCTATCGCAGGATATATAGCAGATATTGTTGCTGTTAAACCAGCACCCAACTTTTCAACCGCAAAAAGATAGGCTCTCATCCCTAAAGGACCAGCGAATACTGCTGCTATCATTACAAAATAAGCACTTCTAGTTTTCATAATTTGTATCGTATTTTTAAAACAACCTCTGATAGATAAGTCAATTGTTAAAAAAATCGCAGAAAAGAAATCATGAAAAAATGCCAATAGTAAAGTAGAAGATAATAGTTTACTATCCTCAACAATGAAAGGAGCCATTAATAATATTAAGCTATTCAAGGATGTGTCTAACCCCCAAAACATGCCTGATAATAAGCCCTGTAAATTTCCTCTTAAACTAAGCTTCATAATTGCTCCTTTTAGGAATAAGCATATATATAAAAAGTCGATACATTCTTCAGTCTCTCCTAAAAATATCTCGTGTATAGACCTTATCCCGCACATCGTCCAAAGAACTATCATAACGATTGGCTACAATAGCTTGACACTGTGCTTTAAATTTTTTCAAATCATTGACAATTTTAGAACCAAAGAAGGTTGAACCAGCCTCTAAAGTTGGTTCAAAAATAATGACCTTTACACCTTTGGCTTTCAATCGTTTCATGACGCCTTGAATAGAACTCTGTCTAAAGTTATCTGAGTTACTCTTCATCGTTAAACGGTAAACACCAACAATTATTTCTTTTTCTTGCTGGCGAGAATAGCTATCATGTTCAGAGTAATCATAATAGCCAGCCATTTTCAGCACCTGATCGGCAATGAAATCTTTCCTTGTTTTATTTGCTTCAACAATGGCCGTCATCATATTCTGCGGAACATCATTGTAATTCGCCAACAACTGCTTGGTATCTTTTGGTAGACAGTATCCACCATAGCCAAAAGAAGGGTTATTGTAGTGGTCACCAATACGTGGATCTAAGCCAACACCCTTGATAATGGATTCGGTATCCAGCCCTTTCAACTCTGCATAGGTATCCAATTCATTGAAGTAGGAAACGCGCAAGGCTAAATAGGTATTGGCAAAAAGCTTGACTGCCTCTGCCTCTGTAGAACCCATATGCAACACTTCCACATCTTTCTTCAAGGCTCCTTCTTGTAGAAGTGAGGCAAATAATCTTGAACCTTCTACTACCGAAGTTGGAGTCCCTTCTTCACAAGACACAATAATTCGTGAAGGGTAAAGATTATCATAAAGTGCTTTTGACTCTCTAAGAAATTCAGGACTGAAAATAATATTTTCTGTACCAAACTTCTCACGCATAGATTGGGTAAAGCCAACAGGAATCGTTGATTTGATAACCATTAAAGCTTGAGGGTTGACCGATAATACTGCCTGTATAACGGCTTCCACATGACTTGTATCGAAGTAATTCTTAGCACTATCATAATTAGTTGGAGCAGCAATCACAACAATTTCTGCCTCTCTGTAGGCTGTTTCTGCATCAAGTGTTGCTACTAAATTCAAGTCTTTCTCAGCTAGATATTTTTCAATATAATCATCTTGAATAGGAGACTTCTTTGCATTGATTAAATCAACTTTTTCTTGGATAATATCCACAGCTGTGAGTTGATGATGCTGGGCTAGTAAAACAGCGATAGATAGACCAACATAGCCTGTTCCTGCGACAGCGATTTTTTTTGCCGGAAGAGTGCCGATTGACTTCGGAAAATCAGAAACAAATAAACTGTTTATTTCAAAATCAAGCACATTGCTCAGAGAAAGTAATTGCGGAATTGACGGAAGATACTCCCCTTGCTCCAACTTGCTAATCATAGCCCTATTTATTCCTGTCAAATCAGAAAGTTCCTGCTGAGAATACCCTAACTCTTTTCTTTTAGAAAAAATAATAGTTTTAAGAAATTCTTGAGAAAATTCTTTGTTACTCATAATTTCACCTCAATATAAAAATGGTATACAAAGTATACCATTTGTTACTAAAAAAATCAAAATAATGATTATTAAAAAGAAAGTAAAATCAACTATGAAAATTATCCATCTTCCTACAGTTCTGGCACTATATCCAAATTAAGATTTGGTTTGAACAATAAAATCGAATGAATGTCTTTTATCATGATTAACTCCTTTTAATGTAAGAGGAAAAACCAGATGCAAATCTCACGAAGTTAGTGAATGTTATTTACTAGTCCTTTCTTACTAATCCTGACACAAATTATGGCATTTGTCCAAAAGGCTATCGCCCCAATAGCAAAATAAAACTATTTGTAATACTCTTTATACCATTGAGCAAATTGGCGCAAGCCTTCTCTGAGAGTGGTAGAGGGGCTAAAACCAAAATCTCTCTCCAAATCAGAGGTATCAGCATAGGTTACAGGTACATCTCCAGCTTGCATAGGTACAAGTTTCTTATGTGCTTCAATATCAAAATCTGCTGGCAATACTCCTGCCAAAACTAGTTCCTCACTCAATATGTGAACAAAATCCAATAAGTTTTCAGGATTGCTATTGCCAATATTGTAGATTGCATACGGCGGAATAGGGAGACCATCACTTCCACTTCTCTTCTGCGGTGCGCCAAACATTACACGCTTGACACCTTCCACAATATCATCAACATAGGTAAAATCACGCTTGCAATTTCCGTAGTTGAAAATTTCAATCGTTTCACCTTTTATCAATTTATTAGTAAAACCAAAGTATGCCATATCTGGTCGTCCTGCAGGACCATAAACTGTAAAGAAACGTAAACCAGTTGTTGGTATATCATATAGTTTACTATAAGCATGAGCAAATAACTCATTTGACTTTTTAGTTGCAGCATATAGTGAAACTGGATTATCAACTTTATCGTCCGTAGAGAATGGTACTTTTTCATTTCCTCCATAGACAGAAGACGATGACGCGTATACTAAATGCTCAACAGGATAGTGACGGCAGGCTTCTAAGATATTTTGAAAACCAATAATATTGCTTTCTATATAAACATCTGGATTGGTAATGGAATAGCGAACTCCAGCCTGAGCAGCTAAATTAACAACAATATTCGGATGGTAATCTTCAAAAATTGAAGTGACCAAATCCTTGTCTGCCAAGTCTCCCTCTATGAACGTCCACTTGCTTTTACTATGAGTCAACTGTTGCTCAATCTGTTCAAGACGATAATGCTTGAGCGATACTTGGTAGTAATCATTCATATTATCAAGACCGATAATATGATATACTTCGTCACTCCGTAATAGTTCTAATACTAGGTTGCTACCGATGAAACCAGCTGAACCTGTGATGAAAATAATTCTGTTCCTATTTAATTTCAATATACTTCCTCCCTATCTATTTTATAAAGCAAACATCTCCGATTATATTTGCATTCATCATTCAAACAAGAAAATAAAACATTACACTTCCTAATGAACACCATCTTCAAAAGTTGATAGATACTCACTGACTATAACGGAAAACTCTTTTGCATATTCATACTGGGACTGAGCATAATCGCCAAACTCAACCCCTACTTGCTGTTTATATTCACACCAATTGCTCCATAACAAACCAGCAGTAGCAACATATGCATAAATTTTCATTCTTATTCTTTCTTCGCATCCTTCTTCAAAGTATGCGTCTATCAAAAAATCTATTTGCTCCCTATTGTATTGAGAATAAATAGCAAACATCGCAATGTCTAAATCAGGATCCTGCATCCCTGCATACTCCCAATCAATTAAACGAACCTCTGTTTGATTATTTTTCTCAAAGATTAAGAAATTATCGGGATTTGCATCAATGTGACAAAGAACCTTTTTTTCTATATTCAACTGAATATAACTCTTAAGAGTAAGTACTCTATTTTTAACAGATTGATAGTCTTCGTATATAGACTCCCTGTTTCCTCTTAAGCTTTCATAAAATTCTATCTCTCCAAATAAATCAAACTCATGAGAAGTAGTTAATTCCTTTTCATGAAAACTTCTTAATTTTTTCATACATAATGAAACATCGCTTTTATTATTTGAATCACAGTTTCTTGCACCATCAATAAAAGAAGTAATTTTATATCCTTTTTCAGGGCTAATATAAATCAATTCATCACTAATACTTTCCCCAGCAATTACTCTGTAAACTTCAGCTTCCTGTTCTCGATTAATTAATTTATCGGTTCCCTCCCCAGGAATTCTCATAATGTAACTTTTTTCCTTGCATTCAAACATAAAAGAACGATTGGTCATGCCTTTTTTCAAGGCAAGTACATTCTTTATTTCTTTAGGATCAATATCAAAAGTTGTACAAATAATATCTATTGCTTCTACTCTTAAATGATTAGACATATCATCTAAGTATATCAAATCTTCAAATGTATTAATATCTTGTATAAAATGCTCGCAATTTTTGAATGTAGGTATTGCTAGTTCCCCATCTGTAACCAAAAGCTCTTCCCAAGCTAGCATTTGTTGACTAGGATTATTTGCCAACTCTCGAAGCCTCTGTTTTATCCAAATTGAATCTGATTGCTCTATAAAAGCAACACCTAATCTTTCGCTCAAATCATCTAACTTTGTTACGTTTTTTGAAATATCAGCAATCATATACCAAGAGGAGTCATCTTTCTTGCTAGTAAAAGGATTTGTTGCGCACCAGATGTCACATGGAATTATATAGGAATTCGACAAATAGGATTCCGCTAAACTTAGGGAGTATAGTGTATTGGAGTTAGCAAAATCATCATTTTCAATTAATTCAACTTCGTACTTATCTATTAAATATCGGAATTGTTCTTTTTTGTATCCAATAACAATAATAATTTCAGAAACCCCAGCTTCTTTGAGTTGTACGATTAATCGTTCAATCAATATCTCACCATTCACTTCTAGAAAAGCCTTGTGAGTCTCAAAATTTAATGGGATAGTTCGTCTACCTAAGCCCGCCGCGAGAATAATAGCATTTTTTAGTATCATCCATGCAACCTCATTAAATATTCTTAGACTGTAAATTATGATGTTTCAGTAATTCTTTGATTCTATTTTCTAATGCAGGTACCTTTAAATAATCACCATAGAGTAACGAAAGTAACTGCTCGTAAGATGTTGGCACACAAAATTCACCTTCTAAAGTTTGCATTTTTTCTATCGATAGTACATTTTTTGTTGGAATCTCATACCATGTGGCAAAAATGTCTGCTGTTGTGGCGTAACTTGACTCCTCCAGTCCATACATACTACATAATTCTTCAAATTTCTTATAATCTCTTTCAACATTTCGAAATAAGTATCTCAGCTTAAATAAACCGATTTTTACTGCACCTTTAAATGAATTAGTTGATTTTATAAGAGAAATCAATTTATAGTATCTGATAAAGGCCAGTTGTTGTACTTCTTTAGAAAATCTCTTCCTTTCTTCTGGCTCTTCTGGCATACCAATCAAATAAAATACATCTAAATGAAATAACTCCGTAGAGTAACCTTTTGGTGCAATCCGCATCATATAATGACGACAGTTCTCATCGACTTCTGGACAGTAAAAATAAAACTCGTCGTTCAAATCATTCTTTAGTGCCTCAATAAGCTCCTCTTTTTTCGAATATGGAACAAAAACATCCACATCATAATCCCATGGAATTTGACCATTATCTCTCACAGCACCTAATAAGGAACCATATGCTAATTGATATGGAATTGAGTTCGTGACACAAACCTTATGAAATTCTCTCAAAGCATTCAAAATTAAATCTTGATAGGATTTGAACTCTTCAAAAATTTGTTCGAAATCTTTACGATAATATGAACTCTTACGAACCTCTTCCAAAAATTCATTTCTTTCCATTTTTTCCTCCCAAAAGATTTTTTCTCTGATTTAAGAATTGTTTAAACTCTGCACGGAATTTATAAAGCACAAAACCTAGGTAAGTAAACATCACAACAACTCTGTACCCAAACTCAATATAACTAAATGTAAACGGATAGTTAAGATATGTAAAATACAGCCCAATCCCCATAAAAACAACAACTACCATGATGATATAGACAAGCTTTGAAAGCTTTAATCCTATATCTTCAAATCGTTTGCTAATTGCTATGACAATCCCGACTCGTATGAACATTGAAATAAAATCTGCAAGGATTGAGCCGGTTATACCTAAGATTCCAATCAAATAATAAGAAATTACCACATTCACCAAGCTACTTGATAAGGTTGCAACAAAAATCAATCTTGATGCTTTCTTATGATAGAAGAGAATTTCTACATAAAAATAGTAAAGTATCTTTATCAAAAATACACTTACTATCAAAGGAATATACTTCCAAGAAGAAGCATAGCCTTTATCTAATAACAAAATAATATAATCATGAGAAAATAGTGCAATGCCCAAAAGGAAAAAACCAATTACATACGTTAAAATTTCTGAAATTTTCGCAATATTCTTCCGAACTGAATCGTTTAATATCGTCATCTGCTCATAGAGCCATGGACCGTAAGCACTATTCACATAACCTTGAACTATATCAGCAATACTACCGAATTGGGAGGCAATCGCAAACAGTCCTACATCTCCTAGATTCCCAATGTCTCCGATAAAAAGCTTCGACAAAAAAACTGTGATATGGGTTGATAAATTATGAGGGATTATTGGTATCGAATATAGCAAAGCTTCCTTTAGTAAGCTTTTATCCAAACACCACATTATCATACTAGATTTCCATAAATCAACTAACATTACAAAGAAGTACACAGCATATGTTATGAGATTGGCAAGTAAGACACCATTCGCTCCCAGTTTAAAATGTACTACAAATAATATATTTAAAACTAGGGTAAGAATAAAAAATATCAGTGTAATAATTGCATACTTTCCAGCTTGCTGTTGACTTTTTAAAATATTTTCATAAATAGTATACTGACAATAAAAAACTAGTGATAAAATGGAAATGAATATCGTCGGAAAAAAGTCGATGTTGGGAAAAAAATAATGACCAACTAGCTCCTTTCCAAGTATCATGACTACACTAGCAATAATACTCATTATTAAAACAAATAAAATTATAGTCCCATAAAAGCGACTTAACCTAACTGTGTCATGTTTTAAATCTACATAAAAGCGAAATATTGCTGAATATAACGATGCAGCGACTAAAAATGAACCGGTTATTAAAAAACTACTTACAAGACTTGTAATACCATAATCAACAGTGGTTAAATAAGAAGTATAGAGCGGAAGTAGAAAAAAACTAAATCCTCTAATTAACACCCCACAAACCATGTAAATAATGGTGTTTTTAAATATAACTTTTGTCGTTAACTTTTTTATCAATTATATATCCTCATAGTCGATGATTAATCAAGGAGAAGTTTAATCAATCTGTGTCAAATCTAACAACTCTCCAAGTTTTTCATCTGTTTCTTTAGGTGAAAATGGTAAAAAGCCTCCTGCTGGATAAAAGGTAAATTCCGAAAAATATATCCTACCATTAACAGAATACAAATCTATCCGCACAAATGGAGCGTTACATATCTTATAAAGTTTTTCTGCTACTTCTCTCATTTCTTTATAATTTTTAGGTAGGCTAAAATCACCTAAACGACGATAATCATCTCTACAAAAGTCCAATTCTTGCCCTTCCAAATCATAAAATGAAATTTGAGCAGTGGAATGATCTTCCAATCCTCTAGATATATATATAAATTCTGGTCTCCCGTTAAAAAAGAAAAATTTATAATCTACCGTATCATCTGTATTAGCTAAATCTTCTAAATATTCTTCAGCAATAATCCTAGGTTGTACATTTTTATAACACCATTCTCTAGAATAGTAATAAAAATTTCCCTTCAATGCTTTATCAAGAGTTTTTTTAACTTTATTTATATCCAACTCTTCTTTATTTCTACAAATAATAACACTACCTGAATCATGCGTACATTTTAAAACAAATTGATTAGGTAATGCTTCGAAATCAATATCCTGTACGTTATCCCAAATCCCAAGTGTAGGAACTATGTATTTCCCTCCTATTGCATTAGCAACAATATCTTTCACTTTATATTTATCTGAAAGATCTGTATAATAGGGATTTCTATCATTAATTTTTAACCATTGCAATTTCTCATTATATGTTTTTGGATTATCTAGTTCAAGTTCCTTATTCATTTCAAATTTATATAATCTCTTCAAAAAGACATCATCTGGTAGATTATTATAAAATCCTAATTTAGTCAATACTTTGAAACGATATCCTCTGTTACTAATAACTTTTAATAACCTTTTCATATACGGCCTCCCTCAAACAAAAATCCCATTTTATACATTTTAAACATCAAAATTAGCCACACCAACACTATTCTTTCATTATACGAAACTAATGAATAATCCATAAAAATAATAGAAATAAGTAATAACAAGAAAAATAGTGTTTCAAAATTAAAACTATATAGATACGCTTTAATATTGTGCTTTAGTAATATAAAGAAACCGGAATAATAAATAACAGTACCTACTATGCCTGTATTAACTAAAAGTTCAACAAAATTATTATGAAAATAAGTATTACCATTATAAATATACGACCCCATTACACCATATCCTAGCCATGGTTTTAACCTAAACAATCTCATACCCAATTCAATCATCGAAGATCGAATTCCAGTACTTGTATTACTAGCTACACCATCTTCTGACAAATAATTCACTGTCTCTAAAATTCGTAGACCAATAGTATTATATAAAAATTGATTGTTTTGTATCAATAAATAAAAAACAAAAATCATGATCGTTATATTCAAAAATCTATGAAAACTTTTTTTCAATTCTGTAAATAGATAGGTTCCTAATATTATAATTAAAAAAAGAATCAATACTTTTCTTGAACCCGATAATATACTAATCCCTAACATAGACAACATCAGTATCAAATTGATTAACCTTTTTTGATTTGTCATATACATATACAAGAACCCTATTGCTGAAAAAAATGCACACAATCCATATGTATTTGCATTGACAGTTGTTATGTTATTATTCAACCGAATATAAATCATAGTACGGAATCCAAAATAAAAACCATAAAATAATACCATACCTACACCTGCCCAAGCTATCGCCCAAATTGTATGATAAATATCTTCTTTACTTTTTATCAAATTACTAAATATAAATAGTATTATTAAAGTAAGGCTCATTGTATTGATTCCCAACGAATAATAAATATCACTCACTGCCCAAAATTTTGTCAAGCAGCTCCATAAAAAAAACAGCAAATATATTCTAAAAAATCCGTCCAAATATATTTTGCGATTATATATTATGTTCAAAATAGTATATCCAAACATAAATATAACAATTAAAAAAAATAAATTTACTCTAAAAATTGTCACTGAGCTGTAATTAACAGTCATTAAACTAAACATAAACAACAATAAAAAATATGCTGCAAAAGGCTTTAATCTATATTTCATTTTTTTCTACTCTGTCAATATTAACTTTACAAATTCGAACCATTGTTTTGATATTTTTTCTGACGACAACCTCTCTCTTATTTTTATAGAATTTTCTTTAAATTTTTCTCTTAACGAAAAATCCTCAAGAATTAATTCTAAATATTGTTCTAATTTTTCTTGATTTCCAACAGGAAATAACAAACCATTTTCCATATGATCAATTACCATTCGAGCACCCCCTATCGGACAATCTGTACATATAGTCGGAATACCCAACGCAAGTGATTCAAGCATTGCATTTGACATGCCCTCATAGTTTGATGACAAAACAAAACAAGCAGCCGCATTTATATCATTATGTATTGAATTACTAAAACCTTTAAAAAATACCCTCTCTGTAATTCCTTTAGTCTTAACTAATTCTATTAAATGATTTTTCTCCTCTCCTTCTCCATATATTTCAAGAGTAAGGTTCGGAAACTTTCTAATGATGTTTTTAAAACTACTTATCAATAAAGGTAAATTTTTTGCTGGATGTAATCTAGCAACCGTAACAATTCTACTCTCTCTTATCCCTTCGTATGGCTCTGGTAAATTTGCTTTCAATGGATTTAATATCACTGTTCTAGGAAATCTACCCACCTTTTCAAAATAATTCATTGCATCTGTAGTTTGAAATACTGCTCCATCACATAATTTATATACTTGATCTCGGATTTTCCTAACTGTGCTTTGAATAGGATCTCTATTAGGGTCATTCCTCTCGGAAATAATTACTTTAGTTTTTAAACCGAGATTAGCCACTATTGAATAAATGTTAACCTGTGTAGCAAATGATATGATTACATCTGGTTTTTCTTTTATAATCGTTTTACGTAAAAATGAGAAACGTTTTATGACTCGAATCAGTTTATTTTCATTAATACCCTTATATGGAATATATTTAATTTGTTTGTTCAATTCATAAGAGACTTTATCTTCAATAATTGAAACTAAAGTTATGTTATCTATAGCAGGAATTTTAGAAAATTCATTTGCTATAACGGATATGACACGTTCTGCTCCCCCTCCTGTTAATGAACTAGAAACAAACATAACATTCATTTTTTTACTCCTATTCTTAATGGCAATAGCAACCTATAGTCAATACACATTAATAACATCAATAATTTACGATTCAATGGCATAGATGACCTCAACAATAACTTTAAATGAGTACGAACTTGTTTTGAAAAATTTTTGACAAGTTCTTTTTGAACACTGGCACTCACTGATTCATCAAATCCATAAACTGCAATCTTTAGTAATAAAGAAAAATATGAACGTGCCGTCTTTTCCTTTGCAAACTTTTGACAAAGCAATGATTCCCCACTAACAAGTTTTTCTACAAGCATACTTTGATGAATTAGGTCACTGTCCTTATACTTAAATCCGCTTCGAACTATGCTACTGCCACCTTGATAATAAAAATAACAGATTTTTGAGCTTTTTACATACTTTTTTGTTTTTTTTATCAATCTAATATTTGTTGCATAATCTTCATATAGAACACCCATTGGAAATTTGATATTCCTAAACAATTCTTTTTTGTAACACTTTATCCAAACTGGATAATCAGATACTCGACTATTCATTCCCTCAAATAAAAAATATTCTAAAGCTTCCGTCCTAGTCATTATTTTGGTATTAACTAAGCTAGTATCAATTTCAGAATCTGTTATTTTTTTTGTAATTTTATACGATGTGGATATGATATCTGGTTGGTGTTCTTTCAGCAATACTTCAAAATGTTGTAACATATCATTGGCTATCCAATCATCGCTATCAACAAAACAGAGATAGTCTCCAATTGCATAAGTTATCCCTGTATTTCTTGCAGAGCTTAAACCACCGTTAATTTTAGTAAAAACTTTTATACGTCTGTCAATACTTTTGTATTGATTACAAATGTCTAAACTAGAATCTGTTGAACCATCATTAATTAAAATAACTTCATAATCTTCATATGTCTGATTTAAAATACTATCTAGACATCGTGATATAGTTGATTCAACATTATAAACAGGAACAATGATAGAAAATTTTGGTTTATTACAAATATTATTTTCACTCATACTTAAATCCATACTCTCTTTTCAAAATTATATTCCTTTATCACTTTTCCCGGAAGTCCTGCAACAATACAATTTGAAGGAACATTTTTCGTTATAACAGTATTTGCTGCGATAATACTTCCACTACCAATAGTCACTCCTTTTTGAATAACAACTCCCTCACCAATCCAAACATTATCCCCTATTAAAATTGGAGAGGAGTGCACTCCTCTATGATTCGGAGGTACTAATGGACTATCTTGATTTTCCCCCGCATAATTTCCGTGAGAATTATCGATTATTAGCACTCTTGAACCAATCAAAACATCGTTACCAACTTCAATTTTTTCAACACAAGAAATCCTAACATGGTCTCCTATGCAAACATTTCTTCCGAAAATGAGTTTCTTAGATTTATGATTTCCAAGCACATCAAATCTACAGTATCTTCCCAAGGTTAACTGATTTCCAAGGTCCATATATTGACCTCCTCGTAGATAAACCGGAAATCGAATAAGTCTTGCAGATTTGAAGAGCAATTTAGTCAGGATTAAAAAAAACAAGTTTTCTATTTTTTCTATCATGTTATAATTAGAACTTCTATTCATTAGTCACACTCTATTTTCTTCATAATTAAACTTAAATCCGAATAAAATTTTTGTTCCGAAAAGTGATTACTATAAAAAGACTGAATATGATAATATTTTTCAAAATAATCAGTAAGTACTTCTGCAGTAATTACTCCATCCTCAGTGTTTATTCCTATACCGTCCCTCTCTACAAATCCCCACGTATCCCCCTTTAAATTATTAATAAGAGGCAGACCATTTTTTAAATAATCCAAACTCTTCATCGTTAACCCAACAAACACTTCCTTCTTCATTATGTTCAATCCAAAATGACACTTACTTAAAATTTGGGATTTAACTTCTTGATCAAATATCTTTCCATGATCGATTATTTTAATCTTTTGGGATTTAAGTAACGAAAGCAAATTTTCTTTCTTTTCACCATCGCCTACTAGATGAAGTGTAACAGCGTATTTCATAGAAAGCGAAGCGATTATATTTGAAATAATATTTATATCAACAATATTGTTCATCGAACCAAGATAACATAAAACTATTTCTTTTCCACTCAAATTTAATAAAGAATTATCTCGAGCGATATTAACATCACCAAAAGATAAGTAAAGAGTTGAGATTCTATTTCCGAAATTCTCTAATGGTAGTTTAGTCTGATAAAGACCACACTCCGTCACAACATAATCAGAATACTTCAAATAGGAATCTCTAATGTTGCCCCAGAATTTTAACAAAAAGAAATTCTTAAATTTGTTGGCCGGTATTGTTTCCGGCCACATATCAATAATATCAAACACTAATTTGGTGCAAGGATTTCTTTTCTTATATTCTGCTGCTTGCTTTACAAATGAGTTAGGGGGAACAAGCACCCACAGTAAATCTATATCACAAGGCAATTCTGAAAAAATTTGTTTTGCTATCTTCCAGTGTGACTTTAAACGCGTATAAGATAAATTCTTACGGTAAGGAATAGCGTCAACAAAAGTATAATGTTTCTTTTTATCAAATCTTTTTACCTTATCAATGTGCCTAAAATTTGAGGCTATAACTGAAACTTCGTCTCCCCTAGATAAAAAATAAGCAAGCAAGAGGTCGACTCTGTGTTCATATGTGTCAAAGCAATTTACAATTACAATTTTCATAAGTACCCCTCTGTCAACCTAATGGATTCATTAAAATCTACAATTTGATACTCAAATTCATATTGACTCAGTGATTGATTATAAGTAAGATTTCCAAATACTTTTTTCACTGTATCTAAATGGAAGAAAAACTTTATGATTGGGTTAAATATTTTTGTCAAACATACTTTCTTTCCATGTACTTCAGCTATAGCTTTAACTAATTCAGAAGTATTAACATATTCTGAATTTTGTGGACAATACACACCACTCAATTCCAACTTGATAACTTGTTTAACAAATTCGCAAAGATTATCGATATGCAACATGCTTCTTGAATTCGAAATTTTTGGAAAAATTGGAGTTTTCTGAGCTACTTTTGATAATTTAGGATAATTTCCCTTAGAACCTTTACCATAAATCATCGGTGGTCTGAGAATGACAACTCTAAAATTATCGCCCACTAACTTTTCCAGTCTCTGTTCAGCTTGCAATTTACTGTCGCCATAAAAGTCAGAAGGTGCAGGTTGGGTATCCTTAGTTATAACTCGTTCCCCACTCGTACTATCACCATAAACGATAATGCTACTCATAAATATAAACTGACCAACACCTGCTTGCTTAGCAATCTTCGCAACATGCTCAGTTAGTTCAGTATTTACTTTATAATATAGTTCTTTTTTACTTTCGTCTTTAGAAAAATGTGCTATCCCTGCAACATGAAAAACAGAATCATACCCTGAAAAATCGTAGTCTTTCCAGTTAGGCTCTAATAAATCCAAGGTATCTATTTCAAAATCAATACCTTTTTCCAAAACATATTTTTCGAAAGATGTCCCGATATATGAGTTTGCTCCTGTTATCAATACTCTTTTCATTACTTTCCTTTCTGCCCCGTTCCGCCTTCGACTACTCCTTCGCTCTTAGCAACACTAAGGAAAGTTCCAAAGAAACATTTAATATCCAACCCTAGACTCATATTTTGAACATAATATCCATCCAATTTTGACTTCTCATCGATTTCCAATTCATCACGACCATTAATTTGAGCCCAACCAGTTAATCCAGGTCGGATATCATTTGCCCCGTACTTATCACGTTCTTCAATAAGGTCATATTGATTCCACAATGCTGGTCTGGGTCCGACAATAGCCATTTCACCTTTTAAAATGTTAAATAGTTGCGGAAGCTCATCTAAACTCGTTTTTCGAAGAAAGCCTCCTACTTTAGTAATCATAGCATTCGGATCTTTTAATAAATGAGTTGGCATATCACTTGGCGCATCCACATACATTGAACGGAACTTATAAATCATGAAGTATTTCTTATTCTTACCAACTCGTTTTTGTTTAAATAGTACTGGACCTTTTGAATCCAGTTTGATTGCCAGTGAAACTAATAATAGAACTGGACTTAAAACAATAATGGAACACCCTGAAATAATAACAGATAAAATACGCTTAATAATCGGATACATTCCAATCTCCTTAATCCTTAATCCTCAACCCTAAAATACTCCAAATATTGCTTAAATCTATCTTGTGCTGCTAGACAAGTATCCAGCAAGAAACCATTCTGTTCTCCCCACTCGGCTAAGCCACGATAGTAAAAATACTTCATGTCATCTCCGATGATAAAGGGGATATGTCCATGTTTAAGACATTCTTTGAACATAATCAATCGACCTACTCGTCCGTTACCATCTTGGAAGGGATGGATGCGTTCAAATCGAACATGAAAGTCAAGAATATCCTCAAAGGAAGTAGATGATAGAGCATGATAATTTCTAAGCAATTCTTGCATATCTGACTCCACATGCTCGGGTAGAGTCGTTTCACGACCGCCGACTTCATTTGGGTATAATTTATAGTCTCCGACTTGAAACCATGACTTCCGAGAATCAGAGGTTCCTCTCTTCAAAATAGCATGAATCTCCTTTATCCAAGTTTCATTCAAATCATCTTGAAAGCTGTCTAAGAGAAAATCAAAAGCCGTAAAATGATTGGTCGTTTCGATAATATCATCCACCTTTATGGTTGAATTTTCTTCAAAACCAATCGTATTGGTCTCATAGATATACCGTGTCTGGTCATGCGTCAGTTGACTCCCCTCTATATGGTTTGAGTTGAAAGCCAGCTCTATCTGAACCTTATGGTAAAGACCACCTTTGATCCTATTTTCTTTTTCTCTTACTAACCTATGACCTAGCATATCTTACCTCTGGAAAGTTTTTCAACCTTCCTAGAATTTAAACATCGTTTAAACTCTAGGAAAGTAAAAATATCTTTTACTTTCTTTATTCTTGTTTTGCAAATTCAATCAACACATCTTTTAATTCATTTCTATCTTTTTGGAGTAATCCATTGATAAATGAATTGACAATGTCCGATTGCTTATTTGTAACGCGACCCACAAATATTTTTTCATAAATCTGTTCGCTGACACGTTCTTCTGTTGATAGTAATTCCTCGTAGAGTTTCTCGCCTGGTCTGATTCCAGATTCTACAATCCCGATTTCTTCCTCAGTATGACCACTCAGCAGAATAACTTTTCTTGCCAATTCCAGAATTTGTACAGGCTCGCCCATATCCAAGACAAAGATTTCTCCACCTTTTGCCAAATGTCCAGCTTGTATAACCAAACGACTTGCCTCAGGAATCGTCATGAAATAACGAGTCATCCTAAAGTCGGTGACCGTAACAGGTCCACCTTTTCTAATTTGTTCCTTGAATAGCGGCACAACACTGCCACGACTACCTAGAACATTCCCAAAACGAACTGCCGCAAATTGAGTCTGACCTGGCTCGTTTAAACCTGTTACAATCATTTCTGCAACACGTTTAGTCGCTCCCATAACATTTGGCGGATTAACAGCTTTATCTGTTGAAACCATAACAAATTTGGCAACTTTTGCAGTTTTAGCCGCCTCAGCCACATTCTTCGTTCCAAAAATATTATTCTTCACTGCTTCATGTGGATTGTATTCCATCAAAGGAACATGCTTATGTGCTGCAGCATGATAAACAACATCGGGTTGATATTCAGCCATTATGCTAAAAATCAATTCTCTATCTTGAATATCTGCAATGAGAGGGACCAACTCAATCTTACCTTGGTACTTTTCCAGTAACTCTCGATGAATGAGATAGATTGAATTTTCTCCATGTCCAAGCAACATCAAGCGTTTAGGCATAAACTTAGCAATTTGACGACATAACTCTGAACCGATAGAGCCACCTGCTCCTGTGACAAGGATTGTTTTCCCTTTGAAAAACTGATTCAATTCATCCTGATCCAAAACAACCTCTGGTCGACCAAGAAGGTCTGCTACGTCAATTTCCTGAAAGGCACTGACAGACATGTTCCCCGCCATAATGTCTTCAATGCTCGGCATATTATTGACGGTCACTCCTGTAGTGTTACAGATTTCAACAATCTTCTCTCGCTCCTTACCATTTAAAGAAGGGATGGCAATCGTCACTTGGTCAACAGCTAATTCCTCTACCAATCGTGGAATATCATTACGGTTTCCTAAAACTTTAGCGGTACGGATAAATGTTCCAAGTTTATTTGGATCACGATCAATTATACCGACAATTTCAAAATTCAATTTTCGATCTTCGACGGTATTGATGAAGATATTCCCACCATCTCCAGCACCTACTACTAAGATTCTTAGTGGGCTATCCTTCTTTCGAATGACATTTTTTCTCGTCTCATGTAAGACTTTCCAAACAATCCTCGGAGTAATGAGCATTACATACGACAAAAATAAGGACACTAAGATGAAACGATAACTAAAGGTCTGCCATAGAATCATTGAAATGATTAAAAATAATGAATAAGCGGATATCAAACTCAGTCCTATTTTCACATAACTTTGATATCCAGTATACCTCGTAATTAACGAAAAAACCTTTAGTCTAACTGAGATAATCAGGTAGAATATTAAAACAAATAAAACTGCAAGAATAAAGCGTTCATCTGGTATGTCAATAATAACATCCAAAAACAGCCTGCTCAAAATCATGGAAACTATAAGAAGACACGTATCCATGCACATGAGTATCAATCGTTTACTGTTGCGCTCTAACAGTTTGTCAGTAACAGTTCCTAAATCCATTTTTTCTCCACAATCTAGAGTAACCAGTTTAAATCGCCTGGTTTTTTAATAGCATAAGAGGATTCTTTTTCAGCAACGCTTTCGCTTTATCTTTGCCAAATTCCTCTGTTATTAACTTATAAGCATCACTCATGAACGGAGGTCTACTATATAAATTATGCATATCGCTAGCAACACAATGTACTAAGTCCTGCTCTAAAAAATACCGAGTACGTTTTTTAAATTCTTTTGCTCGATCGCCAATTAAAGCGGGCTTCAGCACATGGTTACTATTTACCTGAGTATAGCATCCCTTGTCAATTAACTCTTCTACTCTCTCTGCATGAAACGCTAGGGCATCATATCGTTCTATATGGGCAAGTACGGGAGTTAGCCCAAGTAGCGTCACTTCATTCACTGCTTCTTGAATCTCTTTCCAGGGAGTATTCATACTGAACTCCAAGAGAATATAGCGCGAGCCATTAAGTGTGGGTACTTTCTTTTTTTCAAGTTTGCTTAAGATATCTTTACTATAATACAATTCAGCACCATAGCACAATCGTATTTCAGGATAAACTTCTGCTACTGCTGCTTTAAGTTGAAGAAAGTTAGTCATGATAACTTTTTCTGGTGTTTCAAACATCCCTTTTCGTCTATGAGATGTCGCTACGATATAGCGAACACCTTGACGATAAGCTTCGCCTATCAAACTCAGGCTCTCTTCAATAGTTTCGGGACCGTCATCCACACCAAATATGATATGCGAATGAATATCAATCATACTAATACCTACTTATCAAACTTATATTATCTGAGAAATTAAGCTTTTTTGCCGTAATGTCCGTAGTTTCCGTATTCACTATACTTCTCATTGGCAATATCATATTTGTTCAAGATAACGCCTAAGAACGGTGTGCCTGTTTGATCCAACTGCTCTTTTACTTTTTTCAAAGATGAGCGCTTAACATGGCCTGCTTCTACTACTGCAACCATCGCATCACATTTTTGTGCAATGATAGCTGCATCAATTACCAGTCCTAATGGTGGACAGTCAACGATAACATAATCATAATAGCGACGAAGAGTCGCAAGTAGATTTTCAAAATTCTTACTTTGTAAAAGGGCAGTAGGGTTGGGAGAAACCTTTCCTGACTCAATGACGGTCAAGTTTGGAATATCTGTATCGCATAATCCTTGAGACAAGTCTGTTGTCCCTGCTAGGTAATCCGTCAAGCCTGTAATCTTTGTAATTGGCTTGAAGAAACCAGGCATGACTGAATTTCGGATATCTGCATCCACCAAAACGGTCTTATAACCTGAACGAGCATAGGCAATAGCGAGACTAGCCGCAGTTGTACTCTTACCTTCATTTGATTGAACAGAGGTAATGCCAACAACCTTAATATCCGCTCCGCTAAGCTGAATGTTGGTACGGATGGCATTGAAATACTCCTCGGTTTTATTTACTATCTCTCTTTTTGTACGCGCAATTTCTAACGTTGCCATATTGTTCTCCTATTTCAATTTCTTCGAATCTGGTACTACACCAAGCAAGGTCAAGCCCATTACCTCTTCAATATCCTGAGGGCGTTTGACACGGTCATCCAAAACTTCCATAGCCAAGATAATTCCCGTTGCCAAGATACCTCCAGCTAATAAACCAAGCAAGATATTGCGTTTTATATTCGGAGTGGTTGGTTCTTCCGCTGGGACTGCTTCTTCAAGTGTTGTCACATCGCTTACTTTAGTGACCTCAACAATCTTTTGCGCTGCAAAGGTGCGAAGGCTATTTGCAATACGTGCCGCTTCATTTGGATCCGCATCACGCACGGAGATAGAAACGATACGAGTATCAACAGGAATAGAAACTGAAACCTTTTCTTTTAAGTTCTCGTTCAAGTTCAACTCTGTAGCTACCTGCGTCAGTACATCTTGTGATAGAATAATTTCCTTATAATCTTTTACCAAATAGGTACCTGCTTGTAACTCTTGGTTGGTCAACCCGGCACCAGCTTCTACATTTTGGCTTACTACATAGATACGAGTTGTCGCATCATATTGAGGTGCCACTAAAAAGCTACTGTAGACAAATGCCAACCCCGCAGTCAACACTGCAGTTAAGAGAATTAAAAATTTCTTTCTCCAAATTGTTTTTAGTAAGAATAAAACATCGATTTCGATTGCATTTACTTCTTGGTTGTTCATATTTTCTCCTATTTTTTAATTTCCATCCAATACTGACTGAATCGCTGCCTTTGCTTGCTCCAGACTGTCTTGGTTAATTTCCATCATATAAAGTTGTGATCCAGGCATCGCATAAGAAGATAAATCTGAGCGTCCTGTTCCTGTCAATGCTTGTGACTCTACTGTAAATTGTGTTCCTGATTCTAATTGGGTATTTACCAAGCCCATAATCGTTTCTAAGCTCAAATCTGTTTGGATAGATCCTTCCAAACCAGTTAGAATAGCTTGATAATTCGCTAGATTATCTGGTGAACTCAATTTTTTTATGAGGGCTGCAATGACTTTTTCTTGGTTTTGACCGCGATCATTATCACCATTAGCCAACGAATACCGCTCACGAACAAAGATTAGCGCTTGCTCTGCATCTAGATGCACTGTCCCAACCGGGAAATTATACCCTCCGCTTGTAAATTCTTGGGTATTTTCAACATCAATACCACCAACCAAATCAATCAACTGTAAGAAGGAAGTAAAGTTGAGTCGGATATAGTTACTAATGTCAATACCATAAAGATTTTCTAAGGTGTGCACGGAGGCGTTCACACCATAAATTCCAGCATGTGTTAGTTTATCGTATTGATTTTGCCCACCATCTGCGATAGCAACGTATGAATCTCGTGGAGTAGTTGTCAATAAAATCTTATGTGTCGCACGATTGACAGTCATAATGATATTGACATCGGAACGCGAAACAGATGAAATTGGACCGTAGGTATCAATACCACTGATATAGATATTGAAGCTGTCCCCACTCGCTTGTTTGACTGCTGTTTCAACAGTCTGAGTCACTTTGAAACTATATATTTTTTTCACTTTTGAAGAAAAGTCTGGGTCTTCATTTTCTAAAATATTGCTAAAAACTCCGTTGAAGACCATCGCTTGACTCTCACCATTCAACATAGATTGATATGCTGTCAGGTAAGAGGTTGTGGGGCTAGTTGCTAGTTGAGTAGATTCCATTTTGGATATGTCATCCAACAAAGCGGTGATGTTATCTTGGTCGTATTCGGCTGGAGCAAGAACATTCGTAAGCTGACGAACATCTGTAATATCACTATTTGCAGGGACAAGAATGCTCATTTCATATTCTGAAAATGTCGAATTTGAATTTAGTCGTGTTGAAAATTTTACAACTTCTTGCATTCCATAGATTCCAACAGACGTGATGACTAGTGAAAAAACAAGTAAGAGCGCTGTAAATATGCGCGCTTTCTTACGCCACATCAATAATCCAGCCAATACTGCCACTCCTACTAGCAAAAGCGTCACAATATAGTTTAAATACCGGAAATCTAGGATGTTATAGCGATACATGGTCACTAAGAACAAACATAGAGTAATGGCATAAAGTCCCAAAAGCGCAAAATTTACCAATTTGAACTTGGACGACTTACTTCGTCCGCTTCTCTTTTTCATAAACAACCTTCCTAGACTTTTACTTATAACGCACCCATTATATCATAGAAATTAATATTTTCCTATCCTTACTTAGTGCTGGAAAACGTTATCTTTTTCATAATTTCACATTTTGATTGATCGTATGAAGGTAAGTTGGTTTGCCGTTGATTCGGAAGTACAATATTCAAAGCCATCCACCTTAAAATCTTGAATGTCCGATAATTTCTGAATATTGTTCTTAGCCAACCAGGACAGCAATCTTCCTCTACCTTTTTTTGATATAGTCGAGTGAACTTTTAGCTGACCTGCTTTTTCTTCCATGAAAAGAATTTTAACTAATCTTTTCTGAAACTGTGGAGAAAACACCTGCTCAAATTCTGACGAAGCCAGTGAGAGAATCAGTTCATCATCACCAACTTCTTGGTCATAATACGGTCGCCAGTACTGTTTCAAAGACTGATTGCCTATCTTTAAGCTCCCTTGAAAATCTAAGCGGTGAGGTGAAATGAATTCAAAAGGATGAATCAATCCGTATAAGGCTGTCGCTATACGAACATGGTCACGCAGATAATTTTCTTCTTTCGAATCTATACCTCGCCTATCCATATAACGATACATAAGACCATCATATAACTGCCAGGCTGGATAGGTTTTTGCTTGACCTGTCTTGATTCGATACCAACGGTCAGCTTCTAACTCAGCCTTTGCTTCATTCAATTTATAAAAGGCAGCCATCTTTTCTACATCAAATTGACTTATGGCATCCAGCACCGGCTTACTTCGATCAGACAGGGGATAAAACGAGGCATTCTCTAAATTTGTATTTACTTCTTTTGCATTAGGTATAATTATTTTCATCACTTAATTATACCATAGAGTAGCTTAATTCCTGAAACTCAACCCCATCCAGATATTGTCTTTCTTCAATTTTTCCTATATACTAGCTAGTAACATAGTCTATAAAAAGGGGGCCTAGATGAAAAAATATCAAGTTATCATCCAAGATATTTTGACTGGAATAGAGGAACATCGATTCAAACGTGGAGAGAAATTACCTTCTATCCGTCAACTCAGTGAGCAATATCATTGTAGCAAAGACACTGTCCAAAAGGCTATGTTGGAATTAAAGTACCAAAATAAGATCTACGCTGTCGAAAAAAGCGGTTATTATATCTTAGAAGATAGAGATTTCCAAGACCATACTGTAGAGCTCAATCCTGCAGACTTTCAAGAATTACCCTATGAAGATTTTCGGATTTGTCTAAACGAAAGTCTTATTGGGCGGGAAAATTACCTATTCAACTACTATCACCAGCAAGAGGGATTAGCAGAATTGATTTCCTCCGTTCAAAGTCTGTTAATGGACTATCATGTCTATACAAAAAAAGACCAACTGGTTATCACAGCTGGTAGTCAACAAGCTCTATATATTCTCACACAAATGGAAACCTGGGCTGGAAAAACGGAAATCTTGATAGAGAACCCTACCTATTCACGAATGATAGAGCTCATTCGACATCAAGGAATCCCCTATCAAACAATTGAACGGGATTTAGATGGAATTGACCTAGAAGAATTGGAAAGTATCTTCCAAACTGGAAAAATCAAGTTTTTCTACACAATTCCTCGCTTGCACAACCCTCTCGGTTCAAACTATGATATAGCAACAAAAACAGCTATCGTAAAATTAGCAAAGCAATACGATGTCTACATCATTGAGGATGACTATTTGGCGGATTTCGACTCTAGTCATAGCCTACCTTTACACTATCTTGATACAGATAATCGTGTCATCTACATAAAATCTTTTACACCGACGCTCTTTCCTGCCCTCCGAATCGGTGCAATCAGCCTTCCTAATCAGCTACATGATACCTTCATCAAACATAAAAGTCTAATCGACTACGATACCAATCTTATCATGCAAAAAGCTCTCTCGCTCTACATTGATAACGGTATGTTTGCACGGAACACACAGCATCTTCATCACATTTATCACGCTCAGTGGAATAAAATAAAAGATTGTTTAGAGAAATACGCTTTGAACATCCCGTATCGAATTTCCAAAGGGAGCGTGACCTTTCAGCTAAGCAAGGGGATTCTTTCTCCTAGCATCCAACATATGTTTGAAAAGTGTTATTATTTCAGCGGACAGAAAGCTGATTTCTTACAGATCTTCTTTGAACAAGATTTTGCAGATAAACTGGAGCAATTCGTAAGATGTTTGAATGAATGAAATCCAATAGTCTCATACAAACAATCCCCTCGAACTTAAAAGACGAGGGGGATTATTCTATATAGTGGAAACTACATTCCAAAATTGTTATACTCTTCGAAAATCAAAATTATCCGTTGTCAACTTGCCTTGATGAGTGAAAAGCTCCAGTGGAGGTTTTCAGCCTGTTACCTTGAAATAAGATAGTAACAGAGTTCTATCTTCGACTTCGTTTCCTAGGCTACTTTTGATTTTCATTGAGTATTACTCTGTGAATCACGCTTTCACTTCATAGCCCATCAAAAGTCCACCTTCTTCAGCATAAAAACTGCATAGACCTGATGTTGCAACTTCGTCAATAACAGCCGTTGGAAAACTTGCTTTTACCAACTCTGAGAATTGTTGGAAGAACTTAGCATTGTTGCGGTGGGCCATGATAATTCGACCACCATCATAACCTGCTTTTTTCATTTCTTCAAAGGCTGCTGTCACAGATTTCTTATGACCACGCGCCTTTTGAAGCAACTCTAATTTTCCTTCAGCGCTTGCCTCACCAACCATACGGATATTGAGAAGACCAACGACAGTGCCTACCAATTTGCTCAGTCTTCCATTCTTAACAAGATTATCAACCTTCGCTAAAACAAAGAGGAGCTTACTGTGTTCCCGATAGTGAGTTATCGCTTCTACTACTTGTGGAAAATCTAGTCCTGCACCAATTAAGCGATTGATTTCGTCAACAAGTAAATCCATTTCCCCACTGGCTGACAAACTATCTATCAAATGGATATTGACATTCGGATGCTCTTCGATATACATATCCCTAGCTACACGTGCCGCATTAAAACTACCAGATAGCCCACCTGTAATCGTCACAACGATAATGTTCTCAGCTCCCTCAAAAGCTGCCTGATAAGCCTGCGGACTTGGACACGCCGACCCCGCTGCAGACTTAGATGCTTCCATCACCTCCATCATGTGATCAATATCTAAGCTTGCATCATCAACAAATGCTTGTTCTCCAACTTGGATGGTAAGTGGCACACTAATAAATTCAGTGTCCGGAGCTAGATTGGCTAATTGACGATAGTCGCAGCCCGAATCTGCAACAATTTTCCATTTTGTCATAATATTCTCATTTCCAATTTTACTTTTTTATTTGACAATAAATCTCTATTTACTTACAATTATATCATTAAACTACACCATCTGAAAGCATTTTCTTTCAGATGTGACACTCGGAAAAGGAAAACTATGGCAGGTCGTAAAATTTCACCCCAATCTTTGAAAAACCTCTATCAATCAAATAAAGAAGCAAATCAACTGACTAAGGAATCAATAGAAACTGCTCTGCTATTTCTCCTAGAGAAAAAGGAGCTCAAGCAAATTTCGGTATCTGAATTGGTACGAAAAGCGGGAGTTTCTCGCAATGCTTTCTATCGCAATTACAAGTCCAAGGAAGAAATCCTTGAAGACTACTACGAACGGACTTCCAGCAACCTTAAAAAGAAATGGCATGATTTGCAGGACAAGGTTCAAAAGGACGGCGTCAAGCAAAGCTTTGCAGATTTTGTCCAGGAACAAAAACGCAAGGCAGAGCAAAGCAAAACCCTGTCCAACGTCAGTCAATGGATCAAGGAAAAAACAAAACGGGATTAAAAGTCCCGTTTTTTGCTGTCTTCTATTTTTTGCCTAATTTTCTAGTCTTTTTGAGGGCGGCGGCGACTGCCTTAATAATGGCGTAACGGAAGCTTTCTTTTTCAAGAGCTACCACGCCTGCGATAGTCGAGCCGCCTGGCGAGGTCACTTCCTGTCTCAGCTGGGCTGGGTGCTTGTCGCTATTCAAGACCATCTGAGCAGTTCCAGCCAAGGTTTGGGCCGCCAAAACCTTGGCATCTTGAGCCGTGAGCCCGTTTTGCACCCCGGCATCAGTCAGGGCCTCAATCATCTGATAGACAAAGGCTGGTCCGCAGCCTGCGATAGCCGTTGCTGCGTCGATCAGACTCTCTGGCACCTGCTGGACCTTGCCTGATTTTTCTAGGATTTGTTCCAATAGCGGAGCGAGCTCTTGATTGACCAAGCTATAGGTCGTCATGCCTTGGCCGATAGCGACTGGTGTGTTGGGCATGATACGAATGAGTTTATCAGCCGACACAAATTCTGCCAGGCTGTCGAGGGTCACTCCTGCTGCCATGGAAATCCAGATAGCTGATGGATTCTGGCTAATCTGGTCCTGCAAGCCTGACAAGACTGTCTGAATCAGGTGAGGCTTGACCCCAAGGAAAATAATCTCGGCCTGCTCTGCTATTTGTCCATTAGAAAAAAGCTGACCGCCCAGCTGAACTTGTAGAGCCTGGGCTTTTGCTGGGTTGTGGTTGCTGAGGAGGAGCTGGGTATCTGGCTGCTGGCTGACCGCTTGGGCCAGAGCCGCTCCCATGTTGCCCAGTCCGATAAATCCAATCTTCATCTTGTCCTCCTAACGAATGTGGCCGTCGCCTGTGATGATGTACTTGTAAGTGGTCATTTCACGCAGGCCCATTGGACCACGAGCATGCATCTTCTGAGTAGAAATGCCCAATTCACAGCCCAGACCGAACTCGCCACCGTCTGTGAAGCGGGTCGAGGCATTGACATAGACTGCTGCCGAATCTACATGGAGTGTGAAACGATCTGCCGTTTGGCTGTTTTCCGTCACAATGGCCTCGCTGTGTCCAGTCGAGTGTTGAGCGATATGACTGATAGCCTCTTCTACATTTGAAACGACCTTGACAGCCAAGATATAGTCCAGAAATTCCGTGTCAAAATCTTGCTCGCCTGCTGGTGTGGATTGGTTGAGAAGAGTCTGTGCCTGACTGTCAGCCCGCAATTCCACCTGACCAGAAAGAGTTTCTTCCAAGCGTGGTAGGAACTGGCTAGCAATTGCTTCATGAACTAGCAAGACTTCAGCCGAATTACATACAGATGGGCGACTGGTTTTGGCATTGACCACAATCTGCAGAGCCTTGTCCAAGTCCGCATCCTTATCTACATAGACATGGCAGATACCTGTGCCTGTTTCAATGACTGGCACTGTTGCGTTTTCCACAACGGCCTGAATGAGCCCTGCACCACCACGTGGTACCAAGAGGTCAATTTTGCCTTTGGCAGTCATCAATTCCGTCGCAGAGGCTCGGCTGGTATCTTGGACTAGTTCGATGACCTTAGGTGATAGGCCAACTTCTTCCAAACCAGCCTTGAGGGCTGTGACAATAGCCTGGGCCGAATGAAAGGATTCCTTGCCTCCACGCAAGATAACTGCGTTGCCACTTTTGATGGCCAAGGCAGCGGCATCTGAAGTCACGTTTGGTCGGCTTTCGTAAATCATCCCCACCAAACCAAAGGGAATGGATTTCTTGCGAATGTTCAAGCCGTCTGCCCTAGTGGATTCTTCCATGACTAATCCGACAGGATCTGGCAAGCCAATCAAGGCACGAATACCATCAGCCATAGCTTCAATCCGCTCAGCTGTCAGGAGCAATCGGTCCTGCATAACTTGGCTGATTTTACCTTGGGCATTTTCCATATCGATGGCATTACCTGCTAAAATTGCCTCCGTTTGGGCAACCAACTGGTCTGCCATTGCTGATAGGGCCTGGTTTTTCTGTTCTGTTGTCGCTAAGTTGATAGAAGCCTTGTGCGCCAATAAACTATCTAATAATGCTTGTGTTGTTGTCATATTTTTCTCCTATAGGCTTACCCAATCGTTGCGGTGAATAAACACGCCCTCTGCTCTGCCATTTGCCAACTGGTCCTGCAAGTCCTTGGAGGACAATTTGACGCGGCCCTTGCCAATCAAGCGGTGATCTGCTTGGCTATAAACCTCTACGACCTGCCCCACTTCAAAGTCTCCTTCGAAGGCTTTGACACCAGTAGCCAACAAACTGCGCCCCTGGTGCAGCATGGCGTCAACCGCACCAGCATCCACCTCAACTGCTGCATCTGTCCGAGCATAGAAGGCCATCCACTGCTTGCGTTGGTTCATGGCATGGTCATCTGCTAAAAAGAGAGTGCCACGGTTGGCTTGGGTGACCGCCTGTAAGAGGGCGGTATCCTCTTTTGAAGAGCAGATAAAGACGGGCACGCCTGACTTGGTCGCAATCTGGGCCGCCTGCAATTTGGTGGTCATGCCACCTGTTCCGTTGGACGAGCCAGCTCCTACTGCCATGGCAAATAAATCTTCCGTAATTTCCTTGATTTCAGGCAAGTGCTGGGCAGTCGGATCGCTGTTGGGATTGGCCGTGTAAAGCCCATCCACATCCGTCAAAAGTACCAAGAGGTCCGCTTTCAAGAGAGAAGCCACTTGGGCAGATAAAGTATCATTGTCCCCTACCTTAATCTCCTCAATGGCAATGGTATCATTTTCGTTGATAATTGGAATAGCACGCTGCTTCAGCAAGACCTGCAAGGCCTGAGAGGCATTCTGATAGCGTCTAGCATCCGCAAAATCATCCTGGGTCAGCAAAATCTGAGCCGATACGATGCCGTCCTTCATTAGATTTTGCGTGTATTCCTCAATCAGCAAACCTTGTCCAACAGCCGCAGAAGCCTGCTTCTCCGCAATCTTGGTCGGTCGCTTGTCAAATCCCAATCTCCGAAAACCAGCAGCAATCGAGCCTGAAGTCACCAGTACAATCTGGTAGCCTTTCTGGTGCAACTGTGCCAACTGATTGGTAATCCGAGCGATTTTGATACGGTCCAAACTCCCATTTTCTTGCGTCAGAGAACTCGTTCCAACCTTAAATACAATTGTTCTTTCTGTCATAATCTCTTCTCACAAAAACTAATATTTGGAAAATTATACCATATTTTAATCATAAAGAAAATCAATGTTATTCAGTAGAGTGCAAGGGTATACATTTAGTGAGATGTTCACAAAAAACACATCCATTTTAGTTCGGTGTTAAAACAAAAAGGGAACCTTGTCGCTCCCTTTTGCTTATTCAAAAAAATCTTTTACCGTCTCTTGAATTTCTACCTCTTTTGGTTTCAAAACAGTATATACGTCCTCAAAGAAGGAGAGAATTTGCTGTCCATAGCGTTTGGTGTGAACACGCGGGTCCAAAACCAAGACTAGTGAATCTTGTTTGTCATGCCGATTGGTACGTCCGATGACTTGTTTTAACTTAATCATCATCATTGGCAAGCTGTAATCGTAAAAAGGATTTTTCCCTTCTTCACGCAGATGGTGATTGATTTTTTGTACAAACCGGTCCTTTGGATTATCGAATGGGAGCCTTGTAATGACCTGAACCAATTGGTCCTGACTGGCAAAGTCAACTCCCTCCCAGAAGACACCTGTACCCAGTAAGATCTGGCATTCTCCTCGTTCAAATTTTCGTTTGAGAGTCATTTCCTGTCCATGCTTGTGTTGGGCTAGGTGGGGAATGTTATTGTCTTCTAACAAATCCGACACCTGCATAAGCAGTGAGATAGAGGTAAACAAAACTAAAATCGGTCGGCCCAGCTCTGCTATTTCTCCTAAAATAGTAGCCAAATAGGCTGCGTGCTCTTCCTTGGTCCAAGCGAGGATGTCGGGGAGATGGGTCGGAAAAAGCAGCTGCTGGTTGGGCACTGCTTGTGTGGGAAGCAAGTCCATGGTAACCTGCTCAAAGCCCAGAAGGTCGGCCAGACTGACCTTTTTGCTGATGGTCAAGGTGGCGCTGATACAGAAAATCTTAGTATCTGGCAGATAAGTAGCCACATTCAAGAGACTGTCCTTGGAGCCCCGCAAATAAGCAATCCGCTTGTCCTCAAGATACTTTTCCTCCAGCCAAAAATGGTCGTAGACATCAAGGAGTTGGTCCAGGTCTTGTAGGTCAACATCTTGTAACTCAGCCAGATTCTGCTTGACTTGACCCAGTTCGTCTTTTGAAACTTCTCGCTGCCCATGCTGGCGAAAACGGGTCAAAAAGTGGTTGAGTTCAAACTGGCACGACTCATACAAACGTTGGTCCAAAATAGTCGTCGCTCTATCCTTTTTACTTTGCAATACTTGTAACATACTTGTCAAATCCTGAGAATCCGTCGCCAGATTTTCAGCAGCCAAGAGGAATTTCTGGGCCTCGTCGATGACCACCAAACGATTATCCATCAGTGGATCTTGATCCTTGAGATGACTGAGGAAATAGGCGTGGTTGGTGATGAGCAACCGGCTGGATAAGGCTTGCTGGTTCAAACGCTGCCAAAAATCCCTGCCCCAGAAGAGACTTTCTGGTTCCACATTTCCGTCATGGGCAATCTCATCAAAATAGGCTTGATAGCGCTGTTTCTGCTTTAGTTCGTCCAAATCACCTGTCGTGGTTTCGCATAACCAGACAAGCACCTGCATTTTGAATTGATTGACCAGGCGATTATCATCCTGCCTCTGCAGGGTTTTCCAGTAGTTGTCTAACTTGATAAAATGCTTGTGCGACTTGAGCGAAACTGTGGAAATATGAAAAATCTCTTGCAGCTTGCTCCCTTCCTTTTCCATAATCTGCTCTTGAAGGAGCTTGGTCGGTACGGTGACCAAGAGAGGCTGGTCCGACTTGGCAAGCAAGGGTAGTAGATAACCGTAAGTCTTCCCCAAGCCTGCCTGCGCTTGAATAAAATGCACTTTTTCTTCGTCAACCAAGCGTTTTTCTACTACTTGAGCAAAAGCAGTTTGTTTTTTTCGTTCATGCAAGCCGAGAAGGGCAATATTGGTCGAAAAATCTTCAGATAATCGGTAGGCTGACTTGATTTCTTCTGGCTTTTTCAAGACCAAGTCATGAATAGATTCTAAATCGTATGATAGATTTTCTGACAGAACAGGCACCATCTCATCAATGACCATCCGGGATTCAAAGAGCAGATTGTCCGCCAAATCAAGAATTTTATCAACAACAGTTCGAGGCAAACTCTTGATTTTCTCTTGAATTTTGATAAGAAGTCGAGCCGTAGCCATGGCATCTGATATGGCCGTGTGTGCCTGGTCCAAACCAAGTTCCAAATGCTCTGCAAGGTTTCCCAAGCTATATTTTTCAAAAGTCGGGAAAAATAGCTGTGATAATTCTACCGTATCTACACGCGGTGTCAACAGTTCATAACCTTCAAAAAAGAGTGCTTCTGCCAAGAGATTGGCATCAAATTTGACATTATGCGCTACAAAAATAGCATCTCCAATCATGTCGTAAATGGTACTTGCTACCTGACCAAAATCAGGTGCCTGCTCCAATTGTTGGTCTGTGATACCTGTCAGATTCTTGATATGGTCATCCAGTAGCTCATAGGGATTGATGTCCGTCGCATAGCTGTCAATAATTTCTCCATTTTCAACTAGAACAATCCCGATTTGAATGATTTTTGCATCGGCACCTGTACCTGTTGCTTCCAAATCCACAACGGCATACCGATTGCTTGTTCGCGTATCTTTCATACTGTTCATTATAGCACAATAGAGCGTAAGGAAAAAGCCTCAAACAAATTCCATGAAGTCGTTGGAATTTTTTGTTAGACTACTTATATAAAAACTGTTTCTGTGAGGAGAAATGCCATGCTTATTCATAAATCTGTCAACCCTGTCGCTTTTCAAAATACCTACTACCTTGAAAATGATACCCATCTGATTATCATTGACCCTGGGAGTGACTGGACAAAAATTCAAGCAACTATCGAAAAAATCGGAAAACCAATTGCGGCTATTCTCCTGACTCACACTCACTATGACCATATTATGAGTTTGGACATCCTGCGTGAGACCTACAATTTCCCGCCTGTCTATGTGGCTGAAAGTGAGGCCGACTGGCTATTTACACCTGAGATGAATCTATCAGGTCTACCTCGTCATGATGATATGGGAAATGTAGTCTGCCGACCTGCTGAAAAAATCTTCCAATACCAAGAAGACTACCAGTTTGACGGTTTTCATTTCAAGGTAGTTCCAACACCTGGGCACTCTATTGGTGGTGTTTCCTTTATCTTCCCAGAGGATGAATGTGTCATCACTGGAGACGCACTTTTCCGTGAAACTGTGGGACGCACAGACCTGCCAACCAGCAACTTTGATGACTTGATTGCAGGTATCAGAGAACACATTTTTACCCTGCCAAACCACTACACTGTCCATCCAGGTCATGGTCAAAATACCAGCGTTGGACATGAGAAAAATTTTAATCCATTTTTTAGAATGTAAAAATAAGTACTGCCCAGTTCTGATTGAACCAGGCAGTTTTTAATTTACCACATAACCAGTCTCTCTTCGGGTGCCCTATACATGGGGTCTCCTTCTTGAATATGGTAGACTTTATAAAAATCATCTATTTGCTGTAATTGGAGATTGACCCGAAATTCCTCAGGAGAATGTGTGTCTACCTGAAGTTGATAACGGCCATAATCAACCGCAACCATTTCTCGACGGCTACGGGCATAGTGCTCAAAAAATTCTTTTAGATTAGCTGACGGTTCTTCTTTTTTGAGCGTAGCCAAGGAAATCTGTATTCCTCCCAAATCCGCAAGATTTTCAGACAAGGTTAAGTGACCATCTACTCTACCACCATAAACTTCCAGACCATCAAACAAGTCTACTAGGACTTGATTTTTTTCTTCAAACGCTAGTCTATCTCGCTCTGTCCACCAGTCTTTTAGACTACCAGTCTCATCAAAATTTGCTCCTGTGGCATCAAAGGCATGAACAAACTCATGAGCGATAATTTTGCCAATCCCGCCATAATTCTCGGCTACAGATTGATTTTTGTCATAATAGGGAGCTTGTAAAATAGCCGCCGGAATATAAATAGCATTCTGACTAGGAGCATAGGCGGCTGTTACTTCACTTGCCGATACATTGCTAACCCAAGTTTGTCTATCTATTGGCTGACTATAACGCTCGAAAACACCTGTTCTAGCTTGAATCGTAATAGCCAAAACATTTTCAATATAAGACAAGTCTTCACGCACCTTTAATGACTTGGTCCAGTCGCTCAACTCCCTTGGATAGCCGATATGATAAGTGATATTTTCTAATTTTTTAATTGCGGCTTGCTTGGTGGCTTGACTGAGCCATTTATTGGCTAGAATCCTTTCTTGATAAGTCCTAGAGATTGCCTCAGCGATTTCCTGAATGGCAAGTAAGTCCGTTTCATCGGCATAGTTATGACCATAATAACCCCCCAAGCTTTCCTTGAAAATTCCAGTCACATCCAGATAAGTCATGTAATCATTTGGATAGGAGGCCGAAACTCCTTGGACTTCTGCATGAAATCTCCCTGCTGTCTGCATGATTTCCCCAGTCAAATAGGGAGCCAACTTCATTGCTTGGCTAACCAAAGCCCATGATCGATATTCTGAGAAATTTTCTTCCTTGATAAATTGGGATAATTGTTCAAAATAGCTTGGATTAGAAACATAAACTTCCCCCGGTTCCAAGCCCACCAGTCCTACTAATTGTTCTCCAATCGATAAAGCTGGAGAGTAGTTTTTAACCTCTGAAAATGTTCTAAGTTCTTCTGCGTTCACAGGTCCCCAATCACTATGCACATTCTCACTAGCTGGTAGAGTGTCAACGAGTCGATTGTCAAAAGCAATGGCACCTTCAACCAAAGCAGTGGCCTCCTCGTCTGAGTAGCCACATTTTTCCAAAATATGTCTCGCAGATATACGGTAAGAATCCATGAGTTTCTCACGAACGGTCCTGTCTTCATAGTAGGACTTATCAGGTAAAATCGTCTGAGGTGGTAGCAAAATTAGCATTCTTTCAGATGTGTTTCGTGGATTGGCAATCACATCAAGACCATAGGGCAATGGATAGTCCTTACGAATCCAATCTTGGCTAAGCGATTTCAAATCGGAAAACGTAGTAATTCCCATCATTTCATCCAGTATCATTCTAGCTACTCTGACACCATCTTCTTCCCTTTTGGTAAAATCAAGACCTTGCTGATACAACTTGATAAATTCTACTAAATCCTCAGACTGAGGCTCTAGCTGACCAGCTACCATTTTGTCAAAATCCGATTTTAATTGCTCATCTACTTCCATTTGCAATCTTGTAAACTCATTGTAGAATGGTGTACCACTTGATAACCAACCACCATTTAACCAGTCCCTATTTATAGCTTGATAAAAATTAGTTTGGATAGTCGGTTCTGCTTTTTCAACTTGTGCTTGGTCATCTCCTATTTTCTGACCACCGCAGGCAGCTAAGAGACAGCTAAAACCAAGCAAAACCAATCTCAGTAGACCTTGTTTTATCACGCGTCACTCCCTCATTTGTTTTCCACAAACTATTTCGACAGACAAAGATGCAGAAAATAATTACTCCTCCGCATCTTGCACTTTCTTCAGCTCCCCAATCGTTTCAAAACTTGCTCGGTTATCCGCAGCCAGAGCCTCCTGCTCATAGGCATTGATAATCTGGGCAACGACTGGGTGGCGGACCACATCCTTGGCTGAAAAATGTACGAAATCAATCTGTGGAATTTTGCTTAGTTTCTCTGTCGCATCAATTAAACCTGACTTAACCTTGCGTGGCAGGTCAATCTGACTAATATCCCCATTGACAATCATCTTGGAATTAAAGCCCAGACGGGTCAGGAACATCTTCATCTGCATAATGGTGGTATTTTGCGCCTCATCCAAGATGACAAAGGCATCTTCCAGCGTCCGACCCCGCATATAGGCCAGCGGTGCAATCTCAATAATCTCTCGCTCCATTAGGCGCGTGGTCTGCTCCTTGCCCAAAATCTGGTAGAGGGCGTCATAGACCGGGCGCAAATAAGGATCTACTTTTTCTTTCAAATCCCCTGGCAAAAAACCTAAACTTTCGCCCGCCTCGACCGCAGGACGGGTTAGGACAATCCGCTTGACCTGTCCCCGCTTGAGGGCTGTTACAGCTAGAGTAACCGCCAAGAAGGTCTTACCAGTACCAGCTGGTCCAATTCCAAACACGATGTCATGACGCTTTACGCTGTCCACATAGAGTTTTTGACCAAGAGTCTTTACGCGAATGGGTTTGCCGTAGTTGTCCTTGATGATCTCTTCTTCGTAGAGGGCAACGAATTTTTCAATCTCATCATTTTTGACCATGGAAATTGCCGTTACCACATCGGGCGTATTGATGACCAGACCTCGATTGACCAAGACTAAGAGGGACTGAATAACCAGACGAGCTTGTTCTACTTGTGCTTCCTGGCCAATGATTTGCACCACTTCTGTCCGAGCGTGGATGACCACCCCAAGCTCTTGTTCCATCAGGCGCAGATGGCGTTCATTGGACCCAAAGAGGCTAAATAGGTCATCTGGGTGTTTTAATTGAATATCAATCGAATGTTCTAGCAAGAAACTTCTCCTTTGGTAGTTTTTCTATTATTATACCAAAATTTTCCACCAACTGAATTTGGCTCTATAATTTCTGTAGTGGGTAAATCCACTGTAGAGATTATAGAGCCTTTTTGAGTGTAGAAAAAAAGTCCCATATGACCTATAATGAAAAGCGACTAAACAACTCATTAGAAAGGGTTCATATGGAACAGCTTTATCATACCACAGAACTAATCGGAATCAAAGACAAAAATATCAAAATTCTCTTCGTTTTGAAACATCAGACCCATCTAGAAATCAGGGCAAAGCTAGATTACGACAGTCCTCGTTGTTCTCATTGCCAAGGAAAATGCATCAAGTACGACTTTCAAAAGTCGTCAAAGATTCCGATTTTGGATTGCCAGGGCTTTCCGACCCTCCTCTTGCTTAATACTCAACAAAAATCAAAAGCAAACCAGTCAAGTGTTTTTAAACCATTGTCTACTAACAATTGGTTTTAAAATAGACCAATCTAACTCTCGTATTACTTCTTGAAGCTTGTTTATCACATCGTCTAGTGTTTTAAAAGCTTTATTCTTAAACCCTCTCTTTCGAATCTCAGCCCAAACTTGTTCAATTGGATTCATTTCAGGAGTATAGGGAGGAATAAACTCAAAACCAATATTATGTGGTTTCTCTAAGGTACTTGATTTATGCCAAACGGCATTGTCCATCACTAATAAAATATAATCGTCAGGATAAGCTTCAGATAGTTGTTTGAGAAAAACATTCATCCAATCTGTATTACAGCCCCCAGCGATAATGAAGAAGGACTCTCCTGTATGGGCATCAACAGCACCATAGCAATAGCGATACTCACGAATATAGTGACTATGTACATGCGGTCTCACCCCTTTTGGTGCCCAGGCCTTCCCAATTTTACTGATCCAACCGAAACCCGCCTCATCTTGATACATTAGCCTGACTTTATGATAGCGACGACTATTCTTGAAGCGCTTTCCTGTTTTCGTGAATGAAGATTTTATTTTTAGACGCTAGAATCGTTTCGGCGTCTGCTTTTTTAGGGTGTTCTGGTCTTGGCGTCACTTTGCGCCAACCATGGCGTTTAAGAATGGCATAGAATCCTTCCTTGGTCGTAGGGTGTCCAACCCGTTTCTGATAAGCTTCATAGAGAGAGTTTATCGTCACAAATTCGCCATTTAGTGAGGCTGTTAACTGTTCTTTTAGAAACGCTTCCTCTTCTTGAAGGGTTAAATATTGACGGTTCCGTCCACCTCGCGTTTCTCTTACTAGAGCTGAAATCCCCTCAAGTTCGTACTTGCGCTGTAAGGACCAGATTGTATACTTTGAATAGCCGATGAGGTTAGTGATTTCCTTATAGCTAAGACCTTCTGCTCTGAACAAGATAACTTGAAGTCGTCTATGAAATGGAGAATAGGTTTTATCTTTCAAATAAGTTTTTAATTCTTTCGTTTGTTCGATAGTAAGTTTCATAAATCTATTATAGGTTAGTTTTTGTTTTTTGAATAGTATAAGAAACGGCGGTTTCAATGCAAATCTTGCCAAAAAGTGACTGTAGCTGAGACAACTCTAGTCAAGAAAAACTGTCAGATTTCCCAACCTATTTGGGAGAAAGTGACACAACTCCATACAGAAAACATGACCAATATAGCCATCGCTAGGAGACTACATATCTCCGTATCGGTCGTCCAGAGGAAACTGGCTCAGTTTCAATTTGAGCATGATTTTACGAAATTACCAAAAGTCTTGAGCTGGGATGAATTTAGTCGGAACAAGGGAAAACTCGCCTTTATTGCTCAGGATTTTGAGACGAGACGCATTGTGACCATTCTAGAGAATAACCGCCAAGCAACCATAAAGAACTATTTCTACAAGTATCCTAGGGCAGTCAGAGAAACTGTCGAGGTCGTAACAGTGGACATGTCGGGTAGCTATATTCCCATCATCAAAAAACTATTTCCAAGAGCTAAAATTGTCCTTGATAGATTTCACATTATCCAACACCTGAGCCGTGCTATGATGACGACTAGAATTGATATTATGAAGACTTTCGATACGCGTTCCCTACCTTATCGATCCATGAAAAATCACTGGCGTATTCTCCAAAAAGATAGTCGAAAACTGTCTCTGAATCGCTTCTTTTCTCGCACTTTTGGGCAAACAATAACACCGAGAGAGGTTGTCCAGAAGACATTGAATTTCTCTGAGGAACTGAAATTCTATTACGAACTCTATCAGATCCTTCTCTTCCATTTCCAAGAGATGAACTCGAAATATTTCTTCGAGCTTCTAGAAGACAATTTGGATCTTGTCAATCCTGCCTTTAAAACTGTTTTTAAAACGTTTCTAAAGTATAAAACGTACATCACGAACGCCATGGAGCTTCCATATTCCAACGCTAAACTGGAAGCGACCAATAAACTCATCAAAGACATCAAGAGACAGGCTTTCGGCTTTAGGAATTTTACGAACTTTAAAACAAAGATATATATTGCTTTGAATATACAAAAAGAGAGAACGAATTTCGTCCTCTCTAGGTGTTAGCTTTTCGTCTACCCACTACAGTTGACAAAGAGCCCTGAATTTTCGAGGTAAAAAGAAAAACAGTGAATATACGCGATTCACTGTTTCATAGAGTCCGAACTATTTATTTCTATGTAGGGTAACACAGTAGGGAGGATGTTCTGCTCTTCAAACCTTCAATTGTTTGACACTGGACAGAACAAACGAATCCAGTAGCATATAATCAAAGGTAAATGTTGTTAGGATTATTTTCATCCTACATACCTATTATACCCCCCGATAAAATCAAGTATTTTAGGAGAACTTAGTAGTCTTTTCAGATTTTCTGTATTTTTGGGGTAAGTGACCTATTAGTCTCCAAACTATCAAAAACGAATACCTTATGGCAAGAAAATACTTTCCCTAAATTCTTGACTTGCTTCATGAAAGGCCTTGTACAAGACTTCTTTTAGCTGCTGTCGTTGGAAGCTACTTTGCGGACTTGCCAAATCTGCTAGAATTGCCGACTTCATCAAAGCTTGAATCTCTTGTCCATTTTTGAGTTCATACTGTTGACCTTGCCATGAAATTTGAATTAGTTTCATGGTATTTTTCTGGGTCAAACTAGTCTGATAACGAGCTTTCTTGAAGCTTGCATAGTCTTGGTAATCAGGCATAAGCTTGTTCCAAATGTATTCATCTGTTAAAGCTTTACCATTGGTCTGAGCCTCTTGAACTAATTGATTGCTCACGTATGGTATGAATCCTTGATCCCAACCTTTTTCAGCTAAAAGTTCCAAGGCAGTACGACGGAACTGAAGTCCTCCAACCGTTCCTTGATTGTTAAGTAGACCTGCATAAATCGGATAGTAGAGCGATACAAAGTAGTAATTTTTATCATTGTCTCTCAAGTAAGTACCGATATTATTGATTGTGTTCGCCAATTGAAGATTATGAGTAACCAGATCTTCTACCTTAGTCAAGTTAATTGCTTGCCATTCGGATTCACTTAGATTTCGAATTTTATCAAATGCGTCACGATATGTGTGACCATTTTGACTATAAGTTTCTCCCAATTCCAATTCTATTCTACGCAAGAGAGTTTTGTACTGATCTTTTGGCAATTTCAGCATTTCCTCAGCCTCTAAGGCATCTAAGAAATAAGTGGTATCAAAGGAGCCTTTGAGATATTTCTGCAAATCTTCCTTGCTAGTTAAACGGCTTGGACTAGAGTTATGACTGGCTGTTGCTGCCAGTTCTTCTGTCAGGTTAAAACCATAATAATAGGCATTCGACGAAGCGATGGATTGCAAGAGCCCCATTGCATAGGATTCTGACTCTTGACCCTGCCGTCTTCCTGCAAGATTTAGGATTTGATCTTCGAGAATGTGGGTCATTTCATGCGTGAAGGTTGAATTTCCAGTCGATGTCAACAAGTCAACATTGCCATAGATGATGTATTTCTTAAACTCAAAGTCTGCCGCCCCTGACATCTCAAAACTACCATAGTAAAGTTCTGTCGGTCCAAAGAAATCATCTATAATGCTGTAGGAATCGCCAAATTCCGCTGCCCAACGACGACGGTCATTCTCATCCCCCCGTAATGGTTTTCCAGCAGGATCCTTGATATTATATCCTTCACGAACTGTGATTAGCTTAGATTCGATAGATTGACGTGCAGCGTCAGATACCAAGGACTTGATAAACTCCATATATCTGTTCCAAATCTGGGCGTGTTTTGGAATCCGTTGTTCTTGAATTTCTTTGACCTTAGCTAGGTACAGTTCGGGCTGACTGATTTGTAACTGATGATCTACATATCGACCATAGCTACCAAAAACAAGAACGTTTGGAAGTGAAACGAGGTAAAGTTGGTCCTCCTCTGGTAGGTTCAACAACGGCAAGATATAACGGTGATAGTCACTATTACCTTTAATTTGTTCATAAACCTGTACAGACTTAGACGGATTACTTATACTTACTTCCTCATGTATAAAGGCTTTGCTAGACTCTTTAAACCAATTTGCATCTGTTTTTTCAGGTGAGAATAACTGGCGATTCAACTCTAAGTAAGCAAAAAGATCCTGTCCAACTCCTACTTGTTTTTCAAATATCTTTTTGAAAGTGATTGGTGCTGCAAATGGTGCCAATTCTTTGTAAGTTAGATTACCAACTTCTTTCAACCAATCCAAAGTTGAAAGAGATTGTCCATAGAAATGCGGTTGGTAAATAGCTAAATTACGCAAGTTAAGTTTATCAAAGTCTATACCGTAGTAGCGTGCCAAATAGGTCAAGGCAAGCCAGATGGATTCTTTATTGTCTTCAACTTGTTTCTGCATATAGGCATTAATGGCTGAAGTAGCCCCATTTGTCACCCACTGACTAGCTAAAAATGAACCTAATTCCTGATCCAAATTATCTTTTAATAGTTGCTGGGTTCTCTTCAGATAGAGTTGTTTCATACTAATGGTTAAATCTTGTTTACCAAGTTTAAATCGTAACTCTTCCAAATAACCAGCCATTTTTGTTTTAGTTGCATAAGCATCAGATTCTACATCCAAGTCTTTGAAACTATTACGAAGTGTCGCTACAAGAGATGTGCTATTTTGTCCACTTACCCACTGGTATGGTGTAAAGAGTAAATCTGTTCCTAAACGATATTCTAATACACCTGTTTGGTCATATGCTCCTTGATAAGCTAAGTCAAAGACTTGAACATCTTTATCTGTGAAGTAAACCAAAAGTTTGTTTACTTGGCTCGGTTGGGCAGAAAAATCTGTCACAACTTCCTTATCTTTTAGGGCAACAATTGATTGAATAGACTTGGTTACAAATACTGAATCAGTTGCTAATTTATTCCCCATTCGAACGATAGTGTGGCGATCATAGAATGGCAAGAGTTTAGACATATTTTCATAAGCAACCTTCCTATCTTCTCTACCATTGCGTAAGAGGTGATAAGCCACTTGCTGATGACTTGCTTGGTCCGAATTACCTGAAGCATCCTGAATCGGTTGCATAACCCTATCCAAGCCCCATGTAGAAAGAATCTGCTTAAGCTCTTCTGTTGATTTCTGCTGCGCCTTGTGACCATTATCCTCAACTCCTGTCGATACATTTTCTTGCACCAATACAGTAAGAGGTAGTGGTGTTCTGGTTCCGACCAAAAGCCCTGTTTCTGGCAATTTTAATGCGGAGGCAACATTGGAAATACTTGGCATATAACCAACTGCAACAAGCCCAGCTAGAGTATTGGTCTGCTCAGTATTAGTCACTTGTCCCTCTACAAAGACTGAATCAATAGTAGATAAAATAGCAGTTCCAACTAGTCCTCCCAACCTATCTTGCATAGAGATACGTGGTGTAAAGGTAGACGTCAAGTTCACATAGGCCTTGCGCAAGCTACTACCAGACATCAACCTACCAACCAAGCCACCAGAAGTAATTTGATTGCTAGTTCGGTGCTCATTCAAGACCAATTCTCCCTTGAAGGAAACCGAATCAAATTGACTACTATTCGACTCATAGACCAGACCTGCTGCACCTACATAAGATTGAATACGACCAGTCACATGAACATTTTGTATCTGACTAGTATTTGCAGTGATAGCTAAAGCAGCTGCTCGAGCATCCCCACTCTCCAATGCTACATTTTCAAGTAGGATATTTTCAACCCTTGCTCCTGTCATTGTTTGGAACAATGGCTTATTCAAATTGAGAATACGATAGACCTTACCATCCAAGCCTTCCAAACGACCACGGAAGTTTTCCACGTAAACCGTATCAGTAGTTGGACTAGCTACCAAATCAGCCGCTAATTTGAAGGTGCCGTCTGGTCGTGCCTTCATGGCTTGAATCAATTGCTGGAAGTCTACATAACTATCTTGAGCCAAAACAATCTTCGAAACTTGGAATTTATCCAGGCTCTCTAGTTGATTGGAATCTGCCTGATCTCTAGCCTGAACTAATTTTGGCAAACGAACCGCTATATCAAACTGATTGCCGTTTTCCGTAATCGTATCAACTGCCCATAAAAATTCCTTAGAATCTGGACTTATGTAACGAACAAAATAGTTGGATAGGTCACTCGGTGCCTGTAAAAGTCCAGTCACCTGCTGGAATTCTCCTGCTTGGTCACGATAGAACAATTCTCTCTTGCTAACTCTGTTAAATTCAATCGACTTAGGACTAATTTCAAATGGCAAAGTAGCAACCGTTTCATCTGCCTGACCGTCTTGGGTCCTATAACGATAGGACAGACGAGCCTGATAAGCTGCATAGTGCTGCAAATCTGTGACTTGAAGCGAACCATCTACCCCACCATCATAATTTTTTTCAACAGTTTTAACGAGTTCTTGGCCATTATAGATTTCTAGGCGAATGCTTTGCAAAGTATTGTCAGGATCAGTGACATGATAGTATAAATCAGCCTGTGATGTTTCTTCATTTACCACCAAGGCACCACCAGCACGTTCGCTAGCCAAACGGACCGTTGGTTTTTCGAGTGGTTTCGGTGGCACTTCTTCAACTTTTTTACCAACTCGAATAACTTGATTTTGAGCAGCAACCTCCACAATTTGTACCGACAATGTCTCTAGCTCTCCCGTCGCTTCATTCAAGCGATACGATGTCGTTCTGGTTATGCTACCATCTCGACCGGCTGGGCCTTCAACTTCCTCACCTTCTGGCAAGGTGAAATCATCCTGACGTATAACTTGATGAGGGACTTTTTCACTCACAACTGTCGATTTTGTACCAACCTCGATGATAGCTGCACGACCTTCAGATATCACAAAGGATTCTTCGGCTTGTGGAAGACGCTCCCCTGTCTGAGGATTAACCACATAGTTTGTACGATACCCAAGTCGGCGTTCTTGAGCAGTGACCACTTCTTTTCGATAAGGCGGTTCCATATCTTCTCTCGCCCTATATACGGTTGGAAGAGTCTGACTAACTTCACGAACTGTTGGTTGTGTACCAACTGTGATAACTGTTGATTGACCCTCATCTGTCACCTTACGAACTGATTCACTTGCAGTAACCTCTCCTGTGTTTGGATTAACGCTATAGGTGGTGGTAAGAGTTATCACCTTATCTCGACCTGCTTGGCGAACTGGATCACTAGTCGTCGGACGGGTTGTATCTGCCTGATAAACGACCGGCAAAGGCTCGCGAAGAGTTTCCACTTTCGGCTGGGTACCGACTCGAATGATTGGTGATTCACCTACTTCTCGGAGAGTGCCTTGGTCACGTTGACTGCTTACCTGACCAGTTTCTTCGTCTAATACATAAGTAGTCCGATATACGGTCACCTTCTCTCTTCCAGCGAAGAATGGGGTTTGTTGTCCGAGTGGAATGGTATCATCAGCCTCATAGATTGCTGGCAAGGCTTCTCTGACTTCTTCTTCGGTAGCCTGTGTACCGACTGTAATAACTGTTGATTGACCCTCATCTGTCACCTTACGAACTGGTTCACTTGCAGTAACCTCTCCTGTGTTTGGATTAACGCTATAGCTAGTAGTGATAATCGTTACTTTATCACGTCCTGCTTGGCGAACTGGCTCACTAGTCGTCGGACGGGTTGTATCTGCCTGATAAACGATCGGTAAAGGCTCGCGAAGAGTTTCCACTTTCGGCTGGGTACCGACTCGAATGACTGGTGATTCACCTGCTTCTCGTAGAGTACCTTGGTCACATTGACTGCTTACCTGACCAGTTTCTTCGTCTAATACATAAGTAGTCCGATATACGGTCACCTTCTCTCTTCCATCAGAGAACGGAGTTTTCTGACCGAGTGGAATGGTATCATCAGCCTCATAGATTGCTGGCAAGGCTTCTCTGACCTCTTCTTCGGTAGCCTGTGTACCTACTGTAATAACTGTTGATTGACCCTCATCTGTCACCTTACGAACTGGTTCACTTGCAGTAACCTCTCCTGTGTTTGGATTAACGCTATAGCTAGTAGTGATAGTCGTTACTTTATCACGTCCTGCTTGGCGAACTGGCTCACTAGTCGTCGGACGGGTTGTATCTGCCTGATAAACGACCGGTAAAGGCTCGCGAAGAGTTTCCACTTTCGGCTGGGTACCGACTCGAATGATTGGTGATTCACCTGCTTCTCGTAGAGTACCTTGGTCACGTTGACTGCTTACCTGACCAGTTTCTTCGTCTAATACATAAGTAGTCCGATATACGGTCACCTTCTCTCTTCCATCAGAGAACGGAGTTTTCTGACCGAGTGGAATGGTATCATCAGCCTCATAGATTGCTAGCAAGGCTTCTCTGACCTCTTCTTCGGTAGCCTGTGTACCAACTGTGATAACTTTATCAACGGGAGTTGTGTAAGAAATTCGTTTTCTTCTAATTTCTTCTGTTTTTTGACCTTTGATGGTACGATAGGTCACTTCAAAAACTTCTTGACCTGCCTGGCCCTCTGTTTCCTGCCTAACACCAAAAGCTAAGTTTGGATTAGCTTGATAGACAGTTCCGTAGTCTAATGTCTGAGAAAGATTTTCAACAACAGTTCCCTCAATCGGCTTGATGCCTATGTGAACAATTTTTTCTTGCCCTTCTTCAGTCTCTACTCGGATGACTTCCCCGTTGCGAGAAATAGTTTTTCTACGACCAGGATATCCTGCCTGCACTTCCAAAATATAATCTGTATATTGGTCTGCAAGTTCAACGATACGTTCAACAAGTGGAAGTTCCTCTTCAGTAACTTCATCCACAGCACTTCCTACATAGGTTATCTCTGGTTGAGCAGGTGTGATTTCCTCACTTTTCAAATGGGTGCGTACTCCATTCAACTCAGCATAAATTTCCCTAGAAAGACCTTCTTTCCCAGCCTCAACACGACTAGTACCTACTGCCATAGTTGGATCTGAACGTTGTTCTCTCTCAAATGGAATAGGCACTTCTTCACTAACAATAATTGCTTCTGGTATACTGTGGGTCAATGGTTCCACTTCTTTAGAGTCCACACGTGTGCCAACGTAAACCTTGCGGTTGATAGCTGGAGTTCCCGTACGACTGACTTCGTTACTTGCTATGACCTTACCGTCTACAATCACATCCTGATAGGTGATTTCCAAAAGACCTGTTTGACCTTCGACAGTCTCTGTCTCTCCTTGGGCTAAGCGATCTGTTTCAATACGCTCTTCTTGGATTGGCAAAACTTGTCGGTCCACTCGATCTTGCAATTCATACTCCAAGCGAACTGGAGGTTGAGCGGTGGGGGCATGGTCAGGAACCTGGGTTTCGATAGGTTGCTCGGGAAGCTCTTCAACCACACGTGTACCAACGTAAACCTTGCGGTTGATAGCTGGGGTTTCTGTACGGCTGACTTCGTTACTTGCTATGACCTTACCGTCTACAATCACATCCTGATAGGTGATTTCCAAAAGACCTGTTTGACCTTCGACAGTCTCTGTCTCTCCTTGGGCTAAGCGATCTGTTTCAATACGCTCTTCTAAAATAGGCAAGACTTGTTGGTCCACTCGCTCTTGCAATTCATACTCCAAGCGAACTGGAGGTTGAGCGGTGGGGGCGTGGTCGGGAACTTGAGTTTCAATTGGTTGCTCGGGAAGCTCTTCAACTTTTGTTCCACGATAGAGGATTTCGGGCTTACCTACCTCTTCAATGACTTCTATTAAGCGACTAGACTGGAGATTGTCGCCCAACCAACTTTCTTCATATCGGTGAAGATAGTAGCCAGCAACCCCAGCCTCTAGACGCTCCTGCCCAACAGCTAGTTCAGGATCATCTACTACCACTCTCTTCATTTCCATCGGAATCTGTTCTTCACGGTATTTGATAAGAATTTGTGGTAATGATGGTTCAGTAGAATTTGGAATTTCCTTATCAGTTAAGTTTGGCTCATCCAAACCAGTTGATTTTTGTGAGTTATCAAGATTTGGAAGAGTAATATTCGCATCACTGGTCTTCCCTTCTTCAACAATATAACCCACAAAATCATAGGAATCTAGTTTTAATTTACCATCAGGCAAGACATCCCCAGCTTTGACCGTCACCATCTGATTAAAACGAGCTAAGGCATGACTCTGCAGTGCCTCAATCTGTAAAACAGGTAGGACTGTCCCAGAAATAGTAATATAGAGCAAACTTGTAACTCTGGCTTTCTTTGAGCTAATTGCCCGTATTCCAATAAGCAAAAAACCTGCCGCTAACCAACCTGCTACCTGAGAGACAACCTCTCCTGTCACAGGTAGGACTTTGGAAGGATGCGGACGATAAACCACAAAATAGGTCGCCTCTTGACGCAATTCCTCTGGTAGATTCTGAACAATTCTGTTTTTCTCTTCTGGACTTAACTCCTCTTCTAAGAGGTACTGGAAATGAATTTCTTGATTGGACTTGGCAATCCTCTCACTCGCTTCTACCTGTAATCCAGATAGGCTTGATAAGAGAAGTCCACTACCAATGCAGAGTGAAACCACTCCGATAGATAATTTCCTTATTGAAAAGATGGAGTGTCGATATTGTTTCATTTTCTAAACCTTCTCCTTTATACAATATAGAATTAAGATATCGCTTTTATTATATCACGAATTCGCAAATTAACATTCATCAATCATGCAATCACACTAGCTCCGCTAAAAATTTCCTTTCTATATTTCTGTAAGATTTAATAGAATACCTTTCTGACAAAAAAGACAAGCAGTGAACATCCTGTCCACTGCTCATCTATCTGTGCATACCCCACTCTTTATGGAGTATCCTTGTAGATAGAGTCTCTAAAGTCATTTGTTGCACGGAGGTATCCGTTTAAGACGGCTGCTTTTAGGCTATAGACACGGGATTGTGTCCCTACGTTCTGACCATTCTGTGAGTAGTATTTGTGATGAGTAGCATCATACTCTACTGCCGCTTGCATCAATTGACGCAATTCTGCTACAGAATTTACCGTACGTGTGGAATCGTAGAAATAACCATCACCATTCAAAGGATTCTTAGTAATCAACTCTACTGGTTTCAAGTTTTCTAAATGCTGCTGCCGTTTCGCAAACATGGCTTTTCGGAATGTCGCACTATTTTCATACTCATTTTTCGAAATGAGCGAAATGAGTTCACTATCCTTCATACGACCATAGGCTTCTCGCTTGCCTAATGTATTCTTATATTGGTCAGACAGGTAAGGAACCATACCATTTTCGTAACCGTATTCTGCTAAGAGTTCAAAGGCAATCTTACGCACCTCATACTCGTTACGACTGGTTCCATCATTATTTAAAGAACCATATATCGGATCAAATGCTCTAACCTCCAAGTATGCATTCGAATGGCTATTTGAACCATAATTGCCATAGTTGTAATAGCTATCCTCATATGGACGTCTCGAAATCATCCCATTTTCAATCAGCTGGTCAAGACTTGTAAAGGTATTGGTAAACTGGTTGGCTACAGAGGTGTTTCCATTTTCCGTTACCATCTGATTAAACCAATTCTGTTTTGCTTGAGGATTAGACAATCCCAAAACAGCCTCAGCTTCCAAAAGATCCAAGGTATAGATAACATCTAAGTAGCCCTTCATATAGTCTTGTAAATCTTTAGTTGATTGGAAACGATCTGGAGTCTTATTGGTCAAGCGTCTTCCGTAATTATTTTTATCATACTTACTAAAATCATAGACATTATTGAAACCAAATCTATCTTGATTTCCCCAAGTAATAGACTCAAACAAACCACGCGCATAGACTTCAAAATCTAGACCTGTTCGCTTGCCATGACCTAAAAGAAGCGTATTGTCATCTCCGATATGGGTCATTTCATGGGTGTAAACTCGTGCCCCATCTTCCGTTATGGCATCATGATTGAAGAAATAAATCCCATCCATTCGGGTATCCGCATGAGCACCTTTCGATTCATTTGGATAGACATAGCCTAGTGGCAGGTAGAAGTGCTTCATACCAGAATAATTCATACTAGTCAACTTATCTAGTGCCTTCCAATCGTTACCAATACGTTTCGTATCCCAAGTAATGGTTCTACGGAACATTTTTTCTTTATGATTTTCTGGAAGAATGTTGTAGAGATAGTCTGCATGACCTGCCCACATCTTGGCAATTTCCTGCAAACGTTCTTCACTGACCCCTTTATTGTTATCATACATTCCAATCAAGGTATTGGCCATATCGGTCAAGATAAAGATATCCTTACTTGGCATGACTAGAAGAATCAAGGCCATTTCTTTGAACTTCCAATTTTCCCCTGCCAGTTTTTCGTAAAAACCATTGTGGTGAATATCCTTGGTCGGATTTGTTTGTTTTTCTAGCACTTCCTTGATGGTAGACGGAGTTTCAATGATGGTAGCCTTGGTAGAAGACTTAAACCAGTCATTATTGGTCATCTTCGGTACAAAAGCCTTCCGGTAGCCCTCTAGGTAATCAAACAAATCGCCACCGATTGACTCCTTGGCAATCACTTGACTTGCAAGAGCATAGTTGTTCTTCGGTTTCAACATCTCTGCTCCCATGCTACCGATACGGATGAGTTGGTCCAGAGAATTGACATTCTTACCAAAGAAATCTGCTTTCTTCATCATCAAATTCTTGGCATTGACATCGCCAAACTGAATATTGTACCAACGATTCATGTAGGCTAAACCAAGTAGAAGCTGCGCCTTGTTTTTACTGATATAGGATTTTAGGAAATGATTGGCAGTCGAACTATCCAATCCCACTAAATTGTAGTTTGAAATCAATTCGGACAAATGTGCCTGCAAGTTCGATTTGACATCCTCAAACGATTCCTGGAGGAAGAGCCATTCTTTGTCTCTTGAATTACCATTGAGACCGAGTGCTTCTTGTACAGCCGAAGAGGTAAAAGTAATCCCTTCAAATTCCGAAATCAAGCTACCTAGTAGTTTCCTATATTCAAAGTCATTTGCCATGACTTCAGGAGTGTAGCTGATATTTTTGTCTAATATCAGGTATTCCGTAACAGCGCCTCTACTCAAGTCTTTTTTCTTCACCAAGTATTGGTATTTGACTGTTCCGTCTGCAAAGTGTAGAAGCAATCCGTTTATCTTATCACGATTTGATATCTCTTGATTATTTTTTCCGACGCTAGTACCTAGTACATCCAAATATGGTACTTTATCCACCAATGGTACGACGTCTAGTAATTTCTTGGTCACCAATTCGTCATCTTTTTCCAGTCGATTTCCGTACTGGATAATCACATCTCTTGTGAAGAACGGAAGCAGTCTTTCCATGTTTTCATAGGCTTGCTTGCGCTCTGCCAAAGCAAATTGAGCCGTAGCATAATCAATGTCAAAGGCATTCTTCTGGCGTAATTTCCGCTCTGCTTCTTTTTCAGACGGACGGATAGCCCATAGGTTGAGTTCTTGAACAGCTCCTGCTACATCTATTTCTATGATAGATTCAGATGAATTGTTTTCACCAACTGCTTTACCCGTCACAATCCGTATATTACTAAATGGTCGTAAGGTTTCATCTAGCCTGCCATACACTTTATTTCCATTTACAACATTGACTGCTACAATATTATCTGTAAGCTGTATGCTATTATTAGTATCATTTCCTTTCAATATTGTACCAACAAGTCCGCCAACTTCCGTATCTTTTGTCTTCGTTGTAGTAATCCTACCTGTCACATAACTTGAAGTAATCCGAGCATTAGCATGTTCCAACTGACCAACCAAGCCACCAGCCTTCACATTCGAAGAGGCAGATGAAATGGTCGCATCTACATAGCCTTTTGTAATACTACCGCCACCGAGCCAGCCAGCAATACCGCCAACTTTATTATCGTCCTTACCAAGACTGATTAAAGAACCTGTAAAGCTAACTTTTGAGAGCGACGTTCTGTCCACTTCTCCTATCAGACCACCTAAGAAATTGTCTGCAACAACTCTTCCTTCAACATGGACATTGCTAACACTACCATTAGTAGACTGTTTGGCTAAAGCTCCTACCTCTTTTTCTTTCGGCAGATGAATATCTACTGCTTTCAGGTTCAAATCAGATACAGTTCCTCGTAAATCATCAAATAATGGTGCTTTCAAGTCATGAATAGTGAAACCATTACCTTTGAGGGTTCCATGGAATTGATTTTTCAGATAAGATTTGTCTGTATCCGACAGCACGACTTCTGATGCCGTCAAATCTTGTTGAAGTTCAAAAGTACCCGAAGAATTAGTCTTCATAGCATTTAATAGACTAGTGAATGTGCTGTACTTATTCCTTGTTTCATGATTTTCACGAACCTCTCTCGGTAAGTATACTATCACAGTATCATGATACTTATCTAGTTTTTGTCGTCTTTCCTCTGGATTGGTGAATTTAGCCTGCAATTTGAAATGACGTTTACCACTCAATGATTCTTCGTCAATGCTCACAACTGGTAAGAAAATATCCTTATGCTCATCTGATTGGAGCTTGATGAAATAATTATGGTCATCATTTGGTTCTACTTTAATTGCAACTTTTCTCACTAATCTACCGTTTTCATTCTTCCAAACCTCTGCCTCATCAATATTCTTGATTTCAAAATGACGTTCTTCAAAATCAATGTAGACTTCATCCATAAGACGCTCTGTGCGTTCAACATTCTTACTATCCATGTACACCAAATCCGTCTTAACGAAATAGTCAACGTTTGGTAGTAGGTTTCTAAAGCGAACTTCTAGCTTATTTTTATCTGTTAATTCTTCTTGGTGAATCTCAGTATCATTAACAAACAATCGAGCAATGGCTTTCCTAAAAGTATTATATTGGTCATCAAGCTTGTAAGTCACTTTAGAAGAACGAACATGCTTCATCAGATGATAGTGCGGTTCATTCTTCAAAACACGTAACAAAGGCTTATTCACATCCTCAACCGTTTCTTCAGTTGTTTCCTCTGGTTTTTTCGGAGAAACTGGTTCCGTCTCCATCTCTGTTGGATCCGGCGTGTCTGGAACAGTTGGTTGTGGTTGTTCTGGTACAGGTGTTGGTGTCACTGACGGTGTGTCTGGAACAGCTGGTTTTGGTTGCTCCGGCTCAGGAAGCGGAGTTGCTGGTTGCTCAGGTTTTGTAGTTTCTTCTGGCTGAGTTGTATCAGTAGAACCAGTCGAGTCAATCACTTCTGGCTGAACTGGCTCCTTGGTGCCTACTTCTTCTTCCCGAGCTTGTCCAGCTATTTCCTCTAGTAAAACTTCTGGCTGGGCTATAGTCGCTCCTGTATTCACATCTACAATATAGCTCTTTTGGAAACGCTTAATTGTCGGTCTACCTTCATGAATGACCTTCACTGTGCCTTTTTCCAGTTCGGAATTATCTCGTCTAATAGTCTCTAAGACAATCTCCTCAGTTCGTTCCGTCGGACGAGTACCGACTTGAATAATTTTATTTTGCCCTTGTCTTGTAAGTCGACCAGTTTCTGGCTGAGCCGTGACTTGACCTGTTTCAGAATTCATACTGTAGGTCTTAGTGTAGGTTATTTGCTGATTGACTCCTTCTTGTCTTGTATGACGAGTATCTAATTGACGACTACTGTCTGCTTCATACACTGTTTGGAACGGTGTCTCAACAATACGACTTTCAGGTTTAATACCGACCTTAACCCGTCTATTTTGTACTGGAGTGATAGTTAGTTTCTCTTGACTAGGTTGACCAACCTCCTGTCCTCGAATATAACGACTGGTAATAATCGTCCGATTCAAGCCATCTTTTCCTGGCGTGATTTCTTGAGTCTCTGGATAAGAAAGGTTTACATCACTCTCAAATTCAGTAGTAAACTTCACAACGGTATCTTGGATTACTTGCCGTGTTTCATCAACTGGCTTAGTACCAATACGGACTTTTTGTTCTTTAGCAGCCACCTCAGTAACAACTGGTTGTTCTGGTTGCGTTTCTCCTGTTTGCGTATTTAGTCGATAGCTAGTAGTTACAGTTCGTTCTCCGTCCACTCCATGAACTTCAATCACACGATCTCCAACATAAAGATTTCCATCAGCTATCTCTTTTTCGGTAAAGCGAATTGGTGTCTTAGTAACAGTTGGTTTGGTACCTACTTCGATTATTTCTTCGCGAGCTTGTCGAACATTCTCAGTCCGAATTGATAACCGCTCTCTTCTCTCACCATTGACAAGACGATAAGTTTCTATCACCTTCTCCTGCCCCACCTGACCAATTTGTTTGGTTCGTGTTTCCCCAAACTCTAATTGGTCGTTCGATTCATATCGTCTAATAAAGCTCACATCTTTTGTGCTCTCTACTTCTACTTGACTAACGATTTCTTTCTGTGGCTCTGATTCTACTCCACAGTTTTCCTCTGATTTTGGATCTATCGGACAGAACTCTTCTTCGGTTTCTGTTGATGGAGCCGTTGTAGAATCCGATGGTTTCGGAGTTGTTGAACCAGAAGAGTCTGGGATAGTCGATGTAGACGGATTAGTTTCTGAAGAATTAGTTTCTCCAGAAGAACCGCTAGTTGACGAGCCTTCACCTGATGGAGTTTCTTCTGTTGGAGAGGTTTCTGGACCACATGTATCCTCTGGTTTTGGATCTATCGGACAGAACCCTTCTTCGGTTTCTATTGATGGGGCGGTTGTAGAATCCGATGGTTTCGGAGTTGTTGAACCAGAAGAGTCTGGGGTAGTTGGAGTAAGCGGAGGTGTTACTGTCTCACTGGTGGATGTTGGAAGTTCGAAAATCAATTCCCCTTCTGTTTTCTGGCTTGCTCCGCTATTGGCATCTGTTTCAACAAGAAGGAAACGGAGGTCATCCTCTATCAAACTTGTCTGAATGAGCATATCAGCTAAATCTCTTGCTTCCAAAATGGCTCTGGAAGCCTCATAGACAGTATTGATATAGTCTGTCCATTCTTTACCTTTAAAGCGGGACTTATAAGTCTGAAGCTCTTCCATTTTTTCTCTGAGTTTTGCTGCTGCTTCCTCTATTTGTTGAGCTTGAACTTTAGGATCCACTTTCTCCTCTTTTTCTGGCCAGCAGGTTGACGAAGGGTCCAGAATACACTGGATTTCTGCCTCGGTTAGCTCCTGCGAAGTTGGATTCTCATTCGATTCACCATGCTGACTTGCACCACTAGTGGCATCTGTAGAACCTGTATTTGGAGTTGTTGGTACCTCTGTTTCTGGAACCATTTCTGGTTGTGGAGATACGGGCTCCTCTGTTTCTAGAACTACTTCTGGTTGTGGAGATACGGGCTCCTCTGTTTCTGGAGCTACTTCTGGTTGTGGAGATACGGGCTCCTCTGTTTCTGGAGCCACTTCTGGTTGTGGGGATACAGGCTCCTCTGTTTCTGGAACTACTTCTGGTTGTGGAGCCACGGACACCTCTGTTTCTGGAGCTACTTCTGGTTGTGGGGATACGGGCTCCTCTATTTCTGGAGCTAATTCTGGTTGTGGGGATACGGGTACCTCTGTTTCTGGAGTTGTTTCAGGCTGAGGTGGGGCTGGAACGTCGACCTCAGGCCTTACTTCTGGTTGAGGCGGAACAGGAAGGTCGACTGCTGAATCTGGGGTTGATGGTTTGGGTTGCTCTGTATGCTGACTTGCACTGCTATTCGCATCCGTTGAACCTGCATCTGAGATTTCCGATTCCACTTTTGGAGAAGAAGGAACTTCTGGCAGTGGAATAACTGGTGCTTCTACCTGCTTAGTACCTACATACATTATAGGTGCTACTGCGTTCTTCGTTATCTGTTCAGAAATCTTTTCACTCCGAAGAATCTTCTCTCCTTGAACAAAATCAGCATAAGTAATCTCTTTCTCTCCCTCTTGACCAGGAACAAGGCGAGACTTGCCAATTTCAAGTTGCGGATCCTCTTGTTTTACCAACTCCAAAGCAAACGTTTCTTTTTCCTTACGAAAGGCCACAAAAGGTAATGCTTGACCAACAGGTGCCACTTCTGTTACTGCATCTGTTCTATCCTTACGATTCAAGATAAGTAAGCCTGGAATCTGCAAAGTAGAATCAAGTCCGCTATTTTGGCTTTCTTCTGTATTAGGAGAGTCCTCTTTCCTATCAGCAACAGTTGATGTATTTGATGGAGAAGCTAAACCATCGCCTGTCTGCGAATTTGTTGTTTCTGAAGAGACTGTATTCTCCGTTTTTTCAACCGATGACTCCTTAAGAGGCAATTGTAGACTATCATCTCTGTTGGAAAGTTGGCTTTCAGAATTTTCCTGAAGAACACTTGGTTTCGCAAGTTCTTCTAAATCAGATTTCTTACCTTCTGATTGTACTGAACTAGCTTGTGTTTCCTTAGCTGTATCATTTTTTTCCGTTTCTGATGGAGGAAGACTGATCTTGACTGATGACTCCTGAACATAATAGCCCACAAACTCATAACCATCCAATCGCAACTTCCCATCCGGCAAGGAATCCCCTGGACGAATGGTGAGGGTCTGATTGTAAGCAGCCAGTGCTGAACTTTGAACTGCTCCTACTTCCAAAACAGGTAGAGCCAGACCACTAGTTGTCACATAAAGCATGGTCAAGACACGCGCCTTCTTAGACTTGGTCGCAGAAACAGCTAAAACCAAGAAACCTAGTCCTAGGACAGCCAAACCTGAACCAGCTAGCTCACCCGTTGCAGGAAGAACTTTCTTAGAGGGACGATAAACCACAAAATAGGTCGCTTCTTCCTTCAATTCAGCTGGTAGGCTAGACTGAATCAACTGTCGCTCCTCTGCCGATAATTCCGCCTCTAAAACATATTCGAAACGAATCTGGCTAGGACTTACTGTCGAAGCTGAAACTTCTTGGGACTGGATGCCAAATAGTAGGCTAGTACCCACACACAGGGAAACAAGACCGATGGTCAGCTTTCTAAAAGAAAACGCTTTCCTCTGTTCGTAAAAAAATTTGTGCATATGATCTCCTTTCATTTCTCTTGCATCAAATGCTACCTTCTCCTGTCATTATATCAAAAAACGAACAATTCTTCCATCATTTATCGGCGCTATTCATACAAATAAAAAAAAAGCAAAATACAAATATGTATTTGCTTTATCTTCTTTTGTCATCAATGTCCCAAATAATCTTCCCAAATCGCATCAAAATCAGACATGGAAAAGGCAAAACTGGCCGATTCCTCCAAAAAACGACTGACTTCATCGAAATTATCTGATTGCTTAGGAAAATCAACTTCCTCAAAAGCATAATCTGCCAAGATAGCTACTGGTTCATTACTTTTCGGGTTGCGCTGGGTCATCAACCAAGAATAAAAACTTCTTCTCACTACATCTACTTTCTATGATTTTTTTCGTAGAGCTCTATATAGCGCTCCATAGACATCTTACTAACCAATTCCCCAATCAATTCATAAGGAATATTCTTGGGATTTTTCATACGAACACAGGACTTGCCCATATCCAGTTTGGTAGGTACCTGTGCTTGATAAGCAGCAACGAACCAATCATTCAACTCTTGGTCCATATAAATTCCCATGTGGTAGAGGGCGATGTGTGCCTTTTGTGATGCCAAGGCAAGGAAAGGCAAGGGCTCTCCCGGTGTGCAATGATAACCATCAGGGTAGGCAGCAAGCGGCACATAATAGTTAATCATACCTCCCAAGATGCCTACTTCAAAACCAGCTGGTAACTGTTCCACAATCACTTGATGGAGTCGTTCAACTGCTTCCTTCCGATTCTCAGGCAAGGCAGCCATATATTCTTCAATCGTTTCCACTTCAATCAGCATGACTTTCTCCTATCTCAACCCCAGCATACTCTCTTTGGCATGAACCATGTCCGTTATCATTTGGCAATAGGGTGTAGGGATACCTGCACGTTTGCCCTTAAAAACAACCGCTCCATTCAGATAATCAATTTCTGTCTTTCGACCATGTTGGACCAAATCCTGGTGCATAGATGGATAGTGATTGGAAGCCTTCTTCGAAGCATCAATAACATATTTCCAAATAGCTTCTTCGTCAATTCCATCTGCCTCAGACTTAGCAACAGCAATAAATTCTTTGAAAATCCCCTGTACTAGATTCAGCCCAGCCTCCGTACCGAATAATTCACCAATTGTACAGTCTAAAATGGTACAAGTTGGATTCATCACACCATTGACACAGGCTTTCTGCCAAATAGCACTAACAACATGATTGTCATAGGTCACATTTAGCCCAGCTTCATTCAGCATTTCAATAATATCCGCAACTGATTGCTCATCACCAAGAATATGCTGAACGGACATAGAACCCGGACCTTCTAAGTGAGCATGTCCAGGACCCTTTAGTCCTGCCAACCACATGGTCACTCCAACCATAATACTTTCATCTGGCACGTACCGACGCATGGTCGTCGCATGCCCCAAACCATTCAAGAGACTCAAAACCTTGGTAGTTGGACCGATAATCGGTTTAATATCCCGCAACATCTTTGGCAACTGATCAGCCTTTGTCAGTAGAATGATAAAATCTGCTTCTCTCGTTGCTTCGGTCGGTTTCATGATGGGTAAGTATACAGTTTCCTCTACGTCTCCAGTCACTTTCAAGCCGTTTTCTCGAATTACCTCGATATGCTCTTCCCAATTATCCAGCAAAATCACTTCATGATTTGTCTTAGACAATTGATAACCAAAACGACACCCCATTGCCCCACTACCAGCAATATATACTAGCATAGACGCCCCCTAGACCAATTCTGTTCCAAAAGAATCCTGTTTAATTTTTCCAGCCTTCATCAAACCACCAAGAGCTTTTTTGAATTGCCCTTTGGAAATACCAAAGGTGGCCTTGATGTCTTCCGGAGCAGACTTATCGTTCAAGGTCATGAAACCTCCATTGCTTTCCAGATAAGTCAATATCATCTGGGCATCATTTTCCAGCATCTCAAATGAACGTGGCTTGAGAGACAAGTTCAAGGTACGATCAACTGCACGGTAGCCGATGACACGCGCCTCCAAAACCTGACCCAGACGCGGTTCCGCAAAGCGTTCGCTCGGGTGGATAAAACCAAGCATGTTGTTGTCTGGCAAATAAACAAAAGTACCATTCATTTTCAAACGATAGACAATCGCTCGCAGATTTTGGTTTTGCATATTGTCATAAGCAGGTCCAGCCATTTTCTGAAAATCTTCCTGAAAAGCTGGCAGAGCCCAAATGCGGTCCTTCTTATCGACGTCTAATTTGACGTACAACTGATCCCCTTTTTTCGGCCAGAGTTCCTTGATTTCAGGCAAAATGTCCAAGGAAACAACCACTTGCTTGTCTGGCAGACCTGTATCCACAAAGACACCCAAATCCTTACGTACCTCTGTGACAGCTCCCCAACCAAATCTGGTACGACTCGCCCCAACTTCCTTAGTTGTCAAACGGAGTTTCTGTTTCATATCGGTATAGGTAAATCCCTTAACAGATTGACCTAGACTATGTTCTCCTTCATCCTTAGAAAGAGCAAAGGTTCTACCCTCTTTTTGGACAAAGTAAAACTGATCGTTTTCGTCAGTCACTAAACCAACGATATACTGTGCTAATAAATCATTCATGATTTTCTACTTTCTGATTAAAAAAGGGGGAGTGGGAAAGAACTCGACTAGTCAAAAAATGAGTTCGTCTTCCCACCCCCGCAAAGTTGATTAGGTCAGATTTGGAGTGTAAAATACGAACAAATCTGCCAATCAACCACTGCGCTGAGATGTTGACACGAACTCCGAGAAGTGGCTATGGATTTGAGAATAGTTCCCCTCCATTAGATTTCTTATTGGTTCACCACTGGAAGTTAGACAGCCCAGTGATGATCTGTTTTTGTAGCCTAAAAACGTGTTGATTAAACTTCCAACAATTCTTTTTCTTTGTCGGCAGTCATTTTATCAATTGTCTTGATAGCATCATCTGTTACTTTTTGAATATCTTTTTCAAGCGTCTTCAACTCGTCTTCTGTGATTTCTTTTGCTTTTTCAGCTTTTTTAGCTTCATCCATGGCATCACGACGGATATTACGGATGGCAACTTTCGAATTTTCACCGACTTTTTTCACATCCTTCGCCAAGTTCTTACGAGTTTCCTCTGTAAGGGCAGGAATAACCAAACGGATAACAGTACCGTCAGATTGCGGTGTCAAACCAAGATCTGAAGCGTTCAAAGCACGCTCAATATCCTTCAAGATTGACTTATCAAACGGAGTAATCAATAGAACACGCGCTTCTGGCACTGTAATACCAGCCAACTGGTTCAATGGCGTTGGAGAACCGTAGTACTCAACTGAAATACGGTCCAACAAACTAGCATTGGCACGGCCAGCACGAATGTGGCTGAATTCACGTGCCAAACTCTGATGAGATTGGTTCATGCGCTCTTGCGCTTTAGCAATAATTTCTTTAGACATAAGACTTCCTTCTTTATATTTTTTTATAGTCTTTTAGTTTACTTTTAGCACTAGGCAACGAGCCACAGGTATAACCGAAGTTAGGCAAGGCGAATTAACGAAGTAATAAAAGAAAAACTAAATGACGATATGATTTATTTTTCTTCTGAAGAATTTGAAACGGTAGTACCGATTGGCTCACCGAAGACAACACGTTTAATATTTCCTGGTTCATTCATATTGAACACGACCAAATCAATATCATTGTCCATTGAGAGAGTTGATGCTGTCGCATCCATGATTTTCAAACCTCGACTAATCACTTCACGGTGGGTCAATTCATTGAATTTAACTGCATTAGCATCTTTCTTCGGATCAGCATTGTAGACGCCATCCACACCATTTTTAGCCATCAAAATCGCATCTGCTTCAATTTCTGCAGCACGAAGAGCTGCTGTCGTATCCGTTGAGAAGTACGGAGAACCAATACCAGCTCCAAAAATAACAATGCGACCTTTTTCAAGATGACGAAGAGCACGACCACGAATATAAGGCTCTGCAACTGACTGCATCGCAATCGCTGTCTGCACACGTGTATCCACACCAAGCTGTTTAAGGGAATCAGCCATTACAAGAGCATTCATAACAGTCCCCAACATGCCTGTATAGTCTGCTTGAACTCGATCCATACCCGCTTCAGCAGCAGGTTCTCCACGCCAAAGGTTACCACCACCAATAACAAGGGCAATCTGAATACCTGATTCTGCGACTTCCTGAATTTCCTTTGCCATTTCCTGAACAGTTTTAAGGTCAATACCGACACCACGTTCACCAGCCAAGGCTTCACCAGATAGTTTGATTAGAATACGTTCGTATTTAGGTTTCATCATCTCTCTCCTCTTTTTTATCCCTACTATTCTACCACAAAAACCGTTTTTTTTATACTGAAATCTCCAAGAAAAAAGGAAAATCCTCAACGAACTTTCCTTCTCACATTCTAAAACGCCTCTTTTTCCCAGCTTTTCAATAGTAGAAAATAGAGATTTTTAAAACAAACTAGCCTAGGCGCAATTTCCTCCGTAAACTCTGAGCCCGACTTCCAATTAAACGATCTAGCTGACGAGTCTTCAATGTCAGGATGACAAAGACAAGTATACCTGCTCCACCTGCAACAGCCAAGTGGATAAAGCTAGATACATAGCCATTTGCTGGAAGGATAAGATTCAGGACAAATTCAATCCCCCATACAACGAGTCCCATTACGATAGAAATCCAACTAATGGTCGCAATATCTTTTATCACTAGTCTTTCATCAATATGCAGAACCTTGTCAATTCGTCTATAGAAGAGATACAGCATAAGTCCCAACCCAAATATCGTTGAGATAAAGCTACCATATACCTTAAAGACATAGATCATTGGTACTTGTAAAACGATTTTCACTAGCATCCCAATCAAGAAATAATAAATGGCTCTTCTATTTTCAAATATCGCTTGAATGACCACACTAATGACAGAATATAGGCCCAGAGGTAAAATTAAAAATAAGTTCCAAATAAATAGAGTAATGGCGATAGGCTCTGACGGTCCGTAAAAAATCGTATAGAGTGGCCCAGCTAACAGGACTGTTCCAACAATTGCCGGTATAGTGAATATAAAGAGTAATTGTAGATTATCCGCCACTAAATGAGACGCCGCCTTCAAATCTTTCTTGACAAATTTCTCTGTAATCAATGGAATAGCAACACTTCCCAAACTCAGTGAAATCCCGATAATCATCATCGTAATCTTACTTGGATTGGCAGCCATATATGAATAAAGTTCCAAAAGTTCCGAATTACTGTAATCCGTAATTCTTTCCATAACACGAATAAACGTGACTTGGTCAATAAACTGCAATAATTGAATCGTTAGACCTAAAATGATAATTGGAATCGCATCTCGAACAGTTTCCTTAATAAGTTGACCTGTATCCAAAGAAATCTTTTGTTTCTTAGCATGAAGTAACTTACCAAGGTAACCTTGTTTCCATAAAGTATAAACTAAAATCCCAACACTAGCAATCATCCCGACAAAAGCTGCAAAGGTAGATTGGACAACTGCTTCAAGATAGTCACCGCTACCCAACTTCATAATCATAAATGTTGCCGCCAGTATCCAGATAACCCGTACCAGCTGCTCTGCAAGCTGGCTGATAGCATAGGGCTTCATATCGTGCCGACCTTGAAAAAAACCACGCAAGATACTCATGGCTGGGAAGATAAAGAGAGGCGGGACTAGACTATACATGACTGGAAGTAACTTTTCCTTCGACCCCGATGCGTCGGCCAACCACGGAGCACTTAGATACATGACCCCTGCAAAGACAGCTCCAAAGACCAACATGAGCTTGAAGAACTCTCTGACCAAGTAAAGCGACACCTCTTCTTTACCCAAGACATTGTATTTAGCTACTTGTTTGGCAATAGCTGTCGGAAGACCAGCTGTTGAAATCAATAAGAAGTTAGCATAGATTTGATACCCCATACTAAAGAGGGCATTGGCTTCAGCTCGATATTCCCCTAACCAAATATACCAGGGAATAACATAGGCAACACCAAGCAGGCGACTAAGAATATTTCCAGCAGTCAACCAAGCCAAGCCTCTAGCCATTGTCGCCTGTTCTTTGGACTGCTGCATTTCAACTTTTTCGGACATTTTTCTATTACTTTCTATGTAAATATAAGATAGGAAAAACTCATACTCTTCGAAAATCAAAATCAGACGTTGTTGACTTGATTTGATGAGTGAAAGGCTCCAGTGGAGCCTTTCAGCCTGTTACCTTGAAACAAAATAGTAACAGGGTTCTATCTGCGTAAGTAGTAACGAACTACGTTCGCCCTATCTCCAACCTCCAAAGGTTCCCCAAACCTTTGGAGCTAGTCTGATTTTGATTTTCATTGAGTATTAATTTCTATTTTTGGATTTTCACAAAGTCTAACTCTTTCATTATAAACTTTTATCATACCAAAGTAAAAGAAAAACCCACCCATAAGGTGGGCAAGTCAATCAATTATCAATTGAATGATATTTCACTGTCAACCCTCGTTGTACAGCTGGGCGCTGAGCTATTTTCTCTACCCAGGTCTTTAGATGCTTGTAAGAATCAACATCTAAAAATTCTGCCGAACCTGGATATAGTTCTCCTTGCACCAATCGTCCATACCAAGACCAGATAGCAATATCTGCGATGGTATAGGTATTTCCAGCTATATACTCTCTTGTCATCAATAGTTGATCCAAGAGATCCAGCTGACGCTTAGTTTCCATTGTATAGCGATTAATCGGATATTCTTGCGCTGTCGGAGCGTAATGGAAGAAATGTCCAAATCCTCCACCAACAAATGGAGCGGCGCCAGTTTGCCAGAAGAGCCAGTTAAGAACCTCCGTCCGCTCCGCCCAAGCTTTCGGTAGGAAGGCCTCAAACTTTTCTGCCAAGTAGTAGAGAATGTTGGCAGATTCAAAGACGCGAACTGGCTCCTTCTCCGAATAATCAACCATAGCTGGTATTTTGGAGTTAGGGTTGATGGCAACAAAATCGGAGCCAAATTGTCTCCTTGACCGATATTGATGAGAAAGAGGTCATAATCAGCTTCCGAAATACCTAACTCTTTCAACTCCTCCAACATAATAGCAACTTTAATACCGTTAGGTGTTCCCAAGGAATAAACTTGGAGGGGCTTGTCACCTTTTGGTAATTTATGTTCAAAGCGACTCCCTGCTGTTGGACGATTACCTGATCGGTTGTCATTTTCATCTTCCCACTTCCAAACGAGTGGTTTCGTGTATTCTGTCATTATTTTTCCTCTAAATCATCTATTCCTAGTACATAACGTCGATAGGTCACTTGTAATTCCTGGATATAGCGCCCCAATTCTACCAACTCCTTTGGCGCTCTCCAGGTCAAGCCGGTCAATTCAGCATTGACAAATACCGATAACTGATCGGCCAACAAGTAGAGATTGTCTGAATGGTCGAGTTTCTGGGCGAATTCAACAAGTTTCTCACGCAAAACGGGTGAAATAGTTTCTGGTGACAACTGATAAAGGGCTGATAAATGGGAATAAAATTCTTCACGATTGGCTTTTTTCATACGAAACTCCTATAAATTATCTAATCGGGCCATATACCGACTATGGCTAACCTGCAGTTCCTGGATATAAGAAGCTAAATCAAGCAACTCCTTTGGTGCTTTTCCAGCCTGCTCAAGTAATTCCCTATTCACATATGCAGAAAGCTGACTCGCCAACATATAGAGATTGTCTGAATGGTCAAGTTTCTGGGCAAATTCAACAAGTTTCTCACGCAAAACGGGCGAAATAACTTCTGGTGATAACTGATAAAGGGCTGATAAATGGGAGTAAAATTCTTTACGATTAGCTTTTTTCATAAAAAAACTCCTATATCCTTATTTTTAATATCAGTATATGGTATTTTCACAAGTCTGTCAATATATAGTGGTTTGAATTCACGCCGTACGCCTGAAGAAAATGCATGTAACTGTTTTCTAGCTACATGCATTTTTTCAAAAATACTTTGAAAAGTAAGCGCCCAATAACAAGTATATTGAAAAAGGGGCGGTTACCATAAAGAAAGAGAGGACGAATTTCGTCCTCTCTAGGTGTTAGCTGACATCAACCCACTACGGTTGACAAAGAGCCGGAAAGTATTGCCAAATTGCGGCTATACTTTCCTTGAGGTATTTTACCCTATTCTTATTTCAGTCGAGTCTCACCAGTATTTCAATTTGCATCGGAGAGATGAGAATTAGTTCTCATCTTCTCTTTTTGCTTTTCTAAACATAGCTACGCCCGCTAACAGAGCTAGACCAGATAGAACTAAGATAGGAGAACCATTTTCACCTGTTGCTGGCAATGGTTTCTTAGCTGCTCTTGTCGAAGAAGCAGATCCTGGCAATACTTTTGTAGTACCACTTGACTGACTTACGCCAGAGTCTGGATTAACTGTAGAATCTGTAGCAACTACTTTCGTAGCATCAATCTGATCCACGGAACCATCTGGGTAAGTAATGGTCACTGAACCATCATTGGCTACCTCAATCTGAGTACCTTCTGGAAGAATGTTATTCTTACGGATAGCAGTTTCTACCGCTTTCTTCTCAGCATCTGTCAATTTCGTCAAGTCTTTAACCTTAACTGCCAAGTCATTTGTTGGAGTGAGGCGTTCTGCAGAAGACTTGCCTGCAGGTACAGATTTAGCATCTGCTACATTTGAACCTTGCTTCAATTCTTCTTCGTTTGTAAAGCCGTCTTTATCCTCATCTGCTGTCAAGTCGTAAGCTGGCAAGCTATGGCTTACACCTTCACCATGTGTCGCATGAAGAACTGTCTGATCAGCAGGGAGTCGACCAATAGAACCATCTGGGTAGGTGATAGTCACTGAACCATCATTGGCTACCTCAATCTGAGTACCTTCTGGAAGATCCTTATCCTTACGGATAGCAGTTTCTACCGCTTTCTTCTCAGCATCTGACAATTTCGTCAAGTCTTTAACCTTAACTGCCAAGTCATTTGTTGGAGTGAGGCGTTCTGCAGAAGACTTGCCTGCAGGTACAGATTTAGCATCTGCTACATTTGAACCTTGCTTCAATTCTTCTTCGTTTGTAAAGCCATCTTTATCCTCATCTGCTGTCAAGTCGTAAGCTGGTAAGCTATGGCTTGTGCCTTTACCATTTTGAGCATCCATAACAGTCTTAGTTGGCAAGATTGTATCTGTTGACTTGTCTGGGTAGGTAACAGTAACTGTACCATCATCTGCTACGCTTACTTCTGTACCTTCTGGAAGAACATTGTCCTTACGAACAACATCTTCCAATTCTTTCTTCTCAGCATCTGTCAACTTAGATGCATCCTCAACAGCAATTGGTTTCTTCACTGTTGGAGCCAACTCTTCTGCAGTTTGTTTTGGTTGAACAAGTAATGTAGCCGCTTGACTAGATGGTACTCCCTCGTTCTTAGCAACAACTGATACTGCAGTGCCACCTTCCATTTCTGATGTAGAAATGCTGATTGTGCCATCTGGGTTAACAACAGCAATTGAAGTTTCTGGAAGAATCCAATTACCAGTTGCATCCTTGTTAGCTGTTACAGTGATTGGGGTTTCGCTACCAGCTGGTGTGAAGGTAATATCAAGGCTTGTAGCATTTTCCGCAGGAGGAGTTATAAGGACATTTCCGCTACCATCAAGGGCTAGTGATGGAGTCGCTGGAACTTCAACTACTGGTGTATCAGTGCTTGCTGGTTTAGCTGGTACATAAGTTGCAGAAGCTTCATCAGATGGAACTTGACCATTCTTAGTAACTACTGAAACTGCTGTGCCATCTGCTACCTTATCAGCTGGGATGGTAATAGTGCCATCTGGGTTGACAACAAGGCCTGAATCAGCTGGTGCTGTCCATGCGCCAGTTGCATCCTTACTTACAACTACAGTAACTGGTTGGCTTGCGCCTTCTGGAGTAAAGGTAATGTCAATGCCTGTAACATTTTCCACTGGTGGAACAATTGTTACGCTACCATTTTCATTGGTCTCTACGCTTGACTTAGCTGGAGTTTCCGGTACTTGAGGAGCTGGATCATTTGATGTCAAGTCGCCATTCTTAGCTACAAGACCTACTTGTCCTTCAGTACCATCTGCTAGCCTATCAGCTGGGATGGTAATAGTGCCATCTGGATTGACAACAAGACCTGAATCAGCTGGTGCTGTCCATGCGCCAGTTGCGTCCTTACCAAGCGTCACAGTAACTGGTTCTGTCGCACCTTCTGGTGTGAAGGTAATGTCAAGACCTGTAACATTTTCAACTGGTGGAACAATTGTTACGCTACCGTCTGCATTAGTAACTGATGTTGGCTTAGCTGGGATAGCTGGAAGTTCTGGAGTTGGAACAGGAACAACTGCTGAGCCTACTTCTGGTGAAGATACTGAACCATTCTCAGCCACTACCGTCACGGCTGTACCATCGGCTACGTTTTCAGCTGGGATGGTAATAGTGCCATCTGGATTGACAACAAGACCTGAATCAGCTGGTGCTGTCCATGTACCAGTTGCATCCTTACTTACAACTACAGTAACTGGTTGACTTGAACCTTCTGGTGTGAAGGTAATGTCAAGGTTGGTTACATTGTCAGTTGGTGGTGTAACAACTACAGCACCTGAATCTGTTGCTGTAACTTCTGGCTTGCTTGGTGCAACTGGTGTTTCTGGAGTTACTGCTGGAACAGGAACAACTGTTGAACCTACTTCTGGTGAAGATATTGAACCATTCTCAGCAACTACCGTCACGGCTGTGCCATCTGCTACTTTTTCAGCTGGGATGGTAATGGTGCCATCTGAGTTAATGACAAGGCCTGAATCAGCTGGGGCTGTCCATATGCCATTTTCATCCTTACTTACAACTACAGTAACTGGTTGGCTTGCGCCTTCTGGAGTGAAGGTAATGTCAAGGTTAGTTACATTGTCAGTTGGTGGTGTAACAACTACAGCACCTGAAGCTGTTGATGTAACTTCTGGCTTGCTTGGTGCAACTGGTGTTTCTGAAACAGGTTTAGCAGCTTTGACTGTGTCTGTTGGCTGGATAGTATCCGCTGACTTGTCTGGGTAGGTAACTGTAACTGTACCATTGTCTGAGACTGTAACCTCTGTTCCCTCTGGCAAGTCGTTTGAATCCTCAACAGCTTTCTTAACAGCTTCTTTCTCTGCATCAGTAAGCTTGTCTGGGTTCTTCACTTCTACTGGCTCAGTTAGACTTGGGGTTAATTGACCTGCGCTATCTTGACCTGCTGGAGTTGAAGATGGATCTGTGGCATTTGTACCTGCTTTCTCCTCTTCCGTATCAGTGAAGCCATCCTTGTCTGTGTCCTTAGCGACTTTGACTGTCTCTGCTGGCTGGATAGTATCTGTGGACTTGTCTGGGTAAGTAACTGTAACTGTACCATTGTCTGAGACTGAAACCTCTGTTCCCTCTGGCAAGTCGTTTGAATCCTCAACAGCTTTCTTAACAGATTCTTTCTCTGCATCAGTAAGCTTGTCTGGATTCTTCACTTCTACTGGCTCAGCTAGGCTTGGTGTTAATTGACCGGCGCTATCTTGACCTGCTGGAGTTGAAGCTGGGTTAGTTGCGTCTGTACCTGCCGTTGCCTCTTCTGTATCAGTGAAGCCATCCTTGTCTGTGTCCTTAGCGACTTTAACTGTCTCTGCTGGCTGGATAGTGTCTGTGGACTTGTCTGGGTAAGTAACTGTAACTGTACCATTGTCTGAGACTGTAACCTCTGTTCCCTCTGGCAAGTCGTTTGAATCCTCAACAGCTTTCTTAACAGCGTCTTTCTCTGCATCAGTAAGCTTGTCTGGGTTCTTCACTTCTACTGGCTCAGTTAGACCTGGGGTTAATTGACCTGCACTATCTTGACCTGCTGGAGTTGAAGATGGATCTGTGGCATTTGTACCTGCTTTCTCCTCTTCCGTATCAGTGAAGCCGTCCTTGTCTGTGTCCTTAGCGACTTTGACTGTCTCTGCTGGCTGGATAGTGTCTGTGGACTTGTCTGGGTAGGTTACTGTAACTGTACCATTGTCTGAGACTGAAACCTCTGTTCCCTCTGGCAAGTCGTTTGAATCCTCAACAGCTTTCTTAACAGATTCTTTCTCTGCATCAGTAAGCTTGTCTGGATTCTTCACTTCTACTGGCTCAGCTAGGCTTGGTGTTAATTGACCGGCGCTATCTTGACCTGCTGGAGTTGAAGATGGGTTAGTTGCGTCTGTACCTGCCGTTGCCTCTTCTGTATCAGTGAAGCCATCCTTGTCTGTGTCCTTAGCGACTTTAACTGTCTCTGCTGGCTGGATAGTGTCTGTGGACTTGTCTGGGTAGGTTACTGTAACCGTACCACTGTCTGAGACTGAAACTTCTGTTCCAGCTGGTAAGTCGTTAGTTTCCTCAACAGCTCTCTTAACAGATTCTTTCTCTGCATCAGTAAGCTTGTCTGGGTTCTTCACTTCTACTGGTTCAGTTAGACCTGGATTTAGACGATCTGCACTATCTTGACCTGCTGGAGTTGAAGATGGGTCTGTTGCGCTTGTACCTGCCGTTGCCTCTTCTGTATCAGTGAAGCCATCCTTGTCTGTGTCCTTAGCGACTTTAACTGTCTCTGCTGGTTGGATAGTGTCTGTGGACTTGTCTGGGTAGGTTACTGTAACTGTACCATTGTCTGAGACCGTAACCTCAGTTCCCTCTGGCAAGTCGTTTGAATCCTCAACAGCTTTCTTAACAGATTCTTTCTCTGCATCAGTAAGCTTGTCTGGATTCTTCACTTCTACTGGTTCAGCTAGGCTTGGTGTTAATTGACCGGCGCTATCTTGACCTGCTGGAGTTGAAGATGGGTCTGTTGCGCTTGTACCTGCCGTTGCCTCTTCTGTATCAGTGAAGCCATCCTTGTCTGTGTCCTTAGCGACTTTAACTGTCTCTGCTGGTTGGATAGTGTCTGTGGACTTGTCTGGGTAGGTTACTGTAACCGTACCATCGTTTGCAACTGAAACAGTCGTTCCAGCTGGCAAGTCGTTTGAATCCTCAACGGCTTTCTTAACAGCTTCTTTCTCTGCATCAGTAAGCTTGTCTGAATTCTTCACTTCTACTGGCTCAGTTAGACCTGGATTTAGACGTTCTGCACTATCTTGACCTTCTGGAGTTGAAGATGGGTTATTTGCATCTGTACCCGCCGCTGCTTCTTCTGTATCAGTGAAGCCATCGCCGTCTTTATCCACATTAGCTGGGGTTGAATCAGCCTTAGTTGGGTTGCTGCCGGCTGTGATTTCTTCCTGATCTGAGAAGCCATCGCCATCTGTGTCAGATTTGTTTGGATCTGTGCCACGTGTAGCTTCATCTTCATTGCTGATGCCGTCGCCGTCCGTGTCTGTCTCGCTTGAAGCTGGTTTAGAATCTGCCTTAGTAGGGTCTGTGCCACGTTCGACCTCTTCCTTGTCTGAGAAGCCGTCGTTGTCACTGTCAACCTTGCTTGGATCTGTACCATTTTCAGTTTCCTGGCGATCGCTGATACCATCACCATCTGTATCTACAAACTGAGTAACTGCATCTTTTGGCTGGATAGTGTCTGTTGAATTATCTGGGTAAGTAACTGTAACCGTACCATCGTTTGCAACTGAAACAGTCGTTCCAGCTGGCAAGTCGTTTGAAGCCTCAACGGCTTTCTTAACAGCTTCTTTCTCTGCATCAGTAAGCTTGTCTGGGTTCTTAACTTCTACTGGCTCAGTTAGACCTGGATTTAGACGTTCTGCACTATCTTGACCATCTGGAGTTGAAGCTGGATCGGTTGCGCTTGTACCTGCTTTTTCTTCTTCCTTGTTGCTGAAGCCATCCTTGTCTGTATCAGTGTCCACTGGAACGAAAATCTTATCTTTCGAACCATCTGGGTAGGTCACTGTTACTTCGACACCTGCTTGGCCATTCTTCTGAAGAACAACTGGATTTTCAATTGAAAGATCCACAGCTGGCTTGTCACCATCTGCTGTCAAGGCAGGAACGTCAACATTTGCCAAGATCTTAGCCTGATCAGCTTCTGGAACTGCTGTACCATTGTCAGTCGCTACAGAAACCAGAACAGGATCAGTAGACTTCAAGACAGGAGTGTAGGTCACATTGTCCGCTGTCTTAATCGGAACAAGAATAGTATCTGCCGTACCATCTGGGTAGGTTACTTTAACCGCAACAGCTGGCTGGTTGTTTGGACCTTCTACAATCGTAGGATCCTCAATGCTTGCTGTACCACCCTTGGTATCTACATTGTTCTTGATCGCTTCAAGATCTGCTGGCTCTTCTACTTGAGCACCTACCGCCGGAGCATCCATAACGCCAACTGGAGTTTGGCTCTTCAAGCTTGGCTCTTTGGCCACATTGTCCGCTTGTTTCACAGGAACCTTGATGATATCTTTCGAACCATCTGTATAGGTCACTGTCACAGGAAGAACTGGTTGGTCACCATCCATTTCCACTACAGCGTCATCAGCGATGCTTGCCTTGCCACCTTCTGGAACGACAACCTTGTCAAGGATAACATTCTGATCTGCTGGATCAGTGATGCTTGCACCTGCTGTAGGATTTTCTGTAATAACAGCTTGAGCTGGTTTGCCCGCTTCAGCTTCTTTCAGACTTGGTTCCTTGGTTGCACTTACTTTTTGTACAATCGGAACATCCACTGTATCTGTCGTACCATCTGCATAGGTCACAATAGCCTTGACAACTGGCTGACCGTTAACTTCTTCTACCCGTGGATTTTCTGGAAGGCTGACAACAGGAGCTTTCTCACCAGCAGCCACTTTCGGTACTGGTACCGCTGCAATAATCGCATCCTTGTCATCCTGGCTAGTAATAGCTGTACCTGGAGCCGTCGCAGCATCAACCTGAACAGGATCTGTCACTGGACTTGGTGTGTACTTGCTATTGTCTGCACGTTTGACTGGAACAGAAATTGTATCAGTCGTACCGTCTGGGTAGGTCACCGTTACTGGAACAACTGCCTGACCATCTTCACGGACAACAGTAGCGTCATCTGCGATTGTAGCTTCTGCACCTGCTGGAAGGTCAACCTTAGCAAGAATAGCTGGCTTGTCATCCGCAGGAACTGGCGTACCAGTTGTTGCAGCTGCCTGGATTGGTACTGGAATCTGGTCTGTCAAGCTTGGCTCATTCACAACGTTGTCTGCCTGCTTAACTGGCACTTCAATCGTATCTTGAGTACCGTCTGGGTAGGTCACAAGAACATTGACAACTGGTTGACCAGCATGTGGACCATCTTCCTTACCAGCAACAATGGTGTTATTCACCACTTCAGCCTTACCTGTCTTCGGATCTACCTTAGCAGCAATAGCATCCAAGTTTGCCTTATCTGACACCGTCAAACCAACAGTCGCTTCTGTCAGAATTGGAACTGGATTGGTGTCTTTCAGACTTGGATCCAGAGCCAAATTATCAGCCTGTTTCACAGGAACATTGATGATTTCAGAAGTACCATCTGGGTAAGTCACTGTCACAGGAACAACTGGTTTGTTGGTCAATGGATCGTTGGCAACAACTGCACCATCCGCAACCGCTGCTGTCGTGCCTACTGGCAACTTGCTCAAGTCAACCTTAGCCACTGCCGCATCCTTGTCCGCTTGGTTGGTGATTGCTACACCTGGAGTTGGATCGATAGCCACCAAAGCTTCAGCTGGCTTGCCAAGTTCTGGTTCTTTCAGGCTTGGAGTGTTTGTTTGGTTATCCGCTTGTTTAACAGGAACAGGGACAATATCCTTAGTGCCATCTGGATAGGTCACTTCTACATTGACCACAGGATTACCAGCTTGATCCATAACCACCTTAGCAGGTTCTGCTACTTTGACAGATTGAGGAGGGTTTGGAAGACCGGCTACATTGACCTTGTCTGTAATCAATTTCTTATCTGCATCTGACTCTACTGGAGTATTTTCAGCAACTGGAACACTGATTGGAGCTGGTTTTTCAGGAGCTGTAACCGTTGGGTTGTTGGCTTCATTGTCCTTCTGGTTGACTGGAACAGAGATCACTTCGCTGGTCTTATCTGGGTAAGTCACCGTTACTTCAACGAATGCCTTGCCATCAACCACCTTAACTGGTGATGTGATTTCCTTAGTAACCTCAGGAGCCTGACCACCATCTACAGCTGGAACCGTCACACTATTTAAGATAGCTGGCTTATCAGCTTCCGCAATCGGTGCATCTGGCGCATCTGAACCAGTAATGGCTACCGGTGCTTCTGCAGCTGGTGCTGTTGGTGTGTAGGTCTCGCTATCTTTCTGGTCAACTGGAACCTTGATGATTTCAGAAGTACCATCTGGGTAGCTTACAAGAACTGGAACAACTGGTTTGTCATCCACAAGCTCAACCTTAGCTCCATCTGGAACCTTAGCTGTGGTATTTTCTGGCAACTTGTTCAAGTCAACCTTCGCAGCAATAGCTTCCTTGTCTGCATCTTGTACAGGTGTTTCAGCCTTAGCTGGTGTATTGGTCAAGACAGGTTGATCCGCATCCGTCAAGCTTGGCGTGTGCTTCACGCTGTCTTTTTGAACTACAGGAACATAGACTGTATCTGTCGTATTGTCTGGATAAGTCACGGTCACTGGAACAACTGGCTTGCCATCCACAAGCTCAACCTTAGCATCTGGTGCAAGACTTACCTCACCACCTGAACCATCTGGGATTACTACAGCATCCTTGATGGCTTTCTTATCATCTTCTGACAAGGTGCCGTCTTGAACAGCTGGTGCATCCACTTGAACAGCCGTTTCTGGTGCTGTTGGGTTGTGGGTTTCGTTATCTTTCTGGTTAACAGGGACATTGACGGTTTCAGAAGTGCCGTCTGGGTAGCTTACTTTCACTGTCACATACGGACCATCTGGACCTTCTGTCACTGGTGAAGTGATTTCCTTAGTAACCTTAGGAGCCTGACCACCATCTACAGCAGGAACTATCACGCTATCAAGGATCGCTGCTTTATCAGTAGGATCAGTGATTTCTGTACCTGGAGTTTGTGGAGAAGTAATCGCTACAGCATTGTCCTTGTTCGGTGCTTCTGGGTTGTAAGTCAAGTCATCCTTCTGGTCAACCGGAACCTTGATGGTTTCAGAAGTACCGTCTGGGTAGCTTACAAGAACTGGAACAACTGGCTTGCCATTTTCAAGCTCAACCACAGCATCATCTGGCACCTTAGTCTCTGTACCTTGAGGAAGATTTGTCTTATCAACCTTGGCTGCAATAGCTGCCTTATCAGTCTCTTGAACTGGCTCATTTGCCTTAGCAGGTGTGTCGGTCAAGACTGGGCTGTTCGCCTCTGTCAAGACTGGGGTATGCTTGGTGCTGTCTTTTTGGACAACAGGGACATCCACTGTTTCAGTCGTGCCGTCTGGGTAGGTCACTGTCACTGGAACAACTGGTGTACCATTTCGGTCAACAACCTTGGCATCCTCTGGAAGACTTGCTACACCGCCTGAACCTTGTGGAATCGTCACAGCATCCTTGACAGCTTGCTTATCAGCATCGGACAAGCTAGTGTCGGTCGTTGCTGCTACGTCCAATTGAACTGGCCTAGTAGGAGCTTCTGGGTTGTGGACTTGGTTGTCAGCGTGTTTGACAGGAACTTCAATCTTCTCTTTAGACTTATCTGGGTAAGTAATTTCTACTTCGACAACTTTCTTACCTTGATTTGTACCTGTACCGTCTTTGACTGGCGAAGCAATCGTCTTAGTCACTTCTGGCTTAGTGCCATCTGGAGTAGCTGCTGGGACATCTACATTGGCAAGAATAGCTGCGTCATCTGGGCTGGCAATCTGAGTGTCATTTGTTGGCTCTACAGAGATAGGAACCTCTTTAGGATTTACCAAGTTTGGTGTGTAAACAGCTCTGTCATACTGGCGAACTGGTACCTGAACCTTATCAACTGTGCCATCTGGGTAGCGAACTTCTGCCTCAACGACAGGCTTATCGCCAACCAATTTAACAGCTGCATTGTCAGGGACATGAATCTCACCATTTGAACCTACTGGTACATTGACACCAAACTTCAAGGCTTCTTTTTCTTCAGCAGAAAGGGTTTGACCTGGCGTCACTGGACTATCCAATGGTACCGGTGTTTCTTTAGCAGTCGCATCGTACTTGGTACTATCTTTTTGGACAACTGGGACATCGACAAAATCATTAGTGCCATCTGGATAGGTCACCGTTGCTTTGACAACTGGATTGCCATTCACAAGCTCAACCTTAGCATCCTCTGGAAGACTTACTTGACCACCAGAGTTTGCTGGCACAGTCACTGCTGCCTTGATGGCATTCTTATCATCGTCTGATAGGGTGCTGTTGGCAGTAGCTGGTGCATCCAATTTGACAGCTTCAGCTGGTGCTGTTGGGTTGTGGGCTTCATTATCCTTCTGATCTACTGGGACATAGACAGTGTCTGTTGTCTGGTCTGGGTAGGTCACGGTTACCTTGACAACTTGCTTGCCACCTTGTTCCTCAACCACAGGATTTTGATCCAGACTTGGTGTGCCATTAGAACCTGTCGGAACAGAAACCTTGGCAAGGATAGCATCCTTATCAGCCTGGTCTGTGATTTGTGTACCGGTCTCATGGCTAGCCTTGATAGCTGCTGGAGCTTCTGGATTTGTCACAGTGGCTTCATACTTGGCATTATCTCTCTGGCGAACTGGTACTTCAACGTTTTCACTTGAACCGTCTGGGTACTCAACTGTCGCTACAACAACTGGCTTGCCTGTATTTCCTTCTGTACCATTTGTCACACGAGCGTCCGCTGGAACTGTGACGGTTGGCTGTCTGTCGCCAGTGAAGGTCGGAACAGTTACCGCTGCCTTGACTGCATTGCGCTCATCTTCTGTCAATTCTGTACCTGCCGTTGCAGCAGAGTTGATCGGTGTTTCAGCTACTACTGGTGTGTGCTGAGCACTGTCTTTCTGCTTGAATGGTACGTTCACTGTTTCAGATGAGTTGTCTGGGTAAGTGATAGTCACAGCACCATTTTCAGCAACATCAAATCTAGTATTTTCAGGGAATTTAGATGCGCCTTCTGGAGTTTTGTTGGCCTCTTTGAGGGCATCGATCAGAGCAGTCTTATCTGCCTCTGAAGTTGATCTTGCACCATCGATGAGAACTGGAGTTGTGTCAGCCGGTGCTGTCACCTCGATGTTATCAGCCTGAGTTGGCCATGTAGCACGAACCGTTACTGTCTTGTCTTGAGATACAAATGTTCGTTTGAACTCTTCTGACGCGCTTGCATGTGCTTTTGTGCGAATGATTACTGGAACTTCCACATTCTTACCGCTTGTCGGAGCATCTGCTGGAATAACCACATCAAAATCAATCAAATTATTTTGACCTGAACCAACATTGAAGTTGATCTTAGGTCTAACATCCTCAGGAGTCAGTGCTTGATCAAAGGCTTTTTCAATAGCTGTCTCTGGCTGGTTAACAGTGGCATCAACAATACGAACATAGAAGTCATTTGTCGCCGCACTTGCTTGGTCTAAGTTATCCAAGGCACGAAGCTTACGGGTATGTTTGCCGATAGCAGAATCTGTTTTACCAGAAATCAAGGCTGCCTTCGTATTGCTTCCCTTGTCTTTTTCACCAACCGTCAAGCCCATCTCATCCTTAGTGCTTCCATTGGTAGAGACAATTTGGACATCCTTAATTGATTCGTTGTCCGTAAAGCCTCCCAACTCCACTGGAGTGGTCATATCTGTATTCTTGAAGACTACCAAATCATTCGGCTGGGTAGTTACTGTTGGAAGACCTGATTTAAGCGGTACATTTACGTCTTCACGAGAGCCATCATTGTAGATAACCGTCACTACACCATTAGAAGCAACCTCGTAGCGTGTGTCATCAGACAATTTACCTGGGTTGGCTGCTTTAAGTGCATCGATGATGGTTTGTTTTTCATCCTCTGCTACAGTTGTCCCCTTGATTTGAACAGCCTCAGGCACTACCAATTCAGTACTATCCGCAAGGGTATCTCTCTGGCGAACTGGTACTTCCACCTGTTCAGTCGTACCATCTGGGTACTCGACGGTCGCAACAACAACTGGCTTGCCTGTGTTTCCATTTGTACCATTCGTCACACTAGCATTGTCTGGAACTGTGATAGTAGGCTGTTTGTCACCAGCTGGGAAGTTCGGAACAGTTACCGCTGCCTTAACGGCATTGCGCTCATCCTCTGTCAATGGTGTGCCAGTTGTAGCAGCAGAATTAATCGGTGTTTCAGTCACGCTTGGAGTGTGCTGAGCACTGTCTTTCTGCTTGAATGGTACTGTTACTTGCTCTGATGAGCGGTCTGGATAAGTGATGGTTACTGTACCATCCTCAGCAACATCAAATGTAGTATTTTCTGGGAATTTAGATGTGCCTTCTGGAGTTTTGTTGGCCTCTTTGAGGGCATTGATCAGAGCAGTCTTATCTGCGTCTGTCGTTGGAGCCGCACCATCAATGAGGGCCTGCTGAGTTGGAGCAATTGGTTCGATCACATCTTTTTGCTCATTGTAATCCACTGCAATGTTATTGACGATGGTTTGACCGTAAACGTTGGTTGTTTCCATCTTCACAGTGTAGTTGCCACTTGTTGGAAGTTCAGAAATATTTGTGATTGCTGTGAACTGGCCATTTTCAGGTGTGTAACCTGCTACCTTGTGGCTATGGTTATCCGCTGGGACAGTCATGCCTGAGCTTACAGCAACACGGAGTTTGTTGGTCAATTCATCCTGAGTGAGAGCTGTGCCATATACTTTTGCGATGGCTGTCTCATCTGTCTTCTCAACACGGTAAGCTTTGATACGGATAGTTGAGGTGATGGCTGACTTGGCAGGGTTGCCATTGTCTGTCGCCTTGATTCTATGGTGCCATACGCTGTTGATACCATTACGAACCAGGTTAGTAGACTGGTTTCTGTCAAATTCACCAAGCAACTTACCCTCTGGTGTAAAGGCAATACCTGTATTCGTTACCTTGTTTTCATTGTCAATACCAATCAATTCAACCTTGGCAATGCCAGTATTGTCTTGGACTGGGATACCGCCTGTTGCATTGTCAGGTACAAAGTCTGGAGCATATTCTACAACTTCGCTACCGTTAGTCTTAGCACCAAAGACAAAGATTGTCTTGTATGTTGAGCTTCCAACGGTTGTATTGACACCAAAGTCTCCGAAGGTTGGAGCTGGGTTGGTTTTTGATACTTGCTGAGCTGTAAGCGTATCTGTCTTGCCACCGTGTGGGTAGGTGACGGTTACTCGACCGTTTTCTGCAACATCAATCCGTACCTGCTTGTTTGTGTCACCGTTTGCTGCATTGTCAATCTCTGCGATGTGTGGGTTAGCAGTTCTGACAGCCTGCTTGATGGCATTCTTCTCATCTTCTGTCAAACGACTTGGGTTGTTGACAGAGACTTTGGCACTTTCTTCTGGAGCTGCCAAACGATCCACAACAGTGAAGGTGATGTCGGTGAAAGTCACTTTTTCACTAGTTCCACGTGGTGTGTTACCGTCTGCAACACGGAATTTATAAGTCGTGCGTTCCAAGGTTTGACTTGGGTTGGCAGTCAAGCTTACCGTTCCTGTACGTGACCGTTTGCCATAATTATGATTCTCGAATACAAATTCTGGAGAACTGTCTGGTATAGAAATTGTAAAGGCTTGAGGGGTATTTCCGTTTGTAAAGTTGAGGATAGCTGGCGTGAGTGGATCAGAAGTGTTGTTTTCTGGACGAATACTCATCGTTCCTGTTGACACACCGCCCTCAGTACCAAACATAGAGTTATCCTGAATCGGAATCGTAATGGTCGCTTCTTGACCTCTGATAAGGACATGCTCTGTTGGAGTCGCTGTTGGGGCAATGTCATCTTTCAGGATATAGCGGTACTCTAGTCTTGGCGAAACCACACCATGAGTATTGGCAACTGTGAAGTAGAATTTGGCAATGCCTGTACCAGTAAAGTTGACAACACCGTTTTCTTCGATGGTGGTGAAGTAACCTACTGCTCCATTATCCTGCTGTCTGTCATACTTGACAAACTTAAGACCAAGCAGTTGAAGGTGTCTTTGTGTTGCTTCATCGAATGTGACAGAGTCAATATTGATACCAGATTCTTGATCTGTCACGATTAACTCATTCAGTCGTGTAGAATTTTCACCATATTCTTCTACTGGTGTTGGTTGATTTGGTCTTGGTACCTTACGACCTACTGTACTGATTGCATGAGCAGCTACATCGCTATAGATTTCCATTCTATCACCACCCAAAACTGGCGGCGTTGTATCACGATCTGGTGCATGTCCATCTAGGGCGATTCTAGCTTCTTGGAGTTTAGCAAGGGCAGCGTCAACTTCAGCCTGAGTTGCGACTGGGTTAGCCTTGTCACGAACTGCTATTGCCTGTGTAAGGGCTGCTTCATAGGCCTGTTTCTTGTCGTCACTAGCATAGGTATATTCTGCATTGGCTGGGTCTTTCACCTGACTAGAGCGATCAATCTCAGCCCTGAGGTTGCCCTTGTCTACATCCTTGGTGACTGGTTGAGTTGTACCACCCAAGCCACGGATCGCATCGGTCAAGTTTGAAATCAACTGACCTACGGATGTTGTTGGCAATTCACCTGTTTGTGGTGATACTCTCTTGGCAGCATCCAAGGCAGTATTAAAGGTATTTTGCTTAGCTCTATCTGCTCTTGAATAATCACTTGACTGCTTGATCGTTTCTGCTTGCGCCACCAAATCCTTCAAGTGTTTCATTTCACCGTCCAAGGCACGGGCACTTGTCAGCATGTCTGCCACACCTTGTTGAGACTTATCTCTTTCCAAGCCTGCCAACAATTCTTCTTTTTGCTTATTGTTGATATTTGTCAGCTGGTTGATGGCATCCTTGGCCTGGATATAGTCGCTGTAAGCTCGTGCCTGGTCGACTGCATTGGTAATCTCTGATGGGGTTTGGGCACGGTCTACAATTCCAAGGAACTCATTTTTCTTCTCTTCTGGTAGGCCTGAGATGGCATTGATGTCACGTCTGGCCTGGTCTCTGAGAACTTCTGCCTTGGCTCTTTCTAGGATGGCTTCTATCCGTTCAGCTGGTTTTTTGCCATCTGAGCTGACAGTATTGAAATTAGTCTCTGTGATTTGAGCACGCAATTCATCCTTGTTGCTTGGAGCTGGATTCATGTTATCGAGCTGTTCCAAGGCACTGCGTTTCAGGTCTTCAAAGGCTGCTTCTTCGATGATGGCGTTGATTTGATCCTGTGTGGTTGCATTATCAATTCGGTTTCTGTAAGGTGTTTTTTCACCATCATTTAGTTTGCTGAGGGCGTTGATAGCCTCCTTGCCCTTGTTCCTCATATTGGTGGTGTTGAGGGCTTTGGCATCATTGAGTTTCTGGTCAACTACAGTAGTCGTCGTTGCGCTATTGATGGCATTGATGGCTGCCGTCTTCTCATTTTGAGAAAGGTGCGGAAGGGCATTGATTTCCTGGATAGCCGCTGCTTTCTTCTTATCGAGGGCATTCTTCTCATTGCGTGCTTCAGTGATGATCGCTTCAATAGCCTGCTGGTTTTGGGCCGCATCGATTCTGCTCTTCCAATCAGCAGCCTTACCATTGATGTTACCGATGCTATCGATGGTAGCCTTGGCTTCATCCTTGGTAGTCTTCAATGGATCTTCTTGGTAGAAGAGCATAGCAGGTGTCAAGAGACCGTAGACTTGGGTGTTTACTGGGCCACCAAAACGGCTATCTTTTGTAACCCCTTTAACTTCAATACCCTGAATTTGAGTTTGTCTACTATCTGTATACTTAATTGAAGCTGTAAGATGTTGAGCCTTCCAGTTATCTGGTCCAAATGTACGCGCCGAATTCTTGAATCCCCATTGATTATTCCAAGATTGAAGCTGTTTATTCAACTCAAGAAACTTATTCAACTGTTCTTGCCACTGGGTCAGATAGGTAGCTTTATTTCCAATAGTAGCGATGTTGGCAACTGCTTTTTTAGCTGGCAAGTTTAATTGATGGTCTTCACCTTGCAAACCAACCATATCGTTTCCAACTACTCCTCGTCCCTTAAGGACAAAATTAGTCGAAGTAGATGGAGCTGTTGGTGCAGCACCTGATGCAGTGTTGATTTTATAAACCAACTGCTTCATCGGGATGGTCTTTTCTGAACCATCCTTGAATCGGAGGACTGCATTGCCACCGATACCATCAGATGATACCGTCACATTTGTAACCAGTGGACCTGCACCATTGAAGAGGTCTGGGTTAGCTTCACGGATTTTTTGTGCGATGTTATTGCGTGTCTGTTGACTTAGGTCTTGCAGACTGTTAACTCCTATACGAGCAGGTGGGTTAATGGTAGACTTTTCAGCCAGCGTGCGGGTATCTGGCGTTGTGCCATACTGAGCCAAGAAGTTAGCATGACTTCCAGACTCTTCATTAAGACCTACGACGAAGTTCATCGGAGCATTGCCGTCTTTCACACGAGCACGGAACTTATAGACATGCTTATCGGTAGAGCCACTAAATCTGTTGATGTAGACAGTTCGGGAAGTGGCTTTAAAGTCACTAGCAGCTTTTGTTAGAGCTTCTTTACCACTACCAGCATTGTTAGGAACTGAGAACATCAGACGATCCCAGTCACCGTTCCATCTGCCTTCGCTTTGACCACCGATGGTATCTCCACCAGGATCAGTTGGAGATGTTACTTTTTTATGTCTTTCGCCCTGTAAAGAATCTGGACTACCTATGATATAGCGATGGTCCCAAAGGCGGTACCATGGCTCATCCGCAAATCTGTAATCACCCTGCCATGTTCTATACTCTGTGGTTTCACGAGGGGTTCTCTCACCTTGCCAGTAGAGTTCCCGAGTGATCTTTTCTGGCTCGTAAAGGGATTTCGGCATATTGAAATACAGAAAACGTCTCGCATAGCCGTCATGATCTTGGTTGAAGGTCAGTGTGACATCCACATACTGGACTCCATTTACCTCTACAAATGACTTTTCAATTTTGAAGTCCCCGTCACTGGCTAGAGCTTTTGGCGAACCGTTACGAACATAGCGAATTTCTACACCTGGATCATAGTCTGTACCAGCTTGAACTTGCTCGACGCCACTCAAGACCATTCCACTACCGATAACCAGTGAAACAACACCGATTGTCAACTTACGAATACCAAATTGACTGCGCTTTTCAAAGTTAAAGGCTTCTTGACGATTCAACTTATTTCGTTTAATTTTAAACAAATTCATTTCCTCCTATTTTTGGCATTGACGGAACAGGAACTAGACTGTAGACAATTAAATCTAGAACTAGTTCAGTTTACATATCTTACTAGGTATCCTCCTCTCTTTTCCAACTGACGCAACGACAAAAGGCGGAAACTTCTGTCCGAAGTCCGCCACAAAAAAACTATAGAAAATCAAAGAGACAGTCTACACCCGTCTGTCTGTCTGTCTGTCTGTCTGTCTGTCTGTCTGTCTGTCTGTCTGTCTGTCTGTCTGTCTGTCTGTCTGTCTAATGGTAAGACATTTCATAAGAACTGTCAACTCCTTATATCAATGCGTTGTAAGTAGTTTACCATACATTTTAAATTTTTTCAAGTATTTTTGCAATCGATTATAAGGTCGCAGACAAAACTTTCGAGCAAGCGTATGGTTTATAATGGTTTGAATTAGGAAATGGACATGTTTGAGTTATAGTATCAGTAGCCCACTTCCAAAATAACTTTAGAGTTCTCAAATTGATAAACTCAGATGTATACTGTTTCTAATTCATATTCCTTATAGAAAAAAAGATTGCCCTAAGACAATCTTTCTATTTATTAAAGTGAGTTAGGATCAACTTTGATACCAACACCTTGTGTTGTTGTAATTGATACTGAAGTCATGTAAGTACCTTTAGCTGTAGCTGGTTTAGCTTTAGCCATTACATCGTGGAAAGCTTTGAAGTTTTCAACGAGTTTGTCAGCGTCAAATGATACTTTACCGATAAGAGCTTGTACGATACCTGCTTTGTCAGCACGGTAAGTGATTTTACCACCTTTAGACTCTTCAACTGCTTTAGCAACATCCATTGTTACTGTACCAGTTTTAGGGTTTGGCATCAAGTTACGTGGACCAAGTACACGACCAAGACGTCCAACAACAGCCATCATATCTGGAGTTGCGATAACAACGTCGAAGTCCAACCAACCACCGTTGATTTTAGCAACGAGGTCATCTTCACCAACAAAGTCTGCACCAGCAGCTTTTGCTTCTTCTGCTTTAGCACCACGTGCGAAAACAAGAACGCGTGAAGTTTTACCAGTACCGTTTGGCAATACCATTGCACCACGGATTTGTTGGTCTGCTTTACGTACGTCGATGTTCAAGTTGTAAGCAACTTCAACTGACGCATCAAATTTAGCGAAGTTAGTTTCTTTTGCAAGAGCAACAGCTTCTTCTACGCTGTAAAGTTTTGTGCTGTCGATTTTTTCAAGAGCAGCACGCAAGTTTTTGCTTTTTTTAGCCATGTTATATGTCTCCTTGTAATCAGATAATCTTGGGTGCTACTTAGTCAGTAACAGTGAATCCCATAGAACGAGCAGTACCTTCGATCATACGCATTGCAGCTTCAAGAGATGCAGCGTTCAAGTCAGGCATTTTAGTTTCAGCAATTTCTTGTACTTGTGCACGAGTAACTGTTGCAACTTTAGTTTTGTTTGGTGTACCTGAACCTTTTTCAACACCTGCAGCTTTTTTCAAAAGAACAGCAGCTGGTGGTGTTTTAGTGATGAAAGTGAATGATTTATCTTCATACACAGAGATAACTACTGGGATGATCATACCAGCTTGGTCAGCTGTACGAGCGTTAAACTCTTTTGTGAATCCCATGATGTTGATACCTGCTTGACCAAGTGCTGGACCGACTGGTGGAGCTGGAGTAGCTTTACCTGCAGGAATTTGAAGTTTTACGAGTTTTTCGACTTTTTTAGCCATGATATAAAATCCTCCTATTGTGGTTTTGGCGGTAATTACAGATTTTTACCTCCCACAAATATGTGTTTTGCACATACCTTTTCATTATACATGATTTTCAAATAAATGCAAGCTTTATGTTTACTTTTTTTCACATTTTTTATAGAATGAAAGTATGAATGAAAGTATGTTTGAATCAATTCTTTTTACAAAAATTATTGCAGTCCTTTTTATCTTTCTAACCTTGGCAATTTCTATCATTGCGGTCAAGTTTTTTAGGTTGCAAAAATATGGTAGAAACTTTGCTGATATTGCCTTTCCGCTCTATGCCCTTGAATTTTATCTCATCTCAGACAGGATTTACTACAGTAGTTTGCTGCCTCATTTACTTCTAGCCCTCTCCCTTCTATCTATGGGATTATGTGCCTTCTTCCTCTTTAAGAAAAAGGAACTCTCCTATAAGCGTTTTTTCAAGGTCTTCTGGAGAGCTAGTTTTATCCTAACCTTCTTTATGTATTTAGCCCTAGTCATCGCTGTATTAACACTCAAATCCTAGAACAAAGCCCCTGTAGCCTCAAGGCTACAAGGGGCTTATTTTATTCATGAATTTCAAGTGGCAGACCATCTGGATCAAAGAAGAAAGCCATCTTCTTCCCATCAAAATCATCTGTACGCAGGGGCTCATGTCGAATGCCCAAACGGTCAAACTCTTCCAGGCAAGCCTCCACATCTGCAACCTGAAAGGCGAGATGACGTAGACCTGTATGTTCTGGATTGGGCATGGCTGGACGAATAGGCGCATCCGGCTTGATAAAAATTTCCAAGACCATATTTCCCTTTTTGACGTTGAAAAGAATGTCATTTTTTTCTGGTCGGATGTGTTCGTCCAACTGCTCAAAACCCAATTTGTCGACATAAAATTCTCTGGTTTGCTCATAATTGCTACCGATAATAGCAATATGGTGGACTGTTTCAAATTTCATTATTGTGTTTCCAATACCTTTCTGGGTTTGGTGCCTTCTGCGGGACCAATAACTCCTGCTGCTTCCAATTCTTCCATCAGTCTGGTTGCTCGGTTAAAACCGACAGATAGGCGGCGTTGAATCATGGATGCGCTAGCTTTTTGCGTTTCTACAACCAAGGCTCGTACTTCTTCAAAGAGTGGGTCGCCGCCCGCGTCTCCGAAACCAGTATCACTATCGCCTTCTGCCACTTCTCCAGGGTCAAAGGTTTCGTCATATTCTGCCTCGGCTTGCTCCTTGACAAAGTTAACAATTCGTTCAACATCGTCATCAGAAATAAAGGAGCCTTGTAGACGAACAGGGGCAGACTCTCCAATTGGATGGAAGAGCATGTCTCCACGACCCAGCAATTTCTCCGCACCATTTTCTCCCAAGATGGTCCTTGAATCGGTGCCAGACGCCACCGCAAAGGCAACACGAGACGGTACGTTGGCTTTGATCAGACCAGAGATAACATCAACAGACGGACGCTGAGTGGCAAGAATCATGTGAATACCTGCTGCACGAGCCTTCTGCCCCAATCGAATAATGGCATCTTCCACTTCCTTGCTGGCCACCATCATCAAGTCTGCCAACTCGTCCACAATGACAACAATGAGGGGAAGTGGAATTTGTTTTTCTTCTGAACGGCTATTAAATTCCTCGACCTTCGCATTATAACCTTCCAAGTTTCGGACACCAATTTGGCTAAACAACTCATAGCGTTTCTCCATTTCATCCACTACTTTTTGAAGAGCTCGAGCAGCCTTGCGTGGGTTGGTCACAACGGGAATCAATAGGTGGGGAATATCATTATAGACCGATAATTCGACCATTTTGGGGTCAATCATCATGAACTTAACTTGGTCTGGACCAGCTTTCATTAGAATTGAAGAGATGATACCGTTGACAGCAACAGACTTCCCTGAACCAGTTGAACCAGCCACCAATAGATGGGGCATACGTGCTAGGTTAAAGGAACGGACGGAACCATTGACAGCCTTACCGAGAGGAATTTCCAGAAGTTTGTCTGGGTCTGTTTTAGATTGTTCCCAGAGCTCACGGAAAGGTACTGTAGCCACTTCGGAGTTTGGAACTTCAATACCGACCAGTGATTTTCCCGGGATAGGAGCTTCAATACGGACATCTTTAGCCGCAAGGGCTAGAGCCAAATCATCAGCTAGGTTAGAAATCCGATTGACACGGACGCCGACTGCTGGTTTGACTTCATACTTGGTTACCGATGGTCCAATCTCAGCACGCTCAACTACTACCTTGATTCCAAAACTAGCAAAGGTGTCTTCTAAAACTTTAATATTCTGACGAACAATTCGTTTTTCATTGGACTGACTCTTAGCTTTTATAGGAGCAAATAAGTCTATGGACGGAAGTTTATATGCTAGTCTCTGCTTAGGCTTGAAATCAATCTCCACATCTGTCTCGTCCTTTTCAAACTCATTTGGTTCAGAAGCCTGGCTTGCCGAGTTTGATTGTGCTGGTTGGTCATCTTCTGCCAACATAATAGGAAATTCATCTTCTATGTCTAAGTGGTCATATTCTGAAATAATCGGTATTTGAACAGGCTCTTCTTCGAGGATTTCACCCGTTTCTAAATCGACATGTCTATCTACCAGTGCCAAAGCCCGAGCTGACTCTTCCTCTTCCTCTAGACGAAGGCGTTCCTCTTCTAGACGAGCTAATTCTTGCTGACGTTTTTCTTCTCGTTCTGCTTTTTTCTGTGTTCGAAGCTCTGCTCTTTTTACCTGCGTCTCCACCAACTTATCTTTGGCAACCGCCAAGCCATCGGCAACATCATAAACAGACCATGGGCTTACAAAAAAGATACCAAATACTATCACTAGAAGACCGATGAAGAAGGAACCGACATTTGCAAAGAGGAAGGAGACTGGCAGATAGAAGATACTTCCAATCATCCCTCCGCCTAGAAATGCTGTTACCTGAAACTTAGCTAGGTCTGACAAGGCCAATTTTAGAGTATGACCGAATAAGTCACTCCCTTGGTAGGTCCAATCTAAGTAAGCCTGAAATTCAATTAATAACCCGATAACAATCAGCCAGAAGCCCGATATGGCCCCTTCTCTTTCGCGTAAGACTTTGGGAATAAGAAGGTAGATAAATGCACCCGCCAATAATAGATAGGCCAGACTACCAAATAATAGCCGGAAAATATTGTAGCTGGTCACTCCAAACACACCTAGGCGACTGGCTGCAAAGGCAATGAATAAAAGCCCCAATACTCGAAGGGTGATATTTTTAACACGTTCTTGCTGTGCTAATTCTGCCTTGGTTGGTCGCCTCGTAGCCTTTCCTTTTTTACTCGTTTTTGCCATAAAATCCTCAACTTTCTCAATCTCTTTATTTTATCATAATTGAGAATATTTTTCATATCAGAAAAAGCCCTGCATTATACACAGGACTTCTCTTGGAGTGAAAGAATAATTTAGGGGGGCAATGTTATTTAATAGTACGCTCACCTTCTACGTAGAAAGTTGAGGTCAAGCTTTCTTGACCGTCGTTGACAAGGATTTCCACACAATTGGTGTCAACCAAGACCAGCAAGTCTGTCGCTTGAACAGTAACTGCTCGGCGAACCGTTGACCACTCCTCTTCACCAGCTTGCTGAATCTTAAGAGAACTACGGTCAATATAGACTTCTTGGCTTTCCTTATCGTAACCAAATTGCAGGTAATCTTGGTCGTTTCCAAGTTTTAGTTCCAAACTGTCTTCCAGTTTAAGAATGAGCTTGCTTGGACCTTGGATACTTTGTCCAATTTCAATATCCTTGAAGGCTTCCAAGACACTTGTTGGCAGCACTTGGTGCAATCCGTTTTCAGTCTTCTTGAGAATGCGTGGAAGGGTCATCTGACCGTACCACTTATGGCCTAGGTCATTGGTCACCAACTTGCGACCCCAGGTGTGCATCCAGGCTACCATGACACGTTCTCCTTCTGGACCTTGGGTTGTTTGAGCTGCGTAGAAGTCATGTCCGTGGTCAATTTCCTTAAATGAATCTGCCACAAAGACCTTTTTATCCCAGTCCACATGACCTGTCACAAAGATGTTGGAGTTGATATTGATAAAGTCATTTCCGTCTTTTTGGTAACGCATGGGAGAGATAATCAGGTACTCTTGACCGTCCACTTCAAAGTAGTCAGGACATTCCCAGACAAAGCCTTGATTGGCCTCACCTTTCAAGAAGATAGACTCAAATGTCCAATCTGTCAGGTTGGGGGAGCTGAGTAAGACGATACAGCCGACATTGTCCTTGTGCTTGGTTGCGACAACAGAGTAGTAGTGACCATCTTTCTCAAAAATCTTCGGATCGCGGAAGTCATTGGCAATCACTTCTTCTGGCAGTCCATCTGCTGTTGCGACTGGATTCTGCTCGATTTTTTCAAAGTGAATACCGTCAGTCGAGAAAGCCATGTTCTGAACTTGACTAACCGTCCCGTCTTCATTGACGATGTGACCTGTGTACATGAGCCAGAGGACATCATCTTTGACAATGGCAGAGCCCGAGAAACAGCCGTCTTTATCGTAAGCTTTATCAGGAGCTAGGGCAACTGGAAGTTGTTCCCAGTTGACCAAGTCCTTACTTTTCGCATGCCCCCAGTGCATCGGTCCCCAAACACTTTCGTAAGGGTTGAATTGGTAGAACAAATGGTATTCTCCACGGAAGTAGATAAATCCATTGGGGTCGTTCATCCAGCCTGTTTCTGGTGTCAGATGGGCTTGCGGTTTGAAAATCGGATTGACATTTCCTTTTTCTGTTTGAATAAATTGATTGGCTTCTACTACTGTTTTCACAGGCAGCCTCCTTTTAAATTACTGATTTTCTTTGTACTGATCGTAGTATTTTTGCTTGATAGCTAACCAGTCAGAAAGACCATAGTTTTCCAATTCTTTCAAGTAGCTATCCCACTCTTCTTCGATACCACCGTTTACAATCCATTCTGCACGTTTACGGTAGATGAAGTCGTTCATATCTGCTTCAACTTGGGCAATCTTATCCAAATCTTCTTGTTCCATGAAGACACGAGGGTAGATGTCATCGTTGGTCACATAATCAAGATAGGTTGCGTGCATCAAGTCCAAACGCCATTTCGCATCGTCTGGCATAGTTGTCACAGTTCCGTAGTACTCATCAAGAATAGCAAGCGGTCCACCAACTTCTGTCTTCTGACGCAATTCGCCTGGAGCTGTCCCCTCTAATGGCAAGTGTTTTAAGCTATTGGTTGCTTTGTCAAGTTCAAAAATATTTTGCTGTGTTTCATCCCCATAGGTACCCCAGTTGTTTTGGACAGATTGGAGCGGAGCGTATTGGGCATCAATCCACTTGGCTGTCAATTCCAAGTTTTTATTTGCCGAGGTGATAACCATGCGGTCACGCTGGAAGCCCATACCGTTTGTACGTGTGATGTGCTTGGTTCCGTCAGGCCCTGCCAACACAGGCAAGATATCATAAGTATCGTTCATACCTGTAATGTTAGCTTTATCCCAAGTGAAGTAAACACCATATAGATTTTCACTACCTTTGGCAATGTAAGTATTCCAATCTTGTTCAAACGCTTCCGGATCTAGAAGACCTTTTTCTTGAAGGGTACGCATGAACTCAACACCTTCTTTGTAGTCTTCATTGTCCGCTGTGAAGTCAACAGTTCCGTCATTGCTAACAACTAAGTGATCATCATTATCACCAACACCGAATGCCCCAAAAAGAATTTTGAAGTCTTCATTTCCTCCGCCATTGATGAATCCCATTGGGATTTCATCCGCCTTGCCATTTCCGTTTGGATCTTGGGTCTTGAAGGCTTCAAGGACCTTAATCAAGTCATCCGTTGTTTTTGGCATTTCAAGACCGAGTTTGTTCAACCATTCTTTGTTGATCCAAGCAATATCATTAACAGTGTGGATTGATTCCTTGCCTTCACCTAACTCTTCAATCCATGGGAATGAGTAGATATGTCCGTCTGGAGCTGTAATCATGGAACGGTACTCTGGATTTTCATCCAAAATTTTCTTGAGGTTTGGCATATGCTCATCAATCAAGTCTTCAACTGGTACGATAACCCCTTGTTTTGCCCAGTTCATCAATTCCACATCGGAAGCACCGTCATTATGGATGGCGTCTGGCAAATCACCTGAGGCAATATCCAAGTTCCGCTTTTCACCAAAGTCTGACTGGTAGTTTGTCCAATCAATATGAACGCCAGTTTCTTCCTCAAGACGTTGGAAAATCAACTTATCATTAGGATCAGCTGGAGCTAGGGGGGAGCTAGCTGTCATGAACTTAAGCGTAACTGATTTCTCCAGCGGGAATTGAACATTTTTCAATTCATAATCAGGGCTTGATGCAGTATTTTTTGAGCCACAAGCAGCCAACAACACGGTACTTGCTAGAAGCGTAACAACTGTTTTTCCAAATTTGTGTTTCATCAGAAACAACCTCCTGTATTTGTAAATTGATTTTTTAGAATATCTTTCAGTTTCCTTTTATTACTAGGCAACGAACTGAAGGCTGTACTGAGGTACGGCAAAGTGAGTTAACGACGTAAGAAAAGAGAAAATGAAAGATATTTATTAACCTTTTAATGAACCAGCCATAATACCCTTATCAAAGTATTTCTGGAAGAATGGATACATGACAATGAGTGGCAAGCTAGAGATGACAATGGTCGCATACTTAATCATTTCTGCGATTCGTTTCATTTCATTCATGGCTGCCTGGGCACCAATCATGTCCTTAGCAGGCTCGCTCTGAATGAGGATTTTACGAAGTACTAGTTGGAGTGGCTCCAAGTCTGGATTCTTGATGTAAATCATGGCATCAAAGTAAGAATTCCATTGACCGACAAAGGCATAGAGGAAGAGCACAAACATGATTGGCTTAGCTAGTGGAATCATGATTTTCCAGAAAATCTGAAATTCATTGGCACCGTCCATAACGGCTGCTTCTACCAACTCATCTGGCAAGCCTTGGAAATAGGTTCGTGCCAAGATGATATTCCAAACATTGACCGCACCAGGGATAATAATGGCCCAGACAGTGTTCAACATTCCCAAATCTTTAACCAAGAGATAAGTCGGAACAAGTCCACCACCGAAGAACATGGTGAATACTAGGAAAGCATTGATCCATTTTTTTCCCACTAAATCTTTTTTCGAGAGTGGATAGGCAGTCATGACTGAGATAGCCACTGTCACAAAGGCAAAGGAGAAGGAATAAAAGAGGGAGTTGAAAAATCCGCGTAGGATGGATTTATCTGAAAATACCCGTTGGTAACCTTCTACTGTCCAATCCTTTGGATCAAAGCTAATTCCCTTGCTGACCAAGGCCTGCGGATCCATAAAGGAAGCGACTAAGATATAGACCATAGGCACAACTGTTATGAGAACAAGAAATGCCAGCAAGATTTTATTGACAACCAGCATTCGCTTGTCAAATTTTGTGTACATTTGTGTATTCATACGAACCTCCTATAAGCCTTGTCCATCATTGATGCGTTTGACAATCTTATTAACTGCAATCAGCAGGATAATATTGATAAGTGCGTTAAATAAGCCAACCGCTGTTGAGTAAGAGTAGTCACCTGACACCAAACCGATTTTATAGACATAGGTTGAAATGATTTCAGAACTAGTTAGGTTGAGGGAGGTCTGCATCAGGAAGGCTTTTTCATAGCCAACGTTCATGATGCCCCCAGCTGCTAAGATAAACTGAATGACCATAACTGGTTTTAGTGCTGGCAAGTCAATATGCCAGATACGTTGGAAGATATTGGCACCATCCAGTTTCGCTGCTTCAATCAAGGCCGGATCGACATTGACTAAGGTAGCCGTGTAGAGTGTTGATGCCCAGCCCATTCCCTGCCAAATACCACTGAGAATATAGAGCGGTCTGAAGAAGTCTGGGTCTGTCAGGAAGTTTGCTTCAATGCCAAACATACCTAGAATAGAGTTGACCGGTCCTCCTACTGAGAAGAAGAGGAAAATCATACCGACAATGACTACGACCGAGATAAAGTTTGGAGCGTAGAGCACCAACTGAATCCGTTTTTTAGCCTTATCGCTCAATAGTTGGTTGAGCATGATGGCCAAAATAATGGGTGGGAGAAATCCTAGTAGTAGACCGTAGACACTCAATTTCAAGGTGTTGGCAAGCAAGGTGCCGAAATTTGGAGAAGAGAGAAACTTGGTAAACTCTTCAAACCCAATCCACTCGCTACCAAGCACCCCTTTTAAGGGATTGTAGTCTTTAAAGGCAATCAGTACTCCGTACATAGGAATGTAACGGAAGATGAAAGTCAAGACCAAGCCTGGTAGTAACATCAGTAACAAGAGTTTCTGTTGCTTGATTCTATCGAATAGACTAGCTTGTTGCAGTTTTGATGTTTTCATAAGAACTCCTTTTTGAAACGTTTCAAATTTATTGATTTTAGAAAGAGGTCTAACCCTCCGTTTTTTGAAACGTTTCATTTTTCTTGTAAAAATAAAACCAACTGTTTATTGATGATTTTATTTTACCATTGTAACCGTTTTCTGTCAACCCCTATTTTCAATTTTTTGTCGTTTTTCCTTCAACATAGGAAATCGGCAAGGTGATTTGTTGTGGTTGCCCTTTTCTATCAATGATATCAATCAAACAAGCCACTGCTTCTTGAGCCATTCTTTCTAACGGTTGACGAATGGTGGAAAGTTCTAGAGAGCGTTCACTTGCCAACTGAATACCATCATAGCCAATCACCTGCACATCTTCTGGAACCCGTCGTCCCAGTTTTTCCAAAACAGCAAGTGTGTCTAGGGCAGTAAAATCATTGATGGTGAAAATAGCGTCAACCTGTGGATTGTAAATTAGAAACTCTTCGACTTGACCGACAAAGTCATCATATGGCTCTTCCAAGTCCAAGACATGACAAGGAAAACCTGCCTCTAAAATTCGCTTTTCAAAATACAATCTACGCTTCTTGGTTTCGTTGATTGTTTTATTGTGCCCACCAATAAAGGCAAATTGGCTACCACCTTTTTCAATCAAGATGTCCGCTGCCAGCTCCGCACCAGCTTGGTTGTCCGAGCTGACACAGGCAATGGCCTTGTTTTCATAGGTGCGGTCGATACTGACAAAGGGGATATTGGACGATAGGTAATCATCAATTGGACTATAGGTGATGGCGATAATGCCGTCCACCTTATTTTGTTGTAGCATTGTTAGATAGTCTAGTTCCCGCTTAGGGCCTGAGATATTGCAAAGCAAGAGTTTGTAGTTCTTCTTGCTCAGGGCTACTTCGACATGGTAGGCAAATTCTCCAAAAAAAGGATGCCAAACTGTCGGAATAATCAAGGCAATGGTTTCTGTCTTGTTCTTCTTCATGCCACGAGCATAGACATCTGGGATGTAATTCAATTCCTTGATGGCTGCTTTGACTTTTTCAAGCGTACTTTCCTTAATACCTGGCTCATTGTTGATAACTCTTGATACAGTCCCAACGCTTACACCAGCAACCCGCGCAACATCTTTCATGGTGATTGATTTTTGCTCTTCCATGGTTTACCCCTTTCTTTTGAAACGTTTCAATAATTTACACTAGAATATCATTGATAGCGTTTTCTGTCAAGAAAAATTGACTTGTTAGCACATAAAAACACCCAAAAAGCTAGAATGATTCCAACTTTTGGGTGCCGTTCCAAAAGCTTTTCTATTTTACTTGTACATCTTCTTCATTGGGTGTTTTGCAAGCACTTCTGGGTGATTATCGAGTACAGCTCTGCCTTTTTCCGTCAGGGCATAGCCACGGACAGTAAAGTATGGAGCCAGCTTTTCTTCTGTCAAGTTGTCCTTGAGGGCAGTGTCGAGGTCTGCCGCCTTCATCTTAGACAGGCCTGTCACACCCTCTGCTTTGAGGATATTTTTCTTGGCAGTCGAGGTGATATGATCCAATGAATCAAAAGCGGTTTCGACGTAGGCATAACCGTCCGCGATCAACTGCTCCATGTGAGCAGGACCATTGATACCATACATGTACTCAAAGTACTTGGAGTAGGGTGTCGTCGTTTCAAAAGAACCCAGGCTAATCCGCCATAGCAAAATAATATCTCCCGGCAAAATTCCTTCTTCTAGCCGAACCATATTGCGTTTGGGAACAGGCTTGGCCTCCAAAAGCCAGGCTGCCAAGTCACGCTCGGGGGAAATATAGGGTTTGACCTCGTGGTCTTTATACATTTCTTCAACACGATTCTGGAGTGACATTTACTTTACCTCACGAATTGCGTAATAATTTCCATCATTGTCTGCAAAGCTAATTACCTTCATGAAACCAAGGTCCATGACTGGATTCGTTGTGACACCACGTTCAACAAGTTCTTCGTAAGTTTTGGCTACATCTACTGATGTCATTAAGATTGATGGTGTACCTAAGTTTAATTCTGGCTCCATTTCAGCAACCTCTGCCTTATCATGAAGTACAAATTGTACCTCACTGTCTGATTTAGGTGCAATAATGTAAGAAGTTTGGGGGCCTTGCACTTGTTTTTCTACACGTTCAAATCCCATTTTCTCTTTCCAAAATTGAGCTGAAGCCTCAATATCATTCACATATAACATAACTTGTCCGATTGATTGAATCATCTTAAATACCTCTTTTGCGTTGTACGAACATGTGTTCAAACCATTATATACTAGATAGGGATATTCTCCAAAGAAAAACGACTCTTAGAGCCGTTCAAAACCTAGGAAACGAGTCCCTTGAAAATGCAGGGTGCCTACATCTCCCTCTGCTAAAAGGGCATATTCATCTGAACGAAGGCGAAATTCCTGCCGTTTTCCCTCCCATTCAAACGTTACATAATAATTGGTTCGTGCTACTTCGTTACCAAAAACATGGGTTCGTTTAGAGACAAGCTTAGCCTTGCAAGATTCTTTGGGCGCCCGATTGTTGTGGTGCCATTCCATAAAATTTTTAATAATATGGAAACAAACCGTCGCTAATATGATCGCGGAAAAACTGTAGAAAAGGACCGTATGCCATACTAGGCTTCCATCTGGGGCAAACAAGTTCTCAAACATCATTATTCTCCTTTTGTATCTGTAAATATAGTATATCATATTATTGTTTTAGATACGCTTTTTATACTAGATAAAAATTGAAAAAATCCATATTTCATGGTAGAATGAGCATAATTTTCAACAAGACAAGAAAGGATTTTCAATGAAAAAAATACTAGCTCTTGCTCTAGCTTCGAGCATCTTGCTAACTGCCTGCACAAACAACTCGACAGCTAATAGCTCATCTTCTACAGCATCTAGTTCTAGTCCAAGCTCGACTACGACAGCTGATACAACTGCTTCTAGCCAATATGCCAAAGATTTGGCATACGCCATTAACAATCCCAAAGCTACATTCCCTCAACTTTCTAATGAAATTGGTGAAAATGAGGCTGCTGTTAAAATAAAAACAACCGAAGGCGATATCACTATAAAACTCTTCCCCGAGCAAGCACCACTAACTGTAGAAAACTTTCTGACTCATGCGAAGGAAGGATACTATAATGGAACGATCTTCCATCGTGTCATTAAGGATTTCATGATTCAAGGTGGCGATCCTCTTGGAAATGGTACTGGTGGAGAGTCTATCTGGGCCGGAAAAGATACTACTATCGATGCTGGGAATGGTTTTAAAGACGAGATTTCAGCTTTCCTTTATAACATTCGTGGCTCACTTTCTATGGCAAATGCTGGCGCGGGAACAAATGGAAGTCAGTTTTTCATCAATCAAAATACAACAGACATGTCTAGCCAACTCTCTAGTTCTAGCTATCCTGGTAAAATCATTGACGCTTATAAAAACGGAGGCAATCCAAACTTAGATGGCAAGCATACCGTATTTGGTCAAGTCATTGAAGGGATGGACATCGTGGATAAAATCGCTTCAGTCGAAACAGACAATAGCGATAAACCTAAAACAGATGTAAAAATTGAGTCTATTGAGATCATTAAAGACTACACTAACTAGGTCAGACCAATAAAAAATGAAAACTTGAGAATTTCCTCAAGTTTTCATTTTTTATTACAATTGCTTTCCTTGTTTTCCATTATATAAACCCTTGAATACTTGATAGAGGATTGGTACAGCAATGATGGTCGTAATTGCAGTGCCATAGGTTCCTAAGATTCTACCCAAAGCTGCGAGGAAGGAAGCTGAGAAGGTTAACCCTCCGACTAAACTACCCGTCAATGTATACTTCAATAGGTTCAAGATAATTTTTGTGAGGGCTGCAACTATCCCAACCAACATAATATTTGATAGACTATCGTTTGCCTGTAGGAATTTCTCATAAAATAGGTGGAGGACAAAACAGACAATGAGTGATTCTAGAATGGTAATCCAAGCAACAGAAGCATATCCCGACAGTAAATCGAAGATGCCTAGACCGAGTGAGGCTGCCAGCGCTCCTTTTTGGGCACCAAAGATCAATACTCCTACTACCACCAGAGCATTGCCTAGATGGACAAATTGACTCCCAAAAGGAATACGAATAAAGAAGACAACCACACAAATAAGGGCTGCAAATAGGCTAATTTCTGTTAATTGACGCAATTGACTCTGTTTCATAATTTCTCCTTTAATGTTTGAAATGCCTGCTGTAATTCTGCTAGAAAAGGTTCAAAGGAAATCCCAAATTTCAAGTCTCTATCCAAAGCAAGGGTACGCTCTAAACTCTTGTCGATAAAATCTAAAGCTAGAGGGATAGCTTGATGGAGATTGATTTGTTGGGTGGTTGCTACAGCCAACAAGGTAGATAGAATGTCACCTGTTCCAAAGAAATTTGCTGGATATTTTTTAGACATATAGGTAGTTATTTCCCCTGTTTCCTGCTGAAAATAGGCTACACCTATTTGGCTATCATCAAAGGAAATCCCTGTCAGTACAATATCTGCAGATACCTGCTCTGCTAAAGCTTCCAGTAAGTACTCAATAGCCGCCCTATCGTAGCAAGCTCCCAAATAATCCCTCCCTGTCAAAAAAGCTGCCTCTGTTACATTGGGAAGAATGAGCTTGGCCGACTGGATCAACTCTTTCATGGCTTCTACATAGGTAGGGGTGAAACCTGTATACAACTTGCCTCCATCCCCCATGACCGGATCAACAATCAATGGTGTCTCTGTTTGTTTAGCATACATAGCCAATTGACTTAGTTGCTGAGGATTTCTACAGTAGCCAGACAAGATGCCTGCCAACTCCAAATTCAAGTTCTTCCACTGTTCAAAATAGGCTCGATTCAAGTCAGTCATATCTTCAACGACAACATCTGGAAAACCACCCGTATGAGAAGAAAGTAGTACCGTTGGTAAAAGAATCGTTTCTACCTGACAGGCTGCTGCAATTGGGATGCTAGTGGCTAGGGCAACCTTACCCACACCAGGCAAATCATTTGCAAGCAATAATCGCTGAACCATAACAACCTCCTAAATTATTTTTCTTAAACAAAATTGTAAAGTATTTTCACGAGCTTTTCAATAACTCTTATCAGAAATTGTATGGGGACAGATGGCTGAAACCTTATAATATCGGGCTCAAATTACTGCATAAGAAAAACAGTAACAACTTTTTGCTACTGCCATCCTATTTCAATGTATTGTTGTCAAAATCTGCTTAATTTTTCTCCAGAAAGGCAATCAGGATCTGGGCAGAACGTTCTCCTGCTTGAATGATAAATTCATCAAAGGTGATATTGGCATCTCCCTGAGCTGTGTCACTCATGGCACGGATAACCAAGAATGGCTTACCTGTATTGACAGCTGCTTGAGCGATAGCTGCTCCTTCCATCTCTACGGCAAGGACTTCTGGAAAATGAGTTTTGATCGTAGCAATTCTCTCCTGACCTGCGATAAAACTGTCACCTGTCACAATCAGACCCACATGACCAATCATTTCCTGCTCTGCTAAAACGGTTCTTAGCTGTTCTAACAAGACTTGGTCGGCTGGATAATACAATTCCTGCCCTGCCATTTGCCCGTAAGAATAGCCGAAAGCCGTCACATCCACATCGTGGTAAGCCAATTGATTCGCTACAACCACATCACCGATGGCAATACCATCAGCAACAGCTCCTGCCGAACCTGTATTGACAATGACATCAACCGAAAAACGATCTGCCAAAACAGCCACGGACATAGCTGACATAACCTTACCGATACCTGACTGAACAAGAACGACTTCATGTTGACCGATTCGTCCCTGATAGTAAGTTCGACCCAAGACATCGGTTTCAGTTGCATCTTGTAGATGCTCAACCAAAATCTTTAATTCCTGAGGCATGGCTGCGATAATTCCAAATTTCATCTCTTCTCCTAAATAAATAATACTGCAATGATAAACATTATCAGTAAGATGATGACCCAAAAAAGGATTTTGTTTACCTTACTGCGGAAAGCTTCTCGCTTGATGGTTTCGATACGGCGACTTTTTACTACAGTAGGTTTGACCGGGATTCGGATCGTTTGTCCCTCTTCATATCCCTGATAATCTTCTTCTAGATATGGATCGAATAGAGCATCATCCATTGATATATCCTGGTTTGGACGATAGTGTCCAAACTGGCTAGATTGGTCGGAATACTGTTTCTTTTTCGCTTTCTCTAAAATTTCATCCGTCAACAAGGGCTTGCCCATTGCTAGTTTCCTACTTTCTCATGAGTTGTAAATATTGGATAGCCATGATGGTCTTTGCATCACAAATATCGCCAGTAGCCACCAAGTTCAAAGCCTCTTCCAAGGTTACCTCATGTAATTCGATCACCTCATCTTCATCCATTGGACGAGGATTTTCAACCTTGATAAGGTTATCTGCTAAATAAAGGCGAATTCGTTCATTACAGAAACCGATGGCTGAATAGAAGTCTGCCAACAAGGTCAGTTTGTCACTAGTATAGCCTGTTTCTTCTTCTAATTCACGCAACGCAGCATCTTCAAGCGTATCTTCTTCGCCTAGCTCCAATTTCCCCGCCGGAATTTCATAAATAGTACGTTCAATGGCCTTGCGGTATTGTTTGACCAAAATCATTTTACCTTCTGGGGTAACGGCTAAAACGCAAACTGCTCCCTTGTGGAAAATGAGTTCGCGCTTACCAGTTCCACCATTTGGCAAGGCAACATCATCTACTACTACATCAAAAATATGCCCTTTAAAAATTTCTGTCCGCTCAATGGTTTTTTCTTCAAAATTCATATGATTACCTATTTTTGACTTGGATGGAAGGGAAAGCGGGTCGCATAACCTTCTTTGTTTTCTTGACGACCACGACCAATACCGATGGCATCCTCTGGAATGTCTTTTGTAATGACAGAACCTGCAGCCAACAAGGCGTTGTCCCCAATAGTTACTGGTGCGATGATGGTTGAGTTAGAGCCAACAAAGGCATTATCTCCAACGGTTGTTTTAAATTTATTTTTACCGTCGTAGTTGACCGTGATGGTACCAGCACCAACGTTAACATTATTGCCAATCGTTGCATTTCCTAGATAGGTCAAATGACCAGACTTCGTTCCTTGACCAAGCGTAGAGGCCTTGATTTCCACAAAGTTTCCAACGTGAACATCTTTTTTCAGGAGACTGCCTGGACGAATATGGGCGTATGGTCCTACCGTCACACCTTCTTCAATAACAGATTCTTCAATATCTGAGTTGCTGATAACTACATCTGCTGCAATTTTCGCATCACGTACACGAGTACCATTGGTTAAAACAGTACGTTCACCAATCACAGTTTGCCCTTTCAAGACAACGTTGGCTTCTATGACCGCTTCTGCTCCGATTTCCACATCAATGTCGATATAAGTTGCTTCTGGATTGACAAAGGTTACGCCGTTAATCATGTGTTTTTCATTGATTCGTTTGCGCATAACAGCTTCTGCAGTCGCAAGAGCGACGCGGTCATTGACACCGAGACTTTCATCAAAGTCTTTAAGAACATAAGCACCGACCTTCTCGCCTGCCTGACGGAAAATCGAAATAACATCTGTCAGATAGTATTCACCTTGGGCATTGTCCGTATTAATATCTTTAAGCGCTTCAAAAAGACGTTTATTATCAAACAAGTAGGTTCCTGTATTGATTTCTTTCACTTGTTTTTCAAAATCGTTGGCATCTTTTTGCTCAACAATTTTTTGCACTTCCCCATCAGCATTTCGAATAATCCGACCATATCCGAATGGGTTATCAGCCTGAGCTGTCAAGATAGTCGCAACATTCTTATGGCTGACATGAAAGTTAATGAGGTTCTTCAAGCTTTCTCCTGTAATCAGCGGTGTATCTCCTGCGATAACAAGGGTCTGACCTTCTAGGCCTGCCAATGCAGGCTCAGCCATCATAACGGCATGCCCTGTTCCCAACTGTTCAGATTGAAGGGCAAACTCTGACTGGCCTTCGAGAACTGCCTGCACCAATTCTGCCTTATGCCCGACAATGGTTACAGTCTTAGCAGGTTCCATGGCATCAACAGCACGCTTCACATGCTCCAACATGGTAATTCCTGCCACTTTGTGTAAGACCTTTGGCAAGTCAGACTTCATGCGAGTTCCCTTACCCGCCGCTAGGATAATTGCATAGTTATTGCTCATAGTTTTCTCTCTTTTCAATGATATACTCCTATTATAGCAAATTTTAGTTTTTTTGGAAAATAGCGGAAGTGTGCCAAGTTTTAAGTCAAGCAAAAAGGAGCCTGAGCTCCTTAGAATATTAAATGAAGACCTCGTTTACCATCTTCTCTTGCTTGCTCCGTCAGAGCTTTAAACTCTTCCCAAACAGGGCGTTCTTGGTCTGTAAAACGGAGATTACTGCCTGGCAAGCTGGCATTGGATACCGCTTGAACAAAGCCTGACAAAATGGTTGCCAAAGCCACACCGTCCTTACTGGCCACATCTTCCTTGGTCACAAGCAAGGCTGACTGCAATTTCTCCGTCAGTTCTTTGCCGATTGTTTCCTCTTTTCCAGCCAGAATGGGAGAAAGTTGGTCCAACAAATTAATAACACGCTGTTTATCCATAGGATTCTCCTTGGTTTTGTTTTTATATTATTATATTACAAAACCAAGGTGCAAACAAGAAAAAACTTATATTTTAGGGTAAACCAATTCAAATTCTTCACAGACAACCAGCATGTCTTCTGAGAAGGACAGGCCTGCTTCTGCCAGCCAGATAGTGAAAAGCTCTTCATGGATCTGTCGCCAGTGGATCAGACTTTTCGCTTTTATGTCAGACAAGTTACCTCCCTGACGGAACTCGCCCTCCTTATAGGCATGTTCTTCCGTCACTTGGGAAAAGGGCGTCACATAGATCTTGGTGGTCTGGATAATGCAAACAGCCTGACCTTGTCCGTCCAGAATGATGTCATAGCCACCAGCTCTTGGAATTTCTTCTCCCTCTACTTCATAGAGGGCATGGGCAGAGCTGGTTGAGGTTTTGATGCCTCTAGCCACCAAATCAGCCAGTCGATCAGCTTCCGCCCCAAAAGCCCAGGCCTCAGGCTCAGGACCTGCTTGGGGATTGATAGTAAGAAATTCTTGCCATAATTCTGTTGGGGTCATGGGTGTTCCTTTCTAGAAATTTGCCAATTCTTCGCTTGATCAAGTAAAGCCTCAAATCCATAAGGAATTTGATTTAGAAGTGTTTCGGTTATCCCAAACTGGAGTATCTCAACTAAAGCAATTAATTGAACATCTGCAATGTCATGAATATCTCCACAAAGAAATTGCCACATCCCATCTTCCAAGTCGTGACTGATGTAGGTTATCGGTTTATTCGCTTCACTTATGTGTTTACAGATCACTACTGCTACATGAGGATTATCATCAAAAATCAACATCACTTTCCTCCTACTTCAAACTCCAGCCGCCGTCGATGGTGATAATCTGGCCTTGCATGGAAGCGAGTTTTCCAGTAGCCAGCATGAAGGTCAGCTCTGCTATTTCGCTGGGCTGGGTCCAACGTCCAATCGGAGTCTGGTCTGCCACCCAGTCCGCTAGGCCACCAGGCTCAAAGTCCTTCTGGGTCATGCCTGTCTGAACGGCACCTGGGGCAATGCCGAAGACCTGGACCTTGTCCTTGGCATAGTCCAGTGCCAGCTGCTTGGTAAAACCTGCCAAAGCATGCTTGGAGGCGGTGTAGGCTGAGCCCCCTCCTCCTGCTAGACTGGAGGCAATGGAGCACATATTGATAATGATGCCCGACTGTCTGTCCACCATTTGCTGCAGATAGGGGCGAGTTAGTCTAGTCACCGCAAAAAAATTGACCGCGAAGATGCGAGCTAATTCATCCTCCTCGATATCCAGATGGGGACGGTAATCGTCTAGAATGCCTGCGGTGTTACAGAGGACATCGACTGACTGACACCAGGAAAAGACGGGCGATAAATCGCCTGTCAGGTCCAGCTGTAGAAAGTGGAAATCGCCTGCCAAATCAGGCTTGCTGGCCTGATCAATCCCGTACACACGCCAGCCATTTTCCAAAAAAATCCCTGCCTGTGCTAGACCAATGCCGCTGGAAACGCCGGTGATGAGGGCTGTCTTAGTCATGGACTTCTACCCAGTCGGTGGCAAGGACGTCGCAAGGGGTCGGGCTCCACATGGAGAAGCCCTCGCCCTCTCCGGTTACGTTGATGAGGAAATAGGGCGTCGCCTCCAGCTTTTGCCCGTGAACCTCGATGGTGTCAAAGAGCTGGACGTAGTTCTCCGCCCCACCCCAGCCTGTGCGAACGTACTTTTTCTTGGCTTTCAAGCCTGGTAAAATCTCTTCAAATGTCATTTGAAACTCCTTTATTCTTCTATCTTTCAATCATTATACCAAAAAATCAGACTACTCTAAAGCATAGTCTGATCCTGTTTCTAAGTCATATTCTCCTTTTTCAATAGGAAAAATGTGCCTGCAAGCGTTGAGAAAAAGGCAAGAACCATAAAGATAAGAGGCAACCAACCTGTCCAATCCTGCGGTCCGTAGCCAAACTGACTGGCCAGCAGCTGACTAAAGCCGCTGAGCACCGTTAGCACATAGGCTGGAATCAAGGTATCTACAATTGCTGACTTACTGCGATAGTAGAAGAGACCAACTGCGATTCCTAGAATCACCAAAAGACTGGCCCACAAGGGCAGGGAAAGACCCTCATAAAACTGACGACTAATCCAAAAACGCAAGACAATCAGCCCCACAAAACTAACCCCCCACGTCCCCATCAGCAGATAGGACTTGATTTTTGACCGTTCATAGACTAGGTTCTTTAGGATGAAAAAAGCAGAGCTGGGCAGAATGAGCGCCAGAAGCAAATCGCACAGCAAGCCCCGCCATTCTAGGACCATTTCACCAGTCACTCCAAACAAACCTAAGAAAAACCAGCTAATATAGACCAAGGAAATAATTCCTGTTAACCGCAGACCATAGTACCAGCGAATGGGCGGTAGGTCAGACAAGAGTTCATCCGCCATCTGCTTGCTGTCTTTGCCTAAAAAATCCTCTGCCGACTGACCATCTGCTTGAGCATCCAAGACATCTTGATAAATAGATAGCAAGAGTTCGGTCGCCCTCTCCTCCTGCTCATGAAAGGCTGACGCCAGTATCAAGTAAGCATGGAGCTTGCGCATATAGGCCTTGTTTTCCTTGGTCAACTTCCCCTGTAAGCTGCTAATAGCATTCAAATGTTCCTGTTGCTTGTTCATCTTACTTCTCCTTTTTCCATACCAACAACCAAACACCTAGCCAACTAGAAATTGCAGGAATGAGCAACAATAGTAAGTTTAGCCAAACTGGGACGGTCATGACCATATGCAATACACCGCCAACAATCAGAAAGAGATAGGTCGGTAAAAAGACATAGCGGACCAACTTTTCCTTTTGGAAAAATAGCAGAGCTAAACCGAGAACGGTAAGTGGCACTGCAAGCCCCCAGCCAGTCAAGACTAGGTCAGGTTCCTTGGGCATTGCCCAAAGACGAAGTCCGCAAATCAGGAGAAAAAGAAGGGGGATACAGAGAACGCTTGCCCAAACCTTGATTTTGCTGGTCTGGTAAATCAAACCGCGAATGAGGAGGAAAATCCCTGCTGGCAGGAGGTAGCTGAGAACCATGTCACACACCAATCCCAGCCAGTTGAGGGAAATGGTGCCTGTCCCTGCAAAGTCCATCAGCCATTGGCTGCCGAGGTAAATGATGAGCATGAGGCAACTCAGGTTTGCGACTTCCATGAAACCAATCGGAGGGAGGTAGCTGAGTAGGTCGTCTGCCATTTGCTTGCTGTCTTTGCCCAGAAAATCCTCCGCCGAAAGCCCATCTTTTTGGGCTTCCAGAACATCTTGGTAAATGGATAAAAGCTGGGCAGTCACTGCTTCTTCCTGCCTGTGAAAGACAGAGGCAATCATCATATAGCCATTGATACGGCCCATATACTCCTTGTTTTCCTTGGTCAGCTGGTTTTCAATCACTTCAATCTGCTTGCGGTATTCCATTTGTTTGCTCATCTTATTCTCCTTTCAATCGCTGAACCTTTTGGACCAATTCCGTCCACTGCCTCCAAAAATCTTCTAGATAAGCCTTGCCCTGGTCTGTAAGATAAAAATACTTCCTGTCGGGTCCGTCTGGCGAGGGCTTGTTTTGGCTGTAAATCAAGCTATTTTTTTCTAACTTCTGGAGGAGGGGATAGACTGTCCCCCCGACCATGTTTTCAAAGCCCTGTTTTCTCAACTCCTGAACCAACTCATAACCATAAATCTCCTTCTGACTGATAATTTGTAATACACAGCCATCCAGGACCCCCTTGAGCATCTGGGTTTCTTTCATAAGTCTTCCTCTTCCTCTACAAAAAATCCAAACAGTAAGCCTGATACTAACAGGATGCCTAAGATCACAATAGAATCCAAAGCCCAGCCAGTTATAATGGCCGTCATAAGCGTGATGCCTGCTAGTTTCCAATTTTCTCGTCTCATCTTGTCCAATTTCATACTGCCTCCCCATCTAGTTTGTAATACACACTAGTCAGATAAAAATAAAAGTGATTTTCTTTGTTTTCTATCACTAGTTTGTTTTACCTATTAGTCTTGTATCTATAGTGTAACACAAGGCAGCTAGTATGTAAAGCAAAATAGTGAAAACTGAGTAAAAAAAATCAACACTACTACTCAAAGTTAGTGTCAACATCTCACCGCAGTGGTTGATTGGCAGATTTGTTCGTGTCTTACACTCCAAATCTGACCTAATCAACTGTGCGGGGGTGGGAAGACGAACTCTTTTTACTAGTCGAGTTCTTTCCCACTCCCAAAAACTTGGGTTGCCCCAAGTTTAGGAAATAATCTGTTTATAAGACCGTGTTGTGATGGCATAGACCACTAGGTAGAGGAGGAGATAGCCACCACAGATGCCTGCTGTCACCTGCAGCATAAGCCCTGCATTGACCACGCCGATAGACAACAAGATAGACGAGAGCATCTTGTAGGCAAAGGCTAGATGAACAAAGGCAAGTAGGATAGGCAGGAAGAAAACTGTCAGCAATTGCTTGCGAATGGACTGTCTGGTCTGGTCCTCATCCAGACCAACCTTGGTCATAATGACGAAGCGGTCTCTGTCTTCATAGCCTTCTGAAATCTGTTTGAAGTAAATCACCAGCACCACCGCCATCAAAAAGATGAGTGAAAGCAAGAGGCCGATGAAGAAAAGTGAACCTGCAAAACTGAAGAAACTACGCATCGCATAGGCACGGTAGGCGAGACTAATCGAGTTGGTCCCATCTGGAAGAATATTAGAGCTCCACAGTTCGCTTTCAAAAGTACTGGATAAGAAGATCTCCTGGCTATCTACCTGCTCTTCTTCTGGTAGACTACTTTCAAAGCCCATATAATAGCGATTTTCGGCTTGATTTTCAAATATTGTCAAGTCTTGAACAACAATGACCAGATATTGGCTGAGAAGGAAGGAACCATGGTCTGGTAGATGTCCTAAAGTCACATTCTTGGGCAAGACTTGGGCAACTTCCATCTCCTTTTCATCAAAGGTGAGGGTTTGACCAGCTTGATACTGGACTCCCTTACTATAAATGGCCACTTGGTCAGATGCCAACTGGAGTTTTTCTCCCGTCATCTTTTCATAGCTGGCTTGTTCAAGGACAAAACCGATCCCAACTCGGTCAGAGAAATCCATACCAGCGGCTTCTTCATTCGTCAAAAATCTTACTTGCTGGTTTGTCACCTCAGAAAAATAGGCTTGCTGGTAAGGATAGCCCACCTTACTTTCAATAGGAATATCCTTCTCTTCTAAGATAGCTTCCGCCCACTCCTCCCACTTCTCCGTTTGAGCTTTTGAAGTGGTTGGCTGCATTCCAACATCAATCGAAAAGTCATTTGGATTTTGATTGGCAATATAATCCTTGCCACCGATGTAAATATTGAGCCCTCCAACCATGGTCACCAAGAACATACTGGAGAGGATGGTAATGGTCGCAAGACCCAGAGCATTTTTCCGCATACGGAAAATCAAGTTGGATACAGAAATGAAATTCTCTGGCTTGTAGTAATAGGTCTGACGCTGTTTTAGCCAGTTTAAGAGACTGATAACACCTGCGTGGAAGAGCAGGTAGGTCCCAAGGATAACCAGAAGAGTTGCTCCAAAGAAACTTGGAATAGCCTGCATCGGACTGGTCACTAGTTGAGCAATAGCATAGCCTGCCCCCAATAGGATAAGGGCTAAGAGGGTCTGTAGCCAGAGTAAGCCTGATTTCTTATCCCCACGCTTCTTACCTTGGACCAGTTTGAGTGAGTCGGTCAAGCCCAGTTTTCCAATATTAAAGAGGCTGACCAAGGCAAAAATCCCAAAGAGATAGATAAGTACAGTGACTAGACTTTTCAACTGGAAGGTTGAAGCCAGGACCACAGGCATCTGCATGGCTTTCAGCAAGAGCGCATAGAAGAGTTTATCTAGAGCCAGTCCCAAGAGCAAGCCAGCTAGAATGGTACCGACTGAAAAGACCAGGTTTTCTAGAAAAGTCATCAGGAGGAGGTGTTTTTTCTCCAAGCCTAGAATACTATAAACACCGAACTCTTTTGACCGTTGCTTCATGACAAAACTATTGGCATAGAAGACCATGATGGCAACCGCCAACATGACCACAATCATACCGAAGCCCAATACCATGGTTACCCCATCGGCTCCCTTGACCCGACCTAAATCAGGATGAAAGGCAAGCGAGGCAAAAATATAGGCAATGGCTGTTGAAACTATAGTCATTAGGGCATAGGGAAAATAGAGCCTGCGGTTCTTTTTGAGATTGGTCAGAGCCAATCGAACAGTTAGTCCAAACATACTACTCACCTCGATTCGCCATCAGTGTCAAGGTATCTGAAATCAACTGATACATTTCCTGACTGGTTCTCTCACCTCGGTAGATTTGATTGTATAGAATACCGTCCTTGATGAAGAGGACCCGTTTGGCACGACTAGCCGCTGCAGTTGAGTGGGTCACCATCAGAATGGTCTGCCCCTGCTGGTTTATCTGCTCAAAGATATCCAACAAGGTTGCAGAGGACTTGGAATCTAAGGCCCCAGTCGGCTCATCTGCCAAAAGAATTTCAGGTCGTGTGATGATGGCACGCGCCACCGCAACTCGCTGCTGCTGACCACCCGAAATCTCATAGGGCATCTTGTCTTGCAAGGTCGCAATTCCCAGGCTATTAAGCGTATGAATGAGTCGCTTGTTCATCTCATCAATTGGATAGCGGGATAAAACCAGAGGCAAAAGCACATTGTCCTTAACAGAGAGGGTATCCAAGAGGTTAAAGTCCTGAAAGACAAAGCCCAATTTCTCCCGACGAAAGGCTGCCGCTTCCTTGCTCTTGATAGACTGGGTATCCAATCCGTTAAGCAAGACCTGGCCCTGCGTTGGCTTATCAAGGGTTGCCAAAATATTGAGCAAGGTGGATTTTCCAGAACCAGACTCACCCATAATGGCGACATATTCACCCTTTTCCACTGTAAAATGAATATCCTTCAAAGCCTCAACCTGTCCCACCTTAAAGAGAGAACTGTATATCTTTTGAACGTGTTGAACATCTAAAACTGACATAACTTGACTCCTTTTCTTTTTCTACCTTCATTCTACACGGTCCCAAGATAAACTACCATAGCCTTAGCTTTCATTTACGTGACAGTTTTGTAAGATTAATCAAAAATCAACTCCACTTCTTTGATACCGATTCGCACCTCTGTTCCCTGACCCACTTTTGATTTTAGCTTTAGGGAATAGCCCAGCTCCGCAGCAATTTTCCGTGAGAGATAGAGCCCCAGACCCGAAGATTGCTGGGTTCTGCGGCCATTGAAACCTGAAAAACCACGTTCAAAGACCCGTTCCAAGTCGCTCTCAGCAATCCCAATTCCCGTATCACGAATGACCAAATCATCTCCGTCCAAAACAATCGAAACGCTTCCCCCCTGACAATACTTGAGGGCATTGGATAAAATTTGCTCTATCAACAGGCCCAGCCAGCGTTTGTCGGTCTTTACTATCCTATCCAACTGCCCCAAGTCCAAGCTAGTATTAGCCTGAATGAAAAAGAGGGAATATTTCTTGACCAGACTTCTGACCAACTCTTCCAAATTGACGGATTCGATAACCAAATCATCATGGAAAGATTGTAGACGGAGATAATTCAAGACCAAGCCTGTGTATTGCTCAATCTTGAAGAGTTCTGTTTCTAGCTGATGACGGACTGGACTACTATCTACTTCCTTGACCAAAAGTTGACTGGCTGCAATAGGTGTTTTCATCTGGTGGGCCCAGAGGGTGTAGTAGTCATCTAATTCTGTCTGTTCCTGACGCTGTTTTTCAATCAAGAGCTTGTTCTGGACTTCTAGTCGCTCCACTTTTTCCTGCAACAAACGCTCACTGGCTGTCCCAGTAGTCACTTTCTGACCACGCCAGATTTTTCCAAAGCGGGAAAATTCCCTGAAAAAATCCCAGAGGAGGGCGAGGAGCCAGCAGATAGTGAGTAGGGTGAGGGCGTAGAAAATCAAGTTTCTTTGGATGTCAAAGAGGCTACTATAAGCCAGAATAGCCACAGCAAAAACGGCGTAGGCTATCAGAAAAATCAAGCGATGACCAAGCCATGAGGTCAAAAATCCTGGTACTAATGAGCCAAAATCATCCTTATTCATGTGTCCACACCAGGCCGTAGCCTACTCCTTTCTTGGTCGCAATCACATCTGGCAGATTCAGTTCTGCCAACTTTTTACGCAGGCGAGCAATGTTAACCGACAAAGTATTGTCATCCACAAAAATATCACTGTTCCAGAGTTCTCTCATCAGCTCCTCACGGCTGACGACTTCCTTGCCATGTTCAAAAAGCACCCGTAAAATCTGAAATTCATTTCGGGTCAATTCCTCTACATCCTGTTTATAGGACACCTGCATGGTCTTCAAGTCCAAGGAAACTTCTTCAAACCAGAGTAAACTTTGTTCGCCGACAAAGTCATAGGTTCTTCTGAGAAGCCCCTGTATTTTAGCCAAAAGCACCGTCATTTCAAAAGGCTTGGTCACATAGTCATCCGCCCCCATATTGATCGCCATAACAATATCCATTGGCTGGTCATGGGAAGACAGAAACATAATAGGCACACGGGATGTCTTGCGAATTTCCTGACACCAGTAATAGCCATTGAAAAACGGCAGACCAATATCCAGCAAAATCAAATGGGGCTGAAACTCTTCCATCTGTTCCAAAACCATCTGAAAATCTTGGACCTCTTGAACCTGATAACCCCAGTTTATCAAGTTTTTAGCAACTAGTTGACTAATCGTTTTATCATCCTCGATAACTAAAATCTTTTGCATCGCTCTCTCCCTTTTTCATATATACTATATATTATAGCCTATAAATCACAAAATGGTCCGATTTTTCTAACAAACAATCTCAAACTAAGATTTGTCAGACCAAGCATATTTCGTTATACTAGATAAAAAAGGAAAGGACTGCTATGCCGAATTTATTGACCTATCTTGAAGAAACTCAATACGATAATTTTTATGATAAACCTATCAATAAGCTAGATATTCTGGCTCTGACCGAACTTTCCTACCTCCCTTTTGATAATCTGGTTCCCTACTCTTTTACAGAAAATGGTGTACGACTTGATCGGTTGGCAGCGACCTTTGAAGAGACCTACAAAAATAATTTCCCTCCCTTTTCTATGGTGACCAAAAACCGCCTAGCCTTACTAGGACTTCTAGCCAAATCCAAACGCTTCAAATCTATCAAGGCATTTGGCTTCGTTGACGATTATCAGTTGGAACAGGAAAAGCAGTTTTCAGCAATTAGTTATCGCATTGACCGAAAAACGATTGTGACTTGCTTCAGAGGGACTGACGACACTATTATCGGTTGGAAGGAAGATTTCCACATGACCTATATGGATGAAATTCCTGCCCAACGTTCTGCAAATGCCTATCTAGAAAAGCTGATGGCTAGTCAAAATGGAAATTTCTATATCGCTGGGCATTCAAAAGGTGGAAATTTAGCCCTTTATGCTGCCAGCCAGCAAGCTCCTGAGTTGCAAGAACGCATCCTTGCTATTTATCCTTTTGATGCACCTGGACTTCATAAAAAACATTTAGATGCCCCTGGCTACAAAAACATCCAAGACCGTATCCACCCTATCATTCCTCAAAATTCTATTGTAGGAATGATGTTGGAAACACCAGAAAATGCTCAGATTGTTCAGAGTAATACCCTCGGCATTCTACAACATATCAGTTTTTCTTGGGAGGTTGACGGAAGCGACTTCAAACTAGCCCCTGCCCTGACCAGCGATAGCCTACAAACAAACCAAGCCTTAAAAACTTGGACGGCTAGTCTAACAGACGATGAATTACGAGACTTCTTCGATTTGTTTTTCGGCATCTTCATCAAAGCAGGAATTGAACGTTTTAGCGACATCACGGTAAAGCCCCTACAGAAATTACAAGAAATTGACCGACTGAGAAAAGAAATAGCTCCAGAAGAAGCTGAAATGGTAGACAAACTCATTCGGCTCCTCTTTGATACCCGTTATCAAATCTGGAGGGACAATATTAGCACTTCCATTCCAAGCCCTGAAATCTCTCTACCAGATTGGCGGAAACTTTTCCAAAGAAATACAACTGAAAATAAAGAAAACTAGCTCAACCACCTGAGCTAGTTTTTGTTATCAAATCTTCTTAAAAATTGAGATAATTTTTCTAATCCTTTGATTAGAGTTTCTTGTTCACAGGCATAGCCCAGGCGGACATAGCCGTCACGTTCAAATCGATTGCCAGGCACTAGAAGAACACCGTATTCCTGCAGTAGTTGCAAGCAAAATTCCTCCATAGGCATATCCACAGCAATCTTGACAAAGCTGGTGGAAACAACCGCTGGACGGATATAGGAAACGAGGGGTTCTTCCTCAATCCATTGGTCCAAAATAGCTAAATTTTCTTCTAAAATGCGCCGATTTCTTTTCAAAATCTCTTTGCGAGATGCCAGAGCAAGTTGGGCCACCATGTCATCAAAGACACCTGCACAAATCATAGTGTAATCCCGATAATCTCTCAGAATATCGGTTACTTCAAGATTAGCAGCCACCCAGCCGACACGAATACCTGGCAGAGAATAGGTCTTAGAAAGACTGTTGACTGCAATACCCTTGTCATTGACTTCAATGATTGATGGAATATCCAAGTCGGAGAAGGAACGATAGACTTCATCCGATAGAATGTAAGCCCCAACTTCACTAGCAATTTCCGCCAATTCTTCCAAATAAGCCCTATCCATGACAGCGCCAGTTGGATTATTGGCATTGTTGATGCAAATCATCTTAGTGTTAGGACGAATGAGCTGACGCAGTTTTTCCAAGTCTGGCAACCAGCCATGCTCTTCCTCAATCTGCCACAAATCCACTTCCGCTCCTAAGGACTTTGGAATATCGTAGAGTTGTTGGTAGGTTGGGTAGAGAGAAATGACATGGTCCCCTGGCTCAATCAAGCTATAGAGAACCAGTAAGTTGGCCCCTGTTGCCCCATTGGTTTGGAGAATTTGTTCGGGACTGACCTGTTCGTAGAGCTGACTGACAGCTTCTTTAAATGCTGGCGAACCTTCTATCCAGCCATAGTTGAGCTTGGTGCCCTGCAATTTCTCATAAAAATCCTCAGGATTGGTGCCCGACAAAGCAAATAGTTCCTCCAAAGTCAATGAAGAAATGGACACCCCTGCTATATCATAAATCGCGCTGTTTTCATGGACATTCAGCCATTCCTCAACGCCAAAACGTGGTAATTTCATAAGACTTCCTACTTTTATTTATCCTGCTCTTATTGTACCATATTCTTTCAACAATTGTATAAATATGCGGTATATCATAAAAGGAATATTTTTAAAATTGAAAAAGCAGACTTTCTCAAACGAGACTGCCTGCTCTGCTTTTTTCCCTTAAAACTTCCCAAGATTTGTCAAGTCTTTTTTCTCTGGCATGACTTCCTTGTTGTCCCAGTGCTCGACAATCTTTCCGTCTTTGAGGCGGTAGATGTCAAAGTGGGCGTAGTCCTGACCTGCAATCCAGACTTTCGAATAAGCCACCACATAGTCACCCTGTCCCATCACCTTGAAGACAAAGTCGTAGTTAACAGCCTTATCGACCAGATAGTTTTTATAGGCCGCACCGCCTTGGGCAATCTCTTGGTTGTGCTGAATCAGGTCTGCCGCCACATAGTCGTTAAACTTCTCGATTTCCCCATTTTGAAGGACATCAACCAAGAAACGACGGACGATTTTCTTGTTGTCCTCAGTCTTGTCTAGGTCTGTCAACTCAAAGTCGGCATAAATCGGGTCTGTTTGGCCAATGGTTTTTGGATAGGCATCGATGACATCCCAATGCTCGACGATACAACCATTTTCATCTGAACGGAAAATGTCCGCCGTCACCCACTCAGCCTCACCGTCATTGAGTTTCTGGTGGACATGGACGAAGACAAAATTTCCGTCTTCAATGGCACGAACAATGGTGATTTCCCGCTTGGGATTGCGTTTGAAAAAATCCTCAAAGAAAGTCGCAAAGCCCTCTTTCTCATCAGGTACACCCGTACTGTGTTGGGTGTAAGTAGAACCCATGTAGTGCTCATGGACTTCCTTGATTTCCCCATCGCGAATGCCACGGAGATAGAGATTTTTAGCATTTTCTAGTTGATTAGTCATGATTTTCTCCTATTTTAGTAGATTTTCTTTCTTGAGGTATTCCCCCGCCACTTGCTCTGCCGACTTGCCTTCCACATCGACCGCATAGTTCATCTGAGTCATTTCCTCGGTCGATATTTTGCCCGCCAAAGCCCCAAAGACTTGCTCCAACTCGGGATATTTGTCTAAGGTTTCTTTGGTCAATAGCGGAGCAGCCTGGTAGGGAGGGAAGAGCTCTTTGTCGTCTTCCAGGATTTTCAGCTTGTAAGAAACAATCTTGCTATCCGTTGAGTAGGCATCAACTAGCTGCACATCTCCATTTTTAATAGCTTCGTAGCGAAGGGCAGGCTCCATGGTTTTGACATTGAGATTGAGCCCATAAAGATTGGTCAGACCGATATTCCCGTCCTCACGGTCATTAAACTCCAAAGAGAAGCCTGCAACAGCTGTCTGCTGCACTTTTGCCAAATCCGAAATCTTTTCAATACCATTTTTCTGAGCATAATCTTCCGTTACAGCCAAAGCATAGGTATTCTGGAAAGCCATTGGTGCTAAATACATCAGACCATCCTGCTCCAAAATCGCTTCTTTTGCGTAGGTATAAACCTCCTCAGGATTGTTGGACAGGTCAGACGGCGGACTAGTCAAAAGAGTGGTCGTAATGGTACCAGTGTACTCAGGGTAAATATCAATCGAGCCTGACTTGAGGGCTTCATAGAGGAAGCTGGTCTTGCCAAAGTTTGGCTCCAGCTCCACCTCGATATCCGTCTGGTCTTCAATCAAAAGCTTGTACATATTGATAAGAATTTCAGGCTCTGCCCCCAATTTCCCAGCGATGACTAGCTTTTTCGATGACGATTGGTTGAGCGGAACATAGCTAGCTCCGACTGCCAAAAGTGTCACTAAGAGAGCCGCTAGAATGGTACGAGGCTTCTTGTCCTGCAAGAACTTGATGACTGAGCCAAAGAGGACTGCCAAGACTGCCGACGACACCGCCCCAATCAAAATCAGGGCCGAGTCATTGCGGTCAATTCCCAAAAGGATAAAGGAGCCTAGACCGCCTGCACCGACCAAGGCAGCAAGCGTTGCCGTTCCAATAATCATAATGGACGCCGTCCGAATACCAGACATGAGAATAGGCATGGCCAGAGCCAACTGAAACTTACGCAATTTTTCTAGCTTGGTCATTCCAAAAGCCGTCGCAGCCTCTTCCAGCGAGGGATCAATTTCCGAAAGCCCCGTCAAAGTCCCCTGTAAAATGGGGAAGATGGCATAAATAACCAGGGCCACCACCGCAGGCAGCGTTCCGATACCCATAAAGGGAATGAAGAGCCCCAGAAGTGCCAAGGAGGGAATGGTCTGGAAAACGCCTGTCACCTGCAAACTCCACTCAGTCAGCTTTTTCTTGTTAGACAAGACCAAGCCCAGTGGCACCGCAATGGCAATAGCAATAATCAAGGCCAGAAGGGAAATCCGCAGGTGCTCAAAGAGGGCTGTCAGCCAGTCCGCCTTGCGTTCCAGAAAGGTTGTTACCAACTGATCCATTAGGCACCTCCCCGATTTTTCATAAATTCAACAACAAAGTCATTAGCAGGCTGGTTGCGGAGCTCATCAGGCGTGCCCAACTGGACCACTTCTCCTACCTTCATCAAGCAGATACGGTCTGCCAACTTAACCGCTTCGTCCATATCATGCGTGACGAAAACCGTTGTCATCTTGAACTCTTCATGCAAGCCTTTGATTAAGTCCTGCAACTGCCCCTTACTAATAGGGTCTAGGGCTGAGAAAGGCTCATCCATCAGCAAAACCTTGGGATTGGCAATGATCGCTCGCAGAATCCCAATCCGCTGTTTTTCTCCGCCAGACAAGTCCTTGGGCAAACGGTCCAAATAGCTGTCTGGATCCAGACCTACCTTGGTCAAGAGTTGTCTGGATTTTTTCAAGGTTTCTTCCTTGTTCAAGCCCTTCATCTCAGGAATAAGAGCGATATTTTCAGCCACTGTCATATTTGGAAATAAAGCAATCTGTTGCAGGACGTAGCCAGTTTCCAAGCGTAGCTCACGTAGGTCAAAGTCTTTCAGCCGCTTGCCCTGAATCCGAATATCTCCGTCTGTCTGCTCAATCAGGCGGTTGATCAACTTCAGCGTCGTTGTTTTTCCGCTCCCGCTTGGCCCAATCAGGACAAAGAATTCTCCCTCTTGAATGTCAAAGGTCAAATTTTTCAAGATTGGCCCGTTGACCTGACAGGTCAAGGACACATTTTGGTAATCAATCATTCGTTTCTCCTCCTAAGATTTCCGTCAGGGCCTGGCCATAGCGACCAAAGAGGTCCAGTAACTGCTCCTGTTCTTCCAAGTTGAACTGGGACAGGGCTGTTTTTTCCGCCTCTTCTAAGGGGTCCAAAATCCGACTGGCATAGACACGGCCAGCCTCGGTCAATTTGACCTTCTTATGCCGTTTGTCTGCTGGATTTTCCTCAAAAAAGACATAGCCCTTATCCAGAAATTTCTTAATAGTGGCATTGACCACTTGCTTACTAGAGTAAGTCTTCTTACTGACCAAATTCTGTGTCAAACCTCCGAGATTATAATAAAGCCACATAAGGATCGATAGGCACTTGCCGTTGAGGCTCTGCCGCCGTGCATAACCCTCGTAGAGCCCGACCTGCTGGTCAAAGATACGGGCCAAGTCCTTACTCCGCTGTCTCAATTCTGTCATCATCTTCCTCCCTATTCAGCACAATCACCTTGCCAAAAGCCTCTGGTCTACTAGTGTTCAAAACAACAACAATTTTCACAACGACTTCCTCCTGTAATCATGTTAGTCAATATTTTTTACTATTTTACCAAAAAAAGAAAAATAGTCAATCATTTTGACTATTTTGAAACGTCAACTACCTTATTATAGATTCCCGTCTTCATCCATTCAAACATATTAAATCCCTAAAATTATCTGCTTTTAATTTACACAAAACAAATGATAATCAGATAACAAAACTAGCCTAGAAAATTCTAAGCTAGTTTCATTTTATCCTTCAACTGTTTCTGAGGCAGTTTCGCTTGCTACTTCTGAAACGGTTTCTGATACCACTTCAGTTTGAACATCTTCGATATCAATTTCAATATCTTCAGACACAACTACAGCATCCTCAATATCTTCTTCTGTCAAATCCACTGTCGGAGCTTTAGCAGTTTTTGCCTTGATAGCTTCCAAAATGTCAGCCGTTGACAAGTTTTGTTCCGCAATTTTTTCCTTGATTTGCTCAAAGGTTTCCAAGGATTTTTCCTTACCAGACTTGACCAAATCTTCTACTGTCAATTCACCAGTTTCAAGTTGAGTTTTTACTTCAGTAAATCGTTCAGTCGCTTGTTTGCCTAAATCTTGTGCCTTAGTGACAAAATCAGCATTGATTTCTTCATGGTTTTCTTTATAGTCATTAGCAAAGTTTACAACTTTTTCTTTGACTGTTTTACCAGTTTTACTTGCTAGAAAGGCAGCTGCAGCAGCTCCTCCTGCTGCCCCTAACAAAAGGCTAGTCCACACGCTACTAGATTTTTTTACCATTTTTTTCTCCTTTCTTACCTAAGAGAGATGAGAGAGTTGACAGAGCTGAAAGAGCTCCGCCGGCTTTTACAGTACTTGCTCCAGCAGACTTAGCTTTAACTGTCAAATCACGCGCTGAAGCATTCAAATCAGATACAGAAGTTGACAAGTCAGCTACTGCTACAAAAAGAGGATCAAGGGTCGAAACCTTGCCATTTACATCTTCGACTAAAACATTGGTTTTAGCCAAAAGCTCGTTGGTCTGATAGAGAGTCACATTGACATCGCTGGTCAAGACCTTAAGCGTTTGCTGGGCTTCATCCGTCACCGTACCCAATTTTTTCAACAACAAAACAATATATACTGCCACCGCCGCGATCGACAAGGCAATAATCAAGACAGAAATTTCAATAATCATATCTTCTCCTTTAGGGTTGATAGAATGGAATAGAAGACTTTCTTCTCCGCAAAACAACCATGATAATACCAACGAGGATTAACACCCCAGATAGCCATTGTGAAACACGTATTCCCAAGAACATGAGGCTGTCCGTCCGCAAACCTTCTATCAAAAGGCGACCACAGCCATACCAGACTAGGTAGAAAGCCGTTATTTCTCCCTGTTTAAGGAATTTTGGCCGTCTACGTAACACACAAACCAAGCCAAAGCCTAGCAAATTCCAGAGAGACTCAAACAAGAAGGTTGGTTGACGGTAGGCACCATCAATATACATCTGGTCTCGGATAAAGGCTGGCAGGTAGTTCAAACTTTCTACTGCTTTACCATAGGCCTCTTGGTTAAAGAAATTTCCCCAACGACCAATTGCCTGAGCAATCATGACCGATGGCGCTACAATATCCAAAAAATCCAGGGTATTAATAAAGCGATACTGGGTAAAGAAATAAAGGACGATTGCACCTGTAATCAAACCACCATAGATGGCAATACCACCGTTCCAGATAGCAAAGATAGATAAAATATTATCCTTGTATTCACTCCATGAAAAGGCGACGTAGTAAATCCGTGCCCCTATGATAGAAAGCGGAAATGCGATTAGAATAAAATCTAAAATATCATCCTGACGAATTTTCTTTCGCGGACCCTCTTTTGTCGCCAGATAAACACCTAGAATCAGACCAAGCAAAATGCAGATTGCATACCAACGAATTTCTAAGGGCCCTAATTTAATTGCAATAGGATCCATATTAAGCCTCTTCTCTATTGTGTTCAATTAAATTAGACAAGCGTTCTTCGAAGATCTTCGTTGCATCAAACCCCATCTGTTTGGCACGGTAGTTCATGGCTGCTGCTTCAATTACGACAGAAATATTTCGACCGGTTTTTACAGGAATACGTATTTGTGGAATAGCAATTCCTGCTACTTCGATAGTATCGCCAGAGTTTCCCAAACGGTCAAATACCTTACCTGTTTCAAAATTTTCAAGATAGACAGCTAATTGCACTTCTGATGAATCTTTCACGGCACTAGCACCGTATAGACTCATGATGTCGATAATGCCGACTCCTCGAATCTCTAATAAGTGGCGCAGAATTTCCGCAGGTTCACCCCAGAGAGTGACATCGTCTTTTGCATAGACATCAACACGGTCATCAGCCACCAATCGGTGTCCTCGTTTAACCAACTCAAGACCAGTCTCACTCTTACCGATACCAGAATCACCCTGGATAAGCACTCCCATACCGTAAATGTCCATCAAGACACCGTGTACACTCGTCCGCTGAGCCAGGCGACTATCCAAGTAAGAAGACAATTCTCCCGATAGACGACTGGTTGCTGTCTTGCTTCGGCAGATAGCAATTTGTTGTTCTTTTGCAGCCTTGTACATCTCCTCAGGGATTTCCAAGCCACGTGCCACTATGACAACAGGGGTTTCTGGCTGGAACATCTGAGAAAGAACCTGATAGCGGTTATGGGCAGTCATGGCCATCAAATAAGACCACTCCTTCATCCCCATCAACTGGATGCGCTCTGGAGCATAGTAATCAAAATAGCCAGTCATTTCCAATCCTGGTCGGGTAATATCTGCCGTCGTAATTTGCTTTTGCAGGAGCTCTTCCGTACTGTAAGCACATTCAATCCGCAGATTATCGACCAAATCTTTCACATAAACGGTCATTTCTTCCCTCACTTTCAGTTTTATTATATTATACCATAAGCAAGGGGTTGGTGGAAAAACAAGTGGCTGATTTGGTAAAAAGAATGAGTTTCTTCCTTTTTCTCACAAAATTAGCAAAACTTCCACAGATTAAATGCACTTCTCTTCCATTGCTACATATTTTTGACAAATCTGTTATACTATATATAGATTAATACTTACTATTAAGGAGAACATCATGGAACCATTATTTCTCACACCTGTTATGCACGAAAAAATTTGGGGGGGCAATCGCTTAAGGACCAACTACCACTACGACATTCCTAGTGATAAGACTGGTGAATGCTGGGCTATTTCTGCCCATCCAAATGGCGTAACTACTGTCTCAAACGGTCAATTTAAAGGAAGAGGACTAGATGACCTCTATAAGAATGAAAAACATTTATTTGGCAATCCAACAGATGATGTCTTTCCATTATTAACAAAAATCCTTGATGCAGACGATTGGCTTAGCGTCCAAGTTCATCCCGATGATAGCTATGGCTTGGCTCACGAAGGGGAACTGGGCAAGACAGAATGTTGGTACATTTTGGAAGCCGAAGACGGATCTGAAATCATTTATGGTCACAATGCCCAATCCAAAGAAGAACTCCGTCAGCAAATCGAAGCTGGAGATTGGGACAAGCTGTTGACCCATGTACCCGTCAAAAAGGGTGATTTCTTCTTTGTACCAAGCGGCACCATGCACGCCATCGGTAAGGGAATCCTGATTTTAGAAACTCAACAATCCAGTGATACAACCTACCGTGTCTATGACTTTGACCGCCGTGACGATGCAGGCAACCTCCGTGAACTACACATTGAGAAATCGATTGATGTACTGACCATCGGACCTGTTGCTAACTCAACACCTGCCCACCTCAAAGCGGGCAATCTTGACTCGACACTTCTGGTTGCCAATCCCTTCTTTACCGTATATAAATGGAATATCCAGCAAGAAATTAAAATGGAACAGACAGTTCCTTACCTGCTTGTCAGTGTCATTGAAGGGGAAGGTGCCATCCAAGTCGGTGAAACCAGCTACCCACTTCAAAAAGGAAGCCACTTTATCTTACCAGCCAATGTGACAGACTGGACCTTTACAGGCCAAATGAACATCATCGCCAGTCATGCGAACTAATACTCTTCGAAAATCAAAATTATCCGTTGTCAACTTGCCTTGATGAGTGAAAAGCTCCAGTGGAGGTTTTCAGCCTGTTACCTTGAAATAAGATAGTAACAGAGTTCTATCTTCGACTTCGTTTCCTAGGCTACTTTTGATTTTCATTGAGTATAAGCATACAAAAAAACTTGAGCCTTTAAACTCAAGTTTTTTTGCATTATTCAAATCAAGACTTATTTATCTTTTCCGCTTCTTTTATCTTACGTGGACCTGTTCCATAGCGTTCCGCGTCTCTATCTTCCTTATAAGGTAAAAAATAAGCTGCTGCAATATAGAGAGCAATCAGAAGGAGGAAGGATTTGCCTAAGAGGAGACCTGCAATAAATATCGCGCGTGTTACCCAGGATTCCCAGCCCAATTTATGCGCTATGCCGGCAAGAACCCCTGATACTATCTTCCCCTGCCTTACTTTATACAATTCAATTGACATCTTTTATTCCTTTCACGTAAAAGCCTCCTTGACCTGTTTGTACCTTCAAGAAAAGTAAATCATTGCCAGATTTTTCAAACTGGTAGGGACTGGCTTTCTTTTTTCGGTTGACCAAAACCTGACCAGATGGTGACTCAATCTGCCCCCGAATTCCCTGGCCTTTGCCAGTTTGTAAAGTCAAGGGAGCCTGAGCTAGTTGCACATACAAGTGTTGGGGATAACCACCGCAAGTCGTCAAGCGAATATCCTGTTGTTTTTTATCCCTTGAACTGCGGATAGAAATATCTTCAAATGGTAAGTAATCCAAGCGAGCATCTGCCTGACCAAGTTCCAAATCCAGCACCGACATCCATTCCTGAGGCAAGTTGATTGTCAAACGACAGGCCAAGCTACTGTGAAAATAAAGCCCCTTTTTTTCAACATAAAGACGAGGAAGCTTATCTTCTGGTGCATCTTGATTGTAGCAAATCTCCACACTAATCTGATTATTTTTAGACTTAGCCAAAGTTAGACGTCCCTCAGATAATTTTAAAAAGAGTGATTCAATCCCTTCAAAACTATAGGATTGTTTCAATTTGGAGGAAGCAAAGACCTTAAAACTTGGCAAGGTAAAATTCAATTTTACTTTTTCTTCCACGAAAAGAAAGTCTGGTTCTTGGTTCATTTCCTTAAAACAGGCACGCGCCTCTTCCTTGGTCAAGACACCTTTTTCATATAACTCAATTAAGCGTTCTTCTCTCTTTTGCGTCATAGACTCACCTCAATTCTACTCTAGTATATCACATTTCTCCACAAAAAAATCAGCCCGAAGACTGATTCTCTATTCTTTCAAAGTAAGTTTGCCCCTACACTTCCCACATCGGTATTTTTTTAGGTCAATGCGGCGCTTGCGCTGATAGGCTTGTCCACAGGATTGACAGGTATACAGCAAGCTTGGCTTGGCAGCTTGTTCCAGTTTGGGAGCATAGCGCAGGCCGTCCACCGCAGCCAGCAATTCTTTAAAATCCCTGTCTCCATGCCGATAGCCTTTCTTCTCAAAGTAGAGATGGTAATGGCAGAGCTCGTGGCGGACAATCTTCCGAAAGACTTCTAAACCTTGCTCCTCCAAGTGCTTGGGATTGAAATCTAGGTGGCCATCTTTTGGAAAAAAGCGACCACCCGTTGACCGTAGTCGCCTATTCCAGATTGCTACATGCCGAAATTCCTTACCGAAGTCTTGCAAGGAGACTTCTTGCACATACTTATTCAGATCCATTTGGTTTCAAAAGGCTAAGACCGATTCGGTTGCGTTTGATATCCACTTCAACCACCCATACAGTAACGATTTCCCCAACGGCGAGGACTTCGCTTGGATGTGGCAAGGCTTGTTGGCGTCCATTCTTATCCCGTTTGCGTTTGACCATGCGTGAAATGTGAACCAAGCCATCTTCGTGGACACCGATATCCACAAAGGCTCCAAAGTCCACAATATTGCGGACCGTACCTTGCAATTCCTGTCCAACTACTAGGTCCTTAACATCCAAGACATCTTGACGAAGGACTGGTGCTTCAAAGTCATCCCGTAAATCACGACCTGGCTTGAGCAAGTCTGCGACGATGTCCTTCAAGGTTTCCTGACCGACACCGATTTTTTCTGCCGTATCTGCGATAGCAAGCTGCTTCAATTTTTCCTGCGCAGCCTCATCTAAGTGGTCAATCGCTAGAAGTTCTAACAGTTTTTCCACAGCCTTGTAAGACTCGGGGTGCACGCCAGTATTGTCCAAAAAGTTAATCGCATCTGGGATGCGTAAGAAACCAGCTGCCTGCTCAAAGGCCTTGTCACCCAGACGAGGCACCTTTTTGAGTTGCTGACGAGAGGTCAGGGCACCATTTTCCTCGCGGTACTTGACGATGTTCTCCGAAATTGTCTTGTTAAGACCAGCAACGTGAGCCAAAAGGGCAGGACTGGCCGTATTGACATTGACCCCGACCTGGTTGACCACCGTATCGACCACAAAATCCAGACTTTCAGACAGAGACTTCTGGTTGACATCGTGCTGGTACTGGCCGACACCGATAGACTTGGGATCGATTTTGACCAACTCAGCCAAAGGGTCTTGCAGACGGCGGGCGATGGAAATGGCAGAGCGTTTTTCCACAGGTAGGTCTGGAAACTCGTATCGCGCCAGTTCAGAAGCTGAGTAAACAGAAGCTCCGCTTTCATTGACGATGACGTAAGAAACATCAGGGAAGTCCTTGAGTAAATCAGCGACGAAAGCTTCAGACTCACGGCTGGCCGTTCCATTTCCGATAGCAATGATTTCCACCTGATATTGCCCAATCAGGTCTGCCAAGTCTTTCTTGGCCTGAGCAATTTGTCGCTGACCAGCCGGCTCCACAGGATAGATGACTTGCGTAGTCAAGAGTTTTCCAGTCTGATCTACCACTGCTAGCTTGGCCCCTGTTCGAAAGGCAGGGTCAAAACCAAGGACAACCTTGCCTTTAAGGGGAGATACAAGGAGCAGATTTCGTAGGTTTTTAGAGAAGAGTTGGATAGCCCCTTCTTCTGCTTCTTCCGTCAATTCTGTTCGAATCCGACGCTCCATAGCAGGCAAAATTTTCTTCTTGATGGCCTGCTGAATGACATCCTTAATGTAGCTATTAGACTGTGGAAAACGTAGCTCAAAGAAACGGATCATTTTATCCACATTGTGTTCAAAAGAAACCTTGAGAATGCCTAATTTCTCCCCACGATTGATGGCCAGGGTCTTATAACCCTGCATTTTTGCCACTTTCTCTGAAAAATCATAGTAGATCTGAAAGACTTCTTTCTCATCTGCTTCTTGATCTTTTAGCTCTGAAGTAAGGCTTGAATTGGTCTGCACTTCATGGTAGACCCAGGCCCGAAGTTTATTGTCTTCTGAGATCGCTTCGACCAAAATATCCACAGCCCCAGCCAAACAAGCCTGGGCAGTGTCAAAGCCCTCGCAGATAAAACCTGCAGCCTGCTCTTCCAAGTCAGCCACATTCTGTAAAATCAAGCGAGCCAGTGGGAAAAGTCCTGCCTCACGCGCCACTGTTGCCTTGGTCCGACGTTTTTCCTTATAAGGCAGGTAGAGTTCTTCCACATCTGCCAACTTTTCTGCTTCCTCGATAGCCTGACGGAGCTGGTCCGTCAATTTACCTTGTTCTTCAATCTTGGCAAGGACGGTAGCCTTACGGTCAGCAAGAGCAGTCAAAGCCTTATCCCGATCGATGATAGACTTGATGACCACCTCGTCCAAATTCCCCGTCACGTCCTTCCGATAGCGAGCAATAAAGGGAATGGTATTGCCTTCAGCTGTCAAAGAGAGAACCGTATCAATCTGTCTTAAACTAACGCCCAATTCCTGAGCAATTTTCAAATATTTTTCTTCCATAGCTACTATTATAACATGAAAGCGGTAGGTTGGAGATGACAAAAGAGTATGCTGCAGTGACAACATACTCTTTTATATTAAAATTCTGCCAAATCAGGATCCAACTGACCTTTTACTCCTTCTAGTTTATCCAACTTTGCAACTGCTGTCGGACTAATAGCCAAGCCATCAATTTCCAAATTCGCCTTAATATTTTCTGGACTAGTTGATTTCGGGAGAGGGAGAAAGCCTTTATCTAAAGACCAAGCCAATGCTAACTGGGCAACACTACAACCAGCTTCTTTAGCCAAATCGGCTGCTTCTTGGCTTTGGAAAAGGCTTCCTGTACCAAATGGGCTATAGGCCTCCAAGAGAATCCCTTTGGCTTTGCAGTAAGCAACTAATTCTGACTGAAGAGTTCCTGGAGCTAACATAATCTGATTAGCCATCGGGATAATCTCAGCTGTTTCCAGCAAAGCTTCTAGATGGTGTTCCATAAAGTTAGAAACTCCAATTACTTTCACTTTTCCAGCACGATAGAGCTCTTCTAATGCCTTCCAAACCTGGGCATTTCGTTTTTTCCAGCCAATGCTGTCGCGAATAGCCTTGGGATTTGGCCAATGGATCAGTAACAAATCCAGATAATCCACCTGAAGTTTTTGCATGGATTCTTCTACTGAAGCAAGGGTATCTTCATAGCCAATCTTATCATTCCAAACCTTAGTTGTTAAAAAAATGTCCTCACGAGCTAGGCCACTATCAGCTATAGCTCGACCAACACTAGCTTCATTGCCATAGATTTGAGCAGTATCAATATGGCGATAACCAGCTTCCAATGCATAAGAAACCGCACCGTACGCCACTTCACCATCGGGTATCTGCCAAGTTCCAAAACCAATTTTAGGAACAGTTACACCATTTGAAAACGTATATCTTGTCATAAAAGACCTCCTATTTCTTCTATCCCCAGTATAAACTAAATTGTCAATCAATACAAAATAATGCGACCTAAAAATAAAAGACACCCGAAAGTGTCTGCTCACATTTATTGTATACTTACTTTTCAAAATTTATTTTCTTGGATAGTTTATCGATAACAACAGCTCCAACTAATAGAGAAAGCAATTCTCCTGCTGCTGTTGTCAACCAAGTTAGAAAGAATGGTAAATCATATAAGACTTTTAATTCTAAAGCAATGGTAAACATAGTTGCCGCAAAAAAGAATGAGAAATAAAAGAAAGCCTTGTTAAATAATCCACTGAATAGATAGTCCTTCTTGTATTTTTCAAACAGAATAACTCCCAACGTAACGAAGATTAATGTCGAGAATCCACCCACAAAGAGGTCAATCACACCAAAACCAATCAAGTTGGAAATCATGCAGCCAATGGTCACAGCGATAATATACTTACGATTATAAAAAGCCAAGAAATTGAGCATTTCAGACAAACGAAACTGAACAGCCCCGAAGGAAATAGCATTCAATGGCGGCGTCAAGGTAAGCGCGACATAAATCGCCGCGACAAGAGCAATTTCTGCCATATCTCTGGCAGTCCATTTATTAGATGTATTCATAAAATTCTCCTTTAGCGAAAAAGCTTAAAATATGCTTGGGTAAAGTGAGCAAGCCCCAAGGGTCATTGAAAATTCAACAACGTTGATTAGTATAGCATATTTTTTCTAAAAATGATAGACTAGTCCTATGAAAAAACTATTTTATCAACTCATCAATAACGAAGTTATTCTCTATTTGATTGCAGGTGTGGCAGCAACCCTTGTTTATATGATTACCCGTATGGGACTCTTTCTGTTCATCCCATCCATTCTGCTAGTAACTCTTTTAGCCAATGCAGTAGCTATCCTCTTTGCCTTTTGGACCAACGACCGTTTCGTTTTCAAACAAGCCAGAGAGGGTTGGCCTCAGCGATTGGTCAAGTTTGTATCTGCCCGCATCGCGACCTTGGTCATGGATATGGCTCTAGCCTATTTATTAGTACAAGCCTACCCACAATTGATTGGGCAGTTTGTCAACCATGATTTGACACTTGTCAACGCCATTTCCACTCTCTTCTCTCAAGTCTTGGTCATTGTGGTCAACTATTTCTTGAGCAAACTCTTTATCTTTAAAAATACGAAATGAGGCTCCAACGGAACCTCATTTTTATATATAGCTTGATTTTCCTGCTTCATTCTTTATCTATCGCTGTAAATCTTGCCTTTAGCCTATTCAAGATAGAAACAATATCCCCATCTCTAGCATGAAACTCTTCTACCTGCATACTTTGAACCGTAGCATTAATCATTGCACCAATGATGAGTACTTGAGCCATAAAAATGAACCAAAGCATAAAAACAAGAAAGACGACAGCTGTTACTATTCTAAAATCCAGCAACTTATTAGCATAATTATCAACATAAATCGAAAATAACTTTCCAATAGAAGTCATCGTCAACAGAACAAACAAGGTTCCTGGAAAAACATATCGAACTTTTTTTATCCGAACATTTGGCAAAAAGAAATAAAGCATAACCAAGGCGGCAAACAGAGCCATTAAACCTACTAACTGTGTTTGACTAAGAAGCCCCTTCAGCCAGGCGTCTTCAATAGGAACCAGCTTATTAATATAAGAAAAAACTGCCTGCCCGAAAGTCAAAAGCGTAATACTTAAGAGGATAATTACCTGCAGACCAATTCCTAAAAATATGCCAATCAAGTGCCCAATAATAAAATCACGGTGTTCATTGATGCCATAAGCCTTATTAAAGGCCTTCTGCAAAATAGTCATACTACGTGACAGGGTCCAAAGAGTTGTCAGAATTGAAATCCCTAACCATGATGACGACGGCTTTGTTAATACAGAAGTGATAAAAGATGAAACCGAAGGATAGAGCTTGTCTGGCACAAATTCAGCTACAACCGATAAAATCATATCCACATCAAATGGATAATATGGCAGTAAATTCGCAAGAGTTAGAAGAATAGGGAAAATAGAAATTAACAAATAGTAAGCTACTGCAACACTTGTTACATCGCTATCAGCAGAACGATAAAAAGAAAAGAAGGTTGAGCAGAATGTTTTCAAACCTTCAACTATTCTGGTTTTCTTCATTCTCTCCTCCTTCCTCATTCATCTATTATTCACGACCTCGCCGAGAATTAATAGGTCCCTTCTTCACCTTGACTGGTCAAAATAACCGGTCCATCTTTGGTGATGACAAATTGGTGTTCGTATTGACAAGACAAACCACCATCAAGTGTTTTGTGAGCCCAACCAGTCTTCATATCCGTATCAATTTCCCAAGTCCCTGTATTAATCATAGGCTCGATAGTCAAAACCATGCCTTCACGCAAGCGAAGACCTCGACCTTTAGTTCCATAATGAGGAACCATCGGCTCTTCGTGGAAGGTTGGTCCAACGCCGTGCCCTACCAAGTCACGAACAACACCGTAGCCAAGACCTTCCGCATATTCTTGAATAGCAGCACCGATATCGCCGATACGATTGCCAACAACTGCTTGCTCGATACCGCGGTACAAACATTCCTTAGTCACGTCCATCAAGTTTTGAACTTCCTCAGAGACCTGACCAACCGCATAAGCCCAGCAGGAATCCGCACAACCACCACGATAGGTTTGAGTGATTTTCTTCATAGCCTTGACATCATTGAAGTTTAGCTTAGAAACATCAACTACCGCTTTATCCAAAGGCTCGCTCAAAACCATATCGACCTTCAGTAAATCACCTTCTTTAAGTTTGTAATGACGCGGAAAAGCATGAGCGACCTCATCATTCAATCCACAACAAGTCGCATAAGGATAATCCATCAATTCTCCATCAACACCAATTTGGAGTGGCAAAACATTCTTTTCCTTACACGTTTTACGGACATATTCCTCTACTTCCCACATGTCCACACCTGGCTTGATAATCTCTCGCAAACCAATATGAATACCAGCCAGAACATCTCCAGCACGTTTCATTGCATCAATTTCTCGTTGTGATTTAATAGTAATCATTCATTCTCCTCATATATTTCTAAACTAAATTCAGCTCTCTTCAAGCTAAATTTTAGATAATTTCTTGTTTTATGGCTATAGCGGTCACTTCCGCGATACTGCGCAACCTGTACCAAACCAGCTTTTTTCGCCACCATCTGACTGGCCACATTTTCCTCATGAGTGACAATAACTAGCTCCCTCAGACCAAACTCATAAAAAGCTAGATAGACTAAAGTCCTCACTGCTTCCGTCATCAAGCCTCTTCTCCAGTAGTCTTTTTTTAGGAAATAGCTGAGCTCCGCAGAAAGTTGACGTTCATCTACCTTTTCAAAGCAAAGCGCACCAATCATCCTCTCCGAATACTTATCAACTAAGGCCCAGTTTCCCAATGGTGAACGCATAAATTTTTCAACCATTGTCGAAAAAGCAATATTTCTGTCCTCCAAAGCTGGAAAGATAAACGGAAGATTTTCGGGATTTGATACAATTTCATAGAAACTTTCTCCATCTTCAAAAGAAAATGGTCGTAAATACAAACGGTCCGTTTCAAAGTAAGCAAACTTCGCTAGTCTTGTCCAAAGTGTCATAGTGTACCCAAGGGGCTGAGAATTACTCCCAGCCCCAGATTGTTTTGTTTTTAAATCGATTACGTTTTGAGAAAGTAGTTCTCAATTAGACTCTCTAATCCTCAATCAATTGAATATCTGCACCTAATTCTGTCAGCTTATCAACAATATTTGAGTAACCACGTAGAATAAACTCAATGTTTGTAATTTCTGTACGCCCTTGAGCCATTAAACCAGCAATAACCATTGCGGCTCCCGCACGCAAATCAGTAGCTTTAACAGATGTACCAGTCAGTTGATTTGGACCTTCAAAGGCAATATGGTTGTTACGAGTAGAGATTTTTGCTCCAAGATTTGCAAGCTCCTGCACATGACCAACACGTTTTTCATAAATCGTATCAACAATCGTACCAGTCCCTTCTGCCTTAAGCAGTAAAGGTGTAATGGGTTGCTGCAAGTCTGTCGCAAAACCTGGATAAGGTGAAGTTTTGATATTCACTGCCTTTAATGTTTCTTGCTTTTCAACAAAAATACTATCTTCAGAAATGGTCATGCGAACACCCATTTCTTCCAACTTAGCGATGTAACTCTCTAAGTGTTCATAAAGGACATTATCGATACGAATACCTTCACCAACAGCAGCAGCAAGAGCAATATAAGTCCCTGCTTCAATACGGTCTGGAATCACTTGATGACGTGTTCCTTTTAGACTGTCTACGCCTTCAATGGTGATAATATCTGTACCCGCACCACGGATACGTGCCCCCATATTATTAAGCAAAGTTGCCACGTCAATAATTTCAGGTTCACGCGCCGCATTTTCAATAACTGTACGGCCTTCTGCTTTGACAGCTGCTAAGATAGTATTAATTGTCGCACCGACGCTGACAACATCCATGAAGATATGTGCCCCTTGAATACGCTGACCATTAGTTGCCAAGCGCATATATTCACCTTCATAGGTTGTTTTCGCACCCATGGCTGCGAATGCTTTCAAGTGCAAATCAATTGGACGCGGACCCAAATCACAACCACCTGGCAAGCCAACAACAGCTTGACCAAAGCGACCAAGGAGGGAACCGTAAAAATAGTAGGATGCACGCAAGCTATTAATTTTACCAAATGGCATAGGCATGTCTTTTACACCACGAGGGTCAATCTCCAAGCTTTCACCATCACGCTTGACCGTCGCGCCCATTGTTTCCATAATATCAACTAAGCTATCTACATCCGAGATTGCAGGCACTCCGTCCAGAGTAACAATCCCATCTGCAAGAATAATGGCCGGAATAAGAGCAACAACTGAGTTTTTGGCACCACTAACGGTAACCGACCCTTTCAGTGTTTTTCCACCATTAATTACAATTTTTCTCATACTAGCATTCACTTTCTTAATTTGCCTAAAAAGGCATACGTTTCATTTTACCACAATGGGTGGTAAAATGCTAGTTATTTGATATATAAAAAAACAGGAGGCAAGTCTGTCTCCTGTTTTGAAAATATTCCTAGTTGATCTTTTGTAGTACTGCTTGTAAAGCATCTACTTTGTCCAAGCGTTCCCATGGCAAGTCAATATCCGTACGTCCCATGTGACCATAGGCTGCAGTTTGCTTGTAAATCGGACGTTTGAGGTCCAACATTTGAATAATACCAGCTGGGCGTAAATCGAAAATCTGACGAACAGCTGCTTCTAATTTGCTTTCCGCTACTGTGCTCGTACCAAAGGTATCGATGCGAACTGAAACTGGTTGAGCAACACCGATAGCATAGGCCAATTGAACTTCCGCCTTTTTAGCCAAACCAGCTGCTACGATATTTTTAGCGATGTAACGTGCCGCATAAGATGCAGAACGGTCCACTTTGGTCGCATCCTTACCAGAGAAAGCACCGCCACCATGACGAGAATAACCACCATAGGTATCCACAATAATCTTACGACCTGTCAAACCAGAGTCCCCTTGAGGTCCACCAATGACAAAGCGACCAGTTGGGTTGATAAAGTAGTTGGTTTGGTCATCCAGATAATGAGCTGGAATGATTTCCTTGATCACACGTTCAATGACATCCTGACGAATTTGCTCCTGGCTAACTTCTGGATCATGCTGGGTCGAAATAACGACTGTATCCACACGAACAGGTCGGTTGTCTTCATCGTATTCAACTGTTACCTGTGACTTAGCATCTGGACGGAGATAAGCAATTTCACCTGATTTTCTCAACTCGGCCAAACGACGCACCAATTTGTGACTAAGTGAAATTGGCAAGGGCATAAGTTCAGGCGTTTCATCTACTGCAAAACCAAACATGAGCCCCTGGTCACCTGCACCAATCAAATCCAATGGATCTTGACTAGCATCTTGACGAGTTTCCAAAGCTTCATTGACACCTTGGGCAATATCTGGCGATTGCTCTACAAGTGACGGATGAACCCCAACCAACTCAGCTGAAAAACCATACTCACCTTTTGTATAGCCAATCTCCGCAATCGTATCACGTACCACACGGTTAATATCCACATAGGCAGTGGTTGAAATCTCTCCAAACACATGAACACTACCTGTATAAACAGCCGTCTCTGCTGCTACGTGCGCATCTGGATCCTCTGCTAAAATAGCATCCAAAATGGCATCTGAAATCTGGTCAGCAATCTTATCCGGATGTCCTTCCGATACTGACTCAGACGTAAACAACTTACGTTCTGACATAAAAATGTCCCCCTTATAATAGAATATATGCTAGAAACCTAGCGGGTTACTAAGGTTACAAAGAACTAGTCGAAGACTAGTTCTTTGCGAAAGACTTTTGTCTTGAGCAAAGGGAAATCCTATTTGCGAAAGACACCTGTCTTGAGCAAAGGAAAATTTCCAGATACTCAACGAGAAAGACAATACCAGACTGTATGAAATCAGCCCTATTTGAAGAAAATAGTGACTGAAGTGTAGTAAAGTTTTTACGCTTACTATTCAATGTTACCAGCTTCTTTAATTGTGTTTCAAGTGTTTTTGCAAATATTAACTAGTCTATAAACTACCTTTTCGGGACTTAATAACGTTTCTAGTATAGCATAGATTGACCGACTATCCTAGCATTTTCTTAAAAATAAAGAGGAGGCTGGGTAAAAAGCCCAGGACCACTACTCAGAGTTCGTGTCAACATCTCAGCGCAGTGGTTGATTGGGTTTAACAGTCCAGTGGACTGTTAAAGGTTGGAGATAAGATTTGCGAAGCAAATCTCAGCAATTCGTGTTTTACACTCCAAATCTGACCATTACGACTGATGCGAACAGAGTTCGCTTCATTTCCAACCTCCAACAGTCACTACTCTGACTGTTGGAGCTATGCGGGGGTGGGAGTGAAACAGTCTGGGGATAGACTGTTTCAACTCAACAACTTAAAACGAAAAATTGTTGACGAACTCTTCTATGAATGGTCGAGTTCTTTCCCACTCCCACTCTTCTACAAAATCATTAGATAAATTCGGCATCTGCAATTGCCTGTTTAACCACCTCTAGAGGCAAATGAACCAACTCACAGCCCTTTTCTTTATACAAGTACTGAGCATAGTCATCCATGCGGTATTCATTGATATAGACAACCCGCTTACAACCAACCTGTAACAATTGCTTAGAGCAGTTGAGACATGGGAAATGGGTCACATAGGCAGTAAAACCTTTTGGAATTCCCCGCTCCGCTCCTTGTAAAATGGCATTGACTTCCGCATGCAAGGTTCTAGCGCAATGACCATCAATCATAAGGCGTTCCTGATCCAAACAATGTTCGGTTCCTGAAACAGAACCATTGTAGCCTGTTGCGATAACCTTATTGTCCTTAACCAAAACCGCACCGACCTTTGCTCTCTTACAGGTCGCCCGATTGGCAATCAAAAGCGCCTGAGCCGCAAAATACTCATCCCAAGCTAAACGATTTGTTGACATGATTTCTCCTTTCTCCACTCAATCCACCATCCCATAAATCTCTGCCAAGTCCTGGGCTGTGACAATACCAACAAGATCCTCTGGCGAATGAAGCTTCCCACTCGCCTGACGACTGACTAGGATAGTTGTGCGCTTACGCCCCTCAAAATGATTAATTACCTGATAAAGATGGGCTATTATTGGTAGAACAATTACCTGAATACTATCTTCCTCACAAGCTAGTACGTCTTCAAGACTAGCCTCCACCAATTTTTCACGTATAGAGCCCGTTTCCTTGCTTGCCTTGGCCAACCAATTTGTCAATCCCTTGTCAGAAACCAGACCTTGATAAACCTTGTCAGAAAAAATAGGAAACTTAGAAAAATGCTCTTGCTCCACAATTTCTAAAGCCTTTATCAATTTGTCCTTGGCCTCAAAAATAACCGGCTTAATTTTCTGGGTCTTTTGCAAATAGTCGGCAATGGTAATCGGTTCTTGGTACTGGGCTATCACTTTTTCCAAAACAGTGATCAATTCCTGCGAAGGTTGGGCTACTTCCTTCAAACCTGTTCGTTTCTCATGAACCATGAGATTACGCAACTGACGAGCCACATAGAGTTTATCCCAGTTCGCCTCAACGGGATTATGTCGCGTCAATTCCTTTGCCTTGGTCAACATAGAGCCTACATCTGCATATTCCCCATCCGCAACACCGCACACCTTACGCAAGACCTTATCCAAGTCATTGAATAACTCTAAAAAACGGGTTTCATTCATCTTAATCTACCATTGCTGATTTCAAATAGGCATCTACCATCCGCTCAGTCGCAACTACAGAATCCAAATGCGTCCGCTCGTAGGAATGGCTAGACTCAATACCAGCCCCCAATAGGGCATGCTTAACATCTGCACCTGCTCGCATAGCTGCCGAAGCATCGGAACCATAGTACGGATAAATATCCAGCTTGTAAGGAATTCCATCTCTTTCAGCCAAGGCTACCAAGTGCTGACGAAGTTCATAATGGTAGGGACCTGATCCGTCCTTGACACAGATAGAAACTGTGTACTCGTCAGTCTGCTGGTCATCTCCCATTGCCCCCATATCAACTGCCAAATATTCAACCACCTGAGCAGGAATGTTGGAGTTGGCACCGTAGCCAATCTCTTCATTGTTTGAAAAATAGAAATGTGTCGTATAAGGCAGAGTAATCCCCTCTTCTTTATATACCTTCAATAGATGAAGTAAGATAGCTGCGGATACCTTATCATCCAAGTGACGACTCTTGATAAAGCCAGTTTCTGTCACGACGGTACGAGGATCAAAGGAGATAAAATCTCCGACTTCAATACCCAAGGCCCGCGTCTCGTCCGCATTGGTCACTTTTTCGTCCAAACGAATTTCCATATTGGTCTGGTTCCGCTCGGCTGTGCTGGCATCTCGGTAGACATGGACAGAGGTCTGGTGCATGAGAATAGTACCTGTGAAAGTCTTGCCATTTTTAGCGCAATGAATCAAACAATTTTCTCCCTCAATAGAAGGGTATCCAAATCCTCCCACCAAATCCATTTTGAGTCGGCCATCCGGTTTCACTGCACGAACCATGGCCCCCAGTGTGTCCAGGTGAGCAGTCACCATGCGGTGTTCCTGGTCATTTTCCCCCGGAACTGTCACCAAAACACCACCTTTAGCGGTCTTACTAGCAACATAGCCGAAACTTTCAACCTCTGCCTTGATGTAATTCATAATATCCGTCGTAAAACCAGTTGGTGACGGAGTGCTGGTCAATGTAACAATGTAATCAAGTGTCTTCATGAAAACCTCCTTATTTGAAACTATTATATCACGTTTTAGGTGAATTTTTTGCTATAATGAAGACATGAAAACCTACCAGAAGATTTATTTACTATTAAAAGAAAAAGACGACTACATGAGCGGAGAAGATTTGGCTCAGGAATTGGGTATTTCTCGGACTTCAGTTTGGAAAGCCATTCGCCAGTTAGAAACGCATGGTTTAACTATTGAGGCTGCCCGTAATCGTGGTTACAAATTGGCCGATGGGGATTTGCTACTGCCAGACTTGATTGCAGAGGAACTCCAACTGCCTGTCTACCTGAAAGCTGACAGCGACTCCACCCAACTAGATGCCAAACAAGGTATTGAATCAGGTCATACTAGTCCTGCCCTATATCTAGCTCCCTATCAGAATAAAGCCAAGGGACGATTTGGGAGACCCTTTTATGCCTCCAAGTCCGGTGGCATTTATATGTCGCTTCGTCTCTCTCCCAATGTTCCATTTCTAGAATTTAAGCCCTACACCATTTTAGCTGCAGCTGCTGTTGTCAAGGCCATTCAATCCCTTTGCGACTTGGACGTCCAAATCAAGTGGGTCAATGACATCTATCTCGGACACAAAAAGGTCGCTGGCATCCTCACTGAGGCTATCTCTTCTATGGAAAACCAACGGGTAACCGATGTCATTATCGGTGTCGGCATCAATGTCCGCATAGACGATTTCCCTAAGGAATTACAACAATCTGCAGGAAATCTTTTCGAGGAACAACCACCATTTACCCGCAATCAACTCATTACTGCCATCTGGAAAGCCTTCTTAGAAACCGATGAGAAGGAACTAATTGCCCTTTACAAAGAAAAATCACTTGTCGTTGGCCAACAAGTGAGCTTTGTAGAAAATCAAGTTGAATTTAAGGGTACAGCCATCGCTGTTACTGATACAGGAAATCTGGTCATCCAGTTAGACAATGGCAAAGCAAAAATTATCTCCAGCGGAGAAATCAGCCTTACTTCTTGGTCTGCTTCTCCACCAAACGAATAAATTTAGTCACCTTGTAAGCAAAATGAAGATTCCGATAGGCGATAAAGGCGTAGATACCTGCAATCAAGAAATCTCCTGTCAAAATCGATGCATTCATAAAATAAACAGCTAAAATAGTTGTAATGGCTAAAAAAAGAAATTGTGGAAGTTTCATAAAATAGATTATACCAAAAATTCAGTCAACTGGCTGAATTTTTATATGCTTTCTTGATAGGTTTCGATTCTTTTCTAAACAAGAAAACACCAATCTAATTGGTGCTTTCTTAAGGAGATATGAAAAATATTTAGGATTGAATATAGTATAAAATATCTATCAAAACTATTCGAGGCTGGGCAAAAAGCCCAGGCTCACTTCTCAGAGTTCGCGTCAACATCTCAGCGCAGTGGTTGATTGGCAGATTTGTTCGTGTTTTGCACTCCCATTTTCTAATCATTTCTAATCTCAACTGTATCTGCGAGAAAGCCAAATTCTTCTGGGACTGGACTGGCTTCTTTTTCGATTTCCTGTGTCTTTTGCCCTTTTGCTTTCGCCGAAAATTCAGCACGAATACTTACCCAATCTTCCTGAGCAATAGCTAAAATCTGTGGGGAAAAACCAGCTGCCTTGCTGAGAATATTTCCAAACATGGTATTGAGATTGTCACGCTTCATCGTCTGTTCAGCATTAAGCGGAGAATCAAAGGCTAGAATCGCATGATTTTCATTGGCAGCAACTGGTTGAGAACCAACCAACAAGGCTCGCTCTGCTCCTGACAGACTCTCGATAATTTCTCCCCAAGCATTCTGCAAGCGAGTCAAATTTTCACGCGCCAAGGTTGGATTTTCCATAGCTTCCTGCAAAATTGCATGAACCTTGCTGGTATCCAATCGGTACTTCTTCGGAGCCTGTGGCTTGCGTGAAACTGGCTTAACAGCAATTTGTTGACTAGATAATTGACCTAGTTGTTTCTGTAAATCCGCAACTTGTTGTTGCAGACTGGCTAGTTGACCCAGTAAATCAGCTGGCAGCTCTGCCATTGCCCCCGAAGGAGAACTATCTTCAGCCAAACGAATGGTCATCATTTCAGCGTAAATCTTCGGCTGAGGACTGGACTTGATGTCCGCCAACCCCCTGGTCACCATCTCTATCATGGTAAAAATCCGTGCCTGCTCAAGAGCTAGATTTTCTGAAAAACCTGTTGTTAAATGCGTATCCTCACCACCCGTCTGCACGATAAGGACATCTCTCAAATAGTGCAAAAGATCTGTCGCAAAACGGCTCATACTCTTTCCTTGGTCAAACAAGGTTTGTAGATGCTGGAGAGCTGTGACACTATCCCCTTGACGCAAACTTGCCACATAGTCATCCAAGGCACGCAAGCTGATAGACCCCGTAATTTCCTCAGCAATTTCTAAGGTCACTTGCTGGTCCTGACTAAGGCTGAGAGCCTGATCCAAAATGGATAGGGCATCCCGCATCCCCCCTTCTGCCCGACGCGCAATGATCGTCAGAGCCTGCTCGTCAAAGATTAGCCCTTCCTTGGTCAAAATTGCAGCCAAGTGCTCCTGAATGTCCGTCACCTTAATGGACTTAAATTCAAATCGTTGCACCCTTGACAGAATGGTAGCAGGAATCTTGTGCAATTCCGTCGTTGCTAGAATAAAGACCACATTTTCAGTCGGCTCTTCCAAGGTCTTCAAGAGGGCGTTGAAGGCACCAGTAGACAGCATGTGGACCTCGTCGATGATATAGACCTTATAGGTCGCAAGACTAGGTGCATAGGTCGATTTATCACGAATGTCACGGATTTCATCCACACCATTGTTGGAAGCAGCATCAATCTCAATCACATCTTCCAGGCTACCTTCCGTAATAGCTTGACAGATATAACAATCGTTACAAGGCTCGCCTCCAACCTGATTAGGACAGTTCATGGCCTTGGCAAAAATCTTAGCTGCCGATGTCTTACCCGTACCACGAGGACCTGAAAAGAGATAGGCATGACTGATTTTCCCCTGTTCAATGGCCTGTTTGAGTGTGGTCGCAACCACCTCCTGCCCCACCATCTCCCCAAAGGTCTGGCTTCGGTACTTCCTATATAAAGCTTGGTACATTAGCGTTTTTCTCCAAACATAGCAAAATTCCAGTCCGTCTTCTCAATCAAGAGAGTAACGAACTTTTCTAGATAGTCTTGGTCAATCGTATCATAATCAGCTACTAATCTCGAATCCAAGTCCAAAACGCCCAAAAGCTGGTCGTTTTTCACCATGGGCACCACGATTTCTGACAGGGCTGTCGCATCGCAGGAAATATAGTTATCATGTAGACGAACATCGTCTACGAGAATAGTCTGGCGCTTAGCTGCAGCCTCACCGCAGATACCTTTTCCAAGTGCAATATGAACACAGGAAACGCCACCCTGAAAAGGCCCCAAAATCAATTCACTACCATCATACAAGTAAAATCCTGTAAAGACAGAGTTTGGTAGAGCTTGATTGAGCAAAGCAGAAGCATTTGATAGATTGGCTAAAGCATTGGTTTCACCTTCTAAAAGAGCCTCCAATTGGGCTAATAATAATTGATAAGTTGAGATTTTTTCTTGTTTCATCATAGAAACATTATAGCATAGAAAGACGGAGCATGACAGTAGGTATTGTTAGAAACCAGCAAAAAACGAGATCTTTCAATCTCGTTTAAAGGATTCTTGCTTAAAATGACTTGCGTTGGCGTCTTTTCACGGCCAGACCTGCTAGTCCCAGTAAGCCCAGACCTGTCAAGCGTAGGACGGAGCTGACTTCACCAGTAGCTGGTAAAGTTTTTGCCTGTGACTGACTAGCTGGTGCAGGTTTGTCAGTTGACTGTTTGCTTTGGCTTGCTGGTGCCGCAGGCTCCTTATCTCCCTGTTTGGTTGCTTGTTTTTCTGATGCTGACTGACCAGTTGGACTTGCAGTTGGTCTTTCAACCAACTTCTCAACTGGTTGTTCAGTTGGTTTTTCAACTAACTGTTCGGCCGGTTTTTCAGTTGGAGTTTCAGCCGGAGTTTCAATTGGTTTCTCTGTTGGTGTTGTACCCTCTTCTATGTAATAGAAGTAGTATTCCTTGTTAGGTCTTGCCTTAGCTCCTTCGTAAGTAACTGTTTGTCTTTCGTGAGCTACTCTTGATGTCCAACCTTCAAATGTGAGGGGTTCTAGAACAACACTCTCCCCTGGTTTGAGTGTATACTCAATTTCTTTTAACACATCAACTTTTTGACCAGGCTCAATTTGTTCCTCAGTATAGACAGCCTTAATCGTGATCGATTGATCTACTGGAACTGTCGGAATTGCCTTTGATGCAGCAATGTTAGCCATTGCTTTTTCAAGTTTTTGAGTAATTTCTTTATGGTAAGCGATTTGATGATCCCAGTATTCAGGAGTCCAACCAATAGCATTGATAATATCTTGATCTGTCAATACTCGACCTACTGGTTCGTTAAATAAATTTTCAACTAAAATTAACTCTAATTGTAAAGTAGTTAAATCCTCTGATTGAGTAATCTGATTAAACTTAGCTTCATCCTCTGTCAGGCGGATAATATGGTCTACTCCCAACTCTTTCTTATAGACTTCAAAAGCTTTCAAGACAGTGGTATGGAAGGTATCAAAAACTTTCTGATACTCCACACGTTGTTCAGGTCTAATTAATGAGTCAATAGAAGGAGCTTTGTCATAGTATACCTTAACAGTCTTATTGGCAACTAGTCTGAAAGTACCACCTTTCCCATACGTCCATGAGTCAAAGCCCTCAGTCTTACCTACTCTATAACCTGATATTACCGGAAAGTCAAAGCTTACCTCAGTTCCTTCAACTCCACTCTGCTGAATGGTTTGGAGAACTTGACCGTCTTGATCTACTAATTGGATAGTATAGTTTACTGTATTCGTATCAGTAGAGTTAGTATCACCCGCAGGTTCTGGCTGTTCCACTGGGTTTTCAGCTGGTTTGTCTGTCGGAGTTTCAACCGATTCTGATACCGGGACTAAATCTGCCATTGCTTGCTTCAAGACTGGGATAGAATTCTCAACATAAATATATCCAAACATATAGGTTGCATTTAACTCATTTAATGTTTGGTGACTATCAACCCCATCTAAGCTCAATGAAGAAAAGGTTAAATCATCATTGTAAGCAGTAGCAATACTTTGTGCTCCAAGATAAATCCGAACATCGCCATCATAGTTCTTATTCCACGATTCTTCCGTATAGTCCGCTGGATTAAGAGCTTTTATCTGACCGACTAGATCACGGTAACTCTGGATCATGGTCTTGATTTCAATCTTTCTGGCTTCCAAAGCTGGATCTGCCTGTTCTGTTGCATAAACCTTGGTCAAACCAAAATCTGCCAACCCCACCGGCTCAACCAACCCTCCCAAAACAGTGACCGCTGCTAATCCAACTCCTAGCTTGGTCCACTTATGAAGTTGTTTCTTGCTAGAACTTCTTTTGATTTTCATACTAAAAACCTCCATTTATATAAAACTTTTATGCCAAAAGGCACGCTTACCAGTATACTAAAAAAAAAAAAAAAAACAAGCTGTCAAGCAATTATGCGCTTAATATTCAAATATTCGGTTCTTTCATGGTTTTCAGTCGATTTTTCATATTTTCGGAAAAAGAAAAAGGCTTTCGCCTATTTCCACATCCAGTACATAATCACTGCATCAATCAATACCCCTATAGTCCAGGCTAGTTGAAAATACTTTTTCTGTGTCTTATGCCGAAAATGGGTTCCACCTGCCCAGGCCCCCAACCCGCCACCAAAATAGGACATGAGTAATAAGGTCTTTTCTGAAATCCGATAGGCGTTCTTTCTTGCCTTCCCTTTATCCATACCATAGGTAATGAAGACAAGTAAATTCCACACTACTAGCGCCATACTAACCATCTGTTTGATTGACATACATTCCTCCAATTTAGTCACATTTCTTCTTACTCTAACATAATCCAAAACAGGACACAAGAAAAAACGATTCGGAAATCCGAATCGTTACATTTCTGCCAGTGTATCCTCTAACCATTTGAGCTGGGCACGGTTGCGTTCAATAGACCGTGTCAAAATCAAATAGTGTCCATAATTGTCTTGGATACTTTCCTTGGTTGAGAACAGCTCAACTTTACGACTGTCTAGGTGTTTTAAGTGCTTGGTGACTAGTTCAATTTGACTCTGCAACAAACCAGGAATCCGTGGGTCATCCTTTTCACGGATAAAAAACATCTTGATTGAAAACAAGTCTTTTTGCTGAGGCGTTTCTTCATTTGGAATGGATAGCCATTCGTCTAAAATCTGACGACCAGTAGCCGTCATCGCATACTGCTTTTCCTTTTCATTTCCAGGTACTGCATGACAAGTAATCAATTCTTCCTTGGTCATACGTTTTAATTCTGGATAGACTTGGCTATGGGCAACCTGCCAAAATTCGCCTAAATCACGTTGAACATATTCGGTAATCTGTTTGCCAGTTACCATTTGACCGCTAGCACCCATAATCCCTAATATAATATGAGGTAATATTCTTTGCTTCGGCATCTTAACCACGCTCTCTTAATATACTCTCCACCTTGGTGTTAATCAAGTCGATGGCTACAACGTTGCTGACGCCTTCAGGAATGACGATATCTGCATAGCGCTTGGTTGGCTCGATAAACTGGTGATACATTGGTTTCACCACCGAGGTGTACTGCTCAATGATACTATCTAAGCTACGGCCACGCTCTTCCATGTCTCTCTTAATGCGGCGAATGATACGAATATCGTCATCAGTATCGACGAATATCTTAATATCCATTAAATCCCGCAACCGTTTGTCTTCCAATACTAAAATACCTTCCACAATAAATACATCTTGTGGTTCCTGACGATAGGTCTTCTCTGAACGTGTGTGCTGAGTGTAATCATAAATCGGAATATCCACTGAACGTCCTGCTAATAGCTCACTGATATGATAAATCATCAAATCCGTATCAAAAGCCAGTGGATGGTCATAATTGGTCAATATCCGTTCTTCAAAGGTTAGGTGTGACTGATTCTTATAGTAAGAATCGTGTTCAATCATTGATATGCGAGCATTTGGGAAATTATCCAGAATGGCACGCGACACACTTGTCTTGCCACCCCCAGATCCGCCGGTTACGCCAATAATAATGGGTTTCTGAGTCATCATCATCTCCTTCTATTTTCAATACTATTTTACCATGAAACATGGTATAATGGAAAGGATAACACATAAAGAAATGAGAATTTATGCTAAATTTTGGTATTATTGGTACCTCAGACATCAGTCACAAGTTCATTTCCTCCGCTCATTTGAGTAAATATCTTCAATTATCAGCGATATTTTCAAGAAAACTGGAAACAGCTATGTCATTTTCAACAAATTACGAAAATGTAAAATTATACACAGAATGGATAAAATTCCTTTCTGCACCGATTGACTTGGTCTATATTGCCAGTCCAAATGCCCTGCATTTTGAACATGCAAAAGCTGTTCTCAAGGCCGGCAAACACGCTATCGTTGAAAAGCCTATGGTGTCCACACCTCAAGAATTGGCCCAACTTCGTCAGATTGCCAAGGAAAATGGTGTCTTCCTATTTGAAGCTGCCCGCAATTACCACGAGGAAGCCATCGCTATTATTAGGGACTTCTTGAAGGATAAGACTGTTTTTGGGGCCAACTTCTCCTATGCCAAATACTCTTCCAAAATGCCTGACCTCTTGGCAGGACAGACCCCAAATATCTTTTCAACTGATTTTTCAGGCGGAGCCTTAATGGATCTGGGTATCTATACCCTCTATACTGCCATTGGCCTCTTTGGCAGACCAAATGCAGCCCGATACACTGCTCAACAACTCCCTTCATCCATTGATTTGAATGGGACTGGGCAACTGACTTATAATGATTTTCTAGTAAGTATTCAGGCTGGAAAAAATATCACTAGCAATCTACCAAGCGAAATATATACCAGTGAGGGAACTCTCACCCTCAACGCCTGCCAGCATATCAGCTCTGCTATTTTCACAAAACATGATGGTAGCCAAGTAGTCCTACCTATCCGAGCTCAGGAAGATGCTATGCTGGAAGAGGTACAAGCCATTGCCCAAGCTATACAGACAGGCAATCACGACCTAGCCAATGAATGGCTGGATGTGGCAGAAAGCGTCCATCAAACACTTTACACCATGCGTCAAGACGCAGGAATAATCTTTAAGGCGGATAACAATGAAATCTAAATTTCCCTCCAGCTGGACGGACCAGCTTACCCTACTTGGCTTTGAGGACTTTACTCCTATCCAAGTCCAGGCCTTTGAGCCTATTGCAAACGGCAAGTCCCTTCTAGCTATCAGCCCAACAGGTACAGGAAAAACCCTTGCCTACCTCTGGCCTAGTCTATTAGCCCTAACTCCTAAAAAAGCTCAACAATTGCTCATCCTCGCACCAAATACAGAGCTGGCTGGTCAAATATTTGATGTTTGTAAGACTTGGTCGGAAACAATTGGGCTGACTGCTCAACTATTCTTGTCTGGTTCCAGTCAAAAACGCCAGATTGAGCGACTAAAAAAAGGACCAGAAATCCTGATTGGAACACCTGGTCGTATTTTCGAGTTGATTAAATTGAAAAAAATCAAGATGATGAATGTCAATACCATCGTCCTAGATGAGTTTGATCAGCTATTCTCCGATTCTCAATATCAGTTTGTTGAAAAGATTATCAACTATGTACCTCGTGACCACCAGTTAATCTACATGAGTGCAACAGCTAAATTTGACCGTCAAAAAATTGCTGAGGACATTGAAAGCATTGATTTATCTGAGCAGAAATTGGATAATATCCAACATTGCTATATGATGGTAGATAAGCGTGACCGTTTGGAAACTCTACGTAAGTTCGCCAATATCCCTGATTTTCGTGCTCTTGCATTTTTTAACAGCCTATCAGACCTTGGTGCAAGCGAAGATAAACTACTCTATAATGGTGTGAATGCAGTTTCATTGGCTTCTGATGTCAACGTAAAATTCCGCAAGGTCATCATCGAACGTTTCAAGAATCACGAACTCAATCTTCTACTTGCTACAGATATGGTCGCACGCGGTATTGATATTGATAACTTAGAATGTGTCCTCAACTTTGAAGTTCCTTTTGACCAAGAAGCCTACACTCATCGTTCTGGACGTACTGGACGCATGGGCAAGGAAGGTCTTGTCATCACCCTAGTATCTAGTCCTAGCGAACTAAAACAATTGAAAAAGTATGCCTCCGTCCAAGAAGTCATTCTCAAGAATCAAGAGCTCTACAAAATATAATGAACAATATGCAAAAGGCTTAGAACCAGTGTTTCTACTAACATGATTCTAAGCCTTTTATCATTCTTACTGGGCTGGACCAGATAATTCTTGTGAATAATAGATTAATTGAGGATTGAGAGGACTGGCGAGTAAGTCTGTTACAGTGACCATATTGTAGCCCTCGCCTGTTAAATATTGCAATACAGACTCGAGGCTATCAACTGTTGTCTGATGAATATCATGCATTAGGATAATACTTCCTGGACAAGTCTGTTCTTTTATTTCTTTCAAAATGGCTTGTGGATCGCGACTCTTCCAATCTTTAGAATCGACCGACCAATAAATCGATGGAAGTCCCATCTGATTGACAACAGCCTGGTTAACCGAACCATAAGGAGGGCGAACCATTGTTGGTACAATACCTGTAGCTTCAGTAATAGCTGCCTGTGTATCTTGAATTTCTCTCTGTACTTGCTCCCCAGAAATAGTGACTAGATTGGGATGATTCCACGTATGATTGGCGATGACGTGCCCTTCCGCTACCATTCTACGGAGAATAGCTTCATTCCCAGCTACAGCCTTACCAACAACAAAGAAAGTTGCTTTGGCATTATATTTTTTCAGTAAATCTAAAACTACCGGTGTTGTGTTCGGATTTGGTCCATCATCAAAGGTTAGAGCGACCTGTCTCAAATGTTTCTTATCCACAACTTGTGCAGCCATATACTCATCATAGCCAACCTTATCAGCATCTACTAGATAATCACTCTTCACTACTGGGTACAAATCTGAAATTGGTAGAACCAACTGGTTGATGCCGTAACCATCTGGTAATTGTAAGGTTAATTGGCTGTCTCCATAACTAAAGGAAATCGCATTTAAGTCTAGTGTTTCAAATTTTTTGACAATCGCTTCTACATCAGTCTCTTTCATTCCTTGAGCAAGTAAGGCTTCTCTTAGATGATCAACAATGATACTTGCTGCAGAGGATAAATTAGGTAATAAATCTTCCAGGGTAAACAATTCATTGTCCTGCGTCAACAACACACGCTCAGACGGGAGTTTATCCTGCTTTTTAATTTGCAAGTTGTCTACTTTATAGTGCTCCGCTTGAATTTCACGAGCTGTTACATTTTTAAAATTTGTTTTTCCCTCTATTGATGAAACAAAGACCAGTTTTTGAATTTTTCCTGCTGGTTTTTTATGACCAAAGCGTCTTTGAACATAGGAAATCATTCGACTTTCTACAGGTCCTAAGACATGACCTGCATCATCTGTAGGTAAGGCAGCCACAACATGGGTCGTATCAATATTTCCCTCTTGAATTTTGCCCTTGCCTTTAGCGAGGATGGTTTGTTGTTTTTCCTCGATAAACTGACTAACCTGTCTTTCTTGAAGTCCTGCAAATAACCATACAGCCAAACTTACCATTATGCCGAGCAAGGCGATGTTGATTCCCAACCAAAAACTAACTTTTTTCATCTCCAGCCTCCCATTCAAAACATATATAAACTATGCTAAATCATTTAAAGGCTCTTGTCAAGACAGTTCTATAAAAACTCATAAAAAGATTAGGTAATACTCTTCAAAAATCAAAATTATCCATTGTCAAGAGCCTTGATGAACTCCAGTTCTATCTTCGGCTTCGTTTCCTGGGCTACTTTTGATTTTCATTGAGTATAAATAATTGATTTGCTTTCTAATTCCCTCCCTTCTGCCATTTCTGATTTTTTTTGAAAAGAAAAAGACTGCCTAGGCAATCTTTTCTAAATTAATCTGCACGAATGACTTCCACACGGTAGCCATCTGGATCTGTCACAAAATAATAACGACCTGGACTTCCTGGCAAGCCCTTGATGTCTGTCGTTGGATAGCCCAGCTCCTTATGCTTAGCATTATCACCTTCTAAATCATCTGAAGAAAGAGCTAGATGCGAGAAACCGTCGCCTACGATATAGGGACCATGATCATAATTGTAGGTCAATTCAATCTCAAAGTCATCTCCTTCAAGTGCTAAGTAAACCAAGGTAAACTTGTGCTCTGGATAGTCCTTGCGACGGGTTTCTTTAAAGCCAAACCCTTCTTCATAGAACTTTTGCGATGCTTCTAAATTCTCAACACGCAAACAAGCGTGCAACATTTTTTTACTTGCCATAATAAATTCCTCCTACCATTTAATACCACCAGTATACCATACTCTCTATGAAAAATCCGATATTCAAAACTAAAAAAGCCTGAGCGAACTCAGGCCTTAAATGAATTATGCTTCCAAGTAGTACTCTTTCACAATGTTCAAGTTTTCATCCAATTCGAATACAAGTGGTGGGAAGTTTGGAATTTCCACATCCATGATTTCGTCATCAGACAATTGTTTGATGTGTTTTACAAGGGCACGGATTGAGTTACCGTGTGCACCTACGAATACATTTTTACCGTCTTTCAATGCTGGAGCAATTTTATCTTCCCAGAATGGAAGGGCACGCTCAAGCGTTACTTTCAAGTTTTCTGCATCTGGAATAACTGAATCATCAAGGTGTGCATAGCGACGGTCAGTGTGTGCTGAATACTTATGATCTTTAGCCATTTCTGGTGGCAAAGTATCATAAGAACGACGCCAGATGTGAACTTGCTCATCACCAAATTCAGCAGCTGCTTCAGCTTTGTTCAAGCCAGTCAAACCACCGTAGTGACGTTCGTTCAAACGCCATGATTTTTCAACTGGTACCCACAATTGATCTGCAGCTTCAAGAGCCAAGTTTGTAGTCTTGATAGCACGTTTCAATACAGATGTGAAAGCAAGGTCAAATTCGATACCTGCTTCTTTGATCAATTTACCTGCATCGATTGCTTGTTGTGTACCTTTTTCAGACAAATCAACATCAGCCCAACCAGTGAAAAGGTTAGCTTTGTTCCATTCAGACTCACCATGGCGAGCAAAAACCAATTTTACCATTTATGGATTCTCCTTTAAATTTTGAGGTTTCCCTCTTATACTTCTCTATTTTACACGAAAAGGTAAAAAAATGCCAGCCTTTCCACAATCTGTGTACGCTTTCATTACTCTTTCATGTAAATTCAGTCTCTAGACCTATCTTTCTTCTTAGAAAAAATACAAAATAATGGTATAATAGTAAGGCTGAACACGACAGTTCAAAACGATACCACTATAGGAGTTATCATGAAAAAAGTAGCTATCGTGTCTGCCTATCGTTCTGCTATCGGCAGCTTCGGAGGCAGTCTGAAAGATATTGAAATCGCTGATTTAGGGGCGCAAGTCCTCGAAACAGCCTTAGCTAATAAAAACATCCCTGCAGACAGCGTTGATGAAGTTATCTTCGGAAATGTTCTTTCAGCAGGACAAGGACAAAATATTGCACGTCAAATTGCTATTCGTGCAGGCATTCCTCAGACAGCCTCTGCCTATGTAGTCAATAAAGTCTGTGGTTCCGGTCTCAAATCAGTCCTTCTTGCCACACAATCAATCCTTCTCGGTGACAATGATGTAGTTGTGGCTGGGGGCATTGAAATCATGAGCCAGGCACCTTATCTATCTAAAACTAGCCGGTTTGGTAGTAAATTTGGTCATATTACTCTAGAAGATTCTATGCTGACAGACGGTCTAACAGATGCTTTCAACAACTATCACATGGGCATTACTGCAGAAAATGTTGCTGAACACTATCAAGTCAGTCGCGCAGAGCAAGATGCTTTTACATACAGTAGCCAAGAGAAGGCTGCGAAAGCTATTGCTGAGGGAAGATTTGTTGACGAAATTGTTCCTATTAGATTAAAAAATCGGAAAGGCGAAACTATTTTTGCCACAGATGAGTACCCTCGTCTGACGCCAATTGAAAAATTGTCAACACTTCGGCCATCTTTTAAAAAGGATGGAACCGTCACCGCAGCCAATGCTTCTGGCATCAACGACGGCTGTGCTGTCTTGGTACTCATGTCTGATGAAAAAGCCAGTGAGCTAAATATCCAGCCACTCGCCTATATTGAGGCATACGCAACAAGCGGTTTAGATCCCGCATTGATGGGGCTTGGACCTATTACTGCTAGCCAAAAAGCGCTACAAAAACTGAATAAAACAGTCGAGGATATCGATCTATTCGAACTCAACGAGGCATTTGCAGCCCAATCAATTCCAGTTGTCAAACAACTCGGCATTGATCCTGCAAAAGTCAATGTCAATGGTGGTGCTATCGCCCTTGGACATCCAATCGGAGCTAGTGGTAGTCGAATCCTAGTCACTCTGATTCACGAATTAATCAAGCAAGAAAAAGAGCTTGGTCTTTGCTCACTTTGTATCGGAGGCGGTCAAGGCATCTCCCTAATCGTTTCCAATGCGCAAACAAGTTAACCTATCATTTGTACACAAAGGATATATTATGAACATCGGTATTGATAAAATCGGATTTGCGGCACCCGATTATGTTTTAGATTTGGCTGATTTAGCCCAAGCCCGCAATGTGGACCCAAATAAATTTAAGATTGGTCTTCTTCAGTCTGAAATGGCTGTAGCTCCTGTCACTCAAGATATTATCAGTCTTGGGGCAAAGGCTGCCGAAGCCATTCTGACAGAAGAAGATAAACAAACCATTGACATGGTTATTGTCGGCACAGAATCTAGCGTAGATCAAAGTAAGGCTGCTGCCGTAACCATTCATGGATTACTCGGTATTCAGCCCTTCGCTCGCTCCATCGAGATGAAGGAGGCTTGTTACGGTGCAACGGCTGGACTAAGTCTTGCCAAAAGCCATATCGCTCAATTCCCAGAATCAAAAGTCCTAGTCATTGCTAGTGATATTGCAAAATATGGAGTCGCTTCTGGCGGTGAACCTACCCAAGGTGCTGGTGCAGTTGCCATGTTAGTAACCGCAAACCCACGAATTTTGGTCCTCAACAATGATAATGTCTGCCAGACACGTGACATCTACGACTTCTGGCGTCCCAACTACGACAAATATCCACGTGTTGATGGTAAATTTTCAACTGAACAGTACACCGATTGCTTGACGACAACTTTCGACTACTATCAACAAAAAACAGGCAAAACCCTCAACGATTTTGCTGCCATGTGCTTGCATATCCCTTTCTCCAAACAAGGTCTTAAAGGACTGCAAGCTATTGCTCAGGATGAAGAAACTCTTAGTCGCTTGACAGAACGTTTCCAGGAAGCTATCGTCTATAATAAAGTCGTCGGCAACATCTACACTGGCTCTATCTTCCTCTCTCTTCTTTCCCTTTTGGAAAATAGCAGAGCGTTAGAGACAGGGGATCAAATCCTCTTTTATAGCTATGGTAGCGGCGCTGTCTGTGAAATTTTCAGCGGTCAACTCGTTGAAGGTTATCGCGACCACTTACAAGAAAATCGTTTAGAACAACTCAATCAGCGTACAAAACTCAGCGTTAAGGAATACGAACAAGTCTTCTTTGAAGAAATTACACTTGATGAAACTTGTTCATCCCTTGACCTACCAGAAGACCAAAGTCCCTTTGCCCTTATCAAAGTGGATAATCACAAACGTATCTATCGTAAATAAAAGCCAAAACGGCGCCCTTTGGCTCTCACCAAGGGGCGCTTTCCTATAGAAAGAGGAACCTATGTCAACTTTTTCCGGATTTTATAAAAAATCACGCCAAGAGCGCATTGATATTCTCCGTCAGAATCGTTCCCTATCCGAAGATAGCTTAGACATTCTATACAAAGACGAAAACCTGCCAGAAGCAATTGCGGGAAAGATGGCAGAAAATCATCTAGGAACGTTTTCCTTACCTTTTTCTGTACTTCCAGAACTTCTAGTGGATGGACAAACTTACTCTGTACCGATGGTTACTGAAGAACCTTCTGTGGTTGCAGCTGCATCTTTCGGAGCCAAAATCATCGCTAAATCTGGCGGTTTTACAACGACTATTCACAACCGTATCATGATTGGACAAGTTGCTCTCTACGATATTTCGGACCATAGCAGAGCGACCCAGGCGATTCTTGACCAGAAGGAGAGTATTTTAGAAACTGCCAATCAAGCGCACCCTTCCATTGTCAAACGAGGGGGCGGTGCAAGAGAATTGACTGTTGAGAGTAAGGATGAGTTTTTGATTGTCTATCTTCAGGTTGATGTACAAGAAGCCATGGGAGCCAATATCCTCAATAACATGTTAGAAGCTGTTAAGGATGACTTAGAAGAGCTCAGCAAGGGACAGGCTTTGATGGGAATCCTCTCCAACTATGCAACAGAGTCACTGATCACCGCCCAATGCCATATTGCCATCTCTAGTCTGGCTACCAGCTCTGCCATTGCTCAAGAAACTGCTCAAAAAATAGCCCTGGCAAGCAAACTGGCGCAAGTGGACCCTTATCGTGCTGCGACACATAACAAAGGGATTTTTAATGGTATAGATGCTGTCGTTATCGCTACAGGAAATGACTGGCGGGCAGTCGAAGCCGGAGCCCATGCTTATGCCAGCCGTGATGGGCAATACAAGGGGCTTTCTACTTGGTCCATTGATGGCGAGCACTTGGTCGGCTCCATCACCCTACCTCTTCCGATTGCCTCCGTCGGTGGCTCTATCGGCCTCAATCCAAAGGTAACAGTCGCTTTTGACCTTCTCCAACAACCAAAGGCACGCCAATTAGCTTCTATCATCGCTTCTGTCGGTCTCTGTCAGAACTTTGCTGCCCTGCGTGCTCTTGTTACTTCAGGGATTCAGGCTGGTCACATGAAGCTCCACGCAAAATCCCTAGCGCTACTTGCTGGCGCCGAGGAGCATGAAGTAGATCAACTAGCCCAACTCCTGCGGAAAGAAAAGCACAGCAACCTAGAAACTGCTCAAAACTTATTAGCAAAAATGAGAGAACATTGGGAGTGGGAAAGAACTCGACCAAGATAAAAAGAGTTCGTCTTCCCACCCCCGCACAGTTGATTAGGCCAGATTTGGAGTGCAAAACACGAACAAATCTGCCAATCAACCACTGCGCTGAGATGTTGACACGAACTCTGAGTAGTGGTCCTGGGCTTTTTGCCCAGCCTCACTCTATTATTTGCTCCATACGGAACTTTTGTGGTTTCATTCCTTGGCGTTCATAAAAACGGACAGCTCCTGCATTGTCAGCCCATACATCCAAGGTAAGATTGTGGCAACCCTGCTCCTTAGCATAGGAAAGAGCAAATTCATAAAGCTGCTCGCCAATTCTTTGACCACGCGCAGAATTGGCTACACACAAATCATCAATAAACAAGGTTTTAACTGGTTCTAAAACATCGCCTGTTGCGGTAGATAATTCACAAAAAAGATGCCCAACCACTTGTCCCTCTAACTCAAAGACAAAAATAGGCTTATCTGGATTTTCCAAAAGTGCTACTAATTCAGCCTCAGAAAATTTTTGACCTGCGCTTTTAAAAATATCTGGTCGTGCCTGGTGGTGCACCTGTAAAATATCTTGAAGCAATTCATTTAATATCGGAATGTCAGATTGTCTAGCTTTACGGATTGTCATAAAAAATCTCCCCTTTTTTATTTTTTCTATTATAGCACATGTTTATTTTTTAACAAAATAGGTCTACAGACCGATGAAGAATCTGAAAATTCGAGTATACTATAGGTGTATCCTAAAATTTTTCATAAATCTCCTAAAAAATCAGCTGCCCAAGGCTGGTTTTTTGTTGTCTTAAAACGAGAATGTGTAGTGTAGAAAATTACTAATACTCTTCGAAAATCAAAATTATCCGTTGTCAACTTGCCTTGATAAACTCCAGTTCTATCTTCGGCTTCGTTTCCTAGGCTACTTTTGATTTTCATTGAGTATAAAGTTTTGCCCCTTATTTGCCGCTTAAACAAGAAAAAAGCCTACTGCACGACGTAGAAACGTTGATACAATAGGCTTTTTAATGCTTAGCCTCGCTCTTTTGTTTTTAAGCGAGGGATAAAACAGTCTATCCCCAGTTTTGCTCTCCCGTTTTCAAGCAAAAGATAAAAAGGTCCACTGGACCTTTTTATTATTTAACAGCGTCTTTAAGAGCTTTACCAGCTTTGAATGCTGGAACTTTTGAAGCTGCGATTTTGATTTCTGCACCTGTTTGAGGGTTGCGACCTGTACGTGCTGAACGCTCACGAACTTCAAAGTTACCGAAACCGATCAATTGTACTTTTTCACCAGCTGCAAGGTAGTCTGCTACTGCTCCGAATACTGCTTCAACAGCTGCTGCTGAGTCTTTTTTAGTCAATGAAGTCGCTTCTGCAACTTTTGCAATCAAATCTTGTTTATTAGCCATTTGCTAAGTCCTCCAATAATTTTCTGAGTTATTACTCACTTCTATATAGTACCTAATTTTAGGCGTTTGGTCAAGTTTTTAATGCTATTTCACTGTCTTTTTCTGTAGATATCAACAATGAATTGGTCGTTGTACAAATCAATCGTATTCGCCTTTCCATACAGACCAAATTTGTTCTTCAGTTCTGTCAGTTGAACCTGTACTTGCGCTTGTTCGGAGTCTATTTTTACAAAGGCAGGTAGTTTATAATTTTTTTGTAAATAAGCTAATACCTCTGTTTTCGGCAAGGATAAACTTCCAACTGATATTTCTGTTATCCGTAACAAAATACTGCCATCTTCCATTTTGCTAGGTTGAAAATAAATGTAGAGTGGGATAGTCACACCAAAAATCTGATAGCTGCCTTCAAAAACTACTTGTTGACTCGTTATGAATAATTGATAGGAAAACTCTTCCGTCTGATACTCTTTTAGATAGTTAGTGAGGGTTTGGTTGAGCTGTTCCCTGTTAGTGGAGAAGGTCCCAACCTTGGTATCTTCTGTACTAGTCTGAACGAGCTTTGTTAAATCCTCTCTATCTGTTTGAATCCGTGTATAGAGGACTATTCCGCAACCAATCAATAAAGCCAACTGGGCTAAAAATAGCCATTTCCAAATATTAAGGTTCCCAGCTTTCCGTGGTCTCATTCATTCTCTCCAATATCGCTTTTTTCATAATCTCATATCCAGTATTATTGGGATGGAAACTGTCTTCCTCATACAGTAAATTATTGGTAACTTGGCTACCATTTTGACTAATACCAGCCTCGCCTTCCAATCCTTTATAGAGCAAATCATTGATTGGAACAAAGTAGACATGCTGATATTTTTCCGTTATCTGTTCTGTCATCGTATTCCAATTATCAACAATTGTCTGCATTTCTGTCAATTCAGGAAAATTGAGGTAAAGTGGATTGTAAATCCCGACAACATAGATGGGAAGATTTGGATTATTCTTACGCGCTGTCTTAATAATTGTATCCAATCGTTTTCCGTAATCTTTTGCGGGCTTATCAAAAGTTGAAACTTTGAGATTGGCGATGTTTTTAATAATAGCCTTGCGCAAATCGTTGCCACCAACTGTCAGAGTTAACAGATCTGCTGTTTTTAAGTAACTTATCAGCTCGCCATCTTCCTTCATTCGCTTAAGAATCTGATTACTGGTATTCCCAGAAACTCCGAAATTTTTATAATCTACTTCATAACCATAATCGTTAGTTAGAGATTGAGCCAACAAGGGAACAAAGCCCCCCTGTCCAGTTGTATCTCCAACACCTTCTGTCAAAGAATCACCAAGTGCCACATATCGAAAACTGATTTTTTCTGATACGGTAAGCTCTTGCCTGGAGATTCGAGATGAGGCAACAGGAATGAGTTGATGAAATAGAAAAATCGACCCTAGAATTGCCAGAAAAAAGAAAACAAAGCCTTGAATCAACTTCCTGTTATTCATAACGAATCAAAATAGCCCAGGCATCCTCACCGGTATGAGTTTGAATGATGGAACCTGTCTCTAAAACAGAAATTTCTTTTGAGACGTACTCTTGTAATTGACTCTTCATTTCATTTGCAAAATCAGCCGTTCCTGAATAGGAAATACCAATCTCGGCTACTTTTTTATCTGCTAGAGTTGCCGTGAACTCTTCCAGCCATTTTTTAAAGGTCTTATTGCCTCGTCCTTTGACAATCGGAGTCAACTGATGGTCTTTCATTTCCATGATGACACGGATATTGAGTAGGCTACTCAGCATCCCTTGAACACGTCCAATACGACCACCCTTGACTAGATTTTCTAGGGTTGATACACCGATGTATAATTCCGTTTTTTCTTTGACTGTTTCAATAGCTGCAAGGATTTCTTCTTTGCTGGCACCAGCTTGTGCCATGCGTGCTGCTTCTACAACTTGGAATTTTTCAGCCTGATCTGTAAAGCTTGAATCGAGTATTGTCACATCAGCACCAGAAAGGGTTGCTCCTTGTCTAGCAGCTTCTACTGTCCCTGACAAGGCATGCGACAAGAGAATGGCAATAATCTGACTGCCATCTTTAGCCAAATCAGCAAAAGTTTCCGCAAAGAGTCCTACTGGGGGCTGGCTTGTTTTTGGCAAGTTTTTCGACCCACGCATGAGCTCTAAGAATTCTCCTTCTTTTAAATCGTTGTCAGAGTATACGACTCCGTCAACCATTACAGATAATGGAACAACTGTTATATTCAATTCTTCGACCAAACTGGGTTCGATAGTCGTACTTGAATCCGTAACAATCTTAATCTTTGACATATTTCATCCTACAATTCTCTTCAATTTTGCCATCTATTATAACAAATTTTAACTAAAAAATAAACTTTGGACATAAGCAAAAAGGCTAGTCGCCTAACCTTTTTCTACTAATTCTTTTGCTTGATTACGGGCTGCATCTGTGATTTTGTCACCGGCTAACATCTTGGCAATTTCCTCAATACGCTCTTCTTTGGTCAAGAGACGGACACGAGAAACAGTCGAATGTTCGTCGGATATTTTCTCAATAAAGAACTGATAATCTGCAATAGCAATGACTTGTGGTAGATGAGAAATCGCCAATACTTGACCATATTGTCCGATTTTATAAATTTTCTGGGCAATGGCCTGGGCAACACGTCCAGACACCCCTGTATCCACCTCATCAAAGACAATAGAAGTTTTACCTTCTTTACGGGCAAAGGCTGACTTAATGGCCAACATCAAGCGAGACAATTCTCCTCCAGAAGCTACCTTAACCAATGGTTTGAAGTCTTCGCCAGGATTGGTGGAGATGTAAAATTCTACTGTTTCATTTCCTTCTCGATTAAATTTTCCTTTAGTAAATCGAACTTGGAAACGAGCTTTCTCCATATACAAGTCTTGCAATTCTTGGCGGATAATATCTTCTAAAACAAGAGCCAATTCATGGCGTGATTGGCTGAGCTGACCTGCTCGTTCAACCAATTCTTTCTCTAAGTTCTTAAGCTGAACTTCCAAATCATCACCAGATAAATCATTGCCTGTCAATAGATTGTATTCTTCACTGATTTTACTAAAATAGTCCAAAACATCATCGACAGTTCCGCCATATTTCTTCGTAATGGTATTGAGCAAATCCAGACGACTTTCCAATTGCATGAGACGATTGCCGTCAAAGTCTAGATTGTCCACCACATCGCTGAGACGCTTGGTCACATCTTCAACGACATAATAAGCTTCTGTCAGGCTAGAAGAGAGCTGTTTGTAGTCTGGATCAAATTCTTCCAGACTTTGCAAGTCACTCATAGCTGAGCGTAGGTTGTTCAAGCTTGAAAAATCTTCATTGTCTAACAGTGCATAGGCATTGGTCAGTGTATCTGCAATTTGTTTGTGGTTGAGCAGTTTATCGCGTTCCTGATTGAGTTGAATATCTTCGCCAGCCTTCAAATCTGCTGCTTCGATTTCAGCAATTTGGTATTCCAACATCTCAATCCGCGCCTTGTGTTCCTGCTCATTTTTTTGCTTTTCAAGAACTCGTTTTCGGAGGTCGCGATAGGCATCAAAGGTTGTCTGATAACGGTCTTTAAGACTCCAAAACTCATCTTCTCCGAAACTGTCCAAAAGACGGATATGGTGCTGGGATTTCATCAATTCTTCCTGGTCATGTTGACCATGAATATCTACTAAATATTGCCCAATCTGTTTCAAGACTGATAAATTGACCATTTGCCCATTGACACGGCTGACCGAACGGCCATTTTGTAGGATTTCACGACGGATAATAAGTTCGTCTGCTACTTCAATCCCCTGTTCAAGCAAAATCTGCTCAAGAGCTCTGCCATTTTCAAAGGAAAAAAGCCCTTCAATTTCAGCCTTGGCGGCCCCATGTCTGATAACATCTGTCGTCGCACGCGCCCCTAGCATCAGGTTCATGGCGTCGATGATAATGGATTTACCTGCACCTGTTTCACCAGATAAGATGGTCATCCCGTTTTCAAAATTCAGTGATACCTGCTCAATAATGGCGAAGTTTTTAATGGACACTTCTAGTAACATGGCTACCACCCTCTAACCGTCTGTTCAATTTGCGAAATAATGCCTTCGTTTATAACAATGAGCAGAATACTGTCATCATCAGCAATCACTGAAAAAATATGTTCTTGAAATTGTTCCAAAATCCGGCGTTTGACCACAGCAGAGCTTCCAGGTACCAGACGGAGATTAATCATTTTATCCATCACTGAGACTTCAAAAACATTCTGCGATTTTACCTTAACAAGACCTGCCTTTGGTAAACCATAAATATATCCCTTATCCGCTGATGGAACCTTAATAATGCCAAGTTCCTTGATATCACGTGAAACCGTTGCTTGTGTCGCATTGACACCCATTGCTTCTAGACGTTCAACAATTTCTTCCTGTGTATCAATAGGAAATCGGACTACCAAATCTTTAATGACTTCTAATCGTTCTCGTTTATTCATCCTTTTTAAATTCCTCATGTGCTTGATAGACTGTAGTTGTTATGACCTCTTTATCAATCTGGTTTGGTTGTGTTGATTTTTCTAAGTGCGCTAAAAATTCGATATTGCCATGACCGCCTTGAACGGGAGAAAAGCTAAGGGCTTTGACTGAGAAGCCTGTTTCCACGGCCATTTTTGTCACATCTTCCAAGACTTTCAAGTGAACGGATTTATCCTTGACAATGCCATTTTTCCCAATCTGTTCACGTCCAGCCTCGAATTGGGGTTTGACCAAGGCTACAACCTGGCCGCCCTCCGCTAAAATACGATGGAGTGCTGGCAAAATCAGACTCAATGAGATAAAGCTGACGTCAATGGACGCAAAACTTGGTTGACCAAGTTCGAAATCTCCCAACTCAGCATAGCGGAAATTGTACTGTTCCATGCTGATTACACGCTCATCCTGACGTAATTTCCAAGCCAATTGATTGGTCCCTACATCCACAGCATAGACCTGCTTGGCACCAGCCTGCAACATAACATCCGTAAATCCGCCTGTAGAAGCCCCAATATCAATCGTTGTTTGACCCTCAACTGATAATTGGAAAACCTGCAAGGCTTTCTCCAATTTGAGACCACCACGGCTGACATACTTGAGTTTTTCCCCCTTGAGCTTGAGTTCAATTCCCTCGTCAATCTTCTCACCTGGTTTGTCGTAGCGTTCCCCGTTGATGACGGATATAACTAAGCCAGCCATAACACCGCGTTTGGCCTGCTCCCGCGTCTCGAAAAGCCCCTGTTTAAAAGCTAGTACATCTACTCTTTCCTTAGCCATTGATTCGTAAACTTTCTATCAATTGATACACTTCTTGCCCCTTAAAGCCATTGTGTTCTTCTAATTCCTTAAAAATGGCCACGGCCTTATTCAATGAATCCTGAACAATGAATTTGGACTCTTCTAACCCTAACAAGCTTGGATATGTTGCTTTTTCAGCCGCCAAATCTTTCCGAGGCGTTTTCCCCAATTCATCAAAATCTGCCGTTACATCTAAAATATCATCTCGAACCTGGAAGGCATGACCAATCAACATCCCAGCTTGCCACAAGGAACCGACAACGGAACTAGGCTGTTGCGTAATAATCCCTGCTGCATGAAATGGGAATGTCAATAATCGACCTGTCTTGTTGCTATGGATATTTATCAGGTCAAAAATTTCCAATTTTTTTCCTTCACCTAGCATGTCCAGCATTTGACCACCGACCATCCCAAAGGTTCCAGATGCTAATGACATAAGCTGTACCAATTCAAGTAAAACCTGGTTTGGCAAATCAGCCAGAGACAGGAGGCCAAAAGCGTCCAAAAAGAGGCTATCGCCTGCTAAAATAGCTGTCGCTTCGTCAAATTTCTTATGATTGGTGAGTCGACCTCTACGGTAATCATCATCATCCATGGCAGGAAGATCATCGTGAATCAGGCTTCCCGTATGAATCATCTCTAAGGCAGCGGCCACTTGGTAGTGGGCTTGCTGTAATTCGACCCCAAATCCTTCCACGATTTGAAGCAATAAGACCGGTCGAATCCGCTTTCCACCACCATCAATCGAATACAAAATCGCATCAATTAATTCTTCCGAAACAATTGTTCCACGGTTGTAATAAAAATCGCGAATTTCCTGATTAATCCGTTTCACATCAACCATTAATCCATCTCCGCTTCACTGCCATCCGTCTGCATGACCTTGACCAAGGTCTTTTCAGCTTCTGCTAGTGTCTTTTGTAGGTCTTTCGATAGGACCATTCCTTTTTGAAACTCGGCAAGTGCTTCTTCCAAGGCAACATCACCACGCTCCAATTTGGTTACAATTCCTTCTAATTCAGCTAAATTTTCTTCAAATGTTTTTGTCTTTTTGGACATGATTTACCTCCACATCAAGTTGACCATCCCTCATCTGAATGGTTAGGTGTTCACCCTTTTGTATCGTTTCTACACTGTCTAAAACTCGACCATCTTGTAAAAGCATGGCATAACCACGGGCTACGATGCGACTGGTATCCAGCATAGTCAAGGCCTCAATCAGCTTGTCCGCCTTGGCCATCTTATTGTCATAGATATTAGCCATATTGCTCTTCAAGAGTCGTTCCTGCTGGATAATTCTCTCTTGGAAACTCTCTACTTTACGACCTGGATGCACACCTTGTAATCGTTGCTGTAGTAAGAGACTAGCCTGTTTCTGCTGGCTGTAGAGTTCTTTCATCCGTGTCTGCAATTGATTGGTCAAGCGGTCTAATTTTTGTAAATAACCATCATACAAGCGTTCAGGCTGGCGGAACATGACTGACTGGCTAATTTTCTCAAGCTGACCTCTTAGGAATTTCAAACGATTGGTCATAGCCTGATAGGCTCTATTTTCCTGCTGATTGAGGTAGCCCAGTAAGTCTGCCTTGGTCACAGGTGTTGCTAATTCTGCGGCAGCTGTCGGAGTGGCTGCCCTACGGTCTGCCACAAAGTCTGCCAGAGTCGTATCCGTTTCGTGACCCACACTGGAAATGATAGGAATACGGGATTCAAAAATAGCCCGAACCACAATTTCTTCATTGAAAGCCCAAAGGTCTTCGATAGAACCACCGCCACGACCAACAATCAGAACATCCAAGTCATCCCGTTCATTGGCTCTTTGAATATTAGTAACAACCTCCTGAGCAGCACCATCTCCTTGCACCTTGGTCGGATAGAGAATAATCTCTACGCCTGGAAAACGTCGGCTAACGGTTGTAATAATATCCTGAATAACGGCTCCACTTGGACTAGTAATGACACCGATTTTCTTGGTAAACCGTGGCAAGGCTTGCTTGAATTCTTCTTTAAATAAGCCTTCCTGTGTCAGAGCTTGTTTGAGCTGTTCAAACTTGATTGCCAAGGCTCCAATACCATCTGGCTCAGCTTTTTCAATGACAATGGAATAAGAACCATTTGGTTCATAGAGCTGAATGCGCCCAATGACATTGATTTTCATTCCCTCTTCAAGTTCAAAGCCCAGATTCTTATAGACTCCCGCCCACATAGTCGCCTGGATGACTGCCTTGTCATCCTTGAGCGAAAAATATTGATGGCTAGGGCGTTTACGGAAGTTGGACACTTGACCTGTCAAATACACCTTCTCCAAATACGGATCGCGGTCAAACTTTAATTTTAAATACTTAGTTAGATGACTAACCGATAAATATTCAACCATGTCCACTCCTTCTATATTGTATCCCTACTATTATACCAAATTTTGCACTTTTATACAGAACTATGCCTATTATTTCCGATAGCTTTCCTGTGTTTTTTCAACAATTTGCTATATAATAGTTTGTGAGAATATAAGAACTTGTTGACAGGTTCTAAGGAGATTTATATGAAAATTGATGATTTACGAAAAAGTTCTAACATTGAGGACCGCAGGGGACAATCCAGTTCTAACTCATCTTTCTCGTCTGGTTCATCTGGCGGAAATGTTCTATTGGGACTACTCTTTTCACGACTTGGTTGGAAAGGAAAACTACTTGTTCTTGTCCTTTTATTAGCCTTCGGAGGCATGTCAAACCTTGGTGGGCTGCTTTCCCCATCAACTGGGACTAATCCTTACCAATCGAGTCAAGTCACAAGGACTGGTACAGATGTGTCTGATGCAGATGCTGAATTCATGAGTACGTTTTTAGGATCGACAGAAGATTTTTGGGTCCAAGAATTTAAAGCCAATGGTTTAACCTACAATGCACCGACTATGGTTTTCTATACTAACCAGACCCAAACTGGATGTGGAGTGAGTTCCGCCCAAGCCGGTCCATTCTATTGCTCTGCTGACCGCAAGATTTATATTGATACTTCTTTCTATCAAGAATTGTCTAGCAAGTATAAGGCTGCTGGTGACTTTGCCACGGCTTATGTCATCGCTCATGAAGTTGGTCACCATGTTCAAAATGAATTAGAAGTTCTTGGGGCCTACCATCAAAAACGGGCTCAACTATCCGATAAGGAAGGCAATGCGCTAAATGTTCGCTTAGAATTGCAAGCTGACTATTATGCAGGAGCCTGGGCCAAATATGTTGATGGACAAGGCATCTTGGATGCTGGTGATATTGACGAAGCCATGAATGCTGCCCATGCAGTTGGTGACGATACTCTTCAGCAGGAAGCCTACGGCCGTACTGTTCCAGACAGTTTTACCCACGGCACTTCTGAGCAAAGGAAAAAATGGTTTAACCTCGGCTATACCTATGGTGACCTTGCCCACGCCGATACATTCTCCGTAGAGAAACCGTAAACATCCATAGCCTCTCGTAGCAATAAAGAAACTCTTACAACATACACTTTTGCAAGAGTTTCTTTATAATATACAACTGACAGAAGCCAATTTACACATACGGTACCACTTTTAAATATGAAAACTGAATCATGTAAACTTACTCATCAACTCTAATTAGAGCGGTATCCTAGTTTCAAACAATATCACAATTATTATTTAGCAAACTTTAATTATTTCCAGTTATCTCTGCTGCAGACTGCACAGTTCCGTTTGGAATAATCACTGTTTTCAACAAGTTATTTTCCTCGTGAATACGTCTGTATAAGATAACCATGTAGACTGGAAATAAGATGAGAAAACTATATTTTGCATGACACAATAAAGCTAAACCGATTAATTCTGGTATAATATTTAGGAAATAGTTAGGATGCTTTACAACACGAAACAACCAATGATCAACAAAACGATGATCTTTTACCAACATGAGCTTAACTGTCCAAATATCACCTAACAATCGTGTTACCCAAAATAACATTCCCATTGAAAACAGCAAGAATATCAAACCTAAGCTACTAAGCGTATCAAACTTGGCGTGTCGCACTACTGCCTCAACCAAACATGATAAATAAAATAGAATATGTACAACTGTTAATAATTTAGTATTTTGAACACCAAATTCTGAACCGCCGTTTTTCAAAATCCGTTTTTCGTTTTTAATGGAAATCTTCAAAAAATAGATTCTCACCAAAAAAATACAAATAACCAAAAAAACAACCATAAATCCCTCCTGTATTTTAATAGATTTTATCAAACACATTCATTATACAAGGTTAGACTGTCGCCATTCTATTCCTCTCCTGTTTTTTTCCTATTTTCCATTTTTCCATTTGAGACTACAATAAAAGAGACCTGTTTTCAAAAATGGATGAAATCATGTCTCTTTTATAGTCTTTTAGTTTACTTTTAGTACTCGCTCCAAAGGTTTGGGGAACCTTTGGAGGTTGGAGATAGGGCGAAGCAAGTTCGCTTCAATAGCTGCAGACAGCTTGTACAGTCGAGTGACTGTGCAAGGTTGGAGATAGCACTTGCGGAGCAAGTCACCCCTGCAGAGTACAGCAAAGCGAGTTCAAACAATCCAGTGGAATGTTTTAAGTTGGAAATAGGGAGTGGGAAAGAACTCGACCATCCATAGAAGAGTTCGTTTTCCCACCCCCGCACAGTTGATTAGGTCAGATTTGGAGTGTAAAACACGAACAAATCTGCCAATCAACCACTGCGCTGAGATGTTGACACAAACCCTGAGAAGTGGCGCTGGACTTTTTGCCCAGCCTCCTTACGTCGAAGTAATAAAAGAAAAACTAAATGTCTATATTATAATTTTACCTATATCAATTCATTAGATTGCAAATGAATCATAAAGCGCATAGTTTGTGTATCAGAAGCATAAAAAGTGTACGGAAAGCCGTGTTTTTCCAATATTTTCTGTACAATAAACAAACCAATCCCTGTACCACCATCTTTCTTATCACGGCTGTAGTCTGGACGATAGAATGGACGAAAGACTTGATCCAATTCCTCGTCACTTAAAACACGTTCAACCTGATTTTCGATTATTAATTGATTTTGGCGCAGTACTACACGAATAGTAGCTTCTTTACATGAGTACCGAAAGGCATTATCTAAAATATTCTTAATAGCTTTTAAGAAATAATCAGGATTTCCTTCAATGAGAACCGGTGATAGTTCTACTTCAAATTGATATCCCTTAACCTCTGCCAAACTCTGATAACTTGTTAAAGAGGAATCAATCAACTGATCTAATCGGATTTGTTCTCTGCTTTCCTTTAAAGCCATATCAAGATTTGTAGCTTCTAAAATAGAATGAACTAGCTCAGATTGTTCCTGCAAGATTTCCTTGCATTTTTTTAAATATGTATCATGGTCCTTAAATGGCCCCACATTATAAATCATGCCTTCGACTAACCCCAACATACTAGCTATTGGAGTTTTTAATTCGTGTGATGTGATACGGAGGAAATCAGACTTCTCCTTCTCACGTGCCATAGCACGTTCATTTTCCGTTCTTAATTCATCGATACTTGACAATAACTTGCTATACAGGCTGTTAATATCCTGAGCCAATGCTGTTATTTCATCTGTTCCTACAACAGCACAACTGATTCCAGACTCTAACGATTGCATCCGTCTTGTTGTTTCTGAAATTCTTGCTATTCTACGAGTGGACAGCCTACTGTAAACAAAAGCTACCGAAACTGCCAGAACAATAATCAACAGCAATATGAATGGATAAAAAGTTACCAATGTTTGACTGACATCCGATAATGAGTGGAATCCATAATTAAATAACAGATAATATGTAACTCCTTCTGCCGATGTTATCTCGACGCCCCCAGAACCAATTTCATCAAAATCTCCATTTTCTAAATACTCTTTCTCATACTTTTTGGCCATTTCATCATTGGGGTCTGGATAAATAATTTCTCTATCACTCGAAAAAAGACTAATAATAATCTTCGGAGTTTTTCTGTCGTAATCATCAATCTCAGATATAATCTTAGCTTCTGGCATCCCATCCAATTGTTTAGCCACAGTCATATAATCATGTCTCAATTCCTGTTTCTTAACCTGATTATAATATATAGGCATAGCATAATACAATAACCCTAACAATGTTACAGAGATGAAAGAAATCATCACAGCAACAACTATGAAATTTTTTCTAGCAATCCCCATATCAAGTATCCTCTATTTGATAACCACGACCAACAACTGTCTTCAAAGGAAGTGACGGCAATTTTTTACGTATATTCTTGATATGATTATCTAAGACACGACTATCCAATTCCGTATATCCCCATATTCCCATCATCAAGTTATCACGACTAACAATTTTCCCACGTCGTTTAGCTAAATATAGTAAAACTTCATATTCTTTTTTTGTTAATTGAACTTCTTCTTCTTCCATATAAACTGCCCCACTAGTTGGTTGAATAAGAATTGTTCCTATCTCAATGCTATCTGTATCTCCTTTTCCTCTCAAAATATTCTCAATCCGTTTTACCAATATAGTTGGTGAAAATGGTTTAACAACATAATCACTTATAATCTGATTAAAACTAATAAGCTGTGTATATTCGTCACCCATGGCTGTCAGCATCAAAATTGGAATCTGAGAAGTTTTGCGAATTTCCTTCAGTACTTCCAAACCTGTCATAGACGGAATCATGATATCTAAAACAATTAAATCGAATTGTTCTTCTTGAAACCTTTCTAAAGCAACCTTTCCATCAAAAACAGATTCTACCTGATAACCATATTCTTTTAAAAACTCACAAACAACTTGACTAATAACTATGTCATCCTCGACAACCAAGATCCTTGACATTTTTATACCTCCTCGTAAAGTTCTATTATAAAATATTATTATACAATTATATACCGATTCGTACAATGGTGCAACTCTATCATAGATAAATAGAGCATCATGTTCTGCTATTTCAGCTTTCTTTTGACTTCTTCTGTTTAAAACAGATAAAAAACAGATGAAACCAAGGACATATATAGATTTGTTTGATAAACTGAACTAAACAAAAATGAAAGGAGCTATCCCATTATGTGGAGTCCAAAAAAATTAACCGTATTAAAATGGTTTGATATTCTCATTCTAACAATTATTTTATTTGGAGATGGAATCATCAACTCTACTCTCCAATACATAGCCTTACAAAATCAAACTACAACTCTTCAAGAAAATTTGACATTTTCAACAATGGACAATTATAAGGCTTTGGCTCTACAGTTAGTTTGGCTCACAATAGCCATCTTCTATCTATTACTCCGAAATTTTGATTTCTCAATTTGGAAAAAACATATTTTTATTACTCCTTGGGTTCCATTACAAGCTGTTGCCTTATTCATTTTCTCTGCATTATGCTTGGATATCTATCATTTAGTATCCTATCAGTTTCTAGCTTCCAACACTCCATCCATGTTTCAATTATTTCCTAACATTGATTTATCACTGATTTTGTACTCATTGTTGAACGGATTTTATGAAGAAATTTTCTTCCTTAACCTGTGCTTACTGGTTAACCCTAAATATGCAAAATGGGCATTTTTATATTCATTAATTATTCGATGCAGTTTCCATACCTATCAAGGTTTAATTAGTGCACTCGGTTTAGGCTTAATTCTAGGAACTATTTTCTATCTACTTTATCAAAAAATAAAACCTAAAAATTTATTACCATTTTTCCTAGCACATGCGGTGGCTGATGTTATCGGTTTAACTATTCTATCATATATTCTATACTAGTTATCTAACAGATAATTTGAACACAAGCTATCCTCATATCACCAAAGACTGAGTGGATACCTACTAGTCATGACCACCCGTGAAAACGGGTGGTTTATTTTATGTAATTTAGAGAAAAGAGTGCCAAAAAACGCATAAAATCGTGTTGCTAAGAACGTTGATTTTATACATTTTATTATCAATATTTTTTTGAAATTTATATTTATGCCCAACTATACTTCTCAGAATCAATATCCATATCTCATCTCAGCCTATAGATTGACAGACTCTAATTTATAAGTAACGGTCTGTACATCTCTGCGGTAGTCTCGAAAGAGAATTTTTGAGAAACGATTTTCTTCCTTCCATTTATTAAATATAGCATTGTCCATAAACCCTGCAGACCGACCCCATTGCGCATCAAATTCTCCCTTTCCATTTTCAAACGCCCTATACTCATCCCCACCAGCACCTTCTGACTTATAGTGATTTAAAATATCCGTGTTACTCTGATCTACTAACTTAGTTAGTTTTAAGCCATCTGGAATGATAAAATAGTATCCACCAATTGATTCATAAAATGCCCAATCTCTAGATTTGAAAGTCACTTTCCACTCAATTTTTTTATCGGTTACGGAAGTTGCTTCTATCAAAACGGATTGCTGTACTTGAAATGGTTTGCCTGGATAGTTTGTATCTTGGATGTAAGCCAGTTGTTTCTCATTCGGCAATTCTGGAGTAACAGGGAGGGATTCCATATCCAAATTATTTTCAGCTGACCTTACAGCACGCGGTGTAAATTCAGAAAGGGTTGAATCCTCAACCTTTGGCTCTGGGGTTGCTTCAGCCTTTGGCTCAGAAATGACATTCTCGATTTCCTCTAGGTTAGCAGACTGGTTTGGAACTTTATCGGCTTGATTTTCTCCATTCTCAGCTCCTTTTATATCTTGTTCTTCAACTGTCAATGGCTATTCTTCTAACGTTTGGTTAGATTCTATTGTCACAAGGCTTGCATCGGTTAATGCCTCCGTATCCGCCTTGATATTTGATCTGATTGTATTACATTATTCTTATCATCTACCCATTTCGAAACCCTGTAACCTTTTTTTAGAATAACATCATTCGGTTTTCGATCATTATCAAGCGGAGCTTCTTTAATAGCAATTTCTTTCAAAAATTCTGCTAACGTTGTCCCTGCAGAAATTGTTCTTTGGAAATTACCTTGATAAATATAATAATAGAAATCCAAATCCGTAATTTCTGAATTTTCCCCTCCTTTAACTGTAACGGTAATCTTATCTTTTGATTTTAAACCTTCTATAGGAGCTTCAGTTTCTTTGTCTACCTCAGGAACTGAAGGTGCTTTCTTTTCTGGTTTCTCAGTGTTTGGATTTCTAAAATCTAAATTATTCGACTTTGGATTTACCTGCTCTAACTTCTTAAGAGTCAATTCTAAACTAGCAACCGAAACGATTTGCTTAAATAGATGATTCTGATGATCAAAATTTTTCATTACTGCAACTAGTGAAATATTTTTCAGTGACCTATCTAAAATCTTTCCTTTTAACCGATAAGTTACTTTCATCAACTTTTACAACTGTTCCAAACCACATAAGCGCAATCATAACAGAAGCTAATCCAACCTTACTCTTTCTCAACGAAAAAATTTCAGTCTGTCTATTCATTTTTTCTCCTTGTTTTCTATCATTTAATACTCAACACACACAGTGCCTACTCTAATTATAGAAAACCAATCTCACATAGTATTATGTTTCGTTTGTTTTTTATCTAATACTATTCAAAAAACAAAAACTAACCTATAATAGATTTATGAAACTTACTATCGAACAAACGAAAGAATTAAAAACTTATTTGAAAGATAAAACCTATTCTCCATTTCATAGACGACTTCAAGTTATCTTGTTCAGAGCAGAAGGTCTTAGCTATAAGGAAATCACTAACCTCATCGGCTATTCAAAGTATACAATCTGGTCCTTACAGCGCAAGTACGAACTTGAGGGGATTTCAGCTCTAGTAAGAGAAACGCGAGGTGGACGGAACCGTCAATATTTAACCCTTCAAGAAGAGGAAGCGTTTCTAAAAGAACAGTTAACAGCCTCACTAAATGGCGAATTTGTGACGATAAACTCTCTCTATGAAGCTTATCAGAAACGGGTTGGACACCCTACGACCAAGGAAGGATTCTATGCCATTCTTAAACGCCATGGTTGGCGCAAAGTGACGCCAAGACCAGAACACCCTAAAAAAGCAGACGCCGAAACGATTCTAGCGTCTAAAAATAAAATCTTCATTCACGAAAACAGGAAAGCGCTTCAAGAATAGTCGTCGCTATCATAAAGTCAGGCTAATGTATCAAGATGAGGCGGGTTTCGGTCGGATCAGTAAAATTGGGAAGGCCTGGGCACCAAAAGGGGTGAGACCGCATGTACATAGTCACTATATTCGTGAGTATCGCTATTGCTATGGTGCTGTTGATGCCCATACAGGAGAGTCCTTCTTCATTATCGCTGGGGGCTGTAATACAGATTGGATGAATGTTTTTCTCAAACAACTATCTGAAGCTTATCCTGACGATTATATTTTATTAGTGATGGACAATGCCGTTTGGCATAAATCAAGTACCTTAGAGAAACCACATAATATTGGTTTTGAGTTTATTCCTCCCTATACTCCTGAAATGAATCCAATTGAACAAGTTTGGGCTGAGATTCGAAAGAGAGGGTTTAAGAATAAAGCTTTTAAAACACTAGACGATGTGATAAACAAGCTTCAAGAAGTAATACGAGAGTTAGATTGGTCTATTTTAAAACCAATTGTTAGTAGACAATGGTTTAAAAACACTTGACTGGTTTGCTTTTGATTTTTGTTGAGTATAATCTGCCCATGCTCATTCCTAAGAATATGCCTCAAAACAAAGCTGGGCTCAAGCCCAGTACCACTTCTCTGATTTCGGCTTCCCGTTCCCAAAATAAAAAATACCAGCTACACCACATAGCTGATATTTCAAATAATTATTTTGCACTTCTGACACAAGCCTCGTAAGTCTGCTCCATGAGCATGGTAATGGTCATCGGACCAACTCCACCTGGAACAGGGGTAATATGACTAGCAACTTCTGATACCTCATCGTATTTGACATCACCGATTAGCTTGCCATTTTCATCACGATTCATACCAACATCAATCACCACGGCACCTGGCTTAACAAATTCCTTGGTCACAAAATGACCACGACCAATGGCAACAACAAGAATATCGGCCTGACGAGCAAGCTCTGGCAAGTTTTTGGTACGAGAATGCGCAATCGTTACAGTAGCATTGGCATCCAACAGCAGCTGTGCCATCGGTTTACCAACAATATTAGAACGACCAATAACTAAAGCTGACTTCCCTTCCAGCTCAATCTGATATTCCTTGAACATTTCCATAATTCCTGCTGGGGTAGATGGAATCATAACAGGATGACCTGACCAAAATTTCCCCATGTTAGTCGGATGAAAACCATCCACATCCTTATCTGGGTCAATGGCCAACAAGACCTTCTCCTCGCTGATGTGGGCTGGTAAGGGCAATTGCACCAAAATACCATGCCATTCATCATCCTGATTATAGCGCTCAATCAAATCCAACAAGTCTGACTCAGAAATCGTATCTGGAACGCGAACAACCTCACTCTTGAATCCAGCAGCCAGAGCTGACCGCTCCTTATTCCGTACATAAACCTGACTAGCAGGATTTTCGCCAACTAAAATAACTACAAGACCTGGTACCAACCCCTTTTCTTCTTTTAATCGAGCAGTTTTCTCCGCCAAGGCAGCCTGCAATTTTACACCTAGTGCTTTCCCATCAATGACTGTCATACCTACACTCCTTTTGTTTTTTCTATTATACCCTAAAATTCTCCGACTGACTATACTTGTACAAAGTAGACTATAGCATATAGCAAAAAACTCCGAACAATGTCGGAGTCGTACTTATTTGTTCATTTACAGTCATTTGAATTAACTTTGATACATCGTCACTTTCGACTTGCCGTACTTTAGTACAGCCTGCGCCTCAGTTCCTTGTCTGAAAGCTAATTCATTCGACTATATTACAAGACCTTAGACAAGAAATCCTTGGTCCGTTCTTCCTTGGTATGTTCAAAGACTTCTTCAGGCGTTCCATCCTCCACGATGACACCGCCATCCATAAAGATAACCCTGTCAGCTACCTCACGCGCAAATCCCATCTCATGAGTCACGATAACCATGGTCATCCCCGACTTGGCTAAATCCTGCATAACAGCAAGAACTTCACCAACCATTTCAGGGTCTAGTGCAGAGGTCGGTTCATCAAAAAGTAGGACATCTGGGTCCATAGCCAGACCACGTGCAATAGCGATCCGCTGTTGCTGACCACCTGAAAGACTTTGTGGATAGGCATTCGCCTTATCTGGCAATCCTACCTTTTCAAGTAATTCCTTAGCCTTCTTCTCAGCCTCATCCTTTGCAATTCCCTTTGTCTTAATAGGTGATAAAGTAATATTATCTAATACCGTCATATTTGGAAAAAGATTGAACTGTTGAAAAACCATTCCCATCTTTTCACGCATCTTGAAAATATCATTTGACTTGTCAGTAATATCAACACCTTCAAATGTAACAGTTCCCTTGGTTGGCACTTCTAAGAGGTTCATTGTACGTAAGAAAGTCGATTTCCCTGACCCTGATGGACCGATAATAACAACCACCTGACCTTGTTGAATATCTAAATCAATTCCTTTTAGAACCTCATTCTTTCCGAAGTACTTATGTAAATCCTTGATAGAAATAATCGCATTAGACATGGAACTGCCCTCCCTTGTTCAACTTTTTCTCAAACGACTGAATAATCACTGTTAGCACCGTTGTCATAATTAGATAATAGCTCGCTGCAAATACAAGTGGTGTTAAAGGAATATAAGAAGTGGATTGAACTGTCTGAGCACCGTTCCATAATTCCATCACACCGATGGTTGACAAAAGTGAACTATCCTTAACAATAGTCACAAATTCATTTCCCAAGGCTGGAAGGATATTCTTGATAGCCTGTGGCATGATAACGTAACGCATCGCCTGCTTTGGTCTAATACCAAGCGAATAAGCTGCTTCCAGCTGTCCTTTTGGTACAGCATTAATACCTGCACGAACAGTTTCAGATACATAGGCACCCGAGTTCATCGAAATAACAATGATACCTGGAATCAAGCGCGTCAAATCAACCGTCAAAATTCCTAGCTGAAAAGTTGGTGCTACAAAATGTGTCATCGCAAAAGCAATCATAATCTGGACAATCATCGGTGTCCCACGGAAAATCCAGACATAGATATTGGCAGTCCAAGCTAAAACTTTATACTTACTACGCTGAGCAAAGGCAAGCAACACACCTAAAATACTACCAAAAAATACTGAGAAAAATGCAATAATGAGGGTAACAATTGCCCCGTAATTAAAATAAGCCCAATACTCAGGCAAAAAAGAAAAATTCATTCATCTTACTCCAATTCTGTCATTTAGAGTCTATTATATCATTTTTGAATATTTATGCAACACTTTTGTTTATAATATTCAATTTACACAAGAAAAAAGCACCCTTAGGTGCCTCTCACTTCTTCTTAGTACAATAGCTCATAGATTTCCATTGCAATCAAGTCGATGCTGTCAAACGCGTACGTTTCACGAGCAGCAACATCACGCAAGGTAAATACTGAACCATTTTCCTCGTCATAGCTATAAGCCACTTCTGCAACAACAATACCATCACGTTCGAAATTACGTTTCAACGTACCGCCGTCATTAGCCATAGCCTCCAGACGATTGATAATTCTCACCAAATGTGATTCCATATTCGTTCTCCTAATCCTTTTTATAGGAATATTTTACCACATATTGCCAAAAAAGTCTTATTTTTTCCCTATTTTCTTCCTATCGTCCTATTTTTCATAGAAAGTTTTTCCAAGCGTAGCAGTTTCTTGATTTTTCTATGAATCTTGTTATAATAAAGCTAGAACTGACCTTTTTTGACTATTTAACAATAGGTCACATTTTTTCACAGAAAGAGGTAGAATTATGCTCTGCAAAAATTGTAATATCAACGACGCAACGATCCATCTCTACACCAACTTAAACGGTAAACAGCAGCAGGTAGACCTCTGTCACAACTGCTACCAAATCATGAAAACAGACCCTAATAATGCCATCCTACGTGGGTTGGGAGATTTAACAAATCCTAACAATATGGATCCCTTTAGTGAATTCTTCAATCACCTAGGTGGCTATCCTGGCAATACCCCTGCTGGAAAAAATCGCGAACAGACTCCTCCCACTCAAGCCGGTGGGCATAATGGACGTGGTGGACAGACCCCTCCTCCGCAACAACCCCAACAACCAAATGGGCTCCTTGAAGAATTTGGTATCAACGTTACCGAAATTGCCCGTCGTGGGGATATTGATCCAGTAATCGGTCGCGATCAAGAAATTACCCGTGTCATCGAAATTCTCAACCGTCGTACAAAAAACAACCCTGTTCTTATCGGTGAGCCTGGTGTAGGTAAAACAGCGGTTGTTGAAGGCTTGGCTCAAAAAATTGTCGATGGCGATGTCCCACAGAAATTACGCGACAAGGAAGTCATTCGTCTGGATGTTGTCAGCCTCGTACAAGGAACAGGTATCCGTGGACAATTTGAAGAACGCATGCAAAAACTCATGGAAGAAATCCGTAATCGTCGCGAAATCATTCTTTTTATTGACGAGATTCACGAAATTGTCGGTGCTGGCTCTGCAGGCGATGGTAACATGGATGCAGGCAATATCCTCAAACCAGCCCTCGCACGTGGTGAAATGCAGCTAGTCGGTGCAACAACGCTCAACGAGTACCGTATTATCGAAAAAGATGCCGCCCTAGAACGCCGTATGCAACCTGTAAAAGTTGAAGAACCAAGTGTCGAAGAAACCATTACTATTCTCAAAGGTATCCAAAATAAATACCAGGATTACCATCATGTTAAATACTCCGATGCTGCTATCGAAGCGGCCGCAGTACTGTCCAACCGCTACATTCAAGACCGTTTCCTACCAGACAAAGCCATTGACCTTCTGGATGAAGCTGGTTCAAAAATGAATTTGACCCTCAACTTTATTGATCCAAAGGAAATTGACCAACGCCTGATTGATGCTGAAAATCGGAAAGCACAAGCTACACGGGATGAGGACTATGAAAAAGCGGCCTATTTCCGTGACCAAATTGCTAAGTACAAGGAGATGCAAAAGGCAACTATCAGCGAAGAAGATATTCCACTCATTACTGAAAAAGAAATTGAGGCCATCGTTGAGCAAAAAACAAATATCCCAGTTGGTGATTTAAAAGAAAAGGAACAGTCCCAGCTTGTGAACCTCGCTAGTGACTTAAAAGCCCATGTTATCGGACAAGATGAAGCAGTTGACAAGATAGCTAAAGCCATCCGCCGTAATCGTGTCGGTCTCGGTGCTCCAAATCGTCCAATCGGCTCCTTCCTCTTTGTCGGACCAACCGGTGTCGGTAAAACAGAGCTGTCCAAGCAACTAGCGATTGAACTCTTCGGTTCGGCTGACAGCATGATCCGCTTCGACATGTCCGAATACATGGAAAAACACGCTGTCGCTAAACTCGTCGGTGCCCCTCCAGGTTATGTAGGCTACGAGGAAGCCGGTCAGCTAACGGAAAAAGTCCGTCGTAATCCTTACTCACTCATCCTCCTTGACGAAGTTGAAAAAGCCCACCCAGATGTCATGCACATGTTCCTTCAGGTCTTAGACGATGGGCGTCTGACAGATGGACAAGGTCGGACAGTCAGCTTCAAAGATACCATTATCATCATGACATCAAATGCTGGTACTGGAAAAGTTGAAGCAAGTGTCGGTTTTGGTGCGGCTATAGAAGGGCGGACTCAATCAGTCCTTGGCCAACTTAGCAATTTCTTCACACCTGAATTTATGAACCGATTTGACGGTATTATTGAGTTCCAACCACTGAGCAAGGAAAACCTACTTGAAATCGTCAGCCTCATGCTAGACGATGTAAACAAACGCCTTTCTCACAATGGCATCAGCCTCCATGTAACAGATAAAGTTAAGGAGAAATTAGTGGATCTTGGCTACGATCCAAAGATGGGAGCTCGTCCACTACGCAGAACCATCCAAGATCAGATTGAAGATGCTATCACCGACTTCTACTTAGAACATCCAGCAGAAAAAGACCTACGTGCTGTCATGTCAAGTAAAGGTACAATTCAAATCAAGGCACAAACAAAGACAAAATAAGAAAATAGAGCTGCTCTCTACGAGTAGCCTATTTTACTGTTTTGATATTCTATTTTTCTAAATTTTCCCCATCTCCATCCTATAAAAAAACTTTACTTTGTAAAGCCTATCACAAGGAAAAATAATAAAAAAGTGGTATAATGTATACAACTCATTCCAATTATGAAAGAGGATAGAATTGCCTATGGAGAAAATTGCTGTATTTGGAGAAAAGAAGGCTGGCGTCAGCTACCAGAGTCGCTTTGGTGTTTACGCAGTTATCCCAGATGAAAAGAAAGAACAGATTATACTCGTTCAAGCACCAAACGGAGCTTGGTTTCTTCCTGGTGGAGAAATTGAAAAGGGAGAAAATCACCTCATTGCTTTGGAGCGCGAATTGATGGAAGAGCTTGGATTCACCGCTGAAATCGGAAAATACTTTGGTCAGGCTGACGAATACTTCTACTCTAGCCACCGCGATACCCATTTCTATAATCCAGCCTACATCTATGAAGTAACTAGCTACCATCAAATAGGACAACCACTAGAAGATTTCAACCATATTGCCTGGTTCCCAGTCAATGAAGCCATCGATAAACTCAAACGTGGTAGTCACAAATGGGGCATTGAACAATGGAAATTGCAAGAAAATTCATTCAATAACTAGTAAAAACACTCTAATCGTGCTATAATGTAGCCAAAGAGATAGAGGAGGTTCCACATGAAAATCATTAACACGACAAATAGTCATCCCAATCTTGTCCAAAGCCAGTTGGCTAATACTGATGCTTTCCTAGTAGAGACTTATTCTGCAGGTAATACAGACGTTATTTTCACACAGGCACCCCGTCATTATGAACTCTTGATTAGTAATAAATACCGTGCAGTACAACAAAATGAAATCGAGCAAATTCGTGATTTCTTCCTTCATCGAAAAATTGATGAACGAACTATTAACAAGGCTGCCATTCAAACGATTCACACAGACCGTTTGATTGAAATGTCTATTCCCATTATCGCAGAAGTGTAAGAAGCCAGATGGCTTCTCAGATTGAAGAAAAGGTCCATTTTGGACAATTTTCTTCAATCTTTTTTCTTTATGTTGAAAATAAAAAACTCTCAGAAACACCGCAATATCAATGGTTCTAAGAGTTTAATATAGTCGAGTGAATTAGAAACAGGACATATCTAAGTTTGTCAATTTAAGAACTCTAAAGTTATTTTAGGAGTTGGTTATTAACACTATAACTTAAAACTGTCCTTTTCCTAATTCAAACCACTATAACTTGCTATCTTTCGCAAACCTCTTCAATTTTTTATATTTTTAGAAGTTTGTCTACGTTCTGTAAGAATCCAGATGGCTTCTTTTTTTCTATTTATATCAAAAGTAGCCTAGGAAACGAAGCCGAAGATAGAACTGGAGTTCATCAAGGCTCTTGACAACGAATAATTTTGATTTTCGAAGAGTATTACAAAAAAAAGCCTATCGCTAGATAGACTTTAACAAATGTATTGTGATTGCTTAGGCTTCAAAACCTTGAGCTACTGCTTCAGCAAAGTTTTCTTCCACTACGCTTGCACAGTGGTCACAGATTGTCGCACCATAGCTGCGCTTTGCAACACTAGTATCAATACGGCGGCAACGGTCACATACTTCACCGCTTGCACGCTCTACAGTAAAGGCAACTTCTTCTACCAAAACAGCACTTTCAGGAGCTACTTCCGTGGTTACTGTCAAGTTTGAAACGATGAGCAACTGAGCAAGGTCTGCATTCAAGCTCTCCAAGAAGGACTTGGTTTCAGCTGAGACATAGGCAGTCAAATGAGCTTCAAGTGACTTACCAATCACTTTTTCATTACGCGCTTCTTCCAAGGCTTTTTGTGCTTGAGTACGGAAGTTCATAAAGTTTTCCCAGTCAGCCAAAAGCTGCGCTTCATTAGCAAAGTTTTCCACCTCTGGCATTTCCGCCAATTGTACAAACTCTTCTGCTTCGTGTTCCAAGTATGACCAGATTTCTTCTGCTGTATGTGGCAAGATTGGGGTCAAGAGCTTGGTAATTTTCACCAAGATGTCATAGAAGACAGTTTGCATCTGACGACGAGAAAGTGATTTAGCACCATCGATATAGACAACGTCCTTGGCAAAATCCAAGTAAAAAGCTGACAAGTCAAGTGTTACAAAGTTTACGACAGACTTGTAGATAGCCATGAAGTCATAGTTGTCGTAGGCTTGACGGATTTGAGCTACCAATTTATTGAATTTCACCAAGAGATACTGGTCAACAGAACGAAGTTCTTCGTATGCCACCGCATCACTTGCAGGATTGAAATCAGAAGTGTTAGCAATCAAGAAGCGAAGAGTATTACGGATTTTACGGTAGGTTTCAGAAACCTGTCCAAGAATATCCATAGACACACGTACGTCGTTTGAAGTATCCACAGAAGTTACCCACAGACGCAAGATTTCTGCACCAAATTGTTTCTCAACATCACTTGGTAGAATGGTATTTCCTAGAGATTTAGACATCTTCATACCTTTGCCATCTAAGACAAAACCTTGTGACAAGACAGCTTTATATGGCGCATGACCATTTACGGCTACAGAGGTAATCAAGGATGAGTTAAACCAGCCACGGTATTGGTCTGAACCTTCAAGGTAGAGGTCTGCTGGGTAGGCAAGGTTTTCACGAGCGTTCATGACACCATTCCAAGATGAACCAGAGTCAAACCATACGTCCATGATGTCTGTTTCTTTGGTAAATTCGCCATTTGGTGAACCTGGATGAGTGAAACCAGCTGGCAAAAGATCTTTGGCTTCAGATTTCCACCAGATGATAGAACCATGTTCTTCAAAGAGAGCTGCAACGTGGTCTGTCACTTCCTTGGTCATAATCGCTGTACCATCTTCTGCATAGAAGATAGGGAGTGGCACACCCCAAGCACGTTGACGAGAGATGACCCAGTCACCACGGTCACGGATCATGTTGTAAAGACGCGTTTTACCCCAAGATGGATTGAAAGTTGTTGCTTCGATTTGGTCCAAGATTTCCTGACGGAATTTGGAAACAGAGGCAAACCATTGCGGTACCGCACGCCAGATGATTGGCTTCTTGGTTCTCCAGTCAAATGGGTAGGAGTGATTAATCACTTCACTAGCAAGGAGCAAGTCGCCTAATTTTTCCTTAACCGTTGGTACAACCTTGTCATAGAATTGCCCTTCAAAATCAGGACCCGCAGCTTCATTCATCAAGCCACGCTCGTTGACAGTTACCGCAACTTCCAAGTTATATTTGACGCCGACATTGTAGTCATCCTCACCAAAGCCTGGAGCCGTATGGACGATACCAGTACCTGAATCCGTTGTAACATGGTCACCCAAGATGACCAATTCATCCACTTCTCTATCCCATGGGTGTTCGGTCACAATATATTCAAACTCAGCACCCTTGTGTTTTGAAATCACTTCGAAGGATTCCCAACCGAATTTGGCTGCCAAGCTATCAACCAAGGCTTCTGCCAAGACATACTTACGGTCAGAGCCAGCAGGTTGAACCAAGACATAGTCAATGTCTGCTCCCATTGTCAAACCGCGAGAAGCCGTTACCGTAAATGGAGTGGTTGTCCAGACAACAATGTAGCTATCCGTATCCAAGAGCCCCTTGCCATCTTTGACCTTGTTAGCATAGTAGAGAGATGTTGAGTCAATGTCGTGGTATTCGATTTCAGCTTCTGCAAGGGCAGACTCAGATGACCATGACCAATAAACAGGCTTAGCACCGCGGTAGATATAGCCCTTGTCTGCCATAGCACCGAAGACACGGATTTGAGCTGCTTCGTAGTCTTTAGTCAAGGTGATATATGGATTTTCCCAGTCTGCAGAAACACCCAAGCGTTTAAAATCATCACGTTGCTTGTCAACTTGGCTAAGAGCATAATCACGACACATTTCAAGATATTCAACTAGGTCCATTTCCTTGCGTTTAACACCTTGTTTTGCCAAGACTTGCTCAATAGGAAGGCCGTGTGTATCCCAACCTGGTACGAATGGAGCACGGAAACCAGACATTGACTTAGAGCGAACGATAATATCTTTAGAAATCTTGTTCAAAGCATGTCCAACGTGGATATTTCCGTTTGCGTATGGAGGGCCATCGTGTAGGTGGAAGGCTGGCTTGCCTGCGTTGAGTTCTTGACGACGAGCATACAAGTTTGCTTCATCCCAAGCTTTTTGCCATTCTGGCTCACGAGTTGGCAAACCTGCACGCATTGGGAAGGCTGTCTTACCTAAATTGAGTGTTTCTTTTAGTTTCATCATAACTCCTTTATCTTATAATTAATTCCATTTTCATTTCTTGACCTTCTAAACCAACGGATTGAAAACCAAGTTTTTCTAAAATGTACCTCATTTTATGATTGCCGATTACATAATTCATGGTAATTGTGTGGCAACTTGGATCTTCCTTAGCCAGACCAATCACTTGTCGGATGACTTCCTTACCATAGCCTCTATTTTGATAATGTCTGTCTATTAACAAACGCCACACATAGTAGCTCTTGTCTTCTTGTATAGACAACAATACAAAACCTACGATTCTCTGCCCTGATTTGACAGCATAAGGAAGCAGATGTCCCTCCTCCCGATAGAGCCATGCCTGAGCTAAAGAATATTCAACCGATGCTACTCGGCGTTGGTCCTCAGGTGCAAGTTGAACTTGTAACACTGCTTCAAAGTTGTCCTTGTTTACTAATTCTAATCGTATCATAAAAAATATAAAAAAACTCCCGCCAAATAAGGACGAAAGTTCGTGGTACCACCTTAGTTTAGATAGAGTTTCCCCTATCCCTCTATGTTCGTAACGTGAACGGGCGTCTTTCCTTACTATTTTCAGGAAAAATCAAACAAAGTGATGATCCATAGAAAGAGATTGTAGGGCTTCCACCATCTCCTACTCGCTATAAATATTTCTACCGACCGTGTCTCTGCTTATGATCTTTATTATTCTTCTATTGAAATTTCTACAGACTCTCCACTCTCAAAAGCCACTGCCTGACGAGTTAATTCTGCAATTTCTTCTGGTGTCAATTGACGTGTATAATCCAAACTTTCTTCTTCAACAGGTAATTCTTCATCCAAAGCCTTATGAAGAACATCACGAAAGGCTTCGTCACTTGTTTGAATGTAACTTGCTGTTGGGCGGAGGATTTCCTCCCATTCAGATGAATTAACCAATGATAATTGGCTTTCTACTGTTGATTTCAGACGCTGATGGAAAATACGTGTCTTGTTTTTTAATTCTTCAGTCTCAATGACAACTTTTTTCGCGTTGTCAGTCGCATTACGAAGAATTTCATTTGCCTTATCTTTAGCTTCATGTAACAATGTTGCCGCATCATAGTCAGCTTGTTTAATAATATTTACCGCTTGATCTTCGGCCGCAACCTTTACTTTCTCAGCTGTATCTTGAGCTAAAAGAACTGATTTACTCAATGATTCTTTCATCTCATCAAAATAAGCCAAACGTTCCCGCAAATTTTTCAATTCTAACTCTTGGTCATGATTTTTACGAATTAAATCCTCATAATCACGTGTTACAATGTCCAAAAAGTCATCAACTTCATCTGCGTCGTATCCTCTAAATTTTGTAGCAAAGGTTTTATCTTTTAATTCTAATGCTGTAAGTGCCATCTTTCCTCCTAAGTTTTAACAATGTCTAACTTTAATTTTATCTTCCCTTGCTTAGAAAAACCTAAAAATTCATTTAGGCGAACTCTACCATATCTCCTAACACTAATTAATTGCCCTATTTCAACTAATTTACTGGTTTGTTCTGTCAGAACATAATCCAACTTCACATGTCCAGCCTCAATCAACTTATTTGCAGTTGCCCTTGAAAGATTAAATGCGACCGAAATCAATTTATCCAATCTCATACTGGAAACCAACACATCCTTTGAACGCCATTCCTGTCCAATCGGTAATCGAACAGTCGTCCATTCTTCTTCCTTTCCCTTAACAGGGACACGAGCAACTTTAGTGATAGATTGTAAGGCAATCTGCCCAAATTTCTGATCGATAAAGACAATCAATCGTTCATCATCAATCAAAATATCACCCAAATACTCCCTTTTAATCCCTAGTTGATTGAGAAAAGTTCCAAGAACTTGTGAATGGGATAAGGTGTGAAATTTTCTAGCATAGGACAAATGAAGAGCAGTTAACTCAAAGTCCTTGATGTCCAACTCATAATAAGCCGGGGCAATAATAACCCGCGAATGTTCAGTCGAAACAAAGTCCCGACTAGAAAATGTTTGTAACTGGTAGTAGTTAGCAATTTTGCATACAATTTCATCTTGTCTAGGATGTAAAAACTGAGTTAATCTGTATGAATACGTATCTTCAACTTGCTGACACATATCCATTATTTTCTCTACAAACTCTCTTTCTTCCCTAGAAAAATGTTGCAATAAGTTTTTGTCATTTTTCATAACTATGCTAACAGGAGCAATAATTGAACCAAGAAGCGTGTTCCCATATTAAGCGCAATCATGGCTGCCATTACGGTCCAATCCAACCCCATAAATTGCAGATTAAATCGCCTAAAGGGTTTTAAAATCGGTGCTACCAGCCATTGAATCAAACGTCCAATCGAGCTTGTGTATAGGCTAGGAAACCAACTTAGCAAAGCGTATGCCAATAAGAGATAGGAATAAATTTCTACAATTTTTAATAGTAAAAAAATCAAAATTTGCATAGCGTTACCGTTTTATATCAAAGTCAAAATTTGAATCAGCCACACCAGTAGTTGTTCCAGCATTGCGCAATTCTTCAATATTGACTGTGACATTTACTGGAGTTAACAGCCACATGGTATTTGAGACCTTTTTCAAATTTCCAGATAATACTGAACGAGCACCATCCAAGTAGTCTAGGCAACGTCTAGCTTGTTGCTCCGACATATATTGAAAATCAATGAGAATACTCGCATTATCTAATAAAAGATTTACCATCTCTGGTGCATCTTCATAACGTTTTGGAAACTTAATATCAATTGTAGTTTTGACAATCTCTTTTTCGTTATTATTAGTCATCAATTCTTGCTGCCTTTCATGTAGGCGTTGAAGTTGACTTTCTGAACGTGCTTCCCGACGCGTCTCTACTTTTGGCTGCTGTCCGCGCACAGGTGCAACTGTAGTGGTATTGGCAACACGCATTTTAGGACGATCATTAGGCATTGAATAGGCATCTGCCTGTTCTTCAACTTCATTGACTTCGTCAACTTCAAAGTAATTAAATAAGTTCTTAAATGTATCTTTTAATGCCATATTTTCCTCCTCTCCATTATTCAAAGAATGCTGAGCCAATTCTCACATATGTAGCTCCGTGAGCAATGGCGCGTTCAAAGTCCCCACTCATTCCCATACTTAACTCTGTAAAGGGCATACGTGGTAAGTTCCTTGTAGCTAGTTCTTCTTGGATTTCCTGCATTTTAGAAAAGATCTCATCTAATTCATCATCTGTAGCATCAATCGGTGCCATCGTCATCAATCCAACAAGTTCAATGTTCTCCAATAAACTAATTTCAGCAAGTGCCGCATCAATCTCAGATACTGCAAAGCCATGCTTACTCTCCTCACCGGAAACGTTGACTTGGAGGAAACACTTGACTATTTTAGTCGCACGTTTATCTATTTCCTGAGCTAGTTTGACAGAGTCTAGGGCGTGGAAATAATCAACAAATGGAATAATGTCCTTGACCTTTCTTCTCTGTAAAGTCCCTATCAAATGCCATGTCAATTGTTTGTCTGCTAGGGCACTATACTTTTCTAAGAACTTATCGACTCGATTTTCTCCAATATGGGTAATCCCAGTATTCACTAGCTGATTAGCAATAGAGCTGTCAACATATTTGGTGACAGCTATTACCTTTACTGATTCACTCGGACGACCTGCCTTTTCAGCAGCTTTTGCCACTGCTGAAAAGATAGCATCCTTATTCTTTTGAAAATTCATTTTAGTTTAGCGATTACGGAAGAATGGTGGTGTATCCAATTCATCCTCATCTTGATCCATTGTAAATTTTTCGACTGAAACAGTGGAAGTTGGTTCTGTGTCAGTTGGACGAATCAAGTTTTCGCGACGCAAATCCCACTCTCCGAAGGCAGAAGCTTTCGGTGCTTCAGTTTGTTGTGCAGCACCACGAGTTGGTGCTGATGCTACTGAATGATCAAAGCGTTGAGAAGGGCGTGGTGAAACAGCTTCCGTACGATGGCGGGCTGGTTTATCAGCAGTATCTTGACGAACACCCGTAGCCACAACAGTCACACGAATCTCATCTTTCATTGTTTCATCAATAGATGTCCCCAACCAAATGTTAACACCTTGACCCGCAGCCTGATTAACGATTTCTGAAGCATCTTCTGCTTCTGTCAGAGTCATGTCATAACCACCTGTAACATTGACAATGACATCCTCTGCACCATCAATTGTTGTTTCAAGAAGAGGAGAATAAATCGCCTTACGAGCCGCCTCAATCACTCGGTCCTCACCAGTACCGATACCGATACCCATCAAGGCGTTTCCTTTGTTTTCCATAACTGTCTTCACATCTGCAAAGTCCAAGTTAATCAAACCAGGATTTGTAATCAAGTCTGTAATTCCTTGAACACCTTGACGAAGAACATTATCAGCTTCGCTTAGTGCTTCTAAAAGCGGTGTTTTCTTATCAACAATTTCAAGAAGGTTGTTGTTTGAAATAATTAAGAGTGTATCTACTTGTTCGCGAAGACCTTCAATTCCCTCAATCGCAAAGTTTCCACGTTTATTACCTTCAAAACCAAACGGACGAGTCACAACTGCGACAGTCAACGCACCCAAGTTTTTAGCAATACGTGCAATAACAGGAGCCGCACCAGTCCCTGAGCCACCGCCCATACCAGCAGTGATGAAGACCATATCTGCACCAGTTAATACATTAGTCAATGCTTCTTCGCTTTCCTCAGCAGCTTTACGACCAACCTCAGGTTGACCTCCAGCACCCAAACCACGAGTCAATTTAGGACCTAGTTGGATAACTGTTTCAGCTTTAGAGCTACTTAGCGCTTGTACATCTGTGTTTGCTGCAATGAACTCAACCCCAGCAACACCTTCTTCAATCATACGGTTGATCGCGTTCCCGCCACCACCGCCGACACCGATTACTTTAATGACAGCACCATGACTAGCTGCTGCTTCAAATGAAAATGCCATAGTTTAAATCACCTTTTCTTTTCTCTTATTCAAACATGCTGCCAAACAAACCACGAATGCGATCTGTGATGTTTCCCTTAGCAGCTGGACGAACTTCTTCTTCCTCATCATGGTAAGTAGGAGCAACTTGTTCCTCTACCTGATCAACTGTGTTCAATTCGTTCACGATTTCTCTTTGAATTGGCTGACTAATCCGAGGACGAGCAACAGGAATTTCAACTGGCTTATGTCTCAAGGTAGTTTCGCCATTTACTGCATGTTGGGCAATATTTTCTACATCTTCTAACTCACCAACATACTCAACAAAGCTAATCACACTTGCAAATGCTGGATTGCGGATACCAATTTGATTTGGAACATAAAGTTTAGTGTTAACACCAAACACTTCTTGGGCCAATTCTGTAATTCCTGGTAAGATAGCACCACCACCTACAATAACAATGCCTCCTGGTAAATCTAGAGCACGTGTACGCTCCAAATCTTGTTTCACACGGTCAAAAATCTGACGCAGACGTGCCGCTATCACTTCTGAAAGGTAGCGCTCGGTCACTTCAACTGGAGCGTTTTCTCCAATCACGTCAACAGTGAATTTTTCCTTATCACTTGCATCTTGCGGATAGGCAATGCCGTAGTTGTATTTCAAGTTTTCAGCAATACTCTTTGAAGTTGTCAATACTTTTGAAATATCGTTTGTGATATAATCTCCACCTTCTTGGTAGATGTTTGTGTATTGCAACTCTTGGCCACGCATAACAGCCACAGTCGTTTGACCACCACCAAGATCAATGACAGTCGCACCAAACTCACGTTCACCTTCATTCAATACAGAGCGAGTTAGTGCCAACGGAGAAATTACAATATTTTCAACTTGGACACCTGCACGCTCCACCGTTTTACGAAGATTGTGAAGAATGGTACGTGGTCCTGTGTACAGCATACCACGCATTTCCAAGCGAATTCCCATCATTCCACGAGGGTCCTTAATGCCTTGGAATCCATCGACAGTGAACTCTTCTGGAATAAATGAAATCACTTCACGTTCCGGAGTCATACTCTTTGTCAATGCTGATTTTACAACATTTTCAACATCTAAGTCTGTAATTTCTTGTGAATCCGTTGTAACAGGAATCATCCCTTGAGTCGGTTCAATCTGAAGAAGGTTGGCAGGTAATCCAACATTTACCTTTTCAATGCGGATACCTGACTTTTCTTCTGCCTGCTCGATTGCTTTTTTAATCGCTCCAGCAGCCACCTCAATATTTACAATAATTCCATCTTTGACACCAGCACTTTTTACATTGCTGACCCCAATCACATTCATTTCGTTATCAATATATTCTGCAACCAAGACTTTAACGGAGCTTGTACCAATATCTAATCCCGTAAAAAAGCCGTTCCTAGCCATTCTATCAGTCCTCTCTTACTTCCAACTTTAACAAATCATCTTCCATTTTGAAAAATAGTATAATTAGTCATCATTCATTATACCATATTATATCGAATTATGGTGTTTTTAAAGGATTTTTTTATTACTTTTTCTTTACAAAATTATCTATTTCAGCTTGCATATCTATAAATACCCGGGAGTTTGACAGTTTGAAACCACCAAAAGTGTCACAAACGTTGATGTGACGCTATTTTTTTGGTAAATTCTCAAAGTAAGTTCTAGTTCCCGTCCTTCCAGAAGTTACTCTGAGAAAACTGCATAAAACCAACAGAATTTAGTCTCAGACTAAGTTCTGTTTTTGACTAAAAATGTTGATAATAGTGAGTTTTAAGGTTGAAAATGTTGAAAAAAAGGGTACACTAAAGTTACTGGCTCTGAGACGTCTCAAAGTAAGTTCTAGTTATCTGGAATTTGGGATGGGACAAGTTCCTTTCTATTTTGAAATTATTTTCTGATAAAAACTAGCGATTACTTATCTAATAATCGAGGTGATTGGATGACGTTTTCAGGGTCAATTTTAGAGATACCCAAAAGTGTTGCCAATTCTTCACCGTAGGTAAATGTAAAGAGTTCATAGGCCGATTTTCCGTTGAAAGAAGCCCGTTTGACGCTGTTGACATGCGAACAAACTAGGTTGATATCCTCCTGTGTCAAGTTGTCAAAACTAGTTCCCTTAGGAAGAATGTCTCTGATAAGTGTGTGATTCTTCTCAATTCTCCCCTTCTGGTCAGAACGATTTGGGTCACAGAAGAAGAGTTTAGATTCTCCCCGAACATCCATTTCGATGTCGTCCACTCTGGCGAATTCACCGCCATTATCGGTCAGAATGACAGGAAATAGTTCGCAGAAGTCCATCTCTTTCTGATGTAGGTCATTCTTGATAGCGTAGAGATGTTTAGCGACCTCATTAGCTGTTTTATTATCAAGTAATCGAGCGAAGATAAAGTTACAGAAGGAGAGGTTAAAGGTGAGAAGTACCTTTCCTCCAATCCGTCCAGTAACGGTGTCCATTTCTAGCCAATAGCTGATTCCTTTCTCTGTGAGAAAGCGTTGGAAGTCCTCGTAAGACCGTCCTTCTTTGGCAGTTTTAGGAATGGGTTGTAGGTTTCTGGTTCTCCGCTTTCTGAATTTCACGACACGGGGGAAATCAATGGGCTTTGTGGACAGATAGCCTTTTTCAAGGTATCTGTAGATAGAAGCTCTGGATGCCGAAAGTTCGTTTGAGGCGATGATGTGGTTGAGGTGTTGTCCCTTTTGGATGGCTGAAGAGACAATCTCGTCCATACGATAGAATTCTTCCTTGTTTAGTGCAACACCTGTTCTCGAGTCTGAGAGCTTAGCTTCATAATCAAGCTGAGCTCTTTTTGCGTAGTAGAACTGTTTCTGGTATCCGCAGTTGCTTCTCTTTTTCGGACAGGCATTACAAACGTATGGAGCCTTTTTGAGTAAAGGGCAGGCCTCACAATTGGAAGTACTAGAGTTCTCTTTTATCACTCTATTTCTCCGAACTTCTTTTGAAATTGTGGACGGGTCTTTTCCTAACTTAGCTGCTATAGCTGAGAAGGTCTTAAGTTGTTCAATTCCTATTTGAATATCATTGCGATCAGAGAGAGTTAAGTGTTTGTTTTTCATTGTCAGTTACCAACTTGTCCCATAGTAAGTTCTACCTTATTTCTTTGTCTCAGTCTAATTTCCAGTTTTTAAGACAGACTAGAACTTACTTTGGGAATTTAGCACGCTATTTTTTTGTCAAATTCTCGCACATTTTTATTGCGTACTTTCTCGTACTGTGGTATAATAGAGTGAGGTGCGAATCCATGAGAGTTAAAAAATCAGTATCTAAAAATACTATCAACTATGCCATTATCAAAGATATCAAGGTCGGAAACAAACGGACATCAACCATTGTCGAAAATCTCGGCAATCATGAAACTCTTCAACAGCTACATCCCGAAATGGAACCAATGGAATGGGCAAAATTGCGGGCTAAAGAGTTAACCGAACTTGATAAAGAAGATAAACAAGAAATATTAGTCAAACTTCATGAGAATAAACAGTTGAAACAAAATCAACGAAATGAATATCATGGGGGATATTTATTTCTACAGAATATCTATTATCAGTTGGGATTGGATAAAATCTGTCAAGATATTCAGAAGAGGTATCACTTTAGTTTTCACTTAGATACCATTCTTTCTCGTCTCCTCTACGGCAGAATCCTATTCCCATCCTCTAAACGGTCTACTGCTCATTTTTCACAAACTCTCCTAGAACCTAAAACTCTGGAACTCCAGCACCTCTACCGAGGATTAGAAATTATTGCCAAAGAAACTGACTTTATTCAAGAACAACTCTATAAAAACTCAACTGCACTTTCCTCTCGTAAAACTGATGTCCTCTATTACGACTGTACAAATTTCTATTTCGAAATTGAGGAAGAAGATGAGGAGGGGCAACTGAGACAATATGGCTATTCTAAGGAACATCGACCGAATCCAATCGTTCAAATGGGGCTGTTTATGGATTCTCAAGGAATTCCATTAGCTTTCTCCGTCACACCTGGTAATACGAATGAACAAACGACTATGAAACCTTTGGAGAAGAAGATTATCAAGGATTTTGAAAAAGCTCAATTTGTGGTCTGTACAGATGCTGGACTATCTTCTATTGGAAACAAACGCTACAATAATATCAGCGGGAGAGCCTTTGTCACAACTCAATCTATCAAAAAGTTAAAGAAAGAAGACAAAGACTGGGCTACAGCTTCTACAGGTTGGCGGTTGATGGGAGATAAGTCCGAGACATTCTATGATATTTCTGCACTAGATGAAAGTAATCAAGACTTTCTCTATAGACAAGTCTTTTACAAAGAATGCCCCTTACCACAAGATGGGCTAGAAGACCAACGATTGATTGTAACCTTCTCAGCTAAATACAGAGATTACCAAAGAAAGATACGCGAACGCCAGATTCAACGTGCCTCAAAATGGATTGGAAAACCAGCTGACTACAAGAAGAAACAATCTACAGATCCTAAGCGTTTCCTAAAAGTAACAGAGACAACAAGGGATGGAGAAATAGCTGAGAAAACGTTTATTGAGTTGGATGAAGAACGAATTGTTTCTGAAGCTAGATTTGATGGAATTTATGCGGTAACAACAAACTTAGACGATACGATTGAGACCATTGTTTCCATTAATCAGAGAAGATGGGAAATTGAAGAATGTTTCCGTATTATGAAGCATGAATTGAAAGCTAGACCAGTTTATTTAAGTCGAGAAGATCGCATTTCTGCTCACTTTACAACTTGCTTTCTTGCTCTTATACTCTATCGTTACTTAGAGCTGGCGGTTCAGAAGCAATTCACATGTACTGAACTCATTGAAACCTTACGTTCATACACCTTTAAGTATCTGCCTGGTTTTGGTTATCTACCTAACTACACTCGGACGGCTATTACTGACCAGCTGCATCAGACATTTGGATTCAGAAGTGATTATCAAATTCTAAGCGAAAAAAAGATGAAAAAAATTTTACAATCGTCAAAATCGAGAAAAAGTACGCATTTTTGATATAAAAAGAAAACCTCGCTAAACCCTTGATATGCATAGGGTTAGGGAGGTTTTTTGTCTTGTAAAACTGTCAAAGACGGGATTATATCGAATTATGGTGTTTTTAAAGGATTTTTTTATTACTTTTTCTTTACAAAATTATCTATTTCAGCTTGCATATCTATAAATACCAACTTCCATATCAATTGTCGTTGGAACTGTCACTTCTGCCGCTATTTTTGTATAGTAAGGCAACTTCTGGCTAATCTCACTCAATGGAACTAAAACCGTGTTTCCATCTGCCATATTGAGTGTCAGCAAATCCGCGGTCACTTTACTTGGCGTTAAATTTATTGTCTGAATAGCAGAACGAATTCCTGTATCTATTTTACCCAATTCAATGGCCAGTTCCTTGATTAATTCCTTGTCGGATAAATTAATCGTTGTGTAGCCTTCTGGCAAAGAATCCTGTGAAATCGGCTCTCCGCCAACCACTCCACTAGACAGTACTGGATACCACTGACTTTGTTGCTGAATGTAGCCTATGATAGCGTATTCTTTGATGTGAATGGTAAAGGTAGCTGGAAACTGGAACTTGATTGTTGCTGTCTCTACAGACGAACTATTCTTCTTAATATTCTTTGCGTAAGCATCTGCATGCAGAGCTATGGTTACAATGTAATCATCCGGAGAGATAAGGCTATAATTTTCTACTTGCTCCGCAGTTAGTCGCTCATTTCCGACAACCTCTATTTGTTTTTTCTTGCTGGTTGGAGAAATAAAATACAGAGCCAACGCTGCCAATAACAAACTCGTCACAAGAACCGGAATAGCTTTCCAGACTACTTTGGAAGGAATATCAACTTTTAAAGGCTGGACCTTTTTCTCTGTTTCTGTCTTGGATTCCGGACTCTCTTGTCTTCTGTTTATTCCCTGAAAAAGGACCCTTTTACTCTTTTTAGCTTCTGGGTTCTTCTGTTCTGTCTGCCCCTCGTCAACTGCCTGAATATCTGCGTCATCTTTATGAGCAAGGTAGGCTTGGTGGCGTGCTTTCCATTGTTCGAAAAAGGCACTTTTTTCATCATCCGAAGCAGTCATCTCAGGTATGTCTACATCCGTAGAAAGCCCTTTTTCTTCGGCTAATACAGATTCTTTCTCTGCTGGTGAAATTTGTTCCGAATCCAATTCTACTTGGGATGCCTGTTCCGCTTCTAGCACTGATTCTTCTACATTTGAATCTTTTTCCGTCATAGAACCTACCTTCCCATATCTTCTCTAAGCAAATTGTAAAAACTATCTACTGACTGAATTTCATTAGAATTTGCCATGTTTTGGATATAAAATTCCTTATTTTTCAATAGCTCATCGACTTCTACTAACAGGCTGGCAAATGTCAATTGACTTTCATCAATCTGCTTAGAATATCCTTTTTTCTCTGCATAGAGAGCATTTTCAATCTGATCCCCTCGACTGGCCTGTCGTCCTAGAGGCACAATCAAATGGAGTTGTTGCATGGCAATCAACTCAAACAGAGTATTGGAACCACCACGGGTAATAACGACATCCGCTAAATCCATCAACGGTTGATAAAGTTCTGTCACATAGTCAACTCTATATAGGTTTTTATCTAATTGGTTGAGACTACTGTCCCCTGTCAAGTTGATAATATTGAATCGTTCGGTCAGAGCTGCACTATTCTGACTGATTAAATCATTAAAGACTTTAGCACCGCCCGAACCACCTACAAACAGTAGGGTCGGCAGACTTTTATCGAAGTGACTGAGAATTTCTGGCAACTGGATTGGTGTAACTTTGTCATTCGTTTGCCCCACTTTTGTAACCGCACCAACATGTTTTACTTTAGTCAAGCTGGCAGGTTGCTCAAAAGTACTATACATGGTTGTCGCAAATTTATAGGCTATTTTATTTGCCAGTCCCATTGTTAAGTCTGATTCATGGATAAAGACCGGAACCCGCAGCAAATTAGCAGCAATAACTGGCGGAACCGATACAAACCCACCTTTTGAAAAAAGAGCTTGCGGACGAATTTTAGCAATAATGGCCAAGGATTGAAGAACACCAAAACCAACTTTAAACACGTCCAACATATTTTGGAAAGAGAAATAACGGCGTAATTTCCCAGTCGAAATAGAATGAAAATGGACATCTAAACCTGATTTCACAACCTGTTCATGCTCAATCCCATTCCCATCACCAATATAATGAACTTCCCAGCCTTCTTCCAAAAATCGCGGAATCAAAAGGAGATTGAGCGTCACGTGCCCAACAGTCCCTCCGCCTGTAAAAACAATTTTTTTCATGATCATTTCAACTCCTCAAAGGTCTGTAAGAAGACGTCGCCACGCACTTCAAAATTGGCATACATATCCCAGCTTGCATTGGCTGGACTTAAAAGGACAATATCTCCTTTTTCCGCAATGGCAAAGGCTTTTCTAGTCGCATCCGCAATATCGAGAGCTTCTATCGTTTCCACCTCTGCTTTATCAGCAGCACGTTGAACACGGGGAGCTGATTGGCCAAGGATCACCATTTTCTTTAGTCCGACCAAATCAGGGACTAATTCATCAAATTCATTACCACGGTCCAAGCCACCTGCAATCAAAATGACCTTGCTATTGTCAAACCCTGAAAGAGCTTTTTGAGTCGCCAAGATATTGGTAGACTTACTATCATTGTAGAAGGAAACTCCGTTGACCTCACCTACAAATTGCAAGCGGTGTTTGACACCTCCAAAAGCAGACAAACTTTCCTGAATCGCTTGGTGGTCTACTCCCAACAATTTTGCAACCACAATTGTTGCCAAGGCATTTTCAACATTGTGTGAACCTGGAACACCAATTTGGTCAGCGTCCATGATGTATTCACCCTTGAAATAGAGTTTTCCTTCTGCCAAATAAGCTCCATCAACTACTTCCAGCGTAGAAAAAGGAACGACAGTTGCCTTGGTCTGTCCAGCCAATTCCTTAGCTTCTTTCTGGTTGAAGTTGAGCACTACAAAATCCTCAGCCGTCATCTGACGCTGAATCATCCATTTGGCTGCTACGTAGTCTTCAAAAGTCCCGTGATAATCAATATGACTGGCAATGAGATTGGTCACAACGGCGATATGCGGATGGAAAGATTCTGTCCCCATTAACTGGAAAGATGATAATTCCATGACCAAGGTATCCTCTGCAGTCGCAGTTTGAGCGACCGAAGATGCTGGGTAACCAATATTTCCACATAATTTTGCAGGTTTATTTCCAGCATTCAAGACTTCCGCAATCATGGTCGTTGTCGTTGTCTTGCCGTTCGAACCTGTTATCCCCACGATTGGAGCATCTGATACCAAGTAGGCCAATTCAACCTCTGTCCATACTGGAATTCCTTTGCCAATTGCTTTTTCAACCATAGGATTATCATAGCGAATTCCTGGATTTTTTACCATCAAAGCGAAATCTTCATCCAATAATTCCAAGGGATGGCTCCCGCAAATTACACGGATACCATCTTCCAACAAAGATTGAGCAGTCGGATTTTCTTCAAAAGGCTTTCCATCGTTAACAGTGACGATAGCACCCAATTTATCTAGGAGACGGGCTGCAGATTCCCCTGATTTAGCTAAGCCTAGCACTAACACTTTCTTATTTTTTACAATATCAATCATCTTCATCTCAAATACCTTTACTTTCTAACACCTTATTTTACCCTTTACGAAGACCTTTTTCAAGCCAGAGGACAGAAAAACCGACGCAAAGCGTCGGTTACAGATTGCAGACAAACATCGTTTTGGTGTTTGTCTTTTTTACTGTTTTTAGAGAAAAATGGCTGTTTTAATGCTGAAACCACCCCATCTGGACAAAATAAAAAGGCCTTCTTGCCATCCTTTTAGCTAGTTTTTTGAGATTTAAGCACGCCAAAGTCAGTCCAATCTTATCCTCCATTTTGGACTTGCCTTTTTCTCTCGTGTAGCGCAGATTATGGTATTCCTTGGCTGTGCCAAATAGCCGTTCAATCGTCTCTTTCCGATGTTGGTAGAGTTCCTTCATCCCTCTTTGATGACGAATATCCTCGCACTGTTCCAAATACTCCTTCCAAATATGCCGCGTGACAACTTTTTGATGGTTCTTACTGGTCGTACATACTGATAATAGGGGACAGTTGGCACAAATTGCTGGATCGCTTTTGTATTCTCGGTAGCCTTCTCGGGTAGTCGTGCGATAGGTCAAGGCCTGATGTTCAGGACACAGGACACAATCGAAGTGTTCGTCATAGACAAAATCTTTAGGACGAAGTTGTCCCTTCTTCCCACGGGGACGGGTGTAGGGAAGGACAGGAGTGATTTCCTTATCAATTAGAAACTTGGCAATACTGGGAGTTTTATAGCCCGAATCTGCAATGATATACTCTGGTTTCAAGGGTTCAAGCTTGGCGAAAAGTGCAGGAAAAGCCTGACTGTCATGGATATTACCAGCCTCAACACTATAAGCAAGTGCCCAGCCATACTTATCACAGGCAACTTGGGCAGAATAAGCGAAAACTTCCTTATGATCACCTTTGTGGAACCAGCCACTTTCTGGGTCGGTTGTGGAGATTTTCTTAGCGATGGGCTCTGGCTCTTTGGCGGGCCCGAGCGGCTTTTTTCCGTGCTTTACCCGATCTTGATTAATTTCGATTTCCAGCTGTTCACTCATGAATTTGGCCTGCTTTTCCACCTCTTGGTTGATAAACTTACGATTATTGGCCGCAGCTTTAATATGAGTTCCGTCTATGAAAATCTCCGTCGGGTCAATTAGGCCTGCATTGATACACAGCCCAAGAATATGCGTGAAAATGGACTCAATCAACCCTTTCTCTTGAAAGCGACGGGAATAATTTTTGCCGTATGTCGTGAAGTGAGGCACCTTGTCATCTAGGGTTAAACCAAGAAACCAGCGATAGGCAGTATTCACTTCAATATCCTTGATGGTCTGACGCATGGAACGAATACCATAAAAGCACTGAATCAGAGGAATTTTAACTAACATGACAGGGTCAAGACTAGGACGACCATTATCAGACGAATAGGTATCTTCTACTAGGTCATAAATGAAGTCGAAGTCAATCACAGCTTCCACTTGGCGCAGGAAATGATCTGCAGGCACAAGCTGGTCAAGGGTATAGAAACCGTACTGATTGCGGTTATAGTCAGGTTTTTCTTTGTGTAGCATAGGAGAACCTCATAAGTCCTTTTTCTTATATTATACTCCTAAATACGAAGAAAAGCCCTTAGAAAATCAATTCTAAGGACTTTGTCTTCAGTCTGAAACCGACGCAAAGCGTCGGTTAATTTCATCTATATCTATAAGGACCAGGTCGCTCTGTTCTCCTCTGCCTGTCTTTCGGTTCTTTATCGAGATAATAAATATCCCGCATCGCCCAAAAACCAATCAGAATCATTAGTAGACCAACCCAAATTTCCTTTGAAAATTGCATGATTCTTAAAAATCCAAGTACCAAGGCAATCGCTAATGCTACCAGTAAAAATACTGCCGCAATCAAATTCATAGTCCCCTTAATATTGCGAGGTGCCACAAATATATAAAAAAGTACTAACATGATGGCGAGGATTAAATAAAACATGCTTCTTCTCCTAGAAATTATTCCTCAGTCGCTAATTTTTTCTTCTTCGCAGCCTTATCACGCTCTGCCTTGTTCAAGATTTGCTTACGAAGACGGATAGACTCAGGCGTTACTTCCATGTACTCATCATCGTTCAAGAATTCTAGTGATTCTTCAAGAGTCAAGATACGTGGTGTCTTGATAACTGACGTTTGGTCTTTGGTAGCTGAACGAACGTTGGTCATTTGTTTAGCAGTCGTAATGTTAACGGTCAAGTCATTTTCACGTGAGTTTTCACCGATAATCATTCCTTCATAAACCTCAGTACCTGGGTTAACGAAGATTGTACCACGCTCTTCGATACGCATGATTGAGTATGTTGTTGCCTTACCTTGATCGATAGAAACAAGGGCACCACGGTGACGACCACCGATCTCACCTTGAACAACTGGCAAGTATTGGTCGAAAGTATGGTTCATGATACCGTAACCACGAGTCATTGAAAGGAATTCTGTTGAATAACCAATCAAACCACGCGCAGGAACAAGGAATACAAGACGAGTTTGACCATTACCTGTCGCAACCATATCCAACATATCACCCTTACGCTCAGATAGAGATTGGATAACAGAACCTTGGTATTCTTCTGGAGTATCGATTTGCACGCGCTCGAATGGCTCCATTTTCACGCCGTCGATTTCCTTGATGATAACTTCTGGACGTGATACTTGAAGCTCATAGCCCTCACGACGCATGGTTTCAATCAAGATAGACAAGTGCAATTCACCACGACCTGAAACAGTCCATTTGTCTGGCGAGTCTGTAGGGTCAACACGGAGAGAAACGTCCGTTTGCAATTCCGCCAAAAGGCGCTCTTCAATTTTACGTGATGTTACCCATTTACCTTCACGACCAGCAAATGGTGAATTGTTGACCAAGAAAGTCATTTGAAGAGTTGGCTCATCGATACGAAGAACTGGAAGTGGCTCAACCGCATCTGTCGGAGTCACAGTTTCACCAACGAAGATGTCTTCCATACCAGAAACGGCAATCAAATCACCAGCTTTAGCTTCTTGGATTTCCTTACGCTCAAGACCGAAGAAACCAAAGAGTTTTGTAACACGGAAGTTTTTGGTTGTGCCATCTAGTTTAGAAAGGGTAACTTGATCACCAACTTTAACAGTACCACGGAAGACACGACCGATACCGATACGACCTACGAAGTCATTGTAGTCCAAAAGGGATACTTGGAACTGCAAAGGTTCATCTGAGTTATCCACTGGTGCAGGGATATGCTCAATGATGGTATCAAAGATTGGTGCCATTGTTTCTTCTTGGTCCGCTGGATTGTCAGACAAAGATGAAGTTCCGTTGATAGCTGATGCGTAAACCACTGGGAATTCCAACTGGTCATCATCTGCACCCAATTCGATGAAGAGTTCAAGCACTTCATCCACAACTTCTTCTGGACGAGCAGATGGCTTGTCAATTTTGTTAACAACGACGATTGGTGTCAAGTTTTGTTCAAGGGCTTTTTTCAATACGAAACGGGTCTGTGGCATGGTACCTTCGTAGGCATCGACAACAAGGACAACACCGTCAACCATTTTCATGATACGCTCAACCTCACCACCGAAGTCCGCGTGTCCCGGTGTGTCCATGATGTTGATACGTGTACCGTTATAAGCTACAGCAGTGTTTTTAGCAAGAATAGTGATTCCACGCTCTTTTTCGATGTCGTTTGAGTCCATGGCACGCTCATCCAACTGCGTACGTTCATCAAGTGTTTGGGATTGTTTCAATAATTCATCAACGAGGGTTGTTTTTCCGTGGTCAACGTGGGCAATAATGGCTACGTTACGGATGTCTTCTCTAAGTTTTGTCATAATATCCTCTATATATTTTAATTTAACTAAAAAAGTATATCATAGATTAGCGCAAAAATCACAGATAATCTTGTTGTAAATGTTTTCAGGTAGTTGATTGGAAGAAAAAGAAAAGAGATTGAAAATCAACCTCTTACAAAATATTTTCAAAACTATCTCGCACTTCCTGTGGCCAAACACTGGACTGCACTTCTCCGATATGTTTCTTACGAAGTAAGAACATGGCCAAACGGGATTGGCCGATACCGCCACCGATAGACAGCGGGAAGAGTCCATTCAAAAGGGCACGATGCCAATCAAATTCCAAACGGTCCTCGTCACCTGTAATAGCAACCTGGCGCTTCAGCGCTTCTTCATCCACACGAATCCCCATTGAGGACAACTCAAAGGCTGATCCAAGTGCTTCGTTCCAAACCAAGATATCACCATTCAATCCCTTGTAGCCTGGCTCAGAAGGGCTGGTCCAGTCATCATAGTCTGGTGCACGTCCATCATGTGGTTTACCATCTGCCAGTTCACCGCCGATACCGATTAGGAAAACCGCACCGTATTCTTTGGCAACCACATTCTCACGCTCTTTTGGTGTCAAGTCTGGGAAGTTCTTCACCAAATCCTCCGTGTGGATAAAGGTGATTTTCTTAGGTAAAACAGACTCAATATCATAACGAGCTTCAACTGCAAGCTCTGTCAATCGAATGGCCTTATAGATTTGTTCGACCGTTTCCTTCAAATAAGCCAAGTTGCGACGACCATCAGGGATGACCTTTTCCCAGTCCCACTGATCCACATACACCGAGTGAATCGGATCCAAGGAATCCTCATCTGGACGCAAGGCTTTCATATGTACAAAAAGACCTTCTCCTTCGTGAAATCCAAAGCGAGCCAAGGTATGACGCTTCCACTTAGCAAGTGAGTGAACCACTTCATAGGTCGCATCTGGAATCAGCTTCACATTAACAGTAACCGCATTCTCCACACCGGACAAATTATCCTGCATACCATCCCCGACACGACTCAAAATCGGTCCTTGCACTTCTACGATTTCTAGCTTGTCTTTCAAATACTGAGTGAATGTATTTTTGACGAAAGAAATCTCCTCTTGCTGATGAATGAAGCTTTTCTTCATACCTTACCTCCTTAAAATTTATACACCTTATTATACTCTTTTTTACCTACTTGTAAAGTCTTTTTATTAAATATTCTGATAATTTAATAAATGTTTTTAACCACCGATATCAGGTATCGAATAAACTCTTCTGTCAACCGTCTAGGACCACGCACCGCCTTGACTCCCAAGTCCATCATGCGCGCTCTCGGCAAAACATCATCGGAAAACTGAGCGAGCAATTCCACCTGCATGAGTTTCTTTTCTGTCGGAATATCTGACTCTCCATGATTTTCCAAGTTTGCTCCTAAGACATGACAAACATAACGAATGGCCTGTACCGGCGCTGTAACATAGATGGCTACGATGTCCCCGGCTTGAATGGTTGATTTTTGTGGCCAATAGACTACCTTATTTTCCGCAAATTCGGTATCGATATCATAGACCCTGGGATTGGCTGGAATAACCCAGTAATCAGGCCCTTGCACCGCCTTGTAGGATTTCGGTCCCACCAAATAACGACTTTTCTCAAGGAGGGCAAACACCGTCTGGTCCTCCACCGTATCATCCAGCAAGACCGACACCCAGGTCTTCTTCGACATATGGTAGGCAGGGAAGATGCCCGACTGACTCAGCAGCTCTGCTATTTCCCGACCGTCAACCTTGAGATTGACAATCTCCACCTCTTCTTGAGACCCGCTCCCATCCAGCTTGTCCCTCGGAATCTGACTCACCAGGGCGTACCACTTGTCATTGGCAGGGTGGCGAAATGCCCCATAGGTCGGCAACTTGGCAAAGGGATAGTCAGGCAGGTCCCCCCACTGCTCCTTGATGAGCTGGGCTATGCGGTTGCTTTGGTCTTTGGTAAATGGCAGAGCGATGCAACATGCCTCCTCTACCCGAGCCAAAATGGACTGATAAGCCTCACGCACCTGCCCCACAAAAGCCCCTGCTGGCGCAGTCACCAGATGGGCGGTATAGACCTCCTCCATCTCACAATCCCAGACATAGGACGACAGCTGACCAGCCTCATCGACTTCCACCACCGCCTCAAACTGCCCCTCCATGAAGACCTCACGGTAGGTGTAACGATTGTTGGAGAGGATGAAACCGAAAGGGATGAGGGAGGGGAGGTGGATTTGGTAAGAATTAGTTTTGTTCATAAATGCCTTTCACTAAATAATTAATCCCACTGACCAAGTAATATCTCCTTCAAAAATTTTTTAGGAATCCAAAATGAGTGTTTCGTTATTCTTCTTCCGTCTGGTAGTTTGTCAGTATCTGATATTTTACCCTTACCTACAAATTCATTTGGTCGGATTTCGTAGTAAGTATTTTGAGCATGAATTTTCGTGAATAAAATTGTATTGACTTTACTCTGAGGAAAGTTTGTCGAGACTTTATTTCCATTTAGCTTCAGTTCAACTCCATCTCGAATAATGTTTCGGGTTTCATTCCAAACTCGTTGAATCTCAGGAATTAGCCTATCCGGAAATCCCCAAAACTTTATACCATCTAACACAAATAACTTATCCGATACTTCTTTAAAAATGACAAATAAAAACCGTTTATTGCAAATTTCCAAAAATGGATGTGATTCCTCCCAAATATCATTCCTAGCCAATTCTTCAAATTGATAATTTTTAAAAGGAGAATCTTCTTTAGGCAAGCCATTTTTATCTACACGAATAACGCGTAAATTCATATTGGCTTTTTGAAATTCTTGTGTCTTTTCAAGGTCTCCAGTCAGCCCCAATATATTTTTAACTAGAGTGCTATTTTTCCCTTTTGCTCTAGGATTCACGTCAAATCGACTATATAATTCTTCCTCAGAAAATCCTTTATAGGCTAAAATTTTGTCTGCAATAACCTGTGTAAATGATTTTTTCTCGCCTCTGGCAGTTGCTAATATACTTTCTTGATCAACTTGATTAAATATCTTGTGATTGATCAAGTAGGTCATATAGCTAGATTTTAATTCCCAAGCCCTTTGTTTTGCTAGAGTGTCACTAAACGGCTGGATACGAAAATCTTTTCCTTTCCCTGCACCTTTTGTACAGGTAGACAAGTAGTTTCCATCTGATTCGGAAAGTTCATGGGCTTTACCTTGCTTAATCTTTTCTACAATACGATTATAATCTTCAAGGATAACTTCCATATCCTCTTCAAACCATTCATACAAAAAGACTTTTTCAATGATATAATCTGACATAGTCTGCCCTGGAATGAGACCATTGTAAAACAGTAAAAGTATTTTAGAACATTTTTGCCATAGATGAGTGGAGTAAAAGTCATCTAGATTTTCCTCCATATAGTTTAATATTGTTAAAACTAATCTCTCTTTTGCACTAATTGTTCCATTCTTGTTTACTTTAAATGGTGTTACTTTTAATTCTACTCCAACCTTATCAAAGTCAGCAGCAGAATCACTATTGGGCTGATAACCATAGAAATACTTTTCTATGTAATTGCCATATTGCCCTTTAGATTTCATGCTGATTTCTTTATCAACAACTTCTGAAAGCGTACCCTCTTTAAAATCTCGATAAGTTTTATAAGGTGAAACTTGGTATTCCGCAATAATCTCTCCAAGTGATCTATCTAATAAATGTTGAGAATAATCTAGAATACTTTGAATATCTGTCTCATCATAATTGAATAACTGCTTTTCCATATTAATTTCCTTGCTAAATTCTTATAGCTCTATTATATCAAATAAAAATCCTTGATCGAAATTGTTTTTTACGTTATAATAGATAATATTAAATGAACTTGAGGAGAAAAAATGAATATTCCCAAGTTTATCACTTAAAAAAGCATAAAGAACAGCTAACCCCTTGTCTATCAAGGGATTTCACTGTTCTTTTCTCTTATTTTTTTGTTGTGTATGGACGTTTCCCATACTTCTTAAGCGTTTCAAATTTGACAATTCCATTGGTCCAATCAAACCCCAAAAGCTTATTTAACTCCTGCATATCGGAATTCTCTTGAAGCCTATAGTAATCATCCCTCAATCTTGTGGCCTTTGCACTATTTAGAGCAGAAGTAATCCGTTCTGGACTCATTTTCCAGTCAATCTGATGTTGGAGTAAGCGTAAGTGAACCAAGGCAATAAAGCATGTTAAAAAGTGTGCTTGAATATGTTCTTCTGTCCAAACATAGACTGGACGACTTTCTAACTCCATCTTAGTTACACGGAAGCAATCCTCAATTTTAGACAGTTCCTTGTAGGAAGCAAGCATAGCCTCATCGCTCATCTCAGTCTCACTGGTCACAAGGACATGAACTCCATCAAATTGAGCATCAAATTCGACCTGTTCTTGGTCAATTCGGATAAGTGGCGAAAATGGTTTAACCTCTCCGGTTTCCTTATCCAAATAGCTCAATTCAAGATATTTCTTTCCGCCCTTCTTACTCGTTTGTCGAAACAATTCCGCATCAGTTAGCTTATTGGCATAGTCAAGAGCCCCTTCACGTCGAATCCGTTCTCTATCTTCATATTTCTTTGACCAGGTCATTAGTACTTTTTCTCTAACGGTTGGAGAATCCTTCTTGGTCCCAAGTTTTCTCTCTCGAATGTAAGACTTTTTAGCGAAAGTGATCTCTTGATTAAACTGCCAACCAGATTCTTCCAATATTTTTTCTTGAATATCCTTCGGAGCACCACGTTTCCCACGGTGCTTTTGTGAGAAGATCCAGCCATCTCCTTGCTTCTCCATAGCTGAAACATTATTTTGACTATTCATTGCCTTATCTGCCACAACTACAATTCGTTCAATCCCAAATTGTTTCTTTACTTCTTCAACAGCAGGAAGATAAGTCACAGGGTCTGTCTGATTGCCTCTGAATAATTTATAGCTGATTGGAATACCGTTGGTATCCATAAACAATCCCAGTTGCACTATAGGCTTAGGTCTGTGTTCCTTACTCGGTCCCCTCCTACGCAAGCCCTCTTTGAGAATTGTTCCGCTCTCTGATACCTCTTCACTATCAGGGATATCTGTTTCAAAGTAATAGTTAGTAACATCATAGAAAACCAGACGAGCTTCACGCTTTGTCAGTCGACTTACTTCCTTGTGCAGATGTAGTTGAAGGTCCTCTTTTAGTGAGTTCAAGAGATCCAAAGAACGGTAGATAGCATTGCGACTAACTGACCAATCTCCAAACAAATCACCCTGAGAAGCATATGTCGCAAGTTTACTATTCGGATGTAAGATACGCTGAAAGACAAGTAGCTTTAGCACTTGAACCAAGTCGTAGTCAGCCTTATGAGGTCGGGATTTTAAAAAATGAGATAACTCCAATTCCTCAAACAAACCATCTAGTACCATCCAACCATAAGACTTATCTGGTTCATACATAGGAGCAAGCAAATCATAGTCAACTGTTAGAGTTTTCTTATCTGTTAAAATCCCTTGCTTAGCTTCTTGTTTTAATCGGTCAAGAATAGCGGGATCGTCTTTTTCAAGTTCGTCCAATAAGCCATATTTTTTTAGGATCCGTTGTTTGACCTTGCCATCTTTACGATATCCCTCGACTAGGTAGACATGGGTCCGACCTTCTTTGTTCGTTGTTGTTTTGATAAATGCCATAGTTACATTATAACATACATAACCATATACAACAAGAATAATGATAAAAATTATTCAAAAAATTCAACTATATCAAGCACTTATGGCATTTTTTTGAAAAAATAAGTGAGAAAGTCGGGATTATATCAAATAAAAATCCTTGATCGAAATTGTTTTTTACGTTATAATAGATAATATTAAATGAACTTGAGGAGAAAAAATGAATATTCTCGAACTCTTTGCCGGTGTAGGCGGTTTTCGCATCGGTCTTGAAAATGCTGACAAAGATTACTTCCAAACAAAATGGGCAAATCAATGGGAGCCTTCTCGAAAATCACAGGATGCTTTTGAAGTTTACGATTTGCATTTTCCAGATAGCGAAAACATAAATATTAGTATCTCAGAAATTTCTAACGACAAGTTTGCTGAGATGAATCCAGACATGATTGTTGGTGGTTTTCCATGCCAAGACTATTCTGTTGCACGAAGCAAGAAGAACGAACAAGGGATTGAAGGGAAAAAGGGAGTTCTCTTTTGGGAAATTATCCGTGCTACTCGTATCACCAAACCTAAATATCTTATTTTAGAAAACGTTGACCGTCTTCTAAAAGCACCTTCTAAACAAAGAGGGCGTGACTTTGCCATTATGTTGACAGCATTTAACAATCTTGGTTACTCGGTTGAATGGCGAGTTATCAATGCTGCCGAATATGGACGAAGTCAACGCCGTCGTCGTGTATTCTTCTTTGTTTATCGAAATGATACCACTTTTGCAAAAAGACTTGACGAACAATTTGAAAACACTGAAACTGTGTTTAACGAAAATCGCTACAATGAGTATCTATTCCATTCAGGTTTGTTTGCAACCCAATTTCCAATCAAGCCAACACCTGTAAAAAATCGTCAAGTTTATTACGAATTAGCAGAAGATATTGTTGAAGTATCAGACAATTTCACAGGTACAGTTTGGAATACAGGTGTCATGAGACACGGCAAATACTATTCCGTCGATACTCAGTGTGACTATAAAGGTCAACCAATCACTCTTGGAGAAATCTTACAAGATGAAAAAGATGTACCTGAAAAATACTTTTTGACAGACCCCGCTAAACTAGAAAAATTCCAATATCTACGAGGTCCTAAAAAAATTGAGCGAACTTCGGCAGACGGTCACACCTATACCTATTCCGAAGGTGGAATGTCACCAACCGATGATCTAAATCTTCCTGGACGAACCATGTTGACTTCCGAAGGTACTGTCAATCGCTCTACTCACTTTATCAATGTGAATAATCGATACCGTTTGATTACACCTATAGAAGCTGAGAGATTGCAAGACTTCCCAGATGATTGGACAAAGCAGAAAAAATTAGCAGATGGCTCCATTGTAGATGTATCCGATAAAATGCGTATGTTCTTTATGGGAAATGCCCTCGTAACTGAAATTGTGAAACAGATTGGAGAATATATAAAAACACTTGATTAAAATTCAACTGCTCAAATTGACTTAGTAACCTGGCTCTTTAGTCAATTTACTCTCCTAAAAAGTTAGACTTATAATCATTAAAAGGACTTAGCTCGATACTACAATTAGTTAAGTCCTTTTAGTGTTACTTTATAATTAAATTCTTAATAAGAGTATATTCTAGAGCTCCCATGACAGTCTATCGTCTAATTCGCCTTTGATGAGATTTAACTATATCTCTAACTCTATCTGCCAACTCAATTAACTTTCTTCTCTCCTCGTCAATCTTACTTTCTAAAATTTTAATAGAATTATCTTCTATAGCCGATATAGCAAAACACCCATCATCCTCCAAAAATACTTCCTTCGAATGTGCGAGTGCATTTCGTTTATCAATCATACCGTACCATTCTCTAAGCAAAGAGGAATTAGCTTCTTGATCTCTGAGACTTAAATAATATCTTTTAAATTCATTATAATAAGACTTATAGTTTCTACTATCATTTGACGGAACCTTTAAAATTGTTTTTAGTTCAAATTCAATTTCAGCGTTCTCACTCATATATTCTCCTCTAAGTGCGTTGAGTTCATCCCATTTAGATAAGCTAATTTCAACAGCTTTCTGAAACTCTTTTTTTATCACTTCATCACTTGGCGAGGATAAATCAATAACCATCGTATTATTTAATAGAGCTAAATTATCATCATTTTTAACTTTCTGAATTATCTCTTTCTTAATATCTTCATAATTCTTCGAATAAAGTATAAAAAACTGTTTATATTTACCTTTATTTCGCACTGCTTCCAAGAAATCTATCCCGTTGTTTATCTCTCCTCCTTCCTCTTCTCCTAAGTTATAATCAGAAATAAAAAAGTCAATTCTCTTTGAATTATCCTCTAATATTTCACGTGCTTCTTCTATGGCTTCACACGGCTTAACAGCTGGTTGATAGCCTTTTTGTCGAATCGCTCCCTCTACAGTCTTCAAATTCTCTGAAAAAGCATCTTCCATTTCATCCTCTAACCAAACTACATTAATTTCTTTCCTCACAAATCAATTCTCCCTTAATTCAATTGTAAAGTATGTCTCTTTATTATTTGAACCAACACTGATATCCCACTTAAATTTTTTACAAATTTCCTTAACAATATACATTCCTACCCCGGTTCCATTTTCTTTTGTGGTAAAACCCAACCTAAAGATATCATCTTTATTTTTGATTTTATTTGATAAAGGTTTATTAGACGAGATTATTAAGATATTGTTTTTGTCATCAAATCTAAAACAAATCTTATCCGCCTCTTGATCCATAGCATTTATTAGCAAATTATCAATTACTACTCCTAAATCAAAAATATGAACTCGCGATTTATGGGGAATATTTGAAAAATCCGTAAAGATTTTTATTTTCACATTTTCTAAAGTTTCAAGGTAACTTTTGATATATTTTTTTATATCTATATATTGCTTCCCCTGAACTTCGGATGTATTAAGCTTTAATATTTGATTTTTTATTGTAAATAATTTTCCAGATGATTTTTTTAGACTCACAACATACTTACTGACCCTATCAAAATCACCTGTTGATTTAAAATCATTTGCAATATTTTTATTAACTGAATCAATATTTCTGTATATTCCAGTTAACTCATGTGTTAATAATTTTTGTTGTGCTGAATTATTACTCTGTAACAGAATGTCTTTTCGATCGTTTTCTTTTTTCAATTCTTCTGCAGTTTTTTCAGCTTCTTTTCTCCGTTGCTCTTCCTCTTTTCTTGCTATTTCCTCTTCTCTTTGAGCCAACTCCGCCTCTCTTTTACTCTGCTCCGCAAACTTTCTAGCCTCAATTTCTCTTATCCGTTCATCTTCGGCTTGCCGTTTCCGTTTTTCTAGTTCAGCCTTTTCTTTATCTCGAATATATTCAACCTCTTTACGTACTACGGCACCTATGTTCGCACGCTCACTAATCAACTTATTAACAATAGGTTTCAACAAGTTAATTAACAAAGTAATACGTTCATCGTTTCCCGAGAGACCTTCTCGATTAGTTGTCGAAATATCTTCCAATCTATCATGATCCAAAACGTCAAATGAAATTTCCCCCTCTATGTAAGCACCAAATGCTTGAGTATTATTTAACAAGGGCATAAAATCTGAAACAGCTAATTTATCACGAACATATAATCTCAATTGATTAGCTTTATAAACTTGATTCCTTATAAATCTGTCCTTTGTATCCGTTCCAGTATTTTCAAGAGCTTCAGACATATTGATTGTACTATGGATACCAATCCATCCTGTTAGCTCGTAAGTAATTTCTTCTAGCTCTCCATCAATATTCAGAAATTCCTCTTTACCAGTTAAACTAATTCTTGATATCTCAGAAGGATATATTCTTTTTACCTGACGCAGTTTATTTGACACTTCCTCTAAATCCGCACTTATCTTTACCGAATCATTTAGCAGATCCATATTGACCACTGTTTTATCTGTTTGAAAAAAGGCATAAAAATTTTTAAATCCAATGACCTTAGAAACTTTTGAAAACTCTATAGCCTGATTTACATCGGTCCTATACGCTACTTCAATGTCTGCCCCAAGATTATCCAAAAGATAGTAGTTTGCCAAAGTCATCTTCAAAGACTCTAGTTTCCCTTCAGCAAAACCCGCTAAATTGACACCAACAGACTTGATTAGCGTACCGCTCTCAATTTCATCCCAGATTTTTGTATTCTCAATATGTACATCATCGATAGGTACTCGTACTAGTTCAGGTATGTCACTATCTAATGCGTCAGTTGAATCTAACATCCATGCACTTGCAATGCCATCTTTCTTTGAGACTATATAATATTTTTTAGAAAGAAATAGCGTTGCTAATTTTCCGATTCCTTTCCTCCCCTTTGTTTTTTCAGATAAATCTTCACTTGATAGACGTTTATTCCGACCAATCAGAGCATATTTTGTAGATAAATCATCATAGTCCATTCCACTACCGTTATCAATAATTTCTAAGATAGAATTTTTTTTATCAATAGATTCAATATAGAGATTTACCTTAGTAGCACCTGCATCTAGTCCATTTGCAATTAATTCAGATATAGCACTCCATCTATTGGTATACATTTGCTTTCCCAATAAATTTAGTGCATAATATGAAAAATTAAACTGAATTTTATCCTTTTCAATCATAACAATTCCTTTATAAATTATTCTCTCTAAAAAAATCAGCTATTCTATTTGCTAAATGTATACTTAGAATTGGAGGGACTGCATTTCCAATCTGTGTATTCACTGCTTCAAACCCTCCAATAAAAACATAGTCATCAGGAAAAGATTGAATCCTAGCTCCCTCTCGTGCGGTTAGAGCACGATTTTGACTGGGATGAATACATCTCAACGATGATGGGGTTGATAAATTATTAGTGATTGTGGTTGAAGGTCTGTCCCACCACAGTCTTCCATATGTATTACTATACCCCGAAGTAAGAAACAATTCTTTGGGTAATTTTCCTTCTTCAACCATACTGTTTATATCATCTTTTCCTTGCCCTTCTTTGAGAGCCTCCATAATTTTTATCATTCTATCACCATGTCGTCTACTAGAATGATTTTTTAATTCTATCGTGTCCCCCCTCATTAATTGCTGATAAACCGTTTCGGGTTCTCCTTGATAGCTATTCATAGTCTCATTATTTCCTAAAAGAGGCAAATCACTTATCGCTTCTCTTAATGTTATAGGATGTTCATTAGCTATACTATTTGGGAATCGCCACTCTACATCTAATTGTAAATCATTTCTCACACCAATAATAAAGACACGTTCTCTATTTTGAGGAACTCCGAAATCTTTAGCATTTAGCACCTGAATATGTAGGTTGTAGCCATTCGCATCATTAAAGTCAGAAAAATCTTGAAAGCTCTCTTTTACATCTTCCAAAACAGGCTTTTTATCATCATTTTTCATTGTCAATAAGCCTAACACATTTTCAAAAACAAACATCTTTGGTTGCAAAAATGATAGCAGTCTTCTATACTCCTTATACATTTTTGCTCTATTATCAAATTGTCTCTTTCCAACGGTACTAAATGATTGACATGGAGGCCCTCCAATCACCAAGTCAACATCTTTTATATTTACTCCTATATTAGTCAAGTAATCAATATTAAGATCCGCTATATCTCCTTCTATCATTGGGATATCAGGATAATTCTGCCTAAATGCTTCAGCTGCATTCTTATCAAATTCGTTGGCAAAATTTATTTTAAAATCATCTCTCCTAACAAAAGAATTGTCAACAATTCTTTTTTGAAAACCAAATGTTAGTCCTCCCGCACCGGAGAATAAATCTACAACATTAATCATAAAATATCCTTACTTTTACAGTGTAAATAACTTGTTTATTGTCTTATCAAAGCATAAAACAACCCCTATTTTAGATTATACCACAAAACCCAGCCATTTTAGGCCGGGCATTTATCATATTCTACCTACTTAACCAGTTTCTTAATCTCTTCAATCCGCCCTACTATCACACCACATTTAGTGTGTCATCAATCTCGAAATTTTTACTCTTCAGTAAATTTTTCAAGCAACTCCTCAGCAATAGCTTGACTTTCCAATCTCAATAAACTAGCTTGATTATCCGGCTGATATACAGAAGGTGAGAGATTGCCATACCAAACGAGATTACTATCTAAGATAACTGCGGTCGTACCAATCCTTTCTGGTACAAGCTTCACCTTTACATTGTCACTGTTTAACCCCATTAGCCACTCACTTAACTTATGATTTTTGGAAACATGAATAACTACTTGTTTTCCTTGTAACTGCCCCAATAGTTCTTGAAACTTACTAGAAGTAAGCGTATGTAATCGTAAATATGCTTTTGAGCAAGTGTTCCGCAAATCCTCTCTAAATTTCTCTTCGTAATCCCTACCACTATATAATACTTGGGTTTGCTCCTTTTCTCCAACTTGGTATGCCATTTTTCGATAGGCTATCTGACGTTTCTGATACATTCTTTCAAGATAAGGAACGTGTATATCTAGATAATCGACTATTCTCACCTCAGATTTACCTCGATAGGGACGGTGAAGCCGCCCTGCATACTGTATGAGGTTATTTTTCCAAGACAAAGGAGCTGCCAAAATTAGTGTATCCAACTTTGGCATATCGAAGCCCTCTCCAATAAATTTTCCTGTTGAAATGAGGACAAATGGACTATTCTCATCTAGCTCACTGATTCTTTTCAGGAGTTCTTTCGTATCTCTTCTTTTACTCGCTCCACTTAGACAAAAAATATTGGGCATTTCTTTTTCAATAAGTAGTTTTTCCAATAGTTCTATATGTTCCCGTCTATTGACTAAGACAAGGATGTTTCGCTTTTCTTGATATAGTTTGAAAATATCTTGCACAATCAAAGTATTGCGATGTAAATCTTTGGCAAGCCAATCATTAAGGGCTGAAAAGTTCGTACTATTCGACTGTTCCAAATCCAATTTCCCAAAAGATGTTAGACGGAGTAGCAACCTCTTTTTAAAATCGTATTTACCTGATTGAGCAGTATGTAAAATTGGACCAATCCGTTGAAAGACAATCGGTTGATGTCCATTTTTACGCTCTGGCGTTGCTGTTAAGCCATATAAATATTGACTAGCAAATTGAGCAACTACTTTTTCAAACTGCAAAGCTGTCACATGATGGCATTCATCCACAATCATCATATCGTAATTCGACAAAAAGTCGGAAATATTGTCCAATTGGAAGAGAGATTGAATCATAACCACATCCACCAGTTTGCTCCTCCATTTTTTAGAAGCCCCGTATTGTCCGATGTGCCCTATTACTTTTACACGCCCTGAAGGAGTATAGCGAACCGCCTCTTTCTCTTCAATCTCTAAAAATTCACCCAACCTTTCCAACCACTGCTCCAACAGTTGACGATTGTGAACTAAGATAATCGTTCTACATTTCCTCTGGGCAATCAAGGCTGCACCTAAAACTGTCTTTCCGAAACCTGTTTCAGCACATAGCAAGCCATTCTCACTAGCTAATAGATCTGCCAAAGCAAGTTCCTGCTCAAAACGCAACCTCCCTTTGAAAGAAATCTGAATCGGAGATAAACTGTTGCGATTGTCCCTAATAGTTACTGTTTCAAATATTTCTTGTAAGCTTGCAAGTATTCCTCTTGGAAGATGCAATGCTTCATCCGTTTCTTCAAATAAATAGATGCGTTCTGGAGTCTGATAAGTTGGCTGTCTAGTCGCTTGTTTTAAATAAAATTCAGGATTAGAAAAAGATGCCAGCTTTCTCAATAAATAATTTGTCTTCGAAGAAATAGTCCTCTTCTCAACTCGAATAACGTTTGATAAGCTACAATCTAACACTGTATCATCTACAGAATCTGAAAACTCCTGTCCTAAGAAATCTAGTATTTTCTTCTGTTCAATTTTCTTAATCTGTTGAAGATAACTCCATTGTTCCAAATAGGGCTGAAAATGCCTATCAACAAAAACGGTTCTTCCCTTCTTGAAAGCTTCCCCTTGTAAGGGCAGTGCGATAAGATTGCCAAATCCTCCCTTGGGCAGAATATCTTGATTTGGAAACATACGGTCAAATGAAGAAAAGCGAATATCTTTTGACTCCTGCATAGCCAATTCCAGCAGTCTTTTTCCAACATTTCTCGCCTGCTGACAAGCAATTTCTTCCTCGAAGAAAAACCAGAGATGAGCACCATTGCCCGAACGAGAGATTTCGATATGCCCCTCAAAACCATGTTGTTCTGCTGTATCTCTTAGAATGGAGACCTCTTCTCTCCAATTATTTTTATCAAAATCAATCGCCAAAAAGGAACACGTGTCTGATAAACTCATTGGAAAAATGCCAATACTGATTTCGCCACGTAGGTGAGCCAACAATATCTGTTTGGTCAAGGGTTGACAAGTTCTCTTTTCAACAGGAAGTTTTTTCCAACCATAGTTGTAAGAAGGAAAATAGTTGATTTTTCCATTTTCATCAATATAGGATTTCGCATAAACATCTACACGTCCCTTAAATAGGCTGAACAGAATGGAGAGTTTTTCATCGGTACTTAGTTGATGTTTTTGTTCTTCAAAGTAATCATACAAATGCTTATCACTTACCAGAAATTGCTGATTGTTATCTTGAAATTGCATTAAATTCAGAATCTTATCGGTAGCATAATAGGGAAAACGAGCAAGATGCTTCGCAACCTTACCCGTTGATTTTTCATAATAATAGGACATGTGAGTTCCTCCAAATTGCCTAACAAGCTTATCAACGAAAAGTCAAAAGCCCAAGTATTCACTGGTCTATTTCCGGATTGAAAACTATCCTGTCTTTATTGATATTCATCTATCCCCAACTCCTCGTACATCCTCTCACTTGATAGATCATTCTGACCGTTCAAGAGGAGATTTTCAAAGAAGGCGGTTAAAAAGGCTGAGCGTTTATTGACTAACTTAGCATTGTCAAGTACAAGGGCATCTCGAAAGTATTTGGCATGTTTTTGAAAAGGTTCGTTGTCAATGTCGAAACCAAGTGAGCGAAGGTATTTGATGAGAAATACTGTGATTGTTCTAGTGTTCCCTTCTCGGAATGGGTGGATTTGCCAAATTCCTGAAATAAAGGATTGGATATGGGCAACAATGGCTTTTTTATCTAATCCAGCATAAGAAAAATCCCTTTCTTGCTGGAAATCATAGTCCAAAGTGGCGGCGATTAGTGGAAAATCTGAATAAATCACAGTGTCCCCCTTTAAAACTGGCTCGTTTTTTGTAATGTTAACCGTTCGATACTCACCAATTGGAACACTGCTATCAAAAATATCCTGAAAGAGCTCTTTGTGGATATGTAAGAGAGTGGTTGGTCGGAGGCTAAAACCATTTTGAGAAAGCATTTCAACAATTCGGAGAGAGACGATATCTGCTTCTTGCGTACTGGCATCAGTTGACTGGTGGTATTTCGTAATTTCCTCGTACACCTGCTCATAGGTGTACTCTCCACGAGCTTGCCTATCCGCCAACTCCTCCATATAAACAGACGGAGTCAACCCATCCACTTTTTGAAGACCAAAACCAGTTTCCCAGAGTTCTTGCTTGGCTTCGTAGGAAAGATTGGGATTATCAATATTGTAAGTTGCTTGCATAGACTCCTCCTGTTTGAATTTCTAGCCTTATTATACCACAAAACCCAGCCTTTTTAGGCTGGGTGTTTTATCCTATTCTACCTACTTAACCAGTTTTTTCATCTCTTCAATCCGCGCTACTGTCGCATCATATTTTGCTTGGTAGTCGGCTTGTTTTTCTTTTTCTTTTTCAACGACTTCTGGTTTGGCGTTGGCGATGAAGCGTTCGTTGCTGAGTTTTTTACCAACCATGTCTAGTTCTTTCTGCCATTTGGCAAGCTCTTTGTCCAGACGAGCCAACTCTTCTTCGACGTTGAGGAGGTCGGCTAGTGGCAAGAAGATTTCAGCACCGGTGATAACGGCTGACATGGCTAATTCTGGTGCAGCAATGATTGAGCTGATTTCCAACTGCTCTGGGTTGGTGAAGCGTCGGATGTAGTTTTCATTTGCCTTGAAGAAGGTTTCAAGCTCGCTATCTGCCGTCTTAATCAAAATGGTAATCGGCTTAGAAGGAGCAACATTGACTTCTGCTCTGCTATTTCGCACCGAACGGATCAAGTCCTTGAGGCTTTCCGCACCCTTATGTGCTTCCGCATTTTCAAAGGCTGGGTTGACAACAGGGTAAGCTGCCACCACGATAGAGCCCTCTGCATACTGGGCGAAGATTTCTTCCGTCACAAACGGCATGATTGGGTGGAGGAGGCGAAGGATTTGGTCCATCGTGTAGAGAAGGACAGAGCGGGTCATGACTTTCTCAGCCTCGTTATCGCTGTAAAGGACCTCCTTGGTCAGCTCGACATACCAGTTGGCGAACTCTTCCCAGATGAAGTTGTAGAGGATGTGACCAGCCACACCGAACTCGAACTTGTCAAAGTTTTCAGTGACCTTGGCAATGGTTTCGTTAAGGTTGTGGAGAATCCAGCGGTCCGTCACGTTGCCAGCCTCACCAGTTGCGACTTTGGCAACATTTTCACGCGCCGCATCCAAAGTCAAGCCTTCATTGTTCATGAGGATGTAGCGGGAAATGTTCCAAATCTTGTTGATGAAGTTCCAAGAAGCGTCCATTTTCTCATAAGAGAAGCGGACATCTTGACCAGGAGCAGAGCCGTTTGACAAGAACCAACGCAAAGCGTCCGCACCGTATTTCTCAATGACATCCATTGGGTCAATCCCGTTTCCGAGCGACTTGGACATCTTGCGACCTTCTTCGTCACGGATCAAACCGTGGATCAGCACATTCTTGAAGGGCTGACGGCCTGTGAACTCAAGCGACTGGAAAATCATGCGTGACACCCAGAAGAAGATGATGTCGTAGCCCGTTACCAAGGTTGAGGTTGGGAAGTAACGCTGGAAGTCAGCTGCGTTTTCATCAGGCCAGCCCATGGTTGAGAATGGCCAAAGGGCAGAGCTGAACCAGGTATCTAGGACATCCTCATCCTGTACCCAACCGTCCCCTGCTGGAGCCTCTTCTCCGACGTACATTTCGCCAGATTCGTTATACCATGCTGGAATTTGATGCCCCCACCAAAGCTGACGCGAGATAACCCAGTCGTGTACATTTTCCATCCATTGTAGGAAGGTGTCATTGAAACGTGGTGGGTAAAATTCTACCTTGTCAGCTGTGTCTTGGTTGGCAATGGCATTCTTAGCCAATTGGTCCATCTTAACAAACCATTGGGTTGACAAACGTGGCTCAACTACGACACCTGTACGCTCCGAGTGACCAACTGAATGCACACGATTTTCGATTTCGACAAGGGCTCCCAGTTCTTGCAACTTAGCCACCGTTGCCTTACGTGCTTCAAAGCGGTCCATGCCTGCAAATTCGCCTGCTAACTCGTTCATGGTACCGTCGTCGTTCATGACATTGACTTGTGGCAGATTGTGGCGTTGACCGACAAGGAAGTCATTTGGATCGTGGGCAGGCGTAATTTTCACAACCCCTGTACCAAATTCTGGATCTGCGTGCTCATCCGCAACGATTGGGATTAACTTGTTAACGATTGGCAGGATAACGTTTTTGCCAATCAAGTCCTTGTAACGTGGATCTTCTGGGTTAACCGCCACCGCAACGTCACCGAACATGGTTTCAGGACGAGTTGTCGCAACTTGAAGGGCACGAGAGCCGTCTTCCAACATGTAATTCATGTGGTAGAAGGCACCTTCGACATCTTTGTGAATAACTTCGATATCAGAAAGGGCTGTGCGAGCTGCAGGGTCCCAGTTGATGATAAATTCGCCACGGTAGATCCAGCCTTTTTTGTAGAGTTCCACAAAGACCTTGCGAACAGCTTTTGACAAACCTTCGTCCAGCGTGAAGCGGTCACGTTGGTAGTCCAAAGACAGACCCAACTTGCCCCATTGCTCACGAATAGTCGCTGCGTATTCATCCTTCCATTCCCAGACTTTATCGAGGAATTTTTCACGACCCAAGTCATAACGGGTCACGCCTTGCTCCCGCAAGCGTTCCTCAACCTTAGCCTGTGTGGCAATCCCCGCATGGTCCATACCAGGAAGCCAGAGGGTATCAAAGCCCTGCATGCGTTTTTGGCGGATGATAATATCTTGAAGTGTTGTATCCCATGCGTGTCCCAAGTGCAACTTACCGGTTACGTTTGGCGGTGGAATGACGATAGAATAAGGCTTGGCTTCCGTATCGCCTGACGGCTTAAAGACATCTTGGTCCAACCAAGTCTGGTAACGACCAGCCTCAACCTCGGCTGGATTGTATTTTGGTGACAATTCTTTTGACATTAGTTTTTCTCCTTAACTTTTTTATTAACTAAGTACAAGTTTTGTTACATGCAGATAAATCAAAGATTGTCTTTATCTGATCCAAAAAAATGTTTAATAAGAGCTACCCCAACTAGCGATGAGAATCCTCCAAAAATCCATTTAAAAATTGTTTTTTCTTTGTCATCTTTTTTATTCTGGCAATCAAAACAAAGTTTTTTATCATCCCCTAACTCTCTCTTACATTTTTCACAAAAATATATATTAGTCACAGTCATCAAGTTCCTCCTTATTTTGAGATATGATAAGTTGTTCTGGAATAAAATGAACCTCTAAAAAATCATCATTATTGGCAATAAATTCTGTTAAAGATTTTGTTGATTCTAGCACCTCACTCGAAAAATACTTAAATGGATTTTTTGAGTTCGGAATAAATTCGTCTAATAAAAGTGCATCTCTCCCAGAGAAATCATCTAATATAATATTCTCAAAATCTAGTAAACAATAAAATAACGCCTCATATTCCTGCAATTCCGTTAAACATCCTATTTGAAAACTAAAAGTATCTTTCAAATACTGTAAATTCATTAAACATGTTTCTGCTAATTCATTAGCATCCTTAGTATAACTTTTAGATGTCCATTTTTGAAGCTGATTTCTATTTCTATACTCCTCGTACTGTTTTTCAATTTTATACCTAGAATCATAAATCTGTTGTAATAACAGATTTTTAGCGTTAGTAGCCTGAGAATAGGCTTCCCTTAGTAATTGTTTTCTTGTATCCTCATCTTGAATAAGAAGGGCGGTCTCATATTTTTCTTTAGCAGATAAAACTTCGGCATACCTGTTTAAGTCAAAATTTCTATTGACCTGATTTATTTTACTTTCTAGCAAATCCAATTTTGCTGAAAGATCTTCTAGTTTTTGGCTAAGTCCAGCTGTAGCTATACTTGAACCAAGTTCTACCGGAACTGATTTTATTGGCACTTGAGCAAACATTTTACCTGTACTAGAATCCACTAGGGTCGCCAATGACTCTCCAGTTTTATTTTTTCTCATGAATCGAATAGCACCAGTGGCAAGCATTTCAGAGAACTGAGTCATATCTAGTTCGTATCGTGAATTTTTCTGTAATTCTTCCAAAAATAGAGGAGCATTATTTAGTTGCGCCTTAATTTTTTTTACCAAGATATTTTCTTTTTGTTGGTTATACAATTCGACATTAAATGCACGTCTTCTTATTGGTGAAGGCGGGCTACTTTCGCTTGAAATTATCTCATTTTGTCTTGTAAACATATTTCCTCTACAGCACCTCAATAAATTTTATTCACTGTACATTTTTTTCCGAACAGTTGGACTTATGAAAATTTTACATAAATTGAAATTACTATCTTTATTCATATCCACTCCCCCACCAACTCAATCTTAATCCCATCCGGGTCTTCCAAATAGAGGGCGTAGTGGTCTGGTCCTCCTGCGTGGGGATAGCGGTCGTCGTAGAGAAGTTTGACTCGTCTGGTCAAAAATTCCTTCCGCCATTGGTCAACATCATCAGGTGTTCCCGCATGAAAGGCTAGATGATTGAGACCTATACGGCAACGGTGATAACCTGCCTCTAGGAAATCCTGTGGCGTTTGGACAAAGACCAGGTACTGCTCTGCTTTTTTGTAAGATAGCCCTTCCTCCCACTCCTGATAGAGCGAGTAGCCCAGCTTGGTCAGGAGAAAGTCGTAAAATGCACGCGAAGTTTCCAAGTCAGAAACGTAAATTTCAACATGATGTAGCATATTTCTCCTTTCCAAATGAAAATCCCCGCCTAGACTTGCTAGACAGGGACGAAGTTATTCCGCGGTACCACCCTTGTTCAGATAGATTATCTGCACTTTGCTTATTCGATTCACATCATCAGCAACCAGTTTTGACATTTGTGCGGATTTCTCAGTACCACCGCTTCCTGTGACAAATGGGGCTCAAAACACCTCTGAATGGCTTTATTGTAACAAATTGCACCTTGAAAAGCAAGGGATTTAAGCTTTCAACTCAATCCCTTTTTCCGTCAACTGCTTGATGGTAGCTGGCCCAATACCTTTAAGGGCCAAGAGCTCTTTTTCTGTATGGTTTGCAAAGTCAGACACAGATTTGATACCTGCTTCATAAAAGGTTTCCAAACGCGCTGCCGCAATGCCTTCCAATTCAGGAAGCGCCAAAAAGTCTTCCAATGAATTCACTGATGAAGTCACCTCTGCTACAATATCCTTAATTTTCTCAACAGCTTTTTCTACAATGGCAGCCGATTTTTGAACGACTGCTTCTGTTTGTTCACTTCCTACAACTGCACCCACACGACCAGCGCGTTTCAGATCTGCCAATTGTTTCTTCAATAATTTTTTACGATTGATTTTTTTCTTTGCCATGTTAACTCCTCTCCTTAATAATGTCTTTGGCCAAACAACTCATCTGGCAAATCATGAAAACCTTTGCCAGCATGGTAGTTGGCAAATTTCCCTTGAATGAATCGATAGGCATCCAGCTTGCTCTCATAACGAATATACGCATCCGCTGCCCGCTCATCCTTGTCTTCTTCCAAGACACGACGACTTTCTTCAACCGCCATCTCGTTTACCATGACCTGAGTGTTGACCCAAGCCTCAAATTCTTTTAAAAATTCTTGTTCTTTTGTCATTATTTTCCTCTTTCGCCTGCTTCGATTGAAACACACCGGTTTATTATACCATATTTTCTAGAAAACACAAGAAAACCCTAACTGTAACACAGTTAGAGTCCCCATTTTTTTACCCATTTTTTTACCAAGTAAAACGATAGGTCGTTTTAGACAAAAATTCTTCTCCTTGTTCTAACAAAATCGAACCAAATCCATCGACATTGCATGCATTTGGCAAGGCCTGACACTCTAAACTAAAGACACCATGGTAACAGGCCAAAGCTTCAACAGGAAAATTATATGTATATATAACGACCGCAGGCTGGTTGGTTTTGACACTGAGTCCAATTTTCCCATCTGGACTCAAAACTTCTACCGGAATATCCACCTCTTCCAATAACCATGGGTGGTCATAGCCTTTTACCAATACATTTTGAGGATATTGGCCATCAAATCCCTGAGCAAAAGGCGCAAAATCTCTAAAATCAAACGGCGTCCCTGTCACATCTTCTAAGACACCCGTGGGCAGGTTATCCTCCCCAAGCGGAGCATAGTGATTGGCAGCAATTTTAATACGGTGCTCGGCAACTGACCGTTGAAAATCACCAGTCAAGTTGAAATAGATATGGTTGGTCGGATTAAAAATCGTATCCTTATCCGATACAGCCTGGTAGTCAACCATGAGCTCATTGGCATCTGTCAGACGATAAATTGCCTTGACCATCACATCGCCTGGAAAACCATTGAAACCATCTTTTAAGGTAATACCAAAGGTAACTTGATTTCTCTCATGGTCTAACTCAGCGTCCCAGTACTGCTCATTTGCCGTTCCAATACCACCATGCAAGGTCCGACCCGGTTCATTTTCTGTCAATGGATAAACGTGTCCACCAATTTCCACCTGAGCATCCGAAATCCGTCCTGCCACAGGGATAATCGTTGCCCCGGGATAGGGATCCGTCTGCAAATATTCCTCAGCCGCCCCCGCTCCCAAACTGACATTTCGTAAATTGCCACCTTCTTCCACAGGGAGGAACACTCCCACCACTCTAGCTCCAAAATCCGTCAAGGTTACTTGCATCCCATTCTTGTTTTCCAAGCAATACAGTTTTGCTTTTTCACCAAATGTTTTTACTTCAATCATTTCTTTTCCTCATAAGCCAAATGAGGGAGTCACTATTGTAACTCCCTCAGGATACTTAAAGCCTATCAACTATAGAACAGTTTATAATTAACGAAAATCAAATCCGTCTGTAACAATCGGCTGAGTTAGCCTCACTCTCTTATTTCTAGGCTCGGGCTGAAACAGTCACTTGAACTTCCCTCGCTCTCTTATTTCTAAGTTCGGGCTGAAAAACTCCACTGGAGTTTTTCACTCATCTTCATCACTTGTTAATAGACTATTGACATGAACTAGGTTGCTTGTCCCAAATTCTACATAATCCACAGCCTCTCCCAGCAGGACGCCGTTCAAGAAACCGATAACCATTGGCATGTTCATCCCTGCATAGAGGTCAAACTGTCCGCCTTCAATCAATTTTCGTGATACGACGTTGGCTGGTGTACCGCCCAACAAGTCTGCGAAGACAACGAAATCTTCCAATCCTGCAATTGTTTCTTCAAATTTTTTCTGGAAGTCTTCTGGACCTTCTTCTGGTAAAAGAGCTACTGTATAGATGTCCTCTTGAGGCCCCATAATCATCTCAGTAGATTTCTTCAACTCTTCACAGAAGATACCATGACTTACTAATACTAAACTTCTAGTCATTATGCCATACCAAATACGAAGTGACCGATTGCAGAAAGTCCAACTGCAAGTGCGATGATAATCAAGATAGCTTTAGTAGAAGTCATGCCACGACGACCAAGAAGCCAGAAGACAAATCCTGTAAAGACAGCTGGAACAAGGCGAGGGAAGATTGTGTTGAGCAAGTCTTGAATGTCAATCACTTTCTCACCTACATTTGGAGCCCAAGTCACTTCAAAGTTAATCATAGTTGCAATCAAGGCACCCATCATGAAGACACCCATTACAGACGCTGCATCTACAAGAGCGGTCAAGCGGTCACGCATAGTAGTGATGAGTTTAGTTCCCTCTTTGTAGGCAACTTCCAACTGTTTCCAGCGGAAAATATCATATGCAACAGCCACGGCTACCCAAAGGAAAATACCTACCGGAGAACCTTCCTTACCCATAGTCGCTGCCACAGTACCCATAATCGCTGGAACAAGAGAACCAAAGATAGAGTCACCGATTGGGGCAAATGGACCCATCAAACCAGTCTTAATACCGTTAACCGCATCTTTAGAAGCCACACCGTCGCTTTCTTCCAAAGCCAAGTCAATACCTGTGATAATAGTGTGGAAGAATGGTGAAGTATTGAAGAACTGAGTATGCAGTTTCATCATTTCCTTCAACTCAGGTGTACCATCTCCATACATTTTACGCAATTGCGGCAAAATCATGTAGAGGTAGCCAGATGCTTGCATCCGCTCATAGTTCCAACCAAGTTGGAAAGTGAACAAGCTACGTTTGTTGATTTGATTAAAATCTTCTTTTGTTAATTTGTAATTAGATTTCGTCATCTTCAATTTCCCCACTTTCTGAATTTGATGGAGCAACCACAGTTACTTTTTGGCTATTTTTGAAGTGAAGCACTGAAAGGAATGCACCCACAATAGCGATACCGATCATTGACAAGCCTTTGAAGTTGTTAACAAAAGCCACGCCTGCATCTTCAGGAAGAGTACCAACGATACCAGCAACTGCACCACCCAAAGCTGACACATTACCGTAAAGAACAGTCAACATAGCTGTAAGGGCGAAACCTACCGCCAAGTAGTGAAGGTTACGTTTAAGTGGAAGGTAGTGGAGCAAGATTGCAAATCCAAGACCTGGAAGCATACGAGCTGCAAGCGTCAAACCATTGGCAATCCATTGGTATTGTTCAATAGTTTTAACCATTGCATCTACAAACCCACCACCAAAAGCAAGAGCAAGGAAGACTGGAAGTGCACGAGAAAGTGCCCAAGGAATTGCACCAAGCAAGTAGTTGCGTTCGATACCAGCGTAGTCAAAGCGTTCAATCGCAGCATCTACACGGTGTGCAAAGAAAGTAGTTGAGAAACGACCAGCAATATCTGTATAAACAAGAAGTGCTGCTACTGGAACCGCGATAGTAGATACCGCAAGTTCAGGGTCAATACCTTGTGATACAGAGAAGGCAGTTGCCAATACCGCACCAGAGGTTGCGTCGATACGAGATGCACCACCGAAAGTACCTACACCAAGTACCATGAGCTGCAAGCTAGCACCGATTGCCAAACCTGTTGCCATGTCCCCCATGATTAAACCAGAGATGAACCCTGCAAAAACTGGTGATCCAGCTGACGATACGATGGTCAGCTCATCACAAATCTGGTAAGCAGAGTAGAGCGTTAGAAGTAATATTTGCCACCATTGCATAATAGTGATCCTCCTTTAAATTTTTCAAAAATATCCGAATGTTATCTAACCTTATCCAATAATGGCATAAAGTCTTTTGGTGAATCGCCAGGTACCATTTGTGCAAATAATTTTACACCCTTAGCCGCCAAGGCATCAAAATCTGCAATATCCTTATCTACAACGTTAATAGAACGAGTTACAGAACGAGTTTCTGGTGATTGTGACATATTGCCGACGTTCAATTCAGCAAGTTCTACACCATATTCTACCAAGCGAAGGAAGTTTTCTGGACGACGAGCAACAATCAAGAGACGTTGCGCATCATATTTGCCTTCCTTGATGTTATTGGCTGCTTTTTCGATTGGCAAAATAGATAATTTTACCCCCGGTGGGCAAGCCAATTTCAAACCTTGTTTCTCAATGTCGTTTTGAGCAACCGCATCGTCAATAACCATGATACGACTAATATTTAATTTAGTAGTCCAAAGGTTAGCAACCTGACCGTGAATCAAACGACCATCAATACGCGTAGCAATAATTGCCATACAGTGTTCTCCTTTTCTTCATAAATCTTTCTGTTAGATGTTCTCTGCAGAACACCTACACCTCTTTATAAACGGGTTCCTGCGAAAAACTAATCTTCTCTCTATATTTTCCTTCCGTCTCGAAGACGACGATTTCATTTTCTCCTTTCTTTAAGTATCCTTTTGGAATATAGAGATAGAGGATTGGTCCTTTTTCCCAGAAACGTCCGATATTTACATTATTAACGAAAACAACTCCCTTACCAAAACCTGTCATGTCTAAGTAAGTATCCGCAAGTTCATCTAGTTCAAACTGATAACGATAGAAAGCAGCTTGACCTTCCTCCCAGCCCTTACTAAAATCCAAGTCCTCAACTGACTCAAGATGCAAAGGATAGGTTTCCCAATGACCAATAAAATGTAAATCAGCCATCGCACCTCGACCAAGCCCTTTAGACTGGGTAGGAGCCGTTAGTTTGTGCCCATAATTGACACGTCCCATATTTTCTACCAAAATATCTAATATTAGCTTGTCATCTTTAAAATCCAATTCAACATCGTCACCAATCTCTGTCTGATACTGAGTTGCAACGAATTTTCCATCTGCATAAATTTGGATACGGTCACGCGCATCAACCACTCGGAAACGTTCCGATTCTGTCTTATCCCGCTCCAACTCTGTTCTATATAAAATATAACCTGTTGACTGATCAAGTTCTTCCATATTCTTAGGATAAAACCCTTTTACGCAATCGCTTACATTTTCTAGAGTAGCAAATAAACTCACCTTATCATGAAGCAACACATCTGAAAAAGCTTTTGCCTCTTTTACAAGCGGTTCTGCATACTCTAATTCAGGATAGACTTCTTTCAAACGTTGTTGCAAAATATAAAACTTCTTAGTAGGATTTCCAGCTTCATCCAATATAGCATCATAATCATAAGAAGTTACCTGAGGCAAATCAATTTGACCACGAGCAGAGCAACCATTCATGAAACCAAAATTTGTTCCACCATGAAACATGTACAGATTTAAGGAACCCAATTCGATACATTCCATAACCGAATCAACCATTTCCTCCGGCTCTCTACGAATAATTTCATCGCCCCAACGATTGAACCAACCATCCCAAAATTCCATACACATGAGTGGCCAATTCTTCTGATGTTCATTAAAGAATGCCGTCATATTTGCAAAATTCTCTCTAGCTTTAGAACCAAAGTTTCCTGTTACAAATACATCGTCCTCTATCAGTGTTCCTGCACGTAACGTTGCTCGCCAAGAACCGTCCGAGGTAAACAAGGGAGCAGTTAGACCATGTTTACGCATCAAGCTAGCCACCGATCTTAGATACTCCTTCTCCTCACCATAAGAGCCATACTCATTTTCCACTTGGAACATAAGTACATTTCCACCCTGTGCGAGTTGGAGCTTGGCCAATTTAGGAATAAGAGAAGCGTAATATTCATCTAAGTGCTGCAAGTACACCGAATCACTCGAACGTACTCTAAGCTCTTCCTTCATCAACCAAGCAGGGAGGCCACCCCATTCCCACTCCGCACAAATATAAGGGGAAGGACGTACAATTGCATAAAGCCCTAATTCTTGAGCCAATTTCAAAAATCGCTCAATATCCAATATACCCTCGTAACAAAACTCACCCTTTCGAGGTTCATGCATATTCCAAGGGACATAGGTTTCAACCGTATTAAAACCAAGGGCCTTTAAGTTATACAAAGAATGGTACCAATCATCAGGATGGACACGAAAATAATGAATCGCACCTGATAAAATCTTAAAGGGTTCACCGTCCAAATAAAATTGGTCTCCAATATAAAATTCTTTCATTTCTTCCTCCGATGCAACCGCTTACCTTTCTATTAATATACTAACACTTATTTGTGGTTATGTCCAGTACTTTTTAAAAAATTTTTACTTTTTTTTTTGCAAACACATCTATTTCATCAGTCAGAAAGGGATTACATCTATTTTTTTATGGATTTCAGCTATTTTTTTTGATTTCCATCAATTAATTTAGTATAATGAGTTACGGAAAGGAAGGAAATAAGTATGAAAGTACCTAAGTACCAGCTTGTACAAAATGACTTACGTCAGCAAATCATTTCTGGTAAATTTGAAAATGGCGACAAATTTTACACAGAATCTGAATTAACAAAACTATTTAACGTTAGCTCTATCACCGTTATTCGTGCAGTAAACGAACTAGTTAAAGACGGCTACCTCGTTCGTCAACAAGGTAAAGGGACCTTTGTATCCCGTTCACGCAAAGGACGGCTTGTAGAATTTTCTGATATTGAGATTTTTCCGATGGATAAGGATAAGGTTACTGTTCTCTCGTGCGAAAAAGGCAATAAACCCGATATCCTTGAAAAACTAAATCTTGACAAGAATGAGTTTTACTATAAAATTGTACGCGTCCGCGCAGCAGAAGACACTCCATACATCTTCCACAATTCATATATCCCTCAACGATATATCCAGAATCCCGATGCTCCACTCGAGCACTATCAATCAATCTATCAACGCTTCAAACTGGACTACAATATCCACATGTCCGAGGAACCATTTGTAGAAACAAATGAAATTGTCAGCCCATGTCCAAAAGAGGTTGCCAGCCATTTGAAATTAAAAGCGACTGAACCAGCTGTACTACAAAACAAAACAACTACTAACAGTACTAGCGGTGAAGTGATGGAATATACTGAAACTTACAAACACTGGAAGTATTACAAATTTGAAATTACAGCCAATCATCGCTAAAAAAACGCAGACTAACGTCCGCGTTTTTTTCATACCCAATAACAATCAAAAGTAGCCTAGGAAACGAAACCGAAGATAGAACTGGATTTCATCAAGGCTCTTGACAACGAATAATTTTGATTTTCGAAGAGTATTAATTCTAATATCCCCGTTGATGGCTAATCTTGTAACGAAACTGGTCCGCTCTAGCAATACTAAACGTAAACTCGATAATTCTATTCTTATCATTATACGTTTTTCTTACCAAATGAAGCACTGGACTATTGCTTGGAATTCCGAGTATCTTAGCTTCATTATCCAAAGCAATACTTGCATAGAACTCTTCTTCTGCTAGTCGAATTGTCTGACCATAATCCTCAAGAAAGATTTCATAGAGTGGTTTTTCCCTCATCCTGATAGCTGTTAAGGCAGGAAATAGCGAGGCAGGAACATATGTCCTTTCCAACATCATCGGAACCTCATCTGCAAGTCTCAAACGTTCAACTTCAAACACTTCCTCACCCTGACTAAGTTGTAAATGCTGCACAATATAGTCTGACGCCTTAACCAATTCAAAGGATAAAATAGATGTCCTCGGTACTTTCCCTATTTTTTTCATCTGCTCTGTAAAACTATAGGATTGCGATAAATCCACAGCAGTATCCGAAATTTCTGAAACATAGGTCCCTTTACCATGCTTCTTATAGACTAAGCCACGTTTTTCCAATTCTTGCAAAGCCAAACGAACTGTAATACGACTGACACCATAAACCTGTGTCAACTCACGCTCTGAAAATAACTTGTCATTCGGAGCCATCCTCTCACGAATTGCAACTTCCAATTTATCAACCAACTGCAAATAGAGAGGTTTTTCAACAGTTTGACTAACCATAGACTCCTCCTTTCTAACCCACATAAGCTTACAAATCTATTTTACACCAAATTTCATATATTAACAATATCTTAGGTGATAAAATACCAGCTCTTCAAGCTAAAGCAAGGTCACCTCATCTGGCAAAGTAATGGTCTCTTTTCCCTGCTTGTCCATTACCAAGATTGTTGAGGGATAAAAAGGATCAAAACGACTACTTAGATCTACAGCCAGTACATTTTTATAACCTTCCTGCGAAAAGACCAGCGTAATCTTACCACGACGATTTTTGATAGAAAAACGGATTACATTTTTCAAAGGAATAACTCCTTTTAAGTAGTGATCAATAACATACCAGAAACTATCAATCACTTCCCCAGGAAGTGAGGTCACAACTCCAAAACTTGCATAGCGTCCATTTGTTTGTTCAAAGGCCATAAGCCCCTCCTTTACAATAAGAAAAAAGCCTGTAAAACAGGATTTTCTTTTCTAACTTTATCTACTTCTCAGTTCTAAATAGCGTTTGTACCAGATATTAACGTAGGCTGGAGAGAAAGGACCGCGCTGATTATTGATCCAATCAACCAGTATCTTGACATTTTCCTTCAAAATAAAATCAATATCATCCGAATACTTCATCGCCTTACGATGACGCTTATATTCATCCACATCCAGCAATCTCTTTTCACCATCAGCAAAGACCTTAACATCTAGGTCATAATCAATGTATTTGAGTGCCTCATTGTCGAGAACATATGGACTAGCAAGGTTACAATAATAGGAAACTCCGTTTTCACGAATCATTGCAATGATATTGAACCAGTATTTTTTATGAAAATAAACGATTGCTGGCTCTCTTGTTACCCAACGCCTACCATCATTTTCAGTCACTAAGGTATGATTATTGACTCCAATAATAGCATTTTCCGTTGTTTTTAATACCATGGTGTCACGCCAAGTGCGATGAATTTCACCGTCATGCTTATAACTTTGAATTGTAATAAAGTCGCCTTCCTTTGGTAATTTCACTTTGTTACCAACTTTCTACAATTACAATTTATCTTGACTATTATATCATATTTTTCTAACCTAGGCTAAATTTTTTCACAGATAATCACGAAGGACAGCCTGAATCCGATCAAAGTCATAACCCTTTCGAGCTAAAGCCTGTATCAACCTTTGCTTCAATTCGTAGCCTTCATATTTACGACTATATTTTCTATACTGCTTATCCAGTTCCTTGGCAATTAAGGCATCTTCATTTTCCTCATCAGCCACAAGTTCCAACTGGCCCAGGCTTTGTTTGGCCGTCTCATAAGAAAACCCCTTACCCATCAATCCCTGTACAACTTTATCTTGCAAAGCTCGAAGAGGCAATTTTCTTTGGTATCTACCCACCAATTTCTCCCCAATCTTCCTAGCAAGCTCTGAAAAATCTTCCTCTGCCAGCCTTTTATCAATCAGCAGTTTAGGAATTCCTTTCTGCATCAACTTCTGACGAATCATAGCTGGTCCCTTATCTCCATTTAGAGCATTCTGACGGACATAGCTATCAACATAATTCCCATCGTCCAGCCATTTTTCCTCCTCTAATACCGTCACAATCTTGACAATATTGTTTTCTTCAATTTCATATTTCTTTAGATAATCACTAACTTCTTTTTTGGTACGTTGCTTGAAGGAAAGGTAATAAAGTGCTAGATTTTTCCCATAAGAAAACTGAGCAAAATCGCGAAGCTCACGAAACTCCTGCTCCGTGATTTCCTTTCCCTTACTAAGCATGAAGCGAACAATTGTGTCTTCCGTAATATATAAACTATCCTGACCGTCCACTTCAAGTAAATAAAGACGTTTCTTCTTTTCAATTTTTGTAATTCTCATTCTTTCATTATACAGGATTTTTCGGTAAAATAATAATATGAATCTACAAGTAAACCAACGAATCCCCTTAAAAATCAAACGAATGGGCATCAACGGAGAAGGCATCGGCTTTTATCAAAAAACGCTAGTCTTTGTCCCTGGTGCCCTTAAGGGAGAAGAAATTTTTTGTCAAATTACCTCAGTCAAACGAAATTTCGTTGAAGCAAAATTATTAAAAATCAACAAGGAATCAAAATTCCGTGTCAAGCCTGCCTGTGACATCTATCAAGCCTGTGGTGGTTGTCAAATCATGCACCTCCGTTATGACAAGCAACTGGACTTCAAGCAAGACCTGCTCCGACAAGCCTTGAAGAAATTTAAGCCAGCAGGCTATGAGGATTACCTCATTCACCCAACCATTGGAATGGAGCAGCCAAGTCATTATCGGGCTAAATTACAGTTTCAAACCCGTTCATTCAAGGATCAAGTCAAGGCTGGGCTCTACGCTGAAAATTCCCATCGCTTGATTGGAATTACGAATTGTTACGTCCAAGATGCCGAAACACAAGAGATTATCAACGGAATCGCAAAGCTACTCACCAAGCACCGTATTCCTATTTATAATGAGCGCAAGCAACATGGAATCCGCACGGTTATGGTCCGCAAGGCTCGAAAAACAGGTCAAGTTCAAGTGATCTTTGTCACCTCTTGTCAGGTTAATCTTATTAAATTAATTGATGAACTCACCAGTCAATTTCCAAGTATAATCACTATTGCTCTAAACTGGAATAGGCAGAAAACGAGTGATATTTATGGTGAAAAAACAGAAATTTTATGGGGAGAACAAGCTATCGATGAAGCTGTTTTAGATTACGAATTCTCACTATCTCCACGGGCATTTTACCAATTAAATCCCCAACAAACAGAAATTCTCTATGGCGAGGCCGTCAAGGCTTTGGATATTTCAGGAGATGAAGACTTGATTGATGCCTACTGTGGCGTGGGCACAATCGGCTTCGCCTTTGCTAAAAAGGTCAAATCTGTTCGAGGTATGGACATTATTCCAGAAGCCATCGAGGATGCTAAAGCAAACGCTAAGCGAATGGGACTATCCAATACCCACTATGAGGCAGGTAAAGCAGAAGAAATCATTCCAAAGTGGTACCAAGAAGGCTACAGGGCCGATGCCTTGGTAGTTGATCCTCCGCGAACTGGACTCGACGAAAAGCTCCTCAAAACCATTTTGGATTACAAACCAGCTAAAATGGTTTATGTATCCTGCAACGTCTCCACTCTTGCAAGGGACCTTGTTGAGCTAAGCAAAGCCTACAAGGTAGAATACATTCAATCTGTCGACATGTTTCCCCACACAGCACGGACAGAGGCGGTTGTTAAACTAAGCAAAAAATAAAAGGCACTATAAGACTATGACGGGTAAACCCACCATAGTCATATAGAGCCTTTTTGAGTGTAGAAAAAAGTCCCCTACGACCTACACTGAAAAACAACAAAACTCATATTTTCCAACACCAAATTAGAAACAACTAACAATCTCATCAAAGTCATTAAAAGAAATGCCTTTGGTTTCAGGAAGATGAAAACTAGAAAAACGGATTTTGATTGCCTTAAACACAAAAAAAGGGAGAACGAAGTTCGTCCTCTCTAGGTGTTAGCTTTTCATCTACCCACTACAGTTGACAAAGATCTAAAAAAGAACATTGCTGCTCTCTTACAATAATCGGGAAGACAGGATTCGAACCTGCGACACCTTGGTCCCAAACCAAGTACTCTACCAAGCTGAGCTACTTCCCGATACTATTAAAAATAAAGCTCCCCTAACGTCTCCATTAAGCGAGTGATGCACCCTAGAGGAGTCGAACCTCTAACCGCCTGATTCGTAGTCAGGTACTCTATCCAGTTGAGCTAAGGGTGCTAACTATTATAATCTTCATGCCGAGGACCGGAATCGAACCGGTACGATGTTGCCATCGCAGGATTTTAAGTCCTGTGCGTCTGCCAGTTCCGCCACCCCGGCCTCTCAAAGCGAACGACGGGATTCGAACCCGCGACCCCCACCTTGGCAAGGTGGTGTTCTACCACTGAACTACGTTCGCAATCTTTCCTAATGCCGGCTACATGACTTGAACACGCGACCCTCTGATTACAAATCAGATGCTCTACCAACTGAGCTAAGCCGGCCTATTTCTATTCTATGCGGGTTAAGGGACTTGAACCCCCACGCCCGAAAGCGCCAGATCCTAAATCTGGTGCGTCTGCCAATTCCGCCAAACCCGCATATGACTCGTGCTGGGCTCGAACCAGCGACCCATTGATTAAAAGTCAATTGCTCTACCAACTGAGCTAACGAGTCGAAAATATGAAGCAAACTCCGTTTGCTCTATCTCCAACTTCAAATAGTCTCCCAGACTATTTGAACGGTCCCGACGGGAATCGAACCCGCGATCTTCGCCGTGACAGGGCGACGTGATAACCGCTACACTACGGGACCTATGGGAGTTAACGGGATCGAACCGCTGACCCTCTGCTTGTAAGGCAGATGCTCTCCCAGCTGAGCTAAACTCCCAATTTGCTAAGCGACTACCGTATCTAACAGGGGTCAACCCCCAACTACTTCAGGCGTTCTAGGGCTTAACTGCTGTGTTCGGCATGGGTACAGGTGTATCTCCTAGGCTATCGTCACTTAACTACTGAGTCTTGTCAACTCAAAATTGAATATCTATATTCTAACAAGAAACCGTGCGCTTGTCAATATCGACTCGTGAGTAATTGTACTCAGGCTAAATTCTTAGTGAAAAAGATAAACTTCCTAGAGTCTATTGACTCTGCGTCAGTTTCCTATTTTCATACAGAATTTGTAACGCCTTCGTTACTTATTCTTGGATAAGTCCTCGAGCGATTAGTATTGGTCCGCTACATGTGTCGCCACACTTCCACTTCCAACCTATCTACCTGATCATCTCTCAGGGCTCTTACTAACATAAAGTTATGGGAAATCTCATCTTGAGGTGGGTTTCACACTTAGATGCTTTCAGCGTTTATCCCGTCCCTACATAGCTACCCAGCGATGCCTTTGGCAAGACAACTGGTACACCAGCGGTAAGTCCACTCTGGTCCTCTCGTACTAGGAGCAGATCCTCTCAAATTTCCTACGCCCGCGACGGATAGGGACCGAACTGTCTCACGACGTTCTGAACCCAGCTCGCGTGCCGCTTTAATGGGCGAACAGCCCAACCCTTGGGACCGACTACAGCCCCAGGATGCGACGAGCCGACATCGAGGTGCCAAACCTCCCCGTCGATGTGAACTCTTGGGGGAGATAAGCCTGTTATCCCCAGGGTAGCTTTTATCCGTTGAGCGATGGCCCTTCCATACGGAACCACCGGATCACTAAGCCCGACTTTCGTCCCTGCTCGAGTTGTAGCTCTCGCAGTCAAGCTCCCTTATACCTTTACACTCTGCGAATGATTTCCAACCATTCTGAGGGAACCTTTGGGCGCCTCCGTTACCTTTTAGGAGGCGACCGCCCCAGTCAAACTGCCCGTCAGACACTGTCTCCGATAGGGATAACCTATCCGGGTTAGAGTAGCCATAACACAAGGGTAGTATCCCAACAGCGCCTCAGTCGAAACTGGCGTCCCGACTTCATAGGCTCCTACCTATCCTGTACATGTGGTACAGATACTCAATATCAAACTGCAGTAAAGCTCCATGGGGTCTTTCCGTCCTGTCGCGGGTAACCTGCATCTTCACAGGTACTAAAATTTCACCGAGTCTCTCGTTGAGACAGTGCCCAAATCATTACGCCTTTCGTGCGGGTCGGAACTTACCCGACAAGGAATTTCGCTACCTTAGGACCGTTATAGTTACGGCCGCCGTTTACTGGGGCTTCAATTCAGATCTTCGCTTGCGCTAAACCCTCCTCTTAACCTTCCAGCACCGGGCAGGCGTCACCCCCTATACATCATCTTACGATTTAGCAGAGAGCTGTGTTTTTGATAAACAGTTGCTTGGGCCTATTCACTGCGGCTCAGTTAAACTGAGCACCCCTTCTCCCGAAGTTACGGGGTCATTTTGCCGAGTTCCTTAACGAGAGTTCTCTCGCTCACCTGAGGCTACTCGCCTCGACTACCTGTGTCGGTTTGCGGTACGGGTAGAGTATGATACATCGCTAGAAGCTTTTCTCGGCAGTGTGACGTCACTAACTTCGCTACTAAACTTCGCTCCCCATCACAGCTCAATGTTACAGATACAAGCTTTTGACTCATATCACACCTCACTGCTTAGACGGGCTCTTCCAATCGCCCGCTTTAGTTAGCCTACTGCGTCCCTCCATCACTTCATACTCTAGTACAGGAATATCAACCTGTTGTCCATCGGATACACCCTTCGGTCTCTCCTTAGGTCCCGACTAACCCAGGGCGGACGAGCCTTCCCCTGGAAACCTTAGTCTTACGGTGGATGGGATTCTCACCCATCTTTCGCTACTCATACCGGCATTCTCACTTCTATGCGTTCCAGCACTCCTCACGGTATACCTTCTTCACACATAGAACGCTCTCCTACCATAACACTAATGTGTTATCCACAGCTTCGGTAAATTGTTTTAGCCCCGGTACATTTTCGGCGCAGGGTCACTCGACTAGTGAGCTATTACGCACTCTTTGAATGAATAGCTGCTTCTAAGCTAACATCCTAGTTGTCTGTGCAACCCCACATCCTTTTCCACTTAACAATTATTTTGGGACCTTAGCTGGTGGTCTGGGCTGTTTCCCTTTCGACTACGGATCTTAGCACTCGCAGTCTGACTGCCGACCATAAATCTTTGGCATTCGGAGTTTATCTGAAATCAGTAAACCGAGATGGCCCCCTCATCCAAACAGTGCTCTACCTCCAAGATTCTCAAATGTCGACGCTAGCCCTAAAGCTATTTCGGAGAGAACCAGCTATCTCCAAGTTCGTTTGGAATTTCTCCGCTACCCACAAGTCATCCAAGCACTTTTCAACGTGCCCTGGTTCGGTCCTCCAGTGCGTCTTACCGCACCTTCAACCTGCTCATGGGTAGGTCACATGGTTTCGGGTCTACGACATAATACTAATCCGCCCTATTAAGACTCGGTTTCCCTACGGCTCCGTCTCTTCAACTTAACCTCGCATCATATCGTAACTCGCCGGTTCATTCTACAAAAGGCACGCTCTCACCCATTAACGGGCTCGAACTTGTTGTAGGCACACGGTTTCAGGTTCTATTTCACTCCCCTTCCGGGGTACTTTTCACCTTTCCCTCACGGTACTGGTTCACTATCGGTCACTAGAGAGTATTTAGGGTTGGGAGATGGTCCTCCCGGATTCCGACGAGATTTCGCGTGTCTCGCCGTACTCAGGATACTGCTAGGTATAAAGAATATTTCAAATACGAGGCTATTACTCTCTTTGGCCTACCTTCCCAGGTAGTTCTTCTATACTCTTTAAGTCCACATTGCAGTCCTACAACCCCGAGGAGTAAACTCCTCGGTTTGCCCTCCTGCCGTTTCGCTCGCCGCTACTAAGGCAATCGCTTTTGCTTTCTCTTCCTGCAGCTACTTAGATGTTTCAGTTCACTGCGTCTTCCTCTTCACTACCTTAACAGTAGTGAGTGACAGGCATTACCTGCCGGGTTCCCCCATTCGGACATCCCTGGATCATTGCTTACTTACAGCTCCCCAAGGCATTTCGTCGTTAGTCACGTCCTTCATCGGCTTCTAGTGCCAAGGCATCCACCGTGCGCCCTTATTAACTTAACCTTAATTACTAGTTTTTTTCTAAACTAGAAAACTCATTAAATATTCACAGCGTTTTCGGTTTATTTTCTTGTTACTATTTCTTAATGTATCCTTTCAGATACATCAGGAATGTTTGATAGATATTCAATTTTCAATGGACAAATATAAGATACTAAGACCGTCCCGACTTGTCGGGCATTTTTGTAGAAAATTAGGAAACTGATGTAGTGTCGTCAGACACTAGGAAGTTTATCTATTTTCCTAGAAAATGAGGTCGTGTTCAATTACTTGAACAATATCTTTTGGTTTTAGGATAGGAAAACTCATCTCCTTACCCTATGGAGCCTAGCGGGATCGAACCGCTGACCTCCTGCGTGCAAAGCAGGCGCTCTCCCAGCTGAGCTAAGGCCCCGTACATTTTTATGTACCTGTTAACGTATTTAATTGTTTCGATATAATATCATTTTTGAGACGCTGGCCCCTGTCGTGCACTAGCTCCGCTAGTTTCGACAAAGCTTCAACCTAAAGGTTTCGCTTAGCTGAGCTAAGGCCCCACAAGACCTCTCAAAATTAAAGAAGACTGACGTACAGGTTTCCATTTCCTTAGAAAGGAGGTGATCCAGCCGCACCTTCCGATACGGCTACCTTGTTACGACTTCACCCCAATCATCTATCCCACCTTAGGCGGCTGGCTCCTAAATGGTTACCTCACCGACTTCGGGTGTTACAAACTCTCGTGGTGTGACGGGCGGTGTGTACAAGGCCCGGGAACGTATTCACCGCGGCGTGCTGATCCGCGATTACTAGCGATTCCGACTTCATGTAGGCGAGTTGCAGCCTACAATCCGAACTGAGACTGGCTTTAAGAGATTAGCTTGCCGTCACCGACTTGCGACTCGTTGTACCAGCCATTGTAGCACGTGTGTAGCCCAGGTCATAAGGGGCATGATGATTTGACGTCATCCCCACCTTCCTCCGGTTTATTACCGGCAGTCTCGCTAGAGTGCCCAACTGAATGATGGCAACTAACAATAGGGGTTGCGCTCGTTGCGGGACTTAACCCAACATCTCACGACACGAGCTGACGACAACCATGCACCACCTGTCACCGTTGCTCCGAAGAGAAACCCTATCTCTAGGGCGGTCATCGGGATGTCAAGACCTGGTAAGGTTCTTCGCGTTGCTTCGAATTAAACCACATGCTCCACCGCTTGTGCGGGCCCCCGTCAATTCCTTTGAGTTTCAACCTTGCGGTCGTACTCCCCAGGCGGAGTGCTTAATGCGTTAGCTGCGGCACTGAGTCCCGGAAAGGACCCAACACCTAGCACTCATCGTTTACGGCGTGGACTACCAGGGTATCTAATCCTGTTCGCTCCCCACGCTTTCGAGCCTCAGCGTCAGTTACAGACCAGAGAGCCGCTTTCGCCACCGGTGTTCCTCCATATATCTACGCATTTCACCGCTACACATGGAATTCCACTCTCCCCTTCTGCACTCAAGTTTGACAGTTTCCAAAGCGTACTATGGTTAAGCCACAGCCTTTTACTTCAGACTTATCAAACCGCCTGCGCTCGCTTTACGCCCAATAAATCCGGACAACGCTCGGGACCTACGTATTACCGCGGCTGCTGGCACGTAGTTAGCCGTCCCTTTCTGGTAAGATACCGTCAAATGAGAAACTTTCCACTCTTCTCACAGTTCTTCTCTTACAACAGAGCTTTACGATCCGAAAACCTTCTTCACTCACGCGGCGTTGCTCGGTCAGGGTTGCCCCCATTGCCGAAGATTCCCTACTGCTGCCTCCCGTAGGAGTCTGGGCCGTGTCTCAGTCCCAGTGTGGCCGATCACCCTCTCAGGTCGGCTATGTATCGATGCCTTGGTGAGCCGTTACCTCACCAACTAGCTAATACAACGCAGGTCCATCTCATAGTGAAGCAATTGCTCCTTTCAAGTATCTACCATGCGGTAAATACTGTTATGCGGTATTAGCTATCGTTTCCAATAGTTATCCCCCGCTATGAGGCAGGTTACCTACGCGTTACTCACCCGTTCGCAACTCATCCGTCTAGTGCAAGCACCAGACTTCAGCGTTCTACTTGCATGTATTAGGCACGCCGCCAGCGTTCGTCCTGAGCCAGGATCAAACTCTCATTAAAAGTTTTGATTCAAACTCAAGCTATTGCTAGCTTTCCGTTTTATTGTTTTGTTTTGTCATTGACGATTTATCCTTAGATAAATCACCCTGCACGTTTGGTTCGTCTTCTTTAATTTTCAAAGGTCTTGTTCATCGCTCTTGCGACAACTATCTTAGTTTATCATTTCTTATGAACTTTGTCAACACTTTTTTGAAACTTTTTTTCGTTCTTCTGTTAACTAGTCCCGCAAGAGATAACTCGATTATTCTATCATCTTCTGATGGTCTTGTCAACACTTTTTCGAAACTTTTTTTCGTTCCTCTGTTAACTAGCCCCTCAAGAGACAACTCAATTATTCTATCACGACTTATATACTTTGTCAACCGGGTTTTTGAAAATAATAAAACAGCTGCAAAAACTGCAACTGTTTTATTATCCTTATTGACGTACCTCTAGAAGACCCAAATCTCCATCTTCACGTCTATACAATACATTTGTTGTACCGTCATTAGCATCTGTATAGATAAAGAAATCATGTCCAAGCAACTCCAATTGGAGGACTGCTTCTTCCATATCCATTGGTTTCAAGTCTACTTGCTTAGTACGAACCACTTTTACTTCCTCGCCTGTTTGCTCAACAAGTTCATCTGTAAAGACTTGACCAGTTGCCACTTTTTGACGATGTTTTCGTTCAATCTTGGTTTTGTTACGACGAATTTGGCGTTCAATCTTATCTACTACAAGATCGATAGAGCCATACATTTCTTGTGAAATATCTTCTGCGCGAAGTGTAACTGCTCCAACTGGAATTGTCACTTCTACTTTTGCACGCTTGTCACGGTAAACTTTTAGATTTACTTTAGCATTCAACTCTTGTTCTTCATTGAAATATTTCTCAATCTTAGCTACTTTCTCTTCTACATAGGTGCGAAGTGCATCTGTAACTTCAAGGTTTTCTCCACGAATACTGAATTTAATCATATTTAGTACCTCTTTCTTGGCTTTCGCCTTTCTTCACTATTATTATATCACATTATTAAATAAATGCAACCGTTTTCTCATCGTGTTAGTGAAAATGTTTTGATTTCTTTCCTACCAATTTTCATGAAAAGTTCTACAGCAAGTTGGATTGTGGCTCCTGTTGTATATATATCGTCGAATAATAATATTTTTTCTGGCACTTCTTTTTCATCTAATAGATAGAACATCTGTTTTGCTTCTAGTCTCTCTGCACGATTTTTAGATGATTGTTTTTGGCTTTCATACTTTCCAAGAAGGGACTGATAGGGAATATTTGTAGCACTCAAAAGTCCTTCCACTTGATTAAAACCGCGTTCTGATAGTCGTTTTTGACTAATTGGTATGGGAACAATTGTGTAGTCAGGAAATTGGCTTAACGCTATTCTAAGCTTTTTAGCAAAAATATTTCTTAAAACATAGTCTCCTTGAAATTTGTAGCGACTAAAATAATGTGCCATCGCTTGATTATATCGGTACAAAGCTGTGTGGACAACTGGTTTCCCTTGATTCTGCCAGTACTGACAATCCTTGCAACTTTCCGATTCTCCATTTTTATAACAATGTGGACAGTGTTGCTCTGCTATTTCCTCAAAAGTCGAAAAACATTCTTCACAAGTGCCCGATTTTTCTTTACTAAAGAAGATGAGATCTGAAAATCTTGTTTTATTTTTCATAGCTTGACCGCACAATAGACAATTAGACATAACCAGCCTCCTTGTTCATCTGTTTAATTTCAGCGATTGCCTTTTCAATGGCTCCTGTACTTCCCTCATGATAAAACTGGAGTAAACCAGTCGGACGTTCCATACTCCTGCCGACCCGGCCTGCAATCTGAACAAGACTTGACGCTGTGTAGAGGTAATGATTGGCTTGAACAACAAAGACGTCTACACATGGGAAGGTCACCCCACGTTCAAGAATAGTAGTCGAGATTAAGACTGTGATTTCTCTCTTGCGAAACCCTTCAACTATTTCAAGGCGATTTTCTGTTTGACTGGATACAAAGCCAATTGTTTCTTCTGGGAATGTTTTTTTCATTATCTTGGTAAATTCTTGACCTTTGGAGATTTCTGGGACAAAAATGAGTAAGGGAAAGCCCGACTTCCTCTGTTCTTCAATCGCTTTTTTCAACTTTGGAACTAGTCTATTTTTCTTTAGGGTATCATCGAATTTACTAAACCAGACTTTTTGCGGGACAACAAGTGGGTTGCCATGAAAGCGCCTTGGCAAACTAAGACGGCTTAATTTACCCATTCTGACTTTTTTATCCAATTCATCTGTTGAAGTCGCCGTCAGAAAAACTTGAACTCCGTCTTCCTTGACCGCATTATCTGCTGCTCGATAGAGCATGGGATTATCTGCATAGGGAAAGGCGTCTACTTCATCAATCAAAACCAAATCAAAGGCCTGATAAAATTTTAATAACTGATGTGTGGTTGCTACAACTAATGGAGTTCGGAAATAGGGTTCAGACTCTCCATGCAGTAAACTAATTGGAACTGAAAAGTCATTTTGCAGACGTTTATAGAGTTCGATACAAACATCAATTCGAGGACTGGCTAGGCAAACCGCTCCGCCTTTATCAATCACTGAGGCAACGGTGTGGTAGATCATTTCTGTCTTACCTGCTCCTGTTACTGCATGAACCAATGTCGCACGATTATTTTCCACGTTTGCAACTAGTCCATCTGAAATTCTTTGTTGCCAATCAGTTAATTGACCTTTCCACTTTAAACACTTAGTGATTGAAAAATCTTTCTGAGGAAAATGATAGAGTTTTTCGTCTGACCGTACTCTGCCTAGAAGCAAGCAGGCTCGACAGTAATAAGCATCGTTTGGCAATTTGTTTTCTTCTTCAAAAGTTGTTCCACAGCGAAAGCAGTTATTCTTTTTTGTAATACTTGGCACTTTTTCTGCTTTTTCTCTTTCTTTTGCTGTCAATTGGTATTTGGTAAATAATCTTCCATAATAATTTTCTAATTCTTTCATCACTTATTTATTCGGAATTTCTTGTCAGTTTTTAAAAAAATTAGTACAATTTGGTTATGAAAGAATTTAAAACAATTAGAGAAGATGGTATTGTTGAGGAAGAAATTAAAAAGTCACGATTTATCTGCTTTATGAAACGAGTGACCAGCGAGGAGGAAGCTCGCGACTTTATCAACAAAATCAAGAAAGAACATTACAAGGCTACTCATAACTGCTCTGCTTTTGTCCTTGGAGAAAATATGGAAATCAAGCGTTCCTCAGATGATGGGGAGCCGTCTGGTACTGCTGGTGTGCCAATGCTGACGGTTTTAGAAAATCACGAACTGACCAATATCGCAACGGTGGTTACCCGCTATTTTGGAGGTATCAAACTCGGGGCAGGCGGACTTATTCGTGCTTACGCTGGAGCCGTGGCTAATGCAGTCAAGGAAATCGGGGTTGTGGAAGTCAAAGAGCAGGAAGGGATTTCCATTAGCATGTCCTATGCCCAATACCAAGAGTTTGCCAATTGGCGTGCGGAGCAAGGTCTGGAAGAATTTGATACCCAGTTTACTACTGAAGTTTCAACCATGATTTTTGTAGATAAAGAATTCCTTGAACAAACCTTAGCAAGTCTCACTGACTTTTACCACGGAAAGGTATCCGCGGAAAAAGCTAACTCTCGAATCGTTGAGGTACCTGTCTATTAAAAAAAGCTATCGGCGAGATAGTTTTTTTATATTATCCTTTTTTGACTTTCTACTATATAATGTATAATAACATTATTTGGAGGTGCCATATGGCTATTTATCAAAACATTACTCAATTAGTTGGAAAAACACCAATTATCAAGCTAAATAATATTGTTCCTGAGGGATCTGCGGATGTCTATGTTAAGTTAGAAGCCTTTAACCCAGGATCTTCTGTAAAAGACCGGATCGCCTTGGCTATGATTGAAGATGCTGAGAAGGCTGGTACAATCAAACCTGGAGATACTATTGTTGAGCCAACAAGTGGTAACACTGGTATCGGTCTTGCTTGGGTTGGAGCAGCAAAAGGTTATAAGGTGATTATCGTCATGCCTGAAACCATGAGTGTTGAGCGTCGTAAGATTATCCAAGCTTATGGAGCTGAACTCGTCTTGACTCCTGGTAGCGAAGGGATGAAGGGGGCTATCGCCAAAGCAAAAGAGATTGCTGAAGAAAAAAATGGCTGGGTTCCTTTCCAGTTTGCTAATCCATCCAATCCAAAAGTTCACGAAGATACAACAGGACAGGAAATTTTGGAAGACTTTGGAACAACTGGTTTAGATGCCTTTATATCTGGTGTTGGTACTGGTGGAACTGTTTCTGGTGTTTCGCATGTATTAAAAGCTGCCAACCCAAACATCGCCATCTATGCCGTAGAAGCTGATGAATCGGCAGTCCTATCTGGTGAAGCACCTGGTCCACACAAGATTCAAGGCATTTCAGCTGGTTTCATTCCTGATACGCTGGATACAGCAGCCTATGATGGCATTATTCGTGTTAAATCAGATGATGCTTTAGCAACAGGTCGAGCAATTGGTGGACAGGAAGGTTTCCTTGTGGGTATTTCATCTGGAGCAGCAATTCACGCTGCTATCGAAGTCGCTAAGGAGTTGGGAACTGAAAAAAAAGTGTTGGCAATCTTGCCTGATAATGGTGAGCGTTACTTGTCAACAGCTCTTTATGAGTTCAATGATTAAAAAGAAAGAAGGTTAGGAATGCATCCTATACCTTCTTTTCTTTGTGTTCTTTGAGATAGCCTTTAGCTTCCTCAATCCATTTCGGAAGTTGTTTTGCTAAAGGGGAAAAACCAATTTTATTCCGTTCATTTGTAAAACGATGATGACGCGGAATTTTTTGTTGTTCTTCTTCTAAGGTCCGGATTGATAAACTAGCCTTTTCAGTATATTCATCAAAGTCGACTACCTGTACCAAAACCTCTTGCCCCAATTTTAAATGATCATAAATATTATCAACAAAACCTGTTTTGATTTCCGAGATATGGATTAGGCCCGTCGTCCCATTCTCTAATTGTACAAAGGCTCCATACGGCTGAATGCCCGTTACCGTCCCCTTGAGTTTATCTCCGATTTTCATCTTAATCCTCTATTTCGATGGTCTCAATTACAACATCTTCATGTGGACGATCTGCTGAATCTGTTGCAACCGCTGCGATAGCATCCAAGACGACGAAGGAGTCTTCATCAACTAGATGACCAAATACTGTGTGGCGTTGATCTAGATGTGGTGTCCCGCCATTTTTGACATAGGCTTCTGCAACTTCTTTAGGCCAACCGCCTCGTTCTAATTCTTTCGCATTGTATAGGAAGTTTTGGTTTTGAACGATAAAGAATTGGCTTCCATTTGTATTTGGTCCTGCATTGGCCATTGACAAGGCTCCTCTGAGATTAAAAGCTTCCATTGAAAATTCATCTTCAAACGCAGTACCATAAATAGATTCACCACCCATACCTGTTCCGGTTGGATCGCCACCTTGAATCATAAAGTCTTTGATAATACGATGGAAGATAATTCCGTCATAATAGCCATCTTTAGAAAGAGCTACGAAATTTGCTACAGTTTTGGGTGCAATTTCAGGGAAGAGTTTTACTGTTAACTTACCATGGTTAGTCTTGATATGCGCAACTGGTCCTGTAACATTTTCCAAATCTAATTGCGGGAAATATTTTTCTTTTTCTACCATACCTAATTTCTCCAAGGCATCAAAAATGCCATCTTCTTCTACTTTTTTTGTGATATAATCTGCATGCTTTTGCAGTTCTGGATGCGAATGCCCCATAGCGATACTAATTCCTGCATAATCGAATAACTCAATATCGTTGAGTCCATCTCCGAACACTAGGACATTTTCAGGTTTCAGGCCTAGTTTTTCAACAACCTTAGCAACACCAGTTGCTTTGGAAGAGCCTTTTAGCACAATGTCCGATGAAATAGCATCCCAACGAACACTACGCAATTCCGCTTGCAACTCTTCTGGAAGTTCTACTTCGTGACCATCTTTCTCGAAAGTTAGCAATTGGTAGATGTCATTTTCTTTATAAAAAGTTGGGTTTGTTTCCAAACCTTCATAAATCAAGTCAATTACTTGACTAATGCGGTCAGTTCGTGCAGAAAGTGTCCCTTTTTGACTACCAAGCATACCATATTCGATTCCAATTTCTTTAGCCCAATTTAATACAGATTCTACTAAATTTTGGGGCATCGGCTGATGGTACACTACCTGACCTTTGGCATCTTCTACGTAGGAGCCGTTAATCATAGCGAAAAAGTCTGGCTTTAAGGCCTTGATTTCTGGCACCAAACCATAAGGAGTTCGTCCTGACGCAATTCCTGTCAAAATTCCCTTTTCTTTTAGTGATTTGAAAACCTGCTGAATTGATTCAGGAATGTAGCCTGTATTCTTTACACGTAGCGTGTCGTCAATGTCAAAAAAGACTATTTTTATTTTTTTTGCCTTATATCTGAGTTTTGCATCCATATAATTCCATTATCCTTTGGTTGAAAATTAACTAATTTTCATTATACCACTATTGGTCCTCTTGCGCCACCAAACCATGCTGGAAAGCATAAACAACTGCTTGAGTACGATCGCTAACAGCTAGTTTGGATAAGATATTGGAAACATGGGTTTTAACAGTTTTTAGGGAAATGAAAGACTCATCTGCAATTCGTTGATTATCATATCCCTTGGCTAACAGCGTCAAGATTTCGCGTTCACGAGCTGTCAAGTCATCATGTAAATCTGGGTGGCGTTTATGGTGCTCTACTTTTTTCTCTACTTCTGTCTCAATAGCATATTCTCCAAGAGCTACCTTGCGGATGGCTGCTAAGATTTCGTCAGCACTTGACGTTTTCAACATATAGCCACGAGCTCCTGCTTCCAGCACAGGATAGATTTTCTCATTATCTAGATAGGAGGTCAGGATGACAATCTGCGCTTGCGGCCATTCCTTCAGCAAGGCCAGGGTTGCTTCTACGCCAGTCATCTTGGGCATAACCAAGTCCATCACTACAACATCGGGTTTAACCTCTAATGCTTTAGCCAAACCTTCCTCGCCATCACTAGCTTCTGCAACTACTTCAACATCTGGCTGTAAATTTAAGTAACTTTTCAATCCTAGACGAACCATCTCATGGTCGTCAACCAACATCACTCGAATCGTATTCATCTTCTTTTCCTTTCAATAGTGGGATACGAATATCAATCGCCACTCCCTTATTTGGAGCTGTGCGAATTTTTATCGTTCCAGCCATGTCTTCAACCCGCTCACGTATGTTTTGAAGACCGTAACTTAATTCATCATCTGCACCTTGTTGGAAGCCGATACCATCGTCTGCCATTTTCAACTGAAGTTCTGTTTCCTTCTGCAAGAGGTAAACATCCAAATGCTTGGCCTTGGCATGTCGCAAGGTATTACTGATAATTTCTTGCGCAATGCGGAAGAGATGTTCTTCAATTAGTTTCGGTAGCTCCTCTACTTCATGTTGGAAATGAACGATAATATTACTTTTGTCACTAACTTCACGCAAAATCAGCTCAAATCCTTCAACCAAGGTTTTACTTTCGAGTTCACTTGGGCGTAGATGTAATAATAGGATGCGTAGGTCTCTTTGGGCAGACTCAATCATGTCTTTCACGAGCATCAGCTGTTCCTGCAAGGTTTCCTGCGGAAGAGTGGATAGATTGGACGATAATCCTGACAAAATCATGCTCGTTGCAAATAACTCTTGACTAACCGTATCATGCAAATCCCTGGCAATCCGTTTCCGTTCTCCCTCAACAATCTCTTCTTTCTTGACTAAATCTTGATTGTCAACCAGCTGCACCTGACGTGTGAGGTTTCTGACCTTATCCGACAACTGGAGCAAGAGTTGATCACTTTCGGTATCTGTTCGAATACTTTTATTCTTCAAGATAGCTTGTAACTTCGTCCGCATAACCTGAGTGGAGGCTAGACTGACAGTTTGTACCATTACAGCTAGAAAAAGGGTCAAAACAATAACTAGTAGAATGAGAGTAAACACGAGCTGCTCCGTTGAAATCCAGAGCGTAACATCTAGCAATGAATAATTTAAAAGTGGGAGGGTGGAAGCAATCACCACAAAAACAATAAGACAGGCAAACCAGGCGAGGAGTAGGTAGGTACGTTTTCTCATACGCGAACCACCTCCACATCTCCCAGTATATTATTGGTAACGACTTTTACACGTTTGTGTGATTCTTGATAATCGGGACTATTGACCGCTATACTTTCATTCCGCAAATCCCAGTATGATTCACCCAAGAAACTTACTCGTCCATAGATACTAGTTGCTGAAAGTGCTACCTCAACATCAATTGGAACAATAATTTTTGTCTGTCCAAACGTTTTACGAATTACAACAATATTATCTCTACCAACTAATACAGTCTTATCCAAATCAACTACATCATTGCCAAACAAGCGTACAATGTTAATATCTTCAAAACCAAACCTATCTTGAGAGTGGTCGTGGTTGCCAAACCATCTATTTTTCTCTTTTTGAACCTGTAGAGAATAGTCACTAAAAACAATGTGGGTATATTGGTTTCTCTTTTCATAACGTGAAAAGAAATTAATCAGCATGTACACGACTAGTAGCATAATCCCAATAATGAAGAAGGGATTTAAAACAAAGACCAAAAATAATAGAGATAAGGAGCTGACCAGTAAAACACTGTTGACTTTTCTTCCTAGGAAGTACCAAATGATGAGTAATAAGGCAGAGAAAAGTAGCAGGGTCCGACTGGCCTCATTGGCTACCACATCAAAGGCTGCCATCGTAAAAATCATACTTTCTATTAGTAGAAAAAATTGAACTTTCCGCATCTTCTCCATCCTTTCTATACTATTGTAACAAAAAATAAGTAAAAGAACTCCATCCAAAGTAGGAAATATTAGTTCAAAGCAACGAGATGCAGGCTGTACTAAAGTACGGCAAAGTAAATTAACGAAGCAAGCAAAATAAACTAAACATGACTATAAACTATGCAAATCACTCCTAGGCCATCACTCTTGATGGACAGAAGGAAACAATTTTGGCATAGGGGACCGCTCACAAGCTACGCTCTCTAATCAAGAGAAAAAGGTTCGGCATCTGCCCAACCTTATTCATCTTTATCGTCCGCTATCTGTTGAAGTACTTGTGCTGGTGGAACTTCCTGTTGAGGAATCGCTACTGGTGCCGGTTGATGCAACGGAGACATACAAGGTAACTGTTCCATCAATTGTTGCTCCAGCAGCAGGATATTGTCCAATGACGATGTCACTTGTCGTTGAGTAATAGCTTCTATCTTCTTGTTTTTCAATACTTTCCACATTGACGCCTAGCGTTTGTAATTGACTACGTGCCTGTGAATAGGTGTAATTGCCAGATGTTAAATCAGGCATAATCAATTCTTTTCCTTTTGAAACAACTAGATTGATGATAGAACCTTTTGTCAACTCTGCATTGGCAACGGGATCTGTACTGATAACCTGACCCGCAGTAACAGATGAGCTATATTCCTGAGTAATAGTTCCAATACTGAAGCCTGCTGTCTGAAGAATTTGAGCAGCATTCTCCTGAGTTTTTCCAACAACGTTCGGCACAACTTGTGGCGCTACTCCTTTGGAAACATAAAGGGTAATTTTTGCCCCCTTCTCAGCAGAACTATTTGCTCCTGGATCTGTTTTGATAACGAGTCCTTGGGCAACTTTTTCGCTATATTCTTCTTTTATTGTCACTTGGAAACCAAGAGCCTCCAATTCCTGCCGTGCAGTATCAGAATCCTTATCTGTCACATCTGGAATAGATACCATCGCAGCCGTTGCTACTACAATATCAATCTTACTTCCTTGACGTCTGGTCGTCTTTGCAGCCGGAGAGGTCCGTATTACCAAGCCTTCATCTACAGTCGCTGTCGCTTCTTCTGTGATGTTTCCAACTTCCAATCCTGCCACTTCAATCATTTCTGTAGCTTTTTCAACGGTTTGACCAGACACATCAGGGACTGTAACTGTTCGTGGAGTGTTGAAAAACATGAGTCCAGCCGCTATGACTGTTAACAAAATAGCCCCTATCAAGACTTTGTAGCGTGTACGCATACCTGGCCTTGGTTTTGAAACAGGCTTATTTCCCGACTTCGCCACTTCTTTCTTACCAGGCCCCTTATCCGTCGCAGAAACTTGGGCAGAACTGTTTGTATGCGGTACTTTCGTTTCAACATTGGCTTGGGAGAGTTTTGGCAAGGTTTTTGTATCAACCTTGTTCCCTTCTAGTTCAACCCTGGGTTCATTCCGACGATCCATGGATAGAGACGAAGCTAAATCTGCATACATTTCTGCAACCGACTTATAGCGCTCGTTTAATTTTTTAGCCGTTGCTTTTAGTACAACATTTTCTAAGGCCTGAGGTACGTTGGCATTCTCTTCTCTAACCGATGGGAGAGGTTTTTGGAAATGCTGAAGAGCGATCGTCACAGCACTATCTCCATCATAGGGAATACGACCCGTCAACATTTCAAAAAGGATGATCCCCATTGCATAAATGTCACTTTGAATGGTCGCTTTCGAACCACGCGCCTGCTCAGGTGAAAGATAGTGAACAGAGCCCAACATAGAGTTGGTTTGTGTCAAACTCGTTTCAGCGAAGGCAACTGCAATACCAAAGTCTGTTACTTTAGCGACTCCATTGGAAGTCAAAAGGACGTTCTGAGGTTTCAAATCTCGATGGACAATTCCTCTCGTGTGCGCCATTCGCATAGCAAGGAGAATCTGTCCCATAATTCGCACCGCAACATCGTTGGAGAGTGGTGCATTTTCTTTTATATAACGTTTTAAATCGAGGCCATTGACATATTCCATAGCCAGATACTGTTGACCATCTTCTTCGCCGATGTCCGAAATACGAACGATATTGGGATGGTCAAGTTCTGCCATGGCACGCGCTTCACGTTGAAAACGCTGGATAGCAATTTGATCTGTCTGATAGTTGGTCCGAAGAACTTTAACGGCAACCTCTTCTCCATCTAAAATCAAATCTCTTGCTAGGTAAACATCTGCCATACCGCCTCGACCAATTTGCCGAACGATTCGATACCGACCGGCAAAGATCTTACCGATTTGAATCATTACCTAGCCTCCTCCGTAATGTGAAGCAAACCTACTGTAATATTATCTAGACCGCCTGCATTATTGGCAAAACGTACAAGTGTTTCTACCTTGCTTTCAATTGAAACATCACTCAATACAATATCACGAATGTCCTCGGTTGGTACCATATTGGTTAAGCCATCGCTGTTAATAAGGACATAATCTCCAACCTCAAGAGTTTTCAAAGCAATGTCTGGTTCAATTGGTTCGGCTTGTCCAATGGACTGCGTTACAATATTTTTTTGAGGATGACGCTGTGCTTCTTCTTCTGTGAGCTGACCAGCTCGAACAAGGGCACCTACCAGCGAATGGTCGTTGGTTAGACGTGTATATTCATCATCTCTAATCAATCCAACTCGTGAATCTCCAACATGGGCATAGATCATTTGGTTGTCGATGACAACAACTGCTTCAAGAGTTGTTCCCATCCCCTTGTATTCTTCTGTCTGTCCAAGTTCATGAATCTTTTGGTTTTCAGCATCAATGATTGCAACCATCCATTCACGGACATCATTTAAGGTCACTAATTGAGTATCAACCCAAGCAGCTCCCAAATCTGTTGCTGCCATTTCACTAGCAATATGACCGGCACGGTGACCACCCATTCCATCAGCTAACACGACCAAATCAATCCCTGCGCGGTTTTTGTAGCGATTGATATAGTCTTGGTTGTTCGAACGTTTCTGTCCTACATCAGTAAGTAATGCAATTTCCATAATTTTTATCGTTGCTAAGCAACTTCCTCCTCTTATTCTAGGATTTTCGTCTAAGTTGACCGATGAAAAAGCCATCTGTCTTATACTGTTCAGGGGTTATCAACAAGCAGCCATCCACCATAATATCTATTTGAGGGTGCTCTAGTGTCACCTGTTCAAAATTGGGATGGTTTTGCAGAAATTCTTGAATAACCTCTTGATTTTCCTTAGCAATAATCGTACATGTGCTATAGGTTATTATACCACCAATTTTCAAGCTTTGGCAAACACTGTCCAGTATCTGCAACTGGATAGTCTTTAGAGAATCAAAGTCCATCGATGCCTTGTTATAACGAATATCTGGCTTACGGCGGATGAGTCCAATACCTGAACATGGGGCATCTACTAGGATTTTATCAAAGGTATCTGGACCAAATTCCTCATGAACACGACTGGCGTCCAGACCTTTGGTCTCAATCTTATCTGCTAGGCCTAAACGACGTGCGTTTTCTTCAATCAGGGTCAGTTTATGCTCGTATAAATCAAGAGCAATAACTTTACCACTTGTTAAATAGCTGGCCATGTGACAGGTTTTTCCACCCGGAGCCGCACAGGCATCCAAGATGATTTCATCTCCTTGAATATCCAAAGTCGGAGCTACCAATTGACTGGTTTCGTCTTGAATAGTGATAAGCCCTTCCTTGAAATAATCTATCCCCGCAAAGTGTCCCTGAGATTTAACCAACCCAACTGGTGATAACTGAGAGCGTTGGGCATCTAGTTCCTCTGCCAATCGCTCCACTTGTTGACCATCCGTCACGCGTACGCTAGCCTTATTCCGATCATGTAAGCTTTGGAAAATCTTCTCTGCACGTTCATCGCCATATTCTGCAATCAGGGTTTGGACCAACCAAACTGGAACAGAATACTGAACGGATAGACGTTTGTTCTTTCTTTTAATATCTGCTGGTTTCGGCAACGAATCCTGACTAAGCTTACGCAAAATAGCGTTGACAAACTTGTCTGTTCCAGGCTTTCGCTTGGCAATATTAACTGCCTCATTGACAACTGCGTGGGGGGGCAATTTGTCCAAATATACCAACTGGTAGAGGCTCAACTTGAGGAGATAGTAGACCCAAGTGTCCAACTTTTCCCTATCTTCGATAAAATGTGCCAAATACCACTCTAGGGTAATTTTACGAGAAACCGTCCCATAGACCAACTCAGTCGCCAAGCCCTTGTCCTGTGTTGATAAAGGAGAAGATTCTAGAGCCTTATTGAGTGCGATATTGGAATAAGCTCCTTGATCAAAGACTTGTTCCAATACAGATAAGGCTAAACTCCTTGCTGTTTCATGTTTATTGACCACCAAATTGATCTCCTACTGCAATATCTCGACCTGCACCATTTAAAAAGTCTGCAATGGTCATTTTTGGCTTACCAGCTGGCTGGACAGTTTTCAGAGAAAGGGCTCCCTGACCTGTCGCAATGACCAATTCTTTCTTGCTTCGAGCAATAACCCGACCGACTGGTCCTTCACCTCCTACTTCAACAGCTTCTTGAATTTTAAACCGTTCGCCTTGCCAATAGGTATAGGCAACTGGCCACGGGTACATACCGCGAATGTGATTAAATAGTTGACGAGCTGTCTTATTCCAATCCAGTACCTCTTCTTCTGGCTGGATATTTGGTGAGAAGGTTACCTGTTCTGGATTTTGAGCGACTGGTTTCAAGTCACCAGCAATATAGGCTGGTAAGGATTGTAATAATAAATCCCGACCAACAACAGCCAACTTTTCAAACAAGGTGCCGACGTTGTCACTTTCTTCAATAGCAATGCTATCGCTGGAAATCATGTCACCGGCATCCATTTCCTTAACCATTTCCATGATGGTTACGCCGGCACGTTCATCACCGTTAATCAAAGCGTAATGAATAGGGGCACCGCCACGGTATTTAGGAAGAAGAGAAGCATGAACATTGACTGCAAAGTCAACTGAGTTCAATAATTTGGTTGGTAGGAATTGCCCAAAAGCTGCCGTCACAATCCCATCTGCTCCTAAATTCATCAGCTCATCCATTTCTTGACTTCCAGATAGCTTCTCTGGTTGATAGACTGGTAAATTGTATTCCAAGGCTACTTCTTTCACAGGTGTCATTTGGATGACTTTTTTTCGTCCAACAGCTCGGTCAGGCTGGGTAACAACAGCCAGTATGTTGTAATTTCCATCAGCTAAGAGCCCTCTTAAGACCGTCGCTGAAAACGCTGGCGTTCCCATAAAAATCAACTTTGTCATCTTTGCTTTCTCATCTCCTTTACTCTATAAGGTTTCTACTAATTCTATTATCCCTTAATTATACCATTTTTGCTTATTTTTTCCTTAATTCATGCCTATTTAAAGCCTTTTAACGCAAAAAAAATAAAGCCGATTGCTCGACTTTACATCATATTCTGTGGTTCATTATCAATAATCAACCGCAAATCTTGATTTTCTCTCTCCTGCGTCCAATCCAAAATCTGATTCAATACCTCTTCCAAACGGTCTTCCTGCCGGTATTTCAAGATGATCTGGTAGTGGTAGAGATTATGGGTTCTGGCAATAGGCTTGGGCGTCGGTCCCAGGATTTGAATTGCATCTGTTAAGTGTTGACGGAGAAAGGCTACAGTTTCATAGGCTTTTTTCACGACAAATTCTTCCGACTTGTGCGAAAAGGTTAGACCAACTGTAAAATAGTAAGGTGGATAGCCAAGATTTTTCCGAATGCCCATCTCATAACGATAGAAACCTTCATAGTCCTGCTCTTTGGCAAAAGCAATGGCATAATGATTGGGGTTATAGGTCTGAATCAGGACCTCTCCTTCCTTATCAGCTCGCCCAGCCCGACCAGCTACCTGAGTCAGCAACTGGAAGGTCCGCTCAGAAGACCGAAAATCAGGCAAATTCAGAGCCGTATCCGCATTGAGCACGCCAACTAGGGTCACATTTGGAAAATCCAAGCCCTTGGCAATCATCTGAGTTCCTAGAAGAATATCCGCTTCGCCTCGACCAAACCGTTCGAGCAAGTCCTCATGAGCACCTTTTTTCTTGGTGGTATCTACATCCATCCGCAAAATTCTGGCCTCTGGCAAGAGCTCCTGTAACTCATCGTAGGCCTTTTGCGTACCAGTTCCATAATAGCGAATGGAACGACTTTGACAGTTTGGACAGGTCTGGGGAATTCCTTTTTGAAAACCACAGTAGTGGCAATTCATGGTTTTTGTATCCATGTGAAGCGTTAGGGAAATATCACAATTTGGACACTGGTCCACAGTCCCACAATCCCGACACATGACAAAAGAAGAATAGCCACGCCGATTTAACATGAGAACGACCTGTTCCTTACGAGCCAATTTTTCTCTAATCTTCTCAATCAAAACAGGGGTGAAATTGCTAGCCTCCTGCTGACCAATGTAATCTCGAAAATCCACAACTTCCACTTCTGGAATACGAGCCAAGGGATTAGCACGTTGGTTGAGCGTTAACCTACCATAAACACCTCGACTAGCCCGAGCCCGTGTTTCAAGGCTAGGGGTAGCCGAACCCAAAACCAGAGTCGCTCGATTGTAGTCTGCCCGCAACTTTGCTACATCACGCGCATGATAGCGTGGATTACTGTCCTGCTTGTAGGTCGCCTCATGCTCCTCATCAATGATGATAACACCCAAGTTTGTCAAAGGGGCAAAAATGGCCGAACGGGCCCCGACAACCACCTGGGCATTGCCTGCCTCAATCTTCCGCCACTCGTCATACTTCTCTCCATCCGACAGTCCAGAGTGGAGAATGGCAACCTGCTGACCAAAACGAGAAATAAAACGATTGGTCATTTGAGGAGTCAAGGAAATTTCAGGCACCAGCATAATAGCTGTTTTCCCCATCTTCAGAACCCTATCAATAACCTGCAGATAAACCTCCGTCTTCCCAGAGCCAGTCACTCCTTGGAGAAGAAAGGTCTGGCTTTCCTGACCGATAGAGGCCACAATCTCCCGAACTGCAATCGCCTGCTCTGGATTCAAATCCAGGGCCTGCGTTTTTTCCACCTTATCAAAAACTCCCTGAGTCCGTGACACTTCCTCTTCCCAGACTTCTATATAGCCTTTTTCTTGGAAATAGCGGAGCGTATCAGCTGAATAGTCCGATTTTAGGTTTGAAAGGAGCTGGTCTTCAGGATGAGTCAAAAGAAATTCTCTTAATTGCTGCCGTTTTTTAGCCCGATTGCTGATGTCTGCATCGTGCAATTTATCTAGACAAACCCGGTACCATTTTTCTGTCTTGATTTGCTTTTTATCCTTGGCCACATAGTCTACCAAGATTTTCCCTGACTGGGCCAGACGCATGATTTTTCCTTGCTCTTTCACGTCTAAGTCAGAAAAACGAATCTGGTCCTTATCACCGAACAGACTGACCTGCTCTGCCATTTCCAAGCCATTCCCCGGTCTGAGTAATTTGTCATAGGTGGAATTGAGAAGACTTGGCAACATGGATTTTAAGAGGGTAATTTTATAGGAGAAGACCGACTTCCTCATCTGGTCCGCCAACCAAAATTGCTCTTGATTGAGAACAGGACGATAGTCCAAAACTTCCGCAATCTCTTTCAAATCCTGCAAATCAAGTGCATCATCTTCATCAATCAAGTCAACTACAATCCCTTGAATGAGGCGATTGCCCTTGCCAAAGGGTACATGGACTCGTACACCAACCATAAGCCCCTCTTCCAACTCAGCAGGAATCCGATAAGAATAAGCTTGATCGGTCTGCATCAAGGGGACATCCACAATAACTTGTGCTAACATAGGACCTCCTTTCTTTGAATGTCCATAAGTGAAAAGAAACCCGGATGGCAAGCCCAACCGAGTTTTTTATTAAATCTTTTCGCCTTCTTCTTTTTCTTTGGCGATTTGTTCTTTGATTTTCTTCTCTTCTTCTTCTGCCAGACGTTTCGCTTCTTCCGCACGGCGACGAACTGCCTCACGTTTTGCTTCTGGATCTGGGTGGATAACCACATTACCAGATTCAATTTCTTCCAAGGCACGAAGGGTTGACTTTACTGAAGTAAATTCTTGAGTTGGTTTTGCGCCAGCTTCTAATTCATGGGCACGTTTTGCCTCAAGAATAACCAAGGAATATTTAGATGGTACCTTGTCCAACAAGGTATCGATAGATGGTTTCAACATCATAGTTCTATTCTCTACTTTCTATTAAGGTTCTATTACTTGTTCACATCACGAATCATTTCATCATAACGACCGATTACGCGATCGACACGGAAATGCTCTGCTTCGATAATACGTTTAACACGTTCTGCTGCCAAAGGAACTTCATCATTGACGACTGCATAGTCATACTCACGCATGAGGGCAATCTCTTCCTTGGCACGTTCGATACGTTGCGCAATGACTTCCTCACTGTCTGTCCCACGACCAACCAAGCGATCTTGTAATTCTTCTAAATCTGGCGGCGTCAAGAAGATGAAAACACCGTCTGGAACTTTTTTCTTGACTTGTAGAGCTCCCTGTACTTCAATTTCCAAGAAAACATCTATCCCTTTATCAAGCGTTTGGTTGACATAGGTCAAAGGAGTTCCATAGTAGTTGCCAACATACTCAGCATATTCCAACATCTGACCCTGACGAATCAAATCCTCAAACTCCTCACGGCTACGGAAGAAATAATCTACCCCATCAACCTCTCCAGGTCTCTGTGGACGTGTCGTCATGGACACAGAATATTCAAATTTATTATCCGAACTCTCGAAAATTTCCTTTCGAACCGTTCCCTTCCCAACTCCCGACGGGCCGGAAAATACGATGAGTAAGCCTCGCTCTTTCATGATATCTCCTTTAAAATCTTTCATTCTAGTGTAACAAAAATCCCTAGGAATTTCAACTGATTTTAAATGAGCAGGGTATTTTTTCAAACAGAAAGGGAGCTAGTCTAGCTCCCCCTGACTTATTTAGCAATATCTGTCGCTCTTGTTTCACGAATGACAGTGATCTTGATATTTCCTGGATAATCCAAGTTATTCTCAATTTTCTCACGAACATCATGGGCCAAGATGGTAATCTGATCATCAGTGACCTTGTTAGGATGAACGATAATCCGAATTTCACGACCAGCCTGAATAGCATAGGATTGTTTAATCCCTTCAAAACTGTTGGCGATTTCTTCCAAGTCTTGCAGACGTTTGATGTAGGCTTCCATAGATTCACGACGCGAACCTGGACGAGCAGCGCTCAGAGCATCTGCTGCAGCCACAATAACTGCAATAGTACTTGTCGCTTCTACATCGCCATGGTGACTAGCAATCGCATTGATAACAATTGGATTCTCTTTATATTTCTTAGCCAATTCTGTACCGATTTCAACGTGGCTACCATCAACCTCACGGTCAATTGCCTTACCAACATCATGGAGGAAACCAGCTCGCCGTGCCAAATTCACATTCTCGCCCAACTCAGCAGCGAGGACACCTGCTAATTTAGCAACTTCGATTGAGTGGCGAAGAACATTTTGTCCGTAAGAGGTACGGAAATGCAAACGTCCCATGATTTTAATCAAGTCTGGATGGAGGTTTGGTGCCCCAACTTCATAAGCAGCAGCTTCCCCATACTCACGAATACGATTATCCATCTCTACACGGTATTTCTCAACCAACTCCTCAATACGAGCTGGATGAATACGACCATCTTGAAGCAAGGTCTCCATGGTCATACGGGCAATCTCACGGCGAATTGGATCAAAACCTGATAGAACAACCACTTCGGGTGTATCATCAATGATAACATCGATACCTGTGAGACTTTCAAAGGTACGAATATTTCGACCCTCACGTCCAATAATCCGTCCCTTCATCGCATCATCCGGTAAATGAACCGATGTAATCGTCTGCTCAGCCACATATTCACCTGATATGCGTTGCATCGCTTGGGCTAACAAGTCCTTTGCCATCTTGTCAGAACGTTCTTTTACTTCACGCTCTGCTTCCTTGATACGAGTCGCAATTTCATGCGTCAGTTTATCACGTGTATCGGTAAGGATGATTTCCTTCGCCTCTTCTTGACTGAGGGCCGCCACTCGTTCTAACTCCAAAGCTTTTTGTTCTTCGAGTTTTACAACTTCTTGTTCACGCTCATCAATGTGCTTAGCTTTATCGGTCAGACTTTGTTCCTTTTGTTCCAAAGTCTTTTCCTTGTTGGTCAAATTATCGTCTTTGCGGTCCAAGCTGGTCGCCCGCTCTGTCAAGCGTGATTCGATTTGCTTCAACTCTTGACGTTCTGACTTAAATTCTTCTGCAATTTCTTCTCGGTACTTACGAGCTTCTTCCTTAGCTTCCAAGAGTAATTCTTTTTTCAAGGTCTGGCGATCGCGCTCAGCTGTTTTTAGAATAACCTCAGCTTGCTCTTCTGCTCGACCACGAACATTACTAGCTTCTTGTTCTGCGTTTAAAAGTGTCAATTCTGCAGTTTCTTTTGCAGATTTCATCTTCAAAGAAATGGCAAAGTAGCCAATTACTAAACCAATGAGAGCAGAAACAAGAGTCACTACTACTGTAATGATATTCATATTTCTACCTCTTTTTTATAATTCGATTTTCACAAAATCTGTTTCTATTTTATCATAATTGAACCGATTTCACAATTCCAAATTGTCAAATATGGTATAATAAATTCATCACTTATTTGGAGGAAACCATGAAAAAAGAAGTCACTGTCGAAAGCTTCGAGCTAGACCACACTATTGTGAAAGCACCTTACATCCGCTTAATTTCTGAAGAAGTCGGACCAAAAGGAGACATTATTACAAACTTTGATATTCGCCTTATCCAACCTAACGAAAATGCAATGGATACAGCTGGTCTACATACCATCGAGCATCTATTAGCTAAACTAATTCGCCAGCGCATCGATGGGCTAATCGACTGCTCTCCTTTCGGGTGTCGGACAGGTTTCCACATGATTATGTGGGGAAAACAAGACTCTGAAAAGATTGCTCAAGTCATCAAGTCGAGTTTGGAAGAAATTGCAGAAGGCATCACTTGGGAGGATGTCCCAGGAACAACCATTGAATCATGTGGTAACTACAAAGACCACAGCCTTCATTCAGCTAAAGAATGGGCCAAACTAATCCTTTCTCAGGGAATCTCTACAGATGCCTTTGAAAGAAAACCAATCTAACAAAAAAGCGGATACACCGCTCAGAACGTAGACAAACTCCTAAAATATAAAAAATTGAAGAAGTTTGCGAAAGATAGCAAGTCATTAAACTCTTAGAAACATTGATATTTCGGCATTTCTGAGAGTTTTTTATTTTCAACATAAAGAAAAAAGATTGAAGAAAATTGTCCAAAATGAACTTTTTCTTCAATCTGAAGGGAGCGGGAAAGAACTCGACTGGTCAAAAAAAGAGTTCGTCTTCCCACCCCCGCACAGTTGATTAGGTCAGATTTGGAGTGTAAAACACGAACAAATCTGCCAATCAACCACTGCGCTGAGATGTTGACACGAACCCTGAGAAGCGAGGTTGAGCTTTTTGCCCAGCCTCTTTTTTGCTTAATAATCCAAGGCATCAGAATGACCAGCACCATTGCCGACAAAGTAGCCTGTCTTACAATTTATAGAGAACAAGTAGGTCCCATCTGGTTTAAACATATTGTAGTAGCCATTACCGTTGATAATATTAACTTTTTCCAAGATATATTGATTGCCTGTTATATACCCACGTTGTTGCGAGATAGTCACAATATTTTCAAGGATACCTGGATTGAAATTCCATGCTTCATTGTTTACATCATCAATCATTGCTTGATTATAAGGAACACGACTGCGGTCACGTTGCAAGACGACACCAGCTGGTACGGCAATACCAAAGTCGGTTGTTGATCCTGAAACCGTTGTTGAAGCGACTTCTGTTGTCGCTGGTACACCAGTAGATTCAGTTTCATCAGCACCTTGGTTGCTTGTGACTGCAGCCTCACTTGCTGCCGTAGCCGAAGCGACTTCCTGTTGTGAACGACCAAAATTCACGACGGATGCCAATAGACTATCAACCGCACTAATCCCTGTCGTTGTCGCAGAAAGAGATTCTCCTGATTTAACCGTCGCCGTTGTATCAATTTCACCATTAACAACGACTTCTTTATCAAACTGACCATTAATGGCCTGAATGGCTGCAATGGCTTTTTCAAGATGATCATACTGTTCTTTAGCTTTGGTATAACTGTCCGAATTCTTATCCAATTTTTCCAACAGCACTTTCAATTCTGCTAATTTACCAAACTCTGAATTTTTTAGCTTGGTCAAACTACTATCCGTAAAGAAACTATTATAGAGCTGTTCAAAAGCAGTCACATTCGCATCTGTCGAACTTGATGCTGTCGATGACGTCTGGCTTGTACTTGTTGAACTTGAAGAAGTCGCAGTATTCGATTTGTTAACAGAATTCATCCAAACCAGCGCCGTCGCCATTACACCAATCATTGAAAGCCCTACTGCTGACCAGAAGTAAAATTTCTTTTTCTGATCCCTATCAGCGTCCTCACTATGGTCCAAGTCTTCGGCTTCATCTTCTTCCAATTCTAAACTAGAATCATCTGTCACTGGAGATAACCCCTCCATTGCTACGGTACTTGCAATCACTGTTTCTTCCAAGGTTTCCATCGGAGTTACCGAAAGTTCTTCTACAATAGGAGCAATCTCCTCACTAACTTCCGTAAGAGAAGACTCATTTGCTTCTACCTCTTCCGCGCTTTCACGTCCTTGATTTTTTTCCTCATCAGCCACCTCAACTAAAGGAAGAGGATTGATTTTGGTTTCAAATTTTTGAGATTCAATTTCTGCGCGGTGCTGCTTGATATAACGATCCAAGAGACCATCATCTTCTGTCACACCCGCTTCAATCTCCTTATGTTTTTTGACTGCTTCTTCGATTGTTAAATCTTTCGCCGCTTCAAAATCTAAAACTTTCTCCTCATCCAAAGGAAGATGATGACTATTTTTTTCTACCACGATGTCCTCCTATCCTTGCACTTGACGTTTCACTCGTTGACCAAAAAATTGATAAAGATCCACTTTTAGGGTCCCATTATATAGTTTGCGTTTCTTATCCGCTTGCTGTCCAAAACGGGTTTCAAACAACTCATCACTAGTTAGAATAAACTTAGACCATGTTTTGAGTGGTTCAAAAGTCTGCCCCATTTCTCGATACAAGGTAACAATGGCTTCATCATCCAACAAACGTTCTCCGTAAGGTGGATTAGAAATAATGACACCATTAATTTTATCTGTACGCAAGTCTTGCACACGCATTTGCTTGAAAACAATATCCTGCTCAACTCCTGCCGCCAATGCATTCTTCTTCGCAATTTCAATCATACGAGCATCAATATCTGATCCAGCAATATCTAATACCAAATCTGTTTTGATAGAAGCTTGTGCTTCTTTGCGTAATGCAGCCACCAATTGATCCTCAACCCACGGCCATTCCTCAAATGCAAAACTTCTCTTCAAACCTGGAGCTATATTTTTGGCCAACATAGCTGCCTCAATACAGAAAGTTCCCGAGCCGCAAGTAGGGTCAATAAGCGGTTTATCTGGATACCAATTCGATAATTGCAAAATAGCAGCTGCCATATTTTCTTTGATTGGTGCGCCACCTTTTTCCACCCGATAACCACGTTTGAACAAACTAGAACCTGTCGTATCAATCATGACTGTCGCCACATCTTTCAAAATCGACACTTCAATTTTAAACTCTGCCCCCATCTCTTGCAAGGGAACCCCTTCGGGACGAGAGAAGTGTTTCTGCAGTTTCTTTACAACTGCTTTCTTAGAAATAGCCTGCACACTTGGTTCATTATGCAATTTCGATTTGACACATTTGGCCTTGGAAATAGGGAACTTGCAGCCTAGAGGCAAGTAATTTTCCCAGTCCAAGTTAAAAACTCCTTGGAACAACTCTTCAAAAGTCTTTGCTGGAAATTGTCCAACAATGATTTTAATTCTATCTGCTGAACGCAGCCAGATATTGGTTTCGATAATGGATTTTACATCTCCTTGGAATCGAACACGGCCATTTTCCACTTGACATTCATAGCCGAGATTACGAATTTCTCGACCCACAACCGCTTCCAGACCTGCTGCTGCCGTCGCAATCAACTCAAATTGTTTTTTCATTTTTTTCCTCTACAATAAAAGCTAGCAGAGCTAGCTACCTATTTTATGCAATTTTCTGTAAGCCATGTTTTGTTCCGGTAGTACTAGGTTCTACCACCTTCGATAACCATCTGTCTACTGTTCTAAACAGTCAGGATTTCTGTTCATTTCCATCCATCCCATGCCCCGACCAAAGTTTGGGTTGCTAGCTTGAGGGGTTTACCGCGTTCCATTTTTTACGTTTCCATAAAAACTTCGTCACTGTGGCACTTTCAGATCTACTCTGGCATATCAAAAGACTTAGCCATTTTAACCGCCGTAACGCCCAAGGGCGTCCCTAGGCTTATTGATTCGCCTAGCACAAACACTACTGGCATCTCAGCCAGTGCTAGCATGGACTTTCCTCATGGTAGAAAACTACCACGCGATTATCCAAAAATTGCACCTTAATATCTTAGAAGTTGTATCTACAAAGCAAGCCACTTTAAATCAAGGAATATCTCTGACACAAATACAGAATGTATTTGTGCACAAGAAAATTACTGCGAATAAAGTGTCAGTTTAGGTGTACAATTTTCTATTCTTGACCCTGAACGATTTGTTTTCCAAATACTTCTTTCTCCAGACGGTTCAGACGTCGGAGAATATCAAAGTTTGTCGCTGAAGATGGACGTTCTGTACGCAATACGTCGTTCGATTCTTCAGTAGGAAGAGTTGTTTTGGGAGAATTTGCTGCCTGCGCTTTCAATCTAGCAATTTCGCCTTTTAATTCCTTGATAATCGCTTCATAAGCATCATAGTCTTTCATAATATCGTCAAGAAAATCGTTCACTTCATCTTGATCATAGCCACGAAAACCAATTTTAAAATCTTGCTCGAAAATATCTTTTGTCGTAAATTTAATACTTGCCATCTCTCTCTCCCTAATCTAAAACGTCACTACTACTATTATATTAAAAAAAATAGGGAAAAATCAAGTCAAATCACTCAGAATTTGAAAAATTTTCAGCCTCCTCATTCAATTCTTCAAAGGTAAGCGTTTTTCTATTATATCCTTCTTTCTTTAAGACCATGTGATATAAATATTTCAAATTGGTTTCATTTTCAGAATCGTAAAACAAATAACAACCTGTCGTATTATCCAGCAGAAACTGGTTATAGTCTCTAAATTGCCCTGGGTTTTCATAGCGTGGATAGGCATACTTTACAAAATCAACCTGCTTAAACCGTGCTAACTTTGCTTGGTTAGCCTCATTCCACTGTTCGCCATGATTTTCAAATGGAAATATTGTTGCAATACTCAGTTGATACCCCTCGGCTCGTAAATCTTCTAAGACTTCTAAGGCCCAGTATTCAAAGCCCAATTGACCTGTCAGTATAAACCAACTAACACCCTCTTCTAAAAAACGAATAAAATTCCTACGAATTGCAGATTTAATAATGTGCAGTCGAGGATCTTTTTCTGAAAAAATTCCCAGGTCTGTATGTCTATAACCTGTTACCAAAAGGCTCTTAGTATCCATTTCTTGTACTCTTTTCGCTAATTATGGTATAATATGCTGATATTATTTTATCAAGAAGGAGTTCTATGGTCAATTATCCTCATAAGGTGTCAAAAAAAATCAATAGAACCAGTCCTATTTCATCCCAGCGAGTAAACTTTGCTAATCGCGGAATGTCTTTTGAGGCCGCTATCAACGATAGCAATCAATATTACCTTGCGCACGGCATTGCTGTCATTCACAAGAAGCCAACTCCCGTGCAAATTGTAAAAGTTGATTACCCCAAACGGAGCCGTGCTAAGATTGTCGAAGCATACTTTCGACAGGCATCTACCACAGACTACTCTGGTGTTTTTAAAAGACATTATATTGATTTTGAAGCGAAAGAGACACGCCAAAAAGCATCTATGCCCATGAAAAATTTTCATGCGCATCAGATTGAACACATGAAACAGGTTGTAAAACAAGGTGGCATTTGTTTTGTCCTTCTTCACTTTTCAACATTAAAAGAAACCTATCTCTTGCCAGCCACTCATTTGATCGAATTTTATCAAGTAGACATGGGTAGTAAGTCGATGCCTCTAACCTTTATTCGACAATACGGCTTTGAGATTCAAATGGGGCGTTTCCCCAGCATCCCATATCTGGAAATCGTTGAAAAAAATCTATTAGGTGGTGAATCTTTTGAAAACTACAACAATTAAAAAAGCTCTTCTAATCACTGCAAATATTTTACTGGCGGGGGCTATCATTGCCTGCCTGGCCGGAGCTGCATTGGTTGTTTACTACATCCAAAGCGCCCCAGAATTGACAGAAGAATCTTTGACAGCAACTGTGTCAAGTAAAATTTACGATAAGAACGGAAATCTTATTGCAGATTTAGGAGCAGAAAAACGTTCGAATGCCAAGACTGAAGAAATTCCAACAGACTTGGTAAATGCGATTGTCGCAATCGAAGATCAACGCTTCTTCAATCATAGAGGGGTTGACGTTATTCGTATTGCAGGTTCCCTGATTAATAACTTGAGCGGAGGGCGTTTGCAGGGTGGCTCGACACTTGACCAACAGCTTATCAAGCTGACTTATTTCTCGACATCCGTAGAAGATCAAAATCTAAAACGGAAAATTCAAGAAGCTTGGTTAGCCTTGCAGCTAGAACGTAGAAATACCAAGCAGGAAATATTAACTTACTACATCAATAAAGTAAATATGTCCAATGGGAATTATGGAATGAAGACAGCTGCTAATGCATTCTTTGGTAAGGAACTGAAAGATTTAACTCTTCCTCAATTAGCCTTACTTGCAGGTATGCCACAAGCTCCAAATCAATATGATCCTTATACCAATCCAGAAGATGCAAAAGTACGTCGCGATTTGGTATTGGCTGAGATGCTAGAAGAAAAGTACATTGATAATACCCAGTATGAACAAGCTGTTCTAACACCTGTAACAGATGGTTTGCAACCACTATCTAATGCAGCTGCTTATCCTGCTTATATGGACAACTATCTGAAACAAGTCGTTGAAGAAGTTGAAGAAAAAACAGGTTACAACTTGCTGACAACAGGGATGGATGTCTATACGAACGTCGATCCTGCCGCCCAGCAACAACTTTGGAATATCTACAATACAGATATGTATGTCAGCTATCCAGATGATTTATTACAGGTAGCTTCAACGGTTGTGGATGTTTCTAATGGTAAAGTCGTTGCGCAATTAGGTGGTCGTAAACAGGAGACAAACGTCTCGTTTGGTACCAACCAAGCCGTTGAAACCAACCGTGACTTCGGTTCTACAATGAAGCCAATCACAGACTATGCTCCTGCTTTTGAAAACGGCATCTATACATCTACAGCAGATTTAATCTTAGACGGTCCTTATAACTATCCTGGTACAACAACTCCTTTCAATAACTGGGATAAACAATACTATGGTAATATCTCTGTTAAGACTGCTATTCAGTATTCTCGAAATGTTACAGCCGTTAAAGCATTGGAAGCTACAGGCTTAGAAAATGCCTTGAAATTTTTGAATAGCGTTGGTATCGATTACCCTGATATTTATTACTCTAATGCTATTTCAAGTAATACATCCGACACTGGTAGCCAGTACGGGGCAAGTAGTGAAAAGATGGCTGCTGCCTACGCCGCTTTTGCCAATGGCGGCACATACTACGCTCCGCAGTATGTCAATAAAATTGTCTTTAGTGATGGAACAGTAACAGAATACGCTCCTCAAGGTACTCAAGTCATGTCTGCCGAAACAGCCTACATGATGACCGATATGATGAAGGCTGTTATGTCTTACGGTTATGGATTAGACGCTTCTGTTAGTGGAGTTCCTATGGCAGGTAAAACAGGTACATCAAACTATACCGATAGCGAAACGGATACTATTCTAGCTGCAATTCCAGAAGCAAATTATAGCTACATGGTCGTTCCTGATGAAAACTTTGTTGGATATTCTAGTCAGTATGCAATGGCTGTTTGGACCGGATATACCAATCGTATGACTCCTATCCTTGATAACAGCATGCGAATTGCAACAGATGTCTACCACAATATGATGCTCTTTATGCATTCGGACTATACAGCTACCGATTGGGAGATGCCAAGCGGACTCGTACGTTACGGTTCCAACTACTATCTCAGAGGTAGTCGCTCACTATCCAATGCTTACAACACGTACACTAGCTATAGTACAAGTTCTTCTAGTTCGACTGAAACTAGCGAAACGGCCGAAGCGACGACAACATCAAGCGAAACATCATCTGGAACTTCCACCGAGACTGCAACTTCTTCAACTGAAACTGCAACAACAGGAAACAATCCTGCGACGGGACAGACAGATGGTCAATAAGAAAATTCCCAGACTCTTCTGGGTTTTTCTTTTGCTTAAATTATGATAAGATAAGATTATGAAACCTGAAGTATTTTATAAAACCTTGGCAGACCAAGGTATTCAATTAAGCGACCAACAAAAACACCAATTTCATCGCTATTTCCAACTATTAGTGGAATGGAATGAAAAAATCAATCTGACAGCTATTACCGAGGAAAGCGAAGTCTATCTGAAGCATTTCTACGATTCTATCGCTCCAATCCTGCGAGGCCATATTCAGAACGAACCTCTTCGGCTTTTAGATATTGGAGCTGGAGCTGGATTTCCTAGCCTACCTATGAAGATCATCTTTCCGCAACTAGATGTTACCATCATTGATTCTCTTAATAAACGAATTAATTTTTTACATTTGCTTGCCGAAGAACTAGAGCTCGAAGGTTTTCATTTCTATCATGGTCGTGCAGAAGACTTTGCACAAGATAAGAACTTCCGTGCACAATTTGACCTTGTCACAGCACGCGCAGTTGCCCGCATGCAGATTCTTTCTGAATTGACTATTCCTTATTTAAAGCTCAACGGAAAATTAATCGCACTCAAGGCGTCCAGCGCAGAAGATGAATTGACTCAGGCAAAAAACGCACTCAATCTCCTCTTCGCAAAAGTCATTGAAAACCACAACTATACTCTTCCAAATGGCGACCATCGAACATTGACCATCGTCGAAAAGAAAAAGGAAACTCCAAATAAGTTTCCACGCAAAGCTGGTATGCCAAATAAAAGACCCCTTTAAACATAAGAAAAGCGAGTTTCACTATGAAACCCGCTCTTTTATTATCCAATTTTTGTAATATTGGTCGCTTGAAGACCGCGTTGGCCTTGCTCCACTTCAAATGTCACTTTTTGACCATCTTCCAAAGATTTGAAACCATTAGACTGAATTTCAGAAAAGTGTGCAAATACATCTGGACCGTTTTCTTGAGCAATAAAACCAAATCCCTTTTCTGCATTAAACCATTTAACTGTACCTTGTACCATTTGTGTTACCTCTTTTTATTTATTTGTAAAACTTATCAAGAGGAAAAACAAAAGATGAAACTGATACTTAAACTCTAAATTTATTTACATTCCCTACTGTAACAGTATATTTCCTATATGTCAACGATAAAGGGTTGATAAGCCCAATAAACTCAATAATCATCGCCACGGATTATAGAATCGACCCTGATTAACAAAAAATAGATAGATTGTCACGACTACTAGAGCAAGAATAAATAGCAAGACAGCATAATCTATTCTCTGTAGAGGCTGTTGGGTATACCATGTTCTTTTTTTATTTTTTCCAAAACGCCGCAATTCCATAGCCGTTGAAATCGTATCAATCCTCTCCAAGGAGCTGAAAATCAGAGGAATGACAAGGGATAGATTCCCTTTTATACGATCCATCACTTTTCCTTTCTTGGACAATTCCAAACCACGCGCTTCTTGAGACATTCGAATCGTATAAAACTCTTCTTGAATATCTGGAATATAACGCATGGTCAAACTGACTGCGTAAGCAACTTTGTAGGATACCCCAATTTGATTCAAGCTGGAAGCAAACTGACTAGGATGAGTGGTCATGAGAAAGATAATCGCTAAAGGAACTGTACAAAAATACTTCAAGAGAAGATTCACCAGATAAAATGCTTGCTGACTCGTCAAGGAATAGACTCCCAGACCTGATAGCAAGGGAGTGTCTGCTCCGTAAAGTTCCACTCCATACCGTGGTGCAAACAAGTGAACCATCAGGGCATTCATTGCAGCAAAAATGATCGTCAGAATTAAAACAAGAGAGATTTCTTTATAACGAATCCCTGACATTTTGAACAAGGCTAGAGAAAATACTGCGATAAAAAGAATCAAGCGGGTATCATAAGTAATCATAGCAAGAATGGAAACTATGAGAAAAAAGAGTAATTTACTGACAGCCGATAAACTATGAATCAAGCCAGTTCCTGGATGGTAACCAATTAGTTTTTGTTGACTCATCTTCCTCTCCTTTCTTCCTGCATATAAAACGTCGTTAATTCTAAGGGATTAACTCCCAACCTCTCTGCCAAGTGAAAAATTGATGTTTCTTTTAAATTGGCTCGCTCAATCACCGTATCATCAGATAAAATTTCTGCTGGACTGGCATCTTTAATAATCTGCCCATCCACCACAACAACAGCTCTATCTGAATAATCTAGCATGAGTTGCATGTCATGGGTAATCATGACAATGGTGTGCCCTTGGGCATTTAATTGATCCAAAAACTCCATCATTTCCCGATAATGCCGTTGGTCTTGTCCTGCTGTTGGCTCATCTAGCAAAATAATTTCTGGATTGAGAACCAAGATAGATGCTATCGTTACCCGTTTTTTCTGCCCATACGACAGTGCCGAAATCGGCCAATTACGAAACGAATACAGGCCACATACTTTCAAGATATGGTGAACTCGGTGTTCAATTTCTTCTTCTGTCACCCCTCGCATACGCAAACCAAGGGCAACCTCATCAAAGATCATCGTTTGGCTAATCATTTGGTTGGGATTCTGAAGAATATAACCAATCCGTTCTGCTCGCTCTTTGACAGAATCTTCTTTGATCGACTGCCCCTTCCAGAGAATCTCACCCTCACCCTGAATAAAACCACAAAGCACCTTGGCTAAAGTAGATTTCCCAGCACCATTTTTTCCAACAATAGCTAGACGTTCCCCCTTATGAATCGTCAGTTGGATGTCTGTAAGAACTTGTTTGTTAGGATAGGAAAAATGAAGATGCTTGACTTCTAACAAAGCCTCTTTCTCTCCACTTTCAAAGTGTAGAGTCGGTAGGGATGCTATATTCAAAGCCTCAATATCAATTTCCCAAACTGAGGAGAGGCGTTCTGCCTGCGCAATCGGATATCCTAAGGCGCGAAGAGTCGATAGATATAAGGGTTCACGGATGCCGTTTTCCTGTAACAATGAGGTACGTAATAAATCATCCGGTCCTCCATTGAACAAAATCCGACCGTCATTAATCAATACAACTCGGTCCACCTGACGATACAGTACGTCCTCTAAACGGTGTTCGATAATAATGGTTGTGGTCCCTTCTTGCTTGTGCAGACGGTCAATCAAATCAATCGTATCTTGGCCCGATTTGGGGTCTAAATTAGCAAGTGGCTCATCAAACAACAAAATAGGACTCTCATCAATAAGAACTCCGCCCAGACTGACACGTTGCTTTTGACCTCCAGATAAATCTTGTGGTCGATGTGCTAGTAAATCGGTCAAAGACAGTCTTTCTGCCCAATCTCCTACTTTTTGCTTCATCACCACTTGGTTTTCCATATCGTTTTCCAAAGCAAAAGCTAGGTCCTCGGCAACTGATAAGCCAATGAATTGACCATCTGTATCTTGAAGAACCGTTGATACGAGCAAGGACTTATCATAAATTGAAAGATTAAACGCTTCCTGACCATCCAATAGTAAACTTCCGCTATGTTCTCCCTTGTAAATATTGGGAATAATACCATTAAGACATTGTCCAATCGTCGACTTTCCTGAACCAGATGGACCAATAATCAGAACTTTCTCTCCCTGATAAATCGTTAACTGAATATCTTTTAAAGTGGGTTCCTGTTGCGCTTGGTATCTAAATGTAAAATCTTTAAACTCAATGATTTTTTTCATAGGACTATTATAACGTAAATTGACTCTGAAAAAAAGGAAGAATCATCAGTTTCTCCCATTTCAAATAAGTTCATCCATGATTCTAGAGTAGATGAATTCTAACTTCCTACATCACAATCGCATTAAAATGATACCATCAAGGTCCGTAAAACTTGCTCCATAAAAGCCACGGGCATCTGTCGGGCATCCTGTAATTTGCCCGCCATTTGCTTCAACACGCTCGATAATTCTATCCACTTCTTCCCTACTCGCCACATTAAGCGAAATCAAGACTTCGTTGTCACTCGCTACTACCTGAAATGGTACGCGTTGAGCAAAGCTATCTGCCTGCATCAAAATCAAGTTGCCACCCTCAGGCAAAGTCGCAGACTTAATATGTCCAAACATCGCAACTGCAAAACCGATTGCTTCATAAAACCGACCAGCTATCCAAAGTCTGCTACTGCTAATACTCAATGAAAATCAAAAGTGACCGAGGAAACGAAGCCGAAGATAGAACTGAAGTTCATCAAGGCAAGTTGACAACGGATAATGTTGATTTTCGAAGAGGATAAGTTCATCCAAAATGACTTCATCTCCTTCTCTTTTCTAATTGATAGGCTTCGTATAGAATGGACTGAAAAAATATAAAGAATTCTGATTGCACAAAAAAATTGCACTGATTTTTCAATGCAATTTTGGTATTACTAAGCATTTGCTGGAGTAAGAGTTTCCCCAATCGCTTCCAAGCGTTCTGCCCATTCTTGATGAGTCAAGCCGTTTTCAGAGATGTAACGGTTGCGCTCATGAGCACGGCATTCAGCTGAACAGCCACGAACATACTTGTGCTCATTCTCTTCTGATGTCAAAATGCGACGGTTACAGAATGGATTGCCACAGTTGACATAGCGCTCACATGGTGTGCCATCGAACCAGTCCTTACCAACGACAACTGGGTTAACATGGTTAACATCGACCGCGATGCGCTCATCAAAGACATACATCTTACCATCCCACAATTCACCACGAACTTCTGGGTCTTTACCATAGGTTGCGATACCACCGTGGAGCTGGCCGACATCCTTGTAGCCTTCACGAACCATCCAGCCTGAGAATTTTTCACAGCGAACACCACCAGTACAGTAAACAACTACGCGCTTGTCCATGAATTTCTCTTTGTTATCACGGACCCATTGTGGCAACTCACGGAAGTTGCGGATGTCTGGACGGATCGCACCACGGAAGTGACCAAGGTCATACTCGTAGTCATTGCGTGTATCCAAAACAACTGTATCTTCGTCCAAGAGAGCTTCTTTGAACTCTTTTGGTGATAGGTAGGCACCTGTTGTTACAAGTGGATCAATATCGTTGTCAAAGTCATTGTCTTCCAAACCAAGGTGAACAATTTCTTTTTTATAACGAACAAACATTTTCTTGAAAGCTTGCTCATTTTCTTCATCAATCTTAAACCACAAATCGCTGAACAATGGGTTTGCATGAACGTAGTCCATGTACTTTTGAGTTGTTTCATAGTCACCAGAAACAGTACCGTTGATACCTTCGTCGGCAATCAAAATACGTCCTTTTAGTCCGATAGACTTACAGAAAGCTAAATGCTCAGCAGCATATTCTTTGGCATTTTCAATTGGAACATACTTGTAATAGAGTAGAACGCGAATATCTTTTGACATAGTGTCTCCTTTTCAATCTTTGCAGTAGATGATAAAACTCTGTCATTTCTAATAAATGATACCTTACGATTATATCGTTTAGCCCCTCAAAAGACAAAAATCTGAACTGAAAATTTAGAACCTGTATTCGCAGGTTCAGTGCTTATGTGTAAAAAATGAGGCTGGGCAAAAAGACCAACCTCGCTTCTCAGGGGTCGTGTCAACATCTCAGCGCAGTGGTTGATTGGGTTTAACAGTCCAGTGGACTGTTAAAGGTTGGAGATAGGATTTGCGAAGCAAATCTCAGCAATTCGTGTTTTGCACTCCAAATCTGACCTATACGACTGATGCGAACAGAGTTCGCTTCATCTCCAACCTCAAACTGTCCCCCAGACAGTTTGAGCTGTGCGGGGGTGGGAGTGAAACAGTCTGGGGATAGACTGTTTCAGCTCAACAACTTAAAACGAAAAATTGTTGACGAACTCTTTTTGACTTAATCGAGTTCTTTCCCGCTCCCATTTATTGAAGGTTCGCTATAACTTCTTAGTCGTCTAATTCTGTTTTCAGTTGTCGGAGTTTTTCCAAGGTATCATGTCCAATCAGTTGGTCCACTTTTCGCTTATGGCGTCTAGCAATATTTTCCTTCCATTTATCTTCAATAGGATTATGTGGCTTCTCGGCTTTCCTTTGCTCTTTGATTTCTCTTGCCTCCTGCCACTCCACTCCTTCAATAACTTCTTCCCAATAGCTGGCAATGGCAGAGCAGAGATAGAGTTGGACCTTATTCAACCAGTGTCCAAAAAAAGTTTGCGGAGCACTTTCCTCCACTAGCCGATAGGTCCTTTGGATTTCAATAAGTTGACTTTGGTATTTTTCCCACTGGAGCATAGCTTTACTCGGCTTTTTTCGATAAAGTTGACGCTGTTTGATTAGAGCTATATACGGTGCAACAAAACGACTCGTCCGTATCTTGATAAAATTTCTGGAGGAGCGAGTGGCCACCAGCATGCCTGAGGCCAATAAGCGTTCAACCTCCCTTGCCTGATTATCTGGAAAACGGTAATGGACTTGCCACCCCTCTTCTTCAACCACTAAGCGAATCTGCATTCTACCATTTTGCCAACTCGCCTCTACCTCTTGCTTTTCATCCCATAACTTTTGAAAAAAGAGAAGAAGGTAGTAGCATTGTTTACTAAGTTCATACCCACTGTTCGTGTGGTAAAGGTAGGTCCGAATCGCTCCTTTCATATAAAATTCGCCATGGAAATCATAAAAAGTTGGCTGTTTATATGTAGATTGTGATGGGTGGTTACTAACTCGGAAAACCTTATAATAATAATTATTCCAAAGAATGCAGCCATAAATTGATTTCGTCGTTTTCGATTGATAAAGACTTAAAACTTCCTCGTCAGGATTGAGTATAGAATGAATAATCGGTCCCAACTTTTCTTCTGTCCAGACCATACTTCTCCCCTTGAACACATGTATTTGTTTGTTTTATATTATTATATCATATTTGTATTTTTTGGTATTGAAAAAACCCTAGAATTTTTTCTAGGGAAAATAAAAACTTAATCTTTAGACAAACTACCTGTCTTCGTTTGAGATTTTGCATAAACAGCCAAAAGGAGTGTCCCTGCAATAGCAACTGTAATACTGTTTGCAATACCTGCCACAAGTCCCTGTGCAAAGACCTTATTCGCCGCCTCACTATAGATAAGAATATCTAAAACTGGGGCAATGACTCCCCAAGCAATGAGGTTAGCTACTGCTTGAAAAATATTGAAAGCAAAAATATCTTTTCCGTCAAAAATTCCTTCTTGAATACGCAGACGATTTCTAGCAAAACCTAACACCAAGCCGAAAACTGCTGAGGCTAGAACCCATGACCACCAAGGCGACCCACCTCGCAGTGCGTCTATAAAGGCATGACCAATAAGCCCTACAAAGAAACCAACAATTGGTCCAAAAACAATTGACAAGAGCGACTGAACTGCATACTGCAATTGAATGTAGGTATTTGGTACAAAGGTTGGAATACTAATCAGCAAACCAATAACAACAAAGAGTGCTGCGCCGATACCAGTAGCAACGACTGTTTTGATTGAATTATTTTTCATAACTATCTCCTAAAATTTCTTTAATTACTAATACGTTTGATTTCAATATGCCAGTTTTGACCTACACCGACATTATAAGCCTTGGCAAATGAGCCCTGATTAATCGCAACACCTACACGATAGAGGGAATTGATATAAATCAATGGGTGTCCGATACGTACATCCGCAAAGGACTTGCCATAGGTTACTTGGTTTTGATACACAAGCATGTCATTATTGTATATGGTCACTTCAAAGCGATCTTTAAACTGCGGTTGCAAGGTGTAAAATTCTTCCCTCGTAATCGAGGTCCAAAGCGAGCCGAATCGAACATCTAGAATATCAATTGCACCTTTTACATAGTCCGAACCAACTTCCGTTGGGACTGTTGGAATTTCCACAATCTCATCCACGCTTAATTCTGGACCAACTTCTTCAAAGCTAATGTGTCCAGAAGCCAATTTATACTCAACAAAAATCAAAAGCAAACCAGTCAAGTGTTTTTAAACCATTGTCTACTAACAATTGGTTTTAAAATAGACCAATCTAACTCTCGTATTACTTCTTGAAGCTTGTTTATCACATCGTCTAGTGTTTTAAAAGCTTTATTCTTAAACCCTCTCTTTCGAATCTCAGCCCAAACTTGTTCAATTGGATTCATTTCAGGAGTATAGGGAGGAATAAACTCAAAACCAATATTATGTGGTTTCTCTAAGGTACTTGATTTATGCCAAACGGCATTGTCCATCACTAATAAAATATAATCGTCAGGATAAGCTTCAGATAGTTGTTTGAGAAAAACATTCATCCAATCTGTATTACAGCCCCCAGCGATAATGAAGAAGGACTCTCCTGTATGGGCATCAACAGCACCATAGCAATAGCGATACTCACGAATATAGTGACTATGTACATGCGGTCTCACCCCTTTTGGTGCCCAGGCCTTCCCAATTTTACTGATCCGACCGAAACCCGCCTCATCTTGATACATTAGCCTGACTTTATGATAGCGACGACTATTCTTGAAGCGCTTTCCTGTTTTCGTGAATGAAGATTTTATTTTTAGACGCTAGAATCGTTTCGGCGTCTGCTTTTTTAGGGTGTTCTGGTCTTGGCGTCACTTTGCGCCAACCATGGCGTTTAAGAATGGCATAGAATCCTTCCTTGGTCGTAGGGTGTCCAACCCGTTTCTGATAAGCTTCATAGAGAGAGTTTATCGTCACAAATTCGCCATTTAGTGAGGCTGTTAACTGTTCTTTTAGAAACGCTTCCTCTTCTTGAAGGGTTAAATATTGACGGTTCCGTCCACCTCGCGTTTCTCTTACTAGAGCTGAAATCCCCTCAAGTTCGTACTTGCGCTGTAAGGACCAGATTGTATACTTTGAATAGCCGATGAGGTTAGTGATTTCCTTATAGCTAAGACCTTCTGCTCTGAACAAGATAACTTGAAGTCGTCTATGAAATGGAGAATAGGTTTTATCTTTCAAATAAGTTTTTAATTCTTTCGTTTGTTCGATAGTAAGTTTCATAAATCTATTATAGGTTAGTTTTTGTTTTTTGAATAGTATTAGCTCCCGTATAGACAATATGTAAAGACCCCCAGTTGAGAATTCGTGGATTTACCTGTACACTAGAATAAAAAAAACAATCAACTTCTAACAGGAATTACCACACTCAATTGGAGGTCTTATATGTTTCATTTTACCACACTTTTCATCGGAATGGATGTTCACAAAGAAAGTTTTTCACTCTGCTATTATGATATGATGGCGAATCAATTCAAACATAGCACTAAAGTTGGTCCAAATGTTAGCTATATTGTGAACTATGTGAATGAGCTTCGTCGTTTATATGGTCAAGATGCAGAAGTGTTATGTGGCTACGAAGCCGGATGTCTTGGATTTACCCTATATCACCAGCTACAAGCTCACGGGATTCCCTGTATCGTGATGGCGCCTACAACGGTGATGAAGGAAGGATCTAAGCGTGTTAAGACTGATAAAAAAGATGCAGCTCAGCTCGCAAAAGCTCTGGCCTTTCGTAGCTATCGGCCTGTTCATATTCCTACTGTTGAGGATGAACAAGTCAAAGAATATATCCGCATGAGAACAGACCACAAAGTGGCTCTGAAGAAAATCAAACAACAAATTCTTGCCTTCTGTCTCCGACATGATTTTCGCTATACCGAGGGAAGCAGTAATTGGACACAGAAACATGTCCGCTGGCTCCATTCCCTAAATCCTGATGGACTTTACGCAGAGATTTTGACAGAATACCTATTGACCTATGAGAAATTAGTAGATCAAATAGAACGGTATGATGCGCGAATTGAGCAACTGGGTCAAAGCGACAGTTATCAAGAGAAGGTCTCATGGCTCTCTTGCTTTATTGGCATTAAAACACTAACCGCACTTTCCATTGTGACGGAAATCGGTGATTTTAACCGCTTTGCGACAGCTCAACATTTTGCTTCCTATCTTGGGCTAACTCCTAACGAAAATTCTAGCGGTGACAAGGAGAGAAGAGGTGCTATCACCAAAGCTGGGAATAGCCATGTGAGACGACTTCTGATAGAAGCTGCACAATCATTGGCTAAGGGGACGATTGGGTATAAATCCAAAGAATTGAAACGGAGACAAAGTGGAAACCGAGTGGAGGTGATTGCTTATGCGGATAAGGCTAATGAACGCTTAAGAAGACGTTATCGCACACTTGTTCTAGGAAAAAATAAGAAACAAAATGTTGCTAAAACAGCTATTGCACGAGAATTGTCTGGTTTTATTTGGGGGATGATGACAGGAAGAATAGCTTGAAGTTAGCGCTTGTTTTCATGTACACTTTTGACCATTAAGTTTTATCATCGCAGAGCGATGAGGAATCCCTATTTCTATCCAAAATCACTGGGTGAATTTGGACAGAAATAAGGATTGAAATCATGTTTGAATGGAAAGTATCTTGAAGGAGTTTAGGACTTCAAGGTTTGAGTCATCTACGAAATGACTAAGTGGCACAATTGTGATCCACGCTTATAGAGAGTAGGACTCGCGGCAGAACCATTGACCTGTAGGTAACCAATCCACGAATATCAGAGTGGCCAATGCCCGAAGCTAAGAACTAGGCTCTTTCTAGATACTTTTCATTTTTTAATCAGTTCGATTGTTTTTACTTGACAAAGGGCTTTACATATCAGGCATAAACATCTCGACCATGGAAGGTGTACGAATGTTCTGTATTGGCACGGCGATTGGCCACCTCTGAAATTTCTCGAACCGCCTTTATCCCCACATATTTTTTGATGAAGGATAGCGTCCCATTATCTGGCGTTACAATGTAGTGATTTTGTTCGGTCAAAGCTACTACACTCTTACGTTTTGAACCAACTCCCGGATCAACAACCGAAACAAAAGTTGTCCCCTCCGGCCAGTATTCGACTGTCTGAAAAAGGCGATAAGAACCCTCAAAAATATTGTAGGGTGTAATATCGTGGGTGAGGTTGTGAACAACTAGGTCACGCGACTCCTGAAGAGCAACACCAATCATCGCTGAAACTGCACCATCAACTAAACCAAAATCTGATTGTAAAACAAGTAAATTATTTGACATAGCTCCTCCTAAAAATAATACCACTCTATCATATCAGAAAAGATAGAAGCTTTCAAATAGCTTTTTCCTAAACAATGCTATAGTTTCGCCTTATAGCTAATTTTTTTAGAACAACTTATTTACATCTTCAATCTGAACATTTAACAGTTGGTTATTAATTGGCAATCTGGCACTAAAAAATTTCCCAACGTCCGTTCTAATTTCCAATCCAGACTTCGAACTTTGATATTTATACAAAGAAAACCGCCTAGCGTAGTTCCAATTTCCAGCCTTCTAATAAAAATGACTGTCCCCCGGACTTTTGAATATAAAGAAAACCAGCTTCCGCTGGTTCTCATTTCCAACCTTCTAGGACGTCCCACGTACAATGAGAATCGTCTGCCGACGATTTCAATTTCCAGCCTTTTAATAAAAATGACTGTCCCCCGGACAGTCATTTTTATTAAAAGCCATCTACATTTGTGTAGATTTTTTGGACGTCTTCGTCGTCTTCGAGGGCGTCGTAGAGTTTTTCAAATGTTGCGAGGTCATCGCCTTCAAGTGATACTTCTGATTGTGGGATCATTTCAAGTTCAGTGACGTTGAACTCTTGGATTCCTGATTCTTTAAGTGCCACGATGGCCTTGTGCAAATCAGTTGGTGCTGTATAAACAGTGATTGTGCCGTCTTCTGCTTCTACGTCATCCACTTCGACATCTGCTTCAAGGAGCAATTCGAAGATGGCATCTGCATCATCACCAGCAAAGACAACCACACCTTTTTTATCAAACATGAATGATACAGAACCAGATGCACCCATGTTACCGCCGTTTTTACCAAAAGCAGAGCGCACGTTAGCTGCCGTACGGTTTACGTTTGATGTCAAGGTATCAACGATAATCATAGAACCATTTGGTCCAAAGCCTTCGTAACGACCTTCCACGAAGGTTTCGTCTGTGTTTCCTTTTGCCTTGTCAATGGCCTTGTCAATGATGTGTTTTGGAACCTGCGCTTGCTTAGCACGGTCGATAACAAATTTCAGCGCTGAGTTTGTTTCTGGATCTGGGTCACCCTTTTTCGCTGCTACATAGATTTCAACACCAAATTTGGCGTAAACTTTTGAGTTAGCACCGTCTTTTGCGGTTTTCTTGGCTACAATATTGGCCCATTTACGTCCCATGGGGCACCTCCTACATTTTATAAAATCGCTTTATTATACCATAAATGGCAAGGATTGAGAAGATTTTTAAAAGCAAAAGACAAGCTCGCATGAACTTGTCTTTTTATCTTACAACTCAACTGTCGCAACTTGGCTATCTTGACTGACCTGTCCAAGATTTTCAAGGCTGACAGATTTGATTTCTGCTGTGTTTGTGAAGGCAACGACGATGGTTGTTTCACGTCCTGCTGAGCGAATGGCTTCCAAATCTGCGACAAGGAGCAAATCCCCTGCTTCAACACGTTGACCATCTGTTACCTTAGTTGAGAATGGAGCACCGTTTAGTGCAACTGTGTCTAAACCAACGTGAACTAAAACTTCTACACCCTTGTCAGACAAAATACCGACAGCGTGTTTGGTTGGGAAGACACTGGTTACGATACCTGAAACTGGTGCGTAAACATTGCCGGAGCTAGGCTCAACTGCATAACCGTCGCCCATCATTTTTTGTGAAAAGACCGGATCTTTTACTTCTGTGATGGCAATGGCTTGCCCTTCAGCAACAGCATAAACTGCCTCGGCCACACCCTTGAATTGTGCTTCCTCAACTACTGTTTCAGTCGCAACAATTTCCGTACGAGGGATGGCTACGCCAGATTCTAGTAAGTCTTGAATGTCTGATTTGAGAACATCTGCTTTTGGTCCATAGACTGCTTGAACACCTGAGTCTTTGATAATCAAGCCCATAGCACCAGCCTGTTTCCAAGCATTTTCATCTCCAACCTGTGCCACATCTTTGACACTTACGCGAAGACGAGTCATACAAGCATCCACATCTGCGATATTATCACGACCACCAAGCAAGTTGATGATTTGTACCACTTGTGAATTAGCATCCGCAGTATCTACGTTTGAATTTGAAACCACATCTGTTGTTTCTGTATCATAGTTACCATTGCGTCCAGCTGTTGCTAGGTTGAATTTCTTAATCATAAAGTTGGCAATGAAGTACATTGCAACTGCAAAGAGGGCTGTTACCCAGATAAAGTTGAAAGCATCCATACCGATACCAGCTTTAATCGCCATCGGTGTACGTGTAAGGAATTCGATATTACCAAATGAGTGCATACGCAAATTGACAATATCCGCCATAGCAAAAGCAGCACCTTGTACAAAAGCATAAACGACATAGAGCGGCATTGCTGCAAACATGAACATAAACTCAATTGGTTCTGTTACACCTGTCAAAAAGACAGCTGCAGCAGATGAAAGGAACATACCACGGTATTTTTTCTTCTTATCCGGGTCAACATTGCGGTACATAGCGTAAGTCAATCCCATCAAAATCCCTGATGAACCAATCATTTGACCAACTTTGAAACGGGCTGGAGTAATGTTTGCAAGAAGATCATTGTACTGAGCCATATCACCAGCGTCTTTGAGGTTGATCAAGTCTGTAATCCAAGCCAACCAGAGCGGATCTTGACCAAATACTTGTGTACCTGCTTGAGCACCTGTCAAGATGTCATAGGTACCACCAAGCGATGTGTAGTTCATTGGAATGGTCAACATGTGGTGCAAACCAAATGGAAGAAGCAAACGTTCCAATGTACCATAAACAAAAGGTGCAAGAATTGGTGCTGTATCCTGTGAGCTTGCAATCCATTTACCAAAGCTATTGATTCCTGTTTGAACAACTGGCCAAAAGATAGCTAATCCTAGCGCTACAAGGACAGAACGATAGATGACAACAAACGGCACAAAGCGTTTGCCGTTAAAGAAGGTCAATACATCTGGCAACTTGCGATAGTTGTAGTATTTGTTGTATGCAGTCGCCCCAACAAAACCAGCAATAATCCCTACAAAGACACCCATGTTCAAAGCAGGTTGACCCAAGATGTTGACGAAGTAGCCTGAAACTGGAATCTCTGTTCCAAAAACAGTGGTTACGGTTGCTGCTGCATCTGCAAGCATGTCAGTCGTCACACCAAAGAAGTGACCTGTTATCAAATTAATCAAGATGAAGGCAAGACCTGCTGAGAAAGCACCGCCAGCCTTCTCCTTAGCCCAGCTACCACCGATTGCCAAGGCAAAGAGCAAGTGGAGGTTTCCGATAATCCCCCAACCGATTTGGGCAATGATATTCCCAATACGAATGAGCAATTCTGATTCAGGACTAATTAGTGGAATCGAGTTTCCGATAGAAACCATGAGACCTGCCGCCGGCATAACGGCAATCACGACCATCAAACATTTACCGAATTTTTGCCAAAATTCAAAACTAAGAAATTTTTTCATGTGTTTCTCCTAAATTTTTTCTTGGTCAGTTGACCTTTAAATACTAATGTTAACTTCCACACCAAAGTGGTCTGAAATAATGGGAAGATTATCTCCATTGAAAATCACACGACTGGATTGAACCTGTCTTTCTTGGTTTAAAAACACATAGTCCAGACGTTTTTCCTGACTATGACCTGCCCATCCATCTATGGCTTTTTCAACGGTGATACCTGCATCCTTTTCCTCTGCCAAATCATAACTATCATAAAGACCTAGATTCTTGATAGCTTGATAGGCTTGTGGATCCGACAGGGCATCCGTATTGAAATCTCCCATTAGAATTTTCAAGTGCCCCGAACTTGTCCGTTCCACAATCGAGCGGATATTATCTAGCTGATTTTCTTCTTTACTGTCAGGAAGGTTGATATGACAAGAATACAGGTCGATCAATTCCTTCTCATACAAGACCGTCAAACCGATGATTTTTCTAGATAAGATTGATGTCAGGTCTTGGTTCTGACTACAATAGAAGGCATCCACTTCGTAGACAGGTAGTTTGGTCAAGAAGGCAATCCCTTCATCGTACCTATCGTAACCAATATGGGAATTGGACCAGAAATAGGAATAGTCTGTCACTCCAAGCTCTCTTAGTTTCTCAAGCAGGACCAGACCATAATTGTCTTGCCGTAAGTCCTTGGTCACCAGAGGACTTGTCATCAACTGGTTGACTTCCTGAAGAGCAATCACATCGTATTGCTTTTGGGCAATGGTCTGAGCTAAAATATCCAATTTCTCATGCTGGTCCTCTTCTAGCCAAGCATGAACATTGACTGTTAGTAATTTCATATCTCTCCTTTCTATTTACTTAGTAAAACCTTTTCAACTTGTAGCCTTATTATAACGTAAACGTTTTCAAGTGTCAATAGTTTTACGGAATAATTTTATTGGTTTTACGTAAAAGTTTGTCTAGACTTAGAATACTGACCTTTGGCATTTTTTATGATATACTAGCGGTAAATAGCAAGCTAGGAAGTTACCCCCAATGAGTAAATACAAGAAAGTCTACGCTGACATCAAGGAAAAAATTGAACAAAATATCTGGCAGGCCAATCAAGAGATGCCTACAGAAAATGAACTGATGGAGATTTACTCCTATTCCAAGGACACCATCCGCAAGGCCCTATCGCTGTTGGAGATGGATGGCTATATCCAAAAACGTCAGGGACGAAACTCAATTATTTTGGACCATAACCTGGTCAGAAAACCATTTGTATCCGAATTGAAAACCGTCAGCGAACTCAACCGCTCTGCCCACCATCAAGTCCAGACCGAATTGACCAACCTCTATATTGTCCAAGGTCAGCCAGAGGTCATGAAAGAATTGGAAGTGGATAAAAAAACGGATCTCTACCGTGTCAGCCGCGTTCGGACTATTGATGGAGAACGATTAGAGTATGAGATTTCCTACTTTGATCGCAGAATTGTCCCCTATCTCAGTAAGGAAATCGCTGAAAAATCGATTTATCAGTATTTGGAAAACGACCTTGGCTTAGAAATTTCCCATTCCCGCCGAGAAATTTCCTTCCGCTTTGCTACGGAGGAAGAAAAAAGCCTGCTGGACCTGGCAGGCTACGACATGGTGGTCTCCGTTACCAGTACCACCTATTTAGCAGACGGCCGTCCTTTTCAGTACGGAACCATCACCTATCGACCAGACAAGGTGACCTTTGTATCTATGGCCAAACGGTAAAAACTAAATATACCAAAAAAGAATGTTCCCACTCGGAAACATTCTTTTGTTTTGGATTATTTACTGTGCCAGATGTCTTCGTTGTACTGCTCGATTGTACGGTCAGATGAGAAGAATCCAGCTTTGGCGATGTTGTGAACAACTTTCTTGTTCCATGAATCTTGATCTTCGTAGTCTGCAAAGACTTGCTCCTTGACTTCAATGTATTCAGCCAAGTCAATCAAGGTCATGAACCAGTCTTTCGAAATCAATTCATGGTGCAGACGACCAAGACGTTCTTCGTTACCAAGTGCTTTTACCTCATCGCTGACGATAAAATCAACTGCACGCTTGATATTGGCATCGCCATTGTAGTAGTCCGCAGATACGTAACCAGCCTTATCGTACAAGTCGATGATGGTATCTGAATCTTTACCAAATGTATAGATGTTGTCCATACCAGCCAACTCAGCAATCTCAACGTTGGCACCGTCCATGGTACCAAGTGTCAATGCACCGTTCAACATGAATTTCATGTTACCAGTACCTGACGCTTCTTTAGAAGCCAATGAGATTTGTTCTGAAATATCTGTTGCAGGGATGAGTTTCTCAGCAACTGTCACATTGTAGTTTTCTACCAAGTGAACGTTGAGGTACTTGCTGACTTCTGGGTCGTTGTTGATCAACTCAGACAAGCAGAGAATCAAGTGGATAATGTCTTGGGCAATCACGTAAGCTGGAGCTGCCTTACCACCGAAGATAACCGTGATTTTACGTTTTGGCAGATTACCATTCTTGATTTCAAGATACTTGTGGATGACATACAAGGCGTTCATTTGTTGGCGTTTGTACTCGTGGAAACGTTTGATTTGTGTATCAATGATAGAGTTTTCGTCCAACTCGATACCCTTATTGTCTTTCAAATAACGTTTGAGAGCCAATTTGTTGTTGTGTTTGATTTCCGCCAACTTAGCATGAACTTCTTTGTCATCAGCAAAGGCCAGCAATTTCTCAAGTTTAGTCGCATCTGTTAAGTACTCATCGCCAATCAATTCCTTGATATAGTCTGCAAGGTCTTGGTTGGCAAATTCCAACCAACGGCGGAAAGTGATACCGTTTGTTTTATTGTTGAATTTTTCTGGGTAAAGCTCGTAGAAAGCTTTCAATTCAGAGTTTTTGAGGATTTCTGTGTGAAGCGCAGCTACACCGTTCACTGAGTTAGAGAAGTGGATATCCATGTGAGCCATGTGTACACGACCTGATTCATCAATGATTTGGACTGCTGGGTCTTTAATTTCTGCACGAATAAGGGCATCCAATTCTTTGATAATATCAACCAAGTGCGGCACCACTTCTTCAAGGAACTCAAGTGGCCATTTTTCAAGTGCTTCCGCCAAGATAGTGTGGTTTGTGTAACCAGTCATATTCTTAACGATGGCAACTGCTTCCGCAAATTCAATACCATGCTTTTCAGTCAAAAGACGGATCAACTCAGGAATCACCATTGATGGGTGAGTATCGTTGATTTGCACATAAGCGTAGTCAGCCAAGTCATGCAAGTTTGAACCGCGCTCAATTGCTTCATCAATCAAAAGTTGAGCTGCATTTGATACCATGAAATATTGTTGGTAGATACGGAGCAATTCACCATTCTTATCAGAATCATCTGGGTACAAGAAGAGTGTCAAGTTTTCTTTAATATCAGTCTTGTCAAATGAAATACCGTCTGTAATCAAGTCATAGTTTACTGACTCAATATCAAACAAATTGAGGTAGTTCTTAGTCTCTTTTTTATAGCCAAGAATATCAAGACGATCCAATTTTGATTTCAAAGTGAAGTTTTTGAATGGAACATCATAGCTGATAGTTGTTGGAATCAACCAAGAATCATTTTCAATCCAGAAGTTTGGCTCTGCTTCTTGCTCATTTTTCTTAAATACTTGGCGGAAAAGACCACAGTGGTAGTTCAGACCAACACCTTCACCGTTGATAGCAAGTGTTGACATAGAATCAACGAAACATGAAGCTAGACGTCCCAAACCACCGTTACCAAGTGATGGTTCTGGTTCAACATCTTCAACCTGCGCCAATGATTTACCAGCTGCTGCCAATTCTGCTTGAATGTCTTTGTACACGCCCAAGTTAATCAAGTTGTTTGACAAGAGTTTACCGATAAGGAACTCAGCTGAGATATAGTAAACTTTACGTTTTCCTGTGTTTTTTGGTTTTGAAGCTGCAGCTTCTTTTACGTAGTTCAACAGTTGAAGATAGATTTCTTCATTTGTCAAATCAGCTAATTTCTTCGAAGTATTTGTTTCTGCAAATGTTGTAAATTTAGTCATGGTTTTCATTTCCTCGTTGGTATAGTAATGTCATTTTTGTCAAGAAGTCTTTGCGTTCTTGGGTCAAGTCTTCAGCTTTCATGCGCCATTCCCAGTTTCCACCGATAGTTGACGGCATATTCATTCGACTTTCTTCACCCAAGTCTAGGACGTCTTGCATGGTTGCAATAGCTGTATCACTCACTGTTGCAAACAGCATACGGAGCATAGCTTGGCTAACTTTTTCAATCGGCTTACGGTTGCTGTAGGCATCCACGTATTCTTGTTGTTCTGGATCAAGATTGTTGTACCAGCCATTGACAACCTCATTATCGTGAGTTCCAGTGTAGGCAACTGAATTTGGAATGCAACGGTGTGGAGCATCGATACTCTTACCCGTTACATCAAAGAAACCAAATTCTAAGATTTTCATGCCTGGATAGCCACAATCCGCAAGCAATTTGCGAGCTTTAGCGTCAATGTTTCCAAGGTCTTCTGCAATGATTGGAAGGTCTCCAAGTGTTTCTTTGACAGCCTTAAAGAGATTGTAGCCAGGACCTGGTTCCCAAGTTCCAACCTTAGCTACTTCTGCCTTACCATCAACTTGCCAGAAGTCTGAGAAACCTTTGAAATGGTCAATCCGAAGGACATCATAAAGTTTGAAACTTTCATGGATACGATAAATCCACCAGTTATAGCCTGTTTTTTCATGTTCTGGCCAATCATAAATAGGATTTCCCCATAATTGACCATCTGCCGAGAAGTTATCAGCTGGTACACCTGCTACATAAAGCGGCTTGCGTTCACTGTCCAATTTGAATAGTTGGGGTTTTGTCCACACTTCAACGCTATCAGCAGAAACATAGATTGGCATGTCTCCGATGATTTTGATGTGGTGTTTGTTGGCATATTCTTTCAATTGTTTCCATTGGCTGAAGAAGAAATACTGTGTGACTTTGTAGTAGTCGATTTGATTTGCCAATTCTAAGCGGTACTTATCAAGAGCTTCCTCGTTGCGAGCTACAACTTTTTTATCTTCCCATTCTTGGAGAGCTTTATTACCAAAGTATTCCTTGATAGCCATGAACTCAGCATAATCTGTCAACCAAGATGAGTTAGCCTTTTCAAACTCTAGAAAAGCAGCTTTCTTCTTATCATCTTGTAAAAATGCTTGAACTGCCTTCTCCAAAATTGGTCGACGAACTTGATAGATAAGAGCATAGTCTACTTTTTCAGGATTATCTCCAAAATTTACATCTTGGAAATCTTCTGTTGCCAATAAGCCATCCTCAACCAAGAGGTCAAAGTCTATCAAGTGTGTATTTCCTGCAATAGCAGAGAAAGACTGGTAAGGAGAATCTCCATAGCTTGTAGTTGTTAGTGGTAAAATCTGCCAGTAGGTTTGCTTGGTTTCCACCAAGAAATCTACAAAATCATAGGCAGACTGTCCAAAAGTACCAATACCAAACTTACCTGGAAGTGAGGTAATATGCATCAAAATTCCACTGGTACGATTTGTCATAAAAACGTTTTCCTTTCTGTCGGTTACGAATATAGTTTAACGCAAACGTTTGCATTTGTCAAGGATTTTATAAAAAAAGTTTTAATATGCTCTAGAAGGCCTATTTTATAGCATTTGTTAGCGAATAACAAAAAAGAAAAATCAGATATTTCTATCCGATTTTTCAAATTCTTCACTATTTTTAAGCAAAGCTTTGCTCTTTTATTTGGATGCTTCCATCAACCACATCCGCTTCCAGATATTTGACATCAACATGATCCAAATAGTAATCTGTTACCTTGTCTCGAATCTGATTTTCAATCACACGGCGCAGAGGACGAGCTCCCATGGCCTTGTCATAGCCTTCTTCCATCAAGAATTCTTTGGCAGCTTCCGTTACCGTTAATTGGATACCTTTCTTCGCCAGGGTATTATTGACCTGGGCCAAGAGTAATTCTACAATGGCTTTGAGATCATCTTTATCCAAGTGCTTGAATTCGATAACTGCATTGAAACGATTGAGAAACTCCGGACGGAAGAATGGTGCGATGCGGTCCATGATGTCTTGATTTTCTTCACCTTCTGCCATTCCATAACCAAAACCTGCATTAGATGTAGCGATGATAATGGTATTCTTAAAGTTAACTTGGTTGCCCTGTCCATCAGTCAAATGACCATCATCTAGCACTTGCAAGAGAAGGGTAATCACTTGCGGATCTGCCTTTTCAATCTCATCCAAGAGGACAATGGAGTAAGGATTGCGGCGGACACGTTCGGTGAGAGTATGGGAATTGTCATCGTAGCCAATGTAACCAGCTGTGGTACCGATTAATTTGGAAACGGCTGTCCGATCGCTGTATTCAGACATATCCAAACGAATAATGGCATCCTTGTTACCAAACAAGTCTAGCGCTAACTGTTTTGCCAACTCGGTCTTACCTACACCTGTCGGACCGACAAAGAGGAAGGAACCAATCGGACGGTTTCCGTCATCAAAACCTGCACGATTCCGACGAATGGCACGGGATACAGCTTCCACCGCATCGTCTTGACCGATAACCTTAGCTGCCAGACGATTTTTCAATTCCTTGAGTCGTTCGATATCTGAGGCTCCCATTTGGGAAACAGGAATACCTGTCATGCGTTCAACTGCTTGAGCCACATCATTAACAGTCGCCACCACTTTCTGTTGCTCTGTATGATTATCAATCTGCTTTTGTAGCTTATCAATACGGACCTTTTCATTCAAGGCTTTTTCATAATCCTCTTTTTCAGCCGCTTCCAACTGCAACTGTTTTGCCTCAGCCATTTCTGCTTCCAAGGTCTGAATATCTGTCACAGGATGTTGTGCAGCCAAGTGTGCAGCGGTCACATCGACCAGGTCAATAGCCTTATCAGGCAAGCTACGTTGTGGAATATATTGGACGGAATAATCAACCGCAGCTCTCAAAACCTCATCTGGCAATTCAATATTGTGGTGGGCTTCATAAAGCGGCTTGATCCCTTTCAAAATCTGGTAGGTGTCTTCTGCGGACGGAGCATTAACCTTGACTTCATTGAAACGACGAGCCAGAGCGGCGTTCTTGTGAATGGTATTGCGGTATTCGTCCTGTGTAGTGGCACCGATAACCGTCAATTCCCCACGGGATAAAGCTGGTTTGAGAATATCCGCTAAACCCTTGGAACCTGAGTCTCCGCCAGTGCTACCAGCTCCCAAAATCTGATGAATTTCATCAAAGAAGAGAATGATATTTCCTGCTTTTTTGACTTCATCCACAAGATTTTGCACATTTTCCTCAAAAGCTCCACGATACTGAGTCCCAGCTTCCAAGCCTGAAATGTCGATGGAGATGATTTCCTTGTTCTTAATAGCTGCTGGCACATCACCATTGACAATGGCTTGAGCCAAGCCTTCTACTACCGCTGTCTTTCCGACACCCGCATCACCGACCAGAACAGGGTTGTTCTTGGTACGACGAGCTAGGATTTCAGAGGTTTCTTGGATTTCCTTGTTTCGTCCAATGACTGGATCCAACTTACCTTCACGCGCATCTTGGGTCAAATTGCGGCCAAGTTTTGCAAGAATCCCGTCTGACTTTATCTGACCTTTAGCCTGTGTTTGAGCCACTTCTTCTGTCTGTGGCAGGCGACCAGTCTGACGGTACATAGCAAATTCTTCTGGTGTCACTTCACGCCCATTGATAGAATAACGGCGACGTTCTGTGCTGTAGCCACCCATGTTGCCCATGAGTTGATTGAAAATGTCGTCCATATTGTTAAAGTTATTGAAATTGTTGTTCATAGTAGTTACCTCATTTATAAATTCTATTTTTTGACTTTTACTGACCTTTGTTTTAAAAAAATTGATTTAGTCTTTTAGTTTGCTTTTAGTACTAGGCAACGAGCTGAAGGCAGTACTGGAGTACGGCAAAGCGAGTTAACGCAGTAATAAAAGATAAACTAAATGACGCTAATAGGGTATAATCCTGTCTTTCATCCTAACCTCCTTAGAAGTTTGTCTTTTACTGACCAATAGGTTCAAGAGTAAGTCAAACCGTTCTAGTTTGACCTAAACTGACCTTTTAATCAAAGAATTCGTAAGGACCTTTACCTTACGAATCTTATTCTACATCATTGGTCAGTAAAAGTCAATAGGTTTGTTTGACCTTTTTTGACTTTTTGATAAAAAAATCTACCTGACGGTAGATTTAGATGATAATCCCTTCCAAATGATCCAGTTCATGCTGAACAATCTGGGCTTGGAAGTCTGTCAGCTTTAGGCTCTGCTTTTTCCAAGAAGCATCAAAAAACTCCACTTCAATCTCCTGATAGCGTGTCATCAGGCGGGTACCTTCCAGCGACAGGCAGCCTTCCTCGGTCTGATAGGGCTTGGCCTTGCTGATGAGGACGGGATTGTACATGATCAGGTTGGTAAAACCCATGTTGACGATGATAATCCGCTTTTTGATGCCAATCATGTTGGCCGCCATGCCCACGCAGGCGTGAGCGTTGGCTGACAAAGTATCCTGCAAATCCTGACCGACCTGTACATCTAGCTGAGTCGCAGGCTCAGACTTTTGTTGCAGGAAGAAAATATCTTTCATAATGGGTTGAATCATGGGAACCTCTTTCGATAAAGTATATAGTATTATTTTACTATTTTTTTGATAATTTGAATTATTTTATGCTTTATCGGATGAGGATAGTAACGAAAAGTACCAGCTTTTCTCAAAATATACCCATTAAAATTTTGCTTAAAGCGAAGAACACCATCTGAGCTGTCGAATATCCCTTGAATACCAAGGAAATTATAACGCTTAAGATTTCGTTTTATTGCACGTTGCATCGCCTCATATTGAAGTAAGAAAGGTGCAGATAGGCTTTGAAACTCTGAATATGAGCCACCAAAAAGATAAGTTGCCTCATTCACATCATAAATTATCAGTGCACATGCCAAAAAAATAGGAGCTGTCTGAGTTTGATTTAAAATATTTTGAACCACCTCTTGTTTTTTCAACAATTTCTGCACTTGCTGTGCATACTGTTTTGAATTTCTATCACTTGTTTCTATTTCCTTTTCAATTTGCTTTAGACTGGCTTTCGGGTCAAGTTCTGCAACTAAAAAATCTGCCTGTGTACCAAAGCTTTCAAAAAGACTGTTATAGTAACCACTATCTCTATCTTCAAAGCCTTGTCTAGCTCCAGTTTCCTCAATTATTTTTTTGAAATCTGAAAGCTCCTTATGATTGATGCTACGAATCCTGATACCGTAACTTTCTGAATTTTTTATGTTTCGTTTACTATTTTTATTGTAGGATTGCAATAACGACGTTGTTGAATACCCTTGCAAATCCTTCACATAATGCCAAACAGGCTCTCCATTTGGATAACCTGTTTGTAAGCCATCATGTTTAAATCCAACTTGCACCAGCTTCTCAATTAGTTGAGTATCTGCTTCACTCATTGGACTCCCTACACTATCAAAGAGTTGATAGGCTTGGGAAGGCTTGACCACCAATTCAAGTACGCCTTCACGCTTCGCATAGTTTTTTAAAGATTGATAAAATTCCTCCAAATAAGCATCATCGGTAACCAGCGGTCCAGAATTTAATTCCATATACAAACCACCAGCCATCTTCTTACAGAAAAGCAAAGTAGAAATAACGATTTCTGATTGTGAATTTTTAAAACCAGCATAGCGAACATCATATCCTCGCTTGGATAGCAATCCGGCCATCTCAATAGATTGAAAAAATGATTTTTCATTTACTTGTTCACAATGCTTTAAAAATTCTTCTTTAGTTATTTGACAAAAAGTCATTATTTTTTCTTCCTTAATTTTTTTCTAATTTCCAGTAAAACTTGAAAAATCTTATATAATATTGGCGAAACAATAAGATCGAATTCCCCAATATACTCTTCTACTACTGGATTCAAATGTGATTTAAAGTGATAAAGGCCTCCGTCTAAAGTTGGCTCTATTCCTCCTAAATTTTGCCATTTCACACCTCGTTCGAAAGCATACTTTGCTGTCTCCACCCATGTTAGTAAAGCAGGCTGATAATGTTTAAACTTTTCATCCATACCAGCATAGATAATTTCAGATGTTCCTGCAAAATCAATTGTCAAAGTACCAGCCAATGGAACTAACTTACTCCCGTTACGAATCAGAGAATTTATCATTTCTAATTCTGTATTTATTCTTCGGGTTTCTTTTTTATAATTGTCAATCTTCGATTGTTTTGTAGTGGAGGTGAAAGTCATGGCTTCTTTTACTAATTTTTCTTCAAGATAAGATAACTGTTCATATCTCTTTGCTAAATCCAAATAGGCAACTACAATATAAGAATTTTCTGGATAGGCATTCAATATTTTTTGATAATACTCTCTCCCCCGCAAGCGAATAGATTTGCGCTCCTCAGTCTTTTTTAATAGCTCTGAAAAATCTCTTAACAATTCCTCACGACCAATTCGAATCTCAATACCTTTATTACGCGCCGACCGAATATTTTGTCGAACTCGTTTATTTAGTGATTCCTCTGAGAAGGATTCGCTATACAATACTGCATGACAAGTAGGTTGGATTGTAGCCGACATGGTCTGCACTCGACCAGACCAAATACCTCCCAAATCAACAATCCTATCTTTGACGGCAAGTACATTTAATTCTTCTTCCCTATCTCCTGTTATAGTTTTACTAGATAGTCGAATAAATGGATCGAATTTTATAACAACACTGCGTTCTCGGAGGGCAAATTCTTTAATGGACTTAAATACAAATGATACTAATTCAGCATCTTCATAATCCATTACAGGACCTCTTGGTATATAAATCATCGTAAAACCAAATGGTACTACCAACCTTCTGATAAGAAGAGAAGCAACTGCCACTAATTGTCCATCTTTAAAAAAGCCTAGTCTCTCATTTCGCCACTCACTTTTTACGGTTGCCCACTGACTACTCTGCAACAGGTTAGCCTGTGGTGATTGCTTTACAAATGAATCATGTTCCTCAGCAGATATACCTATTTTATAAGTGTAAAACATTAATTATTCCCCTTGTTCATAATTACTTTTAACGCTAATTAGGAAGGGCTTGCCCGTAGTGTCAAGCCCTGCTATACTAGTATAGCAGGGCTTGCCCGTAGTGTCAAGCCCTGCTATACTAGTATAGCAAGCGATTTTGTCAAGTATTTTTACTCAATCATAAAAAAATAATAATGTTTTATTTGTGCCAAGAAATCACTTGTGCATATATATAATCGTTTTGTTTTGCTTCTAATATTTTAAAATTTAGCAATGTACCTCCAAGTCATAATTGAATTGATATATACATAGCCAAGATGAACATAAAAAAGCCTAGTTCTCACTAGACTTTTCTTATTTATTTTCCACAATAAATCGCAATCGCTTGACTGACAAAGGACGCTGTACCTTCTCCTCCCACTTGATCAATAAATTGAGTAAACCGGTTATCTGCAATATACATTTGTCCTAGACTTGCTAGAATTTCATTGGTACAATTATAAAAATTCTCACTAATATAAGCTTTAAGAACCTCTACCTGTTTCTGAACTTTAGAATCATCAGCTGATAATTTTTTCAATTGTCCAAATTCCATCATAATACCAGACATTTCTGCACTTATCTGAGCAAACCTTTCCTGATTCGTCTTAGCAGAAAATTCCTGAAAAGCTGCGGTATTACCCCATCTTTCTTTAGCTTCCTCCTGGAAAGCCAACAAATCTGACTTATCAAACACTTCAAAATTCATGTAATTTTCTCCCTTCTGCTGTAAAGACTTGGCATGCTTTATGACTTTTTCCAAGTGTTTCTTTTTCAACTCCAGTAATCTAATCTGGTCTTTCAAAGCTGACTCTCTGTCATAAGCTACATTCCCTACAATTTTTTTAATTTCTTTGAGAGGAAATTCCAATTCACGAAAAAGTAAGATTTCTTGCAACTTTTCAAACGCCTCATTATCATAATAACGATATCCATTTTCCGCAATAAAACTAGGTGTCAGCAAATTTATTTCATCGTAATAATGAAGTGTGCGCACGCTGATACCTGAAAGCTGACTCATTTCCTTCACTGTTTTCATGGGTAATCTCCTCTCATAAATAGCAGTATAATCTATGACCTAGCGTTAGAGTCAAGGAAAAAATTACATTTTTTTCAGTCGGTTATTCACAATAGCAATTTCATTTTCTTGACACCAGTCCAGTACAAGTTCTTTGTAGCATTGTGCCTCAAAAACATACCAATCTTCCAAACGGTCACATCTCTCTAACTCATTCTTAAAACGTCTAAAAGCACCGCGCCCTCGAATAGCTCGAGACAGGCGGTCAGATAAGTCACCTTCAGGCAAATGATAAACATAACGCTCCATGAATGCGTAGGGATTGAAGTCATAATAGGTCGGCAGCCGTACGAACCTTCCCGTCACATCCTCCTCAATCTCTTCTTCTAAACCTTCACAGGATTCAAGCCCCGTTTCCTCAACAGACAGGTAGACTAATTCATCTAAATAGCTATCATAATAGTACCTATCACCTTGACTCAGCATCTGCAATGCATCGACCACATCTTGAAACCAAACTGCCATATCCTACCACCTCACTGCATCTAATTCCTCTATCATGGCTTTGCGTCGCGGATACTGGACTTTCCACGAGGTGCGAAGACTTGCACTCACCACTTTTCCATCAGGTAAACCTGCAATTTTTACCAAATACCCTGCCAACTGACGATAGCGATTGCGACTACTAGCCACATCCATTTGCTGACAAATAGCTTGAGCGTAAGCATCTCGTAATTGCTCAGGCAGTTTCTCTGATAAATAGTTCTCAAACCGGTCCAAATTTTCTAAGAACCAATAACTGGCTGTAATGCGGTCCAATAATTCCTGCGGTCGGTCTGCCAATTGCAACAATTTCAACTGCTGCGACTGGAAACGACCATCCTCCAGCAAATCATCTAAGTAGCTCTGCCATTCTTCCCTAGAAACATAGTCCCGTAACTCCTCTACCAGCTTCAAATCTGTATCACCAGCAGAGAAAATCATCTCCAGCAATTCTTCTCTGACCTTGTCATCCTGCCCCTGAGAACGATAGATGTCCCGTAGCTGCTGGCTATAATCCGACACCAGTCCCCTGTACTGGGCATCCAGGCGCTTACTTTCCTGCAAGAGGTGAACGGCACGGTCTAGATGCTGATTTGCTACAGCCTGGGCAATGGCTAGTTTACGAAGTCCAGCCACCTCCCAATGATTGGCCTGGAAGGTCAGCAAGTCTGCCTCACTAGAGTCCAACTGAACCAACAACCTGTAACAGAGCAAGGCAAATCGGTCACGACGGAATTTCCATGACCAAGAGGACTTGTCTCCTCCTTCTATCGCTTGTAAGACCGCTTGAAAATAGGTCAATTTCTGCTCAAGGAAATGTTCTTCTTGAAACTCTGTTTCTACAAATTCCATGAGAAGGTCTTCTGCAACCTCATAGCCACTTAGCTGTTCTAAGCACCAGTCTAGTAATTCTTGGACAATCTTATCCGGAGCTACAGTCAATAAATTCTGCCAGTAGCCAGTAAGTATATAAAGCAGACTACCAGTCGTTCCATTGGAATCATCCAACTCTTGCTGGCAAATCTGATGGTAAAAGGCATCTGATACAGCCAAGAAATTCGCATACTCACACCTATCCAGCAACGGCTGGAGATACTGATGCATGGCCTTTTCCACGGCCCGTTCGTAATCCCTAGTCTGCCTATACTCTATAAAGCCCGTACGCCTGTCCTCAAAAGGCAAACCCAAGTCTCTGATTTCCTTTTTCACATCTTCCACTTGCTGAGGTGTTAGCTGGGATGAGAAACGCAGTTGAATTCGATTAGCCAGTTCCCTATCTTCTTGAGCCAATTCAAGAACAAAAGCCCGTAGTTGCTCAACTGTCAGTTTATCCAGGAGCTGGGCAAGTGACACATCTTTACCCTCAAGAGCTGGCTGGCTATCTAATTCAGAAATAGCAAACAAGACTGCTGCCATATGCTTGCAGTGGTTCATTTCTTGAGCATATGGACACTCACACCACATATTGACCAGCTGACCGTGCTCAAAGCTAATCTCCACCTCATAGACTTGACTACCAGAGACAAGGGCATAGTAACCCTCACCTACCTCTTCAAGCCCTTGAACAGCATCGTCTAAAAATAAACTGCAGCCCCTATCTACAATGTGAGGCTTAAAATAGTCCATCCAGTTTTCCATGATTTATTTCCTTTGATTTTGCTACTTAAATTATACAAAAAAAATAGGAATTTTTTCAAGTCAACGACAAAAACTTCCCATTCTTTATTGCATTCATCTCACTCCACCCTCACTGGCACGCGCCCATAGGTCTGCTCTGCTATTGCGTCAGCACCCAATTGATAGACTGCGTCTGCCTGCTGGGTCAGGCTGTCCCAGGGCTCTTTGCCGATCCGCGTCACCAGGTCCACCCGCTCCTTGACGTTCTTGAGATAGGCCTGGCCTCGAGCTGAAAAGCCTAGGACATGGACCGCATCTGGCAAGGGAGTTTCCACCGCATTGACCAGGATGTAGGTCAGCACCCGCCGCACCCGCGCCTTAGTGTAGCGCTTGGTCGCAACAGCTTCCACTAACTCCTCCACGGTCGCTACGCTCCCAATGGCAGAGCGGATACGACTGGCTAGTTCTTCGTTGACCTGAAAGACCTGACTGAGATCTGGGTGGGTCGCAATCTGGTAGCGGAGCAGGGGAAAATAATCCTTCCAGCTTACCTTGGTCGCCTCTTCAAAGAGACTGGCAGACGGTAAAAAGTCACGAACCAAGTCCAGCTGGTCAGCACCCTTGCGGATAGCTGTCGCCGAGGCGTAGGACGTTTCCACCTCTTCCGAATGAAAACCAGCTCCCTGCCGTTGAACAGGGCTGAGATGAATGCCTGTTCCAGCCACTGCCTTAGCGTAAGCTAGAGCCAGAATATGGTTGGGCGTGTCACCTGTGAAGGTTAGTCCCGCAAATTCCTGCCACATAGCCTGGGTCTTCTGTGGATAAGAGAGATGGTCTGGCAAGTTTTTCACAAAATTTTCCATTTCCTCAGACTTATCCACATAGATATCCGCAATTTTCTGATAATCCAGCATTTCTTCCGTACCGAAAACCAGTTTTTCCACACCTAGCCTGTGTAAAATACTGATTGCTCCTTTGGCAAAATGGTCAGCCGACTGGACCGACACCAAAAAGGGCATCTCGACAACAAGATCTGCCCCGTGTTCCAAAGCCATCTGAGCCCGTGTCCACTTATCCACAATAGCTGGCTCGCCCCGTTGCATAAAATTGCCAGACATAACCACAATTTTCAAGCCTTCCGCCTGTTCCAGCAGGTATTTATGCCCTGTATGAAAAGGATTGTATTCTGCTATTATCCCTGAAATCATGCCCTACCTCCTAGACTTTATTCAACCATCTCCAACCTAATACCTAAATTACAGCAAATTCTTTTTCTGCAATCTGTACTGCTTCAAGTATATCCTCTTCTGCTAAAACCGTGCGTTTTGAGATAACTCTTTCAACCTCTCGTTCAATTATTGACTCTCTAGTAAACATCCTATTTTTAACAGATTGCTTTTTCTGGAACATGTCTTTAAGTCGTTCTCCTAATTTCTTATCGAAGATATTATTTTGAATTTCTTTAAACTCTTCTTCTGAAAGCGCCATAGCCATAACAATATCAATAAATTCTTCTTTTAGAATTGCAAACATCTCAATTCTGTCATCTTCTATAAAGTTGTCTAAAACAACCTTAGAACCAACAGCAGCCAATGTTCCACCAGCTACTGCACCTACAAATGACCCAACTGGACCTAAAAATGCTCCAGCAACCGCACCACCTGCAACTCCACCTAGTAAGCCTGATCCTGCTACTAGGCTATTCTTTAATAACTGTTGGCTAGATATTCTACCTTGCAGTAGATCAAATACGTCCGGACCTACAGTAATTCCGAATGAAATAATTCCTGCTGCTTGTCTAGCAACAGTATTGGCTGCGACATTCTTAACTGTTTGATCAGCGATTTTTTTAGTAAGAATTTTTCCAATTTGTTGAGAAGCTGTGTATATAGCCGCTCCCAACAATATCGTTTTTACTCCAGAATAGATTGCTGATTTTGCAGCTTCTTCAGTATCTTTTCCAGCCCATTTTTCCATTGCAAAAACAAGGACAAAGCTTATTCCTGCAGCTGGAATAGATTGAATAGCTCCATCAATGGCATCATATTTTAATGAAACAATATTTCCGCCCTTGGCAACCAGTTTTGCCTCATTATAAGTAACATTCCCTTTTCTAATAATCAGATAGGCATCATCAGGCTCACTATGACCCGGAACTTTTCCAGCTTTTATTTTTTTCTTCATGAGTTGAATTGATTCATTATACTGGTCTTTAGGAACTTCTAACTGCATCCCCTTATAACGGTATTCTCCTCCATTAGCCTTATCAAATGCTGCATTTATCGTTCCACTAGCTTTTGCATAGTATTTTGTTTGAATTTTTTGATTTCCAACAATTCTATCTGCCCCATTTTTGACATTATCTCTCCCTACTTGCTCTACTTTTTGGAAAGGATACTTTATCTTGTCTATTACATTATTAGCATATTCAGCTGCATGCCCATGTCCTTGTGGAGCTTTTGCGATAGCATTAAATTGAATATCTTTCAAATGAGAACCTAACATCATATTTAAACCTATAATTGATCCTATTTTAGTCCCATTTTGAAAATTCTCGGTATGAAAATCATTTTTTTGCAAACGATCAATAACTTTTTCTAAATAGTTTTCATGTAAATCTGCCGTATAACCTGTTTTAATAATTTCGTTTAAATTTGCAACTATATTTTTTTGTTGAGCGTCATCAAATTGGAAAGATAGTCTCTCAATCTTATTAGGATAAAAAAGTAGAATTTTTTTACCCTTACAAGAAATCTTCCATAAACCTTTTAAAGGGAAAAACTTTTTGCTAATTTTATACTTAATATCAGCGTCATTATTGCTATTTTCGATTTGTTCTCTAAAATAAAATCCATCCTGAGTTAACAACAAACCATATTCCAAAAACTCCTCGTCAATTTTGCTCCTAATAGGACTATAGCCAAAAATCTCCAAATTCTCTACGTCATTAACTGTACAAACAAAATCTTTGCTCCCCAATATAAACCATCTAGCCCGACCGTAGGGAATCTGCGTACTAAAATATTCAAAAGACTCGGCTAATTTGCATAAATAATCACGAATAATATCTTCATTGTATTCATGTATTTGACGACTTGATTTTAACCATATTTGAAACAAAGCTACATAAACTAATAATAACAATAAAAGAATAACAAATATTGCAACCAAGATAATGATAGCTACATTCATATCCAATACCGCCTATTTCTTCTTACACTTGAAAAACCACCGCTGGCTGATTTCTGTCGGAGCTTGATCTTCAAAGTCCGCAAAGACTTCCACAGATGCAAATCCAGCTTCTTTCAAACATTCCACATAGGTTTCAATCGGATAGGTCCGCTCTTCGTGAACTTCATCCCGACGGATAAATCGCTCCTCTTGACTGTCCTTATCTTTGACAAAGAAGGTCAATTCATGAACAATGGAATGCTCTTGCTCACCCTCATAGGTATCCCAGACAAAGGCAAAATCCTCATAGTTTTCATGGTAGCTATAGCCTGCAAATACTTCCTCCATTTGATAGATGGAGTGAACGTCAAAAAGGAAAGTACCACCTTGATTGAGAACAGAGTGAACTCCTTCAAAGACCCGCAAAACAGCTTCTTGGTCTACCATATAGCACAGACTGTCCGAGTAACAGGTCACCGCATCGAAATCTCCCACACCTTCCAGAGCCATCATGTCTGCCTGGGCTAACTCCATCATGACACCAGCAGCTTCTGCCTTCTTCTGGGCCAATTCCAACATCTCATAGGACAGGTCAAGCCCAGTCACTTCAAAGCCCTTTTGAGCAAAACGTACAGCCTGAATCCCTGTCCCACAGGCCAATTCTAAAATTGTCTTGGTGTCTTGCGGCAAGTTCCGCAAGCTAAAATCTGTCCATTTATCATACAAGCTGTCATCCATGATTTCATCATAGACCGCCGCAAAGGTTTCATAAGTTGCCATATATCCTTCCTTCTTTTCGATGAAAAAACAGTCTTACGACTGTCTTAGGCCAGAAGCCAACTCCCTGCTAAGAGGTAAAGAGCTAAATCCAAGGTAAAGACACCAGCTAAGATATAAATAAGCCCCGTCAGTCCCCTATTTAGTATTGGACGATACTTGTCCATGAAAGCATTGAATTCTAGAACAAATTTCTCATGCTGGTTGAAAATCACAGCAATAGTGAGGAGAAAGAGTGGAGCTTGACTCAGCAAGACCCAGATTGTACTGTAAAGCAAGGACAAGAGAAAATGATTGCGATGTCCAGATATGGCTAAGACTGCGAGAAAACTAGGGTCAGTCGGAGCAGTAAAAACCATAAAGACTACGCCAGCCCAGATACCTGTTATCTTCTTTTCGCTTTGATTCTCTTTGATTTCTTTTTGATTGTCACGGCGAATGCCCCAATAAATCAAGAGAGCGATGAGGGCGACATCAATCCAAACCCAACTGGCATCAGGCAGTTGATTGATAGCTGTGCCGACTTCCCCAATAAAGTCGCTCAGTTTATTGAGACTAGATCCTAAAAGTGTCGATAAGGCCACACCTAGCAGGGTTGTACCAAAGAGAACAAGCCCTGCAAAAAGAACTGCTTGACGCTTGCTTCCACCAGTAGCAAGCTGTGCCATAAGCATCAACATACCAACAGGGTCTATGCCCGCTAACCCCAACCCTAAAACGGTTACTAAATTTGCCATAAAGCTCTCCCTATCCTAGGTACTCCGATACTTCCAAGAAGCTGCCTTCATGCCATAATTTTTCAAGGTTGTAGAGGTCACGCATTTCTTCTGAGAAAATATGAACGACAACGCCTCCAAGGTCCAATAGGACCCAGCCACCGTTACTATCGCCTTCTACACGGCTACTCTTGATTCCAACATCCGCTACCTTTTCACGGATATTTTCCGCAATAGCCTCCAACTGGCGACTGTTCATAGAGCTGGCAATCACAAAGTAGTCTGTCAGGCTGGTCACGCCTTGAACATCAATTACAACAAGGTCCTCAGCTCGCTTGTCATCAGCAGCCTGAACCACAACTTTTACTAAATCTAGTTCTTTCATCTTATCCTCTAATTATATTTTCTAATTTATCCACCTGGGCAAAATTCCATGACCAGATGTTTTGGTAGTGGTCAATCAAGTCTTCGGCATCCAATTTGCCTGAATAACCTGTCGTCGTTCCGTCCCGAATCACAGCTACCTTGTAGCCTAGTTCAAAGACTACTTTAATCGTCGTATCAATGCAAAAATTGGTCGCCATGCCCATGATAATGAGCTGCTCAATTCCCTTTTCCTGCAAATAAGCATGAAGCCCCGTTTCCTTGAAGGCACTGTTAAAGGTCTTATCGAAAATCTTCTCACTAGCTAAGGGTGCAACAGTTGAGTGAATCTCCCAGTCAGCAGTCCCCTTGACCAATTCCTGATCATGATGGCGGACATGGATGACTTCTATCCCCGCTTGACGAGCCTGAGCAAGGCTATCTTGCCAGAGGGCTAATCGCTCTTCAATGGCATAAGGTTTTTCCTCCACTAGAAGGTTTTGAATGTCAATGACTAACAATGCAGATTTCATAGCTTAACACCAGGCGTTTCCAAACGGAAGACCAATTCCCTTTCTTCTTCACTATCCAAGACAAAATCATTTTTCTCTAAGAGATGAGCCATCTTCTGATTGCCCTTAACATAAGCTGCAATCAAATGGTCGCAGACAGGATGTGATTGAGCCATTGCTATTACGACCTCCAAAGCCGCCTGACCATAGCCCTTCCCCTGAAATTCTTGACCAATCATAAACCGCCAGAGCATATACTGCTGTATGTCTTCATCAATGTCAATCAAGGCAAAACCAACCACCTGTTCATCCGCCCAGATGGCATAGGGGAAGACATCCCCGTTTTCTCTGTAAAGCCAAGCGTCAGCGAGTGAACGCACGTTTGGAGCCACGAAGCCCTTGTCCTCCTCGGCTACTGTCAAGTCTAAGACTATTTGATAGGAACGTTCATCAAGATATTTTATAGCCTTTTAGTTTACTTTTAGTACTAGGCAATGAGCTGCAGGCTGTACTGGAGTACGGCAAAGCGAGTTAACGAAGTAATAAAAGAAAAACTAAATGACTATAATGCAATCATCCCTACTCCTTCAACCAAACAACATAGCCATTATAGGTTTCCAAGGTTTGTGGATAAATGGGAATTCCCTTCTTGGCCAAGTAGGAAATGGTCTGGGCAGTTTCATAGGCTACCGCCTTGTCCAAGGACTCTTTTGCGATACGACGCGCCTCATCCACCCCAGGAAAATCCCGATTGGGTTCGATGTAGTCCGCCACATAGAGCACCTTGTCCAGCAAGGTCATCTGCCCAGCACCAATGGTGTGTCGTTGAATGGCTTGGAAAATTTCCTCATCTTTCAAGCCAAAATCTTCTGCGATTTTATAGGCGCCAACCACACCGTGCCAGATGTTATTATCCCAGTTGAGCAGGTCCTTGTCCAAATCATACTTGGCAATCAAGTCCAGAAAGACTTGGTCTTCCACTTCCTTAGCATAGTCATGCAAGAGTGCTGCCAGACTGGCTTTTTTCGGATCACAGTCGTATTGTTCTGCCAAGGCAAGCGCCGCCTCTTCCACACCCAAGACATGTTGGAAGCGCGCTGGCTTCATGGCTACACGGATTTTCTCCAAAAGAGCCTGACGGTCAAATGTCAAATCTGCTGCAATCATTGGTAAAGTCCCTTTTCTTCGATATAGTCCAGAACTTCATGAGGCACCATAAAATTCGGCACCCGTCCTTGCTTGATAAAACTACGCACCATGCTGGAGGAAATATCCATCAAGGGCACATCTACCCAGATAACAGGATAGGAAGTCCCTGCCTTGTAACGAGGACGCTGGACACCAACAAACTGCACCAACTGGACCAATTCATCAATCCTGTGCCATTTTGGCAGGTAGTCTACCATATCTGCACCGATGATAAAATAATAATCTGTGTCAGGATTTTTTTCCTTCAGCAATTTCATGGTGTCGTAGGTATAGCTGACACCACGGCGCTCCAGTTCAATGGTTTCAATCCCCAATCCCTCAATACCTGCAATAGCCATCTTGAGCATGGAATAACGATGGTATTCGTCAATGGTTTCCTTCGTGTCCACATGGGGCGGAATGAATTCTGGCATGAGCAAGACTTCATCCAGCTTCAACTGTTGACGGACCTGGTCTGCCACAATCAAATGAGCATTGTGAACAGGGTTGAAATTCCCTCCCAAAATCCCCACTTGTTTGCGATTGGTTTCTTTCTTTTCAACCTCTAATTCAACCTTGGTAAAGGGTGTTAAGAGTTCAATAGCCATAGGCTCTCCTTCTTAGATTTCTTTGACCTGTTTGGAAATTTTACGGTTCTCTTTCTTGCTAGATTGTTTGAATAAAATCAAGATGCGACCGATTTTTTGGACCGTATCCACACCGATTTCTTCTTCCAAGATTTCTGCTACTTCGTGAATGTTTTCATCCGTATTTTGTAGCAAGGTCACCTTGATCAATTCACGCGCATCTAGCGCCTGACGAACACTAGTTTTAATCTGGTCATTGAGACCATTTTTCCCAATCTGAATAATGGGTTTTAGACTATGTGCCTGACTGTTCAAAAAGGCACGTTGTTTTGAAGTTAATGACATCTATTTTTCCTATGTTTCTATATTTATTGGCTAACAAATGTAACCAGTACGCACATCTAGATAATGGCCTTGCGGATCACCACATCCACACCTTTAGGTGCCCAGGCAGCAATCTTGGCCTTTTCATTGACACGAATCCAACCAAGACCTGAGAAGACCACATCCGTCTTTTCGTTGATGGTAAATTCATGGCGGACCAATTCAGGAAATTCTTTCAATTCCTTGCTGGTTGGTGGCACTAAAAGTGAGCCCGCATGTTTCTGGTAAAATTCACTAGCTCCCTGCAGTTTGGTGCGGTGGAGTTGGAGCTCATTGTCAAAGAAGGCCGTAAAGCCTTGGCGTTCACCAGCCACAAAGTCAAATCGTCCCAGACCAGCCAAGAACAAGGTTTGTTCTGGATTGAGCTGGTAGGTCTTTGGCTTGATTTCTTTCCGAGGGCTAATGTACTTGAGGTTTTTAGCTGTCAAATAATGGGCCATCTGGTGACGATGGATAATCCCTGGCGTGTCATAGATGTATGAACCATCATCCAGAGGAATTTCAATCTTGTCCAGCGTCGTTCCAGGGAAACGTGAAGTCGTAATGACATCCTTGTCCCCCGTGATTTCTTGAATAATAGCGTTAATCAAGGTTGACTTGCCGACGTTGGTCACGCCGACCACATAGACATCCCGTCCCTTGCGGTGTTGTTCAATCTTTTCAATCAAGTCCTTGATAGCCTGCTTGTTTTGGGCTGAAGTCAAGACCACATCAACTGGTCGCATGCCGATTTCATGCGCCCGCTCGGTCAACCACTGAGTGACCTTTCCTGTCTTGACAGACTTGGGTAAAATGTCCTGCTTGTTGCCGACCAAAAGCACGTCATTTCCAGAAATAAAGCGAGGCAAGCCAGGAATAACCGATCCATTGAAGTCAAAAATATCAATGACATTAACCACCAAGGCATCACTTTCTCCTACGCTATGGAGCAGTTTCAAGAAATCGTCATCCGAGATATTGACATCTGAAATTTCATTGTAATGGCGCAAACGAAAACAACGTTGGCAGTAGAGTTGCCCTGTTTCCAAGCCTTTTTCTAGGGCTGATTGAGGTGTAAAACCAGCGACAGCCTTGTCTAGCGTCTGAATCTGGGCACCACAGCCGATACAAAATAATTCTTCCACTTACATCTCCCTCTTGTAGTCTATCGCCCCGTATTTGGCGATGATTTTCTTCATGGTCCGTCGCTCACGCCAACGGTTAATCTGCGTATTGATCGAGTCCGTCTTTATCAAGGGTTTGACCAAGACAGACTTGAGACCTGCTCGCTTAGCAGCCCGAATATCCGTCATCAGCTGATCCCCAATCATAACCACTTCATGTGGCTGGACATTAAAGCGTTTCAGGGCACGGTTAATCCCAAAGGTGAAAGGCTTGAGAGCGAAGGCTTCAAATTCAATCCCAAATTTTTCAACCGCCCGTTTGACACGTTCGTATTTATTGTTTGAAACCACCACAACAGGAATACCTGCGTCTCGCAAATCATGTAACCACTGGCGCATCTCTGGCGTACCATCGGGATTATTCCAAGCAATCAAGGTATTATCCAAGTCAACAAATACTACTTTAATGCCATGTTTTTTCAAGCTTTCGACGGTCACGTCATAAGCCTTTTCCAAGGCAAAATCTGGCATGTAATTTTCTAAACTCACTATCGACTCCAAAGTTTTTTATCAGACAATTATACCATTTTTCCAAGAAAAATGCGAACAGAGAACCAAAAGTAAAACACCCGGCAACCCGAGTGTTCATCAGCAAGTTTAGCTCTTTTCTAAAATCCAATCTTTAGGAATGAAAATCATATGGGTTAGCAACCAATCAATATCCAGTGAGTATTTTGAGAAGGCAAAACCGATTTGCTCTACTCCTGAACCATCATCATCCATCCCCAAAATCGTAGCTGCATGGCCGTAATCAGCATGACTATCATCAAAGAGTCGCCAAGTGAGTGCTTTATAGACTAATTTTTTTGCATCGTACAAAGTATAGCATTCTCTGAATTCCGAAAAAGCTAAACAATCTTTTCCTTTGGGCTCCACTCCCTTGATTTGGGCAATGGCAATCAAACTTTCATAATTGTGGTAACGTAGGGAATTGTTTAAAGATTGGGCCAAGCTCACTGCATAATCCAAGGCTAAATCACTCACCTCAACTGCTACTGTTCCCAATTGTTCCCGTAGTGGATTGAGCAAACCAGCTGCAAAGCGAGCTAACTCTTCTCGGATCTCTTGAGGCAAATTCTCTATATCTTCCAGAATAACCTCCCTATCCTGCTCAGAACCCTTGTAGACATTGATGTCTAGCCCCTGCTCACCCAGTTTTTCCAGTTCAGAATCAAAACCTGTTTTCCCAGCTCGAACATATTGAGCGAGAGTTTCATAGTAACCTTCTGGCAAGATGATACGTTCTAAGTTATCAGCTCTTTCAATGATTGTCATAGATTTCTTCCCCCCTATGCTTGATATTCTTATTGTAACAATATAAGGTAGAATTGTAAACCTTTTCAACTTTTATTACATACTTATAAGAAGTATAAGGATTTCATACGTCATAACCTACCAAAACAATCTTGTCCCATGAACTTGGTCAATAGCTATTTTTTCTAGTAAAGTCGGCACATTGTCCACAGTCAATCCTCCACCAATCAAGATTTCAATTTTACCTTGTGCATAGGCGACAATTTCCTGTAACCATTCCACACTGTTCAAGGCAGACCCCGTCAAACTGCCTCTTGTCAAAATCCGTGTCACACCATGAGCTGCCAGCCAATCAAGAGCCTCGAATTGGCGTTCGCGAGGAATTTGGTCAAAAGCCATGTGAAAGACAATCTGACAGTCCTGCGAAACAGCAAACAGTCTTTCCAAGGCTGGTTCGTCCAACCAATTTTCCTCGGTTAACAAACCATAAACCAGACCATCTGACCCCAGTTCAATCGCTGCTTTACAATCTTCAACCATCATCTCAATCTCTGCCTCATCATAGCAAAAATCTCCACCGCGAGGGCGAATCATGGTCATGATTGTTGCATCCTGCTCATGCGCTAGTTGGCAAACATATTTGATTACAGCATAGCTCGGTGTCGTCCCTCCGACTGCCAAATTATCGCAGAGTTCAATCCGCTGGGCACCCATTGAGATAGCTTTGGCAAGCTCTACGTGGTTTTCCGAACAAAATTCTTTTATCATTGCAATTTCCTCTTATGTCTTTTACTTTAGTATATCAAAAAAGAGTATATTAACCAATACTCTTCTCTGAAATAATAATATCCTTTAATGAAATAAGAAGAACAGCTCCTAATATCAAGGCCATGCCCAGAAAATCAATCGGATAAAAACGTTCATTGACCAACCATACCGCAAAAAATACTGAGGTGATTGGTTCGATAGAAGCCAATAGACTACCATTGACAGGACCAACCATACTGACACCTTTGAGAAAGGCCGTATAGGCAAAAATCGTCCCGACTCCGACAATACCTAACAGGCCCAGGAAACTTCCACCATCAATAGGAAGACGATGCTGCCAAGTTTGCAAACCAAGCGTGACTACAAAACCACCCATTAACATCCCTAAACCAATCACCGTTATACTGCCGTATTGACGAATCAATTTACCTGGCAAAATAATATATAGCGCATAAGTAAAGGCTGAGAAGATTCCCCAGAACAAACCGATTGGAGTCACTGCCAATTCATCTAATTTGCCATGAGTCGCAATCAAAAGTGTTCCTGCTACAGCTAAGATAATCGAAATCACTTCAACCCCTGTCGGTCTTTGCCTATCTTTCAAGCAGGTATAGGCTAGCACTAAGATAGGGCAGAGATATTGAAGAACTGTTGCCGTTGCCGCATTAGTATGATAGATGGCTTGTAAATAAGCCATCTGGTTAAGAACCAGACCCAACATCGCAAAAACAAAAATTCCCAACAAGGCTTTTCTATTTTTCAACACTATCAACAGCTGTTCTTTCGCTGTAGCATAAGCCAGGCCAACGAGAAAGAATCCCGATACCAACAAACGCAGGGAGGTAATCATATCCACTGAAACACCACGTGACATCAAGTACTGTCCACTCACTCCAGACAAGCCCCAGGCTATACCTGCTATTAATGTAATCAGTGTTCCCAATCTCTTTTCCGCCATCATATCTCCTTTTCACACTGTGAATACTTTCATTATACCAAAAAGAGCAGGATAGCGTCCCACTCTTTCTTACATTTATATTGCTAAACCTACAAATTCTACGAATCGTAGAAAGGCTGCTTGTCCTTCTGGTGTTCGTTTGTAGACCCCTGCATCTTCCAATACACGCGCAAAAATTTGTCCCACTGACTCACGAACAACTTGTTCGACAGTTTCTTCCGTCACATCTGGGTGAGCTGTTTTCAGACTTTCCGCCCAAGGCTGATGATAGTCAGCCACCTGACTATCTTGACCCAGTAAGAATTTTTCTACTTCAGCCAATTCTGCCTTCAAGCGTGGAGGCAAAATCGCCAAGCCCATGACCTCAATCAAGCCGATATTTTCTTTCTTGATATGTTGTACATCTGGGTGTGGATGGTAGATGCCATCTGGAAACTCTTCTGAGGTCTGATTGTCGCGGAGAACCAAATCCAGCTCGTACAAATCTCCTCGTTTCCGAGCAATCGGGGTAATGGTATGATGGGAAGTTCCATCCGTCTCAGCCTTAATCTGAACGCTATCATCTGAGTAGCTTCGCCATTTTTCCAAAATCTTAGTCGCTAAACCAAGAAGCGATGGCTTATCTGCCGAGCTCAATCGAATCACCGACATGGGCCACTTGACAATGCCTGCCGAAACGGACTCAAAGCCGTCGAAGACCAGCTGACGCTCAATCGGTGCCTTTTCCATGGCAAAACTGTGCCGCCCACCTTGATAGTGATTGTGGGTCAAGATGGAGCCACCCGAGATGGGTAGATCAGAGTTGGAACCGACAAAATAATTTGGAAAGATGTCTAGCAGGTCCAAAAGTTGTTCAAAAGTTTGAGGACTGATAACCATAGGCACATGCTCTTGGTTCAAGAAAATCGCGTGCTCATTGTAGTAAGCATAGGGCGAATACTGGAAGCCCCACTTTTCCTGACCAAGATCCAAGCGAATAATGCGGTGATTGGCGCGTGCAGGATGATTAATCCGACCCTGATAGCCCTCATTTTCCATACAGAGTAGGCATTTGGGATAATTGCTTGCTTCAGCTTTCGTAGCAGCTGCAATAGACTTGGGATCCTTCTCGGGTTTGGACAGATTAATCGTGATTTCCAAATCCCCATACTCTGTCGAAACTGGATAATAGATATTTTTCGCAATCGCAGCCATCTTGATATAGTCATTGCGCTTGCTCAATTCATAGAAGTCACCAATCGCTTGCTCTGGACTATCCTGATAGGTCTGCCAAAAATCGCGATTGACCTGACTCGGACTCGGTGTCATCAAATCCATCAAACAAGCCCCAACAATGTCCTGCTCTTCCAGCAATTCACCCACAAAACCAGTTCGAACCCCGTGAGCCAATAATTCTTCCTTGAGTTCAATCAAGTCTGTTAGCTCTGTTTGGACAGTCAAAACTTGGTCCCCAACCAAGGCTAAAACCCGATTTCGCAAGTAGATAGCATCCATTTCCTCAAAATCACTGTTGGCAATAACCTGCTCAACAAAACGATCTACCAATCCAGCCATCATTTCTCCAATCTATTTTCGAGATAAAACGCGAGAGCCTCCAGCAATCTCCGCTACATAAAAGCTTGGTGCATAGCCCACGACCTCTGTATAGGTCTTGCCGACATTTTCCGTAAAGGCATCAACCTTATCCTTGTGAACAATGGCAATACCACAGCCGCCGAAGCCAGCTCCTGTCATCCGAGCACCAAGAACGCCTTCTTGCTCCCAAGCAGTATGGGCCAAGGTATCCAATTCCAAACCTGTCACTTCATAATCATGCTCCAAAGAGACATGGGAAGCATTGACCAGACGACCAAAGGTTGCCAAATCTCCTTCTTCCAAGGCCTTACGAGCTTGCAAGGTCCGTTGGTTTTCCAAGACAGCATGGCGGGCACGCTTGATACGGTTTTCATCTTTGATTAAATAACTATATTGGTCAAAGGTCCACTCATCCAATTCACCTAGAGTTTGAATAGTCAAGACTGCATTCAATTCTTCCACAGCTTTTTCACATTCCGCGCGGCGTTCATTGTACTTAGAATCCGCCAATTCACGGCGTTTATTGGTGTTCATGATAACGATCACATGGTCACCCAAGTCAAGTGGCACCAATTCATACTCCAAGCTATTGGTATCCAGATAAATGGCACGCTGGTCTGCTCCCATACCGATCGCAAACTGGTCCATGATACCAGAATTGACACCGATAAAGTGATTTTCCGTTTGTTTACCAATTTTCACCAAATCAAGTCGAGTTAGCTCAAGTCCATACAGTTCTTCTGCGATAATACCGATCAAAAGTTCCAAGGAAGCTGATGATGACAAGCCTGATCCGTTTGGAATATTTCCGTAAACAAAGACTTCCATACCTGTATCAATGCTGTGCCCTGCTTCTTGCAAGAACTTGAGAACACCCTTGGCATAGTTGGTCCAGTTGTCCGCCTTATCAAAGACCAGATTGTTCAAATCCACTTCGATAATTCCAAGTTCTTCAAAGTTTGCGGAATAAAAACGTAGAAGCTGGTCATCACGTTTGCGAGCAGCCCCGTAGGTCCCCAAGGTAATAGCCGCAGGGAAAACATGACCACCGTTGTAGTCTGTATGCTCACCAATCAGGTTAATCCGACCAGGTGAGAAGAAAGTCGCATCTGCCTCTTGACCAAACACATCGAGAAAGGCTTGCTTGAGTTGTTCTGTGTTCATAGGAACCTCCTTGATTTTGTAATCGTTTTCTTTTATTGTACAACTTAACAATATAAAAGTCAATAAATTTACTAAAAATTTACTAATTTTACTTTTTGTGCTATACTAGATACAAATAGATAGGAGAATCCCATGGTTACCATTAAAGACATCGCTGAAAAGGCTCAATTATCATCCGCCACCATTTCCCGCGTACTCAAGGGCGACCTGACCCTATCCGTCAGCCAAGAAACCCGCGACCGCATTTTCAACTTGGCACAGGAATTGGGCTACACCAAACACATAAAAAAACAAGCACCTCAACAAAAAGGCACCATCGGCATTGTCCAATGGTACACTGAAAGCGAAGAGCTAGCCGACCTCTACTACTATTCCATTCGGGCCAGCATCGAGCAGACCGCCAGCCTTCTCGGCTACCAAATCGTCCGCTCCTTCAACGACCTGACCAATCCCCTCCTTCAAGGATTGGATGGCATCATCGCAGTTGGCAAATTTTCTTCTGGACAAATAGCAGAGCTATCTAGCCTGTCTTCTAAAATCATTTTTGTGGATTCTGATACGCTGACAGAGGGATTTTCCTGCATCACAACTGACTTTGAACACTCTGTACAGACCGTTATCGACCACTTCCGTTCTCAAGGCCTGACAGGCATTGGCCTATTAGTTGGACAGGAAGAAACCACAGACGGACACCAACTGCCAACAGACCCCCGCCTGACTGCCTTTCGTGACTACCTAGACACCTTGGGCATTCTCCAAGAAAATTATATCTACCAAGGAAAATTCTCCACCCAATCAGGCTATGAGCTGATGAGCCAGGCAATTGAGGACCTAAGCGACAAGCTACCCTCTGCCTTTTTCATGGCTAATGATACCCTGGCTGTCGGCGCTCTGCGTGCTTTACAAGAGCGTCAAATCGCAGTGCCCGATAGAGTCCAACTCATCACCTTTAACGATACAGCCATCACGCGCCAAGTCTATCCTGCCTTGTCTTCTATCAGCGTCTTTACCGAAGAAATGGGGCAAGAAGCCATGCAGCTGCTAGACCGTGTGATTGCTAGTCCGCAGCCCCACCATCCCCGTAAGATTAAACTAGGTACACAGCTGGTTATACGGGAGAGTTCATATTGATAAGGAAATCTTCCATCATTCCGTTACTTATATTGAATTTTATACAAGTGGTTTGATACCGAGTACGGCTTTTCAATAAGTATTAAAAATGTTAAACTTCTTGTAAAACTTGTACTAAAATTTGCATAGCACATGCTCATAGCCAACATGAACAGATTATTTGCATTTTACAAGTAATCTGTTATAATGGATATAGAAAAAGGAGCTAGACGGCAATCCAGCCCCAAATGTAGAACCGTTAAAAAGACGGTGGCTCAGTTTAGATTATTTAGAAATAACCGTTACTGTCCAAAGTTTGACGGTTATTTCTTTTTGTCATTATCTTTGAAGATTTTATAGCACAAGCCAATCAATGCAATAGTAAAACTACCAAAGCCTAGAATAGTTTGCACAACTTCAAAAGCTGTCAAAAGATGCTACTCCTTTCCGTCAGTTTTTGATGAATTGCCCATAGGCATCACCTCACTTTCAGAAAATCAAGAGCCACCGTCTTCACTTTTCTACTCATCTATTATAACACATTTCATTCCCAAAACTTGTTGAAATAGCGTAGTCTTTTCAATAAGTTTTGGGAATCCAAAAAAATCTTCCTACTATCTAAGTAAGAAGATTTTTTTATTTTCCTAGTTATTCTTGATACCGTGTCTATAATTAAAGGCGTGTGCTTCAATTTCTTCAATAGTATCAGGAAAACGTTGTACTAACCTAGCATTCAAGAGTTTTTTGACACTATCTTTCGGAGTAAGTTCTCCTACAATTAAGGCATTACGGAGATATTCTCGAATTTTCCAATATTGTTGTGCATCTTCCAACAATACTTTTTGATACTTTTTAGGTCTAGCCATTATCAATCTAACTATAGTTATAAACACAGAAAGCCCAATAATCGAACCTATATCAGACAATCCAAATGGTACTGTCAGCAACAAAACCGCTATACCTGTAACCCATGGATGTCTTTTTGCAAAAACACCTATTTTTTGAACATTGAAATCTTGAGTCAGTTCTTGAAAATCTTTTTGAATTTCTGAGATGTTAATCACTGATACTTTGATTGGAAATGGATAAATCCTATTTTCCAGTTGCCCATCTACCTCTAAATGACATAAATCATCTCGAACAATCGGATCAAAAAACTTTGCTTGATAGGTCTTAACCTTATTTTCAGCATGTTCTTCTGCCACTGTCAAAGTCTTCTGAATACCAATCTTTGTCGCAGCATGTCCCAGTGTCAAACCAGAACTAACTTTTAATGAATCTGTAAATAATCCCATCCCTTACCCTCTACGTTTTCTTTTTGTAACTGCAAGGCCAAGACTAGATAATACTGCCACACCTGCGAGTGCCAACAGACTTGTTTGCTCCCCTGTGTTTGGCAAGGTCTTAGCACGGTCTACACGTGAGTAAGTAATACCTTGTGGTGTGACGGTGACACCTGCTTGTGGGGTCGTCACAATACCTTCACGATTCACCACAACTTCACCATCAACAGCTGGTTTTTCAGCAGCAGTTGGTGCATCTTTTGGTACTGCAACAATTGTTCCGTCAGGAAGTGTTGCAATCACATTGTCTTTTGCTTTGTCTTCAAGGTCTTTGAGTTTGTCGTACTCTGCTTGAAGTTCTGCCAACTTAGCTTTTTCTTCAGCAAGTTTAGCAGTAACAGTTTCAAGTTTGTTTTGTGCAGTTTCAGCTTTAGCTTGTGCGTCTGCAAGAGCAGTTTGTTTTTCTGTGAGGGTTGCTTGAGCTTCAGCAAGGCGTGTTGGGGCGTTCAAATAACCATCAAGTTCTTCAGCAAGTGCTTTTGCTTCTTCAACCAAGCGGTCTTTTTCAGCAAGAAGAGCGTCTTTATCTTTATTCAAGCTATCAAGTGTACCTTGTTGCTTAGCAAGTTCAACCTTAGCTGTTTCAAGAGCCTCTGTTTTTGCAGTAGCAGTAGCTTGTGCTTGAGCAAGGTCAGCTTTCGCTGTATTAAGAGCATCTTGTTTGCTTGCAAGGTCTGCTGAGAAGTTGTCAACTGCTTTTTGTGCATCTGCCTTGCGAGCTTCAGCGTTTTGAAGAGCAATTGTTGCAAGACGTAGGTTGTTTTCAGCAACTTGTGTTTGAAGTGGTGTTGCAGTAGCATCAGCAAGAGTTTTCTCTGCTTGAGTCTTCAATTCAAGAGCGGTAGCGTAGTCTGAGCTTGCTTTAGTTAATTCAGCTTTAGCATTGTCTGATGCTGTTTGGGCTGCTGCAAGAGCTGTTTGAGCTTGAGTGAGGTTTGCTTGGAGTGTTGCGGAATCGTTAAATGAGGTCGAACTAAATAATGGAACATCAATTTCGCTTGGAACAACAACTCTATTCTTTGAAACAGCTGTTATGACAGCCATATTTTGCGCAGTATGAGCAAAACCATATTGAGCATTTGTAAGCAAGCCATCAAGATGCCCCCAAACAGAGTCTGCATCTCCAATCATTAAAATATATAGAGAAGTTGCGATACCTGATATAAAACGTTTGTTGATAACCGTATCCTCTTCTGTCCCTACGTAGTTTGGTTCATAATTTGATTCGAGAGTAGGAAATCCGATTGACCAGGATATAGATTCATGGTCTGTAAACAAATAATATGAATTTCCACTAAAAATATATTCATGATCATAGACATTAAAACGACCGTGATTTGAATATGGATTCACTGCAAATTCGTCTGGATTGGATTTTTTAATAGTTAGATATCTAAGTGCACCATTTTGATAAGATTCTCCTGTCCGTTTTGCAGTCTCAGAACTACGAATTGTGGCTATTGCACTGTCCTCAAAACCCATCGCTTTACGAATATAGTTTATCCCCTCAACTGCTCGAATAGACCACGCTGAATAAGCATCTTGTGATAGTGTTAGGTTGCCATGCTCATCTGTATATAATTTAGCTAAATCATATGGAGTTGTTATTGCAGACATTCTAGCTTCAAGAACATTACGAATTTCCGCTTGAGTTTCTAGTTTGTTTAACTCTGCTTCTTTGGCAAATAATAATTTCGTAATAGTCATCGCCTCTTCATCGGCCTTAATATTGGACTTATAAAGAGGATCTAGTTTAAAACCCTTTTTTTCATAAACATCTTTCAGCTTACGAAGTATATCTCCAAATTGCGCTAATTTTTCAAGTGTATCCTCACTGAATTCTAATTGTGGTGATACATCATTAGAATTTACAAGAGCGTCTTGTGCCGATTTGACAGCATCAGTAGCTTTAGTCACTGCATCAGTTGTTTGTTTAACCGCATCTTGTGCCGCAGTCAATTTCGCTTTTGCTGTATTTACAGCGTCAGTTTTTACTGCAACGTCAGTTTGAGCATCTTTGATTTTAGCACCACGTTCTGCATCTGCTTTGATAGCTGTATCGACAGCTGTAGCTGCACTTGCAACGTTGTCTTGAGCTGTTTTCACATCAGCTGTTGCTTGGTCAAGAGTTGCTTGAGCTTCAGCAAGACCAGTACCAGAAAGGGCATCTTGTGCTGATTTTACGTCAGCTTGTTTAGACACGACCGTAGCATCTGCTTGGTCTTTTTCTGCTTGTGCTGTATCAACAGCAGTTTGTGCGTCTGCGACTTTACCAGTTTGGTCAGCAATTTCAGCGTTGACTTCATCTGTTTCAGTAGCGTTTGCAGCTTGGTCAGCAAGGTTAGCTGCTTGGTCAGCTTGGTTTGCAGCAATGTTTTCTGGTGTTGCATTGGCTGCATTAGCTTCAGCGTCTTTGACCGCTTGTGTTGCAGTATCAACGTCTGCTTGAGCAGTAGCAATATCTTGGTCAGCGGTGTCTGCATCAGCTTGAGCTTGGCTAGCTTCAGTAGCAGTAGCATCAACAACAGCTTGTTGAGCATCAAGAGCTGGTTTAACATCAGCTGATGTTTTAGGTGCTTCGGCAGCAGTAGTTTCTGCTGTTGGTGTTTCAACAGTTGATGCTTGAGTTTCTAACCATGAGGATAAACCTGCGTTTGCTTCGTCATATGTAGAGTATGTACCGTTTGGTTCAGATTTTACAATTTCGCCTGTGGCGTGGTTAACAGTTTGCCACTCACCAGTCACACGGTTTAAGAAAATATCATATTGTGTGTCTGCTGATACGGTAGACGCACCAACGGTTGCAAGAGTGATAGCCGCACCTGTTGCTAAAGTTTTAAATGTTTTTTTGTTCATAGTATCTCCTTTGTTACTGTTAGGATTGGTTTGACTGTAAAGTCAAACCTTGATATATGTAGTATATCAAGCGATTTGTGCTCTATATTTTTAAAGTATACCATAAACTTCCTTACAATTATTTCCATAGAAAACTATAGGTTCAATATTGCAAAATAGCATCGAAAAGTAATGTATTTTTTTTTTTGAACCCATAGGTCATCTTTTTGTAGATTTTTATCCTAGTTTTAAGTATACTAATCTAAAAAAAGATTGAAAGGAATATTATGTCGAATCTATACCCGTTTGGACCAACCTTTAAACAATTACGAGAGAAAAGAGGGCTCAGCTTAAAAGAGGCTGCTTCTACGGTTGTATCACCGCAATTTCTGAGTCGTTTTGAAAAAGGAGAGAAGGGAATTTCCCTTGAAAACTTTAACCGTTTATTGATTGTGCTCGGCTTAGAATGGAAGGACTTTGCAGCTGCATTTGCAGATAATGGCGGAGATTGCATAGAATTTCCTGCTTACGAATTTTCCAAACATATCACAAATGAAGAAGACATATTTCGCTATCTTCCTGAATACGAAAAATTATTTGATCGATACCTAACTGACAATCCTACACAGGCAGACATATTATTAAAGATAATCAAGCTTGGTCATTATCCAACGATTGCGAAGTCAGAAGAAACCGTCGAAAAAATCCAGCCTGTTATCAATCACCTGATGAAGCTTGAGACCTTTACTAGTTCCGAGCTGGAATTATACTGTCGTATCGTCAATCACTGTCCCCTCGAATTGGTGGAGCACATGTCCAAACAGCTTCTGGTTATGTACAAACAAAGTGCAGATACGGACACCTATATTCGTATCTTAAATGGACTGACCTTCACAGCCAAACACTTTTCCGAACAAGGGTATCATCTAAGGGCTGATAACATTATTAAAGAAGTGAAAAAGCTTCAAACATTTGAACGTGGTTATTTAGCTATACCTCTCATGTTCCTTGAGGTAGAACATATCTACAATCAATTCCGCTGGAATAAGACTGAAGCTATCGAACTCGCTAAAAATATGTTAAATTACTTGGAAAGTGCTAAATTTATTGACCAAAATTATTATTCGAATTTCATCAAAGCCTTTATCTACAACTGTCATAAATTAAATAAAACAGGCGAAGACCTATTTTAACGTTAAAGTAAGTTCCAGTCTGGCACAAAAACTAGAAATCAGACTAATACAAAAAATAAGGCAGAACCTACTACGAAAGCTTGACATAAACTAGGTAAAGTAAGCTAATCACTAAAATTAACAGATTATTTGTATTTTATAAGTAATCTGATATAATAGAGATAGAAAAGGGGTTGGTCTGCAAACCAACCCCATGTAGAACCGTTTAAGACGGTGACCATATATTAGACTATAACTCGGCCAACAACTCGATCAAAAGTGGGGACGGGTTATTTTTTATCACCATCTTTGAAGATTTTATAGCACAAGCCAATCAATGCAATAGCAAAACTACCAAAGCCTAGAATAGTTTGCACAACTTCAAAAGCTGTCAAAAGATGCTACTCCTTTCCGTCAGATTTTGATGAATTGCCCATAGGCATCACCTCACTTTCAGAAAATCAAGAGCCACCGTCTTCACTTTTCTACCCATCTAGTATAACATATTCATTCCTAAAAATTATTGGAATAGTGCAGTATTCCCGAAATCTTTGAGAACCCCCCAAAAAATTACAACTCTTCTATAGTGATGATATTTTTTCATTTTATACTCAATGAAAATCAAAATCAGACTAGCTCCAAAGGTTTGGGGAACCTTTGGAGGTTGGAGATAGAGCGAACGTAGTTCATTTCTACTCAGCAGATAGAACCCTGTTACTATTTTGTTTCAAGGTAACAGGCTGAAAGGCCCCACTGGAGCCTTTCACTCATCAAATCAAGTCAACAACGTCTGATTTTGATTTTCGAAGAGTATTAGCTAACTATCCTTTAACAGTCAATACCCGCGCTACCTTCTAATACTTTATACCGTTTTTATACTATTCAAAAAACAAAAACTAACCTATAATAGATTTATGAAACTTACTATCGAACAAACGAAAGAATTAAAAACTTATTTGAAAGATAAAACCTATTCTCCATTTCATAGACGACTTCAAGTTATCTTGTTCAGAGCAGAAGGTCTTAGCTATAAGGAAATCACTAACCTCATCGGCTATTCAAAGTATACAATCTGGTCCTTACAGCGCAAGTACGAACTTGAGGGGATTTCAGCTCTAGTAAGAGAAACGCGAGGTGGGCGGAACCGTCAATATTTAACCCTTCAAGAAGAGGAAGCGTTTCTAAAAGAACAGTTAACAGCCTCACTAAATGGCGAATTTGTGACGATAAACTCTCTCTATGAAGCTTATCAGAAACGGGTTGGACACCCTACGACCAAGGAAGGATTCTATGCCATTCTTAAACGCCATGGTTGGCGCAAAGTGACGCCAAGACCAGAACACCCTAAAAAAGCAGACGCCGAAACGATTCTAGCGTCTAAAAATAAAATCTTCATTCACGAAAACAGGAAAGCGCTTCAAGAATAGTCGTCGCTATCATAAAGTCAGGCTAATGTATCAAGATGAGGCGGGTTTCGGTCGGATCAGTAAAATTGGGAAGGCCTGGGCACCAAAAGGGGTGAGACCGCATGTACATAGTCACTATATTCGTGAGTATCGCTATTGCTATGGTGCTGTTGATGCCCATACAGGAGAGTCCTTCTTCATTATCGCTGGGGGCTGTAATACAGATTGGATGAATGTTTTTCTCAAACAACTATCTGAAGCTTATCCTGACGATTATATTTTATTAGTGATGGACAATGCCGTTTGGCATAAATCAAGTACCTTAGAGAAACCACATAATATTGGTTTTGAGTTTATTCCTCCCTATACTCCTGAAATGAATCCAATTGAACAAGTTTGGGCTGAGATTCGAAAGAGAGGGTTTAAGAATAAAGCTTTTAAAACACTAGACGATGTGATAAACAAGCTTCAAGAAGTAATACGAGAGTTAGATTGGTCTATTTTAAAACCAATTGTTAGTAGACAATGGTTTAAAAACACTTGACTGGTTTGCTTTTGATTTTTGTTGAGTATTAAAATATAGCATAAAAATAAGATAGAAGTACCTAGTTTACAAGTAACAGTAAAAACCGCTAAGATTCAATCCTAGCGGTTTTCTTCTATTCATTTTAATCCAACAACTTAGCCAATTCCTGTGCCAAAAGTTGTTGTGCAACTTGTGGGTTAGCTTGTCCCTTAGTCGCTTTCATCAAGAAACCTGTAAAGGCCTTATCAGCATTGCGTTTGCCAGACTTGAAGTCAGCTACGGCTGCTTCATTATCCGCAAAGACTTGGTGGATAATCGGAATCAAGACCGCAGGGTCTGAAATCTGTACCAAGCCAGCTTTCTCAACGTAAGCTTTAGCAGAGCCACCTTCTTTGGCTAAGTGAACAAAGACTTTCTTGGCAATCTTAGATGAAATAGTGCCATCCGCAATCAAGGCAATCATCTCAACCAAGTTTTCAGGTGTTAAGGCGATTTGCTCAATGGTCTTGCTTTCTGCATTGAGGAACTGAGCCACTTCACCCTGCAACCAGTTAGACACTTGTTTGGCATCGCCACCTGCTGCCACTGCAGCTTCAAAGAAGTCAGACAGAGCTTTAGTTGACGTCAACTGACCAGCATCGTAGGCGGTCAAGCCCAAATTCTCCACATAGTGAGCACGGCGAGCCTTTGGAAAGACTGGCAATTCTGCACGCACTTCCTCAATCCAGCTGTCATCAATCTCATAAAGCGGTAGGTCTGGCTCTGGGAAATAACGGTAGTCCGCTGAACCTTCTTTGACACGCATGAGAATAGTTTCCCCAGTAGATTCCTCGTAACGGCGAGTTTCCTGCTGGATTTGACCACCTGAACGCAAGATTTTGGCCTGACGTTCTACTTCATGCTGCAAGCCCTTGCGAACATAGTTGAAGGAGTTGAGGTTTTTCAACTCAGTCTTGGTACCAAATTTTTCTTGACCATAGGGACGAAGGGAAATATTGGCATCCACGCGCATAGAACCCTCTTCCATCTTGACATCTGAAATACCAGTGTATTGGATGATTTCCTTGAGGGCAGTCAAGTAGGCATAGGCCTCCTCAGGCGAACGCATATCTGCTTCTGATACAATCTCAATCAGTGGCACACCCTGACGGTTGAGGTCCACATAAGAATAGCCATCTGTACCATGCGTATTCTTACCTGCATCCTCTTCCAAATGCGCACGCTCGATACGGATTTTCTTGGTTGAGCCGTCTTCTAACTCAATCTCAATCCAACCATTGTAGCCAATCGGCTCATCAAACTGGGAAATCTGATAGGCTTTAGGGTTATCAGGATAGAAATAGTTCTTACGGTCAAAATGCATTTCTTTATGAATATCCATGTTCAAGGCCAAGGCCGCCTTGATCCCCGCATCCACAACACCCTTGTTGAGAACTGGAAGGACACCTGGGAAGGACCAGTCAATCACGTTGGTATTGGCATTTGGGTCCTCACCAAAATGAGCAGATGAAGGTGAGAAAATCTTCGAGTTGGTATTCAACTCCACATGGACTTCTAGACCAATAATCGTTTCAAAGTTCATTAGTTAGCACCTCCAAAAATCACTGGTTGTTGCTTGTGGTAGTCTGTCGTCGCTTCAAAGGCAGCAGCCACTTGGTAAATGGTCTCTTCTGAGTATTTTGGACCAATCAACTGCAAGCCAACAGGCAAGCCTTCCACAAAACCTGCAGGAATCGAAATCCCTGGAAGACCTGCCAAGTTGACAGGAATTGTTAGCAAGTCCGCCAAGTACATAGCCACAGGGTCATGGTTGAGCGTATCCAAACCAAAGGCAACTGTCGGAGCAGTTGGTCCCAAAATCAAGTCATAGTCCGCAAAGACTTTTTCAAAATCTTGGATAATCAAGGTCCGCACCTGGCCAGCCTTCTTGAAGTAGGCATCGTAGTAACCTGATGATAAGCTAAATGTACCTAACATAATACGGCGTTTGACTTCCTCACCAAAACCTTGGCTACGGGTTTTCACGTAAATCTCATCCAAGTTTGTCGCATCTTCTGCACGGAAACCATAGCGGATTCCGTCAAAACGTTGCAAGTTAGAAGATGCCTCTGATGAAGCAATGATGTAGTAAACAGCAACCCCATACTTAGAATGTGGCAGGCTGACTTCTTCAATGATTGCTCCCAAGCTTTCCAAGTGCTTAGCCGCCTTGAGAATAGTTTCCTTGACCTGCGGATCAATCCCTTCGCCCATGTATTCTTTTGGCAGAGCAATCTTCATACCCTTGATATCCTGACCAATCTTGCTGGTGAAGTCAGCAATTTCATTAATCGTTGATGTTGCATCCTTGACATCATGACCAGAGATGACATTGAGCAACTGGGCATTTTCCTTAACCGTCTGTGAAAACGGACCAATCTGGTCAAGAGATGAACCAAAGGCAATCAAACCAAAACGTGACACCGTTCCATAGGTTGGCTTCATACCAACGATACCATTAAAGGCTGCTGGTTGGCGAATAGAACCACCTGTATCAGAACCAAGTGACAAACGGACCTGACCAGCAGCAACTGCAGCTGCCGAACCACCTGATGAACCACCAGGAACTTTTGTCTGGTCCCAAGCATTTTTAGTCGGTTTGAAGGCAGAGTTCTCATTCGAACCACCCATAGCAAATTCGTCCATGTTGGTCTTACCAACAACAATCATATCCTTGGCATAGGCCTGAGCAACCGATGTCGCATCGAAAATCGGCTCGTAATTGTAGAGCATTTTTGAAGCTGCCGTTGTCAAAATCCCCTTAGTAGAGATATTGTCCTTGACTGCCAAAGGAATCCCTGCCATAACATTGTCCGCATCAATCCCTTTTTCATCAAGGGCAGCAGCCTGCGCCAAGGCCGCATCTTCTGTGATAGTCAAGAAAGCATCCACTGCTCCCTCACGGCTCTTAATGTCTTCCAAAGTTGCCTTGGTTAACTCCGTAGCCGAAATCTCCTTCTTGACAAGGAGGTCATGCAATTCATCAATGGTTTTATTGTTAAAAGTCATTAGGCATCTCCTCCCCCATCTAGAATAGCTGGTACCTTGATAAAGTTATCTTGTGATTCAGGCACATTTTTAAAGAGCTCCTCACGGCTCTCCCCTTTTTGGGCAATATCTGCTCGCAAGACATTCTTACGGTCAGCCATAGTGGTCGTTACCGCAACACCTGTCGTATCTACTTCATTGAGCAATTCAACCATATCGACAATCTTGCTCAAACTTGTCGCAAATTCCGCTGTTTCCTGGTCCGAAAATTCCAGCTTAGACAGCTTGGCAACATGACGGACTTCAGCTTCAGAAATCTTCATTCTTACTTTCCTCCTAATGGAAATCTATCTTCTCATTATACCACATTTCCAGCCCCAGACAAAGGTAGAAATGACCTAATATGTTACCAATTTACCACCAATTTCCTCCTAAAAATCCGTTCTTTAAATTGCGAAGTATTCCTAATCTCACACCGTAAAACGATAAAAAACAGCAAGTTTCATCTTGCAATAAAACTTACTGTTTGCTTAGCCTATCTTTTTTATGAGCTAATCCTTTGCATGTTTGCGGTATTTTTCCATTTTCCCTTTAAAAAGCTCCCCATTACTTGGTGCTGTATAGGAGACAGCATTGGCTCCAGCTTCGATAACCCGACGAATAGAGTCCTCAGTCGGTCCACCAGTCGCAATAATCGGAAAGTCAGGGAAAGCTTCTCGAATCTTCTTCACAACCCTTGGCGTTTCTATACCGCAAGAAATATTTAAAATATCTACTCCAGCTTTAATCCGTGAGGTTAAATCAGACTTTTCAGAAACAACGGTATAAATGATAGGAATATCTACTACCTTATTGATTGCCTCAATTGTTTTTACATCCGTTGGTCCATTTACCACAACAGCGTATGCTCCCTCCGACTCAGACAATAGACTCATATTAGCTGAACGCATACCTGTCGTCAAGCCTCCACCAACACCAGCCAAGACTGGAACTGACGCAACCAACATAATACTTTTGATAATAGCTGGACTGGGCGTAAATGGATAAACAGCCAAAATAGCATCTGCATTGTGGTTGGCAATAATAGACACATCCGTTGTAAATAAGACTGAACGAATGCGACGACCATAAATACGAATTCCACTACATTCCTTGATAACCTCTGGCATCTGAACAATATCCTGCCGTAAATCTGATAAAACAGATGGAATAAACTGTTCGCTCATCCTCAACCTCCTCTATACTAGCTTCAATAATATATAGTATAACATATTATTTCATGGAAGATACACAAAAACAATCCATTTTACCACTGCTTTCACAATTTGGTACTCTTTCAACAGATTTTTTTAAAAAAAGAGACAGCTTTCGCTGCCTCCCATTCTCCGACCAAAATAGTCTGTAGGACTATCTTAACGACGGATTTCTTTGATACGCGCTGCTTTACCTTGCAATGCACGTAGGTAGTACAATTTAGCACGACGTACTTTACCGTAACGTACTACTTCAATCTTATCAACACGTGGAGTGTGGATTGGGAATGTACGCTCAACACCTACACCGCCAGAGATTTTACGGACAGTGTACATTTCTGAGATACCTTGACCTTTACGAGAGATAACAACACCCTCGAAGATCTGAATACGCTCACGAGTTCCTTCGACAACCTTAGCGTGAACACGAACAGAGTCACCAGGACGGAAAGAAGGGATATCAGTACGAAGTTGACCTTCTGTCAAACTTTGGATCAATGGATTCATTTTATTCTCCTATCTTTGTCAATCTTAGGTGCTTTTAAACCCAGCGGATAAACTGTATTTTTGTGCGTCCATTACACACAGACTATATTATACACCAAGTAATCACCTATGTAAAGCATTTTGATAAATTTATCATGGTCAATCACACCGCTTCTTTTACAAGTTAAGTCAACAAGGTCTGAGTTTGATTTTCGAAGAGTGTTAATAATACATTCCTGTTGGAGAAAAACGAAAAACCAGTCCACAGACTGGTCACTATACTATTAATCAATGATTGTCGCACCGAGTACATGACGCAAATGGTTAAGAGCAAACTGATGATTCTCCTCCGTCAATGCAGCAATGGCTGATGAGACCACCTCAATACGATAACCCTTATTATAAGCATCAATAGCTGTATGAAGAACACAAATATCAGACAAAACACCCGTCAAGACAACCGTATCTACACCACGTTCTCTTAGTCGAACATCCAAATCCGTCCCAGAAAAAGCAGAATAATGACGTTTATCCATCCAACGAACACGCGCATGCCCTTTATGTTTTTGATAAAAATCTGCTAAAGGACCATACAAGTCACGCCCTTGCGTCCCAATGATATTATGACTTGGGAAAAGCTGAGCTTCAGGATGAAATTCATCCCCCTCCTCATGACCATCAATCGCAAAGAAAATGTAGTCTCCATTTTCAAAGGCTTCTTGCGTAACCTGAGCAATTCGTTCAGAAATAGCCTGAGCTGATTTTCCAGCAGTCAACTTTCCTTCATCTGCCACAAAATCTATTGTATAATCAATCGAAATCAATGCTTTTGTCATTTTAGTAGTCACGTTTCTTAATTTCATCAAAAATAGCTGGGATGAGAACTTTCAAATAAGTCCCCTTCATTCCCAAAGAACGACTTTCAATAATCCCTGCACTCTCCAACTTACGCAGTGCATTCACAATCACCGAGCGTGTAATACCGATACGATCTGCAATCACAGAAGCAGTCAATTGCCCCTCATTGCCATCCAATTCACCCAAAATAGCTGCAACTGCCTTCATTTCTGAGTAAGATAGCGTATTTACCGCCATATTAACTGCCGCACGACAACGGATATTCTTCTCGTCTTCTTCCCGTTGGAAATTAAGTAACTGAATACCAACTACTGTTGCCGCAATCTCAACCAAAATCAAATCATCATCGTGAAACTGCTCATTATTCCGCCAAATAATAAGTGAACCAAAACGAATCCCCGTTACGTGGATAGGCGCTATCGTTGTCAGCCCGTTTGGATAAGTCGATCGTGATTCGACAGGGATGGCAGTCAACTCGCTCTCGACAGGCAAATTAACCTGCGTATCGTAAACCTGCGCAACTGCTTTTACATATCCTTCTGGGAATTGTTTGTTTTGGAAAAATTCTTCCACACGATCATTGTTCGTCTCATAGTTCATGTGGTATCCCAAAACTTCACCTTCACTATTAATGATGCACGAGTTGCAGTCAATAATAGCTGATAAATGCTCAGCAATGGCATTGTAAGGCAATTCTTCTGCCAATTGCTCTTCGGAACGCTTCAAAATAGAAGTAATATTCCGTGTCTTCTCTAATAATGTTGTCATATTTTCCTCTTTACTCTGTAATTGCTTTCAGTATAGCAAAAAATATATAAAATTTCAACAATTATCAGAATATTTACCGTTATCAGAAAAATTCAAACAATTTCATTCAAGTAAAAAGAAAAGGCTGGGCAAAAAGCCCAGCACCGCTTCTCAAAGTTAGTGTCAACATCTCAGCGCAGTGGTTGATTGGGTTTAACAGTCCAGTGGACTGTTAAAGGTTGGAGATAAGATTTGCGAAGCAAATCTCAGCACTTCGCATTTTACACTCCAAATCTGGCCTATACGACTGATGCGAACAGAGTTCGCTTCATCTCCAACCTCAAACTGTCTCCCAGACAGTTTGAGCTGTGCGGGGGTGGGAGTTTAAAAGGTCTGGGAGACCTTTTAAAGTGGGAGATATAAGCTGACGGCAGTCAGCTCACATAAATTGATGTCTGGGAATAGACTGTTTCAGCTCAACAACTAGAAATAAAGACTTGTTGACGAACTCTTCTTATGAATGGTTGAGTTCTTTCCCACTCCCAAAATTCCATTATCTACGATATTGCCGCAAGAATCGTGACATTTTTTCTTGAATTTCTGCCAACTCATCCACACGTGGTAAATACACAATACGGAAATGATCTGGATCCTTCCAGTTAAAACCTCGACCATGGACCAAAAGTACTTTTTCTTGCTTGAGGAAATCCAATACAAATTGTTCATCATCCTCAACTCGGTACATCTCACGATCAATTTTCGGGAAGACATACAGACCAGCCTTAGGTTTTACAGCAGAAAGCCCCGGAATATCATTAATCGCCTTGGTAATAAACTCCCTTTGTTCATATAAGCGTCCGCCAGGCATCAAGAGTTCATCAACCGATTGGTAGCCTCCCAAAGAAGTTTGAACAACCTGTTGAGCCAAAACGTTTGAACACAAACGCATATTGGACAACATATTCAAGCCTTCAATGTACCCTTTTACATGCTTTTTCGGACCAGATAAGACCATCCAACCTACTCGGAAACCACAAATACGATGCGATTTAGACAGTCCATTCATCGTCACAACAAATAAATCTGGAGCCAGTGTCGCAATAGGGATATGAACAGCTCCGTCAAAGACCATACGATCATAAATCTCATCAGAGAAAATGATCAATTCATGTCTACGAGCAATATCAATGATTCCTTCTAAAATTTCTTTCGGATAGAGAGCGCCAGTTGGATTATTTGGATTGATAAGGACAATTGCCTTGGTTCGAGAAGTCACCTTGGACTCCATATCTGCCAAATCTGGATACCATTCAGCTGCTTCATCACAAACATAGTGAACAGCTTTACCACCAGCCAAACTAACTGCGGCAGTCCAGAGAGGATAGTCTGGCATTGGCACCAACACCTCATCACCATTATCTAGCAAACCTTGCATAGACATAACAATCAGCTCACTCACGCCGTTTCCAAGATAAATATCTTCAATGTCAACATTTGGAAATTTCTTTAGCTGACAATACTGCATGATAGCCTTACGTGCAGAAAAAATTCCCTTACTGTTCGAATATCCCTCTGATTTACGGGCGTTATGAATCAAGTCACGAATAACTTCATCTGGAGCAGTAAAACCAAATTCTGCAGGATTCCCCGTATTCAAACGTAAAATCTGCTCTCCATTGGCACGCATACGCATGGCCTCTTCCAAAACAGGCCCACGAATATCATATGCTACATCATCCAATTTTGTTGACTTGTTAAATTGCTTCATGTCGTCACCTCGACTTTCTATCTTTTCTATTGTACTGTAAAAGCTAAAAAAGTACAAGAATCCTTTACATTTTATCTCAAAAGGCTTATAATAAAAATGTAAGGAACTACTCTACCTATTTCGGGACAAAGCTCTTCTGAAAGGAGTTATTATTATGACACAATCTTACAAAACCATACTCGTCGCTGTAGACGGCTCTAAAGGAGCAGAATTAGCTCTTCATAAAGCTATTCATGTCGCACTACGCAACCAAGCACGTCTGATTATCGCCCATGTGATTGACACCCGTGCTCTCCACAATGTTGTTGCATTTGACGCCTCTGTCTATGAATCTTTAGAAAGAGAGGCGGAGCTCCTCCTCGAAGAATACAAACAAGAAGCCCTCAACTCTGGTCTGACCGATGTACAGATTCGCATTGAATTCGGTAACCCTAAAACCCTATTGGCTATCGATATTCCAAAGGAAACCGGTGCTGATCTTATGTTACTTGGAGCAACTGGTCTAAACGCCTTTGAACGTCTCCTGATCGGATCCTCATCCGAATATATCATGCGCCACGCAACTATCGATTTACTCATTGTTCGCGATGGAGAAAAAAGTTTATAAACCAAAAGACTTGATTTACGAATCAAGTCTTTTTATCTGTCTTTTCAGCTCTTCCTGAATCTTTTCCTCCGGCGCAAACCGTTCTTCCCAATCATCAGGTTTTAAAATTTTATGGCTAATTGGATCAAAATGGGCCTTCCCATCTGGAAATGTTTTCCCCATATTCGCAGTATGGACTATCTGAAAAATTGGTTCTGGATCAACCCCCATCAAAACAAACGAACCATATGTAAAATAAAGAATATCCAGCAAAGCATCTACCTGATCCTGCATCGAAACCCCGAAACCTCTCTTGCCAGATACCTTAGCAACAGCAGTATCTAAATCCTGATGAAGTTGTTGAATAAAATCATGAAACTCAACTTCAGATTCTGAAGCTGCATGTAGAAATTCTACCAACTCCTCCAATTTAAAACCAGCGCGATGCAAAGCCGTCTGTCCATCATACACACTGGGAAGTTCTTGGGTTTCACCATCCATTAAAAAATGAAAATCCTTTACCCTATTAAAATTATCGTCCTTGCTCTGAAACATCTTATCCCTCAATCACACCAAAATGAATTAATGCCTTATAAATCCCATCACGATTATTTGTATCCGTAACAAAGGAAGCTGCTTGTTTTACCTTTTTCGTCCCATTTCCCATCGCTACCGAGTGCTGAATTTCATTCAACATTTCAAAATCATTATTAGAATCCCCGAATACCATAACTTCATCTAACTCAAAACCATATCGATCTGCAACCTTTACAATACCCGATAATTTTGAATTTCCCTTACTGATAATATCAGTCGCATAAGGACTCGAACGTGTAAAAGACAAGTTCGGAAAGAGCATCTCCAATGATTGTGTCTCCCTTTCCGTCGTCAGCAACATCAGCTGATAGATTGGTTGAAAGAGAAAACCTTTCAAATTCGTTTCCTGTTGAGGACTAATCCAACGTACCAAGCGATTGAAAATAAAATTTATGATTCCAGCCCAGGACTCCGGAATCATACGCGTCACACGATAGGCAAAATTTCCTGTTCCAGCACTCATAATCTTACTACCAAATATGCCTTTAGCAGTTCCAAAAGATAAATCCTTATGGTGAGTTTGCGCATACTCCATAATTTGTTCAATTTGCTTTGGCTCTAAACTCTGACTATAAATAACTTCTTCTCTTGAAAAAATATATTGACCATTATAAGCAATGACCAAATCTAGCCCTAAACTAGCCATATACTGCAAAACAAAACGAGGGTCACGTCCTGTAGCTAGACCAACTAAAATCCCCTTCTCTTTCAAAGCATTAATGGCGAGAATAGTTGAACTACTAACCATACGATTGTCGGTCAATAAGGTACCATCAATATCGAAAAATACAGCCTTTATCGTCAACCAACTCACCTACTTTCTAAGAATTATGTTACAATTAGTATATCACACTTTGAAAGAAACTGAAAATTTATGAAAAAAATTCTAGTACTGCATACAGGTGGAACCATTTCTATGCAAGCCAATCATCAGGGTGAAGTTGCATCGAGTAAAATCAATCCAATGACCCAAATTGATAGCCCACTAGAAGAAATTCAAGTGATATCCTTGGATTTTCTCAATGTTCCAAGTCCACACATTCGCTTAGAACACATGATGACTCTATACCAAAAAATCAAAGAAGAACAAATGAACTTCGATGGTTTTGTCATTACACATGGCACAGATACTTTAGAAGAAACTGCCTATTTCCTTGATACAATGGCTATTCCAGAAAAACCAATTGTATTGACCGGAGCTATGCGTTCCTCAAATGAACTAGGTAGCGACGGGATTTATAACTACCGAACAGCCCTACGTGTGGCTGCTGATGCTAAATCCGCAGATAAAGGTGTTCTAGTGGTCATGAACGATGAAATTCATGCTGCTAAATATGTTACAAAAACCCATACCACCAATGTCTCAACCTTTCAAACACCAACCCATGGACCACTGGGATTAGTCACCAAACGAGAGATTCTCTATTTTAAAACTGCTGAACCACGTGTTCGATTTGACTTATCAACAGTCACAGGAACGGTTCCAATCATAAAAGCTTATGCAGATATGGACTCCATTCTCCTTGATTCTCTCACTGCAAGCTCAATTTCCGGTTTAGTCATTGAAGCACTCGGCGCCGGAAATCTTCCGCCTACCATCCTTCCAGCCATTAAGAAACTCCTTGATCAAAGGATACCCATTATTCTGGTATCTCGCTGTTTTAACGGAATTGCTGAGCCTGTCTATGCCTACCAAGGAGGTGGCATCCAACTGGAGAAAGACGGCATTCTATTTGTTAAAGAATTGAATGCTCAAAAAGCCCGGCTCAAACTCCTTATCGCTCTCAATGCAGGCTTGGAAGAGCAAAGCTTGGCAGATTACATCCAAGGTTAATCGCTGACGAACTATACAATATGTCAAAAGACCAACACAGGTGTGTTGGCCTTTTTTATATGACTAGTCCAATTCCTCTCCATCTTTCAAATTAGCAAGCAAAATCGACCAATTAGGGTCCTCCTGCCAATTTTCCACGCTAACAATCTGACTAGCAACTCGTCTTGCTTCCTCTAAAATCGGATAGTCCTCGATAATATTTGCAACCTGAAATTCTGGCAAACCTGATTGACGAGTTCCAAATATTTCTCCAGACCCACGCATTTTTAAGTCTGCTTCAGCCAAAATAAAACCATCTGTCGTCTCTGTCATAATTTTCATGCGTTCCTTACCAGACTCTGTTTTAGGATTAGCAACTAACACTGCATAAGACTGCTTATGACCACGTCCTACACGCCCTCTCAACTGATGTAATTGGCTCAAACCAAAACGATCTGCATCCATAATAACCATCACCGTTGCATTGGGCACATTGACTCCGACTTCAATAACAGTGGTAGAAACCAAAATATTCGTTTTTCGCTCCTTAAAAGCCTGCATGATGGCATCTTTCTCGTCATTCTTCATCTTACCGTGTAACAAATCCACTGTAACTTGCTCTCCAAAATGCGCCTGTAAATCAGATTGCAGATCTACAGCATTCTTTAAATCTAGAGCCTCAGATTCTTCAATCAGCGGAGAGATAAAATAAACCTGAGCACCCACTTCTAGCTCCTTCTCCAACCAATCTAAGACCGTGGGCAGCTGTTGATGTTTGACCCAGCGAGTGATAATTGGCTTCCGACCAGCAGGTAACTGATTAATAATCGATACATCCATATCTCCAAAAGCTGTAATGGCTAACGTCCGAGGAATAGGTGTAGCAGTCATCATAAGCACATCCGGATTATCACCCTTCTCACGAAACAGACGGCGCTGTTTAACACCAAAACGATGTTGCTCATCCGTCACAACCAAACCAAGCTTATGGTACGTCACACTTTCCTGGATAAGAGCGTGAGTTCCTACAATGATGTCTACCTGACCACTAGAAATCGCCTCTAAAGCAGTACGACGCTCCGTAGCCTTCATTCCCCCTGTCAAAAGAGCAATAGAAAGTTCTGGAAAAAGCTGGCGCAAACTCTCAAAGTGTTGCTCAGCCAAAATTTCTGTCGGCACCATAATTGCAGCCTGCATCCCCGCAGTCACAGCGGCAAACATAGCCAATCCAGCAACTACTGTCTTTCCTGAACCAACATCCCCTTGTAACAAGCGATTCATGTGCCCATAGGACTTCATATCTGATAGTATTTCAGCCAAAGCCCCAGACTGAGCATCCGTTAAGACAAACGGCAATTGTCTTATTTGCATAGCCAATCTATCAGCATCATAGGCAATCTTCAAACCATTCGAAATATCACGATTATTGGCTTTCAGCATTTGCAACTGTAATTGAAAATAAAATAATTCCTCAAACTTCATACGTCGCAAAGCTTGTCTATACTCTTCTAAATTTGTCGGAAAATGCATCGCAAAAACCGCCTCTCGGCGATTCATTAACCGATAGCGCTCTCGTAAAACTGATGGCAAGTTCTCCTCTAATAAATGCAAATATCCCTGTTCAATAGCTGTTTTAATAGCCTTAACCAAATTTACTTGCGAAATCCCCTGCGCCACATGATAGACAGGTTGTAACTCATCTGATACTTGAGCCAAAACTTTCATTCCTGTCAAACTTGCCTTAGCCTTATCCCACTTTCCCCAAACTGCAATATCCTGCCCCAAAACAATCTTATCTGCTAAATAAGGCTGATTAAAAAACGAAACTGCTAAGACAACCTCTCCCTGTTTCATTGAAAAACGGAGTCTATTTCTTTTGTAACCATAATACTGTACATTAGCTGGAGATACCACCTCCCCAACTACCACTGCCTTCTCCCCATCCTGCAAATCATAAATAGACTTAATCTCAAAATCTTCATATCTAAATGGATAGTAAGTCAGCAAATCATTAATATTCTGAATGTTAATTTTTAAGAATTTTTCAGCCGATTTTGGACCAATCCCTGGCAAAACCGATAATTCATCACATAATCTTTTCATGTCTCTATTATATCAACAAACAATGAATAGACAAAGTAACAAGAAAAGAAAAAAGAGTCAAATTAAAGCCCATACACCTCAAAAAACCAAAAAAAGAGGCCTAAGCAGCCTCCAAATATAGTCCGTACGGGATTCGAACCCGTGTTACCGCCGTGAAAAGGCGGTGTCTTAACCCCTTGACCAACGGACCATATACTAAAGATTTCTCTTTACTCCGCCAACAGGGCTCGAACCTGTGACATCATGATTAACAGTCATGCGCTCTACCAACTGAGCTATGGCGGAATATGCTAAGCGACTACCGTATCTAACAGGGGGCAACCCCCAACTACTTCAGGCGTTCTAGGGCTTAACTGCTGTGTTCGGTATGGGTACAGGTGTATCTCCTAGGCTATCGTCACTTAACTACTGAGTCTTGTCAACTCAAAATTGAATATCTATATTCTAACAAGAAACCGATCGCTTGTCAATATCGACTCTAGTTTTAATAAGTAATTGTATTCGAACTAAAAAGCTAGTGATTTAGAAAAATCGCCTTGAAGTCTAACCGACTTCCGCGTTGATTTCCTAAAATCATACGCTTTTCTTAACGTTCTCATTACTTATTCTTGGATAAGTCCTCGAGCGATTAGTATTGGTCCGCTACATGTGTCGCCACACTTCCACTTCCAACCTATCTACCTGATCATCTCTCAGGGCTCTTACTAACATAAAGTTATGGGAAATCTCATCTTGAGGTGGGTTTCACACTTAGATGCTTTCAGCGTTTATCCCGTCCCTACATAGCTACCCAGCGATGCCTTTGGCAAGACAACTGGTACACCAGCGGTAAGTCCACTCTGGTCCTCTCGTACTAGGAGCAGATCCTCTCAAATTTCCTACGCCCGCGACGGATAGGGACCGAACTGTCTCACGACGTTCTGAACCCAGCTCGCGTGCCGCTTTAATGGGCGAACAGCCCAACCCTTGGGACCGACTACAGCCCCAGGATGCGACGAGCCGACATCGAGGTGCCAAACCTCCCCGTCGATGTGAACTCTTGGGGGAGATAAGCCTGTTATCCCCAGGGTAGCTTTTATCCGTTGAGCGATGGCCCTTCCATACGGAACCACCGGATCACTAAGCCCGACTTTCGTCCCTGCTCGAGTTGTAGCTCTCGCAGTCAAGCTCCCTTATACCTTTACACTCTGCGAATGATTTCCAACCATTCTGAGGGAACCTTTGGGCGCCTCCGTTACCTTTTAGGAGGCGACCGCCCCAGTCAAACTGCCCGTCAGACACTGTCTCCGATAGGGATAACCTATCCGGGTTAGAGTAGCCATAACACAAGGGTAGTATCCCAACAGCGCCTCAGTCGAAACTGGCGTCCCGACTTCATAGGCTCCTACCTATCCTGTACATGTGGTACAGATACTCAATATCAAACTGCAGTAAAGCTCCATGGGGTCTTTCCGTCCTGTCGCGGGTAACCTGCATCTTCACAGGTACTAAAATTTCACCGAGTCTCTCGTTGAGACAGTGCCCAAATCATTACGCCTTTCGTGCGGGTCGGAACTTACCCGACAAGGAATTTCGCTACCTTAGGACCGTTATAGTTACGGCCGCCGTTTACTGGGGCTTCAATTCAGATCTTCGCTTGCGCTAAACCCTCCTCTTAACCTTCCAGCACCGGGCAGGCGTCACCCCCTATACATCATCTTACGATTTAGCAGAGAGCTGTGTTTTTGATAAACAGTTGCTTGGGCCTATTCACTGCGGCTGACTTTAAGTCAGCACCCCTTCTCCCGAAGTTACGGGGTCATTTTGCCGAGTTCCTTAACGAGAGTTCTCTCGCTCACCTGAGGCTACTCGCCTCGACTACCTGTGTCGGTTTGCGGTACGGGTAGAGTATGATACATCGCTAGAAGCTTTTCTCGGCAGTGTGACGTCACTAACTTCGCTACTTAACTTCGCTCCCCATCACAGCTCAATGTTACAGATACAAGCATTTGACTCATATCACACCTCACTGCTTAGACGGGCTCTTCCAATCGCCCGCTTTAGTTAGCCTACTGCGTCCCTCCATCACTTCATACTCTAGTACAGGAATATCAACCTGTTGTCCATCGGATACACCCTTCGGTCTCTCCTTAGGTCCCGACTAACCCAGGGCGGACGAGCCTTCCCCTGGAAACCTTAGTCTTACGGTGGATGGGATTCTCACCCATCTTTCGCTACTCATACCGGCATTCTCACTTCTATGCGTTCCAGCACTCCTCACGGTATACCTTCTTCACACATAGAACGCTCTCCTACCATAACACTAATGTGTTATCCACAGCTTCGGTAAATTGTTTTAGCCCCGGTACATTTTCGGCGCAGGGTCACTCGACTAGTGAGCTATTACGCACTCTTTGAATGAATAGCTGCTTCTAAGCTAACATCCTAGTTGTCTGTGCAACCCCACATCCTTTTCCACTTAACAATTATTTTGGGACCTTAGCTGGTGGTCTGGGCTGTTTCCCTTTCGACTACGGATCTTAGCACTCGCAGTCTGACTGCCGACCATAAATCATTGGCATTCGGAGTTTATCTGAAATCAGTAAACCGAGATGGCCCCCTCATCCAAACAGTGCTCTACCTCCAAGATTCTCAAATGTCGACGCTAGCCCTAAAGCTATTTCGGAGAGAACCAGCTATCTCCAAGTTCGTTTGGAATTTCTCCGCTACCCACAAGTCATCCAAGCACTTTTCAACGTGCCCTGGTTCGGTCCTCCAGTGCGTCTTACCGCACCTTCAACCTGCTCATGGGTAGGTCACATGGTTTCGGGTCTACGACATAATACTAATCCGCCCTATTAAGACTCGGTTTCCCTACGGCTCCGTCTCTTCAACTTAACCTCGCATCATATCGTAACTCGCCGGTTCATTCTACAAAAGGCACGCTCTCACCCATTAACGGGCTCGAACTTGTTGTAGGCACACGGTTTCAGGTTCTATTTCACTCCCCTTCCGGGGTACTTTTCACCTTTCCCTCACGGTACTGGTTCACTATCGGTCACTAGAGAGTATTTAGGGTTGGGAGATGGTCCTCCCAGATTCCGACGAGATTTCGCGTGTCTCGCCGTACTCAGGATACTGCTAGGTATAAAGAACATTTCAAATACGAGGCTATTACTCTCTTTGGCCTACCTTCCCAGGTAGTTCTTCTATACTCTTTAAGTCCACATTGCAGTCCTACAACCCCGAGGAGTAAACTCCTCGGTTTGCCCTCCTGCCGTTTCGCTCGCCGCTACTAAGGCAATCGCTTTTGCTTTCTCTTCCTGCAGCTACTTAGATGTTTCAGTTCACTGCGTCTTCCTCTTCACTACCTTAACAGTAGTGAGTGACAGGCATTACCTGCCGGGTTCCCCCATTCGGACATCCCTGGATCATTGCTTACTTACAGCTCCCCAAGGCATTTCGTCGTTAGTCACGTCCTTCATCGGCTTCTAGTGCCAAGGCATCCACCGTGCGCCCTTATTAACTTAACCTTATTAACCTAATTTTTTCAAAAATTAGAAAACTCATTAAATATTCACAGCGTTTTCGGTTTATTTTCTTGTTACTATTTCTTAATGTATCCTTTCAGATACATCAGGAATGTTTGATAGATATTCAATTTTCAATGGACAAGTTCTAAGATATTAAGAACCGATGCGATTTGTCGCAAAACTTTCGTAGAATAAGGAGATAACCAACGACGTGTCTTTAGACACTAGGTGGTTTTGACTTATTCCTAGGAAGTTTAGGTTCGTATTCAGTTATCTTAGTTATCTAGGTTACTCTGTATCCTAGATAATGGAGCCTAGCGGGATCGAACCGCTGACCTCCTGCGTGCAAAGCAGGCGCTCTCCCAGCTGAGCTAAGGCCCCGTACATTTTTATGTACCTGTTAACGTATTTAATTGTTTCGATATAATATCATTTTTGAGACGCTGGCCCCTGTCGTGCACTAGCTCCGCTAGTTTCGACAAAGCTTCAACCTAAAGGTTTCGCTTAGCTGAGCTAAGGCCCCACAAGACCTCTCAAAATTAAAGAAGACTGACGTACAGGTTTCCATTTCCTTAGAAAGGAGGTGATCCAGCCGCACCTTCCGATACGGCTACCTTGTTACGACTTCACCCCAATCATCTATCCCACCTTAGGCGGCTGGCTCCTTAAAGGTTACCTCACCGACTTCGGGTGTTACAAACTCTCGTGGTGTGACGGGCGGTGTGTACAAGGCCCGGGAACGTATTCACCGCGGCGTGCTGATCCGCGATTACTAGCGATTCCGACTTCATGTAGGCGAGTTGCAGCCTACAATCCGAACTGAGACTGGCTTTAAGAGATTAGCTTGCCGTCACCGACTTGCGACTCGTTGTACCAGCCATTGTAGCACGTGTGTAGCCCAGGTCATAAGGGGCATGATGATTTGACGTCATCCCCACCTTCCTCCGGTTTATTACCGGCAGTCTCGCTAGAGTGCCCAACTGAATGATGGCAACTAACAATAGGGGTTGCGCTCGTTGCGGGACTTAACCCAACATCTCACGACACGAGCTGACGACAACCATGCACCACCTGTCACCGATGCTCCGAAGAGAAACCCTATCTCTAGGGTGGTCATCGGGATGTCAAGACCTGGTAAGGTTCTTCGCGTTGCTTCGAATTAAACCACATGCTCCACCGCTTGTGCGGGCCCCCGTCAATTCCTTTGAGTTTCAACCTTGCGGTCGTACTCCCCAGGCGGAGTGCTTAATGCGTTAGCTGCGGCACTGAGTCCCGGAAAGGACCCAACACCTAGCACTCATCGTTTACGGCGTGGACTACCAGGGTATCTAATCCTGTTCGCTCCCCACGCTTTCGAGCCTCAGCGTCAGTTACAGACCAGAGAGCCGCTTTCGCCACCGGTGTTCCTCCATATATCTACGCATTTCACCGCTACACATGGAATTCCACTCTCCCCTTCTGCACTCAAGTTTGACAGTTTCCAAAGCGTACTATGGTTAAGCCACAGCCTTTTACTTCAGACTTATCAAACCGCCTGCGCTCGCTTTACGCCCAATAAATCCGGACAACGCTCGGGACCTACGTATTACCGCGGCTGCTGGCACGTAGTTAGCCGTCCCTTTCTGGTAAGATACCGTCAAATGAGAAACTTTCCACTCTTCTCACAGTTCTTCTCTTACAACAGAGCTTTACGATCCGAAAACCTTCTTCACTCACGCGGCGTTGCTCGGTCAGGGTTGCCCCCATTGCCGAAGATTCCCTACTGCTGCCTCCCGTAGGAGTCTGGGCCGTGTCTCAGTCCCAGTGTGGCCGATCACCCTCTCAGGTCGGCTATGTATCGATGCCTTGGTGAGCCGTTACCTCACCAACTAGCTAATACAACGCAGGTCCATCTCATAGTGAAGCAATTGCTCCTTTCAAGTATCTACCATGCGGTAAATACTGTTATGCGGTATTAGCTATCGTTTCCAATAGTTATCCCCCGCTATGAGGCAGGTTACCTACGCGTTACTCACCCGTTCGCAACTCATCCGTCTAGTGCAAGCACCAGACTTCAGCGTTCTACTTGCATGTATTAGGCACGCCGCCAGCGTTCGTCCTGAGCCAGGATCAAACTCTCATTAAAAGTTTTGATTCAAACTCAAGCTATTGCTAGCTTTCCGTTTTATTGTTTTGTTTTGTCATTGACGATTTATCCTTAGATAAATCACCCTGCACGTTTGGTTTGTCTTCTTTAATTTTCAAAGGTCTTGTCCATCGCTCTCGCGACAACTATCTTAGTTTATCATTTCTTGTGAACTTTGTCAACACTTTTTTGAAACTTTTTTTGTTCCTCTGTTAACTAGTCCCTCAAGAGACAACTCAATTATTCTATCATCTTCTGATGGTCTTGTCAACACTTTTTCGAAACTTTTTTTCGTTCCTCTATTAACTAGCCCCTCAAGAGACAACTCAGTTATTCTATCACGACTTATATACTTTGTCAACCGGTTTTTTGAGATTTTTTAGATTTTTTTATGAAATTTGGCGAAAAACTGAGAAAAACTGAGCAACACTCTCTATTCTTCCAGTTCGTGATTCCCTTCTTATAGAATCCGTACAGATATGCTCCTCCTAATGTCAATCTAAGTTTATATGTTCGTGCTTGAGAAAATCTCCCACATCAATACACATTTTATTTTTGACAACGTTCCTTCTTTGTTAACTTTTCAACACCAATGTGAAGAGCTATATAGCTGATATTCTTTCCTGTTTATTATGTAGTGGCCGAATTTGCTCCTCGCCGACTTTACATCTAGGTTATTTTTTCCAAAAACAAAAGTCGCTAGATTTTTCTAACGACTTTGTTATTATACGCGTTCAACTTTGCCTGATTTTAGTGCACGTGCCGAAGCCCAAACTTTTTTAGGTTTACCATCAATCAAAACAGTTACTTTTTGAAGGTTTGGTTTAACTGCGCGTTTCGTTTGGTTCATAGCGTGTGAACGGTTGTTACCTGATACAGTCTTACGACCAGTGAAATAACATACTTTAGCCATTGTATCTTCCTCCTCATTTGATCAAATATATCGGATGTGCTAGCACCACATACCATATTATTCTAACAGAAAAGATTGGACTTGGCAAGAATTATTTTCATTTTTATTTTTTTAAAGTATCTATACTCATAGGTAAATATTTTACCACTACAGTTTGCGCCCCATCCATAATTCTTCGTTCTCTAAGTTATTACAGTCATGAAAACTTTGGAGCGGTTTATACTTTAACTGTTCTCTGCTCACTTCTATCGTAGATTTCTTCATAGCGAGGAACTAGATTAAACTTACTCAACTATTATAATAAAAAGGATTCTCGAAAGAAAATCCTTTTTGGTTTAATCTAAGAAACTTATGCTTTGTTTACTTGAAATCTGAGATTTCTTCGCAGTTACATTAAGCTTTGTTCGCTGAACCGAATACGTCGATACGCTCTTCAACAGATGCTTGGATAGCTTTCACACCGTCTGCCAAGAATTTACGCGGGTCAAAGAGTTTTTTCTTATCGTATTCTGCTTCGTTTGCTTCATAAGCTGCTGCAAACTTACGAGTTGCGTTTGCAAATGCGATTTGGCACTCAGTGTTTACGTTAACTTTAGCAACACCCAATTTGATTGCTTCTTGGATTTGTGCATCTGGAATACCTGAACCACCGTGCAATACGATTGGGAAACCTGGTACAGCTTCAGTTAATTTACGCAAGTGGTCAAGGTCAAGACCTTCCCAGTTTGCTGGGTATGGACCGTGGATGTTACCGATACCTGCTGCCAAGAAGTCAATACCAGTTGCAACCATTGCTACTGCATCTTCGATTGGAGCCAATTCACCGCTACCAATGATACCATCTTCTTCACCACCGATAGTACCTACTTCAGCTTCAACTGAGATACCTTTAGCGTGTGCCAATTCTACAACTTCTTTAGCTTTTGCAAGGTTTTCTTCTACTGGAAGGTGTGAACCGTCAAACATGATAGAAGTGTAACCAACTTCGATACACTCAAGTGCATCTTCGTAGTGACCGTGGTCAAGGTGAATAGCAACTGGAACTGTAATGTTCATTGACTCGATCAAGTTAGCGATCAAGTTGCGAGCTACTTTGTAACCACCCATGTACTTAGCTGCACCCATAGAAGTTTGGATAAGAACTGGAGCTTGTTTTGCTTCTGCTGCACGCAAGATAGCTTGAGTCCACTCAAGGTTGTTTGTGTTAAATCCACCAACTGCATAACCGTTGTCACGCGCTGCTTGGACAAATTTTTCTGCTGAAACTAATGGCATTTCGATAGCCTCCTAATATTTTTTGAGGTTGCACCTCATACTCTTCTATTCTACCATTTTTATTTTGAAAATGCTAGTTGAAACCGTCTAGTTTTGAGAAAAGTTTCACATATCTTTTCATGAAAGCTATAACAATACCCGTTTCGTATCATTCTTGTAATTTATGACCTAGCATATATCGTGCTCTGCACTTATCTAGATAAAGCAAAAGGACTAGCCTTAGCTAGTCCACTATGCGGAGAGTGGGACTTGAACCCACACGACCTAAAGCGGTCACAGGATCCTTAGTCCTGCGCGTCTGCCAATTCCGCCATCCCCGCTTAACACAAGAACTAGTATATCATTAGGAACTAGCCTTGTCAACACTTTTTTTGAATTTTATTTTTTATTTTTACTTTTTTTGACAAAACGTATTGATTTAGCCGATTCTTTTGCAATACTCTACTAATATAATGCTTAAAACCATCTAGACAATGATGCCATATGGGGATGGTATTTCGTATTTTCTTCTATAAATACTGTCATCTTTTTCGTTTCTTTATATAAAATATAAAAGAAGATTGAATAATACCAATCTTCTTCTATAATAATTACACTTATTTTTCATTCTCCATAGCTGCCGAAACAAAGGCTGTATACAAACCTTCAGGGCGATTAGGACGAGATTGTAGTTCTGGATGATATTGGCAGGCAACGAAGAATTTATTTTCTGGAATTTCAACAATTTCTACCAAACGGTTGTCTGGTGACACGCCTGAGAAAACAAAACCTGCTTTTTCAAATTGTTCGCGGAATTCATTGTTAAACTCATAACGATGACGATGGCGACGTTGTACAACTTCTTGATTATCATAAGCAGCTGCAGCCTTGGAGCCACGTTTGAGCTTGCTTGGATAAAGACCTAAACGGAGAGTTCCTCCTAAATCTTCTACTCCAATTTGATCACGCATGATGTCAATAATTGGATATTTAGTTTCTGGGTCTAATTCAAAGCTGTTAGCACCTTCTAAACCGAGAACGTGACGTGCAAATTCTACACAGGTCAGCTGCATTCCCAAGCAGACCCCTAGCATTGGCACGTCATTCTCACGAGCATAACGAATGGCTTGTATTTTCCCTTCTGTACCACGTTGTCCAAAGCCACCAGGAACGATAATTCCTTGTGCTTGTCCTAGACGTTCAGCTACGTTTTCTGCTGTCAAATCATTTGCATTGACCCAGTCCAATTCGATAGCAGCATCATTTGCATATCCTGAGTGTTTTAGAGCTTCAACTACAGAAATATAGGCATCTTGTAATTCTACATACTTACCAACTAAAGCGATTTTTACTTTTTTCTGGAGATTAAGAACCTTGTTTACCATCGCTGTCCACTCTGTCATATCTGCTGGAGGTACGTCGAGCTTCAAGTGATCGCAAACAATTTGATCCATGTTCTGCGCTTGCATATTTAATGGGATTTGGTAAAGATGTTCGACATCCAAGGACTCAATAACTGCTTCTGGAGCAACATCACAGAATTGTGCCAGTTTATTTTTAATTCCTTGTCCAGCAGACTGCTCTGTCCGAATTACCAACATGTTGGGCTGAATACCTAGACCACGCAACTCTTTTACAGAATGTTGTGTTGGTTTAGTTTTCATTTCGCCTGCTGCTTTGAGATAAGGCAAGAGTGTTGTATGGATATACATAACATTGTCTGAACCGACATCTGCCTTCATCTGACGAAGCGCTTCAAGGAATGGCAAGCTTTCAATATCACCTACTGTACCACCTACTTCCGTAATGATGACATCTGCATCTGTAGTACGAGCTGCACGCTTGATTTTATCTTTCAAAGCATCTGTAATGTGTGGAATAACTTGAACTGTTGCCCCTAAGTATTCCCCTTTACGCTCTTTACGGAGGACTTCGCTATAAATTTTACCTGTTGTAACATTTGAATATTTGTTCAGGTTAATGTCGATGAAACGCTCATAATGCCCAAGGTCCAAGTCGGTTTCTGCGCCGTCGTCCGTCACAAAAACTTCACCGTGTTGATACGGACTCATTGTTCCCGGGTCAATGTTGATGTATGGATCAAATTTTTGGATTGTTACCTTGAGACCTCGGTTCTTCAATAAACGACCTAGGCTGGCTGCTACAATCCCTTTGCCGATAGAGGAAACAACGCCACCTGTTACAAAAATATACTTTGTCATGCAAACTCCTTTTCTACGATTCAGGCTAATAGGAAGCAATTTGTGGGGATACTTCCTGTTAACTTGAAGAAAAAACAAAAATAGCTCCCTATCGCTAGGGAGCTCCGACCTCAAAAGAGGTGCCCGATAATATCTTATCGTAATTTGGTAGTCTTGTCAAATTATTTTTAAGAATCTAGGGGGATATAATTCTTATTCGTCGACGACCTCTTCATCTGAATACTCGTCGTCATCTTCACCTAAATCAACATCCTCTTCGTCCAATTCGTCATCTGGAATAATTTCGTTGATTTCTGAATCATAGGACTCAACTTCATCTTTTTCGTCATCTGGATTTTCATCATCGTATTCTGATGATGCACTACCCGGATAGTTGTCCTCATCTTCTGGATCGTCATGTCCATAGTCAATCGCATCATCATCACCGTCCATGAAGGCATTGACACGTTTCTTCTTGCGTTTTGGTGCGTCTTCATCATCTTCTTCAAGAGTGATCACTTCTTCGTCGATCTCATCGATTGCGTACCAAGAACGTAATCCCCATTTGTTTTCGCCAAGTGGAATGAAGCTTCCATCCACATTCAAATCAGAATAGAAGGTTGGGAGGGCTGCGCGAATCTCGCTGTTTGATTTTTCAAGGTAGTTTTGAACTTCATTGACCAAGTCATTGAAATACATTTCGTTGTCACGTCCACGTTCTTCCAAAATAGCACGGGCTACTTCAATCATGGAAAGTTCGCTTTTTTCTTGTCCTGCAAATACGTTAAGTTCCAAGGCTGTTCTCCTTTTTTGTCTTTCCTTTCTATTTTACGCTAAAAAAGGCAAATAGTCAAAGATAATCTTTATCGTTTTTCTGTAAAAAAATACCTGCAGAGCTCAGCGCTACAGGTATTTTGTTTACTATACTTGTTCTTCTAAACTTGGAAGGGAGATGATCCGTTTGACCCCATCCTTATCTACAAGTCGAACAACTTTGCTTGTTGCATCATATTCGAAAGCTTCAAAAGAGACTTTGTAACGGTCTGAGAGTGTGACCAGACTTTGTTCAAAGGTTTTGAAGTCCATGCCAAACTCTTCTGCTCTTCGTTTTAATTCTTCTGTAAACTCGTCAATTTCCTCGGTTTCTTCAGAAATAATTTCTTCATCACTTTCTTCCGTCTCTGTTTCTTCTGTTGATTCAGATGGTGTATTTGGTGTAAATACTCCCCAGCCATCGTCTGAAACTGGGCGTTCTTGTGGATTAGTCATGTAGTATTTAACCGTTGCTAGGAAATCTTCTAAACTATATCCTTCAGGACTTCTTGCACTACCTTGGTCAAACCATTTAAAGGATACATAGTGATAGTGATCTTGATGCGGAATTACCAGAGTCCCGTTGCGTACTTCGGTCGCATAGCCAGCATTGTAGGTCAGTGCTTCGAAAGGAACGACTTTCTTCGCTTCCACTCGGTTATAAATTTCCTCTGCCGTTTCTTTGGCAACTTGCGGCTGTTCTGGCGTTGTTGTCTCGCCTGCACTTGCTCCTATTTCAGTTGGTGCAGGTGTTGACGGTGAACTAGAATTAGATTTCTCACGTTGAGCCACCATAGCCTCTGCTGGGATCAGCTCGCTTAAGTAATTCAAATCACTCTTGTTAATCCGACGGTAACCATCTGTAATCACACGTGGGATGCGATAGTTATCCGTACCTATTTTCACTTTGGGATCTAATAGGTCTGCTGGGTCAAAAATATAGCCATCTTTTGTTGTATATTTTCCTGTTGCCTTAGCTTCTGCCAACTCTTCTGCTGAGTGAACAATTTGCCAATTTTTCAAACCTGCACGTTTCTCAATTGGTGTGACATTTTTCGCCAATTCTTCAGCATCTCGTTTATCAAGAAGAGTTTGTACAGCTTCCAATTCTTCTTTAGATAAATCTTTCTTGGAAATTGAACGTAGAGAACCTCCTGTCGCTCTTGGTAGACTGAACGCTTGACTAAAGACAAAACTTGCTGGGTCTAGTACGTCTTCCGCCGAGAAGATATAGCCATCATTTGTCGCAAATTTCCCTTTTGCACGCGCATCCATAACTTCTTCTGCTGTGTGAATAATTTGCCAATTTTTCAAGCCTAAGCGGTTTGCTTTAGGTGTTGCATTTAGAATCGGGGGAACAAGATCCGTTGCTTCTCCATCACCATGTCCACTTGTAGTCCAAGCAGATGGACGAATTTCAGGATGTTGCATGATATAGCGGATCGTTGCAATTTGTTCCTTACTCAACCATGTGTAAGGTAGGACGTGGATGTGATCAATGTGTGGAATAATAAAGGATTGTCCAGTATCATAGGTTGCATTCGCTCCCTTCATCGGAATTTGATCCATACCGACCAACATGGCTGGCTTAAGATCTCCTTCTGCAAGCGGTGCAATATCAAAGATATACTGCTTATCTTTTTCTGCCAAAGTTAATTCAGCAAAAGAGATTTTCATCAAATCTAGTTCGTCACGACCATACGTATAAGTTTTTCCACCTACTTCCATTTCATAAACAACTTTTCCAGCCAATTTACGTTTAGCCGTTACTTGTTTGTATTCAAATGCAGGGCGATTTTCTTCTTGAATTGGTTTTACAGGTTTTGAATCATTCCCTTGACTTGGTGTTGTGGGTTTAGCATCGTTTCCTACTTGTTCAGATGTCTTAGGTGGCACTTGTTTGCCCGCCTTCTCATTAACCCATTCCTCTACTTGCTTGATTTCAAAATCTTCGAGTTCGCCAAAACCAACATAATGGAAATGATCTCCATGACTAGCTATCAACCCTTGATCATCAACTGAGGTAATAGAGTCTTTGCTAAAGGTATATCCATCACTTGTAAAATATGCCTTACCATCTAATCCTTTTCCGTAAGCAGGAATTTGACGTCCCATATAGGAAACCACTTTCCCTGTTGACTGCTTCGGTTGTGTTGGTAATACTGGTTGTGTAGGCGATACCGGTTGCGTTGTAACCGTGCCGATTGGTGTTGCTGGACGATTTGGTTGTGTTGGTGTATGTTGGGAGTGACTTGCTTGTGCGCCAGAAGAAACACCTGCTCCATTTACACCAATCATTCGAGAAATCTTCTCTTCTAGAGGAGACATCTGGCTGTATGGAATAAAGTGGTAATGGTCGCCGTGTGGAACGATGACACCTGCTGCGGTTTTCTTCGTAATCGTTCTTGGGTCAAATACCAATCCATCTGCTTCTACATGGCGTTGAGATAGGGGTGTTGCATCCAATTGAGCCAATAAACTAGCCAAATCCTGACCTTGCCCCGCACTAATTGTTGTCTGTTGAGCTCTATTATTTCTATCGCCATATTGACTACCACTAGCCGAGCTCACACTTCCTTTTTGATTCCAGTAATCTTGAGCAGCCTTCAATTCGGTAGCTGATAAATCTTTTTTAGGAATAAAGTGGAAATGGTCGCCGTGCGGAACGATAAAACCATCTCCCGTGTCTTCAATAACATCTGTCGGATTAAAGACATAGCCATCGTCTGTTCTGTAGCGGCCATCTTTACTATTTCCTGCTGCCTGATTCTTACTGTCAGCAGAAGAGATTCCTTTTTGCCGCTCCACTTCTTCTTTGCTACGAACATTTTTATGTTTGCTAGGGTCTTTTAGATAGAGATAGTATTTCCCATCAACTTTTATGACGTAGCCATCCTGGACTTCATTGATGATGTGACTGTCTTGTAAGACATAGTTTGGGTCCTTCATGACCAACTCTTCACTAAAAATCGCATCAAAGGGGACTTTACCATTATAGTAGTGGAAATGGTCACCATGTGATGTCACATAGCCTTGATCAGTAATTTTAACGACTATCTGCTCAGCGTCAATATTTTCCTTGGCAGAAACTTGATCAGGTGTTAATTGTTCAGCAACGGTAGTTTGTACACTTTGACTATCTTCAATATAGGACACACGATTTTTTTGCTCTTCCATCGCTTGGAAACGTCCAAGCTGATAGCTACAGAGACTCGTCCCTAAAACAAGGGCGGCTACGGAGCCAACAACTGCTTTTTTCTTCATTTTTTCTCCTTTCGGTCGATAGAATTCGGCCTTTTATTTTAACTCTTGAGCTAATGTTTCTAAGACTTGCTCTAGATTTTCTAGATAGGTTAAATTATTTTCTGGATCTGCTTCAAGAGGATCCAACACTTTTAAATCTACACCTGTCGAACTCGCCAATGCCTTGGCAAGTTTATCCGAGGCACCTTTTTCTGTAAAAATTGTTTGCACATTGTAGGTGTCAACAAATTCTTTAATTTCCGCCAACTGTCTAGGGCTTGGCTCTTCCTCTGAAACTCCTGCGATTCCTAACTGCTTCAACCCGAAGCGTTGTGCAGTGTAAGAGAAGGCTGTGTGTTGAGTGACAAATGTTTTTGATGCGGCTTTTAAAAAGATTGGGCTATACTTGTCTGCCAACTTTTGCGCCTTTTCCTCTAAAGTTGCGGCATTTTGACGATAATAATCCGCATTCTTAGGATCACTTTCTGCTAAAAGTTCACCAATCGCAACAGCTTCCTGACCAACCAAAACTGGATCCAGCCATGTGTGGGGGTCATACAAACTAGCTTCATCAATCCCTTGACCAGCTTCCATGTCTTCTAACCCTGGAACCTTTGTCAGCGGTAAATTTGTCGAAGCCTCCAAAACCTTGACAGATGAACCTTGCAAATTAGGTTCCAAACGTCCTGCCCAGGATTCCAAAATTCGCGAATGATAGATAAAAACATCTGCATCGTATATGGCCTTTATGTCCGCAGCCGATGGTTCATAAGAGTGTATGCCCTGTCTTGAGCCAATCATTCGAACATCATTTTTATTCCCTGACACTTCCTTAACCAGTGAATAAATCGGGTAAAATGAGGTGACTATTTTCATTCCTGGCTGTACTTGGCTCGCTTCCTTCTGAGCCGAGCAAGCCATCAAGCACAAACCAGCTAGAACCGAAAGACAAGCTCCAAGTATTTTCTTTAGCATATTTCCTCCTTTTCACAAAAAACATTAACCAGTTAAGTTTATACCACAAAATAATTAACCAGTCAAGCGTTTTTTTAAAAATATATACTAATTTATCAAAAAACAAAAAGAAAACCCGACTAGAGTCGAGTTTTCCAAATAATTATTTTACAGTTGCAGTGCTTGTGATCACTTCTACAGCTTTCTTAACAGCGATGTCGTGTTTAAGCATTTCTGGTGAAAGCAAGCTACGTACTTGTGCGACTTCCATGTTGTAAGTTGCTGCCAAGTCTTCGATTTCTTTGTTGATTTCCTCTTCAGTTGCTTCGAAACCTTCTGCTTTCGCTACTGCTTCAACAACCAAGTTTGTCTTAGTACGTTTTTCAGCATCTGCTTCGTATTGTTTATGAAGGTCTTCACGAGTTGTACCAGTGATTTGGAAGTACATATCTGGTGAGATACCTTGTTGTTGCATACCACCCAAGAATTCATTGATTGCACGGTGAACTTCTTCGTGGATCATTTCTTCTGGCAATTCAACGATTTCAGCGTTTTCTACAGCCAATTCAAGAGCTGCTGATTCAACTGCATCGTCAAAGGCAACTTCTTTTGCTGCTTCCAATTCTTTACGGTACTTAGCTTTCAACTCATCAAGTGTTTCTACTTCTTCGTCGATGTCTTTTGCCAATTCGTCATCCAAAGCTGGAACTTCTTTTGCTTTTACTTCGTGGATTTTTGTCACGAAGAGGGCTGGTTTACCAGCAAGGTCAGCTGCTTGATAGTCTTCTGGGAAAGTTACTTCAACGTTTACTTCTTCACCAGCTGCATGACCTACCAACTGCGCTTCAAAACCTGGGATGAATTGACCTGAACCAAGTCCAAGTGAGAAGTTCTCACCTTTACCGCCGTCAAATTCAACGCCGTCGATAGAACCTACAAAGTCGATAACAACTGTGTCGCCTTCAGCTGCTGGACCTTCTTTGATGACCAATTCAGCCAAGTTGTTGCGCTCACGTTCGATTTTTGCATCTACTTCTTCGTCAGATACTTCTTTAGTTGCTTCTACTGAAACTGCCAAGTTTTTGTAGTCACCCAATTTTACTTCAGGTTTTGTCACAACTTCAGCAGTGATTGTCCAATCTTGGCCTTTTTCCATAGATACAACGTCGATTTTTGGTTGTGCAACGACTTCAAGACCAGCTTCAGCAACTGCTGCTTCATAAGCTGCAGGTAAAAGAGCGTTTACTACATCTTGGTAAAGTGCTTCTTCACCAAATTTTTGGTTGAAAACGGCACGTGGCAAGTGACCTTTACGGAAACCTGGAAGATTGATATCTTTCTTAACTTTGTTGAAAACGCGGTCCAATTCTGGTTTGATAGCATCTTGACCGATTGTGAAAGTCAAAACGCCGCGGTTTGTTTCTTTTGCTTCAAATGATACAGACATTCTGTCATTCTCCTTAAAATTTTATTGCATACTCTTCATTATAACACAATTGGCAGGGATTTCAACGATTTTATAACGTACTTTTGGGAAATGGCAGAGCTTCTACCCAATCTTCTAATCTGGTTGTTGACCGTCGTGGGCCAACCACTTGCAGTCAGTCAAACTCATTTCTGTAAAGACAGCTTCAAAGGAAGAGTCTTCTGGCGAGCAGGCATAGATACCAAAACGAATTTTCCCGCCGCCTTCATGCAGGTGGCAAATCCGCATTTGCTCAAAATGAATACCGTCTTTGGAGTTTTCGATGCAGAAATCACTACCACGTCGGCTCAAACGGTAGTAAATTGACTTGACAGAAGCTGGAATTTCCTGGGTTGCCCAGTCTGAAAAGCCCTGATTGGTCACAACGCTGCCCAAATGCTGAAAATCTTCATTCTCATACTCAATCGAGCCCTTAATCCAGTTTTCCGAATCCTGATAGACCACGACACCGCACTGATCAAAACGAGTATGACTATTGGAAAAATCCGTCTTAACCGTAAAGGAAAAATACTCTTCCTCCGTGTCCATCAAGAGCAGGGGAGCATTGTCATTGACAAAATGGTAATAGGTCTTCTGCCACAAGTCTGTATGAGCTTGGGTTGTGATTCTGATTTCATTATCCGAAATCTGATAGTTTTCTGGTTCTCGCACCCAGTAAAAATTTTTGGTGTTCATGTTACTCCTTAGTTCGTTCGTCTATAAAAGTCATCATCCGCTCAAATGCTTTGGCAGACACCGGGTCAGTTCGTAAATTCGCCACAAAGCCATGTGGCTTTTCAAGCCCTTCTTCCGCTAAAGGATCGACCAATTCATTCTCAACTCCCGCTTGCTTCAAGGCTTTATTGAGCGATACCATATCTGTCCGATACTCGCTTCCCAGGAGGAAACTTGCTGGGTAGTCCTTGTTCACATGGAAAATCGGGTTATAAGCATTGATTTCTTCCTCACTTAGATAAATGGTTTCTGAAACATAATTTCCAACCAACATCTTCGTACCTAAGCTAAATTTGGCATAATCTAAGGGAGCATCGTCGATGACCAAAGCCTTGACATGTTCTTTTACAATACTTGGTTCAATGTTCAATAGTTGAGCGTACTCCTGATTGGCTAAGACACTACCATATTGAGCTACCATGATGGCACCTGCTGATGAGCCCATCAAGACGACATTGTCCATGTTCAAATGGTATTCTTCAGCGTGTTCCTTTATGTAGGCGATAGCCTGATTCATTTGAATCACAGGTGTTGGAAAATGATAGTCTGGAACAAGCGCATAATCCACATTGACAACATTATATCCTTTTGACACGATGTCGTCAATGAGGTAGGTCGCTTGGCTGGCAGCCAGTGGATCCCCCATATTTTTGCTGCCTCCAAAGAATCCACCACCGTGGAAATAGAAGAGGGTTGGTCGGTCAGCTTCAAGATTTTGGTCTGGATAGGTAATATCTAAAAAGCTGTTAGGATATTCCTTGCTATAGGCAATCTCACTTTTCAAATACTGACCATTCTCTTTCAGACCATCAATGGGGGCATAAAGAGGACTGTAAGAGTTCGGTGAACTTTCCTTGTACATAAACGATTGAATGACACCGACCATCAACTGCGGATGATTGGTAACCGACACATAAGCAATGATACCGAGACTAGCTACAATCCCAAGGATCCATAAGATGATTTTTTTGAATTTTTTCATGTTGTTCTCCTAATCTAATAGTTCTAACCCGTAACTCTTTACCTCTCCGTTAACCGCATCATCCAGCCATTCTGCCACACTCTTGTCTTGAGACATAGGGGTAAAGAATGTTGAGAAGTTAATGGTGGTGTGCTGAGTAGCGGTAGTTTTTTCATCTTGCCCATAATTCCAGACAAAAATACCCACGCCATCAATTTTAGATTGCAGTTCTTGAATCATTTTTTTAAGTTCTTTTTGAAAGTGCTCACTACTCTCTTCTGTTGCATCTGCTAGTTTCCCTTGGTCAATATAGGCCTGATATTGCTGAAGAACTCCATCTCGATAGGAAATGTCAAATAAAATCTTAACGCTATCCCCGCGTTTCTCATGGAGGGCTACTAAGCTATCTAAAACAATATTATCTGAATGCAGGCGGTCACTAATAGAAGTCGGCGTTTTCCAGACATTTTCCGCAATACTTTTCCAGTTATCATGTCTCAAAAAGGAACTGTCCACTGCAACTGTGACATTTTTCGCTGTTGGAAAATGAGAAATGACATCATCCGCTAGCAGAGAGGTAGCAAATCCGCCAGCTGAAAATCCAGTTACCAGAAGCGTATCTGGATTGCCAACGTGCGGTTTAGCTGCTGCTAAAATACTCATCAGATTGGAATAACCTTGGTGATGGACTACTTGCTCTTTTCCGTGATCGTCTACATATGAAAAGTTCTGGGTCCCTGCATGAAAATCTCCTGTCCCATACGGAAGCACAATCATAGTCCAGTCCTTAAATGGATTGTCTTCCTGCGGACTTCCAATTCCCCAAGTTGCAACATAATCTTGATGGCCAGTTGTGGTCGCATAATATTGAGTCCCTCCACTAGCAGTCTCTTCATTGATACTCACACCACCACCAAAGAAATAGACCATCACCTTATTCTTCTCTTTACCGATACGAAGCAGGCCGTGTGCCTGATTCCCCTGAGAATCTACAACCCCTTCGGGACTGAGGCTGTACCATTCATTCACTTGTGGGGTTTGATGGACAAGCTCTGGAGCGGACCAACCAAAGGTCATTTTATAGGCAATAAAACCAAGCAAAGCTAAGGCGACTACTACAGCCGCTACTATTTTCCAAACTTTTTTCATACTTTCTTTTTTCTGTCCTTTATGGTATATTTTTAGAAACAAGTGTTTCGTTTTTTATTAGTATAGCAGATGAACAGCGGGAAAACTAGTCCCAGCTCTGCTATTTGCCCAAAAGGAAACAAATGAAAGGAAGTGTTTCGCATGGAAAGAGTGAAGCGGAAAGAGTCGTTATTTGTGGAGAGTGTCGTGGAGGCTCTGTGGGAGCTGCTGGAAGACAAATCCTTTGACAAGATTAGTGTGTCAGAGTTGGTGGAGCGAGCTGGCATCGGTCGGGTGACGTTTTATAGGAACTTTTCTAATAAGGAAGAGGTCCTCGAACGGTCCTTCAACTTGGAATTGCAAGCCTGGTTGACCGATCGGCAGATTGACTTGTCGGATTGGTCAGATGCTCATCTCTTACTGGCTTTACGGCAATTTTTTGACTTTTGGTATGAGCAACAGGATAAGATTCGCTTGTTGACTGCCAACCATTTGGACTACTTGCTCGAGGAGGTCTTGGACAGCTACTTCAAAGAAAGGCTGGGGGACATGACTGATGATTTTCACCTGCAATTTATCGTAGGAGGATTTTTCCGAGTGCTTAAAACCTGGGTTGCTAGAGGCTGTAAGGAAAGCCCTGATGACATCATGCGATTGATGGGTGAGCAATAGAGCAAACTTATCAACTGTCTTGACCAGACCAAGCAAAAAGACTTAGGCAACTGATGTTCAGTCACTCTAAGTCTTTTTGTGTATAGTGAGGATGGGCAAAAAGCCCAGGACCACTACTCAGAGTTCGTGTCAACATCTCAGCGCAGTGGTTGATTGGGTTTAACAGTCCAGTGTACTGTTAAAGGTTGGAGACAAGATTTGCGAAGCAAATCTCAGCAATTCGTGTTTTACACTCCAAATCTGACCATTACGACTGTGGCGAACAAAGTTCGCTCTATTTCCAACCTCCAAAGGTTCCCCGAACCTTTGGAGCTATGCGGGGGTGGGAGTTTAAAAGGTCTGGGAGACCTTTTAAAGTGGGAGATATAAGCTGACGGCAGTCAGCTCACATAAATTGATGTCTGGGGATAGACTGTTTCAGCTCAACAACTTGAAATAAAGACTTGTTGACGAACTCTTCGATGAATGGTCGAGTTCTTTCCCACTCCCATTTAAGTCCTTTTCACTTTTTCTTCAATGGCTTTTTCTAGGTCAACCAGAACATCAGACATATACATGGTTTTCAATTCTTTCTCCATAGCTGTCTGGACTTGGACTAGTTTGTCGTCCACAGCAGCATGGATATTTCCCCCCACGATACAGTCAGGATGGGGATTTTCATGAAAGTTGAACAAGCCTTTCTTATCAATATTGTCAACTGTAACAAAGATGTCATAAAGACTAATGTCATCAAGTGTCTTTGCTAAACGAAAACCGCCGCTGCCCTGCTTGGCATCTACAATCCCCGCTTCCTTCAAACCAGACAGAACCGAGCGAATGATAACGGGATTGGCTTGAATGCTGTTTGCCAAAACCTTGCTGGTGACACGTTGCTGGTCTTGAAAGAGATGGATAAAGGCCAAGGCGTGAATGGCAATGGTAAATTTATTTGAAATCTGCATAACACTCTTTTACTCACTGACAAGGCTGATACGTGCTTTGAGATGATCACCTGATGCAATCTCGTCAATCATACCAATGGCGTAATCTGCATAGGAAATCACACTTTCTCCCTTGCTATTCAAGACCAACTCTTCACCGCCAAGAATATAGCGACCTGTCCGTTCGCCGTCTGCTTGGAAATCACCTGCCGGGCTTACATAGGTCCAGTTGACATCATCTACTTGACGAAGGGCCTCAAGTGCTTCCTTGTGAGCATTTAGCACAGGCAATACTTCCGATGGAAACTCTGTCACATCTGCCACAGTCAAGGTACGCTCTGGATTAACATACAGGCTTGCTGCTCCACCCACCACAAGCAAACGTGTTTGTGAATCTTTTAGGATAGCCGCCAAATGTTTGGCTGCATCAGGAACCACATGTACAGTGTCTGCTGTCCAGGCACCTACTGCATCCACTACCGCATCAAAACCAATCACATCATCGGCTGTCAGGTCAAAAACATCCTTTTGAAGAACCTGCTGTGCGACTGTCTTATTTTCACCACGAACGATGGCCGTTACTTCAAAACCACGTGCTACCGCTTCTTTCACAATCAAGCTACCTGCTTTACCGTTTGCTGCTACTACTGCTATTTTCATTTTCTTTTCCTCCGAAATGTTTTTTGTTGTAAATTGTTTTGTTACAACTTTGCATGCACTAGTATATCTTAACTCTTTGAAGTTGTCAACAGTTTTATTACAACTTTTTAAAAATTGTTGACAGGTTCATTTGTCGTAGAATATCACTAAGGGCTACACGGAGCTTTTCGCTATTTCGTCCGTGCAAGATCACTTCATGGCCTTCACTAGCTAGTTTCATGGCTAGGTGTTTGCCGATCCCATCCGTCGAACCAGTGATTAAAATGGTTTTAGGCATTGGTTTCCTCCAAAAAGGCTAGTAAGGCTTTTGAAAACTCTTCTGCATTTTGGAAGATCGAGCCATGTCCTGCATTTGGATAGATGATCAGTTGGCTATTTTTGATCTTCTCATGCATGGTATAAGAATTTTCTGTTGGAACCTGGATGTCCTTATCACCGTTGACGATAAGAGTTGGCTGAGTGATAAAGGTCATGTCATCTTGCGGCTCTCTTCCCCAGCGTTTGATAGCTTTGAGCTGGGTCAAAAATCCTGGAACATTCATGTCCTTGTCTGCATGAGCAGCACTTCTTTGCCCCATACGACCCAAGACTTTTTCTGCCTCCAAACGACCTGCTTCATCATGATTGTAGAAGATGTAGCGTTTTGGATCCACACGCTCCAAACCAGCCTTCAGCATGTAGCGGAAGGTTTTTCCAGTCACCTTATCAACTTCAAAACCACCACGAGGACCTGTACCTGCTAAAATCAAACGGTTGACCAGCTGACTATCCAGGCGAACGATTTCTTGAGCAATGAAACCACCCATAGACAGACCTAGCAAATTGATTTTCTCATAACCCAAAGCCTTGATAATGGAAACAGCCTGCTCAGCCATTCCTGGAATAGTTGGGGCCACCTTGCCTTGACTAGCTCCTACGCCAGGAAGGTCTAGGACAATCACATGGTGCTTTTCAGCCAGCAAATCCAGCAATTTTGGATCCCAGTTGTCCAAGGTTGCGGCTAGGTGAACCAGCATGACCAAAGGGATGTCAGACTTGCCCTTGCTGAGCTCACGATAGGCGATTTTATTGTTTGAAACGATGATGTATTGATTTTTGGTTGTAATATATGACATGATGTTTCCTTGTATATTCTATTGTCTTAATTGAAACTGAGGACGGTTTTTCCGCGTGAACGACCGTTGGCAACCTTATCAAGTGCTGCGTTGACTTCTTCAAATGGATAAACGGTATCGATAGACGGTTTGATTTCGAGCTTGCTGAAAATATCTGCTACCTCTTGCAGTTGGTGACCATTGCTCTCTACGAAAATGAAATGGTAGTGAACACCGTATTTCTTAGCCATTTTGTCAAATGAACGACCAGCTAGGCCAAACAAGATTTGCTTCCATTTTGGCAAATTCATACGTTTGGCAAATTCGCCATTTGGCATGGCACGAAGGGAAACCAGCTGCCCACCTTTTTTCATGATTGACATTTGTTTTTCCGTTTCTGCACCGCCAAGTGTGTCCAAGACATAGTCAACATTGCTAAGGGTTTTGGTGTAATCTTCTGTCTTGTAATCAATAAACTGGTCTGCACCCAGTGACAACACCCGCTCTGCACTTGCCCCATCACCGTTGGTAATGACGGTCAAGCCCTTGGCTTTGGCAATCGGAATAGCCATACCGCCGACACCACCAGTTCCACCTGAGATGAAGATGGTTTTGCCTGCCTCAGCACCCATGAGGTCAAGAGCCTGCATGATAGTCAAGGCTGTCAGAGGAACAGCTGCTGCTTCTTCATCTGTCAAGTAGGCAGGAACCTTAGCAAGAGCTTGAGCGTCAACCGCTACATACTCAGCGAAAGCACCGATACTATCAAGCGGAAGACGACCAAAGACACGGTCACCTGCTGCAAATGTCGTCACGCTTGAGCCTACTTCTTCGACCAAGCCGACTACTTCATTTCCAGCTGTTTGGGGCAATTTGTAAGGGACAATCAATTTCACATCTCCGCGTGAAATCATGTTGTCCAAGGGGTTAACGCCTGCTGCGGTCACTTTGACAAGGACTTGGTTGGCTTGAATAGTTGGTTTAGCAATTTCTGTAAGGTTAAGGGTGATATTGTTTTTGTTATAAGATGTATGTTGTGCTGCTTTCATGTTCTTCTCTTTTCTATTCTTTTATTTGTTCCTGTATCACTTACAGGTCTAAGTTTGAATTTATAAAATCTGACCGAGGTCAGATTCGGGTTTCTTGTGCGGATTGATAGAGATTATCAATCACATTATCTAAGGATTGACGACTGAGTTGATTTTCCAGTTCTTGTTCAACACTGGAAAAGATGGGAACCATTGCACCTTCTATATGCTGCCCAACCGGACAAGAAAGATTGGCATTCTGGTGTATCTGAAACAGTCGAATATGCTCCACTTCTTGCGTCGCAAGGTAGATTTCCAATAAGCTAATATCCTTAGGGGACTTGCTCAATTGGTAGCCTGATCGCCCTTGGTGCGAAGTGATTAAGCCTGCATTTTTCAAGAGTGCAATCACCTTACGGATGTAGCTAGCATTGGTGCCAACGCTCTCAGCCAAGGCTTGCGAGCTAAGTATTTCCTTGCTCTCACTGATCATGGTCAGTATATGAAGGGCTACTGAAAATTTTGTATCCATCTGGTCTCCTTTCTGTTCTTGTATCGACTACAAGAACAAGTTTACCATAAGCCAGACCTCTTGGCAAGGATTTGGCTCAAAAGATAAAGAGGCTGGGCAAAAAGCCCAGGACCACTACTCAGAGTTCGTGTCAACATCTCAGCGCAGTGGTTGATTGGGTTTAACAGTCCAGTGGACTGTTAAAGGTTGGAGATAGGATTTGCGAAGCAAATCTCAGCAATTCGTGTTTTACACTCCAAATCTGACCTATACGACTGATGCGAACAGAGTTCGCTTCATCTCCAACCTCCAACAGTCACTACTCTGACTGTTGGAGCTATGCGGGGGTGGGAGTGAAACAGTCTGGGGATAGACTGTTTCAGCTCAACAACTGGAAATAAGGACTTGTTGACGAACTCTTTTTATCTTGGTCGAGTTCTTTCCCACTCCCCCTGATACTCAATGAAAATCAAAAGTCGCCTAGGAAACGAAGGCGAAGATTGAACAGGAGTTCTTCAAGGCAAGTTGACAAGGGAACATTTTGATTTTCGAAGAGTATGAGTTTCAACTATTTTTCTGTCACTACTTACCTAAGACTCTCACTAGATTTCATCTGGCTCTTGGCCATCATGGGCCTGCCATTTGCAGTCGCTCAATTCCATATTGGTAAAGCGAGCTGTAAAACTGGAGTTTTCTGGAGAACAGGCATATAGCCCAAAAGCTATTTTCCCTGCCCCTTGATGAAAATGGCAAACCCGCATTTGTTTGAAGTGGATACCATCTTCGGAATTTTCAAAACAGTAATCAGCTCCCCTGCGACTGAGCCTAAACCACATGGATTTGACTTGTGAACTGATTTCAGTAGTTGCCCAGTCAGAAAATCCGTGATTAGTCACCACACTTCCCAAGTGTTGGAAGTCATCATTTTCATATTCTATCGAACACTTTAGCCAATTCTCCGAATCTTGATAAAGGACAATCCCACACTGGTCAAATCGAGTATGACTACCCGCAAAATCCGTCTTCACAGTAAAAGAAAAATAGTCCTCCTCTGTCTCCATCTGTAAGACAGGAGCATTGTCATTCACAAAATGGTAATAGGTCTTCTGCCACAAATCCGTCTGGGGGTGGGTGGTAATGGTAATTTCTTCATCTGAAATAGTGAATTGTCTCGGTGGACGGGTCCACACTAAATCCTTGACCGTAAATTTTTTCATTATGAACCTTTCCGTATGGTATCTTCCTGATAGGCTGCACGAGCTCCACCGATTAGTTTTGGGCGGCTGGCAAGGGCGGTGACATGGGCCTGACCAATCTCACGCAGGCTAGGCCTAATCGGAACTTGGACATGCTTGATGTGCATGCCGATAGCTGTGTCGCCGATGTCTACACCAGCCTGAGCGGTGATAAACTCGACTTCCACCGGATCCTTCATATACTTGAAGGCCGCCAACTGACCAGAACCACCTGCATGAAGAGTTGGGAGGACATTGACTATTTCCAAGTCCTTCTGGATTGCCAATTCCCGCTCCACCACCAAGGCACGATTGAGGTGTTCGCAGCCTTGGACAGCTAAATAAATCCCCTTGGGAGTCAAAATATCCAAAACGGTTTCAACAATCACTTCACCAACTTCCAAACTAGAATTTTTGCCAATATGCCCACCAATGACCTCACTAGAAGACAAACCTAGAACAAATATCTGCCCCTTTTGAAGATTGCTGAGTTCTAGGACTTCTTGCACAACTTGCTGGGTCTGTTCCTTAATTTCCTTTAATGACATGATTTACTGCACCAATTCTTTCTATTGCCTGAGCCAAGACGTAACCAACTACCAAACCAACTGTGTTTTGCAGAGTATTACTCATCAGACTTGTAACAGCGTCAGCTACATTATACATGAAACTAGATGCCACAAAATAGCCCCCAACCATAGAGAGCGTCGCCAAGACTAAACCGAGAATCCGTTTCTTACCTGTCCAACCCGCAAAGTAACCTTGAGCCCCGTGGAATACTAGACTAAAGAATGCCCAATGGGGATAGCCCAACAAGAAGTCAATCAATAGCCCTGCCAAACCGCCGACAATGGCTCCTTCTTTCTTGCCCAAGTAAAAGGCGGTAAAGAAGACACCCACATCCAACAAAGTAAAAAATCCCGTCGGTGTTGGCACATGAATAAAGGCCAAAACTAAACTCAAGGCTGTTAAAATAGCGAGCAAGACCAATTCCTGCGTTTTTTTATTTCTCATATTGAATCACCCCATAATCATCTGATTTTTCAATCGCCGCATGGACAAAGTCCTTGGACAGTCTGACCGCCTCCAAAGGCTCTTGACCCAGCAAAAGCTGACTGGCAATGCTGGACGCAAAGGTACAGCCCGCCCCCACGTTGTTTTCTGACAACAGAGGCGACTGGAGCACCACGATTTCCTGACCATCGTAGAAAACATCGACCGCCTCTGGGCCACCCAGACGATTGCCGCCCTTGATGACCACCGCCTTGGCACCAAAGTCATACAAGGCCACTGCCGCCTGCTTCATCTCCTCCACCGTTTTGATGTCTTTTTGGAGCAATAGCTGAGCTTCTGCCAGATTTGGCGTGATCATGCTGACATAGGGAAGGAATTTCAAGAGTTCATCTCGCAACTGGCTGACCTCAGTATCATGCGTTTCCTTGCAGACCAAGACTGGGTCCAAGACCACAGGAATCTCCTGGTGAGCCTTGACAAACGCCAAAGCCTGCTCTGCTATTTCCACCGTGGGAAGCAAGCCAATCTTAATCGCAGAAAAGGGTACATCCTTCAAACTAGCCAGTTGCTGGGCAAACACCGCCGCATCCGTCGGAATGACCTCAAAACCTTTTTCCGTCATAGCTGTCAAGCAGGTCACCGCCACAAACCCATGCAGCTTGTGGACAGCGTAGGTCGTCAGATCCGCATGGAGACCGCCACCGCTGAAAATATCGTTGCCCGAAAGCGCCAAAATATACTTAGTCTTCATAAATAATCTCCTTTAGATAGAGGCCGTTGCCTGCCGCAGTTGGACCTGCCAAACCACGATCTTTTTCTGCCAAAATCCGCTTAATCTGTCCCACAGGCATGCGACCATTGCCAATTTTCAGTAAGGTCCCGACCATATTGCGCACCTGCTTGTACAAAAAACCATTGCCTGAAAAGGTAAAAATCAAGAACTGCCGCCGCTGGTCGTATTCCATAGTCGCCGCCGTAATGGTCCGCACCTTGTCTTCAACCGAGGTCCCTAAAGCCGTAAAGCCTGTAAAATCATGGGTCCCCACCAAGTCCTGAATAGCTTCTTCTATCAAGCTCAAATCCAAATCATAGGGATAGAAGGTCGCATAGTGGCGCATCATGGGATTCTTAGGCCGCCCAATATCCACCAGAAACTCGTAGGTCTTGCTGTGCTTAGCATAGCGGCAATGAAAATCATCCGCCACCTGCTCCACACTGACCACATCAATATCCTCAGGGGTTTGAGTATCTAGGGCAAAGCGGAGCTTCTCAGCATCTCGACTGCCAGCCAAGTCAAAGTGAATCACCTGACCATAAGCGTGCACTCCTGCGTCTGTACGACCTGCACCATGAACGGTTACAGGCTGGCCACTATTCAATCTTACTAACGTTTTTTCGATTTCTTCCTGAACTGTACGGGCATGGGGCTGGCGTTGGAAACCAGAAAAGTCATGTCCGTCGTAGGAAATAATTGCCTTATATCGTGTCATGTTCTGATTGTAGCACAAGCAAACTTGCAAATACAAGCCTATAAAACAAAAACTGTACTAGTACAGATGGACCCCTTCTAAGTTTGACAGCTTTCATAAAAAGGATTATAATGAAGAAAAGTAAATTAGAATTATTCTTGAAAAGAACAGGAGGCACGAATGGAACTACACTCTCACCTTAACGCAGAAAACCAAACTGCCTTTGAGCACGTCATTCAACACCTAAAAGAAAAAGGAATCCGCATTACCGAAACCCGCAAGGCTGTTGTGGCTTACATCATCGAAAGCGACGACCACCCAAGCGCAGAAATGATTTATAAGGACCTCCTGCCCAACTACCCTAACATGAGCTTAGCAACGGTCTACAACAATCTCAAGGTTCTCTTGGAAGAAGGCTTTATCACCGAACTCAAACGGGCCAACGATACAACGACCTACTACGACTTTATGGGGCATGAGCATCTCAATGTTATCTGTGAAAAATGCGGAAAAATAACGGACTTCATGGACGTCGAAATTCCTAGCCTCAAACGCGAAGCCCATGAACAAACAGGCTATAAGATTACCAAGGAAGTCTTGTCTGTGTATGGTATCTGCCCCGACTGTCAATTCAATAGCTAGAAAGCAGCCACTGGTTGCTTTTTTCTTTTCTCTTTGAATTGTCTGACAAATCTTATTTATAATTATTCTAAAAAACTCTTGATTTTCTATTTAGAACTGTTATAATTAACTTATCGAAACGATAATGATTATAAATAAGGAACTAACTATGACTCTTGTAAACAACCTAAAAAACCATCTTCACATCGTAACAACCAGCCTCTGTCTGTTGTTGATCCTCATCGGGATTTTCTTACTTCAAACTAATCAGGGAGCCACACCCATCCTCTTCATTTCAGCCTTTGTCATCGGGGGCTACCAGTCAGCCAAGGAAGGCATTTCTGAGCTGATTTTCGACAAGCACCTGTCTGTCGACCTGCTCATGATTTTGGCTGCTATCGGTTCTGGTATTATCGGCTACTGGATGGAAGGGGCTCTACTCATCTTCATCTTCTCCCTTTCTTCTACACTGGAAGAATTAGCCATGGAAAAAAGCAAGAATGCTATTGCCGCTTTAATGAATATGACGCCTCCAACGGCTCGCAAAATCGAGGAAAATGGTGACATTACTGTCTTAGACACCGCAGCCATCCGCATCGGCGACCTCCTGCAAGTCCGCAAGGGTGACACAGTTCCACTGGATGCTACCCTCATCAGTCCCCAATCCATCTTTGACGAATCCATGATTACAGGCGAGCCGCTCCCTGCGGAGAAAATGGCTGGCGATGCTGTTATCGGCGGAACCATTAACCAAGGTCCAACTGTGACCGTTCAAGTTACAGCTGAAAAAGGCGATGCCCTATTCGATAAAATCGTCCAAATGGTTGAAAACGCCCAAGAATCTAAATCACAAACAGCGACTTTCATTGAAAATATGGAAGATACCTATGTCAAGGTTGTTTTGGTGGTAGTACCGCTCTTCATTCTCTTTGCCCATTTTGCACTGGGCTGGGACTGGTTAACTGCCTTCTACCGTGGCATGATTCTCTTGACCATCGCTTCTCCTTGTGCACTTGTAGCTTCTTCTTCACCGGCGACACTTTCTGCCATCAGCCGGGCGGCACGCAAGGGCATGATTATCAAGGGAGGTGACATTGCGGACAATATCGCCAACTTAGAAGCCATCGTCTTTGATAAGACAGGCACATTGACCATTGGTAAACCTGAGGTTGTAGGTGCGACCTATCTTGGCGATGAAAAACTAATCAAGGAAGTTGTTCAGGCAGTTGAAAAACAATCAAGCCACCCAATCGCCCAGGCTCTCATGACCTATACGGCTGACAGCTCTGCTATTGCCCTCCAAAGCCTAGAAGACGTGACCGGAAAAGGCTTGGTGGCAGGCTATCAGGGCGACAGCTGGAAAATCGGTAAGGCGGGATTTGTGGTGGACAGCCTGGTGAGTCCCCTGTCTGCTGGCTTGCTGGCACAGATCGATGAGGCGGAAAGCACTGGAAAAACCCTGGTCTATGTCAGCCAAAATGATGTGCTGGCAGCAATCTTCATGGTGGAAGATAGTCTGAAGCCAGAGAGCAAGCTGCTGATTGCCCAGTTGAAAGAAATGGGGGTGACACCTATTCTCCTGACGGGCGACCAAGAAAAGACGGCTCGTTACGTGGCGAGTCAGGTCGGTATTGATCGGGTCATTGCCAACTGCCTTCCGACGGACAAGGCTTCTGTTATCCAAAAATTGCAAACCGAGTTTGCGTCTGTCGGTATGGTGGGTGACGGTATCAACGATGCTCCTGCCCTTGCCCAAGCCAATGTCAGCTATGCTATGGGAAGCGGAACGGACATCGCTATGGAGTCAGCCGACATCGTGCTCATGGAAGATCTGACACGGATTCCTTACTCCATCCGTCTATCTAAGAAAATGCGGGGCATCATCAAGCAAAATATCGTCTTTGCCCTGTCTGTCATTGCCCTTCTTATCATCTCCAACCTCTTCCAGTCTATCAACCTCCCACTCGGTGTGGTGGGCCACGAAGGATCAACGATTTTGGTGATTTTGAATGGGTTAAGACTCTTGTATTTTAAATAGCATAAAGCCGCCAAGCGATTGGCGGTTTTCTTATTATTCTTTTTTAAAAAAACGCTTGCATTTCAGAAATTATTGTTTTATAATAATTTTAAAGATAATATTATCATAAAACAATAATAATCGGAGGTTTGCTATGAAAACCAATCTACTCAAAATAACTGGCATTGTGGCTGCTTGTGTTCGCTATTTCTTCTATTTCATGATTGCTCTCTATGCCTTCATTACCTTGGTAGGTCTTGGAGGCCACTCCTTTGTGATAGACTCTTGGGAATACACCTTTAACAAACCCATTGACCAGATTAACATCTGGCTCATTCTATTAACGACTGGATTGATCTTAATTGTCTTGGCGGCACTCAGTCATATTGCCCACCTGATCCAAAAGCTATGTAAGCTACTTCTGGAAGAAGATTATTTCGCCTCATCTAGCCTAGCACTCTATCAGAAACTCTTGGTCAGTTTACTAATTTTGACTGCTGGTCAATTTTGCCTAACCACTTTGTTTTTCCTGACACATGCTACTAATCCAAACACCTTCCTCAATCTTCGCTGGTCAGACTTTATCCTCAATGCCCTCTTCCTCTTCGCAACTTATTTTGTCTGGACCTTAGTACAAAAGGGGCAACAACTTGAAACCGAGAACAGCGAGTTTATCTGATATGGAAATGATTCGCGTAAACTTAGACAAGGTCCTCAAAGATCGACAAATGACTTCCAAGGACTTGGCGGAGCAAGTCGGCATTACCGAAGCCAACCTGTCCATTCTCAAGACAGGCAAGGCAAAAGGCATTCGTTTTAATACCTTGATGAGCATCTGCCGCATTCTAGACTGCCAACCAGGAGATATTTTGGAATATGTGAGGGAGGGGGAATAGCATGAACAAAAAGATATTTTTCAACATCGTCATACAGTTGCTAACGTTTATTCGTTATGGATTGATTGCCTTAACGGGACTGATAATGTTGGCACTTCTTATTCTACTTATAGGCGGGAAACCTATTCAAAATAGTCTACGATTAGATGTCCCCTTGCCTATCATTGTTATTATTCTAATCATAAGTATCCTATTAGTAGCCTGCTTTATCTACATGGCCACCATACTCAAAAAATTGCTCATCAACTTTCAAACAGGAACTATTTTCTCAACTGAAAATGTAGTCTATACAAAGATAATTTTAGGAACCTTAATCGTATGGACGAGCATACAATTTGCAAGTGCTTTTTTCCTATCTTACCTAGATTTAAAGAATGTAAGTGATTTATATGATTTTTCACTTAGTGACTACTTCATAAATGGTGTGCTGATTATTATTGCACTACTAGCAAAGATGGTGTTGGAAAAAGGTGTGCTTTTACAAGCTGAAAATGATGAAATTATATAAAGGAGCCCATGATGAAAAAGTATATTTCCCTCATTGCACTCTGCATGATGATACCTTGCTTAAGTGCTTGTCACTCTGTCACTTCAGAAGTTAATAAAGAAATGCAAAACGAGCTAACAGCAGCGTCCATTGAAACAGAAAAAGCTCTAAAAACAGATGAACGTCTGGCTAAGATTGATAACTTTCAGCAAATTGTTGAAATCACGACATCCAAAGGAGAATTCTCTCTTGAATCTCCTTTCTCTGGCAAAATCTATTTAATGGCAACAAAAGAAAATCTCGAGAAACTCTCAAAAGAAGAGTTTACTCTGAATGAAAAGAGCTTCTCAACTATCGATGCTGGTAGTAGCAGCGATTTTAATATCCGCTACAAACATCAAACTTACTTCACTATTCAAAGCTTGTCCGTGCAAGATCTGGAGGATTTCGAATACACCAAATCCTCTTCCACTTCTGCTATTCTTGTCTTCTATCCAGACTAGCAAAAATTCCTCGATTCAAAAGAACCGAGGAATTTTTTTAATACGTCGCCAAGCGTTTTTCCAACCTGAGCTGACCGAAGGCGTAGAGAGTGCAGATGGCCCAATATATCAAGGCCACACAGATATAAACTGTCATGTAGTCCGACTTGGCTCCGCCGACTATTTTTGCCTTATTGAAAATCTCTGGTACAGTAATCATGGCTGTCAGAGAGGTACTTTTGACCATGTCTAAGAGGACATTGCTCAGCGGTGGAAGGGCAATCCGAAAGGCTTGGGGAATGATGATTTTTCTGTAAATCACATTGGTCCGCAAGCCCAGGGAACGCGCCGCCTCCCACTGTCCCTTATCAATGGCCGAAAGAGATGCACGAATAATTTCAGAAATGTAGGCACTGGACATGGAGGTAAAGGCGATGATAGAGGCTGTTATGGCATCTAACTGCAAACCCATAAAAGGCAGACCAAAATAGATAAAAAATAGAAGAACCATGAGGGGAATTCCACGCATGAGAGAAATATGGGCCATAGCCAACCAACGCAAGGGTCCAAACTTAGACATCCGCATGAGGGCTACAAAAAATCCACAGAAAGTCCCCAAGGCAAAACCAATTAGGGATAGGGACAGAGTGTAGGGAAGTCCCTCCAAAATCTGTGGAATAGCCTCTCTTGCAATATCCGCATTAAAAACTGCCTGCCAGTTGATATCCATATCCTCTCCTCTTTCCTAAAAACCAGATAGACCTTGCCAGTCTGTTACTGACAAAGTCTATATAAGTTGCATTTAATTTGTTACAAGGTCTTATTCAACTTCGATAACTGGCAACTCATCTGCATTTTCAACAGGGACTGTCAAATCTTGTCCTGCGTAGTATTTCTCAGAAATTGCCTTCAAAGTTCCGTCAGCTTTCATCGCTTCAAGAGCTTCGTCAATTTTTTCTTTCAAGCTTGTGTCAGCCTTGCTCATGACAATACCTTGTTCAGTTGGGTTGTATTTAGCTTCACCCATCTTCACTTTGATATCTGGGAAGTTGGCATTGACCCATTTGATAGCCATCACTTGTGTATAGTAATCATTTGGAATGAAGTCTGTACGGCCTGTCGATACATCACGCAAGTAGACATCATTGGTTACGTTGTCATAGATAACTGACTCTGCGCCTTGCTTTTCAGCAATCTTCATGTACTGAGTACCTGCGCCACCACCAGCTTTTTTACCTGTCCAGTCGCTCAAGTCAGCTGCTTCAAGTCCTGATGAACCATCTTCACGAACAATGTAGCCACCAACTGAATACTTGTAAGGGATAGAGAAGTTGTACTTTTCCTTACGTGCTTCTGTCATGTCAAAGTTGTTAACAGAAATATCGACCTTACCACTATCAACAGCTGTAAAGGCTTCTGCCACACCGATTTCTTGGTATTCAATTTCCAGTTTCAAACGCTTACCAATTTCATTGATCATGTCAATTTCATAACCGACCAATTCTTTGGCATCGTTGTAGTAAGAAGTTGGGAAGAGGGTTCCTGGTGTTGCAACCTTCAAGACACCTGCTTCTTGTACTTTTTCCCATTGAGTCTGTTCAGCAGAAGAACTGCTAGTATTCGAACTTGAGCTAGAACATGCTGCCAAGGTCAATGTAGAAACCAAGAGAGCTGAGGCCAAAACTTTTTTCAACATAAAACAATCTCCTTTGGAAGCTATAACTTCCTTTTTAATTTTTCGGTGTTAACCCACCAACTTTTACAGGTTAACATTTTGAAAACGTTTTGGCAAATAATTGAACTGAAAAAATGAATTCCCTTACAAGTTGAGCAAACCAGCTGCCTCCATTTGATCTGCCAACTGCAAGAGTAAATCCTCTCGTCCCTTGGCTGCTGTGAATTGAACGCCGATTGGCAGGCCTTGTGGGGTCTTATAAGTTGGCAAGCTGATAGCCGGTTGGCCGGTGATGTTTGCCTGCTGGGTAAAGGGTGTCCAGGCTAGACTATCTGCAAACATCTCCCAAATCAAACTCTGCTGCTCTGCCATTGCCAACTCCTGCATGTGCAACAAGCGGTCCAGCATCTCTTGCGAGTGAGTGAACTGGTCTAGCTTGGGCGCTACATCTGCGACGGTCGGTGTCAGAAGGAGATCGTAGTGCTGGTGGAAGTCCGCCATGATGGCACTGTAGCGGTCCCAATCCTGTAAGACCTTAGAATAGAGTTTAGCTGGGATGGTCTGCCCGCTCTGGTAAATGGCCCAGGTCATGATCTCTATGTCATCAGGGGTCATGGGACGACCCAGCCCCGCTTCAATCTCGTCAAACATCTGAGCTGTTTCAACACTGTTCATCAGGTAATAGGCCTGCATGACTTCAAGGCCGTCTAAAATAGGACTTGCTAGCTCGGTAATCTGGTGCCCCAGTGCTTCTAACTGAGGCAGAAGGGACAAGACAGCTTGTTTGGCATCAGCGGAAACCGAACTGCCAATCGGCGATTCCAGACTGTAGGCAATTTTCAGAGGTTTATCTTGCGGTGCAAGGAGACTCTGCTCAGACAGGAGAGCCAGAGGAAAGGGAGCTTCCACCTGATAGGTCTGCAAGTGATAAAGAAGGTGTTTGGTATCGCGGACTGACTTAGTCAGAGCAAAGTTGCTGGAAGCGCCCTGCCAACCTCGATAAGAAATTGGTCCAACTGGAATCCGACCCCGACTGGGCTTGAGCCCAATCAAACCATTGAAGGAGGCGGGAATACGGATAGAACCGCCACCATCTGAAGCTGCTGCCAAAGGTACCATACCAGAAGCTACTGCCGCTGCTGCACCACCACTGGACCCACCTGCATTTCGGCTCAAATCTAGCGGCGACTTGACTGGCCCATGTAGGCTGGAGTCAGATATGTTCTTAAAACCAAACTCTGGCGTATTGGTCCGGCCCAAGATGATGAAACCCATATCCTTGAAATCCTGTACCAATTTATCAGTATGCCTCACTCGGTAATTCTGGAATAGACGAGAGCCCGCTGTTGACAATTGTCCCGCTTCATTTTGCCCCAAGTCTTTCAATAAGAGAGGGACACCACCAAAGGCCTTGTCTTGAAAATTCCCCGTTTCTGCTTCTTGCAGGGCTTGCTCATATTGCTTGCTGACAACTGCATTGATAGCAGGATTTTCCTCTTCTATTCGTTCAATAGCTTCCGCTACCAATTCTCTGGCAGAAACCTGGCCTGTTCGCACAGCCAAGGCCATTTCCGTCGCATCTTTCCACATAGGCTTCTCCTTGTATTTTTTATTAGCTTATCATGAAAGTAAAAAATCAGCAAGCCACGCTTACTGATTTTGAATATCTGTTCAAAACAAATTACAATTCATCAAAGGCATCTTTTACCTTGTCAAAAAATCCTTTTTTATGGGGCTTGACATCAATATTTCCAGCTGCCGCAAATTCTTTAAGAGCTGCTTTTTGGCGGTCATTCAAACCTGTCGGAGTGACGATATTTACCGTCACATATTGGTCACCGATGACTCCACCACGAACACTTGGTGCACCTTTTCCTTTGAGTCGGAAGGTCTTACCAGTCTGGGTACCTTCAGGAATGACCATATCCACATCACCGTGAACCGTTGGCACATGAACTGTATCTCCAAGTGCGGCTTGGACAAAGTTGAGGTTCAGTTTATAGTGAATAGTAGTCCCTTCACGTTCAAACTTGTCTGAAGGTTGGACCTGAATGACAACGTAGAGATCTCCGTATGGACCTCCATTGAAACCAGCTTCACCTTGACCTGCCAAGCGAATACGTTGACCAGTTTCCACACCAGCTGGCACCTTAACCGTTACCGTATGAGCTTGTTTTTCATGACCAGTTCCATGACAGGTTGTACACGGATCTTTGATTTGTTTTCCGCGACCATGACAGACATCACAAGTCATTTGACGACGCATGGTTCCAAGTGGAGTTTGGGTGTCCACATTGATCACTCCAGAACCATGACAACGCCCACAGGTTACCGGACTTGTTCCAGGTTTGGCACCTGAACCTGTACAGGTTCGACAAGTTGCCTCACGGTTATAGGAAACTTCACGTTCCACACCAAAAATCGCTTCTTCAAATTTCAAATTGACCGCATATTGCAAGTCATCCCCTTGACGAGGTGCATTAGGATTGCGCGTCGCACCACCTCCACCAAAGAAACTAGAGAAAATGTCTTCAAAGCCACCGAAACCTGCTCCGTCGAAACCACCAAAACCACCAGCTCCGCCACCGAAGCCTCCATTGGCACCAGCAGGACCATACTGGTCATAGGCAGACCGTTTTTGCGGATCGCTCAAGGTCTCATAAGCCTCTTGGACTTCCTTGTATTTATCCTCCGCACCCGGATCCTTATTAATATCTGGATGGTACTTCTTGGACAACTTCCGATAAGCTTTTTTTATCTCGTCCTGAGAGGCATCCTTAGAAACCCCCAGACGATCGTAAAATTCTGTGTTGTTCATAGTTTATGATACAAAAGGCGTTAAGAAAACCGTATGAAAATAGGAAACTGACGCAGTGTGTAAAACACACTAGGAAGTTTATCTTTTTCACTAGGTTTTTAGCCTGTGTTCGAATAAACGAACTTGTATTCCTTTCTTTGAAAATTAGAAAGTAGCCCGTGTTCAGTTACGAACACTTTCCTTTCTATGAAGATATTAAGCCGTTAAGCGACTCAAAGAAAAATAGGAAACGGTCCGACGATGCCTCGCATCTAGGTAAAGTTTATCTTTTTTCAAAGAGTCGTAGGCGTATTCAATTCTGTAAAAGTTAGAAGGGTATTTACCCAAAAACAGAGGCTGGGTTGCAACCTCTGTGATTGGAATGTTATTGACGAATGATTTCTATTCTCGGAAAGATGAGAATTGAGTTCGAGCTAAGAACTTCGGAAAAAAGATAACTTACCTTGAATGCAAGCATTCAGCGGCAAGTTCCTATTTTTCTGTCGTTCTTTTAACGCTCTCACATCTTATTTTTCAGTAAACTCCCCATCCACCACATCATCGCCTGCGTTGTCAGTAGTTTGGGCACCTTCTTGGCCTGCAGCTGCTTGTTGTGCTGCTGCGGCTTGCTCGTAGAGTTTCACTGCAAGGGCTTGAGCTTTTTCGTTGAGGTTTTCAAGTTTCGCTTTCATGTCGTCCAAGTTGTTAGCCTCTTGAGCTGCTTTCAACTCGTCAAGAGCTGCTTGAGCTTGGTCACGTTCTGCGTCGAATCCTTTGCCTTCTGTTTCTTTAAGAGTTTTCTCAGTCGCAAAGATTGCTTGGTCCACATCGTTACGAAGGTCAACTTCTTCCTTACGTTTCTTGTCTGCTTCAGCGTTTGCTTCTGCATCTTTCATCATGCGGTCGATTTCTTCATCTGTCAAACCTGAGTTAGACTGGATAACGATTGTTTGTTCTTTTTGTGTACCAAGGTCTTTTGCTTTTACAGAAACGATACCGTTCTTGTCGATGTCGAATGTTACTTCGATTTGTGGAATACCACGAGGTGCTGCAGGGATGTCAGTCAATTGGAAGCGACCAAGAGTCTTGTTGTCCGCTGCCATTGGACGCTCACCTTGAAGCACGTGGATGTCAACAGCTGGCTGGTTGTCCGCCGCAGTTGAGAAGACTTGTGACTTAGAAGTTGGGATTGTTGTGTTACGGTCGATGAGTTTTGTAAATACACCACCCATTGTTTCGATACCAAGTGACAATGGAGTTACGTCAAGAAGAACAACATCTTTGACATCACCAGTAATGACACCACCTTGGATTGCCGCACCCATAGCAACAACTTCGTCAGGGTTGACAGATTTGTTTGGCTCTTTACCTGTTTCAGCTTTTACAGCTTCCACAACGGCTGGGATACGAGTTGAGCCACCGACAAGGATAACTTCGTCAATTTCTGACAAGCTAAGGCCTGCATCTGAAAGGGCTTGGCGAACAGGAATTTTTGTACGTTCTACAAGGTCGTAAGTCAATTCGTCAAATTTCGCACGAGTCAATGTCATTTCCAAGTGAAGCGGACCTGCTGCACCTGCAGTGATGAACGGCAAGCTGATTTGAGTTGATGTTACACCTGACAAGTCTTTTTTCGCTTTTTCAGCTGCATCTTTCAAACGTTGAAGAGCCATTTTGTCAGCTGACAAGTCGATGCCATTTTCTTTCTTGAATTCTGCTACCATGTGGTCGATGATCTTTTGGTCAAAGTCGTCACCACCGAGCTTGTTATCACCTGCTGTTGCAAGTACATCAAAGACACCGTCACCAAGTTCAAGGATAGATACGTCGAAAGTACCTCCACCAAGGTCGAATACCAAGATTTTCTCGTCTTTGTCAGTCTTGTCCAAACCGTAAGCAAGGGCTGCTGCAGTTGGTTCGTTGACGATACGTTCTACTTCAAGACCAGCGATTTTACCAGCGTCTTTGGTTGCTTGACGTTGGGCATCGTTGAAGTAAGCAGGAACAGTGATAACGGCTTTGGTTACTTTTTCACCGAGGTATTCTTCCGCATAGCCTTTCAAGTATTGAAGAATCATTGCTGAGATTTCTTGTGGTGTGTATTCTTTGCCATTTGCTGAAACTTTTTCAGAAGTTCCCATTTTTGATTTGATAGAGATGATGGTATCTGGGTTGGTTACTGCTTGTCGTTTTGCCGCGTCACCAACGATGATTTCACCATTTTTGAAAGAAACAACAGATGGAGTTGTGCGGTTTCCTTCTGGGTTTGCGATGATTTTTGATTCAGTTCCTTCAAGAACTGCAACTGCTGAGTTTGTTGTACCTAAGTCAATACCGATAATTTTAGACATAATAATGATACCAAGAACGCCGAAAATGCGACTGAAAATTAGGAAACCAACGTAGCATTCGATGAATGCAAGGCGGTTTATCAATTTTCCGAGCATTTCGTTCGGGTTCAAATCCTTTCAAAAATTTAATTTTCTTTTATTTGATGCACTCTTCTTAAGTAGTGCAGATTTCGCGAGTCATTAACTCGCATTTTCTTATTTCAAGTAGTTTAACGACATTTCGGTCAAGTAATTTTGTGGAAAATAGCAGAGCGACTATTCTGATACGACTACCATAGCAGGCCTCAACAAACGTTCATGCAACTTGTAGCCTTTTTGGAAGACTTGTGCGATGTGTTCTGCTGGGCAGTCGTCTGTGGCTGGAACAGTTTGAATAGCCATGTGAAGATTTGGGTCAAAGACATCTGTTGCGACTTCTTCCACCCCTTCTTCTTTGAGGGCTTGAATCAAGCTTTCCTGTACCATTTCCAAACCTTTTTTGACATCTTCTGTCAGACCTTCGACTTGAAGGGCACGTTCCAAGTTATCCAAGCTCGGCAAGATTTTCTTGGCCAAGTCTTGCGAACGGTAACGCTGAATGGTTTGGCGTTCCTCGTTAGCACGGCGTTGGATATTTTGCATTTCAGCGTGGGCACGGAGGTACTTGTTTTCAAATTCCTCTGCACGCTCGTTTGCCAAATCCAATTCTGATTTTTCAGGTGTCTCCACAACTTCTTCTGTTGCTTCAACCTCTTCTACGATTTCTTCGTTTTTGATTTCTTCTGACAAAGCATTCTCCTTCTAATTGACTTCGTAATGATTACTACTTAGATAACGGTAGTAATCGGTTAATTTCATAAATAGGACGCGGCTGATGATGTTGATCAAACTCATCTGCCTGCGGTAGTTCATGTTCACAGGACCGAGCAAACTCATCTGGGCCATGCCCCGATATGGGATTGGAAAGCGATGATGAATGACTGTCACATCTGCAAGGGCTGAATCCCTATGTTCCGCCACGGAAATACTAGTCTGCTGGTCTGGAGCCAGGCCCTGTCGCAACTCTGGTGCCAATAACTGAGGACTATCCAAGAGTTGGTAGGTAGCTAGATTACCGTAAGTCAGCGAGGCAACTTTTCCACCGATAAAGACAGATTCTTGGAAAAGATTGGAAAAGATGTAGTCCATGAGATCCAAGACATTGTCCGTCGTGGCAAAGTAACGCTGCACCACTTGGGGAACCTCCGTCCGCAGCTTATAGTGGATGGATAAGACCGTCTGTCCAACGAAGCGTTCATCCACCAGGCGTTTGAGCACCTCCAAGTCCCTAGTCAAAAAGTTCTTGGGAATGGCAAACTGAACGGTGACAGGTTTGGACTGGTCCAAGGTCAAGACTGCTAAGGCATCGTGGCTGCTGAGTTGCACGATGTCAAAGGAAGTCAACTGCTGACTGGTAGGCTCCACATCTAAGATAACCGAAGTGTAGCCTGTCAAATCCGCTAGGACCTGACTTGCCCGCTCCAAGATGTCTTCCAGCTTGAAAGCTTCAAAGTCGAAGGCCTTGACCACCTGATAAACATCTTCTTCATTGATGTGTTCCAGATTGAGCGAGTGGTTGACAAAGTATTGAAAACCAGCCCGACTGGGCATCCGACCACTTGACGTGTGGGCCTTTTCTAGCAAGCCCAACTGTTCTAGCTTAGCCATATCATTGCGAATGGTAGCAGAGCTAGAAGCAATCATTTCCTGTAAGGCCTTAGAACCAACTGGCTCATGATGGCGCGTAAACAATTCAACAATCAGATTCAAAATATCATTTTGACGTTGGGTAATCATCTCCGCTCCTTTCATGAACACTGTTTTAGTTACGCTCAATGAAAATCGACAGTAGCCTAGGAAGCGAGGCCGAATGTAGAACTGAGGTTCACAAAGGCAAGCTGACAACGGATAGTGTTGATTTTTGAAGAGCATTAGCACTCTATAGCATCGAGTGCTAATTACTTATACTCTCATTATACGCCGAAAAAATGGATTGTCAAGAGAAAAAGACAAAAAATTAGCACTCTTTTGCTTAGAGTGCTAAAAATCAGTCTGAGGACCTAGTTGTTTTTTACAAGTCGATAAAAACGCAAGCCAAGTAATAATAAGAGAGGTATATAAATAATAGAAATACCTAAGACAAAACTTGGACGCGAACCCAAACTTGTTCCCAGTAGAATGCCGTACAGTCCCAAAGATGGCAAATAGCGTCTTTGGAAGATTGTTTTCACAAACTCTACCTTACTTTCCCTATCACCGTATATCTCAAGATCTCCCTTTACAGCTACCTTCCTAAAAATAACGAAGTTTTGGCAGGATATGACAAACTCCCACCCATAATCTTCGTACATATGTAGATAGTTTTCTCGATCTTTATTTTTTGATTCCTTAAAATCAACCTGATACACAACCTCTTCTGGCTGGCATTTTTCAAAATGATAAAAGAAGAGCCAGCTAATCTTAACTAATTTCCACCCTTGCTGATGCATCTCACTGAGATAGTCTGCTTGTTGACTAAAGTCTGTGATAAAAAATACCTTGCACTCTGTCTTAGTCTCCATAACTTTCCCCCTTACTATTTCGATAGAGCCGTTCAATCCGAGCCAATTCTATGTCTAGAATTTCTCGACCTGTTTCTGTTATCCTATAAAACTTCCGCTTATCTTCTTCCCTGACAAAGGCAATCAAGCCGTCTTTCTCCATTTTCGACAGGGTGCCGTACATGGTCCCAGGGCTAATCACGACCTGACCTGCCGTGACTTGCTTGGTCTTTTGCGTAATATCATAGCCATGCCGTTCTTCCTGTAAATGAAATAAAATATAGAAGGCTGTTTCTGTCATCGGAACATAGACCCGTTTTAATTTGTCGTTCATAAAATTCCTTTCGCACTACGATACATCGAACTTCGATGCATTTATTGTATCGCATCTCGATACACTTGTCAAGAAAAAAATCAGAGAATATCCCTGATTTCATTTCACATTTATTTCCCTTGGGCAATCAATTCTGCCCCACGTTTGCGGTAGGATAAATCCCCAACTGCTTCAATTACAAGCTTGCCATTTTCGTATTTGAGGACGGTGATAGAGCCGTTGTCTAAGAAAAGATTGGTCGGACTTTCTGGCTGGAGCAAGTTGACCAGTGTCGCAATGGTCATACCGTGACTGACCACGAGAGCATTCCCTCCGCCCTGCTTTTCCAAGTCCTGAGCGATAGATTCAAAGCCTGTCAAAATGCGATCACGCAAGACTTCCCAAGGCTCTGACCAACCCGCTGTATCAGCTTCTTGGATACCATGTGCAATCTCTTCGTAGCTCATCCCAACCACATCAATGGTTCCTTTCAAGCGTGGCAGGACACCTTGGAAGAGGTCTGCGTCATACATGCCCTCAAAACTACCGAAACACCATTCGCGGATACGCTTGTCTTGGTAGTAAGGGATTTTTCCCAAAATCCCCAACTCACGCTGGGCAATGGTCATAGTTTGAACAGTTCGTCCTAAGTCACTGGATACAGCCAGCTTAAAATCAAGGCCCGCATCCTTTAGCCCCAAGCCCAGTTCACGAATTCCCTCCTCACCGACCTTGGTCAGCGGCGTATCGCACCAACCCTGCACACGTCCAATGGTATTGAACATGGTTTTCCCGTGACGAGAAATATACAATCTAGTTTCTACCATAGCATTCTCCTTGTCTCTTTTCTATTATTATAGCAAAAAACCGACTGCTTGGGCAATCGGTTTCAATTTAGTTCTTAAAGCTGTGAATCGGTGCTGGAATCTGACCACCACGGTTGATAAAGTCCACAGAAGAAGCCTGATTGACCTTCATAACAGGAGCTGTTCCCAGCAGTCCACCGAATTCGATCATGTCCCCTTCTTTTCCGAGCGGAATAATACGGACCGCAGTCGTTTTCTGGTTGATGACCCCAATCGCCGCCTCATCCGCAATCATAGCCGCAATGGTTTCAGCTGGCGTTGTTTCTGGAATAGCAATCATATCCAAACCAACAGAACAGATAGCTGTCATAGCTTCCAATTTTTCAAGGTTGAGGGAGCCATTTTGTACCGCCGCAATCATGCCTTCGTCCTCAGACACAGGGATAAAGGCACCTGACAAACCGCCAACTTGGTTGCAGGCCATGACCCCACCCTTTTTCACTGCGTCATTGAGCAATGCAAGGGCAGCAGTCGTTCCGTGCGTACCTACGGTTTCCAAACCCATTTCCTCCAAAACACGTGCTACTGAGTCGCCAACGGCTGGCGTTGGAGCAAGCGACAGGTCCACGATACCGAACTTGACACCCAGGCGTTCACTGGCCATATTGCCGACCAACTGACCGATACGGGTAATCTTGAAAGCGGTCTTCTTGACGGTCTCCGCCACCACATCAAAGCTCTCACCACGGACTTTTTCAAGAGCACGCTTGACCACACCAGGCCCAGACACGCCGACATTGATGACCACATCCGCCTCACCGACACCATGGAAGGCACCCGCCATAAAGGGATTGTCCTCGACCGCATTGGCAAAGACTACAAGTTTAGCCGCCCCCATATCAGAAGCTTCCGCCGTCTCCTTGATAATCCGCCCCATGTCCCGCACAGCCGTCATATTGATACCCGTCTTGGTTGAGCCGATATTGACCGACGAGCAGACCTTAGAGGTTTGGGCCAATGCCTGCGGTATGGAGTTGATGAGGATTTCATCACCCTTTTGGTAGCCCTTTTGAACGAGAGCTGAAAAACCTCCGATAAAATCGATTCCGATCTCATGAGCCGCCTTGTCCAAGGCATGAGCCAAGGGAAGATAATCCGTCGCATCCGTCGCCGCACCAATCAAGGAAATAGGCGTCACCGATACCCGTTTGTTGACAATGGGAATGCCCAATTCTGCCGCAATCTCATCGCCGACTGCTACCAAGTTCTTGGCCTTGGTGACAATCTTGGTATAAACTTTCTCAGCAGCCTTCTCAATATCCGCATCGATACAGTCCAAGAGGGAAATCCCCATGGTGATGGTCCGAATATCGAAATTCTGCTCCTCAATCATTTCAATGGTTTCTCTAACCTGTCTAATATCCATGATTGCTCTCCTTACAAGTTGTGCATAGCATCAAAAATGGCAGCACTTTGAATGTTGATTTTCACGTTCAAACCTTGACCAAAGGCTTCTAGTTCTGCACGAAGCTTGGTGAAATCTTTCTTCTCATCCGACGACACCACCGCCATCATGGTAAAATACTCATCCAAAACAGTCTGGGAAATATCATCAATATTGAGCCCTAACTCCGCAACCTTAGTCGCAACACCCGCAACAATTCCTGACTTATCCTTACCGACAACTGTAACAATAGCTTTCATCTGAACACCTCTTCTAAATTTTCATTTATTTTATCATAAATATACAGAAAAAGGTAAAAATCTTTTGATTTCTACCTGTATCGTACGTGTTTACAACTCCAACTGTTTCTTCTATTCGGCCACGGCTAGAATTACCTAGTTTTTAATACTCAACAAAAATCAAAAGCAAACCAGTCAAGTGTTTTTAAACCATTGTCTACTAACAATTGGTTTTAAAATAGACCAATCTAACTCTCGTATTACTTCTTGAAGCTTGTTTATCACATCGTCTAGTGTTTTAAAAGCTTTATTCTTAAACCCTCTCTTTCGAATCTCAGCCCAAACTTGTTCAATTGGATTCATTTCAGGAGTATAGGGAGGAATAAACTCAAAACCAATATTATGTGGTTTCTCTAAGGTACTTGATTTATGCCAAACGGCATTGTCCATCACTAATAAAATATAATCGTCAGGATAAGCTTCAGATAGTTGTTTGAGAAAAACATTCATCCAATCTGTATTACAGCCCCCAGCGATAATGAAGAAGGACTCTCCTGTATGGGCATCAACAGCACCATAGCAATAGCGATACTCACGAATATAGTGACTATGTACATGCGGTCTCACCCCTTTTGGTGCCCAGGCCTTCCCAATTTTACTGATCCGACCGAAACCCGCCTCATCTTGATACATTAGCCTGACTTTATGATAGCGACGACTATTCTTGAAGCGCTTTCCTGTTTTCGTGAATGAAGATTTTATTTTTAGACGCTAGAATCGTTTCGGCGTCTGCTTTTTTAGGGTGTTCTGGTCTTGGCGTCACTTTGCGCCAACCATGGCGTTTAAGAATGGCATAGAATCCTTCCTTGGTCGTAGGGTGTCCAACCCGTTTCTGATAAGCTTCATAGAGAGAGTTTATCGTCACAAATTCGCCATTTAGTGAGGCTGTTAACTGTTCTTTTAGAAACGCTTCCTCTTCTTGAAGGGTTAAATATTGACGGTTCCGTCCACCTCGCGTTTCTCTTACTAGAGCTGAAATCCCCTCAAGTTCGTACTTGCGCTGTAAGGACCAGATTGTATACTTTGAATAGCCGATGAGGTTAGTGATTTCCTTATAGCTAAGACCTTCTGCTCTGAACAAGATAACTTGAAGTCGTCTATGAAATGGAGAATAGGTTTTATCTTTCAAATAAGTTTTTAATTCTTTCGTTTGTTCGATAGTAAGTTTCATAAATCTATTATAGGTTAGTTTTTGTTTTTTGAATAGTATAAGTTCCAAACTTTCCATTTCTACCAGTCTGTGATACACTAGTGTCACCGAATTCTATTATTTGTTGGTGGCGACAAGCTACCAACCTTTCTTTTGTTCAGAAAGGATACTTATGAAGATTATCAAACAATTGTGGTGGTTCTTTTCCCTTGAGAAAAAGGCCTACCTGATTGGGGTTTTATCACTCTGCCTGGTCAGCCTCCTCAATCTCCTTCCCGCTTCTATCATGGGGCAGTTGATTGACCAGATTGCCAGCGGACAGTTGACTAAGCATCGCTTACTACTCGGGGTAGCCGGGCTCATCTTGTCAGCCTTGGCCATGTACGGCCTCCGCTATCTTTGGCGAATGAACATCCTGGCAACATCTTATCGTCTAGGAAAAATCATGAGGGCTCGGCTGTTTGACCACTTTATGCACCTATCTCCATCCTTTTTTCAGCAACATCGAACTGGGGATTTAATGGCCCATGCAACCAATGATATCAATGCCCTGACCCGACTAGCAGGTGGTGGCGTCATGTCCTTTGTCGATGCCACCGTCACTGCTTTGGTCACACTGGTCACCATGAGTTTGAGTATTTCCTGGCAGATGACCTTGGTGGCAATCTTGCCCCTGCCCTTCATGACTCTCACTACTAATTTTCTAGGCCGTCGTACCCATGAAAATTTCAAGGCTTCACAGGCAGCCTTTTCAGAGCTTAACAACAAGGTACAGGAAGCTGTTTCTGGTATAAAGGTCACCAAATCCTTTGGCTACCAAGAACAAGAAACGGCGGCTTTTCAGGAAGTCAACCAAGCAGCCTTCTTGCAGAATATCAAAACCATGCGGTACGATGCCCTGTTCAACCCTGCCGTCCTCTTCTTCATTGGCCTGTCCTACCTACTGACCCTTCTGGTCGGCTCTCACTTCATCTCGCAAGGTCAGGTCAGTCTGGGCCAACTAGTAACCTTCATGACCTATTTAGATCTCCTCATCTGGCCTCTTATGGCGATTGGTTTTTTGGTCAATATTAGCCAGCGTGGTGATGTGTCCTACAATCGGATTCAGACCCTTCTCAGCATTTCTTCAGAAGTCGTTGAAATAGACCAACCGCTGCCTGCACCAAGCAATGGAGAGATTGTCTATGAGATTAGCGAATTTGCTTATGATAACATACCAGTCCTCCAAGACATCCAGTTTCACATCAAAAAAGGGCAGACAATTGGCCTTGTGGGGCCAACAGGCTCTGGGAAGACAAGCCTGCTCAAGCTCCTGATGCGAGAATACGATGTGACAAATGGACAGATTTTGCTCAATCAGGAAAATATCAAGAACTACAAGCTAGCTGACCTGCGACGATTAATCGGCTATGTACCCCAAGACCAATTCCTCTTTGCGACCAGCATTGCTGAAAATATCCGCTTTGGCAATCCAGACCTCTCACTAGACCAAGTAGAAGAGGCCGCTCGGGCTGTTCATGTCTATGAGGATATTCGGGATATGCCCGATCGCTTTGATACCATGGTTGGTGAGAAGGGGATTTCCCTTTCTGGCGGACAAAAGCAACGGTTGGCTATGGCCCGTGCCATGATTCTCAATACAGATATTCTACTCTTGGATGATTCGCTCTCAGCGGTGGATGCTAAAACAGAACACGCTATTCTCGAAACCATCAAGCAAGAACGCCTTGATAAGACCACCATTATTACCGCCCATCGCCTGTCAGCTATTGTCCATGCCGATTTGATTCTGGTCCTTGAAGACGGGAAAATCGTAGAACGAGGTCGTCACCAAGAATTACTAGATGAAAAAGGCTGGTATTACGATACCTATATGATGCAGCAACTCGAAAAGGAGGAAAGTGATGCTCTCTAAAACCAAGCAAGCTAGTGTTTTTTGGCGACTCTTGTCCTATCTCAAAGCCTATCGACTGCTGACAGTCCTTGCCCTCAGCTTTTTGCTGCTGACGACTGTTGTTCGCAGTTTGATTCCCCTTCTGGCTTCTTATTTTATCGACCACTACATTTCTACTATTTCTGAGACTGCGGTGGCTATTCTAGCGGCCTACTTCGCCCTCTATCTGCTTCAAATGCTGCTCCAGTATTTTGGAAATCTCTGGTTTGCAAAAGTTTCCTATAGCATTGTGAGGGATATTCGCAGGGATGCTTTTGGGAGAATGGAAAAGTTGGGAATGGCTTATTTTGATCAGACTCCGAGTGGCTCCATTGTTTCGCGAATCACCAACGATACCGAGAGCATTTCAGAGATGTTTTCAGGGATTTTATCCAGTTTTATCTCCGCTCTCTTTATTATCATCACCACGCTTTCGACCATGTTTGCTCTGGATTGGAAATTGACCTGTCTGATCATCCTCTTTCTTCCCTTGATTTTCGTCTTGGTTAATCAATACAGAAAACGGTCAGCTCCTATTGTGGCCAAGACTAGAAGTCTGCTGAGTGCCATTAACAGCAAACTGGCTGAAAGTATTGAGGGCATTCGGATTATCCAGGCTTTTTCTCAGGAAGACCGCTTAAAAGCAGAGTTCGAAGCTATCAACCAGGAACATCTGAACTATGCCAGCCGTTCCATGGCCTTGGACAGTCTCTTTCTCCGTCCTGCTCTGTCACTTGTCAAGATTTTGGCCTATGCCCTGCTCATGACCTACTTTGGTTTGGATTGGTCACAGGCTGGGATTTCTGCTGGTCTTATCTATGCTTTCATCCAGTATGTCAATCGTCTTTTCGATCCCTTGCTGGATGTCACGCAGCATTTTTCCACCCTCCAAACCTCTATGGTATCTGCCGGACGGGTCTTTACGCTCATGGACCAGACTATCGAGGAGCCACTACAGCTGGACCGAGGGGCCAAGATTGACAAGGGGCATATTGTCTTTGAGGATGTTTGCTTTTCCTATGACGGCAAGCGGCAAATTCTGGATAAGGTTTCCTTTGAAGTGAGACAGGGGCAGACCATTGCTTTCGTAGGGGCCACTGGGTCTGGAAAATCCTCAATCATCAATGTCTTTATGCGTTTCTATGAGTTCCAATCTGGGCGGATTCTGATTGACGGTCAGGATATCCGCAGTTTTTCGCAAGAGGAATTGCGGTCCGCGATCGGCCTAGTCCTGCAAGATCCCTTCCTCTTTCACGGAACCATTGCGTCCAATATCCAGATGTATCAGGATATTTCCCAGAAGGAGATTGAGGAAGCGACTCGATTTGTGGATGCTGCTCCCTTCATAGAAAAACTTCCTGAGAAATACGACCACTTGGTCACTGAGCGGGGTACCGCCTTTTCGACAGGGCAACGGCAACTGCTGGCCTTTGCACGCACCATGGCTAGCCAGCCTAAGATTCTCATTTTAGACGAGGCTACCGCTAATATCGATTCGGAGACAGAGCAAACGGTCCAGACCTCTCTTGAAAAAATGCGAAAAGGGCGGACAACCATTGCGATTGCCCACCGTTTATCAACTATTCAAGATGCCGACTGTATCTATGTCTTGGATAAGGGAAAGATCATCGAGTCAGGCAATCACGAAGAACTTCTAGCCCTCAAGGGTCACTACCACCGCATGTACCAGTTGCAAGCAGGGCAGTTAGCAGCGACCTAGGCACCACTCCATGACAAAAGCCAAGTTCCAAAATGGACCTGGCTTTTTTATTTTTCTACATTGTTGAGAACTGAAGACATCAGTCTATCTCTCTTTAACTCACATTCGCTGACCGACGGGCATAGGCTTTCCAGTCAATCCCACGCGCTTCGCACCAGTTTTGTACATTTGGAGCCAAAACCAAATCTTTCTTGCGAAGATCTGCAATATTCTTAGCCCCCAACATGGTCATGATTTCAGCCATCTGCCATTGATAAGTCTTAATAGCCTGCAAGCCGTCGTCAAAACGATGCCCCTTACCATCCTTGACATACTGGAGGAAATGGTTGGACATACCGACAAGGTCTGCACCGAGGGCCAATGATTTGACAATATCTAGTGGCGTCTTAATACCACCAGATGCAATCAGGCTTGGGCGAACTTCTTCAGAAACAGACATAGCCTCCACCAAGGAAGTCACGGTAGACTGCCCCCAACCCTCCAAATAAGTATAGTCATTGAAGGTTCGACGGGCATTTTCAATCTTGGCAAAATCCGTCCCCCCAGTACCAGATACATCAATTGTTTGCACACCGACAGAAGCCAGCTGGGCAACCGTTTCTCGGCTCATGCCAAAACCAACTTCCTTGACGATGACAGGTACTTCCATCTCCCGCACCAGGGTTTCAATATTCTTCAACCACATCGTAAAATCACGGTCTCCCTCAGGCATGACAATCTCCTGAGGAGCATTGACATGGATCTGAATGGCATTTGCCTCCAACAAATCCACCGCCCGCTTGGCGTTCTCAACACTGTGGTGGGCACCTAGGTTGGCAAAGATAATCCCGTAAGGATTTTCCCGACGCATAACAGAGAAGGTTTCCGCAACAGACGGATCCTTGATCGACGCACTGACCGAACCAGATGCCAGAGCAATCTTGCCAAAATGCCCCATAATTCCCAACAGACGATTGATTTCCCGCGTCTTCTTGCTTCCGCCAGTCATGGCATTGATGAAGAAAGGAAAGGCAAAGTCCAAACCAGCTACGCTGGTCGAAATATCCACTTCATCCACCTTGGTTTGAGGCAGGGAATGATGGACAAACAAGGTCTCCGTAAAGTCCTTGGCCGGTGTGGCACTATATTGCTGGTTGGCCAAGCCAACGTGTTGATCCTTGCGGTCTAAACCAAATTCTCCTAGATAAAACATAGGGTTCTCCTTATTCTCTACTTGTGATCTTTAGTTGGAGTGGAAGAATGTCGGCTTGTTGCCAAGCCTTCTCAATCGCTACTTTTTGTTCCTTACTGTCTACCAAGCAAATGCCGCAGTCACCTCCGCCAGCACCAGATGATTTGGCCACCGCTCCATAGGTCTGGGCCAGGTCACAGAGTTGACTCAGTTGAGGCGTTTCAATGACCAATCCCATTCCTCTCGCAAAATCCTGTAAGAGTTTGCGGTTTTGAGTAATAGCCTGTCTAGCTGATACCAAGTCATTTGTCTGACAAGCTACTATCAACTGCTCTACACAGGTCTTAGAGTCGGCTAGAAACTGGACATGAATTTGCTCTTTTTCTGCCTGACTTTTTTGGCTTTCCATCCGGGAAACTAGACTATCCGTCGAAGCCGCCAACCCTGTCCAGCCAACCAAGAGGTCTAAGCCTGCAGGTAACTGAATAGGGCTGATAGACAAACCTTGCCAATCACTTTCGACCAGATCCAGCAGGGACAGCTCTGCCATTTTCCCTAAAAGCCAAGAACGGTCCAGGGAATGATAGGCGATCAAGCCACCAAAACTGGAAGCCGCCAAATCTCCGAAGGAACCTGTCATGCCTAGCTTGGTCTGGGCCAAGGCTGCCAGCTTGTAGGTCAGGAGGGCATCTGGTCGGTGACCGTAGTAGGTCAACAGGGCCTTGACCGTCGCAACCGTTACTGCCCCTGACGACCCCAGACCATACTTGGCACCTGAAGTCTGGTCATCTAGGTCGGACTGTACAGATAGGCTATAGGTTCCATGACAAGCATAGCCCTTGGCCGTCAGATATTCCTCCGTTACCTGCATAGCTGTCTCAATCAGAGCATAGGGATGGTTATCTTGGATGAAAATCTTATTTTCCTTACGCTCCCAGGTCAGATAGAGATCTGCTTGCTGGCTGGAATGAAGAAGGCCTCGGTCACTTGTTTCAATGGTGACGGTCAGGTACTGGTCAACCGCCGCAATCACCGCAGGATAGCCGGCCTCAACAACTGCATATTCCCCTGCTAGAAAGAGTTTTCCAGGTATCTTTACTTGTACTTTCATGCTACAAGCCCTTTTCAAACGCTGCTTGTGAGGTCTGCCACTCGTCTTCACTGAGGACGTAGGTAGCAGGTCCAGGCTTACTAGTGATGATTTTCTCTCTTGGGAAGACTTTGGACAATTCAGCTACTAGCTCATCCATCTGACTTGCTCGGCAGAGGACCTTGACATTTGGTCCCGCATCCATGGTCATGTAGGCTGATAAGCCAGTTGCTTCACGAACCTGACGGACTGCCTCTTGAGCCACTAGGCTATCGGCTGACCAGTAGGTAAAGGGTGGATTGGCAGAGAGCGTAGTCGCATGCATCTTCATGCCATTGTGCTCTGTAATCTGACCAAGTTTTTCAAAATCACGGCTAGCAATAGCTGCCTTGATGTCCACCAAGTCTTGTTTGGCTGTATCTACCCAGGCTGAGTAAAATGGTGAAGTGGCAACTGTGTGGTCCATTCCCTCTCGACTAGCAATCTTTTTCGGTCCGGTATTGACCGCCAAGACGACCATGCCGATATCCCAGTCCGCATCATCAATGGGATGGGCCATAGAATCTTCTGAACCGGTCCCCATGTCCCACTCAACAAATCCACCGAATAGGCTACGGGTACTAGAACCTGAGCCCCTACGAGCAAGAGTTGATAGGGTAGCTGGTGACAAATCTAAATCCAAGGCAGTTGCGGTTGCAAGTGCAAGGGCTGCGAAGGCTGATGCTGAGCTTGCCAAACCAGCCGCAGTCGGAACAAAATTTAGACTTTCCACTCGGGCAAATGCCCTTTCACCTATATATTCGCAAAACAAATCCAAAAATCGAGAAATTTTTAAAATTTCTTTTTCTTTTTGTAAAATTCCGTTGAGATAGAACTCATCGGCAGTTAATTCTGGGTCAAAAACAACCTTGGTATCCGTATAAAATGCGTCAAGGGTCAGGGATAAACTGGAATTCATAGGTAGGAATAATTCCTTATCGCGTTTTCCCCAGTATTTAATCAAGGCAATATTGGTATGGGCACGGGCAAGGCCTGTTTGTTTAGTCATTGGTTTCTCCTAAGTACTGTATCCAGGTTTGGCGGGCGCCTGCTTGGGTAAGAATTTGAGCAAGAGTCTGAGCATCTTGGCCTGTTCTAACAAGAGCAATCATGCAACCGCCACGACCGCCACCAGTTAATTTGGCTCCGAGGGCTCCATTTTCTTGGGCAAGGCGGACTAGCTTATCTAGGCTAGGATCAGACACGCCTAATTTTTGCAGGAGGGCATGAGCTTGGTTCATTCTGCTGCCTAGAAGCTCTGCCTGGTCTGTGGCTAAATCTTCCTTGGCCTGTCGGGTCAAGTTTCCTAGTTCTTCTACTAGCTTGATAGCCTCTGGCTTTTTCTCCAACAAATCAGCCACATCTGAAATGGCTTCTAGGGTATTTCCCGTCACGCCTGTATCAGCCACTACCAAGTGGGCACGGAGTTTCAGCTCAAAAGGTTCGATGGGCTGGTGCTTGATAAAGAAGACGGGGGACTTGCCACTGGTAGTCGCCGCATCAATGCCCGAGGGATTACCGTGAGCAATTTTTTCCGAAGACTGGACAATGTCCCAGAGTTCGCCGTCCGTCAGGTCTTTTTCGTAGTAGGCAAAGAGGGCGCGGGCAACGGCTACTGCCACCGCAGCACTAGACCCCATGCCTCGCTCGGCAGGAATGGTGGAGCTGATTTCGATGTGAATAGCTGGGTCAGTCGGCGCACCAATACGATAGAGTGAGAAACGGATGGCATGCTTGAGACTTTCCCATATTTTGGGCATCTTGTGAACCAGGCCTTCATAGAAGTCACAAGCTACACTAAGTGCCTGACCTTGGGCAGTCACCTGAGCTGTAATTTCCACAGCAGAAAATGGCATGGCAATAGCAGGCTGACCATAGACTACTGAATGTTCTCCCATCAAAATGATTTTACCGCTTGATTTCCCTACTACCGACATACTTTTCTCCTTATACAATCACTACCATTATACCATTTTTGCCCGAGAAGAAAAGACACGAAAACAGCCGACCACAGTCGACTGTTCTCTGGAGATTATATGAAAAAGAAATTCGCTATTTCTAGCTTGAATACAGTATATATCTACAAACTTAAACAAAACTGAAAATCAAAAAGTTTTTCTGAAAATATTTTCTTGATTATGAAATTACTAATTGTACCCAAACACGAAAACAGCCGACCGCGGTCGACTGTTCTCTAGGAGATTATATGAAAAAGAAAAGTTGTTTGCTATTTCTAGCTTGAATATAGTATATAGCTACAAACTTAAACGAAACTGAAAATACTAAGTTTTTCTGAAAATAGTTCTGAAAGTAAAAACAAATTTAACATATAAGGCGAATCGAGTAGAAAAGAAGTTTTCCTTTGAAAGTCATCTTTTTGGAAATACGACTCCTTAGAAGAAAATAGCTGAATAGACCACTTCACCTCTTATGCTACTGTATATTTTATACTGATCTGGTTTTATTTGATTGTAATTCATAAAAACTCTGTAATCTTTGTAATGACTCTATTCACTACTAAATTACAGAGTTTTATTAAATAATCTTTAGATTACTGACATCATCGTATTCGAACTATTCAGTTTCTTCGTCTTTTTTACGACGTCGTTTAGCTTTAAGAGTAAAGGCTCCTAGCAACAGAGTTGCACTGACTGCTCCAGATATATTTGAAGCTGTTTCTCCTGTATTCGGCAATCTTGCAGGTTTTGGACTTACAGTTTCTGAACTTGGCTGGTTCGGAATCATTGATTCAGACCTTGAAGCACTTGCTGAAACAGATGCGCTAGTTGATGCACTCACGGATGCGGACGCACTGGCTGAAGTCGATGTGCTCACTGATGCAGATGAACTGATCGAAACTGATTGAGAAACACTTATAGATTCCGATACAGATTGTACATCAATTTTCGGTAATTCCAAGGAAGCTCCACCAGCATTTGATGTAATCCAAACTTCTGATGCGGACGCAGATGATGAGGTACTTGCTGAGGTAGACGCGCTAGTTGACGCAAACTCAGAAGCCGAAGTACTTGCTGAGATGGACGCGCTGGTCGACGCAGACTCAGAAGCTGAGGTACTTGATGAGGTAGACGCGCTGGTTGACGCAGACTCAGACGATGAAGTACTTGCTGAAGTAGACGCGCTTACTGATGCGGACTCTGAGGCCGAGGTACTTGCTGAAGTAGACGCGCTAGTTGATGCAGACTCAGACGATGAGGTACTTGCTGAGGTAGACGCGCTGGTTGACGCAGACTCACTCGTTGAGGTACTTGCTGAAGTAGACGCGCTGGTCGACGCAGACTCACTCGTTGAGGTACTTGATGAGGTAGACGCGCTGGTTGACGCGGACTCAGACGATGAAGTACTTGCTGAGGTAGACGCGCTGGTTGACGCGGACTCGCTGGCACTTGTACTTGCTGAGGTAGACGCACTTGTTGATGCAGACTCGGAAGCTGATGTGCTTGCTGAAGTAGACGCACTGGTCGACGCAGACTCACTGGCACTGGTGCTTGCTGAAGTAGACGCGCTGGTTGACGCAGACTCACTGGCACTTGTACTTGCTGAGGTAGACGCACTGGTCGACGCAGACTCACTCGTTGAGGTACTTGCCGAAGTAGATGCGCTGGTTGATGCAGACTCAGAAGCCGAGGTACTTGCTGAAGTAGACGCACTGGTTGATGCGGACGCGCTGGCACTCGTGCTTGCTGAAGTAGACGCACTTGTTGAGGCAGACGCGCTAGCACTGGTGCTTGCTGAGGTAGATGCACTGGTCGACGCGGACTCGCTAGCACTGGTACTTGCTGAGGTAGACGCGCTGGTTGACGCAGACTCAGAAGCCGAGGTACTTGCTGAAGTAGACGCACTGGTTGATGCGGACGCGCTGGCACTCGTGCTTGCTGAAGTAGACGCACTTGTTGAGGCAGACGCGCTAGCACTTGTGCTTGCTGAAGTAGATGCACTGGTCGACGCGGACTCGCTAGCACTGGTACTTGCTGAGGTAGACGCGCTGGTCGACGCGGACGCGCTAGCACTGGTGCTTGCTGAGGTAGACGCACTTGTTGAGGCGGACGCGCTAGCACTGGTACTTGCTGAAGTAGACGCACTGGTTGATGCAGACTCAGAAGCTGATGTGCTTGCTGAGGTAGACGCACTGGTCGACGCGGACACGCTGGCACTGGTGCTTGCTGAAGTAGACGCACTGGTCGACGCGGACTCACTGGCACTCGTGCTTGCTGAGGTAGACGCACTGGTCGACGCGGACGCGCTAGCACTTGTACTTGCTGAGGTAGACGCACTGGTTGATGCGGACGCGCTGGCACTCGTGCTTGCTGAGGTAGACGCACTCATTGACGCGGACTCACTCGTTGAGGTACTTGCTGAGGTAGACGCGCTTACTGACGCGGACTCAGACGATGAAGTACTTGCTGAGGTAGACGCGCTTACTGATGCGGACTCAGAGGACGAGGTACTTGCTGAGGTAGACGCGCTTACTGATGCGGACTCAGAGGACGAGGTACTTGCTGAGGTAGACGCGCTGGTTGACGCAGACTCACTCGTTGAGGTACTTGCTGAAGTAGACGCGCTTACTGACGCGGACTCAGACGATGAAGTACTTGCTGAAGTAGATGCGCTTACTGACGCGGACTCAGACGATGAAGTACTTGATGAGGTAGACGCGCTGGTTGACGCAGACTCACTCGTTGAGGTACTTGATGAGGTGGACGCGCTGACTGATGCGGACGCACTCGTTGAGGTACTTGATGAGGTAGACGCGCTGGTTGACGCGGACTCAGAGGAGGAGATACTCGCAGACACACGATCTGTGATAGTCAATGTGTACTCTCTTGTCACAACGCTACCATCACTGTCCGTAACTTTGACAATGACTTTGTAGGTTCCGGCCGTAGTTGTAAGCGGAAGTGTCACATCCTCGCTTTCCGCCTTAATAACCCTCGCCCCATCTGCAGAACGAACTTCATAAGTAACACGTTTGGTTTTGTTATCATTCGGATCACGATCATCTTCTTTATCAGAAACCGTAACTTCTCTTGATAAATCGATAGAATTTCCTCTCACATCTCCCTTGTCTATCGTCTGATCGCTCACCGTTAGACTTGGATTTGTGTTTGCATCATAATTAACAGTTACCGTTACATAGGTCACAACCCCCTGACTTGTCGTCACTCGTACACGAACTTGATTTCCTGTCCCTGTTTTTGGTAATTGATTATCTGTTAGAGCATTTCCTTGTGCATCTACTGGTGTAAATGTCAAGCCAGCAGCTGCTTTGAACCCATTGCTATCATACCCAGAACCAGATGTCAATGTCACAAGATTGGCAAAATCCGTTGTACGCACATGGTGCCCATGAATCCGTGTCGTTGTTTCCCCACTTGGCTCAAGGACAAAGATTCTGACTGATACAGCAGTTGCACTGTTTGTACCATCCGTAACAGTCAAACTTCTACTGTAGTAACCTGCAGTACTATTACTTATTCCTGTTAAATTGCCGTTCAAGTCCAACGAGAGACCAACTAAATTGTTTCTTCCAACAATGTCTGTCACAGCAATATCATCCGAAATAGTCGCCCATTTCAATGGTTGTTCCCCTGTTACAGTTGCATTTGTGTCAATTGCTACTCCTTTGAAAACAAAAATGTCTGACTTCGCATTCGCAACCGTTGGCGGTGTTGTATCCACATTTACACGAAGGGAATAGGTTGCAACGACAGGTGTTGTTGCTCCAGAATCTGTCGCAGAAATCTTAACTGTATAATCCCCTGCAGGAAGATCTGTAAGGTCAACTATTTTTGATGCTGTACTAGGCCCAACCGTTCTCACTACTTGATTGGTACTATCTACAATCTCATATTTGACAGATGTCGTCAGGTTATCTGATGGAGAACGATCATCTTCTCTATCTGTAACAGTCACACCTTCGGACAAGTCAATGGTGGTCGATTGCCCCACTGGTTTTCGAAGGATTTCTTTTCTAGCTGGCACGTTAATAATCGGACGTTGGTTGGTGTAATTGATTGGTACAGTCACAACAGTACGAACCCCTTCGCTCGTTGTTAACTGGACTTGTACATGTCCATTAACATTTTTCGGAATAGTTCCTAATACTTCTTTGGTAATCGTTGGACCATTGTTATCTACACCCGTTATTGTGACATGGTTTTTAATATCATCTGCTGTCGGAACCAATCCATACTCACGCTCAAGGGCTGTAATAGTCCCATCGCTCCCCATATTATTGATAAACAGGGATCGAATCCAAAAATCACCTGATGTTATGCTATTGTTTTGATACTATTCAAAAAACAAAAACTAACCTATAATAGATTTATGAAACTTACTATCGAACAAACGAAAGAATTAAAAACTTATTTGAAAGATAAAACCTATTCTCCATTTCATAGACGACTTCAAGTTATCTTGTTCAGAGCAGAAGGTCTTAGCTATAAGGAAATCACTAACCTCATCGGCTATTCAAAGTATACAATCTGGTCCTTACAGCGCAAGTACGAACTTGAGGGGATTTCAGCTCTAGTAAGAGAAACGCGAGGTGGACGGAACCGTCAATATTTAACCCTTCAAGAAGAGGAAGCGTTTCTAAAAGAACAGTTAACAGCCTCACTAAATGGCGAATTTGTGACGATAAACTCTCTCTATGAAGCTTATCAGAAACGGGTTGGACACCCTACGACCAAGGAAGGATTCTATGCCATTCTTAAACGCCATGGTTGGCGCAAAGTGACGCCAAGACCAGAACACCCTAAAAAAGCAGACGCCGAAACGATTCTAGCGTCTAAAAATAAAATCTTCATTCACGAAAACAGGAAAGCGCTTCAAGAATAGTCGTCGCTATCATAAAGTCAGGCTAATGTATCAAGATGAGGCGGGTTTCGGTCGGATCAGTAAAATTGGGAAGGCCTGGGCACCAAAAGGGGTGAGACCGCATGTACATAGTCACTATATTCGTGAGTATCGCTATTGCTATGGTGCTGTTGATGCCCATACAGGAGAGTCCTTCTTCATTATCGCTGGGGGCTGTAATACAGATTGGATGAATGTTTTTCTCAAACAACTATCTGAAGCTTATCCTGACGATTATATTTTATTAGTGATGGACAATGCCGTTTGGCATAAATCAAGTACCTTAGAGAAACCACATAATATTGGTTTTGAGTTTATTCCTCCCTATACTCCTGAAATGAATCCAATTGAACAAGTTTGGGCTGAGATTCGAAAGAGAGGGTTTAAGAATAAAGCTTTTAAAACACTAGACGATGTGATAAACAAGCTTCAAGAAGTAATACGAGAGTTAGATTGGTCTATTTTAAAACCAATTGTTAGTAGACAATGGTTTAAAAACACTTGACTGGTTTGCTTTTGATTTTTGTTGAGTATGAGCATCCAGCACTGTAACCGCACGTGTATAGTATCCAGCACCAGTAGCACTAAGCGTTCCTTGCACTTTACCTGTAGTAGAATTGACCGTCACTCCTGATGCATCTGGCATACTATAGGTCAACGGCATTGAGCTATCGGTTGCGATTACGGGAGCTGCTGTGTTTGGCTCGATCAATTCAACAGGTCGATTAGCAAAGACAGAAACATCTTTCTTGACGGTGATACGTGGTCTAGTTCTATCTACATAGTCGAACGTAACATCAACATCTTTATAGGTGTTGCTAGCTGTGTAGACACGCACTGTAGCCCTTTTTGTACCAAGAGTTACCCTGTCTCCTGTATCTGAATTTGACAGAAGCTCCTTGCGAACTTTGACTGCATTTTGCTCATCTTGAGTGACAGCACCATAGTCTACATTGACTGCATTGAGTATATCTTCTGCCGTCACACGTGTGAAACCTGTCGCATCAATATCTCGTGCGACAATAGGCGTGACACTCGTATCCAGCAAGTGCATTTTAAATTTGGCACTTTCTGTTTGATAGGTAGTCGCATTACCTTGGGTATCTGCAATTTTAACGAAATTGTTGTAAAATCCAGATGGCAGATTGAAAGAGGCTGCGGTTTGACCCGAGACAAAGACTTCTTTTGGACTAGCCGTACTTCCTTCAACTGTAACGGTCAAACCTTTTTTGTTGTCATTTTCAGCTTCTACAGCGGTGAGTATGTCCGCAGTCGTGGCCACTCCAGACACATCCGTAACCGTTGCAATTTTTAATTTATCGGCAACTGGAGAAACCGCTTGAGGATTGTTCGGATTCAATAGTTTAATTGGTACATTATCAAATACGTAAATAACGGACTGGGTTCTTGTAACGGTAGGTGCTTGGGTGTCTCGGTAATTCAACTTCACTTGAACGGTCTTCGAGTTCCCGTTTGTACCTGTTGCTACAACATTTATTGTTTGTATTCCTAAACTCATTTCATGCTCAGGTATACTAAAGCTTACGTTGCTTGATACACTTTCTCCACCAGATTGTAAATTAGCAAGGAGTAAATTTCTAATTTGATCGTTTGTAATTTTTGTACCAATTTCAGACGTTAACTCTCCGCCAGTTAAATCCATATAATAGATTCCGAATGAATTTGATGTATTAGTGTTGTTTAGGTTGTCTGTAGCTGAAACAGTACGTGTATATCTTCCAAGAGTTGCATTTGCATGAACCGTCCCCTGCACCAAACCAGTTGTCGATATAGTTAACCCTTGTACATATGTATTAAAGGTAGCACTTTTTACAGTTCCTCCAAAATTCGCTGGTCCACTCTCTGTTATCTGAATAAGTTGTCTATTTACGCTCTCCCCCTTAAATACATACATATTGCTTGCAGTTGTTATTTGAGGAGGATAATTAACATAAATATTTGCGGTTGCTGTATTCGATTGACCGTTTACAGAAAGGTCAACAGCAACGTTTTTGGATTCATTCACTGCTGGAAGTTGACCCGTTGGACGAATCACAATATTGTTCAATACGTTTTTATCAGTCCAAGGGTTCCCAGCTTTAGTATGCAGGCTAGCTTTCTCAGTCAGTTTATTAGAGGTTACTGCCTCTCCCCAATTCATATTGATGTAATGGTTCCCATCTTCCACTTCAACAATGATGATTTTAGATTCCTTCCATGCTCCATTGACATAAAAGAGCGGTATATTCCCAGCGCCATCCACGATATACGGAGCACGAGTAAAATATGTTCTTCCATTTACTTCCTGTTTATAGGTAGCAGTTCCAGATATTGTTATCTGATATACATCTCTCGTCCCCGTTTTCAAACTATGTCTTACTTGTAAACCAGGGAAGTCCAAAAGAATGTTATTTCCTCCCTTTATACTATCAGCTGTATAGGTATTGGATGCATAGTTAATACCAAAATCTTTCCATGAAGAAGGATTGCTTGCTTCTCTAACCTCTCCAAAAACTAATGGAGTTGTAATCGTCCTTTTATTGAAGATTATTAGGTCATTTGTTTTAAGAATCTCCGGTCTTACAGTATCCGTTGCTCGAGTACTTGTCCCCTCTACAGCCGTAATCGGATTGATTTGGGCTATTCGACCATTTAAACTTATCGCAGCTTGACCCGCTTTTAAGGCCATAGCGTCTAACTCTACCTGACTGACCGAGTCTTTTTCCCTAAGGGCGATGGCCTGTTCTAAAGCAAGTCTAGCAAGAGATAAGGCTTGTCGATACTTTCCATACTTTTCTTCATTCCCTGTTTCTTCAAAAATTTCTGGGAAAGATAGGGCGTGCCTTAAGTTGCGGATGGCATTGTCCAGTGTGGTGTATTCCAACTCTGCTGCGATACGAATGGTTTCTGATTTATTCACAGTTCCATTCGCGTTCAGCGGTTCACTTTCGCTTGTTGACAATGATTCTCTAACCGATGTACTCACCAACTCTGACGCACTAACAGACTCACTGCCACTAACTGAGGAGGAAGCACTAACAGACTCACTGCTACTAACCGAGGAGGAAGCACTAACAGACTCACTGCTACTAACCGAGGAGGAAACACTAGCAGACTCACTGCCACTAACCGAGGAGGAAGCACTAACAGACTCACTGCCACTAGCCGAGGAGGAAGCACTAACAGATTCACTGCCACTAGCCGAGGAGGAAGCACTAACAGATTCACTGCCACTAGCTGAAACCATGCGATCAATGGATTGGTTGACATTTGATGATGGAGATGGATCTGTTGAAATCAGTAGGTGACTATCAACAATTATTTCTGAAGAAACTCTTTCAACAATTACTACATCTTTATCAACAAGAGTATCAATACTACTTTCTACTTCTTGCTCCACAACAAGAGGATACTCTTCTGCAAAAGCAGTCGGTGAAACAGAAGTACCTGTAATTGCCGCCCCCAAAGCTAAAATAGACTTCAAGTATTCATGACATCGATTATCCAAACAATCCCTATTTTCAACAGTGCTTATGTTAGCGGTTACATCATCACGGCTACGAATTACTCGTAAAAGACTAATCTGAGATATTACTTTCCGAACCCAGTTTTTACCAGCTTTGTACATCTTCACTTGACTCTTACGGTCAATTTCATCAAAGTTCTTGCTAAATCGCTGACGATTCATATACACTCCTTATATAAAGAAAACTTGCTCTATATATAAAACATACGCAATCAAGCATATATATATATATTATCCAATGTCATTATATCAACATTTGACAAATTATTCAACAAATAGTATAAAATTGAGACCAAAATGGAGAGAATGGGGAGAAACGCTTTTTGTGTTTTCATTAACATTATTATTTCAGTTGGTGTAAACAGGTATAAACTCCGGTAATTATAGATTTTCATTGAATATCAGTTTACTTTTAGTAAAAGGCAACGAGCTACCAGTCACTTCTACAAAGTACAGCACAACTAGGTTAAATAATCCAGTGGAGTTAAACCGTTCATTGAAATGTTTCAGCCCGAGCATAAAAATGCGAAAGCTAGGTTGAGCTAGAAATAGAGAATGGCGGAGCTATCATAGATGTCTTGCCCAGCTTTTCTTGCATTGAATTATAACGAATTGAATTTAAAACAGGACGTGTTTGCATTTATAAATTTGAAAATTTTAGAGTTATTTTGAGAGTGGGCTACTGACACTATAACTTGATGCTAGACTTTTCCTAATTCAAACAACTATAACCAAAGGTATTGTCTAAACGACCATAAATTTCCAGGTAAATGGATAAAATTTTCAAAACACATAGAAACACGAAAACAGCCGACCGCAGTCGACTGTCTTCTAGGAGATTATATGAAAAAGAATTTCGCTATTTCTAGCTTGATGATAGTATATATCTACAAACTTAAACGAAACTGAAAGTTTTCTTAGATATTCCTTAATCCGTTTTAACTTTTCCTACCCTCTTATATTGAACATACAAAAGTCCTGCACGAAAGGCATTGTCTACTATGGTTGCTATCCAAATGGCCTGCAACCCCAACTGAAAGATACCTACAAGCAAATAAGCAAGACCTATGCGGACCAGCCACATCCCTAAACTAGTTGCATAGAAGGGTAGCTTGGCATTGCCCAAGCCCTGCCACAAGGCAGTTAAAATAAGGGTAGCTGCTGTAACAGGAACTCCGAGCATAGAATAGAGTAGGACTGTCTGACTGGCTTGAACTACTTGAGGCTCTCTTGAATACAGACTGGTCAAAAACGGACCTGCAAAATAAGTCGTTGCCGCCATCAAAAGCATAAATATGAGTGATAGGTGCAAACTCGTTTTAAAAATCCTTTGAACCGCTAACTGATCCTGTCGATGTTGAGCCGTCAAAATAATGGTTGCTGTAGCAATGCTCATGGCTGGCATATAGTTAAACTGGGTTAGCGTTTCTCCAATAGCATTGCCTGCTACAACTGCTGTTCCAAGGCTAGTTATCAAGGCAACAACCACCACATCTCCAGCCCGCATCATCAGGCGTTCCCCAGTAGCTGGTAAAGCAAGACGAATGAGTTCTACATCCCAAGACCATGTCCATTTTTCAAAAGGGATAGACAGCTTTGCCCACAGCAGAAAACAACCTACCAGCCGTGATAAGACTGTTCCAAGTGCAACTCCAGCCACGCCAGCATGAAGCACGAAAACAGCAAAAGCCGAAAAGAGAGCGTTGAGGAGATTGGAAAGCAGACTGATATACATAGGAAAACGAGGCTGACCTAAAGCCCTTAACATAGCCCCAAAACTCATCATCAGACCGAGAAAGAGAATGTCTCCACCAACCAAGATGAGATAAAGACCACCTGCCTTGGCAACAGCAACTTCAGCTCCCAAACCTATCAGCAAGGACGGACCTGCCAAAACTGCAACCACCCCTAAAACCAAGCTGACAAATAGGGTCACTTTAAGACCTTCACTAGCAAGATAGCTCACCTTCTCAGTCTTACCCTGTCCCAGCATTTGAGCCAAGCGTGCAGAAATAGCTGCCGCTAGAGCAATAAATAGTGCCTGATAAACCGCCAAGATATTATTAGCTAAAGACACTCCTGAAAGGGCAACAAGCCCAAGACTAGCTACCAGATAGGAATCCACCATCCCCATCAGCATTTGAAGAATATTTTCTGCCATGGCAGGCAAAGCAATCCTTAGTATTTCTTTCCTCTGTTTGTTCATACTCCCCATCTCAACTGTTTGATATCCACTATTTTATCACAAACCAGCTCCAAGAGTTCTTCGTCATGGGAAATCAATAGCACTAATTTATTTTTCTTTTTTACTTCAAGAAGAGCCCTGCCTACTTCCTGCATCTGTCTTAAATCCAAACCGCTAGTTGGCTCATCAAAGACAAGAATCTCCTTGTCCGCCAATAAGCTAGCCACCATCATCAAGCGTTGCTGCTCACCACCCGACAAACTGACTGGGTGCCTATCCAGCAAGTCCTCCAAGCGAAAACGGCTGACCAAATCCTCATCAATTTTCTCATCTTTTTGACCCAAGGTTAGTTCCCTAGCAACTGTTTCAGAAAAGAGTTGCAGACGGACCTCCTGCATGACAAAGGCTGTTTTTTCAAGGCGTTGGCGACTGGTCAAGGACTGCCCCTGCCAAGAAATCCTAGCCTTCTTATCATCTGCCAGACCAACCAAAAATTGAGCCAAACTCGTCTTGCCAGAGCCATTAGGACCAACCAGACCAACCACCTGACCTGGTGCCAAGCAGAGTTTTTCAATCTGGTATAGAAGGTTTCCTGACTGGCTGACAGACAAATTCTCAACAAGCAAACCTTGCTCATCACTGACAAACTGACTGGCTCGCTCTGCTATTGCTCGTCCATAAGGTGCCGAATCATAGCAACGCAAGCCCATATCCTGACGGCACTCTTCTGTCCGACTTAAAAACTCATCTGCTAGATAATCCGTCACCACTTGCCCATCTTGAAAATATAAATAGCGATCTGCCAATTGACTGAGATAAGACAGTCTATGCTCGGCAATAATAATGGTCTTGCCTTGGCTTTTTAAAGTTTTCAAGATGTCCTCTACAATCACAATCCCTTCCTGATCTAGGTTGGCAGTCGGCTCATCTAAAACCAAGACATCTGTCCCTTGCATAGCTGCAACGGCCAAGGCTAGACGTTGTTGCTGACCACCTGATAGACTGGAAATCGTTCGCTGACTAAGAGAAGCCAAACCAAATAATTCCATAACCCAAGCCAGGCGATTCTCGATTTCTTCTCTTGACAAACCCTGATTTTCACAAGGGAAGACCAATTCCTGCAAGACCTGACTATGAAAAAATTGAGTAGACGGATGCTGAAAGACTGAAGCAATGTGCCGAGATATTTCTTCCAGACTAGATTTTTGTAAATCCAAGTCCCCTAAGAAAATTTGTCCCGAAAGCTGAGCAGGATAATATTCTGGCGTCAAACCATTTAACACCTTGAGAAAACTAGACTTCCCAGAGCCACTCTCCCCACATAAAACAACACACTGGCCTTCTGGAATGGTCAGATCCTCTATCTGCAAGGCTGGTTTATCTGCTCCTGAATAAGTTAATGCTACATTTTTTACCGTCACAGCCGGACGAGAATCAGAAAACCGAGACAACATAAACAAAGACTCCAATCTAGCACGGTCCAAGACGACCGAATATATGCAGGTGATTTCGTAGATACAGCCAAACCTTTTGTCAGACTGGCTACTGTCAATTCCTGAGCTGTTCGCAAGAGAGACATCATCAAGGGAACCAAGAAAAACTCCATGTACTGGAGTGGCTTACAAACCACATCTCTCTTCCGTAAAAAAATTCCTCTAACCTTCAAAGAGGCACAAATCGTACGTGCATCCTGTTTAATGGCAGGTAAGAAACGAAACATTACTCCCAACGTCAAAAGAAATACCTCTGGCAGGTACCATTTCCGCAAACCATGAATGAGTTCGTAACCACTTGTCGTCATCAGTAATAGATGCCCTGCCAAAAGCGGAGGCCATGTATAGGTCAATACAAGCAACAAATGCGTCAGCCATGCTGGTAAAAATGTAATATAGGACAACAGACAAAAAATAGAATAGGCTATCGGACTCATTATAGCCATTTTCCGCTTTCCAGAAAACCAGAAAAGCAGGCTAAGGCCTAAGACCAGCACTGCATTTTCTAATATTGTAAGCCTCATCCCATAGGTAAAACTAGTGAAGATGACGAGAAGAATTTTTGTACGAGCATCTAATTTCATGAAAGATAACCTGATTGTTTAAAATAGCGCTGAAGCATGTATTGACCAAACAAACCACTGATAAGAGCTGTTAAGATAATGGTCGTTGACAACCATAGCACATTCTCTGGAGTGAAATCAAGCATGATACGAGCGATGTATTCTGCTGATTTTCCACGTGCCAAAAGATTGGCCTCATAGGCATCTCGCATGAACCACATAAGAATAATAGGTCCCAAGTTTCCAAAAGAGAAAATGACATAGCTAAGAAGATTGGTCCATTTTTGTTTATAGCGACCTGACTTCGCTACCATTTCTGCCAAAAAACCAAAGGTCAAACTTGGGAGAAAGGCCGCTGTCATATAGCCTGACAGGAAAAAGAAGCAGGCCATGACCGCACCCACCAAACTAATGGAACCAAATTTACCAACCTTGGCTACCAATAACATATAAACAGGTCCTGCCAAAAGGGCTGCTCCAGCAGGTGCATACATCATGTTACCCGAACGATCAAAAACCAAGCTCAACAAGGTTCCTAGACCCACACAAACAAAGTAGAGGGCAGCAAAAGCCCCTGTTACCATCAGATCTTTTACTTGTAATTTCTTCATTTACTTTTCCTTTACTAATTGCCCGTCTTCCAAGCGGAAAATGGTATCCGCACAGGCCATGGTCGAACTTCTATGAGAAATCAAGAAGACCATGCCCTGACAATGTTCCTTAACCAGTTGGATAAAGCGGGCTTCATTGAGCGAATCTAGGTTACTAGTTGGCTCATCAAAGATATAGCAGTCTGCATTTTTGAGCAAGGCCCGCATGAGTTCCAAACGTTGCCCTTCTCCTGCTGAAAAGTCACTAGCCTCTACTAGCGTATCCAAGCCCTGCGGTGCTGCCAAAATTCGTTCTTTCATGTGGCATTTTTCTGCCAAGTCCATGATGGTTTCGTCTGACACATCCATCCGCCCCAAGACAAGATTTTCCCGAATGGTCTGGCGGAAGATTTGCGGCACCTGTGGTACATAGGCAAAAGAGCCTTGCAAATGTGCCTTATCTACCTGCCGACTATCCAGGCCAGACAGGCGGATTTGGCCTTGCTGCCAGTCATACCACCGCATGATTAGTTTCATCAAAGTCGATTTTCCTGCACCGGACTCACCGACCAAACCAATAATCCCCCCCCTGTTCAAACTGGACAGACAGGTTGCGATAAAGCTCTGTTTCTCGGTCGTCATAGTCGAAGTCCAGTTGCTCAATAGCAATGTCCGTCATGCTGACCTCAACAAGCTCACCTGTTCGCTCTGCTTCTTTTTCATCCAAAAGAGCATAGATATTGCGACCAGCATTCATAGCCCGCTTGAAACCAAGCGGCAGACGGCTGAGCTCCAAGAAGGGAGCAAAGGAGCTAGTGAAAGAAACTAGCAGGGCTACTCCTGTCGCTAAGTCCAAACTCTGACTGCCAACCAAGTCGAAGGTCAGCCAGGCAAAGCCCATGATAGACAGGCCTACCACCAAGAAGGAAACGGCATACTGCATGAAGTTAGTTTGAGCGACCTTTCTCTCCTGACCATTGACCTCTTGGCTTTTCTGCGTCAGCTTGGCAAAACGAGCATCTGTCTGCTGGAACTGCATCAAGTCCTTCATGCTTTTGAGACTTTCAATAAAATAGGACACATAACCCTTGCGGCTGGCATTTTGCTCCTTGAGCAAGGGCTGTAACTGCTGAGCAAAACGATTTGGAATGGCAATCGCCAAAAGGGCATAGGTCACAAAAGCTAGAAGAGCTAACCCCCAACTAGATAGACCGAAATAGACTGTCAAACCAAGAGCCACCAGAATCCCTGTACAAATGGGTGCAATAGTATGGGCAAAGAAAACCTCCAAGGCCTCAATGTCCTCCCCAATCATCTTGAGCAGGCTACCACTGTCCTGCCGGTCCAATTTCCCAGGAGCCAAGGCCCGCAATTTTGCGAAAATCAAACGACGATAGGCCGCCAGGGTATGAAAGGCCACATAATGACCAAAGTAATGCTCGCCATAGCGGAAAGCACCCCGCAGAAGAGCTAGAATAACTAGGGCTCCCAAGGTCCATAGCGGAGCAGGATTGCCAGTAAGGGCATCAAAAGCCAGATAGACCAGCGTTACTGGAATAGCAATGGTCACCACCTGTCCCAAGACCGCAAAGCAAACCGCCACCGCAATCCGTGGCAAGAGGTGCTTCATGGACTGCAAGAGTCTCGGAATCAGCACACTTGTTGGCATTTCTTTCTTATCCATAAACGGCTTCCTCCAATTCTCTTTGTTGATTAACCAGCTGACCATAAGCCGAGCTAGTCTGATAAAGCGTGGCATGGTTGCCTGTCACAGCCCCCTCCGCAGACAAGAAGAGAATATCATCTGCCTGCTCCACCTGCTTCATCTTATGTGTAATAATAATAACAATCGCATCCTTGGCCACCAAGTTAATGAGGTCGTAAATCAAACCTTCATTGTCCTGATCAACGCTGGAGGTCACCTCGTCAAAGATATAAAGGGAGCGTTTGGTCAAGACCGCACGGGCACAGATAACCTGCTGGCGTTGACCAGGCGACAAGAAAGCATCATCATCACCAACAATCGTGTCCAACCCATCTGGCAAATGCTTAACAAACTGCAAGACCCCATGCTGATCTGCCCAAGCCAAGATGTCCTCCTTGGACCAATCACAAGCCATGCGTAAATTTTCATAGATAGACTGGTTAAGTAAGGTTGATTGGCCCGATACATAGAGGACCTGCTCATTCAGAGACAACTGGCTGACAGTCGAAACCTCCTGCTCACCTAAGTAAATAGCTCCCTTATCCGCCCGCAAGCGTCCCAAGAGCAGCTGGGCCAAGGTCGTTTTCCCCTGCCCTGACTCACCTGCCAAGGCATAGACCTTTCCAGCTGTCATGGTCATAGAAATATCTTCTAGGACTGGCTTTTCTCCGTAGACAAAGGCCAAATCTTCTAGTTTTAGACTGTCAAAAGCAGGCACATGGACAGAATCGATTTCCTGCTCCGCTGTCATACTGTCCAAGAAACCAAAAATGCGATCCGCCATCTTGGTATTCATCATAACCAAGTGCATACCGTAGCCCTGCTCCCGTATGGGTGCAAAAAACTCCGTCGCAATGAGGACAAAGAAAAGCATACTAAAGAGGGACAAATTGCCTGCCGCTAGGCTATTGACCGCCACAAAACCAGACAAGCCAATCCCCAGATACATGACCGTATCCATGTAGCCCACCGCTTGCAGCTGAAAACTGAGCAACTCCATGGTCGCATCGCGGAAGTCCTCGGCCTGCTCATTGAAGGTCTTCTCATAAGTCTCATCCGCCTGATAGGAATAAAGGGTATTAAGCCCCTTGAGGTCGTCTAGGAAAAGATTGCCCACATCCATGTAGGAGCCCCAGTAGCGATTCATAATCCGCTTGGACCGCTTCTGCATAGCGATGATAGAAATGGGAATCAGAGGCAAAGCCAAGATGAAAATGACCGCACCCAGCGGGAAAATCAGAAAAACCAGCAAGAGAACGGTCGCACAGTTGAACTGGGTCCGCAGAGAAGATGCCATGTAGTAGGAATAGTAGGTATCCAGGCTATCAATCCCCTGTGAGGCGATGTTAAAGACATCCGCCGCTGTCGCTTTTGACTCAAACTGACCGTCCTTGGCCAAGAGAGCCTCGAAGAAGGACTGTTTGAGCGAATCCCGAGCAAACTGGGAACCCAAGCCCTGCAAACGCTTAGCAATCAAAGCCGCACCATAACCAAAGGCATTGAGACCTAGCAAGATGAGGACAAACCGTACTAAATCAACCTGTCCGCCCTCATAGTAGGTCACAAAACCCTTAGCAATCAGGTAGAAGGAAATAATCCGCATCAAAAATTGCACCCAGGATAGAAAGGCCGCCAAATAGACCAGCTTCATCTTGGGCTTGATGCGTTCTTTGAGCCGCTTCAAGAGGGCTTTTTCTTTTCTCTGGAGATTTTCTCCTGTTCTTGTGCCATAGTTCACCTATTTTTTCATTTTATCATCACACTGATGTGTGTCAAACTAGCTCCTATTATACCATTCTTTGAATTGTCTGTAAATTTTAATTTAAACAATACAAAGAAAACAAACTGCTCAGCTGAACAGTTTGTTAGCAATCATTTATAGATTAAACACCCAAATAGCGTTCTACCTCAGCCTGCATAGCTGCTGCTGCAACAACGGTAGTGTGGCGAATAGGTGCCGTTTCCAAGCCGTCCACAGCTGGCGGCAGGGCTACACCTGAAATCTCATGCAGTTTAGCAAGGGCTTCAAAGTCGGTCAAGCCTGACTGGCCTGTCACAGCCTCTACCGCAACCACTGGGAACTTATAAGGACTGGCTGTAGAAGCAATCACTGTCGGAGTTTGGTCACCTGTTTGCTCCACATACTGTTTATAGACAGCTGAAGCAACAGCCGTATGTGGATCTTCAATGTAGTCTGACTCGTCATAGACTCGCTTGATTTCTGCAGCAGTTTCTTCTTCTGTCGCAAAGGCGGCAGCAAAGAGAGAGAGGATTTCCGCGTCAGCTCCTTGAATATCATACTGACCAGCCGTGTTCAAGGCTTCCATGAGCTCGGCTGTTTTTGCAGCGTCATTGCCAAAGAGATGGAAAATCAACCGCTCCAAGTTAGAAGACACCAAGATGTCCATGGACGGACTGGTGGTCACGCGGAAGGTACGGTTCTTGTCATAAACGCCAGTCGAGAAGAAGTCGGTTAGGACATTGTTATCGTTGGAAGCACAGATGAGCTTGCCAACTGGCAGACCGATTTGCTTGGCGTAATAAGCCGCCAAGATGTTCCCGAAGTTTCCTGTTGGAACGGTGAAGTTGACCTTGTCGCCCGCAGCAATCTCGCCAGTCTTGACCAGCTGAGCATAGGCATAGACATAGTACACAATCTGTGGCACCAAGCGGCCGATGTTCATAGAGTTGGCAGATGAAAACTGGAGTTTCTTAGCCACCAATTTGGCACGGAGGGCCTCATCGTTGAACATCTGCTTAACGTTGGTTTGAGCATCGTCGAAGTTTCCATCAATGGCCACCACGTGCGTATTAGCCCCTGTCTGCGTGGTCATCTGCAATTCTTGGACCTTAGACACCCCATCGCGTGGGTAGAAGACAATGATTTGCGTGCCTGGGACATCCGCAAAGCCAGCCATAGCCGCCTTGCCTGTATCGCCTGAAGTCGCTGTCAAGATGACAATCTCGTTTTCCAAACCATGCTTTTTAGCCGCAGTTGTCATCAAGTAAGGCAGGATAGACAGTGCCATATCCTTAAAGGCAATGGTTGAACCTCGGAAGAGTTCCAAATTGTACTGACCGTTGAGCTTAACAACTGGGGCAATAACTGGCGTGTCAAACTTGCTGTCGTAGGCATTGTTGATACAGTAGTCCAGTTCATCTGCCGTAAAATCATCCAAGAAAGCCGACAAAATCAGCTTGGCAACTTCTTGATAAGAAGCGTCTTTGAGAACTGAAAAATCCAAGTCAACTGTTGGAATGGAAATCGGTGTAAACAAACCACCATCTGTCGCCAAGCCCTGCAAAATCGCCTGACTAGCCGATACAGTATTTTTAGCATCGCGTGTTGATTGATAAACTAGTGTCATGGTATCCCTCATAAAAAATCTATTTTTTCTATTCTACCATAAATTGACAGAAAATTGTGAAAGATAGATAGAAAAGTCTTTTTTTCTCGGCTAAACCCTAACTTTCCAACCACTTTCGCTTTTTACAGAATCTCCACCATTATTTCTAAACAAACAATCCCCTATTTTTAAAATAGAGGATTGTCTTACGATATTTGGAGGCAATTTACCTGTAAATCCTACTCCGTTCAACTGAGTAGGATACGATTTGCTACTCCTACCTAGACTTTTTCTAGTCCTAAGTCTTTCTAGGCAGATTGACGAAACTACCCAAACCATCAAGGAATGATTTTCTAAACGAGACAAGGCAAAGCGACGTAGGCATAACTAAAGTTAGGCAAGGAGCTTTAACGGTGTATCGTGACGAAAATCCTTACTTGATGCGACCTGGACGTTCTTTGTAACCGTAGTAGGCATCTTCGATGATTTCTTGCATGTGGTCAACCATTGCTAGACGTGGGTTAGCTGGGGTACATTGATCTTCGTAGGCAAGAAGAGCCAATTCGCGAGAGTGTTCTTTGAGTTCTTTCTCGTCGATACCTTGTGCTTTCAAGTTCATTTGGATACCGATGCGTTCACCGAGGTCGTAAACTGCTTGTGCGTATGCTGCAACAGCTTCTTCTGGTGTTGAGCATGGCAAGCCTAGAAGACGAGCGATGTCTTGGTATTTTTCATCTGCTTTATAGTAGTTGTACTTAGGCCATGTAGCTGTCTTGGCTGGACGAGTACCATTGTAGCGGATAACGTATGGAAGCAAGATAGCGTTTGTACGACCGTGAACGGTATGGAAACGTCCACCAATCTTATGAGCCATTGAGTGAGAAATACCTAGGAATGCGTTGGCGAAGGCCATACCTGCCATAGTTGATGCGTTGTGCATTTTCTCACGTGATACAAAGTCAGCATTCTTCACTGAGCTTTCAAGGTTTTCAAATACTAGTTTGATAGCTTGAAGTGCTAAACCATCTGTAAAGTCGTTGGCTACTGTTGAAACATATGCTTCTGTAGCGTGAGTCAATACGTCCATACCAGTATCGGCAGTAACGTGAGCAGGTACTGTCAATACGAGTGCTGGGTCAACGATTGCCACAGTTGGTGTCAATGAGTAGTCAGCGATTGGGTATTTACGGTTGTTTGCTTTATCAGAGATTACGGCGAACGGTGTTACTTCTGAACCTGTACCTGAGGTAGTTGGAATCGCGATAAACTTAGATTTCTTACCAAGTTCTGGGAACTTGAAGGCACGTTTACGGATATCCATGAATTTTTGAACTAGGTCATGGAAATCAACTGTTGGTTGTTCGTAGAAGAGCCACATAACTTTGGCAGCATCCATTGGTGAACCACCACCGAGTGCGATGATTGTATCTGGTTTGAAGGTACGCATCAATTCTGTACCTTTATAAACCGTTGTGATGTCTGGATCTGGCTCAACGTCTGAGAAGATTTGGTAAACAACTTTATTACGACGAAGGTCCAATTGTTCGATGATACGATCTAGGAATCCAAGTTCTACCATGGCACGGTCTGTAACGATCATGACACGTTCAACGTCACGGCATTTTTGGAGATATTGGATAGAATCACGTTCGAAGTATGTTTTAGAAGGAACTTTAAACCATTGCATATTATTTCTACGTCTTCCTACTTTCTTGATGTTGAGCAAGTTCATAGCACTTACGTTATCACTGATTGAGTTGCGTCCGTAAGAACCACAACCAAGTGTCAATGATGGCAAGAATGCGTTGTAAACATCACCGATACCACCGAAAGTAGATGGAGAGTTCCAAATAACACGGATAGCACGTACGATTGTACCAAACTCTTTCGCCAATTCTGCGTCTTCCGTATGAATAGCTGCAGAGTGGCCGAGACCGTGGAATTCAACCATTTGGCGAGCTGCTTCAAGACCTTCTGCACGACCATCAACTTTCAAGACGGCAATAACAGGTGACAATTTCTCACGAGTCAATGGTTCTTTCTCACCGATTTCAGCAACCTCAGCTGCCAAGATGTTTGTACCTTCTGGCACTGAGAAGCCGGCCTGCTCAGCGATCCATGCAGCTGGGCGACCAACGATGTCTGCGTTCAATTTACCTTCAGCACAGTTTTTGCTGTTGGCTTTTACACCGAAGCAGTATTCTTCAAGAAGAGCTTTTTCTTTCTTATTAACGAAGTAAGTTTTGTAAGATTTGAATTCTGCTACAAACTCATCGTAAACTTCTTTATCAATGATAACTGCTTGTTCTGACGCACAGACCATACCGTTGTCAAATGACTTAGACATAACGATGTCATGTGCTGCCTGACGAATATTTGCTGATTTTTCAATATAGGCTGGAACGTTACCTGCACCTACACCAAGAGCAGGTTTACCACAAGAGTAAGCTGCACGCACCATTGCGTTACCACCAGTTGCAAGGATTGTTGCAATACCATCATGTTTCATCAACTCAGATGTTGCTTCCATAGATGGTTTTGTAATCCACTGGATACAGTTTTCAGGAGCACCAGCTGCCACAGCTGCTTCATAGACAACACGAGCTGCATGAGCAGAAGATTCTTGCGCAGATGGGTGGAAGGCAAAGACGATTGGATTACGTGTCTTCAAGGCAATCAATGATTTAAAGATTGCTGTAGAAGTTGGGTTTGTTGTTGGTGTGATACCACAAACAACACCGACCGGCTCAGCAATCAAAGTCAAACCTGTCACTTCATCTTCTTCGATAACACCAACAGTTTTCGTGTGGCGCATGTTATTGACAACGTGCTCACAAGCAAACAAGTTTTTAGTTGCCTTATCTTCGAATACACCACGTTTGGTTTCTTCAAAAGCGTGCATTGCCAATTCACCGTGCTTGTCAAGAGCAGCTACCGAAGCCTTAGCTACAATGTAGTCTACCTCTTCTTGACCAAGTTTGCGGAACTCATCAAGAGCAACCAAACCTTTTTGAACAAGCTCATCAACGTGCTTGCGAGCTTCTGCTAATTTTTCTTCTGGTGATACAACTTTTTTATCAGCCATTGTGTTCCTCCAAATTTTCATGTCAACATTTTGTTAACTTTTTCACAATGTTATTCTACAACTTTTTAAATTATTTGTAAAGAGAAATTGTTAATTTTTTCACATTTTTTCTGTTTTGTTATAGAAAGCGCTTACTTTTTCTTTTTTTCAGAAAACATTCAGATTTGTTTCTGCTTTGTTTGGTCGAAAAATATATAAAGTAAGACAAATCTTTATCATTTATTCTTTCTCTAACATTTACGATACTAGTTTGCTAAGAAAACGCTTCCATGTAAATAGATTTTTTTGAAAATTTTGTAGTAATTACGTGATAATTTTCAATTTTATATTCATTTGTTCCTCCTTCTCTACTCTTGCATTTTTGTTCACATTGTGATATTATTAACAAGAAAATATCTATATTAACACATTTAAAAAATGTGCTGCAATAAATAGGAGGTCTGCCATGAAAGCAGTTGTTGTTAATCCAGAATCTACTGGTGTTGTCGTTGTTGAAAAAGAACTTCGTCCACTTGAAGCTGGCGAAGCTTTGGTCCAAATTGAGTACTGTGGTGTTTGTCACACTGACCTCCACGTTGCCAATGGTGATTTTGGTAAGGTTCCTGGTCGCGTTCTTGGTCACGAAGGAATCGGTATTGTTACAGAAATCGCTCCTGATGTGACCAGCTTGAAGGTCGGCGACCGTGTCAGCGTTGCTTGGTTCTTCCAAGGCTGTGGTATGTGTGAATATTGTACAACCGGTCGCGAAACTCTCTGCCGTACCGTAAAAAATGCAGGCTACTCTGTTGACGGTGGTATGGCTGAGCAATGTATTGTAACAGCAGACTATGCAGTAAAAGTTCCAGAAGGTCTTGATCCAGCTCAAGCAAGTTCTATCACTTGTGCTGGCGTTACTTGCTACAAAGCGATTAAAGAAGCTCACTTGGAACCAGGTCAATGGATCGCTATCTATGGTGCTGGCGGACTCGGAAATCTTGCTGTACAATACGCTAAAAAAGTCTTCAACGCTCATGTTATCGCTGTAGACATTAATAATGATAAATTGGAACTCGCCAAAGAAGTTGGTGCAGATGTGACGATTAACGGACTTGAAGTAGAAGATGTTCCTGGATATATTAAAGAAATTACTGGTGGCGGTGCTCACTCAACTGTCGTAACGGCTGTTTCCAAAGTAGCCTTCAACCAAGCTATTGACAGTGTTCGTGCAGGTGGCTATGTAGTTGCTGTAGGACTCCCATCTGAATATATGGATCTCAGCATTGTCAAGACCGTACTAGATGGTATCAAGGTTGTCGGCTCTCTGGTGGGTACTCGTAAAGACTTGGAAGAAGCCTTCCACTTTGGTGCTATCGGTCTAGTTGTTCCAGTCGTTCAAAAACGTCCAGTCGAAGATGCTGAAGCAGTCTTTGATGAAATGGCAGCGGGAACTATTCAAGGCCGTATGGTACTTGACTTCTGCCACTCACACTAATGCGTTCTCCACTATTTTCAAGAAGTGATTATCCAATCGCTTCTTTTTTGCTTTCTAAAATAAAAAGAAGCAGCTTTAGACTACTGCTTCTCCAATTCTTCTAAAATACTTGCAAAATCTGTTTTGAGTGCTTCCAAGCTTGTTTCAACTTGACTTCTTGTCTGGTTATTCTTAACCACAACCAGTCCGCTTTCTAGCTCGCTTCCACCAAGTGTGATAATGGTCTTGGCTCCAAAGACATCTGCTGACTTGAACTGGGCCTTGAGCTTGCGGTCCAGATAGTCACGCTCTGCTCGGAAGCCTTGCTTGCGGATGGCTTGAACCAGCTCCAACGCTCCGCTATTGGCCTCCTGACCTAAAACCGCGATGTAAACATCTAACTGGGTGTCGAGAGGGAGCTCGATGCCCTGCTTTTCAAGGATTAGGATGAGACGTTCAATCCCCATACCAAAGCCAAAACCAGCGGTTTCTGGCCCACCGAAATAAGACACCAGGCCGTCGTAGCGACCACCAGCACAGATGGTCAGGTCATTGCCACCTACCTCTGTCATAAACTCGAAAATAGTATGGTTGTAGTAGTCCAAACCACGCACCATGTTGGTGTCAATGGTGTAAGCAATACCTAGGCTGTCCAACATAGACTTGACCGCTTCAAAGTGGATTCTACTTTCTTCATCCAAGTAATCCAAGATAGACGGCGCATTTTCCACCGCGACCTTGTCTTCCTTTTCCTTGGAATCCAACACACGCAGGGGATTTTCTTCCAAGCGACGCTGGCTGTCCTTAGATAGCTGGTCCTTGAGTGGGGTCAGATAGTCAATCAAAGCCTGGCGATAAGCGGCACGACTCTCGGGATTTCCCAGACTGTTGAGGTGGAGGCGAATGTCCTTGATTCCCAACTCTTCAAAGAAGTGATAGGCCATAGCAATGGTTTCTACGTCTGTCGCTGGGTTATTGGAACCAAAACACTCCACACCAATCTGGTGGAACTGGCGTAGACGACCAGCCTGCGGACGCTCGTAGCGGAACATTGGGCCCATGTAGTAGAACTTAGCTGGCTTTTGCACTTCTGGAGCAAAGAGCTTGTTTTCTACATAAGAACGGACAACGGGCGCTGTCCCTTCTGGACGGAGGGTAATATGACGTTCTCCCTTGTCATAGAAATCGTACATCTCCTTGGTCACAATGTCCGTCGTATCGCCAACCGAACGGCTGATCACCTCGTAATGCTCGAAGATCGGTGTACGAATCTCAGCGTAATTGTACTGCTTGAAAATATTACGAGCAAAATGTTCCACATACTGCCATTTAGCAGAATCCTGCGGTAGTAAATCCTGTGTTCCTTTTGGTTTTTGTAGTTTCATAGGTCTTCTCACTTCTCTATATCTTGCCCCTTATTTTATCATATTTTAGTCTTTTTTGGAAATGGCAGAGCAGACACAAAGCCGTGCCTACTGACACGACCTTGTTTAAAAAAACTATTTCTTATCCACAATCTGGAAATTCAAGTCGGCAACTTCGATTTCAACCTCAAGTTTTTCTTCGGAGTTGAGATTGAGGAGGTTTTCTAAGGCTGTTTCTGCAAAGGCCGCTACTTTTTCTTGGCGTCCTGCGTCATTCAATACTTCCTCGCTTGTCTTATAAATGGCTTCTTGGGATTTATCATTTAGAAATTCCTGAGCCTTTTGTCCAGAAGTGAAGACATCGACAGCCTTGTCTAGCAAACCATTGCTATTATTGCTGATTTTGATTTCTCCATGTTGCTGAGAATCAACTTCAACAAGCACAGGTTTCTTGAAGGTTAAGGTATTGTTTTGAATCTGAACATCAGACTGACCAATGCCCTCCAAGACCAGCTTGAACTCCGTCTGCACAGGAATATCAACGGACATTTCACGTCCTACAAAGAGCTTGGTAATGGGCTCTGTCCAGTCTGGCCATTCCTTTAATTTATTGTTTTCAAAGGTCTGGTTGGCAGTCGTCTCCACCTCAGCACCTGCTACAACCAGCTTGCTTTCCGCTTCAAACTTCTTAATGACAAATTCATATTGAACCTTATGGGTTCCCTGGAACCATGCTAGGATGCTATTTCTAAACCAGAAAATACCTATACCTAAAACCAGCAGCAAGACTAAGAGGCTAGCCAACTTTTTCGCAAAAAACTTTCCAACTGTTTTCATACAGTTCTCCTTTATATTGAATAATTGGAACTTGTCCTATAACCATTATATATATATATATATGCTGTCAAGTATTTTCTTTCTTTTTTGACTATTTTAGCAAAGTCCTAGATTTTTTTCTATTTCAACCCTTCTCAATAAGCATTACCATTCCAATAACGGTAAAAGAAATCATTAAAAATTCCCCAAAACTGTCGGAATAGAACAAGCTTTTCAATAATTTTGGCAATCCAAAAAATCTTCCTACTGTCATAGTAAGAAGATTTTTTCATTTTAGCCATCTATCCTTGTTTGCGTCTTCTTGCACTTGCAAGACCAAGACTAGACAATACTGCCACACCTGCGAGTGCCAACAAACTTGTTTGTTCCCCTGTGTTTGGCAAGGTCTTAGCACGGTCTACACGTGAGTAAGTAATACCTTGTGGTGTGACGGTGACACCTGCTTGTGGGTTCGTCACCACAACTTCACCGTCAACAACTGTTACATCTTTACCTTTAGTAATAGCGTCTTTGACTGCATCAATATCAATAGCTGGTTTTTCAGCAGCAGTTGGTGCATTTTTTGGTACTGCAACGATTGTTCCGTCTGGAAGTGTTGCAATGACATTGTCTTTTGCTTTGTTTTCAAGATCTTTGAGCTTGTTGTACTCTGCTTGAAGTTCAGCCAATTTGCTTTCTTCTGCTGCAAGTTTAGCAGTAACAGTTTCAAGTTTTTCTTGTGCTGTTTCAGCTTTAGCTTGTGCTTCAGTAAGAGCCGCTTGTTTTTCAGTAAGTGTTGCTTGAGCGTTAGCAAGAATTGCTGGTGCTTCAAGATAACCTTTCAACTCAGTAGCAAGTGCTTTTGCTTCTTCAACCAAACGGTCTTTTTCTGCAAGAAGAGCGTCTTTATCTTTATTCAAGCTATCAAGTGTAGCTTGTTGTTTAGCAAGTTCAGTCTTAGCTGTTTTAAGAGCTTCAGCTTTTGCAGTTGCAGTAGCTTGTGCTGTAGCAAGTTCAGCTTTAGCAGTATCAAGAGCTGCTTTCTTTTCAGCAAGATTTGCTGAGAAGTTGTCAACAGCTTTTTGAGCGTCTGCTTTGCGAGCTTCAGCGTTTTGAAGTGCAATAGTAGCAAGACGTAGGTTGTTTTCAGCAACTTGAGTTTGAAGCGGTGTTGCCGTAGCATCAGCAAGAGTTTTCTCTGCTTGAGTCTTCAATTCAAGAGCTTTAGCGTAATCTGAGCTTGCTTTTACAAGATTTGCTTGAGCAGTATCAGATGCGGCTTGTGCTGCTGATTGGTCTGCCTGAGCTTGAGTGAGTGTTGCTTGAAGTGTTGCTGGGTCGTTAGGGTTGGTGATTGGGGTGCCGTCATTTGTGAATGCTACAACCAACCAATAATCACCATTGATGTTAGCAATAGCAATACCAATATTATTTGCGAAGTTTAAGTTTGCTCGCAAGTGACCCCAATTTGATGGAGCATCTGCAAATGATGTTCCCAATAGAGCATTGTATACAGCACGTTTCAAATCTTCTTCAGTTTGAATGGTTGATTTTGAACCTAAACGAATTAGGTTTTCAGCACCAGCTCCGATATGTCCGTCTGTTAATGGGTTTGTTCCACGCGCTTCATATTGGTCAGCACGTAATTGTGCTAAATCAATGGCTGCTTGTGTGACAGCAGTTGATGTCAATCCATTTAACGCTTGACGAATTTGAGTTAAACCTTGTACATATAATTGTGAAGCTGAAATCTTTTGCTCATTTGTAAGATTATCAATATCAACAATTACTGATTTGCTGTCTTTACCGATTGATACCGTTGATTGTTCAATAACAGTAGCACCTGAATCAGTCATAAAGTCTGAGTCACCTTCGGCTTTATCAGCTTTGAATTGAGTCAAGTCTGCAATTGTAACAGTGTCAACATTTGCCAAAGCATCTGATGCTGTTTTAACAGCGTCATTTGTTTTATTGAGTGCGTCAGTTGTTGTTTTAGACTCATTTTGAGCAGCAGTCAATTTAGCTTTTGCTGTATCGACAGCGTCTGATTTTACAGCAACCTCAGTTTCAGCAGCTTTGATTTTTGCATCACGGTTAGCGTCAGCTTTCTTAGCGTCTTCAAAGGCTTGGGTTGCAGTATCAACGTTAGCGTTAGCATCTGTAACAGCTTTGCTTGCATTATCCAGGTTAGCTTGAGCTTCAGCAAGACCAGTACCAGAAAGGGCGTCTTGTGCTGATTTGACGTCTGCTTCTTTAGCAGTTACGTTAGCATCAGCGGCGTCTTTTTCTGCTTGAGCAGTATCAACAGCAGTTTGTGCGTCAGCGACAGTTTGATTTTGTGATGCGATTTCAGCGTTAACTTCATCTGTTTCAGTAGCGTTTGCGTCTTGGTCAGCAAGGTTTGCTGTTTGGTCAGCTTGGTTTGCTGCAATATTAGCAGGTGTTGCATTGGCAGCGTTAGCTTCTGCGTCAGATACAGCTTGTGTTGCTGTGTTAACGTCTGCTTGAGCAGTGGTAACGTCTTGGTTAGCTGTGTCTGCATCAGCTTGAGCGTTAGTTGCATCTTGAGCAGTAGCGTCAACAACAGCTTGTTGAGCTTCAAGAGCTGGTTTGACATCAGCTGATGTTTTAGGTGCTTCGACAGCAGTAGTTTCCGCGGCTGGTGCTTCAGTTGTAACTGGAGCCTCAACAGTTGATGTTGCCAATGATGCTTGAGCTTCTTCATAAGAAGAGTAAGTTCCATTTGGTTCAGATTTTACAATTTCGCCTGTGGCATGGTTAACAGTTTGCCACTCACCAGTCACACGGTTTAAGAAAATACCATATTGTGTGTCTGCTGATACGGTAGATGCACCAACGGTTGCAAGGGTGATAGCAGTAGTTGCCGCGATTTTGCCATATATATACTTGTTCTTTTTCATTATTTCCTCCTGTTTAGGCTAATAGGAAGGGCTTGGCCGAAGTGTCAAGCCCTGCTATACTAGTATAGCAGGCATTTTGTCAAGTTTTTTGCATGATTTTTGAGAAGTTTTTCAAAAAATTTTGGGGAAGAAAAATTAAGTGCAATACTTAAATAAAAATAGGAAAATAGGAAAATACAATTGAACAAATTTTTTTCAAAAAATCTGTCAAGTAACTTTACTTTACAAAAAACTTTTGTTATACTGTTAAAGTTGGCGAAAGTCATACACACTATTTTAGATTTAAAAGGGGCTTGGCCCTGACATTTAATGGAGGAAGAAAGAAATGGCAGTACCTGCACGTCGCACTTCAAAAGCGAAGAAAAACAAACGTCGTACTCACTATAAAGTAGCAGCTCCAACTGTGAAATTTGACGAAACTACTGGAGATTACTCACGTTCTCACCGTGTATCTTTGAAAGGATACTACAAAGGACGTAAAATCGCTAAGGCTGCTTCAGCTGAATAATAGAAGGGAGATACCATGCGCGTAAATATTACACTTGAACACAAAGAATCTGGTGAGCGTTTGTACCTTACTTCAAAAAACAAACGTAACACTCCAGACCGTCTTCAATTGAAAAAATACTCACCAAAATTGCGTAAACACGTTATTTTTACTGAGGTTAAGTAAGGGTTTCAGTACACGTCAACAGGCGTCAAAATATTGATTTAAAGCGATTTTTGAATTTTTGGATTTCAATAAATTGTGCTACAAATCAATAAGAACTCTACCTTTTACTCTACCTTTTTAGATAAATATATCATTTGGATATTGAAGTTAAGCCCTGCTATCATTTCGATAGCAGGGCTTTTTGATTTTTTATGTTTTTGCAGAGCTTTTATATTCCAAGTTACAATTTGTAGCTTTTCATATATTCTCACCTAAAAAATGTCTCTTTCCTAGATTTTTATTCCAATTACTGAGGCAAGCAATTTAATTCCTTCTGCTAAATCAGGGGTTAAGGCAACAGTAGTTGCGATGAATTTCATTGTATTAAAAGCTGAAGTCAAAATTGCCTTTTTAGGTTGTACTTCTTGAACCTCATTTTTAACAATCTCTAAGTTCTGCTTGAGTACTGATTTAGACTCACTATTTTCTACTGTTTCAATGGCATTTTCCACATTCTTTATAGCTCTAGAAAGTTCCTCTTTATTAATGATATTTCCTTGCTCAGCATTGACTGTACCACCATGTTCGGCAATATTTACTTGTACTCCTGAACTATTAATCGTTATATTATATGAACTGTCATTATCAAATCCCATATCTGTCGCAATATCCTTAATATACTCCTCAATTTCTAAAACAAATGGATAAATCAACCTATCTCCAAATGCTTTTGCCATATCTTGATATTTTTTACTATGTGCATAGTACCATCCAAAATTAGTTGTAGGCAACTTTTTAAGGGCAATATAGTCAAAAGCTCTATATAAAAGATAAGTTCTTCTACGGCTATCAGTCCCCAGTTCTAAAGCTTTACTTCCATATGAGGAAGCAATCCTATCAAGTTCTGATTCTAACCCCTCTATGTCATAAGCTAAACTTTCGACATAATCAAATATCAAAGATGTCCTCTTAATATAATCTAGAAATTCTATTAATGCATCTGTCTGTTCTTCGAAATAAGCATTCATCACATTTGAAGCCAATGTTCTAAATCTTCTACTAATTTTTCTAAGTTCTTTTTTATTAATCTCCATCTACTAACTCCCCACAAAACGGACAATAACCACCTTCGAATTTTGTTGTAGTTCGTAATTTTACTACTTTATCACAACACAAGTATTTTTTCTCTTCGAAGTCTCCAACCTTTCTTCCAATTGGCATTTCTGATTCTCTAGCTATCTTTTTACTTCCTTTAAATTGTATATTTTTATTGTTTCTAAATGTTCTCTCCATATCCTTCGAAAAATCATTTAATAAATCAGCAACATAGTTTTGAATTATATTTTCTGCCAAATCATTTACATCATCATCTAAATAATTATCACTCTTGAGACCACACTTAGGGCACCAAACATCTATCAAGCTATCATCATTTACATCTTGGACTTGAATCATAAATTTTTCACTACAAATTGGACATTTTAAAACAATAAATCCATCATTATCACTAGGAATAGGTATTTCAAAAATTTTATCACTTGGCATTGTAATCCTCTCTGTAACTTTTTCAATTTATCTATCTTTAAATAAATAAAACCCCTTTGTAATACTATAAAAGATAACTAACAAACAAAGAATAATAAGGCTAGGTTGCCAAAAACCTGCTATTTCTGCTAAACTCTGCCCTAAACGTTGCCCTATAAAGCGAACTAACATTAACACAATAGCATTAAAAATTACAGAGACAAATGAAATTATTATTGAGTGCATTATTGCTTCTGCAATGCGTATTTTAAAAAGTTGTAATTTTGTTGTGCCTAATATTTGTAACTGTCTAATATCTTCAATGTCTTTATTAGAAGATAATATTGTTATAGAAATAAAACTAGTAATAATAAGCACTATTGGTGCAGATAGATAGGCAATGAAGGAGGCTCTTGCTTCGTGGACACTATTTATAGTATTCATAAATGAGTACATATTTCTGGTATAGAGGATGAATCCAGAAATGAGAGTTACCCCCATAGTCATCGAAGTCTGTATACTCTTCAAATAACTAGGATTGTATAGTAGGTTCCAAAAACTTGTATTGATTGCATAATTTTCAGATGGGAGAATCTTCATTAATAATTTTATTAAACAAATCTGGGTGGACGGAGATAGAACTTGAATAATCAATATATGAGTAATCAATAAAAGTAAAATCATACCAGATTGTGTCACAATCACTTCTCTATTATTGGTAAAACCTGCTGAAATAATAATACCTATACACAGTAACCATAAGAATAGACGAACAGAAATATTAATAAACTTAGTCGCCTTAACTCTCCAATTTCTACCATTTGATTTTGAATTTGATTCTTTTTTTAATAATCGAATAGAATAAAAATAAGCTCCTAATCCAACAATTGTTGGTACTATTAAAATACTCAATAATACAGTCTGAATATTGGATGTAATAACCAAATCAGGTAATTCATCTCTTCCTAATAAATTTTGTAAAAATTTATAGTAACTATCTGTCACAACGAAGGAAAGGATTGTCCCAAAACTGCTAACAATGACTGCCATTATGGAAAATTGACCAGCTACAAGTAAAGATAGCTGAGATTTACTCGCACCTAAGATAGTCCATAACTCATAGTCCTTTTTAAATATGTCTATTAGCAATCTTATATTATTTGAAATGAGAAAAAATAGAGTAATACCTCCAAATATAATCAACATCTGAAAAAGTTGCGAAGCATTGATATTTGAAATTCTTGATGAGCTAGTAATGCCAAATAAAGATGTCCCAACAATTAGGCTAGATACAAGTAATAATGGAATTGTCCCAAACCATTGTCTCTTTGAATACTGAAACTGATACACAATAAGTCTTAACATATACTCTCACCTCTCTTGCCAATAGTTTCAAGAGCCTGATAAAGTTCTTCAGCTGATGGATTAGTAATTTCTTGCGAAATGTAACCATCTTTTAAAATAAATGCTTTATCTGTTTTAGATGCAAGCTCAATGTCATGTGTAACCATTAAAACACACTTCCCCTCATCAGCCATCTTTCTAAGCGATTCAAAAATCAATTTCCTAGAAATACTGTCTAAAGCACCAGTCGGCTCATCAGCAAAAATAACCTTACTATCTGATAAAATAGCACGAGAAATAGCAACCTTCTGCTGTTCTCCTCCTGATAGTGTTGATACTAATGACGATAGGTCGGCTTTAAAATTCAGATTATCCAATAAGGTTTTTACTTGATTCCTATCGGCAGTCTTCCCTGAAAGTCTTAGAGGTAGTGTAACATTTTCCAATGCTGGTAGAGCAGGAACTAGATTATAATTTTGAAAAATAATAGCAATGTCTTCACGTCTAAATTTAGCCAGTTTGCCATCTTTTAGCCTATATGGATTCACACCGTTTATAACAACCTCGCCACTAGATGGCTCTGATAAACTTGCTAAGCAATTTAGCAAAGTTGACTTTCCTGAGCCACTGATACCTAATATGGAGATAAATTCACCATAATCTGCGGATAATGTCACTCCCTTTAGTACCGACACCTTCTTATTTTTTTCCAGTAGAAAATCTTTTGTTAGGTCAATTGCATTAACAGCTACATTATTAAACATAGTATCCTCCTAATTTTAATTTTTTACTAAATGTTATTTTCGGTTAATGATTTACTAAATTAAAAATACATTAATACTATTCATGAATCCCTGCATTATCAAGTGATTCAAATAGAATGGAATCCACATTTAAACTTCTAAATATTTGATGTATTCGCCTAGAAATCTTATGTCTGAACATAGCTGAATCACTTATAAATTCTGTATCTTTTGATAAAGCAATCTCAAATTTTGTCAGTTCATATTTTTCAAATGAATAAATAGATTTTTTTAGCCCTTGAACTAATTCATCTCTAGAGAGCGATTCAGCATTTTCTGATAAATATTTTTTAATTAGCTTGTTCTTTATGATATCACCATCAATCACATATTCAAACGGTTGGCTAAACATTTGAAAAGTATTATTGAATTTTTCAAGAAGCCCCTCATTTATGAGTACACTCTCTAATGCTATTATTTGTGAGGGACAAATGAATTCCCATTTTTTGAAAAAACTTGAAATCTCTTGAAATCTTAGCTTTTCAACATCTCGTGCTGATTGATGAATAAACACTTTATCATTAACATTTTGGATGAACTCATCTATCACAGAAAACATTTCGGTTTGGAGGCTTTCCTGGGTTGATTTTTCTGACAGCCTAGAAAGGATTTCTTTGGGCGAATGTGGGTCAAGATAGAGAATTTTTGTAGGGTATTGTCGCCTCTCTATTTCGTGTTTCAATGCAAAAAGATATGGTTCTGTCATTAAAAATGGAATTTTCCCTTTGCCAAATGAGCCATTCAGTTCCTCATAAATCTCCCTCATTTCAACTTTATCAACATCATTCAGCAATTCATCAAAAGCTGATAAAATTATACTCTGCTCCAAATCCGAATCCAAAAAAAGCTTATCATATTTGGGAAATACATGTAGTTCCTCATAATACTCTTTTTCTGTTCCATCGCTATAATCTAGATAAAATTGTTCTTTTTGAGACCAACCATAAATAGTTTTCATAAACCAGTCATCGTCAGACTGGTCTTTTTTCCGTTTATGAATTTCCAAATAAGTGCCGATAATGTCTGAACGCAATATCTTTTGAATCTGACTACGTTTCATGGTTAAGTAATCACCATCTTTATCGTTATCAGGATTCCAATGCTTTCTCAACTCAGATTCAGCTTCCTCATATGTATACCATTTATTAGCTTCAATAATCTCTTTTACTTGTTGTTTGTCTTCCTTAGATAGCATGTGACTTCTGCCTCCTACTCATTTATATTTTACCATTTTCTAACGAAGAGCATAATACAAAAACTCATTAGATTTTGAGTAAGATAATAGTGTAAGAGAAATCTTGCAGAAATATTTAATACAGTCCCAAATGGTGGCCACCAAATGGAACGGATTGAAACAAATATGATGATATAGCGATAAAGGTTATATCTTGTATAGAATTGTTTCGCCGTCTATTTGGTGTGCTTTTTTGACACCTCGGCATTCAATCGTTGCTCATATAAGTTTCTTTCTACTCCTAAAATTGGGCTGTTAGAAAGAGGCGACTATGCCAACTCATTATTATACAAACGTTGAACTCGTTTCTAACATTGAACCAGCTGAACAAGAATTTTGGTTAAAAGTCCTAGATGATATGGACAGACAAGAAGAGAACTATCAACGTAAAATGAGATACCATCAAGTATCTAGCTTAGACTTTGTAGTATCCGAAGATGGACGTGAGACAACACTCCAAGAACTTATTCCGAGTGATTCTTATTCTGGCGAAGACAATGTAATCAAGCAAGTAGAAGAACAACTTTATCTTGAAGCATTCACTGAATTAGATGAAAAACACCGTATCGTTTTTAAAGCTATATTTGAAAATGGTCTAAATGCTACAAAATCTAGTCAACTAATTGGTCGGTCTGATAAGACTGCTAAAAAGTACTACAAGGAAGCCTGTAAACAGGTTCTTAAAAAAATGCAATCATAGTAGATTAACTAGTAGTCAACAAAAGACTACTAGTTTTTTTAAAAAAATTCCGAAAACCATATTCTGAATCTCCTATATATAGGAGGTGATGGATATGACCTAGATACAGTATCCAGCTCATGATAAAAACCGAGCACGTCTCATTCACATTATTTTCTATTACACAGGAGGAACTGCCTATGGCATTCAAAATAAAAACCACAAAAGGTGGTTATACCACTTCATTGGCTGACAAAATCATCAGTCAAAAACAACCGATTTTCTCACTTAGTTCCGAGCTTGAACCACAACAACGATTTGAAGATGGCAAGCCGACAGGAGAAATCGTAGCCTACAAAGCTTGGTTTGTGCAAGAGGGACAAGACCCTTTCCAAGTGAAATTTGAAGAGTCGATTGAGCTACCAGCTTTTCAATCCATGATTCAATTTGACACTCTACAAGCCTGCGAAGTGAAATATAACATATATTTCAAAGCTAACGGTATCAAGGAGGTACGATAATGAGTTCAAAAAATCCTAATGTGATTAACCAATCCTTTCTGCAATCTTATCTGCTCCAGAGCCTAAACATGGCTCTGGGGGCTTTAATGCAGGGAGAAACCAGTTACACGAACTCATTTAATATCATTATCCAAGAAGACGGTTTCATTTTCGTACCTCGGTTACCATGTGCTTACATCTTAGACGATGACTTATACAAGAAAATCTTTCTGATTGCCAACGCTTCACTTTATCCACAGTATACGCTTCTAAAACAAAATGCTACCTACTTTGTTCCCTTAGAAACGGATGACCTACACATTCAACGTGGATTATTCTTCCCTTGGAAAAAAGGGATTTCAGAACGCTTGGCGATTCCTGATTTAGATAAATTTTCATCCAGCTTACCGAAAGGAAAAATCCCAATCATGAAACACTTTGAACTTAACTTAGACAAAGTAAATCACTGGGCTATTGCTGGAAATTCAGGCTCTGGGAAATCGTACGCTCTCACTTACTTCTTGAGTGTACTGAAGCATATGTCTGACTTGATAATCATCGATCCCAAGGTCGATACCCCAAGCAGGTGGGCTAGAGAAAATCACATTGCGGTTATCCACCCTGTCGAAAATCGTTCGAAATCCGATTTTGTTTCACAGGTTAATGAACAATTAAGTCAGTGTGCAACTCTCATTCAGAAAAGGCAAGCTATCTTGTATGATAATCCTAACCATCAATTTACCCATCTAACCATTGTCATTGATGAAGTGCTTGCTCTATCAGAGGGAGTCAATAAGAACATCAAAGAAGCCTTTTTCGCCTTGCTCTCACAAATTGCCTTGTTAGGGAGAGCAACTAAAATCCATCTCTTCTTAGTTAGCCAACGTTTTGACCACAATACCATTCCCATATCAGTAAGGGAACAACTTAACGTATTATTGCAAATTGGAAATATCAATCAGAAAACCACCCAATTTTTATTTCCTGACTTAGACCCTGAAGGGATTGTTATTCCAACTGGACATGGTACAGGTATCATTCAAGTTATTGATAATGAACACCCTTATCAGGTTCTGCCTCTGCTCTGCCCAACTTACTACACTAAACGAGGTATCCTATGACAACTAAAACCTATTTCATGAGAAGTTTCAATTTCATTCTGAATCTGCTTCTCATCGCTCCTATCTTGTATTTGTTCGGTTGGCTTTTCAATAGTCTATCTATTCAATTGAATACCAATACTCTGTTCAAGTTGGAGACTGTCACAACTATTACTGATAAAATCAGTTCTATTAGTTACGGACTAGCTCTCATTTGCTTGTCCTTATCCTTAGTATTGATTGGAATAGAAATTGTCAAACGGTGGAAAACAGACACACTTATGAACTATGTGAAATCTGTTTATCATACTTTTTCTCTTAGAAATTTCTTATTTCAACGTGAAAAAGTACAGAAAGTAACAAGTCCTGAACATCAGACTGTACCAACATCAACCCCTGTAAACAACGGATTTAATCGAGCTGTCCGTAAATGTATGGTTGATATTCAGACTGATTCTGTCACTATCTTCATCAAAGTTCCAAGAGACCAACAGGGACAAAAAATTCTAAAGGATATGGAAGCACTATTAAAAGAGGAAATTGCTAGTCAGCATACTGATTACTATTTCTCATCTCCTATTCGAGTCCGCAATCAATTATGGTTCATTGGTAAAAAACGTTAATCTTTGGGGGCTGTGGCTTGCATTAGCAAGAGCCAAACAGCCCCCCCTTTTTTTATTATGTTCTATTCAACCATGAGCTATTGGGGTTACTACGACCCCCAATAGCTCAATAATCAATAATCACAAATTTTGTCCAAAAAATTCCGAAAAGTATACCCAAAATCTCCTATATATAGAAAAGATATAGCAAAGTGAGGTAATTGCCTATGGCAAAAGAACAACGCTCCTCAAAGTGGACTTTCTTATTCTACGAAGAGAGTGCGCCAGAGGATTATTTAAACATCTTGGAAGAACTCCATATTCCATTTATCCTTAGCCCTTGGCACAACAAAGATGTGAACAGACAAACAGGAGAGTTCAAAAAATCACACAAACACGGTGCATTCTTCTTTGATTCACTAAAAAGTTATTCCCAAGTATCAAATATCATCAGCGATAAACTAAACGGTCCAGCACATGTCGAGGTTGTTATGTCTCCAACAGGTTTATTTGACTATTTTACACATGCTGAGAATCCAGAGAAGACCCCCTATAATATCGAAGATATTGAAGTTGGTTGTGGCTTTGATTTGGATAAATTCTTAATGGAAGTGAAAACCTCAGATTTTATTCATGAAGTGGTTGATATTATCGAAGAAAACGACTTTACCGAATTTGAAGAGTTAGTTTGGTATGCACGAGCAAACAATACAAATTTGTTAGGACTCATTATTGAACGTACCTATTTCTTTGCTAAGTATTTAGATTCACGACGGCATAATCCAAATCGGTTACAGACTGCCAATACAGAGGAGAAAGACAACGATGAATAACGAAAAGTTAGAACAAATTGAACAGTTATTGCAAACACTTATCAAGCTCATTCAAATCAAAGAACAGAGCAGACCACTAAAGATAATTCAGCAACGAGAATTGCTAAGACAACTAAATATCTCTCCAAACACACTAAAAACCTGGGAACAAAAAGGATTAAAAAGATTAGAACCTCCTATAGAGGGAACTCGAACCGTCTTCTATTTATTAGACGATGTTATTGACTTCTTGAACTCCTAATGTTGAAGTTTTGTGCTAAAATAGTATTATCTAAAAGAAAGAGTGGTAACTATTTTAGCCTGCTTCAATATCCTGAAGAAAGGCAAATATGGAAACTGAAACAATTATCCATAATGGCAAAAAAGTCATTAAAAAAATCAAAAAAGATAAATCCATTTCATATACGCTAAAAGGAGCATTTCTTGGTAAAGATGTTAAAACTGGCAAACAAGTCACAACAACTATTACTGCAAAAACACTTAAGCAACTTGATAGAGAAGTTATTCAAGCTCGCTTAGAATTTGAAAGAAATGGATTTACTCGAAAAGAGAATGTGCCTATTAATACGCTGGAAGATTTAGCCGAAGCTTGGTTTCAAGCTTATCAAACTTGGGTTAGTTCACACAATACATTAAATAGGGTAAGGGGCTACCTAGATAATTATATTATTCCTAAATTCGGAGATTACAAACCAGATAAAATTGAATCTGCCGATATTCAGCTATGGTTAAATGACCTAGCAAAGAAATCAAAAAAATCAGTTGAATCTGGTGTGAAGCGTGCAAATAAAGGATGTGCAAAAGATTTCGGTGCTGTTATTCATAAGTTGAAAGATATTTTTGACTATGGCATTACTAACTATGGTCTGACCTCTAATCCTGTCAATACTATCAAGATTCCGCCCAAGCCCAAGTCTAGCAAGCAACGTATCATGGTTTTACATGATGATAGTCTCGCTAGGTGGCTCAATTATCTTGAAAGTTTAGATAACAGTAGAGCCAATCGACGGTTTAAGTTGATTTGTAACACACTCTTAGCTTCAGCCTTGCGTATAAATGAGTTATTGGCATTGACAATTGATGATTTGAACTTTGAAGAATCCTCTATTGGTGTCAACAAAACATTACTTTGGAAAACCGCTAACAAAAAGACTGGAACAAAAGGGAAAGTCATCTGTAAAGCAACTCCAAAAACCGATGCAGGCAATCGCTCTATTCCAATTCCTTTATCTATACTTGAAGAACTTCGAGATTTTCACAATGAAATGAACGAATATCTTAAATTACACAATAGACCTGAAACAAAATTGATTTTCCCAACAATATACGGAAACTATATGTGTGATAGAAACGAGCGAACAACTCTCAAGAATAGATTAGCAGGTCTAGGATTACCAGATTATGGTTTCCATTTATTCCGACACACTCATGCTTCAATGTTGCTTAATGCTGGTGCAAACTGGAAAGAACTCCAAGTCAGAATGGGACATAAATCAATTTCAACCACAATGGATACTTACGCTGAATTAGCACCTCAACGAAAGTTAGAAGCTGTGGGTATTTATCTTGATAAGATTGCTGAACTAACGCAATAACTACTCTACCATTCACTCTACCTTTTACTAAGGAACATTACAAAAACGTTGATATATAAACGTTTCTAACAGCTAAAATAGATAATACTTAACCTTTACTGAGGTGAAATAGGGATTCACTACACGTCAATAGGCGTCAAAACATTGATTTTATGCGGTTTTTGAAAGATGAACTTTCATTACATTGCAGTACAAATCAGTCGAATCACTACCTTTTTTGAAATAAGTTTTTGATTCGGATAAGTAATAAAACCCACTGGCTAATTAAGTCAGTGGGTTTTTGAGTGATTAGAAAGAAGTGAAGTTACGGATTAACAAGATCTATAATGATAATTTCTGGGCGATTAAAGAATCTTGGTACTCGTGTAGATTCTTTGGCCAGACCCCTGCTTACAATAAAATACGAATTTTCAACTTCATATAAACCACCTGCATATTTCGGAAGAAAACCTTGATTAGGCGCAAATACACCATTAACCAAATAAGGCACTCTCCATTGTCCTCCATGCGCATGACCAGATAACACTAAATCAAATCCATACTTTTGATAAGTATCAATTAGTTCTGGTCGGTGAGCTAGTAAAACTTGGAAGTCAGTGCTTATTTGCTTCCTTTTTATGGCTTCAAGTTGGTCTAGCAAACTCTCACTAGTATCATACTTTTGAAAATATTCAGGATCATCAATGCCTGAAATAGTGATGGACTGCCTCCTTACATCAACTCTACTACTATTTCCAGATAATACAACCACATTCTGTTGTCTCAGATGTTCCAGCATCTGATCATATCGATTACTCCATATTTCATGATTACCTGACACATAGTAAGTATGATTAAATTTTCCTAGCCCGCTCAACAATTCTAGAGTTTTTCTGTCAGAAAGTTCATCATCAAAAATATCTCCACCTAATAAAATGACATCTGGGCCTTCTTTCTCTAATGTTTCCACGATTTGTATCTGATTTTTACCGTAATTTGATGAGTGTAAATCAGTAATTAGAGCAAGTCTGATTGACTGAGATATTTTGGGACTAACAAGCCTGTAATGAGTTACTTGAAGCCGACTATCAAAACCTAAAGCAAGAAAAATTAGGATACAAATAAAAACAAAGCATCGTGGCTTAATATTTTTTAGTTTTTTCATTATTCGAACTATTTTACCAAATTTCTGTAACGAATAAACATTTTCAAAAGGTTACTCAATAATAATATCAAAATATTTTGTATCAACCTCTTTTGGAGCAACATAGCTAATACTTCGTTTGGCATTAAAAATATCAGATTCTTCCAATGAAGTAGAGAGTCCGCTCCATGGTTCTAATGCGATAAAGGGACTCTGATTTGTAGTTGACCAAATCACTAAATATGGAAAATCATCAAATGAAATCGAAAGTTTCTTCTGATGATTTTTGGATTTCAAGGTTACCTTTCGTGATGCTAACTGATCCAATGTGATGGCATCATGCTCAAACAGTTTATAGGACAAGTCCAATGTTTTTTGATTTTCCAAGAATGGCCGGCGGTCTCGCAGATCAAGTAAGCCAGTTTCTGGAAAACTTCTAGGTACTGTACAAGATTCTACTTTTTCAAATTCTAAATAATAGTCTTCATAACTCTCACCATCCAACAAGGGACAATTAAAACCTGGGTGACCCCCAATAAAGTAAGGTAGCTTTCTATGTCCTTCAAGATTTTTCACCCGATATTCTGTCCGAATTGTATTGCCAAGTAGAGAGTAGTTAATGGAAAGTTCAAATTCAAAAGGGTAATTTTTTACGGTTTCTTCGTTTGATGAAACAGAAAATTCTAAAGAGTTTTCAGTACTATTTACATTTTTGAACATCATTTTTCTCACAAGTCCATGCCTCGGAATTGTGCCTGTAAATGTCGATCTTTCTGCAGGTGCATAGATAGTCCAATCATTTCGTAAACTTCCACAAATCGGAAATAGAACTGGTGCTTGACCGCTCCAATAGGTCGGATCTCCTTGCCAAAGATATTCGATACCATCCTTGTCTTTAATAGAAATAATTTGCCCACCTAATTCAGAAAATTGTACTGTTAAGTTCTCATTTTTTAATTCGAGCATAAAAACTGCCTCCCTTATATGAAAACAAGGATGCTAACTTGAGCTAGGCATCCTTATATTAGTTTTATTCAATAACCTGTGTTTCCGCTACTTTTTTATACCAATATGCACTTTTCTTTGGATAACGTTCTTGGGTCTCAAAGTCAACATAGAACAATCCATATCGTTTCTCGTATCCATTTGACCAAGAAAATACATCCATCAAGGACCAGATGAAATAACCTTTAACATTGGCACCATCTGAGATAGCATCTGAAATCACTTCTAAATGCTTTTTCACATAATCAATTCGAACATCGTCATAGACTGTACCATCTACAAATTCATCTTTATAGCCTAGACCATTTTCAGTGATGTAGATTTTCTTATAGTTTGGATAGTCATTTTTCACACGCATGATTTGATCATAAAGGCCTTGCGGATAGATAATCCAATCCCAGTCCGTTTTCGGAATATCGACTGGAGACTCTCTACGACCAACTCCTTTGATTTGATATTTAGAACTTCCCTTTTCACCTTTACCATTATGGATAATCTCAGTTTCTCCATCATGAGCTCTCATCCAATCACTCATATAGTAATTGATGCCCAAGAAGTCGTTCAAATCTTTTGCGGCATCTAAGGCAGCGAAGTCTTCATCACGAAGGTCTAATTCTCCACCATTCACTTTCAGAATATGTCGAACGCCTTCAAGAGTTTTTTCAGAATAGTAACCCAAGTATGTAGCATCGAGGATAAATTTATTATGGATAATATCTTCTAGTTCCGCTGCACGAACATCGTCAGGATTGGTTGGATCATAAGGATATTTCGTTGGTAATGCGTGAACAACACCAATTTCTCCACTATAACCAGCATCCTTGTAGAGCTTAACCGCCTTGGCATGTGAAACCATCATATTGTGGTGAGATTGGAATACCTTAGCTAAGTCATACTGAATCCCTGGTGGGAACTTCCCTACAAGATACTGTCCGTCACCAATTGGCCCGATTTCATTAAAGGTTGTCCAGTAATTAACTTCAGGGAATTCTTTGAAGCAAAACGCTGCGTAATTGACGAAGTGTTCAATGTTTTCACGATTCAGAAAGTCACCATTAGAATGTAGCGTTTCTGGTGTATCAAAATGGTGAAGCGTTACAAATGGTTCTACATGACGTTTATGGCATTCCGCAAATAATTTATGGTAATACTCTACTCCCTTTGGATTTACTTCTCCAAAGCCTGTTGGGAAAATACGAGACCACGCAATTGAAATCCGAATGCCGTTTACCCCAAATTGTTCACTTAGTTCTAAATCAACTGGATAACGATTATAAAAATCAGAAGCTGGTTCCGCAGTGTACCAGTAATTATCTTCTAGATACTTGTCCCACGCAACACGACCTTTTCCATCCGTCTGTGTAGCACCCTCTGCTTGATATGCAGCAGTTGCCCCACCAAATATAAAATCTTTCGGTAATGTTTTAACCATAGCCTACCTTCTTCTATCAAAAATAAATAAAGGGGTAGGAGTTGGAGATGATAACTCCCTCCCCTTTTGATTAAGAACCTGTATTCACAAGTAAAGTGCTTGTATATAAGAGATAGTTTTTCGCTAATCAAGACGGTTTTTTGAGGGAATACTGACTGTATTTTGAAAAAAACTAACGATGAGTAGCTGAAAAACTAGCCTTAGATGGAAGTGCTGAACTGTGAATACAGGTTCTAAAACTGTTGTTTGACAAAGTCAAGAGCACCTTGACCATCACGTGTGAGTTTAATGTATTGAGCCCCTTCGGTTTTGGCAAGTTTAATACCCAATGCATCAGTTTCTTGTTTAATGTCATCGTAGTTTGATGCTACTTGAGGTGCAAGGATGACTAATTGATACTCTGGCAAAATCTCACGGTGCGCCCCATAGCTTCCTGCTGTAGCTGTAACTGGAACACCATATTCTTTTGCAGCTTTAGTTAACGCATTAGCAAGCAATCCACTTGTACCACCTCCTGCACAAAGTACCAAAACATTTGTTTGCTCAGAAATTTCGGTATCGACTGCAGCTTTTTCAAGAATAGCATCCGCTTTCGCAGTATTGAAATTAGCCGCCACTTTCTCTTTCAAGCTATTTTCAACTTTCCCTGATTGTTCTTCAGCGAGAATCTGCTCATCGTAAACTTTCAAGAATGGATAATAGATAAGTACATCGACAACTACCAATAAGATAGCTAGTGCAAAGGCAAGTGGAGCAAAGTTTGTCCCCATTACAATCCCCAATGGTCCTGGAGTTGTCCATGGCAAGTTAACGCTGAAACTGTTCATTTTAAGCGTATCAACAAAGAATTTGAAAATCCATACGTTAGCAATTGGAGCTAAGATGAATGGAACAAAGAATACTGGGTTGAGTACAAGTGGTGCACCGAACAAGATCGGTTCGTTTACACCAAAGAAAGTTGGAACAACTGAAGCACGTCCAATTGCTTTATTTCGTTTAGACTTAGTCAACCACATAAACATGAATGGCACAACCAAGGTAGCACCTGTACCACCCATTGTCACGATAAACATTTGAGTACCTGAAGTCAGGATTTTGTCCGCATGTTGACCCGCCTGTAGAAGCTGGAAGTTGGTTTCAATGTTGGCATAAGTAATGGCTGCAATCGCTGGTTCCACAATAGATGGGCCATGAATCCCTACAAACCAGAACAAAGCATAGGCACCAAAGATAATTGTAATACCAACATAACCATCTGCGGCTGTAAATAGAGGCTCAAATAATTTCAGAATCGCCTCAGCAACGTTTGTTCCAAGGAATTGACGTGTCACAAGATCAATTCCATACAAGACAAAGATAGACAATGCATATGGAATCACATCTTTAAATGCCTGGGATACGTTCGGTGGAACTTCGTCTGGCATACGAATGGTGACATTGTTTTTCACACAGACCTTATAGATATTAACCGTAATGAAGGCTGCTAGAAAGGCTGTCAAAAGCCCCTTAGTTCCCATGTAACCATTGGCAAATCCACCTTCAATACCATCAGAAGCCAGTAATAGGAAACCTGAAATTGAGGCAATCATGGTTGAAATGAAGTTAATCTGATTGGTTTTTGGCAATTGACGGTTAAACGCATCTGTCAATGATTTTGCGGTCGTTCCTGCAACTAAGACAGCTACAATACCCATTGTATAACCGTAAGGTTTCATGATAGCCGCAACTGCTTCATCAGACCAAGTAAAGCCAAAGATATTAGGCACGAAAGCCACCAATAGGAAGATACTTGAGAACAAGATAACCGGCATGGCAGCGATAAAACCATCACGGATAGCCCTTAAATAAGGGTTTCTCGAAATCTTTTCAAAGAAAGGCTTCCCTTTCTCAATGAATTCAATCAATTTATTCATTACTTATCACCTCGTTTGTAAAGTTCAATCATATGACTCATCATGTCTTTCAATAATAATGTGGTCATGAGATGGTCTTGGCCATGCATGAGCGTCACACTAAAGGCTAAATCCTCACCAGCCGCTTCTTTCTGCAACAAACTTGTCTGAGCATGGTGGGCTTCAACAATACAAGCATTGGCAGCTTCAACTAGTTCTTCTGCTTTTGCATAGTCGCCTTTTTGAGCAGCAGCCAGTGCCTCCATCAAACGAGAACGAGCATCACCAGCGAATGCAACAATCTCAAAACCTAATAACGTAATTTCTTCTCTGTTCATAATATGAACCTCCTATTTTTTATGTACTCAATGGAAATACCATTCAGACTAGGCGACGAAAACGTAGATAGAACTAAAGTTCATCAAGTTGAGGCAACAACGTCTGAATTGGATTTACGAAGAGTATGATTTACAATAACCGTTGAATATGTAATACAATATAGAACCTTTCACTATCATTTACTGGCTCATCAACCAATGAAGTAATCATCTCAAAAATCTGACTTCCAACCTGATGGGCTCTTGGATTCTGGAGCTTGATGTACTGTTCCAAACTAGCAATCGATTCATTTGACTGATGGGATCTATCTAAGTAATTCAGAAAATAGGACAGATGGATCATAAAACGATCATAAAAATTGCTATTGTCTTTTGAGCGTCTAATCCCATTCTCTATCAAAATTTGTTCAACCTCAGCAATAATTTTCTTACTGATGTCATGTTCTTCACTAGTGGGATGAATTGTTTCACCTTTTGCATTGATTAAGTGAAGTGCAATTTTACCAATCTCATCATTTGGAAAATCATTTAGCAACTTTTCTCGAAACATAGCTAAGGCTTCGCGCGCCATTTTATATTCTAATGGATATTCGGCTGAAATATTGGGTAGCCTACTTTCTTGATAAGTATTCTTTAAAACCGCCTGATATGCACAATAGATATGATCTGTCAGTGTCACATATAGATATTCTTGTACAGGGTAATGATAAGTTTCTACCAGATGATTAATAACCGTGTAGGTTGCCGAAATAAAATCTAGTGGAATATCTTTTAATAAGGTCAGAAAATTTTCTTTGGCTTCATCATTTTTTAGCGAAAAGATATTTTCTATCTTGTCCTTAACAATTAAATCCCCTTTTTTCTTTTGAAAGGTTATACCTAATCCCATCACGACTGCCTGTTCCCCATGTTCATTTTTCACCAGGGCAGCGTTATTATTTAGTGACTGTATAATCCTAAACATGTATCCCTCCTATATTTTTAAGCAAAAAAGACTACAAACAAACCGAGAATATCCTACTCTCAAATCCATTTGTAGTCTTGCCTAATCGAATTAGTTACAATCCACTCTATTCTTGCTGATGAGATTATTATAGCATATTCTCAGGAAATGTAAACCCTTTCTTTTAAGAAAATGGTAATTTTTTTAATTATTTTTCTAGCCAAGAAGTTGCTGTTTGAGACAAGACTGCATCAAGTCCCTCAATATTTTCACGACCAACAGTACGTAACCATTCACGCGCAGCTTCTTCGCCTTGTTCAATATAGACTGGCACAACACCCGCCCACGTCGCACGACCACAGAGAACACCGTTAAATTTAGCACCTGCTTCATGTGCAAATACTAGTGTATCTTGGAAAAGCTTAGCAGAAACACCTGCACTTAGATAAATGTATGGCAAATGAGTTGATGCTTCTTGTTGACGGAAATATTCGGCTGCTTCTTCTTTTGTATAGACGACTTCCCCTGTTCCAAAGCCTTCTACAAAATTCATGTTCACAGGTACCTCTAGCTTGAGAACATCCACTCCAAAGCGTTCATCCGAAAATACTTTCATAGCCTCATTTACTTTTCGAGGTTTGACTCTTGCAAATTCCACGCTGGCATTGCCTTCAATCGTTTCATCATAGCTCAAAATTTCCAAGAAGAATGGTAAACCTTCAGCCTGACATTCTGAACCCAAGCGTTCAATATAGGCATGTTTTTGAAGATTGACGTATGGATCACCATCAACATCATAATAGAGTAAGAACTTGATAGCATCTGCCCCTGCTTCTTTTAGTCGTTTTACAGACCACTCTACTAGGCAATCTGGTAAGCGACTAGTAGAGCTTGTATCATAGCCAGTTTTTTCATAAGCTAGGAGCAAACCGCACTGTTCGTCACGGGCGCGTGATGCTGGCAAACCAAATTCAGGATCTAACAGAATTGAGGAAGAAAACTGTGTTAATTCCTCTGAAACTAGTTTCTTTAGTTCTTCCATCTGCTCCACAGTAGGTTCTTCTATCTGATGTTTTGCCATCATTTTTTTCAGGGCTCCACGTTGGTCAAAAGCTAAAGCTGAAATAACACCTGCTTCATTGCTTACTTTTTCCATGTATTTTCTTTTATCTGCTGTTACTACCATATTATACCTCTTCGACTTCGATTTGAGAATACAACGATTCTGCATTTTCTAAATTGACATAACCTGTCTGTTCTTCCTGGGCATTTAGCATGCCCAAAACATTAGCCTTTTTAAGTAATTCTGTATCAGGTAAGGCATGTACCAAACTAGCTGCAATACCTGCAACAGTTGAATCTCCTGATCCTACTGGATTGACGACTTTTATTTTTGGAATTCTGACACGATAGAACTTGTCATTGTGCTTGGCAAAAGCCCCCTGTGCCCCTAATGAGACGACTATCCAATCAATTCCTTGGAAAAGTTGACCAGACAAAACTGATTTCAACTCTTGAATATCATCAGTAACTTCTTTACCAATCAGTTGTGATAACTCCTCTGTATTCGGCTTAATAACTGTCGGCTTCTGCTGGCTTTCTAAAACGTTTTTCAGCGCCTCACCAGAACAATCCAGAACAACAGCTACACCGTATTTTTTACAAAGTTCTACAATCTCAACATAATAATTGCTAGCAAGTCCCTTAGGCAAACTTCCTGAAATAACAACTACATCTACATTGTTCAGAATAATTTCGAGGTGTTCGATAAAATTCAAGGCTTCATGTTCTTGAATAGTTGGTCCTTGTTCTAAAATCTCCGTCTGTTTGCCATCATGAAGAACCGCAATACAGTTACGTGTTTCGCTCCCAATTTCTACAAAGGAATTTTTAATATCATTTCGAGTAAGTTGTTTCTTTACATAACTTCCAAGTTCACCACCAATGAAACCCGTAGCCACAACATCTTCACCGATTTGTTTCAAAACCCGTGTCACATTGACTCCCTTACCACCAGCTGTTTTTTGAACTTTTTCTACTCGATTGACCGTATCCAAATGAAAGGTATCCAATTGATAGGCAATATCAACCGACGGATTTAAAGTGATTGTCAAAATCATGTGAGCCTCCTAGTCGTGGTATTCTCCACGATCCCACTTTTCAAGAAATTCCGTAAAGAACTCTGGCTTAGCTTGTTCTTGATTGAGCGTTTCAACTGCAGCAATCTTTTCAATCAAACATTTGTTTGCTTCAGTTGGTTTGTATTCTGCTTTAATGAAGGCTTCAATGATGTCGCACATGAGCAACTCACCTGTAATCTTTCCTCCAAAACCAATGACGTTGGCATTTAACTCTTCTTTTGCATAGAGTGCAGAGGTCATATCACGAACCAGGGCTGATCGAACACCAGGTACCTTGTTTACAGCATTGTTGATTCCAACACCTGTTCCACAAATACAAATTCCCAAATCTGCTTGTCCGCTTGCAACAGCTTCACCAACTTTTTTACCAAAGATTGGGTAATGAGTACGAACATTGTCATAAGTCCCAAAGTCCAATACTTCATATCCTTGATTTTTCAAATAATCTACCACAGCGATTTTTTCATAGGTTACAATGTGGTCACAACCGATTGCAATTTTCATCTCTTATTCTCCTTTGTTTACAACAATTAGCACATTTTATTTAGCATATCGACACGAATTTGGTGACGGCCACCATCATACTCACCTTTAACAAATCCTTTAACGATATTTTTAGCAATTCCTTCTCCTACAATCTCACTACCGATTGTAATAATACGCGAATTGTTGTGTCCTCTTGTCATATAGGCAGAGCGTTCGTCTGAAACTTCTGCAGCGATCATGCCTTTGACTTTAGTTGCGGTCATAAATGGACCAACACCATAAGCATCAATCACAATGCCAAGATTTCCTTCCTCTTGATTAACTTCTGCAACTACTGCCAAAGTTGTATCAACAAAATCGCTTCCATCACTGACATCTTTAAAGTCATATGATTTTTCTAGCAAATAATCTTTAATAACGTCTTTTAGTTTTGAACCTGCTGGATCAGCACCGATAATGATTGTCATAACCTATCTCCTAACAAAAATAGAAAGTTGTAGCCATATTTGGCAGAAAATCTTTGTTTTGCAAAACTTAGAAAAAGCGTTTTCGCTTTTTATGTTTAAATTATACAACCAAACAAACACAAAGTCAACATATTTTGTTTTATTTTTGTTTATTTTTTTTCGTATGCAAACAAAAAACCAACATTAGGCTGTTGGTTTTGATAACTTTATGATTTTGTAGTGATAATTTCGATGTGCTTACTTAATAATTGGTAATTTTCATCCTTTGCATTCATATCGGTCACTAGAGCAGTTACATCATTCAAATCACAAAAAGAAGTAAAATCATCTTTTCCAATTTTCGAAGCATCTAGCAGTAGATATTTTTCTAAAGAATGTTTAATGGCAATATTTTGCGTATAGGCTTCCGCTAAGGTTGAGGTCATGACATCAGTTCCCTTAAGTCCGTTACCTGAAAAGAAAATCTTGCTGAATCGCATTTTTTCTAAACTTGTATTGGTAATTTCTCCTACAAAAGATTCTGTCACTTGGCGATATTCTCCTCCCAAGAGAAAGACTTGGAACTCCTCGGTCTTCTTTTGAGATAGGATGGTAAAAACAGGCATACAGTTTGTGATGACTGTTAGGCGAGGATTTTTAATAGCCTCAGCCAGAAAGGCCACTGTTGTTCCTGGACCTAAGAACACCGTGTCTCCATCTTCTATCAGCTGTGCAGCCCTTTCCGCTATCTCTTGCTTGGCTTCCTTATTCTGAATGTGTTTCTCAGAATGGGAATATTCCCGATATTGAAAAGCCTTATTACTTCTAGCACCGCCATGGATTTTGGTTAAAACGCCCTGTTCTTCCAATTCTATGAAATCACGTCGAACAGTCATATCAGTAACATTTAGCAATTCAACAATCTCAGAAATTCGGACTGTGCCTTTTTTGTTTACCAATCTTGTAATTTCTTCTAGTCGTTCTCGTTTATTCATGTTTAATCCTTTGTTGTTTTTTTACATTATATCAAAAATAAACAAGAATATGTTGGAAATTTGAACATTTGTTCAATATTATTTTTTAGTTGTATTTTTGTATAAACGAGAAGACTTCAGAATATAATGACTTTCATTTTGGGAATCATTTTTAAATACAATAACTCCTTGTTTGGTGTATTCTCCAACTACATCAGCATTACTATCTAAAATTTGCATTGTTACATTATTTACTTTATATCTTGCTTATTAAATAAAATCTCATTATCTTTAAACTGAATTTTTTTAGATTCATCAACATTTTTTATACTTCTATTTTCCACATTGGCTAATACATAATCTCCTCTAAGATTTTTATGAACAAAAAGGGCAACGGAAAAATTGCAGGTCTTGTTATTGGCTTGACTTTAACTTCGCTCATCTGGGCGAAGTTTTTTGATTTATGATTTCCGTAAAACGATGGGTAAATTGGGCGGTCATTCCCCAGATATTTTCTGGTAGATTTTCATAAAATGGGACGGAGCGTTTGTGATGACTGAAAGGATAGTCAACTCCTCCTCTCAAGCGTTCAAAGGGAAAGTCACAATCTGGGACAATCTGTGAATCCAGTTGATAATAGACAGGGGACGTTTTTTGCAAGGTTTCTAGTGGAACTGTAAAGAATCGAGCTACTTCATCATTGGGTTGAAGGGTCTGCCAGTCCAAGTGAAGTCGACCGACAAAACAGCGAATCGTTGAGCGACCGAAAACGAGATAATCGATTTCTCCCAGCAACTCAATTTGTTCCTGTTGAATGTCAAGTTCTTCGATAACCTCACGAATGGCAGCTTCTTCTGCTGTCTCCCCATCATCAATTCCACCACCTGGAAAGGAAACTTCTCCCGGTTGAGAAATGGACTCGCTCCGAATCTCATATAAGACCTGCCACTGATTGTCTGACCAGACTAAGGGCAAGAAGACTGCATAAGAACGTTTTTCACCCAATGGCTGGGGCTGATAGTCTTTCAATAATGCCTGCAATTGATCAGTCATGCTAACTCCTTACTAATTAGTGATTTACGTTTATTTTAACGAATTTTGTGGCATCTGGCAAGAACTTTGTCTAGATATAGCCGAACGAATTTGCTTTCATACCCGGAACCGAGGTACAGACAGTATAAGAATAGGGATTCCCGCATCACTCAACTGCTCTGCCAAGACCTTTAAGGTCACTGTCTTCCCTGTTACGGTCGCACCTGCGATGATTCCATGGCGATTGAGCCGCTTGAGCTGCATCTCCGCTCGACTGCTTCCATAACCAAAAGCAATAACATCTGACATATTCTAGCCTCTTTTCCGATTTTTTCTAGCTTTACTGTAGCATAACTTTTAGGAAAATAGCAGAGCAGACAACCGAATCACCTCAATATCCATAAAACAAAAAATAAAAACCCGACGAATCGGGTTCACTATTAAAGATACAAGAATTTGAATAGTGCAATGGCGGCAATTGATGCGAGGATTGGAGCAACCACTGGCACCCAAGCATACCACCATTTTGAATCAGATTTTGATTCACCAAGTACTGTTTTTGGCAGGAAGTGGTGAAGAAGACGTGGACCAAGGTCACGAGCAGGGTTAAGAGCTGGACCAGTTGGACCACCGACACAGGCTACCAAGGCCATAACTAGGAAACCAATGCCTAAGTGAGCAACTGCAATTGAACCTGAAGTATATGGAGCAGTCATTGTCTCAGCGACTGTTTTATCATAGCCTTGTTCAATCAATTTACCAACCAACTCTGAACCAAAGAAATGTTTGGTCAAAGCAAGTGCTCCGAAGAACAATACAAATGAACCAGCGAACTCATTTAAGAAGCCATTAATAGTTGCAGCTTTACGACTTTCTTTTGTACCATTGTCAAGCGCGCTGATTGTTGAGAACGAACCAAGGATGTGATTTGGATTTTCAGTTTTCAAGAAGTAAGGTTTGTATACTACTACAACCACTAACTGACCAAACATTGCACCTAACAATTGCGCAACAATGTATTGAGCAACGTGAGCCCAAGGGAAGAGACCTGAAACAGCCAAACCAAGTGTAAAGGCTGGGTTGATATGGTTACCAGAAACGTTACCAAACATCAATGCTGGCATCATAACTGCCAAACCATAGCCAATCGCAATGAGAATCCAACCAGAGTTGTTTCCTTTTGTACCTTTTAAATCAACGTTTGCAACTGTACCATTACCAATGATAATAAGGAGTGCAGTCGCTAAAAATTCAGTGATATATTTCACTGTCCATGTAACATCCATATTTTTCTTATATTTCCTTTCAAAAGTTAAATTTTTTTGGACAACAACCATTTTATCAAGTATAATAAACAAAGTAAAGCCATTCGACAAAAAGAAAACGTTTACTCAAAAAAGTAGTAGATTCAGTAAGGAGATTAGGATGGGAGCTAACCAAGAGACTTTAATGTATACACTTGAAAAGAGTATACAGAAAAAAGCAGATTTGTTTGAACACAGTTTTTCTGCCTACGCTGTACGATCGATACTAGCCAGTCTTTATTTAGGATTGGGAATTGTCATTTCTCTTTATACAGCAGACAAACTTAACCATGTCGCAGAAGGACTCGGGAAGTTTAGTTATGGGTTGATGTTTGGTTGGGGGCTACTCATGATTTTATATATGAATGCCGAACTCGGAACATCCAACATGATGTATATGACAGTAGCCAGCCATCGAAAAACGATTCCTACTAAAACAGCCCTCAAGATGTTGGCAACCTGTATCCTTTTCAATTTTGTCGGTGCTGTCCTTGTTTGTTACTTGGTTTCATTGACACTGCCTTATCAGCACGTTGATGCTCACAGCTACCTATTTGAAGCAACGGTGGCCAAGCTTTCAAAGACACCTTTGACTCAATTTATTGAAGGAATTTTTGCTAATATTGTCGTGAATATCGGCGTATTTACCTTCTTACGCATCAAAGATGACGCTGGGCGTCTCATTTCCGTTATTTTCGTCATCTTTATTTTTGCTTTCTTGGGATATGAGCACGTCATTGCGAACTTTTCACTCTTCTCCCTGGCCTTTTTTGCAAATGGTGGACCAGTTGAGGGAATGACTCTATTAAGTGTACTAAGCAATTTCCTCTTTTCTGGATTAGGAAACTACGTGGGTGGCGGTCTCTTTATCGGACTTCTTTATAGTTGGTTGAATCATCAATCCAAACTTTATGTAGACTAAAAAAACTACGGTTGGAATTCCAATCGTAGTTTTTTATTGTAAGATAATCTGCGCAACTATTGGACTAATCACCACATACATGATGCCTGTAATCCCAATAGCCAAGCCAGCCATCGCTCCTTGCGTATGTCCATATTTTATCGCTGTACCCGTTCCAATGGCATGTCCTGTTCCTCCCAAAGCAAGACCAACAGCTACCGGGTCTTCAATTTTTAGTAGTTTTAAAAAGACTGGGCCAAGAACACTTGTCAGAATCCCTGTTGCAACAACGACTACAAGAGTAATAGTTGCTATCCCTTGCATTTTATCAGTAATACCAACAGCCATAGCAGTGGTGACTGATTTTGGAAAAAGAGATATTGCTAGAAAAAAATCCATCCCAAACCATTTGGCAATCAGGGCAGTAAATACAGTATTGACAATACAGGCAACAAAAATTCCCAAAAGAATACTTCGAATGTGATGTTTCATTAGATGGAAAGAACGATATAAAGGAATTCCCAGAGCTACCGTTGAAGGCACAATAAGCATATTTAGATAGGACCCTCCTGCATAATATTCCTTATAGGAAATACCTGTCATTTTTAAAAAGACAATAATCAATCCTGTAGCTACCAATAGTGGGGTTGTGATTGGATGAGGATATCTCCGATAGATCAGCATTCCAATTAAATATGCTGCAATTGATAACATAATACCAAAAATAGGATTTGAAAAAAGTTCAGTCATGATTTCCCTCCGTATCAATATAGTCACCTTCAAACTTTTGCTTCACAAATTGAACAACAAAACCAATTACTAAGACATTTAAAAAAATGGCGCCTAAAATGACGATGATAATAGGAAGTAAATAATCTTTAATTGCATCAAATCTCTCCATAATGCCCACTGCTGCAGGCAAAAAAAGAATGGTCATGTTAGCCAGCAAAAAATTTCCAACCGTCTGAATATGGCGAAGACGAATCAATTTGAACTCTAGGGCTAAAAACAGGAGGATTAAGCCAATAATACTTCCCGGAATAGGAAGATGAAAAATAGTCGAAATAGCTTCCCCTAAAAATGAAAATACTAGAATAATCATAAACTGAACATATAGTTTCATCTTTACACCACCTTAAATACTACTAATCCATCTGAGGTCATTTTCTTTTAGTCCAGAAAATCCCTTAATGTTAGTACTGTTATTAAGTTTACTACTCTGAAATTATTTTTCAAGGCTATAAAACGTTTACACCTTAAAAATTTGTCCTAAGCTATTTTATTTATTTTGTACATAATCACTTGACAATTTATTTCTGTAGGTGTATATTTAATATATAACAAAATTTGATATATGAAACTGAACACTATATATCAAAACCGAACCCAACTAACAACAAAGGAAAGGAGCGTCCTATGCATTTTCCAGTCCCCGCAGTGCTGACAGAATTTCTCATCATGGCTATTTTGGAATCCGATGATTCTTATGGCTATGAAATCTGTCAGACCATTAAATTAATTGCCAACATCAAGGAGTCCGCCCTCTATCCCATCCTAAAACGATTGGAGCAAAATGACTTTTTGACTACTTATTCCCAAGAATATCAGGGTCGTATGCGCAAGTATTATAGCCTAACTCAGTTAGGTCACGAAGAATTGGTCCGACTCAAAGATGACTGGGATACCTATACAAACACGATAAACGGCATCATAGAAGGGAGCGTCCGCCATGACAAGAACTGAATACATGGAGCAGTTAGAAAAACATCTCAAAAAACTGCCCCACAAAGAATACTTTGAAGCCATCAGCTTCTTTAATGAGTATTTTGACGAGGCTGGACCAGAGCATGAAACAGAAATTATAGAAGAACTTGGTTCACCAAAAGAAGCTGCCAGCGAACTCATTAACAACATGCTCAACAAGCAAATCCAGGAGGAGAAGGATCAACAAGAACCTGTTCAACTCAACTGGAAACTCTGGGTTGGTCTGGGAGCCTTAAGTATGACAGGTCTCTTCTCTTTCTTCCTACTCTTTATCATGGGAGAGTTTATCGGAGTCATTCCTCTGTTTGCGACTCTTATCCTCGGCGCCTTTTTCCTCGGTCGCTACTTCCGTAATTTTAGCCAAACAAAACGAACGCTATGGTTGGCTATCCTAGCTGTCATTTCCCTGCCTATCGCCATTCCACTTTTGCTCATTCTCCTAGCTAGTCTATTGGGATTGGTGGCGCTCATCTTGGCCCTCATTGTCGGTGCCTTTGTTTTGGGTGTCGGACTTCTCACCAGCGGTGGCTATCTGATTTGGGAAGCCTTTAGCCTTATGTCAGAAGGTTTCAATATCTTCCTCATGGGGTTTGGCTCAGGTTTGTCTTTGATTGGCGGAGCTATTCTCATCTACATCTTGACTGGATTTTTTGCCTACTGGTCTTGGCGACTGGTCAAGGCTTGCTTCAAATGGATCTTGAAACGAGGTAAACGAGCATGAAAAAGAAACTTACCATCGCCATTATTATCGGCTTTGTCAGCCTGATTGCAGGCTTAATTCTAGCTGGAATTGGATTTTTTACAGGAGGTATAACCCGCTTAGAAGAGGTTGCTGCTCCAACGGAAGTCCATAAGACCTTCACAGATTTGAATACCATTAAAATTGATTTTATTCCCCACAGCGTCTACATCAAGGAGTCTAGCGATAGCAACTACCATGTGACCTATGCCAACTCCGACAACAATATCCAAACCCCTCTAAAACTCAGTGAGAAAGACGGCGTCTTAACCCTCTCTACACAAGAACTAGAATTTGCCATTGAGGGAATCATGCAGTATCTGGGAGAAAGCTTGGCCCAACGTCGTATCAATGTCTTCTCCGTCACCATTGAAGTGCCTAAAGGGAAGACACTGGATAAATTAGAGGGACACAATCTCCACTTCTATGATTTTGGCGGTTTCACGATTGAGAATATCCATATCAAAGAGGCAAATCTGTCTGGTGGTGTCACTCTTGACAAGGTGACTATTGACAGCGGTCAGATTGAAGCAGGCTACTTCCAGGTGACCCAGTCCACACTAAAAGATATGCAAGTTAACCTCCAGGGAAGCAGCGTCCGCCTATCTGAAACTAGCTTGGAAGCAGTAACCATTGAGGGCTATAGTCAACTGGATAGCAGACAACTAACTCTTCTTGGCGATAATCGCTTCACTCCGTCCGACAGCTATTCTTCTACAACATTTTTGGATTTGACGAACAAGACTCTGGCAGATAGTAACTTGTTCATCACCAATCAGATTGACAAGAAAAAATTGGCAGAAGCCCAAGGTTACTACTATGAAGATGGGGATGATTTGAGAGAGATGTTCAACCAAGACCCTTACTTAAAAGAGCGACTAGGGGAAATCGGTATTTTCACTAGCGATAAGTACACAAAATACCCTGTCAAGACAGAAAACGATCTACAGACCCTAACCCTAGAAAACAAGAGTAGCAAGAACAAACTGACCATTGAAGCCACCAATGCCACAATCAATCTAGGGACACCTAAATAAGAATGATAAAACCAGCTTAGTTTCCTAGGCTGGTTTCTTCATTTATTTACTAGATAGACCTTTTTTCAAGCTTTTCCAAAGACCGATATCATCTGTTTGCAGAATCAAGCCCGCATAGGATTTTCCGATAAAGTAGATCGCTGCTACTGTGCTGGCAATGAGGATAAGGAGGGAAAGCCCTGCTTCCAGACCATTTGCCCAGCCGTTGATGATACGAATTGGCATGAAGAAGGTCGATAACAGTGGCACATAGGAGCCGATTTTGAGTAAGATAGACTCCTGAGCCTGCTGACCCAAGGTCATTGCCCCGATAAAGCCAATAATAATAGGGTACATGACTGGCTGGACGGCCTTATTGACATCTTCCTGACGGACCACCAAGGAGCCACAGAGGGCCGCAATGACAACAATCAGGACCAGACCAAAGAGGGAGAAAAAGAGAATAAACCAGTCAAATCCGCCCAAAACAGCCTGAGCAATGGGATTGTCCTGCATAGTGAGCAGGGCTAGACTGGCAAACTGGTAACTGCCCACACCGCCAAGAGCATAGATGCCCAAGTGAGTGGCAATGACCATGAAAATCCCTAGAATCCGGCCGTAGAAATAGGTCGAAGCCGGTACACTAGAGAAGATAACCTCCATAATCTTGGTCCCCTTCTCACTGGCCACTTCCTGAGCAGTTGTCGAAGCATAAATCATAGTCAGAACGTAGAGGAGGAAAATCAAGGCAAAGAAGAGAATAAATTTCCCAATCTTCTCATAGCCCTTGTTCTCAACCAACTGGACCTGATAAGCTGGGGTGCGAGCCAGTGTCGCCTCTTGCTGACTGGTCAGCTGGGCATCTTCCTTGTTCAACTGGTCCTGAAGCTCTGCCAGAGTCTGCTGGATAGCCGTTTCTGTTTCTATACTTGGCAGTTCATTTCCATGATAAACGGCTGAGAGCTGACCGTCGCTTACGGTTACGATCAAATAGCCCAACAAGTCCTCGTCCTCGAGAGCTTTTTTAGCTGCTTCTTCATCGGTGTAGTCTGAGGTTAGCCCGTCCAAGTCCTCAAAGGCCGACTGAACAGACGCCTCTTGACTAATCAGGGCAATCTCCTGACCACCTTGGTCCATGCTAGACCCCGTCAGATAACCGATTCCCAATGAAAAGAAAATCATAATAAAAGGAGCAAAGACCATAAAGACAAAGGACCAAGACTTGACCTGACGGAGATAGGTTTCCTTCGCAACTAGAAATAATGAGTTCATTCTGCCACCCCCGATTTGATTTTGAAGATTTCATCGATTGTCGGAGCTTGCTGGTCAAAGGTCGCCAGATAGCTTCCTCCGCTGATGAGCTGGAAGAGTTCTGGTCCAGCAGCTTCGTCGTCCAAGACCAACCGCCACTTGTCCTGATTGGTCATCTGAACAGACAGCACATGGGGCAGACCTTCCAGGCGTTCCCGTGCCACGTCGGACGAGATAAAGAGGCGGGTCCGACCAAACTGGCGACGGATTTCCTGAATGCCTCCGTTGAGCACCAGCTGTCCGTCCTGAATCATCAGCAGTTGATCGCACAGTTCCTCCACATTGGTCATAACGTGGTCAGAGAAAATCAAGGTCGCTCCCCGCTCCTTTTCCTCCAAAATCACACGCTTGAGCAAGGCCGTATTGACAGGATCCAGCCCAGAAAAAGGCTCGTCCAGGATAATCAGGTCTGGCTCATGAATCAGGGTGACAATCAACTGCACCTTCTGCTGATTCCCCTTGGACAGACTCTTGATCTTATCGGTCATCTTGCCCTTGACCTCAAGTTTTTTCATCCAGAGTGGCAGCTTTTCCGCCACCTCCTTGCTGGTCATCCCCTTAAGACTAGCCAGATACCGCACCTACTCAAAGACGCTGAGCTTGGGCATCAGACTTCGCTCTTCTGGCAGGTAGCCGATTTTTTGGAACAAAGCTGGTGTGACTGCCTGCTGGTCCAGGATAATCTCACCCTCGTATGTGACAAAGCGGAGTAAGGAATGGAAGAAGGTGGTTTTCCCTGCTCCATTTTTCCCGACTAGACCACAAATGGTTCCAGACGGAATAGTGAAGGAAATGTCCTTCAAGACTTCCTTGCTTCCGTAACTTTTGCACAAGTGACGAACTTCTAACATCTCAACCTCCTTAGAATTGATTGCTTTTATTGTACACCTTTTTGTTGTCATTGTAAATGATACATGTAAAAAAAAGCAAAAAATAACAGAACAGGAAACCTGCTCTGCTATTATCCAAAAGAAACTAGTCCTCTGTCGGTCGATACATCATGAGACCTAATCCCATAAAACCTACTAAGAAGAGGCTCAGCATCCAAACTTGATGACTACTATTTCCAACCATAGAAATGGTTTGACGAAGACCTGAAACAGAATAGGTCATTGGAAGATAAGGCTGAATGACTTGGAAGAAGCGTGGGCTAAGTTCGATTGGATAGGTACCTGCGCTTGATCCAAGCTGTAGTAACAAGAGAATTAAACTGGCGAAGGAGCCGAAACGATTGTTCCAGCCTACCAAGGCTGTAACGAGGGCCATGAAGGTCCATGAGGCTAAGAGGATTAATCCCAAGGTTGCCATTGGATGAGCCGGTTCGATTCCAATCAAGCGAAGAACACCGTACAGAATCACTGCTGCTAGGCTGGCAATGGTCCCATTGAGCAAGAGTTTTCCTTTGGCCCAGTCCCAACGATTTTTGTAGGAGCGATTATCAATGTGTTTGACAAAAATAACATTCGCTGATAAAGCTGCAACCATTAGGGCAACAGACACCATGTAAGGAGCCATTCCGACACCGTTGGTTTTCACATCATCTTGGTCACTGTGTTCCAAGGTGACTGGTTGAGAAACTGCTTGTGCATTTTTGTCTTCTACAGAGACGACTGATAGTTGTTGACTGGCTGAACTGAGTGAATTTGTTAATGTTTCACTACCTGTACGAAGACTGGAAATACCGCTTGTCAAGGTTTGACCACCACTAGCTAATTGATCCGCACCAGCAATCAATTGCTGACTACCAGAAGCCAGTTGTCCTGAACCGCTGACAAGTTGACTGGAGTTGGATGCCAAGGTTGCCAATCCTGATGTTAACTGGCTACCTCCTGATTGGATGCTACTATTATTCGCAACCAACTGAGCTCCGCCCTCTGCTAATTGGGCAACACCTGCGGTATAGGCAGTTACTCCCGACATGAGTTGACTTGCTCCATTTGATAATTGCGTCTGAAGTTGACTCACACCACTCGTCAAGGTTTGAGTTCCTGGTAGAACTTGTTGATTCAAGGCGGTGTTGACCTGACTCAAGCCACTTGATAGGTTTTCAATGGCTGTTGTAGCACCTGGCAATGCTTGATTGGCAGCCGTGTTGATCTGACCGACAGCTGATTGCAATTGACCTAATTGCGTTCCAAGACCAGAAAGACTTTGTAAGCTTGATAAGGCTTGACTCAGTTGAGATAATTGACCCAGAATCGTTTGGGCTACTGTCACTGTTGTCGAAGGTGAATTTTGAAGGGCACCAACCAATTCAGCTTGCTGATCAGCTGTCAAGTTTTGATAGGTAGCCGTTGCTTGCAAGGCTTCAATGCTGGCTGTTTTATCAGCTTGAGCTGCTGTCAACAAGCCTTGAGCCTGAGCCCCCATCTCCGTCAAGAGATTGGATAAACTGCTTGTATCTACTGTAAGTCCTCCGATACTTGATAGGCTATCGTTTAATTGGCTAATGGCTGCCTGCAACTGAGGAAGCCCTGTCAAGAGTGCTTGTATCTGATTAGACTGTTCAACAGACAAACTAGTTGAACTAGCGAGTTGTTCCAAGCCTGCCTGCAATTGATTGGCACCTGTTACCAGTTGTTCAACCTGGCTTGCTCCTGATTGCAATTGTCCCACCCCAGCGATGAGCTGAGATGAATTGGCATTTAATTGCTCCGCACCTGAGGCAAGACTAGCTACCCCATTTGTGTAGGTTGTTAAGCCACTGGACAGTGTTTGACTGCCTGTTGTAGCCTGATTAACTCCATCTGTATAAGACACAAGACCGGTGGCCAATTGGTTTGCTCCTGTCACGAGTGCTTGACCCGAAGTCGTTAAAGTAGTCAGTCCATTTGAAAGTGTTTGACTGCCTGATTCCAATTGACTAGCTCCATCTGTCAATTGTTGACTTCCATCTGCCGCCTCAACCATGCCGGTTTGAATTTCTCTCATACTATCAAAAACGGCAGTCGTGTAGGTTTTGGTAATTGTCTCTGAAACGGATGTCTTTAATTTCTCCATAGCTGATTCGCCCATCTTAGAAGCAACAAAGCTATGACCTTTGGAGGTTTGATAGGAAATCGTTAGTGGTTCAGGCTGATTCGTCAAGAGACTGGATGCTTTTTCTGATAAATCTTCTGGTAGAGTGATGACCATATAGTAGTCCCCTTCTTCCAAGCCTTTCTCCGCATCCTTTTCTGATACAAAGTGGAAATCCAGACTTTTGCTCTCTTTCATATTATCCACCATATCATCACCAATTGTGAGGGTTTTATCTTGAAAGCTCGCCGACTGGTCTTGATTGACAACTGCTACAGGAAGCTGGTCTAGTCGGCCGTAAGGGTCCCACATAGAGGTTAGGAAACTAATGTTATATAAGGCTGGGACACAGGCAATACCAATAATGGTAACCAAAGTCATTGGTTTTTTGAAAATATTCTTTACTTTTTGTAACATAAGCAACTCCTTTAGACATCGTGTCCAAAAACTGATAAAATACATTATACAAGTATCAATTTCAAAATCAAGTCATAAGAACTGTTTTTAGACACTGTGTCTAAAAATGTTCAAAAGGAGAAAATATGGGAACAGATAGTCGGAAAGAACGGACACGTCAGGCAATTTTAGAAGCTATGGTAACCTGCCTGGAATCACAAGGATTTAATGACATTACAACCACCCACCTAGCCCAGACTGCTGGTATCAGTCGTTCCAGTTTTTATACCCATTATAAGGATAAATATGAATTGATTGACTCCTATCAACAGGGACTTTTTCACAAATTAGAGGCTATATTTGACCGTTATGATGGCAATCGCCAATCACTTTTCTTAGAAATCTTTGACTTACTTTACCGCGAAAAATTACTTTCAGCCCTATTAACTCACAATGGCACACAAGAAATCCAAAATTTCTTGATTAACAAAGTCAGATTGCTGGTCGCAAATGATTTGGCTGAGCGTTTGGGGAAAGAAGATTTATCACCACTTGAAAAAGAATACCGTAGTATTTATTTTTCACATGCCTTCTTCGGTATCATGCAGGTATGGATAAAAAATGGGAAGCAAGAATCACCTCAATTCATGACGGATTTTCTAATCAAAATGTTACCGTAATCATTATTTTCTAGCTTCACAACTTAAGAATTATGGTATAATAGCTATATCGTGCAAACGTTTTCTTAAAAGGAGATAATGTAATGATTCAGGCAGAACATCTATCAAAAACCTATTCTATTATCGATAAGGAAGTGGGGCTCAAAGGCTCGATAAAGGCCTTTTTCAAACCCAAGAAAAAGAAAATCCCAGCCGTCCAAGATATTTCCTTACAGGTGAGAAAAGGAGAAATCATCGGCTATATCGGCTCCAACGGCTCTGGTAAATCCACCACCATCAAAATGCTGACCGGCGTCCTCTTCCCAGACCAAGGCTCAGTCCGAATCAACGGACTCAATCCGCAAGAAAATCGTAAGGCTGTCAATAAGCAAATCGGCGTTCTCTTTGGACAAAAATCTCACTTGGATTGGAACTTGCCTGTACTGGAATCTTTTATCCTCCACGCAAAAATTTATGATGTCCCAGACAAGGTATTCAAAGAGCGATTGGCTGTCTTGATTGACCTATTGGACTTGGCTGATATTATGAAGCAACCAATCCGTAATCTGTCACTCGGCCAACGGGTTCGCTGTGAATTTGCGGCTATCTTTATCCACCAGCCTGCCGTTGTCTTTTTGGACGAGCCGACCATTGGCTTGGATGCCAGCGTCAAGGAGACCATTCGCTCCTTCATTCGCTATATGAACCAGCAATCCCAGACCACTTTTTTGATTACTTCCCATGATATGAAGGACATCGAGAGCCTCTGTGAGCGGATTTTTATCATTGATAAGGGCAAGAAGGTCTACGATGGTTCACTGACCGTCCTAAAAGAACGCTTTTCTACAGTCAAAACCATTCTATTTTCCACAGAAAAGCCGATTGAAAAAGACTTGCAACTAGAAGGCTGGGAATTTGAACGAATAGATGACTTTCACTTTGAAATCCACTACCAAAGTAAGTTTTGGACCAGTGCCCAGGTGATTGAGCAAATCTTTAATCATTATTCGATTGAGGATGTCACCATGAAGGAACTGGAAATCGAAACCATGGTCCGCCAGATTTATGAGGAGGGTATCCATGCGTAAATATCTCTACATGACCCGCCTGACCATGATGAATGCTATGCAGTATAAGGCTTTCTTTCTAGCGACTTTCGTTTCACTGGCAGTGAAGATTTTAGTAGCTCTCTATGTCTGGAAAACCATTTTCTTCACTCAACCAGAAGTCAACGGCTTTACCCTCCAAACCTTTACTACATATATCATCTTTGCTAATCTACTAGCCAGTTTAAATTCTTTCTCACTCGGAGAAGATTTGTCCTACAGCATTTTAAAAGGAAGCATTGCTGGAGAATTTCTCAGACCCTATTCCTTTATCCTAGCCCTCTTTTTCAAAGACCTTGGAAATAAGCTCTTGGAGCTGATAAAATTTGCCATCGTATTTATCGGTATCTTACTTGTTCATCAGGATTTTTATCTACCTGACGGAAAAACTATTTTACTCTTTCTAGTCAGCTCCATCCTCGGGATGTTTATCGTTCAATTGCTGGATATGGCTTTCGGCTTCTTAGCATTTTTTACGGTCAATGCCTGGGGAGTCATGCTCCTACGGATGGGGCTTTTCAATCTGGCTTCTGGAGCACTCTTGCCACTCAGTTTTTATCCACAGTCTGTGGAAAACTTTTTAAAACTCCTTCCCTATAATTATGCGGTTAACGTTCCTGTTTCCATTTTATTAGGACAGGAAAGCGATCTAAGGGCTTTGGGCTTGCAAGTTCTCTGGATACCATTCCTCGCTCTCTTCATCGCTGCTCTTTGGTCTCAGGCTAAGCGCCGTATTGTCATTTTTGGAGGTTAACATGAAGAAATATATCAGCCTCTATCTATATAACATCAAGGTCTACATGATGGCCCAGATGTCCTTTCGGGTGGACTTCTTCATCGGGCTTTTCTCCTCGTTGATTGAACAAATTGTCTACCTGATTTTCCTCAACATCCTCTTTGGAAATATCAAGGAAATCGCTGGTTTCAACTACGGTCAAATGCTTTTCATCTATGGAATAGCTACCGTCGGACGCTCCATTCACTTGATTTTCTTTGACAATCTCTGGATGTTTGGCAGTCGCTACATCCGACAAGGCGAATTTGAACGCCTCCTCCTCATGCCTGTGAACCCACTTTTTCAACTTATCTGTGAACGAATCCAGCCACAAGGAATCGGAACAACCCTCATCGGTACGATTGCACTAGTCCAGGCTTCAAATGAGCTAGGCATGGAATGGAATCTTGGAAAACTAGCCTTACTCATCTTTATTGCCATTTGTATCGGCCTACTCTATGCAGCCATTCAACTCGGTCCAACTGCTCTAGCCTTTTGGATTGTGGAATCATTTCCTTTGACTATGGGAATTTTTGCCCTCAATCAGATGGCTCAATACCCACTCAATATCTATCCAAAAATCATTCAAATCCTGCTGATTTTTGTTTTCCCTTATGCTTTTACAGCCTATTTCCCAGCCCTCTACTTCTTAGACCTGTCTATGTGGGGACTGGCTCTGCCACTGGTTGTCCTGGTCCTATTTACCATTAATTACAAACTCTTCCGCTATGGTATGACCAAGTTCACCAGCGTTGGAAATTAAAAAAAGCTGGGAGTGGGAAAGAACTCAACCAGTCTAAAAAGAGTTCGTCTTCCCACCCCCGCACAGTTGATTAGGTCAGATTTGGAGTGTAAAACACGAACAAATCTGCCAATCAACCACTGCGCTGAGATGTTGACACGAACTCTGAGAAGAGGTGCTGGGCTTTCTGCCCAGCCTCAGCTTTTTCTTTATCGCTGTAAAACATGTTCTTCAATGACCTGAAGCACACCAGCTTCCAAATGGCTTGGAGCCATGTATTTGGCAACCACCTTGACCTTGTCTGTCGCATTTTCCATGGCATAGGAATACCCAACGTAGGACAATAACTCAATATCATTGTCTGAATCACCGAAGGCCATTACCTGTTCAGGTTTGATACCCAGTTTGGTCAAAACCTGTCCCAAGCCCCATGCCTTATGGATACCTTCTGGCAATATATCAATGGAGCCATAGCCACTTGTCACTGCAGTGAGACGACCTTGAAAAGCCTGGTTAAAGGCTTCCGTTATCGATTCTACACGTGCCTCAGGAACCCAGAGACCAACCTTGTATATTGACTCTGAAACTGGATAGACACTGAGGTCATCAAGATAGGATACCCGACTTTGAAAAGCCGCCATTTGTGCAGGTTCAATCGGTAAATCCGTCCCTGCAAATGGCACACCTGCCCCAGCCTGCATATAAATATTTCCATCGTTCGACAACATCAGACATACATCCGCCCAACGGCCTTTGAAAAAATGCAGTATTGCTTCGACTTCCACTTGCTGAATAGCCCGACGAATTACTGTCTTGCCATTTTGATACACATGGGCTCCATTATCCGCTACAAAGATTAATCTATCTTCAAATCCTTGGCATAATTGTAGTAATCGCCCAATTCCATTACCACTAGCGATAACAAAAGGAATATGTTTCTCTTCTAGCTTCTCCAGGACCTTCGAAAATCGCTCTCTATCAAAACTCCCCTGACCATCTAAAAAGGTCCCATCCATGTCTGTTGCAATTAATCGAACTGTCATCTTCTCTCTCCTCACCATACCAAATTGACAAAGTCTTTCATTTCTTGATAGGCTGCATCCACACGCGCCTGTATTTCTTCATCTAGCTGCCCATAATATTGACCACCAGCGACCCAGTCTTCCAATACATAGGTCTGATAGCTAAAACGCTCATATCCATCTTGTGAATACGTTCCCTGAGAGATACGATTCACCCAGGTTGGATGGGCTTGAGCAGTTTGAATACTTGTCTGCCCATTCTCTTTTTGAATCCTTATATCCATCAAGACACCCCGCTCGGTCCATTGGGAATTTGGTGTATCATCCATGCTCTCAATACGCTGATTGGACAGGAAATTCCCCATCGAATAGATAATCAATTTTCTCTGGCCATCTTTTTCAATAATCTCTGCGGGCTCGACTACATGCGGATGCCCACCAAGAACGATGTCTGCTCCCCAATCAATCATTTGATGGTACAAACTGGTCTGTTCCTCCGTAGGCTCCAACTGGTATTCCACACCCGTCTGAGGCATGACGATGGTAATATCCGCCTCTTTCTCAGCTCGCTCAATCTCTGCCCGCATCTTTTCTTTATCAAAATCCGATAAATAGGCATCATATTCCTCCTGACTCAGCAAAGCCTCCATCCCATTGAAACCGTAAGCATAGGCTAGGACAGCTATACGGATACCATTGACTTCCCGAATGTAGAGTGGTGCAGTTGCCCGATTGCCTTCGGCGTAGACACCGACTGTATCCACACCTGCATCTCTAAATGTATTGACAGTGGAAATTAGCCCTGATAGATGTGAATCCAAAATATGATTGTGGGGCTAAGTCCACCAAATCGTAGCCTGCATCATGGATATTGTTGGCGACAATGGCAGGCGCATTAAAAAGTGGGTAACCTGCTAATTCGACATCTGGGGAAATGGTCCCTTCAAAGTCTGCGATAGCGAAATCAGCCTGTTCTATCCAGGGCTTTACGTAGGTAAAATTCTCAGAAAAATCGTAACTTCCATCTGGCTGTTCTGCTCCTCGAAGAATAGGCAAGTGATAGAGTAAATCCCCATGAGCCATGATGCGAACAGAATTATCTGAGCGCATTGATTCTGATGCCTGATTCAGCCTAGGAACTAGGTGCTCGCTTACAATAATAATCGCCAAGATAATAGTCGCTAAGCCACAAATAAAAAACAAATGCATCTTTGTCCGATAGGACGCATATCGTTTTCTGCGAATATAGTTCGCCCTTTTCTCCATACCTATCCCCTCATACTCCCTACTTAAGAACCTTTGTTCAAAATACAGTCAGTAGTCCCTCAAAAAACTATTTCTTCCATAAAAGTACATCACTTATAAATAGAGGTTCTAATATTAGTATACGACATTTTTGCTAAAAAATCTAAATAAAATCAGAATTCCATCTCACAAATATATGTTTCTGACTATGTATTCCATTCCTCAAACGATTATCAGACCGATCTTCACAGACCATTTAAAAAGAGCTAACATTATCCTCTCGCGACTCTCTAAAAGACTATCTGGGAGAACAGTACAATGTTAGCTTCTTTTTATGTCTTCAACAGATGATCTCAGTCATCTAAGTGCTGTAGCTTGCCACGAAAATCTTCAATGATCTCGTAGCCTTTTTCAGCCATGATGGCCTGCAATTCAGCCGTAATGCGTTCAAAGGCTGCCACACCTTCCTTTTGCAGGGTTGTTCCAACTTGAACCATGCTGGCTCCACAGAGAATGTGTTCGAAGGCATCACGACCGGTCAAAATGCCACCTGTTCCGACAATCTGAATTTCAGGATTCAAGCGTTGGTAGAAGGCATGGACATTTGCCAAAGCTGTCGGTTTGATATATTCACCGCCTATACCCCCAAAACCATTTTTAGGCTTAATGACCACCTGCTCGTCTTCAATATATAGACCATTTCCAATAGAGTTGACACAGTTGACAAACTTGAGCGGGAATTGATTGAAGATGGCGGCTGCCTGGTCAAAATGCACAATATCGAAATAAGGTGGTAACTTAATACCGAGTGGTTTGGTAAAGTAAGTGAAGACTTCCTGCAAGATGGTTTCTGTCGTTTCAAAATCATAGGCAATCTGCGGTTTTCCAGGGACATTGGGACAAGAAAGATTTAACTCTGTCAACCCCTTAAAATCACTGGCTTCTACAGTTCTCAAAATCTCGTGAGTTTCATCAGGCGACATTCCAACTAAAGATAAAACAAATGTGCGTTCTGGCTCCGTTTCCTGCAATTCTAGTAGATAATCCAAATAGTAAGCCAAGCCCTGATTTGGCAAGCCCATCGAATTGATAGAACCAAGCGGAACATTCTGATAACGTGGTTCTGGATTACCCGCTCGGTAGTCCAAGGTTGCTGTTTTTGTTACAAAAGTACCCGCCTTCGAGTTCTTAACCGCATCCAATTCTTCCTTGGTCATGCACCAAACCCCTGCCGCATTCATCAAACAATTATCAAAGGTAAATCCACCGAGTGTCGTTGCTGTTGAAACCATATTATCCTCCATATAGGTCATTCTTTCTTGATTATATCATAAGAAACAAACGGATTTTCTTCATTTACTACTAACGTTCGGATTTTCTAATAAAAATTTATTAATTTTTTTAAAATTCTTACATTTTCTTCTTTACATTTAAAAATCATGGTGCTATAATAATTATCAGATAAATTAAATTGTCAGACAATTTAATAAATAAAAAAGAAATCAGGTGACCCTATGTCAAATGCCAAAGCTTACATCCAAGCTTCTTTTGAAGCAGTCAAAGCCCGCAACCCACATGAAACAGAATTCCTCCAAGCTGTAGAAGAGCTCTTCTCTACCCTTGAGCCTGTTTTTGAAGCTCACCCAGAGTACATCGAAGAAAACATCCTAGCTCGTATCGTTGAGCCAGAACGTGTGATTAGCTTCCGTGTGCCATGGACAGACAAGGATGGAAACGTACAAGTTAACCGTGGCTACCGCGTCCAGTTCAACTCAGCTGTGGGTCCTTACAAAGGCGGTCTTCGCTTCCACCCAACTGTTAACCAATCCATCTTGAAGTTCCTTGGTTTTGAGCAAATCTTCAAAAACGTCTTAACTGGTCTGCCAATCGGTGGCGGTAAAGGTGGATCTGACTTCGATCCGAAAGGCAAAACAGACGCTGAAATCATGCGTTTCTGCCAAAGCTTCATGACTGAATTGCAAAAACACATCGGACCTTCACTTGACGTCCCTGCTGGTGACATCGGTGTCGGTGGTCGTGAGATTGGTTACATGTACGGTCAATACAAACGCCTCCGCCAGTTTGATGCTGGTGTCTTGACTGGTAAACCTCTTGGCTTCGGTGGTTCATTGATCCGCCCAGAAGCAACTGGTTACGGTTTGGTTTACTTCACTGATAACATGTTGGCAGCAAACGGTAAATCCTTCAAAGACCAAACTGTCCTTATCTCTGGTTCTGGTAACGTTGCCCAATATGCTGTTCAAAAAGCGACTGAACTTGGTGCAAAAGTTATTTCTGTTTCAGACTCAAATGGTTACATCATTGACGAAACTGGTATCGACTTCGACCTCTTGGTGGACATCAAAGAAAAACGCCGTGCTCGTTTGACAGAATACGCTGCAGAAAAAGCAACTGCTAAGTACTTCGAAGGTTCTGTATGGAACTACGATGGCAAGGCTGACATTGCCCTTCCATGTGCGACTCAAAACGAAATCAACGGCGAGCAAGCTACTGCCCTTGTGAAAAACGGTGTATACTGTGTGGCTGAAGGTGCCAACATGCCATCTGACCTTGATGCTATCAAAGTTTATAAAGAAAACGGCGTTCTTTACGGTCTTGCAAAAGCTGCCAATGCTGGTGGTGTAGCCGTATCTGCCCTTGAAATGAGCCAAAACAGCCTCCGTCTTTCATGGACTCGTGAAGAAGTAGACGGCCGTCTTAAAGACATCATGGCAAATATCTTCAACACAGCCAAAGAAACTGCTGAAAAATACGACCTTGGTACAGACTACCTTGCAGGCGCTAACATCGCAGCCTTTGAACAAATTGCGGATAGCATGATTGCCCAAGGTTTGGTATAAGCTTACTTTTAGTTTACTAAACTATAATAAAAATGTCCCCAAAATTGACGTGCCAATTTTGGGGGTATTTTTCATTAAAAGAAGAGGAGAACAGTGGATAAACATGTTCTCCTTTTTAAAATGTAAAAATAACAGATAAATCGGATATAGTACAATTACCAAGCCGAACAATCTGAACCAAGGGGCGTTGTAAACCCGTAAATTGTGCAGTATTTAAAACTTTTTCTACAGCAATTAGATACTTTCTGCGACTAATTCCGTCCACATGGCATCTTCGTAGGTAAAACCAAAGTTTGTTTCATTATCTATACCGTAGATAAGTTTTACTTGTACTTTCTCTCCTGGCTTCAGCTTTTCAACTAGATTCACATCGTAGGTCCGTAAATCCAGAGTAAAGGGAATCTGACTAACGGGATCCATGAGACTGAAATAGTATTCATCAAAATAAAGTTCTTCTGCGGTCGAATTTTCAACTTCCATTTCAACAACATAAGCTGTGCTATAGTAGCTATCTACTAGTTCTACGCTATCGTCTTTGCCCATAGACGTTACTGTCACATGAAGACCATCTGAAAAATCAACAGCATCTCCCACTTGATATTCTGTGTAGGTCTTCGTATCATCGAAATAACCCTCTGAATCCCAAGAATCACTTGTACCTGACAAGCTTAAACCGATCATAAAAATAAAACAGGTTACTCCTAGGATGAAAGAAAGGACTGCACCAGCAATGGTTGTCCAAAAGAGAGGCTGTTTGTGCAAGGGTTTCTTCTTATAATACATCTGCCCATTTTCAACGACAAAATCTTTTGTTTGCATCATAAACTCCTTATTTTAAAACAGTTGGCCCACTTGAAGGTAAATCTATTCCTGCTTGACGCAGGGCATCTTGATAAAAACCAAAGAATTGATGATAGATCTTGTTCTGTTGACCGTTGGCTACGAAAAGATTAACACGAAATATGAACTGTCCCGAAATAGCGTTTTGGGGACCTAATACAGTCACTCCTGTAATCTGATCAAAGTTGCCAACTTCTCTACGGTTGACTTCCTCGATTACTCGACTAACCTGCTCCAAATCGGTGTTAAACTTAAGCGGAATATCGATTTGAGCACGCATGTCCCCTCTTGACTGATTGGACACCACTAGAATGTTGCGATTGGGAATAAAATGCAATGTCCCATCTGCATCACGTACTTGTGTTGTTCGGATTCCCATGCTAACGATGGTTCCTGAAATGGTAATAGGCCCGTTGGTTAACTTGACCACATCTCCAACGTCAAACTGTCGTTCAATTAAGATAAAGAATCCATTGACCAAGTCTGAGAGAAAACCTTGCGCTCCCAGACCAACAGCTACCCCAGCAATCCCGGCTCCTGCAAGAAGACTGGATACCGGTAAACCGAGGATACTCAAAATACAGTAGATAAGGATAAAGTAGAGTAGGTAATTTAGGATACTTTCCACCAGACGACTGATGGTCTTCTGGCGACCAATTTCCTGAGTGGATACCTTTAGGGAGGGAACTAAAACCTTTTTCACAGAAGATTTGGCTATCTTCTTGATAATGTAAAATGCAACAAAGAGTAAAACAAGCGATAAAACCTTATTTAGACCTGCTGTCACAATGGCCTCAATATTAAATTGAGACAAATACTTGGTAATAAAATCATTCATGAGATAATTATAGCAGAAAAAACTATAAAAACCTAAAAGACAGCCAAACGACTGTCTTTCATCTTATTTCTTTTTGGCAAAATACTGGCGTGTCTCCTTGATAATGATAGGAGAGAGAGCTAGTAAGGCGATCAAGTTTGGCAGGGCCATGAGGCCATTTACAATATCTGCGATGGTCCAAATCAAGTCCAGCTTGAGGAAGCCACCAAGGGCTACCATTGCCACAAATAACAGACGATAAGGCAAGATGGATTTGGTACCAAATAGAAACTCAATACAGCGTTCACCATAGTAAGACCATCCGAGAATAGTTGTAAAAGCAAAAAGTACCAAACTAATCGTCAAGGCAATAGATCCTGTATTGCCAAAAACTGTTGCAAAAGCTGCCTGAGTCAGAGGTGCACCAGCTAATCCTTCTGTCGTCCACTGATCCGTCACCAAAATCGAAAGCCCTGTCAGACTGCAGATAATCAGCGTGTCGATAAAGGTACCTGTCATGGAAATCAATCCCTGCTCCACAGGGTTATCCGACTTGGCTGCCGCAGCAGCAATAGGCGCCGAACCCAAACCAGATTCATTTGAGAAGACTCCGCGAGCAATTCCGCGTTGAATGGCTTCTTTTACCGTTGCCCCTACAAAACCACCCATCGCAGCTGCTGGAGTGAAGGCAGATTTGAAAACTAAGGCAAGGGTTGGCAAGAGTTGATCCCAATGCACGGCCAAGACAGTAATACTTGCTAAGATATACAAAATCGCCATGAAAGGAACAACTTTGGTCGAAACGTCAGAGATTTTTTCAATCCCTCCAAAGATAAAGAAAGCAATTAAAATGGCTGTTAATATGCTGATCAGTTGTGGAGCCAAGCCAAAACTCATCTCCAGTGAAGCTGTGATGGAATTTACCTGTGAGAAGGTCCCGATTCCCAAAAGAGCAACCAAAACACCTGAAATAGCAAAGAAGACTGCTAGAGGTTTCCATTTTTTGCCCATCCCCAAGGTGATATAGTGCATAGGCCCGCCTGCTGCTTGCCCATTAGCATCCTTGGTACGGTATTTAATGGCTAAAAACCCTTCCGCATACTTGGTTGCCATTCCGAAAAAGGCCGCAACCCACATCCAGAAAAGAGCCCCAGGACCACCTGTAGTAATAGCTGTCGCAACTCCGACAATATTTCCTGTACCAACTGTCGCTGCCAAAGCTGTACAAAGTGCCGCAAAGCTGGACACATCTCCCTGTCCAGACTGGTCACTGGAAAAAATCAGACGAAAAGCCGTCGGCAATTTGCCAATCTGAAATACTCCCAAACGAAGAGTGAGATAAACACCCGTTCCGACCAATAGTAACAAGAGGGGCGGTCCCCAAACAAGATTGTTGATAGCCTTAAATAGTTCTAACATAGTTCCTCCTAAGCGTTTCTAATCCGATAAAGCTGCCGGAAAAACAAAAAGAGGCTGAACACTTCAACCTCTAGAATCAACGTGAAAATATAGAAAAAGCCTATTTTTCAACGCTCTGTCCTTTTACCTGAGAGTTTCAGTAGGTCCACTTTTCCAAGCAGAACTACCTTGCCCCTTCGGTGCCAAAATGGTCTCTCCAGAGTTCCGTCCATTGAACAGTCAGTTTCCCTTCTACCCAATATCAACCGGTTATTCAGTTTTATCTAGTTTTATTTTAATCTAATTTCACGAAAAAATCAAGAATATTTTCTGATACTCAATGAAAATCAAAAGTAGCCTAGGAAACGAAGCCGAAGATAGAACTCTGTTACTATCTTATTTCAAGGTAACAGGCTGAAAACCTCCACTGGAGCTTTTCACTCATCAAGGTAAGTTGACAACGGATAATTTTGATTTTCGAAGAGTATGAATTTTTACAAGTCTTCCATTTTTATGATAAGGTCTGCTCGCTCCCAAATCAAAGGATTATGGGTCGCAATCACAATTAGCCGATCTGGGCTCTTCAAGGATAACAAAATATCCATAATTTCTTGAGAGCTCTTAGGATCTAAGGCAGCCGTCGGCTCATCTGCTAAAATCAATGGAGGATTTTTCAGGATGACTTTAGCAAGAGCTACCCGCTGGGCTTCTCCTCCTGAGAGTTCATAGATAGGCTGGAACAGGCTCAGATAAGACAGACCAACTGCATCAAGTGCCGCTTCCTGCCTCGATTTCCTTTCGTCTTTGGACAATTTCTGACCAATCAGTCCCAAATCCAGATTTTCTCTGATTGTCTGACTTTCTAAAAGACCAAAATTCTGAAAGAGATAGCCTAATTCCTCCCTAAAAAAGAGATGGGGCTTCAACTTTTTCAATTCCTTTCCCTTGTAGAGAATATCACCTGCATCATAGGACTCCAACTTGGCTAAAATATTCAGCAAGGTCGTTTTTCCACTACCACTGGCACCTATCAAAGCATAGACCTTTCCAGCCTGCAAGTCTAGCGTTACATCAGAAAACAAGCTGCGCTTCCCAAATTTCTTTTGAATTGATTGGATAGAAAACATACTAGGCTCCTTTCAAAATACGGATATTCCAAGCTCCTTCTTTCCTCGCCTGCCACCTCAATAAGTAAAGGGCATTGATTATAAACAAGGCAAAACTGATACTACTTATGAATATGCGACCTGTTACTACTACACTCGCTCCCAAGGCTAATAAAAGGGCCAGTAGCTGAACCGTTAGGTATTTCTGATGAATGCCCAAGAAATCCATCCCTGCAATTTCCTTGATGAAAATCTCACGTTTAAATTCTTCAAAGTATAGAAGATTCATGGTATTAAACAGGACAATTGATGTCACAATCCCTAAAATGGCACCCATAGATGTTGAAATGGTCTCTATCCGAATACGATCTAAAAGTTCCGTAAAGAGGGAAGAACTACTTTTCATTTCATTGACAAACTGAAACAGATTTCTTGCCTTCAATTCGCGCAAAAGTTTATCTCTGTTTTTAAATAAAATACTGCTATCTACTTCATTCAACCAAAAGTCAGCAGATTCTTTTCCCAGACTTGACGGTGCCAGCACAACTAAAATAGAGTCTGTCAGGTATTGCACATGTTGACCAGAACGATGATTGTAGATAAACTGCTTTTGCCCATCTTTTAGATAGGAAACGTTTCCCTTAATGGTAGCTGAGCGTGTTTGATTAGCAGGTCTAACCATACGATTGATATAATCTTGGTAAAGATGGAGATACCTATCGCTTTCAGGGCGCAATTTTTCAGGCAACAGAAGTTGAAATTCTCCTTCTTGTAGAGGGAGCGCTACTTCTCCTTCTGCTAAGTCTACATCCTGTATCTGCAAATAATTTGGACTAACGTAGAGGGTGTTTCCAGCTGGATGGTAGCTGTCAAGGCGTGTCCCATCTTCCAGTTGGGAGCCCATTAAATAGGCATTCAAATTACTTTTGACAAAGAGTGCGCCGTCTTCCTCCAAAGCTTGCTTTAGTAAAGGATACCAATTTTCAGGCGAATTTAGTCCTGAGCGACCATCCGCAGAAATATTCCAAGCTAAACTATAGTAATCCCCTTCATTCTCCCACTGCTGGGCACCTACTTGGTATTCCTGCCAAATCCCTGAATAATAGACGGTTTGAGCCACACCCAATGACACCACCAGTAGAGCCAGCATTTGTCCCATAACCATAATGGTCAGGATTCCTTGCAGGGGCATCTTCCCTTTTAACAAGGGTAAAAAGTGATAGGTCCGAATGGCCAAGGTAAATGTAGCAGCGAAAAAAAGGACAATCAAACCAAGCAAGAAATGATAGCCCACTAGTGCTGCGACCAGATAGTAGACAGAATAGCCATCTAATCCAACGAGGTAGGCCAGTCCAACTGCTGGAAGAACCGCAAATGGGATAGTTAGAGCTATCTCTTTCGCATTTTCCTGTAGAGATAGTAGAAATAAATGCCAGCGTGAATCTCCTGCAATCAAACGGATACCTGCTGTACGCAACTGCCTTACATTGGCAATCACGACCAAAGCCATATAGGTAATGAGAAAGACCAGTATGGCTAAGAATTGACCTCCTTGGGTCAGAAATGCGAGTAAAGTAGCAATAGTCGATGGCTTCCGAATCTGAACTTCATCAAATCCAAGCGAAACAAGAAGAGAACAAAGCTCCTCTACCGTCGCTTTCCCTTGGAAAATAAAATATTTGGTTAAAAGTGTAGACTCCACTTTTTCTGATGACTGAAATTCCTCTAGTCCTCTTGGTAGGGGAGATTGACTAAAATTATCATAAGAAAAGGTACGTCCGCCTGATGTACTTGGCTCAATCACTCGTCTGGCAATGACACTATCCGTCTGTTGAGAATATTCCTCTAATCGCTGTCGTACATCTGAGTAAGTCACGTCCTCAGATACCGACAAGGCAGTCACAGAAGGATAATAATGAACTAGCATAGTCTCCTTTTGGCTAACCCCCAACCAGATCATAAAGACAGCTAGAATGATAGTCGATACAAGTACAAATTTTCCTTTCATCACAATCACCTGTCTTCCTATTCTCTAAAATGTAAGAAATAGGCTAGGAAAAAATTCCAATGTCTCTGCTCAGAGTTCGCTTTAATATCTCAGCGCACTGGTTGATTGACAGCAAAATAGCCACTTCTTCAACTAAAATATTATCTATGTATAAATCATTATATCAAAATTATATGTTTAAATATACTATTTCGACACAAAAAGCCTATTCTTTGCGAATAGACTTTCTGCGTTCCTAAATTTATTTAAGCAAATCCAAAAACAGGCCATATCCTGCTGCTTCCATTTCCTCTCTCGGTATGAAGCGAAGGGCTGCTGAGTTGATACAGTAACGGAGACCGCCTTTATCACGTGGTCCGTCGTCAAAGACGTGACCAAGATGAGCATGTCCAGCCCGACTGCGGACTTCGATGCGGTTCATGCCGTGGGAAAGATCTTGGAAATAAGTCGCAACTTCCTTGCTGATTGGTTTGGTAAAGGAGGGCCAGCCGCAGCCTGAGTCGAATTTGTCTGTCGAGAGAAAGAGGGGCTCGCCAGTCGTAATATCGACGTAGATACCAGCTTGGTCGCTATTCCAAAACTCATTTTCGAAGGGTCTTTCCGTCGCAGCTTCTTGAGTGACTTGATACTGGAGGTCGGTCAAGCTGTCTTTTAAGACTTGTTGATCTGGCTTTTGGTAGTCTGCAACATCAATCAGTGGGATTTTTGCCTGCCCAAGATCGATATGGCAGTACCCTTGGGGATTTTTCTTGAGATAATCCTGATGGTAGTCTTCGGCGGGGATGTAATGTGCGAGTGGCTCCACTTCAACGGCTAGGGGGCGTCCGCCAAAGAGCTGGGACTGCTCCGTCATGACTTGCTCGATGGTCGGCAAATCAGCCTCATCTGTGTAATAGATACCAGTCCGATACTGGCGCCCCTTGTCAGGTCCCTGCTGATTGACAGAGAAAGGATCAATGACGCGGAAATAGTAGAGGAGAATTTCCCGCAAGCTAATACGGACTTCATCATAGGCTAGATAGAGCGTTTCTGCGTGGTCTGTTTGTTTGAGGAGTTGATAATTGGTCGTCTCCACCTGTCCATTGGCATAGCCAACGCTGGTGTCAAGAATACCATCGATCTGGGAAAAGTAGCCTTCCATCCCCCAGAAACAACCGCCTGCTAGGTAGATTTCTTTCATGTGAACTCCTTCTTATCTGCAAGCGTGGTTTCGTCACCCTTACAGATTTTTTTCTTTCATTTCTGCTTCCATTTTGAGGCGTTGAACCTTCATGGTCGCTGTTCGTGGAATATCGTCATAAGCCATCAAGATAGGCTCTTTCAATAGTGGTAGGTCTGCAACCATGGCCCACCAAGCTTCCCAGTTCATCTCAACATCTTCTGCCAGAGCGATAATCGGCTGCGGTGCACCATTGACATCGCGGATAATCACGACTTCTGATAAAAAGTCCAATTTATCCAGCAATAAATCTTCCAAGGCAAGGTTGCTGTCGATGTGCTCAATGAGGTCAACCTGACGGTCTTTTAGAAGAAGCGTCCCCTCTGGAGTAATGCAGCCGTAGTCACCACTATCCCACCAAGCACCATACACATTATCTTGGAAGCGGGCGTCTTCTTTGTAGTAGGTCACAGCACGGCCTTTTGACAGGAACTGGATATGGCCGTTTTCTCCAGCTGGGAGAGGATTCCCTTGGGCGTCTGTAATGCGTGCTTCTGTGTAACCTCCCAGACCAATCCCCATATCTCGTCCGCTAACTGTTCCTAGGTTTTCCAAGCGATGGTAGCGTAAAATCATTGGGCCACATTCACTTTGACCATAAACCTGCATAAAGACTGGATCTTGCTCTTTAGAAGCCTCCAAGAAGGCACGAAGCGTACCAATATTGATAGCATCAAAGGTTGAATGGTAATAACGAATGCTACTAAAGACCTCTGGTTTTTCCTTGGCCAATCTTGCCCATTGGACAAAGTTATTCGGATGGGTTTCCAGAGCGCTTGGACGGTGAAGAGCAAGCGCCCGTTCAACATCATCTTTTCTTGCAGAAGAAAGTGGGTAGAGGGGGAATCCAAGCCCAATCGCCGACGACACTCCGATATTATAGCGTGAATGAACAGGGGAGATATGGAAGGCCAGCAAGCCTCTCTCCGTCATCTTGTCAAAAATAGTCTGTTGCCATGCTACTCGCCAGCCCATGGTCTGTGCTGTGTGGCAGATTAGTTTTGGAACACCTGTCGTCCCTGAAGTATGAGTCATGTATTGAATAACATCTTCTGGCAGGAGATTTTCTTCAAAAGCAACTGCTTCTTGCACTAGGACTTGGGGTAAAAATATCTTTGTGACCAGGTCAGTTCGAGTCATTCCTGCTACACGTTCTTCCGTTTCTTGGTCGTAGACAATGAAAGACTTTTCCAATCGCTCCGCAAACACATCTAAATTCGAAGATGGCAAATGGTAGGAAATCATAACAGGAACAGCACCCAATGCCGTTACCGCTACTGCTAATACTATTCAAAAAACAAAAACTAACCTATAATAGATTTATGAAACTTACTATCGAACAAACGAAAGAATTAAAAACTTATTTGAAAGATAAAACCTATTCTCCATTTCATAGACGACTTCAAGTTATCTTGTTCAGAGCAGAAGGTCTTAGCTATAAGGAAATCACTAACCTCATCGGCTATTCAAAGTATACAATCTGGTCCTTACAGCGCAAGTACGAACTTGAGGGGATTTCAGCTCTAGTAAGAGAAACGCGAGGTGGACGGAACCGTCAATATTTAACCCTTCAAGAAGAGGAAGCGTTTCTAAAAGAACAGTTAACAGCCTCACTAAATGGCGAATTTGTGACGATAAACTCTCTCTATGAAGCTTATCAGAAACGGGTTGGACACCCTACGACCAAGGAAGGATTCTATGCCATTCTTAAACGCCATGGTTGGCGCAAAGTGACGCCAAGACCAGAACACCCTAAAAAAGCAGACGCCGAAACGATTCTAGCGTCTAAAAATAAAATCTTCATTCACGAAAACAGGAAAGCGCTTCAAGAATAGTCGTCGCTATCATAAAGTCAGGCTAATGTATCAAGATGAGGCGGGTTTCGGTCGGATCAGTAAAATTGGGAAGGCCTGGGCACCAAAAGGGGTGAGACCGCATGTACATAGTCACTATATTCGTGAGTATCGCTATTGCTATGGTGCTGTTGATGCCCATACAGGAGAGTCCTTCTTCATTATCGCTGGGGGCTGTAATACAGATTGGATGAATGTTTTTCTCAAACAACTATCTGAAGCTTATCCTGACGATTATATTTTATTAGTGATGGACAATGCCGTTTGGCATAAATCAAGTACCTTAGAGAAACCACATAATATTGGTTTTGAGTTTATTCCTCCCTATACTCCTGAAATGAATCCAATTGAACAAGTTTGGGCTGAGATTCGAAAGAGAGGGTTTAAGAATAAAGCTTTTAAAACACTAGACGATGTGATAAACAAGCTTCAAGAAGTAATACGAGAGTTAGATTGGTCTATTTTAAAACCAATTGTTAGTAGACAATGGTTTAAAAACACTTGACTGGTTTGCTTTTGATTTTTGTTGAGTATAACAAATAGGTGTCAAAAGCTGGACTCTTATACAGAACCACCTTGTCCCCATAGCCAATACCTGCTGCTGCAAATTGAGCAGCTCTTTTTTGAATAGCCTCAAAAACTGTTTGATAGGTATTTTCCAATCCTAATTCAGGGAAGAATGTGTAGGGTTGGTCAAAATAAATGGCAACATTTGGAAACTCTCGAGCTGCTGTTTGAAACTGACGATAGAGATTTAATGGTTTGTAACTAATAGATGACATAGCTAACCTTTCTAAATGACAATAATATGGTTATTATATCATCTTGTGCCAACCTTCACAATCTTATGTTTTAAAAATACTCACGATTGTGAAAAAACAAGCAGCGAAACTGAACTCACTACTTGTTTTCATTTTCACTTAACCAATCTCTGCTAAGATTGCTTTGATTTGGTCTTTGGTGTGTACACCGGCAACCTGTTTCACAACCTGTCCATCTTTTTTGAACAAGAGGGTTGGGATAGACATGATTCCAAACTGACGAGCTGTGTTGGGATTTTCATCTACATCCATCTTGTAGATGCGCAATTCATCTTCATCCACTTCACCTGCTAATTGCTCCAAAATTGGTGCCTGCATACGACAAGGACCACACCATGGTGCCCAAAAGTCAACAAGGACTACACCTTCTTGTGTTTCAACTTCAAAGTTTGCATCTGTAATAACTTGAACCATGATTTTCTCCGTTTCTGTTTTTGGTACTATCATTCTACACCAAATGAAAAGAGAATGCGAATATTTGCTACGAAGAGAGAAATTGAATAGACATACTTTAGAAATCTTAATTTGACAAGCAGATTGGTCAAGTCAAACTAGACCGCAGGGAGCAAGCGTGAAATGGAAAATGGTTCTTCCTATCAAATCCAGTTGTAGCAATGAGACAAGGGGACGGAGTAGGTGCTACGGGATGAGAGTGGAGATAGGCATGCTTAAACAATTGTGATTTGAAAGCATGATGGTCACCCTAAACTAGACCGCAGGAATACGAGGGGGAACTGGGATACTGTTTTGCTTGTCAAGTCCAGTTGTAGCCAAAAACAAGCTCACTCTTAAAAGGTCTTCCCTACATAGCCTGCTAGAGCTTCAATGGTTTGGGCTTGGTGGTGGTCGGCAAAGACTGTCGTATCTGTATTTAGAGCTTGGATAGCCACCATGTCTTCTTCCGTCAGTCCAAAGTCAAAGATGTCAAAATTCTGACGGACACGCTCTGGATTGGCAGATTTCGATAAGGAAACAATGCCTGACTGGAGTTGGAAGCGGAGCATGACCTGAGCAGTTGTTTTTCCATATTTGCTAGCAATAGCTGTCAAAACAGGATTGGTAAAAACATCAAATTTCCCTTCTGCAAAGGCTCCCCAACTCTGAACTTGAATTCCCTTGCTGGCCAGATAGGCCCGCTCTTCTGGTTTTTGGTGGAACACATGTAGTTCAATCTGGTTGACCATCGGCTTCACAGTATTAAAAAGAGATAGGTTAGCAATCTGGTCTGGTTTAAAATTGGACACACCAATTGCACGGATTTTTCCTTCATGATAGAGTTCCTCCAAAGCTCGCCAAGCTCCAAAGGTATCACCTACTGGCTGATGGAGTAGATAGAGATCCAGATAGTCCAAACCTAACTTCTCCATAGAGGTCGCGAAAGCTTCTTTGGCTCCTTGGTAGTTCATATCTGAGATCCATAATTTAGTTGTAATAAACAGTTCTTCTCGCGGCACACCAGCATTACGAATGGCATGACCAACTGCTTCCTCATTTCCATAAGCCTGAGCTGTGTCAATCAGGCGATAACCTGTCCGAATGGCTTCTTCGACAACCTGCTGGCAATTTTCTGGATCTGGGATTTGGAAGACCCCAAATCCAACTGTAGGCATCTCAACTCCATTATGTAGTGTAACTGTCTGCATCTTTATTCTCCTTTGTCTAATCGTTCCTGTTCAAAGTGTAACAACTGACTATCATAGGTCGCTACCTTATGACTCAGCATCTCCAACACGGCTTCTTGCTGAGCAATTTGCTCCTTCAACCGCTCTTCCTGCTCCTGTAAAATCGCCTTTCGAGCAGCGATGGTGCTATCTCCCTGTCGTACTAGACCGACATAATCCACCAAGCTTTCAATGGACATCCCAGACTTACGGAGCATTTTGACCAAAAAGAGCCAGTCAATCGACTGTTGGTCAAATTGCCGGTAGCCGTTTTTGTCTCGCGGCACCTGTAAAAGCCCGATTCGTTCATAATAGCGAATAGTATCATGGGATAAACCCAATTCCTCCGCCACTTCTTTCATCGTTTTCAAAATATCACTTCCTTTCACCAGCTGATGATATTATGATTATAAACTATGGAGTCCACTCCATAGCAAGAGAAAAAAGTTGAATATGTTTCAACTTTTTTCTGTTAAATCCACCACATAGGTCAATTCTTGATAGACATCTTCGATGTCAAACAATTCTAAATCTGCTTGGTCTGTCACGACATAGACACCTTCGCGGAGATAGTAGGGTGCTGGCTGACCTGTTTCATCTGTAAAGGCCAATTTAGCATTGGGAAGATCGACACCAAAACGGACATAAGGTGTGTCTTTAGGTGTACCGATGACAAGATAATCTGAACAGACTAACTGTCCACCCCATTTTTGATACAAATGATTGGCTACATCTCCCTCTCTAGTAAAGATAGCTAATTTCTCGACAGCCTGTTCACGCAATTCCTGCTCTGCTTTTTCAAAAAGCGCCTGAGCAATGCCCTGCCCTTGAAAGTCAGGGTGGACTGCTAGGTTAGTAAAATAAGCTGTTCGCTTACTTGGTGCGTAAATATAAGACTGGCTGCACTCCTCAGTGTAAATATCGATGTCGATTAGACCAACTTAATAGCAGAAACTTGCTACGCAAGTCCCATCTCCAACCTCAAACGATTCCCCAAACCGTTTGAGCCATCTACTTCAGCCACCCATTCCACACGATGATCATAAACGTCTGTCATTAGTTCGGGCTTCTCTGTTTCTCTATCATCAAAGAATGGAGAGAAGAGGTAGCTGAGTGCCTTACAGTAAACCCATCCTTTTTCATCGCTGGTTTGATATTTTCTGATAATCATAAGAATCTCCCATCGGTTGATTGCTATTTAAACGTCACAATAGTACAGCCTGAGCCACCTGCATTTTGTGGGGCATAGCCGAACTCCTTGACCTGCTTGTTGCGGCGTAGGTACTTGGTCACCCCTTCTCGGATAACTCCAGTACCAATACCGTGGACAATATCGACTTGGGCTAGGTTATTGAGAAGGGCCTGGTCGATAAATTCATCCAGCTCCATCATAGCCTCTTCGTAGCGTTTACCACGGAGATCTAAGCGAGCTTTTGGTCCTCGTACATTAGCGCGTTTGACCGTGTGTACCTGACGTTTCTTAGGTTGCTCTGCCTTTTCCGCCTTGACTAACTCAAACTCATCTTTGGCCAAGGTCATCTTAATCAAGCCAACCTGAGCTTCCCAACGCCCGTCCTTGAGCTGATTGGTCAAGGTCCCACGTTGCCCATAAGCTGTAACGATAATATCATCGCCCACCTTGGCAGCTCGCTGGATTTTGGCTTTTTTCAGCACCTTATTCTTGGACAAATCGACTACTTCAGGTGCCAACTTTTTCAGCTCTGCCTTGGCTTCGATAATCTGGTGGGGCTTAAGACTAGCTGCAGCATGAAGATTCTTGAGAATGCCCTCGCTTTCTGCCAAAGCTAGATCAACAATTTCCTTGGCTTCCAAGCGTGCCTTGTTGAGCTCATTTTCCCGCTCACGATTGAGCTCGTCATAGAGTTTACGAAGAGCGCGGTTCATCTTGAAATTTTCTTGCTCCACCTCGCGAATCTTATCTAGGCGACGGCGACTTTCAACCGTCTGACTTTCCAATTTCTCGATAATGCGGTTCACATCGCTATCTGTATCCGTCCAAGATTGGGCTGACTGGATAATAATATCAGATAGACCAAGACGGCGGGCAATTTCAAAGGCATTGGAGCGACCAGGAACACCCTGCATAAACTTATAGGTCGGACGCAGGCTATTGCTATCAAACTCCATGCTGGCATTTTCAATACCAGAGGTTTCTATCCCGTAGGCCTTAAGCTCAGGGTAGTGGGTGGTCGCCATGGTCTTGATCCCCCGCAGACGAAGGTCATCCAAAATAGCCATTGCCAGCGACGCACCCTCCTGCGGATCTGTCCCAGCTCCCAACTCGTCAAATAGAATGAGAGAATCTTGATCAGCTGCTCTTAAAATTTCCACCGTGTGGGTCATGTGACTGGAGAAGGTTGATAAACTCTGCTCAATCGACTGTTCATCCCCAATATCCGCAAAAATTTCTTTGAAGATAGCTACCCGACTGCCCTCATCAGCCAAGATAGGCAAACCAGACTGGGCCATCAGATGGGTCAATCCCAAGGTCTTAAGCATGATGGTCTTACCACCTGTGTTGGGACCTGTTATCACGATAGCTGTCAACTGACTACCGAAATAAAGGTCATTTGGTACAGGCTTAGCAATGAGCGGATGCCGAACGTTGAGAAGGGCAATATCCTGCTTCTCAGATAGTTTGGGTACAACTGCTTGATGATCACGCGCAAAGAGATGCTTAGCACGGACGAAATCAATATGCCCGATAAGCCAGGCATTGTTACGAATCACGCCACTATGCGGACGGAGCATATCCGACAATTCCTGCAAGATACGGTTGAGCTCATGGCGTTCTTCTGCACGTAGGTGACTGATTTCTTCGTTCAAGGTCACCACTGCCCGCGGCTCAATATAAACGGTCGAACCTGAGGCGGAGATATCATGGACTACACCCGCAATCTTATTGCGATAGGTATTTTTAACAGGAAGGACATTGCGTCCATTACGGCTTGCCAAAATACTATCGGACAGCATGTCGCCCTTGGTCTTCAAAATATCCTGCATGACCTGACGAACTTGGTCTTCAGCTTCACGGATTTTCCGGCGGATACGAGCCAGCTTTTCTGAGGCAAAATCCTCTACAAAACCGGCATCATTGATGGACTGGAGGGAGCCTTGTAAATGTGGAAAAAGCTCAATCTTCTCAAAGAGTTTATCCAGCTGGCTAAGACTGACATTTTCCAGATTTCCATAAAAGTCCAAGAGAGATTTAGAAACTTCCAAGACCTTTTTAACAGCTAATAATTCAGCGATATTGAGGTCTGTATCCAATTCCAAACGACGCATGGCTGGACCGATGTCACTCGTAGCAGCCAGACTGAAATAGGGATTTTCCACAAAAATCTGCGCTATATCTGTCAACTCGTCAAAGGCCTGTTGGATACGGTGGACTTCCACCATGGGCTCCAACTGTCGCAATTCTTCAAAGCCCTGTTCCGTCAAGAGATAGGGCTCAATTTTCTGTCTAACCTTGTGAAATTCAAGGGTTTCAATAATCTTATTATTCATATTTTCCTACTTAGTCAAAAAAGGATAAGGTCTCCCTTACCCTGCTATATTACTCAACCAGAGAGATTTTAAAAAGCTACTAGTGAATGGTGTGTACTGAATCATGATGTTGGCAAGAAAACTACTGTGCAATTTATCTTGAATCATCGCTAACGGAATAGTTGATAGCAAGACCATGACAATCTGAAGAGAGATAAAAGTCACCAAGACAGCCAAGGCGCCGCTTATGAGATTGGTCGTTTTTGTATCAGGATTAAAAGCCTCTAATAGATGGACAAATATTCCTATGAAACGCACAATAGCATAAACCAAGACGTATATCAAAAGAAAGGCCAATCCCGCATAAAATACCATATCTAGGTCAAAGAGATATTTCTCATCAAAATAATAGTTGGAGCTCCCCTGAGTAGCATTGGCAAATGGCACCCAGAGATAAAGGAAGGATGCCAATTTTTTATAAGTAGCCGTTGCAACCACCAGAGCAATAATACTTCCCATGCTATAAAACGCCTGTAGAACTAGACCACGACTGTAGCCAATGTAGAAACTCCATGCCAAAATGAGAATAATTGCTAATGAAATCATACCTTGTCCTCAAGCTCGTCTAAGTCAATCAAGGTCACATTCTTTTTCAAGACCTTTTCTTTGACGCTTGCAAGTTCTTGTTCCTTTTGTTCAAATGCCATCTCGCGCGTTAGTTGAACGGATAGAGCATTGATTGCCAACAAAAGCGCGAGGGTTTCAGGGTCCGCCGTCGGCATCTTTTCTTTGATGGCTTGGTATTTTTCCTGTGCAATACGCTCAATCTCTTCCATAAAGAGATTGTCATGCTCAGTTGTCAAGGTTAATTGCTTCTCGCCAAATGTAAATTTATATCGATTTAAGTTTGCCATATCTTACCTCTTCTTCTATCTATTATAGCGTAAAAAACTTGATTTGGCTAATCTCTCCTATAAAGAATGCTTTCTACGAGCAAAATCTACAAAGCGGAATTTATCAATCTTGTGCTTACTTTCAGTGTATTGAAATTGTCGCGTATCTCCCAAGTTTATCACTTAAAAAAGCATAAAGAACAGCTAACCCCTTGTCTATCAAGGGATTTCACTGTTCTTTTCTCTTATTTTTTTGTTGTGTATGGACGTTTCCCATACTTCTTAAGCGTTTCAAATTTGACAATTCCATTGGTCCAATCAAACCCCAAAAGCTTATTTAACTCCTGCATATCGGAATTCTCTTGAAGCCTATAGTAATCATCCCTCAATCTTGTGGCCTTTGCACTATTTAGAGCAGAAGTAATCCGTTCTGGACTCATTTTCCAGTCAATCTGATGTTGGAGTAAGCGTAAGTGAACCAAGGCAATAAAGCATGTTAAAAAGTGTGCTTGAATATGTTCTTCTGTCCAAACATAGACTGGACGACTTTCTAACTCCATCTTAGTTACACGGAAGCAATCCTCAATTTTAGACAGTTCCTTGTAGGAAGCAAGCATAGCCTCATCGCTCATCTCAGTCTCACTGGTCACAAGGACATGAACTCCATCAAATTGAGCATCAAATTCGACCTGTTCTTGGTCAATTCGGATAAGTGGCGAAAATGGTTTAACCTCTCCGGTTTCCTTATCCAAATAGCTCAATTCAAGATATTTCTTTCCGCCCTTCTTACTCGTTTGTCGAAACAATTCCGCATCAGTTAGCTTATTGGCATAGTCAAGAGCCCCTTCACGTCGAATCCGTTCTCTATCTTCATATTTCTTTGACCAGGTCATTAGTACTTTTTCTCTAACGGTTGGAGAATCCTTCTTGGTCCCAAGTTTTCTCTCTCGAATGTAAGACTTTTTAGCGAAAGTGATCTCTTGATTAAACTGCCAACCAGATTCTTCCAATATTTTTTCTTGAATATCCTTCGGAGCACCACGTTTCCCACGGTGCTTTTGTGAGAAGATCCAGCCATCTCCTTGCTTCTCCATAGCTGAAACATTATTTTGACTATTCATTGCCTTATCTGCCACAACTACAATTCGTTCAATCCCAAATTGTTTCTTTACTTCTTCAACAGCAGGAAGATAAGTCACAGGGTCTGTCTGATTGCCTCTGAATAATTTATAGCTGATTGGAATACCGTTGGTATCCATAAACAATCCCAGTTGCACTATAGGCTTAGGTCTGTGTTCCTTACTCGGTCCCCTCCTACGCAAGCCCTCTTTGAGAATTGTTCCGCTCTCTGATACCTCTTCACTATCAGGGATATCTGTTTCAAAGTAATAGTTAGTAACATCATAGAAAACCAGACGAGCTTCACGCTTTGTCAGTCGACTTACTTCCTTGTGCAGATGTAGTTGAAGGTCCTCTTTTAGTGAGTTCAAGAGATCCAAAGAACGGTAGATAGCATTGCGACTAACTGACCAATCTCCAAACAAATCACCCTGAGAAGCATATGTCGCAAGTTTACTATTCGGATGTAAGATACGCTGAAAGACAAGTAGCTTTAGCACTTGAACCAAGTCGTAGTCAGCCTTATGAGGTCGGGATTTTAAAAAATGAGATAACTCCAATTCCTCAAACAAACCATCTAGTACCATCCAACCATAAGACTTATCTGGTTCATACATAGGAGCAAGCAAATCATAGTCAACTGTTAGAGTTTTCTTATCTGTTAAAATCCCTTGCTTAGCTTCTTGTTTTAATCGGTCAAGAATAGCGGGATCGTCTTTTTCAAGTTCGTCCAATAAGCCATATTTTTTTAGGATCCGTTGTTTGACCTTGCCATCTTTACGATATCCCTCGACTAGGTAGACATGGGTCCGACCTTCTTTGTTCGTTGTTGTTTTGATAAATGCCATAGTTACATTATAACATACATAACCATATACAACAAGAATAATGATAAAAATTATTCAAAAAATTCAACTATATCAAGCACTTATGGCATTTTTTTGAAAAAATAAGTGAGAAAGTCGGGATTATAGCGTAAAAAACTTGATTTGGCTAATCTCTCCTATAAAGAATGCTTTCTACGAGCAAAATCTACAAAGCGGAATTTATCAATCTTGTGCTTACTTTCAGTGTATTGAAATTGTCGCGTATCTCCTAAGTAGACCCTGGATTTTATCAACACCAGATAATCATCCTGAATCTGCATCAAATCTCGTTCTTCTCGACTGGTCGGCTCTACCGTAATCTCTTTTTGTGCATAAGCAATATCAAGGCCTAACTTATTTTCTAGGTATTCATAGATGGATTTTTCAGCAATAGCAGTTGTCAACTCTGGCACGACATCGACAGCAAGATAATCTGTATCCACAACGGAGACCTTACCGTCAATTGAACGTGTACGGACAACTTTCCACACCTTGCTATACGGCTCAAAGTCTGTCAAATGCGAAAGGCTACTATTAACGGTAATCATATCTAAGCTGACAACATCTGTCTTGGTAGAAAGCTGGAGAACATTTGTCAATTCCTGATAGGAAGTTAAACCTGAAACTGGGAAATTGAGAATTTCTTGCTTAAGGACCATTGAACCACGCCCTTGCACTTTTTGAATCAAACCTCCCTCAGTCAAAATCGCCAACGCCTTACGAACCGTATCACGACTAACACCATAGATTTCCTGAAGCTGCTGTTCTGTCGGTAGGGAGCTTTCTGCCGGATAAACATTTGTCCGTATTTTTTCTTTTAAGTCATTATAAATTTCTTGGTATTTTTTCATCATTTCCTCGCAAATTCATCTGTCAAATAGCATACAACTATCAACATTATAACAAAATTCATTTCAAAATTTAAAAAAACTAAGCAAAAACGCTTGCATTATTTTTTGAAATCGGATACAATGATAACACAAAAGAAATTTGTCCGTACAAATTTCAAAAAAGGACATACTTCGAGAGATGTCAAAAAATATAGGGTGACGGATTCCATAAGCCGTCTAGAAGGAAAAATATATGGGAAAATTTGAAAAAGAAGCCAAACAGCTCCTAGATGCTATTGGTGGAAAAGAGAATGTCAATGCAGTAACACACTGTGCGACACGTATGCGTTTTGTTCTTACTGATGACAAAAAGGCAAATGTCAAAGTCATCGAAGACATTCCTGCAGTAAAAGGAACCTTCACCAACGCTGGTCAATTCCAAGTCATCATCGGTAACGATGTACCAATATTCTACAATGACTTCACAGCCGTGTCTGGTATCGAAGGCGTATCTAAGGAAGCTGCCAAGTCAGCAGCTAAAAGCAACCAAAATGCCATCCAACGTGTCATGACTATGTTGGCGGAAATCTTCACGCCGATCATCCCAGCCCTTATCGTCGGCGGTTTGATTCTCGGTTTCCGTAACGTTTTGGAAGGTGTACAATGGTCTGCTTTGAATGAGAAAACAATCGTTGAAGTATCTCCATTCTGGAATGGGGTCAACCACTTCCTCTGGTTGCCAGGTGAAGCCATCTTCCACTTCCTACCAGTAGGTATCACTTGGTCTGTATCTCGTAAAATGGGGACATCTCAAATCCTTGGTATCGTCCTTGGTATCTGTTTGGTTTCTCCACAGTTGCTCAATGCTTATGCCGTACCTGGTACAGATGCAGCAACTATTGCCAGCGACTGGTCTTGGAACTTCGGTGCATTTAGTATTGCCCGTATCGGTTATCAAGCACAAGTTATCCCTGCCCTCCTTGCCGGTTTGGCACTGTCTTACCTAGAAATCTTCTGGCGTAAGGTTGTTCCAGAAGTGGTCTCAATGATCTTCGTACCATTCCTATCACTTCTTCCTGCCATCATCTTAGCTCACACTGTCCTTGGTCCTATCGGTTGGACAATCGGGCAATGGTTGTCAACTATCGTATTGGCTGGTTTGACTGGTCCATTGAAATGGCTCTTCGGTGCGGTATTCGGTGCCCTTTATGCACCGTTCGTAATCACTGGTCTTCACCACATGACAAATGCCATCGATACACAATTGATTGCAGATGCTGGTGGAACCGGTCTCTGGCCAATGATCGCCCTTTCTAACATTGCTCAAGGTTCTGCAGTATTTGCCTACTTCCTCATGAGCCGTCACAATGAAAAAGAAGCTCAGGTTTCACTTCCTGCAACTATTTCTGCCTACCTAGGTGTTACTGAACCAGCCCTCTTTGGTGTCAACGTGAAATACGTTTACCCATTCGTAGCTGCAATGATCGGTTCAAGTATTGCTGGACTTCTCTCTGTAACCTTCAACATCCAAGCTGCCTCTATCGGTATCGGTGGTCTTCCAGGTATCTTGTCTATCAAAGCTGAATACTGGGGTCCATTCTTGCTAGCAATGGTAGTTGCGATTGTTGTCCCAATGATTTTGACAGCTGTTTTCAAACGTACAGGTGCATTTTCAAAAAAAGAAGAAACTGTTGAAGAAGTTGTAGTCGTAACTGAAACTGTCGTTGAAACTGGTGCTGCTATCGAATTGATCAGCCCCCTAACTGGTCAAGCAAAAGAATTGTCACAGGCAACTGACCCTGTATTCGCATCTGGGGTCATGGGACAAGGTGTCCTTATCGATCCTAGCGAAGGTGTCTTGGTTGCTCCAGTCGATGGTGAAGTATCTGTCCTCTTCCCTACTAACCACGCTGTTGGTATCACTGCTACAAACGGAGTTGAACTCCTTATGCACATTGGTATGGATACTGTTGGTTTGGAAGGTAAAGGTTTTACAGCCCATGTCAAGCAAGGTGACAAGGTAAAAGCTGGTGATAAATTGATTAGCTTTGACATCGATGTCATTAAGGCTGCTGGTCTCGTCGCTGAAACACCAGTTATCGTGACCAACCAAACTGACTTTGACACTCAAGTTATCGGAAATCTTCCTCGTGCCATCTCGCAAGGCGAAGCTATTCTGACAGTTACAAAGAATTAATGTTCTAGGAGGGGGAGCGGGAAAGAACTCGACTGGTCAAAAAAGAGTTCGTCAACAATTTTTCGTTTTAAGTTGTTGAGCTGAAACAGTCTATCCCCAGACTGTTTCACTCCCACCCCCGCATAGCTCCAACAGTCAGAGTAGTGACTGTTGGAGGTTGGAAATGAAGCGAACTCTGTTCGCATCAGTCGTAATGGTCAGATTTGGAGTGTAAAACACGAATTGCTGAGATTTGCTTCGCAAATCCTATCTCCAACCTTTAACAGTCCACTGGACTGTTAAACCCAATCAACCACTGCGCTGAGATGTTGACACGAACCCTGAGAAGCGAGGTTAAGCTTTTTGCCCAGCCTCCTCCTATCATTGCTTATGCAAGAAGGAAAAATCAAGAAAGAGAGAGCAAAATGACAATAGACAAACGAAAGGTTGTTTATCAAATCTACCCAAAATCTTACAAGGATACAACTGGAAATGGTGTAGGGGATTTACGAGGAATTATTGAAAAACTACCTTATTTGAAGGAGCTAGGCATTGATATGATTTGGCTCAACCCTTTCTACCCAAGTCCTCAGCGGGACAACGGCTATGATATTTCTGATTACACAGCCGTCAATCCTGATTTTGGGACCATGGCTGACTTTGAAGAAATGGTGGCTGTCGGTAAAGAGCTGGGTATCGAATTCATGCTAGACATGGTCCTCAACCACTGCTCAACGGAGCATGAATGGTTCCAAAAAGCCCTAGCAGGCGACAAATACTACCAAGATTTCTTTATCCTGCGTGACCAGCCAACTGACTGGGTGTCTAAGTTTGGCGGCAATGCCTGGGCTCCCTTTGGAGATACTGGGAAATACTACCTCCATCTCTTTGACGTGACCCAAGCCGACCTCAACTGGCGAAACCCTCATGTCCGCGAAGAACTCTTCAAAGTGGTCAACTTCTGGAAAGACAAGGGTGTCAAAGGCTTCCGCTTCGACGTTATCAACCTGATTGGTAAGGACGAAGTCCTCGAAGACTGCCCAATCAATGACGGCAAGCCTGCCTACACAGACCGCCCGATTACCCACGACTACCTCAAGATGATGAACAATGCTACTTTTGGTAGCGAAAAAGGCTTCATGACCGTCGGGGAAATGTCTGCCACCACCATTGAAAACTGCATTCTCTACACAGCTCCCGAGCGGGAAGAATTGTCCATGGCCTTCAACTTCCACCACTTGAAAGTGGATTACAAGGACGGGCAAAAATGGACCATCATGGACTTTGACTTTGAAGAACTCAAACACCTCTTCCATACTTGGGGTGAAGAAATGTCCGTCGGAAATGGCTGGAACGCCCTTTTCTACAACAACCACGACCAGCCTCGAGCCCTCAACCGCTTTGTTGATGTGGAGAATTTCCGTAAGGAAGGAGCAACCATGCTAGCAGCCTCTATCCACCTGTCCCGCGGTACGCCTTACATCTACATGGGCGAGGAAATCGGCATGATCGACCCTGACTACGACAGCATGGACGACTATGTCGATGTCGAGTCTATCAATGCCTACCAGATGCTCTTGAATCAAGGTCACACACCTGAGCAGGCCTTCAAGATTATCCAGGCCAAGTCCCGTGACAATTCCCGCACTCCGATGCAATGGGATGCTTCTGACAATGCAGGCTTCTCAACAGGCACACCTTGGCTGAAAGCTGGCAAATCCTATCAAACGATTAACGTTGAGCAGGAAAAAACAGGCCCAATCTTCACCTTCTATCAAGAGTTGATTCGACTCCGAAAAGAACTACCCCTCATCTCAGAAGGGGATTACAAGGCAGCCTACAAGGATAGCCAGAAAGTCTACGCCTTTGAGCGCTTGCATAATGGCGAAAAACTACTGGTCCTAAACAACTTCTTTGCAGAAGAGGTTGAACTAGAACTAGCAGATGACTACGCACGTGGTCAAATCCTCATCAGCAACTACCCTGACAACAAACTCGGTAAGAAAATCACCCTCAAGCCGTATCAAGCATTGGCAATTCAAGTTAACTAAACGATAAAACATCCGAAAACAACACTCAACATGTCAATTTTAATTTTCCTAAAATTAGAACCCGCCTTCACAGCTCAGTATGTTACTTGTGAAGGCAAGTTCTTGGTTTAAGGTTTCTTTTAGGAATATATTTTATAATGTAGTTTACGCACGAAACAGCTATCTGGGGGGGAGATAGTTGTTTCTTTTTTATAGACAATATGTAAAGACCCCCAGTTGAGAATTCGTGGATTTACCTGTACACTAGAATAAAAAAACAATCAACTTCTAACAGGAATTACCACACTCAATTGGAGGTCTTATATGTTTCATTTTACCACACTTTTCATCGGAATGGATGTTCACAAAGAAAGTTTTTCACTCTGCTATTATGATATGATGGCGAATCAATTCAAACATAGCACTAAAGTTGGTCCAAATGTTAGCTATATTGTGAACTATGTGAATGAGCTTCGTCATTTATATGGTCAAGATGCAGAAGTGTTATGTGGCTACGAAGCCGGATGTCTTGGATTTACCCTATATCACCAGCTACAAGCTCACGGGATTCCCTGTATCGTGATGGCGCCTACAACGGTGATGAAGGAAGGATCTAAGCGTGTTAAGACTGATAAAAAAGATGCAGCTCAGCTCGCAAAAGCTCTGGCCTTTCGTAGCTATCGGCCTGTTCATATTCCTACTGTTGAGGATGAACAAGTCAAAGAATATATCCGCATGAGAACAGACCACAAAGTGGCTCTGAAGAAAATCAAACAACAAATTCTTGCCTTCTGTCTCCGACATGATTTTCGCTATACCGAGGGAAGCAGTAATTGGACACAGAAACATGTCCGCTGGCTCCGTTCCCTAAATCCTGATGGACTTTACGCAGAGATTTTGACAGAATATCTATTGACCTATGAGAAATTAGTAGATCAAATAGAACGGTATGATGCACGAATTGAGCAACTGGGTCAAAGCGACAGTTATCAAGAGAAGGTCTCACGGCTTTCTTGCTTTATTGGCATTAAAACACTAACTGCTCTTTCCATTGTGACAGAAATCGGTGATTTTAATCGCTTTGCGACAGCTCAACATTTTGCTTCTTATCTTGGGCTAACTCCTAGCGAAAATTCTAGCGGCGACAAGGAGAGAAGAGGTGCTATCACCAAAGCTGGGAATAGCCATGTGAGACGACTTCTGATAGAAGCTGCACAATCATTGGCTAAGGGGACGATTGGGTATAAATCCAAAGAATTGAAAAGGAGACAAAGTGGAAACCGAGTGGAGGTGATTGCTTATGCGGATAAGGCTAATGAACGCTTAAGAAGACGTTATCGCACACTTGTTCTAGGAAAAAATAAGAAACAAAATGTTGCTAAAACAGCTATTGCACGAGAATTGTCTGGTTTTATTTGGGGGATGATGACAGGAAGAATAGCTTGAAGTTAGCGCTTGTTTTCATGTACACTTTTGACCATTAAGTTTTATCATCGCAGAGCGATGAGGAATCCCTATTTCTATCCAAAATCACTGGGTGAATTTGGACAGAAATAAGGATTGAAATCATGTTTGAATGGAAAGTATCTTGAAGGAGTTTAGGACTTCAAGGTTTGAGTCATCTACGAAATGACTAAGTGGCACAATTGTGATCCACGCTTATAGAGAGTAGGACTCGCGGCAGAACCATTGACCTGTAGGTAACCAATCCACGAATATCAGAGTGGCCAATGCCCGAAGCTAAGAACTAGGCTCTTTCTAGATACTTTTCATTTTTTAATCAGTTCGATTGTTTTTACTTGACAAAGGGCTTTACATATCAGTCATTTGAATTAACTTTGATACATCGTCACTTTCGGCTTGCCGTACTCTACAGAAGTGACTTGCTTTCAAGTTATATCTCCAACCTAGCACAGCCACTAGGCTGTGCTAGCAATCTGCACCTCAGTTCCTTGTCTGAAAGCTAATTCATTCGACTATATTACTACATATAAAGCAATAACCGTTTCAGATAAGGCTGAAACGGTTATTTTTGTAAGTCTAATTAAAAGATACATGCACATGATCGTAGTGGTTTTCAGTAATACTTCCACGGTCTGGCATCAAATTCCAAGTATATGCAGGTCCATAAATACTTGCATATGGAGCATAAAAACGTTGTTTCCAGATAATATAAGAAATATTTTTCGCACCCATATTGGCAATAGCATATTCTGCTACTTGATCCCCAAGTGCTGAACTTTGTGGTACCATGAAGTCAATTGCCAATCCCTTACCATGGTCGCCAAAATCACCAGGACGGTAACCTGAGAAAGAAGTAATACCGAAGGCATTTGCCACTTCTGCGCGGAAGGCTGCTACCTGAGGTTGCAAACCGACATCATAAGCACTTGTACTTGTTGTAGTGGTTGATAGGGCTGTCACTTGTGGAGTTTCAACTACAGGCTGTTCTACAACTTCCTCTACGGGCGCTTCTACTACAGGCTGTTCTACAACTTCCTCTACGGGCGCTTCTACGACAGGCTGTTCTGCAACTTCCTCTACAGGTGCCTCAACCACAGGTTGCTCTACAACTTCCTCTACGGGTGCTTCTACGACAGGTTGCTCTACAACCTCCTCTACAGGTGCTTCTGCTACAGGCTGTTCTACAACTTCCTCTACAGGCGCTTCTACTACAGGCTGTTCTACAACTTCCTCTACAGGTGCTGAGTCGGTAACTGATGAAATTTGATCCAAGGGAACAACCGTATCCTCAACCGTTACTTGATTGGTTGTTAGGTCAACAGTTGCCTGAACGGTCTCATTTGTGTTTCCCTGAACAGGAGCTTCAATCTCAACCTGAGTCACTTGATTGTTTTGGTCAACAGTCGTCGTCAGTACCGTATCAGGGAAAATCAAGTTGACATCTGCAATTTGATTTATTTTCGCCAGCAAGTCCATATCAATATTCATAGCTGAGGCGATGGCAGATAAGGTATCTCCATACTGAACAGTATAGGTCATCTTTCCTTCTTCTTGTACAATTTCTGGGCTAATTTCAGAAACAGTACGTGGAGCCCATTCGATGGCTAAAACATTTGTCGAAATCATCCCTGTACTAAAGAGGGAAAGAGCCAATGAGGATGTGTATAACATCTTCTTATTGTTTTTCATGATAGGTGTTTTTCTCTTGCGACGCATATGTTGTGGTTTATTTGTTCTCTTACGTTTCATAATCTTATTCCTTCTTTATTTTTGAGATGGTTCTATCTTACCTAAATTAAATCTGAAAAACAAGCCTTCAACCGTTCTTTTAAATAAACTGTCTCCACTATGTAATCTTAGGACTTTTCTGTCACACAATCAATATAAATGTCATCTGACTGTCATATTATTAGATAATACTCAATGAAAATCAAAAACAGACTCGGAGACGCAGATGCAGATAGAACTAAAGTTCATCAAATCAAGTCAACAACGTCTGGATTTTTGAAGAGTATAAGTAAAAAATAAGAGTAAGGCAGTAATCCAACAATTGGCTACTAACTCACTCTCATTTCTATTTTCGGATTAGTCAAGATCCTACATTTCTTCAGGATAAACCAAGCCCCATTCTTTGCGGAGTTGGGTCATGATATCCATGACATCTTGGGTGTAGGTCAGGTGCATGGTGTTTTCAATTCCAGCCACAGCTTTTTCCATATCTGCCACTTCATAAGAGAGGGCCTTGACTGTCTCGCCAGCCTCAATGATTTCTTGACTGCCGTCTTCGGTATAGGTAATAACCGCCTTTTGTCCACGAGGATACTCGTAGAGCTCAATGTAGCCTTTATCGTAGGCAATCGTTCCGCGTTTTGGCTGTTTGGCATGGAGAGTCAAGGCGATGGTCGCCATTTCTCCTGCATCATTGCTGAGCAAAATACCCACTTGCTCGTCTACACCTGTCGGAGCCAATTTAACCTGAGATAGGACTTGATTTGGCTTTTCCGTCATAAACCAACGGACAAAGGATAGAGCGTAGACACCGATATCTAAAAGAGCACCACCTGCCAAGTTCTTATTGAAGAAGCGGTTGGTCATGTCGTATTCCTTGTAGCTACCAAAGTTCATCTGAATCATCTTCAACTCTCCCAGCTTACCACTGGCAACAACTTCGCTCAACTGACGATAGATTGGCATATGGAAAATGGTCATGGCTTCTGCCAGAATAACCTGATTTTCCTCTGCCAGTTGAATAGCTTCTGCCAATTCTTCCGAATTCAAGGTAATGGACTTCTCACAGAGGACATGCTTTCCAGCCTTCAAGGCCTTTCTCAAATAATGGATATGGGTATTGTGAGGCGTAGAAATATAGACAATGTCTACTTCAGGATCCACAAACACTTCATCGATTTCCCGATAAACTTTCTCGATGCCATATTTTTTAGCAAACTCCACACCCTTGTCATAGGTACGGTTGGCCACCGAATAAAGATTTCCCCCCATAGCCTGCAAGGCCTGAACCAATTCGTTGGCAATGACACCTGTGCCCAGAGTCGCCCACTTGTACTGTACTTGATTTTTCATTGTCTACCTCACTTTCTCCTTCTATTATAGTAAAAACCGCCCTTTTCTGCACACTCTATCCAGCATTTGTGATACAATAAAAACATGAATACAGTCGTACTAAAGGTCTCTCCACAAGTAGCGACCAAAATGATCAGCCACTACGCGGCCTACCAAGCACATAGCAAAAATCCCTATATGACAGCCTTTTTCAAGCTAGAAGGGACCAGCCTGTCCATCTACACTTCTGGAAAAGTCGTTTTTCAGGGGGAAATGGCAGAGCAGGAAGCAGGGCTCTGGGGCTATGAGCCAGAAAGCTCTGAACAGACGACCATACCTGGTCAAAACCTGCCCATGATTGGTACGGATGAGGTTGGAAACGGGTCTTATTTTGGAGGTTTGGCAGTCGTTGCTAGTTTTGTCCGCCCAGAAGACCATGCCTTTCTCAAGTCGCTTGGTGTGGATGATTCCAAGAAAATGACAGACCAGAAAATCTGCCAAATCGCCCCTCTCTTAAAAGAGAAAATCCCCCACCAAGCTCTGCTATTGTCACCGAAAAAATACAACGAAGTCATCGAGCAAGGCTACAATGCGGTGTCTGTCAAGGTCGCCCTGCACAATCAGGCTATTTTCCTACTCTTGCAAAAGGGTGTCCATCCTGAGAAGATTGTCATTGATGCCTTTACTTCTAGCCAAAATTATCAAAAGTACTTGAAGAAGGAGGCAAACCAATTCGCCAATCCGGTTACTCTAGAAGAAAAGGCTGAGGGCAAGTACCTGGCTGTGGCAGTATCTTCTATTATTGCTAGAGCTATGTTTTTAGAAAATCTTGTCCAGCTTGGTCAATTGGTAGGCAGAAGCCTGCCTTCAGGAGCTGGCAGTAAGTCCGACCAAGTCGCAGCCAGCATCTTAAAAGACTATGGCATGGCTGGTCTCAATGAGACTGCAAAACTTCACTTTGCTAATACGCAAAAAGCACAAAAATTATTGAAATGAGGAAAAAAATATGGGAGCAATCCAAAAAACAAAACGCTCACCACTAGTCGCCTTCTTAGCTGAATGGGGCATCTTTTTACTGTTTATGGTAGCTTTTTTTGCCAGTCGATACTTTATCTGGAATCCTGTATCTGTCGATGGCCATTCCATGGACCCAACGCTTCAACACCAAGAAAAACTCATCATGCTAAAAACGACCTCTATCGACCGCTTTGATATTGTTGTAGCCAGTGAGACAGACAGCGACGGCAAGGAAAAACTGATTGTCAAACGTGTGATTGGTATGCCAGGTGACACCATTCGCTACGAAAACGATGTCCTCTATGTTAACGACCAAAAAGTGGACGAGCCTTACTTAGATGAATATCTAGCTGCATTCCAGAAAGATAAACTTCAAGAAGTCTATTCTTACAACAAACAATTCCAAGCTGTGGCCCAATCTGCTGAAGCTTTCACACAAGATGCCAATGGTTACATAGACTTTACCGTGACAGTCCCAGAAGGACAATACTACCTGATGGGAGATGACCGTCTTGTCTCACTAGATAGTCGTAGTGTAGGAACATTTTCCCGTGAAAACATCAAAGGAGAAGTTGTCTTTCGCATGTGGCCTCTCAACCGTATTGGGACTGTTGATTAATACTCTTCGAAAATCAAAACTATCCGTTGTCAAGAGCCTTGATGAGTGAAAAGCTCCGGTGGAGCTTTTCAGCCTGTTACCTTGAAACAAGACAGTAACAGAGTTCTATCATCAGCTTCGTTTCCTAGGCTATTTTTGATTTTCATTGAGTATAACACAAACAAGTTTGGAGCAATCCGTTCCAAACTTCTTTTTCATTATTATTGGAAATAAACTCTATGAACGAAGTGTATTTTACCGGCACTATTGACCGGATTATTTTTGAAAATCCTAGTAATTTTTATAAAATCCTTCTCCTTGAAATCGAGGAGACAGACGCAGACTATGATGACTACGAAATTATTGTGACTGGAACCATTGCCGATGTCATCGAGGGAGAAGACTATCGTTTCTATGGCAATCTGGTCACCCATCCCAAGTATGGTCAACAACTACAAATCACGCGCTACGAACGCAGCAAGCCTACCTCAGCTGGTCTGGTTAAGTATTTCTCCAGCGACCATTTCAAAGGAATTGGACGTAAAACAGCTGAAAAAATCGTTGAGCTCTATGGCGAAGATACCATCGACAAAATTTTAGCTGAACCTGAAAAACTAACCCAAATCACAGGCCTATCCAGCAAGAACAGGCAGGCATTTGTGGAAAAGCTCCGCCTCAATTATGGAACCGAGCTGATCTTGGCCAAACTAGCCGAGTATGGTATTCCCAATAAATTGGCCTTTCAAATCCAAGACCAATATAAAGAAAAAACACTTCAGATTATTGAAGAAAATCCCTATCAACTGGTCGAAGATGTCCAGGGGCTCGGCTTTACCATTGCCGATAGGATTGCGGAAAACCTGGGAATTGCCAGTGATTCACCCCAACGTTTTCGGGCAGGCATGCTATTTAGCCTCATCCATCGCTCCATGGAAACAGGCGATACCTATGTGGAGGCCAGAGACTTGCTGGAAGCAACCCTTGAACTGCTGGAAAAATCCCGCCATACAGAACTGGACCCCGCTGCTGTTGCCCACGAGTTGACAGGACTGATTGCAGACGACAAGGTACAGCAAGAAGGCACCAAGATTTTTGATAACAGCCTCTACTTTGCCGAACATGGTATCCATAAAAACCTGACCCGCCTGATGGGAAAAAATGGTTTCAAACCCTTCCCACGCGCAGACGTCGAGGCTGCCATAGCAGAGCTGGAAACCATGTCTTCCCTGACCTACGATGACATTCAAAAAGAAGCCATCATCCAAGCCATTACCAATCCGCTTTTCATTCTGACAGGCGGACCAGGGACTGGAAAAACAACGGTTATCAACGGTATTATCGCAGTCTATGCCATCTTGCATAAGATTGACCTGACTCGCAACCGAGAAGAATGCCCAGTCCTTCTTGCCGCTCCAACTGGACGAGCAGCCAGACGAATGAATGAGTTGACAGGTCTACCTTCCGCCACCATCCACCGCCACCTCGGTCTGGTAGAAGGACAAGAAGAATCCTACCGAGATGACTACCTCGAAGCTGATTTCATCATCGTGGATGAGTTTTCTATGGTAGATACTTGGTTGGCAAACCAGCTCTTCCAGAACATCTCCTCCCAGACCCAAGTTCTGATTGTTGGCGATGCGGAGCAATTACCTTCTGTCAGTCCCGGTCAAGTCCTTGCTGACCTCTTGAAAATTGACAAGCTACCCAGCATCACTCTGGAACGCATCTATCGTCAATCCGATGATTCGACCATTGTTACCCTAGCCAGCCAGATTCGCCAAGGAGCTCTGCCTAGCGATTTCCGCGAAAAAAAGGCTGACCGCTCCTATTTTGAAGCGCAAAACGAACAAATTCCAGCTCTGATTGAGCGTATTGTCGGCGCAGCCATCAAGTCGGGCATTCCTGCAAACGAAGTACAAATCCTCGCTCCCATGTACCGTGGTGCTGCAGGTATTGACCAACTCAACACCATGACCCAGGCCCTGCTCAATCCACTGGAAGAAGGAGAGTTAGAATTCCTCCATAACGAGCAAGCCTTCCGCCAAGGCGACCGGGTCATTCATCTAGTCAACGACGCCGAAGCCAATGTCTTCAATGGCGACTTGGGCTATATTACCGACCTCCTGCCTGCCAAGTACACCGACTCCAAGCAGGACGAGATTACCATCAACTTCGACGGTAGCGAGGTCACCTATCCCCGTAACGAATGGTACAAGATTACCTTGGCCTATGCCATGTCCATCCACAAGTCCCAGGGCAGTGAGTTCCAAGTCGTCATCCTTCCCATCACGCGCACCAGCCACCGCATGCTCCAGCGCAATCTGGTCTACACCGCCATCACCCGCTCCAAGAGCAAGCTCATCCTCCTAGGCGAAATCTCCGCCTTCGACTACGCCGTCAAAAACGCCGGCACCGTCCGAAAAACCTATCTAGTCCCACGTTTCCAAGGAGAAATGGCAGAGCAGGACAGCAAGGAAAGTCTGACTAAAAACGACGAAAGCAAAACAGCCACAGCCAAGCCAACCCAGCCCCCTGCCCAGTCAAATAAGCTAGAACAAACAGATCCAGTAACAGAAAACAGCCAACAACTCTCACTTCTTGATCAAGACCAGTCAGAAGCAACAAATATACAACCCAGAGAATACATTTTAACTGTAGACAACCTACTAACCATCGACCCCATGATTGGCATAGAACAGGCAGATATTGAAGAGTTTTTCAGGAAAAGATAACAAAAATATTTCTTTTGTTACAAAAATGTTACAAACATTACAATTTTGTGTTGACGAACTTGTTTTTATTTGTTATACTCTGTTTATAAGCGGAGGTAAGAACAAATGAAAAAGATATTCAACTACTCAGTATTGTTGCTCTCTGTAACCTGTCTATTGACAGCTTGTTCAGCAAAAAAACAAAAAAGCTTGACAGAAGCAACCACCAGTAAAACGACCCAAGCAAGCACCAAGCAGACTAGTTCCTCCAAGCCTGCTAGTTCCCAAGAAACTACAACTGAAGCCAATTCATCAGCAGAGGCTAGTCAACAAAACCAGGAAACTCAGAACTCTCAAGTCGAAGAAAGTGTCCTAAGCACCGAAACGACTCACACTCAGCTCCTAACCCTACCAGCTACCACTATTCCCGACAGTCTAGTTGGAAAATGGCAAGGAAGTAGCCAACAAGCGCGTAATATTGAGGTAACTATCAGCGCAGACGGTACCTTTACTACTTATGAAGATTTTCGACTTAGTGAAAACGAGGAAGGAGAACACCTCATCCATACCTACACAGCCCGAGTTACAGATCTAGTTGAATATGCTCCAAACCACTACCTAATCCGCGAGGCAGAGGGGGAATATTCGGCTCTTCTCCCTGGAATGACTGGATTAGGAGGAAGAATTGCACCAGGATTTATCCTAGAAGGTGGACAATACAAGGTTGTTATGTGGGGAAATCCTTTTGATTCATCAATCGAAGCAAAATATGACCTAGTATCCGAACCCAAAGTGTTGGTAACACTCGAAAAAGCCGAATAACCATTTAAGCGAACTGAACAACCTCAGTTCGCTTTTTATGTATGAAGGAAATACCAGTCTTTGATAGTCACCAAACAAATATACCATAAGAATCTAACAGCCCGCTAGACAACTATTCTAGCAGTTTTTTGTTTAAGATTATCAAAAAATTGGATTAGTTGTGCTATAATTTACTTAGGTAAAGTTGCTCTATTTTTCGAATATGTACTATGAGGACCATCCTCTATCAAATGAATTCGGAGAAATTAATGAGCAGAAGAAGACAACGTATCAACCCAATGATGGATATAGCTGCCAAAAAAGTATTCAGTGATTCAGAAGTAACCACTGAATTCATCGAAGCCTTTCTAGGCTTCCGTCCCCAAAAAGTCACCATTCTGAATGGTACGGTGGCTGACTTAAAAATCGAACAGGAAGGTTATTTTAGCACTACTGTATATGTACTTGCCTCTTTAGAGGACGATACACAGGTCATTATTGAAATTCAAGTTGCACACCAACAAGGATTTTTGAAACGATTGTGGATCTACATTTGCCAACATCTGGTAAAAATCTACCAAATGTCCGACAAAAAGTCGCAAAAACCCACGAAATGTACGATAAAATCCAACCCGTTTATGGTATTGCCTTAGTAGGAAGCAACTACTTTGATGATAAACGACCTGTTCGTTCATTTGTCATCTCAGATTCCGAAACGGGGCAGGCTTTGAAACTTTCTTTTGACAATTCCAAACAGTTAAGAACCCCTTTTGAGATGGTTATCGTGGAATTGAAAAAAACTTGGACATGGAAAAATCAATACCAAACAACAGCTATGGTTGGAATTTTTCGCTAATAGAAAATTTAGCCAAAAACAAATCAGGGTCATTCAGAAGGCTGAATATCTGTTGAATATCAAAAATTGGACAAGGGAGGAACAAGAAATGATTCATACGTGGAACCGAAACGCTGCAAACTACTTTGAAACCATGCAGATTAAATATGAAGAAGGGCAAAAGGAAGGTGTAAAAATAGGAATTGAGCAAAAAACTCAAGAAATCCTTCTTGCTATGTTTCAGGCTGGAAATTCTGACGAAAACATAGCACTCGTAATGAATATACCTATTGAAGAAGTGAAAGTTTTACGGAAAAAAATTAGTTTAAAGGAATGGGGTGAATACGAAAACTAACGCAGTCAACTACTTTGAAACCATGCAGATCAAATATGATGAAGGTAAAGAGAAGGGCATCAGAAATGAAAAGATCAAAACGTTGAAACGGATGTTGAAGGCTAGGATTCCTGCGGAAACTATAGTCAACTGAAACAAGAGCAGGACAAAAGTGCCTCAAGGAAACTATCGCAATTCGGCAATACTTTTCTGAGGTGTTTTTTGATATGAGCCCATGTTTTCTCAATAGGATTATACTCAGGTGAGTAAGGAGGAAGTGGTAACAGTCTATGCCCCTGCTCTTCGCATAAATCTTTTAGCTTGCTCATCCTATGAAACTTTGCGTTATCCATAATGATAACGCATGGTGTCTCTAAATTGGGGAGTAAGAACGTTTTGAACCAAGCTTCAAAAAAGTCGCTAGTCATAGTATCTTTGTATGTCATTGGAGCTGTAAGCGCACTGTTTATGAGACCTACCACTAAAGATATCCGCTGGTATCTTCTTCCAGATACCTTACCTTTTATCAACTGACCTTTCAAAGAGCGACCATATTCTCGATGAAAATATGTCTCAAACCCTGTCTCGTCAATATAAACAGGAGTCAAGTGGCTTAAGTTATTCAATTCTTTCAGGAACAGTTCTACTTTTTCAGGGTCTTGTTCGTAGTAGGTGCTGCTCTTTTTTTTCGAGTATATCCCATAGCTTTGAGAGCGTAATGAATAGCAGTTGGATGACAGTCAAATTCAGAAGCTATTTCAGTCAAATAAGCATCTGGATGAGTTTCAAGATAATTCTTTAATTTATCTCTATCCACTTTTCTTGGTTTGGTTCCCTTAACTTGATGATGAAGTTCGCCAGTAGTCTCCATTAATTTTAGCCATTGATAGATGGTGTTCCGTGAAATATCGAAAACAACAGATGCTTCAGTAATACTGCCGGTTTTCTCACAGTATGCGAGAACTTTTTTACGAAAATCTAATGAATATGCCATAAATACATTATATCATAAATGTACTGATTTTGTTTCATTTAACTATATCTCTATTGCTACCAACTTCATTCTAGATAACGTTACTGATTTTCAACACGATTTCCAAACCGAATATATGGAGGATTCAAAGCATAATACCCGGGAGTTTGACAGTTTGAAACCACCAAAAGTGTCACAAACGTTGATGTGACGCTATTTTTTTGTCAAATTCTCGCACATTTTTATTGCGTACTTTCTCGTACTGTGGTATAATAGAGTGAGGTGCGAATCCATGAGAGTTAAAAAATCAGTATCTAAAAATACTATCAACTATGCCATTATCAAAGATATCAAGGTCGGAAACAAACGGACATCAACCATTGTCGAAAATCTCGGCAATCATGAAACTCTTCAACAGCTACATCCCGAAATGGAACCAATGGAATGGGCAAAATTGCGGGCTAAAGAGTTAACCGAACTTGATAAAGAAGATAAACAAGAAATATTAGTCAAACTTCATGAGAATAAACAGTTGAAACAAAATCAACGAAATGAATATCATGGGGGATATTTATTTCTACAGAATATCTATTATCAGTTGGGATTGGATAAAATCTGTCAAGATATTCAGAAGAGGTATCACTTTAGTTTTCACTTAGATACCATTCTTTCTCGTCTCCTCTACGGCAGAATCCTATTCCCATCCTCTAAACGGTCTACTGCTCATTTTTCACAAACTCTCCTAGAACCTAAAACTCTGGAACTCCAGCACCTCTACCGAGGATTAGAAATTATTGCCAAAGAAACTGACTTTATTCAAGAACAACTCTATAAAAACTCAACTGCACTTTCCTCTCGTAAAACTGATGTCCTCTATTACGACTGTACAAATTTCTATTTCGAAATTGAGGAAGAAGATGAGGAGGGGCAACTGAGACAATATGGCTATTCTAAGGAACATCGACCGAATCCAATCGTTCAAATGGGGCTGTTTATGGATTCTCAAGGAATTCCATTAGCTTTCTCCGTCACACCTGGTAATACGAATGAACAAACGACTATGAAACCTTTGGAGAAGAAGATTATCAAGGATTTTGAAAAAGCTCAATTTGTGGTCTGTACAGATGCTGGACTATCTTCTATTGGAAACAAACGCTACAATAATATCAGCGGGAGAGCCTTTGTCACAACTCAATCTATCAAAAAGTTAAAGAAAGAAGACAAAGACTGGGCTACAGCTTCTACAGGTTGGCGGTTGATGGGAGATAAGTCCGAGACATTCTATGATATTTCTGCACTAGATGAAAGTAATCAAGACTTTCTCTATAGACAAGTCTTTTACAAAGAATGCCCCTTACCACAAGATGGGCTAGAAGACCAACGATTGATTGTAACCTTCTCAGCTAAATACAGAGATTACCAAAGAAAGATACGCGAACGCCAGATTCAACGTGCCTCAAAATGGATTGGAAAACCAGCTGACTACAAGAAGAAACAATCTACAGATCCTAAGCGTTTCCTAAAAGTAACAGAGACAACAAGGGATGGAGAAATAGCTGAGAAAACGTTTATTGAGTTGGATGAAGAACGAATTGTTTCTGAAGCTAGATTTGATGGAATTTATGCGGTAACAACAAACTTAGACGATACGATTGAGACCATTGTTTCCATTAATCAGAGAAGATGGGAAATTGAAGAATGTTTCCGTATTATGAAGCATGAATTGAAAGCTAGACCAGTTTATTTAAGTCGAGAAGATCGCATTTCTGCTCACTTTACAACTTGCTTTCTTGCTCTTATACTCTATCGTTACTTAGAGCTGGCGGTTCAGAAGCAATTCACATGTACTGAACTCATTGAAACCTTACGTTCATACACCTTTAAGTATCTGCCTGGTTTTGGTTATCTACCTAACTACACTCGGACGGCTATTACTGACCAGCTGCATCAGACATTTGGATTCAGAAGTGATTATCAAATTCTAAGCGAAAAAAAGATGAAAAAAATTTTACAATCGTCAAAATCGAGAAAAAGTACGCATTTTTGATATAAAAAGAAAACCTCGCTAAACCCTTGATATGCATAGGGTTAGGGAGGTTTTTTGTCTTGTAAAACTGTCAAAGACGGGATTATATCATAAATGTACTGATTTTGTTTCATTTAACTATATCTCTATTGCTACCAACTTCATTCTAGATAACGTTACTGATTTTCAACACGATTTCCAAACCGAATATATGGAGGATTCAAAGCATAATACAGTCGCTAGAAAATGGTCTAGCGGCTATTTTCGTATTTCGAGATGATTTCAATACAAAAAAACACCTGAAAGATATTCTTTCAGATGTTTCGTATCGCTCTTAGCGAGTTGGTACGTAGGTAAGTTTGTCTTTATTTGTAGCAACGAAGTCAGCTAGTTCTGACTCTGGTACTTCACGAAGGTAGAGGTTAGCACGAATCGTTACGTCATCTTCACGACAAGTAGACAAGACAACGTATTTGTCTGATTCATTAATCGTAATTGCGTCGTTTTTGGTAACGGCACCTTCGCGGACAGCTGTCAATTGCTCAACGAACTGCTGATTGTTGTCAAAGCTTGTACGATAGAAGGCTGTACTTTCAGGGACGATAATCATGAATGCAGCTTGATAATAGTGAATCTTCTCAGGAGTACGGATGACAACGAATGGATGTTCATTAAAGAATGTTTGGTCATCATAGTAGTTAACATCGTTGAACATACGGCTATCTGGAACCTTTGAACCACGAGCGTGACCGAAAAGCCAAGTCAATTGATCTGAGAAATCACTCTTGTTGTCCATATCCATGAAAACAGTACCCATGAATGGATCTTCACCTGAACCGTCAAATAATTTTGATAGATAGGTTGAGTTATCAGTCGTTTGTACAACAGGCTCGTCCAATTTTGTACCAGGTCCATAAACATAGGCAATGGTATCGCTGTTAATCGCTTTTAAGCCATCAAACTGCTCCGTTAGACTTTTCTTCTCTTCATCTGTGAGTTGATAAGCTTGAGCTCCAGATGAGGTTGACTGGACTGTTGATGTTGGGTTACTACTAGTGCCTTTTGATGAGCCACCGCCATTAATAAGGAAGAATCCTCCGATTGCAATCGTAAAGACGGCCAGCAGGCTCAAGAGCGCTAAAATCAGTTTATTATTTTGTAATTTTTTCATTTTTCATATCACCTATAAAAAATAAAGTTGCCTGAAATAGGCAACTTTAAATTCTTAAGCTTGAACTAATTATTTAGCTGCGCTTGTTTTTGGAAGTGTTTTAGCACCAGTTTCAGTTTTAGCTGCTGCTACAGTTTTAGCTGCTGCTTTACCGTTACCGTTAGCTGCTGCATCTGCTGCTGGAGCTGCGTTACCTGGGTTTTCTGGGTTACCACCAGCGTTCAACCATGCTTGCTCAAGTTGAGCCAATTTAGCCTGTTCTTCCAAAAGTACAGCATGCTTAGCGTCTGCATCTTTTTTAAGTTCAGCAACAACTCCTTGAGTGTATTCAAGGTTAGTTTTAGCTTCTTCTAGAGTACTTTTAGCTTGAGCAACAAGAGCTTTACCTTGTTCATCAGCTTCAACCAATTTTTGACTTGCTTCTTCTGGAGTAGAGTATGATTGTTGTTTAGCTTGTTGAAGAAGGATTTCAGCAGTTTTGTTAGCAGTCTTAACTTGTGCTTCACCAGCTCGAACAGCTTCTTCAGAAGCAATCAAGTCGTTTGTTTTGTTAGCAAGTGTTTCTGCTGCTGCTGCTGCTGCTGCTTGAGCCAATTCAACTTTACCAAGTTGGATTTGATAGTCGCGACCAATTTGAGCTGCTTTTGCATCAACTTTTGAGCTAGTATTGAATGCTGAGTTGTTGTTAGCAAAAGTAGTAGCAACTGGTGCTGTAGCTGCAACCAAAGCTGCAACTGTAGCCAATGTTACGAATGTTTTTTTTCATGATAAAAAACTCCTTTTGTTTTTCTATATATAGTTTTCTGCCCTTGCAGATACTCATATTATAAATTAACTTTTTATCTATGTCAACCCTTTTTTAAGATTTTTTTAAAAATTTTTTTATAGCTAAATTCCCAAAGTAAGTTCTAGTCTGTCTTAAAAACTGGAAATTAGACTGAGACAAAGAAATAAGGTAGAACTTACTATGGGACAAGTTGGTAACTGACAATGAAAAACAAACACTTAACTCTCTCTGATCGCAATGATATTCAAATAGGAATTGAACAACTTAAGACCTTCTCAGCTATAGCAGCTAAGTTAGGAAAAGACCCGTCCACAATTTCAAAAGAAGTTCGGAGAAATAGAGTGATAAAAGAGAACTCTAGTACTTCCAATTGTGAGGCCTGCCCTTTACTCAAAAAGGCTCCATACGTTTGTAATGCCTGTCCGAAAAAGAGAAGCAACTGCGGATACCAGAAACAGTTCTACTACGCAAAAAGAGCTCAGCTTGATTATGAAGCTAAGCTCTCAGACTCGAGAACAGGTGTTGCACTAAACAAGGAAGAATTCTATCGTATGGACGAGATTGTCTCTTCAGCCATCCAAAAGGGACAACACCTCAACCACATCATCGCCTCAAACGAACTTTCGGCATCCAGAGCTTCTATCTACAGATACCTTGAAAAAGGCTATCTGTCCACAAAGCCCATTGATTTCCCCCGTGTCGTGAAATTCAGAAAGCGGAGAACCAGAAACCTACAACCCATTCCTAAAACTGCCAAAGAAGGACGGTCTTACGAGGACTTCCAACGCTTTCTCACAGAGAAAGGAATCAGCTATTGGCTAGAAATGGACACCGTTACTGGACGGATTGGAGGAAAGGTACTTCTCACCTTTAACCTCTCCTTCTGTAACTTTATCTTCGCTCGATTACTTGATAATAAAACAGCTAATGAGGTCGCTAAACATCTCTACGCTATCAAGAATGACCTACATCAGAAAGAGATGGACTTCTGCGAACTATTTCCTGTCATTCTGACCGATAATGGCGGTGAATTCGCCAGAGTGGACGACATCGAAATGGATGTTCGGGGAGAATCTAAACTCTTCTTCTGTGACCCAAATCGTTCTGACCAGAAGGGGAGAATTGAGAAGAATCACACACTTATCAGAGACATTCTTCCTAAGGGAACTAGTTTTGACAACTTGACACAGGAGGATATCAACCTAGTTTGTTCGCATGTCAACAGCGTCAAACGGGCTTCTTTCAACGGAAAATCGGCCTATGAACTCTTTACATTTACCTACGGTGAAGAATTGGCAACACTTTTGGGTATCTCTAAAATTGACCCTGAAAACGTCATCCAATCACCTCGATTATTAGATAAGTAATCGCTAGTTTTTATCAGAAAATAATTTCAAAATAGAAAGGAACTTGTCCCATCCCAAATTCCAGATAACTAGAACTTACTTTGAGACGTCTCAGAGCCAGTAACTTTAGTGTACCCTTTTTTTCAACATTTTCAACCTTAAAACTCACTATTATCAACATTTTTAGTCAAAAACAGAACTTAGTCTGAGACTAAATTCTGTTGGTTTTATGCAGTTTTCTCAGAGTAACTTCTGGAAGGACGGGAACTAGAACTTACTTTGAGAATTTACCTATTTTTTATATTAACTTCATTTTCTTGAAACATTGAAACCTTCTAGAAACATTTCATAAAATTTGCCTAATTTGGATTGATAGCTGGTCTAGATGTAATCTTTCTTCTATAATATTGTTCATCATCTCCGATTAATTGATTTCTTCCAAAATAACTTTTTCTACTAACTCTACAAACTGTCTCTCTTCAACCTCTGGGAAGTAGTTAAGACAGTTAGCAGTTGCAAAGGCTGCTGCCTCTTTCAAGAAAATCTCAGGGTCTTGACCTTGACTGATTCCCTTGACTAGCAAGCCCAGGTAGAAATCCCCTGCGGCAATGGGATTGCGCGTTTCTTTCCTAGGCGACTGGATACGGAAGAAGCGCTGACCAATCTTAGCTAGACTCCCCTTGCCTCCCATGGTAATGATGATATTCTCATGCGGCGTTACTTCTTTTAGTATCCGCAAAATATCCTCTGGACTTTCCTCATCTAAGTCTGGATAGATGTCCTTGAGCTCTTCATTATTGATCTTAATCAAGGCTGGGCGAGCTTGATAGGCGGCTTGTAAGGCTGGTCCACTGGTATCCACAATGGTTAGTACCTCTGGGTATTTTTCAATAAATCGCTGAATATAATCATCCGGCATCCCCTTCATCAGACTACCTGAAAAGACTAGGATGTCGCCAGCTTGCAGGCTATTTTCAATCTGCTGAGTGAATTGGTTGAGCAAATCCTCTGTTAGTTCAAAACCTTTTTCATAAAATAGTACTACATCGCCTGTACTGGTTTCTACGTAAATATTGCAGGTTCTTGTGTTCTGATTATTTTCAACGACCTGCAATTGATTTCCCTTTTGGACATTGAGGTCCTGAATGTAGCGACCAATCTGCCCACCTAAAATGGTATGGATAGTGTAGTCTGTCACTCCATTTTCTCGAAGTGCATAGGCTACATTGAAACTCTTTCCACCAGGATAATCCCTGACTTCCGACGGACGGAGGGGAATGTTCTTTTCAATCTTTTCCACAAGAAGCGTGCGATCTAGGGCTGGATTGGGACAAATTAAGTGAATCATAGGGAACTCCTTTTTTCTTTTGTACATATTATTATACTATATAAATCAAAAAATAAAAAAGATAATTCCACGATGGGAACTATCTTTCTACTATTTTATGATGCAAAAACCGAAATGCGTTCTTGCTGGTAGCCACCTTTTTCCGCAATGTCAACCAAAGCCACAGCATAGTCGGCATAACTAATATAGCTTTCACCTTGGGCATTGACTTGGAAAACCTCGCCAGCCAAAGTGTAGGCACCTGCTTTTTGTCCTTCTGCATCAAAATCGGCTGCCGGGCTGATATAGGTCCAGTTAACTGCTGTCGCCTGACGATAGAGGTCTAGACCAGCACCCATAGCCTCAGCGATTGGCAGGTAGTCCGCAGGGAAATCTGGTGTATCTTTCAGCATAGCTGTCTGGCTCTCGTCTAAATAAAGACTGCCTGCACCACCGACAATCAAGAGACGAGTGGATGTCCCTGCAAGCAAGTCTGTCAAATGGCTTGCTAGACGGCTGTGATCTGGCAGCGATTCTGGTGTCCAAGCACCAAAGGCGTTGACAACCACATCAAAGCCAGCCAAATCTTCTTTGGTAAGAGCAAAAGCATCCTTCTGGATTACTTCTTGGGCTACGCTTTTATTTTCAGAACGGACAATAGCCGTCACCTGATGACCACGTTCTAATGCTTCCTTTGCAATAGTTTGACCTGCTTGACCATTCGCTGCAATAATAGCAATTTTCATATTGATACCTCACTTGTTTCATTGTAATAACTTTACTTACAACGTAAGTATAAATCATTTCGGTTGTAATGTCAATTGTTACAGCTCGAAAATTAAAAAAATCATCACAAGGATGATTAAATACCTATAATTCTGCCAATAAATCAGCAATGGTTGTTTGTCCCAACTCTTTTTCCAGAGCCGACTGAGCATTTTCCAAACGGCTATCTAGCAGGGGATGGATAGAGCGGCCGACCTGACAGGCTGGATTGGGTTGTTCATGAAAGCCAAAAAGTTTCCCCTTTTCTCCAAATAACTCTACAGCCTGATAGACTTGAAGGAGGGTAATTTTATCTGGAGCTTGGGCCAAGCGTGCGCCACCTACACCACGCGCCACCTGAACCAAACCAGCCTCTTTCAACTGGGACAGAATATTGCGGATGATGACTGGATTGACACCTACACTGCCTGCAATGCTGGTACTGGTCTGTTTTTCCTTTTCTCCCTCCAAGGCCAGCAAGACCAAGATATGACTAGCAATGGTAAATCTACTCGAAATTTGCAATTCTACTTTCTCCTTCCATAAAATTGGTAACGGTCACTCCTAGCAAGCGAACACCTTTCTCAGCCCGTCCAACTTCTTCAAAAAGCTGACGGATTTCTTTCTCTATTACGTGAGCTTGATTGGTCGCTTCTTCCAAACTATGTCGCTTGGTCAGGGTTGAAAAATCTCCATAGCGGATTTTCAGAACAATGGTTCGCCCTTGTTTTTCATTTCGTTTCAAACTGGCTGCGACCCGTTGGCAGAGACTGATTAGTTCTTTCAGGACATCCTCCTCCCGATAAAGAAGTTTGCGATAGGTTCTTTCCTTACCGATAGACTTTCGTACCCGATTGGTTTTGACAGGACTATTTGAAATGCCTCTGGCCTTCCGATACAAATCATAACCAAAGCGCCCAAAGCGATCTATCAAGGCCATTTCTGGTACATCTAGCAAATCTTGCCCCGTGTAGACCCCCATCTCATGCAGGCGTTCCACCGTCTTCTTCCCCACACCGTGAAATTTTTCAACAGGCAGGGAGGCGAGAATACCAACAGCATCCTCAGGCAAAATCAGGGTCAGCCCATGCGGTTTTTCCATATCCGAGGCAATTTTTGACAAAAATTTATTGTAGGAAACACCTGCGGAAGCTGTCAAATGGAGTTCATTCCAGATGTCGTATTGAATGAGTTTAGCGATTTTGACCGCTGAGCCAATTCCAAGCTTATTTTCTGTTACATCCAAGTAAGCCTCATCGATGGACATAGGCTCCACCAAATCAGTATAGCGATGGAAAATTTCTCGAACCTGTCGCCCAACTTCCTGATATTTTTCATAATTGCCAGAAATGAAAATCGCCTGCGGACAACGCTCATAGGCCTCTTTTGAGGACATGGCCGAGTGAATGCCAAAGGCACGTGCCTCATAGCTACAGGTAGACACCACTCCTCTACCGCCAGATAGTCTTGGGTCAGCCCCAATGATAACAGGTTTGCCCTTCAAAGCAGGATTATCCCTGACCTCAATGGCAGCAAAAAAAGCATCCATATCTACATGAATAATTTTTCTGGATAAATCGTTGATTAGGGGAAAAATTAACATGGATACTCCTTTCTGCTACTTACTACTAGATATATTATAGCCTATCTAGCAAATTTTTTCATAAAGCGAACATTAACGAGCAAGTAGTACTCAATGAAAATCAAAATCAGACTAGGAAAGTCAGATGTAGATAGAACCCTTCTACTTTCGCATTTTTAGATATTATAGTCGAATGAATTAGCTTTCAGACAAGGAACTGAGGTGCAGGTTGCTAGCACAGCCTAGTGGCTGTGCTAGGTTGGAGATATAACTTGCAAAGCAAGTCACTTCTGCAGAGTACGGCAAGCCGAAAGTGACGATGTATCAAAGTTAATTCAAATAACTGATATGTAAAGCCCTTTGTCAAGTAAAAACAATCGAACTGATTAAAAAATGAAAAGTATCTAGAAAGAGCCTAGTTCTTAGCTTCGGGCATTGGCCACTCTGATATTCGTGGATTGGTTACCTACAGGTCAATGGTTCTGCCGCGAGTCCTACTCTCTATAAGCGTGGATCACAATTGTGCCACTTAGTCATTTCGTAGATGACTCAAACCTTGAAGTCCTAAACTCCTTCAAGATACTTTCCATTCAAACATGATTTCAATCCTTATTTCTGTCCAAATTCACCCAGTGATTTTGGATAGAAATAGGGATTCCTCATCGCTCTGCGATGATAAAACTTAATGGTCAAAAGTGTACATGAAAACAAGCGCTAACTTCAAGCTATTCTTCCTGTCATCATCCCCCAAATAAAACCAGACAATTCTCGTGCAATAGCTGTTTTAGCAACATTTTGTTTCTTATTTTTTCCTAGAACAAGTGTGCGATAACGTCTTCTTAAGCGTTCATTAGCCTTATCCGCATAAGCAATCACCTCCACTCGGTTTCCACTTTGTCTCCTTTTCAATTCTTTGGATTTATACCCAATCGTCCCCTTAGCCAATGATTGTGCAGCTTCTATCAGAAGTCGTCTCACATGGCTATTCCCAGCTTTGGTGATAGCACCTCTTCTCTCCTTGTCGCCGCTAGAATTTTCGCTAGGAGTTAGCCCAAGATAAGAAGCAAAATGTTGAGCTGTCGCAAAGCGATTAAAATCACCGATTTCTGTCACAATGGAAAGAGCAGTTAGTGTTTTAATGCCAATAAAGCAAGAAAGCCGTGAGACCTTCTCTTGGTAACTGTCGCTTTGACCCAGTTGCTCAATTCGTGCATCATACCGTTCTATTTGATCTACTAATTTCTCATAGGTCAATAGATATTCTGTCAAAATCTCTGCATAAAGTCCATCAGGATTTAGGGAACGGAGCCAGCGGACATGTTTCTGTGTCCAATTACTGCTTCCCTCGGTATAGCGAAAATCATGTCGGAGACAGAAGGCAAGAATTTGTTGTTTGATTTTCTTCAGAGCCACTTTGTGGTCTGTTCTCATGCGGATATATTCTTTGACTTGTTCATCCTCAACAGTAGGAATATGAACAGGCCGATAGCTACGAAAGGCCAGAGCTTTTGCGAGTTGAGCTGCATCTTTTTTATCAGTCTTAACACGCTTAGATCCTTCCTTCATCACCGTTGTAGGCGCCATCACGATACAGGGAATCCCGTGAGCTTGTAGCTGGTGATATAGGGTAAATCCAAGACATCCGGCTTCGTAGCCACATAACACTTCTGCATCTTGACCATATAAACGACGAAGCTCATTCACATAGTTCACAATATAGCTAACATTTGGACCAACTTTAGTGCTATGTTTGAATTGATTCGCCATCATATCATAATAGCAGAGTGAAAAACTTTCTTTGTGAACATCCATTCCGATGAAAAGTGTGGTAAAATGAAACATATAAGACCTCCAATTGAGTGTGGTAATTCCTGTTAGAAGTTGATTGTTTTTTTATTCTAGTGTACAGGTAAATCCACGAATTCTCAACTGGGGGTCTTTACATATTGTCTATAGAATTTTCAAATGTATAAACTTAGACGTGTCCTGTTTCTAATTCCATTTTGCTATAAGTTTGTGAAAAGGTTCGATAAACAATACAAAAGAGGCAGGTCCGAGACCCACCTCTAATGTATTTGGAGAACAAGCTATGTTTTTCTGAAATGACTACTCAAATCGTCTTCTTCGAGCCGCCATAGCCATTAGACCTACTAAACCAGCTGCTAGGAGCAAGCCTTGTTCAGTTGTTTCACCTGTTTGCGGTAAAGTAGCTGAAGTAGCTTTTGCTGGTTTTGGACTAGCAGTTTCTTTGACCAAGCTTGCAGAATCAATACTTGGAAGAGCAGCTGCTGTAGGAGCATAGTTAGGAACTAAGCCTCCATCGAAAGCAGGTAATGGTTCTGCTTTAACACTATCACCTTTTGCAATCACAAGCGGTGGCAATTCCCCTAACGGAAGAGGATCTGCTTTGGTACTTTCACCTTTAGCAGTGACGATGTCCTCATCTTGTTTGACTGGCTCATCAACTGGCTTCTCACCTGAGCCTGGGTTTGCAGGTGTTTCACTAGCATTCAAGCGAGCAACTGTAGCATCTAAGATATTTGCTGTCAAAAGATTTGCAGCTTCGACAGAAGCCATAAAGTCTTCCACTTCTTTGACAAGAGCTGTCTTACCTGCTGAACGTGCTGCAGTAAGTGCTGCTTCATATGCTGCCTTATCAAGGGTGGCTTCTTCCTGAACAGGTGTCAAGAAACGGAATTCAGCAGCAGACATAAATTGATCTGCAGTATCACCGTATGAGGCAGTACCTGTAATCACAATCTTCTTAGCCTTAATTGTCTTACCGAAATCAATTGTCTTAGTAGCACTTGTTGCTGGCCAATCCGCACCAGTAAAGGTATGTTCCACGTTTTGATCATCCGTAATCACCAATGTCAATGCTTTCAAGATACCGTTGCGGCCTGATTGTCTCGGCACATATTCAAAACGTTGAATGTCAACTGGTCTACGAAGGTTAACTGTCGCTGGCTCATTAATATGACGGCCATTCCATGGTGTGTGCCAGATAGTAGACGGATTGCCGTCAAAGGCTTTAGCTATTTCTTCACCTTCTTGAGCGTTAGCCTGAGCCAAGCCAATATCTTCGTTTGTGATTGCTGTTTTCTTCACTTGAAGATTTTGACGGGCTGTATTGGCAGTAGCAATCAAGGTACGAGCGTCTTCGATACTAATATCCTCAGGAGCTACAGACACTGCTAACAAAGCTTCTTTGTACGGTGCCAAACTTGCTTGAGTATAGTTTTCATTCAAGACAGGAGTATTCAAGTTATAGTAATCTGTTGTCAACAAGTGACCAGTCAAGGTAACTTCTTCAATCACCAGATTATCTAGCATAAAGTCATTGTAGCCTCGGAAGTTGGCATTTCCAGCAGTATCTCCCTTAGTATCACCACCACGGCGAGTTGAGAAGATACCAACCCAAGTATTGCCAGACTCTGCACCTGTAACTAAGAAGCTTGCTTTCTTAGCCTTATCACTATCTTCCCATGAATTGTTCAATGGATTCAGCGTTAGGCTACCGGCATCATTGTTATACTGTCCTTCACCGATAGCAAAGGCATAAGTTCCATTAGAACCTGCTTCATAATCAAAGCTTACACGATAGGCCTTGCCAGCTTCAAAGCGGAAGTTTTGTGGAATAGTTTGGTAAACAATACTATTGCGAGCTGTCAGACCATTTGTCTTGAGTGACCAAGTGCCTTCAATGACATCGTCCACCTTCTTACCATTCCAGCCACGTTGAGTGTATGGAGCATGTTTTTCTGCAAGGTGGGTACGGTTGTCCTCAACTCGTTCAATACCACCGATAACAAATGGGAAAATACCTTGCGGAACACTCTCAAAGTTTTGCTTGAAGGTACCTGCAGTTGTATTGTGACCACCTGCGAACATGGTTGAATCATTTTCAAAGACACGAATTTCATCAAAATAAGTTGCTGCCGCATCTGCATCACGAGATAGGGTCAAGCGTACATTATCCACATTGTCTCCAGTTGTGAAGAAGACATACATGTTTTGGAAGTAACTTGTATTGTCAACTGTCGCATTCTGTCTCAATGTGTTATGAGCATAGGCTTTAACGTAGTTCAGAGCAATAGACTCATTTGTATAGTTTGTAACTTCTGAACTGCCTGTATTGACTGTAATGCTAGCTTTTGCTGTACTGCGGTTGTCTACCCCTACATAAGCTGCATAGCTGGTATTTGGTTTCAGACCTGTCAATTTTTGACTGAGACTAACTTTGGATGTATTGCCTTGGATACGGAGCATATCGTTGGCACCTTGGGATTTGACCAAAGTAGCCTTGCTAGTATCACCTTCAATTGTCCAATGGTCTAACTTACCTGAGTTAAAGCCTTGGTCATAGATATGCATACCGTCGCTCCATGACATCTCTGGATTTGTCTGCGGAGATTTATATAGAACATACGGCACATTTGCATCAGCTTGAATGGTAATTTGACCATTTGTTACTGCCAATTCTTGAACATCTGTCTTACCAAGCTCAGTAAGTTTGTAGAGGTAAACCTTGTTACCAGTCCAATCTGAAGGAAGGGTCCAAGTTGTGGCACCTGCAGCAGTGTTGAAGTAATACATCTTATGATCTTTGGCTTCAAGATCCTGACCATTGGCATTCCAGTTCCATGGAACCAAGTAGGCACTGCCATCTTGGATTGTACGACCATTCAAGGTTACTGTCCGTTGACGGTAGCCAGCATTGTTAACATCATTTGACTTACGTCTGAGCAAGAGGTTGTTACCATCTTCATCTTCTAGACCAATTTCCATTTCAGGTGTCCATCTGTAGGTTTCACCATGGTCCGTCATGGTAACTGGTGTACCGTTCTTCCAGCTTGTTACCTTAAAGTGCTGGATATACTTGGTCATGAGGTTATTAGCAAAGAGGTTTGTAATATAGCCATTGTAATCACTACGACCTTGCCAACCCTCAAAGTCTTTCATATTGTAGCCACCAAGAAGTGGATAGTTGGCCGCACCACCATAATCCGGGTAATCACCAACCCAAGAGTCTTTTTGGTGGTTGCGAATAAAGCGAACAATGTTACTGTTAATACCTTTTAGACGGTATCCGCCATAAGTCAAGTCTGCTGCCCAGTGTTGGAAGGTCGAGTCATACTCACCTGCATAGCCCCATTCAAAGGCATTTCTCCAACCCTGCATATTGATTTCCTTAGAAAGAATATGGGTTTCCCAAGCATTTTCGCCACCAGACTGGCCGTTACCCCATACATCGACATAGATAAAGTCTAAGCCGTCGCCCAATTCTTTCTTCAAATCTTCCCAACGTTTCAGACGGTTGTGAGCCAAATCGTAGTGACCACTGATATTGATACCTTGATCAATCCAGTTCCAGCCATAAACGTACTCGCCATTTGCGTGACGACGAAGAATTTCTTCAGAGAAGTATTTGGATTCTGGATAGGTTTCAGATGCGTTAACGTGAATACCTAATTTTGCGCCATATGGTTGCGATTTTTCAATCAAAGTCTTAAAGTCTTCTGTGCCACCGATACGTTTACCAATATCTGCATAATTCAAGTGTCCAGAGTCATGACCTTCACTACCATACCCTTTAAGAAGAACACTTTGACCTAGACCATCTGTATGAAGAGCAATCTTCTTGATACCATCCAAGGTCATCAAGAATGGGTTTTGAGCCTGTGAGCCAAAGTTCATAGCAATACGGTAAGCTACCAATTCTGGTACGTATTCATGCCCTTTTGGATTGTTCATAATTTGACGGTAAGCAATCGCACCATCTTGCCAGTCTACCACATTGTCTTCGTTAGCATCTTTTGTAAAGACAACCTTAGCACTTGGTAATTCCAAGGTGTAGGCTGGATATACAACACTGTTATGTGCCTTTTGCCACTGCCAAGGTGAGCTTGCAATACCGTAGTGGACACCTGTTTCACCATTTAGACTGTACCGTTCGCTGTTTGCAGTCAGACGAGTAAAGTCATCTGCACCACCTGTACCGTGTTGTGAATTGCTCCATACCGCAGCAGCTAGCTTATCAGTAGAAACAAATCCATACATAAATCCTGCACTAGAGCTTGGTGTATTGTCTTGCACATCTACGTGACGATCACCTGTTTGGTGAGTGTTAGTAGACATACGTGCACCGTCAAACTTAGCACCAGCCTGTGTGCTAGCCACCGATACTAAGTTATTATTGGCAAAGGAGATACTTTGTACTAATTTAGCGACATCATCAATAGTCTGACCAGGAGTTACTTGGTTACGGTTGTTTACTTCTGTCACATCAAAGTGCAACTCATTCCCAGCAACCTCTACCTTAACCTTGATAGCGACATTTAGTTTCTTAGCTTCATCAACAACATCTAGAACATACTCTGCAACTCTGTCACTTACCTTATTGAAAGTAACTGTTGGTGTAACTTCGTAATCATTGATTCTGAGGGTACGGATTGGATTGACCTGACCATAAACCTTTTCACCCTGCATCGTATATTCTTTGATACGTGGGAAGGCACGGTCAATCTTAGCAGTAAGAACATCTGAAGCAAGGGTCTCGTAGGCAACATTGCTATCATTTAGTACAATTGCATCTTCTGCTGTTGTCTCAACTGGTTTGACGCCGTCTTGGTTGTCTGCAACCACGTTAACCTTGGTTAGTTGTTGGCCATAGGTACCCAATTTCAAAGCAATGCGCTTGTCATTTGCCAAGGCTTGACGAACTTCTGTTCCGACTGTATAGGTATCAAATAAGTTCTGACCATTGACAGTCGCATTTAATTGTCCATCTGACTTATAAGAAATCTCTAGGCGGTTAGTGCTTCCCTTAGTTGGTGCTTGAACACTGCGATTGCTGAGGTAATTACCTTGACCATTTACCTTATATTCCCAGAACCAACCACCACTGTCATAGCCGACAAAGATATGGTTGCGTTCATCCCTGTGTTTCAAATAGACACCAAAACGACCATGACCAGCTTCTGAATTTTCCACAAAGGTCACTGCAAGGTTGGCGTTGTCCGAAGCATCTACTGTCAAGCCTTCTTTAACAAACAAGGCTACATTCTCAGAATTGTTATTAGATGTAGTAGAAGCAAGGGCATTATAGCGAACACCATTTACTTCTACGACACCAACTGTTCCTTGAACAGTCGATGCTGGACGCCAGTCTGGTCCAATGGTTGTAGGAGCTGTATTTTCAGTTGCTACTGGGGTTGGTGTAGTTGGAGCAGTAGGTGTATTCGTCTCTCCTGTACCAGTTGTGGCATTCGTTATTGGCTGGCTAGCAGTTTCTGAAACTCCTTCTTGGTTTTTAGCAACAATATCTACCACTGTACGGTCAGCATCACGGCTAGTTACTTTTAATTTTGCTGAGCGTGTATTCTTCAAGTCATTCCAAGCTGCTTCAGGAATTTGCTTGGCAACAAATAATTCCTGAGCTTCAGTCATGGAATCTGAAATAATAGATGCAGAAATTTCCCCAGTAGATGTTAGGTTAACACTTAATTCATAGAGAACATTTCTTTCAGGAGCAGGTACCCGTTGCCCTTGGTACCATGTGCTTCCGCTTGGAGACTTGTACTCCCAGAACCAACCACCTTTATCATATCCAACTAGGACATGTTTATTTTGATCAGTATGATTGAGATAAACACCAAATCGAGCCTTTTCTGGCTCAGAACGTTCTACAAATGACAATGATACCTCCGCACTGCCATCTGCATTCATCTTCAAGTCAGTATTTTCAAATGTTCCGATATTTGTCGAATTGTCCTGACCTGCAACAGAGGACAAGCGGTTGTAACGAATTCCTTCTTCTTCAACCACCTCAACTGTACCAGCCGGTGTAGAAGTTGGCGTCCATTCCGCAGCGACTTCTTGAGATTCTGACTGGGCAAAATTCAATTCCGTCCGTACTGCTTCTATATCCGTAGCAACTACCTCGTCTGTTTGGGAGCTATCTTGATCTACAACTCCTTCATTTGTATTGCTAACATCGTTGTTTTCTATCGTCTCAACAGGAGTATCGGCAAGCGCTGTTCCCTCTGCCAATACTGTTCCACCTGAAAATAGAGAAATTCCTACGATAACTGACGCCGCACCTACTGTCAATTTTCTAATTGAATATCTATTCTTCTTAGAAAATAATTCCTTAGAGTAAGCTCTCATCGTCTGCCTCCTTTTTATCTTTTGTTATTAATATAATATACACACACATTCTACATGATAGCGCTTTCTTTGTCAATATATCAATCCATTATATTTGACTGTTCTTAAATATTTTAATATAATGATGTCTCGAGAGACCGATGACTGGATTATTGGATTTATATTCCACTACTTGGAAAAAATTCCAATTTATTTTTCAGTGTTTTGTCTTGAAGAAAGTGCTTACATATGATATACTAAAATATGTGAAAAGTAACAATATCTTAAAGGAGAACCCTCATGTCAACAAAAGTTAAAACAAAAAATGTTGCTGAAGACATTTTCGCCCAAGCCTGGGAAGGCTTTAAAGGTACAGATTGGCAAGATAAGGCAAGTGTAACACGCTTCGTTCAAGCCAACTACACTCCATACGATGGAGATGAAAGCTTCCTCGCAGGCCCAACTGAGCGTTCACTTCATATCAAAAAAATCATCGAAGAAACAAAAGCTGGCTACGAAGACACTCGCTTCCCAATGGACGTAGATCGTGCTACTTCTATCGCTGATATTCCAGCAGGTTTCATCGATAAAGAGAACGAACTCATCTTCGGTATCCAAAACGATGAGCTCTTCAAACTCAATTTCATGCCACGTGGTGGTATTCGTATGGCTGAAACCACTCTTATCGAAAACGGCTATACTCCAGACCCACTCCTTCATGAAATCTATACAAAACACGCAACAACTGTAAACGATGGTATCTTCCGTGCCTACACCGCTGACATCCGTCGTGCTCGCCACTCACACCACGTTTCTGGTCTTCCAGATGCTTACTCACGTGGCCGTATCATCGGTATGTACGCTCGTTTGGCTCTTTACGGAGCAGACTACTTGATGGAAGAAAAAGTAGCTGACTGGAATGCAATTACTGAAATCGATGAAGAATCAATCCGTCTTCGCGAAGAAATCAACCTTCAATACCAAGCATTGCAACAAGTTGTACGCTTAGGTGATCACTACGGTGTTGATGTACGCAAACCTGCGATGAACACGAAAGAAGCGATCCAATGGACAAACATTGCCTTCATGGCAGTCTGCCGTGTTATCAACGGTGCCGCAACTTCTCTCGGTCGTGTCCCAATCGTTCTTGATATCTACGCAGAACGCGACTTGGCTCGCGGTACATTTACCGAATCTGAAATCCAAGAATTTGTCGATGACTTCGTATTGAAACTTCGTACAGTGAAATTCGCTCGTACAAAAGCCTTCGACGAAATCTACTCTGGTGACCCAACATTCTTGACAACATCTATGGCAGGTATGGGTAACGATGGTCGTCACCGTGTTACCAAGATGGACTACCGTTTCTTGAACACACTTGACAACATCGGTAACTCTCCAGAACCAAACTTGACAGTTCTTTGGTCAGACCAACTTCCATATTCATTCCGTCGCTACTGTATGGCAATGAGCCACAAGCACTCTTCTATCCAATACGAAGGTGTGACAACAATGGCCAAAGACGGTTATGGTGAAATGAGCTGTATCTCTTGCTGTGTATCTCCACTTGATCCAGAAAGCGAAGACCAACGCCACAACATTCAGTACTTCGGTGCTCGTGTTAACGTTCTTAAAGCTCTTCTTTCAAGCTGGAACAACGGCTACGACGATGTTCACAAAGATTACAAAGTGTTCGATGGTGTTGAACCAAATACTTCTGAAATCTTTGACTACGATCAAGTTATTGCCAACTTTGAAAAAGCCCTCGACTGGTTGACTGATACATATGTAGACGCGATGAACATCATCCACTACATGACTGACAAGTACAACTATGAAGCAGTTCAAATGGCCTTCTTGCCAACTCACCTTCGTGCTAACATGGGCTTCGGTATCTGTGGATTTGCAAACACTGTAGACTCCTTGTCAGCTATCAAGTACGCACAAGTGAAACCAATCCGTGACGAAGATGGCTTCATCTACGATTACGAAGTAACTGGCGACTTCCCACGTTATGGTGAGGATGACGACCGTGTAGATGACATCGCGAAATGGCTCATGGAAGCATTCTTCTCTCGCTTGAACAAGCACAAATTGTACAAGAATGCTGAAGCAACTGTGTCTATCTTGACAATCACTTCAAACGTTGCTTACTCTAAACAAACAGCTAACTCACCAGTTCACCGCGGTGTATTCCTCAACGAAGATGGCTCTGTTAACACTTCTAAAGTGGAATTCTTCCCACCAGGTGCCAACCCAACTTCTAAATCTCGTGGTGGTTGGTTGCAAAACTTGAACACTCTTTCTAAACTCAACTTCAAACATGCCAACGACGGTATCTCATTGACAACTCAGGTTTCACCAAAAGCTCTTGGTAAGACCTTCGATGAGCAAGTGAACAACTTGGTGACAATCCTTGACGGATACTTCGAGCAAGGTGGTCAACACGTCAACTTGAACGTTATGGACTTGAACGATGTTTATGACAAGATTATGGCAGGTGAAGATGTTATCGTTCGTATCTCTGGATACTGCGTAAACACTAAATACCTCACTAAAGAGCAAAAAACTGAATTGACTCAACGTGTCTTCCACGAAGTTCTTTCAATGGACGACCACGCTGCTGAAGTTTCAGGTCAAGCTTAATCTTGCTGATAAAAAACTCAAAGGACTTGCACATGCAGGTCCTTTTACTATGTCGAAAATCTAGGCTCATTGTCAACTGTAGTGGGTAGACGAAAAGCTAACACCTAGAGAGGACGAAATTCGTTCTCTCATTTTTGATGTTCAAAGCAATATATATCTTGGTTTTAAAGTTCGTAAAGTTCCTAAAGCCGAACGCTTGCCTCTTGATGTCTTTGATGAGTTTATTGGTCGCTTCCAGCTTAGCGTTGGAATATGGAAGCTCCATGGCGTTCGTGATGTACGTTTTATACTTTAGAAAAGTTTTAAAAACAGTTTTAAAGGCAGGATTGACAAGATCCAAATTGTCTTCTAGAAGCTCGAAGAAATATTTCGAGTTCATCTCTTGGAAATGGAAGAGAAGGATCTGGTAGAGTTCGTAATAGAATTTCAATTCATTTGAGAAATCCAATGTCTTCTGGACAACCTCTCTCGGTGTTACTGTTTGCCCAAAAGTGCGGGAATAGAAGCGATTTCGAGACAGTTTTCGACTATCTTTTTGGAGAATACGCCAGTGATTTTTCATGGATCGATAAGGTAGGGAACGCGTATCGAAAGTCTTCATAATATCAATTCTAGTCGTCATCATAGCACGGCTCAGGTGTTGTATAATGTGAAATCTATCAAGGACAATTTTAGCTCTTGGGAGTGAAACAGTCTGGGAATAGACTGTTTCAGCCTGAGCCTAGAGATAGGAAAGCGAAGGGGCTAGCCAATTTGTAGTAGGCGCCAAACATAGCATGGTCACGACCTCGACAGTTTCTCTGACTGCCCTAGGATACTTGTAGAAATAGTTCTTTATGGTTGCTTGGCGGTTATTCTCTAGAATGGTCACAATGCGTCTCGTCTCAAAATCCTGAGCAATAAAGGCGAGTTTTCCCTTGTTCCGACTAAATTCATCCCAGCTCAAGACTTGTGGTAATTTCGTAAAATCATGCTCAAATTGAAACTGAGCCAGTTTCCTCTGGACGACCGATACGGAGATATGTAGTCTCCTAGCGATGGCTATATTGGTCATGTTTTCTGTATGGAGTTGTGTCACTTTCTCCCAAATAGGTTGGGAAATCTGACAGTTTTTCTTGACTAGAGTTGTCTCAGCTACAGTCACTTTTTGGTAAGATTTGCATTGAAACCGCCGTTTCTTAAGCAAGAGGAGGGTCGGAAAGCCCTGGCAATCCAAAATCGGAATCTTTGACGACTTTTGAAAGTCGTACTTGATACACTTTCCTTGGCAATGAGGACAACCGGGGCTGTCGTAATCTAGCTTTGCCCTGATTTCTAGATGGGTCTGATGTTTCAAAATGAAGAGAATTTTGATGTTTTTGTCTTTGATTCCAATTAGTTCTGTGGTATGATCTTCGCTTTTTTATTTCTAGGCTCAGGAATCCAGAGTCACTTCCCTGACTCTGGATTTATTCCATATGAGTCTTTCTAATGTGAGTGTGGTTGCTTTTCATTATAGGTCATATGGGACTTTTTGTATATATTCAAAAAGGCTCCATAATCTCTATGGTGGATTTACCCACTACAGAAATTATAGAGCCAAAATCTACTGAGTGTTGCGGAAGGATAGTTATTAGTCAACAGCCTCTTCTTCCTCCAGAACTTGCCGTATCAGAGCCATGACCTGGTTTCGATCCAACTTCCACTGGGCCCGCTCATCCTTGTCAAAAGTACGATTCGAGAGAAAAATCGCAGCTTTCTGCAAGGGACGATTGTACATGATAAAGGTCCCCGTATAGCCTGTGTGCGACAACCAGTCCCCCTTCTTATCCCAAGCCAGAGACCGCTTGCGCTTGTCATCAAAGCCATAGTCCTGGGTCAAATCTGCCGCAAAGTCCTCGGCCAGATAGCGCTCCAAGAAGATTTCCAAATCCCTGACCGTCGAAAAAAGGCCTGCACTACCCGCATGGATACCCAAGACACGCGCCTTAGGGTCATGTACCACACCCGCTTTGACGCCACGCACCGTCGGTACCGCCTGACTGACTGGTCCAAAGGAGGTTTGAGACATGCCAAAGGGCTCTAGAACGTCTCGACTAATCAGCTGGTCTAGACTTGCTCCACCCAGTTCCTCCAACAAAAAGCCTAGCAAGAGAAAATTGATGTCTGTATAGAGGAAAGCTTTCTTGTCCGTCACAGTAATCTTCAAAATCGCTTCCTTGAGCTGGTCGGAATCCAGACTATCCCGATTGGGAATGAAGGGGTCGATGCCACTAGTATGGGTCAATAATTGCCGAATGGTGACCTGACTATCCGCAAAAGCAGGATAATAAGACTGCAAAGTCCTATCTAGCTCCAAAGCTCCGCTATTAACCAGAAAAGTCGCAAGAGTCCCCACACCAACCACCTTGGAAACAGACGCCAAATCATAGGTCAAACCCGCCTCAACTGGTAGCTGACCATCCTGGGTCCCCAAATAATACTCCTGCCACTGACCCTTAGAAAAAAGAGCCAGACTGGCACCAGGATAGACTCCTTGCCCAATCTGCTCTGAAATCTTGTCTAAAATCGCTTGTCTCATTTTTCGAACCACAATTCAATACCACTTGGGTCAACCGTTTGAATAAAGCTTGCTTTTTTATCTTTAAAGAACGGACCCTCTAACTGGCTTTCCAAATGCGCCCAATCAAAGTCCTGCTCGACGGGAAAACGCAAGCCTTCTAAATCCCAAACTTGTTCTGCGGGAGTTAATAAATCCTTACCTTCTGCTCCAACAAAACGCAAAAAGGCTTGTTGAGGTAGGATTGCCTCATAATAGTCTTGGCTAATACTAGCTTGTGGGGTATTAATCCAGACAGACTCTACTGTAAAAGCGGTCAGACCAGAAAAGTCATCCTGCACCTTAAATGGAACAGGTGGAAGGATTGCTTTTAGGTCATCAACAGATGCTTCTGCGTGTAAAAGGAAGGTGTCTCCTTCTGGCGACACAGCTTCAAAACCATAGCCATTTTTTCCTTGGTAGAGCTTACTATACTGTGACCCTTGCGCCAGTAAAGCTTCAATTTCAGAGGCATTGTCTACTTTTATCACAATTTTATTCAGTTTTTTAAGCCCTTCGACAGCACGGGTGCGATTACCAGGAGATTCTGTCAAAACAAGCTTCGTTTCTGGACTTGTTCTATCTCCAAAATCAGCAAAAGGACCATCTTCTAGCTTGGTCTTCATTCCTAGATTTTTTTCTAAAAATCCTTGATTAATAGCCCTATTATTAATACGTAAAACAGGGACTATAGCTTCATTTTTTCTCAACACGATACATTTTACTCCTCAGTCATTCTACAATATTGTATTAAAAATTTCGTCATTTTACAACTAATTGTATCGTCGTTTTATACATTAATATCTTTATATATACGGATAATTTTTAGACAAACACTAGCTTATCAGATATAATAGCTATTATAGACTATTATCCTAAAAAAGAGGAGAATTTATGCGCTTTAATCAATTTTCTTTTATAAAAAAAGAGACCTCCGTCTACTTGCAAGAGCTTGATGCTCTAGGATTTCAACTGATTCCTGATGCAAGTAGTAAGACAAATTTAGAAACCTTTGTCAGAAAGTGCCATTTCCTGACAGCCAACACCGACTTTGCCCTGTCCAACATGATTGCGGATTGGAATACAGACCTGCTGACCTTCTTCCAGTCTGACCGTGAGTTGACAGACCTGATTTTCTATCAAGTCGCCTTTCAGTTGCTGAGCTTTGTGCCTGGTGTGGACTACACAGATGTGGAAGAATTCCGCAAGGCTAGCCAATTTCCTATTGTCTATGAGGATATCATCGACAATCTCTACCAGCTGCTCGCTACCCGCACCAAGTCTGGAAATACCTTGATTGACCAGCTGGTCAGCGATGACCTAATCCCAGAAGACAATCGCTACCACTTCTTCAACGGCAAATCTTTGGCGACTTTTTCAACAAAAAACCTCATTCGTGAGGTGGTCTATGTCGAAACACCTGTCGATACGGCTGGGACTGGGCAGACAGATATTGTTAAGCTATCCATTCTCCGTCCGCACTTTGACGGGAAAATACCTGCGGTGATTACAAACAGTCCCTATCATCAGGGTGTTAACGATGTAGCTAGTGACAAGGCCCTGCACAAGATGGAAGGGGAGTTGGCGGAAAAACCAGCTGGTACCATTGAGGTCAACCAGACCAGCATCACCAAGCTAGACTTGGACCAGCGAGAGCTACCTATCAGCCCTGCCACCGAAAAACTGGGCCACATTACTTCATACTCCCTCAATGATTATTTCCTAGCTCGTGGCTTTGCCAGCCTCCATGTGTCTGGTGTCGGCACGCTGGGCTCGACTGGCTACATGACATCTGGCGACTACCAGCAGGTGGAGGGCTATAAAGCAGTGATTGACTGGCTGAACGGTCGTACCAAGGCCTACACAGACCACACCCGCTCGATTGAGGTCAAGGCTGATTGGGCCAATGGTAAGGTAGCGACGACGGGACTTTCTTATCTCGGCACCATGTCCAATGCCTTGGCAACAACTGGCGTGGACGGATTGGAAGTCGTCATCGCAGAAGCGGGGATTTCCTCTTGGTATGACTACTACCGTGAAAACGGGCTGGTGACCAGCCCTGGCGGCTATCCAGGCGAAGATTTGGACAGCTTGACCGCCCTGACCTACTCGAAAAGCCTGCAAGCAGGCGACTTCCTCCGCAATAAAGCAGCCTACGAAAAAGGACTGGCGGCAGAACATGCTGCCTTGGACCGCACCAGCGGTGACTACAATCAATACTGGCATGACCGCAATTATCTACTCCACGCTGACAAGGTCAAGTGTGAGGTAGTCTTTACCCACGGCTCACAGGACTGGAATGTCAAGCCAATCCATGTCTGGAATATGTTCCATGCCCTGCCAAGTCACATCAAAAAGCACCTCTTCTTCCACAACGGTGCCCACGTTTATATGAACAACTGGCAGTCCATCGACTTCCGTGAGTCCATGAACGCCCTACTCAGTCAGAAACTGCTTGGCTACGAGAATAACTACCAACTGCCGACTGTCATCTGGCAGGACAACAGCGGTGAACAAACCTGGACGACCTTGGACACCTTTGGCGGTGAAAACAAGGCAGTCTTGCCACTAGGTACTGGAAGCCAGACCATTTCCAATCAGTATGCCCAAGAAGATTTTGACCGCTACGGCAAATCCTACCCAGCCTTTCACCAAGACCTCTATGCAGGCAAGGCCAATCAAATCAGCATGGAACTGCCTATGACGGAGGACCTCCTGATTAACGGACAGGTCACACTGAAACTCCGTGTGTCTTCAAGTGTAGCCAAAGGCCTCTTATCTGCTCAGCTATTGGACAAAGGAAATAAAAAACGCCTAGCCCCAATCCCTGCGCCTAAAGCAAGATTGAGTCTAGACAACGGTCGTTACTATGCCCAAGAAAATCTGCTGGAGTTGCCTTATGTGGAGATGCCGCAACGCTTGGTGACCAAGGGCTTTATGAACCTGCAAAATCGTACTGACTTGATGAAAATTGAGGAAGTGGTGCCAGACCAGTGGATGGATGTGAGCTGGAAACTGCAACCGACTATTTATCAGCTGAAAAAAGGTGACGTCTTAGAGCTGATTCTCTATACAACCGACTTTGAGTGTACTGTTCGGGATAATTCTCAATGGCAAATCCACCTTGATTTAAGCCAATCACAGTTAATTTTACCGCACTAATACTCAATGAAAATCAAAATCAGACTAGTTTCAAAGGTTTGGGAAACCTTTGAAGGTTGGAGATAAAGTGAATGAAGTTCATTTCTCCAAGAGCAGATATACCCCTGCTACCATAAAATCAAGTCAACAACGTCTGATTTTGATTTTCGAAGAGTATAATATTGATTTTCAGTTCTAAAAAGAGGCTGGGCGTTTCCGCCCAATGTCATTAAGTTAAGCATTTAAAACTATTCCCGTCCGAGCAATTGATGACCAAACGGGAATAGTTTTTGTATTTAGGGCGCACAAAAAGGAGGTTTTTTAACCCAATTTTTCAACTATTATGTTACTCTATAAGTGAAGCTTACAGGTGCCTTGCTTTTTATCTTTCTTTGGAACGTTCGATTGGGTCGGATGATGGATAAATGTTTGGCAATGTAGGTTTCCAATTGGAAGGAAGTGAGTTCAGCTCTAAGAAATTTTCGACAGGCATAGACAGCGTCTGAAAAACAAATTTTATAAGCCTGTTTTAACTTTGATGTTTTAATAGCAACGTGTGAGGTTAGCCATTTACAAACATTAAAATTGATAAAGCGAGCGTAGATTTCTTGGAGAATCCCTTCCTTCTTTTTTGCATGAAAATGAGTCAGACCGATACTGTATTTTAGGTCACGAAAACTGGTCTCTATGCCCCATCTGTAGGCATAGAGCTCTTTTAATTTTTCTGGAGAATAATCGGTGTTTGTCACCAAAGTTTCAAAGAAACCTGGCTTGATTTCGAGACGCACCATTCGAAAATGAAGTTCGTAAAACTGAACTGGGTCGCTTTTTCGGCTAGAGCTTGGTAGAAAGTCAAAGGATGTGTGATTAGGTAAACAGCGATAGTGATTAGGAAAATTTTGATACTGTTGCTTCATCTCATTGGTCTGTTTCCGACAGATGTTTAGGTCAAATTTTTCATCAAAACAAGGGGTGTCAGGGAGGTTAAATCCTGATTTCATAGAATGATTCCCGTCACGAATACGAATAATATAGGACCAATTTCTTTCTTGGCAGTGAGCCATGACATTGTAGGATTCATACCCCCTATCCATTATTACCAGAGCTTGTTTGAAAGAAGAGTTCTTCATCATATCAATAAAAGCCGCACGTTCATCAACCTCTCGATTATCTTGGATCCGTAAATCATGATACATCTCTTGTTCGAGATTGTAGAGAGCATTAATATGAATGAGATTGTAAGGAGTGTGGTGTGGTCCAGTTTGAAAAGAGGTCGTTTTATCAAAACGATTTCTTGGTAGAATCACATCACTGCCATCAACAGCCAGGATAGGGAGATTATCAGAGATTGGAATTTTAGAAGTAATATCCCTAAAAAGTGTTTTAAAAGCTTGGTGTTTAATCTGATACCGTCGTTGAACAAAGGCAGATTGAGAGACAGGCAAATCTAAATCAAGTAGCTCTTTGGCTAAGGTATTACCACCCATGGTCAGTATGGCTTGAATCATGGTTTTCATCGTTAGCTGACTTTGCCGACTAAAATCTTTTTCAGGATGAAGCACAAACTGATTGGCACTAGAAACGATGTCGTTAATACTATCAAGTAAATGAGCTTTAATCTGATCTAGCATGACTTTTCCCCTTTTATTTTTAGTGTACCATAGAAAAAACTAACCTACCACAAAACGTGATAGGTTAGTTAACTTAATGACATTGGGCGTTTCCGCCCTGCCTCTTTATTATTTCATAATGGTTTAGATTTGATCTTTAGATTTTTTATTTATAGCTGTAGCGACTACTGCCAAGCTAATTCCAGCTAAACCAAGGCCTACTAAGGTTAGGTTATTGCGTTGTTCACCTGTTGCAGGTAGGGTTGCTTTGTTTGCAGAAGGTGCACCCTTCTGACTCATTGTTGGATTTGATTGTACTGAAGGAGTTGTTTTTACTTCTTCTTTCTTCATTTCCAAGCTACCTTTTACAAGGATACGATTTTGGCCTTCAACAACAGTTTCTGATAATAGGTTGGTTGCGACAACTTTACCATCAACTATGACATCTTGATAAACAGATACTTTTTTACCTGCTTTTCCTTCTTGAAGAAGGTATGATTTGCCAAGTGCTAGGCTTGCATCATATCTGATTTCTTCTTTGATAGGGAGAGCTTCTTCTACCTTGCGTTCTTTTGTTGCGAAGTCTAGCTTTGGTTTTTCCGCTGTTTTTGGTGCGACTTCTGGAACTGCTGTCTTAGGTGCAGAGTCTTCCGCTTTTGGTTGCTCAGCCTTTGGCATTTCCTCCTTCGGCATGTCTTCTGCTTTCGGTTGGTCCATTTCTGGTTGCTTAGCCTCTGGCATCTGTTTGTCAGACTCTACTTTATCAGTTTTCGGTTTGTCCATTGGAGTGTCTGGCATTGGAGCTGGAATCCCTTCCTCTTTTGGTGTTGGAGCTGGAGCTGCGTCCGGAGTTGGGACTGGGGTTTCTTCTTTCGTTTCCGGAGTCTTCTCTTCTGTTTTCGGCTCCTCTGTTTCCTCTTCTACTTTCGGTGCCGGAGTGTCCTCCTCTTTTGGAGACGGTGCCTCTGGCATTGGAGCCGGAACTTCGTCCTCTGCTTTCGGCGCTGGAGCTGCTTCCGGTGCTGGAGTTGGAGTTTCTTCTTTCGTTTCCGGAGTCTTCTCTTCTGTTTTCGGCTCCTGTGTTTCCTCTTCTACTTTCGGTGCCGGAGTGTCCTCCTCTTTTGGAGCCGGTGCCTCTGGCATTGGAGTCGGAATTTCTTCCTCGGCTTTTGGCGCTTCTGATTCCGGTGTTGGAACTGGAACTTCTTCCTCTTTCGGCGCTGGTGCCTCTGGCATTGGAGCCGGAACTTCGTCCTCTGCTTTCGGCGCTGGAGCTGCGTCCGGAGTTGGGACTGGGGTTTCTTCTTTCGTTTCCGGAGTCTTCTCTTCTGTTTTCGGCTCCTGTGTTTCCTCTTCTACTTTCGGTGCCGGTGTGTCCTCCTCTTTTGGAGCCGGTGCCTCTGGCATTGGAGCCGGAACTTCGTCCTCTGCTTTCGGCGCTGGAGCTGCGTCCGGTGCTGGAGTTGGAGTTTCTTCTTTCGTCTCTGGTGCCTTCTCTTCTACTTTCGGTGCCGGAGTGTCCTCCTCTTTTGGAGCCGGAGCCTCTGGCATTGGAGTCGGAATTTCTTCCTCGGCTTTTGGCGCTTCTGATTCCGGTGTTGGAACTGGAACTTCTTCCTCTTTCGGCGCTGGTGCCTCTGGCATTGGAGCCGGAACTTCGTCCTCTGCTTTCGGCGCTGGTGCTGCGTCCGGTGCTGGAGTTGGAGTTTCTTCTTTCGTCTCTGGTGCCTTCTCTTCTGTTTTCGGCTCCTGTGTTTCCTCTTCTACTTTCGGTGCCGGTGTGTCCTCCTCTTTTGGAGCCGGAGCCTCTGGCATTGGAGTCGGAATTTCTTCCTCGGCTTTTGGCGCTTCTGCTTTCGGTGTTGGAACTGGAACTTCTTCCTCTTTCGGCGCTGGTGCCTCTGGCATTGGAGCAGGAACTTCGTCCTCTGCTTTCGGCGCTGGAGCTGCGTCCGGTGCTGGAGTTGGAGTTTCTTCTTTCGTCTCTGGTGCCTTCTCTTCTGTTTTCGGCTCCTGTGTTTCCTCTTCTACTTTCGGTGCCGGTGTATCCTCCTCTTTTGGAGCTGGATCTGGCTCATCTGCGGGACTTGGCTGGGGTTGTTTTGATTTTTCCAGTTCAGCAACTCGTTGCTTAATTCTGTCCATGGCCCTACTTGCTTCTCCATCAACGTAGTCTCTTAAGGTATCGCCCTCTTGGCTAGCTGTACTCTTGTCTTCGTCTTGCTTTAAATGCGCATCATATTCTTTCTCAATGTTTTCATTACCAGGGTATTTTTTACGATACTGAGCAACCTCACGTGTCAAACGTTCCATTGTAATATGGTTTTTAAAATCAGATAATAGTCCAGAAATCCTAGAAATTTCGGGTGCATCCTCCTTCAAAGTAGAAACACGCCCCATTTCAGCTTTTCCAAATCCTAAATAAAAATCCCACAAGCTTTTTTGAAACGAGTACTCAGAACGATCATATTCAGGAAATTCATTCAATTTTTCCAAGTCCGTTTCTAGCTCTTTTACAAGGTCTTGGAGCTTTTGAAGAGGTGTTTTTGTAGTCTCTGTAGCTGTTGAAGTCTCTGTCGTCGCAAAAGCGGTTGGTGTCGAGACTCCCGCACCAAGTAGGCAAGTAGCAATTAGCACCGAGCCTACGCCGACTTTAAATTTACGAATACTATATCTGAATTTTTTATTTGCAGTTTCCATTTCTACCATCCCTAAATATATTATATTTTATTATATACTATATTATACCACGATACTCAGGTGGTTGGATGTGTTTTTTATGTGTTAAAACTCTACCGAATAGCTCTGCTTCTTCATCATTGAATACATGTAACTATTTTTCTAGTGGATGTATAATCACACCCTGCACCACACGGTTGACGGTGCCTGTTGGTGATGGTGTATCTGGCAAGTTGTTGCACTTAATGGCTGCCATAATAGATACCGTTTGGGCAAAGATGATGTAAGGGAAGGTTAGGAAAACATCTGGCAGATCTGCCCCACCCTCTGCCAAGACAAAATTGGCTGCTTCTGTACCGACTAACTTATCAGCCGACAATGCCACTATCCGCTCTGCTATGCCATCACCATGGACTTCATTGAGCAAGTCCACATCATACTGACGAGTGTAGGCATCGTTTGAGGCAAAGAGGAAAATCAAGGTCTTTTCATTGATGAAGGATTTTGGTCCATGACGGAAACCGAGTGGTGACTCGTACATGGTCGCAATTTTGCCTGCTGTCAATTCCAGAATTTTCAACTGAGCTTCGTGGGCAAGACCGTAGAAACCACCTGAACCGAGGTAAATCACTCGCTCAAAATCAAGGTTAATCAAGTCTTGCACGTAGTCTTCACGGTCCAAAACATCTTGACCCAGACGGGCAATGATCTCAACCCAAGCAGCTTTTTCTTCTTGACTGGCTGGCGAGAAGACGAGGAGGGCTGTCAGAGCCATACAGCTGTAAGAACCTGTCATGGCAAAGCCCTTATCGTTTGAACCAGCTGGTTGCAAGAGCAGGAGATTTTCAGCATCTCCTTCAGCCGCTAGTGCCAGCTTACCTTCTGGTGCACAGGTAATGGTCACTTGATACAATTTATCTACCAATTGCTTGGCAACTTCTACTGCTGCCACACTTTCTGGTGAATTTCCTGAACGGGCAAAGGATACCAAAACCGTTGGAATATCTGCCTGTAAATAGTCATGTGGGCGACTAACCAGCTCCACTGTACCAATGGCAGAAAAACGAATGTGTTTCAAGTCATTGACTTGGTTGAGATAGTTGGCAATACTTTGCCCAACAAAATCAGAAGTCCCTGCACCTGTAAAAACGACGTGAACAAAGTCATGTTTTTCCTTGATAGCCTTCAAGAAGCCCTCAATCTTCTCAAGCTGGTCAAGATAGAGTTGATAAGCCTCTTTCCACAAGCCAGGCTGTTGGTAAATTTCGGTCGCCGTAATAATAGCTCCCAATTTTTCTAATTCTTCTTTTGCTAAACGGAACATAGCTCCTCCTTGTTTTCTGGTTATAACCAGTTTTTTCTTATATTATAGCGAATTTATCCCTCAAAGTCAATTTAAAATAGATTAATATGTCAAGTTTATATCCGAGCTAAATTCCCAAAGTAAGTTCTAGTCTGTCTTAAAAACTGGAAATTAGACTGAGACAAAGAAATAAGGTAGAACTTACTATGGGACAAGTTGGTAACTGACAATGAAAAACAAACACTTAACTCTCTCTGATCGCAATGATATTCAAATAGGAATTGAACAACTTAAGCCCTTCTCAGCTATAGCAGCTAAGTTAGGTAAAGATCCTTCTACAATCTCAAAAGAAGTTCGGAGAAATCGAGTGGTTAAAGAAAATTCTGTGACATCCAATTGTGATTCTTGCCCTCTACTCAAAAAGGCTCCCTACGTTTGTAATGCCTGTCCGAAAAAGAGAAGCAACTGCGGATACCAGAAACAGTTCTACTACGCAAAAAGAGCTCAGCTTGATTATGAAGCTAAGCTCTCAGACTCGAGAACAGGTGTTGCACTAAACAAGGAAGAATTCTATCGCATGGATGAGATTGTTTCTACTGCCATCCAAAAGGGACAACACCTCAACCACATCATCGCCTCAAACGAACTTTCGGCATCCAGAGCTTCTATCTACCGATACCTTGAAAAAGGCTATCTGTCCACAAAGCCCATTGATTTCCCCCGTGTCGTGAAATTCAGAAAGCGGAGAACCAGAAACCTACAACCCATTCCTAAAACTGCCAGAGAAGGACGGTCTTACGAGGACTTCCAACGCTTTCTCGCAGAGAAAGGAAGCAGCTATTGGCTGGAAATGGACACCGTTACTGGACGGATCGGCGGAAAGGTACTTCTCGCCTTTAACCTCTCCTTCTGTAACTTTATCTTCGCTCGATTACTTGATAATAAAACAGCTAATGAGGTCGCTAAACATCTCTACGCTATCAAGAATGACCTACATCAGAAAGAGATGGACTTCTGCGAACTATTCCCTGTCATTCTGACCGATAATGGTGGTGAATTCGCTAGAGTGGACGACATCGAAATGGATGTTCGTGGAGAATCTAAGCTATTCTTCTGTGACCCAAATCGTTCTGACCAGAAAGGGAGAATTGAGAAGAATCACACACTTATCAGAGATATTCTTCCTAAAGGAAGTTCGTTTGATAACTTGACACAGGAGGATATCAACCTGGTTTGTTCGCATGTCAACAGCGTCAGACGAGCTTCTTTCAACGGAAAATCCGCCTATGAACTCTTTACATTTACCTACGGTGATGAATTGGCAACGCTTTTGGGAATCTCTAAAATTGACCCTGAGAACGTCATCCAATCACCTCGATTATTGGATAAATAATCGTTAGTTTTTATCAAAAAATAATTTCAAAATAGAAAGGAACTTGTCCCATCCAAAATTCCAGATAGCTAGAACTTACTTTGAGACGTCTCAGAGCCAGTAACTTTAGTGTACTCTTTTTTTCAACATTTTCAACCCTAAAACTCACTACTATCAACATTTTTAGTCAAAAACAGAACTTAGTCTGAGACTAAATTCTGTTGATGTTATGCAGTTTTCTCAGAGTAACTTCTGGAAGGACGGGAACTAGAACTTACTTTGAGAATTTACCAGTTTATATCCGATATTGCTGACTATAACTTATTTTAAGAAGGTAGCATTATCTACATAAAACATGTTATAATATTTACTACGCCTCTGCCTTTGAAAATTTTTAACTATAAGGCAAAATAAGGCAACGAAAATTTAACCAGAGGGTCTAACCCCTTGGTACGAAAGGAATTTTAAAAATCTTATGATGAACATGCAAAACATGATGCGCCAAGCTCAAAAACTTCAAAAACAAATGGAGAAGAGCCAGGCTGAGTTGGCTGCTACTCAATTTACTGGTAGCTCTGTACAGGACTTGGTTACTGCTACTTTTACTGGAGATAAGAAATTGGTTTCTATCGACTTCAAGGCTGATGTTGTAGATGCAGACGACCTTGAAACCTTGCAAGAAATGACAATCCAAGCCGTCAACGCTGCACTTATAAAAGTTGACGAGGCAACTCAGAAAAAACTAGGTGCCTTTGCAGGTAAATTACCATTTTAAGACAGAAAAGACGCGATTGGGCCAGGCCTTCGCGTCTTTGTTTATTCAAAATTATAAATCAAAGACTGAAATTGCAGGAAAAAGAGGTCTGGATAACGTCGATTCTCTTTCATTTCCTCCATCAGACTTTGGAGATCGGTCATGTTGTCAGTGATGATACCATCCACTTGTAACAGCAACATCTTGGTCATACTCTCTTCTTCATTCGGTGTCCAAGCATAAACTAACTTCCCACGAATCCAAGATTTTACCATAAAGTTTTGATCCAGCGAAGTGTATTCCATTGTATAACCATCAGCAACCGTCGTCGGATAGATAGAGTTGAACGGAAGAATAAAGAAGGATACTAATTTCTCGCTGTACTGCTTTATTTCGATAATAGTACGGTAATCTAGTGATTGCATCTGGTGTCCTTTGGCAATCAAACGTTGACCGTATTTTTTTAAGAAATTCTGGGTGAGTTTTGGCGAATCTGCCTTGGTCACTTTAATTTCTACCAATAATTTTTGTTCTAGCTCATCCGCTTTTTCAAGATATTCATCAAAAGAAGGAACTGGAGCTGTCATGCCGTTTTCTGATGCAGTCATCCCTGTCAACTCTGCAAGAGTATAGTCATGTGTACCTCCGGAATTGCCCGTCAAAGCCAATAAATCCGTATCATGCATGACAATAAACTGACCATCCTTCGTCTCCTGAACATCCATCTCAATATAGTCTGGCTTGAGTTGAGAGGTTTTCTCTAGGGCCTCGATAGAGTTCTGGACAGCATTGCCATTGTCAACACCGCGATGGGAAATGGTAACTGGCAGGGTATCGAAGGGATAGTAGAGTGCAAGCGCTCCTTGGGTACCGAACACCAGACCAGATACTAGTAAAATTGCCAATCGCAGGCGATGACGGAGGCGTTTACGGCGGTAGTTTGGCAATTGTTTCCCTGTTAAGAGACTAATGAATCCCATCATAAAGAGCGCAACTACTCCGTAGTAGGCTAATTTTAGGATTGCATAACAAACAACTGCCAGCCAATATGATGGGCCTGTGTCTGGTAGATAAGGTTCAGCCACTAACTGTACTAGATAGAGCAATATCCCTATTCCTGTGAATAGGAGGACTGGAAAAGTGACCAGCCAAATCAGACGGAAAAAGGAACTGACTTGCTTTCTTCCCCTGGTCTTCTTCCAAGAATAGGCGATGGACTCCTTCACACTCCTGTGTTCAAAGTAAATGTTCGGCAGAGCGTACATAAAGCGTGATGCGAGCCAGAAGAACAAGAGGAGAAAGAACAAAATCAATATTCCTAGCCAGACTGTGTTGGATAGGTAATCTACGATAAATTGGGGTACTACGATTTTATTAAAATAATAGATATTTAATACCCGTCGTAAAGACGGGAGAAGAATAACTGAGTAAAAGAGGAGAAATAAAACCTTTGGTAGGCTGCTGTGACGGATAATCGCCACCATACTATCTCGTACATCCCGTAAATAGTCGGGGAGGTGCTTGACTTTTTCATCCAACAGTTGCCAAACCCCTGTGAACAATAGAGCTAATTCTAGATAGGCAATGGCAATGTTGACAAAAAAGAGGAGAATAAACAAGCCTGTCACGAGCGGATTTTCAGCAAACACCGACAACAAATTCGTCGGTGAAAGGTAGGCATGCCCTGTCATAGCTAAGAGTCCCTCAGAAATCCATGAATTGAGCGGTATCCAAACAAATTCCATAAAGGTAAACAGGGTAAAAAAGAGCAAAAGAATCTTGTCTAAGTTGTAATATATTTTTTGAAATTCACGCTGTATCTTTTTCATGATTCTAGTGTCCCATATTCTGACAGGAATTGCAAGCCTTCATCAAATATGCTAGACTAGAAAAATAAAGGAGGTTCTCATGATTAGAATTGCACCGATGACTGAAGATTATTTGCATACACTTTGGAAGATTGGCCATCGTGAAGCTGCACCTCGCTGGAAGGAATTTGCAGCTCCCTATTTTGATGACTACCAGGCCTGCGCTACTTTTGAAGATTTTCAAGCACTTGAACTCTACCAGTGGTTACAAAAAGATTGTGTCAGAGCAATCCTAGTGGATCAGCTGCCTATTGGATTTGTGAGCTATTACTGGGAGTGCCAGTCAACACGCTGGCTCGAAATCGGGATTGAAATCTATGACGATAAGGTCTGGGGAAAAGGATATGGCACAGCTGCTCTCCAACTCTGGATTGATACCATTTTCCAGCAATTTGCAGAATTGGAACACATCGGGCTCACTACCTGGTCTGGCAACAAGGGCATGATGAGAACCGCAGAAAAATTAGGCATGACCAAAGAAGCCCATATCCGCAAAGTTCGGTACTGGCAAGGACATTATCATGATTCTATCAAATATGGAATTTTAAGAGAAGAATGGGTAGAGAATAAGAAAAAATCAAGTTCCTAAGAGCTTGATTTTTTACATTTGATTTGCTTTCCTATTTCCAAGCCAAAGTAAATCGAAAGGCTACATAAAATACGAATCACTATCTCACTATTGTTGTAACATTAATTGTGCTTGTTTAACAATATGCTCTGCTGTCAGTCCATAAACATCCATCAAATAGACCTGTTGCCCAACTTGACCAAAAGATTCCTCAATACCAATTCGATGTACTGGGGTCGTCAAATCCGTAGCCATTAATTCACAAATGCTACTACCTAGGCCTCCAATTCGATTATGATTTTCTACGGTTAATACTGGCCTTCCTGATAATAGAGCTGGTATGTCTTCATGAATTGGTTTGATACGAAAAAGATCAATGACTTGAACAGATACTCCTTGAGCCTCTAACTGATCCGCCGCCTTTAATGCCTGCTCTACCATAATACCACTCGCAAGCAAGGTCATATCCTCCCCTTGCCTAAGGACACAGTATCCTTTGCTAAAATCTTCTCCACCTTGATAAATAGCCGTTGGTGCTTTCCGAATGGTCCGAATGTACTTCAACCCGTCTACCTTGATGGTTTCTTTTAGAACAGCTTGAAACTGGACATCGTCACTGACCTCATAAACACGCGCTTTTGGAATGAGCCGCATTAAGCCCAGCTCCTCAAACGGCATGTGAGTCCCACCATTCATCTCCGCTGATACCCCCGCATCGGAACCAATGATCGTGGCATTAAGCTGGGCATAAGCTAGAGAGATAAACACCTGATCATAGACTCTACGACTAGCAAATGGTCCGAAAGTATGAATGTATGGCTTGTATCCTAGAAGAGATAGTCCGGCTGCTACCCCTACCATTTCCTGCTCCATGATACCTACATTGACATAGCGTCCACCCAGAACAGAGGACAATTTGTTGGTAGCCATTGAACTGGATAAATCTGCTTCAATAGCTGCTATGGTTGTGTCTTCCTGCCCTACCTGAGCTAGAAAATCACTATAAACCAGTCGCATCTCCTTTGTCTGTCTCATTCCGTCACCTCCAACTCTCTCGCTAAAACAAGTGTTACTTGCTCTAAATCTTCCCGTAATTGACCCGACAAACGCAAATGGTGATTGCTTTCTAATTCTTCTAAGAAGGTAACTCCCTGCCCCTTAGTAGTATCAAGAACGATACATTTTGGTTGAGGAGACTTACTTGACTTCAATGTTAGAATAGCATTTATAATAGCATCTATATCGGCACCATTCACACGCACTGATTCCCAACCAAAAGCCTGAAATTTTTCAACAAAATCAAAGGTTTGGCAAATATCACGAGTTCGACCGTCTAGTTGTTTTTTATTGTCATCCACAAACAGAATCAGTTTCGATAGTTCGTGGTGGGCTGCAAACTGAGCCGCTTCCCAGCATTGACCTTCGTTAAGCTCCCCATCCCCTACCAGAGTATAGGTATAGTACGGTGACTGTTCTATCTTCTTACCATAAGCAACACCCGTCGCGACACTCATCCCTTGCCCCAACGAACCTGTTGTCATATCCACCCCTGGCGTTAAGTTTCGGTCAGGGTGTGAAGGCAAATGTGTTCCATTTTGATTTAGCGACAAGAGAAAATCTCTATCAAAGAAGCCTTTCAAATACAACGTACTATAAAGTGCTGGACCTGCATGTCCCTTAGACAGAATAAAGTGATCCCGCTCCTTAGAAGAGAAATTCTGGACACGAATGTCCAGAATTTCTCCATATAGAGCAGCCAACACTTCTACGATTGATAAGCTACCACCATAATGACCAAATCCTAATCGATTCAAAGTCGCCAAGGTATGGTAGCGAATTTCTTTGGCAAATCGTTTCAAATTAGCTGTACCACTAGTCATATTATCCTTCTTTCTGTTCTTTTTTCACCAATGACAATCCAAGCATCAAGGCCAATACTGCAAAAATACCAACAGAAACTGTGAGAATACCGCCATTTTTAGCAAGAATTCCCAAGAAAATACCTGATAGTCCAAAATCTGCATCTGAGAATGTTGAACCTGCAAAACCAAGGTCTCCCAAAACTGGAAGCAAGAACACTGGCAAGAAACTGATGAGAACGCCTTGCATAAAGGCACCGCAAACAGCTCCACGAACACCACCTGAGGCATTCCCCATAACACCTGCAGTAGCTCCACAGAAGAAGTGTGGTACGACACCTGGAAGGATAACGACACCGCCAGTCAAGGCAAGAATAATCATGCTGACAATACCACCTGCAAAACTAGAGATAAAGCCAATCAACACGGCGTTTGGTGCATAAGGATAAACAACTGGACAGTCTAGGGCTGGTTTGGAATTCGGAACCAACTTCTCTGAAATTCCTTTGAAGGCTGGAACAATTTCCGCCAAAATTAAGCGTACACCGGATAAGATAACAAAAACACCTGCTGCAAAAGTTCCACCTAGGGTCAAGGCGTAAATCATACTGTTAGTACCACCACTAAGGTTTTCCTTAATATAATCACCGCCTGCAAACAAAGCCACAATCATGTAAATCAAGGACATAGAAATGGCAATGCTGACAGTTGAATCACGCAAGAATGCCAAACCTTTAGGGAAATTAATATCCTCCGTAGACTTAGACTTATCACCGACCAAACCGCCTACTACACCACTCAACCAGTAACCAAGTGCACTGAAGTGACCTAGAGCAACATGATCATTTCCTGTCAATTGAATCATGTATTTTTGAACGAAGGCTGGGGAGAGTGTCATAATCAGACCTAAAGCCAACCCACCCATCACAATTAAGCCGACAGAAGTGAAACCTGCAACACTCATGATAACTGCAATCATACAGGCCATATATAGTGTGTGGTGTCCTGTCAAGAAAATATATTTAAAGCGTGTAAAGCGAGCAATAACAATATTGAAGACCATTCCAAGCAACATAATCAAGGATGTAGCAGTTCCATACTTATCCAAAGCCATCGCTACAATAGCTTCATTATTTGGAACAACCCCTTTCAAGTTGAAAGCTTGTTCAAACATTTGACCAAATGGCTCAAGCGAGCCAACAATAATATTCGCTCCGCCACCAACAACAATAAAACCAACAAAAGTTTTCAAGCCCCCCTTAATTAAATCTGCTGCGGGCTTTTTCTGTAAGGCTAAACCTAGAATAGCAATGAGAGCAACCAGAATTGCCGGAGTTTTAGCAATATCAATGAGAAAATCCAATATCATTTTCTGTCTCCTTTATAATTTTATCTTTGCGGGTCATCCCCTGTGTATACGATTTAAACCAAACCTTTTTCTTGACAGATAGCCGTGACAAGTTCCCTCAACTCATTCATATCAATAATACTATTCAATATTCGAACATCTCCTAAATGAGTTGCAGAATCAGCCAGGTCACGTCCGACAATCCACACATCTGCTTCACTCGGATTGGCACCACCTAGATCATAATGCTCCACATGAACATCTGATACACCTAAATCTCGCAAAATGGATTCAATATTCATTTGAACCATAAAGCTAGAGCCTAAACCTGAGCCACAGGCTGTTCCAATTCGTAACATATTACTGTTCCTCCTTTAATAAATGTTGTACGTCGGCAAATTCTTTGGCGCCGACAAGTTGTTGAATATTTTCTTCTTCTCGCAAAATTTTTGTCAAATGCGAGAGTGCTCTGAGATGGGTTTGATTATCCACGGCTGCAATACAAATGAACAGCTGAATTTCATGACTAGGATCATCCAATAGATAAACTGGCTTATCCAATACCAACATTGACATCCCTACCTCATTAACCCCATCTTCTGGTCGTGCATGTGGAATCGCAATTCCTTTACCTAGGTCAATAAAAGGACCAAACTCTTCTACCTTCGCTATCATAGCATCAATATATCGAGTTTCTATAGCTCCTTTATCTACCAGAGGTCGTGCAGCCAGGGCAACTGCTTTTTGCCAATCTAAAACTTCCTCAGACCATTGAAAGGTCTCTTTTGTAATCAATTCTTCTAACATAGGACTCCTTCCCCTTTGCTCATGGGAGCGCTGATTGAGAAACTGCACCAATTCATATTTTAAAGCCTGCTCCTGATGAATGGTTGCATGTTTCCCAATAAGTGATAATAACTGCTCAATCTCAATCGGAAAATAAGCCGCATTTGGGAAATGCTGATTAACCAAATGAAATAATTCTTTTTTATGATTAGAGGTCATCAGCTGGGATACCAAGAAAAATGGTAGCTCTATATTCAGCTTGATAGTTCCAAATACCATGTCATAGTCTGTCATGTCTAGCATCTTCCAATCCTGTAAGGAATGGGTATCGGCAAAATAGATATTAGGAAATAGTTGCCGTAGATTTTCTTTTACAATCAGCGAAGAGCTCACTCCATTTGGGCAAACAACCAAGGCCCGATAACGATATGAACGTTGTTGACCTGCTTCGATGTAGCCACCAAAGTGGATGACAAAATAAGATACCTCACTATCTGGTATAGTAAAACCTAGATGCTCTTCCAAAGGTCGCAAAGCTTTTTTTACAAGATAGAACAAGTCAGCATGCTCTTCTTTGATGGTTTCAGTATATGAATTGACATTTACCAAACGAGATGTTAAACGGTAGTAAGCAGGAATTAGGTGACGTTGCAAACCTTCAATCATTTCCGAGCGATGTTCAAAAGCAATTAAGGACAAACGTTCCATCTCTTCCACTATTTCTACAGTCAAGTGGTAAAATAAATCATCCTTTTCTCTGCTCTCACCTTCTAAGCATCCTTGCAGTAAATGTGACAGATACTCTTGTGTCGCAGCATTTAATTCTAATGTGCTAGTACTTTTTAAACGTAATAATTTCCAAAGTCGTTGCAGAAAATCTTTTACAAACCCTACCTTTCCTTCAAAATTCCAGTTAATAAGGTTGCCAACACGCGCCTGACGGATAAATAAAAATATCAAAAAATACAAATATTCATCCAATCTCTCTTCTAAAGCTGAGACTTTATAATAATTGCAAGCTTGTTGACTCACTATTTTCAATTCTTCAATAGGATTTTCCTCACCCCAAGATTTAAGAATATAATCCAAAGCCCACACACCAATCGAAGACTGCAAACAATTACTGAGTGCATAAAGCGCCAAGCGATGTTTATCTTCTTCTCGACCAATTAGATGATAGCCTTTCGCCCTCGTATATTCCAAGCGTACTTGAAAGTCCAAGCAAAGTTCCTTTACATTCTTAATATCCGTCAATGTTGTGTTACGGCTCACACTCAATAATTCTTGGTAGTGAACGTTTGATACAAATTCTTTTCGGATAAAGGTATAAAGATAGATAAGAAGCTGTCTTTCTTCTTGCGAAAGATAGATCTGGCGATTGCGAAAGAGCGAAAATACACTTTCTTTTTGATTGTAAAGCTCCGTAGAAATAACAAACTCGCTATCTTTGTATTGTATCTGCGGGAAGGAATGTTCTTGCAACAATTGATTGACTAGTTCCAAATTAGAATGTAGCTGCTCCTTTTCAATTCCTGTTTGAATACTAAGTTCGTACAAACTTTCTTTTCGAGTCGCAAACAATTCCATCAGAATCGCCATGGTACGATTATCAACCATATTTTCCTCCTTGTCTTAATTGTATCCCTTTTCATTTCTGATTTCTAGAGTCTTTGAGCCCAATTAATATAATGAAGAACACAAATTCAATTGTGCTCACTACTTAAACTAAAAAAGATTGGTTCCCACCAATCTTTTTATATCACATGTCATCTTCCATTTTTTAGTGCGGGCTGAAACAGTCTATCCCCAGACTGTACCTCGCTTTCTTATTTCCAAGCTCGGGCTGAAATAGTCTATCCCTAGACTATACCTCGCTTTCTTATTTCCAAGCTCGGGCTGAAATAGTCTATCCCTAGACTATACCTCGCTTTCTTATTTCCAAGCTCGGGCTGAAATAGTCTATCCCTAGACTATACCTCGCTTTCTTATTTCCAAGCTCGGGCTGAAATAGTCTATCCCTAGACTATACCTCGCTTTCTTATTTCCAAGCTCGGGCTGAAACAGTCTATCCCTAGACTGTTTCACTCCCCCAGACCTTTATTCGCTCTCTTGTTTTCAAGCTCATGATAAAAAGGTCCCCCGGACCTTTATTCGCTCTCTTGTTTTCAAGCTCATGATAAAAAGGTCCCCCGGACCTTTTTATTTCCCAAACAAACGTGCAAAGAAGCCTTTAGCTTGCACTTCTTCTGCCTGTGCTTTAACTTCGTCCAATTCCAACTTGAGAACTTCCTTATCGGCCATAGCTTTTAGTGTCAATTGCTGTTGCTGATCCAACTGTTTATCCTTCTCAGCAATCTGCACATCTTTAACCTTGAGTTGTTCATCTTTTTCGGCAAGTTGCTTATCTTTGGCTTTTAATTGACTATATAAGCGGATGATTTCAGCATTTTTCTCGTCAACTAAAATTTCCATCAATTCACGATGCTTGACTTCATCGCTAATCGGCTCATCTTCAAAAATGGTTGTTTTGTAGATTTCCTCCAACTTAATCAAGCCAGCACGGTTTACAACGGTCACACCCTTGTCATTTTTATCTACAAATTCTTCAGGAAGTGATTTGACGCGATTATTCATAGCCTGCCGGCTCACTCCTAAAATTTCAGCTAACTCACTGACTGTTTTTTCGATTCCCATAATATCCTCGGTACTTACATTTCTCATAGTTTGTATCATTAAAATATTACCACAGAACCCTATCCCTGTCAAATCTAGGGGAATTTTCTTACCAAGCATTAGTGGATAATCACAAACCTCAAAAGCATCTTATCTCAATGCAATGTTATGTAGAAACGAAATATACATTCTATCTAATGAAACCATTTCTAACACTCACTTGCTTGAACCAATATCCAGATTTTTTGACGGTACGCTTCTGAGTTTGGAGGTCAAGTGAGACCAAACCGTATCGGTTTTTATAGGCATTTAACCAAGACCAGCAGTCAATAAATGTCCAGACCATATAGCCCTTACAGTTCGCCCCTTCATCAATACCTCGATGGAGCTGAATCAAATGGTCTTCCATGAAGTTAATCCGATAGTCATCCTGAATCATGCCATTTTCTTCAAAAACATCTTCCCCCTCAACTCCCATGCCGTTCTCAGTTACCAACCATTCAATATTTCCATAGTTTTCCTGGATATTTTTGGCAATGTCGTACAGCCCTTCTTCATAAATTTCCCATAATCCCAGTTATTCCCCCCCTTTCCATCACCAGCTACGCTTCCCTCACTTTGAGGACCTGAAGTGGAGGAGCCCCACAAAAAAACTTCTGGAAAACGATACTCTCTTTGCTCGCCTGTCATGCTACCACCTATTTTCCTTTAATTTACAGATTGGACATCTAATAAAAACTAGACTTCCTCAGTCTCATTATACTCCCTTCGATCTGCAATCGTCATCTTCTATCTCAAGGAAAAATTCCACAAATCATAGCAAAGACCCAAACTACTTTCTTGTTAAAAATATGATACAATAAAGGCATGAATACAGTAGATACTATTATTATCGGAGCGGGGCCTGCTGGCATGATGGCCGCTATTTCTTCTAGTTTTTACGGCAAGAAGACCCTGCTCCTTGAAAAAAACAAGCGTTTGGGCAAGAAGCTGTCTGGCACAGGTGGCGGACGTTGCAATGTGACCAACAACGGCACACTGGAAGACCTGCTGGCTGGCATTCCTGGCAATGGCCGCTTTCTTTACAGTGTCTTTTCCCAGTTTGACAACCACGACATCATGAATTTCTTTCAGGAAAATGGGGTCAAGCTCAAGGTGGAGGACCACGGCCGTGTCTTTCCGACCACCGATCGCTCCCAGACCATTATCAAGTGCTTGGAGATGAAAATGTTGGAAAATGGCGTGGACATCCGTACAGGAACCGAGGTGGTGTCCGTTCGCAAGATTGACGACCTCTTCCATGTCAAGACCAGCGAAGAAACCTTTACAGCTCCCCAGCTCATTGTCACCACCGGTGGCAAGACCTATCCTTCCACTGGCTCGACCGGTTTTGGACACGACATTGCCCGCCACTTTAAGCTGGAAGTCACAGAGATTGAAGCCGCAGAAAGCCCTGTCTTGACCGACTTCCCCCACAAGAAGCTCCAAGGCATTTCCCTGGACGACGTCACCCTGACCTACGGCAAGCACGTCATCACTCACGACCTGCTCTTTACCCACTTTGGCCTGTCGGGGCCTGCTGCTCTTCGTCTGTCTAGTTTTGTCAAAGGAGGAGAAACCGCATTTCTCGATGCGCTGCCGACCCATTCTGAACAAGATTTGTTTGAGCATTTAGAAAAAAACAGGGAAAAATCTGTCAAGAATGCCCTTGGTGAACTCATGCCAGACCGCCTAGCCGACTTTTTCGCTGAGAACTACGACGGCAAGGTCAAACAAGTTTCCCAAAAGGACCTGACCAATCTGGTCACCCTTCTCAAAGCCCTGCCGATTAAGATTACGGGCAAGATGTCCTTGGCCAAGTCCTTTGTGACCAAGGGAGGCGTTGACCTCAAGGAAATCAACCCCAAAACCTTGGAAAGTAAGAAAATTCCTGGCCTCCACTTTGCTGGTGAAGTCTTGGATATCAATGCCCACACAGGTGGCTTTAACATCACCTACTGTCTAGCAACCGGCTGGGTGGCTGGAAGTTCCTACTCTTCGTAAATCCAACTCAGACGTTGTTGACTTGATTTGATGAACTTCAGTTCTATCTACATCTTCGTTGTCTAGTCTGAGTTTGATTTTCTTTGAGTAGTGCACTTTTATAAATCGCTCTTCAAGCTCAACCTAAAGGAGAAACTATGCCTATCAACTCATTTGACCAAGAAATTGGATCCCCACTACCAAACCATACGACTGGCGCTTTTCCAAACATTAGTATTCTAGAAGGAAAGACAGTTCGCCTAGAAAAGCTTAATCTCCATCATGCAGATGATCTCTATCAGTTTTATGGACCAAGTGCCAAGAAAGCTGACTGGACCTATCTACCCATTGAACCCTTGGCAGACCGTGACTCTTTTCAAGCCTATTTCCAAAAGATGATGGCCTCTTTTGACCCTTATTACCTTGCGATAGTTGATAAAGCTACCAATCAGGCAGTCGGAACCTTTGCACTCATGCGAATAGATACCAACCATCGTACCATTGAAGTGGGATGGGTCCTCTTTTCGCCACAACTGCAACGGACCCGACAGGCGACAGAAGCTCACTATCTTCTCATGAACTATGTGTTTGAAGAACTGGGCTATCGACGTTATGAATGGAAATGCGACTCGCTCAACCAAGCCAGTCAAGCTGCTGCCAAACGCCTGGGATTTACCTACGAAGGCACCTTCCGTCAGGCTCTGGTTTATAAGGGACGTAACCGAGATACCGCCTGGTTTTCTCTATTAGACCACGAATGGCCTGACCGCAAGCTTGCCCTTGAAAACTGGCTAAAGGATAGTAACTTCGATGAACTGGGTCAGCAAAAACAATCCCTATCCTCTTTCTAAATTCAAGCAAAAATCTGCTTGAATTTTTTTGTTTTTATTGTATAATAAATCTATAACAATATAACAAAAAAGGAGATTGGCTATGCAACTAAAACTTTCTTCTGTTTCCAAGAAATTCGACCATAAAATCATTTTGGAAGAGGCCTCCTTTAGCTTTGAACAAGGCAAGATTTACGGTTTGCTAGGGCGGAATGGGGCTGGTAAGACAACCTTGTTCAACTGCATTGCCCGTAATCTGACCTTGGATGGTGGCTCGATTCAGTTTGTGAAGGATGAAAATGCCTTTGACTACGACAACACGGACATCGGTTTTACCCAGACCTATCCGCAACTACCTGCCTTTATGGCGGCTTACGAGTTTGTCCGTTTCTATATGGATATCCACAAGGATAAGCTCAAATCTCCTCGTAGTCCAGAAGAATGGCTAAACTTGGTCGGTATCGGTTTTGAAGACCAGCACCGTCTGCTCAAGGATTTTTCCCACGGTATGCAGAACAAGGTCCAATTACTCCTGTCTTTGATTGTTCAGCCTCCTGTCCTTCTCTTAGATGAGCCACTGACTTCCTTTGACCCTGTGGCTGCCCACGAGTTCAAGCAGCTGATTCGGGAGGCTAAGAAGAATTCCGTTATTATCTTTTCCACCCATATTCTACAGCTGGCTCAAGACCTCTGCGACGAGATTGTTTTGCTACATCACCAAGAATTACAGGCTGTTCCGAGTGACAAGCTCCACGACCCTGACTTTGAACAGGAAGTGGTTGCCCTCTTGACAGCAGACTAGGAGGGGCTTATGAAAACCATTCTACGTTATTTTTGGTATCAGGAAAAGTACAACCTCTATCGGACCGTCAACGGATTTTTCTACTATCTGCGAAAACTGCCGCTTGTGGGCCAGAGCATTCCAGAGAGTATTTTCAAGTCTTATAGCTTTAAGTCTAGTCTCTTTTTGATCCTGCACGTCCTCTCCATTCCCAGTCGCTTTCTTGTCAAGGGTTTGTGGCTGGCCTTGAATTTCTACTTTGCTTCCTTTTGGATGAATATCTTAGCCAGTGAGGAATTGACCTTTTGGAATATTCTTCCAGGGACCTGGCTCCTTGGCTTTTCTCTATGGCTGATCTTTGTTGGCTACACCTATCGGCTTGGCAAGGGATTTGAGCCTTTTATCGCCAAGTCCGAACGGGAATTCATGCAAAATTTTGGACTTTCCCAATCTAGTTTTCTCCAAAGTCAACTATTTGTAGAACCCATTATCACCAGTCTGTCCTACCTGCCTGCCCTGCTGATTTTTTCTAGCCTATCAGGAAATTGGCTCTATCTGCCTCTAGGATTACTGACCATTCCAGCAGGAAGTTTTACCGGACAGGCTCTCAATCGTTGTTTTTTTAATCGACGGATTCTATCCCGCCGTAATTCTTGGCAATCCTGGGTTATCTTGGGTACTGGTCTAGCAACTATTGCCAGTCTTATCCTCTTCCGCAATCATCTGTCACCCATCTTTTTACTGCCTGTGCTTGTCTGTCAGGTCTTGCTGATTTGGTTTGGCTACGGTTATTTGAAGCAACAGACCAATCATCTGGACTATCTCTATTATTGCATGGACCAGTCCTTGCAGATGGATAAGAAGATTTTTGAGCTGACCAAAGGGAACGAGTACACCCGACAAGGTTTACAGATGCAGGCGAAACTGAGTATGGAAACAGGAAAGGACCTGACTCATCTGTCAGGCATGACCTACCTAAACGCTCTGCTATTTGACCGCTATCGTTCTGTCCTTGCGAAAAAACTGCATTTTCGATTGGGTTGTCTTTTAGCTATTGTCCTTTTTATTGAAGGAATTCGTTGGTTTTCAAAAGAGGATATAGAGATAAGCAATGCCAACTACATCGAGGGACTACCTTTTGCTTTCATGGTCATGTATGCCGCCTCCATGGGAAAAGCAGTCGCACAGATGGTCTTTGTTAATTGCGATATTTCCATGCTCCACTATCCATTTTACCGCGAAGCAAAGACCATTATTGCAGGCTTTCATTATCGTTTTCTGCAAACTGTAAAATTAAATGCTGCCTTCTCTGGTTCTCTATTATTGGCCCTCATCATCTTTACCAGAGCGCAACTCCCTATTGAAACCTATCTCCTAACTGCTCTGCTCCTGCTGAGTCTAACAGCCCTATTTTCCTTCCACGACCTCTTTATCTACTATATTCTCCAACCCTTTACCAAGGATATGGAGGTTGTCAACCCAGTCTATAAATTTCTCAGTGGAGCTCTCTACTGGGTAGCCTATCTCAATACCCAGCTGGACCTGGGCAGTCACACCTATATCCTGCTGGTGTCTCTTGCCATGATTACCTATGTCAGCATCGGCTACTGGATTTTATTGAAAAAAGCTCCGCAGACCTTTAGATTGAAGGAATGAAAAAACAGCCTCTCGCAAGAGAAGGCTGTTTTGCTTTACCAAATTCCCAAGATTGCCTGCCAAACCAGTGTCAGCACAGTCACTCCCAGCCAGCAAATTAAACCGACCAGGAGAGCAGCTCTGCCATTTTTCACCAAAGAAAAGACATCTGTTCGCAAACCAATAGCTGCCATAGCCATACAAATGAGAAACTTGGACAGGGTTTTGAGTGGGGCAAACAAGTCCGTCCCTAATCCAACATGACCTGCGATTGTAGTCACCAGACTGGCTAGGATAAAATAGAGGATAAAGGTTGGAAAACTTGCCAAGAGGGACTTCTTGTCTGCCTGAACTCCCTTTCCTCGACTCCGCCAAATCGCCAAGACCGTTGTAATCGGGATAATAGCCAAGGTCCGCGTCAGCTTGACGGTCACTGCCGTGTCTAAGGTCTGACTGCCTAGGCCATAAAGACTGTCCCAAGTAGCCGCCGTTGCGGTAACCGACGAGGTGTCATTGACCGCCGTTCCGGCGAACATCCCAAAGGCTTGACCCGAATCGGTCGAAAACCCAAGCCAAGTTGCCAAGGTCGGAAAAATCAAGGCCGCCAAGACATTAAAGAGAAAGATGACCGAGATAGCCTGTGCCACATCCTCATCATCTGCCTGGATAACGGGAGCCGTCGCCGCAATGGCAGACCCTCCACAGATAGAGGTCCCTACGCCAATTAAGGTTGCCAGATGAGATGAAATGGGCAAGATTTTCCACATCAGAACCGCCAAAATCAAGGCGAAACTAATGGTCGAAAGAATAATTGGAAGAGATTGACGACCGACTGCCAGGACCGCAGATAAGTTTAATCCAAATCCCAAACAAATGACCGCGTACTGTAAAATCTTCTTAGAGGTAAAGGTCAAGCCTGGCTGAAACGCATTTTCCCTTGAGATATAAGAGTGCAGGCTCATCCCGATTAGAAGGGCAAAAACGGGCCCACCCACTACTGAAAACCAACTCCCTAAGCACCAGCTTATTCCAGCCAAGACGAGACAAAGTACCACACCTCTGGCATTTTCCTTAACCATAAGCCCCTCCTAGAAAATCAAGCGGAGAACAGCTGTCGTCAAGACGCCAACTACTACTGCGAGGAGGATGTTTTTGGTCCTCAAGACCACCAAAAAGGTCGGAATGAGGGCCAGACTTTCGACGGGAAGAAGGCTGGGGAGTGTGCCCACCTCTTCGTCCATGATGCTGGACAGGGTCAGAGCAAAGATAATGGTGATAGGTAGAAAGCTGAGAAATTTTACCAACTTTGGAGGCAGGGATTTGTTCTGAGTCAGTACAAAAGGCAGGACGCGTGGTACCCAGGTCACTAGGGCCGACGCCAGAATAATCAATAGAATACTAGTTTTTATCATCAATCATCACCCCCACAAAACAACCCAAAATCGTCGCTAAGAGCACTGCCACATAAGACGATACTAGCACAGACAGGCCGACATAGGCCAGACCAACCGCGAGCAAAATCAAGCCGATTTTTTTCAAAGGAATGGTCCGAGCCATAGCTTCCAACTGACCTGAGAAAATGCCGACAAACATGGCAACCAAGGCAAAATCCAAGCCAAACTGCTCAGGATTTGGAATCAAACCGCCGATGAGATTTCCCAGAGTGGTAAAGATAACCCAAGAAGCATAGCCAGCAAAGTTGTTACCGTACATCCAGCCAGGAGCAATCTGCTTGTCCTCAATGTGTTTCCGCAAGAGAACCGCATAGGATTCATCTGTTAAAAATGAGCCAATCAAGATGTTGGAGCCCAGCCTATTTCCCTGAAAAATGGTCGTCGTGTGCAGGCACATGAGAAAATTCCGCAGGTTGACAAAGAAAACCGTCACCGCAATCGACAACAAGGGGGCACCAGCCAAAATCATGGCACAGATGACAAATTGGGCACTCCCTGCATAGACCAAGAGGCTCATCAAAGCCATTTCCACTGCAGAAATGCCTGAATTGACCGAAACCACACCGCAGGCTAGACCGATACTGGCATAGCCCAGAGCTGTGGGAATGGCATCCCGCAGGCCCTCACGAAAATCCTGTACTTTCATAGAAACCTCCTAAGACACTTACTGTGCAAATATGTATTTTCTATTCTCTCATAATGACCACTGATTTTCAACCATTTCCCAACAACAAAAGGACCTAAAGTCTAATGACCTTAGATCCTTTTTATTTTGAACTGTACAGATGGATGACTTACCAAGGGATATCCATCTGTGCTCAACTTTTCGAGAAAAGCTAGTTTCTTATCAAAAAGATTTCGATGAATGGCTTATTTTAAGCTTCTTCTTCGTCTTTTTTTCTCTTTGCTGCGAAAAGTGCTAATCCCATTCCAAGAACTGCTAATCCAAGTGAAGTTGCTGAAGTTGCTTTTTCACCTGTATTTGGCAATTGCTTAGCTTTCTTAGTTGACTTGTTGGCATTTGAAGTAGAAGTAACTGATTTCACTTTCACTCCTGCTGCAGGATTATTTGCATCTACTGCTTCAACTTCTGCCGAATTCAAGTCTGAAACATTTCCAGCCATATCTTTAGAGTAAGCTGTCACAACTGTTCCTGGCTTGATAGCAGAACCTGGAATGATAACTTGACCAGTAACAGGATCTACAATCACAGCTTTAGCAGTTGTTGTCCATTTACCATCTGCACCCTTAGTAACAACAACAAGTTGTGCCTTACCATTGTTATCTACGTAGGTAACAACAAATTCAACAGCCTCTTTAGTTGGAGCAACTACAATATTACCTTTAGCATCGTCTGTAATCGCAGGAGCAGTTGTATCTGCCTGTTTCACAATCTCTGCTGGCAATACCAAGTCAATAGAACCATCTGGGTACTTGATTGACACAGAAGCATCTTTAGAAACGATGATTTCAGTTCCTTCTGGGAATGTATTGTTCTCTTCAAGGAGAGCCTTGATGCGAGCAATTTCTTCTTCAGTCAAGTTGTTTGGATCAAGTACTGGTGTTACTGTTACAACTGGTTTGATAAGAGCTGAAAGTGGAAGTTTGATTTCACCCAATGCATGATGAGTTCCAGCACCATTGATAGCAATAATTGCTTCTTCAACAGCTTTATCGATTTCAGCCTTAGCTGCTGCTTTCTCTTCTGGTGTCAAGTTTGGATTTGCATCGATGGCTGCTTTCGCTTTATCTGCTTCTTCCATAAGCTTGTTCTTAGCACCTTGCTTAGCTGCATCAAGAACATTTTCTGCAATAGCAGCGTTGCCCTTATCTTTAGCAGCTTGAACTTCAACTGAAGATGTTGAACCGTCAATTGCTTTATTTGCCGCTGCTGCTGATGCATCTACTGCATCTTTAGCGGCTTGTTTCTCAGCGTCTGTCAAGTTGTCGTTGGCGTCAATTGCTTTCTTAGCATCGTCTGCTGCTGCCTTAAGTTCTTCCTTAGCGACTGCTTTCTCACCTGCAAGAGTTGCTGCGTCAACTTCGTCAGCCTTAGTTGCTGCATCGATGGCTTCTTCTGCCTTAGCTACTTCTGCATCTACTGCTGCCTTAGCGGCTGCTTTCTCTTCTGGTGTCAAGTTGTCGTTAGCATCGATAGCTGCTTTCGCATCTTCTGCTGCCGCTTTAAGCTCTTCCTTAGCGACTGCTTTCTCACCTACAAGAGTTGCTGTCTCAACTTCGTCTGCTTTAGTTGCTGCGTCGATTGCGTCATTAGCTTTCGCTACTTCTGCATCTACTGCTGCCTTAGCGGCTGCTTTCTCTTCTGGTGTCAAGTTGTCGTTAGCATCGATTGCTGCTTTCGCATCGGCTGCTGCGGCTTTGATTTCTTCTTTAGCGACTGCTTTCTCACCTGCAAGAGTTGCGGCATCTACTTCGTCAGCCTTAGTTGCGGCATCGATTGCGTCGTTAGCTTTAGCTACTTCTGCATCTACGGCATCTTTAGCCGCTTGTTTCTCAGCGTCTGTCAAGTTGTCATTAGCATCAATTGCTTTCTTAGCATCGTCGGCTGCGGCTTTAAGTTCTTCCTTAGCAACTGCTTTCTCACCTGCAAGAGTTGCTGCATCTACTTCGTCAGCTGATGTTGCTGCATCGATTGCGTCGTTAGCTTTTGCTACTTCTGCATCTACTGCATCTTTAGCTGCTTGTTTCTCAGCATCTGTCAAGTTGTCGTTGGCATCGATGGCTGCTTTAGCATCTTCTGCTGCCGCTTTAAGTTCTTCCTTAGCGACTGCTTTTTCACCTGCAAGAGTTGCTGTATCAACTTCGTCTGCTTTAGTTGCTGCATCGATTGCGTCGTTAGCTTTTGCTACTTCTGCATCTACTGCATCTTTAGCTGCTTGTTTCTCAGCATCTGTCAAGTTGTCGTTGGCATCGATGGCTGCTTTAGCATCTTCTGCTGCCGCTTTAAGTTCTTCCTTAGCGACTGCTTTTTCACCTGCAAGAGTTGCTGCGTCAACTTCGTCAGCTTTGGTTGCTGCGTCGATTGCGTCGTTAGCTTTCGCTACTTCAGTATCTACTGCTGCCTTAGCGGCTGCTTTCTCTTCTGGTGTCAAGTTGTCGTTAGCTTCGATTGCTTTCTTAGCATCTTCTGCGGCTACTTTGAGTTCTTCCTTAGCAACTGCTTTCTCACCTGCAAGAGTTGCTGTGTCAACTTCGTCAGCCTTAGTTGCGGCATCGATAGCTTCGTTAGCTTTCGCTACTTCTGCATCTACTGCTGCCTTAGCGGCTGCTTTCTCTTCTGGTGTCAAGTTGTCGTTGGCATCGATTGCTGCTTTCGCATCGGCTGCTGCGGCTTTGATTTCTTCTTTAGCGACTGCTTTCTCACCTGCAAGAGTTGCGGCATCTACTTCGTCAGCCTTAGTTGCGGCATCGATTGCGTCGTTAGCTTTAGCTACTTCTGCATCTACGGCATCTTTAGCCGCTTGTTTCTCAGCGTCTGTCAAGTTGTCATTAGCATCAATTGCTTTCTTAGCATCGTCGGCTGCGGCTTTAAGTTCTTCCTTAGCAACTGCTTTCTCACCTGCAAGAGTTGCTGCATCTACTTCGTCAGCTGATGTTGCTGCATCGATTGCGTCGTTAGCTTTAGCTACTTCTGCATCTACTGCTGCCTTAGCGGCTGCTTTCTCTTCTGGTGTCAAGTTGTCGTTGGCGTCGATAGCTGCTTTCGCATCGTCAGCTGCGGCTTCAAGTTCTTCCTTAGCGAATGCTTTTTCACCTACAAGCGTTGCATTGTCGATAGCATCTGCTGTAGTTGCTTTATCGATTGCTTTTTCAGCCTTGCTCAATTCAACGTAGACATCTGCTTTCGCTGCTGCTTTCTCATCGTCTGTCAAGTTAGCATTTTCATCAATAGCTCGCAATGCATCTTCTGCAGCGGCTTTGACTTCTTCTTTAGCGACTGCTTTTTCACCTACAAGAGTTGCTGCGTCGATTTCTTCTGCTGTATTAGCATTGTCAATCTCAAGGTTTGTTGCTGCAACTTCTGCATCAATCGCTAATTTAAGAGCAGTCTTCTCAGACTCAGGCAAGTTTGCATTTGCGTCGATGGCTTTCTTAGCATCGTCCGCTGCCGCTTTAAGTTCTTCTTTAGCGACTGCTTTTTCACCTGCAAGAGTTGCTGTATCTACTTCTTCAGCTTTGGTTGCTGCGTCGATGGCTTTTTCTGCCTTAGCAACTTCATCATCTACGGCTTTCTTAGCTGCTGCTTTTTCTTCTGGTGTCAAGTTTGCGTTTTCGTCGATAGCTTTCTTAGCATCGTCCGCTGCCGCTTTAAGTTCTTCTTTAGCGACTGCTTTCTCACCTACGAGTGTAGCTGTGTCTACTGCATCGGCTGTTGCTGCCTTGTCGATAGCTTCGTTAGCTTTCGCTACTTCAGTATCTACAGCTGCCTTAGCGGCTGCTTTCTCGTCGTCTGTCAAGTTGCTGTTAGCATCGATAGCTTTCTTAGCATCTTCTGCGGCTGCCTTGATTTCTTCCTTAGCGACTGCTTTCTCACCTACAAGTGTAGCTGCGTCAACTTCATCAGCTGTTTTCGCTGCTACAACGGCTTCCTTAGCTTTTGCCAATTCAGCATCGACTGCATCCTTAGCAGCTTGCTTCTGGTCGTCTGTCAAGTGAGTGTTGGCATCGATGGCTTTCTTAGCATCTTCTGCGGCTGCTTCAAGTTCTGCAGTAGCGAATGCTTTTTCACCTACAAGCGTTGCATTGTCGATAGCATCTGCTGTAGTTGCTTTATCGATTGCTTTTTCAGCCTTGCTCAATTCAACGTAGACATCTGCTTTCGCTTTTGCTTTCTCAGCGTCTGTCAAGTTAGCATTTTCATCGATAGCTTGCAATGCATCTTCTGCAGCGGCTTTGACTTCTGCCTTAGCAATTGATTTTTCTGTTGCAAGAGTTGCTGCGTCGATTTCTTCTGCTGTCTTAGCATTGTCAATCTCAAGGTTTGTTGCTGCAACTTCTGCATCAATCGCTAATTTAAGAGCGTTCTTATCAGACTCAGGCAAGTTTGCGTTTTCGTCGATGGCTTTCTTAGCGTCATCGGCTGCTGCCTTGATTTCTGCTTTAGCATTTGCTTTTTCAGCGTCAAGTGTCGCTGTGTCAACATCTGCTGCTGTTTTCGCGTTTTCGATGTTTCCAAGAGTGGTATCTCTTGCTTCCTCAATGGCTACAATTGCTTCTTCTTTGGCAGTATCTGACAAGTTGTCGTTGGCCTTGATACCTGCGATTGCATCAGCTGCATCAGCTTTTACTTCTTCTTTAGCAACATCTTGAGTAGCATCGAAGGTCTTGCTTTGAATGTCAGCTGCTGTTGTTGCATCTGCAATAGCTTTTTCAGCTGTTTCAGCTGCTTTGGTAACAGTTGCTTTGTATTCATCTTTTTCAGCATCTGTCAAGTTGGTATTTGCTTCAATACCTTTCACAGCATCAGCTGTAGCTGCGGCTACTTCTTGCTTAGCGATGTCTTTTTGAGCAAGAACTGTTTCAGCGTCAACAGTATCTGCATCCGTTGCATCGTCAATCTTAGTTTCTGTATCTTTCAACGCATTATCGATTGCATCTGTGTAGACTTTCTTCTCTGCATCTGTCAGGTTTGAATTTTGTGCAATAGCTGCTTTTGCATCGTCAGCTGCTGCTTTTGCTTCAACTTTAGCAATAGATTTCAAGCCATCAAGTGCACCTTTGGCAACTTCATCAGCCGTTGTTGCTGTCTTAATAGCATCTTCTGCTGCTTGGCGAGCTTTCTTCAAGTCTTCTAAGGCTTGTGTTTTAGCTGCTGTTGACAAGTTATCCGCTGCTTCGATTGCTTTCACTGCGTCATCGTAAGCCGCTTTAATCTCGATGTTTGCAAGGTCTTTTACAGCTGCATCTTCTAAGGTTTGAACTGCTTCTGGAGTCGTTGCTTTTTCGATGTTTGCTACTGCTTCCGCTGCCTTAGCTTGAGCTGCAAGTTTCGCTGCATCTTTTTCGTCTTGTGACAAGTTTGAGTTAGCATCGATAGCTGCTTCTACAGTTGCCAAGTCTTTGGCAATCTTGTTCTTAGCGTCTTGTTTAGCTGCGTCAAGAACATCTTCTGCGATAGCTTTCGTACCAGCTTCTTCTTTTGCTTGAACTGCTTCTGGTGTTGTTGCTTTTTCGATGTCCGCAACTGCTTTTGCTGCTTCTGCATCTACAGCATCTTTAAAGCCTTTTTTCTCATCTTCTGACAAGTTTGGATTTGACTCAATAGCTGCATTTGCTGCTTCTACATCTTTGGCAATCTTGTTCTTAGCATCCAATTTAGCTGCGTCAAGAACATCTGCAGTGATAGCTGCAGTACCTTCTTCTTCTTTTTCTTGAACTGCTTCTGGTGTCGTTGCTGCATCGATTGCGTCGTTTGCTTTCTTAGCTTCGTCTGCTACTGCTGCCTTAGCATCTGCAATTTCTTTTTCTGACAAGTTTGGATTTGACTCGATCGCTGCATTTGCTGCTTCTACATCTTTGGCAATCTTGTTCTTAGCATCTTGCTTAGCTGCTTTAAGTTCTTCAGCATCGATAGCTTTGACACCGTTATCCTCTGCAGTTTGAGCTTCAGCTGGAGTCGTTGCCTTGTCGATCTCGCCTTTTGCTGTTTGTGCAGCTTCGTCTACAGCATCTTTGAAGGTTTGTTTCTCATCTTCTGACAAGTTTGGATTGTTGTCAATTGCTTCTTTTGCTGCTTTTACATCTTCATCTATCTTGTTCTTAGCGTCTTGTTTAGCTGCGTCAAGAACATCTTCTGCGATAGCTGCCGTACCAGCTTCTTCTGCTGTTTGAGCTTCAGCTGGAGTCTTCGCCTTGTCGATCTCGCCTTTTGCTGTTTGTGCAGCTTCGTCTACAGCATCTTTGAAGGTTTGTTTCTCATCTTCTGACAAGTTTGGATCGTTGTCAATCGCTTCTTTTGCTGCTTTTACATCTTCATCTATCTTGTTCTTAGCGTCTTGTTTAGCTGCGTCAAGAACATCTTCTGCGATAGCTGCCGTACCAGCTTTTTCTGCTGTTTGAGCTTCAGCTGGAGTCTTCGCCTTGTCGATCTCGCCTTTTGCTGTTTGTGCAGCTTCGTCTACAGCATCTTTGAAGGTTTGTTTCTCATCTTCTGACAAGTTTGGATCGTTGTCAATCGCTTCTTTTGCTGCTTTTACATCTTCATCTATCTTGTTCTTAGCGTCTTGTTTAGCTGCGTCAAGAACATCTTCTGCGATAGCTGCCGTACCAGCTTCTTCTGCTGTTTGAGCTTCAGCTGGAGTCTTCGCCTTGTCGATCTCGCCTTTTGCTGTTTGTGCAGCTTCGTCTACAGCATCTTTGAAGGTTTGTTTCTCATCTTCTGACAAGTTTGGATCGTTGTCAATCGCTTCTTTTGCGGCTTTTACATCTTCATCTATCTTGTTCTTAGCGTCTTGTTTAGCTGCTTCAACAACATCTTCTGCGATAGCTGCCGTACCGGCTTCTTCTGCTGTTTGAGCGGCTTCTGGTGTTGTTGCTGCATCGATAGCTTTCTTAGCATCTTCTGCTGCTTTAGCTACTTCTGCCTTAGCGTCTGCAATTTCTTTTTCTGACAGGTTTGGATTTGACTCGATAGCTGCATTTGCTACTTCTACATCTTTGGCAATCTTGTTCTTCGCATCTTGCTTAGCTGCTGCAAGTTCTTCAGCATCAATAGCTTTGACACCGTTATCTTCTGCTGTTTGTGCTTCAGCTGGAGTTTTTGCCTTGTCGATTGCGTCGTTAGCTTTCGCTACTTCTGCATCTACTGCATCTTTAGCGGCTTTTTTCTCAGCTTCTGACAAGTTTGGATTGTTGTCAATCGCTTCTTTTGCTGCTGCTGCCTGGTTTTCAACATCTGCTTTAGCGAGTTCTCTATCATAATGGCTTACAGGAACCCAGTTATAAATTTCCTGACCATAGGCGTTACTTGTTTTTACACGAACTTGGTATGAACCTTCAGTTGGCAATCCTGCTACTGAGTCAACAGCTACTGTAGGTGAAGAGCTATCTAAACGGTAACCAACAACAGTACGGGTATAAGCATCCTCTGGAATTTCTACCTCAGAGTTATCTGGATAGCCACTGTTGCTGTCAATGACCATCTTAGCTGTAATATCTGCCACAGTTGGACTAGTTCCTTTGAAAAGGCTAACAGGAGTTACGTCAGCTGGGACAGTATCTGAGAAAGCATACACTCTGAATGTTGGACTTTGTCCTACGAGTCCTTTATCATCAGTCACTTTCAATAAACGAGTTGCATTAGTACCTGCAGGAGCTGCAACACTTCCTTCAAAGTAGCCGTCAGTACCAACTAGAGTTGCAGGAGTTACACCTTTTTCAAGCATATCGGCCGTGTCATTTCTAGCATCGTTGTAAACGATTCTTGTGACTTGCCCATCATCCGTTATGTTTACAACAGCTTTTGTAGCCTTATTTCTGTCGAATGCTACATTCGTTCCGGTTACACCTTCACTATTCTCAGTTCTATCATTATTTTTAGAGAAGACATAAACAGTCTTTGTTGTGCCTTCAACTGCGTCAACAATTTCAACTTTTGGTTTCAAGTTGTAATCAACTTTTACCCAGTTGTAGATGGTTTGACCATAAACGTTAGTTGTTTTAACTTTAACTTCAAAATCCTTATCTTTCGGGAATTGTGCAAGGTTAGTTTGTTCAGTATATACACCATCCGCAGTGCGGTATCCTACAATGGTACGAGTTACTTCACTGTCAGGAACTGTAAGAGTAGGGCTTGTATCGCTGAAACCACCTGATTGAGCGTCAAGGGTCAACTTAGCAAAAACTTCTCTTTCTGTCAATGCAACATCTTGATTCTTAGCAATAGGTTGGTTATCTACTAGTTTATCCGTATAAGATACCGTGTAGAATGCTTCGCCTCTAACTTCTGTATTTGATTCATCTGATACGATAAACTGACGTGTATACTTACCACCAGGTAGGAACTCGTACGTACCACCTAGATAAATATTTGCAGTACCATTGGTTACGGTTACGTTCGTAAAGGTACCATCAGTTGCCTTCAATACAGTACCATCAGCTGCCGTTGCCACCATTTTAGAACCGAGGTTGTTAAGTCGGTTTTGTTCCGCCCCACCTCCATAGTCCACCTTGATGCTTGTGCTATCTGGATCTGTGATGGTTGCAACTGGTTTCGCAATAGTGCTGTCAAAAATTGGTGCCTTAGCTTTTTCCCCTGTTTCAGCTTTAGCAGTTGTTACCGCTTCAGTATCTCCAGTTGTTATACCGAAGATGTAAACAATCTTACGTTCTGGGGAAGTTGTGTTGAATGGGTTTGCCGAAACTGTTCCTGACGCAGTGATTGTTGGTGCAGCATTAAGAATGACTTTAACAACATTCTCAATCGTTTGACCATGAACGTTTGTTGAAAGAACAGTCACATCATATGTCCCTGCTTCTGTAGGAAGAGAGCCTGTAACCGGATCACCTGAAACAACAGTACCGTCAGCTTCAGCAACTTTGACATATTCTTTGATTTCATGCCAGATTTGTTTGCCAGTCTTATCAGTATCTGCAACGGTAGTAGAAGTACCTGTTGCACGAGCAGTTAGTGCAGAGTTGAAATGTTGCTCAAAGGCAATGTTTAAAGGACCTTGAGTAGCTTCGGCAGTAGAGCTTGTGCCGTTTCCACGTGTTACATCTGACTTGACTTTTGCAAGAATCTCATTAGCAGTTACTCCCGCCGTAACTGCTTTACGAACTGGCTCCTCATCTGTTTTTACAACAGTATACGGTACAAAGGTGAACTGTGGTCCTACTGTCTCATAACCACTGCTGCTAGCTTTGAACCGCCATGAAAAGGTATTACCTGCCTCTTTGATAGTGGTTGTTCCGTATATGACACCTGAATTATTGATGTTCAGACCATATCTGTCTCTTTCAGGGATTTCTTGCCATCCACCACCTACGAGTGAAATGGTTAGAGGTGAGCCATCCGGACCTTGTGCTGTTGCACTGATTTGGCTGTTCTCTTGAGTTAACTCCTTGCCAATCAAACCAAAGAAGAAATCCTGATTCTCATATTCTTGTTGTTTTGAATTGGTTGCAAAATCACGGATATGGTTTGGATAATCTGGACGAACTTTACCTTTACTTGACGTGGTGATTGTAATACCTTGATTTGTCGCATCCAACATAGCAGTCAAGATTCCATCTTTATCGACTTTCAACATTTCAGCCGCAAGGTTTTGTGTGCTTGTGCGTACTGTATTGATTTGGTCATCGAGTTCTGCTTCAGTTGCAGCGTCATTTGCCAAAACTTCATTAGCGGTAGCAGCTACTGCTTTCGTTTCGTTAGCAGCTGTTTCAAGGGCAGTGTTACCAGCTTGCTCTTTCGCTACTTGGCGGAGAGCTTCGTCAGCAAGCAAGTCTGCTTCTAAAGACAATCGCATCAAGACATCACGGTTTGACAATTGTGATGCTGCAATCTCTTCTTCTTTAGATTTTTTCGTTACGGCAAAAACTAATATATTTGTTTGGTTTTCAACCAATTGAACAACAACTTTTGCCTTATCTTGAACCAATTCCCAACCAGAAGGCATATTCTCAGATGCAGACACGGTTACTTGTGTTTTAGCTGTTTCATCAGTCGTTGTTACAGGTACAAGGTGACCTCTTCTGTCAACAGTTTCGTTTGCTTCATTGACGTAATGAGTGATGTAGCTAAGGTAGGCTGTACGTTCTGTTGGTTTCGCTGATTCTTCTGATGTAGTTGGTGCTACCTCAGCCTCAGCTACTTCTGCCGTCACTGGTGTTGATTGCGTAGCTGCTAAACTTGCTGGCTCAGGAGTTGCTGCTGCAGTTGATGTTTCAGATGTAGCCGACTCAGCTGTCGTAGTTGTTGCTGCTTCTGGTGCAATTTTGTCTACTTTTACTGTGAAGATGTTGTCTGCTTTTTCAGTAAGGGTAACTTCACCTAATCCTGATACAATGGCATAGCCTTCTGGCACAAGGTCAGCAGTCAAGTATTCTGTTGCTGTTGCAATAGTCTCAACTGTATATACTAAAACCTTTTTCTCTTTCGTTTCAACAACTTTACCTGTTTGATCCACGATGTTAACTGTGTATGGTATGGATGCAATCCGCTCGCTTGTTGCGACTGCTGCTGTTTCAGTTGCTGTGTTGGCATGTACAACTGGGGTGTTTGCGATTGCTCCACCGAAAATAACGTTGGCAATGACCGCCGAAGCTAGACCAAAGCTAAATTTACGAAAAGAAAAGCGTTGTTCTTTTCTAAACATATCTTTACTAGACATGAAAATCCTCCTAATAATTGTGCTGGCTTATGCAATAGTAGCTAACATAGACCTTTTTCTCACTTGCTTATATACAAAAATACCCCCCCCCTGCTTTAAAAAGTTAGTAGGGAGGTATCGTCTATGATTAGCTCATTTCTGAACATGGGGGTGACGTATATTGGCGCAAAAGCTCCGAAAAATCTACATAAGTACGATAGTTAAATTATAGCACTATTATTTCAGAAATTCAAGAAAATAATACTCATTCCACGCCATACGCATGAAGAAAATGCATGTAAGCGTTTTCTTATTACATGCATTTTTTTGATTTATTTTCATAGTTTTTTTCATTTAGTTATGAGTGACTCCTCAAACTAATTATAGCATAAATTTTTTTCTAAAAAACTGTATAAAATATGAAAATTTTCTCATTTTTCATATTTTTTTGTAAATTTTTTCAAAAATTTTTACAGTCGGGATTCGGCTAGGTTTTCTGGGTGCATTTTCATGGTATTTGCTGAGAATGAGGTTTGTTTTCTTGGATAGTTGATAGCGTTTTCTGAATGTTTTCCAGTTTCTTTTTTATATTTTCCAACAAATGCGGATGATAAAACTTGTATATTTATGTAAAGAGAGGAGGTGAGTGCTGGTTTTATATCGGTGCCATAACCTAGTTTGCACACATTTATTCATGTTGATGAAGTTGAACCTTGGCGACTATAGACTTGTCTTGCTGTAAGCGAGGGGGTGTTACATGGATATTGTTGTGTAAAGAGATAGGGTTTGTTATATTTTTATGTTTTTGGGCTGGACGAAACTTTTCCCCTTATATCAATTGTTTAGTTCTCTTGTATAGCAATTTGAATCAAGAGTAGGATAGTTTTGGGTTATTGTATCAGTAGCTCAATCTCAAAATAGTTTTAGAGTCCTCAAGCTGATAAACTTGAACCTGTCCTGTTTCTAATTCAATTTACTATAGTACAGTCATTTGAATTATCTTTGATACATCGTCACTTTCGCCTTGCCATACTTTAGTATAGCCTGCGCCTCAGTTCCTTGTCTGAAAGCTAATTCATTCGACTATACAAGGCACGAGAAAACCCTCGAATGAGCATATTCAGAGGGCTTTGGTAGGTTTTATAAATTTCAGTCTGGGCGATAATCTTGTCGGGTTGAATGGTAAAGTTGCGGTTGCCGAAAAACTCGAACCATTTTTTGACATCGTAGTCGGAAATGGTTTCGGGTTATATGGATAATTTTGGTTAGCTATTCTCGGCTAACTCGCTTTGAAGTTGGAGAACTCGCTCGAGAGGGAGGTTTAAACTGTTCGATATGATATCAATATCAACTCCAGCTAACAATAAATTACGTGCAGAGGTGATTTGAAGTTCTTCACGACCTTCTTCGCGTCCATCTTCAAACGCAGTCACCAAGGTAGCGTAACTAACCTCAAGGCTATCAATTTGCTTATCCCACATATCTTTTTCCTCCTTTGTCCAGCTTGTAAAGTCTAAGGCGTGTTCTGCCTGGGAAATAATCTTGTCAGGTTGAATGGTAAAGTCACGATTGCCGAAAAACTCGAACCATTTTTTGACATCGTAATCGGAAATGGTTTCGGGTTATATGGAGGGCAGATGTTAGCTATTTGCGTTCAACTCACTTTGAAGTTGAAGAACTCGCTCGAGAGGAAGGTTTAAGCTGTTCGATATGACAACAGCATCAAATCCAGCTAGCAATAAATTACGGGCAGAGTATATAAGTCCTTCTTCACGTCCTCGCTCCAACCCTTTCTCCAAGCCTTCTTCACGACCTCGCTCCAGCCCTTTTTCAAATCCGTCTTCCTTGGCAGTCATCAAGGTAGCGTAACTAACCTCAAGGCTATCGATTTGTCTATCCCACATATCTTTTTCCTCCTTTGTCCAAGTTGTAAAATCTAGGGCATGTTCAGCCTGAGATATGATCTTGTCAGGTTGAATAGTAAACCAGCATCAGGTATTGGCGTTCAACTCACTTTGAAGTTGAAGAACTCGCTCGAGAGGAAGGTTTAAGCTGTTCGATATGACAACAGCATCAAATCCAGCTAGCAATAAATTACGGGCAGAGTATATAAGTCCTTCTTCACGACCTTCTTCACGTCCATCTTCAAACGCAGTCACCAAGGTAGCGTAGCTAACTTCAAGGCTATCAATTTGCTTATCCCACATATCTTGTTCCTCCTTTGTCCAAGTTGTAAAATCTAAGGCGTGTTCAGCCTGAGATATGATCTTGTCGGGCTGAATGGTAAAGTTGCGGTTGCCGAAAAATTCGAACCATTTTTTAACATCGTAATCGGAAATGGTTTCGGGTTGGTATTTTTCTAACTCCAGAAAAGCCATTTTCAAGAGGCTGTGGTGCTTGGAGCTAGTTTTGGGTTTGACTGTCAGCTCTTCATTGGTCTCCTCTTCACGCAGGCTAAACACGTGGAAAGGCTTGTCGTCGTCGAAATAATTTTTCTCCAAGAGGGCGATGCCATAAACAGGATAAATCCTCTCGTGAGTGAAGTGGGTGTGACCGTATTCTTGCCGAACCTTTTCAACGTTATCATGCACCTGCGTACAGATGTAGGCCCACAAGCGATTGACAAAGGTCTTTTGCTTGGCAATCTGGATTTCAATGACAACTTGTGTGCCATCGTCCAATTTGACTAAAATGTCCGTCACCGTGTAAAAACCTTTAGGCAAGTCATCATTGGGCAGACGAATCTGATAGCCGTCAAGAAGTTCTACTTCTAAAACAGGCAGGTCCAAAATATCTGAAATAAAAGCCTTGGTCACTTCCGTGTTTTGAAAAATTTTCTTGGCAACCGTGTCTTGTGTTGGTCTTAGTAGGGTATGTCTCAATATCCCACATCCTTTCATTTGATTTTTCATGTTGGAACCAGTTTTTTGGGGTTCTACTTATTTTATTCGAAATCAAATGAAAAACTTTTCTATATATAGTATACCACAAATGAAAAAAGTAACCCACCACAAAATGTGATGAGTTCGTTTCTAGGTACGTATAAAATTTTCTTTACAAATTTTCAAAAGCCAGACTAGGCTTGGCATTGAGGTCCCAGCCAGCAAGGTTTGCCTTATTGTACTCACTGACCGCTGCCAAGGCAATCATACCTGCATTGTCACCGCAGAGTCGAAGCGGGGGAATGATGACCTCCACATCGGTGATTTCAGCCGCCAACCGCTCTCGTAAGCCCTGATTAGCTGCCACACCACCCGCTACGACCAAGGTCTTGACAGGGTATTTCTCCAAGGCCTTCTTGGTCTTGGCCATGAGAATGTCCAAAACACAGGCTTGGAAAGAAGCTGACAGGTCCGCATTGGACAAGCTTTCCCCTTTCTGCTGGGCATTGTGGTAGAGGTTGATAAAGGCGGATTTCAAACCAGAGAAAGAAAACTCCAGATTATCCTCCTTAATCATAGCACGAGGAAAGTCATAAATATCCTGCCCCTCATGTGCCAACTCATCGATGACCCGACCAGCTGGATAGGGCAGACCCATAACCCGTCCCACCTTGTCATAGGCCTCGCCGACCGCATCATCTCGCGTTTCACCGACTATCTTGTAGTCGCCCGCCTCTGACACATAGACCAACTCCGTGTGCCCACCACTGACCAAGAGAGCCAAGAGCGGAAACTCCAATTCCTTGACCGCACGCGCAGCCATCAAATGCCCTGCCATGTGGTTGACAGGAATGAGTGGCAGACCGTTAGCCCAAGCAAATGCCTTGGCAGCCGAAATCCCGACCAACAGGGCACCAACTAATCCTGGACCATAGGTCACAGCCACAGCCGTCAAGTCCTCTGCCGTCACTTCCGCCTCCAACAAGGCCTCCTCGATACAGGCCGTAATCACTTCTACATGGTGACGGCTGGCCACCTCTGGCACCACCCCACCAAACCGCTGGTGGCTGGCAATCTGGCTGGCAATGACGTTGGATAAAAGCTCCGCCTCATTGCGCAAAACAGCCACCGAGGTCTCGTCACAGGAGGTCTCAATCGCCAAAATCAATCTATCTTTCATTCCGTTCTCTCTTCATTATCACCGCGTCCTCGACAGGATGGCGGTAGTAGTCTTTTCGTTTTCCTATTTTGGTAAAATGCTGGCGTGTATAGAGGGCTTGAGCTGCGCTATTGGACTCCCTCACTTCGAGGAAGATGTCTCCATCCCAGTCCATCACAGCAGCCATCAGCTGACTGGCGATTCCCAACCTCTGAAAATCAGCCCTGACTGCAATCTGCAAGATTTCCATCTCATCCAGCACCGTCTGCACAGCCAAAAAACCGACTAGCTCCTGACCCTCATAGGCCAGATAATAATCCTCATCCTGACTCTCCATGCTAGAGGCAATCTGTTCCAAGGTCCATGGAAACTGCTCATAAACCGACTGCATAACTGCCAAAACAGCCTCTGCCAGATTTTCCTGACCATCGTAGTGTTTAATCTCTATCATACACGCTTGATATAACTTTCTGAGCCAGCTTGGTTGTCCTTGAGCCAATTTTCCTCTGCCTCTACTCGCTTGAGATAGTTGGGCTCAAAGCTGGTGACATCTACTGCTGGCAAGTCTTGACCCAGCACCGCCAATTGATAGGCAGTCGGCAGGCTGGTTTGATACTGGGCAGTCGGCAGAGCTTGCTCGATTTGCTCCATAAAGTTTTCTACTTCTCCGACAAAGGTGATGTTTGCTTTGCCAGACAGGCTAGATAGTAAGTCTTCAAAAGACCAGTAGCGGTCTGGCTCGACTGCTCTGCCATTTTCATAAACACCTGCATAGACGCAGTTACGGCGGGCATCGATGAGGGGCACCACCAGACCCGTCAGGCTGGACGGAACCAGGGACTGAAGACTGGATAGCCCCACCAAGTCGATCTTGAGGGTGTAGGCCAAGGTCTTGGCAGTCGCCACCGCCACACGAAGCCCCGTGTAGGAGCCAGGTCCCTGAGCGACCACAACCCGATCCAGGTCTTTGGGTGTCCAGCCCACCTGCGCTACCAAAAAATCGACCACAGGCATGAGGCTGATACTATGATTTTTCTTGACGGCCAGCAGGGTTTCCGCCTGCAAACGACCGTCCTCCACCAAGGCAACCGATAGAGCCTGGTTGGAGCTATCTAAAGCTAGTATTTTCATAAACTTTTCTCTCTTTTCAATGCTACTCTCTATTGTATGCTAACTTGGGGAATTTTTCAAATATAGAAAACCTCCTATGAGTATAGGAGGCAAAAAAATCTCATCAAAAATGAATACTACCGAAATATCCCAGTGTAACAAACAGCATCAACCAGATTGAAAATACAATTTGAAAGAGGGACGTTACGACGACAAATCCTTTTTGTAGCTTGGAAGTAGCCTTAGCAAAGTACCTTGTCGAAAAATAGACTTGAACTCCAACAATAAGGACAACGAACACAATTGAAATTAATTCCATCTAACACCTCACATTTGAGTCGGCAAAATTAACAAGGCAAGAATAACCAGTAACACGTCCGTTACAACGATGTACCGCATATAAGCACCCCGCACCTCACTCTCTTTTCTCGCGGTGAGTATCCCTAGGATTGTCTGGAAAACAAGAAGACCTATCAGAGATAGAGAGAGCACTGTGTAGCTGTTATTTACCAAAGCTTGATGCGTTTCATAACCAGCCAACAATGGAGACTGCTTGCTCTTCACAGACCGTGCACTAAAAAAGTCATCTAGTTGCTTGGTGATTTCTGCATCGGTTTGTCCGACGGAGAGCAAGTGGGCAATTGTCCCCGAAACAAAGGCCGTGCTAAAAGAGGAACCCTCGCTTCGTACAATCCTGTTTTCCATTGACAGCGTTTCTTGAGAGTACGGTGCGTAGTAAGCAATCTCTTCCTGCGGATTCAATAACGTAAAAAATTCATTGTAGGTACCTACGGAGACAACCCCTTCAATCGTCAAAAGAGGGTTTAGGGCCTCTACCTTTTTCAAATCATAAGCTGGGACAACCATATAGCCACCTTGTTGAAGGTAGGCTTCAACCACATCTTCCAATTCTTTACTTGGATTGGTCGCCACCATACTCAGATTCACAACATCAACATGATCTTCAATAGCCTGCTGAACAGCTTTGACAAGGTAGTCATTTTTTATCGTCCCGTCATCATCCGTTACCTTGTAGGAAAACAATCTTGCTTCCGGGCTCAATCCCAGCGTTAGCACATGATTATTCTTAGCACCAATGATACTGGCAATCTTTGTCCCGTGACCAATGGTATCAAAGACAGAGGTTGAAGTGGAAAAAACTTGCATATCCTCAACATAAAACTCATCTACCGCTTCTTCCCTTATACCAGAGTCAATGATAGCAACTCTGACCTCCTGAGTCGGCTTTGCTGTCGGATCAATGTTGGGATAATAACGCGATGTTCCCCAACCTGTATGCTGGTGGTTAAGTGGAAAACCCGAAAATTGACCAAGTGGATTGGAAACCAGCCCCTCTCTAAATACCACCGCACAAACCAAGGCAAGAAGACAACTAACAAGCCCAAACAGTCTTAGTATTTTTTGAATCAACCTGCAACTCCTTCTAATTTTATACAAACACATTTATTAATGTCTATGCCAATATGGACTGTGACCAATCCTAGGAGAACAATTTCTATATAAATCCGCTCTACAGTAACGCAAATTGGGATTCTTAATGATAGATTCATAAACACATTGGCTAACAACTGCCATAGCTATGTTACAATCTGAGGTAATAAAATTTTGGTATCCCCAACCATTATCATCTAAACAGTATGGAAGACCACCGCCTGAAAGAATTGCATCTGAATTTTCTGCGGTCTTATCAATATATACCATTGATAACGGTACCTTCATATCAGAATGATTGTAATCCATAGTGGCTTCAATCATACCTTTAATACTCTCCACCTCATCAGGAGTCGCATTCGGAAAAGCCTCATTTGGTAGATCTAAGATTTCTTCAAAACTATATAGAGGCTCCGTCTGTGCTGCAACCTCTATTTGTTGCTCCACAATCAACTGACCTTCAGCCATTTCACTAATAACAACAGCCTCAGAATGGTCTCCGTGACTAGAGTGGTCTCCATGAGACTCAGCAAACACTAAAGAAGCTGGAAAAACCAATGAAAACAGCATAGTAACTGCTAAGAACTTCTTTTTCATAAAACTACTCCTATCTTTTTTATAGTACATCTACATTGTATCATCTTCAAAACGAAATAAAGTCCACTTACAAATCTGTAAGTCAATTTTTTAAACTTACAAATATGTAAGTCATTTTAACAAATAAAATGTTGTGCTATACTAAAAAGAAAAAGAGGTGCGTTCTATGAAAAAGAATATATCAATTATTGTACTCGCTTTGTTGCTATCAATTCCAATCGTTATTGACCCATTATCCAATCCTGTCCCCATTCTCCTAACTTCTTATTTTTAAGACTCAAATCTTAAAAAATGAACCCGGATAATCGAAGCTGTCTGATCATCTATCAATTCCTGTATAGATTGAATGTAGGTTTCGATTATCTCTTTTTCTTTGTCTGAACGACCATTTTCGATATAGTCCAATAGCAGACGATAATAGCGAGCCATTATCTTTACAAAGGTATCTTTAAAACTAATCATAGACTCCATTTTATCTAAGTAATAGGAAACTTGAGAGTATATTCCTCTATCAAATAATTCCGAAATCGTATTGAGTAACGTAGATTTTATAAGTTCCTGATGTTTCCTAAGTTTATTAAAAGATTTTTCTTCCTTACATAAGTCATGAGCAAAATACAATAACATCCGATTATTCAACAACATCTGTGCATTCATAAATAGATAAAGCTCAAAACTTGTCCACTCCTCAATAGCGAAGAGATAGTCTGCCAAATATTGCCTATCTTCTTCTTCAACATTATCTATCCCTTCTAAAGCGACTAAAGCGACCTTGATAACAATAGCATTAAGCCGAGAGTAAAGTTCTCCTTCATCTGCTAACAAATCTGATGTTAATAAAGCTTTCAAAGCTTCTTTGTCCTGCTGGTAATACAAATCTGAGATGAGATTGGCCAGCTCGATATGAGGTGCTTCTTTATATCCATGGTATTTGTAAGTAAATTCTTCCATGGTCATGTTAATACCCTCGACAGCCACGATTAACTTATCCGCTGCCAACATGGATTTTCCCGATTCAAAGCGTGACAACTGGGCTGCTGTAAAGTCTCCACCGACAACATCCTTTTGCTTAACCAAGCGAGAATTTCGGAGTTCCCTGTAAAATTCGCCTAAACTCATTTGTGGTACTGTGCCCATGACTCATCCCCTTTCTTGATGTATTGAAAATCCGCTTACATTTATTATAATATCCAAATATATTTTTGTCAATTTCACTTATTATTCTGCCAAATGACTGCTTGTTTCTGAAAATCATGACACTTTTCCATTTTCCTACCAAACCCTTTTACCATCAGCATATTTTATGGTATAATGAAGAGTAATATTTAGACTGAATAAATTGACAACTCGAGAAAATTGAATAAGCATTACCAGACAGCCCCAACTGTTTGGGGCTTTTTTCATAGTTGCCAGTCAAAAAGAAAGGAACTATACTACACATGATTTATAAAGTATTCTATCAAGAATCAAAAATTAGCCCACGTCGCGAGCAAACACGTGCTCTTTATCTAGACATCGATGCTGCGTCAGAATTGGAAGGTCGTATTATCGCGCGTGAATTGGTGGAAACCAACCGCCCTGAATACAACATCGAATTTATTGACCTCTTATCGGACAATCATCTTGAATACGAGAAAGAGCACGCAGATTTCAAAATTACGGAGTTTTAATCCATGTCATCAGTCAATCTAAAACCTCATGAAGTTGGCGTTTTCGCCATCGGTGGTTTGGGAGAAATCGGGAAAAATACCTACGGTATCGAGTATAAGGATGAAATTCTCATCGTCGATGCGGGTATCAAGTTCCCAGAAGATGACCTATTGGGTATTGACTACGTTATCCCAGACTACTCCTACATCGTTGAAAACCTAGACCGCGTTAAAGGTCTGGTTATTACCCACGGGCACGAAGACCACATCGGAGGCATTCCCTTCTTGCTCAAGCAAGCCAATGTCCCAATCTATGCTGGACCTTTGGCCCTCGCCCTTATCCGTGGCAAATTGGAAGAACACGGACTGCTCCGTGATGCGACCTTGCATGAAATCAATCATAATACAGAGTTGACCTTCAAGCACCTCAAAGTCAGCTTCTTCCGCACCACCCACTCCATTCCAGAACCACTTGGTATCGTCGTTGATACACCTCAAGGGAAAATCGTCTGTACCGGTGACTTCAAGTTCGACTTCACTCCTGTTGGTGAGCCAGCTGACTTGCACCGCATGGCCGCACTCGGTGAAGAAGGCGTTCTCTGCCTCCTATCCGACTCGACAAATGCTGAAGTCCCAACCTTTACCAACTCGGAAAAAGTGGTCGGCCAGTCCATTATGAAACTGATTGAAGGTATTCACGGACGCATTATCTTTGCCTCCTTCGCCTCCAACATCTTCCGTCTCCAACAAGCTGCGGATGCAGCGGTTAAGACCGGACGCAAGATCGCTGTCTTTGGACGTTCCATGGAAAAAGCCATTGTTAACGGTATCGAGCTCGGCTACATCAAGGTTCCAAAAGACACCTTTATCGAACCAAACGAGATCAAAGAATACCCTGCCAGCGAGATTATGATTCTCTGTACAGGTAGCCAAGGCGAGCCTATGGCTGCCCTCTCCCGCATTGCCCACGGTACTCACCGTCAGGTGCAACTCCAGCCGGGCGATACGGTTATTTTCTCGTCCAGTCCTATTCCGGGAAATACCACAGGTGTCAACAAGCTCATCAATATCTTGATTGAAGCCGGTGTCGATGTGATTCACGGCAAGATTAACAACATCCATACCTCTGGACACGGTGGCCAGCAAGAACAAAAACTCATGCTCCGCCTGATTAAGCCAAAATACTTCATGCCTGTCCACGGCGAATACCGTATGCAAAAAATCCATGCCAGTCTGGCAGTTGATACTGGCGTGCCAAAGGACAACATCTTCATCATGGAAAACGGCGATGTCCTAGCACTGACCAAGGATTCTGCACGATTGGCCGGTAAGTTCAATGCTCAAGACATCTACGTGGACGGAAACCGCATTGGTGAAATCGGTGCAGCTGTCCTCAAAGACCGCCGTGACCTCTCAGAAGACGGCGTCGTCCTTGCAGTAGCCACTGTCGATTTTAATTCTAAGATGATATTAGCAGGACCAGACATCCTCAGTCGCGGTTTTATCTATATGAGAGAATCTGGCGAGCTCATTCGCGAAAGCCAACGCGTTCTCTTCAACGCTATCCGCATCGCTATGCGTAATAAAGACGCAAATATCCAAACAGTCAACGGCGCCATCGTCAATGCCCTACGACCATTCCTATACGAAAAAACAGAGCGTGAACCAATCATTATCCCAATGATTCTGACGCCTGACCGATAACACACTAAAATCCCAGAGGTTAAATCTCTGGGATTTATTTTATATTAACAAGATAATCCAGCTTGAAAAAAGACCGATTTCAAGCTCATGTCCATCCCCTCGCCCTGCTATTTATTAGCTCAGACTGAAACAGTCTCTTCCCAGACTATTTCACTCCACTGGACCATTACTCGCTCTCAAATTTCTAAGCTCATGAACAAAGGACCCGTCGGGGTCCTTTGTTTAATACATATCCAAATAGTTGTCGATTTCCCATTGAGAAACGTAGGTTGCATAGCTTGCCCATTCGATTTTCTTAGCTTCCAAGAAATTCGTATAGATATGATCACCTAGAGCTGCACGAACTACCTCGTCTTCACGGAGAGCTTTCAATGCATTGTGAAGAGTTGAAGGAAGATCAGTGATACCTGCTTCACGACGCTCCTCATCAGACATTGCATAGATATTAGATTCTACTGGTGCTGGTGCTTCAATTTTATTTTGAATACCTTCCAAGCCAACTTCCAATAGAACTGCCATAGCTAAGTATGGGTTGGCAGTTGGATCAACCGAGCGCAATTCCAAACGAGTTCCCATTCCACATGATGCAGGTACGCGAACCAATGGTGAGCGGTTTTTACCAGCCCAAGCAATATACACAGGAGCTTCAAAGCCTGGAACCAAACGCTTGTAAGAGTTCACTGTCGGGTTTGTAATAGCAGTATAGTTATAAGCATGCTTAATCAAACCACCAAGGAAATGGTAAGCAGTTTGAGACAGCTGCATACCGCGAGGATCTTCTGGATCAAAGAAGGCATTGTTTCCATCCTTGTCAAAGAGTGACATGTTACAGTGCATACCTGAACCAGCGATACCATATTTTGGCTTAGCCATAAAGGTTGCATACATACCATGTTTACGGGCAATCGTTTTAACAACCAACTTGAAAAGTTGAATCTTATCACAAGCACTCAAAACATCATCGTATTTGAAGTCAATTTCATGCTGACCAACGGCACACTCGTGGTGACTTGCTTCTACTTCAAAGCCCATTTGAGTAAGGACATTCACAATTTCACGACGGGTATTATCTGCTAAATCTGTTGGAGCTAGGTCAAAATAACCACCTTTGTCGTTCACTTCAAGGGTTGGATTTCCTTGCTCATCCATCTTGAAGAGGAAGAATTCTGGCTCTGGACCCAAATTGAATGAAGAAAATCCAAGTTCTTCCATGTGGCGAAGGGCTTTTTTCAAGTTACCACGAGGATCACCAGCAAATGGCTCACCTGAAGTTGAATAAACATCACAGATCAAACCCGCTACTGAACCATTTTCATCACCCCAGGGGAAGATTGTCCAAGTATTCAAGTCTGGGTAAAGGTACATATCTGATTCATTAATACGTACAAACCCTTCGATTGATGAACCATCAAACATGACCTTGTTTGATAATACCTTATCAACCTGCTCATCAGTTGCTGGAATCTCTACGTTTTTCATCACTCCCATAATATCTGTGAACATCAGACGCAGGAAGGTAACGTTTTTCTCTTTAATATCGCGTTTGATATCTGCCACTGTGAATGCCATTAGTTTTCTCCTCTATTTAAAAAGTAATTACGATGAACGGAAAATGGAACTAGGACTTGAAAAGCGTCCTTGACGACTGAATTCATCATGTAAGATACGACGGACATCTTCGTCCGTCAAGGTTTTCTGTTGTTTTTGAACCTTAGCTTTCGCTTCACGATTTGCATATTCCTTCTTAATCGCAGCTATATTCAAACCTTCAGCTAGAAAATCCTTGATTTCAAGAAGTAAGTCCATATCATTTAGAGAATACAAGCGACGATTCCCTTCATTTCGATCAGGCTTTATCAATCCATGATCTTCATAGTAACGAATCTGACGGGCTGTTAGGTCGGTCAATTTCATAACGCTGCCAATTGGAAAAATGGCCAGGGAACGACGGAACTCTCTTTCTCTCATAATGAACTCCTTTCTGCCTACCATTATAGGAGAATTTTTTTTTTAGGTCAATAGGCGATGTTATATTTTATAACATTATTTATCCTGAAAACGTTTTTTTATAACATTCACATCATAATTAACTAGAATCGCAATGAAAACTCCGATAAAGGTTTCAAATACACGAATAAACACATATTGAATCGTATCACCAGCAGGAATCGACAATGTAATAATTAATAAAGCTGATACACCACCAATAATTCCCGCTTTATTATTCATCGCCACATTTGTCATAATCGTTAACATGACAAATATCGGAACAAAAACCGCAGTTACCCAAAAATGATCTAAGAATAACCTATCCAAAATAAAGAAAAGTAGCGCATAAAAACCGCCAATAGAATTACCCAGAATACGAGAAGCTCCAAAATGGACACTCTGATCGAAGTCTTCTCGTAAACTAAACACAGCCGTCAAAGCCGCAATCTGAATCCCTTCCCAGCCCATATAGCCAAAGAGTAGAATAACTAGAAAGACTGCTAAACCCGATTTGAACGTCCGCATCCCCAACCGAAATTTCTTTGGATCAAATGTATATTTTTTAAACATACCTCTATTCTAACATGATTTCGGAAAATAGAATAGCAAATACCTGCCCAGCTTTTCTTTTCTCCTAAGCTCGACTGGAGAAGCCTCCTGTTCACGCCAGCTTTTCGAAAAACCCAATAATCTGCTACTTTAAATCAGCTGCAAGAAGGAACCCAGAAGTAAGACAAACAAATAGACGCTGCAAAAAAACAACGTCTTTTCTACATTTATATTTTTGTCGCAGTAGCTGAATGGGAGTTGTGACCAAGATTCAGCCTTGCGGGGTTCAAATAGCACAGTGGACTATTTGAAGTTATCACCAAGAAAAATCAAAGTAACAATCTACGGAATCATTTTTGACAGAAGCTTCGCTTCTTCTATTTCTAACCTCAACATATCTCCCAGATATTTTGAGCTGACTTACCGCCTATTTTTCAGTCAAAGCTGCACCTAGCCAGTCTTTCTAGGTCACACTTCCCAGAAAGACTAGGCATGGCACTAGAAGCTGGGCATAAAGTCCAGCATCGCTTCTTAGAGTTCGTGTCAACATCTCAGCGCAGTGGTTGATTGGCAGATTTGTTCGTGTTTTACACTCTAAATCTGACCTATACGACTGATGCGAACAGAGTTCGCTTCATTTCCAACCTCAAACTGTCTCCCAGACAGTTTGAGCTGTGCGGGGGTGGGAGTGAAACAGTCTATCCCCAGACTGTTTCAGCTCAACAACTGGAAATAAGGACTTGTTGACGAACTCTTTTTTTGACTAGTCGAGTTCTTTCCCACTCCCGTCGCAAGTCCTGGAAGCACTTTACACCTTGCTAGACTTTCTAACTCGCTTAGCTTCGTAGAAATGCTACGCGATGCACTAGAAAAGAGTTGGTCTCCCAACTCTTTTCATCGCATTTTTTACTTTTCAGTCAAAGCTGCAAGTCCTGGAAGCACTTTACCTTCGAGGAGTTCCATTGATGCACCACCACCAGTTGAGATCCATGAGAACTTATCTGCACGGCCAAGGTTGATAGCTGCTGCTGCTGAGTCACCACCACCGATGATTGATTTCACGCCTGGTTGTTTCACGATAGCGTCCATTACACCGATTGTACCAGCTTGGAAGTCTGGGTTTTCAAATACACCCATAGGTCCGTTCCAAACAACTGTTTTGGCACCAGTCAACGCTTCGTCAAACTTAGCGATTGACTTAGGACCGATGTCAAGACCAAGGAAGCCTTCTGAAACTGCTTCACCTTCTGTGTCGCGAACTTCAGTGTAGCCAGCAAATGCGTTAGCTTCTTTTGAGTCAACTGGCAAGATCAATTTACCGTTAGCTTTTTCAAGAAGTGCTTTTGCCACATCAAGCTTGTCTTCTTCTACAAGTGAGTTACCGATTTCGATACCTTGAGCTTTGTAGAATGTGTAAGTCATACCACCACCGATAAGAACTTTGTCAGCTTTTTCAAGAAGGTTCTCGATAACACCGATCTTATCAGATACTTTTGAACCACCAAGAATTGCCACGAATGGGCGCTCTGGAGTTTCAACAGCTTCTTGGATGTAAGCAATTTCGTTTTCCAAAAGGAAACCAGCTACTGCTTTTTCTACATTTGCTGAGATACCAACGTTTGATGCGTGCGCACGGTGTGCAGTACCAAATGCATCGTTAACGAAGATACCATCACCAAGTGAAGCCCAGTATTTACCAAGTTCTTCGTCGTTTTTAGATTCTTTCTTACCATCAACATCTTCGAAACGAGTGTTTTCAACAAGGAGAACTTGTCCATCTTCCAAAGCATTGATAGCTGCTTCTAATTCAGCACCACGAGTAGCACCTGCGATGAAAGCAACGTCTTGACCCAATTTAGCTGCCAAGTCAGCTGCTACAGGAGCCAATGATTTACCTTCTTTGTCAGCTTCTTCTTTCACACGACCAAGGTGAGAGAAAAGAATTGCACGTCCACCTTGCTCAAGAATATACTTGATAGTTGGAAGAGCAGCTGTAATACGGTTATCGTTTGTGATAACGCCATCTTTCAAAGGCACGTTGAAGTCCACACGAACAAGAACTTTTTTGCCTTTCAATTCTACATCTTTAACAGTCAATTTTGCCATTAGATAAGAACTCCTTAAATTATATTTACTTTACCATTGTATCATATTTTCTGTATTTTTTCTTGCATAAAGATATTTTTTTCACAAATCTTCAAAAAGAACGAATGAAAAAAGAGGCCGAAGCCTCTTCGATTTTCACTAAGGATTATTTAGCGATTTTTGCGAAGTACTCAAGAGTACGAACAAGTTGTGCAGTGTAAGACATTTCGTTGTCGTACCATGAAACAACTTTTACCAATTGCTCGCCATCAACTTCGATAACTTTAGTTTGAGTTGCATCAAACAATGAACCGAATGAGATACCTACGATATCTGAAGATACGAGTTGGTCTTCAGTGTAACCAAATGATTCAGTAGCAGCAGCTTTCATAGCAGCGTTTACTTCTTCAGCAGTTACTTTCTTGTCAAGAGTTGCAACCAATTCAGTTACAGAACCTGTTGGAACTGGAACACGTTGTGCAGCACCGTCAAGTTTACCGTTCAATTCTGGGATTACCAAGCCGATAGCTTTAGCAGCACCAGTTGAGTTAGGAACTATGTTTGCAGCAGCAGCACGTGCACGACGAAGGTCACCACCACGGTGTGGTCCGTCAAGAACCATTTGGTCACCAGTGTAAGCGTGGATTGTAGTCATCAAACCTTTTTGAACGCCAAATGCATCGTGAAGAGCTTTAGCCATTGGTGCCAAACAGTTTGTAGTACATGAAGCACCTGAGATAACTGTTTCAGTACCATCAAGGATGTCGTGGTTAGTGTTGAAAACAACAGTCTTAACATCGTTACCACCAGGAGCAGTGATAACAACTTTTTTAGCACCGTTAGCGTGGATGTGTTGCTCAGCTTTTTCTTTAGAAGCAAAGAAACCTGTAGCTTCCAAAACGATATCTACGCCATCAGTAGCCCAGTCGATGTTTCCTGGCTCGCGCTCTGCAGAAACTTTAACGAATTTACCGTTAACTTCGAAACCACCGTCTTTAACTTCAACAGTACCGTCGAAACGACCTTGAGTTGTGTCATATTTCAACAAGTGTGCAAGCATTACTGGATCTGTAAGGTCGTTGATACGAGTAACTTCAACACCTTCTACGTTTTGGATACGACGGAAAGCAAGACGACCGATACGTCCGAAACCGTTAATACCAACTTTAACTACCATGAATGATTTCCTCCTTATGAAAATCGAGTTCTTTATTTTAAAAGGCAAGCCTTTTAATCCTTTTGTGAAAATATTAACTTGTAAGCCTACAAGCATCTTTTCAACGTTCTTATTATATAACTATTTACCGAAAATTGCAAGAGTTTGCATACTTAAATCATGTCCACATACCTTTTCTTGTATTTACAAACTCTTACAAACTCTAAAAGATTATTCATTGTATTTGCAGTCATCTATTTCAAGGCAAGTTTTCTACTCAATAATATAGCATATCAATTCACAATCTGATAGATTATAGACAATATGTAAAGACCCCCAGTTGAGAATTCGTGGATTTACCTGTACACTAGAATAAAAAAACAATCAACTTCTAACAGGAATTACCACACTCAATTGGAGGTCTTATATGTTTCATTTTACCACACTTTTCATCGGAATGGATGTTCACAAAGAAAGTTTTTCACTCTGCTATTATGATATGATGGCGAATCAATTCAAACATAGCACTAAAGTTGGTCCAAATGTTAGCTATATTGTGAACTATGTGAATGAGCTTCGTCGTTTATATGGTCAAGATGCAGAAGTGTTATGTGGCTACGAAGCCGGATGTCTTGGATTTACCCTATATCACCAGCTACAAGCTCACGGGATTCCCTGTATCGTGATGGCGCCTACAACGGTGATGAAGGAAGGATCTAAGCGTGTTAAGACTGATAAAAAAGATGCAGCTCAACTCGCAAAAGCTCTGGCCTTTCGTAGCTATCGGCCTGTTCATATTCCTACTGTTGAGGATGAACAAGTCAAAGAATATATCCGCATGAGAACAGACCACAAAGTGGCTCTGAAGAAAATCAAACAACAAATTCTTGCCTTCTGTCTCCGACATGATTTTCGCTATACCGAGGGAAGCAGTAATTGGACACAGAAACATGTCCGCTGGCTCCGTTCCCTAAATCCTGATGGACTTTATGCAGAGATTTTGACAGAATATCTATTGACCTATGAGAAATTAGTAGATCAAATAGAACGGTATGATGCACGAATTGAGCAACTGGGTCAAAGCGACAGTTACCAAGAGAAGGTCTCACGGCTTTCTTGCTTTATTGGCATTAAAACACTAACTGCTCTTTCCATTGTGACAGAAATCGGTGATTTTAATCGCTTTGCGACAGCTCAACATTTTGCTTCTTATCTTGGGCTAACTCCTAGCGAAAATTCTAGCGGCGACAAGGAGAGAAGAGGTGCTATCACCAAAGCTGGGAATAGCCATGCGAGACGACTTCTGATAGAAGCTGCACAATCATTGGCTAAGGGGACGATTGGGTATAAATCCAAAGAATTGAAAAGGAGACAAAGTGGAAACCGAGTGGAGGTGATTGCTTATGCGGATAAGGCTAATGAACGCTTAAGAAGACGTTATCGCACACTTGTTCTAGGAAAAAATAAGAAACAAAATGTTGCTAAAACAGCTATTGCACGAGAATTGTCTGGTTTTATTTGGGGGATGATGACAGGAAGAATAGCTTGAAGTTAGCGCTTGTTTTCATGTACACTTTTGACCATTAAGTTTTATCATCGCAGAGCGATGAGGAATCCCTATTTCTATCCAAAATCACTGGGTGAATTTGGACAGAAATAAGGATTGAAATCATGTTTGAATGGAAAGTATCTTGAAGGAGTTTAGGACTTCAAGGTTTGAGTCATCTACGAAATGACTAAGTGGCACAATTGTGATCCACGCTTATAGAGAGTAGGACTCGCGGCAGAACCATTGACCTGTAGGTAACCAATCCACGAATATCAGAGTGGCCAATGCCCGAAGCTAAGAACTAGGCTCTTTCTAGATACTTTTCATTTTTTAATCAGTTCGATTGTTTTTACTTGACAAAGGGCTTTACATATCAGTCATTTGAATTAACTTTGATACATCGTCACTTTCGGCTTGCCGTACTCTGCAGAAGTGACTTGCTTTGCAAGTTATATCTCCAACCTAGCACAGCCACTAGGCTGTGCTAGCAACCTGCACCTCAGTTCCTTGTCTGAAAGCTAATTCATTCGACTATACTTTTTTGAATTTTCCGTATTTTCCTATCTTCAAAAGCAACATACTCTACATTTCTGGTTCAAATTTTTTTGAAAATATATTGAAAAAGTGCGGAGCTAGAAATTGGTTTTGTGCATTTTCTGAATGACTATTTTTACAATCCTTTCTAACTCAATTGAAAAAAAATAAAAAATGTTACAATAGTAATTAACATATTTTAGAAAGTATAATACGTAATGCGAACAACCCATTCAGAGAGCATTAAAAGACGCTCATTGAAAAGATTACATCGTTCAAAATGGAAAAAAATAGTTATCAGCACTATCATACCTCTAATCTGCTTTGGAATTTGGTACGGAGTCAGCTTTGCCACCGCTTCTATTCAAACCAAATTAGCGGATTTTTTTCCAAACCATGTACAAACCATTTATAACCTTTCAGTTGCTCTTTTATACAGTAACCTAGTTTTTACAATCACACTTCCTTTATGGATTTGGTGGAAAATCCTATTCAACGAAAGATTTACATGGTGGAAACCTTCCTCCCTTCTATTTATTCTCCTACCAGCATTCCCTGTTTTCTTATTAGCTGGATTTGAAGCAGCCTCCCATCTTCCAAAATCTCCTCTTATTATCTCCCACCGTGCTTTAAACGACCACCAAGCCATCGAAAATACCGTTGAAGCAGTCCAATTAGCTAGCGAAAGCAACCCAGATTATATTGAAATTGATCTTTGGGAAACTGCTGATTTAGAATTCGTTGCTTTTCATGACCCAACTTTGATTAATTGGGCCGGACTAGACTACCGTCCTCATGATTTAACTTTAGCAAGTTTAACAGAAACAAGGATAACGGATGCAGCAGGACATACTGCTCAAATCGCAAGTTTTGACCAGATTCTAGCTGAAGCAACTGCGAGAAAACAGAAACTCTTAATTGATTTTAAAACTTCAGACCAAGATAGCCCGCAGATGGTGGACAATTTCATGAAGAAGTATCAAAAACGTTTTGAAGAAGAAGGTCATCAACTTCAGTCTGGTAGTTATGATTTCATGAAATCCGCCCTCTCCTACTCTCCAAAGTTTGAAACTTACCTATTGATGAGCAGTCCTCCAGAAAATGAACTACCAAATTTGACAGGTTATAGCGTCCCCTTAGACCAACTCACAGATGAATTGCTCAATTATATTTGCAAATCGGGAAAATCTTTCTACGTATGGACTGTCAATACTCCTGAAGGAGTACAACAAGCAGACTCCATAGAAGTAGATGGCATCATCACCGACTACCCAACTCGTACACAAACAGTTTTATCTGGTCTATCACAAGCCAATAAATACACAAAACTGTATCAAGAACAATTACAATATTTTAAAATATTCCCCATCCAGGAATAATGATTTTGTCTTAAGAGAGATGCGAAAATGTCCACTTGATTATTTAGCATCCACTTCGTTTGTCCGACTTCCACGTGCCACAGTTCAGCCCTAGACTGTTGGAGGTGATTTTTAATGAACTACAACATCTTCTCAGCCACCAGTTTAACTGGTGGTTTTCATTTGTTCTTGACGAAAGAGAAATAGAAGGCATGAAAAAAAGCCCGCTCTTTCGAGCAGGCTTGGGCAATCAATTAAGCATTACCGCCGTTTTTCTTGATGATTTCATCTTGTACAGATTTTGGTACATCTTCGTAGTGGTCAAATACCATCATGAAAGTACCGCGACCTTGTGTTGCTGAACGAAGAACAGTTGCGTAACCGAACATTTCCGCAAGTGGCACATAAGCACGAACGATTTGTGTGTTACCACGAGCTTCCATACCGTCAACGCGACCACGACGTGCAGTAACGTGACCCATAACGTCACCAAGATTATCTTCTGGTGCAGTGATTGTTACAAGCATCATTGGCTCAAGGATAGTTGGTTGAGCTGATTTAGCTGCTTCTTTAAGGGCAAGAGATGCTGCCACTTTGAAGGCTGTTTCAGATGAGTCGACATCGTGGTATGAACCATCGTAAAGCTTAGCTTTAACGTCAACGATTGGGTAACCAGCAAGAACACCGTTAGCCATAGATTCTACGAGACCTTTTTCAACCGCTGGGATGAATTCACGTGGAACCACACCACCGACGATAGCGTTCTCGAACTCGAAACCTTTACCTTCTTCGTTTGGTGTGAATTCGATCCAAACGTCACCGAATTGACCTTTACCACCAGACTGGCGTTTGAAGAAACCACGAGCTTGTGTAGAAGCGCGGAATGTTTCACGGTATGATACTTGAGGAGCACCTACGTTTGCTTCAACCTTGAATTCACGACGCATACGGTCAACAAGGACATCCAAGTGCAACTCACCCATACCAGAGATAACTGTTTCACCAGTTTCAACGTTTGTTTCAACGCGGAATGTTGGATCTTCTTCAGCCAATTTAGAAAGGGCAATACCCATCTTGTCTTGGTCAGCTTTAGACTTAGGCTCAACCATCAATTGGATAACTGGTTCTGGAACGTGGATTGACTCAAGGATGATTTTTGCTTTTTCATCTGTCAATGAGTCACCAGTTGTAGTGTCTTTCAAACCAACCGCAGCGGCGATGTCACCAGCGTAAACAGTTTCAATTTCTTGACGGCTGTTTGCGTGCATTTGAAGGATACGTCCGATACGCTCACGTTTACCTTTAGAAGTGTTCAATACGTATGAACCGCTGTTAAGGACGCCTGAGTAAACACGGAAGAATGTCAAACGACCTACGAATGGGTCAGTCATGATCTTGAAGGCAAGAGCTGCAAATGGCTCCTCATCTGATGCATGACGTTCTTCTTCAGCATCTGTATCTGGGTTAACACCTTTAATAGCAGGGATGTCAACTGGGCTTGGAAGGTAGTCGATAACCGCATCAAGCATCAATTGAACACCTTTGTTTTTGAAGGCTGAACCACACAATACTGGGAAGAATTCAACATTGATAGTCGCTTTACGGATAGCAGCTTTCAATTCTTCGTTTGTGATTTCTTCACCTTCAAGGTATTTCATCATCAATTCTTCATCAGTTTCAGCAACTGCTTCAACCAATTTTTCACGGTATTCTTGAGCTTGCTCAAGGTATTCAGCTGGAATATCTTCTTCAAGAATATCTGTACCAAGGTCGTTAGTATAGATTTCAGCTTTCATCTTGATCAAGTCGATGATACCACGGAACTCATCTTCAGAACCGATTGGCAGTTGGATTGGATGAGCATTTGCTTGAAGACGCTCATGAAGTGTGCTTACTGAGTAAAGGAAGTCAGCACCGATTTTATCCATTTTGTTTGCGAATACGATACGTGGAACACCGTATTCAGTTGCTTGACGCCATACTGTTTCAGTTTGTGGCTCAACACCTGATTGTGAGTCAAGAACGGTTACCGCACCATCAAGAACGCGAAGTGAACGTTGTACTTCGATTGTGAAGTCCACGTGTCCTGGTGTGTCGATGATGTTTACACGGTGGTTGTTCCATTGAGCTGTTGTTGCAGCAGATGTGATTGTGATACCACGCTCTTGCTCTTGCTCCATCCAGTCCATTTGTGATGCACCTTCGTGCGTTTCACCGATTTTGTGGATTTTACCAGTGTAGTAAAGAATACGCTCAGTTGTCGTTGTTTTACCCGCGTCAACGTGCGCCATGATACCGATATTACGAGTTTTTTCTAATGAAAATTCGCGTGCCATGAGGTTTGTTCTCCTATAATTTTAGTTTTATACTTTATTATACCATATTTTAAGAAAAGCGAGTGGGCAAGTCCCACCCGCTTGATTTCTTACTAATGGTGTGAAGTGGATGAGGTCATCCTCAATCCGGTTTGTGATGGTTGAACGAGAAGTTTGTACCATAATATCAATTGATTTATGTAGAACTAACTTAACGTCCTCACATCCTAATTAGTTGGGTTCGGACTAAAAATTCTGGAAAAAAGAGACGCAATTGTTTTGGCTTTAGCCAATTACAAGTGTGGCTACCTTTAGGTGTAAATCTTCCTTGGACCTTAAGGTCCATCGTCTGATTTCCTATTTTTCCTTGAATTTTCTTAACGTCCTCACATCCTAATTGAACTTGGGCTACAACTCACTGACAAAAAGAGACGCAGTTGTTTTGGCTTTAGCCAATTACAAATGGGGCTACCTTTAGGTGAGAACCTCATTGATTGCACAGCAATCTGTTTCGCTTCCCTATTTTGTCTAGGAGTTGCTTGACGCCCTCGTATCTTAATCTTAGTTGAATTTTAGCTACAAATGTCTGCCAAAAAGATAAAATCTCCTAGAAACCGAAGTTTCTGCGTCAATTTTCCTATTTTGGCTAGCATTTGTTTAACGCTAAAATATCCTATCTTACCAGCGGAAGTGTGCGAATGCGCGGTTTGCTTCTGCCATTTTGTGGGTGTCTTCACGTTTCTTAACAGCTGCACCAGTGTTGTTTGCTGCATCCATGATTTCTTTCGCAAGGCGATCAATCATAGTGTGCTCACCACGGTTACGAGCGATTGTTACCAACCAACGAAGACCTAGTGTTGTACGACGCTCTGGACGAACTTCAACTGGGACTTGGTAGTTAGAACCACCGACACGACGTGCACGTACTTCAAGTACAGGCATGATGTTTTCCATTGCTGTTTCAAATACTTCAAGTGCATCGTTACCAGTTGCTTCTTTGATTTGATCAAAGGCTCCGTAAACGATTGATGCAGCAGTACCACGTTTACCGTCCAACATAACACGGTTGATCAAACGAGTTACCAATTTTGAGTTATACAATGGATCTGGCAATACTTCGCGCTTAGGCGCTTGATTTTTACGACTCATTTATATTTCCCCTTTCTTAGCCTTTTGGACGTTTAGTACCGTATTTAGAACGGCCTTGCTTACGATCGTTAACACCTGCAGTATCAAGCGCACCACGAACGATATGGTAACGTACCCCTGGAAGGTCTTTTACACGTCCACCACGAAGAAGAACAACGCTGTGCTCTTGCAAGTTGTGGCCGATACCTGGGATGTAAGCAGTAACTTCGATAAGGTTGCTCAAACGTACACGAGCGAATTTACGAAGGGCTGAGTTAGGTTTTCTAGGTGTCATTGTTCCGACACGAGTTGCAACACCGCGTTTTTGTGGTGATGAAACGTTAGTTTGAACTTTTTTACGGCTGTTGTAACCAACGTTCAAAGCTGCTGATTTAGATTTTTCTACTTTAGACTTACGTGGTTTACGTACCAACTGGTTAATTGTAGGCATCTACATTCTCCTGTATATATTTTTTATTTTTGGTGATAGGGCATTGGTGACAACCCCTATCTGTGTGTACTTTTGCAACATTTGTCAGCACGTCCCTGTACACTCTTGAGAGACCAAAAGTAAAAAGTACCGTCTAATATAGTACCACATCTCAAAACTATTGTCAAATAGATATGTTTGAAATTTTCAAGAAAAAAACACAGCCAAGTAGCTGTGTCATTTTGCTATTTCTTAGTAGCCCATACCCATTCCATCCATACCTTGTGGCATAGCTGGAGCGGCTGGTTCTGGCTTGTTGGCAACGACTGCTTCTGTCGTCAAAATCAAGCTGGCTACGGAAGCCGCATTTTGAAGAGCAGAACGAGTAACTTTAACAGGGTCAATAATTCCTGCCTCAATCATATTCACCCATTCACCTGTCGCAGCATTAAAGCCTGTTCCAAGCTCAGAATTCTTCAATTTATCAATGATAACTGAACCTTCATAGCCTGCGTTATAGGCAATCTGACGAACTGGCTCTTCCAAGGCTCGTAGGACAATATTGCGTCCTGTCTCATCGTCGCCTGTCAATTCCAATTTCGCTACGCTATCAATTACATTGACAAGAGCAGTACCACCACCGGCAACGATCCCTTCTTCAACTGCGGCACGTGTTGCATTGAGGGCATCTTCGATACGGAGTTTCATTTCTTTCAACTCAGTCTCAGTAGCGGCACCGACTTTGATAACTGCAACACCGCCTGACAATTTAGCCAAACGCTCTTGCAATTTTTCACGGTCAAATTCAGAAGTCGTCACTTCAATCTGTGACTTGATAACAGCGACACGGTTGGCAATGACTTCTGGATTTCCAGCACCTTCAACAATGGTTGTACCATCTTTGTCGACCACAACTTTAGCAGCCTGACCAAGTGCTTCAATGGTCGCATCTTTCAAGTCCAAACCAAGGTCTTCTGTAATCACTGTACCGCCTGTCAAGATCGCAATGTCTTCCAACATAGCTTTGCGACGGTCACCAAAGCCTGGAGCTTTGACTGCAACAACGTTGAAGGTACCACGAATCTTGTTGAGAACAAGAGTAGGAAGAGCTTCGCCATCCACATCGTCAGCAATAATCAAGAGCGGACGACTAGTCTGGAGAATGCTTTCCAAGAGTGGCAAAATATCTTGGATATGAGAAATCTTCTTATCTGTAATCAAGATGAATGGATTTTCAAGTTCTGCCACCATTTTCTCATTATCTGTTACCATGTATTGCGAGAGGTAACCACGGTCGAATTGCATACCTTCAACCACATCCAGCTCAGTTTCCATACCGCGAGATTCTTCAATGGTGATAACACCATCTGTACCCACACGCTCCATAGCTTCTGAAATGTACTCACCAACTTTTTCAGAACGTGAAGACACGGCTGCGACTTGAGCAATTTCAGCTTTATTGGATACTGGGCTTGCTTGTGCTTTCAAGGCTTCAACCGCAGTCGCAACCGCAGCCTCGATACCACGACGGATACCAATTGGATTGGCACCTGCAGTTACGTTTTTCAAGCCTTCACGTACGATAGCCTGGGTCAAAACAGTTGCAGTGGTTGTCCCGTCACCAGCGATGTCATTGGTTTTTGACGCTACTTCGGATACCAGCTTGGCACCCATATTTTCAAAGTGGTCTTCCAACTCAATTTCTTTGGCAATGGTTACACCGTCGTTTGTAATAAGTGGTGAACCGTATGCTTTTTCCAAAACAACATTACGACCTTTTGGACCCAAGGTTACTTTGACAGTATCCGCCAGAATATCGACACCACGGACCATGCTTTCACGTGCATCTGCTGCAAATTTGATTTCTTTTGCCATTTTCCTACCTCTTATTCTACAATTGCCAAAATGTCTGCTTCACGGATGATGTGAACGGTTTGGTCTCCGTCTTTGACTTCCAATCCTGCATGAGCATCAATCAAAACAGTATCTCCAACCGCCACCGCTGGGGCAACCAAGTCACCATTCAAGGTACGAATCCCTTGTCCGATCGCTAGGACACTTGCTTCTTTTGTCTTTTCTTGGCCGGCTCCTGCTAGGACAAAGCCACCAACTGTTTGTTCTTTTTCTTCAATTTTTACGACGATACGATCGCCCAATGGTTTCAACATGGTATTACCTCCTGGTATTTTTAGCACTCTTTGTATGCGAGTGCTAATTCACATTTCCTATTGTATCACTTGGTCAAAAATAGTCAAGAAAATTCTATTCCTTTTCGTGAAAATCCTTCTTAAGTATGAGGTAGAATTTACCTATTCATTATTGGTAAACTATGTTATACTATTTTTAAAAAGTTTGGAGGTATTCATGAAATTTTTTAGAGATTTAAAAACAGATTACCTCGAAAGCCGATTTTCAGCCTAGGAAAATTTTGCAGAATGGTTTTTAAAACGTAAATTAGGCTTTTGGGGAGTGGGAAAGAACTCGACTGGTCAAAAAGAGTTCGTCTTCCCACCCCCGCACAGTTGATTAGGTCAGATTTGGAGTGTGAAACACGAACAAAACTGCCAATCAACCACTGCGCTGAGATGTTGACACCAGACCTGAGAAGAGGAGTCTTGCCTTTTGCTCAACCGCCTACCTACTCTGGCTAGTCTGGTTACTTCTCTTTTTCCACCCTCATTACATCATCTTTTTCTTTTATGGAGTTATCCTGTTTTCTCTGATTATCATACTGGTAGAATGGTGGAAATATAGAAAATAAGTAGCAAAAAACACCAACTTTCGTCGGTGTTTTTAAGGAGATATGAAAAATATTTAGGATTGACTATAGTATAGCCTACTTTTTCTCGTTCTCCATCGGTCTTAGGACCGATATTGCTTTAAAACGGTAATTCCTCCTCTTCCAAGACCAAGTCAGCTAGATCATCGCCTGTGTTATTTTCACGCATGGCACGTTGGGCCCGACTTTCGAGCAGCTGGAAGGATTGTCCTAAGATTTCCGTCACATAATGATTGCTGCCGTCTTTTTCGTATTTTCGCGTTCGCAACTCACCGTCAATAGAAATTAGACTACCCTTGCTGCCATAGGAAACAAGCGTTTCCGCCAGTTTGCCCCAGAAAATGACATTAAGAAAATCTGCTTCACGTTCCCCATTTTCCGTCTTAAAACGGCGGTTGACTGCAACAGTAACACGAGTCAAATTTTTGCCAGTTGGTGTTTGTGTGAGTTCAGGTTGGGCCGTCAAGCGACCGATTAAAATAACTTTATTATACATTTTATGTCCTCCTACTTATTTATTCGTAGAAGGATTAGAAAAGGAGCGAAAATTATGAAAGAATTTTTGATGGAAAAGATACAGACCTCCCAACCATATACCAATGCCGAACTGGCTTGGTTGCTGGAAAACATCGGTCATCCTGTTCCTGCTATACGCGACGAACTGGTTTATGCTAGTTTTTGCCACATCTTTTTGGAGGGCTTGGTCACAAGGGAGCAAGCACAGTCGCTGCTACAATTCTCTCAAGAAACCAATCCTCTTTCCCTAGAAAGTTCCACACTAAAGCGAAGTTTTACTTGCTTACTTTACTGTCTGTTGCTGTCTGTCGATAATGAGCCAGAGTCTATTTATCATGCATTTTTAAGCACTAACGACCGTGAGCTACTCTTCCAGCAGGCCTTGGATTATTTGGCGATTGAAAATGACTGGTCTGGCTACGATGAAAAACTCGGTTGGATCCATACCGTTGCCCACGGAGCAGATTTTCTTCTGGCCACAAGCTGTCATGATCAATTTCCCGATGAAAAAAGCAAAGCAGTCTGGCAAACTATTGTCACTTGTCTAACTAAACAAAGTAAAGTTTTCTCAGCTGGTGAGGAAATCCGTCTGGCACAAATCCCTGTCTACCTCCTGCTGAATGAAAAAGTGTCAAGCCAAGAGCTGACGGAATGGATTAGCAAGCTGGACTTTCCAAATCAAGAACCAGTAGACTACTTCCGGTGGCTCAATCTCCAACATTTTCTGTCTAGTCTTTACTTCCAACTCAAATCACAACAGGCCTTGACCGAAGAAATCGGACAGACTATTGAAAATAGAATTGAAACAACATAAAAGAATTGGCCAAAATCGACCAATTCTTCTTTTTCTATCCCTTCCAGTGTTTAGCTGGATCAAAGGCCTCTCCGACCACGGCGGAGTCGTCTAATTCGATAATACCACGGACTTGTGGTGCGTTTGGCAGAGCCAATTCACGCGGGCTACACATCATACCAAAGCTATCTTCACCACGCAATTTCCCTGGGAAGATCAGGCTACCGCTCGGCATCATTGCCCCCGGAAGAGCCACAATAGTTTTCAGACCTTGTGCAGCATTTGGGGCACCGGCTACGATTTGCACCGTTTTGTCCCCAACATTGACCTGACAGATATTGAGGTGGTCGCTGTCTGGATGCGGAACCAATTCCGCAATCTGACCAACAACAAATTTCGGACTGTTGTCATTGACCAAGCTTTCATTAAAACCTTCTTTTGCTAATGCTGCATTCAAGGTCGCAACTTGCTCATCTGTCAAGAAAACTTGACCATTTCCAGCAAGCTCAACCAAACTTGATGCTTCAAAGATATTCCAAGCGACTGTTTGACCCGTTTCTGCTAAGAAGACACGTGCTACCTTGCCTTTGCGTTCAAACTGGACAGCTTGTCCCTTGTCTTCTGCAACGATGACCATGAGGACATCGCCAACCTGTTCTTTGTTATATGTAAAAATCATTTCTTTTTCATTTCTCCTTTATGCAAATAGACCGGTCAAGCCTTTCCAAAGATTTTCAAAGAAGGCACCGATTTTTTCTAAAATCCCTGAATCTTGTAGATTCTTATAGGCTTCTGAAATTTGTTGCTCCGCCTGTTGCTTGAACTGGTTGAGCTGGGCAGCAACCTCAGCCGAATCAATAGCAGAGGTTTCCTGATAAGCTTTGGCAAATGTGACTAGCTTAGAAATTTCATCTGCTGTGATGACATTTTCCAAACCGTTATTGGCCAAGACATCGTTAATCATAGTATTGATGTCTGATTCGGAAGCTACCTGACCATTGGACTTTTTGTAGTCGGCAAGAGCTGTCTTGATTTCTGCTACTGCCTTATCCAAGGCCGAACTATCAAAATTAGTGTCACCTGTGTGAGCCGTTGCCACTTCATTGACTGTCTCTAGCTCCTGTTGAGCTACTTCAGTTCGAGCGGTATCAACTGTTTCACCATTGGCTGCAAGAGCCTTGTAAACACCTGTCAGGGCGGACTCTCCCGTCACCTGAATGGGTGCCGCAACGTCAATCAAGACATCTGTCGCACCAGCTGTAATGGCCGCATTGGCATACTGCGTTTCAGTAATCAAGGTGATGTTCTGCGGCGTCTTGATGTCCACCACAACCCCTTTGCCAGCGTCCTGCTTTTGCACCAAGACAGATGAATAGAGGGAGGCTGTGTCCGCTCCAGATGTACCTAAATATTGGTCCATATCCGCGCCAACAACCACCTGACGGCTAACATTATTGACATCCGAAATACCAAATAGATTGTTAACCTCTGTCGCCTGCGCATCTGACAAACCACCACCGTAGACCAGTGTTGGCTTGCCCCATTTTTCATTGATAACATCTGTTTGAATCTCAGCCTGCACCAAGGGAGCAAGACTCAAACTCAACCCCAGCACCACAGGTGCTAGAAGGATTTTTCCTAGTGATTTCTTCATATTCTTTCCTTTCTTTTGGGAAATGGCAGAGCTTCTCTGCTAATTTATCTACCCAGTCCAGATAAGAAGTTCATGATTTCTTCCTTGGTCTTGCGATTCTTATCGACAAAACGACCGATTTCCTTACCATTTTCCAAAACAACCAGACTTGGAATGCCTAAAATAGCCCATTCCTGTGCCAAAGGCATAAAGTCATCTCGATCCAGTTGCACAAAACGGAGATCTGGAAAAGCTTCTTCGATAGCTGGCAAATGCGGTTTGATATAGTGGCAATCTCCACACCAAGTCGTCACAAATAGAAAAACGGTTGGCTTGCCATCTTCAATCAAGGCAGCCACTTCTTCAAGCTTTGTTGGAAAAATCATCTTTCTTCCTCCCTGTACTGAATAGAACCTTGGGTATTTTCAAATAAAAACACCTGTCCTGCCTCCATCACAACCCCGCCAATAAGCTGGTCACGAGTTGAGGCTGTTTCATCCACATAGACCGTGGCAATCTCTCCTAAATCAGCGAAAAAGTCACGCACCTCCTGCAAGGCCTGTGCTTTTTTACGGTCTTCTTGGATTTTACGGTAAAATTGAGCACTAGCGGTGAGCACACCTGCCCCCAATAAGCCTGCTAGCAAGGCTGTCTTCTTCTTTTTCATGTTGACTATTTTATCATATTTCTCCGGATTTTTCCCAAAAATGCCATTGGACTTGTGACAGCTGAGACAAACTCGCACCACTTGACAAAAGACTTAAAAATAGATAGAATGGTCTTACAGTGAGAAGTTCGATAATACATCGGCAATCAAAAAGCCCCCAACGTTCCCAGCGTTGAGGGTTTTCTTTTGCCCCTGGGGCCTATTTGTTGCGATTGTTGAGCCAATACTCAAAGAGTATCAACACAAGACCTGATACAATAGGTGCAACGAACAATGTGAGAAGTTCGAACAACAAGGCAATCACCTCCTCTCTATTTTGAGGGGCATTTCTATCCTAGCAAACTTCAAGCATTCTTGTCAATACTATCCATATTTTCAAGACAAGTCTAGCTCTTCGTGATAAAATAGTAGTAATCATGTCATGGAGGAAGAAGAATGACTCTTTTTGAAAAAATTAAAGAAGTTACAGAATTGCAAAGCTTACCGGGATTTGAAGGACAGGTTCGCAACCACATCCGCCAGAAAATCACGCCACACGTGGACCGCATTGAAACAGATGGGCTAGGTGGAATTTTTGGCATCAAGGATACGGCTGTTGAAAATGCTCCTCGTATCCTAGTGGCCGCTCACATGGATGAGGTTGGCTTTATGATTAGCCAAATCAAGCCAGACGGTACTTTCCGTGTTGTCGAGCTAGGTGGCTGGAATCCTCTGGTTGTTTCTAGCCAAGCCTTCACTCTTCAGTTGCAGGACGGTCGTACCATTCCAGCCATCTCAGGCTCAGTACCACCTCACCTTTCACGGGGGGCTAACGCTCCTGGCATGCCTGCCATTGCTGATATTATTTTCGATGCTGGTTTTGCCAATTATGACGAAGCCTGGGCTTTCGGTGTTCGTCCGGGGGATGTCCTGGTTCCCAAAAATGAAACTATCCTTACTGCCAACGGAAAAAATGTTATTTCTAAGGCTTGGGACAACCGCTTCGGTGTCCTTATGGTGACGGAATTGCTGGAAAGCCTATCCGGTCAAGCTTTACCAAATCAGTTGATTGCTGGGGCCAATGTGCAAGAAGAGGTTGGCTTACGTGGAGCTCATGCTTCTACAACCAAATTCAATCCAGACATTTTCCTTGCTGTTGATTGCTCACCAGCGGGCGACATCTATGGTGACCAAGGAAAAATCGGAGATGGTACCCTATTTCGTTTCTATGACCCAGGTCATATCATGTTAAAAAATATGAAAGACTTCCTCTTGACGACTGCTGAGGAGGCTGGTGTCAAATTCCAATACTACTGTGGTAAAGGTGGAACAGATGCTGGTGCAGCCCACTTGAAAAATCATGGCGTTCCATCGACAACCATCGGTGTCTGCGCTCGCTATATCCATTCACATCAAACCCTCTATAGCATGGATGACTTCCTAGAGGCTCAAGCCTTCTTGCAAGCCATCGTTAAAAAGCTAGACCGCTCAACGGTTGATTTGATCAAGAATTATTAGACAATTATGCAAAGCGAAGAAGTACCCTATGATCGCTGAGTCTACCCAACTAGTAAAAAATAATATAGCAGTAAACGCTCTCTAACCTGTATCGTCATATTATGGTATTCACCGATAAGTCTGAGCCTACTATAAGAAACAAACCTATAGCAAACGAATCACCAAAGTTAAGTTAACATAGCGTTTGCATTTTACAAGTAATCTGTTATAATCCCAAGTTTATCACTTAAAAAAGCATAAAGAACAGCTAACCCCTTGTCTATCAAGGGATTTCACTGTTCTTTTCTCTTATTTTTTTGTTGTGTATGGACGTTTCCCATACTTCTTAAGCGTTTCAAATTTGACAATTCCATTGGTCCAATCAAACCCCAAAAGCTTATTTAACTCCTGCATATCGGAATTCTCTTGAAGCCTATAGTAATCATCCCTCAATCTTGTGGCCTTTGCACTATTTAGAGCAGAAGTAATCCGTTCTGGACTCATTTTCCAGTCAATCTGATGTTGGAGTAAGCGTAAGTGAACCAAGGCAATAAAGCATGTTAAAAAGTGTGCTTGAATATGTTCTTCTGTCCAAACATAGACTGGACGACTTTCTAACTCCATCTTAGTTACACGGAAGCAATCCTCAATTTTAGACAGTTCCTTGTAGGAAGCAAGCATAGCCTCATCGCTCATCTCAGTCTCACTGGTCACAAGGACATGAACTCCATCAAATTGAGCATCAAATTCGACCTGTTCTTGGTCAATTCGGATAAGTGGCGAAAATGGTTTAACCTCTCCGGTTTCCTTATCCAAATAGCTCAATTCAAGATATTTCTTTCCGCCCTTCTTACTCGTTTGTCGAAACAATTCCGCATCAGTTAGCTTATTGGCATAGTCAAGAGCCCCTTCACGTCGAATCCGTTCTCTATCTTCATATTTCTTTGACCAGGTCATTAGTACTTTTTCTCTAACGGTTGGAGAATCCTTCTTGGTCCCAAGTTTTCTCTCTCGAATGTAAGACTTTTTAGCGAAAGTGATCTCTTGATTAAACTGCCAACCAGATTCTTCCAATATTTTTTCTTGAATATCCTTCGGAGCACCACGTTTCCCACGGTGCTTTTGTGAGAAGATCCAGCCATCTCCTTGCTTCTCCATAGCTGAAACATTATTTTGACTATTCATTGCCTTATCTGCCACAACTACAATTCGTTCAATCCCAAATTGTTTCTTTACTTCTTCAACAGCAGGAAGATAAGTCACAGGGTCTGTCTGATTGCCTCTGAATAATTTATAGCTGATTGGAATACCGTTGGTATCCATAAACAATCCCAGTTGCACTATAGGCTTAGGTCTGTGTTCCTTACTCGGTCCCCTCCTACGCAAGCCCTCTTTGAGAATTGTTCCGCTCTCTGATACCTCTTCACTATCAGGGATATCTGTTTCAAAGTAATAGTTAGTAACATCATAGAAAACCAGACGAGCTTCACGCTTTGTCAGTCGACTTACTTCCTTGTGCAGATGTAGTTGAAGGTCCTCTTTTAGTGAGTTCAAGAGATCCAAAGAACGGTAGATAGCATTGCGACTAACTGACCAATCTCCAAACAAATCACCCTGAGAAGCATATGTCGCAAGTTTACTATTCGGATGTAAGATACGCTGAAAGACAAGTAGCTTTAGCACTTGAACCAAGTCGTAGTCAGCCTTATGAGGTCGGGATTTTAAAAAATGAGATAACTCCAATTCCTCAAACAAACCATCTAGTACCATCCAACCATAAGACTTATCTGGTTCATACATAGGAGCAAGCAAATCATAGTCAACTGTTAGAGTTTTCTTATCTGTTAAAATCCCTTGCTTAGCTTCTTGTTTTAATCGGTCAAGAATAGCGGGATCGTCTTTTTCAAGTTCGTCCAATAAGCCATATTTTTTTAGGATCCGTTGTTTGACCTTGCCATCTTTACGATATCCCTCGACTAGGTAGACATGGGTCCGACCTTCTTTGTTCGTTGTTGTTTTGATAAATGCCATAGTTACATTATAACATACATAACCATATACAACAAGAATAATGATAAAAATTATTCAAAAAATTCAACTATATCAAGCACTTATGGCATTTTTTTGAAAAAATAAGTGAGAAAGTCGGGAGCAAACGAATCACCAAAGTTAAGTTAACATAGCGTTTGCATTTTACAAGTAATCTGTTATAATAAAAATAGAAAAGGAGCTGGATTGCCGTCCAGCTCCAAATGTAGAACCGTTAAAAAGACGGCGGCTCGTATTACAGATTTAATCCGTCCTACTCGCGCAAAAGTGGGGACGGATTATTTTTTGTCATTATCTTTGAAGATTTTATAGCACAAACCAATCAAAGCAACTGTGAAACCACTGAAACTTAAAATCGTCTGCACAACTTCAAAAGCTGTCAAAAGAACGCTCCCCTTTCCGTCAGATTTTGATGAATTGCCCATAGGCATCACCTTACTTTCAGAAAATCAAGAGCTACCGTCTTCGCTTTTCTACTCATCTAGTACATCATATTTCATTCCTAAAAATTGTTGGAACTAGCGTAGTCTTTCCGAAACTTTTAGAAATCCAAAAAATCTTCCTACTGTCATAGTAAGAAGATTTTTTCATTATAGCCATCTATCCTTGTTTGCGTCTTCTTGCACTTGCAAGACCAAGACTAGATAATACTGCCACACCTGCGAGTGCCAACAAACTTGTTTGCTCCCCTGTGTTTGGCAAGGTCTTAGCACGTTCTACACGTGAGTAAGTAATACCTTGTGGTGTGACGGTGACACCTGCTTGTGGGGTCGTCACCACAACTTTACCGTCAACAACTGTTACATCTTGACCTTTAGTAATAGCGTCTTTGACTGCATCTACGTCAATAGCTGGTTTTTCAGCAGCAGTTGGTGCATCTTTTGGTACTGCAACAATTGTTCCGTCAGGCAATGTGACAATTACCTTGTTTTTCGCTTGATTTTCTAGATCTTTTAGTTTCGCTTGATTCAAATCAAACTTCGCTTTAAGTTCTTTGTATTCTGACAGTTTTGTATCGCGTTCTGTCAGTAATGTTTCTAAAAGGGCACTCGCATCGTCAAATGTTTCCTTAGCTTCTTTGAGCTGTTGTTGGACTTTTGCGTAGTTGCGCTTAGCCTCCTCTAGTTTCTCAGGTGCATTTTGCAAATCAAGCAGCTCCTGTTCTGCACTGCGGACAGCTTTCTTTGCCTCCTCAAGCCCTGTCTCAGCTTGAGTAAGATTTTCCTGTGCCTTATCACGAAGTCTTTCAAGTCGAATAAGTTCTTCTTCCTCTTTTGTCAAAACTTCTTTAGCTGACTTCAGTTCGGATTGTTGGGTTGTGAGTTCTGCTTTAGCTTTATTAAGATTTGATTGTTTCACTTTAACATCTTTTTCAAGAGCTAAAACATCAGCATTTGCCTGATCCAGAACTTTTTGACTTGCATCAAGTATAGACTGAACTCTATTACGTTCTAATTGAGCAGCCGGAGTCTGAACAGGGACTGATTGGGCTTCGGAAAGGGCGTCTTTGGCATCTTTATCATTTTCTAAAGCCGTATCATATTCTTTTTGAGCACTATCTAACCTAAGTTTTTCTTGGTCAACTTGTTCTTGTGCCTCGTCTCTAATCTTAAGAGTATCTTGGTAAAGCTTTGTAATTTTTTCAATATTATAAGGATTCTCAATCAACTCTGTGTCGAAAGTAGAATCAGAGGTTAAATCATGTGTACCGACTGTAATAAAATGAACTCCCGCTTTCCCATTCACCTTGGTAAAGTCAATACCAAGATATACTACATCGTCGTACTTTTCTACATATCCTTGACCAGATACATATTCAGTTGACTTATCGGTTAAGCCAGATATTGATTGAGCATGCAACCATTCTCTACCATTAAACATGAAACTAACAACAGCATGATGCACAGCGCGTTTTAACGTTTGTTTGGTTACTTTTGCAGGCCCAGCAACTAAAACATATCCATTAGAACCATAATCTCTATCATAAAAATGTACTCCAGACCAATTTTCATGATAATTACCAACTGGATAATTTTTATCGGTCAATCCGTATTCTACAGCGGTAGACCAAATTGACTCATCATCGTGACCACTTGTCCATGTATCCCAATTTTTAGAGACGGATTTATCCGTTGATTTATCTACAAAATCAACAGATGATGATGTAACTGTTGTCAAGGGAGTTCCGAAAATTGTTCTAATTTGATTTAACAGATAGGAAGCATAATGTGAAAGCTCTGTTTGCAAATCTTTCGGAAGATTATTCACATCATATTCTGTAGTATTATCATCGTTAAGGTTAATACTATACTTCAAGTTTGCTTCAACATTCGCTTGATTGGCTGCTTTCAATCGAGTTTTCGCATCCTCATTCCATTCATCCCACTTCTCTCTCTCAGACAAAATATTATATGGATTATTCACATAATCTTTAAGAGCTTGAACATAGTCAGAAGTTACAACAAAATTTTGAATACCTTTATAGTTGTTCTCTGCATGTTCAAAAGCAAGTTGCTTGTCTGCTAATTCAGCTTTAACTGTAGCATTATATGAGTTTGCTGTCGACAATTCTGTTGTCTTATTAGACAGTGTTTTAGCCGCTTTATCTGCCACTCTTTGAGCATCATCAATCGCTTCTTGGCGTTTTTTATCGGCTTCATGGGCAGCTTCTAATTTTGACTGAGCTTCATCTACCTTCGCCTTATCTTTATTAACAATATCTTGAGCTTTTGCTTGCGCATCATAAATTGCTTGAGCACCAGTACCATCTAAAATAGCTTGGGCATTATCAACGTTTTGCTGCGCTGCATCAACATCAGTCTGCTCTTTAGATGTCGCTTTTTTAGCTGACTCAACAACTTTAGCTTGGTTGTTTACAGCATCCTGAGCTTCCTTTACAGCATCTTGAGATGTCTGAACTGCTGTTTCTTTAGTTGCTTGGTTTGTTTTAACATTTTCAACTGCATCTGCAGCATTTTGGATATTTTCTGGAGTCGCTTGAGCGACCTTCTCCTCTGCTTTAGTTAATTGTTCCTTAGCTTGAGAAGTTGCTTGTTCAGCTGTTTCGAGAGAACCTTTTGCAGCTTCAACAACAATTTGTTGAGCATCTACAGACGCTTGGGCTTGCTCAGCTACTTCAAGGGCAGATTGAACAGTAGCAGCTGTTACAGGAACCTCAGCGACAGTTGTTGCTGTTTCAACTGTTGCAGTTACTTCCTCTGCTTGGACTGGTGTACCAACGGTTGCAAGGGTAATTGCAGTTGTCGCCGCAAAACCTCCAAATATATAATTGTTCTTTCTCATCTTTTCCTCCTGATGATGCTAATTAGGAAGGGCTTGGCCGAAGTGTCAAGCCCTGCTATACTAGTATAGCAGGGCTTTTGTCAAGTATTTTGCATGATTTTTAAGAATTTTGTCAAAACATTTTTTGGAAAAATTTTAATATCAGAATAACTTTTCTAAAACATACTTCCTCACATGGGTAATGAAATATAGCGAGCCTGTAATCAGGTAGAGTTTTTTGGGATTGTCCAAGTCCGCCTGCTCCAACCACTCCTGATAGGTCTGAACTCGTTCATAGCCTGACGGATAATCTTCTAACTGTACCGCTCTAAAATCGTCAAAGGTTGTCACGCTAACAGGTCCAAATTGGCTAAGCTGGGACAACATCTGGTCCACAGGCTTAGTATTGATGGCCGCAAAGAGAATTTCAATATCTCTGTCAGCATACTTTTCTTCCAAGAGTTGTGTCAGGACGGCAATACTTTCATTATTGTGGGCTCCGTCAATCATGAGGTTCGGTCTTATCAACTCTAAACGGCCTGGCCAGATGGCTTGGGACAAGCCCTGGCGGATGGTTTCATTGGTAATTGTTGGAAAATGAGGGCTGATGAGCTGGGCAGTTGTCACTGCCAAGGCTGCGTTGACCTCTTGGTGACGCCCCTGCATCTGTAGTCTTAAATCCTCAACTCGATCGAAGGGGCTTGAAACTGCAAAGCCTGCTCTGCTATTTTCCAAAAGAATCTCCCGCCCCACCGCATAGGTCGGACTCTGAAGCTGACGGGCCTGCTCCTCAAAAACTGCCACCACTTCTGGCAAATCGGTCGCATAGACGAGGGGAACCCCCTCACGCAAGACAGCAACCTTGTGACGGGCTATAGCAGCGTGGGTCTCTCCCAAAAAAGCCTGATGGTCCAAGCCGATGGACGGGCAAACTACTGCCAATGGGGCAAGGACATTGGTCGCATCCTGCAAACCGCCCATGCCTGCCTCCACCAAGAGAATATCAGGACGCTGGTAGTAGGCAAAATAGACAAACATAGCCACTACTACAATCTCAAACTCCGAGATGGCATCCAGTCCAGCCGTCTGGTCCAAGCCCTCAATCAAGGGATGCAAGTCTGTCACAATCCTCGCAAAATCCTCCTCCGAAATCATCTCCTGCTGGTAGACAATCTGCTCTCGGAAATCGATAATGGACGGCGAGGTAAAGCGACCAACGGTGTAACCCGAAGACCGTAAGATAGACTGTAACGCATTTAAGGTCGAACCCTTGCCATTTGTACCAACAAAGTGAATAGTCGGCACTTGAAGCTGGGGATTGTCCAAGCGTTCCAAGAGCCACTTAACACGTGCAACACCGTTTTCTAAATCTGATGCAGGGCGATTCGATAGCCACCGGCGAGTTTCTTGATAATTCATGATTCCCTCTCTACAAAAGCAGCAACAGGGGGATGACCTGTTGCTAGATTGTTTCTTATTTAAGGCTCATTAACCTAGCCAATTCAGGTATTTTTTGTAAACTTGGCAAGACAAGCATGGTCACGACAATCCGTAATGGAATTTCAAAAATAGCTTTTATGAAACGACTGCTATACAGGGCAATCCAAGGTGTTCCAAAATGGAAATGAAGAGCAACCGGTGTCATGATAAATGAAATCACGACCTGAATCAAGACAACAACCCCAGCCACATAAAACCAGTCAGTCTTGTTTTTAGTGTCTAGCGGTTTTCGATAGAAGAACCAGCCATAGATAAAAGCCGATACCGCCTCAATCAAAATCCAAGTGAAGAGGACGGTCTGCCCACTAAACAAGACAAAGATTGGGTCTGAAATCGCCGCAAAGACGGCTGCCCAAACCGGACCTGCAATAGCTCCCAAAATAGCATTTGGGATAAAGGTAAACTGGACCTGTAAGGTTTCCGAAATCCGAATAGAGAAATAGTTCTCCACAACCATAACCAAGGCCAAAGTCATAGCAATAGCAGCCAACAGCTGCACCGTTAGTTTTGGAATTTTCTTTTCCATAAAAAATGCTCCTTTTTCAAAATGGAGCTGTCGTGTATATTCGACAGCGGATGCAATGGTTTACCGCGCCACTTTTAGCTAAGGACTCGATGTTCCGACTAAAACAGACATCAACCCCAACCAAAAGCTAGCTTCGTTATGTGGCAACATCCCATCCACATACACTTGACGCAAACCATCTACTCTGTGCAAATTTCTTTGCTAGTCTATTGTATCACACACTATATATTTTGACCACTTGCTAAAAACTATACCTTTCTAAAGGTATAAACTATAAGAGAAACTGGCAGTCTCCGACTACCAGTTCGTTTTTCTTATTTCAAGCGTTCCACTTCACGCGCAATAACCAATTCTTCATCCGTTGGAATAACCAAGACACGAACTTTTGATTCTGCCGTTGAAATGTCACCATAGTTGCCAAATACATTTTTTTCCGGGTCCAACTCAATACCGAACCAAGACAAGCCTTCTACTACGTCATTGCGCATAAGCGGTGCATTTTCACCCATACCTGCCGTGAAGACAATAGCATCTGCCCCATTTAAAACTGCAAGATACTGACCGATAAATTTCTTAATACGGTCGATAAAAATATTGTAGGCCAACACTGCATCTGGATTGTGAGCTTGGATGCCTGATTCAATGTCACGCATATCGCTTGAGAAGCCAGATACACCGAACAAGCCTGATTGTTTATTCAACATGTTAACAACATCCGCAGCATCCTTCAACTCATCAACATTTGCAATCAAGTAAGGAATAATCGCTGGATCAATATCTCCCGAACGAGTTCCCATCATTGGACCAGCTAGAGGAGTGAAGCCCATAGAAGTGTCAACTGATTGACCGTGGTAGTTGGCAGTAATGGATACACCATTGCCGATATGGGCTGTAATTAATTTCAATTCCTCAATCGGACGTCCCAATACTTTTGCTGCCTCATGCGCTACATAATAGTGACTAGTTCCATGCGCTCCATACTTACGAACCTTGTGGTCGGTATAGTACTTTTGTGGAATCGGATAAAGATAGGCATGCTTTGGCATCGTAGTGTGAAAGGCTGTATCAAAAACAGCTACATTCAAAACTTCTGGTAGTACTTCCTCAAATGCACGAATTGCTGCTACGTGAGCAGGGTTATGAAGTGGTGCCAAAGCACTTAGTTCTTCAATTTGCTCAACCTCTTTTGGTCCAATAACAGCTGATTCTTTGAAAATCTCTCCACCTGCAACAACACGGTGTCCGATACCAGTAATTTCCTCGTAAGCAGCAATGATGTTGTACTTAAGCAAGTCTTCTAGGAGAATCTTAACCGCAACCGTATGATTAGGAATATCTAACACTTCACTTTCTTTCTTCCCATCATACTTAACTGTTGAGATGGAATCATTCAAACCAATGCGCTCAATAATCCCTGCTGCTAGCACTGTTTCTTCTGGCATTTGATAAAGTTGCCATTTTAGACTTGAACTACCTGCATTAATTGCAATTGTTTTTGACATATCGTTCCCCTTTTTAAAGCGTTTTCCTAACTAGTATAACAGATTTTCAATTAAATTGCATTCTCTTGCTTCCAATTTTTGAAATTGAGCATGAACTTCTGAATAGCTTCTGGTTCTTGAAGACTTTGCAAGGGATAAACAAACGGCGTCAACGATCTTGCAGCTTTCTTTTGCAAGACAAAAATAGACTTGGCCATAGCAGCCTTCCCAAAGAGATTTGGTGGCAGGGCAATCATGGCAACAATATTAGCTTGCTCCTGTAACCAACCTTTCAGCAAATCGCTTTGCGGACTAGTCAATAAATCATTTGGAGCCAACAAAATCGCAAAGCCATCTTTTTCCAGATATTTGAGGGATTGTTCCATGAGCAAATGATGGGCGTAGGTATGTTCATTTGGGCTGGCGACCTGATAACGGCTGGCAATCTGGTCATCTGGATAGTAGCCAATAGGCAAATCCGCAAGAATGATTTGGCTTTCCTTCAAAATCTGCGGACGTACCGCATCTCCCTGAGCAAAAGAAATATCTGCCTGCATGACATCCGCAATACTTGCCGACAAATCAATCAAGAGGTCATCCACTTCGATCCCCAAGTAATCCAAGTCTTTCTGACTGGCGTTAAGAATGGTCTGAGCTAGATTGCCTGTCCCCGAACCAATTTCCAGAACCGTCACCTTTTGAGTCGGCACCAATTGGTCTACTAGAAAAGATAGGATAAATCCGATAGAATCTGGTGTGAACTGGTGATTGTACTGCATGGGTTCAGTCTGATTGGCCTTGATGAGCAAGAATTGGTAGGCACGACGCCATTCTTCCTTGGTTAAATCTAGTTGTTTCAAGGTCTGATTGTTATTGACAACAAGGTCCGTCTCATGCTGATCAGCTACGTAAGCAGCATTTTGCTCAATCATGGCATCATAGATATTGGTACCTAGCTGGTTTTGGATAGTCTGTACGTTTTCTAATAGCAGGTCGTAAGCCTGTTCGATCTTTTCAAAATTCATACTCCTATCTTATCAAAATTTCACAGACTTTGCACCAAAAAGGGAGCGACTAGCCACTCCCCTCAGGTACTATTTTAAGCGGAAATTGATAGTGATAGGGTCCTACCTTCTCTAAGGCTACGATAATCGTTACTTGCTTATTTTTGACATGATAACTAGCCTGACCCTCTTGAAAAGCGACTGTTCCCTTATCTTCTATTGGTTTACTTTCTACATTTTGAGTAGACGATGTGTCAACTGATTTTGTAGCTGATTCTGGCCTAGTGCTAGTTGTTTCTTGTACCTCCCCTTCTTCCTTAATATTAGCCGTATCACTAGCAGCTACTTCAACTCCCTTCTGTTGTTCTGTTTGACTTGCTACCTTCTTGGCAATCGCTACACGCTCTTGTAATTCCTCTTCAACCTGATCCAAGACCATCTGGGCCATGATATAGGCTGTCGCTTCTTGCCTTGCCACCTGAACCAAGCGACTTTCGGCTTCTTGGCGGTGGAGATAAAACTGAAGCAAGAGACTAAAAACCGCCAACATCAAAAGGGCATAGAGCAGGATACCCGCCTTAACTTTTTTCTTTAAAAGCATAGATAAAGGTCCGCTCCTCTCCGTTTTTAAAGCTAAAGTCGATACGCACCAGCTGGTTTTTTTGGGAAATAGCTGCGCTGTCTACTTGATAAATCATGGGCTGATAGCCCTGTCCCCTGTCATTTGTTTTCCGAAAATCATCCGACCGTGACTTGCCAAAGGCTAAAGCCTGTTCGCCTTTGTTGACATAGACCTTGCCATTTTCAACCTTGACCAATTCAGCCTGGTCCCACTCCGACCGCAATTGACTAGAGAAGACCAACCATTCCTTTTGAACAGTCTGACCTTGGTAATGCGCTTCTTGAACCAACAGTTTTGACAAGCCTTCAAAGACCAGAAGACTTCCTGATAGGATGACTAAGGCTACCAAGCATTCCAAGAGAGTAAAAGCGGGAATTTTACTTTTTAACAACCGATAAAACCTCCTTTCCCTCGTGGAAAACAATCATCTTATCCGCCGTTCGTTGAACCTGAACTGTAACACCGTTTAAGGCTAGGTTATCTTGCCCGATCTGAACAGCCATCTGTGCTAGATTGAGAACCTCCTGTTGTTCCAATTCCCAAGCCTGTCGCCTACGACCTGCATCCACAGCTGACAAAATCAAGCTGCAAATAGTCACTAGGGTCGCAAGGGCAACCAGACTTTCTAGCAAAATATAAGCCTTATTCTTCTGTTTTCTTATAGCGACCACTCCCTATATATAATTGATATGTGACTGTCTTTCGACTAAGCCGAAAACGAATTTTAGACAGTGAGGAATTTCCTCCATTTTCTTCAAATTTGATATTTTTCTCCTCCAAGACCTCTACGTTTCTGGGCACCTCTACAGCCTGATAACCATTTGTAACTTCCTGTCCACCGATAGCAAGGTTCACTTTTTGATGGGAACTGGCTGCCAATTTCTGACTGTCTTTATAGATGGCCTCAAATTCCCAGAGAAAAATTTCTTCCTGAACAGACCGAAAGACCGTTTGTACTGTTCCCGACAGGCTGATTGCCAGAAAACTGACAACCAACAAGGTCAGCAGGCTTTCAAATAGGGTAAAAGCCTTATTTTTTCGCCTTAGCATACTGCTCCGCTTGTTTTTCAGTAATATAGCCATCCGCTTGCAAGTCTGCCACCGTTGCTTCCTTGTCATGTTCCAATTCATAGAGCTCCATCTGGCTCTCTACTACTTTGACAACGGCAGCATTTCCTTTCTCTTGAACAGCTGCTTTTTGCTTGCTCAAATTAGGCACAAAAATGAGCAAGAGCAGGCTAATAATACCCAAAACAACTAACATTTCCACCAGAGTGAAAGCTTTCTTTTTTAATTTCAACAATTTTTTCATTTTATAACTCCATATTTTGATAAATCGGCAGCAACATGGCTGCGTAGATGAGAACGACCATTAAGGCCACAAAGAGAAAGACCAGCGGTTGAATCAGCTGCATGGCTCTATTGACCCGAGAGAAAAAATCCTCCCAACACTCAGCCGCATAAACTGTCAACTCGCTCCCCAACTTAGACTTGACCTGACCATACTCGGCAATCAAACTCAGCTCCCGCTTAAAAAAGGCGTAGGTCTTAATGTGTTCGTGAAAGCTCTGACCATTGGAAAGCGACTGCTCCAGGTCCTGGCCAATCTCCTGAAAGAGTTGCGATTGCTGCGATTGCATCAAGCCCACAATCTGCGGCAGGTCCAAACCTTGCCCAATCAAACTCCCCCACTCCCTGGCGTAATAGGCCGTCAGGTAGGTTTGGATGAGTTTTCCGAAAAATGGCAGAGCTGCTAAGCAGGAAAAGACCTTGATTTTGTTAGTTTTTCGAAACCAAACCAGACTAGACATGACCGCCACTAAACTCAGACCACAAAGGGACAAGAAGATAGTCGGCAGATGGTTGATCAGCACGGTCGCTACATTACCTTCCTCCAACTGGGGCAGAAGATAGTTTTTCAAGCCCAGCATTATCAAGAGCAGAAAACCAAGCAAGATTATCGGATAGGTCGCTACCTCAATCAGCTTTTTACGAACCTTGCTGACATTTTCCAGATAGGACTGGATATGGCTCAAACTCAGGCTGGTATTGCCATGAACCTCTGCCAGAGCCACCTGTGTGACCACCGCATCTGAAAACCGCAAATCCGCTAATAGGCTTGAAAAGGGTTTGCCTGCAAGCAACCCATCTGACAAGACCTGAGTGTAGGGATCTGCCAGAAGCTGACTACGCTTGAGGAAATCAACAATCTCCCCCAGATGAAAACCACTAGCAAAAAGATTATTGAAAAGCTCAATGACCTTACGCTGGCGAGCCAAGGGCAATTTTTTCTGTTTCTGCCTGCCGAAGACTGATATGTCCTGCTGCAAAAAGCCGATCAATTTGCGCATTCCACTGGTCTGCGGAATGGTTTTGGTAATTTCCCTTTGCAAAATCTACTACACCTCCTCCCCCGATCAAGCGTTGATAGGCAATGCCTTGAAGGGCATTATTTAACTCTTCAGGACTGACCCCCAATTCCAACATACGAGCATAGACACCCGAAATAGACCTTGCGTGAACCGTTGAGAAAACGGTAGCTCCCGTCAGGCTGGCTCGAATGACTGCTCGAGCTGTTTCCGCATCCCGAATTTCACCGATGATGAGCAGGTCCGGTCGATGACGCAGGGATAATTTTATCAAATTGTCGTAGGTGGCTCCGATGGCTTCATTGAGCTGGAGTTGCAGCATGTCCTCCTGCTTGATTTCGACTGGATCTTCAATGGTCAAAATCTGCTTGTCTGGGAATTTCAGCCTGGCAAGATGGTACATAAGCGTGGTCTTACCAGAGCCGACTGGACCCGAAAAAAGGTAGAGCCCTCGTCCCTTGATTTCTTCTGCAAGCCGCTCGGCCGCCTCAAACCAGAACTTGAGTTCCTTGTCATCGTCATAGAGTAGGCGGATAACCAGACTTTCCTTGCCACGATAATCACCGACAGTTGATAAGCGAAGTGAAATCTCTCCGCTCCCATAATCATAGTCACAGGAACCCTGCTGGCTACGGCGTTTTTCACCAACATTTAATCCTGCTAAAAACTTGAAATGGCTGATGATGGCTGTTACTTCCTCCTCAGCCACGTCTTGCACAAATTCCCGCTCGTCCATGATACGATGGTAGACTTGGTAACACTCACCTCGAGGAACTAGATAGATGTCACTGACCCTATCTGCCACCGCCTCTTCAATCATCTTTCTTGCTTTTTCTTGAATCATACAACCTCCTCACCCTATCAATTCGTAAGGAGACTTGATTTTCCATACTTTTTTGTTAAAATAATAAAAAAGCTTGGAGGTTCCTATGAAAAAATTAAAAAAAGGCGACCACATACGCGTAGTCAGTCCTTCTTCGTCTATTGAAAGAATTGGTGGATTCGAGGCCAATCTTGTCGCCAAGGAAAAACTAGAAGACCTGGGATTCAAACTCTCCTTTTCAGAACATTATTTTGAAAATGATATGTTCGATTCGGCTCCAATTGCCAGTCGCGTTGCGGACTTGGAGGCGGCTTTTGCGGATGAGTCGGTCGATGCCATTTTGACAACCATTGGCGGTTTCAACTGCAATGAACTCTTGCCCTATCTAGATTTTGATTTGATTGCACAAAATTCGAAAATTTTCTGCGGTTATTCGGACACGACTGCCCTGCTCAATGCTATCTATGCCAAGACAGGCATACCAACCTACATGGGTCCAGCCTATTCAAGCTTCAAAATGGTGCAAGCCCAAGAGTATCAAACAGAAGCCTGGCTCAAGGCTGTGACACAAGACTCCTTTGACCTGACTCCGAGTCCAGAATGGTCTAGCGACGCTTGGTACCTACCAGACGCCTCTCGCACCTTTTACCCAACAGAATGGAAAGTCTACAATCCGGGCCAAGCCTCTGGTATTGCCATCGGCGGAAACATCTCAACCCTCAATCTGCTGACTGGGACAGAGTTCGCACCCAAACCGGACAAGTATATTCTCTTTTTAGAAGAGGCGGAAGACGACGATTATCTCATTATCTCTCGTCACTTGACTGCGCTTTTACAAGCCTATCCAAATCCGCAAGCGGTCGTCTTTGGACGATTTCCAAAGGAAACCAAAATGACCGAGGAGATTCTGCTGACCATTTTGGACAAACATCCTATTCTCAAAACTATCCCTGTTCTCTACGATTTGGACTTCGCCCATACCCAGCCACTCTTTACCATTCGGATTGGCGGGCATGTTGAGCTTGATGCGGAAGCATTTACTATCAGATTTAACTAAAAAGGATTGACCCGCAAAGGTCAATCCTTTTTTATTATTCATTTACACAATTATTTTGTTTTAATTTGCAGGGGCGCATACGAGGTTGCGTAGGTTGCTTAATAAAACCAGCCGGTAAATTTTCTCTCGCTTCTACCAACATCAACGAATGATACCGTTGTAAATATTCATCACATTCCTCACACCAATGCTGGTCTGATTCATCCCAAAAAGCCACCATTGTGCCATTCTTACTTTTCTTCATTGGAAAATCCTCTGATAGCCGTACCCACTCCTTCTGAAAAGCTTTTTGCGCATCCTCATAACGTTCATAGGTCTTTTTACTGACTATATCTTCTTCCCAACCATCTAAAAACCACCAGGGTTCAAAATCTCCATACATTCTAATAACTTGATACATAACACATACTTCCTTTTTCGTACACATTATATCGAAATCATCTGATTTAAGAAAACATTCTGCTTGTTAATTCCTTATCAAGTAATGTATGCGCTTCATTTCCGAATATCAAAAAGCACATCCCTAGAAAAGAGAGATGTGCCATCTTAATTTATTCAGTTACAGCTTCAAGCTCTGCTTCTGCTGCAAGCTCTTCTGCTACTGTGTCTTCAATGATTTCAACTTCATTGATGGCTTGTGGTTCAAGATTACGGTAGCGGGCCATACCTGTACCTGCTGGGATAATCTTACCGATAATAACGTTCTCTTTAAGACCGAGAAGGTTGTCACGTTTACCACGAATAGCAGCATCTGTAAGGACACGAGTTGTTTCCTGGAAGGATGCAGCAGACAAGAATGAGTTGGTTTCAAGGGAAGCCTTCGTGATACCCATAAGAACTGGACGAGCTGTTGCCGGAATACCACCAGCGATAACCACTTCAGCATTGGCATCTGTAAAGTCTGTGATATCCATGAGGGTACCCATGAGAAGATCTGTGTCACCTGGATCCATGACACGAACTTTACGAAGCATTTGACGAACCATTACCTCGATGTGCTTGTCGCCGATTTCTACACCCTGGCTACGGTAAACTTTTTGAACTTCAGAAAGAAGATAAGTTTCAACCGCCAAGACATCACGGACTTCGAGCAAGCGTTTTGGTTGGATAGAACCTTCGGTAAGGGCTGCTCCACGCGCAACTTGGTCACCCACTTCAACCTTCATACGGGCTGTAAATGGAACCACATATTCGCCTTCGCCAGTTACACCCTTAACAAAGACTTTCTTGGTACGAGTAGAAGCATCTTCTTCAATGGCGATAACTTCACCTTTGACCTCAGTGATAACCGCTTCCCCTTTCGGATTACGGGCTTCAAAGATCTCTTGGACACGAGGAAGACCCTGCGTAATATCGCTGTTTGAGGCTACCCCACCCGTGTGGAAGGTACGCATTGTAAGCTGTGTACCTGGCTCACCGATTGATTGGGCAGCGATTGTACCAACTGCTTCACCCACTTCAACCGCATCACCTGTTGCCAAGTTGATACCGTAACAATGACGGCAGACACCGTGACGAGTGTTACATGTAAATACGCTACGGATGGTTACTTGTTCAACACCTGCATTGACAATTTCACGGGCAATATCTTCAGTAATCAATTGGTTTGGACCGATGATGACTGCACCAGTTTCAGGGTGTTTAACAGTTTTCTTAGTGTAACGACCTTGCAAACGCTCTTCAAGTGGCTCGATCATTTCCTTGCCATCTGTGATAGAACGGATGTCAAGACCACGGTCAGTTCCACAGTCGTCTTCACGGATAATAACGTCTTGGGCAACGTCAACCAAACGACGAGTCAAGTAACCTGAGTCAGCTGTCTTCAAGGCCGTATCCGTCATACCCTTACGGGCACCGTGAGTTGAGAAGAACATCTCGAGTACCGAAAGACCTTCACGGAAGTTAGACAAGATAGGCAATTCCATGATACGTCCGTTCGGAGCTGACATAAGACCACGCATACCGGCCAACTGGGAGAAGTTGGAGATGTTACCACGGGCACCAGAGTCCATCATCATAACGATTGGGTTCTTAGGATCTTGTTTTTCAACCAGGCGTTTTTCCAATTTTTCCTTAGCGGAACGCCACTCATCTGTAACAGCTGTATAACGCTCGTCGTCTGTAATCATACCACGACGGAATTGTTTCTTGATTTGTTCTACACGTTCGTGAGATTCTTCAATAATCTCAGCCTTGTTGTCGATAACTGGGATATCGGCAATACCCACTGTCAAACCAGCAAGTGTTGAGTGATAGTAACCCAAGTCTTTCAAACGGTCAAGTAGGGCTGAGGTTTCAGTTGTACGGAAACGCTTGAAGATTTCAGCGATGATGTTACCGAGATTTTTCTTCTTGAATGGTGGGTTGATTGGCAATTCTGCAATAGCAGCCTTGATATCCGAACCTGGTTCCAAGAAGTATTTATCAGGAGTTCCTTCTGTCAAGTTGGCATTGTTTGGCTCTTGCAGATAAGGAAGTCCTTCAGGCATAATTGCGTTAAACAAGATTTTTCCGACAGTTGTCATCATAATCTTGTGTTTTTGATTGTCTTTCCAAGGCTTGTCAAGACTATCCGTTGCGATACCAACACGGGTATGCAAGTGAACATAACCATTGCGGTAAGCCATAACAGCCTCATCCGCATCCTTGAAGACCATACCTTCACCTTCACGACCAGCATCTTCCATGGTCAAGTAGTAGTTACCCAAAACCATATCCTGAGATGGTGTTACGACTGGTTTACCATCTTTAGGGTTAAGGATGTGTTCTGCGGCAAGCATAAGAATACGAGCTTCTGCCTGAGCTTCTTCTGACAATGGAACGTGAATCGCCATCTGGTCACCGTCAAAGTCGGCGTTGTAGGCTTCACAGACAAGCGGGTGCAAACGAAGGGCTTTACCGTCGATCAGAACTGGCTCAAAAGCCTGGATACCCAAACGGTGAAGGGTAGGTGCGCGGTTCAAAAGAACTGGGTGTTCTTTGATCACTTCTTCCAAGATATCCCAAATACGATCATCCCCGCGTTCAATCAAACGTTTTGCAGCTTTTACGTTACCAGCAATATCACGGGCAACGATTTCGCGCATGACAAACGGTTTGAAGAGCTCGATAGCCATTTCGCGTGGCACACCACATTGGTACATTTTAAGCGTTGGACCAACGGCGATAACGGAACGTCCTGAGAAGTCAACACGCTTACCAAGCAAGTTTTGACGGAAACGTCCTTGCTTACCTTTAAGCATGTGGCTGAGTGATTTAAGTGGACGGCTACCTGGTCCTGTAATTGGACGACCACGGCGACCGTTGTCAATCAAAGCATCCACAGCTTCTTGGAGCATACGTTTTTCGTTTTGTACGATGATACCTGGAGCGTTCAATTCCAAAAGACGAGCCAAACGGTTGTTACGGTTGATAACACGGCGGTAGAGTTCGTTCAAGTCAGACGCCGCAAAACGGCCACCATCCAACTGAACCATCGGACGCAAATCTGGTGGAATAACTGGAAGGATATTGAGAATCATCCACTCAGGCTTGTTACCAGATTTGTAGAAGGCATCCAATACATCCAAGCGGCGAACTGCTTTAATGCGTTTTTGACCAGAAGCTGTTTTCAATTCTTCTTTCAAAGCTGCGATTTCTTTTGGAAGATCGACTTGTTTCAAGAGGTCTTGAATGGCTTCTGCACCCATTTTAGCAACGAATGAACCATAGCCATATTCACGCAAACGCTCGCGGTATTCACGTTCTGTCATGATAGACTTGTGCTCAAGCGGTGTATCTTTCGGATCGATCACCACGTAAGCTGCGAAGTAGATAACTTCTTCAAGCGCACGTGGGCTCATATCCAAGGTCAAGCCCATACGACTTGGAATCCCTTTGAAATACCAAATATGTGAAATTGGTGCTTTCAACTCAATGTGTCCCATACGTTCACGACGTACTTTTGCACGAGTTACTTCCACACCACAGCGGTCACAAGTGATCCCTTTATAACGGATACGCTTGTATTTACCACATGAACACTCCCAGTCTTTTGTTGGACCAAAGATAACTTCGTCAAAAAGTCCATCACGTTCTGGTTTGAGTGTACGATAGTTGATTGTTTCAGGTTTTTTAACCTCACCGTAAGACCATGAACGGACCTTACTTGGTGAAGCTAACGTGATTTGCATACTTTTAAATCGATTTACGTCAACCACTAATAATCCCTTTCTTTTCTTGTGAGAGGCTGGATTTCCTCACCTCAAATTCTTGAATTATCTACATAAGGTAGGAGGAATAACCATTTCATTACTCTTCCATAAATCAAACGGATAAAGTCAGCCAGTCCTTGTCCTCATTATCACTAGAACAAGGACCAACTTCTTCCATCCAATTGAACTATTCTTTACCTTCTGCTTCTTCTGCTGCAAAGGCTGCGGCTGCGTCAGCTGCGGCTTTTGCACGTGCTTTTTCAAGATCATCTACGTGGATGATGTCATCATCTTCACCTTCATCAAGGTCACGCAATTCTACTTCATTGTTGTCTTCATCAAGGACACGCATATCCAAACCAAGTGATTGCAATTCTTTGACAAGAACGCGGAATGATTCTGGAACACCTGGTTTTGGAATTGGTTTACCTTTGGTGATGGCTTCATAGGCTTTCAGACGGCCTGTCACATCATCTGACTTGTAAGTCAAGATTTCTTGAAGGACGTTTGAAGCACCATAGGCTTCAAGGGCCCAAACCTCCATCTCACCGAAACGCTGACCACCAAACTGAGCCTTACCTCCGAGTGGCTGTTGGGTAACGAGTGAGTATGGTCCGACTGAGCGGGCGTGAAGTTTATCATCAACCATGTGGTGAAGCTTGATCATGTACATGACACCAACAGATACGCGGTTGTCAAATGGCTCACCTGTACGTCCATCGTAAAGAATGGTTTTGGCATCTGAATCCATACCTGCTTCTTTAACAGTTGACCAGAGGTCTTCTGAACTTGCACCATCGAAAACTGGTGTTGCGATATGGATGCCCAAGTTGCGAGCCGCCATACCCAAGTGAAGTTCCATAACCTGACCGATGTTCATACGTGATGGCACCCCGAGTGGGTTCAACATGATGTCAACTGGTGTTCCGTCTGGAAGATATGGCATATCCTCAACAGGTACAATACGTGAAACGACACCCTTGTTACCGTGACGACCGGCCATCTTATCTCCGACCTTGATCTTACGTTTTTGAGCGATGTAAACACGAACCAACATGTTAACACCTGATTGCAATTCATCACCGTTGGCACGAGTAAAGATTTTCACATCACGAACGACACCATCGGCACCGTGAGGTACACGAAGAGATGTATCACGTACTTCACGTGACTTATCACCGAAGATCGCGTGCAAGAGGCGCTCTTCAGCAGAAAGATCTTTTTCACCTTTTGGAGTGACTTTACCAACAAGGATGTCGCCTTCTTTAACTTCGGCACCAATACGGATAATCCCCATTTCGTCCAAGTTGCGAAGAGCATCTTCACCAACGTTTGGAATTTCGCGAGTGATTTCTTCAGGTCCTAACTTGGTATCGCGTGTTTCTGATTCGTACTCTTCCAAGTGAACAGATGTATAGACATCGTCTTTCACAAGGCGTTCAGACATGATAACCGCATCCTCGAAGTTGTAACCTTCCCAAGTCATGTAGGCAACGATAGGGTTTTGACCAAGAGCCATTTCCCCATTTTCCATAGAAGGTCCATCTGCGATGAAGTCGCCTTTTTCTACGATGTCGCCCAATTTTACAAGGGTACGTTGGTTGTAGGCAGTACCCGAGTTTGAACGACGGAATTTAGAAATGTGGTAGACATCAAGCGATCCATCTTCACGACGCACTTCTACCTTGTCCGCATCTGCGTAAACAACCTTACCATCGTGTTGAGCGATAATTGCCGCACCTGAGTCGTGGGCAGCCTGGTATTCCATACCAGTACCAACGTAAGGTGCTTTTGGATCAATCAATGGAACAGCCTGACGTTGCATGTTGGCACCCATGAGGGCACGGTTGGAGTCATCGTTTTCCAAGAAAGGAATACATGCTGTCGCAACGGCAACTACCTGCTTAGGAGAAACGTCCATGAAGTCTGCTGAATCTGCTGGGAACTCTTGGTTGTTACCTTGGTGACGTCCCATAACAATCTTATCAACGAAGCGGTTGTTTTCATCAAGAGGTGATGTTGATTGGGCTACGATGTAGGCATCTTCTTCATCGGCTGTCAACCAAACGATCTCATTTGTAACTGTACCAGTTGCACGGTCAATCTTGCGGTATGGTGTTTGGATGAAACCATACTTGTTGAGATGCCCATAAGATGACAAGTTGTTGATCAAACCGATGTTTGGTCCCTCAGGCGTTTCAATCGGACACATACGACCATAGTGAGTGTAGTGAACGTCTCGAACCTCATAACCAGCACGGTCACGAGTCAAACCACCAGGTCCCAGGGCTGACAAACGGCGTTTGTGAGACAACTCAGAAAGTGGGTTGTGTTGGTCCATGAACTGTGACAACTGAGATGAACCAAAGAATTCTTTGATTGCGGCTGTAACAGGACGGATATTGATGATTTGTTGTGGCGTCAATACTTCATTGTCTTGAACAGACATACGCTCACGCAAGTTACGTTCCATACGTGTCAAACCGATACGTACTTGGTTAGCAAGCAATTCACCAACGGCACGAATACGACGGTTACCCAAGTGGTCAATATCATCTACACGACCAAGACCCTCAGCCAAGTTGAGGAAGTAGCTCATCTCTGCCAAGATATCCGCAGGCGTTACTGTACGCACATTTTCAGCTGGATTAGCATTACCAATCACCGTCACAACACGTTCTGGATCCTTAGGAGCTACAATCTTGAATTTCTGCAAAAGAACTGGCTCAAGAAGAACAGCGTTGTCATTTGGAATGTATTCTACCAAGTTGAGCTCATCGAATTGTGCTTCTACTTTTTCAAGCACATCACGACTCAATACAGTACCAGCTTCCAAGACAATTTCGCCTGTCTCACCGTTAATCACATGCTCAGCAAGTGTTTGGTTGAGCAAACGAGTACGGAGGTTGAGTTTTTTATTAATCTTGTAACGACCAACAGGTGCCAAATCGTAACGACGTGGGTCAAAGAAACGAGCTGTCAAAAGGCTACGAGAGCTTTCAGCTGTCTTTGGTTCACCTGGACGAAGGCGCTCATAGATTTCCTTAAGCGCTTCATCTGTACGAGAATCAGCTGGGTTTTTATGAATATCTTTTTCAATGGTATTGCGAACCAATTCGCTATCGCCAAAGATGTCAAAGATTTCATCATCACCTGAGAAACCAAGCGCACGAACAAGCGTTGTGAACGGAATCTTACGCGTACGGTCAATACGAGTGTAGGCAATGTCTTTTGAATCTGTTTCCAATTCCAACCAAGCTCCACGGTTAGGGATAACCGTTGAACCATAACCTACTTTACCGTTCTTATCTACTTTATCATTGAAGTAGACACCTGGTGAACGAACCAACTGAGAAACGATGATACGCTCTGCACCGTTGATGATGAAGGTACCCATTTCAGTCATGATTGGAAACTCACCGAAAAAGACTTCTTGTGTCTTGATCTCGCCAGTTTCTTTATTCACCAGACGGAAAGTTACATAAATTGGAGCTGAGTAGTTTGCATCATGCGCACGCGCCTCTTCCAATGTGTATTTAGGCTCTTTCAATTCATAACCAACGAATTCCAATTCCATGGTATCCGTAAAGTTTGAAACTGGAAGTACATCTTCAAAGACTTCTTTCAAACCATAATCTAAAAAGTCTTGGAAAGAGTCCGTTTGGATTTCAATCAAATTTGGTAAATCAAGAACTTCCTTGATTCTTGAAAAACTACGACGGGTACGGTGCTTACCGTACTGAACTTCATGTCCTGCCAAAAGTTTTCTCCTTTGTAATAAGATACGAGACCGTGAAAACCAAAGTGAAAATAAGCGGTAAGTCCAAAATCTTTGATTTTGTAGACGCACCCTCGTCAGAACGACTAGGACTTTCTTGACAAATCGTCGAAGAAAGGCCAGACGTTTACGACGTTGGGAGTAACAAACCAAAGTAAATATTTCATACACTTTTTCACACAGGTTTTAGGTCGAGTTCAATTAAAAGATACGAGGACGTAAAATTCGAGAGAAAAATAGGAAATCAACGAAGTGTCATCAGACACTAGGAGATTTATCTTTTTTCCGACGAATTTAGTCCGAGTTCAATTAAAAGATACTAAGCCGTAAACAACTCAAAGAAAAATAAGCGGTAAGTCCAAAATCTTTGATTTTGTTGACGCACCCTCGTCAGAACGACTAGGACTTTCTTGACAAATCGTCGAAGAAAGTTCAGTCGTTTACGACGCCACGAAGTAAACAAAACCAAAGCACTACAAACCTTATCTTTTTTCACAGAGTTGTAGGCGAGTTCAATTAAAACAGCCAATAAATGACCAACATTCATCCTTTTTCTGAATTTTTAGAATCTTTAAGAATAGGTAACAATTCTCAAAAAAATTCCTCATAGACACAAAAAGAGCAGCTAAATCTTCCTTTGAAAAAGTTTGATTTAACTGCTGCAAGCCTTGTTTGGACAATATTTCAAACAAGACACACGACAAATAATTTATACTATTATAGCACAAGTACTAGGAAAAATCAAGGTGAATCATTATTCGCTTGCTCACTAGTTGCTGTTTGCGTTTCTGATGACTGGTTCGTGTTATTAGCTGAAGAACTCGTTCTACTCCGAGTCGAACTGCTTCGTTGGGTTGAGCTACTTGATGTTGGCGTTTGGGAACCGATAATTGTATTCCAAGCCTGTGCTCGGTCACTATCTGTCCCCCCAACCATGAAGTTATAACTTGTTACTGGTGCACCATTTTTAGCCCAATAACTAGTTGTCATCGCACCACCAACTGTTACTTGGCGCCCATTTACCTGTGTCGTCCCTGCACGTTGACCCGTAGAAACAACGACACTAGAAGCAATAACACTACTGTCTAATTCAAATTTTCCTGCGAACATATCCGCATTAACATTATAAAGCGCATCAACCATATGGGCCACATATTGTGAATTATTATGGTAGCCTGTCCAGACATACATTTCTGAGTTATCATCATTCCCAGCCCAAGTACCTAAAGTTACTCTAGGGGTTGATAGCATGAGCCACACGTCATTGACTTCATTACTTGTTCCCGTCTTACCGACGAAATCAGATGATGCTGCCTGTGGGTTTAAACCACTCAATCGACTCTTGAACGTCGTAGTATAACCAGAGTTGACAACCTGTCTCAAAAGCTGGTTCATAATACTTGCAGTTGCTTTAGAATAGACCTGAACCGGAGCTGCTTTATGCTGATACACTACTGTTCCATCAGAGGCAGTAATGCTTTCAACAATATAATGTTTGTTATAAACGCCACCATTTGCCAAAGTTTGATAGGCATTGGTATTTGTCAATACTGAAATTTCAACACCACCGCCCAACGGTACACTTTCAATATCGTACATAGGAATATGATAATTCATTTTATCCATGTACGCTTTGGCATCTACACCTGCATTTCTCATCATCTTATAGGTCCAAAAAGCAGGAATGTTAACAGAACGGTCAATAGCCGTCTGTAAGTTCATCATACCAGTACCACGTCCTGAACCATACATAATCGGTTGTCCACTTGAGAAGTTCGTTGGATAATCTGAAAGGATGCTAGCAGAACCTATCAAACCTTGATCAATCGCAATACCGTAAGCTAACAGAGGCTTGATGGTTGACGCTGGCGAACGAAGGGTATCAAAGGCATGATTATTTTGGTTGGTTGCATAGTCGCGACCACCCACAAATCCTAAAATAGCTCCTGTGGCATTATCAATTAAGACACTACCTGTCTCGACATATTCGTTTCCGTCATCCAAAACAGACCCATAGTTTGCCACAACAGACTGCATTGCCGCATAGATTCCTTGATCAACGGTACTCTTGATCGTATAGCCGCCTTGACTCAATTCTTGCTTAGCCAATTCTTCATAGGAAGCCTTGGTTTCATCGTTTTTCAAGTCATTTTCAGAAACCTTATCGCGTTTTACCAGATAATCAAACATAACCTCTTGCGCTTCTTCCATGACCTCGTAGTAGAGATAATCTTTCGTATCCGCCATTACAGGAGCTGGAGCAATAAAATCTTGTTTAATATCGTAAGCTTTGTAGGTTTCGTACTCTTCCTTGGTCAAGAATGACGCCCGATACATATTAAAGAGAACATCTTGATAGCGTTCAATACCGTAAACCATATCTTCATCTGATTTACGTGTTCCATCTGATGCATAGGGAGAATAAACAATCGGACTTTGCGGTAAGCCTGCAATAAAAGCAGCCTGCGGAACAGTCAAGTCTTTCGCTGGTTTACCAAAAATTCCCTGAGCCGCAGCTTCTACCCCTGCAATATTTCGTCCCTGATTATTTCGACCAAATGGAGAAACATTTAAGTAAATAGTCAAAATCTCTTCCTTGGTCATATTCCGCTCTAATGCCAAAGCCGAAACAATCTCATTAGCCTTACGCGTAAAGGTTGGAGCATCTCCGACAAGTTGCTGTTTTATCAATTGCTGGGTCAAGGTTGAACCACCGCTAGATGAACCTAGACCAACCGATCCCAGTGCCGCACGCAAAACAGCCTTAGGCACAACCCCATTATGGGTTTCAAATGTTTCATCCTCTGTCGCAATTACAGCCTGTTTTAGATAATTCGAGACCTCTTCCGAAGTAATAGGTACACGAAGCAGATCTGAATTAACTTCCGACACCAAGCTACCATCCGAATAGGTAACGGTGGAAATCCGACTAACTTCTGAAACCTTCGCTACCAGTTCCTCTGTTTTGGGAATCTTAACGTCATCAAAAAGACTAACCACGAAACCAATTCCTATGCCCGCACCAAAAAGACCGAATAGGAACACCAAGACAGCTACTGAATTGAATAATAATTTCAGCGTCCGAAGGAAAACTCCTACTACATCCCCTAGGCCTAGGGCACTGATTTTCTTTTTAAAATCTTGCTTATCTGATTTAGTCGCCATATTAACTCCTTATCGTTCCATTATACCAAATTTTGTTTATTTTCCGCAATTTCGTGGTATAATAGGGAGGAATTTTTTAAAATGAAGTTCGGTCCAAAAATCATATAAAATGATTTATGGTCCTGTATATTAAACCTAAAGGAGACAGCCCACATGAACATTTTTGAAGAACTAAAAGCTCGTGGCTTGGTCTTTCAAACGACAGACGAAGAAGCCTTGGTAAAAGCATTGACAGAAGGACAGGTTTCTTATTACACAGGATACGATCCAACAGCAGATAGTTTACACTTGGGGCACTTGGTTGCTATCTTAACCAGCCGTCGCTTGCAGTTAGCTGGTCACAAGCCTTACGCCCTAGTTGGCGGTGCAACTGGTCTGATTGGCGACCCTTCCTTCAAGGATGCGGAGCGTAGCTTGCAAACCAAAGATACCGTGGACGGTTGGGTAACAAAAATCCAAGGTCAGCTCTCTCGCTTCTTGGATTTTGAAAATGGTGATAATAAGGCTGAAATGGTCAACAACTACGACTGGTTCTCAGACATCAGCTTTATCGACTTCCTTCGTGATGTCGGTAAATACTACACGGTCAACTACATGATGAGCAAAGACTCTGTGAAAAAAAGGATTGAAACAGGGATTTCCTACACCGAGTTTGCCTACCAAATCATGCAGGGCTATGACTTCTACGAGCTCAACGACAAGCACAATGTAACTCTGCAAATCGGTGGTTCTGACCAATGGGGCAATATGACTGCAGGTACCGAGTTGCTTCGCCGCAAGGCTGACAAGTCTGGTCACGTGATGACTGTTCCCCTCATCACTGACTCAACAGGTAAGAAGTTCGGTAAGTCAGAGGGCAACGCTGTTTGGTTGGATGCAGACAAGACTTCTCCGTATGAAATGTACCAATTCTGGCTCAATGTCATGGACGATGATGCTGTTCGTTTCTTGAAAATCTTTACTTTCTTGTCATTAGATGAGATTGCTGAAATCGAGAAACACTTTGACGCTGCCCGTCATGAACGCCTGGCTCAGAAGATTTTGGCTAAGGAAGTCGTGACATTGGTACACGGTGAAGAGGCTTATAACCAGGCCCTTAACATCACCGAGCAATTGTTCGCAGGCAACATCAAAAACCTGTCCGCAAAAGAACTCAAACAGGGCCTCAGCAACGTTCCAAACTACGCTGTACAGGCTGAAGACAACCTTAACATCGTTGAACTCCTAGTCACCTCTGGTATTGTCAACTCAAAACGCCAAGCTCGTGAAGATGTGCAAAATGGTGCCATCTATGTCAATGGTGAGCGTGTGCAGGACTTGGACTATACCCTTTCTGACAGTGACAAGATTGACGGCGAGTTAACCGTTATCCGTCGTGGTAAGAAAAAATATTCAGTTTTGACTTATTAAGCGATGAAAAATACCAAGCAAAATCCTAAAAATCAAGAACTTTTGAACGACTACTTTGAACAAATGGGTCAGGAAGCCAGTCTTTTGCATCCTGAGTTAGAGCATTTGTCTGCCGATGAACGTCAAGCATTTTTGGACCAACTCTATCGTGAAGATGAGACACGTCGTGCCAAGCGCCTGAAGGAGCATCTTGAGGTGTTCTCCGATGCAGTGATTGGGGTCATCATCACCATGATGTTGCTGGAAATTCCTTTACCGAGCGACACTGTTGATACACATCACTTTTTCACTGGCATCCTCATCTTCTTTGTATCCTTTTTCATCGTGGCGGATTTTTGGTATGACAACCACAAGATTCTAGGACAGATTGAGCACGCAACCAGCAAAATCTTAATTGTTCAATTCAACTTTATGGCAACGCTGGCCCTCATTCCCCTCTTTACTCGGTGGATGATGGAAGGCATAACCACCACGGCTGTTGTTGGTTATGGGGTCGTGACCATTGCAGTCAATCTCTGTCAATCCATTTTGAATTACTTTGTCCTACAAGAAAAGTTTGCCGGAACAACATATACAAAGCGGTTTGTTTCCATGGCACACTTACGACAATTGGTGACCGTCGCCCTTTTCAACATCGTCGTTATCCTATTTGCTTACTTTAATCCGACACTTGCCTTTTATTTCTACATTTTACGCCCAATCGTATCTTTCCTAGGAGCAGCCTTCTTCGAAAAGAGACGGCAGAAGCGGAAAGAAAAAATGGCAGTTAGAGTAAATTACATATAATTCCCAAGGAAATCCTATGTGATTTAATTTTCTGCTAACCTAGGAGAAAAGACATGACCTGCATTTTTTGCCACCAACTCAAAGAAGAAGATATTCTCTACCAGACGGAACATTTCAAGGTAGTCTGGGATATTGACCCTGTCCAAACTGGGCATCTACTGATTGTTAGCAAGGAACACTATGACACGCTCAGCCAAATCCCTTCTGCTGTTCGCTATGAGCTATCGGACTTAGAAGTCTTTTTGACTGATAAACTCTGTCAAGCATTGACAATTGACGGTGTGACCATAGCTTGCAACGATCGCTTGTTTGACGTTGGAACCCATTTCCATGTCCACCTGATTCCACGCTTTCGATCAGACGGCTTCTGGGACCAAATTTCACTTGCACAAGTGCAGCTGGACCTGAACGCCTTTCTCAAAGCATTATAAAAAGCAGCCCGACGGCTGCTTTTTCGCTTATATCAACTCTTCCACTTCATAGATTGTATCATCCAGCACCTCTTGGTACTGTTCCAAGTCATAGGCTACAGAGGTTTCCACCTCCGCCAACTGCTCTTCCAGCTGGATTTTCACCTCTTCCACCCCATCCAAGTCCAAGAGGTGATTGGTCACATGCTTGACACAGTTTTGGCACGATAAGTTTTTCAATTTCAAAGTTTGCTTCATATTCTTTCTCCTTTTTTATACTCAATGAAAATCAGGTTCAGATTAGCTTCAAAGGTTCGGGGAACCTTTGAAGGTTGGAAATAGAGCGAACGTCTTCGTTTCTCCAAGAGCAGATAGAACCCTACTACTTTCGCATTGCCAGGTAGTCGGCTGAGGCTGGGCAGAAAGCCCAGCACCTCTTCTCAGAGTTCGTGTCAACATCTCAGCGCAGTGGTTGATTGACAGATTTGTTTGTTTTTTACACTCCAAATATGGCCTCTACGACTGATGCGAACAGAGTTCGCCTTATCTCCAACCTCAAACTGTCTCCCAGACAGTTTGAGCTGTGCGGGGGTGGGAGTGAAACAGTCTGGGGATAGACTGTTTCAGCTCAACAACTAGAAATAAAGACTTGTTGACGAACTCTTTTTAGACTGGTCGAGTTCTTTCCCACTCCCACTCATCAAGTCAAGTCAACACATCTTATGTTGATTTTCGAAGAGTATGATGATGCCCACAGGTACATTGCCCCGCCAAGCACCGACAAGCGATTTGCTCGGGTGCAGTCCTTTGTAACTGCGAGATTTTGCTGGCCAGATTTTCTAGGCTTTTTTGGGAAAATGTCCCTGTGTCTAGCAGTTTTTCAACCAGTTGCCCCTGTTTTGTGGAACAGATGGTAGCTAGTAAGAGCTCCACCTGACCCTGCAAATGTTCCTCTTCACTGATCAGCGGATAATAGTGGTATTTGCTGGTTTCCTTGACCATTCTCAAATAGTTTTTCTTCCGCAGCCGCCCCAAGAGTGTCTTAATGGTCGTCGCCTGCCAATCAAAGCCTTCCTGCAAGGCCTGAATAATTTCCTGAGAAGTCGCACCAGGATGGGCCCACAGGACTCGCATGACCTGCCACTCCGTAGCAGAAATTGTCTGCTCCACACATTCACCTCCCAACAATAATTTTCCAACTTTAGTTTACATTTGTAGTCAAAAATTGTCAAGAAGAAAGACTGAACACCTTGCCCAGTCTTCTCATTATTCTTAGTGAGCCAGCATCTCCTGACCAATTTCCAAACCAGTCAAACCAACAGGGTAGTATGTCGGCCAGTTTTCCAACTCTTCCAAGAGTTTTTCTTGGCTCTCTCCACCAAAATAGATGTGGAAGTGATCTGTTTTAACAGGGGCGATATTGTGGTCGCTAAATTGAACATACTTATAGTTACCAGCATTTGCATCCGTTGCTTCAAACAAGAAACGAACACCACGATTTCCTTTTTTGTAGGTCAAAATCTTATAGCCCACATACTTATACGTGAATTTTTCTTTCTTATCTCCCACTACAAATTCCATGGTATTATCTGTAATGTTAATTTGATCAACATCTGTTTTGTAGCCAGTATCGTAATAAGCCTTGTACTCTTCTGCTGTCATACCACCTTTGATCTTAGCCTTGTAATCCCAGACCTGATCTAGTGTACCATCAAGCAAGTATGGATAAACAGATTGCCACTCACCTACATAATCTGAAAGAGTACGATCTTTTACGGCACTATCTTCAAAATAACCGTTATAAACAGTTTGCGCAGTCTCAGCACCTTCTTCTGGCAAAATTTCAGAACCTTCTTGGGAAGTTGTTTTTTCAAGGGCAGTCAGATTATCTTCCATAACAGAAATATAATCCTTACCATTTTTCATATCCTCATCCGTCAAACTTTCAAGAGGATTAAGAACGTCCAACTGAACCCCAGTCTCTTTGGCAAGTGTTTCTGCAACAGATTTTGACGCATTTTCTTCAAAATAGATATACTTAATACCATATTTATTAATATACTCTGTCAATTCTGCTAGACGTGATGGAGTTGGATCTTCATCTGCAGCAACACCTGTAATAGAAACTTGTTTCAAACCATAGTCCAAAGCCAAATATGCAAATGCAGTATGCTGTGTAACAAAGTATTTCTGTTTCGCAGCAGATAATGTTTCAGAATATTTAGCATCCAAAGCATCTAATTTCTCAATATAGGCTGCCGCATTTGTTTCAAAAGCATCTTTCTTTTCTGGGTATTTAGCTACCAAACTATCACGAATATTTTCTACAAGTGTGATGGCACGCTCAGGAGACAACCATACATGCGGATCATAAGCATGGCTATGCCCCTCCTCACTATGGTCGTGTTCCTCCCCTTCTTCACTACCCGGTAACAAGAGCATCCCATCCGTTGCACTGATAACATTTACTTTTTCAGTATCAATTGAACCTTCTACATCATGGACCCAGGTTTCCATATTCTCATTTTCATAAACAAAAGCATCTGCCTCTTGGATACGAGCAATATCTTTAGCTGACGGCTCATAACCATGAACCTCTGTCCCAGCCTTAACCAACAGATCAACATTTGCCTCATCACCTGCCACCTGCTTGGTGAACTCATAAACAGGATAAAAAGTCGTGACGATATCTAACTTCCCATCTTCAGAAGCTGTGCTATTGCTACAAGCCCCTAAAAGCAAAGCTGATACAGACAAAAATAATAAACCAACTTTTTTCATCTTAACTCCTTATTTTTTAAATTTTTGAACAACATTTACCAGTAAGAAAATACTAATGAAAATCAAGGTAATACTTGCACTCGCTGGGGTTTCTGCATAGTAAGAAGTCAGCAACCCCATGACCATTCCAAAAAAGCCAATGCCCATCCCAGTAAAGATAACAGCTTTAAAACTCTTACCAAGTCGCAATGCAATAGAAGCTGGCAAAACCATAATTGTTGAAACCAGCAAAGCACCTGCCGCTGGAATCATTAAGGCAATAGCAACACCAGTCACCACATTAAAGGCAATGGACATAGCTCGCACAGGTAACCCATCTACAAATGCCGTATCCTCGTCAAAGGTAAGAATATACATCGGACGTAAAAACAACAATGTCAGCACGATGACAATCACAGCAATCGTAAACAAAGCAATTACCTGCTCCTGACTAATCGTCACTATCGAACCAAACAGATATTGTTCCAGGCTAAGCCCTGATTTCCCACCAGATTTATTCATGACAATCAACGAAATCGCCAAACCAGTCGACATGAGGATAGCCGTCCCAATTTCCATAAAGTTCTTGTAAATCGTACGCAAATACTCTAAAAATACAGCTGCCACAATAACGACAAGAACAGTCGAAAGCGTTGGTGAAATCCCCAATACCAAACCAAATGCAACCCCCGCCAACGAAACATGACTAAGAGTATCCGACATCAAACTCTGCCGTCTAAGTATCAAAAAGACCCCCAAAATGGGCGAGAACAGACTCATCGCAATGATTGCCAGGAAAGCACGCTGCATAAAGTCATAATGAAATACAGATAGATCAAACATGGGCAACCTCCTCATCCGCTTCATGAACATTGAAACAACGCCAAGGAGACTGCTGATCACGAACCAAGTGAATGTTTCGATCAGCATACTTATTCAGCTCATCAGGATCATGAGTTATCATCAAAACCGACTTCCCATGCTTCTTAGCCGAATGATGCATGAGCTGGTAAAAAGCATCCTTGGTCCCTGCATCCATCCCTGTTGTCGGTTCATCCAGAATAAAAATATCTGGATCAGAGGCAAACATACGCGCAATGACCGCACGCTGCTTCTGCCCACCACTCAAAGCACCTAAGCGCTTATCCCGATGTTCCCACATGCCAACTGATTCCAAACTAATCCGAACATGTTCCTCATCATGGGCTGTCAAACGACGAAACCAACCTTGTCGAGGATAACGCCCTGATTTTACAAATTCGTAAACCGTGCTTGGAAAACCAGCATTAAAACTTGCAATTTGCTGAGGTAAATAGGCCATTCTCAACTTCTTACCCTTTATACTCTTCTCAGCAATAGAAACCTTCCCTTGTTTGGGCTTCAATATCCCCAAAGTCGCCTTAATGAGGGTTGTCTTGGCTGCGCCATTCTCACCAGTCAAAGTCACAAATTCCCCACTATCAAGATAATAATGAATATGTTCTAAAACCGGTTCTTTATCGTAGTAAAACGACAAGTCTTCCACAGTAATATATCTCATTTATTTTCTAATCTTCTCCACTAACTCACTTAAGAATCGAGCAATTGACTCCTGCTCTTCAAGACTATAATGTTCCAAAAGCTCTTCATAAGCTTCCAAGGTATGCGCGTGATGATGAGCATGCTCTGCAGCAATAGGCTTAGCAGCCTCAGTCAAACTAAAGCGAACAATACGAGCATCCTTATCATCTCTAACCGCCACCAATAACCCCTGAGCAACTAATGACTTTGTAGCCTTCGTGATCGCAGCCTGACTAACATTCAACTCCTTAGCAATCTCAGTATTAGTATATGCAGCCTTTTCAATAAGCATCAAAATATGCTCCTGCGTATTCGTCAACTTCACCGTGCTTTGACAAGAACCAACCAAAATCTCCAATTGATTCTCCGAACTCAAAACAATCTCGTGCAGGTACTTCTCAATTTCTAATGCAATACGATTCATAGGCATCCCCTTAACCTTTTAATTAACTTGTTAAGTATACCACATAGAAAACAAAAAAACAAGGAAAATTTACTGAAAAAGAGTATATCTATCCATAGCAACTCGTAAGCCTTCTTAATAAAAAAGAAACACCAAAAAAGAGAGAACGAATTTCGTCCTCTCTAGGTGTTAGCTTTTCGTCTACCCACTACAGTTGACAATGAGCCACAAAAAAATAACAAAAGACAAGGCTTAGAAACCTTGTCTTTTAAACTATACCGGCGGCCTACAATCTAGCGTTAAAATCAGTTAAAATAAGTATCAAAAATGCGATAAAATCAAGATATTATCACTCGCTAGTTAGTATAAAAATCGGTAAAGTTGACCATCAGTTGACCAAGTTATTTCCTGAACTAAAAAAGGAAAACTTCCATCATTCCGTTACTTGTATTGAATTTTATACAAGTAGTTTGATACCGAGTGCGGCTTTTCAATAAGTTTTAAAGATGCTAAATTTCAAATACAACTTAGATTAAAATTTCATAGCACAAGCTAACAGCCAACATTGACAGATTATTTGCATTTTACAAGTAATCTGTTATAATGAAAATAGAAAAGGAGCTGGATTGCCGTCCAGATCCAAATGTAGAACCGTTAAAAAGACGGCGGCTCGTATTACAGATTTAATCCGTCCTACTCGCGCAAAAGTGGGGACGGGTTATTTTTTGTCTTCATCTTTGAAGATTTTATAGCACAAACCAATCAAAGCAACTGTGAAACCACCGAAACTTAAAATCGTCTGCACAACTTCAAAAGCTGTCAAAAGAACGCTCCTCCTTTCCGTCAGATTTTGATGAATTGCCCATAGGCATCACCTCATTTTCAGAAAATCAAGAGCTACCGTCTTCACTTTTCTACTCATCTAGTGTATCATATTTCATCCCTAAAAATTGTTGGAATAGCGTAGTCTTTCCGAAATTTTTAGCAATCCAAAAAATCTTCCTACTGTCATCATAGTAAGAAGATTTTTTTCATATTCGCTACCTATCCTTGTTTGCGTCTTCTTGCACTTGCAAGACCAAGACTAGATAATACTGCCACACCTGCGAGTGCCAACAAACTTGTTTGCTCCCCTGTGTTTGGCAAGGTCTTAGCACGTTCTACACGTGAGTAAGTAATACCTTGTGGTGTGACGGTGACACCTGCTTGTGGGTTCGCCACCACAACCTTACCGTCAACAACCTTCACATCTTGACCTTTATCAAGAGCTTGTTTGACTGCATCAATATCAATAGCTGGTTTTTCAGCAACAGTTGGTGCAACTTTTGGTACTGCAATCACTGTTCCGTCTGGAAGCGTTGCAATGACATTGTCTTTTGCTTTGTCTTCAAGGTCTTTGAGTTTGTCGTACTCTGCTTGAAGTTCAGCCAATTTGCTTTCTTCTGCTGCAAGTTTAGCAGTAACAGTTTCAAGTTTGTTTTGTGCTGTTTCAGCTTTAGCTTGTGCGTCTGCAAGAGCAGTTTGTTTTTCTGTAAGGGTTGCTTGAGCGTCAGCAAGGCGTGCTGGTGCGTTCAAATAACCATCAAGTTCTTCAGCAAGTGCTTTAGCTTCTTCAACTAAGCGGTCTTTTTCTGCAAGAAGTGTGTCACGTTCTTTGTTCAAGCTATCAAGGGTTGCTTGTTGGCTTGCAAGGTTAGCTTGTGCTGTTTTAAGTGCTTCAGCTTTTGCAGTTGCAGTAGCTTGTGCTGTAGCAAGTTCAGCTTTAGCAGTATCAAGAGCTGCTTTCTTTTCAGCAAGATTTGCTGAGAAGTTGTCAACAGCCTTTTGAGCGTCTGCTTTGCGAGTTTCAGCATTTTGCAAAGCAATAATAGCAAGACGCAAGTTATTTTCTGCCACCTGTGTTTGAAGCGGTGTGGCAGTAGCATCAGCAAGGACTTTTTCTGCCTGTGTTTTAGCTTCAAGTGCGGTAGCATAATCTGAGCTTGCTTGGGTCAACTTAGCTTTTGCTTCATCAGATGCAGTTTGGGCCGCTGCAAGAGCTGCTTGAGCTTGAGTGAGTGCTGCTTGGAGTGTTGCGACATCTTCTGGGTTGGTGATTGGGGTGCCAGTGTAGATACCAAATACGTTGATTGAGTACAATTCACCAGCAATGATACCAAATGAAGCACCAAAATCAGATACTTGTTTTTGGATGTTATTTGAGTGACCCCAATTTGATGGTGCATCAGCGAAGGCTTGAGTCATTACAAACTTGTAGATTTCGTGCTTAACATCATACATAGTCATTGATGTACCAAATTTAGCTAGTGCAATTGGACCACCATTTTCACCAAAGTAATCACCTGGCAAATGACCAGCTGTTAGAATATCTTGGTTGCGAGCTACATATTTGTTCATTTGGTCTTGGGCAGCTTTCATTGAACCTGTATTTAGTTCAAATGCAGGCAAACCAAGTTGTTGACGAATAGCATTGATTACTTGCAAATTGTAAAGTGCAAGTTCTTCTGCTTGCTCTTTTGTGATATTTGTGAAGTCAACAAGCTCGTTTTTATCAGCTGAACTAATAGTGGTGTTAAAATTTTGTGCCATTTTGACACCATCACCGATCAATGTGTTTTTCCACAATTGGTCGGTTTTGTTTTGTTTCCACATATCGAGGGATTCTTTAAAATTGTCAATATCTTGTTTAGTTCCTGTGAACGTAACAGTATCCACATTTGCAAGAGCGTCTGTTGCTGATTTGACAGCGTCAGTAGCATTACTTACTGCTTCAGTTGTTGTTTTAACAGTATCTTGTGCAGTAGTCAATTTTGCTTTTGCTGTATCAACAGCGTCTGTTTTGACTGCAACGTCAGTTGTTGCTGCATCAATCTTAGTTTGACGATCTGCGTCTGCCTTTTTAGCTGTATCAACGGCTGTAGTAGCAGTTGTAACATTATCTTGTGCTGTTTTGACGTCAGCTGTAGCTTGGTCAAGGGTTGCTTGAGCCTCTGCAAGACCAGTACCAGAAAGAGCATCTTGTGCTGCTTTAACATCAGCTTCTTTAGATGCTACTGTGGCATCCGCTTGGTCTTTTTCTGCTTGGGCAGTATCAACAGCTGTTTGTGCATCTGCAACAGCTTGTGTCTGTGCTGTGATTTCAGCATTGACTTCATCTGTTTCAGCAGCGTTTGCTGTTTGGTCAGCAAGGTTAGCTGTTTGGTCAGCTTGGTTTGCTGCAATGTTGTCTGGTGTAGCATTTGTTGCGTTTGTTTCAGCGTCTTTGACAGCTTGTGTTGCAGTATCAACGTCTGCTTCAGCAGTGGTAACAGCTTGGTTAGTTGCGTCTGCATCAGCTTGAGCGTTAGTTGTATCTTGAGCAGTAGCATCAACAATAGCTTGTTGAGCATCAAGAGCTGGTTTGACATCAGCTGATGTTTTAGGTGCTTCGACAGCTGTAGTTTCCACTGCTGGTGTTTCAGTTGTAACTGGTTTTACTTCCTCAGCGAATGCTGGTGTGCCAGTAGCACCGATTGCTGTTGCGATTGCCGCACCTGTTGCAAGAGTTTTGATTGATTTTTTGTTCATGGTTTTTTCTCCTATTATATAAACAACCTTTTGAAGTTGCTTTTACATAGATTTTAACACATATAAACAGCTTTGTAAAGTTGCTTACAACTTTTTAAGAAGTTAATATTTGTTGTCAAAAGCTGTAATATTGGTATCGTGAGGTATATCATGAAACAATCATTACGAACATTTATTGGCAAACGAATTCGCCTTTTAAGGTTGCAAAAAGGGTTAACCCAAGAACGAGTTGAAGAATTGGCTGATCTTGGTACAAACTATGTTTATAAATTGGAACATTTAGAAACTAATATTAAGATAAATACACTTGAAAAAATAATGGAAGCACTTGATTGTGATATAGCATCATTTTTTGATATAACCCCTAAAGATGATAATCCTCATATTGCAGATTTAATTACTAATCTTAAAAGTATTCCTGAAGGTCAACAAGAAGAAATTCTCGCTGCTTTTAATACTATCATCGTAACCGCCCAATAACAAGGTATCTATCTAATCACTCCCTCCTCCTGTATACTGTTATAAAAAACAAAACTGGAGGATTTATTATGTCACACCCCATCGTCCCATTGACTATTCCCCTATCTCGCCGCTTTGAGAAGAAAGGCAGAAATGATATTCTGATGAAAATTCGTCTCGGAAAAGTGGAAGTCACATTCTTTCACTCTATCAACCAAAAAATATTAGAAACAATCTTGGATAAGGTACTGCACTATGACCATCCGACTCAGTGATTTAGGTCAAGTCTACTTGGTTTGCGGTAAAACGGACATGCGTCAAGGGATTGATTCTCTCGCCTACCTTGTCAAAAGTCAATTCAATCTGGATCCCTTTTCAGGTCAGGTCTATCTCTTCTGCGGAGGTCGAAAAGACCGATTCAAAGCTCTTTACTGGGACGGACAAGGATTTTGGTTATTGTATAAACGTTTTGAGAATGGAAAATTGACCTGGCCAAACAATGAAGAAGAGGTCAAGGCTCTAACTTCCGAGCAGGTGGACTGGCTCATGAAAGGATTTTCTATCAATCCAAAAATAAATCTTTCAAAAAGTCGTGATTTCTATTGAAATCATGGCTTTTCTTTGTGTATAATGAGATAAAAAGAAGGAGATTGGTTATGTCATCACTAGAAAAAATTATTGAAACACAGTCAAAAACGATAGATATGATGGCTAATGAACTTACCCTCCTTCGTGAACAGATTGAGTATCTGAGACAGAAACTCTACGGAAAATCATCAGAGAAGGTTGTGTATCAACCCGGTCAGCTGAGCTTGTTTGGGGAGGAAATTCTCCCTGAAGAAGAAGCTGACTTACCCAGTTGAAACAGAAACGATTACCTATAAACGCAAGAAAGCTAAGGGAGTTCGTCAGGCTATTTTCAGCCAATTCACTCCAGAGATAGTGCATCACGAATTGCAAGGCGAAGATTGTACCTGTCCAGACTGTCATGGTCAATTAAAGGAGATTGGTTCAACTGTTCAACGACAAGAGTTGGTCTTCATTCCTGCACAATTAAAGCGGATTGACCATGTTCAACACGCATACAAGTGTCAGGCATGTAGTCAGAAGAATCTGAGCGATAAGATTATCAAGGCTCCCATTCCTAAGGCACCTTTGGCACACAGCTTGGGTTCAGCCTCTATCATTGCCCACACCATTCACCAGAAGTTCAATCTGAAGGTGCCCAATTACCGTCAGGAAGAGGATTGGAACAAGCTCGGTCTGCCCATCAGTCGCAAGGAAATAGCCAATTGGCACATCAAGTCTAGTCAGTATTATTTCGAACCGATTTATAACCTGTTGCACGAGAAATTGTTGGAGCAGCCTATTCTCCATGCGGATGAAACCTCCTACAAGGTCTTAGAAAATGATAGCCAGTTGACCTTCTACTGGACTTTCTTGTCTGGGAAGCATGAGAAAAAGGGCATCACCCTCTATCATCATGACAAACGACGGAGTGGCTTGGTTGTGGAGGAAGTTCTTGGGGACTATGCGGGCTATGTACATTGTGACATGTGGTCAGCCTATCGGCAGTTAGACAAGGCTCAGCTGGTTGGCTGTTGGGCTCATGTCAGAAGAAAATTCTTTGAGGCGACTCCTAAGAAGACAGACAAGACTTCTTTAGGAGCCAAGGGCTTAGCCTATTGCGACCGCCTGTTTGCCTTGGAGAATGACTGGACTGACTTGTCTACTGAGGAGCGGCTGCATAAACGGCAGACAGAGTTGGCTCCCTTGATGGACGAGTTCTTTGATTGGTGTCGCAATCAGGCTGTCTTGCCAGGTTCCAAATTGGGCACTGCAATAGAGTATAGCCTCAAATACGAAACCACCTTCCGAACCGTTCTCTCGGATGGCGATTTAGTCCTGTCCAACAATATGGCTGAGAGGGCTATGAAGACCTTGGTGATGGGACGTAAAAATTGGCTGTTCTCTCAAAGCTTTGAGGGGGCCAAGTCGACAGCTATCATTTTGAGTCTTTTAGAAACTGCTAAACGACACGGTCTTGATGCAGAGAAATATATGACCTATCTTCTAGAACACTTACCTAACGAAGAGACGCTCGCAAAAAAAGAAGTTCTGGAGGCTTATTTACCATGGGCTGAAAATATTCAAGAAAAGTGCAAATAGAAAAAGGTTCCAGAGTCGACAGGACTTTGGAACCTTTTCAATATACCTTGTTATTGGGCGGTTACCTATCATCAATCAGTTAAAACTAAAGTAACCGCTAAGATTCAATCCTAGCGGTTTTCTTCTACTTAAATAGGTAAAGTATTATCCTTATTTGCCTTTTCAATACCTTCATTTATTTCATCAACCGTTAGCAGCTTCGGTTCAATTTGAACTTCTGTTGTTCGAAAATAATCTTTATCAAATCCTACTAGGTCAAATCCAATCTTGAACAACTCTGTGTCAGTTTTACGATAACCTAATCGTTTATCTTGTAATGTCTGAACTTTCTCTAATTCTGTCACAAAATGTTCAATTGCTTCCACCATCATCTGTTGTTCTTCTTCTAAATAATGCGAGTAGTTTAACTGCGAATAACGTTTATCACTCTTAATTAATAAACTACTCCTATATTCCCGCATCTCATGTGAATAGTATAAATTGTATGTTTGATAAATTTGAGAGCCAAGAGAATCTGCAATGATTGCAGTCTGTTTCTCATTCCAGTGCTCAATTTCATCAATCACTTGATGAGCAAATTCCTTAAGTTTAGCATCTAAATAGCCTAGTTCATAATCACTGTCAATAAAGACTTGTTTAAATAATTGATAAAATTGTTGCTCAATCTCAGGCTGATATAGTCGAAAAATTACTTGAGCTAACTTTTTATCGTGAATATCAAAAGAGATACTCTCAAGTGAGAAATCAGATTCAATTTCTTTTTTAGCCAATTCAGATGCAAAGACAACAGATGGCTTTAAAGCTTCTATAGCTCTTTCTTGGAGAGAAAACTTCTCTTTTGTACCCTTATCAATATCATTCAATGCATCAAAAATTACAAGATAAAACAGAGCTGGGAGAAGTGGTTTCCAGTCTTTTTCTTTTTCCCACAACAATTCAGATGCAGAAATTTCCACATTTTGGGCAATCAGCCTAATTGGCGTTGGAGTCATGGCTTTTCGGTCGCCTTTCTTGATATTAGTCATTCGCTGTTTAGCAGATTTCTTCGAACCCCCATAATAGGCCTCACCATAACCATTATCTATTACTGCATCATATAAGAATTTGTACAAGAAATATTTTTTCTTTTTAGGGTGTTCTTTCAGATACTTTTCCTGATAGTCCAATATTTTTTGTGGGATAGAATCTAATGTGAATCTGCAAATCATTTCTTTTGTATTGTGCATTATTAATTACTCCTTATCTAATTACAAGTTCATTATAACACAAAAAGTTATACATGTGAAGTATTTAACTTTCTATTTTTTGTATGATTGTTGTATAACTTTATTTAGAGTAGAATAAGAAGGTAAATAAATAGCGCGCAACTATTTACAATGTAATTTTTTTAGAAGCCTTTCTGTAATGGAAAGTGGAGAATTTTTATGTCAATGTTTAAACAAATCGTATCAAATGCTAATAAGTCTTCTGAAGAGACTATTAATGTTACAGCTGTGAATCTAGGTTCAGTTGCTACTCCTTATAAAGATTATGTTCGTGATGAAAATGGGCAAAAAGTTAAGGATAATCGTGGTTTCGATAAAAAAGAAGATACAGCTTCAAAACTTAAGTATCAATTTGCAACAGTTGGACAAGAGTGTAAAACTGTAACATTGCTAACGCCAATTAATAAACCTCTATCAATTGAACCACTGGTCGTTTATGATATTACAGCATTTGGATACAATTTCAAAAACGGCGGATACTGGTTAACGGAATTAGTCAGTGCTAAGCCACTCTTGCAACTTAAAGAAGAAAACGTGACACGATCATCAGGGGGACAGTAATATGAAAAACATTCATGAAGAATTATCAGATTTATCTGCTTGGGATCTACCAATCGAATTGCGACGAATATTTGCTAAATATCTGCGTACTGAAGATCCGAAAATCATTGACTCTTTTATCTATCTGAGTCTAGCTTATTCAAATGGTAAATATACAGATTTTATTCGAGCATACATGTATTATGAATTAATGCGTCGTCATATGTTGGAAGAAATGGAAAAACTCTGTAAGAAGTTATGATTAGATATCGTTTAAATCCACATTTAGGTTATATGATGAAAGCCTATCCTAGTTTAGTAACATTGATTCAACTTTTTGGATCAGTGTTACTGATTGTAGGATTCATCTGCAACTGGTTGATTATAAAGGCTGTTGAACTAAAAGTGATAGCTAGACCAATGACATGGGCATTCTATCTCATGTTATTTGGCTCAGCTGTCTTGCTTCTTGTTAATGGCTCATTACTCTTGCGTTTCCTTTATCGTGTTAAAGAATCGGATTCTTTTTCTCAATATCAGCAATTAAGATTGATTGAACGTCAAGCCCATACCGCATTGAAAGATTCTGCGATTGCTAATCGCAAAGTCGGCAGCAAATTCATAGATGTTTCAAAAGCGACTGCGTGCTTCTCGAAGCAAAGCAGGCGCATTACAGTTACGATCAATAAATTAGCTGATCAGACAACTGATGATTTAGAAAAGTTTGCGGAGATGCTTTCAGCTTGTTTAGTGGGAAAAAATCGCTCTTTAATAGTTCTTGATTACTGGTTATCTGAGGATAATACAAAATTTACATATTTACTCGAGGATATCGTAGAAGCTAAAGCAAGACAGCTGAAGCCAAAGCGTATCACAGAATTAAAGCCAGCAAATGACTATGCAATAACAGTGGAGACAGGATTGACCTTTTCAATGCTTAAGAATATCCATTTATTATTAGTCGGTAATACGTCATCATCTAAGACCACTTTTCTAAAATCCATGCTGGCTCAAGTATTTATGTTTGAATCAGACGTTGATTTAACAATATTTGATGTCAAATCGGAATTCAGTTCGTGGGACTTTTTACCTAAAGGTACCATTATTTCAGATAGTGACGAAATCCTCGCTTATTTTGAAACTTTGCTTGATTTAGTAATTAATCGTGAAAAAGAGATTGCTCAATTAGCTGCAAGAGATGATATAACAGGTGCAACATTTGTCAACTTTGGTAAAGAAATGAGAATGAAGCTTGTTATCATTGAAGAATATTCTGCAATGCTATCAAGTATCACTGATGCTAAAAAGCGAAAAAGAGTACAAGATTTAGTCTTGTCAATCGTCTCTCGCTCACGTTCTAGTGGGGTCTATATGTGTATCTGTATGCAGCAACCACGTTCCGAGCTGATTTCAACGGCTGTTCGCGATAATCTTGGTGTTCGTATCTGTCTCTCAAACGGTGCAATCACAGATGAATTAGCACGTATGGTATTCGGAGAAGCTGATAATATTGAAAACCATGCCCCACGCTTTAGTGGTTACATCATGACCTCTGACGGTCAATTCTCTAAACCTAGACGATTTTGGAACATTAACATGCACGAACATGAGCTTGAAAAGATAAGTATTTTTGAACAAGCTTATCTGTACGGTATCAAGAAACGAAAATCATTGGAACAACCCACGTCTAACACTTAACATTTGGAACATCATTTGAATCTGTGTTGTGCCAAATTTTGAACCCTATTTGATGTTTTTGGACGCCACATTTCTCTCCGTCTGTGGCGTCCAAAAAACAATCAAATCTATCCTAACAAAAATGACACATCACAATAATTTTGTGTCAAAAAAATACAAATACAAAGGAGACCTCAATATGGTTAAAAAGAAAGCGATTGATCCAAACACTCGCAAACGTAAATTCTTTGGACAGATTTCGTATGAATATGAGGCAAATGCTGATCCGAAACTTACAGAAGATGATTTTAAAAAATCCGTTGAAAAACGTATCAAAGAATATTGTCAACACGATGAAGATACATACTACATTATCTTCCATGATAAAGATATCGACGATAAGGGAACACTTAAACCATTACACGCACATTTTTATCTTGAATTTAAAAATGCTCGCCCTTTTTCTCCCGTTTACAAAGCATTAAAAATTTCACGAGAAGAAAACCTTGAATTTGTAAGGAGTTCAATCAAAGCTTGTAGGTATTTGACACATAGAAATGAGCGAAATATGGCTGAGGGGAAATATCCATATTCTGTTGAGGAAGTCATTCAATCATCAAATGGAGACTATATCAACAGTATCATGGGCGAAATCAAAGACCACAGTAAAGAGAAATCAGATGACGGCTTAGAAGTTGATGATTATTGTTTAGAATTATGTTATCAAATTTCATCAGAGGGTTTACTACCTGAAGAAGCTAAAGAACGTTTATTCGAGCAATTTACACAGCGCACAGCACAAAAAGCATGGAATACAAACAAACGGCAATTTGAAGAAAATCGTCAAGAATTTATCCAACAAGAATTTGAGCGGATGAACCGTGGAGAACGGAATCACAACGGAATTTATATTCACGGTTTAGGTAATAGTGGCAAATCGTTTCTTGCGAGGTTGATCGCAGAACAGCATGATCGTTTAGGTGCTCATACTCCATCTATAAATAAAAAGAGATTTGATCTAGGATCTGGCTACAAAGGACAAAAAACAATTATCATCAATGAATTTGATGGATCGTGTGGTATGGCATATCGTGAGCTCTTTCAAATTTTAGAACCAAATTCAGCCAATCAGCTTAGTTCTCGTTTCAAAGATGCATACATTATCAATGATTTAACAATTATGACAAATTCAGAGACATACTGGGATTGGGTTGATGGTTGGTTCGAAGAAAAGAAAAGAGAGTATCATCAACTCATGCGAAGAATTCGTTTTGTAATCAAAATGTATCATAATGATCAAAATAAACTCATTATTGAATTATGGTACTATCACGCTATCCGAGATTTAAAAGAAAAGGCGAAACTACAATTTCAGAAAATCAAGGATTGGAAGTTAGATTCTATCACTCAAGATTCTGAACCAGATTTGACAATAGTTGCACAAGAAATTTTGAGTGAAATTCAGATCAATAACAATAATTCTAAACAAACAAAAAAAGTTGCCGAAAAATCTACCGACCAAAGCGATTCGAACGACAACTCAAACCAATTAGAAGATTAGTCAAGTAAGCTAATCTCTTACTTGATTATCTCATATTACTAAAATGAGGTAAAGTAAAATGATAAAACTAACAAAAACAGATCTGATTTGCTTATTGCTTGAAATTGAAAATATGGAAGCTACTATTGAACTAGAAACAGGTTTCAACTGCTATGACTACTTTTTAACTAACAATCTTATGATGAGCTCTGAGCAAGTTTTAGAATGTTTAACTTCTCAAAGAGACAATGAAAGGTGGTTAATGAACCGCCTAACAGATTTTGTCGGTGAGTATTTCAATATTCGATATCAGTATGATCCTACAAACGAAAGGAAAAAATTATGATCACACAATTTGAATTAAAACTAGATCCTATCACTATACAGCTTCCTGAAAGCCATGTCATCATTCCTAAAAGTGATTATGATCATTTGACTAAGCAAGCTTCTCAAGGGCGTTATATGACCTTAAACGAAGTTTTAGAAATGCTTTCGGTGTCTAGACCTTGGTTTTTAGAAAACGTGCTATACAAGCCAGATATCCGCTCAAAAATTGATATTGATAAAAATAATAAAGAGGGATTTGTGAAATATCCTCAGAATCAAGGCGGACGTTACTATTTTTTAGCAAGTAAAACCAAAAAATATTTTGAAGAACATTTTGCAGAAATTTTTGAATTATGATATGATAACCAAGATAATATCTTGGTTATCGCTTTTAGAAAGAGGTAATCAATGGCAATTTCATATAGAAAAAGAGGTAAAAATAAAACTTGGGACTACCGTATCTTTGATAAGAACAAAAAAGTAATTGCATCAAATTCAGGCTTCAAAACTAAACGTGAAGCCGAAATTGAAGCGCTTAGCATCGAAATAAAATTAATGCAAGGTGCAATCATAGATAAAAACATTACATTTTATGACTTATGGGAAAAATGGCTAGAACTGACTGTAAAACCGCTTGGTAAAGCTGATACAACACTAAACAAGCATATGTTACGTGGAAAATTCATCAAAGCACAATTTGAAGATAAACCAGCTATTCAGATAAAAGCTAGTGAATATCAAGCTTTTATCAATAAATACGCTGAAACAAATTGTCGTGATAACGTAAGTAGAATGAATGCGGAAATCCGAAATGTCATTGTCTTTGCTAAACGTGACAAACTCAATATTGAAGATTTTACAGAAGGTGTTATTTTATCTGGTCGTCCTCCTAAAAAACGGAAAGAAGATAAGTATATTCATAGTTTTAAGGATTATCAAAAACTGGTTAGTTACTTAGAAGAGAATTTAGACATGACTAGTTCTATCATTCCTCACTTACTACTAATCCAACTAAAAACTGGACTACGTGCAGGTGAAGTGGCAGGACTAACATGGGACTGTGTGTTATGGGATACATTTGAAATAAAGACATATCGACGGTATGATACAGTTAGACAGCGTTGGAGCAAAGCTAAAACAGAAGATTCAATACGGACAATCCCTATTGATGCAGATACACTAAACGTTCTTGAAAAACTAAAACAAGAACAAGATGTGTTTATCGAAAATGGAACCATCACAAATGATGAAAATATGATTTTCGTAGATATAAATTATAATATCGTGACTAATGCAGGCATCAACAAACACTTAAAACAAATCTTAAAAACATTACGCATCTTTCCCCAAAATATGACAAGCACAGGTTTACGGCATACCTATTGCTCCACATACCTATTGCTCCACAATGTTAGCTATGGGCGTCGATATTTGGGCAGTATCAAAACTCATGGGTCATAAAGATATTACTGAAATCACTGAAACATACGGACATCTTATCAAAGAAAAAGCAGAGATTGAGAACAATAAAGTTCGTTCAGTATTAAAGAGTTTAATTGAAAATGATAAATAGTGACCAAAAGTTGACCAAAAAACAAAAGAAATGCTGATAAATCAACGTTTCTCCTACATAAACTATACCGGCGGCCGGGGTCGAACCGGCACGTCCTTGCGGACACTGGATTTTGAGTCCAGCGCGTCTGCCAATTCCGCCACGCCGGCATATAGTTGAACTGGGGTAGCTGGATTCGAACCAACGCATGAGGGAGTCAAAGTCCCTTGCCTTACCGCTTGGCGATACCCCAATATTAAAATAGGCGAGTGAGGGGAATCGAACCCCCGAATGTCAGAGCCACAATCTGATGTGTTAACCACTTCACCACACCCGCCATATAACACGGGCAGTAGGAATTGAACCCACACTGAAGGTTTTGGAGACCTTAGTTCTACCTTTAAACTATGCCCGTAAAGGTATGGAGAGAGAGGGATTCGAACCCCCGAACCCGAAGGAGCGGATTTACAGTCCGCCGCGTTTAGCCTCTTCGCTATCTCTCCGAAATATAATATTAAGTTAATGGCGCGAGACGGAATCGAACCGCCGACACATGGAGCTTCAATCCATTGCTCTACCAACTGAGCTACCGAGCCAAATTCTTAAAGAAATTGCGGGAGCAGGATTTGAACCTACGACCTTCGGGTTATGAGCCCGACGAGCTACCTAGCTGCTCCATCCCGCGATAATACTAAGGAGGATGTGGGATTCGAACCCACGCACGCTTTTACACGCCTGACGGTTTTCAAGACCGTTCCCTTCAGCCGGACTTGGGTAATCCTCCGAATAATATAGTCCGTACGGGATTCGAACCCGTGTTACCGCCGTGAAAAGGCGGTGTCTTAACCCCTTGACCAACGGACCATATAATGGGCACGAGTGGAATCGAACCACCGACCTCACGCTTATCAGGCGTGCGCTCTAACCATCTGAGCTACGCGCCCAAACCAAGTTTGGGTATGAACTATGTTCAAAGCGGGTGACGAGAATCGAACTCGCGACAACAGCTTGGAAGGCTGTAGTTTTACCACTAAACTACACCCGCTTATATGGGAGTTAACGGGATCGAACCGCTGACCCTCTGCTTGTAAGGCAGATGCTCTCCCAGCTGAGCTAAACTCCCAATTTGCTAAGCGACTACCGTATCTAACAGGGGGCAACCCCCAACTACTTCAGGCGTTCTAGGGCTTAACTGCTGTGTTCGGTATGGGAACAGGTGTATCTCCTAGGCTATCGTCACTTAACTACTGAGTCTTGTCAACTCAAAATTGAATATCTATATTCTAACAAGAAACCGATCGCTTGTCAATATCGACTCTAGTTTTAATAAGTAATTGTATTCGAACTAAAAAGCTAGTGATTTAGATAAATCGCCTTGAAGTCTAACCGACTTCCGCGTTGATTTCCTAAAATCATACGCTTTTCTTAACGTTCTCATTACTTATTCTTGGATAAGTCCTCGAGCGATTAGTATTGGTCCGCTACATGTGTCGCCACACTTCCACTTCCAACCTATCTACCTGATCATCTCTCAGGGCTCTTACTAACATAAAGTTATGGGAAATCTCATCTTGAGGTGGGTTTCACACTTAGATGCTTTCAGCGTTTATCCCGTCCCTACATAGCTACCCAGCGATGCCTTTGGCAAGACAACTGGTACACCAGCGGTAAGTCCACTCTGGTCCTCTCGTACTAGGAGCAGATCCTCTCAAATTTCCTACGCCCGCGACGGATAGGGACCGAACTGTCTCACGACGTTCTGAACCCAGCTCGCGTGCCGCTTTAATGGGCGAACAGCCCAACCCTTGGGACCGACTACAGCCCCAGGATGCGACGAGCCGACATCGAGGTGCCAAACCTCCCCGTCGATGTGAACTCTTGGGGGAGATAAGCCTGTTATCCCCAGGGTAGCTTTTATCCGTTGAGCGATGGCCCTTCCATACGGAACCACCGGATCACTAAGCCCGACTTTCGTCCCTGCTCGAGTTGTAGCTCTCGCAGTCAAGCTCCCTTATACCTTTACACTCTGCGAATGATTTCCAACCATTCTGAGGGAACCTTTGGGCGCCTCCGTTACCTTTTAGGAGGCGACCGCCCCAGTCAAACTGCCCGTCAGACACTGTCTCCGATAGGGATAACCTATCCGGGTTAGAGTAGCCATAACACAAGGGTAGTATCCCAACAGCGCCTCAGTCGAAACTGGCGTCCCGACTTCATAGGCTCCTACCTATCCTGTACATGTGGTACAGATACTCAATATCAAACTGCAGTAAAGCTCCATGGGGTCTTTCCGTCCTGTCGCGGGTAACCTGCATCTTCACAGGTACTAAAATTTCACCGAGTCTCTCGTTGAGACAGTGCCCAAATCATTACGCCTTTCGTGCGGGTCGGAACTTACCCGACAAGGAATTTCGCTACCTTAGGACCGTTATAGTTACGGCCGCCGTTTACTGGGGCTTCAATTCAGATCTTCGCTTGCGCTAAACCCTCCTCTTAACCTTCCAGCACCGGGCAGGCGTCACCCCCTATACATCATCTTACGATTTAGCAGAGAGCTGTGTTTTTGATAAACAGTTGCTTGGGCCTATTCACTGCGGCTCAGTTAAACTGAGCACCCCTTCTCCCGAAGTTACGGGGTCATTTTGCCGAGTTCCTTAACGAGAGTTCTCTCGCTCACCTGAGGCTACTCGCCTCGACTACCTGTGTCGGTTTGCGGTACGGGTAGAGTATGATACATCGCTAGAAGCTTTTCTCGGCAGTGTGACGTCACTAACTTCGCTACTTATCTTCGCTCCCCATCACAGCTCAATGTTACAGATACAAGCATTTGACTCATATCACACCTCACTGCTTAGACGGGCTCTTCCAATCGCCCGCTTTAGTTAGCCTACTGCGTCCCTCCATCACTTCATACTCTAGTACAGGAATATCAACCTGTTGTCCATCGGATACACCCTTCGGTCTCTCCTTAGGTCCCGACTAACCCAGGGCGGACGAGCCTTCCCCTGGAAACCTTAGTCTTACGGTGGATGGGATTCTCACCCATCTTTCGCTACTCATACCGGCATTCTCACTTCTATGCGTTCCAGCACTCCTCACGGTATACCTTCTTCACACATAGAACGCTCTCCTACCATAACACTAATGTGTTATCCACAGCTTCGGTAAATTGTTTTAGCCCCGGTACATTTTCGGCGCAGGGTCACTCGACTAGTGAGCTATTACGCACTCTTTGAATGAATAGCTGCTTCTAAGCTAACATCCTAGTTGTCTGTGCAACCCCACATCCTTTTCCACTTAACAATTATTTTGGGACCTTAGCTGGTGGTCTGGGCTGTTTCCCTTTCGACTACGGATCTTAGCACTCGCAGTCTGACTGCCGACCATAAATCATTGGCATTCGGAGTTTATCTGAAATCAGTAAACCGAGATGGCCCCCTCATCCAAACAGTGCTCTACCTCCAAGATTCTCAAATGTCGACGCTAGCCCTAAAGCTATTTCGGAGAGAACCAGCTATCTCCAAGTTCGTTTGGAATTTCTCCGCTACCCACAAGTCATCCAAGCACTTTTCAACGTGCCCTGGTTCGGTCCTCCAGTGCGTCTTACCGCACCTTCAACCTGCTCATGGGTAGGTCACATGGTTTCGGGTCTACGACATAATACTAATCCGCCCTATTAAGACTCGGTTTCCCTACGGCTCCGTCTCTTCAACTTAACCTCGCATCATATCGTAACTCGCCGGTTCATTCTACAAAAGGCACGCTCTCACCCATTAACGGGCTCGAACTTGTTGTAGGCACACGGTTTCAGGTTCTATTTCACTCCCCTTCCGGGGTACTTTTCACCTTTCCCTCACGGTACTGGTTCACTATCGGTCACTAGAGAGTATTTAGGGTTGGGAGATGGTCCTCCCAGATTCCGACGAGATTTCGCGTGTCTCGCCGTACTCAGGATACTGCTAGGTATAAAGAATATTTCAAATACGAGGCTTTTACTCTCTTTGGCCTACCTTCCCAGGTAGTTCTTCTATACTCTTTAAGTCCACATTGCAGTCCTACAACCCCGAGGAGTAAACTCCTCGGTTTGCCCTCCTGCCGTTTCGCTCGCCGCTACTAAGGCAATCGCTTTTGCTTTCTCTTCCTGCAGCTACTTAGATGTTTCAGTTCACTGCGTCTTCCTCTTCACTACCTTAACAGTAGTGAGTGACAGGTATTACCTGCCGGGTTCCCCCATTCGGACATCCCTGGATCATTGCTTACTTACAGCTCCCCAAGGCATTTCGTCGTTAGTCACGTCCTTCATCGGCTTCTAGTGCCAAGGCATCCACCGTGCGCCCTTATTAACTTAACCTTAATTACTAGTTTTTTTCTAAACTAGAAAACTCATTAAATATTCACAGCGTTTTCGGTTTATTTTCTTGTTACTATTTCTTAATGTATCCTTTCAGATACATCAGGAATGTTTGATAGATATTCAATTTTCAATGGACAAGTTCTAAGATATTAAGAACCGATGCGACTTGTCGCAAAACTTTCGTAGAATAAGGAGATAACCAACGACGTGTCTTTAGACACTAGGTGGTTTTGACTTATTCCTAGGAAGTTTAGGTTCGTATTCAGTTATCTTAGTTATCTAGGTTACTCTGTATTCTAGATAATGGAGCCTAGCGGGATCGAACCGCTGACCTCCTGCGTGCAAAGCAGGCGCTCTCCCAGCTGAGCTAAGGCCCCGTACATTTTTATGTACCTGTTAACGTATTTAATTGTTTCGATATAATATCATTTTTGAGACGCTGGCCCCTGTCGTGCACTAGCTCCGCTAGTTTCGACAAAGCTTCAACCTAAAGGTTTCGCTTAGCTGAGCTAAGGCCCCACAAGACCTCTCAAAATTAAAGAAGACTGACGTACAGGTTTCCATTTCCTTAGAAAGGAGGTGATCCAGCCGCACCTTCCGATACGGCTACCTTGTTACGACTTCACCCCAATCATCTATCCCACCTTAGGCGGCTGGCTCCTAAAAGGTTACCTCACCGACTTCGGGTGTTACAAACTCTCGTGGTGTGACGGGCGGTGTGTACAAGGCCCGGGAACGTATTCACCGCGGCGTGCTGATCCGCGATTACTAGCGATTCCGACTTCATGTAGGCGAGTTGCAGCCTACAATCCGAACTGAGACTGGCTTTAAGAGATTAGCTTGCCGTCACCGACTTGCGACTCGTTGTACCAGCCATTGTAGCACGTGTGTAGCCCAGGTCATAAGGGGCATGATGATTTGACGTCATCCCCACCTTCCTCCGGTTTATTACCGGCAGTCTCGCTAGAGTGCCCAACTGAATGATGGCAACTAACAATAGGGGTTGCGCTCGTTGCGGGACTTAACCCAACATCTCACGACACGAGCTGACGACAACCATGCACCACCTGTCACCGTTGCTCCGAAGAGAAACCCTATCTCTAGGGCGGTCATCGGGATGTCAAGACCTGGTAAGGTTCTTCGCGTTGCTTCGAATTAAACCACATGCTCCACCGCTTGTGCGGGCCCCCGTCAATTCCTTTGAGTTTCAACCTTGCGGTCGTACTCCCCAGGCGGAGTGCTTAATGCGTTAGCTGCGGCACTGAGTCCCGGAAAGGACCCAACACCTAGCACTCATCGTTTACGGCGTGGACTACCAGGGTATCTAATCCTGTTCGCTCCCCACGCTTTCGAGCCTCAGCGTCAGTTACAGACCAGAGAGCCGCTTTCGCCACCGGTGTTCCTCCATATATCTACGCATTTCACCGCTACACATGGAATTCCACTCTCCCCTTCTGCACTCAAGTTTGACAGTTTCCAAAGCGTACTATGGTTAAGCCACAGCCTTTTACTTCAGACTTATCAAACCGCCTGCGCTCGCTTTACGCCCAATAAATCCGGACAACGCTCGGGACCTACGTATTACCGCGGCTGCTGGCACGTAGTTAGCCGTCCCTTTCTGGTAAGATACCGTCAAATGAGAAACTTTCCACTCTTCTCACAGTTCTTCTCTTACAACAGAGCTTTACGATCCGAAAACCTTCTTCACTCACGCGGCGTTGCTCGGTCAGGGTTGCCCCCATTGCCGAAGATTCCCTACTGCTGCCTCCCGTAGGAGTCTGGGCCGTGTCTCAGTCCCAGTGTGGCCGATCACCCTCTCAGGTCGGCTATGTATCGATGCCTTGGTGAGCCGTTACCTCACCAACTAGCTAATACAACGCAGGTCCATCTCATAGTGAAGCAATTGCTCCTTTCAAGTATCTACCATGCGGTAAATACTGTTATGCGGTATTAGCTATCGTTTCCAATAGTTATCCCCCGCTATGAGGCAGGTTACCTACGCGTTACTCACCCGTTCGCAACTCATCCGTCTAGTGCAAGCACCAGACTTCAGCGTTCTACTTGCATGTATTAGGCACGCCGCCAGCGTTCGTCCTGAGCCAGGATCAAACTCTCATTAAAAGTTTTGATTCAAACTCAAGCTATTGCTAGCTTTCCGTTTTATTGTTTTGTTTTGTCATTGACGATTTATCATTTGATAAATCACCCTGCACGTTTGGTTCGTCTTCTTTAATTTTCAAAGGTCTTGTCGTTATCGCGCTCTCGCGACAACTATCTTAGTTTATCATTTCTTGTGAACTTTGTCAACACTTTTTTGAAACTTTTTTTTCGTTCCTCTGTTAACCAGTCCCTCAAGAGACAACTCAATCATTCTATCATCTTCTGATGGTCTTGTCAACACTTTTTCGAAACTTTTTTTCGTTTCTCTGTTAACTAGCCCTTCAAGAGACAACTCAATCATTCTATCACGACTTATATACTTTGTCAACCAGTTTTTTGGGATTTTTTGGATTTTTTATGAAATTTGGCGAAAACGAAAGTTCTATAATGAAGTTAGCCACCTTACCTTAGTCAAGAATTAGATGTTTCACTATGTTTGAGTAAGTTGATGATTTCATTTGATAACAGGCTTGAAGCTGTTAGGCTAGTTGCCCAAGGCTAATCATAGCCTTGGTTTAGCTGAAAAAACAGCTTCAAGGGTGCCTGGTGTCAAATGAAATGTGATTTAAGGTATAAGAAAACACCTCTGTGCTATACTTGTTGTTCACCACAAACACAAGGAAAGGCACAGAGATGCAAGGACATTATACCCCAAAAGGGAAACATTTGACAATAGATAACCGTCGCTTGATTGAGCGGTGGAAACTTGAAAATAAGTCAAATCGTGAAATTGCAGGCTTGTTAGGAAAGGCGCCTCAAACGATTCATAATGAAATCAAGCGTGGGACAACCTTACAACAAGTGCGAAAAGGGGTCTACAAAAAAGTTTATTCTGCTGATTATGCACAAACTGTTTACCATTCCAATCGAAAACGGTCGGTTAAAAAGATAATCCTAACGAAAGAAATGAAAGAGAAGATTTTACACTATCATAAGCAAAAATTTTCACCTGAAATGATAGTGAAGAAGAAGCAAGTGAAAGTAGGTATTTCAACCATCTACTATTGGTTTCATAATGGTCATTTAGGATTGAAGAAATCGGACATGCTTTATCCTAGAAAAGGGAAAGGTGGCAAGAAGCAAGCTAGTCCGAACTTTAAGCCAGCTGGTAAATCAATCGAAGAGCGACCAGAGGTCATCAATCTTCGATTGGAAAACGGTCATTATGAAATTGATACAGTTCTACTAACCAGAGCGAAAAATCAGTGTCTTTTAGTCTTAACCGACCGACGAAGTAGACACCAAATCATAAGATTAATTCCAAGTAAAACTGCTGAAGCTGTCAATCAGGCACTTAGGTTACTATTGGCTGAGTATCATATTTTATCAATAACTGCAGATAATGGTTCGGAGTTCAAACGATTGTCTGAGGTATTTCCTGAGGAACATATCTACTATGCACATCCCTACTCTTCATGGGAAAGAGGTTCAAATGAAAACCATAATCGATTGATTCGGAGATGGTTACCTAAAGGAACCAAGAAAACGACTCCGAAAGAAGTAGCTTTTATCGAAAATTGGATTAACAACTACCCTAAAAAATGCTTGGACTACAAGTCGCCAAGTGAATTTCTTTTGGGTGGCTAACTTCAACTTGAAATTTGGGAAATTTGGCGAAAAACTGAGAGACATACTAATCAGAGATTGTATATTTGTCTTCGTATGCCTCCAGTATATCAAAATTTTACCGGTCTTTATGTTTTTTGTGAAAATCTATGGCTACCTACTCATATTTTAGTAGACTGTCACAATACCCCGAAGTCATCGATTAATAAATTGTACAGTGGAGTTAAATATTTTTCTTCACTGTATCCTCTCAAAAGGAGAGCTTCATGTGCACAATCTAATAATGTCTTAGAAAAGTCTTTCACCATTCTTTGTTCTAAATCAGAAAGTTTTTTTCTCGAAAATTGTCTACGTAACTTTGAATAATTTCTGCCAAATTCTTTAAAAAACTCCGTACTTTCTAGAATTTCTTCCAATTTCACGAGATTGGCGAGCAGACCTAAATGAAAGGCTATGGGAGCAAATGTCGTTTCAAATGGTTGTGTACATGTACTTCGAAATTCAATAGTTCCTCGTTTGGTAAGCTCTTGATAGTGGTATGAGCGATGGTTTTTGAAATCATCTGCTTTCGGAACAAAGTAACATATCTCGCCAGTTTCTGAATATGCTGCAAATTTTTCTTGCTCAAAAAAAGATTTGACAGTAATTGGTTTAAAATAATAATAGCAGTTATCCCTGATGACATAAAACATTGCGGACTCTTCTTGGTATTGACGATATTCTGCCTCAGTACGAAATTCCTCTGAATAGATACCAACGTTATTCTTTAAGAGGCCATGCATTGAATATTCCCAAAAATAATCCCTAGTAAGGGCCATATCATCCATATGATCGAATGGTGAATTTGCAAACAAAAACGCCTTCGCTGCTTCAATTCTATTAAACGCATTAATGACTCGTAAAAAGGATTTTCGACTCACATCAAACTGCACTTGATTTCCGCAAATAAAGCCAGCATATCCAGTATAGGGATGCATATTAGGTTTGCCTTCTCCTAGCTTGAGATAGTTCATCAACATCCTATATCGGCCCGTATCTACCGGTCTATTGTCATTGTTTTCCCAGTTGGGATTTATCCCTAACCCCTGCAATTCGTGTCCATTTTGGCGCAAATAATATTGAATATTCTCTAGATATTCTTTATGACGCTCTTCTACACTACCAATATTTTTTGCTTTTGCGAATGCAAATTCTAGTGTATTATACGTGACTTCAAATAGTATGAGGTCTCCCGACTCGTGCTGGAGTTCTATCGGATTTCCTCTATCATCTCTTTTGACGATGGTAAACCCATTTTGATTAGATATATGTCGCATCATATCTGTAGCCACTTGGATAGAAGTTGCTTTCCCTGAGATATTAACTATCGGATATTCTAATTCTACACCTATAAACAATTCTGGCTTTTCTTTAATGTTAGCAAAATAGTATTCTTCAAAACAATTGCCTAAGGATGTCATGTCTTCTCTATTCATTTTATAAGTATATCAAAATTTTTGAGCAAAATAAAAAGGCTCTATAATTTCTGTAGTGGGTAAATCCACCATAGAGATTATGGAGCCTTTTTGAATATATACAAAAAGTCCCATATGACCTATAATGAAAAGCAACCACACTCACATTAGAAAGACTCATATGGAATAAATCCAGAGTCAGGGAAGTGACTCTGGATTCCTGAGCCTAGAAATAAAAAAGCGAAGATCATACCACAGAACTAATTGGAATCAAAGACAAAAACATCAAAATTCTCTTCATTTTGAAACATCAGACCCATCTAGAAATCAGGGCAAAGCTAGATTACGACAGCCCCGGTTGTCCTCATTGCCAAGGAAAGTGTATCAAGTACGACTTTCAAAAGTCGTCAAAGATTCCGATTTTGGATTGCCAGGGCTTTCCGACCCTCCTCTTGCTTAAGAAACGGCGGTTTCAATGCAAATCTTACCAAAAAGTGACTGTAGCTGAGACAACTCTAGTCAAGAAAAACTGTCAGATTTCCCAACCTATTTGGGAGAAAGTGACACAACTCCATACAGAAAACATGACCAATATAGCCATCGCTAGGAGACTACATATCTCCGTATCGGTCGTCCAGAGGAAACTGGCTCAGTTTCAATTTGAGCATGATTTTACGAAATTACCACAAGTCTTGAGCTGGGATGAATTTAGTCGGAACAAGGGAAAACTCGCCTTTATTGCTCAGGATTTTGAGACGAGACGCATTGTGACCATTCTAGAGAATAACCGCCAAGCAACCATAAAGAACTATTTCTACAAGTATCCTAGGGCAGTCAGAGAAACTGTCGAGGTCGTGACCATGCTATGTTTGGCGCCTACTACAAATTGGCTAGCCCCTTCGCTTTCCTATCTCTAGGCTCAGGCTGAAACAGTCTATTCCCAGACTGTTTCACTCCCAAGAGCTAAAATTGTCCTTGATAGATTTCACATTATACAACACCTGAGCCGTGCTATGATGACGACTAGAATTGATATTATGAAGACTTTCGATACGCGTTCCCTACCTTATCGATCCATGAAAAATCACTGGCGTATTCTCCAAAAAGATAGTCGAAAACTGTCTCGAAATCGCTTCTATTCCCGCACTTTTGGGCAAACAGTAACACCGAGAGAGGTTGTCCAGAAGACATTGGATTTCTCAAATGAATTGAAATTCTATTACGAACTCTACCAGATCCTTCTCTTCCATTTCCAAGAGATGAACTCGAAATATTTCTTCGAGCTTCTAGAAGACAATTTGGATCTTGTCAATCCTGCCTTTAAAACTGTTTTTAAAACTTTTCTAAAGTATAAAACGTACATCACGAACGCCATGGAGCTTCCATATTCCAACGCTAAGCTGGAAGCGACCAATAAACTCATCAAAGACATCAAGAGGCAAGCGTTCGGCTTTAGGAACTTTACGAACTTTAAAACCAAGATATATATTGCTTTGAACATCAAAAATGAGAGAACGAATTTCGTCCTCTCTAGGTGTTAGCTTTTCGTCTACCCACTACAGTTGACAATGAGCCAATAAAAACGCCTGCTTACGAAATTATTCTATCTTAGAGTAATTTCGTAAACAAGCGTCCGATCAACATGATGAGTGTTACCGCTGAGACAAGCTCAGCGGTAGACCAGAGCTAGACTAAGAATCAGAATAGGATTCCATCATCATAACACTCAACAAAATTGATGATCTTATACAAGTTCGATAATTGCCATTGGTGCAGCATCACCACGACGTGGTTCAGTTTTGAGGACACGAGTATATCCACCATTACGTTCTGCATAACGAGGTGCAATTTCAGAGAACAATTTTTGAAGTGCTGTAGTAGAAGTGTACTTATCAGTTGCTTCATCATAGTTTTCAGATGCAATTTCGTTACGAACAAATGCTGCTGCTTGACGACGTGCGTGCAAATCACCACGTTTACCAAGTGTGATCATTTTTTCAACTGTTTTACGGATTTCTTTAGCACGAGCTTCAGTTGTAACGATTGATTCGTTGATCAAAAGGTCAGTTGTCAAATCGCGCAACATTGCTTTACGTTGTGAGCTAGTGCGTCCTAGTTTACGGTATGCCATGATTTCCTCCTATATTATTTATCTTTTTTCAATCCTAGACCAAGATCAGCCAATTTAACTTTAACTTCTTCAAGACTCTTGCGACCAAGATTGCGCACTTTCATCATTTCTGGCTCAGTTTTCTCTGTCAAGTCGAATACAGTGTTAATGCCTGCACGTTTCAGACAGTTATATGAGCGAACAGATAGATCCAATTCTTCAATCGTACGATCAAGCATACGATCATCTGAAGCCACTTCAGCTTCTTTCATCACTTCTGCAGATTTTGCAACTTCAGTCAAGTCAGTGAAGAGACCTAAGTGCTCCATCAAAATGCGTGCAGAAAGACCTAAAGCATCTTCTGGAATAATGGTGCCATTTGTGTTGATTTCAAGTGTTAATTTGTCAAAACCATCGTTGCTACCAACACGAGCTGGTTCAACTTGATAATTGACTTTCTTCACTGGCGTATAGATAGAATCTACAGCAAGTGTTCCCACTGGTGCATCATCTTTCTTATTACCCTCAGCTGGTACATAACCACGACCTGAATTGACAGTCAAAACAGCTTTAAAAGTGGCACCATCAGCAATGGTAAAGAGATAATGGTCAGGGTTTACAATTTCAATGTCACTATCTGTAAGAATGTCTCCTGCTGTTACTTCAGCTGGACCTACTACATCAAGTTCAATTTTCTTTTCGTCTTCGACATAAGATTTTACAGCAATGCCTTTGATGTTAAGAATAATTTGCATAACATCTTCACGAACACCTGGAACTGTGTCGAATTCGTGGAGTACACCATCAATTTTAATTGATGTTACTGCAGCACCTGGAAGTGAGGCAAGAAGTACACGACGAAGAGAGTTACCAAGAGTTGTACCGTAACCACGTTCTAATGGTTCGATTACAAATCTGCCGTAATCTTTATTTTCATCAATTTTTGTTATTGTTGGTTTTTCAAACTCAATCATTTCTTACTCCCTCTTAAACGAAAAGCTGTGTATGGAATGTATGATTATACACGGCGACGTTTTGGAGGACGAGCACCATTGTGTGGTACAGGAGTCACATCACGAATTGCTGTTACTTCAAGACCAGCGGCAGCAAGAGCGCGGATAGCAGACTCACGACCTGAACCTGGGCCTTTAACGGTAACTTCAACTGTTTTAAGACCGTGTTCTTGTGCAGATTTAGCAGCTGCTTCTGAAGCCATTTGGGCTGCGAATGGTGTAGATTTACGAGAACCTTTGAAACCAAGAGCACCAGCTGATGACCAAGCAATAGCGTTACCATGCACATCAGTAATCATAACAATAGTGTTATTAAATGTAGCGTGAATATGAGCAATACCAGATTCGATATTCTTTTTCACACGACGTTTACGTGTTGGTTTAGCCAATTTTTCTACCTCCTATATTATTTTTTCTTACCTGCAATCGCAACAGCTTTACCTTTACGAGTACGGGCATTGTTTTTAGTGTTTTGTCCACGGACAGGAAGTCCACGACGGTGACGGATACCACGGTATGAACCGATTTCCATCAAACGTTTGATGTTCAAGTTAACTTCACGACGGAGGTCACCTTCAACTTTGATTGCATCAACTTCACGACGAATAGCATCTTCTTGATCTGATGTCAAATCTTTCACGCGTACATCTTCTGAAATACCTGCAGCTGCAAGAATTTTTTTAGATGTTGCAAGACCGATACCATAAACATAAGTTAATGAAATAACTACACGTTTGTCATTTGGAATGTCAACTCCAGCAATACGAGCCATGTTTTCTCCTTTCTATTTCTTAACCTTGACGTTGCTTGTGTTTAGGGTTTGCTGGGCAAATCACCATAACACGACCATTACGACGAATAACTTTGCAGTATTCGCAAATTGGTTTGACCGATGGTCTTACTTTCATGTTTAATCCCTCCAAGTATTTCGACTATTTAAAGCGGTATGTGATACGTCCACGTGTCAAGTCGTATGGACTAAGCTCAACAGTTACGCGGTCACCGACCAAAATACGAATGTAGTTTTTACGGATTTTACCTGAAACAGTTGCAAGGACTTGGTGTCCGTTCTCCAACTCAACAGTAAACATAGCATTTGGCATTGTATCGACTACTTTGCCTTCAATTTCAATCACATCTTCTTTTGCCATGCAAAAGTAACCCCTCTCTAAATATCGATTTGATGTCCTCTGAACACAGAGGTAACAATTATAAGTCAGACTAGGCTATTTTATCATCTTTGTATAAAAAATGCAAGCCAAATCTATTAGTTTATTGCAATTTTGATAGTACTGTATCAATTGCTTGGAAAACAAGGTCAATGTCTTGATCACCTTCAATATCATGGACCAGCCCTTTTGCACGATAATGATCAATGATTGGCTGTCCTTGTGCGATATTGACCTCTAAACGACGTTTGACAGATTCTGGCTTGTCATCTTCACGTTGATAGAAGTCTTCCTCTTTGTAGTCTCCAACAGGTGGATTGAATACTTTGTGGAAAGTCTCTCCGGTTTCTTTATGAATAATGCGACCGCTGAGACGCTCTACCAATTTTGAAGGATCAATCTCAATATTGATAACACCTTGCAACTCAATTCCTAAGTCAGCCAAATTTTCATCCAAGGCATGGGCTTGTTCAATCGTACGAGGATAGCCATCTAGTAAAAAGCCTTTTTCCTTGATGTCATCCTGAACCAAACGTTCTTTGACAATGCCATTAGTAACTTCATCAGGAACGAGGTCACCCTTATCAATGTACGACTTGGCAAGAATACCCATTTCAGTCTGATTGGCCATTGCTGCACGGAACATATCTCCTGTTGAGATATGAGCAACATTGAATTTCTCAACAATCTTGGCCGCTTGTGTCCCTTTACCAGCACCTGGTAAACCCATAATTAAAAGATTCATGACAAACTCCTTATTTTGTTTTCACATAAATTTGCCATTATTGACAAACTTATCTAAAAACAAAATAGAAGGTTGACTAGGTCAACCTATATTCTATTCTGTAATTTCTAAGAAACCTACATATTTTCTCTTAAGAAGGTAGCCTTCTAATTGCTTGATGCCTTCGATACTTGTAGAGATTACGATAATCAAACTTGTACCAAGGAACGCAATGCTTGAAGAAAGCCCAAAGAGATTTTGCGCAAGGATAGGCAACAAAGCTACAAAACTCAAGAAGAGCGCGCCGATTACTGCCAATCTTGTCAATAATTTTGACAAAAACTGTTCAGTGCCATTACCAGGACGAACTCCATGGATATAGGCTGCACTTTTCTGAAGGCTTTCTGCAGTCTTCTCAGGATTTACTTGAACAAAGGTATAGAAGAATGTAAAGGCAATAATTAAACCAGCATATACAATCATACCTTTAGCAGTTGAATAATCAAAGTATTCCTGAACCGTCAATAACCACCCGGCACTCTTATTTTGACTTGCGAAATATTGAATCAAAGAAGTTGGAACTGCAGTGATTGAGCCTGCAAAGATTACGGGAATGACTCCTGATGGATTCAATTTCAGCGGTAAATATGAGCTAGAAGGTGCTCCTTGTGCACGTTTTGTATATTGAATTGGTAATTTATATTCTGCTTGTTGTACAAAAGTTGTAAAATACACAACAAAGAATATTAATACGACGAGTGCAGCAACAAAGATTGCTGATTCCCCCAAACGACTTGATTCAATATTAACAAAGCGATCAATGTAAATCTCGTGAAAAGTTCCTGGTAGTGATGAAATGATACCCGCGAAGATGATCATTGATGTACCATTACCATAGCCCTTTTCAGAAATCTGTTCCCCCAACCAGGTTACAATAATCGAACCTGTTGTCAAGATTGATCCAATCAACAAATATGTTTGCCAATTTAATGGCATATTGGTCAATTTTGCACCAGACAAGGCATTAAAGCCTGCTGTAATACCAATAGATTGAACAAATGCCAGTACCAAAGAAATGTAGCGTGTTGCCTGATTCAGTTTACGACGACCAACTTCACCTTGCTTACCCCATTCAACAAATTTAGGTAAAATATCCATTTGCAAAAGTTGAACAATGATGGAAGCTGTAATATAAGGACTAACACCTAGTGCGAAAACTGAGAAATTACGCATAGCATTTCCCGAAACCAAACTCAACATGTTCAAAAATGGAACGTTTGACAAGGCTTCAAGACTCTTTGCGTTTACTCCTGGTACTGTAATGTGGGTTCCTACGCGGAAGACAAAAAGGATAAAGATAGTAAATAGAATTTTACTACGTACCAATTTTACCTTTAAGGCATCTTTTAAAAGTTTAAAAAACATAGGCTGTCACCTCTTAGATGACTTCTACTGAGCCACCTTTAGAAGTGATTGCTTCCTCAGCTGATTTAGAGAATTTCGCAGCTTTCACTGTCAATTTTTTAGTTAATTCGCCGTTACCAAGAATTTTGATTCCTGATTTTTCAGCTTTAACGATTCCAGCTTCAATAAGCACAACTGGTGTTACTTCTGCACCATCTTCAAAAGCGTTCAATTGATCAAGGTTAACGATTGCGTACTCTTTAGCGTTGATATTTGTAAATCCACGTTTTGGAAGACGACGGAACAATGGAGTTTGTCCACCTTCAAAACCTGGGCGAACACCGCCACCGCTACGAGCTTTTTGACCTTTTTGACCACGGCCAGATGTTTTACCGTTACCTGATGATGTACCACGACCTACACGGTTGCGGACTTTACGAGAACCTGTAGCAGGTTGTAATTCATGAAGTTTCATTATTATTTCTCCTCTTATATATGCTAGCGCCTGTGAAGTACAAGAGTCTTCCTCCACAAACTCGCTGTATGTAAATATGTAAAATGGACTAGAAGTCGCAAAGATTTCTCAATGCGACTTAGTCTATTTGTTAGATTATTTAACTTCTTCTACAGTTACCAAGTGAGAGATAGCGTTAACCATTCCAAGAATAGCTGGGTTATCTTCTTTAACAACTGAAGAGTTCAATTTGCCAAGTCCAAGTGCAACAACTGTTTTACGTTGTTCTGGTTTGCGACCGATTGGAGACTTAGTCAAAGTGATTTTAATTTGAGCCATGAGTATCTCCTTTCTTATGCTAAATCAGAAACTGAGATGCCACGAAGTGCAGCCACTTCTTCAGCACGTTTCAATTGTTTCAAACCTTCAACTGTTGCGCGAACGATGTTGATTGGTGTGTTTGAACCAAGTGACTTAGAAGTCACATCTGCGATACCTGCCAATTCGATTACAGCACGAGTTGCACCACCGGCAGCAACCCCAGAACCTTCTGAAGCAGGTTTCAACAATACACGAGCGCCGCCAAATTCTGAGCGAACTTCGTGAGGGATTGTTGTACCAACCATTGGTACTTCAATCATGTTTTTCTTAGCAGATTCAACTGCTTTACGGATAGCTTCTGGTACTTCTTGAGCTTTACCAGTACCGAAACCTACGCGACCGTTACGGTCACCAACAACCACAAGAGCTGCAAAACGAAGACGACGTCCACCTTTAACAACTTTTGTAACACGGTTGATGGCTACTACGCGTTCTTCAATTTCAACTGCGTTATCTTTGAATGCCATTTCTTAGTGTCCTCCCTATTAGAATTTCAATCCGTTTTCACGAGCTGATTCAGCCAAAGCTTTCACACGTCCGTGATAGAGATATCCACCGCGGTCAAAGACCACTTCAGAAATACCTTTAGCTACCGCGCGTTCAGCAACGAGTTTACCTACAACAACAGCTTGTTCTGTCTTAGTACCTTTTGAAACTTCTTTATCAAGAGTAGAAGCGCTTGCGAGCGTTACACCCGCTACGTCATCAATCACTTGAGCGTAGATGCCTGTATTAGAACGGAAAATGTTCAAACGTGGGCGAGCAGCAGTTCCAGAGATTTTACCGCGAACGCGACGGTGGCGTTTTTGGCGGATTTTGTTTTTATCTGGTTTTGAAATCACAATATTCACCTCTTAATGTATGATTCTGTTTCTTACGAAACAATTTGAGAAATAGTCAGCCAGGTGGCTAAGCCACCTCAGCAAGCTATTATTTACCTGTTTTACCTTCTTTACGGCGAACGAATTCACCAACGTAGCGGATACCTTTACCTTTGTATGGCTCAGGAGCGCGAAGGCTACGGATGTAAGCTGCTGTTTGACCAACAACTTCTTTGTTGATACCAGACACGACAATTTGTGTTGGTGTTGGAACTTCAAATGTAATACCTTCTGGTGCAACCACTTCATCTGGATGTGATTTACCAACAGCAAGTGTCAATTTGTTACCAGCCAATTGAGCACGGTAACCGACACCACGCATTTCAAGTTCTTTTTTGAAGCCTTCAGAAACACCAACAACCATGTTGTTGAGGTTAGCACGGCTAGTACCGTGAATAGTCTTCATTTCTTTTGAATCGTTTGGACGGTGAAGTGTAACTTCTGTACCTTCCACACGGATTTCAATAGCAGTTGGGAATTCACGAGTCAATTCCCCTTTAGGTCCTTTTACAGTTACCACGCCGTTGTTTTGAGCAAGCTCAACGCCAGCAGGCAATGTAATTACTTTATTACCAATACGTGACATATTTTTAATTCTCCTGTTAAATTATCAAGCCATCAAGCGACTAGTTTTCACGGGGGCTCATTTAAACATGGACAATAGCCCGTGTTCGATTGAGCAGGTTACATGATACTAAATTATCAGCAAGTCTGATTTGAATACGCACGAAGAACCAGTCCTCTCGCATTTGTATCATGCTTTTAGGTTTCAATTTCTAAATGTGGCAAGGCAGAGCGACGCAGACCATACTTGAGTATGTCAAGACGCTCTAACACAGGCACATGACGAAATTGGAAGCTAAAAGATTACCAAACGTATGCGATAACCTCACCACCAACGTTCTTTTGACGAGCTTGTTTGTCAGTCAAAAGACCTTCTGATGTTGAGATGATTGCGATACCAAGTCCGTTAAGAACTTTTGGAATATCTTCACGTTTTGAGTAAACACGAAGACCTGGTTTTGAAACGCGTTTCAAGTTAGTGATAACTTTTTCACCGTTTGGTCCATATTTCAAGAATACGCGGATGATGCCTTGTTTGTCATCTTCGATGAATTCAACGTTTTTTACAAAACCTTCGTTTTTAAGGATTGTAGCAATACCTTTTTTGATGTTTGATGCAGGTACTTCAAGCACTTCGTGTTTTGCTTGGTTAGCGTTACGAATACGTGTCAAAAAATCTGCAATTGGGTCAGTCATAACCATTTGTTGTTTCTCCTCTTACTAGCAGTTTGATTGGATCACTTGCTAGTTAATTCATGATACAAAGGGTGCAAAAAAGCCAAAGTGAAAATAGAAAACTTGACGTAGAAACTTTGGTTTCTAGGAAAGTTTGTCTTTTTCACACAGGCTTTCGCCCGTGTTCAAATCGGCAAGCAAACTTTGTAGCGGGGTTGTTTTAATTGAGTTCGAGCTACAAGCTTAGCAAAGAAGAGAGATTTTCCTAGAAGTAAACTTCGTCGTAAAATCTCCTATCTTTGCGTTGGCAGCTAAACGCTCTCACATCTTATCTTACCAAGAAGCTTTTGTTACGCCTGGTATTTGTCCAAGGTAAGCCAAGTCGCGGAAGCATACACGGCACAATTTGAATTTGCGGTAAACTGAGTGTGGACGTCCACATTTTTCACAGCGTGTGTAAGCTTGTGTAGAGAACTTAGCTGGGCGTTTGTTCTTAGCGATCATTGATTTTTTAGCCATTTATTCTCTCCCTCTTATTTTGCAAACGGCATACCAAGGCCAGTAAGCAATGCACGTGATTCTTCGTCAGTGTTAGCAGTTGTAACGATAACGATATCCATACCGCGAGTTTTATCAACATCGTCGAAGTTGATTTCTGGGAAGATCAATTGCTCTTTCACACCAAGTGTGTAGTTACCACGTCCGTCAAATGACTTAGTTGGTACACCGTGGAAGTCACGTACACGTGGAAGTGAAACTGTAACCAATTTGTCCAAGAACTCATACATACGTTCGCCACGAAGAGTTACTTTCGCACCGATTGCAACACCCTCACGAAGACGGAAGCCGGCGATTGATTTCTTAGCTTTAGTGATAAGTGGTTTTTGACCTGAGATCAAAGCCAATTCTTGAGCAGCTTTCTCAAGGTTTTTAGCGTTAGAAACAGCGTCACCAACACCCATGTTCAAAACGATCTTATCAACTTTTGGCACAGCCATCACTGAAGAATAGTTAAATTGTTCAGTCAAAGCAGGAACTACTTCATTAAGATATTTTTCTTTTAAACGATTTGCCATTATACTTCTCCTTTCCTTCGTGATTAATCAAGCACTTCGCCTGATTTTTTGTTGTAGCGAACTTTTTTGCCATCTACAAACTTGTAACCAACGCGTCCTGCAACACCATTTTTGTCAAGAACTTGAACGTTTGACACATGGATTGGAGCTTCTTTTTCAACGATAGCACCTTGAGGGTTTTCGCTATTTGGTTTTTGGTGTTTCTTAACGATGTTAACACCTTCAACAATAACTTTGTTTACTTTTGGAAGTGCTGTTACAACAAGAGCTTCAACGCCTTTGTCTTTACCAGCGATTACGCGAACTTTATCGCCTTTTTTTACAAACATTTGATTTCTCCTATGATTTCTTACGCCCTAATGGGCACCCTGTTACTCTGGCGAGATAACAGGGGACTTAGTTTGTTAGATTAAAGTACTTCTGGTGCCAATGAAACGATTTTCATAAAACCGCCGTCACGCAATTCGCGTGCCACTGGGCCGAAGATACGAGTTCCGCGAGGAGTTTTGTCTTCACGGATGATAACTGCAGCATTCTCATCGAATTTGATGTAAGAACCATCAGCACGACGAGCACCTGTCTTAGTACGAACGATAACGGCTTTTACAACGTCACCTTTTTTAACCGCACCACCAGGAGTAGCTTGTTTTACTGAAGCAACGATGATGTCGCCGATGTTCGCGAATTTGCGTCCTGAACCACCAAGAACTTTGATTGTCAAGATTTCGCGTGCGCCACTGTTGTCAGCAACTTTCAAACGAGTTTCTGTTTGAATCATGTCAATTTTCTCCTTTCAGGTTGATTAAATGATAACTGCCTCTTCCACAACTTCTACAAGGCGGAAACGTTTTGTAGCTGAAAGTGGGCGAGTTTCCATGATACGAACGATATCGCCTTCTTTAGCAACATTGTTTTCATCATGAGCTTTGTACTTTTTAGAGTAGTTAATACGTTTACCATAGACTGGGTGGTTACGTTTAGTTTCAACTACAACTGTGATTGTTTTGTCCATTTTGTCAGATACTACGCGTCCAACAAGAACTTTACGATTATTGCGTTCCATTGAAATTCTCCTTTCCCAATCTATTATTTGGTTTCTGATTGCACAGTTTTGATACGTGCAATTTGTTTCTTCACTTCGTTCAAACGAGCAGTTTGCTCAAGTTGACCAGCAGCAGCTTGGAAACGAAGTTCGAAGAGTTCTTTCTTCAATTCGTTTTCTTTCTTAGCAAGTTCTTCTTGAGAAAGGCCACGAAGTTCTTTTACAAAATCTTTAATTTCTTGAAGTTTCATGTCTTCTCCTTATTCTGCTTCACGTTTTACGAATTTTACTTTAACTGGCAATTTGTGACCAGCAAGGCGGAATGCTTCACGTGCGATTTCTTCAGAAACGCCAGCTACTTCAAACATAACCTTACCGCGTTTAACTGGAGCTACCCAACCTTCAGGAGCACCTTTACCAGAACCCATACGTACACCGATAGCTTTAGCAGTGTATGATTTGTGTGGGAAGATCTTGATCCAAACTTTACCACCACGTTTCATGTAACGCGTCATAGCGATACGGGCAGCTTCGATTTGGCGGTTTGTAATCCATGAGCTAGTAGTTGCTTGAAGACCGTATTGACCAAAGTCTACTTGTTTTCCACCTTTAGCTTCACCGCGCATTTTTCCACGGAATTCACGACGGTGTTTTACACGTTTAGGTACTAACATTTGTTATTTACCTCCTTTAGTGTTTTTACGAGCTGGAAGAACTTCACCACGGTAGATCCATACTTTAACACCAAGTTTACCGTAAGTTGTCAAAGCTTCTTCCCAAGCGTAGTCGATATCCGCACGAAGTGTATGAAGAGGAACAGTTCCTTCTGAGTAGCCTTCTGCACGGGCAATATCAGCACCGTTCAAACGACCAGAAACTTGTGTTTTGATACCTTTTGCACCAGCGCGCATTGCACGTTGGATAGCTTGTTTTTGAGCACGGCGGAATGCCACACGTTGCTCCAATTGACGAGCGATTGACTCACCAACAAGGTGTGCATCCAAATCAGGTTGTTTGATTTCGATGATGTTGATGTGTACTTGCTTACCAGTCAATTTGTTCAATTGAGCACGAAGTGCATCAACGTTGCTACCAGCTTTACCGATAACCATACCTGGTTTAGCAGTGTGGATAGAAACGATTACTTTATTTACAGCACGTTCGATTTCGATTGTTGATGTTGACGCATCAGCCAATTCTTTTTTGATAAAGTTGCGGATTGCAAGATCTTCATGAAGGTAATCCGCGTATTCTTTTTCAGCATACCATTTAGCATCCCAATCACGGATGATGCCAACACGCATACCAATTGGATGTACTTTTTGACCCACGTTTTTACCTCCTTATTTCTCTGCCACAACTACAGTGATGTGAGCTGTGCGTTTGTTGATTGGTGAAGCAGAACCTTTCGCACGTGGACGGAAACGTTTCAATGTTGGTCCTTCGTTTGCGAATGCTTCGCTGACTACCAAGTTAGCTTTTTCCAAACCAAAGTTGTTTTCAGCGTTAGCGATTGCTGAGTTCAAAACTCCCTCGATAATGCCTGCAGCTTTGTTTGGTGTGAATTTCAAGATTGCGATTGCGTCTGCTACGCTTTTGCCACGGATGTTATCCAAGACAAGACGTGATTTACGAGGTGAAACACGTACTGTGCGAGCAGTTGCTTTAGCTGAAGTAATTTCTGCCATTGTGTTTTCCTCCTAAATTATTTACGACGAGTTTTCTTGTCGTCAGCAGCATGACCTTTGTAAGTACGAGTTGGTGCAAATTCACCAAGTTTGTGACCTACCATGTCTTCTTGAATGTATACAGGTACGTGTTTACGTCCATCGTAAACTGCGATTGTATAACCGATGAAACTTGGGAAGATCGTTGAACGACGTGACCAAGTTTTAATTACTTTTTTCTTTTCGTCGTTTGCTTGAGCTTCAACTTTTTTCATCAAATGCTCATCGACGAAAGGTCCTTTTTTAAGACTACGTCCCATTTTAGTGTTTTCTCCTTTAAAATATGTACCACAGCGGCTTGCCCGCATAGCGGGCTACCGAGTTGGCGGATGATATAGAATGCTAAGCAACTAAGAATAGATTATTTTTGGTTGCGACGACGAACGATAAGTTTGTCAGATTTAGCTTTCTTGTTACGAGTTTTCAAACCAAGAGCTGGTTTACCCCATGGTGTAGATGGTGCTTTACGACCAACTGGTGCTTTACCTTCACCACCACCGTGTGGGTGATCGTTAGGGTTCATTACAGAACCGCGAACTGTTGGACGGATACCTTTCCAACGGCTACGACCTGCTTTACCAAGGTTAACAAGGCCATGTTGTTCGTTACCTACAGTACCAACAGTAGCACGGCAAGTACCAAGGATCATACGAACTTCACCTGATTGAAGGCGAACAAGAACGTATTTACCTTCTTGACCAAGAACCTGTGCAGATGCACCAGCAGCACGAACCAACTCACCACCACGACCTGGTTTCAACTCGATGTTGTGAACAACAGTACCGACTGGGATGTTTGCAAGTGGAAGTGCGTTACCAACTTTGATATCTGCTTCTGGACCTGAAACGATGCGTTGACCAACTTCAAGACCTTTAGGAGCAATGATATAAGCTTTAACACCGTCTGTGTAGTGTACAAGAGCGATGTTTGCTGAACGGTTTGGATCATACTCGATCGTTTTAACGATTGCTTCAACGCCATCTTTGTTACGTTTGAAGTCTACCAAACGGTAGAAACGTTTGTGACCGCCACCTTGGTGACGAACAGTGATGCGACCGTTGTTGTTACGACCAGCTTTGCTCTTCAAAGCAACAAGCAAGCTTTTTTCTGGAGTGCTTGTTGTGATTTCAGCGAAGTCCAAAGAAGTCATGTTACGACGGCCATTTGTCGTTGGTTTATAAACTTTAATACCCACGTTAATTCCTCCTTTGATTATTCAGCGTCAGCTGTAGCGAACAATTCGATCGCTTTTGAATCAGCAGCCAATGTGATGATTGCTTTTTTCACTTTGTTTGTGCGACCTACATAACGACCTACGCGTTTTGTTTTAGGTTTCACGTTGATTGTGTTAACATTTGCAACTTTAACACCCTCGAATGCAGCTTCAACAGCTTGCTTGATCAAGAGTTTATGTGCACGAGTGTCAACTTCAAATACATACTTGCCTGCTTCGAGTTGGCCCATTGAGCTTTCTGTGATGACAGGTTTTTTGATAACATCATACAAATTCATTATGCAAGAACCTCCTCAATTTTAGAGATAGCTGCTTGAGTTACAAGAAGTTTGTCTGCATTTGCGATGTCAAGTACGCTTGCAGTTGTTGCAGTTGCAACTTTAACTCCTGGGATGTTACGAGCAGAAAGAGCTGCGAATTCGTTGCCTTCTTCAAGAATAACAAGGACTTTAGAATCAATGCTCAATGCTGCAAGTACTTTTGCAAATTCAGCAGTTTTTGGAGCTGTGAATTCAAGTGAGTTAACAGCTACAAATTTGTTTTCAGCAACTTTTTCTGAGTAAACAGATTTAAGTGCCAAGCGACGAACTTTTTGTGGAAGTTTGTACGCGTATGAACGTGGAGTTGGTCCGAAGACTACGCCACCGCCACGCCATTGTGGTGAACGGATAGAACCTTGACGAGCACGTCCAGTTCCTTTTTGACGCCATGGTTTGCGTCCGCCACCTGAGACTGCTGAACGGTTTTTAACTGCGTGAGTACCTTGACGAAGGCTAGCACGTTGGCTGATGATCACTTCAAATACAACTGCTTGGTTTGGCTCGATACCAAAGATCGCATCGTTAAGAACTACTTCACCAGCTTGTTTACCAGTTTGGTCAAATAATGTTACGTTTGCCATTTCGACTGATTTCCCCTTTCCTTATTATTTACCAGCTTTAACTGCTGACTTGATAGTGATAAGAGATTTCTTAGCACCTGGTACGTTACCTTTGATAAGGATAACGTTCTTTTCTGGAACAACTTGTACAACTTCAAGGTTTTGAATTGTTACACGGTTGCCGCCCATGCGACCTGCAAGGTTTTTACCTTTGAATACACGGTTAGGTGCAACAGGACCCATAGAACCTGGACGACGGTGGTAACGAGAACCGTGAGCCATAGGACCACGTGATTGACCATGGCGTTTGATAACACCTTGGAAACCTTTACCTTTAGATGTACCAGTTACATCAACAACATCACCAGCTGCGAAAGTTTCAACTGTAATTTCTTGTCCAACTTCCAAGCCTTCAATGTTTTTGAATTCACGAATGAAGCGCTTAGGAGCTGTGTTAGCTTTAGCTACATGGCCTTTGGCAGGTTTGTTGCTCAATACTTCGCGTTTGTCATCAAAACCAACTTGAACTGCCGCATAACCGTCAGTTTCAACTGTTTTCACTTGAAGAACAACGTTTGGAGTTGCTTCGATGACAGTAACAGGGATAAATTCACCAGATTCAGTGAAGATTTGAGTCATTCCCACTTTTTTCCCTAAGATTCCTTTTGTCATGAGAAAAATATTCCTTTTCTTATTTTGTATTTAAAAAGTTTTTAACGAGCGTTTTTCATGCTCAAGGTAAGATGCAGAAGGCGTCAAACTCACAGCAAAAATAGGAAATCTGACGAAGAAACCGTGGTTTCTAGGAAGATTTATCTTTTTTGCACAGAGTTTAGCCTGTGCTCAATTAAGCGAAATCAGATTACAATTTAATTTCTACGTTTACACCACTTGGAAGATCCAATTTCATCAAAGCATCAACTGTTTTTTGAGTTGGGTTGATGATGTCGATCAAACGTTTGTGTGTACGCATTTCGAACTGCTCACGAGAGTCTTTGTACTTGTGAGTCGCACGGATGATTGTGTAGAGGCTACGTTCTGTTGGAAGCGGAACTGGACCAGCTACTTGAGCACCTGTACGTGTTGCAGTTTCAACGATTTTTGCAGCTGCTGTATCAAGTGTACGGTGTTCGTACGCTTTCAAGCGGATGCGAATTTTTTTGTTTGCCATCTTTTTCTCCTTTTCGTCTATTTAACATAATAGGCTAGCTCCACAAGAAAACCAACACGTGTTGCGTGGCAATGCAACCGAGCGTGTCGCAACCTCTTGCATCAAAGCTACAGCCGTAATTTTTACGGCACTAGGTCATTCTATCAAATTATTTTGTGCATTGCAAGAGTTTTTACTTAAAAATTTAAAAATCCCAAAACTTTTATTTCAGGATTCTTCATTACTTATTTTTTATTTGAGTTAACTATCAACGCTTTTTTCAAATATCCTTGTAAGTCTCGAATTATTTTTTTGACTGCCAGTAAAACTCTGTCCGCTTATCAATTTTTCATATTTTCAAGTCGGTCATTGATTAATTTTTTTCGATAATCTCTCAGGAGACCCCATAACATCAGCAACTCATCATTACCCAAGCTCGGTGATTGAATCAAACCATGAATATCTTCATGGAGGAGACGATCAAATTTACATTTTTGACTTTCCTGTTTACGAATTATAGCCTCGATATGGTTTCTAAATTTAACTTTGAAGTAGCAATATAGCCTACCTAAGTTTCTAACCTTCAAACAAACCATTTCAAATCCCATAACATAGTCAGTCTCCCGTAGTTGATTGTTTTACTTTATAAAAAAAATACTGTTTTTTGCCTACTTACTTGGTGGGAGTTAGGTCTCTTTTACTGTTAGCGATAGCCACCTATTTTTCCACTGTTTCTTAAGAATTCTTTGTCGATACAATTCCATGCGATTAGGATCCGCTAAGAAATGTGGTGTTGGCCGTACTTGGTAAGCATAAATGTCATCCAATCCAAAAGGAGCAAATATTTCTAATTTATTTCTTTCTGTTCGACAAATACCTATCGCTGTGCATCTTTCTGGAAATTTTTCAATCGCATCCCTTGATGATTGATACGGTTTAGTATTCGGACTATGGATATGCATATACACTTGATTTTTTAATTCCCATCGATAGGCTGGATAGTTTTGATATAAATCGCCTTCTATTTCCATTGTCTCTTCATAAGAAATATTTTCATCAAAAAACACAAAATCAACATCTGTTTCTTCATCAAAACTGTATTGATTCCAAATGAAATTACGGATAGTTCCCGCACAGAGCCAGCAATCTGATAAATTCAGTCTATCCATTATATCTAATATGACCAAAATATTTTTATCAGCCAGTAGATGCCTCTCTAATTCCTCACTCAGCTTCTTACTTCTTTCTGTAAAACTATCTTTCATCTGGCCTCCCTTTTGATTTTCTGGCTTATGATTCATTCCTCGCCTTGCTGTTTCTTAACTCGGGCTGAAACAGTCTCCCCCAGACTGCTTCACTCCACCAGACCTTTATTAGCTCCTTGGTTTTCAAACTCATAATAAAAAGGCCCACCGGACCTGATAAAAAGGTCCACCGGACCTTTTTATTCCTCCATAAAGCTGTTGAAGACTTCTTCAATCATATCCCATTCTGCTGTTGCGTCTTCTGGGATAGGTTGCAAATCGCCTTCTGTGCCATTCTCATTTTCAATATATGAGTAGGCTTGGATTTCAACTTCTCCGTTCTCATCTTCTTCTGCACTTGCAGGAATTAAAAGAACGTAGTTTTTACCAAATTCTTCTTGACCATCAATTGTCAATAAAATTTCAAAAAGTGTTTCATTACCTTGGTCGTCTACCAAAGTAATCAATTCACGCTCGTCGTGATTGTGGTCGTGTTCATGGTCATGATGATGTGCCATTAGTATCTCCTTTAAAATGTTCTATCTAAATAATTTTGTAAAATCAGCTGGGCTGCCAATTTGTCAATAACTTTTTTACGTTTTCCGCGACTAATATCCGCCTGCTCAATCAGCATGCGCTCTGCCGCTACGGTTGTTAACCGTTCGTCCTGGTAATCAACTGGTAGTTTGTATTGTTCAATCAATAAATTTCCATAAGCTTGACTAGCTTCGACACGAGGTCCGCTAGTATTATTCATATTCTTAGGTAGGCCTACAACAAACTTATCAACCTTATACTGCTCTACTAACTCAGTTAAGCGCTCTAAACCAAATTCACCCTTTACTTCGTCAATTGGGATGATTTCCAAACCTTGAGCTGTAAATCCCAAGGGGTCTGAAATAGCTACACCAACCGTCTTAGAACCAACATCTAATCCCATTATTCTCATTAGAGGTCAATCCCATTCCCTTTCAGGTAGTAACGTACCAATTCTTCTATGATTTCATCGCGTTCATACTTGCGAATTTGGTTACGAGCATCATTGTAGCGAGGAATATAAGCAGGGTCCCCACTTAATACATAACCAATGATTTGGTTGATTGGATTATAGCCTTTTTCTTCCAGTGAACGATAAACACCAGTCAGCGTTTGACTAATTTCTTGCTTATCTGTGTCATCCAGACGAAAACGAACTGTTTCTTCTGTGAATCCCATACTTACACCTTCTTTCAATTTTTATTCATTTTCATTATATCATATTTCTAGAACAAGCACAAAGAAAGTGCAAAAAGAACTCCATAAATAGAGTTCTTCCTACTCTTTATAGGGCTGCTCGCATACGAGCTTGTGCATTTTCAACATTTCGAACTGCTCGTGGTAAGAAGGCACGAATGTCATCTTCTTTATATCCAACCTGCAATCGTTTCTCGTCAATCAGAATTGGACTTTTTAAGATGCGTGGATTAGAAGTAATCAAGTCAATCACTTCATTGACACTCAAATCTTCAATATCAAAATCCAAACTCTTAGCATAGCGATTTTTTGACGATACAATACTTGCAATGCCGTTTTCCGTCTTGGTCAAGATATTTAAAATTTCTTCCTTGGTGATTGCCTCTTTAGCTAGGTTATGTTCGTTATAGGACAATTGATGGGCATTCAACCAGTTCTTTGCTTTCTTACAAGAAGTACAACTAGATACTGTATAAATTTTAATCATGTAGTCACTCCTTTGCTACATCTTAGTAAGCACATTATAGACTATTATACCACATATTCCATCCGTCTGTAGACCTATTTTTAAAAAACTTTAAATTTTTGGGGGAAAATTCGGGTTTTGGTAAGAAAAAAGTTTGGTCTCCCCAAACTTTTTCGCTTTTATTCTTCTAATTCAATGCCGCCATCCAAGTCTAAAATAACATCTTGGACTTCTTCAGTTGCAACAGGGGTTTCCTCTGTCACGACTTCTGGTGCTTCCTCACCTTCAATCAAGCCATAATGAACACGTATCTTGCGGTCAATTTCATCAAAGATTGCTGGATTATCTGCTAAGAATTTCTTAGCATTTTCAGAACCTTGGCCAATTTTTTCTCCATTATATGAATACCAAGCACCTGCTTTTTGGATGATGCCGAGGTTGCTACCAATCTCAATCAATTCACCTGTGCGAGAAATTCCTTCACCGTACATGATTTCAACAACAACCTCTTTAAACGGTGGAGCCACCTTGTTCTTCACGATCTTCACCTTGGTTTCCTTACCAACATTTTGGTCTTTCTTGTCGCCTGTTCCTTTGATTTGTGTGTTTCCACGAACATCCATACGGACAGATGCATAGAATTTAAGCGCACGACCGCCAGGTGTTGTTTCGGGGTTACCAAACATGACACCGACTTTTTCACGTAATTGGTTGATGAAAATAGCTACTGTCTTAGTTTTGTTGATGGATGCTCCGAGTTTGCGCATGGCCTGACTCATCATACGAGCCTGCAAACCAACATGACTATCACCAATATCACCGTCGATTTCTGCACGAGGTACAAGGGCTGCAACCGAGTCAACAACAACCAAGTCAACCGCACCAGAGTCGATCAGCTTGCCTGCAATTTCAAGACCTTGTTCCCCTGAGTCTGGCTGTGACAAGAGCAACTCATCAATATTGACACCAAGAGCTGCTGCATAGGCTGGATCCAAGGCGTGTTCCGCATCGATAAAGGCAGCAATACCACCATCTTTCTGGGCTTGAGCTACTGCGTGTAGAGCAACAGTTGTCTTACCTGAGCTCTCTGGACCATAAATCTCAATGATACGACCTTTCGGATAGCCACCCGCCCCAAGCGCAATGTCGATGGACAAACTACCTGAACTCATGACTTGAACTTTTTGCTCAGCACGCTCACCAAGACGCATGACAGCGCCCTTACCAAAATCTTTTTCAATTGATTTTAGGGCATCATCCAACGCTTTTTTACGCTCATCGCCAAATTTCTTTGTAATATCTTCTAATTTTTTTCCTGGTTTCTTAGCCAATGATTTTCTCCTCTTTTCTTAGTCAAACTATTATAGCAAATATCTGCTATTTCACAAAGTGTTTCGTACAAAATCCCAGGCCTGCAGACAAGCAAGCTGGCGAAGGTATTGCCACGAATAACCACCTAAATCTATCTCTTTTTGGGAAATACCCGAGGTCGTAGCCAAAGTGAGGTATACTTTTGCAAGTACGTTATCCTCTGTTGATTCCGGTTTGATAAGCACAGACACAGCCAAACCCAAATCAGCTTGCAGCTCCTGCCGAATGCAGTCAGCTTCCTCTGATAACCTACCCGATTCTGTTCCTAGCTGACCGATGACTTTTCCTCCGCTAAAATACGGCTGATCAGCCAAAGCCAGGCTCAATTCAGCTTGCAAGAGACCACCTGTCCCCTGTTCGACGATAGCGATGGTTTGTCTTTTCTCCGCCAAACGAGTCGCTACCGTTTTGACCAAACTATTGTCCTCACCGTAAGCATAGAAATATTCTCTCAGTTTATCACGTTGTAAGATGTCTTCTTCCAACTGATTTAAACGTAGATTTGCTTCTTCTTGGCTGGTCGCTTTGGTGGACAAGCGTAAAGTCACCTCTCCAACTTTTGCATAAGGAGCAAGAGTTGGGTCTGTCTGCTTGTCAATCAAGTCCGCCAAAACAGTCACTAACTGGCTTTCACCAATGCCAAAAAAGCGTAGGACACGCGAATAAAGTTGCTGCTGAGATTGGGACAGTAAAGGTAAGAGACTCTCAGAAAACATGGCCTTGAGCTCACTTGGTGGGCCAGGCAAAACAATATAGGTTACACCATCTTGCTCAATCATACCACCAACAGCTAAACCAGCTGGATTCTGAAGCGCCTGACTTCCCTCCACAATCTGTGCCTGACGTTCATTATTTAGTGTACGGACACGACCTGGGCGACTGGCAAAGAAACGGTCTAATTTTGCCATAGCCAACTCATCAAACACAAGATTTCTACCTAAGAAGGTCGCCAGGGTCTGCTTGGTCAAGTCATCTTCTGTTGGACCAAGTCCTCCACAGAGAATGACTAGCTCACTACGCTTGCTGGCTATCTCCAGTACAGACAAAAGCCTCTGTTCATTATCTCCAACAGCTGTGTGGAAATAAACATCAATTCCCAGCTCTGCACATTTCTCCGAAAGGAACTGAGCATTGGTATTAATGATTTGACCTGTCAAAATCTCCGTCCCAACGGCGATTAGTTCTGCTTTCATATTCCTCCTCTGTCTAGGGTGCGATTGCTCGCTCATCTAATTAGTTCGCAATTTCTTTCCAATCTCGCAAGTTTCTTCATGTTCATTCAACAGACCTGCTGCCTGCAAATAGGAGTAAATACAGACAGGCCCTACAAACTTGAAACCTCGTTTCTTCAAATCTTTTGAAATTCGCTCAGACAAGTCGTTCTTGGTCGGCAATTCTCGGAAGGACTTGACAGGGTTGTCGATAGATGTAAAGTTAACCCATTCCCAAAGATACGTATCAAACGTACCGAATTCCTCCTGTACTCGAAGAAAGGCCTGAGCATTGGCGCGGGTAGCGTACAGCTTTGCCTTATGACGAATGATGTCTGGATTGGTCAGAAGGCTATCTAACTCGCTATCTGTCATAGCCGCAACCTTTTGAATATCATAGTTGAAAAAAGCAGAGCGAAAAGCCTGACGTTTATTGAGAACAATTTCCCAGGAAAGTCCTGCTTGGTAGGATTCCAAGCAAAGCAACTCAAACAAAGACTGCTCATCGTGAAGTGGCTTGCCCCATTCTTCATCATGGTAAGCAATATAGAGTGGATTGTTGGGATTGACCCAAGCACAACGGGACATAGAAACTCCTTTTCGTGAATAACTAAAGTGCGAATCAGAATAAACTGACTGAAACACGGCTACGATACTTTGTAAAATTGTCAAACTGAATCCTAAATATCACTGAATAACGCAGTTGACATCTGGCAAAAGGCTTCGTCAAAACTCGCCTTTTACCTAGTTGTCATTGCGGAGGTCTCACAACGAAATTTCTAGCAAAATTTCTGTTCGGCCGTCTATTTTCTCTTTATCCTTTACGTCCTTTGTATCTTATTACTTCATCAGCATTTTAAGGGCTGATTTGATGTAGTTTTCTGCGGTGTCGTTGGTGCCGTCGAAGAATTTCTTGATTTTCTTGAGTTCGGCTGGACGGTAACCAAGGGCTTCCATGGCTTCCATGGCTTCTTCGAGGGCGATATTTTCACTGGATGGTGCTACTTGTTGGACAGGGCCTGCTTCTTCACTCATGACAAACTTGCCTTCTAGGTCCAAAATCATCTGCTGGGCTGTTTTCTTGCCAATCTTCGGAAACTTGGTCAGGTAGGTAATGTTTTTCTGCTCGATAGCATGAACAAGGCCATCATTATCATCAACAGCAATAATAGCCAGAGCTGTTGTTGGACCAATACCTGATACTGAAATCAGACTCAGAAAGACGGATTTTTCATTTTCTGTAGCAAATCCGTAGAGCAAATGAGCATCTTCACGAATCACCTGATGAGTATAGACCGTCACTTCTTGCTGAACTTGTCCTGAATAGGCGTAGGGATTAGCAACCTGCAAGATATAGCCTACTCCACACGTTTCTACCACAATATATTTTGCGGTTATTTTCGTTAAAATTCCTTTGATATAGTCGTACATATTTTTCCCTTATCGATGATAATTTTATTCTTAATATTGTATCATAAAAGCCTCGCTATTGATAGCGAAGCCGTATTTCAGTATCCGACGGAGAGATTTCCTGCACAATGAACGAGCATTGGATAACAAAGATTCCCTGTTCTGTGGTAGAGATAACCCAAGTAAATACCCGTACAAATCTGGGGAATCGTGTTGATAATTTCTGAACTATCCAGAGATTTAGCATGCCCTAAGCCAAAAATGAGACCTTGCAAGACAATAGCAAACCATGGATTTAAAACATTTTTCAGACTATCCTGTAAAAATTTTCGATAAAAAAGTTCTTCAACAATTGGACCGATGATTCCCACTATCAGCAAAAAGATTGGAAGTGGGACGATTTGGTTTATCTTATTAACTGCTGTGACATTGCCTATACCTTCTGAGATATGGAATGATTTCATTAGCAAATATTGGAGAAAACTTCCTCCATACATGACCAAAAAGTCTGCAAGATAAAACAAAGGGAATTGATAAAGCAGTTTCCAGCTCCACATTTTTCCAAAATCAGTCCAAAGCAACTCTCTATAGTGGTACATACCAAGTGCAAATAGCAAGATAAAACTAGTAAGCTGGTAGTAAAGACTATGAGTCGAACTAAATCCTAAATAGCGGTGAAGCTTGACCAGCAGACTGAGCACACCAAGAACAATAAATGCAATAAATAGTCTATCCTTTCGGACCATACGATGACCTCGCTTTATAAAGATTTGGTCAACATGAATTCTTGGATAAGGAAGCCGATGAGGAAAAAAACGATAAGGAAAGGAAGCAAGAGAGTGGCGTTACCACCAACAAAGATACCCAGACTGAATAGGATTAAGAGAAAGAGGTAGTTTATCCAAACTCGTCTTTTCTTCTCCTTAACTTGTAGGCCGATTAGCTGGTCAAAAGACAGGTGATAACGGCGGGCAATGTTGACTAAACTGGCACTATCTGGTAGAGTGCGACCTTTTTCCCAGTTCAAGACTGTTTGCCGTGACACTCCGATTGCTTTTGCCAAGGTTTCTTGCGATTCCTGTCGTTTTGTTCGCTCCATGTGAATGAGCTGTCCAAGATTGGTCATGTTTCCTCCTTTACTTTACAAGCTGGCAGTAAAAATAGCTAGTCCAAATGCTTTTACAGGGGTGTTAAAATCCTTAATACTTGCCCAACTCTCGCAAACTCGTGTGATTTTCTTGAATGCGACGGAACATTTTTTCCATATCTGACTTGCTAAAATGCACTAAGACTGGGCGGCCGTGCGGGCAGTTATAGGGATTTTGGCAGTAAGACAATTGTCTCAATAAATCACGCGCCGAATAATCATCCAAAGCATGATTGGCCTTGATTGACCGTTTACAAGACATCATGATAGCCAGTTCTGCCCGATACTGCTTGATTGACACCTGATCCGTCAAGAGCAACATGTCGCACATCTCATAAATGCCAGACTCAATCTCTTCTTCCTTCATCCAAATAGGATGTTCACGCAGAATAAATTGATTAGCTCCATATTCTTCCAAGTTGACACCAACTTGACGAAGGGCATCCATTTTGTGGACAAGGTCAAGGGCATCATTCTGCGGAAATTCAAAAATATAGGGCACCAATAACTGTTGAGCTGAATTGTCAACCTGACCAATTTTCTCACGGTAGTATTCGTATTTGACCCTCTCTTGCGCGGCATGCTGGTCAATGATATAAAGTCCTGTCTTGCCTTGTGCAAATAAATACGTCCCGTGCATCTGACCAAAATATTCTAACTCTGGAAATGTCGATGTTTCCTCCCGGTCTAATTTATCTGCCAGTTTTGCCAATTCTTTTGCGCTTAGATTAGGATGCTCCTGATCTTCTGATTCCACCGATTGACGTTCTGCAAATTGAACAGATGTAGGTTTATTTTCGACAGGCGACTCAACAATCTCTTGCCTATCCTCTTCGAGAGGTTTGACATCCTCAGCGACAACATCTGGTTTTAAGAAGAAGTCTTGCCTAATCGTATCATAATAGATTTTTGGCTCTCTGAGTGGTAAGGTACCTTGCTCTGCTTTTACTTTTGGTCGAGTACTTGACTGAGCTAAATTCTCAAGAGCATCTGGTATCAAGTCCTGCTCTTTAAGCGCTTGACTAATCGCCTCTCGAATCAAGGTCATGAGTTCTTTTTCCTTGGAGATGCGAACTTCCTGCTTGGTCGGATGCACATTGACATCAGCAAGATAGGGGTCAATTTCTATAGAAATCACTGCCAATGGAAAACGTCCTACCATCAACTTACTGCCATAACCTTCCAAAATCGCTCGATTCAGCAAAAAATTCTTGATATAGCGACCGTTGATGAAAATGGAAATGTAGTTGCGGTTGGCACGAGTCAACTCTGGCAAGGAAACGTAACCTGAAATCTGAAAATCCAGATCTTCTGCCTCAATTTCAACCATTTTTTTGGCAGAAGCAATCCCATAAATCCCTGAAATTGCCTGACGAAGTTTCCCTGTCCCTGCAGTTCTAATTAATTCTCGTCCTTCGTTTACTAAGGCAAAAGCTATTTCCGGATGAGCTAGACTCAATCGATTTACAACATCAACAATATGTGATAATTCAGCCTGTTGACTGCGAACGTATTTGAGACGAGCAGGGGTATTGTAAAATAAATCCGAAACAGTAATCTGCGTACCAACTGGACGACTAACTGGCTCCTCTTTCTCGATGACACCACCTTTGGCCTCCAAATGAAGTCCGTGTGCAGAGTCTGCCGTAGCTGTCTCAATGATCATATGACTGACAGAAGCAATGGAGGGCAGAGCTTCTCCACGAAAACCGAGGGTGCGAATACGAAACAAATCCGATTGATTTTTTATCTTACTGGTGGCGTGACGGCGGAGGGCAAGCGCTACTTCATCAGGGGCAATCCCCTCACCGTTATCCGTAATTTGAATCATTTTGAGGCCAGCCTCTTCAACACTAATTTCAATCTGACTAGCCCCTGCGTCAATGGAATTTTCCACCAACTCCTTAACCACACTGGCTGGTCGCTCAATGACCTCACCAGCCGCAATCTGGTTGGCTAGTATTTCTGGTAGTTCAATAATATGTGACATCATTTCTCCTACATTTCTTTAATAATTTTTCCCGAATGCTTATTTTTCCATTATACCACATATCCACTTTCCCTCCTTTTCCCAGATAGGCTAAAGAAAAAATGACTGCCTGAGCAATCATTCATTCTTTTGATAAATCGTAAAGTAATCCGTTGTCTGAACAGACTGGTATTGTGATTCTAAATTTGTCTTGATTTCATCTAGAATTGGTAAAGTCTTATTGACGACTACAAATTTTGCCTCATTTTTATTGATGTCATACATCAAGCTATTTTTATTGTCGTCAGTATTCAGATAGGGTTCTGCTGTAGTAATCGTTGCGGCAGATAAACGTTGACTTGAAAGATATATACTTGCGCTATTATCCCAAACATAAATCTTATCCGAATCTTTTGTTTGTTTACCAATGTAATTGGCAACTTGTTCACGGTCAGTTCTCAAATCTCCTTGTACCAAATAAAGATAAGCAGGTTGAGCGATAATACCCAAGCAAATAGCTAACGGAAGGAAGAATTGACGACGCAAATACCCACGATAATCTTCTACATCCTCGTCACGCAGGTAAACGACTGACATCGCAAAACCATACGGTAAAAGAAGAATGAGTTGGCTCCATTGAAAATTAGCATTCCCAATAATAAAGACACATTGAACTAAGAAAGTCAATAACAGGAGAACTTTGATATAGGTATGTCTTCCTTGTTTGAAAGAAAACAGCATTTGGATGAAACTTTTAAAGAATCCAGATAAGAGTAAAAATACAGACACAATCGCCAAGTCTAAATATAGATAGGAATGGTGAAAGTCTAACTGTAAGTTATAAAGGAAAGTTTGTTGAATAGCTGTCCCCAGAATCTGCGCCTCAAAAGCATAATAACCTACCGCATATAGAATCAGAAGAAAACCAAAAATAGTCGCTAATAATTGATAGATTCCTCGAGTAACTTGGCGGTGTTGGATATTAAAAATAAATAAAACTAGACCCGCAACTAACCAAAGAATCAGACTTTTTGGGTAAATTAAAAATACCAATGCCGCATCGATTCCGTAGAGGATAAACGCCTCATCACGCACTGCATTTTCAAAATAGCGGACCAGAAACCACACACTAGTCAAAAGAAATGGAAGAGCAAACATTTCTGCATACATCCCTCCAAAACCAAGTGTAAAAATAAATACATAGAACCAATGACTAGAACTTGTCGCTAGGTGTTCTGACTGACTAAAATAAGCTACAATCTTATAGAAATAGATTCCCGCTATCAGTAATGCTATAAACTGGAGGATTCCAAAGATAATGAAATTCCCTCCCAGATGACCTAAGAAAGCAAGTAAGTAGAATAATAACCCGCTTGTACCAAAGAAATCACCATAAGGGATTTGTCCATTTGCCATTGCCATCCCTGCATATAAATTTTGAGTTTGTATATTGGTTGCAAATGGCATTAGCAGTGGATTGGCTACACTAAAAACACTTAAAACTAAGCTCCAAACAAGAGCTGGCCAATACTTTGTCTTTAATACTCTTTCATGAAATTCACCATTCAGTTGCACTTGCTGTCTGCGTGATGCTCTACGACTACGCCGATAAGTTTCCTCAGGATGAGTAACTACGTCCGAAACTACATCTAATTCTGTCATTTTCTTCTCCTTAGATTTGCTTTCCTTATTATATCAAAAAGCACTCCCGATGTCATTTCCTATCGGGAGTTCTGGAAATTTTTGCAAACTGCTCTAATTGACGGAAGGTATGGCGTTTGGTTTTTTCAAATTCCTTTAAAAAGGCTTGTTTTTCTACATGTGTCATACCTATTTATTCGCAAAAAGATATTCATTTTTTAAAAATCCGACGAACTTCTGAGATAAAGTAGAGAGAGCCTGTGACAATCAAAATACCTTGCTCGCTAGATTGCCAGTCTTCTATAAATTGCTGGTAGTCTTCAACATAATCTCGTCCTTGTCGGTTTTTCTCAGACAAGGCACCATCATAAGCAAAGCTGGTTAATACAAGAGGAGTATGTGGTAACTTTTCTTCCAATAATTCCAGCGTTTCTTGAAAGTCCTTGCGCCGAAGGGCTGAAAAGAGAATGGTGACAGGCTCTTCTTGAACCTGAATAAATTCAACCAAACGTTCGATAGCTGGGACATTGTGGGCTCCGTCCAAATAGATTTTTGGCTCTTGAGCAACCAATTCCAAACGACCAGGCCAGCTGGTTTGAGCAAGCGCTTGTTTAATCAGCTGAGGTTGAATGTCTTTTTGGATATTGGTCATATAGAGTAGAAAAGTTTGTAGAGCTACGGCCGCATTCTCTTCTTGATGATGGCCTGCCAGACTCAGAACTAATTCTGACAGTTCCAAGTCCGTATTGCTGAACTGTCCTGCTTTGTAGGTAAATTCCTGACCAAATTGATAGACAGAGGCTTGTTTGTCTTGGGCAATGTGGCGACAGATGGCTGTGGTTTCTGGACAAAGTGGTCCTAAGACGACAGGCACGTTTTCCTTGATAATCCCTGCTTTCTGCTCTGCTATTTCCCTTAAAGTCGATCCTAGTAAATCCTGATGGTCCATGCCGATGGAGGTGATGACGCTGAGAGCCGGTGCCGCGACGTTGGTCGTATCCAAAAGTCCTCCGATGCCCACCTCTACTAGTGCCACATCGGGTTGTTGAGCTTCGAAATAAAGGAACATAATGAGCACCATGACCTCAAAATAGCGAAAAGGCTCATAGCGTGTAGCGACTTCCTGCTCCAAGTCGTAGACTTTCTGTAAATAGCACTGAAAATCATGGTCTGAAATGGGCTGGCTGTCAATACAAATCCTGTCGTGCACGCTCACCATGTGGGGGGATACAAAACTACCGACACGCATACCATGTGCCTGAAATAGCTGGCGCAGAAAGGCAATGGTCGACCCCTTGCCGTTGGTTCCAGCCACATGAATGACCGGAACAGCAAACTGGGGATTCCCCAGCAGTTCCAGGGCATACTCAATCTTTTCCATCTTATAATGAAACACCTGACCTTGTTTGGTGTTTAACCAATTTTCTAACATAGCCACCTCCTATATATTGTCTAGTATAGCAAAAAAGCCTAACGGATGTTGGCTTTTTGATAATATTATTCTTCAACCCAAGTCCCCCAGTTACCACCAAGACGACCAAAAAATTTCAAAAAGTTAAACATATCACTAATCTCCTTTAATCTTTATGAGTTTAGTATAATAGTTTTTTCTGTCCTTCAACAGGACAAAAATGTCACTTTATTGATTGTCAACTTTCCAATCTTCTTCAATCTTCTGTTCTAACTCTCTATTTTCTATCAATTTTGCAAATAGCATCGCATCTAGGTAATGTTTTTCAGCCTCACCTCTATCCTTATTTACAAAAAGTGCGTACTTCCATTTCAACACACTGACAATTGGCTTTTTCTGAAAATCTTGCGTTGACTGTATAATTTTATCTACAGTTTCGAATATTTTTGGTATTGGTTCATAATACTTTTTGCCTCCCAAAATATTTACACAAGATAACAATGTGTCTCGTAAAACAAATAGATCACTCGAATTGATAATATCAATTTGTCCATGTAAATATTCTATAATTTTCAAAAACTGTTTAAATATTTCTGAGTCACTACTGGACAATCTAACGTATTCAAGCTGGAGCCTAATAATCAGTAAATCATTCACTTCGTACTTTTGTTTTCGAAAAATTTGTTCAAAGTAATCTTCCAGTATCTCTTTCCCGAAGCCCGCTGTCCCTGACTCTAAGGTGTCAATTCGGGATTGAATGGCATCAATCGCTATTTTCTCCTCCTCAGGCAAGTCATCATAATAGTCATCATAGATTTCCGTCATGATAGCATCACGTTTTTCAACTAATTCCTCGTTTCCATAAGTCGGTGTACGGAGGACATCAAATTTCAGCTTGGAGTATCTTTCTGGTAAGGATACATAATCAGGCATAAGCTCGTAGAGCCCCATGCCTAAGCGGGTTGCGATATATTGGATTTTTGAAAAAGTCGGCTTAGAAGTACCTGCTTCGATACGGGTTAGTTGGCGGACGGAGAGCTCAAGTTCGTCATCGCAAAACTGTTCACGTGTCAGATTAGCAGTTTCTCGCAGTTGACGCACACGCTGCCCAAATTCCTTATCGTTCATAAAATACCTCCGAATATACTTTTTTTTATATTATAAAAAACAAAGTTTATCAACGCTGTTAATCGTGGGTGAAGGCCTATACCTTACACACCACCTGAATATTCTGCTGTTTTCACATCTATTTGCCACTCTTCTTCTAATTTAGCCGTTAGGTGGGCATTACCAATTATTCTTGCAAAAAGAAGTGCTTCTTCAAATAAGGCAGTTGCTGCATCTTTATCTTTATTTATTAACAACTCATATTTCCACTTAAGCAGATTAAGAATAGGTTTCTTTTGAAAATCTTGGGTCTTCTGCATTATCTTATCAAGTGCTTCAAAGAGTGTAGGAATATAGCTAAATTCTTCCTTTTGTCCCAAAAGTCCAACAGAAGTTATCATCACATCCCTTAAAATAAACAAATCCCCAGATTCAACTAATTCTACTTGGCTTGGTAACTTTTCCACCAAGTCTAAAAAGTGCTGAAAATCACTGCTCTGTTTAACTTCCATTCTCAAATTGATTAAATAGAGCTGGATTATCAACAAATCATTGGATGAAAATTGTTTTTTTCTATGTATCTGTTCAAAATAGTCATCTAGAATATCTTGACCAAATTCTGCTGTCTTCGTTTCAAATACGTCAATGGTTGATTGAATAGCATCGATTGCTATTTTCTCATCCTCGGGCAAGTCATCATAATAGTCATCATAGATTTCTGTCATCATATCTGCCCGTTTTTCCATCAATTCCTCATTTTCATAAGTCGGTGTACGGAGGACATCAAACTTCAACTTGGAGTATCTTTCTGGCAAGGATACATAATCAGGCATAAGCTCGTAGAGCCCCATGCCTAAGCGGGTTGCGATATATTGGATTTTTGAAAAAGTTGGCTTAGAAGTACCTACCTCGATACGGGTTAATTGGCGTACGGAGAGCTCCAGTTCATCATCACAAAACTGTTCACGTGTCAGATTAGCAGTTTCTCGCAGTTGACGTACACGCTGTCCAAATTCCTTATCGTTCATAAAATACCTCCGAATATACTTTTTTTATATTATAAAAAACAAAGTTTATCAACGCTGTTAATCGTGGATGAAGGCCTATACCTTACACACCACCTGAATATTCTGCTGTTTTCACATCTATTTGCCAATCCTCTTCTAATTTAGCAATTAGGTGCGCATTGCCAATTAATTTTGCGAACATAACTGCTTCTTCATAAAACCGTCTAGCCTCCTCGCTATCATTGTTCACATATAACTCATATTTCCACTTAAGCAGATTGAGAATGGGTTTCTTTTGAAAATCTTGAGTTGAAACCATGATTCTATCTAGAGCATCAAAAAGTGGAGGTATCTTGCCATATTCTTCATGTTCGCCAAGAATCCCTATCGACGTCAGCATCACATCTCTTAAAATAAATAATTCTCCAGATTCAATCAATTCTACTTGGCTTGGTAACTTTTCCACCAACTCTAAAAAGTGCTGAAAATCACTGCTCTGTTTAATTTCCATTCTCAAATTGATTAAATAGAGTCGAATTATCAACAAATCGTTGGCTGAAAATTGGGGTTTTCTTTGGATTTGTTCAAAATAATCTTCTAGAATATCTTGACCAAATTCTGCTGTCTTCGTTTCAAATACATCAATAATAGATTGAATGGCATCAATCGCTATTTTCTCCTCCTCGGGCAAGTCATCATAATAGTCATCATAGATTTCTGTCATCATATCTGCCCGTTTTTCCATCAATTCCTCATTTTCATAAGTCGGTGTACGAAGTACATCAAACTTCAGTTTGGAATATCGTTCAGGTAGCGACACGTAATCTGGCATAAGCTCGTAGAGCCCCATGCCTAAGCGGGTTGCGATATATTGGATTTTTGAAAAAGTCGGCTTAGAAGTACCTGCTTCGATACGGGTTAATTGTCGAACGGAGAGCTCAAGTTCGTCATCGCAAAACTGTTCACGTGTCAGACTAACGGTTTCTCGAAGTTGACGTACACGCTGCCCAAATCCCTTATCGTTCATAAAATACCTCCGAATATACTTTTTTTATATTATAAAAAAACAAAGTTTATCAACGCTGTTAATCTATAGATGAATATCTAGATGCGATACACTACCTGAATATTATGTTATTTTCGTATCTTGTTCCCACTCCGTTTGAAGCTTTTCTTTTAAGTGTGTTTGATTAAGCAAGCTAGCCAACGTAATAGCTTCATTATAGTATCTTTCAGCACCTTCGCGATTCTGTTTCTCCTTTAATTCATATTTCCATTTCACCAGATTTAAAATTGGTTTTTTCTGAAAATCTTGCGATAATTCCATAATATTCTCAATTTTTTCTATATATACTGGAACATACCCATACAGCTCCTTCGAAAACAAAATACGAACAATAGCTAGCAATAAATCCCTAACAATAAATAAGGATTCCGAATGCACATCGTAGGTTGTTTGAGTCAATTTCTCTACTAAATCTATAAATAGTGTATAATTTGCGGTTCCAGAATCTAAAGTTTCTAACTCAAAGTGTTCGACAAATAACCGCAAAATCATTAAGTCATTTATAGATAGTTTGGAACGGTGGTAACTTTGATGTAAATAATCATCAAGAATTTCTTTGCCGTATTCCCGACTATCTGTATCCAATACATCAAATAGGGAGCATAGTGTATCTATAACGATTTTCTCCTCCTCAGGCAAGTCATCATAATAGTCATCATATATTTCCGTCATGATAGCATCACGTTTTTCAACTAATTCCTCGTTTCCATAAGTCGGTGTACGGAGGACATCAAATTTCAGCTTGGAGTATCTTTCGGGTAAGGATACATAATCTGGCATAAGCTCGTAGAGCCCCATGCCTAAGCGGGTTGCGATATATTGGATTTTTGAAAAAGTCGGCTTGGAAGTGCCTGCTTCGATACGGGTTAATTGGCGGACGGAGAGCTCAAGTTCGTCATCGCAAAACTGTTCACGTGTCAGATTAGCAGTTTCTCGCAGTTGACGCACACGCTGCCCAAATTCCTTATCGTTCATAAGATACCTCCGAATATACTTTTATTCATTATAACAAAAAACTTACGTTTTGTAAACGGTTTCATTTCGTTCTGAAAAAAATTGTATATTTACATACTGACTATTTCGTGCTGCCTTCCCCGATTATTCGAATTTCTTATCTTTCACCGATAACCTCAGTTTTTCGCTTTACCTATATAGTGTATCAAAACTTGCTATAGATGACTAATTGAATATTTTCATGACTTGCCATAGTTACTAGCTATATCTACACTTTAAACTTTTCCTTAATATCCACCAAATGTTCAATCTTCCAATTCTGCTCCACACCATCAATTTGCAGGTTGATGCTATGAATCCCCGCATTAACAGCAGTCTCTACATCGAGCAGACGGTCGCCGATATAGTAGGTATTTTCCCTATCCAGTCCGTATTTGTCTATGAGAAATAGCAGAGCTTCTGGACTTGGTTTGCGAGCAAAACCAGAATCGCTGGTCAAGATTTCTGTGAAATGGTGACGAACACCCAAATCCTCCAAAACCTGAAAAGCATTGTCACTCTTGTGTGTATAAACAAAATTTTGAATTCCTTTCTCTGCTGTCCAGTCCAGAATTTCACGCGCACCAGCCATCAAGGGAATTTGCGTATTTTTCTCCTTCAGGGAGGTTGCACGCACGCAATTGAGTTCATCGCTATCCAGACCGTATTTGTCTGCATCGCGCACCAGCAAGTCCTTGACAGAATAGCGCAGTATAAATTGTTTGACTTCCTCACGGTCATAAGGAAGTTTGTATTGTTCATAGGTTTCTTGGATTCCAGCCAATATCGCCTCATAAGAATCCAAGAGCGTTCCATCCAAATCCCAAATAAATGTCGGTGTCATCTTATCTCCATTCCTAAATTGATTTGTAATCGCAATAAGTTTGTTACTCATCTCATCTGCTCTGCCATTATTTTTCCGTATAGGGATAACCCAAGTGCTCGTAGGCCTTGGCTGTAGCAACCCGCCCCGTCCGTGTCCGCATGAGGAAGCCCTGCTGAATCAGGTAAGGCTCGTACATGTCCTCCACCGTCTCACGCTCCTCGGCGATATTAACCGACAGGGTGTTGAGACCGACAGGACCGCCACCGTACATCTCAATCATGGTACGGAGAATCTTCTGGTCCACATAGTCCAGCCCCTCGCGGTCCACATCCAACATAGTCAAGGCCTTATCCGTAATGGTGTCGTCAATCAGGCCGTCACCCATAATCTGTGCGAAATCCCGCACCCGCTTGAGCAGACGGTTGGCGATACGGGGAGTTCCACGAGACCGACGAGCCAGCTCGATAGCGGCTTCATGAGTAATCTCCATATCAAAGATATCCGCTGTCCGCTCGACAATCTCCGTCAAATCAGCCAGTTCATAGTATTCCATGTGACCGGTAATACCAAAACGGGCCCGCAGAGGATTGGACAGCATACCCGCACGAGTGGTCGCTCCAATCAGAGTAAAAGGTGGCAACTCCAAATGCACGGAGCGACTGGCCTCCCCTGCTCCAATCATAATGTCGATGTAGAAATCCTCCATAGCAGAGTAGAGAATTTCCTCGACCGCCATGGGCATACGGTGGATTTCATCGATAAAAAGGACGTCGCCAGGCTCCAAGTCGTTGAGAAGGGCCACCAAGTCACCTGCTTTTTCAATAACAGGACCACTGGTCTGCTTAATGTTGACCCCCAATTCGTTGGCAATAACAAAGGCCATGGTGGTCTTTCCCAAACCTGGAGGGCCAAAAAGAAGCGTATGATCCAAGGCTTCATCACGGAGCTTGGCTGCTTCGATAAAGATTTTCAGCTGGTCCTTAACCTTGTCCTGACCGATGTATTCATTTAATTTCTGTGGACGCAGGGTACGCTCAACATACTCCTCGTCCTGCATTTGTTCCATATCTAAAATTCGATTTGTCATGAAACCATTATAGCACAAAATGAAAATACCAGACTCAATGAGTCCAGTATTCTCAGGAGATTATATGATACCTAGCTCTTGTCGCTTGCGACTTAGAGCTAGGGACACCTTTAGGTGAAAAGTATTTCTGCTATTTCTAGCTTGGATATAGTATAACTCGCCAAGCTTAAGGGAAACTAAAACAGAATTCATTTTATTTATTTTCCACTATTCGCAAAAATCGCTCTAGGTAGTGCGAATCTAAATCGTTGTACTGACTGCCTTCTGTTGAACTTTCTTTGGGAATTTCCAGATTCATCAACTGCCAATCAAACTCCTCTAACTCGATATAGGTATCGTCAGGGATCAAGTTCTGATTAACAGCTGGTTGCATAAACACAATCTTTTTCCCATCCAGTTGAATTTGATAGCTAAATTCCCCTTGCCTTTCAGCCCTGTTCACTGTCACTAGCTTGTTCCCAAAGCCTGTCCAGACAGACTTGACATCGCTGTAAAGATATTCCTTGGACGGAGCCAGCAGATTGATGTCGATAATCTGATCTTTGGTCACCGCTGCTGTGGTAGAAATCAGCAGAGCGGTCAATAGGATACAACCGCCTGCCAGACCCAAGCCGTATTTCCAAGATAACTTCACCAGCCTCGCCAGTTTTCCCAAAAGAAAAATGAGAAAAGCCATGATAAAAAATATAGCAACCTCGCCCAGACCAGTCGAATACTCATAGAAGAGCCAATCGCTTGGTAGGAAAAATCTTTCGGTCAACCAGCCGACAAGGACAAAGTAGGCAATCCCACCTACGAGGGAGATAAGACCAATCGGAATCCACCAGGCCTGACTACGATTCTTCTGACGAACCTTGTCTCGATATTTCCACCAGGTTACGAGGTAGTCTCGCCAGATAAGCGTTATCCAAGCGGTTGCTAGCAGGGAAACCACTGCTAATAAGAAAAGGTTTTCCTGCCGACCTTGTTGGATGCGGGTAAATAGCCAGAGGATGGGACCTGATGCCATCAAGGTCTGTAAGAAAGTCATCCAAATACTTGGCAACAAGGCATCTTCTAAATCTTGTTTGAAGTCTTGAAATTCACCACTTTCCACAAAGGCAATGGAGTCCTGTGCTTCTTCCAACCAATCCTCTTTCTTGCCCATTTCCTTGACCACCTGGTCCAGCAAATCAACCTTGTCTGTCAACTCTTCTGCTTGCTGGTTGATTCCCCGCTTTTTCTCACGCAAGGCTGACTGCAAGTCCTCCTCTGGCAAGGCTAGGAGGGCCGTAATCTCTGCTAGAGAGCATTCAAAATAGCGGAGCAACTTAATCAAGCGGAGCTGCCGCACATTTTCCTCTGAATAATCACGGTAGTCGTTGAGTGGATTTCTCGCCACTTCAATCAAGCCCTTTTCTTCATATAGCCGAATCGCCTTGGTTGACAAGCCTGTCAACTTCTCCACATCTTTGACCTGCATAAGCAACCTCCATCTGTTTTGATAGTCCTAGCATACACTATCCCCCTAGGGATGAGTCAAGGATTTTTGAAAAATTAAATAATACTCAATGAAAATCAAAATCAGGCTAGCTCCAAAGGTTTGGGAAACCTTTGGAGGTTGGAGATAGAGCGAACGTAGTTCGTTTCTACTTATGCAGATAGAACTCTGTTCCTTTTATATTTCAAGGGAACAGGCTGAAAACCTCCTCAGGAGCTTTTCAGCCATCAAATCAAGTCAACAACGGCTGAGTTTGATTTTCGAAGAGTATAAAAAAATAAGAACAGGAGCTATCGACCCCTGCCTTACTAACTTGCATTTGGTAAGTTTTTTAGAAAATCATTATACAAATGACTTCGTATCACTAACTGCTGGTGATGACCGTAGTCAGCCACTTGTCCGTTTTTATCTAAGACCAGAATAGCATCTGCTTCACGCACCGTATGCAAACGGTGAGCAATGGTTAGCCTTGTTTTGCCAGCTGTTAACCGGTCAATCGCTTTACTAATGACACGTTCTGTGACAGTATCTAAACTTGCTGTCGCCTCATCTAACAAATAAATCGGATGTTCTAGCAGCAAGGCTCTCGCAATGCTAAACCGTTGTTTTTGGCCTTCCGACAAACCTGTCCCATTTTCTGAAATCCGAGTATCTAAACCATCTTCCAACTCAGCTACTAAAGGAGACAATCCCAACTCCTTGAGAATATAAGCAATACGCTCTTCTGACACAGACTCGTTCTTTCCATACAATAGATTTTCTCTAATCGTTCCATGGAAGAGCGTATTGTCTTGTGGTATAAAGGAAATCAACCTTCTCATCTCCTTGGTTGAAATATCACTTAAGCATTGTTGACCAATCCGAATCTCTCCTTGATAGTCTTGATAGTATTTCATCAGCAAAGAAAAAATCGTTGACTTTCCGGCTCCGCTTGGCCCAACAATCGCCACGTGAGCTCCTTCAGGAATTCTAACCGATACTCCATTCAAAACCGGATCTGTATGATAGGAGAACCGAACATTTTCCAATTGGATACTAGCAGCATCAACCAACTCTGTATCTTCCTGTTCTTCCTTATTCAGTTCCAGCAATTCTACCAAACGTTTAGACACTGCATGAAACTCCGTCAGTTCATTTAGGGAAGCAGCAATATCTGTTACTGGATCAATCAATTGCATCATGTACAATACAAAGGTGGTCAAGGTAGCCATGGTCATTACTCCCTTGGTTACTTCTATCCCCGCTATAAGTAACATCAGGATAATAAATCCTGTCATCAAGCTACTAACCAAGGCATGTTGGACCGCTGACAGTCTAATCATTTTCTCAAAGGTTTGTGACAGATACTGAAAAGACTTGCCCATCTCTCGCTGTTCATGCTTTTCTCCCTGAAATGCCTTCATCAAACGAATCGTTGTAAATTTATGACTAATTCTACTAGAAACCTGCCCTAATCCCTCTTGATAAGCAGAGTAGTAACCCTCCAACCGCTGATTCATTGGAATCATAACCATTGACAACATAGGAAGCAAGAAGAGACTAAGACCCGTGAGCCACGGACTGATGGTCCACAGAAAATAAATTGACCCCATAACCATCAAACCATTCATCAAGAAATTTGGAAGAATAACGGTGATGAAGTTCAGAACAACCGACATATCATTGGTCAAACGACTAGCAAGATCGCCTGATTGGTACTGATCCAAGTCCTTTACAGATGTAGTCAACAAGGATTCATAAATATATTGTTGCAACCGTTTGAGTGCATTACTACCACTACGCCCTATGAAATAATTAGATAGAGCCTGTACTGCATAGACCGATACAAAGAAAAGGATGAAACCTGCCAGCAATTCTGGCCGTGTTAATAGATTGCTCAAATAGGTTTGATCTAGCAACCTACCAATAAACTGGGGCAGGAACAAACCCATTCCAACCCCAAGTGCACTCAGAACTATCCCAAACAAGAACATCGTTTTATTGAGCGACTTCAACAACACTCCGACGAGTCTTTTATTCATAACTAGAACTCCAAATTCTTGAATTTTTTCGCAGCAATTTTAGTAAATACGAGTACGTAAACAAGCGTTACACCAATAGCGCCCAAGTAAGCCAGCCCCGCTCCTGTAAGACCTTCGTTGGCCAAAGCTACATAACTAGTTGGAAAAAGCATAGCGATTGGACCGCCAATAACTGCTAAAATCATCATCGTAATCGTTACCAAAAATCCTATAATCATTGTGGTAATGTTTTTCAAATATAGGCAAAGAGCAGTTGCCAAACTAACTGAGAGAATATCTTTCAATAGATAGGCAACAATACCAAATACATTACCCAGGCTCTCTGCTAAGCTAACATCAAAAACAGCTGGACTACCAAAAGGCAGATGGATTACCCGAACATAATGTACAAATGCAGAGGTTACAAAGAAGAAACCATAGAAAATAACAATTGTTGCTAGTAGACCAAGATATTTAGACCAGAAAATCTGCTTCCGCCCAAGATCCCGATACAAAAACATGGTATGTTCATCTACTTCTTTCCTAAAGACAGATATAGCCAAGAAATACAGGGTCAAACTAGGAAGAATGAAACTATCTGCTGAGCTCACCATCATATTCGTAAAGGCAACAAGGCTGACTTTATAGCCCTCACCAGCATGAATCTGCATAAAATTCGACCCTTCAATAAATGAAGTGACTAGATAGATAAAAGGAAACAAAGTGAACAGGAGATAAATCTGCGTCTCCTTTCGCTTCCAAATCGTTCTAAAGACAGCTGGAAAAATCTGTTTCATACTCACTACCCTTTCGTAAAGATTTCTTTCAAGTGATTCTCTTTCACTTCTAATTTCACAATCAATTCTTGACGAGCCAACACACCAAAAATCTGATTTAGCTCACTTGTAGGCGTGGCAGTGGAAATCTCTAGCACTTCCCCCTCTAGCACCACATGGTCATTGAGCAAAGCCTCTACAGAATCTAGGTTTTTAGTTGTGTCCAACTGCACGAGCACACTTGGATGAGATTTGCCTTCAAAAGCCTCTGCCAATTCTCCCGATTCGATATAGACATAGCGGCTGCACAAGGCCTCCAACTCACCTAGTTGGTGACTCGAAATCAGCATGGAAATTTGTCGCTCACTAGACCACTGCTTCAAGATATCAATCAATTTCTGAACACCAATCGGGTCCAAGCCCACAAAAGGCTCATCTAAGATAAGGAAATCTGGCTCCGCAACCAAGGCAATCGCCAAAGCAGTCCGTTGTTTCATACCAAACGAGAATCCCTTGGGTTTCCGATTGCGAGCTTCCCATAATTCTACCAATTTCAAAGTCTTCTCAATATTTGGATAGAGGTCTTTTTTCCCATGCAAGTCCAAATAAAACTTGAGGTTGTCCATAACAGTCATTTCTGGATAGAAGACTGGATCGATCATAATTCCAAAGTCTGCTAACAAATTATCCTGACTAAAAATATCCGTACCCTTATATGTAATGGTTCCCGAACTTGGTTTTAGGGACTTAGCCATTAGTTTCATGAGTGTGGATTTTCCAGCTCCGTTTTTCCCAATCAGACCAACTATCTCGCCCTTATTGATCTCCAAACTCACATCTTTTAGTGAGTAAAATTCGTTTCCTGCAAACTGTTTTGATAAATGATTGATTTTAAGCATAAGTAACTCCTTTTTCTTTCTTACGACCTGCCTGCTGAATAAAATAAGTGGCAATAGCTGCACCATAATATAGTACGGCAACAAATAGCATTTGTGATGGAACTAACAATTCTCCTGCCAGCTCGACACTCATGACATCATCTGAAACTGTATGCAGTTGAGCAAACTGAGCCCACTGACCATTGCTACTCGTAAGGTAGGCAAAAGCGGCATAAAATATCATTGACATTGTTGGAAAAATGCCCGCTGACCATGCTTTCCAAGACTCAGTCTTTTGTAATCCCATACAGATTGAATTGACAATGGGCGGTAGCAAATAAGTCAACAACAATAAAACAGGAACAGAGAGACTTAGCAATAGTTGCGAACTAGCAACTGTCAAACAAATATAAAATAGACTCAATAATAGAATAAATATCATCATGACCCTCACAATTAAAATGGAAATCTCGAAACTAACAGATTGTATAACCAATGTCCTCCGATAGCATACTGCAAACCAAAACGAGTAGCTAACACAGAGAACAATAAACCTAGTGGAGTTCGGATTAATAGATTATCCAGCAAGGGATAATTCATGTGTAGCAGAACTCCAAACAAGAGAGAAGCGACCAACATAGATAGCCAAGTAGGGTATTCACTTTTTAGAATACGATAGATAAGATAACGGAACAAGAATTCTTCACAAGTCGCAATAATAAATTGATTCACATACTCATCACTCTGAATAAACCAGAAATTGACCAAGAAAATTGCAATAGCCAGCAAAACGAAGCTTTTCCAACTGAACTTCACTTCCGATAGCTCCTGACAAAGCTGGTAACGTTTGGTTAACATAGATGGAAGTAGAATAAACCCTACTGGCATTCCAACCATAATAGAAAATAGGTAGGCTAGCTGTAAAAATTGACTGGAGCTAAATAAAACCAAAGATGTTGCCAGAAGATAAGAAATTGATGCTAAAATAATCAAAGCAATGGATAAGGCAACTGGTCTCATATAACGAATTACCATAACATACCTCTAAAATTCCAACTTTTCAAAGTTCGAACGACCTTTAAGATAGGTAGCAACAATATAAAATATCGTTATAGCTACTACCAAGGACCATGCAAGCAGTGGCTGATTAAAACTCATCTGAGCATAGCCATTTGGTACGACATAACGAACTCCAATCAGAAATGGTGCAGTTGTTGTAAATAGCGACCAAAAAACTCCTGCTAGAACTGCCTGTAAGGATTTGGCTTTAATAGAAACCATGGCAACCAATAAAACACCGATAATATTGATGGAGATTGTTGCAAAAATAGATAGCAAAGTGGACTGTACATTACTCCAATCATTCGATATTACCTTTCCAAAAGTATTCAAGAAACCAAAATAGGCAATTGCACTTGTCAGCACTGTTAGAAGGACATAAGAGGCATACATCACCACTAAACTAATGATTTTTGCATTAAAAAGTCGGGTTCTATTCAAATCTTTGTATAAAAATAGAATGCCACTATCAATCTCATCCCTAAAAACTGCGGAAATTATCAAGGATAACAACAATGTTGGTAACACTATCCCATCCTGTGTTGACAATGCTGCTCCTAGAAAATCTAAAAAATTATCCGTATATTCAGCCTTTACGCCTACCAAAAATTTGGACAGTATAGGAACTAAGATTGGTAAACCAGCAAAAGCATAGAACAAAGCAACATCCCTTCGATGTATCACCGACTTAAAAATTGACCGAAACATATTCATTTTATCTCCTTTTTATCAATAAGATAGGCATTAACCCATAATACCCATCTTATTGATAGCTAAACAATATTAGCTATCAATAAGTTTCTTTACAAAGTGTGACGACCGCGACGATAAGTATATTTAATAATACCTAGATCAATAGTGATGCGCTGATTTTTCTTAAAGAATTTTCCCATTTTTATCTCCTCCTCTTACAAAGTAAAGCGTGGGTAACGGTAGCTGATAGTAAGGTTTCCTAGACGAATTGTTGCACGTTTGCTTGATTTTTTGAATGTTTTTTTCATTTTTTACTCCTTTTACTTTAAAAATTTACAAAAATATAATTTATTACTCTGTTTACAAAGTGTGACGACCGCGACGATAAGTATATTTAATAATACCTAGATCAATAGTGATACGTTTATTTTTCTTAAAGAATTTTCCCATTTTTATCTCCTCCTCTTACAAAGTAAAGCGTGGGTAACGGTAGCTGATAGTAAGGTTTCCTAGACGAATTGTTGCACGTTTACTTGATTTTTTGAATGTTTTTTTCATTTTTTACTCCTTTTACTTTAAAAATTTACAAAAAATATAATTTATTACCCTGTTTACAAAGTATGGCGACCACGACGGTAGCTATACTTAATAATCCCGAGGTCAATCGTTGTACGTTTGTTTACAATCTTGAACTTCTTTTTCATCCTTCTTCTCCTTTCATTTTTCCTACACTTGTTTATTCGTAAATCATTTTGAAAATGATTTATTTTTTTCAAGTGTGTATCTCCTAGAGGGGGTGTTTTCCCTCTCACTTACTTATTCGCAAATCGTTTGCATTTTTTAAAAAAATTTTTTATAGTCTTTTAGTTTACTTTTAGTACTAGGCAACGAGCCGCAGGCATAACTAGAGTTAGGCAAGGCAAGTTAACGAAGTAATAAAAGAAAAACTAAATGACGATACTTTTTTTGAATAAGTTGTGAGCTTGTTTTCCCCTACACTTATCTATTCGTAAACTTTTGTAAAAAATAAGTTATACTCAATGAAAATCAAAATCAGACTAGGCGACGCAGATGCAGATAGAACTGAAGTTCATCAAATCAAGTCAACAACGTCTGATTTCGATTTTCGAAGAGTATTATTTTTATCCACGAATGATTGTCTTCGGAAGGAGCTTGTTTTCCCCTTCACCTATTTATTCGCAAATAAATAAAAAAATTCTCTGGAAAATCCAAAGAATTTTAATTTTTTATAATCCAAGTCGTTCAAAGATATCATCTACCCGCTTAGCATAGTAGTCTGGGTTGAAGAGTTCATCGATTTCTTCCTGGCTGAGTTTAGCAGTCACGCGCTCATCCGCTTCGAGAAGGGGCTTGAAGTCCACTTGATTATCCCAAGACTGTGCTGTTTTTGGTTGCACCAAATCATAGGCTTCCTCACGGGTCATGCCTTTTTCAATCAAACTGAGCATGACACGCTGGCTGTAAATCAAGCCAAAGGTTGACTCCATATTGCGTTTCATATTTTCAGGGAAGACCGTCAAGTTCTTAACGATATTGCCAAAACGGTTGAGCATATAGTTGATGAGGATAGTCGTATCCGGCGTGATAATCCGCTCCGCTGACGAGTGGGAAATATCACGTTCGTGCCAGAGAGCCACATTCTCAAAAGCCGTCACCAAGTGACCACGCACCACGCGAGCCAGACCGGTCATATTTTCAGAGCCGATAGGGTTACGTTTATGGGGCATAGCAGAGCTGCCTTTTTGGCCTTTGGCGAAATACTCTTCGACTTCACGTTGTTCAGATTTTTGTAGCCCACGGATTTCTGTCGCCATACGCTCGATAGACGTTGCAATCAAGGCTAGGGCTGAGAAATATTCTGCGTGGAGGTCACGAGGAAGGACCTGGGTAGAAATTTCCTGCGGACGAATGCCCAATTTACCACAAACATACTCTTCCACAAATGGAGGAATGTTAGCAAAGTTTCCAACCGCTCCTGAAATTTTACCAGCCTCGACACCCTTGGCCGCTACATCGAAACGCCCCATGTTGCGTTTCATTTCGCTATACCAAGTCGCCAATTTAAGACCGAAGGTCGTTGGCTCCGCATGGACACCGTGGGTCCGCCCCATCATGATGGTGTACTTGTGTTCACGCGCCTTGTCGGCGATGATAGTGGTAAAGTTTTCAAGGTCGCGACGGATGATGTCGTTGGCCTGCTTGTAGAGGTAGCCGTAAGCCGTATCTACCACATCGGTCGAAGTCAGACCATAGTGGACCCACTTGCGTTCCTCACCAAGACTTTCCGAAACCGCACGTGTGAAGGCCACCACATCGTGACGGGTTTCCTCTTCAATCTCTAAAATGCGGTCGATGTCAAAAGTCGCCTTCTCACGAATCAAGGCCACATCTTCTTTGGGAATCTCACCCAACTCAGCCCAGGCCTCATCAGCGAGGATTTCCACCTCCAACCAAGCCTTGTACTTGTTCTCTTCACTCCAAATAGCCGCCATCTCTGGACGGGAATAACGATTGATCATACTTAGTTCTCTACCTCTTATCTTACTTATGATTCTTAAACACCTTTTCAAGACAACAACTTTTTCTATAGTCCGATTAATGAAATAACCGTAATGATTGTTGTTATCAAAATCTAGGTCGTTGTCTATATATAAATAACTCTAGATTCTTTTTTATTATTCAACTTTGCCAAGCCGTTATAAAGACAAGCTCCTCATAATTTTCGTTTAATACTTATGAAAAGACTAGCAAAAATTTCTTTATATTTATAACATCTTTTAAGTTTTTACCCTTTTGATTTACATCAAAAGTATTCCTGAAATTATATTAGATAAAGTAGATGACATGACATCCTTTACAAAAGAGTTATCAAACCATTTTTCATTTTCTTTGACAACTGAATTAAAGTTATCAAAGTTCTTTTCTTTACTAGCGTCTAGCAATTCTGAAAAAACATTTCTTAGTTCATCTGAAAAAGCCTTTTCATTGATTAGACGATTTAAATCAGCTGTTACTGCTTCCCAGGGCAAACTTTTGTTAGTTTCTAAATTAGAATTGGATATCTTTGCATTCTCAGTAATGTTGGAATTAGATACTGCATCACCCTTGATTGAGATCGTATTCCCTTGTCCAAAATTAGTACCAACAATGTTATCGTTTCCAGCAATATTAGTTTCATGTACCGTTTTATCTTCTATTACTTCTTGAGTACCCGAACCGCTGTTGATATTTTGGTTTTTTATGTCAATATAAGTCGTCTGCCCCTTAAGATTAAACGACTTCTTTATTACATCCGAAACTTCATCCCTAAAATTTTTGTCTTCAAAAAATAAATAATAATTCTTACTTGACCCAAGATTAAATTCAATGAAGTACTTATCTTTTAAATGCTTTTGATATCTCTGATAAATGTTATATCCTAACACAGCTAAAACAATCATTGGTATAATCTTTGGTATGAAATCTATAAACAGAAGAGAGAAGAAGAATAAAATAGCCACTATTTCTCTGATTGTAACTTGAAACTTCAATTCCGAATTACTCATCATAGAAATGTTATTTATTTGAATAGTGTTATTTCTCATTGCCAGAATATTTTGTTTATTTCTAAACTATCCGTTTTTAAAGTGTTGTTGTTAGTATTAAAAAAATCCATTTCCATTTATTTTCATCCTTTATAAATAATCTATATAATATTTAAAAGCAAGTGCTTTTCTTCCCCATTATCAATTAGTGCACGGTCGCACTTAATTACTAAGTTCTACTCCTTCCTAAAACTCCTCCACACCATCAACGTCTTCCCCCAACACCGTCACGTGTCCCATCTTGCGGTTGTGTTTTGCTTCTATTTTACCATAGAGGTGGAGGTGGGCGCTAGGGTTTTCTTGAAGAAAGGTTTGGACTGCTTCCATATCTTGTCCGAGGACGTTAATCATGACGGCTGGAGAAAGCAGGCGGATAGAGGGCAGAGGCTCCCCTAGAATGCCTCGAATATGGGTGTCAAACTGTGAAAAATCACAGGCTTCAATAGAATAATGCCCTGAATTATGAGGACGAGGGGCAATTTCATTCACAAGAATTTCTTGCCCTGCCACAAACATTTCAACACAGAGGGTGCCTGCCAAATGGAGCTTATCTGCGATTTGCAGGGCCATGTTTTTGGCTTTTTCAGCAAGTTCATCTGAAATACGGGCAGGCACAATGGTCTTGTAAAGAATATTATTGCGGTGGATATTTTCCTGCACAGGAAAGACGGTATAGTCGGAGCCGTTGCCAGATACAAGGACGGAGATTTCTAGGTCGAAATGCACAAACTCTTCCAAAACACACTCGGCAGAGTTAGCTAACTGACTAGCCTCTACCAAGTCCGCCTCTTCTCGAATGACCTTCTGGCCATGTCCATCATAGCCCCCAGTGGCTGTCTTCAAAACGTAGTTTTTGCTGAGGTCCAGACCTTCTAGGTCTAGGCTAGATGTGACGACTTTGTAGGGGGCGACTTGCACGCCAGCTTTTTTTGCCAAAAAATCCTTCTCAAAAATACGGTTTTGAGAAATGCGGAGGAGATCTGTCCCTTGAGGGAGCTGGCCGTCCTTGATGACCGCGTCCAGTCCGTCGGCATCGACATTTTCAAACTCGTAGGTCAGGACATCGCACCGCTCCGCCAACTGCTTGAGGGCTGCCACATCGTGATAGGGAGCGACGATAACCTCGCTGACCTTGGAGGCTGGGCAGTCCGCCGCAGGATCCAGCGTGATCACCTTGTGCCCCATGTAAATGGCGGAAATAGCCATCATCTGCCCCAGCTGACCGCCGCCGATAATTCCGATTGTCTTAGATGAGATCATCTGTCATCGCCTCCGCAATGTTTTCTTGTTCCTTGGCAAAGTCTGTCAGCTGAGCTGCAATGTTTTCATCCTCAATGGAGAGAATGCGAAGAGCGGTCAAGGCTGCGTTGGTGGCACCTGCTTCGCCGATCGCCATAGTCGCAACAGGGACGCCACCCGGCATCTGCACGATAGAATAGAGCGAATCCACACCGCTGAGGGCACGAGATTGGACAGGGACACCGATAACAGGCAAGGTTGTCTTAGCTGCCACCATACCTGGCAAATGAGCCGCACCACCCGCTCCTGCGATAATAACCTTGATGCCACGACCACGCGCCTCTTCGGCGTGACGGAACATGAGGTCTGGGGTGCGGTGGGCAGAGACCACTTTCTTTTCGTAGGCTACGCCAAATTTGTCCAGCACATCGGCTGCTTTTTTCATGGTTTTCCAGTCGGAACTAGACCCCATGATGATGGAAATTGGAATGTTCATATTTGCACTTCCTTTTCTTATGCCAAATTATTTAACAGCTTTACTTCCAATATCTGTCCGATAAAAGAGGCCTGTCGTATCTTGATTTTTCAGCTCCGCGTAAATTTTTTCCTGGGCTTCTTGTACGGTGTCTGCTGTGGTGACTAACATATAGACCCGACCGCCGTTTGATAGCAGTGCTCTGCTATTGTCCGCAAAACGAGCCCCTGCATAGTAAGTCGTGATGTCGCCCTCGGTCTTCGCTGGTAACTCTACACCTTTTTCGTAGTCCAGAGGGTAGCCGTTTGATGCCACGACTACGCCCAGCGTCACGCCACTATCCAGCCAAGTCAGCTGTGTCGGGCGTTTGTGGAGAATGTCGTCAATGTTCTGTAACCGCCCAATAACAAGGTATATTGAAAAGGTTCCAAAGTCCTGTCGACTCTGGAACCTTTTTCTATTTGCACTTTTCTTGAATATTTTCAGCCCATGGTAAATAAGCCTCCAGAACTTCTTTTTTTGCGAGCGTCTCTTCGTTAGGTAAGTGTTCTAGAAGATAGGTCATATATTTCTCTGCATCAAGACCGTGTCGTTTAGCAGTTTCTAAAAGACTCAAAATGATAGCTGTCGACTTGGCCCCCTCAAAGCTTTGAGAGAACAGCCAATTTTTACGTCCCATCACCAAGGTCTTCATAGCCCTCTCAGCCATATTGTTGGACAGGACTAAATCGCCATCCGAGAGAACGGTTCGGAAGGTGGTTTCGTATTTGAGGCTATACTCTATTGCAGTGCCCAATTTGGAACCTGGCAAGACAGCCTGATTGCGACACCAATCAAAGAACTCGTCCATCAAGGGAGCCAACTCTGTCTGCCGTTTATGCAGCCGCTCCTCAGTAGACAAGTCAGTCCAGTCATTCTCCAAGGCAAACAGGCGGTCGCAATAGGCTAAGCCCTTGGCTCCTAAAGAAGTCTTGTCTGTCTTCTTAGGAGTCGCCTCAAAGAATTTTCTTCTGACATGAGCCCAACAGCCAACCAGCTGAGCCTTGTCTAACTGCCGATAGGCTGACCACATGTCACAATGTACATAGCCCGCATAGTCCCCAAGAACTTCCTCCACAACCAAGCCACTCCGTCGTTTGTCATGATGATAGAGGGTGATGCCCTTTTTCTCATGCTTCCCAGACAAGAAAGTCCAGTAGAAGGTCAACTGGCTATCATTTTCTAAGACCTTGTAGGAGGTTTCATCCGCATGGAGAATAGGCTGCTCCAACAATTTCTCGTGCAACAGGTTATAAATCGGTTCGAAATAATACTGACTAGACTTGATGTGCCAATTGGCTATTTCCTTGCGACTGATGGGCAGACCGAGCTTGTTCCAATCCTCTTCCTGACGGTAATTGGGCACCTTCAGATTGAACTTCTGGTGAATGGTGTGGGCAATGATAGAGGCTGAACCCAAGCTGTGTGCCAAAGGTGCCTTAGGAATGGGAGCCTTGATAATCTTATCGCTCAGATTCTTCTGACTACATGCCTGACACTTGTATGCGTGTTGAACATGGTCAATCCGCTTTAATTGTGCAGGAATGAAGACCAACTCTTGTCGTTGAACAGTTGAACCAATCTCCTTTAATTGACCATGACAGTCTGGACAGGTACAATCTTCGCCTTGCAATTCGTGATGCACTATCTCTGGAGTGAATTGGCTGAAAATAGCCTGACGAACTCCCTTAGCTTTCTTGCGTTTATAGGTAATCGTTTCTGTTTCAACTGGGTAAGTCAGCTTCTTCTTCAGGGAGAATTTCCTCCCCAAACAAGCTCAGCTGACCGGGTTGATACACAACCTTCTCTGATGATTTTCCGTAGAGTTTCTGTCTCAGATACTCAATCTGTTCACGAAGGAGGGTAAGTTCATTAGCCATCATATCTATCGTTTTTGACTGTGTTTCAATAATTTTTTCTAGTGATGACATAACCAATCTCCTTCTTTTTATCTCATTATACACAAAGAAAAGCCATGATTTCAATAGAAATCACGACTTTTTGAAAGATTTATTTTTGGATTGATAGAAAATCCTTTCATGAGCCAGTCCACCTGCTCGGAAGTTAGAGCCTTGACCTCTTCTTCATTGTTTGGCCAGGTCAATTTTCCATTCTCAAAACGTTTATACAATAACCAAAATCCTTGTCCGTCCCAGTAAAGAGCTTTGAATCGGTCTTTTCGACCTCCGCAGAAGAGATAGACCTGACCTGAAAAGGGATCCAGATTGAATTGACTTTTGACAAGGTAGGCGAGAGAATCAATCCCTTGACGCATGTCCGTTTTACCGCAAACCAAGTAGACTTGACCTAAATCACTGAGTCGGATGGTCATAGTGCAGTACCTTATCCAAGATTGTTTCTAATATTTTTTGGTTGATAGAGTGAAAGAATGTGACTTCCACTTTTCCGAGACGAATTTTCATCAGAATATCATTTCTGCCTTTCTTCTCAAAGCGGCGAGATAGGGGAATAGTCAATGGGACGATGGGGTGTGACATAATAAATCCTCCAGTTTTGTTTTTTATAACAGTATACAGGAGGAGGGAGTGATTAGATAGATACCTTGTTATTGGGCGGTTACAATGTTCTGAGCAAAGTCAGAGGTCAGACGAGGCAGGATAATCTGGGTTTCTGGGTCGCCAAAACGGGCGTTGAACTCGATGACCTTGGGACCTTGCTCTGTCAGAATCAAACCAGCATAGAGCACGCCCAGATAAGACCGCCCTTCCGCAATCATGCCCTCAAGAATAGGCTTGACAATGGTGTCAACCGCTGTGTCCACCACGTTTTGAGGTAGGTGGGGAACAGGAGCGTAAGCCCCCATACCGCCTGTGTTAGGACCCTGGTCGCCGTCAAAGACACGCTTGTGGTCCTGGGCTGTCGGCAGAATATAGAACTGGTCGCCGTTGACCAGGGCAAAGAGGGAAAACTCCTCGCCCGCCAAGAACTCCTCGATGACCACGCGCGCACCCGAGTCGCCGAACTTGTTGTCCAAGAGCATCTCCCGTGCTGCTTCGACCGCCTGCTCAACGGTTTCCGCCACGACCACACCCTTGCCCAGTGCCAAGCCGTCCGCCTTGACCACGATGGGTGCACCCTGCTCTTCGATGTAGGCTTTGGCTTCTTCGAAGTTGGAAAATGTGCCAAAGGCTGCTGTTGGAATACCGTATTTGACCATAATTTGCTTGGCAAAGTCTTTTGACCACTCCAGCTCCGCAGCTAGACGACTAGGGCCAAAAGCTTTTAGTCCCGCCTGTTCAAAATCATCGACGATTCCTGCTGCCAGAGCATCATCTGGACCCACAAAAGTCCAAGCTACGTCATTTTCCTTAGCAAAGTTGATCAGGGCAGAATGTTCGGAAATTCCGAAATTGACTAACTTGATACCATCCAAGGTCATTCCGTCATTTCCAGAAGCAACAAAGACCTGTTCTACCTGCTCAGACTCTAGCAATTTCTTTGCGATAGCATGTTCACGACCACCAGATCCGACAACCAAAAGTTTCATTATTTACACCTCAAAAACGGATTTTCTATAAACAGTATAGCAAAAACAGACGGATTTTGATAGAAAAAGCCGAGTAATGTTCGGGAATGGAAAAGAGGCTGGACAAGACAGCCATGATGGCTTCACCTTCGTTAGGCGGTACATATTTCTTATAATTTTTGTGGTTGACGAGTTAATGATGTTAGTCATCGAGGGAAAAACTGATCCACTCTACTGACGAGCACCCCAAAATATGCGATAGGCATGAGTATAAAAATACGACTAAAATTCGGTAGATAAGCTCTCTAATTTTTAGAAGGAGGGAATTGTCATGGATGTTCTCTATCAATCTTGTGCAGGTATTGATGTCCATCAAGCCAATATTGTCGTCTGTATCCTACATGGACCACTCACCTCAACTCGTCCAAAGCGTGAGATGGCTACATTTGATACAACGACTAAAGTCCTACGTGCTTGCCACAATTTTCTCGGTCAATTTCGTGTGGAAGCTGTTGGTATGGAAAGCACAGGTGTTTATTGGCGACCTGTCTGGCACGCTCTCTGTGATGACTTCAAGTTGATACTCGCTCAACCAGCACACATGAAGGCTATTCCAGGTCAGAAAACCGACAAGAAGGATGCTCACTGGATAGCCAAATGGACACGGATTGGTCTACTTTAGGTATTCGCAGTGTATCGAGAATAGCTAGCCTATGGATTCTTCAAAACTGTCCGCTGTATAAAAAACGACCTTATCCCTCCTAAACAAGTAGGGACAAGGTCGTGACTGGAACAGCCGCTTTTGTCATATTTATAGTCTTTTAATTTACTTTTAGTACTCGCTTCAAAGATTTGGGGGATCCTCTGAAGGCTGGAGATAGTGCGAACCAAGTTCGCTTCAACAGTCGCAGGCATAACTCAATGCTTTTTTATTTCTAGGTGGCCAGCTGATGTACTTCGCTTTTTTGTTTTCAGGCTCAGGTACGAATAGTCCACTGGACTATTCGTATCCCCCAGATTGCTTGCACAGTCAATGGACTGTGCAAGGTGGGAGATAATACTTGCAAAGCAAGTCACTTTTACAAAATCAGGCAAGGCAAGTTCAAACACTCCAGTGGAGTGTTTGAACTTGGAAATAAGGAAACGACGTTTCAAACTACCACCCTTTTAATGACAGGTGGTAGGCTGAAAACCTCCAATGGAGCTTTTCAGTCGTCGAAGTAATAAAAGAAAAACTAAATGACGATATATCCACTTGACAGCATGCTGTTATCTAGAGTCTTGGTTTGCAAGTAACGACTTACAGATAACTTTACAGTCCTAGAACGATAGGGGCGGAACCATTTACCATATAACCAGTTCGCTCCTTCTTCTCATACTATTTAAAAATAGAAGTTCTGAAATCATCCGTATTTCTCAAAAGAGCATTATAAATCCGTTGTTTGAGGACATTGACCCAACTTGACTCATTGTGAGCAAGTACGATATCAATGCTCTTCATATCTTGAGCCACAGCTTCATCCATAAGCTTTTCTAAATCTGCAAAGGAGCTAATCATAACTTGTTTTGTTGAGTTTGGCTTATCCAATTCGTAGGTCATTGTGAAGTCAACCAAGTTGTCAAGTTGATTAATACGATTTTGGTACATAGCTTTCTTAAATGTTGCCCAATCAGCATACTCATCTTTAAAAATATGTTTAAAGACTCTGTCATCTGTGATGAGCCCAACATTTCGTCTAAACCAACCATCATACACAAGTTCCCCAGCCGCTTCCGCTTCTTTACCAAGTTGATTAGATACATAAGGAATGAAGCCCTCTACATAGCCCTTTTCTGCCATCAATTCATAGGCCATACGACGGAACATGAAATCTCCCGGAGAGCCATTTGGATTAGATAAGGCGGAATAAACTGGAGAAAAGAGACTTACGGTATAATAACCATTACGAGTTAAGCCAGCATGCGTGTCCCAATATTCACGACGGTTGATAATGCTGTTGTCAACCAAATCATTGATGGTATTCAGTTTTGCAGCTTCCTCAATTGTCAGCTGACGGATTGTATTTCCTGCATGCGTGTTCTTTTCTTTATCCTTGATATAGTAATTATCAATGACCCTATACCATTTCTGCTTGACAGTATCGCTTTGCTTCAAAACAGACTTAGCTTCTAAATAGTCTAGCAAATAGATGACATCAAACATATTGTGAACGTAGGTATTTAAATCTGCTACATTTTTATAACGCTGTGCAGGGTTAGCAGCATGATAGCGGGTTATAGAGTCTTCATTTCCAGAGTAAACAGTATTAATTCCTAATGAACGTGCCTGATTACCATTTGGAACTTGCAATAGACCAAGAGCAAATAATTCCGCACCTAAACCTTGACGACGACCATTTCCTTCGAAATAAATTCCTCCATCAAAGTTATGAACCATCTCGTGAGTGAAGACAGAAGTACCATACTGGTCTAGCATTCTATCAACAACAAAATGCGTTAAAGAACCTGTTGCATACGCACCTGATCCATTCGCTGCATACCATTTACCTACTGGACCAAAGAAGTTAGCAATAGAAGAACGCTCCGTATTTTGAAGACTCTTCCAAGTAGCCTTACTTGCTGAGTCACGGAAATTAAATCCATCATAATTCAAGACTGACTGGAATAGTTTTTCACGTGATTCTTCAGACAAAATACTGTACCAATAATCAAAATGATCTCGTTGCCAAACAGCTGCTCTGTCAACAATCTGATGCATATAATCCTCAAATTTCATACCATTAGAAGCGGAATCATACAAGTAACGGTCGTAAGCACCGAACGATAGAGTTGACATGGTAGAAATAATATACATGCTTTCATCTGGTAGAGTGAGAAGAGGAAGGAGCATGTTTTGATGAGCCCAGTTTGACTTCGTAATACGGTCATACACACCCAAGGCATAGCGACTATCCGGTGTTGCTTGTGCTTGCTTCTTAGCAGCTTCTTCAACATTCGAAGCCATTTCCACAATATAGGCCTTACTTGTATCTTTCAACCACTCATTATTGGTTTTATCTGGTAAGAACAATTGACGGTAGCTTGATAGGTAGTCAAATAAAGTAGCTTTTCCTTTTGCTAACTGTAAAGAGTTAGCATAGGTCTGAACGTTATTCTTTGGACGAAGACTGTCATATCCAGAATTCCCCAAAGCAATAATAACATCTAATGTAGAGGTCGCTTGATTACCAAAGAAGTCTTGTTTAAATATAGTCAAATCTCGAGTATTTAAATCGCCGAAATCAATATTATACCAACGTTTCAGATATGCAAGACCCAGCACTAATGCTTCTTTATTTTGAGAAATCTTCTGAACTAGATAATTCTCAACCGATGCACCTAGGCTATTGATAGCTTTATCAGAAGCCAACACTTTCCGTAAATCTTCCGCGAGATGATCACGTACACTATTGAAACTATCTTCCAAATACAGTGCCCACAATGGTTTTTGTTCAGTAGTTGATGGAACTCCCAAATCCGATGCCCAGTTCTTCAACTCGTTTTCTGTTGGTGGTGTCGTAGGCTCTACAATTCCCAACACCGCTTTCACTTTATCAGAGTTAAATACCAAACTTGAAATATCATTTGTAAGGCGATGAACCATTCCGTCGTAGTTTGATAAGAATGTTTCTGGAGTATAGAGTAAATCCGTTCCTACAATTGTGTAATCAGATACATGGTTATTTACAAAATCTTCCTTGAAAGCAACATCCAAATAAGCAACCGTATTGTCAGCGTAGTGAAGCATGATACGATTAATAGCGCGTTTCTGACTATTTGGATCTGTTACAATTTGATTACCAACCATTGGAACAACATCTAATAATCTCGTTTGAGCTAATTTATCTGTCAAGTCCATCTTGTTAGCTAGGTAAACAATATATTCTTTATTATAGAATGGTAACAGTTTTTCCATGTTAGCATAGGCTATAGCACGTTCAGAAGTTGCTTTATCTAGCAAGCTATAATCCACACTATACAAATTCTTAGCTTGGTTGTTCAGACTATCTGCTACCGTAGCAGTAATTCCCATGGCTGCAATTTTACTTGCCGCTTCAGTTTCAGAAATTTGAGTACTCCACTTATCTGCAGCTCCGCTAGCCGAACCAGTAACAAATGTATTGGTAATAGGGGCCGAACCATAGGCGGTATCTCCATGAACTCGCTTACCATTGGTTACCTGTACGCTGCTGACAACATTATTTACAACTCCAGAACTCCAGGTTGAACCAACTACTCCGCCGACCTGACCAGCTGTTGTCAAGTTTACAATTGTTCCCTTGGCTACTCCGTCTTGCAAACGAGCACTATTTTGGATGTGTCCTACTAGAGCTCCTGCTCGGTAGTTATTATTCTTAGCAGAGAGAGTTATGGCTACATCAGCTTGTACTTGACTGAGCGTAGTATGGTTGTCCTTTGCCCAGCCTGCAATTCCTCCGATATTTGAACCTCCTGAATTGGTTCCTATTGCTACAAGCTGACCTTTAAAGGAACTATTCGTAATCTTAGTTGCACCATTTGCGAGATAGACAAGCCCTCCGATACTTGTAGGAGCTGAAAGACTACCTTCTACTGAAACGTTCCTTATCTGACTTCCAGTTGCTGTTTTAGCAAGTGCACCGACTTTTTCTGTCTTAGAAGTAATCGCAACGTCAATCAAGTCTACATTCTCAACCGTAGCATTTTTGATGATATTAAATAGTGGCTGAATAAGGTTATAGATAGCGTACGATTTGCCATTATGAGCACCATTCAAACGACCTGTAAAGGTAGATGTAACATAAGAGAGGGCATCTGTAGCTAAGTCAACTTCGTCAGCAGTCATATCTGCACCAAGTGTGTAGGTTCCTGCTGGGTCGTTTTCTATTGCTGTTAACAATTCTTTGAAAGAAGTGTATACACCGTTCTGGCTTTCTACTCGTTTGTCCACATAAAAACTATAATTTTTATTGTATTGGTTTCCTGTGTCCTGAACCAGTTCATCAGTTTCAACAGTCAATTTATACTTGATTTGACCATCTATCTCTACTTCTTCAATTTTGGAGATTGGAAGAAGTAATTCTTTGAAACGATCTGATTTGATTTTTACAAAGTAGTTGTCCAAATTGACCGATTCGCTAGTTAATGACAATTGACGGCGATAATGACCATTGTCAAGACCATATAACTCCACTTGGTCGATATCCTTAATTTCAATCTTCTTATAATCCAAGCGGAAATCTTGTGTACTTTCTTGCAGTTTTGTCTCTGGTCCCTTGCCTACGTTATAGGTAACAATTGTTTTTAGACTATAGTCTGTATAGTAATCCAAACCTGTCAATGCGAGAGGTGCAGTCACATCTGTAATTGGAATTTCTCTTACAAGCTGGTCTCCCTGATAGAGCTGAGCAACCGCTGAAATGTAAGATTGAGTTCTATCTGATAATTCAAAACTAGCCTCTGCCGATTTTGCATTTTCATCTTCTGCAATAGAAGTGATTGTAATTGTTGGTATTTCTTTTACCTTAGTACCGACTTGGATAATCTTTGGTCTTGGATCTGTAGTAATTTCATTCGAAATTTCCTCGGTCTTAACAACCTGACCATCAATAATATAGCTACGGATGATAATGGTACGTACGCCCTCTACTCCCTCTTGGCTGACAAATGTCTCACCTGCCAGGAGTTCGCTGTTCGGGACCTCTTGGGTTTCATAGGCGACGGGTTCGGTACGGGTCGTATCACGTTCTACAATATCTAGGCTTGGCAGTTCGAGACTTGGGGCATCCTTCGGAACTTCCTCTACGACCTTAGTACCGACTTGGACAATCTTTGGTCTTGGATCTGTAGTAATTTCATTCGAAATTTCCTCGGTCTTAACAACCTGACCATCGACAGTATAGCTGCGTGTGACAATGGTACGCTCGCCGTCAACGCCTTCTTGGCTGACAACCATCTCACCAGCTAGGAGTTCGCTATTCGGAACTTCTTGGGTTTCATAGGCGACGGGTTCAGTACGGGGCGTGTCACGTTCTACAATATCTAGGCTTGGCAGTTCATGGCTTGGGGCATCCTTTGGAACTTCCTCTACGACCTTAGTACCGACTTGAACGATTCTTGGAGTAGCTGGGGTCGTTATCGTGTTCGAAATTTCCTCGGTCTTAACAACCTGACCATCAACAGTATAGCTACGGGTGACAATGGTACGTACGCCCTCTACTCCTTCTTGGCTGACAACCATCTCACCGGCTAGGAGTTCGCTATTAGGGATCTCAAGGGTATCATAAGCGACGGCTTCAGTATAGCTTGTATCACTTTCCACAATATCTAGGCTTGGCAGTTCATGGCTTGGGGCATCCTTTGGAACTTCCTCTACGACCTTAGTACCGACTTGAACGATTCTTGGAGTAGCTGGGGTCGTTATCGTGTTCGAAATTTCCTCGGTCTTAACAACCTGACCATCAACAGTATAGCTACGGGTGACAATGGTACGCTCGCCGTCAACGCCTTCTTGACTGACAACCGTCTCACCGGCTAGGAGTTCACTGTTCGGAACCTCTTGGGTTTCATAAGCGACGGGTTCAGTATAGCTTGTATCACTTTCCACAATATCTAGGCTTGGCAGTTCATGACTTGGAGCGTCCTTTGCGACTTCCTCTACGACCTTGGTACCGACTTGAACGATTCTTGGAGTAGCTGGGGTCGTTATCGTGTTCGAAATCTCCTCGGTCTTAACAACCTGACCATCGACAGTATAGCGACGGGTGACAATGGTGCGTACGCCGTCAACTCCTTCTTGGCTGACAACTGTCTCACCGGCTAGGAGTTCGTTATTCGGAACTTCTTGGGTTTCATAAGCGACGGGTTCAGTTTGAACACTATCTACATGCTCAACTGCCAAACTTGGTTTATCTGGATTGACAGCATTGTCTGTACCCGGTAAATAAGAGTTAGGATGAATCGGTTTTACTATTTCATCACTCTTACCTTCCTTTATGTAACCAATATATCTATAGCCCTCAATAGTCATCGGTTCTGGCAATTGTTCACCTACACTGATAGATAATTCCTGATTAAATCGAGCCAAGGTTTGATTGGTTAAAGAAAAGGCAGGAGGTGCTAATAACAATGAGCCTGTCGCCCCTAAAATGAACAATCCCGCAAACTCTTTTTTCCCCTTACGACCTTTACGGATAGCCAAAATCAGCAACCCTGCTCCAACAAGTGCTCCTGTTACTTGCCCAAACCATTCATCACCAGTAGCGGGCAAAATCCCCTCTGATACTGACTGCTTTGGCTTATAAATCAAGTAATAGGCATTGTCACTTTCTTCTACTAATTTCGGTAATTCATTTACGATTAATTGCTTTTCTGACGCTGTTAATTCATCTTCGGCAATATAGCGATAATGCACTGTTTTGGCACTATCTTCAGCAAATACCTGTCTTTCTGAAGAAAATGAAAACAGCATAAAAAGACTAGCAATGGTAGCAGATACTAGTCCAAACGATGTTTTTCTCAAAGAAAAGCGATGAACGGTCTGTCCAGAATTTTGTTTCATATAATACTTCCTTAATATTTTATAGAAAAATCAAAAGCAAACATTTTCGGCCTCACGTGCATTTAGAAAAAAGAAATGAATTGCGTGCAAGCTATCCCAAATTTCCTCTGCGAAAGATAGTCTGATTTTGATTAAGTGGTCAGTTTGTTTCAGTAGCCCACCTTGAACGAAAGATGGTTGGCAGTTGAGCTAGCACTTGGTTAAACCATTAAAGTAAAACTGAAGGACTATAATACGCATATTAAAAAATCTCTCTAATCCAATATTAAAAGATTACAGAGTTCCAATTTACCTTTATACCATCAGTTCCTATTTCAAGACCAGGTGTAGCTCCCAGTACCTATTCTCAAAATCTATGCCAAATCTCAGTATAGCGATTGTATCGCAATAATACCAACTACTGACTGACAATTCACACACCTTTTTGTTAGATGGTACATTCCCCCTTCCACAGTTTCAAAAATCTTGTTGATCCCGCTACACATGGGATATGATATAGAATCCTCTTGCAAGCACAGCAAAAATAAACAAAACCTATCTCACTGGCTAGAGTCGCAATTAGCTAACTGTTCCTAGTCTTTTAGCTTGATAACTGATAAACTAAAAACCTGCTGGAAATCTTCATGCGTCAAAGCAATAAAAGACCGACTGAATAGCTATCTGTAGACTTCTGGTTTCACGCACCATTATACTAGAATCTGAGGAATGTTGCAACACAGATAGTCATAAATCATTATGTTATTCTTATTTTCTCCGATTCCAAAATAAATCCCTAAATTTACTGCCTATAACTATGATAACGACTAATACTAAATTTCCAAACAATCTTATAAACAAGTAAAAATATGATATAGCCAGCAGAAATAGTCCCTAAATCTGCTAAGAGAGGTAATGATTTTGTTATTGACATCAGTGGGAAATATCCAATAAATGCATATGGAATGAACCATAATAATATTGATAACCAGCTAGGATAAATACTATTTGGATAGCGAGTTGTTTCATCCAGTCTCCAAACAATAAAGTTAATGGAATACACATCTTTGATAAAAAATGTTAATGAGTTAACGAAGAGGTGGATTGCTGCGTAACATAAAATACTACCTATTAGTAAAAGGATGATTTTCAGTATAAACCAAGCAGATAACGTTTCAAATTCTGTAAGCAGTGCCATCCAAAATATTATCAGACCAATACAAAATTCGCCAATACTTTCAAAATCTATCTTTGAAAAAATGATGAGTAATAGGGTGTTTACTGGCCTAAGTAATAAGACATCAAATGTTCCTTCTCTGACATAATCTCCAATAAATAAGGTGTTGATGAAAATGAAATTCCAGCCAGCTCTGGCCATTGTTACAAATCCAAACAAGAGTACTAACTCATTTGTAGACCATCCAGGAAAATTTGATAGATTATCTAAAAATACTTTTAAAACATAGATTGAGATAACAGTGTTCACGCTATAGCCTATTATTCCAATGACGGCATCTTCTCTATATTGGATATACCTCTTCCATTGAAGTTTCATAAAATGAATATACAAGTAAAAATATCTTGTCATCACTAACCTCCATAATAGTTCATCACTTTAAATAGCTTCTTCTGATACATAGAAATAAATAAAGCCAGAAGGAGAACCCAAAACATCTGTAAGCACAATTGGTTTAAAACATATTGAGCTGGTAATAAAGCCGATAAAATAGATGAAGGAACTGATAACATAGCATAGAAAGGAGTTAAAACAATAAGTTTTTGCAACATTTCTGGAAAAAAGCTAATAGGTAATACTGATCCACCAAAAAGCATCAACAAGGCATCGTAAAATTCTAAAACACCTAAAATCTGATTAAAACGGATAGATAAAAGCCCCAAGAGATAGCCAAATAAAAACGAAATCAATAGACCTAATAGAGCCGACATGATAAATGATAGCACCATTTCAGGAACAAGAGATATTCCTGTAACGAATGAATAAAAGACAAGAGCAAACGTCAAGGGAGTGACTACAAAAATCAAATCATAAACAAATGAACCTACTTGTCTAAAAAAATGCATCCCCATAAAACTATGGGGTCTTAAAAAATAGACTGCCGTATCACCTTTTTGAATCATCTCTGAAATAATGGAGGCGGTACGATGATCTGGAAAAAGAATGAACATCATCCTAGAAATTACTGCATATAGAACGAGTTGAGATGATGTGTTTTCAGTGACTACACTGGTCCAAACCGAAATCTGAATGGCTACAACCAAAAAGGCACCAAGAATTGTCAAAATAGTACTCACCCTATATGATTTTCGTCTCCTAAATTCTGCTATTGTATAAGCTAATACATTCACCTTGATGTCTCCTTATCCAATAATAATATATCCGCTAAACTGGCATCTGTAATATGATAATCTCTGATTTTTTGGTCTTTGACAAACTCTTGAAGTAAATCTAATTTCTCTTCTTCAATAAACATTTCAGTCATTGAAGCGAGGCTGGGTAAAAACTAGCCAATAACTAAAAAATACACAGACAAATTGAGCTGCTTCAGATGAAATTCAGCCAAACTGTCTGTGTTTTTCTTTCTGTTTATACTCTCTTGGACTAATTTCTTAGCCAATTTCGTAAGATTCATGCTCATTAGAAGGAAGCCTATCTCAGTTTTTCCCAGTCTCTAGATATAGTCTCTCAATGTCTAAAATGTCTTACACCCGTAAAGACCATGGTCAAGCCGTACTTGTTGGCCATGTCAATGGAGTCTTGGTCACGGACAGAGCCACCCGGCTGGATAATAGCCTTGATACCTGCGGCTGCAATTTCTTCCACGTTATCTGCAAATGGGAAGAAGGCATCCGACGCCAATACGGCTCCATCCAAACGCTCCTTGGCTTGCTCGATAGCGATACGGACGGACGCCACGCGGTTGGTTTGCCCCGGTCCCACGCCCAAGGTCATCTTGTCATTGGTGATAATGATGCCGTTGGACTTGACATACTTGGAGGACTTCCAAGCGAACTCCATAGCTGTCCACTCTTGCTCGGACGGTTGACGCTCGGTCACCACCTGCCAGTCCTCTGGGCTTTCCACCACCACGTCCTGATCCTGCACCAAAAGCCCGCCGACAACGCCTGTGAACTCTTTTTCCACTTCGCTTGCATCCTGTGCGTCAAAGACCAACTCCAAAATCCGAAGATTTTTCTTTTTATTGGTCAAAATAGCTAGCGCTTCTGCCGAGTAACTCGGTGCGATGATGATTTCTAAGAAAATCGGGTGCATCTTTTCAGCCGTCGCAGCATCCACTTCTCTGTTCAGCACGACGATGCCTCCGAAAATGGATACTGGGTCAGCCTCATGGGCATAATCCCAAGCCTGCTCAATAGTCTCTGCCTGTCCGATACCGCAAGGGTTCATGTGTTTGAGAGCCACAACAGTTGGACGGTCCTTGAAATCACGGATAATACGGATAGCCGCATCCGCATCACGAATGTTATTGAAAGACAGCTCCTTACCGTTTAGCTGTTTAGCAGCTGCAATCGAGTAAGCTGTCGGAAGGGCATTTTGGTAGAAATCCGCATGTTGCTGAGGATTTTCTCCGTAACGCATGGGCTGATTAAGATCATAAGTAATCGTTAATTTTTCAGGCTTATCTTCGCCTACCTGCTTGGTAAAATAATCTGCTATTAGGGCATCATAAGCTGCGGTATGACGGAAAACCTTAGCTGCCAACCGCTGACGCGTTGGGTAGGTCGTCTGACCCTGCTCTGCTATTTCCCCTAAAACCGTCGGATAATCTGCTGGATCCACCACAACGGTTACGCTAGCGTGGTTTTTGGCTGCTGAACGAAGCATAGACGGTCCGCCGATGTCGATGTTCTCCACCGCCAAGTCGTAGGTCACATCTGAACGCAAAATAGTCTCTTTGAAGGGATAAAGATTTACCACCACCAAGTCAATCAGGCCAATTTCATGGTCGTTGGCTGCTTGCAAGTGGCTGTCCAAATCCCGACGAGCCAGCAAACCCCCGTGGATTTTGGGGTGCAGGGTCTTGACACGGCCGTCCATCATCTCAGGAAAACCGGTCACATCGTCTATGGCAATAGTAGTCACTCCAGCCTGATCCAAGGCTGCCTTGGTACCGCCAGTTGAGATAATCTCCCAACCAAGTTTCGTCAATTCTTGGGCAAGTTCTACGATGCCATTCTTATCTGATACGCTAATCAGTGCGCGTTTTGTCATATTTTCTCCTTTTCCTTACCAGAACTACTTGATTTGGGTCATGAGGAATCCTGATAAAATCAAGGATAGACCATAAGCCAGAATCAAACGGGCTGGATTTTCTAAGTTTACAAAAATAAGGCTATTAAACAGCAGAGCTGCCAAAACAAATACCAAAATAAATGAAATGACTTTCTTTATCATAACACTCTTCTTTTCGCCCCAAACTCCTCCAAAACCGCTGGATAGAGTTGGTACTCCGCTTCATGTATTCTTGCTTCAAAGGTTTCCAAGGTATCATCGGCTAGTCTAGGCACTCGAACTTGCTGAATAATTTGTCCTGTGTCAATACCACTATCCACCCAGTGGACTGTTACGCCACTTTCAGATACACCAGCCTGCCAGGCATCTTCAATCCCATGAGCACCTGGAAATTCCGGCAAGTAGGCTGGGTGGATATTAATGATACGACCTTCGTACTGAGCCAGCAGGGTTGGTCCCACAATCTTCATATAGCCTGCCAAGATCACCAAGTCAATCTGATGCTGGTCTAAGAGTTGGATGAGTGCTTCTTCGTAGGCCTGCTTATCTGAAAACTCTTTGAGTTCAAAAGTAAAGGTTGGTACACCTAGTTTTTCAGCTCGTTCCAAGACATAGGCGTTTCTGCAGTCTGAAAAGACAAAAACCACTTCAAACTGTTTTGCGATGACTTGGAAATTGGAGCCGTTGCCTGATGCAAACACTGCTATTCGTTTCATTTGATGACTACACTCTTATCTTCCTTAGTGATAACGCGGCCGATAGTGTAAACTTCCTCGTCAACTAGTTGACAGACACTGTCAACCTTGTCTGGACTGACTGCCAGGACCAATCCGATTCCCATATTGAAGATTTCAAACATTTCTTCATGTTTGATCTTTCCGTATTTTTCAAGGGCTGTAAAGATTGGAAGGACTGGAATCTTGTCTTCTTCAATCTCAGCGGCTAGGTTGTCCGCAAACATACGGGGAATATTTTCGATGAAGCCGCCGCCTGTGATGTGGGCAATGCCGTTGACTAGGCCTGCTTTTACCAGAGGCAATACCTGCTGGACATAGATACGGGTCGGCTCTAAGAGAACATCCTTCAGAGCTCTGCCATTGAGCTCTGGCAACAGAGCGTCCCCAGAAACATCCGCAAACACGCGACGGACAAGGGAATAGCCGTTGGAGTGGATACCGCTTGAGGCCAAACCAAGAAGAATGTCGCCCTCCTGGACCGTGCTACCGTCGATGATCTGGGACTTCTCCGCAATACCGACAGCAAAACCAGCCAGGTCATAGTCATCCTTGCCGTACATACCAGGCATTTCAGCCGTTTCACCGCCAATCAAGCCGCAACCAGCCTGGACACAGCCTTCCGCAACACCTGCAACCACCTGCTCCAGCTTGGCTGGCTCATTTTTTCCAGTCGCAATGTAGTCAAGGAAGTAAAGTGGCTCCGCACCCGCTGCAATGATGTCGTTGACACACATGGCCACGCAGTCCTGACCAATGGTGTCGTGCTTGTCGTACTGGATCGCTAGCATGAGCTTGGTTCCCACGCCGTCTGTTCCTGATACCAAGACTGGCTCTTTGACATCCAGTTTGGTTAGATCAAACATCCCGCCAAAACCACCGAGGGCTCCCATAACACCCAAGCGTTCTGTCCGAGCCACATGCTTCTTGATGCGTTCGACAACTTCATATCCCGCTTCGACGTCAACGCCCGATTGGGCGTAGGCATTTTTATTTGTCATTTTGATTCCTTTCAACAGTTTACAGGTCTGTCAAGTAACGTTGACACCTCTGTCTTTACTTGACATTTTCAATGTAGAAACTCGTTTTCTCTTCTAGGCTACGGAGATATTCTTCCTCATAGTCATAAAGAGGGGTTGGAAATTCGCCGTCAAAGTAGGCTACACAGAGCCCGCCTTTTGGCGCATCGGTTTCGATGCCGATGGCTTCAATCATCCCCTCAAGAGAAAGGTAGGTCAGACTGTCTGCCCCGATGATCTCACAGACTTCTTCAACCGTATGATTGGCTGAAATCAGCTCCCGACGGGTCTGAATATCAATTCCATAGAAACACGGGTACTTGAGTTCTGGGCTGCCGATAGCCACATGGACTTCTTTTGCCCCTGCATCACGAAGAAGCTGGACAATGCGGCGGCTAGTTGTACCGCGAACAATAGAGTCGTCAATCATGACCACGCGCTTGCCTTTGACAACACTTGAAACAGCTGACAACTTCATGCGCACACCCTGCTCCCGCAATTCCTGGGTTGGTTGAATAAAGGTCCGCTGGGTATATTGGTTTTTAATTAGCCCCATTTCATTTGGCAAACCAGATTCCTCTGCAAATCCCATAGCCGCAGATAGGGAGGAGTTTGGCACACCAACCACGATATCCGCTTCATGTTGAAATTCCTGGGCCAAACGACGACCCATATTTTTACGAGCCGTGTGGACATTGACACCATGAATAACCGAGTCCGGTCGGGCAAAATAGACATACTCCATAGAGCAAACAGCCAGTTGCGTATCTCTTGTATAGCTATCATATTGAATTCCTGAATCATCAATGACGACAATTTCACCAGGCTCCACATCTCGCACCCAGTCAGCCCCCACTACTTCAAAAGCACAAGTTTCGCTGGCAACTACCCAGGCACCATTTTTCATTTTGCCTATTGAAAGTGGACGGAAACCATTAGGGTCTAGAGCTGCAACCAATTTGTCTTCCAACATAATCAAGTATGCAAAGCCACCCTTGACAGTGTTAAGAGCTTCCTTAATTTTTCCTATGAAATCCGGATTGTGACTACGGCGAATCAAATGCATGAGGATTTCTGTATCAGAAGAAGAAGAGAAAATGGAACCATTTTTTTCAAGTTCAGCCTTCAAACTGACTGCATTGGTCAAATTTCCATTATGTGCCAAACCCACCTGCATATCTGAAAAATCAAAGAGAAAGGGCTGGATATTATGGATAGATGCTGAACCTGAGGTTGCATAACGAACATGACCAATAGCAGCCGTTCCTGTCAAGGCTTCTAAATCTGCTGGATTTTTGAAGACTTCTGCAATCAGGCCTGTTCCGCGATGGCGACGCAACTGTCCGCCATCATTGGCTAAAATCCCTGCTCCTTCTTGCCCACGGTGCTGCAAACTGTGGAGGCCAAAATAGGTCACCTGAGCAGCCTGCGGATGTCCCCAAATGCCGAAAACACCGCATTCTTCGTTGAGTGATTTAACTTCGTATGTCATAGTTATTTTCCTGTAAAATAGCGAACTGCTGAGACAAAGAGCCCTTGGTCTTTCTTACCTGGAATGTTTTGGAAAAGACCGTCCTCGTAACGCTCCGAATGCCCCATTTTCCCGATGATTTGTCCGTTGCGACTGGTAATGCCCTCAATGGCATGGCTAGAACCATTTGGATTGTACTTAGAGTCCATGCTCGGCTGACCTGCAAAGTCAACGTATTGGCTGAAAATCTGCCCACTGTCACGCAAGGTAGCGAACTCCTCGTCCGTCACCACGAATTTCCCTTCCCCGTGAGAAACTGGAGTAGCATGGATATCACCGACTTGGACACCTGCTAACCACGGTGAATTGACATTGGCAATCCGCGTTTCCACCATTTTGGCAACGTGTTGGTTAGCATCGTTATAAAAGAGAGTCGGACTGCTTTCTCCCGCCTCCTCAAAGTTTCCATAAGGTAGCAAGCCCGATTTGACAAGAGCTTGGAAACCGTTACAGATACCGATGATGAGGCCACCTTTTTCGATAAATTGGTCAATAGCAGAGCGGACCTTAGCATTTCGTAAGATGGTCACGATAAACTTAGCAGACCCGTCTGGCTCATCCGCAGCGGAGAATCCACCTGCAAAGAATAGAATATTAGCCTTGTCAATATTGTCAACCATGGTGTCAACCGAGTTTTCAATGCTTGCTGCATCTAAAGTCACAAATGGAACAAGATTGACTTTTGCACCAGCCTGTTCAAAGGCCTTGGCAGAATCATATTCTGAGTTGGTTCCTGGAAAGACTGGGATGTAAACAAGCGGAACATCAACTCTTTCCTTGGCTTGTATAACTGCTGAACTGGTAATTGCAGGAACATCCTGTAAGTCTGTAGCCTGTTCAAATTCTGTTGGGTAAACTTCTTCTAGTTTGCCTTCAAAGGCAGCTTGTAGTTCCTGTCCAGCTAAGTTGACACCATTGACAACCAGTGTAAAGTCTGTAGTAGTTTGACCGATTTTCACAGCATCTGGAATGTCTTCTTGCGATGTGAAGATAAAGCCGCCAAGCTGACCTGTCAAGCTGGTTTCAAGGTCAGCAAGCTCGATTTCTGCACCGATTTGGTTACCAAAGGACATGAGGGCTAGGCTTTCTAGAACACCACCATACTTGACTGCACTAGCAGCCGTAATCACATAATCGCTTTGCCATTTTTCAAAAGTCTCAAAATTAGACTTGATCAAGGCAAAATCAATATCTTCTGATAAAATCTGACCTGGTAAGTAGTAAATGTGCTCGCCAGCCGCCTTGAACTCAGGTGAGAGAACCTTGCGGCTGTCTGCTGTTGTCACACCAAAGGCAACCAAGGTCGGCGGAACTGTCAAGTCCTCAAAGGTACCAGACATAGAGTCCTTACCACCGATAGACGGCAAACCGAGCTGAATCTGAGCCTCGATAGAGCCCAGAAGTGCCGCTACTGGCTGACCGAAACGCTCTGCCTGCTTGTCCATCCGCTGGAAATACTCCTGATAGGAGAAGCGAGCCTTGGACCAGTTAGCCCCTGTTGCCACCAAGCGAGCCGTTGCTTCGATGACCGCATAGGCAGCCCCGTGGTAAGGGGACCAGTCTGCCAGATAAGGATGGTAACCCTGAGCCATGACGGATGCCGTTGTCGTCACACCCTGTTGGACAGGTAGTTTCTGCACCGAACTTTCTGTCGGTGTCAATTGGTGACGACCTCCGAGTGGGTGGTTGACCGTTGAGCGACCAACAGATGAGTCAAAGATAGTCTGCAAACCTTTTTGACTAGCATGGTTGAGGTCTGATAGAAGGTCTTTCAAGTCCTCTTGTAGCGTTTCAGCAGATGTTGTACGTGTTTCCGGCAAGTTGACAGCATTGTCAACTACTTTTGCATCAACTACTACACGAACACCATTTGTATCAAGGAAAGAACGTTCCAAATCAACAATGGTTTGACCATTCCAAGTCATGACTAGATTTGGTTTTTCAGTCACTTTGGCTACAACAACCGCATGGATATTTTCCTGACGGCAGGCTGCGATGAAGGTATCGACATCTTGAGGACGGATAACGACACTCATCCGCTCTTGCGATTCAGAAATGGCGATTTCCGTTCCGTTCAAGCCTGCATACTTGAGTGGAACCTTGTCCAAGTCAATTTCCAAGCCGTCCGCCAATTCACCAATGGCTACGCAGACACCGCCTGCACCGAAGTCATTGGATTTTTTAATGAGGCGAGTAACGGTACCATTGCGGAACAAACGCTGAATTTTACGTTCTTCAATAGCATTTCCTTTTTGGACTTCCGCACCAGCCGTTTCCACAGACTCGACTGTCTGTACCTTGGACGATCCTGTTGCCCCACCGATACCGTCGCGACCTGTTTTGCCTCCTAACAAGATGACCACATCGCCTGCGACTGGTTTTTCACGGACCACATTTTCCTTTGGAGCAGCACCAACAACGGCACCTAGTTCCATGCGTTTTGCGACAAAACCTGGGTGGAAATATTCACGCACATAAGTGGTCGCAAGACCGATTTGATTTCCATAAGAAGAATAACCATGTGCCGCTGTTTTTGAAATGATTTGCTGTGGCAATTTCCCTGAGCGAGTAGCCGTCAGAGGTTGGGTAATATCGCCCGCACCTGAAATTCGCATGGCCTGATAAACATAGGAACGACCTGACAAAGGATCACGAATGGCTCCGCCGATACAGGTTGCGGCACCACCGAAAGGTTCGATTTCTGTTGGGTGGTTATGGGTTTCATTCTTGAACATGAGGAGCCACGGCTCTTTCACGCCATCCACATCCACTTCGATTTCTACCGAGCAGGCATTGATTTCATCTGACACTTCCATGTCATCCAGACGACCATTTGCTCGCTCATAGCGACCAAAAATGGTCGCCATATCCATCAAAGTCTGAGGCTTGTCTGTTCGACCTAATTCTGTCCGCATTGCCAGATACTTGTCATAAGTCGCCTGCAGTTGCTTGTGGAATTTTGAAGCTGAAAAATCAATAGACCTAAGTTCTGTCTCAAATGTCGTATGGCGGCAGTGGTCACTCCAGTAAGTATCCAAGACCTTGAGTTCTGTCTCAGTTGGCACTCGACCAATTGACTTGAAGTAATCCTGAATGAAGAGCAGGTCTTCCACTTCCATGGCCAAACCAGCCTCACGCTTGTAAGACGCAAATTCCTTTGCCCCGTAGCTATCAAACAAGTCCAAGCTTGGAATGACAGTATCTGACACCGAAAACTCCTGAGCCACCAAAGGAGCATCCAAATCCTTGAAACGCGAATCCACAGGATTCAGCAAATAGTTCTTGATAGCAGCTAACTCTTCTTCCTGCACATCGCCATTCAAGATATAGAGCTGACCTGTATTGACACGCACCTCCTGACGACTGCCCAATAAGAGAAGGGCCTCCTGACTGCTGGCAGCCCGCTGGTCAAACTGCCCAGGAAGAGCCTCAATCGCAAAATAAGCAACCTCCTCCAAATCAAGCTCAGCTTCCGACAAGACCTTGTCCGTCACCTGCTCGGTAAAGATATGCTTAATAGCTTGCTCCAGCAAGTCATCCTCCAGATGGAAGACATCATAAACCTGCACCAGACGTACACTCGTCAAACTTGTCAACTGTAAATTATGAGTCAACTCCTTACGAAGAGCCTCCGCCTTAATCTGAAAATCCGCCTTCTTCTCAACAAAAATCCGCTTCGCCATATCTTCCAATCCTTATTTCACTTCTTGTAACTTTGCCAATACGACCTCGTAAACCTCGGTCAACTCCCCGAGACCCCGACGGAAAACATCCTTGTCGAGATGGTTGCCATCCGCATCCCACAAACGACAATTATCAGGAGAAAACTCATCCGCCAATAAAATCTGACCAGACGAATCAACCCCAAATTCTAGCTTGAAATCCACCAAATTCAGCCCAATCTGAGCAAACAAGTCCTTCAAGAACCCATTGATTCGTCTTGTTTCTTCCTTGATATAGGCGATTTGGTCCTGACTAGCCAGTTCTAGAAAGGCAATGTGTTCATCGTTGATAAAAGGATCGTCCAACTCATCTTTTTTATAGTAAAATTCCACGATAGGAGTAGATAAGGCAATCCCTTCTTCCACCCCAAAGCGTTTTGAGAAAGACCCAGCTGTCACATTTCGCAAAACAACCTCGAGAGGAATAATCTCCACCTTCTTATTCAACTGCTCCGTATCCGACAAGTGCTTGATAAAATGCGTCTTGACTCCCGCTTCATTCAACTTTTCAAAAATCAAAGAGGAAATCAGATTATTAAGTCGCCCCTTGCCAGTAATCTGTTCTTTCTTGCCACCATTAAAAGCCGTTGCCTGGTCCTTGTAAACTGCAACAATCTGGTCGCTGTCAGCCGTAGCGTAGATGTCTTTGGCTTTTCCTAAATAGAGAAGGTCTGTTTTCATTAAAATGTTCGCCTTTCATAAAATATTCTAGTCTTTTCGTTTATTCTATCACATAACATTCGTGTAAAAAAGTATTTAACGGTATTTTGTAAAAAAATAAAGAAAAACGCCCGTAAACTACGAACGTTTCTGTAATTCTTCATAAATAAAATCCACAATATCAGATAGGGTTTCAAAGCGTTCAATGGCCGCATCAGGAATATCGACACCAAACTCGTCTTCCAAAGTCAAAACAAATTCCATGATTTCCACCGAATCCGCTGCGATATTATCAGCCAAAGTCGACTCAGGTTGAACTTTAAAATCCTCACCCTTTTCATCTTGAATCAATTCAACAACCCGCTGATAGACCTGCTCTCTAGTCATGACTCTCCTCCACTACTGAAAATTTCTCCACCGATTTTTCAACAATGCCAGCCTCCAAGATAGAACGCGTCTGCTTGATGGTATAGAAAATCGCCTGGGCATCGCTAGAGCCGTGAGCCTTGATGACAGGTGCTTTCAGACCAAGCAAAACAGCACCACCTGCTGTTTTATAATCCATAGCCCCCAATGCCTTTTTAAGAGTCGGCTTGACTAACAAACCACCCAATTTAGCACGCAGACCGCCATTTTTGATAGAGCCTGTCAACTGGGCAACGATGGATTTTGCAGTTCCCTCAATGGTTTTCAGCACAGCGTTTCCCGTGAAACCATCCGTCACAACCACATCCGCCACGCTGTTGAGCAACTCACGCGCCTCCACATTGCCGATAAAGTTGATTGACTTGTCTTCCGCCAAGAGTTTATAGGCTTCTTGGTGAACTGGCGTGCCCTTGGTATCTTCCGTACCGTTGTTCAAAAGTCCCACACGAGGTTGTTTGACACCACGCACGTGCTCCGCGTAAAATGAGCCAAGAATACCATACTGATAGAGGTGATGGGCTGTATTTTCAGCATTTGCCCCCAAATCCATCATATCAAATCCCTTACCGTCCATAGTAGGAAGAGTGGACATAAGACCTGGACGGTCGATGTTCTTGATGCGACCGACGACAAAGACGCCTGCCGCCAACAGAGCCCCTGTATTTCCAGCCGATAAGACCGCATCTGCCTGACCATCCTTGACAGCCTTGGTCGCTAGGACCATCGAAGCCTCTTTTTTCCGACGAATCGCCTTGACAGGCTCATCATCTGAATTGATTTTCTCCGTCGTATGGACGATGCTGACACGCTCTGTCGCTGTCAAATACTGCTTGATTTTAGCCTCATCACCATAAAGTTGAATGTCAATGTCTGGAAAGGCAGCCAAGGCTTGATTGACACCTTCTACCACTGCCTGAGGGGCGTGGTCCCCACCCATAGCATCTACTGCAATACGTTTCATTCTGTTTCCTCATTTTCTGTTCTTGGTTTCATAATCTGCCCCCAAGAAGACAAATCATCTATAAATTTCTTTGATTTCAAGTGAATCCCCACATATTCCTCGTACAACTGGTCAATAAAAAGCCGTAATTTTCGCTTCATCTCAGGCTTGATGGAAATGGTTTCTAGCTCATCAAAGGAAATAGCCTGAAATTGATCAAGTAGATAGGGAACATTAGGGTCCAGATAAGCCCGTCGCTCATCTTGTTGATAGTGTTGCGGACACAAGACACCGCTATACTTGTAAGAATAATCAAAAGGCAGACCAACCCGATGACAAAAAGCACACTCGTGAAAATTCAGACTGATCCCAAATCGACCCAAGAGCTGAATTTCAAAGATATTGGTCAGAACTTCGTAGTCCAAACCTGACTCCATCAAGTCCAAGGTCTTGACCAAAAAAGCAAAGAGAGCTGGGTCATAGACCTTGTCCTGCAAGGCCGCATCGGCCAAGGCCAAGATATAGGTAGCATAGCTAAGCTTGAAAATATCACCGTTAATATTCTTAAAGGGCTGTACCTGATGAAAATCTTCGATATAAGACAGACCATCATCATTGATTTTAACGATAAAATCCGCGTAGGTCAAAGGCTGGATAGAAGCTACCAGCTTGGACTTAGAGGCATGTTTCACGAAAAACATTCGCTTGCCAGCCTTCTCCGTAAAAATCTTGACCAGCTTATCATCTTCCCGAAAATTCCGATTATAAAGGACTAATCCTCTGGTTTCAATTCGTTCCATTTTCTTCTAGATACTCTTTCAAGCGAGCCATAGCCGTCTGAATGGTCTCCATACTTGCTGCATAGGAAATCCGCACATAGCCCTCACCATACTGACCAAAGGCCGCACCTGGAATAAAGGCCACTGCTTTCTTCCTCGCAAAGTCCTGCAAGAAGCTAAAGGAATCTTGATTGTAACCCGCAGGAATTTTTGCAAAGATGTAAAATGCTCCATCAGGCTTGATAATTTTAAAGCCCAAGTCCGCCATCTTCTCGATGATGTAATCCCTACGCTTGACGTACTCCGCCCGCATCGGAAGAGCGTCATCCTTACCGTTTTTCAAGGCCTCAACCGCACCATACTGCATAGCAGTTGACGCCGCTGTCACAAGATACTGGTGGCTCTTGATAATTTGAGCGATGATGGGAGCCTGACTCATAATCAAGCCAATCCGCCAACCTGTCATGGCATGAGACTTGGACAATCCCTGAATCAAAATGGTCTGTTCTGGCAAAAACTCCGCAATCGAAGTATGAGGCTGACCAGTGTAAGTCAACTCCGCATATACCTCATCTGATAGGACAAAGACAGGATACTTACGCAAGACATCCGCAAAAGCCTGAATCTGCTCACGTGAGTAGGTAACACCTGTTGGATTGGCAGGATAGTTGAGAATGACAGCTTTTAGCTTATCCCCCTGCTCAATAATCGCCTCTTCCAACATCTCAGGTGTCAACACAAAATCATTTGCCGTCGTATCGATTTCAACGATATCTGCTCCCACCATATTGACAATCGGTTCATAACCAGGATAGGCAGGGGCAGGCAGAAGAACTGTATCCCCAGCCTCCAAAATAGCAACTAAACTCGCTGACAGAGCTTCTGTCGCACCGATTGTAGAGAGGATTTCATTTTCTGGATTGTAGTGTAAATTATATTTTTCAGCCACAAACTCAGCTGCTGCCTGACGCAACTCCAAAAGACCAGCCATTCCAGTATAATAACTCTTGTTAGCATCGATAGCAGCCTTAGCCGCTTCTTTAACATGGTCAGGCGTTGTAAAATCAGGCTCTCCCAATGTTAGTTTCAAAATCCCGGGAACATCCGAAATAGACTGATCAAACTGACGAATCATCGAAACCTCAATCCGATTCAAATTCTTATTAAAACGATTTAATAAATCCATTCTGCCACCTCAAAAACATATAAAACTATTATAATACATTTTGAAAATAAATGTAAAAAAGAAGAGTCATTTGACTCTTCTCAGATTGCAGACAAACATCGTTTTGGTGTTTGTCTTTTTTACTGTTTTTAGAGAAAAATGGCTGTTTTAATGCTGAAACCACCCCATCTGGACAAAATAAAAAGGCCTTCTTGCCATCCTTTTAACTAGTTTTTTGAGATTTAAGCACGCCAAAGTCAGTCCAATCTTATCCTCCATTTTGGACTTGCCTTTTTCCCTCGTGTAGCGCAGATTATGGTATTCCTTGGCTGTGCCAAATAGCCGTTCAATCGTCTCTTTCCGATGTTGGTAGAGCTCCTTCATCCCTCTTTGATGACGAATATCCTCGCACTGTTCCAAATACTCCTTCCAAATATGCCGCGTGACAACTTTTTGATGGTTCTTACTGGTCGTACATACTGATAATAGGGGACAGTTGGCACAAATTGCAGGATCACTTTTGTATTCTCGGTAGCCTTCTCGGGTAGTCGTGCGATAGGTCAAGGCCTGATGTTCAGGACACAGGACACAATCGAAGTGTTCGTCATAGACAAAATCTTTAGGACGAAGTTGACCCTTCTTCCCACGGGGACGGGTGTAGGGAAGGACAGGAGTGATTTCCTTATCAATTAGAAACTTGGCAATACTGGGAGTTTTATAGCCCGAATCCGCAATGATATACTCTGGTTTCAAGGGTTCAAGCTTGGCGAAAAGTGCAGGAAAAGCCTGACTGTCATGGATATTACCAGCCTCAACACTATAAGCAAGTGCCCAGCCATACTTATCACAGGCAACTTGGGCAGAATAAGCGAAAACTTCCTTATGATCACCTTTGTGGAACCAGCCACTTTCTGGGTCGGTTGTGGAGATTTTCTTAGCGATGGGCTCTGGCTCTTTGGCGGGCCCGAGCGGCTTTTTTCCGTGCTTTACCCGATCTTGATTAATTTCGATTTCCAGCTGTTCACTCATGAATTTGGCCTGCTTTTCCACCTCTTGGTTGATAAACTTACGATTATTGGCCGCAGCTTTAATATGAGTTCCGTCTATGAAAATCTCCGTCGGGTCAATTAGGCCTGCATTGATACACAGCCCAAGAATATGCGTGAAAATGGACTCAATCAACCCTTTCTCTTGAAAGCGACGGGAATAATTTTTGTCGTATGTCGTGAAGTGAGGCACCTTGTCATCTAGGGTTAAACCAAGAAACCAGCGATAGGCAGTATTCACTTCAATATCCTTGATGGTCTGACGCATGGAACGAATACCATAAAAGCACTGAATCAGAGGAATTTTAACTAACATGACAGGGTCAAGACTAGGACGACCATTATCAGACGAATAGGTATCTTCTACTAGGTCATAAATGAAGTCGAAGTCAATCACAGCTTCCACTTGGCGCAGGAAATGATCTGCAGGCACAAGCTGGTCAAGGGTATAGAAACCGTACTGATTGCGGTTATAGTCAGGTTTTTCTTTGTGTAGCATAGGAGAACCTCATAAGTCCTTTTTCTTATATTATACTCCTAAATACGAAGAAAAGCCCTTAGAAAATCAATTCTAAGGACTTTGTCTTCAGTCTGAGAAGAGTCATTTGACTCTTCTCATACCTATTTAACACGACTTGCCTCAAACAAAGGTGACAAAGGACGTTTTTCATGAATACGAATAATCGCTTCCGCTAATAATTCTGCCGTTGAAATATGTTCGATTTTATCGATTAAGCGATCTTCTGCAATTTCAATTGTATCAAGAACAACCAATTTCTTAATTGCTGACTTACTAATGTTATCCATAGCAGGCCCTGACAATACTGGGTGCGTACATGAAGCATAAACAGCTGTTGCCCCTGCATCTGCCAAAGCATCCGCTGCATGACAGATGGTACCCGCAGTATCAATCATATCATCAATCAATATACAAGTTTTATCCTTAATATCGCCAATAATGTTCATCACTTCTGATGTATTCATCTTATCAACACTACGGCGTTTATCAATAATAGCAATCGGTGTCTTCAAGAACTGTGCTAACTTACGGGCACGTGTCACACCACCATGGTCAGGTGATACAACAACATAGCCATCACCTACCATACCACGACGCTCAAAATAATCCGCAATCAATGGAGCACCCATCAAATGATCAACAGGAATATCGAAGAATCCCTGAATCTGCGCAGCATGCAAATCAATTGTCAACAAACGATTGACCCCCGCTATCTGCAACATATTAGCCACCAATTTTGAAGTGATTGGCTCACGAGCACGAGCTTTACGATCCTGACGTGCATAGCCATAGTAAGGCATTACAACGTTTACTGATTCAGCGGATGCACGTTTAAGAGCATCGACCATAATCAAAATCTCCATTAAATTATCATTAACTGGTGAGCTAGTGGATTGAAGAATATACACGTGAGTTCCACGAATGGATTCCTCAATATTTACCTGAATCTCACCATCTGAAAATTGACGAACACTTGATTTTCCTAGAGGAATTCCTATTTTTTTCGACACCTGTTCAGCTAACTTCTGATTTGACGAAAGAGCGAACAATTTTAAGTCAGTAAACGCCATGACAGCCTCCTATATATTTCTACCTTTACTATTTTAACCCTTTTTCCTTCATTTTTCAAACAAAAATAGAGCGCAAATCCACACGCTCTATTTGAAAATTTCTTAATATGGAGGGTAAATGTAGTAAACTGCACCTTCAGATGTAGTTGTAGGATTAAACCAACCACGGTGGTTACCAATATAACGACGACCCATGTAGTTTGATTCAACAACTTGGATACTTGTTGAAGATTGAACAGCCGTAACAACCGCTACGTGCCCATAATAACCACCTGTCCAAACAGCAATCGCACCTACTTGTGGAGTAGAACCTGTACTAAAACCTTCAGCACGTGCTGATGCTAACCACTGTTTAGCATCTCCCCAGTAAGGACCAACCCATGAAAGTTGAGATTTAACTCCCCAAGTACACTCACCAATTGGGTAAGATGAAGCGTCATAACGCGCATTATTTGCTGCCGCTGAACTACCTGAACCTGATGATATAGACGTTGTAGGTGTGCTTACCGTTGGTGTAGATTGTGATACTGTCGCAACCGTTTCAGTCACTGTAGTTTCTACTGGCGTTGACACGACTGGTGCTGATACTGAGGCTACTTGTTGCTGTGCTAGAGCTGCCTGTTGTGCTTGATACTCCGCTTGACGAGCTGCCGCTTGACGAGCTGCTTCTTCTGCAGCTGCCTTTTGCGCCAACAATGAATTTTTCTCATCTTCAGCAGTAGCTTTCTGCACAGCCAAATTTAACTTAGCAGCTTCCAATTCAGCCTGACGCACTTGCAATACTTGGGCGTCATCTTCCAATTTTTGGCGATTAGCTGCCAAAGTAGTGATTGCCTCTTGGTTTGCCTTTTGTTTTTCAGCAATTGCTTCCTTATCAGCTTTTTGTTGTTCCAACATACGGTTATTAGCTGAAACAATCTCACGCATTGCATTAACACGAGAAACAGCATCAACGATTGATTTTGAATCTAAAATTGTATTAATATAGCTTGAAGCAGAGCCATCAACTTGAGCACTACGCGCCTGCTCTTTTAAAGCACCATCACGTGACACAATATCAGCTGACAAACGCTCAATATCTGCCGCCAATGCCTGCGATTCTGCTTCCAAACGAGTATTTTCTTCTGTTAATTTCGCCTGTTCACTAACAATTGCATCAACTTGTCCTTGAATAGCATCAACTTGTTGTTGAGCTTCAGCTTGTTGTGCTGTCAACTCACTAATCTGTTGATTTTTTGCTGCAATCTGACTATCTACATCATTCGCACTAATCACAGCTACATAATTAGCATTAGATAGAACGACTGTACTTAACATAATTGTAGCCAAGATTTTTTTCTTCATATCCGAACATAACTCCTCTATACTTTCTGACTCTCTCATTTTATCAAAAAAATTGCGTAAGTATATTACGCAATTATTACATTTCTATGTCTTGTTTGTTATTCCAAATAAACGCTCAAATGACGGTTGTAGTACGAAAAATAAGACCAAATTGAATAGTAGACTTGGAAGTAATTTATTAAAAACAAAGATAAACACAGACAAGTTTGTTATATGAAAAATGCGAGCAAATGAGTAACTAATAAATTCAAATTGAAAAATAGCTACTAGTAAAATCAAAATATTAATTCCTCGCTTGCTGACAGCACCTTGAAAGAAGAAATAGATGCAATATAAAACTAAAGGAAGAGTTGTAGTAGCAATACCAATCAGATTAAGATAACTAATATCATATACCAAACCTAGCAAAGTAAATATGAATAATGAAAAACCAAGAGATACATAGTTAGCATAAAAAATAGCTAACATAAGTACCAAATGACTTGAAATAGTAAATAATCCGACCGACCAATTTGTTACCAACGTTGAAATCTGTCCATCAAGTAATAAAATAAAGAACAAGATGGGAAACATGAATATTTCTATCATTTTATTGCGCATTTGTTTGACCTACCACTAAAACCGAATAAATATTTGAAAAACTAGCTGTCGGCTCAACATATACTTCTCTATTTAAACTGTTACTATTTGATTTAACCGATAAAACTTTACCAATTTGGATATTTGCCGAAGTCGCACCAGCCAAATCACTCGTTACAACATTGCTACCCACTGCAATTTCATCAGCTGAGTTCAACTGATTAATGATAAAACTATTTGTATCTGCATCATAGCCCGATAAAATACCATAAATTTCTTTAGAATCAACAGAAATTTTCACAGGCAACTTCGTGAATTCATCCGAATTCGTAAATAAGGTAACAACCGCCGAATCTGAACTCAATGAACTCACGATGCCAACTAATCCACCATTAGCAACCACAAGTGCATTAGATGTCACACCACTAGTCTCACCAATATTAATTGCAATATGCTCCGACCACGCTGAAGGAGTCCTCACCAAAACTGATCCTGGAATAAGTTGTTTTTCAGGAAAATCAGATACCACACCTAAACTGCTACGAAGCGATGCATTCTCTTCTTTCAAGCTAGTATTTTCAGCAGCCATCCCTTCAAGGCTCATAATAGCTTCCTTTAATTGTTTATTTTCCTCGTAAGCGTTCATCAAATCTGTCAAGACATCTTTCTGCTCAGAAAAAAATCTAGTAGGCACTGAAATAACCGATTGAATTGGCGTTACAACAACCCTAACGATATTATTTAAATATGGTACCTGTAACCCCTTAGAGAAAGTCACAAACAAAAGAGAAAATGACAGTAATAAAAAGATAGAAACAACTACTACTAATTTTGAAAATTTATTCATAATAGACCCTCATAGCCCCTTACCAAGATACAATAAAACGAGAATATCAAGCGATAATCTCGTTCACTACGGAGAATAAGGGATTCGAACCCTTGCGCCAGTTACCCGACCTAACGATTTAGCAAACCGTCCTCTTCAGCCTCTTGAGTAATTCTCCATCAATATAATATGGGCACGAGTGGAATCGAACCACCGACCTCACGCTTATCAGGCGTGCGCTCTAACCATCTGAGCTACGCGCCCAAGATAATAAACTTGGACAAAGTTAAATTAATGGCGCGAGACGGAATCGAACCGCCGACACATGGAGCTTCAATCCATTGCTCTACCAACTGAGCTACCGAGCCAAATTCTTAAAGAAATTGCGGGAGCAGGATTTGAACCTACGACCTTCGGGTTATGAGCCCGACGAGCTACCTAGCTGCTCCATCCCGCGGTAGTAGAAAAGGAGGATGTGGGATTCGAACCCACGCACGCTTTTACACGCCTGACGGTTTTCAAGACCGTTCCCTTCAGCCGGACTTGGGTAATCCTCCAATATATGGACCTTGTAGGACTTGAACCTACGACCGCTCGGTTATGAGCCGAGAGCTCTAACCAGCTGAGCTAAAGGTCCAGCAAACAAGAATATATAGCGGCGAAGGGGATCGAACCCCCGACCTCCCGGGTATGAACCGGACGCTCTAGCCAGCTGAGCTACACCGCCAAAATAATATAATCGGGAAGACAGGATTCGAACCTGCGACACCTTGGTCCCAAACCAAGTACTCTACCAAGCTGAGCTACTTCCCGATACTATTAAAAATAAAGCTCCCCTAACGTCTCCATTAAGCGAGTGATGCACCCTAGAGGAGTCGAACCTCTAACCGCCTGATTCGTAGTCAGGTACTCTATCCAGTTGAGCTAAGGGTGCTAACTATTATAATCTTCATGCCGAGGACCGGAATCGAACCGGTACGATGTTGCCATCGCAGGATTTTAAGTCCTGTGCGTCTGCCAGTTCCGCCACCCCGGCCTCTCAAAGCGAACGACGGGATTCGAACCCGCGACCCCCACCTTGGCAAGGTGGTGTTCTACCACTGAACTACGTTCGCAATCTTTCCTAATGCCGGCTACATGACTTGAACACGCGACCCTCTGATTACAAATCAGATGCTCTACCAACTGAGCTAAGCCGGCTAAATTATATTTCTCCTATGCGGGTTAAGGGACTTGAACCCCCACGCCCGAAAGCGCCAGATCCTAAATCTGGTGCGTCTGCCAATTCCGCCAAACCCGCATATGACTCGTGCTGGGCTCGAACCAGCGACCCATTGATTAAAAGTCAATTGCTCTACCAACTGAGCTAACGAGTCGAAAATATGAAGCAAACTCCGTTTGCTCTATCTCCAACTTCAAATAGTCTCCCAGACTATTTGAACGGTCCCGACGGGAATCGAACCCGCGATCTTCGCCGTGACAGGGCGACGTGATAACCGCTACACTACGGGACCTATGGGAGTTAACGGGATCGAACCGCTGACCCTCTGCTTGTAAGGCAGATGCTCTCCCAGCTGAGCTAAACTCCCAATTTGCTAAGCGACTACCGTATCTAACAGGGGGCAACCCCCAACTACTTCAGGCGTTCTAGGGCTTAACTGCTGTGTTCGGTATGGGAACAGGTGTATCTCCTAGGCTATCGTCACTTAACTACTGAGTCTTGTCAACTCAAAATTGAATATCTATATTCTAACAAGAAACCGATCGCTTGTCAATATCGACTCTAGTTTTAATAAGTAATTGTATTCGAACTAAAAAGCTAGTGATTTAGATAAATCGCCTTGAAGTCTAACCGACTTCCGCGTTGATTTCCTAAAATCATACGCTTTTCTTAACGTTCTCATTACTTATTCTTGGATAAGTCCTCGAGCGATTAGTATTGGTCCGCTACATGTGTCGCCACACTTCCACTTCCAACCTATCTACCTGATCATCTCTCAGGGCTCTTACTAACATAAAGTTATGGGAAATCTCATCTTGAGGTGGGTTTCACACTTAGATGCTTTCAGCGTTTATCCCGTCCCTACATAGCTACCCAGCGATGCCTTTGGCAAGACAACTGGTACACCAGCGGTAAGTCCACTCTGGTCCTCTCGTACTAGGAGCAGATCCTCTCAAATTTCCTACGCCCGCGACGGATAGGGACCGAACTGTCTCACGACGTTCTGAACCCAGCTCGCGTGCCGCTTTAATGGGCGAACAGCCCAACCCTTGGGACCGACTACAGCCCCAGGATGCGACGAGCCGACATCGAGGTGCCAAACCTCCCCGTCGATGTGAACTCTTGGGGGAGATAAGCCTGTTATCCCCAGGGTAGCTTTTATCCGTTGAGCGATGGCCCTTCCATACGGAACCACCGGATCACTAAGCCCGACTTTCGTCCCTGCTCGAGTTGTAGCTCTCGCAGTCAAGCTCCCTTATACCTTTACACTCTGCGAATGATTTCCAACCATTCTGAGGGAACCTTTGGGCGCCTCCGTTACCTTTTAGGAGGCGACCGCCCCAGTCAAACTGCCCGTCAGACACTGTCTCCGATAGGGATAACCTATCCGGGTTAGAGTAGCCATAACACAAGGGTAGTATCCCAACAGCGCCTCAGTCGAAACTGGCGTCCCGACTTCATAGGCTCCTACCTATCCTGTACATGTGGTACAGATACTCAATATCAAACTGCAGTAAAGCTCCATGGGGTCTTTCCGTCCTGTCGCGGGTAACCTGCATCTTCACAGGTACTAAAATTTCACCGAGTCTCTCGTTGAGACAGTGCCCAAATCATTACGCCTTTCGTGCGGGTCGGAACTTACCCGACAAGGAATTTCGCTACCTTAGGACCGTTATAGTTACGGCCGCCGTTTACTGGGGCTTCAATTCAGATCTTCGCTTGCGCTAAACCCTCCTCTTAACCTTCCAGCACCGGGCAGGCGTCACCCCCTATACATCATCTTACGATTTAGCAGAGAGCTGTGTTTTTGATAAACAGTTGCTTGGGCCTATTCACTGCGGCTCAGTTAAACTGAGCACCCCTTCTCCCGAAGTTACGGGGTCATTTTGCCGAGTTCCTTAACGAGAGTTCTCTCGCTCACCTGAGGCTACTCGCCTCGACTACCTGTGTCGGTTTGCGGTACGGGTAGAGTATGATACATCGCTAGAAGCTTTTCTCGGCAGTGTGACGTCACTAACTTCGCTACTTATCTTCGCTCCCCATCACAGCTCAATGTTACAGATACAAGCATTTGACTCATATCACACCTCACTGCTTAGACGGGCTCTTCCAATCGCCCGCTTTAGTTAGCCTACTGCGTCCCTCCATCACTTCATACTCTAGTACAGGAATATCAACCTGTTGTCCATCGGATACACCCTTCGGTCTCTCCTTAGGTCCCGACTAACCCAGGGCGGACGAGCCTTCCCCTGGAAACCTTAGTCTTACGGTGGATGGGATTCTCACCCATCTTTCGCTACTCATACCGGCATTCTCACTTCTATGCGTTCCAGCACTCCTCACGGTATACCTTCTTCACACATAGAACGCTCTCCTACCATAACACTAATGTGTTATCCACAGCTTCGGTAAATTGTTTTAGCCCCGGTACATTTTCGGCGCAGGGTCACTCGACTAGTGAGCTATTACGCACTCTTTGAATGAATAGCTGCTTCTAAGCTAACATCCTAGTTGTCTGTGCAACCCCACATCCTTTTCCACTTAACAATTATTTTGGGACCTTAGCTGGTGGTCTGGGCTGTTTCCCTTTCGACTACGGATCTTAGCACTCGCAGTCTGACTGCCGACCATAAATCATTGGCATTCGGAGTTTATCTGAAATCAGTAAACCGAGATGGCCCCCTCATCCAAACAGTGCTCTACCTCCAAGATTCTCAAATGTCGACGCTAGCCCTAAAGCTATTTCGGAGAGAACCAGCTATCTCCAAGTTCGTTTGGAATTTCTCCGCTACCCACAAGTCATCCAAGCACTTTTCAACGTGCCCTGGTTCGGTCCTCCAGTGCGTCTTACCGCACCTTCAACCTGCTCATGGGTAGGTCACATGGTTTCGGGTCTACGACATAATACTAATCCGCCCTATTAAGACTCGGTTTCCCTACGGCTCCGTCTCTTCAACTTAACCTCGCATCATATCGTAACTCGCCGGTTCATTCTACAAAAGGCACGCTCTCACCCATTAACGGGCTCGAACTTGTTGTAGGCACACGGTTTCAGGTTCTATTTCACTCCCCTTCCGGGGTACTTTTCACCTTTCCCTCACGGTACTGGTTCACTATCGGTCACTAGAGAGTATTTAGGGTTGGGAGATGGTCCTCCCAGATTCCGACGAGATTTCGCGTGTCTCGCCGTACTCAGGATACTGCTAGGTATAAAGAATATTTCAAATACGAGGCTTTTACTCTCTTTGGCCTACCTTCCCAGGTAGTTCTTCTATACTCTTTAAGTCCACATTGCAGTCCTACAACCCCGAGGAGTAAACTCCTCGGTTTGCCCTCCTGCCGTTTCGCTCGCCGCTACTAAGGCAATCGCTTTTGCTTTCTCTTCCTGCAGCTACTTAGATGTTTCAGTTCACTGCGTCTTCCTCTTCACTACCTTAACAGTAGTGAGTGACAGGTATTACCTGCCGGGTTCCCCCATTCGGACATCCCTGGATCATTGCTTACTTACAGCTCCCCAAGGCATTTCGTCGTTAGTCACGTCCTTCATCGGCTTCTAGTGCCAAGGCATCCACCGTGCGCCCTTATTAACTTAACCTTAATTACTAGTTTTTTTCTAAACTAGAAAACTCATTAAATATTCACAGCGTTTTCGGTTTATTTTCTTGTTACTATTTCTTAATGTATCCTTTCAGATACATCAGGAATGTTTGATAGATATTCAATTTTCAATGGACAAGTTCTAAGATATTAAGAACCGATGCGACTTGTCGCAAAACTTTCGTAGAATAAGGAGATAACCAACGACGTGTCTTTAGACACTAGGTGGTTTTGACTTATTCCTAGGAAGTTTAGGTTCGTATTCAGTTATCTTAGTTATCTAGGTTACTCTGTATTCTAGATAATGGAGCCTAGCGGGATCGAACCGCTGACCTCCTGCGTGCAAAGCAGGCGCTCTCCCAGCTGAGCTAAGGCCCCGTACATTTTTATGTACCTGTTAACGTATTTAATTGTTTCGATATAATATCATTTTTGAGACGCTGGCCCCTGTCGTGCACTAGCTCCGCTAGTTTCGACAAAGCTTCAACCTAAAGGTTTCGCTTAGCTGAGCTAAGGCCCCACAAGACCTCTCAAAATTAAAGAAGACTGACGTACAGGTTTCCATTTCCTTAGAAAGGAGGTGATCCAGCCGCACCTTCCGATACGGCTACCTTGTTACGACTTCACCCCAATCATCTATCCCACCTTAGGCGGCTGGCTCCTAAAAGGTTACCTCACCGACTTCGGGTGTTACAAACTCTCGTGGTGTGACGGGCGGTGTGTACAAGGCCCGGGAACGTATTCACCGCGGCGTGCTGATCCGCGATTACTAGCGATTCCGACTTCATGTAGGCGAGTTGCAGCCTACAATCCGAACTGAGACTGGCTTTAAGAGATTAGCTTGCCGTCACCGACTTGCGACTCGTTGTACCAGCCATTGTAGCACGTGTGTAGCCCAGGTCATAAGGGGCATGATGATTTGACGTCATCCCCACCTTCCTCCGGTTTATTACCGGCAGTCTCGCTAGAGTGCCCAACTGAATGATGGCAACTAACAATAGGGGTTGCGCTCGTTGCGGGACTTAACCCAACATCTCACGACACGAGCTGACGACAACCATGCACCACCTGTCACCGTTGCTCCGAAGAGAAACCCTATCTCTAGGGCGGTCATCGGGATGTCAAGACCTGGTAAGGTTCTTCGCGTTGCTTCGAATTAAACCACATGCTCCACCGCTTGTGCGGGCCCCCGTCAATTCCTTTGAGTTTCAACCTTGCGGTCGTACTCCCCAGGCGGAGTGCTTAATGCGTTAGCTGCGGCACTGAGTCCCGGAAAGGACCCAACACCTAGCACTCATCGTTTACGGCGTGGACTACCAGGGTATCTAATCCTGTTCGCTCCCCACGCTTTCGAGCCTCAGCGTCAGTTACAGACCAGAGAGCCGCTTTCGCCACCGGTGTTCCTCCATATATCTACGCATTTCACCGCTACACATGGAATTCCACTCTCCCCTTCTGCACTCAAGTTTGACAGTTTCCAAAGCGTACTATGGTTAAGCCACAGCCTTTTACTTCAGACTTATCAAACCGCCTGCGCTCGCTTTACGCCCAATAAATCCGGACAACGCTCGGGACCTACGTATTACCGCGGCTGCTGGCACGTAGTTAGCCGTCCCTTTCTGGTAAGATACCGTCAAATGAGAAACTTTCCACTCTTCTCACAGTTCTTCTCTTACAACAGAGCTTTACGATCCGAAAACCTTCTTCACTCACGCGGCGTTGCTCGGTCAGGGTTGCCCCCATTGCCGAAGATTCCCTACTGCTGCCTCCCGTAGGAGTCTGGGCCGTGTCTCAGTCCCAGTGTGGCCGATCACCCTCTCAGGTCGGCTATGTATCGATGCCTTGGTGAGCCGTTACCTCACCAACTAGCTAATACAACGCAGGTCCATCTCATAGTGAAGCAATTGCTCCTTTCAAGTATCTACCATGCGGTAAATACTGTTATGCGGTATTAGCTATCGTTTCCAATAGTTATCCCCCGCTATGAGGCAGGTTACCTACGCGTTACTCACCCGTTCGCAACTCATCCGTCTAGTGCAAGCACCAGACTTCAGCGTTCTACTTGCATGTATTAGGCACGCCGCCAGCGTTCGTCCTGAGCCAGGATCAAACTCTCATTAAAAGTTTTGATTCAAACTCAAGCTATTGCTAGCTTTCCGTTTTATTGTTTTGTTTTGTCATTGACGATTTATCCTTAGATAAATCACCCTGCACGTTTGGTTCGTCTTCTTTAATTTTCAAAGGTCTTGTTCATCGCTCTTGCGACAACTATCTTAGTTTATCATTTCTTATGAACTTTGTCAACACTTTTTTGAAACTTTTTTTCGTTCTTCTGTTAACTAGTCCCGCAAGAGATAACTCGATTATTCTATCATCTTCTGATGGTCTTGTCAACACTTTTTCGAAACTTTTTTTCGTTCCTCTGTTAACTAGCCCCTCAAGAGACAACTCAATTATTCTATCACGACTTATATACTTTGTCAACCGGGTTTTTGGGATTTTTTACACTAAAAGTTCTATGTAGATACTTTGTTTTTTCTCCTATTCCTTCTTCCTGTGCTATAACCTATATAAAAAGAAACTGAACAGAACTTTTTATGGTGCTTCTGCCCAATTTCTTAATTCGATTAACATAATGTTAGTGACTAGCTTTAGCGAAAGTCTTTCAAATGAATTTGTAAATCACGTATCATTTCACGACGACCATTAAAACATTGTCCGCTAATTAATTTTTCGTATTTATCAAGTTGATCATTACTCAGATTTTTTCGATAATCTCTCAAGGCACCTCTTAGCATTAATAGTTCATCGTTTATCAATCCCGGTGATTGTATTGCGTGAGATAATTCGTGAATATCTTCATGTGGCATACGGTCAAACTTGCGTTTTTGACTTTCCTGTTTGCGGATACGATCCTTGATTCGATTTCTGAACTTGACTTTAAAATAACAATATAATTGAACTTGTTCATCAACTAGCCACGGTTGAGCTTCCAATAATTCAAACAAGGTCATCATTCCTTCTTGTTCCCAATCATCTCGATCCCATAGTTTAATGTAAAACTCTTTTCGAGCCTTGTTTACAATACCTTTGACGCTTGCGTACACTTTTTCGAATTCCATTTCTTAATCTCCTTTTGTTGATGGTTTAAGTTTATCGAAAAGTGCTGCCTTTCTACAGGACATTTTTGTCTAGCATACTTTATTTGATTTTTCTTTTTTAAAGTACATTTGCTATTGATACTCTATGGCAAACATTGCATTCTGCTTCAGAAGGGAGTTATTTGGTATAGTTCTAAGATTGAGATAAATAACTGTTGATTCGTTTTTCTTGTAAATGCCCTGTTTCTGATGTGTATCATGTAAAAAAGCCCTCGCCAAGATTATGTACTTAGCAAAGGCTTTGTGGTTATTTTAGTGGTTGAGAGTGAGGGCAGATCCGTTATGGAATGTCTTGCCCAGAGTATTTTTATACTACTCTTTCGTATTAATTTTCTCTTTTACCTCTTCATAAGAAAGGGGATGAACATCTTCATCATCACGTTCAATATTCTCTGGCATTTTGCCTGTTTCATAGAGAGATTTAATTTGAACACTATCAAGAGTTTCGTATTTGAGCAATGCTTCTGCGATTAGTTTATGAGTTTCGCGATTAGACTGAATAATTTCAGCTGCTTTGTTGCGAGCTTCATTTAACAAATCACGTACTTCATTATCTAATTCATAAGCAGTTTGTTCTGAAATGTGTTTATGAGTTGTCTGGCCACCAAACATTGCATGACTGCCCTCATACTGCATTGGTCCCATTTTGTCACTCATGCCATATTCAGCAACCATAGCACGCGCCATCTGTGTTGCTTGTTCAAAGTCATTTGAGGCACCAGTTGTTTGGGTATTGAAAATAATTTCTTCCGCAACACGTCCTCCCATAAGACCAGCCAATTGCTCCTTCATATCTTCTTTAGATAGAAGCATTTGATCTTCTTTTGGAAGGGCAATCATGTAACCTCCTGCGCGGCCACGTGGTACAATAGTAACTTTATGAACTTCACGCGCATTTGACAAGACAAGGCCGACAATCGTATGACCAGCTTCATGGTAGGCAACGATTTCTCGTTCCTTAGCTGAGACTTGACGATCTTTCTTGGACGGACCTGCAATAACACGATCTTCCGCTTCGTCGATATCTGACGCATCGATGACAGTTTTGTTTCGACGTGCAGCAACTAGAGCTGCTTCGTTAAGAACATTCTCTAAATCTGCACCAACAAATCCTGGTGTTTGTTGTGCTACTAATTTCAAATCTACATCTGCTGCTAGTGGTTTATTCTTCGCATGAACTTTAAGGATTGCTTCACGTCCTTTAACATCCGGACGACCAACCAATACTTTACGGTCAAAACGACCTGGACGAAGAAGGGCAGGGTCTAAAACATCACTACGGTTGGTTGCGGCAATGACAATAATCCCTTCGTTCCCTTCAAAACCATCCATTTCAATTAAGAGTTGGTTGAGGGTTTGTTCACGTTCGTCGTTACCGCCACCCATGCCGACACCACGTTGGCGACCGACAGCATCGATTTCATCGATGAAAATAATGGCTGGCGCTGCTTTTTTTGCATCTTCAAATAATGAACGAACACGGCTGGCACCGACACCAACAAACATTTCAACAAAATCTGAACCAGAAATGGAGAAGAATGGTACACCCGCTTCACCTGCTACTGCTTTGGCAAGCAAGGTTTTACCGGTTCCTGGAGGCCCCTCTAGTAGCACACCTGCTGGAATACGTGCTCCAAGTTTAGTAAAGCGTTTTGGATCCTTCAAAAATTCAACAACTTCAACTAATTCTTGTTTTTCTTCTTCTGCACCTGCAACATCTGAGAAACGAACTTTGATATTGCTTTGCTCAAGAGCTTTTGCCTTGTTTCGCCCAAAATTCATGGCACCTCGAGCTCCGCCACCACCCTGGTTCATCATCATCATGAAGAATACACCAGCAATGATAAGCGGTAACAAATTAAAGACGATATTTAACCAAAGTCCATTTGAACTTTCAGGTTTAATAGTAACCTTTACTCCATTTTCATTTGCAAGAGCTTGTAGCTCTGACAAATTCGTTTCTGACGGTAAAATTAGTGATTTAAAGTTTTTATACTTAACTTTACTAGAAACTTGGAATAACTTAATAGTTGAAGCTAACTCATCTTTAGCTTCCTGTTCTTTTTTGTACTTACCAGTAATTTCAATAACACTTGAATTTGGTTGATAAGTAATTTCAGATACATTATTATTTTTCAATTCAGTTACTACTTGTGAATAACTGATTTCTTGAGTTGCTACTTGCTGACCAGCGTTAAAAAATTGAAAGGCTGTAACAATAGTGGCAATAACGAGAATAATGAGAAAAGGATTTTTTATAAATCCTTTATTTGGTTGATTGTTCATAATATAGTAGGAAACCTTTTTCTATTTTGTGTAAACTTCCTCTTTGAGTACACCAACATAAGGAAGATTACGGTAATTTTCATCATAATCTAAGCCAAATCCAACTACAAATTCATTTGGAATAGTAAAGCAAGTGTAGTCTGGCTCGATTTCAACAACACGACCTTCTGGTTTATCAAGAAGAGTGGCAATTTTAATAGAAGCTGCCTGACGCAAAGCAAAGAGTTCTTTCAATTCTTTTAATGTGCGACCAGTGTCAATAATATCCTCTACGAAGATGATATGTCGACCTGCAACACTATTGTCCAAATCCTTGATAATCTTAACGGTACCGCTACTCTCCGTTCCGCCATGGTAGCTAGAAACAACCATATAATCCGTTTCTACATGGGCATCAATATGTTTCATTAATTCTGCCATAAATGGGATAGAACCTTTTAAAATTCCTACAAGAATAGGATTCTTATCTGCATAGTCTGTTGCTAAAATTTGACCGAGTTCTTTGCATTTTGCAACGATTTCTTCTTCTGAAACAAGAGTTTTCTTAATATCTTTGTCCAACATAGTTGTTCTACTCTTTCATTTTTATATATAAGGTAGCTTTTATTATATCATTTTTTACTGATTTACTCAAATCACTGCTAACAAGATTCGTAATTCCATAAATTTCTCCATTCTGCTCGATAATAAGCGCATTTTGTCGAACTTTCTGTGAGATTTTATTATCAATAAACCAACGACGGAGTTTTTTATTTACTCCGTTTATTAAAATGGTATCCCCAGCCTGCCTTCTCCTCACTACAATTGGATTTTCTGTAGGAAAATATAAAATACTATCCGCTTCTTCCAAAGGATGATTGAGAGAAAAAATATATGAACCGTAAGAAAAAATACCCTCTGATTTTATCATGATTTTTTCTGGTTGACTATCCGTCTCTGGTCCTATTTTATAAATTTGAAAACGATGATAATCCTTTTCTAGCATGTAATCATTTTTCAATAAATGATAGTAGTTAGCTTTTGAACGCAAGATGTGTAATACTTCATTAAATTGTGGACGAGAGAGCTGTAAATCAGGAAATTTTTCCAAATATTCCTCTAATAGATAACTTTGTACCGCAGGTGTCTGTTGTTGAAAGCTCATCACATCTGTAACGGATAAATCCTGTGTCAAATCTCTTAGCGCTTGAAATAGATTATTTGTATCAACTGCAAGATTATTGAGAGTAAGTTCGATTTTAGGATTTTCCTGTTTTAACTTTGGTAAATAGTCATTTCTGACTCTATTTCGAAAATATTTGAAATCTGCATTGCTGCAATCTTCAAAATGAAATAGCTTTTCAAAATCTGCCTTTTTAAAAGATAAAAGTGGTCGAATAAGTTCCCCTGTTGCAAAAGGCTGAGTCGGTTGAATTGCTGATAAGTGACGTAAACGCCCTCCTCTAATCAATCGCATAAAGACAGTTTCTGCTTGATCATCTGCATGGTGGGCTGTCACTAGTGCAGTGTAGCCTTCCTTCTCCATGATTGTAGCAAAAAATCCATAACGCCATTTTCGCGCCGCTTCTTCTGAAAAATCGCCTTCAAAATAGGACAGATAAAAGGGAACATTACTTTCTTCTGCTAACTGTCTAAGATATTTTTCCTCAATGACAGATTCTTCTCTCTGTCCATGATTAATATGGGCAATTCCAAGTTCAATCCCTAACACTTGTTTGCATTCGTATAAAAGATGGAATAGGTTCATAGAATCTAACCCACCAGATACGGCTACTAGTACTTTCTTATGTTTATCAAAAAAGTGACCATCCAGTGTCACTTTTAAAAATCTATCTTTCATTTACTTTAAAATCCCGTAAATATCATTTGCAATTTGTGTAATCTCATCATAATTTGATTTATCTGTAAAAATAGATAAAACAAAAGGAGACTCTGCGTAAACAATCGCTACATCGTGTTTGACATCATCTGCATCGCCAATTTTATGAGCAACTGGAACTGAGATGTCTTTCGAAATACGTTGATTATCAAATTGAGTAGATAACAAACTTTCTAGCACATAGCCATTTTGAATATATAAGGCTTCCATCATTTTACCTGCGATCTCAGCTGAAGTTTCACGTGTAACCATACTCCACTCACTACCTGTTTTAGCAGTTATTACTTGATAAAAATTGGAATCGAATTTATTAGCTACATAATAAGAAAGTAAATTACTAGCTACATTATCTGACTCTTTAGCAGTCTTATTGATCAATTCTTCCACTGAATAATCTTTATTGTCAGGAGTTTTTGACAGTGAACCACTTCCTCCAGCAACATAAGCTCCTGGGAAGGATATAGATTCGGCTGTATATTTCACTTTAGTAGTCAAATCAATGTACCCAGCATTCAGTTGCTCTTGAACGTAATAAAGAATTGGTAGCTTAGCAATGCTGGCAGAATAGAATAGTTTCTCTTGATTTACACCTGCAGTTTGACCTGTTGACAATTGTTTCACATATATACCAATAGTATCTTTGGGATATTTGTTAGTCAACAACTCTTGAACAGCTTCTACTCTATTATCCGTTTTAGAAAGATTATTTACTGCAATCCAACCTTTATCTGTAACATAGGCAAAATCACCTAGGGAAGTTGTCACAATTTTAGAAACCATGACAGCTTGATAGGGTTGTAAATCATTTTTTATTTCCGTAGCTTCGTTAGCAATTGGTGAGGTTAACAATGTGAAACCTTTTTTTGTCCAATAAGTTTGCTCAACAGTAGTTTCTGTAACAATTACATCATCAAATAGTAGATGCCTACTTGCAAGAATGTAACCCTTGTCATCTATTTTGAAAACCAATTCTTTTTTGCTATTGACTAGAACATCCGTAATAGAAAAATGTTGGTTCGGCTGTAATTGTCCACCTGCTATAGTCAGTTCTTCATCCGAATAAAGATTCTCAGTTTGAAAAACATTTGGGTTTTGAGGGATAGTTTGAAAATACTGATCATAGATAGTATGAGTCAATTCGTATTCTTCTTGCGCTGTGAGTTCAAATGGTATTTCTGTACTATCGACCACCTGCCATCCAAATAAAACTGGCAATAACCATACGAGCAGTTTTTTCTGCATACTCCCTCCTTTCTACGATTCATTTTCTTCTAACTTTAATTCTCTATTCTTTTGATTCAACTCTTCTAATTTTTCATCAGAATGCTGTAAAAATTGCTCTACAATTTTAAAAATAGATTCGGTCATTTTGGTAACCCTGGAATATTGTAGACAAATTCCCCTTCTTTAGAGTATTGATACTTAGCCCGAACATACTTTGCTGCGTATTCCTCATTTTTCAATTTTGCAACCATCTCTGCTTCCTGCTTCTGTTCTTTGGTCAGTTCTTCGTAATTTTTTTCCAATTCAGCAAGTTTCTTTTCCTGCTGCTGAATATTAGTGTAAGTCCCAACAAGATTATAGGCAGGCAACATAAAAAGAAAGATAACTAGAATGAGAATTGCACCCATAAAACGATTTTTTTGTTGGCGTTCTGCCAATTGATGCTGAGTTTTTTTACGCTCCGACTGAATAAAGGCATTATTCAGTTGTAGAATTTTAGATTTCTTCATCTTTTTCTATCCTTTTTTCACTGATAATTTCATACATTTTCAGTGCGTCTTCTTTTTTAGTCGAATCTTTCATTTCAAGTACTTTTACAGTGAGTAGTTTATTACCAAATTGGATTTCAACCTGATCATTTACTTTTAAATCTGTTGAAGATTTCGCCAAAATCCCATTGACTTTTATTCGTCCTTTATCGGCAACTTCCTTCGCAACTGTTCGACGCTTGATAATGCGGGATACTTTCAAATATTTATCTAGTCTCATACTTTACCTCAACTATATATTTTACCATTTTTTCATTTAATTGAGAAATTTATTCTGCTTTCCTTGCTTTAATTTCTTTTAATTTTTCGGCAAAAGAAATCAATTCCTCTAATATTTCATATTCTTTTTTCTGTTGAATGTTAAACACAACAGCTAGTTTTCCTTTATTTTCTGTTATCTGAGCTTTCAAATTTGTCACAGATAAAGCTTCAAAGTAATCTTGCGTTAGGAAAATTTGACCAGCCATAGGTTCGAATGTTACTGTCACTTGATGTTGTCGTCTAAGAACTGTATGACAGAAAACTTGGTCTAAAAATGATTTCAATAGACCAATTTCAAGCAAGTAGGCTACTACATCAGGATACTCTCCAAAACGGTCAATCAATTCTTCCTGTAATTCTTGATAGTTTACACGACTGTCAATATTCTTTATACGCTTGTAAATTTCAATTTTTTGTCGCTGATCACCAATATAATCACTTGGTAAATAGGCATCAATCTGTAAATTGACCTCTGAATTACTCTTCTGACGTTGGGTTGCCTTACCTTGTTTTTCCAAGATGGCTTGTTCCAGCAATTGTGAATACATCTCATATCCCACAGAATCAATAAAACCTGACTGAGCAGCACCTAAAATATTTCCCGCACCACGAATAGACAAATCTTGCATAGCAATCTTGAAACCTGATCCTAGTTCTGTAAAGCCCTTGATTGCCTCCAAACGTTTTTCAGCTACTTCTGTCAAGGACTTGTCTGGACGGTACATGAGATAGGCATAGGCAATCCGACTGGAACGGCCAACACGTCCTCTAAGTTGATAAAGAGTTGACAGTCCCATATGATCTGCATTTTCAATAAACAGTGTATTAGCATTTGGAATATCAACACCGGTTTCAATGATTGTTGTGGTCACTAGAATATCATACTCACCCTCTACAAAGGCATATAGAGTATTTTCTAATTGGATCTCCGACATTTGTCCATGAACGTATCCTATAGTAGCTTCTGGAACCAATTCTTTTAATTCAGACACTTTCTGTTCAATGGTGTCAACTTTATTGTAAAGATAGTAAACCTGACCTCCGCGATCTATCTCTCGAAGCATTGCATCTCGGATAACGGAAGGATTTGTTTCCATCACATAAGTTTGTACAGGATAGCGATTTGTCGGTGGAGTCTCAATTACTGATAAGTCGCGGATTCCCAGCATGGACATTTGCAATGTCCGAGGAATCGGAGTTGCAGTCAAGGTTAGGACATCTATTTTCTTTTTCAGTTCCTTCAAGCGTTCCTTATGCTTGACACCAAACCGTTGCTCTTCGTCAATAACCAGTAAACCTAAATCAGCAAAAACAACATCTTTTGATAGAAGGCGATGGGTACCAATCAAGATGTCAACTTGGCCTTTTTTCAACTTCTCAAGTGTTTTTTCCTGCTCTGCCTTTGTTTTAAAACGACTCATAACATCCACATTGACAGGAAATTCTGCAAACCGTTCTTGGAAATTAGCATAGTGTTGCTGGGCTAAAACAGTCGTAGGTACAAGAATAGCTACTTGCTTGCCATCATTGACAGCTTTGAAAGCAGCGCGCATAGCTACCTCTGTCTTACCAAAGCCGACATCTCCTACCAGCAAACGATCCATTGGAGAGTCTTTTTCCATGTCTTTTTTGATTTCATCGATGGAACGGAGTTGGTCGTCTGTTTCCACATGTGTAAAGTAGTTGTCAAATTCAACTTGATTGTTATCGTCCGGTGAAAAGGCAAAGCCTTTCAACTGGCTACGCTCTGCATAAAGCTTAATCAAATCATCCGCAATATCCTCTACCTGCTTCTGAACTTTTTGCTTGGTTCGTTGGAAACGGCCATCGTTTAGTTTATTAACTTTTGGAGCTTTTCCATCGGACGCTAAGTATTTGGAAAGGAGATCAATCTGCTCTACAGGAATGGAAATGCGATCGGAGTTTTGATATTGAACTGTCACATAGTCACGGTGGATACCTGATATTTCAATGGTTTCTATCCCTAAATACTGACCTATCCCGTGAACATGGTGAACAACATAGTCACCAACAGCTAGCTCACTATAGTCCTTAATACGCTCAGCATTAGAAATATTAGTTCTACGGACCTTACGCTTAATCTTTTTATTAAAAATCTCTTTTTCAGTAATAAGAACTAACTTCTCATCCATCAAATGAAATCCAGAAGCTAGCTGTCCAATGGTCACTTGTTGCTGACCTTCTACTAACTTATCCGTTGGATAGGCAGGTAGCTGAATATCATACTCCTGTAAAGATTTTTGCAAAGTCTGTAAACTTGCTTCAGAACTTGCTTGAATAACAACGGTATTGTTTGATTTCGCATATCGAGTCAATTCATCTTTTAACAGTGGAATCTGGTGGAAAAATTCCTGCATAGGATGTTGAGTAAATTGATAAAGAGCATCAAACTTTACATTGCCTAAACCTTTTTGAAAACTTGAAAAGAAGGTGGCAGGTTTGTATTTTCTCAATTCAGCGTAAGTTGAGGCAAAATATTTCAAACTTGATACTGATTTACCCTTCTGTAAATCATCTGTCAACAACTCTGCTGATTCTTTTTCAAATTGAGCCTGCTTGTCAGCAATTTTATGAAAATCATCTAAAAATAAGGGAGAACTCTTTGGCAAGTAATCCAACAATGTCCATGATTGTTCATAGATACAGAACAAGAATTTATGCAAATCTGGATGCCGGTACTCCGTCTGCATATCAGCTAAGACTTCTCGTAAGTAAGACTGTTGCTCCTCTAGGGTCGATTGTTCAATAGCTGTCTGAATGTATTGGCTAGCTCTACTATAGTCTTCCGAAGACAAAATGATATCGGAAGCTGGAGAAATCGAGATTTCGTCTAGATTTTCTAAAGATTTTTGACTGTCGACATCAAAGATACGAATGCCATCAATCTCATCTCCAAAAAATTCTATTCGGTAAGGAGTTTCTGCTTGCATGTCAAAAATATCTAGAATATCACCTCGTTGGCTAAATTCTCCCTGGGTTAATACACGAGACACTTTTTTGTAGCCGATGTTGACAAGATTCTTTACAAGTTTGTCAACTTCTATTTCTTGACCAACTTCAAGCTGTATTTTAGAACCTTTATAAGTCTCAGGACTCGGCAATAAGACCCGACAAGCAGCCATACTAGCAACTAAAATTCCTGATTGAGTTGCATTGGTCAAAAAATTCAAACTATCAATTCTTGACTGAGTTCGTTCTTTTGATGCAAAGACAAATTCCGCAATTGGACTATCATCTGTAAAAAAGTTGTAAACATTCTCACTTCCAATAATGGCTGTTAAATCTGCAACTAATTTCTCAGCATCATTTTGAGTAGCAGTCACAATCATAATCTTTTCGGCCAAACAATCATAGGCAGTCGCCATGACTAATGACTTACTGGTTCCAGTGAGTCCTAATAATAGTTGGCGAGTTGACTTGTTTAATCCAGACTGCCACTGATTGATTTGCTTATTTTTGTGAAGTATATCTAGTATATTCATTAGCCGTTAAACTTTCTCATAATGGTATCAAAATCATCTTCTTCTAGATATACGTTGACAGCCTTGTCAAGTTTATCTAGTGCTAAGTCGATTTCAATACGGTCCTCTATATCAAAGCCAGACAAGACATGGTTGACAACGCTCATTTTTCCTTTAGGACGCCCAATACCAATCTTGATACGGTCAAATTCCTGTGTTCCAATATGCTTGACAATGGATTTGATACCATTGTGGCCACCAGCTGATCCTTTTTGACGGAAACGGATCTTCCCAACAGCCATGTCCAAGTCGTCATAAGCTACTAAAATATCAGTTGCATCCAGACCATAATAAGCCATCAGGGCATGAACAGCCTTACCAGATTCATTCATAAAGGTCGTTGGTTTAACCAGGTAAATTTTTTCACCGTCAATAAAGGTTGTGGCAATGTCAGCTTGGAAAATCTTATCGTGACTAAAGGTCACATTTTCACGCTTGGCAATCTTATCCAGCAGCATAAAGCCAACGTTATGTTTTGTTTCAAAATAGCGGTCTCCGGGATTTCCCAGACCGATGATCAATCGTGTCATTTTTTCTCCTTAAATACCAAAAGGCTGGAAAATGCTTTCCAACCAAGTAATCATCCTCTTTGATGCGATAAACTGTTCTTAGTCTAGGCGTTGAAACCGCAGACAATACTGATGGTATGGCAAGGTAAAACAACGAAGAATAAGGACAGTTTAGCCATCAAACGTTAAAGCGGAACTCCATGATGTCCCCATCTTGAACCACATACTCTTTTCCTTCTTCACGAAGGCGTCCAGCTTCCTTAACAGCCTTTTCAGAGCCGTATTGAATCAAATCATCATAGGACATGGTGACGGCACGGATAAAGCCTTTTTCAAAATCTGAATGGATAATACCCGCACACTGAGGAGCTTTCATGCCACGTTTGAAGGTCCAAGCACGCACTTCTTTTTCCCCTGCGGTAAAGTAAGTTCCAAGGCCAAGCAAGTGGTAGGCTGCACGGGTCAATTTGTCCACACCAGATTCTGTTAAACCGAGAGCTTCCAAAAACTCACCCTTGTCTTCATCGTCAAGTTCTGATATTTCTTCTTCAGCACGTGCAGAAATCACCACTACTTCTGCATTTTCCGTCGCTGCAAAGTCACGGATTTGCTGAACATAACTGATAGACTCAGGATCTGCTACCTTGTCTTCATCGACGTTGGCAACATAGAGGACTGGTTTAGTGGTCAGGAGGAAGAGTTGCTTAACGATTTTTTGTTCTTCATCGGTGAAGTTAACTGTACGAGCAGATTTTCCGTCTTCTAGGACAGGTTTGATTTTTTCAAGGACTGCAAATTCTGCCACAGAATCCTTGTCTTTTTGAGTACGGGCCATTTTTTCTACACGCGCATAACGCTTGTTGATGCTCTCTAGGTCCGCCAAAATCAATTCTAGGTTAATAGTATCAATATCTGCGATTGGATCCACAAAAGCATCATCACGGCCTTGTTCACGCATGACATTTTCATCATCAAAGGCACGCACCACGTGGACAATGGCGTCAACCTCTCGAATATTGGCCAAGAATTTATTTCCAAGTCCTTCACCTTTAGAGGCACCTTTTACGATACCGGCAATATCGGTAAATTCAAAAGTGGTTGGAACTGTCTTTTTAGGGGTGATGAGCTCCGTCAACTTCTGCAAACGCTCATCAGGCACTTCCACCATGCCGACGTTTGGATCAATGGTTGCGAAAGGGTAGTTTGCAGCTTCTGCTCCTGCTTTGGTAATTGCGTTAAATAGGGTTGATTTACCAACGTTTGGCAAACCGACGATTCCTGCTGTTAAAGCCATGTTTTTTTACTCTCCAATTAAAAATTCAATCATGACTATTATAGCAGAAAAGTAGAGAAAAAGCTTGCTGTTTGGCAAGCTTCGTTAAAAATAATGCTTAATGAATAATCCACCTAAAAATATAACTGCAAAAAAAATGAGAACGACAACATCTCCTCTTGTAAGAGGTCGTTTGGATTCTTCGTACAAATATTCCCAACCATTCATTTTTCCTCGTTGTTCCACCACAATTTCCTTCTCAGGTTCTTTCCCTAAAACCAGATAATCCAGACTAACACCAAAGATTTCTGCCAGCTGAACCAGTTTGTCAATATCTGGCGTTGCTTCGCCATTTTCCCACTTTGAAACAGCCTGACGGGAAATATAGAGTTTCTCTGCCAACTCATCTTGAGATAGGTTCTTGGTTGTGCGTAGATTCTTGATCTGCTGTGCTAACTGCTTCATGATTATATCCTCCTCTTTTTTATAAGTCTATTATAGCTTAGAAAGGAACAGTTGACTAGCAATTTTTAGGAAAAAATCGCAACCAGCAGTTGCAAACTGTCAACTAGGCTTCACTCGGCAGAACTTGTTTCATTTTTCGTTCAAAATCATATCGGCTCATCATAACAACATGGTCACAGTTACTACAGCGGATTTTAATATCCGCTCCTAGACGGATAACCTCCCACTTATTTGCCTTCTTGCCGGTCGATTTGATGACACAGGCATGGGGCTTTTTCATTTCGACAAAGGTTCCTAATTGATACATACTTCCTCCTTAAAGATACATACTTCTTTCCTGATAGGTTAACGTTACCTCATTTGCAGTGCATGTCTCTCCATCTATTTGCAATAACAATTTTTCTTTTGATTTTAAAACTACATCTACCCCTGTTAAATGCTGAATTGTATGAGAAGATTCATGCCTCTTCGTTAATAAGGCTAACAATGATTGTAGACGTTGGTAGAAATTTCCATTTTTGAAGTAAGCAATATCTACTTCCTTCTTTTTAGCACTTGCTGTTGGCCATATCATGATTCCTCCACCAAAATAAAGACTATTTGCTACAGAAATAAAAAAGAGATTAGCTAACTGATAAGATTTTTCATCAAGAGTTAATTCTAAGTTTATAGCTTGTTTTGAAAATAATGTTTTAATACCAAAGAATAGATAAGTTAACTTCCCAAGTTTTACCTTGTTCAGAATTTTTTTCAAAATTGAATTCGTCGAACCATTGATAACTTGAGCTGCAAAGCCAAAATCCATACTGTTTACAACCGTTCCGTATGAACTGTTTAAAACATATATCCGACTTGTTTTTCCCTCTAAAATGGCATCTACACTTCTATAGAGCGATGTTATATTCATTGCCTTAGCAAAATCATTTCCAGATCCTGTTGGATAATAAGCAAACGGTAGACTAGCTGGCCAAAAACGCAACGCTTTAGATAGTGTGCCGTCTCCACCTAAAATCATTAATTGGTCCTCACTACTGACAAACTCCTTTAAAATAGCCTCTATTTGCCTTTTTTCATCCTCAGGACCAACTGTCATAAAAATGTTAACTGCAAGCTGTGGATAACTTTCTTTTATTTTGAATATGATATGTTCAGCAGTATGGCTACCAGCATTAGGATTAGCTAATATATATAACGTCATTTATTCCCCATCACTAAATATATAAAAATAAGCTCAGTGCTATTTTTTAGTATAACATAAAGGGAGCGGGAAAGAACTCGACTGGTCAAAAAAAGAGTTCGTCTTCCCGCCCCCGCACAGTTGATTAGGTCAGATTTGGAGTGTAAAACACGAACAAATCTGCCAATCAACCACTGCGCTGAGATGTTGACACGAACCCTGAGAAGCGAGGTTGGTCTTTTTGCCCAGCCTCCTTAATATTATTTAGTTGGTACGAACTGGTGTAACCAATTGAATAAAATCTTCACCTTCATTATTTGGAATCAATGTAAATGGACGGACAGAAGAGATAAAGCTAATTTTCACTTGTTCACTAGTTGTGGCTTTCAATGCTTCTATCAAGTAAGTTGGGTTAAAGCTGATTACTAAATCTTCACCTGATACTTCTACAGTATCTAATTCCTCATTCACACGTCCAACTTCTGGAGAATTTACATGGGCCGATACAACATTATTAGCAATTTCTAGTTTTACTGTACCATTTTGGGTTGCATTTGAAAGAAGACGAGCACGCTCCATCGAGTGACGAAGATTTGCAGTATCAAAAATTGCAGTTGTTTTAAACTCAGTTGGAATTAAGCGGTCTGTATCAGGGTAGGTACCTTCTAATAAGCGTGTATAGAAGCTAATATGCTCGCTTCTAAAAAGGATTTGATTATTTGAAAAGAAGACTTCTACTGTTTCAATATCATCTGTAAAAACTGCAGTAAATTCACGGAGAGAACGACTTGGAATAACAACATTAAAATCATCACCAGAGGTATCAAGGACCAATTTCCGTTGGCTCATACGGTGTGAATCTGTTGCAACAGTTTTTAGATTTTTATTTTCTGTTAAAACAAAATGAACACCCGTAAGAATAGGACGACTTTCTTGTGTAGAAGCTGCAAATGCTGTTTCATTAATTGTTTGTTTTAATACTTTTGTTTCTAACACCAATGGTTTTGAAGTTGGAACTTCCTGTAAACGAGGATACTGTTCTGCTTCTTTTCCCTTTAATGTGATTTCAGACTTACCACTTGTCAAAACGATTTGCTTTTGTTCAATTTCATTGAAGTCAAGGACTAAATCCGGCATACTGGATACGACATTAATAAAGAAACCAGCTTCTAAGAGAATGGAACCTGGAGAACTGATCAAAAGTCCTGCATTTTCATCTTGAATAGAAATAAAATGTTCAATCGAGATTTGTCCATTTGAACCAGTTAAAGTGATTCCTTCACTAGTTACTGTAATTTTTACTGTTGAAAGAATTGGAATAGCATTTTTTGTACTGATTGCCCGTTTAGTAATACTAAGTGCTTGTAGAAATATATTTTTATTAATAGAAAATTGAATCATGGATTCTCCTTTATTTATTATCTATAAGGTTAATAGTAATAGTAGTCTCTGTGTATTCTGTGGAAAAGTGATGAAAGACCAATAAAACTGCGGAAATTAACTTGTTCACAACTTGTGGAAAAAACAGAGCTTTTTTGAAAAGTTATACACAGGTTAACGAAGTTTATTTTTTATACTGGTAATCTCTATTTCTAAATTCTCATCATCCAAGAGGAGAGTTTTTATTTTATTGTATGCATGCATAACGGTTGTATGGTCTCGATTACCAAATTCTTTCCCAATTTTTGGAAGGGAATTGTCTGTCATTTCACGTGCTAAAAACATAGCAACTTGTCGCGCGTGAACGATATGTTGAACACGCTTAGAACCCTTTAATTCTTTCAAGCTGACACCGTAGAAATTTCCCACTTCGGTTTGGATTTTCTCAATAGGAATAACCATATTTTGTGGATTTGTTTGTTTTCTTGATCGAATAGCCTCAGCAGCAACCTCGACACTTATCTCAGACAGTTGACGCATAGTGGCTATCAAATGGATATCTTTTAAGGCACCTTCAAGGTCACGTACGTTCGAATCAAATTGCCCAGCTAGATAGGATAGCGTCTCATTTGTAAAGTTGTAAGGCAGGTTCTCGCACTTGTTACGTAAAATTGCGATACGTGTTTCAAAATCAGGTGGAGTGATTTCACTGGTTAACCCCCATTTGAAACGTGTTACTAGTCTTTCTTCCAAATTGTCTAAGTGATCGGGATTACGGTCGCTTGTGAGTACAATCTGCTTATTTTTTTCATGAAGCGCATTAAAAGTATGGAAAAATTCTTCCTGTGTTGTTGCTTTATTACGGAGAGACTGAATGTCATCAATTAGAAGTAAGTCCAGATTGCGATAGGTTTTTTTGAAACTTTCCATATCATTGAGACGGAGGTGTTCTAAAAATTCATTGATGAATGTTTCCGATGAGACATATTTTATTCTTGCCTGGGGATTATCGGCTAGAACCTTATTTCCAATCGCATTTAAAATATGAGTTTTTCCAAGACCAGGACCACCAAAAATGAATAATGGATTGTAGAGCTCACCTAGGTTATCAGATACAGCTAAAGCTGCAGCCTTTGCCCAGTGATTATTGTCTCCTTGTACAAAATTAGCAAAGGTGTACTGGGATTTTATATCAGAATGAACCGGTTTAAAAGTTTCTTGAGGAGTAGCTGATTCAGGTGTCTGTACCTGGTGAACCACTGAACTTCTTGCGTTTGTAGTGTTCTTAATCTCCTGTTCATCCTCTGTAAATTGATATTGGATGGCAAGAGGCTCTCCGTAGATTTCAAAACTAGCGGCAATCATTAACTCTTCGAAGTTTTTTTCCCAGAAATCTTTTTTAAATGGACGATTTAAGAAAATATTGGCAACTTGCTGGTTGATTCCGAGTAATTTTGCATCAGCGACATAAAAATCATAAATAGATGGCTTAAAATTTCCCTTTGCTAATTCAATAAATCGTTGCCAAAAAAGTTGTTCTTGGTTCATATTTTCCCCCTTTCACATTATATTCGTTAGAATAGTGTACCATAAAAAACAAAAGTTTTCCACAGATAATTTTAAAAATCCACACTGTTAAGAAAAGTTT